>NZ_JAFBED010000004.1 GCF_016908565.1 Sutcliffiella tianshenii
TATTCCTCTTTTCATTGTTTATCGTGGTTGAAAACAGTGTTGCCAAGAGTGAATAAAATGACTCTTTCTTTTTACACAATTATATGGACTTAATCTGCTCGGAAGACTAAAAGGGCTTTCATCCCGCTTATGATGAACCTTTTGCCATGCCCGGGAGGTGAAAAGGGCTTTCATCTCGCTTATGATGAACCTTTTGCCATGCTCGAGAAGCTAAAAGGGCTTTCATCACACTTATGATGAACCTTTTACCATGCTCGAGAGGTGAAAAGGGCTTTCATCACACTTATGATGAACCTCTAACCCCATAAAAAAGAACCTTCTTCATTCGAAGAAGGTCCATTGACGAACTCCTACTCTCTTAAAATTCTTTTCAAGCACATTTTTAATTCTCTTTCTTGAAAGTAAACCCCCACACCATTCATGAATTATCCTAGTACTAATCCTCACCCCAGGAAAAAGAAGCCGAAACTCCTTCACACTCCGCATCACTGCTTCTCCAACCTTTTCAACATAACCACACTCTCCACAAACACAATTATGCCCCACAACAGCAAGGGAGATCGAGGCACACTTAAAACATAGCATCCCTTTTCTCAATCCCTCAAAAGTATAAGCAGGTATTTGTTTATAAGGGGAATCTGCACAATGCAGGGAAACTAGTTGGGCAGCCAGTTGCTTATGTTTGGTAGATAGTTTTGCAGACGTCTTATCTATGCCATTCAAATGTCTATAAAGTTGGGTTGGGAAGATAAATGGTTTATCGAGTGGGGTTTGGTAAAGGGTAAAAGCGGGATTGATAAATACCACGGAGGGATCGATTTTCATGTTGATGCCTAGGCTTTGCAGTAATTGGCGGAACAGGGAGACACCCCTATTCAATTGAGTCAGGGGATTATTAATTTCCGTTTTGGATTTTGTATATAGCCTATCGGATTCGTAGTAGAAATCACCTTCAAAGTTTTTCACTTCATAAAAATGTATTACAGCTGCAGTAATGATCAACGAGTCGATTTGAAACACGGTGTTATTGATTTTGAAGAGTAAGTCATTAAGAATGAGGCATTCACTCTGAAGTTTTTCGGTAAAAGTATCAAACATCACTTCCCCATCGTAACCCTTTTGCAGGGAAAGATAGTGCAGTTTATCTTTTTCCGGCAATTCCATTCTGACGCCCAGCGATTTGAACATCAGCAATTCAGCAGATTCGGTACGAGATTTATAGATCATAGCCCACTTCCTTTCATATAACTACTATACCAATTCACTCCGGATTTTTGTAAGAATATTAAAAAAACAGGCATCATATTACTCTGCCCGTCCCAATGCTCGCTCTTCACATAAAAATATCATCCGTTTGACCAATAAAACAGACAAGTGTTTTTCCCTTGTTTGCCAAAGTACTTCCGGACGATTCCAAAGTTCCTCGAATAACCGCTCCAATAGCGCTTCCGCATCTCCAGAATTAGCAGCATACCTGGTTGCAATTTTATAAAGCAAATCCTCATATTCAAGATAAAATTTTCCAAAGGCCGACCGGTCTCTCCCATTAACGATTGTTATTAATGCTTGTATTTTGGTTCGCATTCCATTCCCCTATTATTTTTATCGATATAGGTTAGTTTCCTTTAAAAAGATTTTCACAAACCTCGGCCAGCACATCCACAGAACATTAAAAAACCGCCGGCTTCAACTCACAGCCGGCGGTTAGATTCTTTATTTATTCAACACATACACTCTTGTTTCATAAGGCTTCAATGTCATTTCAGAAGCATTCTCATGCTCTTCCACGTCATAGTTCCGCATGCGAAGGTCGCTTGAAGAAACCTCCAAAGCATCCAATTCGATCTCTGCTTCTTCCCCGCTAAGGTTACAAAGTACAACCGCCACTTTATCCTCTAGGGTTCTTGTGTAGCCGTACACTTTTGTATCGTCTTCCAAGATTAGATCATACGCGCCGTAGACGAATACTTCTTCCGCTTTACGAAGGTTGATCATGTCCCGATAGAAACTGAGGACGGAATTTGGATCGTTCCATTGCATATGCACGTTGATGGTTTTGTAGTTTTCGTTGACTCCCATCCACGGGGTTCCTGTTGTGAATCCGCCGTTTGGCTGATCGTTCCATTGCATTGGCGTACGGGAGTTGTCGCGGCCTTTTGCCCAGATGATCTCCATCACCTTCTGTGCATGCTCTTCCCCTTTTGCACTTTCGATGTTGTAGAGATTTTTCATTCCTACATCATCATAGTCGTTGATGCTTTCAAAACGCACATTCGTCATTCCAAGCTCCTGGCCTTGATAGATGAATGGTGTCCCTTGCATCAAAAAGTATAGTGCACCTAGTGATTTTGCACTTTCTACAAGATATTCCTTGTCATTTCCCCATGTTGAAACGGAACGCGCCTGGTCATGGTTCTCAAGGAATAATGCATTCCATCCATTACCTTCCAAGCCTTTTTGCCATTTGGTCAGGGTCTCTTTCAGTTGAAGAAGGTCCACGCCGCCTTCTGTCCCTTTTTCCCAAAGTCCAAGGTGCTCAAACTGGAAAATCATATTGAACTTACCGTTTTCTTCTCCGACCCACTCGTCCGCCTGGTTCAGCTTGACGCCGTTCGCTTCGCCCACCGTCATGATGTCATAACGCGCAAACGTTTGCTCTTTCAACTCTTCAAGATGCTTTTGGATGCCGTCTACGTTCATCATGTAATCGAAGGAAGGAACATAGTCAAGGTTCTTCGGATTTGGGAGATCAGGGAATCCAGGTTCTTTTTTGATGTGGGAAATTGCATCCACGCGGAATCCATCGATTCCTTTGTCCAGCCACCAGTTCACCATGTCATATAGGGCAAAGCGTACATCTTTGTTTTCCCAGTTCAGGTCAGGCTGTTCTGTTGCAAAGATATGCATATAGTACTGGCCGGTCTTTTCATCCAATTGCCATGCAGGACCGTTGAAAATACTTTCCCAGTTATTAGGCTCCTTGCCGTCTTTTCCGTCTTCCCAGATATACCAGTCTCGCTTCGGGTTATCCTTGGAGGATGCCGATTCGATGAACCAAGGATGCTGGTCGCTTGTATGATTGATAACCAGATCAATGATCAGCTTCATCCCTCGGTTATGCGTTTCTTCCAATAGTTCATCAAAGTCTGCCATATTACCGAAGTCTTCCATGATATCCTGATAATCACTGATATCATATCCATTGTCCACGTTCGGGGATTTGTACATCGGACAGATCCAAATAACATCTATGCCAAGATCCTTTAAATAGTCTAATTTCGAGATGACACCTCGTAAGTCACCGATTCCATCGCCGTTGGAATCCATAAAGCTTCTTGGATACACTTGATAGGCAACTGCCTCTTTCCACCATATCTTTTTCAACACGATACACTCCCTTGTCAAAAGCACTTTAACTTCATTATTTCTATGGTAACGATTGCGTAACCGTTTGCACAAATTATGAAAAAATATATTCAGGAATAAATCCACTACTTTACTATACCATCTTTTTTAAGTTTTTCAACTAGGTTTTCATGAAATCGAGGGACACAGGGGACACTAGCAGGATAGTCAACTACTCATACTGAAAAATAGGAGGAACGCACCATGAAAAAAATATGGCTGACGTTGGTCCTGCTCATGTTTCTTATACCATCCACAAAAGCCGCAGAAGCAAATGGCCTTCAAGCTGCATTTATCCGGGACAAAGCGTTATGGCTTTATATGGATGGATCTGAGGTGCTTTTGCAGGAAAATCTGTCCATTTCCAATCTAGGGTGGTCCAAGGATGGACAATGGTTGAGCTTTGAGGAAAAAAGCGAGACAGAGGGAGAAGAACCTGCCATATGGCTATATCATGTTCCCACCAATACACACACTAAACTCAAGATGGTTGGACATGACGTTCAATGGAATCCAAAGAAGAATTCATTCGCTTTTTTGACCGGCTCCTTTCTCTCAGTCGTAGAGTTCAAGGATAACAAGCCGATCATCCACCAGTTGAATGGCGGTGTTTCCCATTTTTCCTGGGATGCAGAGGGTGAAAACCTGATAGCCTCGGCAAGTGCCGTCATGTTCCCGGACGGATGGAGCCACCCGAGGCTATATGAGGTCAAGTGGGATGCTGAACACAAAAATCAGGAGCTCGATGTCAAGGTGGAGCCTCTCTTAACCATATCCTCCCCCCTGAAGCTGGACGATCTATCCATTCTTTCCATTGATGCAGAGAATTTCAACTGGTCAAAGGACGGCAAGCTCCTGGCATTCGTCGTCTCACCTACGGCTTCATGGTCGGAGGACAGCAACATGTTGACCGTTTTTGTAAAAGAAAACAAAGTCTTGATACCAATGGGCGAGATCCTACGGGAAAAGGGCTGGATCAAATGGGCTCCTTCCAAGTCGCACCTTGCTTCGATCCAAGGTGGCGGCAGATTGCGCGGCGGAGTCAAAAATAAAAGACTGACGGTGCAAAGTGTTTTACCGAGTCAAACTAAAATCTTCACGCCTGACGGATTTGCAGACGTAAACTTTGATTGGCTCGACGATACCAGAATAGTCGTTGCACGAGGGAAAGAATCTGACACCTTAGCCGATTTTCGCTCCGGCCTTATTTTGATCAATAGCAAAGAGGACGAACAAAAGAGTTCCGGGAAGCCGTTTGTCGATCTGCCCGAGGGATTTTCAGACGAAAAACCTGTTACTTTGAAAAAGCATAAAATGCTTAGCTGGATCCGTACAGATGCCAACGGCTGGAAAAGTGTCTGGATGAGCGGGCTGGATGGTTCTGATGCACGGAAATTGATCGAAGGTGTTAATGATGTGAAATGGTTTGATGAGGGGTGAGCCTGCTTTTGTGCAGGCTTTTTTAAATGCTTTTCATAAAAAAAGGGAAAAGGCCCAGTCAGCCTCTTCCCTAAAACAATTATGCTCTTGAAACGTAAGAACCGTCAGTTGTATTGACAATCAGAACGTCGCCTTCGTTTACGAAGAAAGGTACGTTAACGGATAGGCCAGTTTCAACGATTGCCGGCTTGGAACCGCCGGAAGCTGTGTCCCCTTTGATGCCAGGCTCTGTTTCTACCACTTTAAGCTCTACAGTGTTTGGAAGCTCTACTCCAAGCGTTTCACCTTGGTACATCATGATGGCAACTTCCATGTTTTCTTTCAAGTACTTCAACTCATACTCGATTTGGCCTGCTGGCAATTCAAGTTGGTCATAGGACTCGTTGTCCATGAAAACGTGCATGTCGCCATTTGCATAAAGGTATTGCATTCTGCGGTTGTCGATTTGCGCTTTCCCTACTTTTTCACCTGCACGGAACGTTTTTTCCTGGATCGCACCTGTACGCAGATTGCGCAGTTTGGAACGAACGAATGCCGCCCCTTTTCCTGGCTTAACGTGTTGGAAATCCATTACGCGCCAAATTCCGTTGTCTACTTCGATAGTCAAGCCTGTACGAAAATCGTTTACTGAAATCATTATTATGTTTCCTCCTAATGCTATGTAAATAGTAGTCCTACCGGTATTGTATCCCTGAGAGATTCAGTCTACTCCACCAAGCGAAGAGATTACCTTTACAAAATAATAAGTTCCTTTGTGGAATAGGACAGTGATTCATTGCCGGATTCTGTGACGATCGTATCATCCTCGATACGAACTCCGCCCAATCCTGCAACATAAATGCCCGGTTCCACGGTCACAACCATTCCTGGTTCCAATACAGTTTCGGATTTCACCGATAAGGAAGGTCCTTCATGAACTTCCATTCCAAGTCCGTGTCCGGTTGAGTGTCCAAAGTACTCGCCATAGCCTTTTTCCGTAATATAATCACGGGTCAGGGCATCCGCCTCGCGACCAGTCATGCCAGGCTTGATTCCTTTCATCCCTCTCAATTGGGCTTCAAGGACGATATTGTAGATGTTGCGCAATTCGTCACTTGGCTCTCCAACCGCCAGGGTACGTGTGATATCGGAGTTATAGCCTTTATAGTAGGCACCGAAATCAAGTGTGACAAACTCACCTTTTTCGATGATTTTGTCGGATGCAACACCATGCGGCAGGGCAGAACGGTACCCGGAAGCAACGATGATATCAAAAGAAGATGACACCGCACCTTGTTTTCTCATGAAGAATTCAAGCTCATTGGAAACATCCAGCTCTGTAAGGCCAGGCTTTATGTACGTGATGATATGCTCAAAAGCTGCATCAGCAATCTGCGTAGCTTCCTTTAATATCTTAATCTCTTGTTCATTCTTAATCAAGCGTAACTTTTCAATAACGCCTGAAACCGGTACAAGATCCGCTTTGATGGTCGTTTTGTAGTTCAAGTAGCTTGAGAATGTCACATGATCCTGCTCAAAGCCAAGCTTGTTGACTCCAAGGTCTTTTACAACCGCAGCTATTTCTTCCACAAGTCCGCCTTTATGCTGGACGATTTCAAAGCCCACGCACTGCTTGGCCGCCTGCTCGGTATAGCGGAAGTCTGTGATGAATACAGCTTTATCCTCGGTAATGACCGCTACTCCTGCACTCCCTGAAAAGCCAGTTAAATATTGACGGTTCTTTCCACTCGTCACTAATAATGCATCGATGTTCAATCCTTGAAAACTCTCTCTTAATCTTGTTAATTTTTCCATTCCCTTACTCCCCCTTAATTATCCTTACCAACCCTTGTACTGCCAAGTGATAGCCATACAGTCCCAGACCGATGATCTGCCCGTGTGTAACAGGTGCGGTGACGGATGTATGACGGAACTCTTCACGCTTATGTATGTTTGAAATATGTACTTCCATTACCGGAATCGAAATGCTTGCGATGGCATCTCGGATCGCGTAGCTATAGTGGGTGAAGGCGCCAGGATTGATGACAACCCCAGCAAAGACATCTTCCGCCGCGTGTAGCTTATCAATCAGATTGCCCTCATGATTGCTCTGATAGCAGTCAATCGAAATCCCAAGCTCTGCCGCCAAGGTTTCCAATTGCTTTTCAAGATCCTTTAATGTGTCTTTCCCGTAGATTGCCGGCTCTCTCAGACCAAGCCGATTGAGATTCGGTCCATTCAGAACAAGTAGGCGCATGTCATGACTCCTTTTAACAAATATGAACACGTAAAAAAAGAATGTCCAATTACTGAACATTCTATCACATTCCAACTTTTCCTACTACCTATTTGCTGAGGGCTGATCTTGTTGCTGCTGCTTTTGTGTCACCATCTCGGAATGCTCAAAAGAAATTGAGTAGCCGACAAAAACGCCAAAGAGAATATAAAGGCAAATATTCGTGATATTTGTATCAAGCGTCAACTTTGTTACTGTCTTTATGGATGGAAACATCGGATTCAATAGAAAGAAAACAACACCCCATAGGACAATTCCATAGATGATTCCAATCCAATAATGCCTGAATTTTTTTAGGGTGGCTGCATAGATCAGCGCAGCACCGATACCGAACAGGCCAAGCAGGATGAAGCTGATAATATACCCCAGCACACCTTTTTTCCATTCGCCCAAAGCCCAAGGCTGGAGCACCACATTCGGGCTTATTTCCGTAAAATGGAATATATAGGCGAAGAGGCCGATCATACTCCAAAGAACCCCCCCGACAAAGCCTGTTATGATCACTTTGGTCATAAAGCTCATGGGCTGTTCGCGTTTATTCTGTTCAAGCTCTTGGTTTTCGTTTTCACTCATACGCTTATTACTCCCTCTCAAAATGGCATATAAACATATCTTTCCATTATAAAAAGGAACCATTCATGAGAATTAAAAAAAATGAAAAGGAACGAGAGTAGAGGTTTTTTCAAGATTCAGGTAGAATATTAGTAAATAGGAAAATTTTCTTCTTAGAATAAGTTAGGTTGGTGTCTATATGTCAAATGAAACAAAGCCCGTCTATGGTGGACAGGCAGTGGTGGAGGGTGTCATGTTCGGCGGAAAACGCCATTATGTAACAGCCATCCGCAGGAAAGATGATTCAATCGAGTATTTACATGTGCCAAGAAAAACAAACCCCACATTACAAAAATTGAAGCGGATCCCCTTCCTAAGAGGTGTCGTCGCAATCGTGGAGGCGGCCGGAAATGGCTCCAAGCATCTGAACTTCTCAACAGAACGATATGATGTGGATCCAGTTGATGACGAGGAAGTCATCTATAACAAAAAGGAAACTTCCAAGCTAGAAATGATTTTAAGCGTTGCAGCAGTGGGGATTCTTTCCTTCATTTTCGGGAAATTCATTTTCACGCTTGTGCCTGTATTCCTGGCAAACTTGACGAAGCCTATATTCCCAAGTGATTTCGCTCAGGTATTAGTCGAGACGGTCTTTAAGCTGATGCTTCTATTAGCCTATATATATTTCATTTCTTTCACACCGATTGTGAAAAGGGTGTTTCAATATCATGGTGCGGAACATAAAGTGATTAACGCCTATGAAAACGGGAAAGAATTAACTGTAAGCAATATTCAAAGCCAGTCTAGGCTACATTACCGATGCGGCAGCAGTTTTATCCTTTTCACCGTGATCGTCGGCTTTTTCATCTACCTGCTAGTCCCGACGGACCCGCTATGGGCGCGCGTGTTGAACCGTTTGGCACTCATCCCTGTGGTACTGGGCATTTCCTTTGAAGTCCTTCAGCTGACAAACAAGGTCCGTGAAGTCCCTGTATTGCGATTGCTCGGATATCCTGGACTATGGCTGCAGCTACTTACAACAAAAGAGCCCTCTGACGATCAGGTGGAAGTGGCAATACATTCCTTCAATAAACTTTTAGAGCTTGAACAAGATTCAGAGAAAAAGAATACTGAAGAAATAGTATAAAAATCCGCAACAAGCCTTATCCTATAAAATATACTATTTACACAAACTAAAATTATCGGAAATACTTTTTCTAAGACGACCAGGGAGGTGACTAGGGTGAAACGAGGCTTTGGCAAACCGATTTTGATCATGCTGCTATCACTGGCTGGGTTCTATCTTGCTATCCAGCTGTTCCAGAATCCCGGAGGACTATTCAAAAGCCTTCTATTAATAGTTGGGGGGGCAACCGTCCTCTATCTCGTCTTCCGTCATTTCATACAGGGCAGGATCGGCGGTGGTCGGACAGATGCAAGATACAGCAAGGCAGTAAAGCAGTCCAAAAAGAAATATCCTTCTGCGAAACCAAAAAACAATGTGACTCCCCTCATTGGCAAAGATAGAACCGGGGTAAAATCCTCTGCTCAAAAAAGAAGAAGCTCTTCCCACCTGACTGTCATTGAAGGAAAAAAAGGCAAGAAAAAAAATCGGGCGTTTTTTTAAACGGTCCGATTTTTTTATGCTAAAAATCAATAACTCCACGTTCTCAAGAATGCTTCTGCCCGTTTTTTCCCTATCTCGACCAATCCCCTTTTTCTTTCCTCAGTGAGGGCGAACTCCGTTACCGCAATGTGGTCCATCGGGATGAAAATGATGTTCTTTTCATGGCGCCTGTCGATATATCGGGCATCATGTGCATCCTTCATCGTTTCGAATAGGGCACCAAACATGGTAATCGCATTATTGATTTTATTTACCGGCAGATCCTTTTGCTTAGCACTCAGCTTGATTCCAAGCACAGGCCGGATTTTGGGGATCCGGTCATTATCAAATAGCCAGATAGGAAAATTGCTGAGCACGCCACCGTCCACAAATAGATGGCAGACTCCCTTTCCCTTTATTTTAACCGGTTCGAAAAAGTATGGGATACTACAGCTCATCCTCACTGCCTTCGCAACCGAGAACTTGGAGGGATCGATATCATATCTGGGCAGATCATCGGGCAGCACAGCCATCCTCCCGCTTGTCAGATCGGAAGCGATGATTCGCAACTTCTGTCCGGGAAGGTCGGCGAATGTATGCACTCCCTTTGCGGCAAGTTTCTCTTTCACCCAGCTTTCCAGCCTTTCCCCCTTGTACAATCCCAACCGCCAATATAGCAAAAGCCATTTTGCCACAGGGGAAGGCAGTAACGTTCTTCGCTGGTCCAGGAAATCCAGGACATCCGTCTCCCCAAGCATCTTATATATTTCATCTGCTGTATAGCCTGCAGCTACAAAGGAAGCGATGATGGAACCGGCGCTTGTTCCTGCAAGTCGTTGAAATTTCAATCCCCGTTGTTCCACTGCTTGAAGTGCCCCAATCAACGCGAACCCTTTAATTCCACCACCGGAGAACACTCCGTCAATCACCAATTGTCTCCCTCCATTCCCAACCAACCATAAACCTCTATAACCTTTTTTATGTAAGAGAATGGGAATTATAACTGTCCAAAAGAAAAAAGGCCGACCACTCAGCATTACGCCTGGTCCGACCTTTTATTGATTTTCTTCGTTTTGTTTTTGGATGAGCTGCAAAGATTCTGTACGCTCTTTGTTTTCTTCAAAATATTGTACAAGATCCCCGATGCGATCGATCGCATTCCAGCTGAGATGATGCTCGATGCCTTCCACATCTTCATAGATGTTCTCCTCATCCACACCGATCACACGCAGGAACTGCTCTAAAAGCTCATGGCGATATACGAGTCGCTTACCGATTTTCTTGCCTTTTGCAGTCAACACGAGACCGCGGTACTTTTCATAAATCAGATACTTATCCTTATCGAGCTTTTGCACCATTTTCGTTACTGACGAGGGATGTACAGCCAATGCTTCGGCTATGTCTGATACACGTGCATATCCTTTATCTTCAATCAACATATAAATCTGTTCTATGTAGTCTTCCATACTTGGGGTAGGCATATAATCCCTCCATTTCCAATCCACGATCGTAACCGTCATTAAAATGATACATTAACTTGGCTCTACTGACAAGTTATGTAGAAAGGTTCAAAGATTTCAATCATTAATATTATGAAAGAACATCTAATGGGATGTCCTTTCATCACCGCTCTCATTGACAGCCCGGAAAAGGCAGAATATCCTGTATTGTCCTGTATTCATATTGCTTGATGGCAAACTGGGTATGATAAAGATACTCCATTACATAAAGCTTTTGCCCATCGGCGCTACATAGGACTCCCGAGGTGCCAGTGCCATTTATAAATGATACACCGATCGGCCGTCCGATCAGGTATGGTATTTTCATTTGCCACATTAGGCATTCCCCCTTTTAGGATAATGTATGAAGCAGGGGGCTGGTGAGTACTTACAAAAAATAAAAGACCTATTCGAACTGAGCGAATAGGTCTTTCACTTTATTTTAAAGTCCGCATTTCAGCTGTGCACCACAATCAGTACATGTGTTGCAACCGCCGATTTCCTTTACCGTCCCGATACGGCATACAGGGCATGTGTTTCCGACTTCCGAACCGAATTGGACGTTAGTGGAACGAAGGTCATTGATCGTTTCCACCAGCACTACCGGCTTTTTCACGACATCTTCCATCTGGATCTGTTCGCTTTCTTCATCCATTGTGTTCTCCTCGGCTTTCAGGGTCAATACTTGAGAGTCACGGCTTCCATCCACATAAACCGTTCCACCTTTTGCGCCACCTTTGTAAAGTCGTTCGTACACTTTTTTCACCTGTTCTACCGTATAGCCTTTAGGTGCATTTACGGTTTTGGAAATGGAGCTGTCAATCCATTGCTGGATGATGCATTGCACGTCAGCATGCGCTTGTGGAGCCAATTCCATCGCTGAGATGAACCAGTCAGGCAGGTTCTCCGGATCTGCTTCCGGGTTGGCATTCAAGTACTCCTGCACGATATCCGCCTTCACTTCGATGAACTTTCCTAAGCGTCCGCTGCGGAAGTAAGAGAAGGAGAAGTATGGCTCAAGTCCTGTTGATACACCGACCATCGTTCCTGTAGAACCAGTTGGTGCAACTGTCAGCAAATGAGAGTTACGGATACCGGACGTCAAGATACCCTCTTTGATATCTTCCGGCATCTTGCTCATAAAGCCCGTTTCGGTGAATGCTTTACGCAGACGGTTCGTTTCTTCCTCAGTTGCGCCTTGTAAGAACGGGAAGCTTCCCTTCTCTTTTCCAAGCTCAACAGAAGCACGGTACGCTGTCGTTGCGATTGTTTCAAACACTTGATCCACAAGCTCATTTCCTTTTTCGGATCCGTATTCGGTTTCGCAGTAGATCAACAGGTCATGAAGTCCCATTACACCTAATCCGACACGGCGCTCGCCAAGTGCCTGCTTTTTGTTCTCCTCAAGGAAATAAGGTGTTACATCGATAACGTTGTCCTGCATTCTTACGCCGACTTCCACTGTTTGCTTCAGTTTTTCGAAGTTGACGGTCTTTGTTTCTTTGTCTGCCATTTCTGCAAGGTTCACTGCAGCAAGGTTGCAGACACTGAAAGGTGCGAGGGGTTGTTCCCCACATGGGTTCGTCGCAACAACCTTTTGACCGTATGCTTTCGCATTGGTCATATCATTGGCATTATCGATAAAGAAGATTCCTGGCTCAGCTGAGTAGGTGGCACAGATGTTCACAAGGTTCCAAAGCTCTTTCGCCTTGATTTTTCTGTACACGCGTACCTTATGGCCAAGCTTCTCCCACTCACGTACGTCGCCAACCTCTGACCATTCCTTATTGTAGATTTCCATTTCCTCTTTATCATAACCTTCGACATCCGGGAAGCGAAGGTCGTAATCCGCATCATTCTCCACAGCTTCCATAAAGTCATTTGTCAGCGTGATGGAAATATTGGCGCCGGTCAGGAATTCAGGATTATGCACCGTGTAGGTACCGCCCACTTTCAACTTCTGCTCTGCGTCCCTGATGATCTGTTCTGTGAATCCACCATAGCCAGGAATGTGCTTGAAGTTTGTGACTGATTGGTACATCGTGACTTCCTGATCTGTCAGCGGAGTGAATTTCAGCTTGTCCTCTGCCGCTTTTTTGATGCTTTCATCATTTGTATTTTCGATTAGGTAACGAAGAATTCTTGGGTTTTGCATTTTGGAGATGATGAATTCCACGATGTCAGGGTGCCAGTCTGCAAGCATGATCATTTGAGCCCCGCGTCTTGATCCACCCTGTTCCACTAAATGCGTCAATTTCGCAATATCATCCAGCCACGAAACACTTCCGGATGATTTTCCGTTCACTCCTCTTGCCAGGGCATTTCTTGGTCGAAGGGTGGATCCGTTCGTTCCTACCCCACCGCCGCGGCTCATGATCTCCATCACCTGCTTGCGGTGCTCGGAAATGCCTTCGCGTGAATCCTGGACAAACGGCATCACGTAGCAGTTGAAATACGTTACGTCCGTATCCGCTCCCGCTCCGTACAATACCCTTCCTGCCGGAACAAAGTTGAGGTTGACCAGCTCATGGTAGAACTTCTCGAACCACTCCTGGCGCTTCTCTTCCGTCGTTTCGGCTGCAGCCAATCCTGTTGCATTACGTTTTGCGATCTGCTCGTAATACACTTCCAATGGCTTTTCGATGACGTCGAGTGTGCGTACCACTACACCTGTCTCCACTTCACCCTGCTTAGTCAAAACACCACGATATTCTTCTTCGATTAATACGGAGGCTTTCTTGGTGGACCAATCGATATCCTGGATGTAGCCTAACCCTCTTGCTGGGAATTTAGGATCTTCCTTGATCGTCAGCACAACAAAATCTCCCGCTGTCAGAGTCACTTTTTCTGTATCTTTGAATGCGTAACGATCGAGCATTACGAGACGGGAAACACCTCTGTGAGTCGTTGTCATGCCCTCTGTAATTGGATGCACTTGCGGGAACAAGCTGATATCCTGGTTCAGTCGTTCTACATTGATTTTCGGTTTATTTTCATTCATGGCAATGGTCATTATTACAACTCCTCTAAAACTAGTACAAAATCTTAATATAGATAACGTATCACAAGAAGACATAAAATATCAACATATAGTGTCTTACATTTTTTCGACAATACTATATATTGATTTTTGGGCGAATAAATCTTTTTTTGTCAAATGGAAAAACAATCAAATTAATGAGGATGAGAGAGAAAAACAAAGATTACTTCGACAAAATCTCAAATAATGACGTATTTTGTCACTTGCGTAAAATGGCAAAATATAGCGATGTTTATGTATCAACCTTTTAAGAAAATCCTTCCTTTTGCAAGAAAAATATTTTTTTATTTTTTATAGGTTGACTATCACATATATGGGCGACCCTTTTTAGTACCCTACTATATCTTGTGTAAAACAAAAAGATAACGAGAAAAAAATTCCCCGTTACCTTTTATAATTCCACTCGTCCGTCGAATATTTACTATCCATGATTGCCTGTACTTCCTCAAGCTCTGAAGCCGTCAGTTCATAAGGCTCCAGCTTTATGTTCAAACCTTTTTCAAATCCTTTATAGAAGGCTTCCTTCGCCTCTTCTATCGTCACAGGGGTTTCCCTTAGCGCATTGATCGCGACAGCCTTGTTCTTGAAGTTTTTCTGCATGCGCTCTTTGACGCGGTCGCTCGGATAGTTGAACAGGCTGAACAACATATCCTCGTCTATTTCAAGTAGTATGGAGCCGTGCTGCAGGATGACACCCTTCTGGCGAGTCTGTGCGCTGCCCGCCACTTTACGGCCTTCCACCACGAGCTCATACCATGACGGTGCATCAAAGCATACGGCAGACCTTGGATTTTTCAATCCCTCTTTTTCCTCTTCCGTTCGGGGAATCGCAAAATAGGCATCCAAGCCAAGCGCTTTGAACCCTTCCAGGATTCCTTCTGAAATGACGCGATATGCTTCCGTTACAGAGTGTGGCATTTCGGGATGTTCTTCCGATACGATGACACTGTAAGTCAGTTCTTTATCATGAAGCACGCCTCGTCCACCTGTCGGGCGTCGGACAAATCCAAGCCCCAATTCCTTTACGCGATCCATATTTACTTCTTTTTCCACTTTCTGGAAATACCCAACTGATAATGTCGGTGGGTTCCAGCCATAAAATCGGATGGTCGGTGGGATCTTCCCTGCGCTGTGCCAATCAAGAAGCGCTTCGTCCAAAGCCATGTTAAAGGCGGGAGACTGTTCTTTTGAGTCAATATATCTCCATGTTTCTGTTGTCATAGGTTGTACCTCTTTTTATGATGTATGATGATTTAGTGTAACAAAACGACTCCACTATTTCAAAGTTAAAGCTTGGCAGTTTTTCGTTGCCGCTTTAGTAAAAGGATGACATTTTGTCCAAGCTTTTATATAATATACTTTGGAATACTAAGATAAAGAGGGGTTGTCAGCATTGTACGTTTTATTAGGAGTTTTGGGAGCAATCATTGCCTATTCGGTGATCATGTTCCTCTACCAACGCAAAATTCTCACCACTCTATCCGAGGAGGATTTTCGTTCAGGCTATCGCAAAGCCCAACTGATTGATGTTCGCGAACAAAAGGAATATGAGGGCGGACACATCCTGGGAGCAAGAAACATTCCTCTTTCTCAACTAAAAATGAGAAGCAAAGAGATTCGCAACGATCAACCAGTCTACATCTACTGCCAGAACACATTGCGCAGCGGCCGTGCAGCACAGATGCTGAAAAAACAAGGCCATACAAAGCTGTATCAGCTAAAAGGCGGATTCAAGCAATGGGGCGGCAAGATCAGAACTAAGAACTAATAGCAAAGAGCACTTACATTTCATTGTGAATGTAAGTGCTCTTTTTTGTACTTTATTGGATGGATTCCTTTATCTGATCTATATGCCTTCTTTCATGGAACCCGATCAGCTGTACCCATTGCTGTGCAGAGAGGTCTCCGATCCAGCGATGGTTAAATCCATAGGATTGCAGGGATGTGTCATCAACATCCTGGATGAAGTCATTCAGGTTTGCTCTCGATTGCTCGAGCATCTGCAAGAGCTCAGCCTTTGTATAGGGATGACCGGATGGAACGATATCTTCCGGCGCCTGCACCTTGTATGTACGGTTTGCGAGCATTTTCTCGAGGTTCAGGTCCTTTTCCTCCACAGTAGCCTTGGCTTGAATCGCTTTTTTGAGACCATTCACAATCTTGTTTTCTATCAGGTAAAGGTGTTCCACGTTTTCGCTTACAGACCAAAGCTCCGGACTTTTTTTGTCGTGGAGTTTATCTTCTTCAAGGCCGTCGAGTAGGTGCAGCAGTTCCTCCCTTGCTTCATAGGTTTTAGCGTAATACATTCATGATCCCTCCCTTTGTTTCTACTATTAATCATACTTGGTGGAAGGGAAAATGAGAAATGAAATGAATTTTGGGAAGCTATTTATGGAAATGGGTAGCTAAAAGTTTTTGATTTCCTCATTTGCTTGCTTTGAGCGGAGTGAAGGTATCATTCGATGCTTTTGATTCCCTCGTTAGCTTGTTTCGAGCCGAGTGATGGTATCATTCAATGCTTTTGATTCCTTCACTTGCTTGTTTCGAACCGAGTGAGGGTATCATTCAATGCTTTTAATTCCCTCACCAGCTTGCTTTAACCGGAGTGAGGGTATCATTCAATGCTTTTGATTCCTTCACTTGCTTGTTTTGACCGGAGTGAGGGTATCATTCAATGCTTTTGATTACCTCACTAGCTTGTTTTGACCGGAGTGAAGGTATCATTCGATGCTTTTGATTCCCTCACTTGCATGTTTCGAGCCGAGTGAAGGTATCATTCGATGCTTTTGATTCCCTCACCAGCTTGCTTTGACCGGAGTGAGGGTATCATTCAATGCTTTTGATTCCCTCACCAGCTTGCTTTGACCGGAGTGAGGGTATCATCCACGTTAATCTATCGAGTTTCCACCATAATCTAGCGACTTTCTCCATTAATCTAGCCGGAAGCCCGCTGAATCGATCCAGAGTGCGTATTAATCTGTCCAAAATCCTTCATAATCTATCCGCCGATCCGCTCGCTAATAACAATAAATTACAACACATCGTAAACCCTTTAATAATAAATAAAGCAGCGACCACGAAACGGCCGCTGCTTTATGGGACAAGGAATCTGTCCCTGCTATCTTACAAGGGGCAAGGCCCCATCGATTATGCTTCCTTCTGATAACGCAACACAGGCTTACGGGCCGCTAGCGTTTCATCCAATCTTTTGATCACGGTTGTGTGCGGTGCTTCTTGCACTACTTCCGGGTTCTCTTCGGCTTCGCGCGCGATCTGGATCATGGCATCGATGAAGGAATCCAATGTTTCTTTTGATTCCGTTTCGGTCGGTTCGATCATGATGCACTCCTCTACGTTCAATGGGAAGTAGATGGTCGGCGGGTGGTAGCCGAAGTCAAGCAGGCGTTTTGCGATGTCGAGTGTACGCACGCCGAGTTTCTTCTGACGCTTACCCGACAATACGAATTCATGCTTGCAATGTCTGTCAAACGGCAGGTCGAAATGCTCTGCCAAACGACGCATCATGTAGTTTGCATTTAAAACCGCGTATTCTGTAACAGCCTTCAAGCCATCCGGCCCCATGGAACGGATATACGTGTAGGCACGGACATTGATGCCGAAGTTTCCGTAGAACGGCTTCACGCGGCCGATGGAATCCGGGCGGTCGTAGTCGAAGCCGAAGCTTCCGTCTTCTTTTTTCACAACAAGCGGTTTTGGCAGGTAAGGAATCAAGTCCGCTTTCACTCCAACCGGACCTGAACCCGGGCCGCCGCCTCCATGTGGGCCAGTAAAGGTTTTGTGCAAGTTCAAGTGAACCACGTCAAAGCCCATGTCCCCAGGACGCGCTTTACTTAGTACGGCATTCAGGTTGGCTCCGTCATAATAGAGCTTTCCGCCTGCTTCGTGGACGATGTGCGCCATTTCCAGGATGTTCTCTTCAAACAGTCCAAGTGTGTTCGGGTTTGTCAGCATCAGTGCCGCTGTATCTTCCCCTACCACTCTGCGAAGGTCCTCAAGGTCTACCAATCCGTCCTCATTCGATTTAACAGTAATCGTTTCAAGACCTGCAACGGTTGCTGAAGCAGGGTTTGTACCGTGTGCAGAGTCTGGCACGATAACCTTTGTACGCTTTGTGTCATTGTTCGCTTCATGATAGGCACGGATCATCATCAATCCCGTCCACTCTCCGTGTGCGCCGGCAGCCGGTTGAAGGGTCACTTCATCCATACCAGTGATTTCGAACAGATGCTCCTGCAAATCATGCATCAATTCCAGCGCACCTTGCACCGTTGATTCGTCCTGCAGGGGATGGATATGGGAAAACCCAGGGAAACGCGCGACGTTTTCATTGATTTTCGGATTATATTTCATAGTACAAGATCCTAATGGATAAAATCCTGAATCCACCCCATGGTTACGGTTGCTCAGTGCAGTGTAGTGGCGCATGATATCAAGCTCTGAGACTTCCGGAAGCTCGGGTGCTTCTTCACGGATGAACTCTTTAGGGAACAGCTCGTTTAAGTCTACTTCTGGCACATCGTTTTCAGGCAGGCTGTAGCCGATGCGGCCTTCTCTGGAAAGTTCAAAAATAAGTGGTTGATTTTGCTTATTCATGGCTGCCATCCCCCAATTCCTTCACTAGTGTGTCGATTTCTTCTTTCGTACGCAATTCTGTCACGGCAATCAGCATATGGTTTTCAAGCTCAGGATAGTATGTGCCCAAGTCATAGCCGCCAATGATTCCTTTATCAAGCAGCTTACGGTTCACTTCTTTGATAGGAGTGGAAAGCTTCACGACAAACTCATTGAAGAATGGCCCGCTGAACGTAACTTCCAATCCTGCAGCTTCCATTGCGCGTTTTGCGTATTGAGCCTTTTGGATGTTCTGTACAGCCATTTCCTTGACGCCCTTTTTACCTAGGGCTGTCATCGCAACAGAAGCAGCCAGTGCGTTCAATGCCTGGTTTGAACAGATATTGGAAGTCGCTTTATCGCGTCGGATATGCTGTTCGCGCGCTTGAAGCGTCAGTACGAATCCGCGTTGCCCTTCTTCATCGACTGTCTGGCCTACTAATCTACCAGGAACCTTTCGCATCAATTTCGTTGTCACTGCAAAATAACCACAATGAGGTCCACCGAATTGAGTCGGGATCCCGAAAGGCTGTGCATCACCTGTTACGATATCCGCGCCAAATTTACCAGGAGGTGTCAACGCTCCAAGTGCCAATGGATTAGAAGAAACAAGGAACATCCCCTTACCGGAGTGTGCAAGCTTTTCGATCTCCTGCATCGGTTCGATCTGACCGAAGAAGTTTGGATATTGGACCATCACCGCTGCGATTTCATCCGACATCATTTCTTCGAGTGCTGCTACGTCAGTCACACCATTTTTAGTCGGGATTTCGACCACTTCGATGTATTGACCCTTTGCATAGGAGGTCACCACTGCCTCCGCTTCAGGATGAACGGCACCTGAGATCAGGACTTTCTTTTTCTTAGTATGTCCTGCAGCAAGCATTGCCGCTTCTGCAAAGGAAGTCGAACCGTCATACATGGAGGAGTTTGCAACATCCATGCCAGTGAGTTCGCAGATCATCGTCTGGAATTCAAAGATAGCCTGCAGCTCCCCTTGTGAAATTTCCGGCTGGTATGGCGTGTATGCCGTATAGAACTCGGAACGGGAGATGACATGATCCACGATGACCGGCATGTAATGGTCGTACACACCTGCCCCAAGAAAGGAAGCATGCTTTCTCAAGTCTTTGTTTTTCGCAGCCAATTCACTTAACTCACGCATTAATGCGGATTCGGATTTAGCTTGCTTGATTTTCAATTCCCCATCAAAACGTACACTTTCCGGGATATCTGAAAAAAGTTCATCTATGGAAGATACGCCAATTACGTTCATCATTTCTTGAATATCTTGGTCAGTCATCGGCAAATAACGATGTTTCATGTTGTAAGCCCCTCTCCACTCAGTTTTTTGGACGTTGATAAAATGGTGTTTTGACAACTTTGGCTTTTAGGCGCTTTTTACGGACCTGAACTTCCACTTCCGTCTCAAGCTCTGTGAATTCTTTGTTCAATAAGGCAAGACCAATGTTTTTCTTTAATGTAGGTGACTGGGTACCGGTCGTCACTTCCCCGATCTGTTCCTCTCCTACAAATACTTCATATCCATGACGCGGGATGCCTTTGTCTATCATTTCGATCCCCACAAGCTTGCGTGGTACGCCGTTTTCCTTCTGATCCTTCAATACTTCTTTTCCGAAGAAATCCTCTTCCTTGTTCACCTTCACGGCAAAGCCGATTCCAGCCTCTAGAGGGGTGATGTCCTTGGATAGCTCCTGGCCGTATAATGCAAGGTTTGCTTCAAAACGGAGTGTATCGCGTGCACCAAGTCCGCACGGTATCACGTTTTCATCCTTAAGGATCGCATTCCATAGCTCCACCGCATCTTCACTTGCACAGTAAATTTCAAAGCCATCTTCGCCGGTATATCCTGTGCGTGAAACCAAGGCAGGTATGCCGTTTATTTCTACATTTTCATTAAATTTAAAAAATTTGATTTGTGATAAGTCTGTACTTGTCAGTTTTTGAAGGGATTCCTCTGCCAACGGACCTTGGATCGCCAATTGTGCAATTGAATCCGAGACATTAGTCACAGTCACTTCTTCGGTCACTTTGCTTGTAAGCCAGTCAAAGTCCTTCTCGATATTGGAGGCATTGACCACCAGCAGATAATCCTCGTCAGCTTTCTTGTAGACAAGCAGATCATCGACTGTACCGCCGTTCTCATAGCACATGGCAGTATATTGTGCTCCGCCATCCTTCAGCTTGGAAACATCGTTGGTCATCATTTTTTGCAGATAAGGAAGGCTGTCTTTTCCTTTCACTTCGATTTCCCCCATATGGGAAACATCAAATAAGCCTGCTTTTGTACGTACCGCTTCATGCTCCTCTTTAATGCTCGAGAATTGCACCGGCAAATCCCAACCACCAAAGTCGATGGTTTTTGCACCATGATCTTTATAGACTTCAAACAACGGAGTTCTTTTTAATTCTGTCAAAATCTTCTCCTCCTCTACCCTGATAAAAGATTGTTAGCCTACTAAAAATGCTTTTTCCCAAAAAAAGGACAGAGAAACTCCTTTTATGTTAGAGTTCCTCTGTCCTTGGCACCTGAAAGTTTACCTTATGTAAGGCTTTCCCCTTTGGTGGTTCATCATAAGTTGAACGCTCTCCAGAGATGCGTCAAACAAGAGTCTTTTTGCCTGAGAGATTCACAAGATCCCTTGTTTGCTCCTTCGGCGCTGCCAAACTTCCGGCAGTCTCTCCCCTTGTTCTCATTCGCGAATATATAATTTTACTGGTAATTGGTAACAATAAAAGAAAGATTGAATGCCAGCTTTCTTCATCACCATTTTTTTAGGTAAATCAACCTTTCAAAGCTCACTATTATCCTACCATTAGAGAAAGCTTTCTGGCAATACAAAAACATGGTTCATTATTATTTTTATATAGCTAATTGTTCGTCTTTCATTACTTAGATTATCAAAATTTGCTAATGAAAACGTTGCCTATTTTTCAACCACTAAAAATTGGATAATTCAGAAAGGATGCTCATGCATGAATGTAGAGATATTATTTGACAAGAGTTGGCAGGAAGAGCTGTTAAAACGGATGGATGACGACGGTCCATGGGCGAATTATGAATTATTTAAGTTGGCACTGGAAGTGGAAAATCATCTTGGCATCCCTGAGTTCGAAGGGTTGCTTGCCCCTTCCCACCTGCCGCAACTGACGCCGCTTCCCCATCAGCTTGAGGTGGCACGCAATGTGGTGGAAGAGATGAACGGGAAAGCGATACTTGCTGACGAAGTGGGACTCGGAAAAACGATTGAAGCAGGGCTGATCCTGAAAGAATACATGATCCGCGGACTGGTCAAGAAGGTCTTGATCCTTGTACCGGCATCCCTTGTCTCCCAATGGTCGATGGAACTCTATCAAAAGTTCTACATACCGGCGATAGCCCAAAAGAAAAGCTATGTTTGGGAGCAGTGCGATGTGGTCGTATCTTCAATCGATACTGCAAAACGCAGCCCGCACCGTGAAATCATCAACAGCCTTGAATACGATATGGTCATCATTGATGAAGCTCATAAACTGAAAAATAACAAAACGAAAAACTATGAATTTGTCCAGAATCTGAAAAAGAAATTCTGTCTCCTGCTTACTGCCACACCGATCCAAAACAAAGTGGAAGAAATTTTCAATCTCGTTTCGCTCTTGAAACCCGGACATCTCGGGAGCCTCAGCAATTTTGAGGAAGTATTCCGGGCTAAGGACCGGAAGCTTGAAAACGATGAATACCTGAAGGAGCTTGTCAATAAAGTGATGATCCGGAATCGTCGCGGCGATACAGGGATAGAATGGCCAAAACGGGTGGTGGAGTCTTGTATCATCGAATTTTCCGAGGAGGAACAGAACCTCTACGATTCCATCAACCGATTGCGTCACGATCCTAGTGTAGCCATCACAAGCCAGTTTTCGATCATGACCTTACAGCGGGAGGCATGCAGCAGCAGGGAAGCGGTCTACTATACGGTCAAAAATATGATTGAAAGGAAACAGCAGGAAAACCCGGATTATATCCCGTCCCCTGGCTTGCTGGATATCTTCCAAAAAATCGACCTTGTCACGAGGAATTCCAAAGCCGAAAAAGTGTTGGAGCTTATCCGGAAGGTCAATGACAAGGTCATCATTTTCACGGAATATCGAGCCACCCAGATGTATCTGCAATGGTTTTTGAAACAGAACGGGATCACGTCGGTTCCCTTCCGTGGAGGCTTTAAAAGAGGTAAAAAGGATTGGATGAAGGAACTCTTCAAAAATCACACTCAGGTGCTGATTGCAACAGAAGCAGGTGGCGAAGGGATAAACCTGCAATTCTGCAACAATATCATCAACTATGACCTCCCTTGGAATCCGATGAGGCTTGAGCAGCGAATCGGGCGTATCCATCGCCTCGGGCAGGAGCGTGACGTGCATATCTATAATTTCGCGACTCAACATACAGTCGAAGAACATATCCTGAAATTGTTGTATGAAAAAATCAATCTATTCGAACGGGTGATCGGGGAGCTGGATGATATCCTCACCAAGCTTGAAATCAAGAATCTGGAGGAGCATATCCAGGATATCATGCTACATTCCAAGTCTGAGGGTGAAATGAAGATCAAGATGGAGAATCTGTCTTCTGTCATAGAGTTTGCAGATAGTATGAGAAAAGAGGAGGAGCCACATGCAGCAGCAGGAAATTCATAGGTTTCTGGAACGTTATTTCAATGCAAATGGCTGTAATATCATTGAAAACACCAATAGCCACCTGGCAGTACAGCTTACGATCGATATGGATAAGGAGCTGATGAACAGGCCCTTTTACTGGCACTATCTCGAGAAAACCGGCGGTGTCCCAAATCCAATGAAGCTCACACTGATTACGGACAACAATGAAGCACCAGATGACCTGAAAGGAGACAACGTCCATTTTGGTTCACCTAGGCTGCATCAAATTTTCGAGTCGACCAAGAGTCTGGCTGGGTATATCCGGTTATACGAAGATGTCAGGGTCCCCCCTAGCACGAGCCATCTTCCCCTTCACCCATGGCTGAACGTAAATGTGAAAATCAGCTATCAATGTGATCGCAAAAAAGATGTCATTAAATCGCTCGGCATCCATCTTATCTCAGGGAGTATCGTGGAGGGATTCCAGGACTTGCTGAATCGGACACAGGTCACGCCGAAGATACCAGACTTCTGTTTTACGATGAGCCCCATCATAAAGCCTGTGAGCGGATTATCCAGACTCGAGCACTATGTACAGGGATTCATTGCGAGTGAGGATCACGAATGGGCTGAAGAGGCACGAAAGCGCTGGGACGAGGACCTTCAACTATTAAATCATTTCTACGAGGACGAAGAGGAAAAGCCAGATTCCTATGAAACCGAAAAAAAAGCGCTCCAGGAGCAATACGAACCGAAGATACACGTATCCATCATCAACGGAGGTTTGTTCTATTTGACCCCGTCCTTCATGGACAAAATAAAGAATGGCAGGTAGCGACATACCTGCCATTTCTGTGGGGCGGATGACAAAATAGCCGATGAGCTGAGTTTTCTTCAATGCTATGTATTTTGCACCTAACTTTAATATTAAGCCAAATAGTGAAAGATCCACATCATATGGATGCCGGCAATCATGCAGTAGCCTGCGAGTGCTGCAAAGCTCAGGTATTTTACCAATAAGGATTTTATGGGCTTTCTGTATATTATGAGAAAAATCAGCATCATGGAGAAAATGCCTTTCACCATGAGAAAGAGATAGGGGTCCCTTTGATAAAGGCTTGACATGACGGGGTTTGCCTCTTCTATCAGGTTCAGCCTTAAGCCAAAAAAAGTCGCCAAGGCATCAAAAAGGTTCAGGACGACCAATAGAAAAAAAATCCGCTTCATCATATCACACCTCACTTGTTCTCTCTTAAGAACATTATAAATGGTTATAACAGATATTTACAACCATTTTGTTCTTTATAGGAAACAAAAAGATCATCGACTACTCTTATATTGTCCTGTTTATAAATAGAAACACGAGCTTTGACAACAGAGGGAGTTTGTTAAGTGAAGTGATAATAAAAAAAGTGGACCTCCACAACCAGGAGGTCCACTGTTACTTTAAGATTCTGATGCATTTTCTTCTATCATCCCATAAAGCTGCTTTCTATCAATATTTGTACCTCGTACCCAATCACCAAAATCTATATCCAAAGCATCGTTGCTCTGTGCAACAGAGGTGATCAATCTTTTATTGCTCCAGGAATAAGAAAAGGTGTGCAACGTTCCAAACAAGTCTGAATAGTCTTTGAAGAATAACGGGCTATTCCTATTCGCGAAATACGCGGCCATGTCTTCATGGCTCATCCCTTTTTTTTGAAGGCGATGCATTTCCAGATCACGCTTTTTCGAACCGTCCAGCTGAGGACGATTTTTCTCGGAGAGGTCATCATGCTGGAAATGATTCACGCATGTTAAATACTCC
Organism: Sutcliffiella tianshenii; assembly: GCF_016908565.1. GTDB lineage: Bacteria > Bacillota > Bacilli > Bacillales > Bacillaceae_I > Sutcliffiella_A > Sutcliffiella_A tianshenii. Next base: position 24,916 of record NZ_JAFBED010000004.1, read on the forward strand.
TCATCGGTCCTTACCAACACTCTCTCCGGCCCTGCCTCCACAACAGCCAGGTTACCAGATCCATCACTTATGGAAAAATTGTAGCAAGCTGCATGTGGTATCTCTTTCAAGAGATGCACCGCTTCTTCCAACGAAGAGCAGGTATCAAGCACAATCCGTAAGGACGACCACGCACAAAGGCCTTTTGTATGACCCTCATTGCTGACAAAATGAAGACCTGCAACCAGGCCGTGCTCATTAACTCCATCATGCCTGCCGATAGCCTGGAGATTATAACCAGCCGAGGAGTAGCTTCCCTTTGCTTGTATCATGCTGAAGATACCATCATAAAGAATAGAGGAAAAATCATAATTCCGTACATAATAGTCTTTTGTCAGTATTGCTGAACAGCCCATCGCATCGACTTTCGGCAAATCATAACCGCTCAGCAGTGCAGCTGCTTTTTCGAACGATAGATTCAACGCTTCGGCAAGGCCTTGAAGTTCTTCTAAAAGATGAGGGGCATATGCTGAAAATATATCTTGCATCGAAAATATATCTATCTCCGGCTTCACCATTCCGCCAAGAGCAGTTAAAACGGGTTTCCCCTTTAATATTAATCCAGTTTTGTAGCCAACCTGAAAGGAGGTGTCCCTCAGCTCCAATACATCCACTATGAAGGGGCTTGTAGTTTCTTGACCCATCCTCTACTTCACTGGTATCCATATTTCAGAATAAAGGTCAGGACTTGATGGATCTTCCGCTGTGTACAATTCAAATTCCGGAGTGCCGGCATGCTCATAGCGGTTCGATGGGAACCATTCGCTATAGATCTGTTTCCACGCATTTTGCATAGCAACAGGCATCGGTCCATGCACTTCGAACACGACCCACTTGGATGCCGGGATCTCCATGCTTTCCATGCCACTTGGCACTTCCCCGTCGAAAGACGCCGCTACCCAATAATCCATCACCTTGTTTCTTCGCTTTTCTTCACTCGAACCATCACAGACTCCAAGGACCCCCTTTACAACCCCATCATTCAATTCAAAAAGGCGGTCACATGTTCCGTTCCCATTCACTTCATCCCACAGCTTTGGGATGCCTTTCTGGTTTTCTTCTCCAATACAAGAAAACTCTCTTTTTACTCCAACAATACGAAATGCTTCTTTTTCCACTACACTATACTTCATCGGTTCTGCCCCTTTCAATGTCACCTGAATCACCAGGCGGTTATAAGATTGCAGCTTTCCAGTTCGCTTCCGTATATCGCTTGGTGTCGCACCATGCTGTCTGCGGAAAGCTTTCGTAAAAGCCTCGGGGGTATCGTAGCCGTACTTATAGGCAAGATCGATCACTCTTTGATCTGTGGTCAGAAGCTCCTTTCCCGCCAGTGTCAATCTTCTGCGCCGAAGGTACTCCCCCACTGACGTATCAGTAAGAATGGTAAAGCTCCGCTGAAAATGAAAGACAGATATATTCGCTTCCTTCGCAATATCTTCAATAGTAATATCTTCAAGCAAATGTTCTTCCATATACTCAATGGCACTTTGGATCGAATCTACCCATGTCATCACCCTTACCCTCCTTATCTACATATTAAATCTTCCTTATGTATCCTTCCTGTCATTCTCTGCTCATTTATGACAGGTTTACCTTTTGGCGGCTTCTTTTATTTTCTTATTGCGGACGATACTGTACACCCCAAATGAAAATAGTACAATCGTCAAGAGGGTAAATGTAATCCCGGGACCGAGATTATTCAATTGAATATTATCAATGGCAAACAATAACATTGCCATGGCATTGATGAATAATGCCAGGATGATCATTATATGTATTTTTTTCTTTGGCATCCATTAAACTCCTCCATTTGTATTTTGTTTGTTAATCCAGGATAGCACGAAATTATCTCATTTTTTTTAACTCCAACCTGGCAAGCTGCTCTCCCCACGGGGCCATTTCTGTTTCCACAAAGCCCCCTTTTAAATAAATGCCCTTGGCAATATGGTTTTCAGGGTGGAAGCCAAGTATGATGCACGGGATATCCTTGTCATTATTCGCCTTTATATCTTCAACGATCAATTGCAGTGCCAGCTTTCCGAATCCTCGTCCCTGTTCCCCCTTATCCACCATCAATCGGTAAATCCAGTAGTTCCCGTCATCGGGATCTATGCCATACATGGCAAACCCGATCATCCTATCCTCTTCTTCCGAGTAGATTCCCATTGCCTTGAAGTCTTTCAAAAATTGATATTGCGCAAGCGAGTAAACGTTGGAAGCAACGTATTCCTCCTGCTCCGCGCCGACCTTCAGGTTGATCGCTTCTTTCCAGTTTGATTCATCTATTTTGCGAAGTTTGATGGCATTCCCCATATTTTAGCCTCTTTCTAAGAAATATTTTAACTTATACTTATTCTACTGAATGTATGTCAATCCCTTTCCTCTTAGCAAAATTCAGTGGCTTGGCATGAACTTTGGGCAGTTTGGCACGAACTTGCCACCGTTTGGCACGAACTCGATCCAGTTCGGCATCAACTCTACCTTGTTCCGCACGAACTCGCGGAGCTTCCCGAATCAATCTATAAAAAAACAGCACTCATAACATAAAAAATGGGATTCCTCCTTCGGAATCCCACTTTTTTGCTCGATCAAATCGCCCATTCACCATTTTCAAGTACAAGTACCATTGATCCATCAGCCTTTTCTCCATGAATCGTCAATTCACCGGATCCGATCATGAAATCGACGTGAACCATGCTCGTATTCACACCTTTTGCTTCTAGCTGCTCCTTCGTCAAGGATGCCCCACCTTCTATGCAAATCGGATAGGCAGACCCAAGCGCAAGATGACAGGATGCATTTTCATCAAATAGGGTATTGTAGAAAATCACGTCCTGTTTTGAAACAGGGGAACTATGGGGCACAAGGGCCACTTCTCCAAGGTATCGTGCACCCTCATCTGTTTCAAGAAGCTTTTTCAGTACCTCATTGCCTTCTTTGGCAGTGAACTCGACAATTTCCCCATCTTTAAAAGTGAGCGTAAAGTCTTCCACTAGGTTTCCATTCAGATTCAAAGGCTTTGTCGAGGAGACTACGCCATTTACGCCAGTTTTTACCGGCAGCGTAAAGACTTCCTCTGTCGGCAGGTTCGGCACAAAATATGTCCCGCTATCGTTATTCATACCTCCGCCAAGCCATACCTGCTCTTTTGGCAGCTCGATTGTCAGGTCTGTTCCCGGTCCTTTGTAGTGAAGCTTGTCAAACTTCACGGTATTCAGGGTCGCAAGTTTGTCCTGCAATGATTTAATATGTGTTTCCCATGCACCGACAGGGTCTTCTTCATTGATTCTTGTTACAGCAAAAATGTTCTCCCAGAGGCGTGCAACCTGTTCTTCCGCTGAAAAACCCGGATACAGCTTGGCTGCCCATTCGATTGATGGTACGGATACAACCGCCCAACTCACCTTTGCCGTCTGGATATAGGTACGATACTTCTGAAGAGCCTGCGCCTGGGCCTTGTTTGCAATGGAAACACGCTCTGGATCCACCGCTTTAAGAAGATCAGGATTGGATGCGACAACGGTCAAAAATGCCGCTCCATCTTCCGCCATCTTTTCACGACCCTGCACGATCCAGTCCTGGACATCTTTCAGTGTTTCTTCTGAAGCCAATTCAAACTTAATTTTTGTAAGCTCCTCGTCATTCCAATCTGTATGTACAAACTTCGCACCTAACCTGTAAGCAATCTTCGCCACTTCACGCACAAAGGGAGCAGCTGAAATAGGGGCATTGATGACTAGTCCCTGATTTTCCTGCAGGTTTATTCCAACTTTCACTGCCAATTCTGCATACTTAGTTAATTTTTCTTGTAGCACCGGTTTTTCCCTCCTATTTACGAATGGTCTAATTGTATCATAGGTTGGAATTCCAAGGTGAAAAATGTAAAAGCTGGTTGATGGGCTCTATACTATTCCATATCTTCAATTTTTATTGTACGGTTTTTTATCGCACCGGTATGCAGGAGAGTAATATCCAATTTTACGTCATTTAATAAATCTTCCTTTAAGAAATCAGATCCACTGCTAGAGGCCAAATTCTTCCACGTCTTATGTTTCTTCCGGTACAAAATATGTTCTAATCGAAGAAAATCCGTCCCTGTCTCAACTCCCAAATTAAATAAATCTCTAATCTCTTTTTTTATTGCATCTCGGACGTGGACTTCCATTTCATTAAGATTAGTAATATTATTTTCGTCACGGTCCGCCATGACCCCTTTTATTCTCAGATGAACATTAAATTGGGTGTTTCCAGTACTTTTTTCCGTTAATGGTTCTATTTCCACGTCATTCTCTTCAAATACTATATTGAAGTCAGGTATATCCTTTTCATCATAAATTTGAATTCCTGCTCTTTCCGTTTCTTTGGAAACCCATCTTAAACCTTTTAGATCAGTCAAGGAATAGTAGCCTTTATATTCTTTATTCTTCATAAAGAAAGCACCATCTATCTCGAGTTTCGCATCCGCTTTCAAATTGTTTACCCAGTCATGCTTGTTTATACTCACTGATGGTAGGTAGGTGGTAAGGGCAGGTTCAAATAGTTCCCTAGCAAATTGTTGAAGCTTCAAAGGCCTAATGGAGGAGTTCTGTTCAAAGGTACCTATTGGTTGATGAATTATTGTCTCTAAAGCAGTTTGATCAAAGAAGCTTGTTGTGGAGAACACTTCTTTGATTGGATCATTGGTACCAAATATCCAAGTTGTTAAACGAAGCTCATAGTACCTTGTTAAGACGTCAAAAATATGATGAAAGCCTTCTTTCAGGGCTGCATCACTCACTAGGATTGTATTGACATGAGCCCATATTAGCTTCTGTTGTGCAGTGTTGTATACCTCGGAAAGTGCTTCATCGAAAGTTTCCCCTTTTGTTTCCGAAACCCAGACAGAAGGTTTACCACCCCCATTTTTGGCCTCCGATTGAAAGCTGATCAATTGAATGTATCCAACATATTCATCATCTTTAAAATCCACCCCTATTGCTGTTACATAACTCATTTTTTGTATTTCTTTTATATCTGAGCAGCTCACAAGGATTAATAACAGGAGAATAACCATTGTGCATTTATAAAACTTTTTTTGAAACTTCATTCCTTTTCGCTCTCTTTCTCGATCATCGGTGCTGTGAATTTACGGTTGATAAATGGATTTACTATTAATGCTGAAAGGAATTCTTTGAAACTCAGCTTGGAAACGGGCTCCAGATACCCAACCTTAAAGGACTCCAACCGAGCCATATAAAATAACACACTAAACAGCCCGATAAATACCCCGTAAATTCCTAAAAAAACACTTAATAGCATAATGTATATCCTTAATATACTCACTGTACCAGTTAAAGATTGATTCACAAGTGTGAAGGTGGCAACAGCTGTAAGTGCCACGACTACAATCATTGTTGCTGAGGCTAGACCTGCACGTATTGCTGCATCCCCTATGATGAGTCCACCTACTATAGCCACTGTCTGTCCGACTGCCTTTGGCATGCGGATTCCCGCTTCTCTTAGCAGCTCAAAGAGCCCCAAAATGAAGAATGCCTCCAGTGCTAAAGGAAAAGGCAGACCTTTTCTGGATGCAGCAACTGTATTTAATAAGAGAAAGGGAAGTTGGTCGATATTTACAGCTGATATTGCAATCCAGAATCCAGGAAGCATTACTGCTATCGTAAATCCGATAATACGAAAAAAACGTTGGAAAGCGACAGTGTGATATGGATAATGAATATCCTCCGGTGACTTTAAAAGTACAAAAACATTATTTGGACCGATAAGAACCATTGGTGAACCATCTACAATAATAATAAACCTTCCTCTTAATAAACATTCGGCAGCAAAGTCGGGGCGACCTATATAGTCAAATAAAGGAAATAAAGAAAATGTCCTATTGCATAACCATTGCTCCAATTGTCCGCTGCTTATCACACTTTCCGTTTTTAATTTTTCTAGACGACTCCGCACCTCACTCAGCATTTCTTTGTTCACTTTATGATCAATATACATCAATGAAACATTTGTTTTGCTCAATGTTCCCAACACAAAATGTTCATTGTGCAACTCAGATGATTTCAGTCTTTTCCTGATAAGTGAAACATTGATATTTATTTCTTCTGTAAACCCATCCTTTGGTCCTTTGATGGATACCTCCGTATTCGACTCGGAAGGCTCTCTTTGCGGAATTTTGGATAGTTCAAAACCATGGAAGTAAGGCTGTCCTTCCTGATAGAAAATTAGGTAGCCCGAAAAAACTTTATCAACCAGGTCACTGAAGGAGAATATTTTATCTATTGGCGGAAAGTCCTTTGCCCCAAACGAACTGTCTCCCTTATTCAAGTATTCAAGAATAGAATGGAAATAATCATTAACCTGATTGATTTCTATCATTCCAGCACAGTAAAAGGAAGAAATTCCACCATACTTTTCATCCAAAGGCAAGAAATGTACATCTGCATGATTTTTGAAAAAGGCTTCAATGCTTTTACTGGTCAGCAATTGCTTCTTTAATTTCTCATCTAATTTCTCCAGATTGGCTTCATCTTGTTTTTGGACATTCATATACTCTTCGTCCCCTTCACCTTTTGAGGTATAAAACCGATAACAACCAATATGCAAGTAAGAAACACTCCGATTGAGAGTAATGCTGGATAAAAATACTTTCCAATAGCTGTTTGCATCCAAATATCACTTATAGGCAACACTCCAGCCAAAAATAATATGGAAGCAGAAGTCCAAAACACCGACATCTTGAACACCTTATTTTTCATCCCTATATCTTTAAGAAAGTACAAACATAACGCCACCCTTATTACCGCACCAGATATCAGTTGAAAAACCGCCAAAAAGTCCAAATGCGAGACATGTTCTCCCAATTCTACTAAACGCCATTGTTCAAAGGCTGGGAAACGTAGAACAGATGCCACATTAGGGCCAAATGCAGAAATAGAACCGAGTGCAGGCCCAAGAACAAGTCCAAGCAAGATGGTGACCAATAGAAGAATATGCCACCACGCAAATTGTTTATTGATATACGGTTGTAACAATAAAAGCAGCAGAATATCGACACTCCCGCCTAAAACGATAATTACACCTTTTATGATTGGGGTACCGCCACTGACCAACACTGGAAAAATATACGAATAGTCTTTATTAAACATAGTTGAAAAAGCCACAAAATAACCAAGAAGCCAAACAATGGGCAAAAGGAAAGTGGAACTATAGACAATGGTCTTTAAATTGGAGCTTGCCCCCCACACACATAAAAGCAAAAATGGCAGTACCACGATCCATTGCGGAGTTAATGGCAAGAAATATATTTTGATAGAAGTGATGAAGTCATAAAAAGAAATGAAGGCAATTAATAGAATGTGGATGAAAAAGACAATCATAATCATACCCGAGATAACTTTACCTGTTTTCAAAGATATCCATGCCGCAAGCTTCATATTTTGTTTATTTTTTGACATGACCAAATAAAGGATGGATCCCCACAACAGCAGGATAAAGTAACCTATTAACACACATACCCAAGCATCGCGCTTTGCTACATAGAGAAGGTGCGGCAACATCAGAACATGATTGGATATCCCAATAAACAAAATCACGACAAAGGATATCTGCAAGCGAGAAAATATCATGGCTGTCCCTTCCCTCTTTTTTAATGGTAGTATTTAGTAGTATTAGTGGAAACGGCTAAATTATTCAGTTACGTAACGTGTAACATGAAACGATTCACTCCTTCCTTACCGTCCCCCTCACTTTTTCTCCACTGGCACGGTACGATTCCCCTCTTTTCTTACCAGATAACAAAATAGCGCACACAGAAAAAGCCAACCCCTCATCAAAAGGGATTGGCTTTACATCTATCATTACTTCATGAATTTCTCTTTCACAAACTCGACCACTTCTTCTGCCGTGCCCATGGAGAGGATTTCTTCTCTGTAGGAAGCTGCTTCTTCTTTAGAGATGCCTCTTAATTGTGTACGTGCAGGAAGGATGCTTGTCGCACTCATGCTGAACTCGTCAAGTCCAAGTCCAAGCAGGATCGGGATCGCGATAGGGTCCCCTGCCATTTCTCCACACATACCGGCCCATTTACCGTTTTTGTGCGCAGCCTGGATCACATTATCGATCAAGCGAAGGATTGCAGGATTGTATGGTTGATACAGGTAAGATACCTGCTCGTTCATACGATCTGCAGCCATTGTATATTGAATGAGATCATTCGTACCGATACTGAAGAAATCGACTTCCTTAGCAAAGATATCAGCCAAGACGGCAGTTGATGGGATTTCCACCATGATACCAAGCTCGATATTTTCGTTCACTTCCGTACCGTTCTTCACCAACGCCGCTTTTTCTTCTTCAAGGATAGCCTTCGCTTCGCGGAATTCCGCAAGGGTGGCAATCATCAGGAACATGATTTTCAGGTTTCCGTATGTGCTTGCACGCAATAGTGCACGAAGCTGCGTGCGGAAGATATCCTGCTCCTCAAGGCAAAGGCGGATGGCACGGAAGCCAAGGAATGGATTCATTTCCTTAGGCAGGTTCAGGTAAGGAAGCTCTTTGTCCCCACCGATGTCAAGTGTGCGCACTACGACAGGCTTACCTTCCATGCTTTCCAATACTTCTTTATAGGCCTTGAATTGCTCTTCTTCGGTAGGAAGCTCAGTTCTGCCCATATAGAGGAACTCTGTACGGTATAGACCGACGCCTTCCCCGCCATTTGCAAGGACACCCTTCACATCTTTAGGGGTACCGATGTTGGCAGCAAGCTCCACTTCCTGTCCGTCTGAAGAAAGACTCTTCTCATTGACAAGCTTTGCCCATTCCTTCTTTTGCTCTTCATGCTTTTTCTGCTTTTCGGTGTATGTAGCAATTTCGTCGTCTGTCGGATCAACAATTACTACGCCATCCAGGCCATCGACTATCACCATGGTGTCGTTCTGAATGGTTTCCGTAACATTTTTCGTTCCCACTACCGCAGGAATTTCCATGGAACGCGCCATGATCGCAGAATGGGATGTACGTCCGCCGATATCTGTTGTAAAAGCTTTGACATATTGACGGTTCAATTGAGCTGTATCTGAAGGAGTAAGGTCCTCTGCAATGATGATCACTTCTTCTGAAATAAGGCTGGGATTGGATACGCCTACACCAAGCAGGTGCGCAAGGACACGTTTGGTCACGTCGCGGATATCCGCCGCACGCTCCTTCATGTATTCATTATCCATCTGTTCAAACATGTTGATGAACATGCCTGCCGTTTCATCTAGGGCAACTTCAGCATTTACACTGTCACTTTTGATTCTATCCTTGATGGGATTCAAAAGCTCAGGATCACTTAATACAAGCAGGTGAGCAGAGAAGATCTCCGCTTTGTCCGCTCCCAGTTCGCGATGTGCATGCTCCTTGATCTTTTCCAATTCATTCTTGGAGGTTTCTACCGCTTTTTCGAATCTTTCCACTTCCGCTTGGGCATTGTCAATCGTCTTTTTCTCCACAGTCAATTCCGGGTTTTCCAGACGATATGCTTTCGCAATGGCAATACCGCTAGAAGCAGGTATACCTTGGATCGTGTTTGACATTATTCCCCTAACCCTTCTGATTTCAAAGTTTCTTCAATAGCAGAAATTGCCTCGCTCTCATCAGAACCTTCTGCAACAATCTTGATTTCCGCTCCTTGTGGAATTCCAAGGGACATGACGCCCATGATGGATTTCAGGTTAACGGATTTTCCGTTATACTCAAGGTTTACTTCTGCATCGAATTTCCCTGCTGTTTGCACCAATTGAGTAGCCGGACGTGCGTGGATCCCTGAATCTGCTGTTACTTTGAATGTTTTTTCTGCCATTGTAATCGAACTCCTTTAAGTATGTTTTATTTTATTGATAGTACCTAATGTACATGGTTCCTCATATTGTTTTCAACAAAAAAGCAACCATACCCTTTAATTTGTTGAAAATCTGCTTCAAGGAACTTCTAGAAACTCTCAATACACAAAGAACTTCCCATTTCATTTTCCCTATACCCTGTTGATGTAGCAGCTAACCACTGAGCATCTGGAAAATCAAAAAAGGCATGAGAAAGAAGATTGATCATTTAAAGAAGGGTTCAACTTTCTCCCTTAGTATTGATCAAAACCTCTTCACTCATGCCTGATCGTATCAGTAACACGTAAAGTTCCTATGCTTCATTTGAAAGCATTTGCATAGATATGTAATTGATTGCTTCTAACTGTCCGAAGAGATTGTAGCATAAAAGCCTAAAAACATGCAATACTTTTGTCCCTTTCGAACCTTTACATTTTTTTCTTTTTAAACAACATCATGATTGCAAAAGGGATTACTCCAAAGAGCTGATAAACGACAGGTGACCGTTCAAGCTTCCGCTGGTTGCGCTGCGCCTTTTTCACTTCTTTTGGCTGATCCATATAGGTTACCAATTGCTGGGTCACATATTTGACATAATCATTTGTCTTCAACTGGGTTCACCACCATTAGGTTTCTTTACCTATTAGTGTTGACCCGAATGCCAACTTTTAATCTCATCGACCAATTTCAGAGCTGCTTCACCAACACTCAGAGAACTCGTATCCAGCGTGATATGGGCCTTTTGGTATAAAGGGAGCCTCTCGGAAAATAGGGCGGTGATCTCCTCTTTGCTTTTTTGCTGAATCAGCGGCCTGGTGATGTCATGTGCGAGTCTTTGAAGTACGATTTCCATGTCACAGTATAAGAATATCATCAAACCTTTTTCTTTCATCCAGGAGATATTTTCTGCTGTTTTAATGATTCCTCCGCCTGTCATGATTATGGAATCGGTCACTGGCAAACCCTGCAATACTTCCTTCTCCAACCTGCGAAATTCCGCTTCACCATATACTTCGAAAAACTTACTGATGTTTTTCTCAGCTTTATCCTCTATCAAAGAATCCGTATCAAACACAGATAGACCAAGCTTCTCTCCCAAAGCATGTCCAATCGAGGTTTTTCCCGCTCCCATGAAGCCGGTAAGGTAAATACTCTTCATCAAACTCCCTCTTTTCATTCCAGCCATTCACTCCATTATAGGAAAATGCTGCGGATTTCTCCACTATAAAAGGTGCTTAACCTATTTTATCAAACGGTTAAACACCTCCATTTATTAGTCAGGCATGACCCATATAATCTCTGCTGAGCGAACAAAGAAGCTTGAATCTCCTTCAAATAGAACGATATGATCAGGCTTTACATCCCGTAATATCCCCCTGATCGACCCGCGGGATGTTTCGACCACGACCGTACTGCCTTTGATACTCATCAACGTTTGATACACAAATGGCTCTACAAGCATATATTGAATCGGCATTCCGTTTTGACCTTGGTTCACCTTGACAGATACCTCCTTTATCACACGGTACATTTATATGATGAAAGCAGTGCTTTGGTGTAGGCATATGCCCAATTCATCAGTTATCCACCCAGGATATTACTTGATCACTGTTCATATCATATTGAATGCTTGCTTCATATTTCCGGCCTTTTGCAGTGGTACAAACTATCTTGATCTGTTTCACAGGGTATTGGTCGATTGAGGTAATGACTGCATTACCGTTTGGAAAATCGATATGGTACTGAGGCGGAAAACTGCCCACCACTAATTCCTCCTCCACCTTCACCCAGGTATATCTCATCATGCTCTCTAGTTCGAATAGCTCCCCGGACTCTGTATAAAATGCTTTTTCCAAACGGTATAGCTCTATTTGGTGCAGAAGCACGGAAGATAGAAATAAGGATAGGAGGAGTGTTACCGGGAATATATATCCCTTTTCCCTTTCATTCACCCGCTGGCCAATCCTTCAAAATCGCATAAATGCCAACCTTATAAAAATCCTCCCCGGCACCTGTGATATAAATGGTCGCTCCGTTTCTTTCCTGCACAAACACCACATCCTTTATATTCTGCAGCAAGATTTCATGACCTGTACCATTAACCCTCCTCCTGATGTTCCCCTGATATTTCTCGTAGGTGACATTTTGATTGTTCGCATTCCTGATTGTCAGTATTTTTCCTGTTGATGTAACCGATTTTGCTGTCCGTATCTCGTTTTTTGCCTGCTGGGTGAATACCTCGAGTTCAAGAGGATGAATTCCTTTTTCCTCTTTCATAAATGTGTGGACTGCCTGGAACAGAATAGGGAGAAAAGCAGTGATCATCAGAACAACCGAAAAACTGACCAGAACCTCCATAAGCGTGAATCCTTTTTCATCCCGCTTCGTCATCCCAATATACACACCTTCTTTCTTCCCTTTTTCTATAATCAAGATAGACGGCGCATATAGCTGGAATGCCGTTCTCCTCTGATTTTTGAAAACGGAAACTGATTCCATTACTTTCAATTTCCTTCCCTATAAACACATCGCCACTCTCTCTTACTTTTTCCAATTCTTTTGTAAGAAGTTGTCTGGCAGTCCGGTCATGTTTAAAGCTGCTTCTTTCTTGATTGATCATTACAAGCCCCGGCAGCAAGAGTGTCATTATCATCATCCAAACCACGAGTGCAGCAAGCACCTCCAATAAGGTGAACCCCCTAGATTGCCTCCACATAGAACCTGCCCTTTCCCAGTTGGAAAACTAAACGATAGTTTTCCTGCTCCTTATATGAAATTCCCATCATCCCGGATTTCTGAATGCTACCGGATGTGTGAAATATCAATAAGGTGCCCATCGTTCTTGGATCGACCCTGATGTCCTCATGATAGGTCCTTTTTAAGAGTTCATTGCCCGACCCTTGGGTGATCCTGTAATAATGGTTGCTCGTACTGAAAGTGATGGCTACCGATCTTTTTGTACTCATTGCATACTGCTGGGCGAATAAAAGATCGTTGGTAAGCTGGCTGAAAAAGTTTTTTGTTACATGTTTTTCTTCGATCTGAGCTATTTTCAGGATAGTAAAAGATAGAATGACAGATACCAAGGAAAGTACCAGGAGTGACTCCACCAATGTAAATCCTTGTTCATGGCCCCCGTTACGGTGTTTCCGGTGCATCAATGGCTTCCACTCCATCAGCCGTTAGACTAATCACCTTGTCATTGGGACAATATAGGACATCATCATCTGCAAATTTATCTTCTAGATAATCCGGGGTATTCAAAAGCTGAAGGTCTGTTACTTCCCTGTCATTTTCCAAGCGATAGGCTTGCATCTGAGCTTCCACCATCTTTACCAGTGCATCACAGCCCTTGTCTCCGATCAAACTGGAATTCTTCGTTACATTCGGCAGCATGATCAATAGTAGGACCGTGATGACCAGCATGACCAAGAGCATTTCCACCAGTGTAAATCCTTGTTCATTTTTGAATGGATTTTTCATTTATAACCCTCCTAATAATTGAAACATCGGAATAAAAATACAAAGATATAGCACTAGCACGAACAAGCCGATAGCCAGGAAAAGACAAGGCTGTATCTTCCCGAGGGCACTTTCCATTTTTCTTTGCAGCTTATCCAGCAAAAGTCCACTGAAGTCCTCAAGCTCCCGCGGCAGCCTTCCATTCTTCTGTCCATGTAATATGGTCGGAGCAAGACCCTTATCGAATACCATTTCCGTTCCTGCAACCTTCTCCAGTTTTTCCCCCTCCAACAGCCTCTCCCTGTATTCGGTTGCCCTGTACTTGAAATATAGGTTATATGTTTGCTGCTCGAACACACCGATGGCATCATTGATGGTCATGCCACTGGCGAGCAGACTGCTTAGTTGTTGAGAAAAGTAATGGGAGTAGTGAAGAGTCAGAAACGTTCTGAGTATCGGGATTTTCATTATCCAGGAGATTTTTTTGATAGGATGGACGGAATTTGCATAGGTTTTTATGAGGATCAGTAGAACTGCAGCCAGAAAACCAAGGAAAAGCAGAAGAAGTGGAAGTTTGCTTGTTATGGTGAAGAATAATTGAATGCTTTTATTTATCGATATGTTCATTTGTTGAAATAACAGAGTAAATTGAGGCAGCAATACCGTTTGAACGAAAAATAGCATCAGCATGACCATAACCATCAGGAATATCGGGTAGCGTATCAGCGTATGCAGTTTTTGTTTGTAATACCTTTTCCTTTTCAACATCTGCCCGGCAGACCGAAAAGCCTCACCAAGATTGCCGTGTCGCTGGGAGAAGAAGAGCAGGGATAAAACATCCTGATGAAATTGAAGCATCTCCAATACCTTGTGTATGCCATAACCGTTCTTCAATTCATTGATGGCAAGTTTCAAATCAGCCTTTTTGTCCCCCTCATAATGGATGCACATCAACTCGATGGCTTCAAGGAGCGCATATCCATTTACATACAGATCACCGATGCGCAGGAGAAATTCCTCCTGCTCTTTCAGATTCCACCCTTTATTTCTCCATTCCATCAAAGACCCATCTCTCATATTCGCTTTGTTTGATAAACCCGAGAGCAATCCCCTTTTTGATTACTTGTTTCAGTGTCGGGTATGTCAGATCCACTTCCGCCCCATTGCATTCCTTCATGACCTTTCCAAGCTCTTTCCCGTAGAGCAGCTCATGTACACTCGCCAGCCGGTGTGTGCGATATTTCCTGCAGAATGTTGTGCATTCCTCCATACAAAATGGACACTTCAGCTCCACCAGCCTCTGTGCAGAAATGGCTATCAGCGTTTGTTCGAGTTCTTGAGGAGTGACACCGAATTCCAATGTAACCCTTCTCCAAGTACGAGACACACAACTCTCCCACGCCTTCCAATATCTACACCTCTTTCCAAATTGTTTGAGACGACTTTTCCAATAGTTTGAGAATGAATGAATTGTGTTCACAATCTCTGAGATTCCGTAAAGTAGGACTCATCATAAGTTTGAGATAACGTAACTAATTGAACAAAAATTTAACCTTAGTCCTCGGTCAAGCATTCCCCCCAATAAAGTTCTTCAAATCAAAAATACTCCAGACAAATTTTTTGTCCAGAGCACTTTATCAATCAGTTCTTATTCTCTTACTTCATTATTCTTTTGCTTATTAAAGCTGTATATAGAGAAAAGCACAATAAATATTAAAGCCGCCAACCAATATTGACCTACTTGAATCTTTAGTATTGCGACTACAAATAAGAGCAATGCTACAAAATGGAATATTCCCACAAAAACGCACAACATATTATTTAGTCCGTTAAAGTAGTGCCTAGATTTCAAATACATCTTACCTGTTCCAGCTGTGATTATTATTGTAAGAAATAAGAGTATGAATGAAAGCAAATGTAATAAATCTCCTACTTCAGTTTCCTTCATATAGCCCTCCAAATAGATCGTAGCCACACCAAAGACGGTGGAGCAAAAGGTTCCCAAACTGAGTTTAATATAGTTTTCCATATACACAACTCTCCCCTAGTTAATTTGTCCTGCAATATATCCTATTTCATTTTTCTAGGAGTAGGACAATTATTTCCAGCATCATCTAACTTACATCTGGAAATTTGTTCTAAACATTTACCTTTAGGACTATCTTTAAACTAGGTAAATATAAGGGGGGAGAATATGAAGAAAATTAAGCCTATAATAATGACATCTGAAGAATTGCGATATGAATGTTTTCATATAAAAAGTAAATCTGGAGAAAGCTATCGTATTATTAGGAATTTCACAGGGGAAAACGGCATTTCTCGTTATAGTTTAAAACTGTTTGAATTAGTAAAAGATGGTTTTGGGAGTTTTAAATATGCTGAAGTAAGTAATTTCGATAAAGAAAATGCGTCATTAAACCCCGATTCAAAAGACGGCATCAGACTCGCCCTTGAATCATTTGGGAAGTATTTAATACTTACAGATTCTAATGGAGATGAATTACATCTAACTGGGTGTAGTTCTGGATATTTAGGTACAGGTCCGCATGCCACGCATGAAGTTCTAAATAAACTCGGTTTTAAAGTACCAATGAGGTTTATTGCTGCAATGAAAGAGTTTCAGTTAAGTCACCCTGATATTGATAGTCATTTAAATCTAGAACTAGAAAAATTGGATAGTAAATATTTATAAAACGTTCCATACTATTTCTTAGTTTGTGAATTTAAGATCAGTTGATTTACTTTAAATAAACCAACTGATCTTATTGTCATTTCTAATCTATTTTTCAAACCCCAATGTATTTGTAATATCCATAAAAACTTCTTTTAATTTTTCATTATGGCTTTCCAGTCGTCTTATCTCTCCATATTTTTTGTAAAAATAATTAGCGTAAGGTATATAATTGTCGGTCGAAATTTTAGTTTGAATAAACCTGAAAATTGACATATCAAACTTTTCTATAATATAAGCAATTAGTTCAATATCCCCTAAACCAATGTAGTCACATTGTTTAACAGTTGGATGTAATTCCTTCCGCCACTCACTATCGTAAAATGACTCATTATAGTTCGGCAAACGAGGAAAAGATTGTAACGAAACAGATAATATGGTTACTTTATTAGCTCCTTTAAACCTCTCTTTATCATTTTTAACAATCTCTGTATATGCTTTATTTGCTTGTTTTACTGGCTCAATAGCATACTTCTTAAAATCTTCGTCCGTTGTTTTTTCGTCTGCTTCAAGCTTTGTTTCTCTCCTAATCCTCCCACTCTTGCATTCAACGACTAATAATGATTTTCCTAGGAGAATATAAGCATCAGAAGAGCGATCACTCATGTTTTTTCCAAACGAAAATTCATCTATAAAATCGTAGTTATCTATTTGTGAATTCTCTACTGCTACTTTTAGTAAATCTGAAACATACAACTCGAACAGCTTACCGAAAAAGTCAAAAAAGGAAATATCTCTCGAGCCAAAACAATTTCTAATTTTAAAGAACAATCCATCGAATATAACGGCATTCATATTTCCTGGAGAGCATGGATAGGCTAAGTTATTATATATGAATATCGGGCTCACTAATAATTTTTCAAAATCATAAGGATTGTTTATCGTCTCTCTTGCCCATTCCCGTAATTCAAGTGGATCTATACTGACACTATCGTAAATAGAAATTGCTTTATCTTTAATTTTAATCTTGTCAAAAAACTTAATAGGGTCTATTCCCCATTCTCTCTCTTGAATAATCTCCTCGATTGCCCGCCCTTTAATACACTGAGTATTTAATGCGAATATTGTTGATACATACTCTGAAATGGAATATCCATATTTCTCTTCATATATTTTATGTATATCTATATAGTCCTTAGCTTGGAAAAGCTCTTTCTTTTTTGCAATTTCTTGAAACATAATGTGTTGACGTAGTAATGATCGATCTATTTCTGTGTTTCTTAGGAATAATGATTCTTTGAGGACGATACCTTGTACATCATTACTATTATCGATGTTGTTAATCATGGCATCTGTCACCTTTAACACAGTCAGAAAAACATTAAATGGCTTACTATGCTTATTATTAAAGCTATAAAAAGAGTTTCTAGTTCCATACGCAATAAACCATTTCATTGTGTACATTAAGTTGCTTACATCAAAAATCTCAAAACTATCAACAAGTTCTTTATCGATAACAAATTGCTTTAAGTTTTCTTTCATTTTTTCTTTTGATTTCTTATCCAAAACCGTAAATTGCGAAAGTATTAATAACGCTTCATCTAGGTCTATACTCCTGATGTCCTGTTTAATTTCTGCAAAAGATGCTTTATAACCAAATACTTCTGAATGGGACAAATATGTCTTAATATACGAACTGATACTTTCAAATCCCTTTGTCATAAACCTCACCTAACTCGCTGTTATTTTGGAAAAATAAAAACCTTTACACTTAAGTTTTCTCTTGATTGACTGCTCAGGTCGTTTTCTAGTCCTATCGGGTTTCCAATCCTGCCTTCAGGATCATAAACAAAACACACTAAGTTGTTGCAATCAGTATGCATCTTGTATGTTTCTATATCAATTAATAGTTGCTCCCCTATCTTTTTATCAGCAAGATTATTACGTGTCTTTTTCACCTCTATAACTGTTTTTTCATTCTTCAAGAGGAAATCCATTCTTTTAGATCCACCAGCATAACTTGGTGTCCACTCTTCCACCCGCACATCTTCAAAATGAAGCTTTAATAGGCTATGTAGTAAATCTTGTACATCATATTCATCGTTAACATCCAGAGTAGGTCTGTTATCGTACCTGTTTCTCAGTTGCCTTGCGACTTTATGAAAATTCGAGAATAATATTTGAAGCTGTTCCATTGAATCATTCCTGTTATTAATCGGACTAATAATTGCTTCTACCCTATGCAACAACTTTTGTGCTTTAAATATTACTTCTTTATGTTTCGCAATTTCTTCTTTAGTTCCAACACCAAATTCTGCTTTTTGTCCTTCTGGTACATCATTGATAAATTCGATATGTTGAGGATAATTAAGTTCATCCAGCCTTTGTACAATCATGTTGTAATCATCGATATAATTATTGTAAGAACTATATTGACTACTCTTATAATCCTCATCACTTTCTTTAATCAATATCTTTAAATCGTGAAAAACTTCAATATACTTCTCATTCATATTTTTCTCCTTTGCCCCTCATACCTGTATAAATAAAGATTATTTACCGTCAGTTACTTCCATTTTTACAACGCCACTTTGATATTCCCTCGTTTGTTCCCAAAACTCTTTCATTGCCATACAATATTTTTCGAAAGATATTTTTTCAATATCTAGCACTCGTTCTAAATTTGTCGTACGATACATGTCCATCAGTTTGGTATTGGTAATTGATTTAAAATACTCTGGTTTGATCTTATAAAGTGCACTTGCTGCCTTCCCACTCCCGTGTTTATAGGTATTAGACAAAAGATTACATTCTCGAATTCTTCTCCAGATATCGGACTTAACAATTATTACTTCACCTTCAAAAAAGTCCTCAAAAGTGAAGGCTAGTTCAGTGAGAAGGTTATTTATCACACGGAAATTACCGTAAAACTCATGAAAAGTATCTTCATTTTTGTCGTCCCGTAAAATGAATTCTACTTGATTCAAATATTCATTATGATGATTTGTCATTTCTTCAAATAACCATTTCCTTAGTTGCTGCTCAAATACTTGATATAGATTGCTTAGAGACATAAGCTCAAATTGATAATGCATTAAGAATTGTTCATCCAATCGTTGTGCAGTGAATTCCTCAACAGACTCCATGTAATCAGAATAGTCGATATCCTCACTGTATAAATCCCAGAATAAATCCTCTGCCTCTTTCCTATACTCATCAGCTACCGTATTCGTACTTTTGAACAGAAGCTCATACGTATTTTGAAATATGTTAGAATGGTTTGTTAATAACACATCGTAAATCTTGGTATATTGTTTTCTTGTGTACGGGCTTAAATTGAAATTAAAAAATAAAGGCTCTTTTTTACCTTCTGGTTTTCTCCCAGCTTTCAATGGCATTTCACCTCAGACTAAAAACATTTTTGGCATTTGGTCATTTTATCTAGAGTATTTAGTGCCTCATTTGCATCATTTGTGTACAAATAAGAACCGTTTTTCCCTTTATTAACCACAACTTTCTGGTTAAAGTATCTTCCATTTACTTCGTGACAAGTAACATGGTGTACGCAGTTTTTCGCTAAATTTTTATCTGTTATCGCAATAAAACCTACCCCACTTTTCTTTAGCTCCTCGAAATGGTTCATATCAATTATTTGAATCATTTTAATCCCACCCTTTTCACTGTGATTTATATCCTAAAGGCATCGTGGTAACAAAATAAAATAAAATTAAAGTAAAATAAAAATCACTTAATTACTATTAAAACGGAGGATCTACCCATTAAAGATGTTCTTTCTGAACTAAAGAGCTTTTAAATTATCAATGAAGTCGTCTATTTTATCAGCGTAATATTTTGTTTCATCATCTTTTCTTAATGCACGATTTAAAGTACTGTATTTAAACGAAAAATCTATTTTAGCGTTGCAACATTTGCTTCTCGTATCTTCAAAAGTGCCAAGCACTAATGGCAATGGATGCTCATCTTGTACAAAAAGAAAGTACTTGAATAAACCATTGCCGCTACTGTTTGTTGAATATAATAGGGTATCGCATTTGCTACACAGAAAATTAAAATACGAGGGTTGTTTACTTGTTGGTTCAATATTTAGATTTATGTCTATAGAAGTTAAGCTGAGATATTCACTCTGATTTCCTTCCATTAATTCAACTATCTTCATGAACCTTTCGTCGTGACCACAATCTGTCCTATGTACTTGATTGGCGATTAGATGGGCGAGTTCATGTATGATGACCTCATTAATTTGATTAAGCGAATAAGTTTTTCCATCGAGCAAGGTTTCTTTAAACCCTAGTTCACCAGGAATGAACTCCATTTCATTGTCTTTAATCACAACATTACCTTTACAAAAGCCTATTGAACCACTCGAATAGAATTTGATTGGCGGTAGTGTAATATCTCTTACAAACCCAAAAGCGATTTTTTCTACTTGTTCCTCAAACTCTTTTTTTGTTAGCTCTTTATAGTTTTCAACGAAAACAGAACTCATTCTGAAATAGTCCAATACAATTCCCCCAATCGAATTACTCTTCTAGAAAATTCTAACATTTTTACAATTCGAATTATATATATTTTCAGAATTTATAAATGGTAAAAAGGGACGAACTACTAATTCGCCCCAAACTCCATAATTGACTTTTTCAAGTAAAATTTAGCATCTTTATAACTGAGCTTCTTTTTCTCCATTAGCATTGAGATAACTTCGTTTACGGCAATATACCTTGAAACAGTGGTATTTGCATTTTCAGCATTCATCGAAACCTGAAGTTTGCCTTCTTTAATCCATTTATTTATTGTAGGCATTCCTACTTTGAAAATTTTCAGCAACTCTCTAGGTTTAAGACCATATTGTTTAATGCGTTGTTTTATTAGCATCAACAGAAAATTATCAATATCCCTTTTGGCTAAGTGAATAGATTTGATATTGGTAGTTTTTTCAGCAATTGCTGCACTAAACGTGCCATTTTTAATAGCTTCAATAATAGATACTGTATCCATATCAGTGTGTCTTAAGTTCATATTAGCTTTCTCAAAAGGGATCCAGTTCGAGTCAATTGAAGATTTAATTTTTACTTTTACAAAAACAGATTGAATAAATTTGTTTAGTTCTCTTTTGCTGATGTACCATATGGGGTAGCCATCAATACTCGGTCCGTGCTGTGCCTTGATATGCCCCCTTGTTATTAACTCTTGTGCTTTTACAAAGTTCAGACCAAGAATTTTGCATGCTTGGCTGAGTGTGTAGGAATTCTTTTTCATTTTCATGTATGATTCAATGCTTTTACGCTCGACTAAAGTTATGGTCCTCCCGCCTTTGGTTTTGGTTTTATGTGTACTTACCAAACCATAGTGGATTAAATTCTTAAGCACTTGATCTTCTGTTTTTATTAGTTTTATTGCCTCGCCTGTTGTCAGATAGTTCTTTTCTTCAATGATCGGCTTTATTTTTATTCTTTCACCAATGTATTCATTGGTTACTGTATTTAAATAATCCGAGTAAACAAGGAGATAGCTTCTTCCTTTTTCATGTTCTACTATCTTTTTTAAGTGATTGTATTTTAAATTCCGTGAATCTATACTGTAGCCATCGATTTGTTGAATTACGTTTGGAAGGAGAATATTGGGTCTTGTTACAAGTAAATGTGCAACACTTATCATCACATTGATAAGATCACAGTTCCTTTTGTCGGCTTTTTGCCTTTTATTAAAATTTATTTTTGGTTTAGGTTGGCATGTGGTCACTTTTAATATTGCATTTATATCCATGCCATCAATTAGTGTTAAAAACATGAGAAGGAATTTGAAGTATTCTTGACGATTTAAAACGGTGTTATCTGCGGTCGAGGTTTCTTTCATTTCTCCACTTAAAATTAGCTGTAGTACTTTCTGGTTCTTATATACATTGCTTTTCGGATCAATATCTCGTGATATCGAACGATTAAATATCCAGCCACAGTTGCAATCACCGACCATTAAACGATTTATTCTTACAGCTTTATTGCAATTTGGACAGTTTTCAATTAAATGCTTATTGTGTTTTAAGCAAGTTGTGACCAAGGAAACATCCCAAAGTAACCGATGGTAATAATCTTCATTCAAGCAATCAGGGCAATATTTTGTTGAGTATTTTTGATATACTCTATCCTCATGTTTTCTTCCTACTACTTCCTCAGTTCCTTGAAGAAGTAACTCATCATATTGGTTTAAGGAAAACGTGTGGATATCTTTATTTAAGGATTCAAATACATCCATAAAAATAACTGACCAGCCTTCTTTATGGTCTAAATAGTTGCAGTTTGCCACAAAAAGGTGACTTGATATTTCCTTTAGCATTGATGGTAAATTATCATAGTAATTTGCTACTACTGTACGATATAGAAAGGAATACATACTTTCGTTTTCTTTTGACGTAACTCGTTTTAATAATGGTTTCAGGTAATAACACACTCCTTAAGATAAATTTAATTACACCTGAGTATAGTGAAATTTTTCTCTTTTTAACACATGGTATATATTGGTAAACACATGTGGTAAAAAAAGACGCTCTTAGCGTCTTTTAACTTGCCGAACTGTTCAATTCTTCATTTAAGAAAGGGTTTTTATCTCCGCTTCTCATGATGTGTGCGTGCATTTGGTAAGCTCTTGCAAAATCCATCAACTCAATTTTTTCTTGATTTTTCTCTAGTGCAAAAAGGGCTGCTTCACGTATTAACTTCATGATAGAGTTGATTAAACCATCGGTCGCAAGGTGGAGTTTCTCTAACATTAAATCCGAGTTCAGTCCCGATAATTTTTTAAAAGGTAACCTGTCATCAATCATAAAAAGCAATTTTTTTATTTCTTCTCTTTTTTGAAGAGTTTCTATTCCGAACGGAGATAAAGAAAGCCTCATTGAAAAACGGCGATTTAACTGTTCATTTGCTTGTAATACATGTTTGGCATCTTCCAAACCAAATAACACAACTGGAACTTTCGTTCTGTTGACAAGGGATTTGAAACAATCAGCGACTTCATAGTTCACTTTTTGATTTTCTGAGTGAACAAAGTGCTGAAATTCATCAAGAAGAATTAACTCGATTCCGCAATCTTTTATAAGATTTACTAAACGATGATTCTTATTTGCCACTGTACCTCTTGTAGGATATGCATCACCCAATTGATCTAACATTGTCTCCAAAAAGCTGTTTATTCGAACTGGACTTGGAATTTCCGCCCAAAGGATAGACTTTTGTGCACCTGTTCTCTCATGATAAGTTGTCTTATCATATAATTTAATATAGGTATCGAAGATGGTCGTCTTTCCTGAACCCGATGGACCAGTTATTAACATACATTGAGGGTCATTTGACAATTTCAAAGAATCGTGACACTTCTTTATTGACTTTAATGCCTTGTTAAAATGCGGGTGTACAATCTTAATTTCTTTAATTAGTTTCATTTTTTCTGCCATGGTCATTTTGTCTAACATTAATTCCTTATCTTGCATCTACATACCCCCAGTCATTTTCATCGTCTTCGAATAGTTGAATTTCCTTGTGTACTTTGGATACTTCTTCTTGCTTAGAAAAAGATTCTTGGAATGAAGAGGTAGCTGGCTTTTCCTTATTCTCCTCCACTTTACCATCCAGCTCTACATTAGACCCTGTACCTTTCACCCTGCTATACTGAAGTTTCTTTGTTAATGTTTGCTCTTTTTCTTCTTCTAACATGTGTATGATACTTGCCTTTGCGGCAGCCAAGGCACTCATATCTACCTCATTGACATCTTTTCTGGCATATTTGATTATAATTTTGTGTGTGTATTCATTTAACCCTTGTGAATACTCTTGATCTCCACAGTAAACTTCGATATAACGATTATGCTTTTCATCCCATACATAAATTTTCCCCAAATTTGTTGGGTCGTACTTAAACTTCACTTTTTGACCTTTTGACAGCCGCTTCCCTAAGCTTTTTAATTCTAGAGATTGATAAAACAGATATTGATATCTAATCCCAGTATTTTGTATAGTTCCATGCCCCATTTTCATAAGCTTTATAGTCCAGTCCAGTGAAGATTTTGGGAAACCTGGTAAAGGCATGTCTTTAAACGATTTTTCCCATAAAAGCGATGGAACTCCCTTTACTCCGTCATGCTTTTTCATACCATAGACATCAACAACCCACTTATGGTAGATCTCCAAAAACCTTTTAAAACCGATTACCGCATGTTTTTTAGGATTGTACTCCCCTTTATCTAATACATTTGAAAAGGTAGTGCCAAAAGATTGGTGAATCAGTTGCTGGTTTTGTGTTCTAAAATGTCTTTCAATTACTCCTTTCCACCATGGTTTTCTTGGAGGACAATGGATAAGATTTATTCCGAACTCTTTACAAGCATCAGCTAGATGATTACTTTTAAAGTCCTTACCACAATCGACGATTAAATTTTCTGGGATGCCATATGCAACCCAATCATTTTTTATGGAAGGATATTTATCTTTTAAATAGGTTTTAGGGAAAAAAGCATGTTTCATTGCATGCATAATTGTCGTGTAGGAAGAATGTTCAAAACCTATATACATTCCCAGAGGGTAACCTGTAAAACAATCAATAAGTTTAGTGATATATGGTCTTCCTAGAGGCAAACGTGTTTCATCATCCACTAAGAAAATATCTAGTCTTGTATGATCGGCTTCTACTCTTTGAAGTGGATATTTTGGCTTTTCTTGTAGCGTTACATATCCGTGTTTATTAAATGCAGCTAACTTTCCTTTTCTCTTTTTTTCTACTTCATATAGGTCTTTAGTTTTTACTCTCCTTCTGACGGTGGATATAGAAGGGTGTTTTAAACGATCATCAACTTCACGATTCTTATTTTCTTCATCGATATGGTTGTAGATCAATAAGTGTAACGTCTCAATGGTAGTTCTTTCTGCTTTCATATAATGTTTTTCAATCATGTGATCGATGATAATTTCAACTTCTCGCTGTAAGTTATTGTCTTTGGGTCCACAATTATGAAAGCTCGATACTAAGGAATACATCTCGCCTTCACTTTCCCTATATGCCTTAAGCCACCTATAAAGAGAAGCTCTTGATACTCCCTTCTCACCTTTATTTTTTAACTCTTCAAGCCTTTTCATAATATAGGGATTTAAAGACTCACCCTCACCAATAACCAACAAAGGCTCAATTGCCTTAAATCGAAATCTCATTTCTTTAGCATATTGCTCTGGCAGCTCCGATACATCATCGAATACTGGCGTCTTCACATGAATACCTTCTGTGTTCTTCCCAACCCTTTCGAATTTGAGTTTTCCTTCAATCAAGTTATTAACTAACTGCTTTCTTGAAAAAATCACCTCTACCTGGTTGGTCAAATTTTGCACTTTAAAAGTACCACTAGCAGTTTCTTCGTTGATTTCATAATCATTTCCATGCATCGTAAACTTTTCGCCTTTAATAAGAAAAGCTTTTGCCATTTTACATCACCTCAATTTGTGATTTTGAAGCCGAAAATTATATAAAATATATTTTTAGTACTTTTTAGTAGATAGTTTTTCAAAAAATATATTTTTATATAAAAAAATCAATTAGGTAAACTATGAAAATCAAATAAAGCTACATCTGCTCTAACACCAACTCCAATTCATTTCGATTAAGAAGCATTTTTCTACACACTCCTTCAAGATAGTTTCTAACATGACCTTGATACACGAGCTTCCTTACTCTCCCTTGAGGTATTCCGTATTCTTTTTCCGCTTCTCTTACGGTAATGTAGGTGCTACAAAAATCATCCACTACCTTTTTAGGGAACCAGTATAACGTTCTACCTTTAGGAGAAATAGTTTTTTCAGGTTGTTCTAATAGCTTACACTCTATTAGTTTGTGCAATGTTCTATCAGAAATATTCATCATTTTTGTAATATCAATAAAATGATAGCCTTTTTGATTTTGATTTTTACGTTTGATGGCTTCTAGAACGGACTTTATTTCAGATATCCGAAAGAAGAAATTGGTAATATTTGCATTAGTTACATTTGTTCTCGGTCGAAGCTTATTATTTCTGATTGATTGAAGTAGGAGCGGTATAGATATTCCGCTCGTTTTATACTTATCTAAAACGTCTTTTAATGAAATGTATTCACTCAAATTAATATCAAATGTTACGTTACCTACATTGCACAAGATTGCCTTGATTTCTGTTCGACTTAAACACTTTTCGCTTCTCCATACATATTCTTTTTCAGTGAGTATTTCCTTCTTCACAAGTTCTTTCACACTCTCAAATGATACCCCAAGCATATCCTTTGCTTCGTAATAACCAATAGCATCTTCTTTTTCCGTTTTTATTTGTTTCATCAAATGTTCTACCTCGTGTTTATTAAATAGGTAGTGCACAGCTTTTCCTCTGCTAACCTTCTTTGGTTCTAACAACTTTTTTTGGATGAGATCATTCAATTTTTCTAAAGAGATATTCAATACCTTTGGCAATTCCCTTTTCACATAGTATTTATCTTTTATCTTTAATGCACTCTTCTTGTCGTAAGATGCAACATTCCTGCTCGTGTTTCCCTCTTCTATTTGTTGTTGACGGAAAGTATTATACGCATTTTGTAAATAGGAACCCTCGTTACTTTGTAACAGTTTTTTAAACTGCAGCATCCTTCTTTTCCTTTTCGAATAGTTCAGCTTTTCAAATCCATTAAGCACCTTTGGAAGATTTTCATTGATGTCAGTTAGTAGCCAATAAACATTACATAGAGCATGGGCTAAATCTTCATTATTAAAATAATTGCCCCCTTTCACCTTTCTAAAAGAATGCACTTTAGTCTCGGTCGAAGCAGTAAAGCTATTTTGATCTTCAAAAATAACGAGAATTTCTTTCGCAAACTGAATATATTTTTCAAGGGAAAGTTCACTTAAAATCTCTATGGGTTTATGAAATATTCGATTGTACATATCATTTTGACTTTTATATAGAAGAGAATCCTCTTTAATATTCTTTGGAGAGGTATTATTAAATGGGAAACTGCATTTCCTGCAGGTTCTTTTTAATAACGCCTTAACCGATATCTTCTCGAAACACTTAGGACACTTATCTACAAGGATTATTGAATGCTTTAAACAAATATTTACGACAGTAAAGTTCCATAACCACTGGTGATGAGGAGTGTCTTTAATACAAGCAGGACAGAACTTCACTCTCGACCGCATCACTAATAGATCATTGTCTTTTGTGTGACAAACCGTAGAACGAGCATATAAATCCGCTGGAGTTTTATTAATGAATGAAAGAATCTTTTCACATTGCTTTCTAGAGAAGTTGTTGGAATCAATCGTGTACATATTCATATGAAGAAAGTCAGCAATAATCTTTGGACCTTGATAGTAATTTGCCTCTGCCAAACGATAAAGAATGCTAGTAATACTTTCATTAGGAAGTATTTCAATCTTCTTTAAAAACTTCATAATACCACTTCCGTTTTTATATTATTCAGACAATAAATTAGTCATTTATGCTATAATTATCCTCATTGAAGGATTAATCTGGGGGGATAGTTAATGTTGGATCAAATAGGGGTAATCATTAGAAATTCTAGACAACAAAAGGGAATTAATTTGCATACTTACGCGGAAAAGCTTGGTGTCTCTGCAGGATATTTAAGCAATTTAGAAACAGGTAAAACGGATACAGTGACTCTCTCCTTTCTACGTACTCTTCAAGAGGAACTCCAATTGTTTAACGATGAATCTCTTTTTAATGATGAGTTGGATTTGTTCCAAACTCGAGTTAAAAGTGCAATGTCCTCGCTTATTAAACTTCATGATGAATACCCAGATCAAGCAGATTACTTCTTATCAATTATTGAAAACGGATTGCCACTGTTGAAAAAAGATTCTCTATAGACTCATTATTTCCAAATAAGACCATTTCATTCATTATAATGAATAATTTATTCATTTTGGTGAAAGTCGTCGATCTGACGGCTTTTTTGTTTCGGTTTATATTCATTTAAATGAATTTTATTTTCATTTAAATGAATAATTTTTGTTTTTTAGGCTAAGCTTATAGAAAATAAAAGGAGGTTTTTTTTTGACTTGGAAACAACTAGATGAATTTACAATAGAAAAACACCCTAATTTCGCTAAACTGATGTACCTGTCTAGAAGGTACAACATAACCCCTACCATGATGCATTATTTGTTTCTATATGGAATAGAGAGTGAGCAAGAATTAGCTAAGTTTATCTACCCAACCGTTAATAACTTTCATGATCCATTTATGTTAAATGACTTAAGACAAGCCATTACCCGAGTGATCAGAGCAATAAAGAAGCGGGAAAACATTTTGATTTTCGGGGATTATGACTGTGATGGAATTACCTCAACAACAATCATGTATAAAGGGATAAAAAAGTTTGGAGGTAATGTACAATTTCGGTTACCACTTCGCAGTGAAGGATATGGATTATCTCAAACAACTATTGATGAGTTGCACGATTCCATTTCATTAATCATCACTGTAGATAATGGATCAAGTGCTCATCAGGCTATGACTGCGGCAAAAAAGAAAGGAATAGATGTGATTGTGACCGATCATCACGAGATTTTAGGTGAACATCCAGACTGTCACTCCTTTATCAACCCCAAAAGGAGTGACAGTACATACCCCTTTGACAGCTTGTCAGGTGCTGGGGTTGCCTTTAAATTTATACAAGCTCTTTATATTGCAGCAAACTTGCCATGGGAAAAGCACTTCACTGATTACATCGAACTTGCAACCCTAGGAACAATAGCTGATTTAATGCCTCTTATGAATGAAAATAGGACAATTTGCTGGTTTGGCATTAAAAAAATGAACTCTTGTCCATCGAAAGTCTTCAAAACACTTTATAAACTTTTAAAAGTTTCAACGGTCGATAGTTCAACCTTGGGATTTGTTGTTGGTCCAGTTTTCAATTCTTGCGGTCGAATTGATGACCCGAATAAAGCAGTAGAGATGATCTTGGGTCCTGATGAAGAACTTGAAGGAAAGCTACGTGATCTAATTCAATTGAACAAACTAAGACAAAAGATAACATTGGATCAGTTTGACAAAATTGATAAGAAGATTATTGATAACAAGTGGCATGAACAAAGAGTAATTGCGGTTTGCGACGAATTTCATGAAGGTATTATCGGAATCATCGCATCTAGAATAGCTGAAAAATACAAAAAGCCCGCTATAGTAATTACAAAGCAAGGCGTGGGTTCAGCAAGAAGCGTAAATGGAACTAGCTTCTCTATTGTAAATGTCATAGATAGATGCAAAAGCTACTTAATCAAATACGGAGGTCACCAAGCAGCTGCTGGGCTTTCCTTATCATTTGATAAGTACTCATTTGAGGAGCTTAACAGGGCTATACAAGAGGCAGCAACACAAGAGGCATTTCATGAACCAATTAAAACTTTTCTTTGTACCATTCCAATTTCTGAATTCCCAAAGGAATTGTTCTATGATTTACACTTACTTGAACCATTTGGTATGGGGTTCCCTAAGCCTATTTTTCTTTCACCACCAATAACAAAATTTAGTGCTGAACAGTTTGGGAAAGAAAGCCAACATCTAAAGTTACAGATAAAGGATAAAACTGTTCTAGCTTTCTCCAAGGGAAACTTGTTGCCATTAGTTAATAGTACTTTGACGGAAATCCTTTATGTACCAAATAACATCGGTCGCATGGATTTTCTGCTGAACGATATTAGATTATGCCAGAACAAGTTAAAGGAGATTATATGATAAAGAAAATCGTCACCATTCGTAAATCAAAGGAAGTTACTCAATATCACATTACCTTTGAGGATGAAACATCAGTTTTAACTGAACTTACATTCTATCGAGATAAAATTTGGCTAAACTCAAATGACTTTCATTTGCTTGAGGATTTTCAGAAATTCTACACCAATTCATTACTAAGAACTAATCTTTTCAAAGACAGGTTAAGGCTTGTTGTCCACGATAAGTCCAAATTAGTTTTATCCTGTAACGAAAATTTTTTAGATGCAGTGTATTCCGTTTTTGAAGACGAAATCACCTTTAAATAAACAAGCTAGTGACCATTATTGGACACTAGCTTGTTTTAATACTTCATATATGTGTTCTCCGATATGACCTTCCAGTTGATCACGGAAGAAATCATCATCTAATACTTTTCCAAAGAACCCTTGGTTTTTGTCGTATCCTTCAACTACATAATCCATAAATCGTTTTCTGAACCCTAATATGAAATCTTCATAGGTATTGTTCTGTGCTTGTGTTCGAAGTGTTTCATCATCAGTTGCAATATCAACAATTTGTTGGATGTTTAGTTTTTCGTGTTCTCCAAATTCTGTACCGTTTTTTGAGTTAAGTCGCTCCAGTATAGCTGTAAGAGGATCTTTTGGCGGGTCTTCATTGGCTCGACCGCCACTAATGTCAATACCAACCGTATGGTCTTCATCGTCTTCTCCAAGAGAAATACTCCCATGTTCCTTCTTTTTAAGTGAGTAATATTCCAGTACCACCTTGTCTTCTAAGTCCACTTTTGTGCCAGGTTTAAGAGCGAGTTTCTTCAAAAGATAACGAAGATACACAAATAGTTTGTGTAAGTCCACGTCCTTAAACGGTGTAATTTGGAGGACAAACATATAAATGCTGTTGAACTTCTTCGCTTTACTGGCAAAATCACGTTGCTCTTCTTCCGTTAAGTTATCATAACGACGTTTTGCCGAGTCAATGTAATTATTAGAAAGCTCAGTATCACGCTTTGTTTGTTTATCCCTATAGAGAATATCCATGAATTTATCGATTTCTTCATCATTTAGAACCATGTAATCCTGCAACTCTTGTTGGATGCTATAGAGCTCATTTGGATCGATATTGCCCTCTAGGACCGTATCTTCGTAATAAGGCTCAAACGATTTACGGATGTCATCTGGATCGTTTACAAAGTCTAAAATGAATGTATCTTCTTTGCCAGGATATGTCCGATTTAAGCGAGAGAGCGTTTGAACAGCTTTTAGACCAGAGAGCTTTTTATCAACGAACATCGTATGAAGCTTTGGTTGGTCAAACCCTGTCTGGTACTTTTCTGCAACCAGTAACACTTGATATTCATCGCTATCAAACTTTTTAGGAAGTTGCTTTTCGGCAAATCCGTTCATCTCGGTTTCTGTATAGTCTTCGCCACTATCCTTTACCGTCCCTGAAAACGCCACTAGTGCCTTCATATCCTTGTAATTCTTGTGTTTGATGTATCGATCAAATGCCATCTTATAACGCACAGCGTGAAGCCGTGATGCGGTCACAACCATCGCTTTTGCCTGACCATTAAGTTTTTTGCTTGTAATCCGTCTAAAGTGCTCAATGATAATTTCGGTTTTCTGGTCGATGTTATGAGGGTGAAGACTAACAAAACGTGAGATTGCCTTCGTTGCTTTGGCACTTTCAAACTCAGGATCCTCTTCAATTTTCTTAGCCACACGATAATACATTTTGTATGTGGTGTAGTTCTTCAGTACATCAATAATGAAACCCTCTTGAATCGCTTGCTTCATGCTATAAAGATGGAACGGATGCGGTTTTCCTTTTGCATCTTCTGTCCCAAACATCTTTAATGTGCTTCCTTTTGGCGTTGCCGTAAAAGCAAAGAAACTGATGTTAGACTGTTTACCAACGCGATTGATTTCATCGAGAATTTTCTCTTCTGTATCACGTTCGTTTGCTTCCGCTTCCTCATCCAATTTTTGAGCCTCTTCAAGCGTTAAACTCGTAGTAAGAGCAGCCATGTTTTTACCACTTGTAGATGAATGAGCTTCATCAATAATAATGGCATATCTCTTATCTTTCAGTGTTCCGAGTTTATCCAAGATATAAGGGAACTTCTGAATTGTTGTGATGATGATTTTGACACCTTTATTCAATGCGTCTGCGAGCTGCGTAGAATTTTCCTCAACCTTCTCCACCATACCTGCTTTATGTTCCAGTTGATACACTGCCTTTTGAAGCTGTTTATCCAAGACTTTACGGTCAGTGACTACAATTGCACCATCAAAAACAGATTCGTTGTTATCGTTATGTAAGGTGGCTAGACGGTGAGAGAGCCAAGAGATTGAATTGGTTTTCCCGCTTCCTGCACTGTGTTGAATAAGATAAGACTGACCAGGACCGAACGCTTTCGCATGCGAAATGACTTTTTTAACCGCATCACGCTGGTGATAACGTGGGAAGATGAGTGTTTCTTTTGTGATGATGTTACCTTCATCATCTTCGTCTTCATCCAGGATTAGATAAACAAACTTATCTAGAACTTCCAAAAGGTTCTCGCGAGACAATAAGTCTTCCCAAACATAATGCGTGCTCAGTTTACCTTCGACAATCGGGTTGCCTTTCCCACCGTTATATCCCTTGTTGAAGGGAAGGAAATATGTTTTCGTCCCGTTTAGTTTCGTGGTCATGAACGCTTCGTTTGTATCAACAGCAAAGCAAGCAAGTGTACGTTGCTTAAAACGGAAAAGGAGATCTTTACCACTTCTGTCATGCATCCACTGGTGTTTGGCATCGCTTACATCTTGACCTGTAAATTCATTCTTAAGCTCAAAAGCGAGAACTGGAAGACCGTTTAAGAAGATAACAAGGTCAATTCGCTCACCTTCTTTGTGAATCAATTCTTCCGTTACAGACAACCTGTTTTTTTGATACAAACCCATCAGCTCTTGATTCAGTGATGTAGGAGGCTTGAAGTAAGCGAAATTCAGATGGACTCCATAATCTTTAATTCCTTTTCGAAGTACATCAATCATTCCTCGGCGTTTCAGCTCGGTGTCTAACCTTGATAAGATCTTTTGCTTGTATTGTGCTTTATAAATTTCTTTTAACCTACCAATGGCTTTCTCTTGCGTTTCCTCTAAAAAGGAGAATAAATGCAATTCATCCACTGCATATTGCTTATTAAAATTAGTATTTGTTCCTTCGATATAACCATTTTCAGTGGTCAAGTATTCTTTGACCACTGTTTGAAAAGCCCGTTCTTTCAATATATCAGGTGTAACATTCATATTTTCACCTCCAACTCACTTTTTTTGAAATTACGAACATCGATTTTACCAGTTACTGCTTCAAAAATAAGTGCATTTTTATAAAGATTAATTTGTTTAATAAATTGCTTATTTTGTTCAATCAACATGTCAATTTGCAAACATTTAGAGTCAAGAAATTCGCTTATTTTTTTTTGTTCGTCTTCTGGTGGTAACAGTACAGGAATTTTTTTCAGTAATTCTTGCCCCAAAGAAGCTCTGGTTACTATATTCATTTCTTTCACAAAATATTTTCTATGAATATTACTTCTAAAGAAGTATTTCGCATAATTAGGATTTAACTTATCGGTAGTTGGTCTAAATCTTATTAAAAATCCTGCAAAAGTAGCATCTTTAACTGTTTCCAAACAGGTAGAAGTTAAGCCGATTTCTTCAACAGTTTCTGATGTTCTCGTAAAGAAAATATCTCCTTTTTCAACTGAATATGTTTTTCTGTCAGCACGAGTACTGTTAACCAAACCACTAATTTCATTAGGCAGTTCTATGCTCTTGTAAACATCTCCATAACTTACAAATGGATATCCAAATCCAAAATCTTCTGAGGATTTACTTATGCCGTTTTGCAATCCTCCTAAAAACCCCAATCTCTTTATGTCCCAGTGTTTTGGAATTTGCCCAATCCAATCTAAACCACTTTCTTTTCTTTTTACATTCGAATTAAGACCTTGTGTAACCGTTTCAGTAATAAGTGATTGTCGATATTTTTGAAGAACTTCAATTAGTAATTTTTTTTGTTGCACAATTTCATCAATACCTTTGCACTTAATATCAAGATATTCTGCAATTTTTAATTGTTCATTTTTTGGGGGGCACAAAATAAATGCATTTTTTATTAAATCTTGATTTAGGAGCTTCGCTCCATAAATATTCAAGTTACAGTTTTTTTCAATAAATATTGGGGCTGCGTAATATAAGTAGCCTATTTCATTATTTGAATTTGGAATAAATGTTGCTATTGCCTCATTTGTATAAACGTCTTCATCCAAAATTTTCACAATTCCTAAAGAAAGCTTAAAAGAATATAATAAACAACCTTTTTTGGATATTTCTGGTTTGTATTTACAAACTGCTTCTTTTGATATTTTGCTTTTAGTATCGCCAAGGGTACCTTTTGTTAGATCTGATATTGTTGCCCAATTGTACCCGTTATCATAGTCATAAAAATCAACTTTAGTTGTATCTGGAGTAAATCCAGTTGTAAATTTATAATTATTTTTTACTTTACTAACATTCCAATGAGTTGGGATATCGCCTAACCAATCTATACCGCTTTTTTTATACATTTCATATATTTTGTTATTCATTACACGAGCACCTTCTTTAAAAGCTCTTGGATTGTTTCCTCCAATTTTATAGCCTTCTGTTTTAAGACTGTAGATGTCTCTTGATGTTCATGTCTGAAGAAATGCCGTGCAAAAGGTATTTCAAATCCTATCTTAGTCTTACTTTCATCAATCCAAGCTCCTGGGAGGTGAGGCAATATTTCATTAGAGAAGTACGATTGAATATCTTTATTTATTGGAACGCTTTCGGTGTCTCGAAGAGTTGGATCAGCCTCTATTTTACCAGATTTATCAAAACAGAAATCTGCAGTCTCATCACGTTCAGATAGCCCCATATAGATAACTTTAAACAAACTAGCTTTTACTTCTGGATTACTTTTAAATAATGGCTTTAATATTTTTATAAATTCTTCACGGTTCTTATAAAGTCGATCTGATACGTTTTTTATTAAGATGGAATTTATTTTCTCCTGAAGAATTTTTCCTTCTTCCAGCTTTTCGATTTTTTTATTATCAGAAGACTTTTTATCTTTCTTTTTAATTAATTTTAAATACTCATCTTCATCAAATAATTTTGTGAAAGCACCTTCATTATAAAGATTTTCAATACGGTCAGTTGAAATCTTAAAATTAAGTTTTAAAGGTCTTTCGATCGTTATCTTGTAATACCCAAAGTCGGTTAGGTTAAATATTTTCGTGTATTCATTTTCTTTAAAATCACCATAAATACGTGTTATGTCTGCAATTTGGGAATCGTTAATTTCATTACGTTTGTTGCCCAAGCTCTTTCTCATTTTAGAGTAAATACGTGATGCATCAACAAGTTGAATCTTTCCTTTTCTAATAGCACCTTTTGCTATATCTTCATTCTTTCTGTTAGAAAGAATCCAGATGTAAGTCGATATTCCCGTGTTATAGAAAAGTTGATCAGGAAGTGCAATAATCCCCTCTAATAGATCATTTTCAATAACCCAGCGGCGTATTTCACTTTCACCACTTCCAGCATCGCCTGTGAATAGTGGTGAACCGTTAAAAATGATTGCCATTCGACTACCTTTTTCATCCTGTTTCATTTTGGAGACCATGTGTTGTAAGAAAAGTAGCGATCCGTCTGATGTACGAGGAAGACCTGCTCCATACCGTCCGTCAAAGCCTTTTTCTTCATGTTCTTCTTTAATTTTTTCTCCGTAGTGCTTCCAATCCACACCAAAAGGAGGGTTCATGAGGGCATAACGAACCTTGAGGTCTTTATGTCCATCGTTATCATTTAAGGAGTTCCCGAATGCAATATGACCTGCATCTTGCCCTTTAATCAGTAAATCGGCACAAGCAATGGCGTAAGACTTAGGATTAAGCTCTTGCCCGAACACTTCTACTTGTGTGCTAGGGTTTAGTTCTTTGATAAATTCTGTTGCTTCAGATAGCATACCGCCTGTACCACATGCGAAGTCCCCAACTTGAACAATCTTGCCTTCTTGCATTAGTTCCGACTGATCTTCATTAAGGATAAGGTTTACCATAAGCTTTATTACTTCACGAGGAGTATAATGATCCCCAGCTTCCGCGTTTTCAGAAAACCTACGAATTAATTCTTCGAATATGTATCCCATTTGCATGTTCGATACTTTTTCTACGCTAAGATCCATGGCTGCAAACAGTTGGATAACGCTGTAAAGCAGGTTATGTTCGTCCATTTTTTTGATTTCATCTTCAAAATCGAAGCGTTCGAAAATCACACGAACATTGGAAGAAAATCCTTGTATGTAGTTCCGAAGATTTGCTGCGATGTTATCAGGGTCACGAAGCAATGTTTGGAAGTCAAAAGGACTCGTGTTGTTAAAATCGTAGCCTGTAATTCTGTTTAAAATAGCATCGTGTTTCACCGTTTTCGCCTTTTCAAGCACTTGTGCTTTAGTAGGAACTAATAAGGAATCAAAACGACGTAATACGCTTAGTGGCAGGATTACATCACGATATTCTTCTTTTTTATATGGTCCTCGGAGTATTTCCGCGTTTTTCCATATGAAGTTAACAAATTCGTTATTTTTAATAATTTGCATAATAATTGCACCTCTATCTGGTTAATATAAATATTATTATAAAAAGGCTTCTCCAACTATTGTACAGTACCATTTAAAAAGAATCAGTAGGAAATTATACAAAAATAGGATATTGATAAAAACATCAAACTTGGAACCTTATACGTACAATAATTATCATGAGGTGACAAATTGGCAAACCAGATTGAATTCGTCTATCACCCATCCACAAATACAGAAATCGATGAAGAAAAAGCGAGAAGGGTAAAAATTCTGATTGCAGAGTTCCTCGTCAAAAAAGCAATAGAAAAAGCCGCAAGCAGTTAGCGGCTTTTTTCAAAATTAACGGACTATCACGATTTCCATGCCTGCCAATTTGGTGGATTATCTCTGAAATAAGTTTTTTTGCATTCTTCTGAGCAAGCATAGAATACTTCTGCACCGTAGAAGTCGGTTAAAGGATGATTGTATGCTAATTCCTTTTTACAAACATCACAGTTTTTTGGTGAATAAATGATTTTCTTTGTAGCAACTCCATTACATTCTTTTGAACAATATTTTGAATAACTAGACGCATTCTTTGTAAATGGCATATTACATATTAAGCAATTCCGTTTAGCTTCATCCTGGCATCTATAAGAACAATAATATATATTGCCTTCGCAGTAAGAATAGGTATTGCATTCCTCGTTACAATGTTTGCATCGTAGTATGTTCATTTTTAATCCTCCTCAACTTTACTCATTAGTCTTGCTGTCAATATAAAACAAAAGAACTCTGGATAAGTTAATAATAAATCTTGCTTCATTTTCCTCAATAATGTCTTCATTTGGATGAGAAAACCCGTGTCGATTTCTAATGTCATTCATGTTCTCAAGAAATTTACCGATTGCATTTACTGTTTGGTTGATGGGTCTTTGGTGCTCTCTAACCTCAATGTTAAAACTCGGATGATCTGTCTTAAGCTTACTCCACATATCCTGGATTTTTACGTTTTGCTCACTAAAAGTGATGTTTTGTTCGTCGCAAAGTGCTTTTAGATAGCCGTGAATAGCTGTATGAGCACGGTCCACTGCACTACCGTACGAATGATTTGATATCAACGTATCTGCTTGTTGAAGAACTTCTTTAACAAACTCGATATCATGCTTCAGTTCGCCTTGTTCGATAACTTCGCCACCAAGCTGAGTAATCCACAGGTTAATTTTTTCGTGAAGCCTCTCTTTGTTTTGGTATTCTCTAGGTGTAATAAATTCCTCTTCTAGTCTTTCTTCAAAGTAATGAAGCGGGTACAACTCTAAAATACCTAACAATATCTTCGATTGATCAGCAGCACTCGATTCAGAAAGTATCTGGATAAAACGGCTTCTTGTTGTTCCTTCGTATCTATTCGGATCGATATCAAGTCCACAATAATTTGGATAAAAGTTTGCATGTGAAGCATAAGTAAAAGTCCCCAAATACCCACCATTTCCACCTAAGTAAGATACAACACTATTTACTTCAGCACTCCCTAATTTCCCCATTTCTCCACTCCTAACAAATATTTGCATCTATAACCATTATATCTATACGGCTCATTCTTGTAATCCATAAATTGGGTAATATTGATACTTTTGACTCATATACATTTCCTATGCGTGAAAAGGGGGAGTGTTTATGAAAATTGATTCGGAGGTTCAAAGGCAATATACAGAGATAGTAAATAGTATGTATGAATTTAATCCATACTTTAACCTGTTATTGAATGGGGAATTTTTCAGAAGTCGTGGAGTGCCCATTGTTAACGAGTATCCACCGCTTAAGGCAACACTTGAAAAATATAGGAAGGTTATTGCAAAGTTAAAAAAGAGAAAATACCATGAGAAAACGATGCTAAATATTCTCTCCAATGAAAATTTCACACAGGAAATAGGATTAAACAATAACCCTAACAGCTTTTATACGGTGAATTGGGATGTTGACAAGCTGATAAGTTTAGTTGGCAAATACCATCTTAAACCGCAAACATTACCTATAGAAATTGTAATGAGCAGGCTTAGCACGGGTTCTGTTCCATACGTCGATGATTCTATGCCTATTCGAGAAGAACCAATTATTGTCGTTCAGTATCCAATGATTTCTGAAGTACCGCAAATTATTGTTGTTGATGGTAACTATCGTACTGTTCGAAAATACACCCGTGGCGATGAAACGATTGACGTGTTTCCAGTGCCGCAGCATATACACATGCAAGCCATGCTAAATGATCTAAGTGTTACCTCATACAAGGTTCATCACAATTGTTTTCACATCATCAGATACATGATGGGAGAAATAACGGAATCGAAAGAACTTAAGAGTTTCTTGTTTCGTTTTTGACGATGTTTAAACTGCTTGTGATTTTTAGAGGTATTGAAAATGTAATATGTAAAAAGTGATTGTTTAAGAAATAGTATCTAATGTTTGGTCCAACCTATCTAAATAGTTTATTACTTCCCTTAATTCCACCGCAGCGTTTTCTTTGGTATATATGTCATCAAACACTAGAGAGTTCAGAATGTTTAGACTTGCTAATTTGAGTTCAACAATGGAGTGTTTATCTAAAATATGCAACTAACCCACCTACCTTTTTGTTTGCTCATTTATTTCTTCCCCAATATTCATTTTATTAGGAATATCAATTGTAGCTTTTTGAAGTAGTCTAATAAGCTCTTCACCATTAATTAACTCTATTGATTTATTAAGGGCATACTCTATTGCTTGTTTTGTAAATGCACCTGTAGTTACAAAATAGCCCCGTTTTGCTTCCATATCAATTATTGCACTATGGAACTTTTGAATATCTGGTCTTGTTACTTTTGTTTTATTGAACCTTTTACATTCCACTAGTATTAATTCTTTATTTTTATGAAGGAGAATGTCTTTTCCGCCGTCTCCTGTCTTAGGTGTTAAGTTCGCTTTATAGCCAAGTAATTCAAATACCTCTTTCATAAAGTATTCAAATTCAAAATGATGCATCTCTTTAATTGACTCCAATTGGCTCTTCGCCTTAATTCTTTCTGTTTGCTTTACTCTATATTCAATTAATTTTAACTCTCGTGCTTGTTGTTTGAATTCTTTAAACTTCTTTTCCCTTTGTTTGGCTAGAAAATAAAGACCAAATAAGAACGCACAAAACACAAATGTAATAGTCCAACCTAGTATATCTAATTGAACAAAAAAGGAAGCAATCTTTACAACTGCCTCTTTAAGTAATATTAGAATTACACCTAGTAAGAATAGAGAGAACATAAAAGACACAATTAATTCTTCTAGATTTGATTTCTTCGATATCCTTTTTTTGCGGTACCTCCCCTTTCTCTTAGCCATTCTACCGACTCCTCATTGTTTTTTTCTAATATATCCAACTACGTAAATTTTAAAAGCCAAAAAAGCAACGATTAAATCGTAAGGAATTTAGATAAATTGGAGACAACTTACTATTGCAACACAAATATTATAGGTTCTCGCAGGTTCTCGCAACTTCTCGCAACAACAAACTACACTAAAAAAAGCTTGGGACATCCCAAGCTTTTTGTTATAAATCATTTTATTCTATTAAAGATTCCAATTCATTGAAGAAAATCAGTGTTTATACCTCTCCCAAGACTAGTTTTTGTACCCATATATTCTCATGCCGCAATCTTCATTATCTTTGCAAGCCCAATCTTTTTTCTTAACTTCTTTCCAACCGTCGTCTAGAAATACTGTTTTATATTCAAGTTCTTCTTCATTTGTGTTTCCGCATGCAAAACATTTAATAGTCATTTATTTCACGTCCCTATTCTATTAATTTAGAAAATACACATTTTTCTTATAATTTTACCATAAATACCATCCTGATTGGTTGAATTAAAACGCTATTTTTTTGCTATTAGACTGTCCGCAGAGGGTATCATGTCCATGAAATGATTCATAGTATTGATACATATTATTTTAGAGACCTTCCTTATTCAACTAAAAGAGAGTGGACAGAGTATGGCTACAAATAATGCATTAACATTGTGCATTAACACTAATTACTACCTACATTCGATTATTATATCCTCTCCACAGAACGTACATGTTCTATCTGTTTCAAAATCGTTATCAATTTTGTCAACGT
This sequence comes from Sutcliffiella tianshenii, assembly GCF_016908565.1. Lineage (GTDB taxonomy): Bacteria > Bacillota > Bacilli > Bacillales > Bacillaceae_I > Sutcliffiella_A > Sutcliffiella_A tianshenii. Next base: position 65,517 of record NZ_JAFBED010000004.1, read on the forward strand.
TGGCAGCACCAACGAATATCAAGTCATGATCTTCAAAATTGCAGTTAGGACAAGTATAATTCAAGCTGACAAAAGCTCCTGTATCATCTTTGCTAACCACTTCATAACTTGTTGCAATTACACTTTGACATAATTAGTCCTCCCTCTATATACCTCAAATAGATAACTTATCGTCAAATACATCCTAATTTTTAATCCAGTCATTTGGTATAAGTGCTCTACCGTTTCTCCATGGCTTTTCTACTAGAGCATCTTGAAATTCTTCTTCCTGTAAATTGGCGTGATCTAGCACAATAATTTGCAAATCAGGGTATAGCTCCTCGCAAACACTGAACAGCACCCTAAACATCATTTTTACTGCTTTCCTATCTTCATCTTTTAACTTCTCAACATCCCCTTCCAGGTCTTCATCTATCTCTGGTGGAAAATACACTTGGGTTGGCTGGTCTAATATAAGGAATGAAGGAACAGGTCTATTTTTTTGGATAAAGTACTTATGAAGGGCAAGATGACTAATTAAGTGGCACCCAAGCCAGTTTTCACCGCTCCCCATTCTATTAAGTGGGATTGGTCTCTCCTCTTGGTCAGCAACAACTGTTAAATTTTTTATATCAAGACGATAGGGTGCATTTGAATGTTCGAGTTCCAATTCCTGTGCCCAATCTGTCATATATTTTGAAATCCTACTCAATATTGAAGTGAGTATTTCTTCTTTATTCTCTTTATCGAGCAGTTCTTCTAAGTACTCGATATGGGATTCCTTTTCACTAATACTCACCAATAATTCATCATCTTCTTCTATTTCACGATAATTCTCTAAAAATAAACTGATTCTCCCAATCACCCTTGATATTCTTCTATTAATATCCTCTATTTCTCTTGCTACTTCTTGTTCATAAATCAATGTCTCAATTGAGGAAGATACAGCTTTAACTACTTTTAACTTTTCTGCTTTTTCACTTTCAAGTGATTCAATGTATGTTCTAAGTTTTGGTCTTTCTTTAACAACCGCTTGTAAATTAGTCTGCAATCTTTGCAAGGAATCGTTCATATTACTTAAATGTGGAATTTCCGAATCTATTTCGGCAGAGCAAAAAGGGCACCTGCAAGTACTACCATCTTCAACTTCCTCAAATAGAGCAATTGATTCTAACCTTAATCTTTGTTCGTTTGCCTGTATAGAATAACCCGATGCTTCATTTGCGTAAGATTCTGCAGCTTTTATTTGCTCGTCAATTACATTTAGTTCATTGATATGCTTGGATCTCTCTTCTCTTAACGATTCAATACCGTCCGTTTCAATACCAGGAATATTTGAGGGTTTAAAGGAAAGACAAGCTTTCAATCTGGTAATCACTTCCTCTTCACTACCTTCAAAGCCCTCTTCAACTAATCCAACTTGCACTGCTTCTTGTAATAGGTTTTGGGCTTTTACTGTCCCACTGCCACTTAGCATTTCCGCTTCTAATTGTTGTTTCTTCAATAATTTCAATTCACGCTTTGTTTTTCTTAGCTCATTCTCTAACTTAATATAATCTTCTCTTACCGCCCCTAAAAAGTAAGGAAGCACATCCTTGATAGCTTGAGGCATGAATGGCTCTTTTTGTCGATGGAACAGAACACTTTCATCGGCTATAACACTTTGTTTTTGAAAAAGGAATAGTCGTGCATGCTTGAAATTTCCTTCTAGCGAATCTCTTGATTCAGCCATTTTTGGAACATGTTTATTTGGTGAAATACCTATACTGTTTCCTAAGAATTCTACAATACTATGTTCATTCGAGTTAGGTTTAATACTTGTTAATGGCGGAGGAGTAATATCTTTACCTAATTCTATATAAGCACCGCTCTGACTTTGCCCTTGACCCTCTGGCGGTGCTTTAGCGATAAAGATTTCTTCGTCATTTAAGTGTAACTTTATAGCATACATGGCGACTGTTTTTCTGATAACGCCTTCGGGAATTAAAAATTCTGAACGACCCAAACAATATTCAACAATCTCAATAATAGCTGATTTCCCCGTTTTGGACTTTCCAGTTATGATATTTACTTTACCAGGTTGGAATTCTATACTTCTAATTTCACCTTCTTGATTGTATAGAATAATTTCCTTAATTTGCAGTGTCATGGACTTACCCCCCACATTGTATAGATGGTCGAACTTGTACCTGTTAGAGCAAACCACTTACCAATAAATTTTGCTTTTTTCTGGTAATCCAAAAGGTACCTTTTTGCTTCAGAATCTATTCTTATTCGCAACCTAGAAGTAGATGTTGATATAAACCCCTCTTCATTTACAATCAACAAATCTCTAATCATTAAAAAATGGATTGCTTCTTTTGTATAAGGGACCATCTCTCTTGCTCTAGATGCAAATCCTATTCTAACTTTTGGATTACTTTGTAACCAAGAATGCATGTATGTACGAGTGGTTCTAGGAAGCAATTCTTTTGTGGGCTTGTGAAGAAGTATTGGCAATGCTAGAAAAAAGAGCTCAAATGTTATTCCACGATTTTCGTCGGCAATCTCCTCATATCCCTTAACCATCTCATGAATTAAAAAAGCACAAAATGATGGGTTTACGAGATTTGCTATTTCTACAGGTCGATTATCCCATTTGTTCATGGTCATCCCCCTTAGTATCATAGAGATAAGCAAGCTTATCCTTATATGTTGGATGCCAACCTAATCTAAAGGGAATATGATCGGCTAAAATGTGAAAACTCCCTACCATTACATATCGTTCAGTAACATTATTTCTGATATTTAGATAAGGAATTTTCATTACATTGTTGTAAAAATCTCTACCCAACCTTTCGAGTAGTTCCTCATCTGAATAATCGCTTATATCCTCGTTTAAGATATCGAACTCTTCTTCCCAAAATTCCATTAGCTTTCTTTCATAGTCTTCTAACTCACTCATACTAATGAGTTGTTCATCAACCCACTTTGCTCTTTGAGAAGATGCTCTATAAAAATCTCTTATGGCTCGATTTATACGTGAGTCTTTTAATGACAAGACTTTAAGTTGCTCAACAAAAATCCTTTTGTCGCCTGAAAATTCATTTGGTGTGTCAGCTGTTGCAAAGTCTATTGGAAGTGAATCTGGTTTTAATTGATCTCTTATCTCTTGTATCTTTTTTTGGACATCAGAACCTTTTATTGTTTCATTAGATCCGAAGAACAAATGACTAACAGACTTTTCAAACCACCAACCTTCTAGCCTTTCGTACAAAGGGTCAATGTGTTCAGGTTTTGCAGCGAACTTTAACTCATTCTTCAATTCTTTTACCAGATCAACAATGTTCGCTTCCTGATCAAGGACGTAAATACTATCTACAAGTCGGTATTGCTGATTGTCTTCCAGAGATAAAAAAGCCTCATATGCTGGTTTATTCCCTTCTCCAGTAGAATGTTTAATATGCTCTAATAACTTAATATGAGCCTCTCTTGAATCTCTGTTTCTATCCGCTTTTAACAAAGATACAAGTGAACCTGACGAAGCTTTAGAAGTAGTAATAAGACTGAATATGACCCCTGGAACTGTAATAGTGCTGTTCTTAATCGCTTCAGACCATATTCTAATACTTTTCCAAAGGTCTGAAGAGCTGTCAGTTAAATTGGCTGGGCGTTTGCTTGAATGGTGCTTTAATTGAAGAAGTTCTATAGGTGTTCCTTCTCTCTCAAATTCTATATCGTCTAAGTTTTCGATGGAAATATCGACAGGATGTTTTTTCATTATCATCAATAAAGCATATCTAATTTGATATAAGTATCCGACCGCAGAGCTTCCTGCTGAAAACGGATTTGTCATTCTCACTCCTCCTTCACTATTTAAAGACATGTTTATTGGTGTTCATAATTCATGTTGCCACTACTAATTATAACAAAATATTACTAATATTTACTTTATTTTTAAATAACACCAACTGTAGATGAAACTTTTTGTATCTTTTGACGTAGTTAATTTGGAGTATTAAATGAATGGAGGAAATAGAGTATGGAACAAATCAATGGGGCATCTATAGAATTCCCGAAAGAAATACTTGATATTATGAAAGAACTTTCAGAAGCGATAGCAATCCTTTTAAATGAAAAAAGAGAAAAATATCTGAAAGAAAGAAAGTTTATTCAATCAAAAAAAATTGGCATAAATGACGCTAAATTATCCGAAAGAAAAAAATCTACAGAACAGTTTACTAATCCGCAATTATATAAACCGAAAAGCCGAGGAATAATTAGCAAATCAATTATGACCGTGAAAGAATTTTATGAAGGGAAAGTTGCCGTAGAATCTTTAACCAGAGCGGGGCGAAATCCACAGTTACATGGGATAGTTCATGAAGTGATGTACAGAGATAAACTTAATGTTAAGAACTTAATTAGTGGGACAAAAACAGTTTTATCAAAATCAAAATCGGCAATTAGGGATGATTTGTTAGTGAAAAAAGGAACGAAAATCGTCGGTCGAATGCAGTTAAAAGATACTGTCAACAGTATTGATAAAACAATCAAACAGGTTAAAAACGGGAAATATTCTAGAACATTGTTAATAGGAACAAAGGAAACAACAAAGGCGTTTCAATCTAAAGTAGCTATACAAACTCAAAAAGGGATCAAGATAACTCAAAAAATGCACTCATCAGGAATATCCTCCTCGGATACAACTAGAATTGCCCAAAGAGCTTTAGGTAAAATTGGTAGTATCAATTCATTATCAAATGTAGCAAAAAAATCCGCTTTCTTTGGAGCTGCGGTCTCTGCAGGTTTAGAAGCATTTTCTTCAGCTGGAGATTACATTAATGGGAATATTACAGGGAAGGAATATGCCAAAAGAATTATAAAAGAAGGCACTGAAGGGGGAGTTACAGCTGCAGTCTCTACCACATCAGGGATATTAGCTACGGCGGGTACCACTCTTGGTTTAGCCAGTTTAGGAATATCAAGTGCAACTTTAGTAGGGGCATCAGCGGTTGCGGTTACGGCATTGCCAATAGCAGCTGGCATAGCTGTTTCCATTGGAGTTGGAAGTGCAGTGAAAAAATTTTTCAAAGGTTTCTGGTAAACCAATTATCACATTCTTTCTCTAAGTTAAAAAAGTAGCCCGAATCACTGACTCATGGGGCTACTTTTTTTATGGATTGAAATTTCAGTTTGCTTCTAAGGATAGTTTTTGTATTGATGCATCGATCATTTCTATCTGCTTGTTGTACTTTTCATTATGATCTTCTTTATCTTTAAGCAGGCTTGATAGGTTCTTCTTTTCATACTCAATTTGAAATGCAAAGAAGTCCTCGGCACTTTGATCACCTATAGTGGAAAACAATTGAGATTCATTAATATGTTCCCACTGGCTTTCAAGTGCTGCGATTTTTTTATTTTTCTCTATTACGGACTTTTCCATGGTGTCTAACTGCTCAAGTGCTGATTCTCTAAGTTTTATCAACAGTTCAATCTGTTTTTTTCTTGTTTCCATAAACATTACCACCTTTTTTTGACTTTGACTATCTTTGACCTATTTTCTCACAATTTTCAGGTAGCTGTCAATTTAAAACACCTTCTCCATTAAATTCAAATATGTTCGTTATATATTGAAAAGATTCTGTAAGCTGAGACAGTTCTTCACCTGTTAACATCTGATTATGAGCTATTTTGTTTCTTATTGGATAAAGCGGTCGCAAGTAAAAGGTGAAATTAGGGGATACTTCTTTAAAAAGGGCAGAGTATATATGCAGGTAGCTTTCGAGATCGTGAAAGTTTTTTGAGTCAAAACTTCCCTTTGGCATTCTCTTTAAGGTCTTATTTGGAGCAATATAAAACCAGTGCTCACCATACTTTGCCTTCATTCTTTTTGATATGTACATCCTTAGCAAGTTTTCAATAATATAGATTTTTTCGTAGGCAGTTTTCATTACAGCTAAATCTTTTGTACTTATCATTTATACACCATCCTTCTTTGTATTGGTCTTGAAACATGGTTGCGGTCTCAAACTTATGAATGGAAATAACTACTGAATCTCAAACATTAAGGAAAAATATCGGAGTCTCATCGTTTATGAAGTGTGAGATTGGGTGAAATTTTCGAGGCATTTTTTGTCTCAAGCATTTTGATACAAGAACTTGATATATCCGTGTTCTGATATGTTTCGCATCTCAGAGTTTATGGAAGTGTCTCAAGGTTATTGGGTAAATTCTCAAACTTGGTGAACGATTACATCCAAAAGGCGATAGACCGCCCCTTTTGCATTCCTCGTATGCAAGGTGCTCAATACAAGGTGCCCGGTCATGGAAGCCCGGATTGCAATCTTGGCTGTTTCCTCGTCCCGGATTTCGCCAACCATGATAATATCAGGGTCATGCCTGAGTATCGCCTTCAAACCCGTGGTATAGGTGATTCCCGCCTTTTCATTCACCTGGACCTGAAGCACATTCTTGCTTTTGCGCTCCACTGGATCCTCCAGGGTGATGATATTCCGTTGTAAAAGGGATTTTGTTTCTTCAATCAGGGAGTAGAGGGTGGTGGTCTTGCCCGATCCGGTATGTTCAGTTTTTGGGGATAATTTTTAAAAAATAAAAAAAGACCTTAAGCAGAAGTGCCTAAAGTCTTTAAAATCCTTGCTGTATTTACTATTGTCTCATGTGAAGGTTGGTTTAAAACTTGTACAGTTATCTTTATAGGTTTCTTTTTCTTAGTTGCTACTTTATCCATTATTTCAGTACCCCCCTGAATTCTTCTATTCAAAGAGGCACTTGCAAAATAAGGTCAGTTTAGGACATTAGTTTAATTCCCTTATCTTTTTCATAACCAGCGTACCTCTCAATTAGGTACTTGCGAAGTGGATATAAAATAGGACAGAAATTTTTAAAAAACTTTTAATTTGACCCAGTAAACTGTTCCATCTCACAGACTATAAAGAGAAGGGAACTATCATTCCCTTGCGGTTAAATGACATTGGTTGATCTTCCTTTTAGCTTAGGTATGGCAAATTGCCGTACCTTTTTTTATTTGGCTTTCAACTTCTAAATTTTAGAACCTGAGAAAGGGTGAGAACATTGTACACGACTAATTCAAGGTTGCCTTATAACCAAGAATACGACCACAGGTTTATCAAACCAGTACGGCATTTAAGAAACAAAACACTTTCAGATTTTGCTGATTATATGGGTGTTGACCACAGCACTATTGCTAAATTGGAAAAAGGTCAAATAGCCTTTACCCCTTATTATCAGTCAAAGTTTAAGGTCGCTATCGCAAAATTAAGAGTTTCTAACATTGAACTCGCTAGTGTCCGAAAAACGCTTGAAATGAAAGAACAGAGAGGTTACAAATGATGATTACTATTGCACTGTTGCTACTGTTAAAAGGCGTTATGGTGGTTAAGGAAAAACAAACAATTGGGGGAATGTAATAATGGCAAAAGTTGAGGTTAGAGACTTATTTGTTGAGGTAAAAAAAGTGGTCGCTGCTTATAAAGAAAAGGTGAAAGAATTAGACCAACAAGAACGAGAATTAAACGCTGAACTAATGGTTCTGCAAGAGGAATTAACTAATATTCTTTTAGACCAGGAAAGTGCTACAGCCTCAGAAATGATTTACTTCAAGATACAGGCTAAAGAGATACACCAAAAGACTGACATTATTAAAGTTTTATTAGAAGAACTGGCTGAGGAACGTACAGCACTAAAACTAGAGTTTGTTCCTAAGTATCGTGAAGCGTTAAATAAAACCACTGTTGGCGAATATAACGCTACTAAGATCGCTGAGAAATATCGCTATCTAATGTTGAAAGAGATTAGTGACATAGGGAAACAAATGCAGAAACAATACTATGAGATTGCACCTGACATTGACGAGGTTTTTGGAGATAGCAAGGTATTAGAACAATATCCTCGTCTAGCTTACTCATTTACCTACGAGAACGCTATGCCTTCTTTTAGTTGGTTTGAAACTAGTGTGGTTTCTAAGAATGAAGTGTTTTCTGCTTGTCGTGGTAATTTACCACAAGGACTAAAAGAACCTAAAGAAATGGACGTGGAATAATGGCAAATTTAATGACAGCTACAGGCTTTGTAAGACAACATATTTTAAAAGAACTAAAGAACGGTAACATGGAAGTATTAAAAGGACTTCCACCTGTTCTAGCTATGGAATGTGGAATAGCTATGCAGAATGAGTTGGGTGACGTTAAAGAAGCTTCCCCTATCAATGATAAAGAAGTCGGTAAATCTATGCTTAGTCGGATGGCTGACACTGGGATTAAAGAACAGCTTGTAAAACAGAAAGAACAAGAAGAAAAAGAGTTTATGGAAAAGGTCGCACTGGCAAAACAAATTACAGAAAGTGTGACAAATAGCTAAGGAGGTCATGAAAAATGGCATATGATTTTTTATTAGGTGTAGTCGAGAATGGTTTAACAGCAACAAAGAACAGTAATTCTTTTGATAATGGAATGGGTACTGTTATTGATTTACGAATTGATGTAAAGGCGATTAGTGGTGCTGGTGCTAGTGTACAGGTAATTGTTCAAGAATCTGATGACAATGTAACCTTTTCAGATTCTGCCATGACTAAGGTTTATAATGCTGTGAAGCTTAATGAGAAATTCGTTTTTCTTAAACAGAAACCTTATCACCGTTTCCGTTTTGTAGTAGCTGGAACTACACCTAATGTAAGCATTGAAGTTAATCAAGGCTAATATAACTCAATCTAAACCCACCGGCTTTATGCTGGTGGGTTTTTTTGTTGTACTAATTTAACTAATAAAGGTGGTTCTCCTATGAATAGATTAGAGTATGAAGAAAAGCTAAAAGAAGTCTATAACGGTGCTGTAGAACCTCTAAGGAAATACCTTAATCTACATTCTACAATGAAGTTCTATTGTCATAAATGTGGTGTAGCTTTTTACGGTAAAGCGGGTCACATTATTGGCAAAGATCATCAGAGGCACGAGTGCGGTTTACCTTATGGAGATAGGGACGGTTATCGTTTTTATGTAAGGTTCAATAAGAACGATAAGAGTAAAAAGAATGCCAAAATAGACGGTGTTAAACTAGTAGCACAGTTAGACGAACTCTTAAACGAGGGTCAACCTTATCAGACAATTAGGAATAAAACTGGTGTAGATATTCATTTAATAGACTATTACGCTAATACATTGTTTAAGAAAGCAGAAGAAAAACCAGTTAACCTTACTTTCTTTAAGGCTACTGCTAGAGGACGTAAAGTATATATAGACGAGGCTGGTAAGCTGTATATGGAATGTAATAACTGTCAGGAAGTTAAAGACATTAACCTGTTCCAAAATACTAAAATAGGTTTTTTAGGGAAACTCCCTTTCTGTAAGAATTGTGCTAACAAAAAACAATAAGACTAAGGGTTAATTACTCTTAGTCTCTTTTTTATGTATAACTACTTTTCATCACCATACATAGCCACATAGTTTAGTTTGGCTATTTCCTCTATGGTCGGTGGCTTTTTTCCGAAATGCTTTTCCGCTAATACTGATAACAGTTTAATACGTTCCCCATTATCCATTTCTTCCATTGCTTTTAGTATTTGTTTTGCGGTCATTTTCTGCATAGTTGCTACTCTCCTTTTATCTATGTTTGTGCATAAAAAGGTTCTAAAAAATGTTGCGAATTTTTTTGCCGTGATTTTCAGTTATAAGATTTGTAAAACTGTTAACCACCCCTCCTTATTTTAGAGAATACAATGCACCTTCAATTTTCTTCTGCTGTTCTAAAATTATTATCTGTTGAGTTTCTATAATATCTCTCATTCTATTAACTTCATCAAAATTATCAAAAGTAAATCTTATGCATTGCCTCAAACAATCCGCTTGATGAAACCTTCCATAAGATTCAGCAACAAACCTATCCATCAAATCACTAAATTTCTCTTTATCCTCAGTATCCAAATTACAGTTCACATTTAATTTTGACTTCATCTGACTTCCACCTCTTTTCAACTGATAAATTCAATTTATCAAAAGGATAGAAAAAAGTAAATGTTTTTATTGACAACAGTTATTATTTGTGGTAATTACATTAACTTACTTTAGATTAACTTAAGTTAACTCATTGTGCCTGAAAAGGTTTTAAAAATATGGTGTATATTTTGTAAGCACCAGACCGCCCCCTGAGACACCCCCCGTCCCCCCCCTATATACCCCCTTCCAGCGTTTACAGTTTTCCACTGATCTTTGCCATTCACTTAGTGATAATAGTACATAAGTTCATTACTTTCATTCTTCCCTTTTTTTTATTTGTTCTTCATTCGTTTCCTTGCTGTTATCATGCTGTTGTCCTGTTCTTCTCTTTGTCTGTTGCCTCGCTGTCTGTTGCTGTACTCATGACGTGTCCCTCTCCTATCCCTCTACTCTTACTCATGCGTGTCCAGTAGTTGTCTCTTATGGACGTGTTTGAGGCTGTCGTGTGGTGTCTATATGGGTGCTGTACTGTGGGGTGATATGCTGAGGTATATAGCAGCTACACCTACCAGTATTTTATTAGCAACCTACACCACTTCATTTTTGACAGTTACTTTTGATTGACCGTAACCCCTTATTCTTACGTTTGAAAATACCCTCAATCAAATGTGCTGAGTTTTGATAGTGACATTCTCCATAAGTAAAAAAATCATAAAAAAAAGACTTCAAAATGAAGTCCTATCTTTATGAATATATTATTTGAAATTAAACAGTTACCTTCTCTTCTTCTGCGATGGTTTTCCCATCAAGAACTTTAATGATATTAGACGCAATGCGTTTAATGACTGGTACGGTAACCGAGTTTCCAGCTTGTTTATATACATGACTATTTGCCATATTTTCAGGGATAGTATAGTTCTCAGGAAATCCTTGTAACATTAAACATTCTTTTGGTGTAAGTTTTCTAATATTATTTTGGAAATCAAGTACTAAAGGAACATTGTGACCGCCTGTACCCATATTAGCAGTAAGAGTTGGGCAAACATTATTTTTGTTCTCTCTTACGTAAATTCTTCTCAACTGATATGTAGTATCAGTTTTCGTCATTGATTCTCTTAGCATTTCATAATACTGAGAAGTTTCATTGTAGTAATACTTGCCGTCTAACTTGTTGTACCGATCTACAACATTATTCAATGTGTTCGTTAATGGGATTCTGTTCGGAAATTCAAAAGCCTCTGCTTCTTTTTCGTCTAAGAATCCTACAATGTAAATTCGTTCTCTATTCTGAGGAACATTTCCATATTCCATTGAATTCAGAACTGCCTTTTTAATATGATACCCATGAAAAGTAAGTGCCTCTTCAATTACTTTGAAAGTATTGCCTTTATCGTGCGAAACAAGGTTTTTCACATTCTCTAGCATAATGGCTTTTGGCTTTTCTTTTTGGGCCTTGATAACTTCTAAGATCTGATAAAAAACATTACCTCTGTCATCCTCAAACCCTTTTCTATAACCAGCTATTGAAAAAGCTTGGCATGGAAAACCAGCAATCAGTATATCTAATTGGGGAATCGTGGACTTGTCCACTTTTGTAATATCACCCTCTAGTAAGTAACTGTCTCCAAAATTCTCTCTATAAGTTATACACGCGTTTTTATCCATTTCGTTTGCCCACACTATTTCGGCACCCGCTTGTTTGAATCCTAAGCATGTACCACCAATACCAGCAAACATGCTACCTACTCTATATGTCAATAAAATTACCTCCTACGAACATCAGTTTTACTAATGTATTGATATTTTATCACAGAACAATAAGGAATTAAACAAAATCATCTCACATAAATATGTAATGAATTCACTTAGAGTAAATTTTTAAAATTGACTCTTAGTAAACTTCGGACTATTTTTACTACCCTTGGTGATACTATGAATAACAACAAGGAGGTGGGAACATTTGGATTTCTTAGGAGATAGAATTCAGAATGCACGTGAGATAAAGGGATTGAACTCAAAACAAGCTGCTAACTTATGTAATGTCTCTCCAAGCTTATGGTCACTTTATGAAAGTAATAAAAGAATGCCTCCTTCGGACGTTTTACGGCACATTGCTGAAAAATTGGAAGTATCTGCTGACTATCTACTTGGATTGAAAGACGATTTAAAATAAAGGGGGAAAAATTATGTTGTTTAACTTACAACCAAACGAGGACTGTCAATCGTATAAAAAAATGTTAATGTCCGCTGGTGCATTATCAAATCTTTTTTCTAATAACGACACTCCATATCTTGTATCAAGAAATGTAGAGAATGCCTATTGCGAAGCTTTTGGTGCTGACAACTTAGGGAGATCCGACTGTTCAGCGGACGCTGCGTTAGACGGTGTCGGTATTGGAATAAAAACCTTTATTCACGGGAACGGCAGAACACTTCAAAAAGTAGCTGAGTTTAACAAAGACTCTGAACTTTACCGTAATCAGTTACCAAAAGAACTAATCAATACAGTTGCAACCCTTCGCAATGAACGTATTGACTTTACAATGCGTACCTATCGTTTGAAGTCAATGATCTACCATTGCGTTACGAGAAAGCCTGGAAAGATTCTTATCTTTGAATCGCCAATGGACAAAGTCGACATTGCCAATATCAGAAATATCAGCCTCAGCAACAAGAATACGATTACCTTTGAGGACGGCAAAAACGAGTACAGCTTCAATTTAACAAAAAGCACACTCTATAAACGCTTCATTACCACTGAACCTTTAGCAGAAATCGAAGTTAAGATTCTTGAAAATCCTTACAGTGCTTTAGCAAAACTCGCTGAAATCATGTTGCCTAAAGTTGAGACTTATTCATTCAAATCAATTCTTGAACAAGTTGAAGACTATAAGAAAGAATCTAAACAAGCAGAACAAATCGATATGATCTTTGTAGACCCACCTTATTCAGTAGGTGCTTCAAAGCAAAAAATTGTATCAGATAAACATGTTATCCTCCCCCTATATTCAGACCGAGGCAACAAACGTCATGTACCTGAGAAAAGCGGTTTAAATCAGTGGAATGCTAGTGGTCGACCACGTCACCATGATGAGGTTTACATTCCAATTCCGAAATGGATTCATGATGTTTTTCCAACATTTTTCCCACCACGAGATGAGAACTTCCAACTAAGACTGCCTGACAAATCACTCTTATCTGCAAAAGTATGTCAAGATAACAGCAAAGCCTTAATGTCAAATCCTAATAAAGACCTAGGAGAATGGATGTTACGACAAGTACTTGATTTAAAAGAAAGAGAATTATTAACTTACGAATACCTTCAAGTTTTAGGCATTGATTCTGTAATCGTCTATAAACATTCAGAAAAGCATTACTCTATTGATTTTTGCGAAATTGGAAGCTACGACTTATTCCAAAGTGAAAAGCAAGTTTAAACTTAAAGGCCTCTTAGAGGTCTTTTATGTTTTATTCAATAAAATCATGGGCAAATAAATTGATAGGACACATACAAATAAGGGTGATTATCTGTGGCAGATAACTTGACTTCAGAACAAAGAAGGAAAAATATGCAGGCAATACGTTCTCAATCTAAACTTGAGAACATTTTCACTAAAGAGTTATGGAAAAAGGGGTACAGGTTCAGGAAAAATGTAAAAGCTTTATACGGAAAACCAGATATCGCTATCCAAAAATATAAAATCGTTATTTTTATTGATTCTTGTTTTTGGCACTCCTGCCCCATACATGGAAATAAACCTAAAAGTAATCAAGAATACTGGAACAATAAACTCGCACGTAATATTCAGCGGGATAAAGAAGTAAATGAATACTACAATAGTAAGAATTGGCAAATAAAAAGAGTTTGGGAACACGAGATAAAGAACGATCTTGTCAAAACAATTATAGACGTTGAAAATTTCATTGATAAAGCAAAAGAAGATTATTATTCAAAGTAACTTATCACTTAAAATGTTACATTCAAATTACTTATTTATATAGACTTCTCTTAAAAACATGCTATACTGAGGTTACTTATAAAATATGTTACATTCAAAACGTTGATTTTACTAACATAGAGAGAGGTAACTTTATGAATAGCAAAAAAGATGAAATCAAAGATGTACAGCCGATTCGGTCACTTGAACAGCTAAATGATATGAAATGGTCATTAAAGAAATGGTGCGGTGAACGTGACTACATAATGTTCTTATTTGGTATCAATACTGGTTTAAGGGTCAGTGACTTATTGAAATTAAAGATCAGTGACATTAAGGGGAAAAAGAAACTAGCTGTTAAAGAGGGAAAAACAGAAAAACCTCGTACTATCCACCTTACGAATATATACAAGGAACTTAACGATTACATAGGGACTTTAGAAGGCACTGTATGGCTGTTCCCTTCTCGCAAGGGAGATAAGCCTATTAGCAGAATCCAGGCGTATAGACAGCTAAATAAAGCGTCTGATATGGTGGATATTACTGACGGTATCGGAACTCATACAATGAGAAAAACGTTCGGCTACTGGTACTATAAACAAACTAAAGACATAGCAACTCTACAGCAGATACTAAACCATTCACACCCTGAAATTACTTTGCGATATATCGGAATAACTGACGAGGAAATAGAAAACAGTTTGTCTAACTTCGTGCTATGACATACAATGAGGCGACACTCAATCAGTGTTTGTCTCTTTTTTATGTTCTAAATTTTAGAACCAATGAATTAAAAGCTATGAAAAGCGGGGTTGTGCATGAGGGTGATCTTTGAATGAAGGCAAAGAAACTGTAAAGCTAAAATCCTTGACGCTGTTGGATTGTGCATAAAAAAGTTTCTGAGGCTGGTGTCCACTAGAGGCAACCAAGCATAATTTTGACTAATCCCCCTTACTATAAATAACAGTTAATTACTTCTAAATTGAACAATTCGAGATAATAAAAAAGCATCCAACTAAGGACGCCCGTACCAATGACCTTCATCCTGTTCACGTTCCATCTCTTCAAGTCTCATTTCTTCGTAATGCATTTCTGCCCACATTTCTGCTTGTTGTTCTTGATACTCTTCAACGGTAAGTTCAAAACGAGAATCTTGAATATAACCTTCTAAGTCTTCTATGTGAGATTCGAGGAATTCTACGGCTTGTTCATAACAGACTTGTAAGTTAGTAACCAAGGTTTCAGTTTCATTTTCTTCAAGTTCCACTTCATAATGCATAAAATTATTACGAATTTTATTAACATAGAGAATTGTGGAATTAAGTTTTTCTGGTATTTCAATATCGCATAGGTATTCGATTCTCTTTAATGCCTCTAAAAGGCTTACAGTTCTTAAATTTTTATCTATATCAAAGACCGTCTTTTGATTGCCATTTGTTTTTTTTAAGTCTTGTTTTGCCTTTAAATATGGTTCGATTTTCTCAAACATTAAAGCTGGGCTGCGTTGCTTAAGGATGTATTTTAATAAAAGTTCAACACCATGATTAAGAAAAATTACAGCATCTTTTAATCTATGTTCTCCACCATCAGCAATACCCTTTAATATTTCTAAGTTTTCGTAAGCAGATCTTAATGAGTCTGCCCCATTATCAAGTAAGGTAAATTTCAACAACATTCAACTCCTTTTTACATAAATTATACAATTCGACAATAGAGACTATTTTCCTTCAAAATTTATCTTTGTGATTAACCCATTAAAAAAACCTTATATTTCAAGGGTTCATCGGATTTAATAATCACAAGCAAAGTCACAATATGTTGTGATTAACAAACGATTTAATAATCCCTATTCCGCTGCTAAACAAAATGGCAAAAGTCTATACAGGTTCTCAGGACAAACTTTTTGCTAATTGTGTCTAAGTTGTGAACGTCATTAACCTTACAGCCTCAAGGGTTCTAGCGTTTTACAAAAAATTACTAAAAATAATTTCAAAAAGAACCTGTAAATGGGTACTATTTGCCAAACTATATACTGTAGAAAACTGATAATAGATTATATATAACTGTTCTATAGATAATAAATACTTAAAAGATATACAGCTTCGCTGGTGACTTCGTCACTAATACTAAAAAGATTAACTAATATATCTTAGCTAGAATACTAGTAATAAATACTGTATATAATACATGGCATGAAGCGTAAGCGAAATGACATGGCGTAAGCAATATAACCTTAATTAAATAATGTCACCAGTTAATAGCTGGTGTTTATAGATACTAAGTTAATACCTTTTAACAGTAGCAACAGTGTATCTCTCTGTCCCCCTCTAATGGCATTTAGCTGTTAGGGGGGTTTTTATTTTTGTCCAACAAAAAAGAATAATCAAAACGATTATTCCTCTTTGAACCTTATGATTAACTTTGGTGATTCCGCACCTTTTTTGTAAGACCAAAAAATCCCGCTAATTAAACCATGTAATAAACGGTTTATCTTTTCGTCTGAGTAGCCTTCTCCGTCAAGGAAATGCCATTTCCCTACTAGGCTATCTATAGCAGCTATCTGTTCTTTAAGATCATTTATTTTAACGGACTTATCTTCATTTTCTACCCTTACTATTTCTTCCTCAATTAGCTTTATTTCTTCCTGCCTTATAGCTTTTCGTTCCCTATATGTAACGATATTTATTTCATCTTCTTCAAACATTATAAGGATTTTTTCCAAAGCTTTCTTAGCCTTATTTAACTGCCTAATAAGCTTGTCCTTCTTAAACTGAGTGGTATCTTCTTGTTGAGTATCTTCCAGTGTTTCTAGTGCTTTTAAAAGAGGTTCTTTGTAAGCTAATACTTCTTCCTTAATCATAGCTAGGACAGGGTTGTAGTAAAAACCCCTGTTACCGCACTTACAATGCTTAATATAAAATTTATCAATATGAGAATGGTAGTTGTTACCTTGTACCTTTCCGCAATTAGCACAAAAAACAAGGTTACTTGTAGGATATATTCTATTTTTACTTCTCGGTGCTTTAAATGAATACTCGTTTACGATCTTATTAGCTTTTTCCCATGTATCCTCATCCACAATTGGGGGGTGTGCATTATGAACAATTATCCACTCTTCTTTTGGTCTCAGCTGATAACGACCAATAGTTTTATTACTGGCAATAGTTCCTTTATAAGCGTCATTATTTATAATACGCTGGATACTGTTGTACTTAAACTCATAACCTTGCCTTGTTTTTATTCCCATGCTACTTAGTGTTTTCAATAGTTTAGGAATTGTTGTACCTTTAACTATCTCAGAAAAAATAAACTGAACATCTTTAGCACGTTCATTAGGAAAAAGCTTTCTTGTCTTTGGGTCTTTGGTATACCCTAACGGTGCTATGCCATCTGTCCACAGACCTTGCTGTTGGGCAAACTTCTTTCCTCTTTGCATACGCTTGAGGATTTGCTTATATTCCCCACTTGCAATAAGACTAGTTATACCTAATAATAAACTATCATCATCTCGAGTTAAATCGTATAACCGATATGGTGTAACTATGTATGTTTCCGTTTCAAATAATATTTTCTTTATTACACTTGAATCGAATTCGTTCCTAGAAAGTCTATCTATATCCATTACCACCACAGCATCAAAATGTTTTTCTTGTAACTTAAGCAATAACTTAACCATTTCTTCACGATCTTCGATATTCCTACTTGAGGCTACTTCTTCAAACAACTCATATGACCAATTATTTTCTTTACATAAACTAATTAACGCTTGACGGTGGTTAGCTAATACTTGTTCAATTCCTTGATTTTCTTCATCACGACTTAAGCGTAAATATACTGCAACGTGTTTTATGTTTTCGTTGTTGAATAGCAATATAATCACCTTCCTATAGGTAATTATATTATGTTACCCCCACGTTCTCAACCAGTTGGACCAGTAAAAATGATCAATCCATGGGAGTGTTTCATTAAGGAAAGAAGCTTGGTGGTGGAGTTGGGAAATAGGGTCATGTATTTCAATGGGTAATAGGTGTCCTGCGGGAGTATGCGAATGACTAGGCTTTCATTGTATAGAGTTGGCAGGGTTGAGAGTCTGAGGTTGATCTGATTGGAGTCAATGGTGAGGGTCAATGAGCCGTTTTGCGGTTTTCTTGTTTCCCCAATGTCCATTGATGCCTGGAATTTAAGGTGGGAAACCATTCTTTCATAGATGTCGAGTGATATTTCCTCCTGTTCATAAAGGTAGTGATCGACCCTGAACATGAGGGTTGCAGAAGATTCCAAAGGTTTCATGTGGATGTCTGACACGCGAAGCTTCAGTGCTTGACGTACAAGCTCTTCACACTTGTGTTCAATATTCATTTTTCACCTCGATACATTTATTTAACGGTAATATTCTCCTCTCCTATTTTTTCTTGCTCCTATGATTTCTACAAATCTCGAGCAATTCCTGCAAGATTTTTATTTTTCTCAAAAAAAATACCAGACCTAAATGATGGCCTGGCGTTAATCTTTTATTTCAATAGCTTCAAAGATTCCCGGATGAACGCTGGAAGGTCGTCAGGAGTCCTGCTTGAGACCAGCTGATCGTGGCATACGACAACTTCCTCATCATGGAAATTCGCTCCGGCATTTTTCAGGTCCACCTTAATGGAAGTGTAGCCCGTAATATCCCTTCCCTTCAAAGCCTCCGCTGTTATCAGCAGTTGTGGACCATGGCAGATTGCAAAAACAGGCTTTTGATCATCCATGAAGGCTTTGGCAAAGGTGACGAAACGGTCATCGGCTCTTAATATATCAGGCGAGAACCCCCCTGGTATGAACAAAGCGTCAAAATCCTCCGGTTTCACATCGTCAATCCCGGCATCCGATGTCACCTCTGTATCATCGGTTTTACCCGTCAAGGTTTCCCCTTTCGATTTTTCAATGACAGTCAGGCTGTGTCCCGCTTCCTTGAATGCCTTTGCCGGCTC
The DNA here is from genome assembly GCF_016908565.1 of Sutcliffiella tianshenii. Taxonomy (GTDB): domain Bacteria; phylum Bacillota; class Bacilli; order Bacillales; family Bacillaceae_I; genus Sutcliffiella_A; species Sutcliffiella_A tianshenii. Next base: position 84,354 of record NZ_JAFBED010000004.1, read on the forward strand.
CGTGTACTCTGAATCCTCGAACATATCGGTCATCACTATCGCAATTTTTTTACTCATATTCATCGACTCCTTCATCTATTGATTACATAGATAAGGTACCCGTCCATCATCTTAATAAACTTAGATTTCCACATCGGGCATGAATTGCTGAAACACCGCATCTTTTGTGATAGGATAGATTTCCTCTTTCGCGATCTCATTTATGATCATCTGATTTCTCATCACGGCAAGACTCAGGTTGGTTGCGGCGGTACCATGACTATGCTCAAGATTCGTGGAAACGAAGATATGGTGATACCGATCTTCCTTCCATACAAGCCTGAAACATTCATCCACCATAAACTCCTTATCACTTTCCCAGACAAGGTCTTCCTTCTTGTCCCAGATCCAGCCGGGTATATGCGGTTTGTATCCTGTGGCCAGTACCACCTTTTCCGCTTTTCTGGTAAAGCGTTCCTGTTTTTCCCATTGCAGGCAGGTCAGCTCCATTTCGCTTCCATTGCCTTTTATTTCTTCGACCTCTGTCAAAGGCTGTATCGTTATCTTCTTATCCCTGCCTTCCACCGATCTATTATAGAGCAGATCGTATATTCTTACTAAAGTCTCTTTATCAACACCATTGCGGACAGTATCCAGCCTCTTGAGGGCCTCCTTTCTTTGTTTATAGTCCAATCCATGGAAATAACGGACATAATCCGGCGAAAATACTTCCTGGCCAAGCTTCGCCATTTCCAATTGGGATATGGTTGCTGCCCTCGTATACCAGGTTAACGTATAGTCATGATGCTTTTGATCTTCCAGCAGCTCATAAAAGACCTCTGCGGCGCTCTGACCGGACCCTACAACTACGACAGAGCGGGAGTCCTTGATATCTTTGGCATGCGGAAGGTATTCGCTGGTATGCACCACAAAGTTCCCGTCACCCTTCAATTTCTCAGGAATAAAAGGAACACTCCCTGTGCCAAGGACAATATGCCGTGAAAAGTAGGATTGCCTTTCACCTGAACCCGTATCCCTTACTGTGACACGGTACACGTTTTCTCCTGAATGCTCATCCTCCGTAACATCTATCACTTCTTTTCCGAAATGACAGTGAGACAATTGTTCCGCGACCCATCTGGCATAGAGATTGTATTCCCGGCGTGGAATATCAAATCGCCGGAAAAAATAAAACTGGTACATTCTATCCTGTTTATGTACATAGTTCAAAAAGCTGTATTTACTGGTGGGGTCGGCAAAGGTAACAAGGTCCGCAATGAAAGGGACCTGCAGATCTGACTGCTCAATCAGCATTCCCGGATGCCAGTTGAACCCTTCCTCTTTATCAAAGAATAATGTCTCAATGCCCTTGCATGTGTCCAAAAGCGCAGCCAATCCTAAGTTGAAAGGGCCAATGCCTACCCCTATCAGATCATAAACCATTGATTTACCCATAAAAATCCCCCTTATTTGTCGATTCATTTTCTTTTATATCAGCATTTTATTATTACCCTTTTTTTCCTGAATTTCTTATCTTCATAAAAAAAAGGACAGAAAATTTTCTGTCCCAAAGGTCTTGCGTGTACGAAAGGAGAAGGAAGTTGTACACCATACATTCTATGTTAGTTCTCATAAACTGCTTGGTCATCTATCTTCTATCAAACGCACATTTTTTATGATTTCGGTAGAGATAGAGTCACAATAGTTCCTTCGCCTTCCTTGCTTTCAATAGCAAGGTGACCATCATGCTCCTGGATGATTTTATAAGTTATCGTTAAACCTAGGCCCATCCCTTTTTCCTTGGATGTAAAAAATGCGTGTCCGAGCAGCTTCTGGTTTGCCTCACTTATACCAATCCCATTATCACGGATTTTAACCGTTACATAACCTTCCGTAGTTTCATGGGAAGAAATATCGATTATGCCGCCGCTCGGCATTGCCTCCATTGCATTTTTGATGAGGTTGAGGAATACCTGCTTCAACCCGTTTATATCGCCCTTTACGAGGGTTGATTCATCAAGATCATTCAATTTGATATGTATATTGTTTTTCAGTGATTCATTGCTCACAAGATCAATGACATACTGTACCGCTTCGATAATCGGGAAAACCACCAATTTCTTAGTGTGCGGCTTGGAGAGTATCAGCATTTCACTGACAATATCATTGATTCGATCAATCTCGGACAATACCAGATTGACATGGTCCTTGTTTGTTTTTCCTGATTTCTGGATAAGCTGGATGAACCCCTTAATCGCAGTCAACGGATTTTTTATTTCATGGGCAATACCAGCGGACAGTTCCCCTACTACCGACAGTTTTTCCTTAGTAACAAGCAATTGTTCGGCCTTTTTCAAAGATGAAATATCCCTTCCGATGGTAACAAGTGCCCTTCTGTTCCCGTCAGGGTAAAACAGTGGGACTTTGATGACATCAAAAGTCTTCCATTCTCCACACGGAATCACAAAGGATTCCTCGTCCCGGGTGAGTTTACCCTCTTTCCATGTTTGCTCGTCTGTATCGGTGCAATAGGCAAACGCTTCTTTGAAATGAGGAGAGTATTCGCCAAGTTCCAGGTCCGTTTTCCCTTTATAATCGACATCTTGCAGTTCATATAAGGAAAGCCCATATTGATTGGCCAGCAGCCACCTGCCTTCTCCATCTTTGAAGCAGACAAAGTCCGGCATATTATTGATGAGCGTCAAAAGCTCATGTTCTTTCTGTTCGAGTTGCTTCAATGCCTCATGCTTTTTAATGATCAGATATATAAGTACAGCTGTTATGAGGATGAATACCCAGCCTTTTAAAAGGTTGACATATTCTGCAATTACCAGATTATTGTTTTGCCTCAGGCTGTACAGCCAATAATCAGTCAGTGTAACCCAAAGGATTCCAAAACCCAGATAGATTAATGGCAAAAGCCGTAGCCATTTATTTTTCATACTATACTCCTATTAACATAGATAGTCTTTTTTGTCGGTGTCACTTCTTTTATTCAAGGAAGTGGTTTGACTTGTGTTTCTTTTATTATAAAGGTTTCCTGAAAAAATAAACACAAAGTCCTTGTTGGGAAAGTGATGTCCAAAAACCGTTTTTAATTCACCTTTTTCATTATACACTTTCCCAAGTTCTATTTTCCATCATCTTTTGGTTCCACTAATGAGGTAAAAAGGCCTGTCAGGTTTATGTGCTTTTTTTCAGGGTATATATACCATATACATGAAACAGTGAAGAAAGGATGAGGATGAGCATGTACGAAGACAAAGATGTCAGAGTGGAAAAAAGAGAAACAAAAGAGGATAGAGGCTTAGTTGCATCCACATTTATCAAATATACTGCGTACTTGGTAATTTTCTTCGGTATTATCTGGTTTATCATTTCTTATCTATTGCCTATGATTCAATAGCTTTATGGATAGTAAAGATAAAGACAGGAAAGGTCCATGAGACCTTTCCTGTTTTTTTGCAGAATTTTAGTAGAAAGATTTACCTACAATCACTAGTAAGATAAACAATACTAAAATCAATACAAAGTTGTTACCATAACTTCCACTCATCTATCCACACTCCTTCCCGCAAGTGATACTACATAGTATGAAAGGCTATTCCCATGTGTATAGACAAGTGTTCATATTAACCAACATTTTCACGTCAAAATATAAAAAGACACAGGAATCCCCAAAACACAGATCCTTTGTGCCCTCACATAAACTAGTATGCCTGAAAAAGCATCGGAGCCATAACGGCAAGGATTGTAGCTGTGACCCCGATTAAAAATAGTAAAACATAGGTAATGAACCTGGCACCTTTCTGATAGAGAATGACACAGATAAGATAGAGGATGGCCGATATCGAAATAAATCCTAGCGCCTCCATCCTGGTGTCCCAGCCATGCTTTTTCAACTCGAGTTGCAGGAAAGTCTGAAGTATGAGACCGCCAAAAATGAATAACCCAATCCAAAAAGCTAAATTAATACGCTTCATCCTACTCATTCCTTTATTTTTCTCTATTTCTACTTTATCACATCAGGAAGGCTTAATTGAAGCAATACCCTCAGGTCAAAGTGCCGTTCCTGAGAATTGTGGCATCTGCAGGGTGATGGATTTTATCCTTTCTCCATTAAGATCCAAGGCCCATAGCTTGAAGTTGGCTTGGCCTTTTGTCCAGCTTTGGTCTTGAATAAACAGTACCCGATTGGACTCTCGGAAAAATGTGGGTTCAGTTATGAATGTCCGGAAGCTTGTGACAGGTTCCACTTGATTCCCATTTACGTCCATCGTATAAAGCTCATAGATGGTTTGCGATTTTTTACGCGGATTTGCACTGCCGGCAGAAAATGCGATAAGAGATCCATCAGGTGAAATCCTCCCGCTGTATATATGTTCAGAGGTGACGGTACTACTCGGCTTTACCATATTTGCTGCCTTCTTTTCTTTATCGTATACAAAGAAACTGGAGGCCGTTTTTCCTTCTTCCCCTTCATCCACCTGGACATAACCTATTCTTTTTCCATCATCAGTAATGGACAAGCTTCGTTTCTTTAGGCTTTCCGTTTTCGTCAATCGTTCTTTGTTCCCCCCCGTTACCGATATGGAATATAAATCCACGTTAACCGGGCCCTCCTTTGGACCGACACCTTCACTATTGTATTCTTTCGCCCCCAGATAATAGATCAATTGGTCATCTTCGGAAAAAATGGCATCAATGATAAGCTCTTGATTTTCCGATATCCTTGTGAGATCACTACCATCCTTATTCATGATATACAGCGACTGATTCAAGCTTTCAGCTGTTTTCTCTTGCGATAAGAATAAAAGCTTCTCTCCGCTTTTTGAATATCTTGGATGAACATGACTCTCATTCTGCCTTGGGTATGTCAGCTGCACAACCTCGGTCCCATCAAGATTGGCTTGATAAAGTGCCCCATCACCACTTTGGTAGAAAGGAAAAACTATTTTTTCATCATCGGGAGAAAGCGCAACTGTATCCCCAAAGCCATGATCGATGGGAATCCAGGACCTTGTGAAGCGTTCCGAGAAAAAATACAATAGCACCGATACGATAATGACAAATGCAATGAGGGATATTGTAAATAGCTTTAATGTTTGCTTTTTCAATAGAATCGCCATCTTTCATTTTAATCTCTGCGTAGTTTACCCCAAACCGATAAAATCCTTACAAAAAAACAATCCATAGCAGAGGTCGCTGCAAAGGATTGTTCCGTGTCTGTTATTTAGCTATCTTGATTATTTCAGATAGGATGATTTCAAGTGTGTTTGGTGCACTGTCCTTCTCCATGTTACCTACAAGGACTTCTTTTTCCTTCTGCAATTCCTGTATTTTGGCGCTAAGTGATGTTTCATTCAGTTCCTCTTCCAACAATACTTTGGCAAACCCCTTTTTCTCAAAGGAATTTGCATTGAGTATCTGATCTCCCCTGCTCGCTGCCCGGGAAAGTGGAATGAGGAGCATCGGCTTGCGCAGTGCGAGAAATTCAAAGATGGAATTTGCTCCCGCCCTTGAAATAATATACTGTGAGGCTGCCAAGATATCAGGCAGTTCATCGGAAATATATTCGAATTGCTTATAGCCTTTTTTATTTTGGAAGCTTTGATCTACATTCCCTTTCCCGCAAATATGGACAATTTGAAAGCTGGCCGTTAAGGTCGGAAGGATTTTCCTCACAGTTTCATTAATTTTCTTCGCTCCCAAGCTTCCACCCATTATCGTAAGGATCGGCTTTGGCTCATGGAATCCCAGCCACGCTCTCCCTTCCGCCTCTCTGCCCTTGAATAGCTCTTCCCGTATCGGAGAACCAGTGAAAAGCACACGATCGGAAGGGAAATGCTTCAAGGTTTCATCGAATGTAACGAAAACCTTGGTGGCAAATTTGGTTGCAATTTTATTTGCTAAGCCTGGTGTGATATCCGATTCATGAATGATGACCGGTATCTTCAGCATTTTCGCTGCAACCACCACCGGAACCGTCACAAATCCACCTTTGGAAAATACAACTCTTGGTTTTTCCTTTCTGAGAATGAAATATGCCTCCATGGCACCTTTCATTATTTTCAATGGATCAGAAAAGTTCTTCCAGTCGAAGTATCTTCTAAGCTTTCCGCTTGAGATGCCATGAAAGGGGATATTTTCTTTTGTAATGATATCCTCCTCAATGCCTTTTCTAGATCCGATATATGTGATGTCCCAGCCTTTAGCCTTCAGCTTATTCATAATGGCAATGTTCGGTGTAACGTGCCCGGCAGATCCCCCACCAGTAAAAACAATTTTATTTTTTTTCATACCTTCATCATCCTTTTTACATTCCTCTATAGTCTCTACCCTATATTATTATCGAAATGCAGCAGAAAGGCAAAAATATTTTCAAATAAGAAAAAGGCCAGAAAGCGATTCCCACCGCCTTCTTGGCCTATCAGCTTATTTCGTACTCCGTTTCGGTTGCGTGTGGAAAGTCATTTGATATGGTAACTGTTGCAAGGTTTTTGATACCTGCTCAAGCCTTTGCTCGATTCGATGCAGCAAATAAAACGTCACAACGATAGGAAACCCTACCTCACTGATCCACGTCCACCATTGTTCCATTGAGCATCCTCCTTTCTGTAAACTGTAAAAGAAAGGGCCTACAAATGTAGACCCTCCCCGTGGATTGACTAAGCTATTTCGATTTCTGTCACGTTGCGCTCGATGACTTTCGCTCCAACAGCTGAAACAAGGTTCCCGCCACTTGAAGTGAAAACGTCAGCCGCGATGATGGAAGCCATCGCAATTGCCAACTCTTCACCCGTCACATCCGCACGGGGATCATCGACCGAGATTTTTACGGATTTTTCTTCCTCATTCAAGAAATACAATTCCAAAGTGAACATTCCCGTTCCTCCTTTCCTTTAGTGTGATAGTGGTTAACCTAAATGTTGAAGATCGTTACGTTTGACATACGAAACCGGTGTGTTCTGTAAGCCCGAAATGGCAAACCCAGCTGCCAAAAGTCCGTCTGCAGTAGCAGCCACCTTGATGTTGTTGTAATTCTTCGTACGGAACTGCATCTTGCCATTCTCATCGTCCCCAAGCTCATATACAAGACGCAATTGGGAATTTTCAATTGTTACTTCCGCCATGTTCTCACCCCCTTTCACCTCTTATATAAAGGTAAATGGGGATAAAGTAGCGTCCAGTGAAAAAAAGCATAATAAAAAGACTTATTCACCCTTTAGGAATAAGTCTTATGCAGATATTAGGCTTTAGCCATACTATTAGGATACTGATTGCTTTAATTCGTGCTTCGCCTTTTTCTTCGCGATCTTCTGCAGCCCTGATTCATTGTAGCCCACAATCAATTTATGTCCGTTCGTGATAATCGGCCTTCTAAGTAGTTTGGGCTCTTCAATCATGAGTTTGATTAATTCAGAAAGGGACAGTTCATTTACATCTACTCCAAGATCCTTGAACGTCTGGCTTCTGGTTGCAAGTATTTCATCGATTCCTTCTGTCGTTAAGGAAAGGATTTTCATCATATCTTCATAGGATGGCGTTTCTCTGAATATGTGCTTTTCGCGAAAATTGACATTATTGCTGGTAAGCCACTTTTTTGTCTTACGACATGATGTACAACTTGGATAGCTGTAAAATATGATTTCATTCATCACGACTACCTCCTGATTAATTTTATTCGTACAGTGGTTTTCTTTGTTAAATTCATTGTACATTATTTGTATAACTTTTGTACAGTGTTTTGTTTAATTTATTTTTCGTCATTACTTTTACAAGGTTTATCCCCTGTCCAGAAAGGCAATAGAAGTATGTGAACTAATCAATATTTGTATAGTTGATTGATTGAAGTGTTGTATAATATATAGATAAGTAGCGAAAAATGTATTTATTATGTAATCGTCACAAACTAGAAACAAACGCTTATTTACAAGTAAAGTATTGGTACATTATAATAAGTAAGTGACAAGCATATGGATAAGTGCGTAAGGAGGGGATACATATGGATCGTATGTACCGTGTAATGGGTTTCTGGACAGGGATATTTGCTGTTATGTTCTACCTTGGACACATGACTCAAACGTCTTTACTATTCTTTGGACAAACGGTATTCTTCATTTTATTAAGTTACTTAAAGCTATCTGAACGTATGTACATTTATATCTTTGGTGCATATTTAACAATTTTCTTCGTAGGCTTTACGTATTGGACAACATTTATGATGGTACCCGGTGCTGAAACTGGCGGACATTAAGCCATAGGCCCTTTGCCATCACAAAAAGCGATGACTCATGTCATCGCTTTTTTTCTTTGTCATCGACAATACCTGCCCATGAACCACTGTCATTTTTTTCGTGGATCAGGACATGAAAGGAATGACTCCAGCCTGAATCCATAATTAAACTTCTTATCGCCCTATTTCTTTTGCTCCGCTGGGAAAAAGGGTTGGGATCATAATTATCCTGCAAGTATTCCAGGATCCCCGCTGATACGAGGAATTCCCCTTGGTGCTTTGTACATACTGCAGTCATGTCCCCTTCTGTTAAAGCGTGATTCAATGCATCCAGGTGGATGTGTGCCGTCAGATCCATCTCACTCGGGTGGAGAAGCGGGTTTCTGATCATCTTATGGTCATAATAGCCTCTTAAGCTGCCTTCACAGTGTTCAGGACGCATCAGCTCATTGAAGGTATAGCCATAATCCACCGTGATAATGGACCCTTTTGCGAGAAAGAAGGACAGTTTCTTTGCATACTCCATCATTGCCAACGGAATCTCGATACGCTGCCCCTCCTTCAGTTCCAGTTTGAAGCTTTTCAGATAAGTCAGGATTGATTGCGAAGAGGGACTGTCTATCGTTTCCCTCAACTCACCATCATCACCCAATGTGACAAATACCTCAACCAGCTTCCCTTCCCGTTTTTCCACCACATGGACAGGAAAGGCATCAAACAGCTCATTTGAAAAAATGATTCCTTCCATCTGCTTTTCAGGCAGCTCATCCAGTGATGAATAGAAAGAAATATTGTACTCCCCTGCTAAAGTCTCTTTTTGTTTTTGTTGATGATAAGGACTGGTCTCTACCATGTTATAAGCTACTGTACGATAGAACTCCTCATCCAGGAGCTTCATTTCCTCCAACAGCTGCTTGGCAAACCTTCCAGTCCCCCCACCGATTTCACAAATGACGGGAGCAAGGGCATTTTGTTTAAAATAAGCGAGGAATACCCCGGCAAATACCCTACCGTATATATCCGAAACATTGCTTGATGTCAGAAAATCCCCTTTTGCACCGACCTTGTCCTTCTTTTTCATGTAATAGCCGAACTCCTGATTGTATAGGACTTCATTCATATAGGTGGCATAGCTTATTTTACAGCCTGGTACATTTTTTATTTTTTTTATTAGGAAATCCGGAACCATGATCAAAAGCCGTTCAGGAAAGGATTACTATCCATTTCTCGTTCGATGGTGGTAGTCATACCGTGCCCTGATAGGACTGTCGTCTCCTCAGGCAATACAAGAAGCTTATCATGAATACTTTTGATCAGCCTATTGTGATCACCGCCTGGCAGATCTGTACGGCCGATGCTGCCTGCAAAAAGCGCATCCCCCGCAAAAACAACTTTGCTCTCCTCATGGTAAAAACTCACACTTCCCGGAGAATGGCCTGGAGTAAATAAAACCTCAAGGGTAAAATCGGATATGATGAGATTGCCTTCCTCTTGTATCAATATATCGGCAGGTTTTGCGGTGATTGCACCTAATTGAAAGAATTGCGAGCCGTTGAGGCTTGGATCCATGAGCCAGTTTTTCTCTTTTTTATGCAAATAGACAGGAACCTTCCAATGATCACGTACCGAATCCACTGCCCCGATATGATCAAAGTGTGCATGTGTCAATAATACGGCTAATGGTGTCCAGCCCTTTTCTTCTATGTATTGAATCAATGCTTCCCCCTCACTGCCAGGGTCGATAACCAAGCACTCTCTTTTTGAATTGATCAGTAAGTACGCATTGGTCTGTAATGGGCCAAGCGGAAGCTGCATCCATTTCATTTTTTATTCACACCTTTCTTGAAGTATCTACCCAACTATTTTACACTATAGAAAGAACCTTGAGAATCGAAAGGATACGTGCCTATGAAGTCGATGTTTGGATTGGAAATACAATGCACCGATGATACACCACAATACTTTCAGAATCTTTTGTTGCAAATTAAACACACAGCGAGCATCTTTGATGTGGACGATAATCTATTGATCACCGATTCCGCAATGGAAGCCAAGCTTGTCAAGAACCTGTTGGCTGATCGATGCCTGCTAGAAGAAACCTACATACTGTCATTCTTGGAAAACCCTGCCCCGTCCACACTTTTCACCGACTATGGGTTTGTCTCGGAAAAGGAAAACCATTATCTGTATCAGGCGATGACAGCTGCTTTTCATATCAATAGCGGGAAAGTGGACGATATCAACATGGCCCTCATACAAATGGATGAATCAATCATCGCCGTGGAGGAACAATATAAAAAGCTGTACTTCATTGATAAAGAAAGCAGGGAATACATCCTCAAGGTTGCAAAATCATATGACATAGAAGTGTCATTTTTGGACCTCGACAAATAGTGGGAAAAGATTTAAAATATAAAAAGAGTGTAATGTCTTATTACATACTTTTTTATCGCCATTTCTTATGAATATGAAATGATTCCGAAAGGAGCGTTAACATGCCATTAGTCATTATCTTTGGTCTAGTAACGATATTGTGTTTATTTGCTATCGTTCGTTCTTTACGTGAGAAGAACTTCCTAGCACTGCTATTCGCTTTAGGTACAGTTGTTGTATTCGGAGCGTTTACGGTAGCTACCCTGATCACTTCCGGTTACCCAGTAGCCCACTAATTGAATGGTAAAAAAAGAGTACTTCGCAAATTATGCGGAGTACTCTTTTTTTGGCAAACCTTTTATACTCCCTCCGAATATACTGATACTATATGTAGAAATGATGGGACAATGTATAAATCCGGAGTATCTTATACAAAATTAGAGCATGGACTAATTCATTTTGTAAGAGAGGGGTGTGAAAAAAGATTGTCGGTCAAAACAGTTTGTGGGATTTGTAATGGGTCCGGAAAGAAAAAACTCGGGATCCTGCCTATCATGAAAAAATGCTCACGGTGTAACGGGTGTGGAAAGCTAAAACGCCCAGTCTCATTATAATGGATATTCTCAGACGACATGATATTATTTCCCTGTTCCTGAACATAAAAAAGCCTGGCATATTGCCAGGCTTTTGTTTAGCGTTGTGCCCTTTTTGCTGCGACGGCAGCCAGTTTATCCTGCATGTGAACCTTTTTATCACGCCGGTCATCAATACGAATATTGGTTGCCACACGTTGCAACCCCTTTTGAAAAGGCGATTCATGTATTGCCTGGATTACGTTAAATAGATCAGGCAAATCTCCTTCTATGATCGTGCTCATAGGAGTCAGCTGATAGTTGATTTTTCCTTCTTCTTTATAGCTCTCCAAAATATCCTGGATTTCCGCTACATAATCACTTACACTTGGGCCGTCTGTTCCAATTGGAATGACGGTTACGTCCACTATTGCCAAAATGACTCACCCTCCTCATTACGAATATTCAACTAAGTCTATCATTTCTTTTTCCGGAATGAAAATCAGTTGCTCCAGTTGAAATCCATAAAGGCAAAATTGGCCGTTTGGAGAAAATTTGATTGGTTTGTTTTCCAGATTTTCTAGCAGGATTTCCTTTTCCCCCTTATCAAGTCCAAAGGAAATGAATTGGAACGAAGCCGATAGGCCTTCCACTGCCCCACTACTAGTAGGAATAAATGTGAAAAATTCGTTGGTGGTGCTGACAAATTCATAAAACGGAGTCACATAATTGGAGTACATGGATACAAGGGGTGCCTTGAATTGATGCACATTACTAAAGTTGAGAATATCAAGAAAACTGTATTCTGCCACCATTTCATCTTCCATATCCCTGGTCATGGTCATCACGAAGTCAGAAAAAGCAGTGTACATGATCACATTATCCATAAGCATTTCCGAATTACCTGTCCTTACATCATACGAAAGCAAAGGAGCAGATAACGATGGTTCATCTTGATCCCAATTAATATAGCCGACTTTGCTCTCACCAAGCCATTGAACAAATGGATTGGTGAAATTTTCGCTAGTCATTTCTTTGGAAAAGATATCAAGCACGTACCCTTCAAATGTCCAATCTTCATGAAAGGAGGATACGGCGATATGTTTGTTTGTGTAAGGATTCCAAGAATAGACTAAATCTTGAGATTCAGGAAACTCCCAATTGCCGACAAGATTTCCAGAGGCATCCACAACACTTAAATGTCCTTCTGTATAGGAAGGTGCCGTCTGGATGGCAAACAAGTCATAGGTGCTGTTGGCTTCCACAGTCAGAATTGGTGAATCAGAGGTAAAAAACAGGGTACTTTCTCCTGATAGGACGTTGAAGGCATGCACTTCATTCTTTCCTGATGCCTCCATAATATATAATACAGTTTCATCATTAAGCCATTCCACGACAGCACCGAATGAATCGAATGGAGCTTCAATTTGTTGGATGTCCTCAATGGAATAGGAAACCGGTTTTTCTTTATCGCTTACTTCTTCTTCGGATATTGGTGAGGGATCCACAACTTCTTTTGGATTCTCAGACGGCTGGCATCCAATAAGAAGACTAAACATTAAACTTAAGAAAATCATTCTTTTTTTCATTCCAGCCCCCCTATATTTTCCTTTTCTTCTATTACGATTATGAGGCACTAATAGTTTCAAAACAAGTGTAAAAAGGGATGAAAAATAAATAAATTTTTAAAAAAGAAAAAAGCGGATCCTCCATATAGGGACACGCTGTCGAAAAAAGGCACTATATATAGAGAGATGCGAGACAAATACCGTACACCTTCTGATAGATATTTCCAAATTGGGAGAGCGGCAATGGGTTGATCCCTTTTCCAAGCTCTAGTGTAAATCCTGGTTTCTTAAACTCCTGGATAAACCAATCCTTAAAACCGGCATGACTGTCCACATAACGCACACTCTTATAGGTGCTGACCCGTTCAAACTCCACAGCCATCCTTTCCGCTTCATCCGGTTCGAATCCTTCATAGCCCCAGTAAAACTCTTCCCCTTGTGTATGAAACGCTACAACCATATCGAAGTTTTCCCGTTTCGCAAGCTCCGCCATTGCAATCACTTCGGGTTCCGTCAACGGATTATCGCCTGGGTAGTCCCGCGGTGCAGGGGCTTTTGGCTCTTTGCGCTCCTTTTCAATCTCCCACTTCGCCGGAAATTGATTATTCAAATCCACTCCACGTATATTGGCCTTCCAACCTGTAAAATCCGGATGGTCACGATTGATCACCTCAACCTCCTTATTGTAAAAGTCATCCTTTGTTGGCCCGGAAAGGACCAGGTCCACTCCATCAGGGTTTACCATCGGTACGATGGATAAGGTAACCTGTTCGAATAAAGGATAAACCGGCACCCCCCTCATAGGCATATTATTTGTCAGCGCCAGCAGATAGTCATTTAAAAAGGTCATGATCACCGAGCTTGTAATCCATTCGTTTGCATGAAAGCTACCATTCCAATGGATTTTCTTTTTTCCTTTCCCAATCTTGAGGTGGTGGATTTGCTTACCCATGACAGATTGTCCGATTGTGGAACACTCCAGAAAAGGATAAACAACTTTCAAGCAATCCAAATCCTCTTTAAAAACACTGGAATCATATTTACGTGAAGGGTCTACGATACGGCTCGTCAATCTACGTGGGATGTCAATTGTATCACCTGTGTATAACATGGTTAAATCCTTTTTATGATTCACTAAATATAGGGCGTCCAATCCGATATGAAGACTGCGAGCAATACTAAAAGCAGTATCTCCCTTTTTAACTTCATACGCTTCCCTTACAAACCCTGCAATCCCAACTTCTGAGTCCTGTGTAAGGTTTTTTTCATCCAACTCATTATTTGCCTGTTTTAATAGTTCCATCCTTACACCGAAGAGCCGGCTGTAATACCAGATTGAATCCCCTGTCCTTGGCTTCACCTTCAAGGGATTCATTCCGTGCTTTATTGTACAATTGTTATTTGCATCTTTTTTAATCACTGTCCGTCACCATCCGGTCCTTGTCGAAATAGCCACTAGGTTTTTCTATTACTGTATGTGGGCCAGACTGGAGGTAGAACAGTTCTTGCGAAATGATGACCATGTTGAAATAGAAAAAACCCCGACAAAGCAAATGCGCTTCATCGGGGTCTGATTTACGTTATTCTTTGATTTTTGTTTGATCCATTTGGATGGAAGTGCCATCATAGAATCTCAATAGGTCTCCATAGATGATCTGATCGGAGTATTGAAGTTCTTTTTTGGCTTTTTCCATGTAAGGTTCACATGCTTCCTGCTCGACTTCTTCCTCAGACTCTTTATCATAGCAAGCATTTTTTGTGTAGATAACTTCATCAGTAACGAAGCTTCCGTCACGGAATACTACAAAATCGCTGCGATCTTCAGAGAACAAGTCTTCACCAAACTGGATATCATTCTTCGTTTCCATTCCAAGTAAATGTTTGATGGTAGGCTTAAGGTCGACTTGACCGCTTACCGTATCAAATTCCTTTGGATTCTTATCTGTTACGCCTGGAATGTGTACAATCATCGGTACACGCTGTAACTGAGCGTTTTCAAAAGGACGGATTTCCTTGCCTAGATACTGCTCCATTGCATCATTATGATTTTCTGAAATACCATAATGGTCTCCGTACATGATGATAACAGAGTTTTCATACAGTCCAGCGGCTTTCAGTTCATCAAAAAGGTGCTTGATGGACTGATCCAAGTAATTGGCTGTAGGGAAATATCTGTTTAAAGTACGACTGTTCGAATCGAACTCATCAACTTGTCGATCTTCTTCATCCAATACGAATGGGAAGTGATTTGTTAGTGTGATCATTTTTGCATAGAATGGTTTATCCATTTCTTTCATATAAGGAACGGATTGTTCAAAGAATTCCTTATCTTTGAGTCCCCATCCTACTGAGTTTTCCTCGGTTACATCATAGCTATCCACATCATAGAACGTTTCATAGCCTAATGCGTCATACATGACGTCACGGTTCCAGAAGCTTTTGTTGTTCGCATGGAAGACTACTGGATTATAACCTTTTTCCTTTAAAACATTCGGTGTTGCAGTATGGAAGTCATTTGTACCATGTGTAAAGAACACTGCACCACGACCAACAGGATATAATGAATTATCTAAAATGAACTCTGAATCAGATGTTTTACCTTGCCCTGTCTGATGGAAAAAATTGCTGAAATAATAACTTTGATCTTTAATTTCATTTAAGAATGGCGTTACAGGCTTCCCATTGATCTCTTGATCGATGACGAAGCTCTGCAAGGATTCCATTTTTACGACAATGACGTTTTTACCTTCCGCAATCCCGTAGAAGTCGTCATTGGGAGCTTTGTACTTAGCATTGATATAGTTCTGGATCTCAGCCAATTCACTTCCATCGGCCAATGCACGCTGTGCGCGTGTCTTTGATTGAAGTACTGCATCATACACGTGATAGTTGTAAGTTCCAAGGTTTTTCACAAGGATTTCGCGGTCGAATGTACGCGTCAATAGCTGCGGTCTTTCTGTTTCCGCCAATCCTAGATTGAATAGGAAGATACCTACTATGGATAGGAAATACATTTTTCTTACCTTTGGACGCCATGTTGCAAAGCTTACGAATGCTGGAGTCCATTTGGCAAGTACGATAAGGATCACTACATCAAGGAACATCAATAAGTCCGCTGCATACATTAACCCTGTGATACTTCCACCAAGATCACTCATGTTACCTGATTGGAACAATAATGGAATCGTGATGAAATCGTTGAAGAATCGGTAGTATACCGCATTTGCATAAAGTACAAATGAAATGATAAAGCTTGTAATGATTAAATATCGCTTGGCACCCTTTTCGCCAAAGAAGAGCGCGATGCCGGCTATCAGCAATATAAAGCTCAATGGATTGATAAATAGGATAAATTCTTGTTTAACGGATTCAATGGTAATGTTAAATGCTGTTTTATATACGATATAGGTTTTTATCCAAAGCAGGACAACTGCGATCAGGATAAAAGGGACTTTAGATTTAAAAGCTTGCTTCATCTTTTTACCTCCTTATAACGAAAGACAGGGAAGCTCTTTTATTTATCTTCTTCATTATCTTTAGAAATTATATCTGTTGTTTTTGTTTTAATAAAAAATGACTACGACATATCTTAAAACTTTTTTAACAAAAAATCAATGGATAATTAATACTCTGAAAAAACGGGATTGATAGAATAGTAGTATCTAGGCTATTCAACTCACTATATACATAGACGTTGAACAAGCATAAAAGTTTCATCTTTTTCAAAGTTTATATATTTAGAATTTTCAAATAAAAAAGAAGACTTACAAAAGAAGCCTTCTTTTCACCGCTATTCCGCTTCTTTCTTAGGTGTTTACCCTTTTTACGAAAGACATAAACGGAATTTATTATATTTTTGTTTTTGCCAGATAAGCAGCTCCGATCACTCCTGCATCATTACCCAAAGTTGCAGTCGCAATTTGAACGCCGACTTTTGTTCTTGGGAAAAGGAATTGATCGAAGTGCTCGCGCAAAGGTCTTAATAATGATTCCCCAGCACGGGACACTCCGCCGCCGATGACTATTTTTTCAGGATTCAGTGCATTTGCCAGGTTGGCTAGTACAAGTCCTAATTGTGCGGTCACCGAGTGGACAACCATTGAAGCAACTTCTTCTCCCTCATTCGCAAGTTCAAATACCACTTTTGCCGTTAGACCTTCTTCTTTTGCCACTTTGGCAAGCCTGCTATCAGGATGTTCCTCCACTAGCCCGCTAGCTGTACGGACAATTCCTGTTGCAGATGCGATTGTCTCAAGACAACCGGTTTTACCACAGTTACATTGAGCCCCGCCTTGGGGAATGACTGTGATGTGACCGATTTCCCCGCCGGCTCCGTTAATCCCGTGGACGACATCCCCATGGGTGATGATGCCTCCGCCGACGCCTGTACCAAGAGTGACACAGATCAAGTCCTTCGAGCCTTCTCCGGCACCCTTCCACATTTCTCCTATCGCTGCCAGGTTGGCATCATTATCCACAACGACAGGCAAACCTGTTTCCACTTCCAATAGGTCCTTCAGGGGATAGTTCTCCCAACCGAGGTTTACTGCTTCATAGATAAGGCCTGTTGCCATATTTACCGGACCAGGTGCACCCATGCCGATCGCTTGAAGCTTTGATTTTGGCTCTTGAAGCTCATCCAGTTTCATATCGATCGCTTTTGCGATATCGGTTGTAATGTTCTTACCTTTTTCACTTATGTCTGTGACGATCTCCCACTTGTGGACGATTTCACCATACTGGCTGATGAATGCCATTTTAATTGTTGTACCACCTAAATCAACGCCAACTAACCATTTGCTCTCCATATTTTCCACCTTTTCTTTATCTTTGTTTGGATATTTCCTGTTTTATTAACATCATAGCAGCCCCGAAGCTTTGTGCATCCAGGACACCTGAGCGATAGAGCTCTCTTATCTCGTCTTCCATCATTTCCAGGTCCCCGATTTTATCGCCAGTATAAATATATGTACCATATCTTTTTAAAAGCTGTCTTATTTCTAGAATCGATTTCATATTTCCACCTTTATCCCTGCAAAAGAGCGCTTTCTTCTATATTAGTATAAAGGATTCGCCTCGTTCGTCAAGTTCTACCGCGGGAAAGAGGACATGCCAATGTTGGGACCAATGGCATTTTGAAAAGGCTAGATACCACATTGTATTCTTACGTGTTCTCATTCTACCCTTTTGAAATTTACGTTCTGAAATGTTTGCATCACGGATTTTCCATCTTGCAATAATTTGGGTGGGATGTGAAGGCAGCGTTTTGGTGCACTTTTTATGGAGAAGCTATACAACGGGGGGCTTTTGTTTTTTTAATCGCCTCGTTGTGCTTGTGCGGTTAGATTTAATCCGGCCTTGGCCTTTGAGACCGCTATTTTACTTTTTCACACATATCGTGGTCTCTTCCTTGACCTTTGAGACCGCCATTCTTCTTTTACTCACTTATCGTGGTCTCATCTTTGCCTTTTGAGACCACCATTCTTCTGTTTCGCCAAAATCGTGGTCTCATCCTTGCCTTTTGAGACCGCTATTTTACTTTTTCACACATATCGTGGTCTCATCCTTGCCTTTTGAGACCGCCATTCTTCTTTTTCACACATATCGTGGTCTCATCCTTGGCCTTTGAGATCGCCATTCTTCTTTTACTCACATATCGTGGTCTCATCCTTGGCCTTTGAGACCGCCATTCTTCTTTTTCGCCAAAATCGTGGTCTCATCCTTGCCTTTTGAGACCACCATTCTTCTGTTTCGCCAAAATCGTGGTCTCATCCTTGCCTTTTGAGACCGCCATTCTTCTGTTTCGCCAAAATCATGGTCTCACCCTTGCCTTTTTAGACCACCATTCTTCTTTTACTCACATATCGTGGTCTCATCCTTGGCCTTTGAGACCGCCATTCTTCTTTTTCGCCATATCGTGGTCTCATCCTTGTCTTTTGAGACCGCCATTCTTCTTTTTCACACATATCGTGGTCTCATCCTTGGCCTTGAGACCGCCATTCTTCTTTTTCGCCCATATCGTGGTCTCATTCCACCGCTAAGAGACAATAACGCCAAAAGTTTTGGATCTTTGTGCACTTAATACTCACCATCAAGATTTTGCCCCTCATACCTCCACTTAACTAATCTATACTCTTCCCAAACCAAACAAAAAAGCCGGGGTGTCGGCTTTTTTATCTGTCAGGATCCTCCGGGTGCAAGATGGTGGGTCTTCTATTTTTCAATGGCATCGGTGCCCTGATCAAGACATCCCTCATTCCACGGTAGTTGAAAGGAATGAATGGCCACAAATATGGCACATTGAAGGATTGCATCCGTAAAAGCAGCAGGATGAATACAAGAAGTCCGATAATGAAACCAGGGATACCGAATAGTGCAGTCAGTATGATGAGGACAATCCGGACGAGCCGGTTTGCCAGGCTGAGTTCATAGCTTGGCGTGGAAAAGGTTCCGATTGCAGCTATGGCCAGATAGAGGATGATCTCGGGTACGAACAATCCGACTTTTACCGCCACATCACCAATCAATATTGCTGCCACCAGCCCTAGTGCCGTTCCGAGCGAGGTCGGTGTATGGATGGCAGCCATCCTCAGCATATCCATCCCAAGCTCGATGATGAGTATCTGAGCAATCAACGGTACAGTTCCCATTTCTGATGGTCCGATATAGGACAACTGAGCTGGCAGGAGCTCCGGATTCAAGGCAAATAGATACCATAAAGGCAAGATGAAAAGTGATGCCCACACGGCAAGGAATCTGACAAGCCTAAGATATGCACCGACCAAGGGTTTGTTGCGGTATTCCTCTGCATGCTGGAGATGATGCCAGAAGGTACAAGGTGTGATGATGACACTTGGTGAACCGTCCACGATCACAAGTACATGACCTTCATACAGATGTGCAGCTGCGGTATCTGGCCTTTCTGTATAGCGGACTGTTGGAAATGGATTCCAATGCCTCCCCCCTACGAATTCCTCAAGTGTTTTTTCCGCCATCGGCAGACCGTCCGTATCAATCTTCTTTAACGCATGCTTTATTCGTTCGACGATATGGGGGTCCGCTATCTCCTCCAGATAGCAAAGACTGATATCCGTCTTTGACCGGCGTCCCACTTGCAGATATTCCATACGCAAAGAGCTGTCTCTTACTCTGCGGCGGATGAGTGCACAATTGAAAATGATGGTCTCGACAAATCCGTCCCTTGAGCCCCGGACGACCCTTTCCATATCCGGTTCTTCCGGACCCCTGACAGGATAGGTCCTGGAGTCGATCATGATCACTTCAGGTACACCTTCCACTACGAGTGCCGTCGGTCCTGAAAGCACCTGGTCGACCACCTGCTCCAGGTCGTCTGTTTTGCCCAATTCTACATAAGGGATATACTTTTGAAGTAATTTATCAAGCGGATGCTCTTCCAGTTCTTCGGGCTCCAAGTCGGAAAGGAATTTCATCAGGAAGAGCATGATGTCATCTTTTCCGAATCCATCTACGAGAAACAGGCCGATTTTTCTGCCTGCATAGTGAAGATCAAGAAAAATCAAATCAAAGCTTTTATCTACAGCCAATCTATTTTTCAGATATGCGATATCTTCGTCAAAATTCCCTGACATCTTTTTAGTGTGCTTGGTCCAAGTCAACGTCTGTTCCTCCTCGCTGCAGCTATCTCTTACATTTTTTACTTTTTCGAAAAAAAAATACCAAATTATAAAAACTAATTGGCAACAGCTCAATCTGTTCATAAAAAAACAGACAAGCTCATAAATTGGTAGAAAGTCTATTTTTGGAGGAGCAAGATGAGAAAATTTCATATGATTGGAATTGGTCTTATATTCGGATTGTCAGCTACCGTCTTCTTGCTTTTCTTTTTTGAACAAAGGGTCATCGAAAGCATCATCTTCTTTCCCATCGATCCAAACATAATGATAAAAGAAGCTGATACAAGCTTGGAGCTTCTTAATGAAAAGGATGACGATGAATATGTCATCAACTGGGAGGTTTCTTCAAATACAGGGGACCCAGTCTACCTGAGACAGGATATTTCCCTTCTATTTGCTGACGGAAGATTGAAGGCTGTTTTATCCGATTGGAAGGATAACAGCAGCGAGTTGACACAATATGCGACCTATTCAGGGGAAGACAGCAGTCATTATGTTGCACTTTCCTTTCACCATGGGGAAATCCATCATAAGGATGAATCGATCACAAGTACCCATAAAATGAGCAAAGATCAGTTATATGTAATTGATTCTTCTTTCAGTTCGCTGCAATCATTCAAGAATGCCAAAACAAAGGAACAAATCGAGTGGAAAGATGTCCTGGACAAAGTGACTGAACAGCAGCTGGAATACGCATGGGAAAAGGCGATTGATTTCTTTGAAATCCCTGTACAGAATTATGACTTGTACTCTCTGGAGGAGATTATAGATCTTCAGGAAAAAGGAATGCCGGGAATGGATATAACCCGCTCAAAGGAGATTGTCGGGAGACTTTGGGAGGGTTTGTATAAGGAATATTTTCTGGGAATAAAAACAGCGGCAGGGACTACCATCCCGCCGATAGATAGTTCCCTGCCACTGATTTTAATTTCCAAAGACTATTCTCACCTGCTAGTATTATTCGAAACGAGAGAAGGGGAATCCGTCAAGCTCATTCAGAATCTAAGGATTGAATGATTTCTGAACGGAGATTTTCATAATTTGCGCCATCCGGTTCAATTTCTATGGCACGCTCGATAGAAACAAGTGCTTTTTCCGTTTTCTTCAATTCCAGATAAACCAGTGCCAGATTATAGTGTGCTTCATGAAAATCCGGCTGCAATGCAGTAACATCAACAAGCCTAGATTCCGCATCATTTATCCTCCCTTTTTTTATATCGATAAAGGAAAGATAAAAGAGCACTTCTGGATATTCGTTCTTCTGCTCTTCAAGAGGGATTAGCATGTCATATGCTTGATCATACTCACCCTTTTGCAGGAGCGATTCCGCTTGAGAGATTTGGGTATACGGATTTTCGTTGTTGTATCCATAATCCAGCATATAAAAGGTAAGGGCACCCGCCAAGAGAAGGCCTAATATCCTTGGAAGAGGTTTTATATGCTTAGGCAGATGAACGATTGCCGCAGCGAGGAATCCACCGATCAGCCCACCGATATGCCCGGCATTATCAATGCCTGGAATCGCGAAACCGATTGTAAGATTTACCCCGATCAACACGAGGATATTCATTCCCATTGTGCGCAAAAAGACCTTCGGATAGGCAATACCCACAAAAAGCAGCGCCCCGAAGCATCCAAAAATCGCGCCTGATGCCCCTGCTGAAATAGATGGCGTAAAAACAAAACTTGCAAGGGAACCTGCGAATCCTGCAAAAAGATAGACAAATAAGAAACGGATGTTTCCATAGATCCTCTCAACTGCAGTACCCAGATAAAAAAGGGCAAGTGTATTCAGCATAAGATGGAGAACCCCTATATGGAGGAAAATGGGTGTAAAAAATCTCCACCATTCCCCCTCGAGTATAAGCGGGTTGAATTTAGCGCCATATTGGATGAGGGTCTCTGTATTCTGACTTCCCCCATTCATTTCAAGTATAAAGAAGGCAATCACTTGTACGGCAATAAATAGATAAGTGAATAATGGCTTTCCAAACTGAAATAGTTCCTTTTCTTTCTTGATTGCCCGGGCGGATGCATCAAGGACGTTTTGTTTTAGATGATGGAGATCTTCCTCGTCTTCGTTTTCCACTTCCACCTTCACTTCTTTTCCAATCAGGTTTGATATTCTATTGCATGAATGCTCCAGATTCCCTTCATGGACTACCACACTGTTAACTGTAGCCTTGTTTTTTTCCAGAGGTTCCTGCAACCTGAATTCCCAGTCATCCACCGGAGGATAGGTGGAAACATATATATTGACTGCGGATAGCTTGCTTTTTCTTAGTTGTTTCCTGAAATTAGCAACCTGAAAAGCTGTTTTTTCCATATCCCGCTGCAGCCAGGTGCTCCAATCGAGATCATAGCGGTACATTCGTATAATCGGGGCTTGTTTATTTCCCAGCCCCTCCAGCCACACTTCCTTATGGTCGGGGGATATATGTATGATTCTATATTCATGCGTCACAATCAAGCTAGACAACATATGCCAAAACACAAAATCCTGCTTCAAAGGCCCACCTCCTCATTGATTACCATTTTATATGGTAGGAATAGAAAAGTAAAAATATTGACTCCTTATCCATAAAAAAGAAGATACCTATATGTATGAAGGCATCTTCCCTTTAGAAGCTTTATTTAAACTAACAGATCCATTTATTGCAGATGAAACCTCGAAGTTATAGCCGAGAGTGATTGAGATAATTCATTCAGATGTTTTCCTATGTGATGATTTCCTTCCATCTGACCTATTTGATTTTCACTTGCATTCAGCATTTCATCCGAGCTTGCGGAGGTTTCCTGGGAAACGGATAAGAGTCCATCTGCTGATTGTTCAAGCTCAGGTAGAATATATTCCAATTCTTTCAGTTTCCCCTGCATGACTTTCATATTTTCATTTACACCATCAATTTCCCTCATCAATTCATCAAAAGTGAGCTTTGATGAATTTGCCAGCTTCAAGTTCGATTTCGTTTTTGATAGCATCTCGTCAAACTCTGCGGTAGCACTGACTGTTACTTCTTCCATTTGGGTGATGGACTGTGTAATCTGCTCAGCAGCTTGAGATGACTGCTCGGCAAGCTTACGGATTTCCTTGGCGACTACATCAAAGCCTCTTCCTGCCTCCCCGGCTCTTGCAGCTTCAATGGTTGCATTCAAAGCCAAAAGCTTTGTCTGTTCAGACACACCCTGTATCAGCCCCACAAGATTGGAGATAGATGATGCATAATTTTTCACATGTCTGATGGTGATGTTCAACTTATCAAAATCCTTTTCGAAAGTGACAATCGTGCTGATCAAATCTTCCATCGTATGCTCCCCGCCCTTTGCGGATCTGTTCATCGTTTTGGAGCTTTGAAATGCTACATCCATGTTATCCATGGCCTCTTCGATTTTATGCTTCATATCCCTGAAACAGTTCACGCTGACCTCCGAACTGGTTGCAGTCTGTTCTGCGCCATGCTTTACCAGATGGATGGCAGAGACGAGCTGCTGACTGGATGCTAGGGCGTGTTCGGACGAGGATTGAAGCTTTCCACCCGTCTCCTCAAGCTCCACTGTCGTACTTTTAAGTTCATCCACCATGCTTCTCATCTGGTCGATCATTGCATTATAACTTTTATGCAACGAAAGAATCTCCGGCACAGTGGTGTTGATGTCTGCGGCCCGTTCAAGCTTACCTTCCCTTACCTGCTTCATCGTTTCCCTGAGCATGGAGAGGGGTCTCGTCAATGTCCTGACAAACAGGAAGATCAATAGAGTAAAGATAACCAGACTTATCACAGTGACAATCAAAGTAAAATAAGCCATTTCCTCCACTGGCCCAAGATACGTCTCTGTTGGGATCATGATTGCATAAATACCCCCAATTTCGTTCATGTTCCTATATGTAATCGTGTAATTCTCCCCAGCCAATTCATTATGTATAACGCCTTGCCCGCTTTTCTCCATTTCGGCAATGAGCGTATCGGGTAATGCCGGCACTTTATCCTTACTCACTTCAAAAGGGATGACTTGCTGGTCTTTTATATAGAAGTATTCAGAGGATATTCCGTCATTCTTCAGCTTTTTCTGCTGATCCCTGATACTGATCTGTAGCTGTTGCATGAAATAGGAATCTTCACTGACATATAGGAACTTGAGGTTTTCCGCAAGATGTCCCATCAGTTCACCTTCCCTGATAAATCTATTTTCCATCGTCTCCATGGTCATTTCTTTTGCCTTCAAGTAAGAGGTGATACCTACCGACAGAATGGAACCGACTAATAATGAAACAACAAGAATAAATAATCTTGTGCCCAAGTTAATTTTCTGAAAAACCAGCTGAAACCAAACTACAAACCTTTTATGTATTTTATCTGTTTTTTTCAAGGTGAACCCCCCGCGTATCCAAATTGCTAACAGGATAAATTATACAGGTGGAATATTAATCCAATGTAAAGTTAATGTAAGGTTTCAAAAGCTATAATCAACAAAAAGGACTACCCAGTAGACCACTCCAAATAAAGAGTAGTATGACAGGTAGTCCATCTCCCTAATATACTGTTTAAATTCTCACCCACGGAAAACCGTCTGCAGGAATCGATCCCGTACAAATGGGATGTCCATTCCAAAAGCCACCACAAACCTTCTGATCGGACTTACCCCAAGAATGGAGTTTAAAATACGATAGCGGTTCTGGTAGATTGCATAAGCACCTGCGATGATAAGAACCATTCTGATTAAATATCCCATTACCATCCCTCCTGCTATTAGGATGCTTCAAAAGAAAGAAAAACATGCCTATGTTTTCCTCTATATGTTAAAAGACTTTATCTTTGATGCCAGTAAGTACATCCACGGAATGACGGAACTGTGCTCTTTCTTTCTCATTCAGCTCGATTTCCACCACTTGGCGAATCCCGTTTCTGTTTACGATTGCCGGCACACCTATATAAATATCCTTGCTGTCATATTCCCCGTCCAAATAGGCGGAGACAGTCAGGATGGAGTTCTCGTTCCGTAGTATCGCTTTTGTCAGGCGGACAAGACCCATCGCAATTCCATAATAGGTGGCACCCTTCCTTTCAATGATCTGATAGGCGGCATCCCTGACATTCACGAACAGTTCCTCGAGGTCTTCCTCTTTATACGCTTCTTTTTCTTTCATCAACTCCGGAATCGGCTTGCCGCCAATATCCGCCTTGCTCCAAACGGGGAGCTCGGTATCCCCATGTTCCCCGATAATATAGGCATGAACATTCCTTGCATCGATCTTAAAATAGTCTCCCAAAAGAAAACGGAATCTGGCTGTATCCAAAATGGTCCCGGAACCGATGACCCTCTCTTTTGGCAAACCGGAAAACTTCCACGTTGCATAAGTAAGGATGTCTACAGGATTGGTTGCAACAAGGAATATTCCATCGAATCCATATTCCATTACACTATCGACGATCTCCTTGAATATCTTGGTATTCTTTTCGACCAAATCCAATCTCGTCTCACCAGGCTTCTGGTTCGCACCGGCACAAATCACCACTATATCCGCATCCCTGCAATCGTGATAATCGCCATACCAGATCTTTGTCGGAGCAGGAGCGAAGGCTATTCCATGGTTCAGGTCCATGGCATCCCCAACGGATTTTTCCTTGTTCAGATCAATCAGGACAAGCTCTTCCGTTACACCTTGGTTCAGCAATGCAAATGCATAGCTTGAACCGACAAACCCTGTACCAATCAAAACGACTCTACTTATTCCATTTCTCAAGACAATCTCCCCGTTTCTTTTCAAGGATTAACTATAACTATATTCTACACCGGAAGTTTGTGAAATGTTGATCAATATATTTCTATTCTGTGTCAAATTGATTTAAGCAGCGAGCAACACGCCAAATAAGGCTACCATAAGGATGGATCCGATATTCACTACGTCATTATTGACTGCTCTGAATCCTTTCACAAGTTCAGCAGGCTTTCCGCAGTGAAGAGGACTTTCCACGGTTCTTCCACACGAGGAGCATCTGTATGTTGCCTGTATAAAAGCTCCAAGAACCGTATCGACAAAACAGCCAAGTATCCCAAGCAGCGTTATTAGGAAAGCGGTCGTAAGTGATATCTCTGTCCAAAACAAAGAAGCCGAAGCAGCAATGAGACCAGCCCCTGCAACAGAAGCTATCGTCCCAAGAAGACTTATCGCACCCGAAGTACCCCTGCTCACTCTTTTAAGAGTAAGAATGGAAATTGGGTCCTTCTTGCTAAGCGTGCCGATTTCCGATGCCCAGGTATCTGCATTTGCAGCTGCTATAGCTGTAATAAAGCCGACCATCCAGACCTCCGAGGGTACGAGGAGGTACGCGAGACTAAACAGTGCGGGCACAATCCCGTTAGCAAACACTTGGAAGATATCCCGCTGTGAACCTTTTTCCAGGATTTCATCCACACTAGCCTTGCTTTTCTTTTTATACCTGCTCCAAAGACTGGATGTTATAAAAAAAATACCGATTAATAGTAGCCCATAGCCTTTGAAGCCCAAAGCAATCAGGATCCCGATGAAACACGTTCCGATTGCCCCTGATTTTGATAAGGCCATTCCTTTATATCCTAGCCCTGCAAGCAGGATGATCCCTGCGAGCAGCACCATGTTATTCTCCAGCAATACAGTCATATGTAGATTCATCCGTCATTATTGTGCTTACAGGAATATCATATGATTCATGCTCCAACTCATCCTTCACCTGTTCCTTGAAGGCCAATGAAACAGTCTTCCCAGTGTAATCCGTTAAAAAACGATCATAGTAGCCTCCTCCAAACCCGATCCGATAGCCCCTCTTATCAAAAACGAGTCCCGGTACGAGGATGAGATCGATGGCTGATTTTTCACAAGGTTTTGTGCGCGTGGGGTCTGGCTCCTTTAACCCAAAGTAGACAGTCTCTAACTCATCAAATCCCCTTAATAAAAAGAATTTCATGCTTTTATCCCTCGGATAGCATTTTGGAACAGCTACCAGCTTCTGTTCAAGCCAGGCCTGTTCGATAATTGGGATGGTATCCACTTCCGGCATCCTGGAAACTGTCACACCCACTATCCTTGCTCTTTCCCATTCAGCAGATGAAAAGAGTGCCTGATGGATTTGGCGCGATTTCTCGTCGTATTGTTCTTTGGAAAGTCCGGCCAACGTATTTTTCATTTCTTCCCGCTGTTTTCCTTTGTTCATTTAGGTTGATTCTCCTTACCGCAATCTTTTTACTCTATAAAGAATATACCAAGAAACACCGCTTTCTTCTAATTTAGAAGGGAAAATAAGCAGGATTTCCCCTCTTATTTCCCACTGCTGAAAAAAGACTGGCATTCCGAAAAAAATAGTGATATTATAGTAAGGTCTGAATTGAATGTTTTATATGTTTGGAGGGATAACGATGCGCGTAAACGTAACTTTAGCTTGTACTGAAACTGGTGATCGTAACTATATCACGACTAAAAATAAACGTAACAACCCAGATCGTCTTGAGCTTAAAAAATACAGCCCAAGATTGAAAAAAGTAACTGTACACCGTGAAACAAAATAAGCAGCAGGATTTCCTGTCTGCTTATTTTTTTTGCCTACATTCAGGATCCAGCCTTCACCAGAGATTTGCTCTTGCTGCTTTTTATATAAGCAGACTGCCCTCTAAAGGATCGAACATGAGAGCTGACCCAGAGCTTCGGCTGTGCTTCTTCCTCCAATGAAACCTGCACTTTTCTCTCGAGCATATCATACTGTGCCTGTCGGTAATCCTCATGGCTCCCGATATCCTTCCAGTACCCCTTTGCCTTGAATCCATATAAAGCCATATTGTTTTCGATGAGTTTAGGAAAGAGCTCCTTGCTGAAATCATACTCCCTGTTTTTCTCCATCAGGCAAAGTACAACCGGATCCACTATATAGATCCCCGTGTTCACCACCCTGCTGAACTCTTGATCCTTTTGCGGCTTTTCCAAAAAACGCATGATCTTTCCATCAGGACCTGTTTTGATGATGCCGAATTTGGCAGGATTCCTTACTTCTTTCATAAAAACGGTGAAAATTGATCTGTTTTGAAGATGGAAGACTAAACCATCAATCAGATCAAAGTCCGTCAGGGCATCCCCGCTTATGACAATGAATGGTTCATCTAGCAGGCTCTCTGCATTTTTCACACTACCGGCAGTCCCAAGTGGGAGATCCTCGAAAACGTACGTGAGGTTCACTCCCCACCTTGAACCATCTCCGAAATATTCGACGATTTTGTCTCCAAGATATTGAAGTGTAACGATGATATCTGAAATGCCATGCTTTTTTAGCAGTTCAATACTATACTCCATAACAGGTTTATTCAGCAAAGGTACAAGCGGTTTTGGCATCCTTCTTGTAAAAGGGTGCAGGCGTGTGCCCCTTCCGCCAGCCAGAATAACTGCCTTCATACACAATCCCTCCTATTGGACGGAAGAAGTAGTGATGGTACTTTCGTAGATGTACTCTGTTTTTCGACTTACATCTTCCCAATCGTATTCTTTCAAGGCTATCTCTCTTGCTTTCTCCCCAAGACCTTTTCCAAGAGCAGGATCCTCGAATACTTCCACTATCATGTCTACTAACTGTCCTACGTTTCCAGGCTCGAAATAAAGGCCTGTTGAATGATCCTCCAATATGTTTGCAAGTCCCCCTGTTCTTGATGCTATAACAGGCTTACCTGCTACCTTTCCCTCAAGCGCCACGATTCCGAACGGTTCATAGAGGCTCGGTACAACCATCAGATCGCAACGGCTAAGCATTGCCGCTTTTTCCCGCTCATACAAAAAGCCTACGAAAATAATCGATTTCCCCAATCCCAGTTGGCTGACCCGTTTACGGTATGCATCCAAAAGTGGTCCCTTTCCTCCTGCAACAAATAGACAATCCGGGTACTCCTTCAAAATGACGGCTGCGGCCTCTATGAAAATATCGAATCCCTTTTCCGGAACCATCCTTCCAAGTGCAAGCACGAGATGCTTATGCGGATATCGCTCCAGAAGCCCATTGATGTTATCACTTTCCTCGGATCCCCCAAAAATGCGCACCCCATTCGGGATCACGGAAAGCTTTTCTTTTCTGAAAGCAAATTCCCGTTGCAATTCCTTTTCCATATAATCACTGCAGACAATCACCTTATCCGAATCGGAAATCAACCCCTCTTCCTGCCTTAACGTCATTTCCTGCAGCGGCGTAGGAGGATTCCCGTTCAACCTTCCTGTTTCAGAAGCATGTATCGTTGTCACCAATGGGATGGATAGGATGTTCTTGATGCTTCTTGCAGCAAGCCCCACCATCCAATCATGTGCATGGATGACTGTAAAATCCGATTGAACGTTCAGTTCTACCGCTTTTTCCACCATATTCATATTGAATCTTGCCACATACAGGTGAAAATCATCAAAGGTTTGATGAATTTCCTTTATTCGATGAACATGGATGCCATTGATCTTTTCATAATCCGGAGCACCTACAAAGCTTGGTGTCAGTAGAGACACATCATGCCCTAGTGAGGTCAAAGCGTTTGCAAGCTCCCAAACATGCTTTCCAAGTCCCCCTACCACAGACGGAGGAAATTCCCAGGAGAGCATCAGGATCCTTTGCTTACCGGCCTTTTTTTCTTCGCGTACCAAATGATTATGACTGCTGTTGGCAGAATAGAATAGGTCCTTCCTATCTACTTGTGGAAAAGTTGCAATAGGAGAGTGCGTGAACCACTCCAACATACTGCAAGTTTCTATCTTTCTCATAAGTTCTTTCAGAAATAGGGGGAACTCCACCCATTCGCTACCGATATCTGTCATTAAAAGATTAACCTGTGACGAAATTGCGGAATTCCTAGTTTCTTCCTGTAAAAGGTCCACGAGCATGGCAGCATGGGTTTCTATGGTTTTGTGGGCTTCCTCGCTCTCATACCACTTTTTTTCTTTGAGATGCTTCTTTTCCCTTTTAAACAGCTTGATGCCTAAAGCCCCACGGAAATCCGGCCAGAGTGAATAGTCTTTCAGTTCATTCCAGTTTTTTTCATATGCAACATCACTTTTGGGGTCAAGATAATTGGAGTCTTTAGCAAAGCCTTCTTCTCCAATCAGATGATCATGCAGCTCGGTCCCCTTATGGAATTCCTGAGAAACTGCAATCATTTTCCCTGAACCCATCAAGTCACTCAGGAGATCCAATATGTTCCCTTCATATTCCCTCAAAAGCTGGATGAACTTCCCGGATTGTTCTTTATATCTGGAGTAGACGGCCTTTTCTTTCATATGTGTGGAAAGTGATACTTCCCGATCTAGGAATGCATCTCTTTTTAGTAGATAGGAAGCATATCGTTCCATAAGGGGTTCATTGGAGAGGTTTTCAATTAATGAAGGGGAAAAAGCCATCGCTAATGGGAATGGGTAATGGTCATTCTTGCACTGATAGAACAAGGGAATATATAGAAGCGTCAGCCTTTCGAAAAAATCGGCTTCCGCTTGATAATCAAACGGTTCCACTACAGGGAAGTCGGAATGGATAACGATTGAGAAATATGTCTTTTTCATACTACTTCCCTCCCGTATTTTCATAATAGGTATATGTAGAAACTTGAGAATACAAGTCTTTATCATCCAAGGAAAATGGCGTCCATTCACCCTTTTCGGGGTGGCATGTCATTTGTTTGCCATAGAATCTCTCACAATCTGACTGTAGGACCGGAAAGAAATCTTCCCCACTTCCAAATCCAACCTCGACCATGAATTGATTACTTTCAGGTATAGACTGGCCAATTAAACTACTGGTGCCTTCTTCTACCACTATATCGAGATACTGCCCATAAAGGCCATTTTTCTGAGAGTTTTCCTTCCATACAATAATTCGGACCGTAACCGGCAAGGACTTTTCGAACTTACCCTTATACATGTGAACAAAGGACTTGCGCCAGGAGGAAAATTTCCATTCAACAGATAATTTGCCATTGTTTTCAAAATGAGTATGGAGGAATTCAGTATGGGCTTCGGACAATTTCAATCACTCCTCCTATCATTGATGAACCAAGCTTTCTTTCATCATATCATGTGAATTTTCTTTCCCACAACCACCCTTTTTTGTCGTCTTTTCAGTTATTGTGTTAATTTTTCAAAGAATGGAGTATTTTTTATGACCGTACCTTAAAATATTTCACAAATATGTCATATTTAAAGGAGGAAATTGTCGAAGAGGTATGTTGCCCTGCTTTTGTGTATGTTATAAAAAAGAGAGAGAAATTTAGATGAGGTGACAACATGTTAATCGCAAGTATTCTACTAATAGCCATCGCTGCCGGGCTAATAGCCCTTTCATTCTTTGTAGGCGACAAATATTCCGAGCTTCAGGAAGAAGTGGAACAGCTGTCATTAGACGTAGTTCAGGATAAATACAAGCTTGAAAGAAAAATCAAAGTATTGGAAGAAGAGCTTCTAATCGGAGCAGCACCCTTACATAATAAGAAAGTCCAAGAAAAGAAAGCTGCCCATCAGGATGTCAGCCAGGAAGATGTAACCATTTCCCTTTTCAAAAAAGGATACACTGCTTCACAAATCTCCCAATTCACTTCCACTTCCATCGAAAAAGTGGAAAGTGTACTGCAGTCAGCAAAACTGAAAGGGAATGCAGTCAATGAAAACTAATTTACGTGCATTTGCAGTCGGGATCATTTTTGCAACCGGAGTAATGGGAGTAGCATATTCCATTGTCAGCTCTGACACTTTAGGAAAATCGGAAGTCAAAGCTTATGCCAAAGAGAACGATATGCATTTATTGACAAACGAAGAATACCAGGAGCTTCTTCCTTCCATTGAAGAAGAGAAGCCAGCAGAACAAAGCACTGAACAAAAACCTCCTGCCGCTGAGCAGGAAAAGCCTGAAGAGGAAGCCCAAGCTGAAGAGGCGAACGAACCTTTTGACGTGAATATTCCGGATGGGATGGCAACCTACGAAGTTTCTGAGCTTTTGGAAGCTGAAGGCGTGATCAAGGATGCAGATGAATTTGATGCATTCCTGGAAGATCGCGATATTGCCACCCGTGTAAGGGCAGGTACTTTCACGATGAAAAAGAACATGAGCTATGAAGAAGCTGCCGGCGTCCTGATTCGCCAATAAATATAGATAAACGAGGATGATGCTTGATGCATGATCCTCGTTTTTTGTTTATTCCACTACCAATAGTGCGGTCATTTCTTGGTGGCCTTCGCCACATGGGATGCTGCAGATGATTTTGTAGGTTCCCGCTTTCAGGTTGGCGGTAGCTTTTCCTTCTCCGTCGATTTTCATGTCAGTTCCCTCGACCGTGATACCGTGGTAGCCTTCCGCATTTTTCAATTGGATGGTTACGTCGCCAGCCTTTGCCTTATATTCCTCTTTATCAAATTTGTAGTTGGAAGCGTTCAGGGTTACTGTTTCCCCGCCTCCTTGTTCAGAGCTTGCATGGTCTTCTCCTCCGCATGCAGCCATGATGGATACTAGCATGATAATCATAAATGACAAGACTAACTTTTTCATTTTCTATTCCTCCCAATGTTTTTAGTTGTTTACCAGAGTTTAAAGCCCGGTGATCCAGGTGGTGCATGGTGGATCATATCTATGATTGGTATTGTATAGGCAAATAGGATAAGGGCGATCGTGATGCCGATCCATAGTTTCCAGTTTTCCAGGATCCTCGGCGTTTTTTCCGCATTTGGTGCAACTTCTCCTAAAGGGAACTCCTCCACACCCTTAGGTGCAAACCAAGCCAGGTTGATCATTACATACATCAGTAACAGAATTGCGATAAAAAGAATGCTTCCCCCTACCGCCATTGCCACTTCATAAGGAATCCAGCCTAATGCATCAGGATGATCGTTATAGGTCGTATAAGAGGTCCGACGAGGCGCCCCGAACAGACCGACCGTGTGCATCGCACCAGACATGAAGAACATTCCGACAGCCCACAGGATGGTTTGAAGGTTGGCAAGCTTATGCATCTTCGCAGTCAGCTTCCTGCCTGTCAAATGGGGTACGAGCCAATATCCGATCCCAAAGAATGTCAAGGCAACAGAAGATGCAACCGTCAGATGAAAATGTCCGGTGACCCAAAGTGTATTGTGCACCACCTGATTCAGCTGGTTACTTGCGTTTACGATCCCGCCCGCTCCGGCAGGAATGAATATGAGCATCCCCATCATCGGTGCAAAAAATCTAGCGTCCTTCCATGGAAGCATTCTGAACCATCCAAACAGGCTTTTCGCTCCCCTTTCGCGCCCTGATAATTCAAAGGTTGCAAATAAGGAGAATGCAGTCATAAGGGATGGAACAATTACCATGAACGTCAAGACAACCTGCAGGTATTTCCAGAAAGGCGATATCCCAGACTCGAGAAGCTGATGGTGGAATCCTACAGGAATCGAGAACAGCAGGAACAGGACAAACGCCAGCCTTGCCAACGAATCACTGAAGATCTTGCCTCCGATTATCTTTGGAATGATCGCATACCAGCAAATATAGGCTGGAAGCAGCCAGAAGTAGACCAATGGATGACCGAAATACCAGAAGAGCGTACGGCTCAACAAGATATTGATCGTCTCCACCCAACCAAAGGACCAGGGGATGAACTGGAACAGTACGGATACTGCCACACCGATCGTTGCAATCAGCCATAGAAGCATAGTCATGATGGCCATGAAGCTGAGTAGTGGCGATAACTCTCCTTTATGTGCTTTTTTCCACAGGTAATATTGACGGATCATGCTGAAGCCGCCGATCCAGCTACCCACAATAACAAGGGTCAGGGCGATATAATACCAAGGTGATGCCTGCAGAGGTGCATAGAATGTATAAAGGACTGTCGCCTTGTTCAGCAGGATCATGATGACACCAAGAACGGTCCCGGCAGTCATCGTCATGAATCCGATCCAACCACTTAGAAGCGATCCAGAGTTAAGCTTGCCGGTGGTACGGCTGATACACGCCAATAAAAATCCGATAATGAAAAATGTTGTAAATATAAGTCCAAGCAGCACGCCATGTGCCGTTAATAGCTGGTAATAGCCTATGCCTGTAGGCAAAGTCAGTGTCCCGCTCCTGACCAGCGTTTGCAGAAGACCTGCCACCGCACCAAGAAACAAAGCGGTAAATGCCACAAAAAAATGTGCCAAAATAAGTTTTGCATCCCGTTTATCAATTATTTCGGAAACCTTGTTCAAATTCATATCAGCTCACCTCAATCTTTGCGCTCATTACTTGATGACCGGCACCACAGTACTCATTACATAGGATCAGATAACTTCCAGCCTCATCAAACGTATGTGTAATGGAATTGATATGTCCTGGAGTTATCATCATATTGACATTGGTATTGGCAATGGCAAATCCATGAACAACATCCTTGCTCGTCACCTTGAAATGTACGGTGGCACCTTTTGGAATCTGAATGTCATTAGGCGTAAAGGAAAATGCCTGGGACACCATCACCAATTCATATTCGTTTTCTCCAATCTTTTTCAAACCCGGTTCATTAAATGGCGCCGTTTCGTCCACTTTTGCAGGATTGATGGTCATATGGTCACTAGGTGGTGTATGCCCCATGGCAAAAGCGCTGACGCCGATGATGGATAGGAATAAGATCAAGGTTCCCCCACCTATCAGAAGCCACCATTTTTCATATTTGTGCATATGCATTGCGATTCACCCCAAATTTTTATAGTCTCGTTAAGAAAAGAGCATAGATCCCAGCCCATAAAAGGAAGATAAAAGCACCAACCAACAGTACGGAAATAAAAGTCCCTTTTAATGTACTTTCAGTCTTTGGAGTTGTTTTGACATTGACCTTATTGATAGGAGTAATTTTAGGCTCCATCATGTGTCTCCCCCTTTCCTTACCTCCTATTGTCAGTGTATTGGATTTGATAAGTTGACACTGTGATAAATATCACATTCAAAAGGATTATTTTGACAGAATGATGAACAAAAAAAGATTAGAGAAAAATGGTGATATTCCATCCTGCTCCAATCTTTTCACAGTTTTTTTAGCTAGATCCTGCAGACCTCCAATGGGCATAACTCACAGTGACACTCATCTCTTAAATACTGCAGATTCAAGATGCGCAGCAATCCATTTTCATCATGATCAATCACTTTTTCCTTCTTTAATGCAGCAAGCATCCGATTCACCGTTTCCCTTGAGGTGCCGATCATATCCGAGAACTCCTGGTTTGTCAGATTTATCTTGATCGTGATTCCGTTCCCTTCCACTTCACCGAAGGAGTTGGAGAGCCTGATAAGGGTGGAACAGAGCGCACCTTTCTTTCCATATAATAAGAGATCACGCAGCTTTAAATTAGTAATCTGGTTTTTCCTGGCCATCCACCGCACAAACTCCATCGCGGCTTTACCATTATTGGAAAGAATGAAATCGAGATCTTCAAGATAGATGACATCTATGATGCAATCCTCTTTTGCCACTGCGCTGAAGCAATGTTTCCCCTCATCCAGACTTCCAAACTCACCCAAAAGATCTCCCTCTCTGAAAAGATGAATCATGATTTCCTTCCCATCATCAGTCATTTTCGTCATCTTCAACTGCCCTTTACTTACGTAAAAAAGCCTGTTTGAAATTTCATTTTCGGCAAACAAATAGGAACCTTTTTTTATTTTGTGCTCGAACATTATTTCATTCAAAAGCTTCCATGTTTCTTCTGAAAAAATGTGCTTGCTATAATCGCTCTTTGGGGGTTGTGGCATTTTCGTAGATTCCATTGGAACCTCACCTTTCGTTACTGACATTTGAATCACTCTATTTCATTTTAGAAAAAGCGGTTCTGTTCAGGTATCAGGGAATATCCCCATAATGATCTGGGGACTCCCCTATTCTTTTGACCATCAAAAAAGGCAGCAGATCATCAAACAGATCGCTGCCATTTCTCTTACTTAATATTATTTGATTCCAGCGGGATTGGAATCGTTGCTCTAACCAAAGTCCCTTTACCAGGACTGGTATCAATATGAAGCTTTCCATGTACGGATTTCGCCCGTTCCTCCATACTGAAAAGTCCGACCCCTAGTCTCTCCTTTAAAGGGTCATATCCTACACCTTTATCCAATACCTCAAGCTCTATCCTATCTTCATCACCATGTATCGATACGCTGACTTCGTTTACTTCGGCATACTTCCTGACATTGGTGAGCGCCTCTTGGACGATGCGATAAACCGCTGTTTCGATTTGAACATCATATCTGCCGGAAACTTCACTTTGAAAATCAACCTTTATCCCGTAATGTTGGGAGTAACGATTAATAAAGGAACGCAAGGCAGGAATCAGCCCCAGATCATCAAGAAGCGAAGGTCTGAGATCCCAGGAGATGCCTCGGATATCTTCTATCATCTTTGTTACATCCTTCTGCAAATGATGAATCAATGGATGTTCCATTTCCGTATGAAGCCGGTTGATGGTGATAAGCAGGCTATACAGGTTTTGACCTATTCCATCATGCAGCTCACGCGATACCTTCTTCCGCTCCTCCTCCTGGACATGGATGAGCTTAGTCATCATTGCTTGAAGCTCTTCCTGGACAAGCTTCCGCTCTGTAATTTCCGTCCGGATAGATAGATATTGATAGGGAGTCCCGTTTTTATCCAAAAAAGGGACGATGGTCGTATCCACCCAGTAGTAGGAGCCGTCCTTCTTTTTATTTTTAATTTCTCCCTTCCAAACATTCCCTTGACGGATGGTTTCCCAAAGATTACGGAAAAAATCTTTCGGATGATGATAGGAATTGATGATCCGATGAGTCTTTCCCATTACTTCTTCTCGTTTGTACCCTGATATCTCACAAAACTTATCGTTTACATAGTTGATGACGCCATTTTTATCAGTGAGTGCAACAATGGAGGATTCATCCAATGCATATTTGATATCCGCCAATTCCCGATCTCTTTCCGCTTGAAATCCTGCCTGGCCATCCTCCGGACCATTCCACCCATCCGTTTTCAACCTTCTTGATTCGGTCTTTTCCTTCACTATGGAATCCTCCAATCTATAGTTTTTCAGAGACAGAATACCTTGCTTTCCTAAAAATCCAATAACCCTTTTTTGGCCGCATATTTTACAAGCTCCGGGCGGCTTTTCATTTGCAGCTTTTCCATCAGATTGCTTTTATGCGTCTCCACCGTTTTGACACTGATATAGAGCATCTCCCCGATTTCTTTATTGGAGTATCCTTTGGCAATCAAACCGAGGATCTCTCTCTCCCTTTCCGAAAGAATTGAATAAGTATCATGATTCTCCCCTTGCTTCAGCCTGGTTACATAATCCTCCATCAGCCTTTTCGTAGCTTTCGGATAAAGGTAAGCCGCTCCTGTAGCAACTGTTTGTATGGCTGAGAGAAGCTCTTCATGTGGTGCACTCTTCAAAATGCAGCCGGATGCACCTGACTGTACGACCCGGAACAAATATTCATCATCGTCATGCATCGTCAGAATCAATATCACTACCTCTGGCATACGCTTTTTCAGTTCTATGGTTGCGGTCAGCCCATCTTTTCCATGTGGCATGCTAAGATCCATCAGGATTACATCAGGCATGAGCCTCTCTGCCATTTCAATGGCTTCATTTCCCTCTGAAGCCTGACCTATCACTTCCATTTCAGAATTTGCATCGAGCAGCATCTTCAAGCCCATCCGGACCATTGCATGATCATCAACCAATAAAATTCGTATCATTGCGCATCACCTCTCTATCCAAAGTATACAACAAATACCTCTTCTATAGTTTTATTTGGGATTATGTTTAGAGAGGGAAAAACTGAAATCACAGACTTTTTAACACATGAAATAACATAAAAGTCAGCCCTCTAATTTACTACTTATAGCAGTGTTTTTTGCAAAATAAAACTCAGTTCATTGTTGAACTGAGTTAATAAGTTATGCGGTTATCGCATTATTTAAATTGATACATCTATTTTTTTTCAATCGCCATACGCAAGTTCGAGATAACTCCAATAAGCACTACTAACGAACAAACCATTTTTTCAAAAGGTGTTCCAAACAATTGTTGGATAAATCCAAAAGACCAAAGTACAACCAAAAACCAACATATTTCGGTTATTCCTCTTTTGTATTTATATAGTTTAATTCTACCAACAATCAACGTAAAAACTACTCCAATAATAGAAATAACGATACTTATAACAGATATTGGTAGCTGTTCAGCGAATGATTCAGACCTTCCACCATTAACCCATGTGAATGGAATACTTTTGCTTATAATAAGAAAGTGGATTAAGATAGTCAAAGAGTAAAAAATGATTCCCATAAATACAGCAGTTTTCATATTAATTTTCCTGAGTTTTTCTAAAATAAAATCACCTCATTTTTCTTCCTGTTTCAATTTTATTAATCCAGTAATATACTATTCCTATATCTCTTGCCAATTAACAGGTAACTTAAAGTAAGAAAATATCCATCCCTTTTTCTGTAGAAAAAAATTAAGGTTCATGGTAAAATCACATTAGGAAAATAAAGGCAATGTAACCTTTGGGTTCAACCTCGCTGAAAAGTAGGTTGGACCCTTTTTGCATTCTTAAACTTAAAGGAGGACTTTTGATGTTGAGAACAGAAACGCTGTTGCATCGGCTCGACGAGATCGGCAAATCGCTCGAAAGAAAAGGGGGTGCACTTTTATTGTTAGGTGTCGGTTCCGTTGGAATCGAGACTGCCCGGCTGGACGATTATTCAGATTTGGATTTCTTTGTCATTGTAAGGCATGACCAAAAAAGCAGATATATCGACCATTTGGATTGGCTAGAGGAAGTTCACCCATTAGCTTATTCTTTTAAGAATTCGGAGATTGGCTATAAAATTCTGTTCGAGGACGGCATCTTTGGTGAATATGCGGTATTTGAGGAATCGGAGCTGATTAATGGTTCTTATACGGAAGGGAGAGTCGTTTGGAAGGATCCCTCCTACAACAATACGGGAATTTCAAAACCTTCCAACCCGATACCTAGCCCCCAAAAAGACTCCTTAGACCATCCTTTGAACGAAGCTTTAACTAATCTCTATGTGGGACTTTGCCGCTTTGCCAGGGGAGAGCGCCTATCAGCGACGAGGTTCGTACAAGGTTATGCTGTGGACAGGATTTTATCTGTACTTCATTTGATTGAACAAGAGGTGGATTACTTTCCCGATCCTTTTGGAAACGAGAGGCGCCTGGAAAAAAGATACCCTCGTTTCGCGGAAACCATTGCAGACATGGTACAGGGATATGATCATGTACCTGAATCTGCACTTCGTATTTTAAGCTTCATAGAAGAAGTGTATCCCGTTAATCGAAAACTAAGCGATGAAATACGACGTTTAGCCAAAATAAACTGCTGTTAACCTTGAAAAAACTAGAAAAAAATAGCAGGTCTAATTCTGTTGCGAATTAACCTGCTATTTTTTATAGTTATAAAACGGAATCACTCAGGAGTATACTCCGGGGAGATTTATTGACTCGGTTTATTTTCTCACTTTCAATAATCTCAATGAATTGACGATGACAATCACAGTAGCACCCATATCTGCAAGGATTGCCATCCATAAGGTAAGCCATCCTGGAATGATCAATAGGAGCGCCAAGACTTTCAACCCTAGTGCAAGAAGGATATTCTGCTTGATGATGGCTAGTGCTTTACGGCTCAGTTTAATGGTATACGGCAGTTTTTCCAGATCATCGGCCATCAGGGCAATGTCTGCCGTTTCCAAAGCCGTGTCTGTCCCTGCTCCACCCATTGCGATGCCGACCGTTGCAGATGCCAATGCCGGGGCATCATTCACGCCGTCTCCAACCATCGCTACCTTACCGTATTCTTCCCTAAGTGACTTGATTGCTTCAAGTTTATCCTGTGGAAGCAATGCAGCCTTCACTTCGTTTATTCCTACCAGCTTTCCAATCGCTTGGCCGGTAGCCATATTATCACCGGTTAACATGATTGTTTTTTTGATACCGATACTTTCTAGCTGTTGAAGTACTCGTTTACTGCTCTCCCGTACTTGATCTGCCACTGCAATCAAGCCGATTATGTGTTCACCGGTCCCAACAAGCATGACTGTTTTGCCTTGTGTCTGCAGGTCTTTTATTTGTTCATTAATGCCCGGAGAAACAACCATCAACTCGTCAAACAGTGATGGACTTCCGATAAAGTAAGTTTTATTTTGAATGGTTGCTTTTGCACCTTTACCGGTTATCGATTGGAAGTCTTCAGCATGATAGTCAGCTTGGGAAATCCCTTGCTGTTCCGCTTTTCTCATAACCGCGGATGCAAGGGGATGCTGCGAGTACTTTTCAATGGCCATGCTGATGCCAAATATCTCTTCTTCTGCCCTGCCGTTAAAGGTCAGAATATCGGTAACCTCAGGCGTTCCTTGCGTCAGGGTTCCTGTTTTATCAAAAGCGATGACATTCAACCGGCCGGCTTCCTCCAAATGAATGCCACCTTTTATCAATACTCCCATTTTGGCTGCGTTTCCTATTGCCGTTACAATGGCGACAGGGGTGGATATGACTAACGCACACGGACATCCAACCACCAATACCGCCAATCCCCTATAAATCCATTCGGACCAATCCCCTCCAAGAAACAAGGGAGGAATGAGGACAATCAAGAGTGCAATGACCATGATTGCAGGAGTATAGTATTTCGCAAATTTATCAATGAATGCCTGAGTAGGCGCCCGCTCTGCCTGAGCCTCCTCCACAAGATGGATGATTTTCGCTATCGTAGTATCTTCCACCCGTTTGGTCACTCTTACTTCAAGTGCGCCTTCTTCATTTAAGGTTCCGGCAAAAACTTCATCGCCTACTACTTTCAGGACTGGGATCGACTCACCGGTTATGGTGGATTGGTTAATGGACGACTGTCCGCTTACCACTTCCCCGTCCATGGCAATTTTCTGACCGGGTTTGATGAGTAGGATATCATTGATCCTAATATCCTCAACATCAAGTTCAAACTCCTCTGTCCCTCTTCTAACGGTGGCTTTTTTAGGGGCAATATCCAAAAGGGAACGAATGGATTCCCGGGCCTTATCCATGCTATAGCCTTCAAGTGCCTCGCTGAGGGCAAACAGGAAAACAACTACCGCACCTTCGCCCCATTCCCCTATGATGGCTGCCCCGATGATGGCAACGGTCATTAAGGTTTTCATATCAAATTCCAGCTTGAAAAGATTCTTGATCCCGACCTTGAATAACGGGTACCCTCCAACAATGATGGAAACCCCGAAAAGAAGGATGGCAGGGAAATACTCCTCGTCGTACCTATAGACTGAAATATAGCCTAAGAGAAGAAAGAACAAAGAAATCATTGTATTCCTGTTTTCTCTCTTTTGCCAGAATGGGATTTTCTGCTCCACATCCCTTTTCTGTTTTTCAGGAATCACTTTTATCCCATCAAAAGCTCCCGCTGCTTCAAGTTGTTCGACCGTTGCTTCCCCATAAACAGTAATTTTTGAAGCCCCAAAATTTAGCTGCACTTCATTTACCGTCTGGATATCACGGATGTTCTTTTCGAATTTAGCAGCACAGTTCGTACAGGAAAGCCCCTGTAATCTATATGTCTCTTTACTATTTTGTAATGCTTTCTCCTCCATCATGGACTACACCTTCTTTGGAATGTATTAATGCTATGGAAACCAATTGATGAATATGGTCGTCCGCCAATGAATAAAATACGAGCTTCCCTTCCTTGCGGACCTTTGCAAGGTTCATGCCTCTCAGCAATCTCAGATGGTGGGAGG
Organism: Sutcliffiella tianshenii; assembly: GCF_016908565.1. Taxonomy (GTDB): domain Bacteria; phylum Bacillota; class Bacilli; order Bacillales; family Bacillaceae_I; genus Sutcliffiella_A; species Sutcliffiella_A tianshenii. Next base: position 126,511 of record NZ_JAFBED010000004.1, read on the forward strand.
CTGTTGCGGTGGAAGATTTAATGATATTCGCCACATCACAAACACACAGCTCCTTCTCCAGGGTTAATGCATAAGCTATCTTTAATCTGGTGGAATCTGAGAGTGCTTTGAATATCAGTTCCACTCCATTCACTTCTTCCACTCTATTTTTAAGAATGTCTACCTTCTGCTCGTCATAGCAAAATGTATCACATGTATCTTTTTCAACAGCTTGAATCACTTTTTCTGTCACCAGTCATCCCCCTATTCAAACGAACATTTGAATGTTATTCATATTGTTATCGTATGTGTTGATGAGGAAATTGTCAACGATTATTCAAACGAACTTTTGAATATATACAAAAAATTGACACCTTCCCTTTAGTATCCTGAAGAGGGGAAGATGTCATCCACATAAACTTTTCTTTACACCAGGTAAAATAAGAATCCTGACACTGTACTCATACTAATGACGGAAAGCACAAATGCAGCAACCAGCTTCTTTTTGAAAATAGAGTTCAGCAGGGCCAACTCCGGTAGGCTTGCGCCAGCAGAACTGATGACAAGTGCCATGACTGGACCGAGCGCCATGCCTTTTGCAATCATCATTTGGGATATTGGGATCATTGTGCTTAATCGGATATATAACGGAATCCCGATTATTGCAGCGATCGGTACGAGCCACCAATTATCCCCACCGAAATATTGTGTAATGAAGCTAGTAGGAACTGCACCATGAATGATCGCCCCGATCGCAGCACCGATAATGAGATATGGGTACACTGTTTTCATCAGCACAAGTGTTTCAGAGGCCGCTTGTTTAATACTGAATCCTTTCTTTTCTGGATTATAACTTTTCAGGATGACATTTTTCACTTGCTTCTCAAACCCCAATTTTCCAAGTGTCAATCCAATCGCCACAGAGAGTGTGGTTGTGATGATGGTGTAGAATAGTGCCACCTTCCACCCGAGAAATGCAGTCATGATGGTGAGTATCGTTGGATCCAGTACAGGTGAAGCAAAAAGGAATACCATCACAATGCCAAAGGAAACCTTCTTCTGAAGCAGCGTTACAACAACAGGAATGGTCGAGCAGGAACAAAATGGTGTAACAAAAGCGAACAGCACTGCAAGGAAAGAACCGAGCCAAACATTGGGATGGTTCATCCACTTTTCCATTTTGTGATAAGGAATGATCATTTGAATCACGGAAACCAGGAATGTAACAAGAATAAATAATAAGGTTAGCTCAAGCGCAATATAGAAAAAGCTTGAAAGGACTTCTTTCCACATAATAGACACCTCTTCTTCGGATTTATTTGCATTTTGCAAGTATTATTTAATTTTAAAAGCAAGCTTTTCACTTGCTTAGGAGAAGGGTTTGCAGCACATATTGCTTTTGCCCATTGCTGCATTCAGTATTTGCAGTGATTTGATTACTTCGTTTTGCTCTTTTTCATTTAAGTGGGAAAAGACATTTTCCAGGTAATGCTTCATTTGATCGTTGATGCCTTCTTCTACTTGCTTCCCTTTGGCAGTCAAGGATAGATGGTATACTCTTTTGTCTTCTGCAGATTGGTTTCTTTCCACGAGTTCCATTTTTTTAAGTGTTTGGATCTGTCTGCTGAAGGTGGTGATGTCCATCCCGATTGTATCTGCCACCTCCTGCATGGAAGGGAGATTCTTTCGTGCTATTTCATAGAGGATATGACTTTGCACCATTGAGATATCCAGACAGTCGACTGTACAGCAGTTTTTGTTCAGCATGCCAAATCGGCGCATGGTGACTTGTAGCATCGCTCTTATATCTTCCATTATTTTCACCTCTTAAGTTTATTATAAAGAATTATTTGCATATTGCAAGTATTTTCTAAATGGTTTTTTGAATATTTTTTTTGCATCTAATTGGGTATTTTTGTTTGACGGTTTTTGTCGAAAAATGCGTTTTATCGATATCTCAAGAGTTTTCGTTGATATATGGAAAAATTCGTTGATAAAAATATATTTTCATTGATATCTGGGTCAAATTCGTGGATAAATCCTTATTTTCGTTGATAAAAGATTTTGAGGGACAAAACTATGTACAACTAGGGCGTACAATTAAATAAAAATGCGGGTTTTTATATAAAATGGAAACTTTTCTAGTATTTGTTTCGTATTTATTATAGGATAGTTGATCAGAAAAGCTTTAGGTGGGTTGCATATGGAGAACGATAGCACGAAAACAGAAGTCTTCTCTTGGATCAAATCTCTTTTGGCTGTGGTGGTGCTTGTGATTGTATGCCGACAGTTTCTATTTACACCAGTCACTGTCAATGGAGGTTCCATGAGTCCTACGTTTCAAGATAATGATCGCGTTATGGTGTTGAAAATGAGTGAGATCGAACACTTTGATATGATTGTGTTTGAAGCGCCAACTTCTAGCGATAAGCATATTAAAAGAGTGATTGGGATGGCCGGGGATACTCTGAAGGTAATGAATGATAGGCTATACATAAACGATGCGCTTGTGGAGGAACCATATTTGGAGGAAAACAAGGCGTCTTCTCCTTTTGCATTGACAGAGGATTTTGAAGTAGTGGTCCCGGAGGATTGTTTGTTCGTCATGGGTGATAATCGATTGAGCAGCGGTGACAGCAGATTGTATGGATTTGTCCCGAAAGACAATGTGTTCGGGGAAGTGAAAATCCGGTTTTATCCTTTGAGCGGGATCGGTCTCCCTGAATGATTAAACGAGCATGGCGTCATTGCCATGCTCGTTTTTTTTTAGCAACAATCGCTATCCTTCATACCATGCAACACAAGGCCTTTACCTTGTGGACCTTCCTGGACATCCAAGACCAGATCTGTTGTCATGCTTTCGATTTTCGGATCGATTGCGACTATTATTTCATTTAATGTTTCCACTTTATCATCTGCTTTTGCCTCATCCAGAGACAATCCTAATTGTGGACTTCCTCAGCCCCAGCCTGCAAAGTAGACACGTATGTTTTTTGCTCCGTTTTGACGGAGTATATCAACAAGGACGTCTCTTGCTTCGTTTGTAACCTTCACGGCCAGTCACCTTCCTTTGCTTTTTATTTTTGATACATGTTATGAAGTACTTCCTTCAATTCAGGCTTAACGTTTATGATGGGACGAATGGCTACCGCCTGTTTCTCTGCATCCTCTACAGTATTAGCCTTCCCCATCTGCAGAAGGGTACCCATGGCAACCGTCCCTGTTCTGTTTCTTCCACCTGAACAATGGAAATAAACCTTTTTGCCTTCTTTTTGAGCCTGTACCACGTAGTCGATGGCTCTTTTCACGGATTCATCTTGTTTGGCTTCATCGTCTACAATCGGCATATGGATTCTTGGGAGACCACCCTCCAGATTGTCTGATTCTGCCCGCAGGTCGATAATCACATCCAGTCCTTCATTTTGGTGAGCTTCTCTTGCTTGATCTGCCCCACCGATAAAAATGTTTTCCATTAATGCTTGATAGCTTTTTTCTTGTGGCATATCTATCCCTCTTTTCTAATCAGTGGCTCCGCTTCATGGGCGCCATGGTATGATGGCACATTTCTCATGTTTACTTGCGACCCTATCAATCCAACGTATCTCGTGCTTTCCTCGTCCACCCAATACTTTATCATCTGTCTTCGTTAAGGCAAAGCTTTGGTTGATGATCCACCACCTCGGTAAAATGGAGGCACGTTCAAGGTCTGCATGCAGCCGCTCCGCTTCAAGGACAGGTGTAGCCTCTGGCAAGGTAACAATGAGAACGGCAGTTTCCTCTTTGTTTCTCAGACGCGGTAAGAGATTCTGCACTTCCGGAGAGACCTCTCCTGTCGACCGAAGGAGCTCTTTATGATAGGACTTTGCAGCATCCAAGAGCAGCAGCGTATGACCTGTGGGAGCTGTGTCAATGATGACAACCTCTTCATCTGCCTGACCAACGATTTTGGCGAATTTCTGAAAAACAGCAATTTCTTCAGTGCACGGAGAATTCAAATCCTCCTCCAGGTAAGCAAGCTGCTCCCCTTCCAGCCCCTCTCCTGCCCTATCTAGCACCGTTTTTTTGTATAGCTCCACTTCACGCTTGGGATCTACCCGACTTAGGGAAAGATTTCCCGCCACCTTACGGGAATGCAGCGCCTGCTCAAGGTGGGCCGCCGGATCTGTAGTAGTAAGATGAACGGCAACCCCTTTTTCTGCAAGCTTAACAGCTAACTCAGCTGCCAGCGTCGTTTTACCTACTCCGCCTTTCCCCATTGTGAAAATGACCCTCAGATTCTCTTGAATGACATCCTGTGCGACATCGTCGAAACCAGATAGGTCGGATAAGAGTGTGGGAGGCATAGCTCCCGCCTCATCAAGTTTCAGAGTCTCACCTCTTATCCACGCTTTCAAGGACTCCATGCCGGTCAAAGAGAATGAAACGTACGGCAAATAAGAAATGTCCGTCCCTTTAAAATTATCCGTTACCATCCCCAAAGCTTTTTGCTGCTTTTCATAAAATGCATGGGAGACTTCGTCGTCAAGCACCGGATTTCCTAATAGACCATTTACAATAAGATGCTGGTTCTTCAAGCCGATATCCTTCAATTCAGCTGAAGCACGGGCCGCTTCCACAATGGGGGACTCATCCGGACGGGTCACAAGGAATAGCTGTGTCTGATCCGGATCTGATAGAGCTTTCACCGTCTGCTCGTATAATGACTTTTTTGCATCAAGGCCGGAAAGAGGCCCTAAACAGGATGCACCATGTGTACTTTCCTCCAAAAAGCTGTTCCATGCAGACGGCAATGACAAGAGTCTTAGCGTATGTCCCGTTGGTGCCGTATCAAAGACAATCACGTCAAACTGTTCCGTAATATCTTTCTTCGTCAAGAGTGTAGAGAACTGGTCAAACGCAGCAATCTCAACGGTACATGCCCCAGATAACTGTTCCTCCATGGTGGCAAGGACAGAATCAGGCAACTTTCCTTTATAGGGTCCGATCACACTTTCCCGATAATCCTTCGCCGCTTCTTCCGGATCGAGGTTACAAGCGAACAATCCATTTACCCCTTGAACCTCCGATATCTCATTAGTTAAATCCTGTTCAAAAACATCCTGCAGATTTGAGGCAGGATCCGTACTGACAATCAATACCCTTTTGCCCTCTTCAGCAAGGGAAATAGCTGTGGCGCAAGCGGTTGATGTCTTCCCTACCCCTCCTTTTCCTGTGAAGAAAAGATAAGGGGTCTTCACCATCTCTTTCGGATCAAAAGTTAATAGCAAGGTAGACACCTCCTAGCTTTTTGGATTTAACGTGATATTCAGCTTTGTCTTAGGTTCTTGGTGTGTAAGGTCTTCTTTCTTTATCCCTGTCCAGGAAGCAAGCTCTTCATTGGTAGGATATGAGGCAATTTTTTTCACTTTGTCATCGACGATCACAACAGGCAAACACTCTGGACCTTTTTCCATCAACAAGTCATTTACTTGCTTATTTGTTACAAATGGCTCAGGTTCGGAACCGAGGTTGTATCTGCTGATCTTTATGCCTTTTTGCTGTAAGGAGAATATGGAGCTTGCCACTCTTGTAAGTTCGGGATCGACCGAAGGACCACATACACCTGTAGAGCAGCACATTGCCGGATCAAATATTTCAATCTTCGTCATTTCTAATACCTCCCCTTTTTATAAAAAGAGCCGAGAATGGTTAGACTCGGCTCTTCGTTTTTGGTTATTATTTTCCAGTCTCTGCAAATGTCTTGATACGATCGCCGATTTCATCACGAACGCGTTGGAAGAACTTCCACTTTTCCTCTTCGGTGCCTTCCGCTTTAGCAGGGTCATCGAAGCCCCAGTGCACGCGCTCCTTGTTAGGAGGTGTTGCCGGACATACATCAGCCGCATGGCCGCAAAGTGTTACAACAAGATCTGCCTTTTTCAAGATTTCAGGGTCTATCGTATCGGAAGTTTGGTTTGTGATATCCACGTCCACTTCATTCATCGCTTTTACGGCATTCGGATTGACACCATGTGCTTCAATACCAGCACTGTAAACATCCCACTCATCGCTCAAATATTTTTTTCCCCAGCCTTCTGCCATTTGGCTGCGGCAAGAGTTACCTGTACATAGGAAGTAGATAGTCTTTTTTGTCATGATGAAAAACTCCTTTAAGTTATATTTGATAGTTTATATTAACAGAGAATCTCTGTTATTAACCGATAATCAATAACCAGAAATATAGGCCAAGCAAGGTGATGAATAGTGTCGGGATGGTCAGGATGATACCCACTTTGAAGTAGTATCCCCAGGAAATTTTCACACCTTTAAGGCTTAGTACATGCAGCCATAGAAGTGTTGCAAGAGAACCGATCGGCGTTATTTTTGGACCCAGGTCAGATCCGATGACGTTTGCATAGATCAGTGCCTCACGGATCACACCGTCTGTTGCCGTATCCTTGATCGCCAGTGCATCAATCATGACAGTCGGCATATTGTTCATGAAGGACGACAGAATTGCTGCGATGAATCCCATGGAAATGGTAGCAACAAACAGTCCTTCATCCGCTGCCATCTGGATGAGATCCGTCAGGACATTCGTAAGTCCCGCATTTCGAAGGCCATATACCACCACATACATCCCGATGGAGAAGAATACGATGGCCCATGGTGCACCTTTGACAATTTGTCTAGTATGAATGACAGGACTTCTTCTGCTTACAAATAAGAAGAAGATGGCTACTGCTGCCGCTACAAAGGAAACCGGGATTCCTGCAAACTCACTGATGAAATACCCACCAAGCAGAACAGCAAGTACTGCCCAGGAAAGTTTAAAAAGCTTTTTGTCTTGGATAGCTTCCTCCGGCTTTTTTAACACGGACATGTCATAGTCCTTTGGAATGCTTTTACGGAAGAACAGATAAAGCACAGCAATGCTTGCCCCAATCGCAAAGAAGTTCGGTACAACCATTCGTGTTGCATATTCCACAAATCCTATTCCAAAGAAGTCCGCTGAAACGATATTTACCAGGTTACTGACCACAAGGGGCAACGAAGTCGTATCTGCGATGAATCCACTCGCCATGATGAATGGAAGGATCATTTTTTCCTTGAAATTCAAATTTCTTACCATTGCCAGAACAATCGGCGTTAAAATCAACGCAGCACCATCATTGGCGAAAAACGCTGAAACCAATGCCCCAAGCAAGGTAATGTAGATAAACATCCGAGTTCCGCTGCCTTTTGCAAAGCGGGCCATGTGCAGTGCAGACCATTCAAAGAATCCGATTTCGTCCAGAATCAATGAAATAATGATGAGTGCAACAAATGTAAGTGTTGCATTCCAAACGATGGAGGTAACGTCATACACATCCTGCAGTGAAACGACTCCGACAAGCAGCGCCAGTAGCGCCCCGGCACAGGCTGACCAGCCAATGGAAAGACCTTTGGGCTGCCAGATGACAAATATTAATGTAAGTAAAAAAATCACAGATGCTAAAATAATTTCAAGCAAGCGTAAAACCCCCGTCTAGTTACAAGTTATTCTAAGTCCTTTTCTCTCCAGCTCCAGCATTTTCTCCTCAAGCTTAGGTACATGCTCCAAAATGGAACTGACCATCTCATAATGGGCATGGCCACTGTTTAGTGAATACATGATCCATTGGCCCTTTCTGGATTCCTTTACAAGCCCGATGTCCTTGAGTTTCTTCAAGTGCTGGCTGATGGAGGGTTGACTCATCTGAAAGATCTCGACAAACTCACAAACACAGCAGTCATGATCCTGGAGCAATGCCACCATGGATAGCCTTGTTTTGTCCCCTAACAGTTTAAGAGTTACAGCCGCTTCTTCCATTTTCAAGACAGTTTGCATAGTATCACCAACCTTTGGAAAAAATAGTTATATAATAAACCGCTTATATAACAATATGTTTATATAATAAAACACTTATATATAAGTTTCAACCTCTCTATTGTAAAAAAAACGTAAAGATTAATTGCAGAATAATGAGACAGTTGATACACTAAAATTAAGAAAGCGCTTCCAATAAACACATGACCGGGAAAGGTGATGGCTGTAAGATGATGGATTATCAGTTCAGACGACGAGCTTTTCAAAACCTGCATGTGGAACAAGAAGAGGCTAAAAATGAAATGATACAAATTTCCAAGAAAAGCAAATCAGTGATGGCTTACCTATCATCATTTTTTTCCTTTTTTCATCACACTTGATAAAGGGGCCTTTTAACGCTCCTTTTTATTATGCTCATTAATATTTTCGTGATTAATTTTAAAACTACCAAAAAAAAGAGTGAGACAATTTGTCTCACCCTTCATACTTTAATGCCCCGATGGAGCAGATAATCCAATTCTGTTAACAAGTGCTTCACTTTCTTCGTTCAGCCCAATCATCGTAACCTTCTTGCCTAGGCGTTGATATTTAATCACCGTTTTGGAAATTGCCGTAACGGCAGATTGATCCCAAACATGTGTGTTGCTGAAATCAATCACGATTTCTTCTGGATCGTTTTGATAGTTGAATAAATCAACAAAATGACTCATTGTTCCAAAGAACATCTGTCCTGTAATTTTGTATACTATTTTATCGTACTCCAAGAGTATGGTTGCTCGAATCTTTGCCATTTTCCAGCCAAAAATCAAAGCACTTAATACTACTCCTGCGCCTACACCTTTTGCAAGATCATGTGTATAAACCACAATGGCTACTGTTACTACCATCACAATGGCATCGGACCGCGGTATCTTGTGCAGTTCTCGGATGGACTGCCAATCAAACGTTCCAATGGAAACCATTATCATGACACCGACCAAGGCAGCCATTGGAATTTGCACAACAATGTCACCCAGGACCATGATCAGGAACAATAGGAATACCCCGGCTACAAAAGCGGAAAGCCTTCCTCGTCCTCCAGATTTAACATTGATGACAGATTGGCCGATCATCGCACACCCTGCCATCCCGCCAAAGAATCCGGTAACAACATTGGCGATACCTTGTCCTTTCATCTCACGGTTCTTATCACTCTTCGTATCTGTCATTTCATCTACGATTGTTGCTGTTAACAATGACTCTAGTTGCCCCACAATCGCAAGTGTAAATGCGTATGGCAAAATGATCATGAAGGTTTCCCATGAAAACTCCACCATAGGCACATGGAACATAGGTAATGACCTCGTTATTTCACCCATATCACCAACAGTATTTAATCCGAATCCTCCTCCGAATACTACAACTGCAGTGATGACGACAATTGCAAATAAAGCGGAAGGAATTGCTTTAGTAAAACGAGGCAAGATATAGATGATTGCCAGTGTTGCAGCAACAAATGCGTACATCACCCATGTTGCATCCACAAATTGCTCTAACTGAGCCATAAAAATCAATATTGCCAAGGCATTTACAAATCCGATGATTACTGCCTGAGGTAAAAAGGAAATAAATTTACCGAGCTTAAATATTCCCATCAATATTTGAATGATTCCGGTAAGGACGGTCGCAGCAAATAAATACTCCAGCCCATGGTCCGCCACTAATGTAACCATCAATAGCGCCATTGCTCCGGTTGCAGCAGAAATCATCCCTGGTCTCCCGCCTGTAAAAGCGATAACCACGGCAATACAGAAGGATGCATATAATCCTACCATCGGATCCACTCCCGCAATGATGGAGAATGCAATAGCTTCCGGAATGAGGGCCAAGGCAACGGTCATCCCTGAAAGTATATCCCCACGCACGTTACCAAACCATTCTTGTTTTAAAGTTGCTATGTTCATAGCACACCTCTTCCCTGTTATTTAGTTTTTGTGACTTTCTACTCTCAAGAAAGTCGGGTCCGTTTGCAACAGGAAAAATCATAACATAACTTTGAAAACGTGAAAATGACTAGGAAAACGCAAACAAATGAATATACGTCTATTTATCTCTATTTTTCTCTACTTTTCTCTACTTTTCGTATATCCATCAAAAAATGACAAATTTCATTACCAAAAAAAAAGCCCTGTCTATAAAGTGACAGAGCCTACCGTTCCTATTCATTCAATTCGTAGTGTCGACCTTTTACAAGGTATAAAATGTTTTCCGAAATATTTGTCGTATGGTCAGCCATTCTCTCAATATAGCGGCAGATGAAGGATAGCTGTGTGATCTGCGGGATCATGTCAGGAAAATCCTTTGTCATTTTCAACAGCTCGCGGATGTTTTCGCCATAAAGCTCATCCACTTGATCGTCCATCTCAGCTACTTGCTTTGCCAATACAACATCTTCATCATAATAAGCCTTTAATGAAAGTGATAGCATTTCCGTTGCGATATTATGCATTTTTACTATCTTATCAATCGGAATTAGATCCTCTGATTTTTCACCGATACGGATGGTTGATTTTGCAATGTTTACAGCAAAGTCCGCGATTCGTTCCACATCCGTAGAAATTTTGATGGCAACAATGATTCTTCGAAGGTCAACTGCCACCGGCTGCTGTTTTGCTATCAAAAGAATCGCAAAATCGTTGATTTCCTCATCAAGTCGATCTGCTTTGTAGTCATCTTCAATGATTTGAAGCGCTTGTTCTATATCCTTGTTTGTCAGGGTATTGATGGATTTGCCTAATGCAATTTCCGCCAGGCTCCCCAGTTCCAATAACTTATCTCTTAATGTGTTCAAATCTATCTGAAACTGTCCACGAACTGTCATTGTTCTCTCCCCTTATCCGAAGCGACCTGTAATATAGTCTTCTGTACGTTTATCAGACGGGTTGGAGAATAGCTTATCCGTTTCGGTGTATTCTACAACTTCCCCGCTCAAGAAAAATGCTGTTCTATCAGAGATACGTGCTGCCTGCTGCATGTTATGCGTCACGATTACGATACTGTAATCCTTTTTCAGTTTCTGAACCAGTTCTTCCACTTTTAATGTAGAAATAGGGTCAAGTGCGGATGTAGGTTCGTCCATCAGGATCACGTCAGGCTCAATGGCAAGACAACGCGCGATACATAGGCGCTGCTGCTGTCCGCCGGATAGGCCGTATGCATTTTCGTTCAGGCGATCTTTGACCTCATCCCAGATTGCAGCTCCACGCAAGCTTTTTTCCACGATTTCATCCAGAACCTTTTTATTGCGGATGCCATGGATTCTTGGTCCATAAGCAATATTGTCATAGATGGATTTTGGGAATGGATTCGGCTTTTGGAATACCATACCTACATTTGTTCTTAATTCTTCCACTTTATATGATTTGGAAAGGATGTCTTTATCTCTGTATAAGATTTCACCTGAAACCCTTACACTTGGCACAAGTTCCACCATACGGTTCAACGTTTTGATATAAGTTGATTTACCACAACCGGATGGTCCGATGATAGCTGTCACTTCGTTCTCGTAAATCGGAAGGTTGATGTTTTTCAAAGCCTGATCTTCACCGTACCAAAGGTTCAGATCTTTTGTATGATAAACTATTTTTTTGTCTGTTGGAGTGTTTAGAGTTGAAGAAGTCGCATTCTTCGTTTCACGTTCAGGTACCACAACTTGCATGGATGATTCCTCCTCTTAGATTAAAATCTTCTTTGGAATTTATTTCGAATAATAACCGCAATAGAGTTCATGACCAATAAGATGAACAGCAATACCACAATCGTTGCTGCCGCCAGATTTGCGTATTCTGCCACAAGAGCTGCGTCAATGGTCCAGTAGTAGATCTGCATCGGAAGCACCGTGAACTTATCAAAGATTCCTTCTGGAAGTGGAATCAATAGTGCAGGGATCCCCAATACAACAAGTGGAGCAGTTTCCCCGATTGCACGGGATAACGCTAGGATTACTCCTGTTAAAATACCCGGTATGGAAGCCGGCAAAACGATGTTCTTAATGGTCTGCCATTTTGTGGCACCCATTCCATAGGATGCTTCCCTTAAATATCCAGGCACGGAACGAATTGCTTCCTGACTGGCTACTACTACGATAGGAAGAACAAGTAATGCCATGGTCAATCCACCAGCCAGAACAATATTTCCAAGGCCTGCTGCGCGGACAAAGATAGTCAACCCCAAGATACCAAAAACGATCGAAGGAACACCGGCAAGATTAGAAATATTCATCTGTAAAAATCGTTGAAGACGGCCTTTCTTGGCATACTCTTCAAGATATATCGCAGTACCTACTCCCAGGAACAATGTAATGGGTGCTACAACAAGCATCAGCCATAAAGTTCCCATTATTGCTCCCATGATCCCGGCTCTATCGGCCATGGTGGATAATTTATTCGTAATAAACTGAAGATCGATCCAACCCATACTTTGTGAAATAACACGGTAGAATAATATGATCAGAACAACAAGGCCGATTAGCGTGGCAAACAGGAAAATGGATTTAGCAAAATTGTTTACCGTCAGTCTTGAGTTCATCTTTTTTTGCACTTGTGCTGCATCAACATATTTCATCTTAATATTCCTCCCTATACTTGCGAGAGATATACTGAGCGATCAGGTTCATGATCAAAGTAAATACGAACAGAGTCATCGCAACAGCATACAAGCTGTAATATAAAGTTGAACCAGCTGGTGCATCTCCACCGGTCACTTCGACAATATAAGCAGTCATCGTTTGCATTGATTGTGTTACATCAAACGTAAAATTCTTTGTACTTCCACTTGCAATCGTCACGATCATCGTTTCTCCGATCGCACGGGAAATGGCAAGAACAAAGGATGCGACAATTCCAGACATTGCAGCAGGAACGACAACCTTCCATGCCACCTCAAGTTTCGTAGATCCAAGTGCTAATGCTCCCTCTCTCATTGCATTGGGAACGGAACTCATGGCGTCTTCCGATAATGAGGCGACCATTGGAATGATCATGATACCCATTACGATACCCGGACTGAGGATATTTGTTGGTTCCAAACCAGGAATGATTGCTCTTAATAGAGGCGTTACAAAAGTAAAAGCGAAAAATCCATACACGATTGTCGGGATTCCGGCAAGAACCTCTAGAATCGGTTTTAATATTCTTCTGACTTTATCTGAAGCATATTCACTTAGGAATATCGCTGACATTAATCCGATGGGGATTGCCACTACCATTGCAATGAGTGAAGAAATGATTGTTCCTGTCAATAATGGCAATACTCCGAATTGGGCATTTTCACCCAAAGGCTTCAAAACCGTACCTGTAAAGAAATCCAGGAAAGGGACTCTTTTAAAGAATTCCACTGTTTCAAATAATAAAGTAAATACAATGCCGATAGTAGTGAAAATGGAAATTGTTGCAATCACCAAAAGGAATTTTGGCACAAAAGCTTCGATAAGCCTGTTTGTATTGAGAGTTGACTTATTCTGTTGAATCATTTCTCTCACATTGATATTATCTTTCTGTTTCGCCAATTTAAAATACCCCTTTCATCCTAAAACAAGGTTCATCCAAAGCCTGTTTTAGTACACATGGGAAGATGAGCAGCATCATAGCTCCCCATCTCCCCAGAAAAATTTACTTTAGACCTTCTAGTTCTTCAACAGATTTCTGGATTTCTTCATCTGTCAATGGAGCAAAGCCTGTTTCACTTGCAACTTTTTGTGCATTTTGCATAGTGTAGATTGCATAATCAAGAACTTGCGGCTTTTCTTTCGCCAGTCCAACATTCAAGTATGTGAATACTGGACGAGTGAAGTTTGCATATTCTCCATCTTCAGCAATTGTGTCAAGGGATGGTTCTACAGGTCCGTTCCCGAAGTCAACCTTAACTGCGGTTAATTTATCTTTGTTGCTTTCATAATAGCCATATCCGAAAAATCCGATTGCATTTTTATCTTTTGATACAAGATCCACTAAAGTGGAGTATTCTTGCTGTAGGTTTGTACCTTCAGCTAGATCTTTTTCTTCAAGGATGTTTTCCCAGAAGAACTCATATGTTCCGTGGTTTTCGTTTGGTCCATAAGTTTTGATTTCTTCATCAGGGAAATCAGAACGAACATCAGACCATTTTTTCTTGTTTCCTTCAGCTAAGAAGATGTCGATGATCTCTTGCTCAGTCAATTCTTTAGCCCAGTCATTCTCTTTATTGATCACGATTGTTAAACCGTCAAGTGCAACTTTCATTTCTTTAACTTCCATACCTAATTCGTCAGCTTGTGCTTTTTCTTCATCTTTAATTTGACGGGAAGCGTTGTTGAAGTCTGTACCATCTTCAACCAGGAATTTCTTGAAACCAGCAGAAGTACCTGCACGGCTTACTTCAACTGATACGCCTTCTTGAGCTTCTGTCATGTATTTTTCAGCCATTACAGACATGAAAGGGAATACCGTTCCAGATCCATCAATCACTACGCTACCTTCAAGTTCTTCTCCACCTTCAGCAGATGTACCATCTGAAGATCCATTGTTTGAGTTACCGCATGCTGCAGCAAAGACTGCCAGTGATGCCACGATTGTAAGTAATAAAAAACGTTTGAAGCTTTTCATTTCTTAATTCCCCCTAAGGTTTTTGTTTTTTGATGTTTCTGTTTATCTTGCCCTACGAGATTTATAATATAATCAACGTATTAACCACGTATGAATCAAGTGTAAAGGTTTTGTAAATCTCTGCTTTTTTGATGAAATTTGGGGGATAATAGCGATTTTTGTGAGAATAAAGCCATTGAAATAAGATATTCTGGGTAGATTGCAACAAAAAAAGCACTCGCAATGAGTGCTTTTTTACTGTTTATTCGTTGTCTTCAGGGTCTTGTTGTGCATCTTCCGGCAATGTGCCATCTTCAGTTGTGATGGTGTTTTGTTCTTCCGGATTATCTTGACCAATTGTACGTTTCTTTTTAAGTTCAAAATAAACTCTCATAATTTCGTCCCCGATTTCGGTACTGATTCCCCCAGTTTGGGAGAAATTCGTAGAAGCATTAGGAACCATGATTGCAAATGCAAGCTCAGGATTATCATATGGAGCATAACCAATCAGATTGAAGTTCAATGTACTGTGGATAATAGGTTCCTTGCCTTCTCTAATTTCACGATAGAAGGATTGCGCAGTTCCAGATTTACCTGCAGGTTTGAACTCTTTCATTTTGGATCCACGTGCCGTTCCTTGAAGTCCATGATAAACACGTTTAAATCCCTCTTGGACTCTCTTTATTTCGTCATCTGACATGTCAACCCTGTTTAAAATTTCCGCTTTGAATGGCTGAAGCACCGGCCCCAAACCCTCTTCCTCGACAGGCTCCCTTATTTCCCTTACCAATTGCGGGCGCATTCTATATCCTCCATTGGCAATTGTAGAAACATATTGAGCAAGCTGCAATGTTGTATATGTGTCATATTGTCCAATTGCCAAATCGAGAAGTTTACCTGAAGTATCATACTTTCCAATAAGTCCTGCAGACTCCCTCGGAAGATCGATTCCTGTTTCCACTCCCAGTCCAAACTGTGCGAGATAGTTCCTAAAAACATCATAATCCTCATTGTCTACCGGCAAAGGTTCGCCAGGTCGGTAGGTGCTTCCAGCTATCCCCATGACGGTTCGGAACATGTACACGTTGGAAGAGCGCTCAAGTGCTGTCAGATCATTAATATTACCCATGGCAACATAAGATGCTTTTCTAGGTGTTCCTTTGATGTTAAGTGGTGCATCATATAAATATTGCCCCGGGCTGATTGCACCATGTTCAAACCCTGCCAGTACTGTTGCTCCCTTTACAGTAGAACCTGGCTCGTAAGCTTCTTGTATGGTACCTAAAGCGTTATCCTCAACTTTAGTTTGCCCATTTTCATCTTTAACGAGCTGTTTCCCTGCAAGAGATAGTACTTCCCCTGTTTTCGGATCCATTACAACTGCAAAAGCCCTGTCCAGAAATCTTGCAGGTGCACCTTGGGTTGCTCTAGCTTCTAGTATTTTATCGGCTAGAACCTTTTCCACTGCCTGTTGTAATTCCATATCTATGGATAGAACCAGGTCTTTTCCGCGTTTACCTTCAAAGACTTTTTCCTGTCGCAGTAGATTACCGGATGAGTCCGTTACATTTTTTACTCTTGCTTTTTGTCCTTGAAGTACATTTTCATAAAATAATTCGATTTGACTCTTACCGACCCGGTCATTTCTACTATATCCTCTGGCAAGGTATTCTTGAATACGGTCCTCCGGGATTCCGCTTTCCGAATCAGAGACACTTCCTAAAACTGACCTTAGTGTATCATCAAATACATACTCACGTTTCCAATCAGTCATGATGTCTACGCCTGACAAGTGTCCTAAACTTTCACTGATGATGGCATATTCCTTTGCAGTAACATCTTTATTCTTTACGATTTGGGGTGTTAATGCATAACCTTTATTAAATTCCCTGAATATTGCAAGTACCTGCATTTCTTCTGGGTTTGAAGTGATTTCTTGTAGATTCTTATCTGTGATTCGATCCAATTGAAGCTGATACAGTTCACTTTCTTCCAGTTCTCCATCTTCAACTTTTTTCAAATCAGCTTTAGTAATAAGTTTCTCTGCTTCTTCCGGACGTGTAAGGATCCAATAATCCTTTTTATCACGTTCTTGTATATCTTCCGTGTCCAGCGTGATTACTTCCGACAATTTTTTAGCTATCTCCAACTGTTCCTTGGAAGAGGTTGATGCCATCCTTGTATATGTAATCGCATTTAACGGTGTATTATCCACCACCACGTTATGGTTGCGATCGAATATCTTTCCCCTTGGTGCCAATGTATTTACAGTGACATTCTCTTCTCTATCCACTTCCTTGCGATAGTCCTCCCCAAACACGATCTGGACAAATCCCAAGCGAAGTATAAGGGCAGAGAACAATAGGAAAACCGCAAAAAACAAAAGATTCAACCTATATGGGACATAATTCTTTTTCTTCTTTTTTTGTTTCTGATTGGTCATACCCTACACCTTTTCATCTGTAATTTTTGCATAAAAAGCAATAGACACCTATTTGTAATCTCCCTAGGTGTCTTTGTCTATCTTTATTGTATAAGAAAACTCTTCAAATATCTATTAATAAATGGAACTAAGGCTTAGATTCTCCCTCACCGTCCCGTAAAGTTGTCACAATTGGGTGAGGTTCTTCCTTTATGACGGGTTTAGCCGGCTCCAGTTCGATTTTCCTTACAAAAGGATAAATCATTGCGTGACCTGCACCGATGATACACATGAGGACCGGTATACTTTTTTGCTGATCGAAAAATAGGACGGCGATCAGGAAAAGTATAACGGAAACGGCCCTGCCCCCGTTCAGGAAAATTTCGCGGACCACAATATACTCGATTCGCATCTCGCCTGCCTTCCAGCTTCTTCCTATCACGTCATATGTCAGGGATACGTACGGCACCAATAATAATGGGTAAGCGATCGCAATCGTCACAGCGTAGAAGAGAAGCTTCACATATGTAAGCTCGAAAACAAGAAAGAATATCGCCCCGTACAGGATCAGCCCGCCAATCAGTATGGCTTTTTTCCTGTGGTGCTTCTTGATCAGCCTTGTGGCAAAATAGTAGGCTACAAATGCCACAGCCGAATTCAATAGCCCAAAGGTTCCGAGAGCCATTTCACTGTTCGTTGTGATATATACCAAGACGGATACTGCAAAGATGAAGGTACCTTCCCTTAATCCTTGAAAGAAGTGGGCATTTGTAATATAACGCCAATTGTCATTGTTTCTTCTTTCCTTGATGATGCGCTTCAGTTCATAGCTTCCCTCTGCTCCCCTCCGCTTGATAAACAGGCTCAAGACGACCGCAGCAGAAAATAGGACCAGTGAAATCGTAAAGATGACCGTATATCCAGTAAACTTCTCCAAGTTGGAAATGATGTAACCTGCAGCAAAGGGTCCAATCATCCCGCCAACAGATGACAGTATCCCTAGAAATCCATTGAAAAAGTCCCTTGTCTCCGGCTCCGTAATTTCAAAAGTCAACACATTAAACGCTAGCCAATAGAACCCGTAGCCGATTCCAAGTAAGGAACCGAGCATCAATAAATAGGTAGAAGCCTGATCCCCGATAAAGAGTACGGACAAATAAAAAAGTGCTAAGAATACGACTCCTAAACGTAGCACTATGACCCGATCGATTTTTTTTGCCCATCTACCTGCCAGGATGAATGTCAAAGGCTGAAAGATGACCACTGCCAGATTATAAAAGCCCAGATCGCTGAACTCCCCAGACTGCTTCCACAAGTAAACATTCACAAAAGTGTTTGATAAAGCGATACTTAAGGAATAGAGTCCCCCGATGACCAAGAGCAACAGTAAGTCCTTATTCACTTCCACATCACCAATTAACTTTTTTAGTGCAACCATAATACCCTCGCTCCTTTATCTACGTTTATTGTGGCTTAAAGGGGAGGTAATATGTATTGTTTTTGGAAGCCTTTATATCACACTTCTGGAATCCCAACAAAAAAAACTCCCGCCCACTAAGGACGAGAGTCATCAATCAATAATTATTTCGCTTCGTTATAAAGCTTTCCAACAACATCCCAGTTGATTACATTGTAGAAAGAAGAAATGTAATCAGGACGGCGGTTTTGGTAGTTCAGGTAGTAAGCGTGCTCCCAAACATCAAGGCCAAGGATTGGAGTTTTACCTTCCATCAATGGGTTGTCCTGGTTAGGCGTGCTTGTCACTTCAAGCTCACCGTTGTTTACTACCAACCAAGCCCAGCCGGAACCGAAACGGGTTGTAGCAGCTTTAGTGAACTCTTCTTTGAAGTTTTCGAAGCTACCGAATTTGCTAGTGATGGCATCTGCCAATTCACCAGTTGGGGAAGTGGAGCCACCTGGAGTCAGGATGTTCCAGAATAGGCTGTGGTTCGCGTGTCCACCACCGTGGTTGCGAACTGCAGTTTGGATTTCTGCAGGAACAGCTTCCATGTTGGAGATCAGCTCTTCGACGCTTTTTCCTTGAAGATCAGTTTTGCCTTCAAGTGCAGCGTTGATTCCAGTTACATAAGTATTGTGGTGCTTAGTGTGGTGAATGTTCATTGTCTCTTTGTCGATATGAGGCTCCAATGCGTCATAAGCATAAGGTAATTGTGGTAGTTCGTATGCCATAATTATCTCCTCCTAATTTTTATGTAGGTATAAACCATGGTCAAGCCCATGATTCATTATTTTCAGATTACCAAAACTTGTAGTATCTTTCAAATAATCCGCCTTAATTTTGTCACAATTATTTAAATGGATAGTTCCTGTGAAAGGCGGTACATCGTTTCATCAATATGATGCGGCTTGGAAAAGACTTCATCAAACGAATAGTCGACGATTCTGTTCTGTTCCATTCCGACTGCACGTCCACCTTTTCCTTCTATCAGCAATTCAACAGCACGTCCACCTAGCCTGCTCGCCAGAACGCGGTCAAAAGCCGTCGGTGTGCCTCCTCTTTGTATGTGACCCAACACAGATACCCTTGTCTCAAGGCTTGTTTCCCTTTCAATCAGCTTCGCGAAGTCCATTCCGTTGCTTACGCCTTCAGCAAGGACGATGATGGTATGCTTTTTGCCACGCTTTTGCCCGCTTTTTATACGTCCCACAACATCCTCGAGCTTGAAATCTATTTCGGGGATGATGATGGTTTCCGCTCCACCGGCCAAGCCAGCCCATAAAGCGATATCACCGGCATGGCGTCCCATTACTTCTATGATAAAGGTCCGTTCATGCGAGGTTGCTGTATCCCTGATTTTATCAATAGCATCGATTACAGTGTGCAAGGCCGTATTGAAGCCGATTGTATAATCGGTCCCTGCAATATCATTGTCGATTGTGCCCGGCAGTCCGATACAAGGAAAGCCGTGTTCCGTCAGCTTCTGCGCACCTCTATAGGAGCCATCCCCGCCTATGACAACAAGACCCTCCACACCATGCTTGTTAAGCTGTTCTATCCCACTATGCTGGCCTTCAAGTGTCTTGAATTCCTCGCTTCGTGCGGTATAGAGCATGGTTCCACCCCTGTGAATGATATCGCCTACCGAACCAAGCTCAAGTTTCTTGAAATTCCCGGCCATCAGTCCAGCATAGCCCTGATAAATCCCATATACATTCAAATTATGATAGATCGCTTTTCTTACCACCGCACGCACGGCTGCATTCATACCAGGCGAATCTCCACCGCTCGTCAGAACCCCAATGGTTTTCATCTTCTTCACTCCCTATAATTGAAAAATAAAAGCTTGCCAGTTAAACCAAGCTTAGTATATCCATATTAAACCATTCCATGTCGGTAAAATGCCAATGTTAAGCTATTGTGTCCTAAATAAAGAATAGGAAACAAAGGATCATCACCATCTGGATCAATCCTTTTGCAAGTACACTGCTAAAGAGTCCAACTACAGAACCAAAGCCGATTTTCACCGCTGACTTCCATTCCTTTTTGTTGAAAAGCAACTCCCCAAGTATTGCACCCAAAAACGGTCCAAGGATAATGCCTGCAACCGGAATGACAAAGGGGCCGGCCAATAGACCGATTGTACTTCCCCAAATCGACGCTTTACTTCCACCGAACTTTTTTACACCCAACAGGTTGGCAAAATAATCGGCAACAAATAAAAGTACAACAAAGAGAGAAGTGATGATCCAAAACCAGACGGTCAACTCTTCGAATGAAAAGAACACTCCATACAACAGGAATCCCCCTACAATGAACAGCACACTTGGGATAATCGGGTAAATCAAGCCAACGAATGATACGACAAACAAAGCAATGATGATGATCCAGTATACAATTTCCATGACTAACCTCCCTTTCATATAAAAGAAAAACCGGACCCCTAGAGAGTCCGGCATTTTCTAAGTTACTATCTATTATAGCGTTTCGTGGTCCTCACCTAAAACTGCTTCTGCAATATTTACTGCATGATCCCCGATACGCTCTAAGTTGCTCACGATATCGACAAAGACGATACCAGCTTGACCAGAACATAATCCTTCGTTTAAGCGAAGAATATGCTTTTTACGTAAAGCTCTTTCCATTTTATCGATCTGGTCTTCCTTCAGTCTTACATCGTTTGCAAGTTCTTTATTGTTAGTACGTAATGCTTCGATTGCTTCTTTTACAGTAGTAATGGTCAATGTAAACATTTCTTCTAGATCTGTATCGGCGGCTTCAGTCAGGTCCACCTTATTAGCGATCTGGAAGTCCACCAATTCCACTATGTTCTCGAAGTGATCTCCGATTCTTTCGATGTCTCGAACAGTATCCATCAATACGGAATGTTCCTCCGACTCATTATCAGATAAGGAGCTTGAAGATAATTTGATTAGATAGTCCGTGATTTTTCTGTCAAGATTATTGATTGCATCTTCGATCTGATAAGCCTGTTCAGAATACTTTGTCGTACCCGTTTTCAAATACTCATGAGAGGACTCTAGTCCTTTAACAGAAAATTCACCCATTCTGAGTACTTCTTCTTTTGCCTGACCGAGAGCAAGTGAAGGTGATTGTTCAATGAAAATCGGATCCAAATGTTTTGCCTTATACTCGACTACACTATCTTCACCAGGAATAATCTTGGTAACGATAAGCGCCAGTATTCCAATAAACGGAAATTGGATAATCACGTTTGCCACATTGAATGTACCGTGAGCAAATGCAATGGTCATTTCAGGATTCAAATTTAATGACTCCCTAAAGAACATGATCAACTTTTCAAATGGCCCTAAAATTATCAGGACGAGCGTGGTACCAATGACATTGAATAAAACGTGTGAAAGTGCTGCACGTCTTGCAGCAACTGAAGCACCAATTGCAGCTAGCACAGCGGTAATGGTTGTTCCTATGTTATCACCGAACAATACAGGTAAAGCAGCATCCAAGTCAAGCGCTCCTTGACCAAACAATTCCTGCAGAATACCAATGGTCGCACTTGAACTCTGAACAAGTACCGTAAAGACTGTTCCTACAACAACACCCAAAATCGGACTGTCACTCATCGACACAGTGAGATCGACGAAAGCTTGAAGCTCTCTAAGCGGCTTCAATCCGTCTCCCATGATATCCAATCCATAGAATAATGCTCCAAAACCAAAAACGATTTGACCCAAATAATGTATCTTCTGATTCTTAAAGAAGAAAAGAAAGATTGCCCCTAACGCAATTATAGGTAAGGAATACTCCGATATTTTAATACCAATGATGAAGGCCGTAACAGTTGTTCCGACATTCGCCCCCATGATAACACCGATTGCCTGGCGCAATGACATAAAGCCGGCACTGACGAGACCAACTGTCAATGCAGTTGTACCCGAACTAGATTGAATCAATACCGTTACAATTATACCTGCAAGAACTCCCATGAAAGGGTTGGTCGTGAATCTATCCAAAATATCCCGCAGCTTATCTCCTGCTGACTTCTGCAGTCCGTCTCCCATATATTTAATACCAAAAAGGAAAATACCGAGACCACCAATAAATTCAAATATCATTTTCTGAATATCTAAATCCAATACGTTCAACCCCTTAATTTATGTACTTATAATCGACAAAAAACAACAAAACCAAGTACAATTATTAACCTAGAGTGAAGTTAATGTAAATAGAAAACCTGATAAATTTACATTATCTTTACAAACTGTAACTTGAAATTAACAAAGGATTCTGATGCTTCAATAAAATATTGTATACATACCCATATTAAGGTAACATTAGGATGAAAAATCAATATCTTTAAAGGACTGATCTCATTGAATATTTTCAAGCAATTCATTAAAAGCCTATACTCGCCTAAAACGATGGCAAGCTTTCGATTTCAGGGAATCGGAAAAACGATACTTTTTGTATTTTTCCTTGTACTTCTTACTTCTATTCCCAAGTTTGTCAATATTGGAACCGATGTAACCAATTTCTATAATAATGCCCAAGAAATCTTTGAGTCGGATGTTCCTGCTTTCTATATAGAAGAGAACCAATTTCACGCTGATGTGCAGGAGCCATATGTTATGGAGGAAAGTGGGATGACCATCATTTTCGATCCTGAAAATGAACTTTCCCTAAGTGAACTCAAAGGATATCAGGAAGTGCTCGCGTTTCAGAAGGATGAAGCCCTGCTTGTTTATCAGGGAACTGTCGAATATATTCCCTTCTCTGATTTCCAGGGTGCATATATAGGAAAGGAAGAGGTGGTCTCATTCCTGGATTCCATGGAAGGGACGCTTCCCGTTTGGATCACCGTCATCATCATTGCAAGCTACGTTTTCTTTAGTGCAACCAAATTCATTCAAGTGACCATTCTTGGTCTTATCGGGCTGATTTTAAAGAATGCCCTTCAACGTTCGAACCTGAACTTCCGTCACACATGGATCATGTCTGCTTACGCTGTCACTATACCTAGCGTGTTCTTTGCCATCATGGAGGCACTATCCATCCCTGTACCTGGCGCGGTATGGTTGAACTTTGCCATTGCGGTATTTGTTCTTTTCCTGATAATTAAGGAAGTGAAGGTCAAAAAAATTCAAGAATAATTTATTGAACCGCTGGCATAGGTCCGGCGGTTTTTTTGTTCTGATTTGTCATAACCTCCGTGGACAAGCATATAGTGAACTAACTATATTGTCTTAGGAGGAACTTTCTCATGATTCGACTATTCATTGCAGCCCTTATTTGCATCACTATCTTCAGCATCTATTATGACCTGTCAAAAGGCACAATACCCATTGCTAACGAACAACAGGCAGCCCCGGTCATGACCACCCCTTCTTTGACAGAGGAACAGGATACAGATACGGAAACTGATTCCAATGCAACCTACATAGAAGTGGAAGTGAAAGCCGGAGATACTGTTCTTACTGTAGCTGAGCGAATCGCCAATAAGCCCATCCCTGTCAGCATCACACAACTCGTGGAGGACTTTCAAATACTGAATGAAGGAATGGCGCCCGAGAAGATCCAAGTAGGTAAAACATATAAGTTTCCCCTATATTAGACGCAATTAAACTCAACACTTGCCAATCCAAAACGCAGTTGTTAAAATATGTTGGGAGTTAGTGGATAATACTAGCTTTTTTCCAGGATTAAAGGTAATCTGATGAAGATAGATGTTTTGATCTTAGATCATTCCTAAAAGGAGCGATTCACTCGTGAATGAAATGATACATCGTACTAAAACACGCCCTGTAAAGGTTGGCGACCTTACAATCGGCGGAAGCAATGAACTATTTATCCAAAGTATGACCACAACAAAAACTCATGATGTAGAAGCGACAGTTGCTGAAATCAAGCGATTGGAAGAAGCCGGCTGTCAGGTTGTCCGAGTTGCAGTTCCTGATGAGCGTGCTGCCAACGCCATTGCTGACATCAAGAGACAAATCAATATTCCATTAGTGGCAGATATCCACTTTGACTATAAGCTAGCTTTAAAAGCCATTGAAGGCGGCATAGACAAGATTCGAATCAATCCGGGTAATATCGGACGACGCGAAAAGGTGGAAGCTGTAGTAAATGCAGCCAAAGCCAAGGGCATTCCAATCCGTATCGGTGTCAATGCAGGTTCCCTTGAGAAGCGCATCATCGAAAAATACGGCTACCCTACTGCTGACGGCATGGTGGAAAGCGCGCTTCACCACATCAAGATACTTGAAGACCTGGATTTCCACGATATCATCGTGTCCATGAAAGCATCTGATGTGAATCTTGCAATCGAAGCTTATGAAAAAGCTGCTAAAGCTTTCGACTACCCTCTTCACCTTGGTATCACTGAATCCGGAACATTGTTTGCCGGCACGGTGAAAAGTGCAGCAGGACTCGGAGCGATCCTCAGCAAAGGCATCGGGAACACTCTACGTATTTCCCTAAGCGCCGATCCTGTTGAAGAAGTAAAGGTAGCCCGCGAGTTGCTGAAATCATTTGGACTTTCCTCAAACGCTGCTACATTGATTAGTTGTCCTACTTGTGGACGCATAGAAATCGACTTGATCTCTATTGCAAATGAAGTGGAAGAATACATTTCCACTATCAAAGCACCAATCAAGGTCGCTGTCCTTGGATGTGCCGTAAATGGTCCAGGTGAAGCACGCGAAGCGGATATCGGAATTGCAGGGGCACGAGGCGAAGGTCTTCTTTTCCGTAAAGGAGAAATCGTCCGCAAAGTTCCCGAGGCAGTCATGGTCGAAGAACTAAAGAAAGAAATCGATAAAATTGCAGAAGAATACTTTGCAAACCAGGAAGCCGAAAAAGCAAAAGCTTGACACTGAAAAGTGCCAAGCTTTTTTCTTTGCTTTAAAAAAGTGGAAGTACAAACAAACCAACGACGATCGATACTATACCGATACCTATCGCCCATGCTCCTAACCCTGCGGCACCGCGTTTGCGGGCAATGAAGCCCACAATGATGCCGGCAGCACCCATGATGATCGGTAAGAAGAATAAAGATAATATAGAAAGAGCAAGTCCCAGGAAACCAAGTCCCCTACCGCTCATTCCCATAACATCGCTTCGTTCTTCCTCAAAGACCTCTTCTCGTTCCATGCTTCTATCGGATCGCAGTGCAGTTGGAGCAACCGCAACCTCTGCCGCATTTTCTTCCAAATACAGCTGTTGCGATTTTCCTGCAGCTACGTGAGGATCTTGATAAGCTAATTCTGAATCAAAACGGTCACGTGCTTCTTCGTTTTTCTCCATTTCATTTGCCATTCGTATCCCTCGCTTTCATAAGAAGTTAGGAGCATTACTTATTATGACCCCCGCCATCGAAAGAATAGATGTTAACTTTTTCCGAAGCGAAATGCTTTTTTCAAGAGGGCTAGGCTAAAAATCAGGTGTCAACATTAAACACCCTGTTTGTCTCCGTTCCAGGTGTTCGCTTTCCGCGGGCGGCCTCGGGAGCCTCCTCGGCGCTTCGCACCTGCGGGGTCTCCCTTGACACGCTGCTCCCGCAGGAGTCTCACACCTTGCACTCCAACCAACAGGGGTGAAATTTAGTATAAAATTTGCCTTTCAAAAATTTGAAAATTGATTTTTTCTGCAATTTTTCATTTCAGTGGAGCAAATAATGTTAATAAAACTGAGTTGATTGTAGCGGAGGACACTTGACTCCTGCGGGAAAGTAGAAGGCATGGGAGACCCCACAGGCGAAGCCGAGGAGGCTCCAGGAGCAGAAATCAACGGGCTACATTTAATGCTTACTTACCTAATAACAACAATGAATGTAAAAACAGCCTAATTTGAAAGTAAACTTAGTTCTTATTAACTGTTTTTAGGACAAATTATGATAAGATATCTTTATGTAGAAAAGCGGGAGGTACCTTATGAGAAAAAGACTTGGCATCGATATTGATGGAACATTGACCTGCCCCACCACCTTTGTTCCATTTATCAATAAAACCTTGAATAAAAATATCACCCTCGATGATATGACCCAATACGACCTCACACCTCTAATGGGATTGTCTGAGGAAGGCTTTTGGGAATGGATGGACGAAATGGAGCCTCTCATCTATCAGGATGCCCCATTGGCCAATGGCGCAAAGGAGATTGTCCAAAAGTGGCAGGGTGAATATGATCTATTTTTTATAAGTGCACGCAGGAACCATCTGTTTGAAATCACGAATAATTGGTTTGCCAAGCAAGAGATTGATTATGATCATTTGGAACTGTTGGGCACCCATAATAAGATAAGTGCTGTCAAGCAGCATAATATCGACCTCTTTTTTGAAGATAAACACGATAACGCTGTGGAAATCAGTGAGGAATGCCAAATCCCTGTGATACTCTTTGATACACCCTATAATAGAGAGCCTGTTCCAAAGGGAGTACATAGAGTGAGCAACTGGTTTGAAGCGGAGCAGATTGTACAAACAATTCTTCATTCCACTTCCATGAAGTAAGACTTATTACCCATTTTCGACATTTTTCTTTACTTTCTGGATATTTTTGTCGATAATTATGATGAAAAAGCCGTACGAAAAGGCAAAATCATTGAAAAGTGATGACGCAAAGCCATGGAGCTAAAGTTCTTTTTATAAAGAGCCATGCCAGCCAGCTACCGAACACGCACACGAAACAACCTCCGTATCGGCTTTAACGAAAAAGGAGGAAAATATTATGCATAATGAAGAAACATGGTTTACACCAGAACGTAAAGAAAAGGTCATGTACGCATCCCTCATTGCCTTCGCAGTATTTGTCGGTGCCGGGATTACAGTACTTGTTAACACAGCCATCTAATTAAAAAAGCTGACTTATCACACGCATTATATGCGTGGATAGTCAGCTTTTTCAATTTGTCAGCCATGTTTTCTCATGGCTTTAATTAACTGATTTTTTATGCTATCAACAAAATCAATTGTATTGATGTTCTGATTTTTCGTGCCTATTTCTTTTGCTGTTTCCAAAATGACAACAAGGTCCTCCTGATTCAAAGAGGACTGCTCTACCTTCTCCCTGGACATTGCATACACCCTTATTTTTTCATATATGAAAAGGTTCGACTGCTTTCCCTATTTTTCGAGGGCTAGTCATACAGATAAGACTATAGTACCTTTATATGACGGTTTCGTGGAAAAGGTGAAGTAAAAAAACGACTGCAGAAGCGCAGTCGTTTTTTGATCTGGACATCAAGTCTATACACATTCAGGACATTTCCCATAGATCTCAAATTTATGCCCGGTTACATCGTACCCGTTAAGGTCTTCACCTAGGTCTCGCATCGGGCAGGTTTCGATTTCCTTCGTTTTCCCACAGTCCAGGCAGATAAAATGGTGGTGATGATGGGTTGTTGAACAGGTAAACCGGAAATGCTTTTCTCCGGACAGCTCCGTACTTTCCAAAATATCCAGCTCGACAAAGAGAGCAAGATTCCGATAGATCGTATCGAAGCTGAGTCCTGGATAGCTGTCCTTCATAGCATCCAAAACATCCTTTGCTGTCAAATACTTATCCTCTTTTGCAAACAGCTCCAGCATTTCCTGCCTTTTACCTGTATACTTGTATCCCTTGTTTTTCATTAAGAGCAAGGCTTGTGAAACATTCATTTACTTTCCTCTCCTTACTTTATTCCAAAGAATCGTAATAATGAGAATCAAGACAGAAATAATGACGATTGTTCCCCCTGGAGCAAGGTCAAGGTAAAAGGAAGTTGCAAGTCCACCAATCACTGCAATTTCACCAAATAGCACAGAGAGGAAAATGGTCTGTTTGAATCCACGGCTCAGACGCATGCTTGCCGCCACTGGCAACGTCATGAGGGAAGAAACAAGCAGGATCCCGACAATACGCATGCTTGCTGCAATGACAAGCGCAACCATGATGATGAAAATCAAATGAAATATTCTGGCATTCACCCCTGATACCTTGGCATGCTCCTCATCGAAAGATAACACAAAAAATTCTTTATAGAAAAGGACAATGGTTGCAACAACCGCAATCGCGATGACAAAAATGGTCCAAAAGTCCACACGCGTGACCGCACTGACACTACCAAACAAAAAATTGAACAAGTCGGTGTTAAATCCATCTGCAAGCGAGATGAATATGACTCCAAGGCCAATTCCGGATGAAAGAATGATGGGTATGGCAAGCTCCTGATAATGCTTATAGACTCCCCGAAGCTTTTCGATGAATAGCGCCCCTGTCACAGAAAACGCCATCCCAAAATAGATCGGGCTTAAACCTGTGAAAAGCCCGAGCCTCTTTTCCATCAGCAGGCTGGCCGCTATCCCTGCAAGCGTCACATGGCTTAGGGCATCCGCTATCAATGACAATCTTCTTACGACAACGAAGACACCTAATAATGGTGCTAAAAAACCAATCAATAATCCTGTATAAACGGCATTTCTTAAAAATTCGAATTGCATGAGTGCTGAAATCATTACATATGCCCTCCATCATGGTGGTGGTGACTCAACACATGGACATCATGACCATAAAACTGAGATAGGTCATGAGAGCATAATTTTTCAAATTCATCTGTCAGGCCATGGAAGTGCAAGGTTCTATTCAGGCATGCTACATGGGTCACTTTTTCTGTTATAGTCCCGATATCATGCGTGACCATCACCAGCGTGATTCCGAGATCTTTGTTCAGCTTTTCGAGCATCTGATAGAAGTTATGGACATTTTTCGCATCCACGCCTACTGTCGGCTCATCCAATATAAGCAGTTCAGGGTCACTTACAAGGGCTCTAGCAATGAAGATGCGCTGTTGCTGACCGCCTGAGAGGTCGCCGATATTACGATGGGCAAATTCCTCCATCCCTACAGCCTTAATCGCATCCAACACTTTCCTGTTGTGTTCTTTATTAAAGAAACGGAGCAAGCCGACTTTTGAAACAAGTCCTGTAGATACCACTTCAAAGACTGTAGCAGGAAAGCCAGAATTAAAGCTGTTGGCCTTTTGTGAAACAAATCCTATTTTATTCCACTCACGGAATTTCCGGATGTCCTTGCCAAAAAGCTGAATGGAGCCTTTTTGTGGTTTAAGCAAGCCAAGGATACATTTAAGCAGGGTGGATTTACCGGAACCATTCGGACCGACCAAACCTAGGAATGCCCCTTTTGGTATTGTCAGCTCGATATTCTCCAAGACATTCTGCTGTTCATATTTAAAGGAAAGTCCTTTTATTTCTAATACATTTTCGATAGGTTTCATCTATTTCACACCTTAAAGATAAGAATCATTACGATTTTACAACAATAGTTTAGTATACAGGAGACATGTTGAAAAGTAAATCAATAAAACTGGCTTCTTATATTATCCTCCACCATTTTCAAAGCTAAACAAAAAAGCCTGATATCAGGCTTTTTTATGCAAGGGCAGACGATAGCAGAAAGTGGACCCTTCTCCAAGCTTGCTATCGATGAATAGCTCCCCATCATGATCTTCAATTATCTTTTTGCAAAGAGGAATGCCAAGTCCATTTCCTTTTTCTTTCGTAGTGAAGAATGGTTTACCGATCCTCTCAAGTACCTCTTCAGTCATGCCTTTTCCATTATCCATGACGGTTATTTCATAGAACAGGTCCGATTTCTTGGCACGTAAAAGAAAAAATTTGCTCTTCTGATTATCCTGATATGCCTCGATTGCATTTCTAAGGAAGTTTAGCATCACCTGCTTGATCATCGCCTCGTTCACTACTACCTGTTCTTCCACTTCATCAATTTCAAAATCAAAATCGATATTATGAAGCAAACACTCTGATTGAAAAATGTAAACGAGTGAACGGAAAATCTGTTGCGGCTGAATTGGCTGCTTTTTCACTTTTTTACGTGAAACCGACAGGAAGTCCTCGATAATGGAGTTCATCCGATTGATCTCCGCCATGATGGTATCATAGTATTTGCTCCAGTTGTTTGTTATCTGGGATAACTGAATAAACCCCTTGATAACGGAAAGAGGGTTCCTCAATTCATGGGCCATCCCAGCAGATATCTGTGAAACAGACTCCATCTGTTGCTTGTATATCAACAGATTTTCAAACTTTTGCTGATAAGAGCGGTCATGGATAATGAAAAATACCTTCTCCGTCTGTTCAAAGTAGACACCTTGTATCTGGAATAGCATTTCATCGTCATAACAGATGCGTTCCTTGAAAGTTTTATTGAGATAAACTTCCTCGTGGATTTCCAATAGCTTCTGCTTCAAAAAGCTTGGAGTATGTATGCTGGAAAATTCGGCATTGCGGTATGTATCCTCTCCCACATCAAGCTCAAGGACGGTCAGGCAGCGGTTGTTGATATATTCAATGGTAGCCTGTTTGGTAAGGACCAATATGGCTACATCCAGGGAGTTTGTCGTGAATTCATTCAATTTAAGGGATTGCTCGATGGTGCCATAATGCAATGGCAGGATACTCATCACATCGTTGGTTTCAATGACATTGCCGCTCAAATAAATGCGGTTCTCCGCAAACTTGCCGTTGTACACTACTTCTATGTACTTTCCATCAATTCGATGAAAAAGAATCTTTTTGCGCATTTCCCCATTTGCCGCAATCAATTCTTGTATGTATGTAAAGACCTTTTCCCTGTAGCTGGTGGGAAAAGTCAAGAAAAACGATTTTTCCTCTTCCAATAACGTGAAAAAAGAAGCAGCATGCTCATTCCACTCTTCAATTGAACCGTTAACATTCAATATCAAGCGTAAATCAGAGCTTAATGTATGAAAGATTTGTTGTTCTTTCCGATCTATGATAAAAGACAAGGTCACTCCCCCTTGTTACCTTTGGCTACTATTAATGTTAAATTTGTTTATCTTTTTTTAATTATACAATAATTTCCCAACTGTTGTCATATTATTTCGTAAAGGTAGCACTTTTGTTTATTTTCCATAGGCTATCATGGGAGGGATTTGATGAATATCTATCAACAAATAGTCAACAAGAAGCTTCATAATATTTCACCCGAGGAACTATTGAACTACAGTGCTCAGTACAATATTTCATTGACTTCAGATCAGGCGAAAAAAGTTTCCGCTCTTTTACAATCTAAAAAAGTGAATGTCTTTAACACTTCTGAACGCATCCAGCTGATGAAGGAAGTTGCGAGAATCACAGGCCATGAAACGGCTAAAAAAGTGAATCAGTTATTTATGGAGTTTACAAAATAAAGAAGAGGAGCAGGGGTTGATCCCCTGCTCCTCTTCTACTATTAGTCATTCATTATTTTAGTCAGAATATCTTCCTCAAACACTTTGTTTCTCAGCATTTGGATCTCGTGCTTGTAAGGAGGTTTTCTGTCTTTTTTATCTTCTCCGACATAAGGCGTCTCAAGTATTTTCGGAATGGCTGAAAGCTGATCATGATGCACGATGTAATTCAGGGCATCAAATCCGATGTTACCGAATCCGATATTCTCATGACGGTCCTTCGCGGCGCCACGCACATTTTTACTATCGTTGATATGAAGTACCTTGATACGATCCAGACCTACTATATCGTCAAACTGCTTCAACACGCCATCAAAGTCATTTACGATATCATAGCCTGCATCATGGACATGGCAAGTATCAAAGCACACGGAAAGCTTTTCGTTGAGATGCACACCATCGATGATAGCAGCTATTTCTTCAAAGGTCCTTCCGCACTCCGATCCTTTCCCGGCCATCGTCTCCAAGGCGATTTGCACATTTTGTTCTTTAGTAAGTGCTTCGTTGAGTCCCCGTATTATCTGGGAAATACCGATTTCTGTCCCGGCTCCAACATGTGCGCCTGGGTGAAGCACAATCTGCTTCGCACCGATCGCTTCGGTCCTTCTCACTTCTTCCGCCAAAAAGTTCACACCAAGCTCGAAGGTTTCCGGCTTTTCCGAATTTCCGATATTGATGATATAAGGCGCATGTACAATAATGTCCTTGATTCCATTGGCCTTCATATGACTGAGGCCCGCTTCAATATTAAGATCTTCTATTTTTTTTCTTCTTGTATTCTGGGGAGCGCCTGTGTAAACCATAAATACATTCGCCCCATAAGAAGCAGCCTCTTCACTTGCAGCTAGAAGCATTTTCTTCCCGCTCATCGATACATGAGAGCCGATTAAAAGATTATTTTCCACTACAACATCACCTCTTTAAAAAATCCATCTTCATTCTACCATAATGTTGTCGGGAAAAGTCGGATTAGAGCTCGCATTATCTTTTCTTTAAACGACGTTGTCTTTTCTTGAATTGCTCCACTTCGTACTTATGCTTCTTTTTATAGCCAGGTTTAACTTTCTCTGACTTTTTAACCGCTGTTTTCGCAGCAACATCTATCTCATTGACTTTCTTTTGACGATTCTGACGCTTATTGCGGGCACCGATCTCAACAAGCTCGCCGCCTTTTAGGTCCATCTGCGTGAAGGTGATCCCAAGCTTCTCAATTTGAGACAATGCGTTTTCATCCGTCGGTTCATAAAAAGTAATCGCTTTTCCGGAATATTCGGCACGGCCGGTACGTCCAACACGGTGTACATAAAAGTCCAGGTCAGTCGGGATCTCAAAATTGATTACATGACTGACACCTTCAATATCGATACCTCTTGCAGCCAAGTCAGTTGCAACTACAAATTGATAGTCCAGCTCATTGATCTGCTTCATCATCTTCTTGCGCTCACGTGGATTCAGGTCACCATGGATCCTTCCTACCTTCAATCCTTGTTCAAGGAGGGAATCCGCCACTTCATCGGCTTTCTTCTTTGTATTGGTAAACACAATTGCAAGGAATGGATTTAATTGAACAAGTACATCATGCAAAAGCTTCATCTTATTTTTGGATTTAACCGGGATGAGCAAGTGATTGATTTTCGCTGCAGTAACCTGCTTCGGTGCTACATGTGTATATTTCGGATTTTCCATATACTTGCGCAAGAACGGTTTAAGCTTTTCAGGAATCGTTGCAGAAAATACTAAAATCTGAAGATCCTTTGGCATAGCGGAAGCAATTTTATCTATATCTTCAATAAAGCCCATTTCCAGCATCAAGTCCGCTTCATCGACGACGATCGTTTTGGCTGTATATACCTGTAGTGCTTTTTCACTCATCAAGTCCTTGATACGGCCTGGAGTACCCACTACAATTTGCGGCTGCTGCTTCAAACGGTCTATTGTACGTTGTTTGTCTGTTCCGCCTATATAGCAGCGGGCCGTGATTTCCTCTTCCGGCGCACAAAACTTTGTCATTTTTAAAACTTCCTGGTAGATCTGGTTGGCTAATTCTCTTGTTGGCGCAGTGATGACGGCTTGTACCTCTTGAACAGAAGGGTCGATTTTGCTTAAGATCGGGATCAAATAAGCATGCGTTTTACCTGTTCCTGTTTGGGATTGGCCGATGGCGCTTTCTCCATTCAATAAGGATGGGATCATTCTTTCCTGGACCTCGGTCGGTTTTTGAAAACGAAGTTCTTTTACCGCTTCCAATATAAACGGTTTCACGTTGAATTTCTCGAATTGTGTATTCATCTATCTTCCTCCAGCATTTCTAATTTAAAATCATGATTTATCTATATTAATGTTCCATAATTTTCAAAAGGATCATATACCTAAATTTGTCTTGTCTCATTTTTTACCCAAACTACTATTATAAATGACTTTTCCCGTTTTGGCTACATTACGGTTGTGCCCATTCTTATAGGACGATAAACATTTCATATGGTTACCGCATAAATTATAAAAGAATAAGCATTTGACTAGATATAAAAGCTTAATGTTTTTCTATTTTCCCCATTTATCACTCTGAAGTAACATTCACACAAGAATTTATATGACAGAAAGGAGGATTACCATGTTTTTTGGACCAAACCGACCGATGCCACCCAATAATGCTTCACCATTTCAGTTCGGGGGTGGCATGCAGCCCTTTGGACAGATGCAACCACCAAACATGTCAAATATGCCTAATCCGATGATGATGAGAAACCAGTCTCCATTTATGGGGGGGATGGGGGGAGCATCGAGAGGACCATTATTTGGAGGTAATTTCGGTGGACCTGGTATTAGCGGCCTTGGATTTGGAGGACCTGGTTTTGGTGGCTCCGGTTTTGGTGGCTCTGGTTTTGGAGCACCGGGATTTGGAGGTGCGAACATTGGCGGTTCCAGTGGCGGCGGTGGCTTACTGGCCAAACTTTTTGGCAGGGGTGGAGCAAGGAGCATCGGCGGAATGGGCGGACTCGGCCAGCTGGCTAATGCCGGTGGCGGCTTAGGACAATTGGCAAACAGCGGCGGCGTACTGCAGCAGATTGCTAACCCAGGGAATCTCACCGGGATGTTGACGAATGTTCAAAAAGCTCTTAAAATGGCTGAATCCGTAATGCCGATGGTTCAGCAATATGGGCCTCTAGTACGAAATGTGCCTGCCATGATAAAGTTATACAGCGAATTGAAAAATGTCGATGTAGATGATGAGGATGAATCAGCATCATCTGAATCATCCGATGTAAGCACAGAGTCTGAAAGCAAAAAGAGCGCTTCTGCCTCTGCAAAACCACGCAAAAAGAAAAAAACCGAATCAGATGTTAAGGAAGTAAAAGAAGCAAAAACCAAGGGAGCACCCGGACCAAAGCTATATGTATAGAGCTGCCCTTATCTTCCTTTTGTACTATCCCTCCCATTTATATTATAATAAGAGAATAGTAGCGAGAGAGTGTGTATCGGATATCACTCTCTTTGTTCATTTATAAGGAGGGTAACATAGTATATGGAGATTATTAAGATTGCCCCACGTGGCTATTGCTACGGCGTTGTGGATGCTATGGTTATTGCAAGAAATGCAGCTTTAGACAAAACGTTACCACGCCCAATCTACATTCTTGGTATGATTGTTCATAATAAACATGTTACAGATGCATTTGAAGAAGAAGGTATCATTACGCTTGACGGTGCGAACCGAAAAGAGATCCTGGACAAGATCGATCACGGAACCGTCATTTTCACCGCTCACGGCGTATCACCGGAAGTCAAGATCCTCGCACGTGAAAAAGGCCTGACAACCATCGATGCGACATGTCCCGATGTAACCCGGACGCATGACCTTATCCGCGCGAAGGAAGCGGAAGGCTATGATGTCATCTACATCGGTAAAAAAGGTCATCCAGAGCCGGAAGGTGCAGTCGGGGTTGCTCCTGGAATCGTACATCTTGTTGAAAACGAAGCAGATGTAGCAGGGCTCGACATTGAAAATGAAAAGATCATCGTTACGAACCAGACTACAATGAGCCAATGGGACGTTGCTGACATCATGATAAAGGTGCAGGAGAAATATCCGCATGTAGAGCAGCATAAAGAGATCTGCCTTGCTACCCAGGTCAGACAGGAAGCTGTTGCCGAGCAGGCTGGGGAAGCGGACGTAACGATTGTGGTCGGTGACCCAAAAAGCAACAACTCCAACCGCCTTGCACAGGTATCCCACGAGATTGCAGGTACACCTGCCTATCGTATTTCCGATATCAGTGAATTGAAGGTCGAGTGGCTGATGGATGCGAAAAAAGTCGCAGTGACTGCCGGGGCGTCCACTCCAACACCAATCACGAAAGAAGTCATCGCGTTTATCGAGAACTTCGATCCGACGAACGAAGCAACCTGGAATACGACGAAAAATGTTCCTTTGCAGAAGATACTGCCAAAGGTGAAAAAAGCGAAGACGGTTTAAAAAAGATTGCCGCCGGGATTGGGTTCCGGTGGCTTTTTTGTTTGGATTCTGATCCTGTGCGGGTGAACTAGGTAAGCTATCGACATGGTGAGGGTATCTCCCCCGGGCCAGCCTGTTTGATTCCCTCTCTTCTTCTTTTTTGACTGGGGGAAGGTATCATTTCGGTGTTTTGATTCCCTCGCTCCTTCTTTTTTGGTTGGGTGAAGGTATCATTCCGGGGTTTTGATTCCCTCTCTCCTTCTTTTTTGACTGGGGGAAGGTATCATTCCGATGTTTTGATTCCCTCTCTCCTTCTTTTTCGGCTGGGGGAAGGTATCATTCCGGGGTTTTGATTCCCTCTCTCCTCCAATTCCGACTGGGCAAAGGTATCATCCGGCACATTTGATTCCCTCCCTCCTCCATTTCCGACTGGGTGAAGGTATTATCCGGCACTTTTGATTCCCTCTCTCCTCCAATTCCGACTGAGCAAAGGTATCATTCCGACCTTTTGATTCCCTCGCTCCTCCAATTCCAATTAGACGAAGGTATCATTCCTGGACCCCACACCTCTTACCACCAACCACCCATACAAAAAAGCAGTCCGACACCACATGTGCCAGACTGCCCCTTAAATACCAATCACATAAACGTAAAAGGATCTGTATTCGATTCTGAAACCACTACTTCGAGGTCCCACTTCCCATCAGAAGCGGCAGCCACAAGCTTATCTGCTGTCCCTTTTTTCATGATCTTTTCTGCATAGTGACCAGGGTCCACTACATTCAACCCGATTGCCATCGCATCATGTGCGGTGTGGAAATAAAGGTCACCTGTCACATATACATCAGCGCCAGCGAATTTGGCATGGTTGATATATTTATTCCCATCGCCACCAACTACAGCAACTTTCTTTACGATATCGTCGACATTGCCAACTACCCGGACATTTTTCACATCAAGCGTCTGCTTCACATGCTCGGCAAATTGAGACAGAGTCATCGTCTCAGCAAGCTTCCCTACCCTACCCAAGCCAAGTGTTTCCCCTTCGTTCTTCAGGGCGAAGATATCGTAGGCCACCTCTTCATAAGGATGAGCTTTTATCATCGCATTCAACACTTTTTTCTCCACGGATACCGGATAGATGGTTTCCACTTTCACTTCCTCGACCTTTTCAAGCCTTCCCTGCTTTCCGATAAAAGGATCTGTTCCTTCCATCGGTAGGAAACGGCCTTCGCCTAACGAGCTGAATGAGCAGTGGCTATAATTGCCGATATGACCTGCTCCTGCTTCCCCCAATGCTGTACGCACTTCCTCTGCATGAGAATCCGGCACAAAAACACTCAGCTTCCGCAGCTCCTCTGTCATGGTCGGTACAAGTACCTTTGTATCGACCAAGTCAAGCGCTTCTGCGAGCATGTCGTTCACCCCGCCGACGGCTATATCCAGATTTGTATGTGCCACATACACACTGATATCATGCTTGATGCATTTTGTGACTATGCGACCTGCTGCATTAGCATCGGTTACATGAGGCAACGAACGGAAAATTGGCGGATGGTGCGCGATGATCAGATCTATTTCCTTTTCAATCGCTTCATCGACTACGTTGTCCAAAACATCCAAAGTGACCATCACTTTTTTCACCGGTTTATTCAATGTTCCGATCTGCAATCCGATCTTATCGCCTTCCATTGCGTAGCGCTTAGGTGAAAAACGCTCAAACCATTGAATGATTTCATGGCCGTTAGCTGTTTTCAATGCCAAGTTCCTCCTCTACCAGCTTGATCTTCGCTTTCAATTCGGCTTTCTTCATTTCATTTGCTTCTGTTACAGGAGCTTCTTCAAGCTGACCTACGATCTTCATCCAATGCGCTCTTTCATTTGTCCACTTTTGAATAAAAATATCATTCTTCTCCTGACTAAGAAATGGTCCCATTAAT
The DNA here is from genome assembly GCF_016908565.1 of Sutcliffiella tianshenii. Taxonomy (GTDB): domain Bacteria; phylum Bacillota; class Bacilli; order Bacillales; family Bacillaceae_I; genus Sutcliffiella_A; species Sutcliffiella_A tianshenii. Next base: position 164,440 of record NZ_JAFBED010000004.1, read on the forward strand.
AATCCCGCTTCTTTATTATTCAAGTATGGCTTAAAGCTATCGCCACGGTCGGCAACCAAAATTTCATAGATACGGCCTTCATCATCCAAGATCTGTTCCGCAGTGAGCTCCCAACCATTGGACAGTAGCCATTCCCTTACCTTCTTTGCGCCGATATTGGGCTGGAGGATCAACCTTTGCACGCCTGCAAGCTTATCCTTCCCTTTTTCAAGAATGGTCTGGATAAGCGTTCCGCCCATCCCTGCAATCGTGATGCATGTCACTTCGTTCGGGGAGATGACCTCAAGCCCATCCCCTTTTCGCACATCAATCACATGGGAAAGGTCCGTTCTTCTTACCTGGTCCAATGCCGATTGATAAGGACCTTCCACCACTTCCCCTGCAATCGCCCGCTCGATCATGCCTTGCAAATAGGCATAACACGGCAAGTAGGCATGGTCAGATCCGATGTCTGCCAATACGCTGTTTTTCGGGATAAAAGAAGTGACAGCTTCTAGCCGCTTTGATAGTTTTAATTCATTCATCTAAGATCACCACAATTATTATGTATTTTGTTTCGCATGCATTAAGTATAAAAAAAAATCCTTCACAAATGCAAAGGACCTTTTATATGAAAACATGTTGTAAAGAATGAGGGATTAATGGCCTCCGCCGTCTTCTTTCTTTTCGCCTTCTGCGCCTTCTTTACCGTAGTTAGCCAACCATTCGGATAATACTTCAGCTTCCTGCGCGTTAGCTTGGCCAGCTGGCATCGCGCCTTGACCATTGATGATGATATTCTTGATTTCTTCTTGATTTAATCTTTCGCCTACATCAACAAGAGCCGGTGCTCCCGCTCCACCTGCAAGGTCATTACCATGACAGCCAATACAAGACTTGGATGCATAGATTTCCTCAGCAGACATGTCCGCTGTCGCTCCATCTTCACCGTTAGCAATTTTCTCGGCTTGATCTAAACCAATAAAAGAGAATAAGAACATCAATCCCAGTCCTAAAACTGCAATGAATGCAAAAGGAATTAGTGGATTACGATTCATAATTTTCAAACCTCCTTATGTACATGTACGAATGTCGAAACTTATACAAGCACTATCTATTTTACTTTATATTTTACTATAGGAAAAGACCAAAATGCCAACTTCTGTTTTAAATTCACAGTTTAGACAAAAACCTTCATCCACGATGAAGGTTTCAGTCTGTTGGCAATATATTTAGTTTTCTCTAAAGCTTCTTCTATATTCTATCTTTTTAAAAAGTTTTTCACAAAAATAATCAGCAGCCTAAATGTCTGGCAATGACCATTCTTTGGACTTCAGAAGTCCCTTCGCCGATCTCAAGGAGCTTGCCGTCCCTCATGAATCTCTCGACATGATATTCTTTCATGTATCCATACCCGCCGTGCAGCTGGACTGCCTGATCTGCAATCTCCATGCAGACTTCTGACGCATACAGCTTACACATGGACGCTTCTTTTGAAAACGGTCTTCCTTGATCTTTCAGCCATGCAGCTTTATAAACCATCGTTCTTGCAAGCTCGAGTTTCATTGCCATGTCGGCCAGCTTGAATTGGTTTACTTGGAAGCTTGATAAAGATCTGCCGAATTGTTTACGTTCTTTGGAATAAGCGAGCGCTCGCTCAAAAGCTGCCTGAGCTATTCCCAAAGCCATTGCACCAATCCCGATGCGTCCGCCATCGAGCGTGATCAGGAACTGTCTGAAGCCCTCTCCGCGTTTCCCAAGAAGGTTCTCTTGCGGTACACGTACGTCTTCAAGCACTAATTCAGTCGTATTGGAAGCGTTTAGCCCCATTTTTTCATAGTTATCGATAACCTGGAAGCCCGGTGCATCCGTCGGGACAATCACAGCTGATATTTCTTTTTCATTTCCATTTCTGCCTGTAATGGCAGTCAGCGCCAAATGCTTAGCATAGGATGCATTCGTTATGAAGCATTTATTTCCATTGATGATATAGTCATTTCCATCTTCCACTGCCGTCGTCTGTGTCCCTCCGGCATCAGAGCCCGCGTTCGGTTCTGTCAACCCGAATGCCCCCAAGGATTCACCCTTACAGATAGGAACGAGGTATTGGCGTTTCTGTTCTTCCGTACCAAAAAGGTTGATCGGCGCCCCTCCCAATGAAACATGGGCGGAATAGGTAATCCCGGTGGATCCGCACGCACGACTTAGTTCTTCTACTACAATCGCAAAGCTTACTGTATCAGCTCCCGCTCCCTCGTATTCTTCAGGAAAAGGCAGACCCATCATTCCCAAATCAGACAACTGACGGAAAACTTCAACCGGAAACTTTTTGTCACGATCCCTTTGAAGCGCCCCTGGTGCCACCACTTCATCAGAAAACTCCCTAATGGTCTTTCTTATCATTGCCTGTTCAGATGTTAAATCGAAATTCATCATTTTCCCCCCTTGATGTTTAGCAAAAACCTTTTCCCGTGAAATTCCTATCAAAAGGAAAAGTAAATCCCATCTGCATTTTTCATATTGAATACGCTTTCAAATGTATTATAATAGAAAGGAGGGAATATTCTCAACTTTTTAAAATAACAAAATTATAAGTAAATTACTTTAATATAATAACTCCAGCAATCAGAATAACAGTGATTATGGCAGCTGCATTCATGTAGTACCATTTCTTCAGGACCCCCATCACAAACCATCCGATAGCCTGAACGCCTACTGCAGCCAGCATCCTTGTGGAATCATAGCCTGTCGCTTCCACAAGTTTCAATGATAGGAGAAGTACCAGCAGGGCGATTGTAATGACTGGTATATGTATAAAGAAATGTTCTTTTCGAAAAACATAATATCCCAATAACGATAGCAGAATAAAAAATATTATCGGGAGCATTTGCAAATCAATTGACAATTCAGTAAAATAAATGACAAGAAATGTTATTGGAACGAACATCGGAATAAGGATTGCAAGAAACAAGTGTAAAAGATTCTTTTTTGGAGCCTTTTCCCGTTTATTGCTCCCTTCTCCCTCGGTATACAGCGCTAGCAGATAGTCACAATAGTGTTCCGGAAGCATGCGGCTTTCCTTCCAATACTTTATCTCGCGAATGATAGTATCTTTTCTTTGTCTATCCAAAGTATTTAACACTCCTCTTGCAGGTGCAGATAACTGAAAATTAAAAATAAATAAAAGAAAAAAAAGAAATAGTCCACCTTAATATAAAAGCGAACTATTTCGGAATATAGATTCTATTCGAGGAAATCCTTTAGGCGTTTGCTGCGGCTTGGATGTCTCAGCTTCCTAAGTGCCTTCGCTTCAATTTGTCGGATACGCTCTCTTGTCACACCGAATACTTTCCCTACTTCTTCAAGTGTGCGAGTACGTCCGTCATCAAGACCGAAGCGCAGTCTCAGTACATTTTCTTCACGATCAGTCAAGGTGTCCAATACATCTTCAAGCTGTTCTTTCAGCAATTCATAGGCAGCATGATCGGATGGAGATGTAGCGTCCTGGTCCTCGATGAAATCGCCAAGATGCGAGTCATCCTCTTCACCAATCGGAGTTTCCAATGAAACAGGCTCTTGTGCAATTTTCAATATTTCACGCACTTTATCCGGCGTAAGATCCATATCTTCCGCAATTTCTTCTGGACTTGGTTCACGTCCAAGATCCTGAAGCAGCTGTCTTTGGACACGGATCAATTTGTTGATGGTTTCCACCATGTGTACAGGAATACGGATGGTTCTCGCCTGATCTGCTATGGCACGGGTGATTGCTTGACGGATCCACCATGTGGCATATGTAGAAAACTTGAAACCTTTTCTGTAATCAAACTTTTCTACCGCTTTAATCAGACCCATATTACCTTCCTGGATCAAATCAAGGAACAGCATTCCGCGTCCGACATAACGCTTTGCTATACTTACCACAAGGCGCAGGTTCGCTTCGGCAAGGCGACGTTTTGCTTCTTCGTCCCCTTCTTCGATGCGGTTTGCCAGGCTGATTTCTTCTTCAGCAGACAACAGGTCCACACGTCCGATTTCTTTTAAGTACATGCGCACAGGATCATTGATTTTAACACCCGGTGGTACAGTAAGGTCGTTAAGGTCGAATTCCTCTTCCTTTGCAAGCTGTTGAGTGTTTGGGTCATCATCTGATTCAGCTTCACCGATTATTTCGACACCTTGTTCACCAAGGAACTCATAGTACTCATCCATCTGGTCGGATTCCATTTCGAAGCCGGACATTTTTTCTGCTATCTCTTCATAAGTCAGGACTCCACGTTTCTTCCCAACCTCTGTTAGTTGCTCTTTTACTTGATCGATGGTCAATTCTGTTTCCATCTCTTTTGATTGCGCTGATTTTTCAGCCATCAACAGTCCCCTCCTTCCAACATTGAACGCGATAAAGAGGCATATTTATTGTTTTAACTCTTTTTTCAATTGGATAATTTCCATCGCGATTTGTGCAGCACGCAAGAAGTCGTTTTGAACTTCTGCCTGTTTCTTTTCTTGTTCTTTTTCCTTTATTGTTAACAACTTTGGGTAATTAAACACCTGTTTCATATAATCCCGGAGAACTGCTTCACTTAATTCATCCTCAAGTGTCAGCATTCCGAGCTCCGAAATCTTCTTCTTCAACTCCATCTCTGGGATGCGCTCCATCAATACGCTGATATTCGGTTCATATCCTTCCTCATAAAAGGCATAAAGATAAGCTGCTATCGCCCGATGCTCCTCCATTATGAAAGCACCTTCTATGGATGCTTGCACTTTGTCGGAGACTGCTCTATCTTTCAGCATATGTGCCAATAGAAAGCGTTCTGCATTTTCGTAGGCAGGTTTTAACGTTTTGGAAAAAAGCTTAGGCTGGTTAGATATAGTAATTCTATTCTGCTCCCGATAATCCTTTTTTTGGTTAAGAGATTTATACACCTGAAACTGCTGTTGCTTCAGGGCATCAAGGGAGATGGAAAATTCATCTGCCAGCTGACGTAGATAATGATCCCTCTCTACCGCTTTTGTGAGCAGGCTTATTTCCTTCAGGACATCTTCTATATACCGTATCTTTTCTCCTTCGTCTTTTAAGTTTCTGCCTCTGCGAAGGTATTGCAACTTAAATGCCATAAACGTTAAACTTGCCCCTATTACATCCTGTTTGAATGACTCTGGCCCTTTTTTGCGGATATAGTCATCAGGGTCTAGTTTATCTGGCATCAAGGCTACTCGAACATAACAGTCCTGCTCTATAAGGATCTTTGCCGCACGGTATGCAGCCTCGATCCCTGCGTTGTCACCGTCATAGCAGATGATGACACTTTCCACATGACGGCGGATGATCCTCGCCTGATCCTCAGTGAGGGAAGTCCCCATCGTTGCAATGGCATGATGCAAACCTGCACGATCGGCAGCAATGACATCTGCGAATCCCTCAAAAAGTATCACTTGCTCCTGTTTGCGTATGTGTGGTCTTGCCTGATGGAAATTGTACAGGATCTTGCTTTTATTGAAGAGTGCAGTTTCGGGGGAGTTCAAGTATTTCGGCTCCCCTTTGCCCAGCACGCGTCCGGAAAAGGCAATGACATTTCCTTTATGATCATGTATAGGAAACATGATGCGGTCTCGGAAACGGTCAAAATATTCAGCAGTATGCTCCTTTTCAATGAGAAGACCCGCTTTTTCCAAAAGTTTTTGGCTATAGCCCCTTTTGGTTAAAAACTTGAGGGCGAAATCCCAGCTGTTAAGCGCATATCCGATACCGAACTTTTTCATCATGTCATCGGTAAATTCTCTTCCGCTTAAGTAGTCGTAGGCTTCCTGACCCTCTTTTGTATTTAAAAGTAAATGATGGTAAAATTTCTGTAGGAGCAAATGTGCATCCATCATCCATTTTGTTTCTTTTGACTGACCCGAATTTCCGGAAGTTTCATTTTCCGGGACTTCCATTTCGATGTTCGAGGTTTTGGCAAGCTTTTGTGCCGCCTCTACAAAACTGACACCCTCGATATCCATGATGAAGTTAAAGGCGTTGCCACCAGCTCCGCACCCAAAGCAGTGAAATATCTGTTTATCCGGGGAGACGGAAAAGGAAGGTGTGCTTTCTCCATGAAAAGGGCACAATCCAAAATAATTCCGGCCTTGCTTCTTTAGTTGTACATATTCACCAACTACATCGACTATGTCGGTTGATTGTCTGATTTGATCAATGGTCTGTTCAGGAATTCTATAGTTCATAACAACACTCCGTGACTAACTATTCGCTTTCTATTCCCGAATTCCTGCAATATTCGACAAAGTTTTTTTGAATGAATGCACAAAGTTTTCCCGATCCTGCTGAGAAAACGCTTTTGGCCCTTTTGAATAGTTTCCTTTTCGTCTTTCTTTTGCCGATAAAAACCTCATGTGAAGCATCATGTCCATTTCACTCTCTTTGTAATGTTTTCCACGAGGAGATAGAACATAAACGTTACGCGACACCAACATACTGGCAAGCCCCTGATCCTGGGTCACCACCACATCATTATTTCTTGCATGGTTGAGTATGTAAAGATCTGCAGATTCCTTTTCATCATCCACATATACCCATGTCCCTTTTATTTCTTTTTTGACTACATGGGAGTAGGATGCGACAAAGTATACGTCCATTTGATATGTATGACCGATACTACTGATCTCTTCTTTAACAGGACACGCATCTGCGTCTACCAAAATAATGGGTTGTCGATTATTTTGCATGTTAAACTGTTTCTACATCCCTTCCCAAAAACCTTCTTTTTTCGCTAGTTTTTTTATGGTTGTCGAACGAAACTGTCACCCCACTATTGACTTATAGCTAGTTTTAGTTTATTCGATTAACTGGAACTCTAAACCCTATACAGGAATTTTTTTATCACAATTTTTTATTATAATATAAACCTTTTGAATTGACCACTAAAAAACATGCGGAAAAATATGTTTTTGCCGAAGAAAAAGAGCACTTGGTGTAAGCGCTCCTTCTTCATATAGTAATTTTTATTTGACGTTTATCAGGGCTATTTATTTCAACCGGTTGTTGTAGATGTTGGAGATGAGGTTGGCTGTTTCTTCTACTGCTTTGTTGGTGACGTCGATGACTTCACAACCTATTTTATTAACGACTGTCTCAAAAAATGCAAGCTCTTCTTTAATTCTTTCGAGATTGGCGTAGGCAGCCTTGTCGTTCAATCCGAGTGCTTTAAGGCGCTCTTTTCGGATGTCGTTGAGCTTTTCGGGGCTGATTTTCAAGCCGAAGCATTTTTCCGGTGAAACCTTGTACAGCTCTTCTGGTGGATCGACTTCAGGCACGATCGGTACATTTGCCACTTTCAGGCGTTTGTGTGCGAGGTATTGGGATAAAGGTGTCTTCGATGTTCTGGACACTCCTACCAATACGATGTCCGCTTTGATGATTCCCCTTGGATCGCGGCCATCATCATACTTTACCGCAAACTCCACCGCTTCAATTTTCTTGAAATAGTCATCATCAAGCTGGCGCACCAGGCCTGGCTGATATTTCGGCTTAACCTTGTATTCCTGCTCCATGAGGTCGACCAATGGCCCGATTATATCGTAAACCGGAACCCCTTCCTTCTTGGCAAGTGAAATCAGATGCTGCCTCATATCAGGTACAACAAGGGTGAACGCGATAAGTCCGTGATTTATTTTTGCAATGGATATCACTTCTGTGATGGTTGCGATATCCTCCACGTATGGTATTCTCTTTAAATGGAAATTCGCTCCATTAAACTGGCTGATTGCCGCTTTTACTGCGAGCTCTGCAGTTTCTCCAACTGAATCTGAAAGAATATAAACTGTTCGCTTTTCCATGATTCTCCCCCAATCTAGATTATTTCGTTATGCGCAAGAGCAACAAGAACCTTGGTAATATTTGTTTTCGTAATTCTTCCGATCACTTCATAGCCTTTGTCCGTTTGCTTTACGACTGGAAGAGCGTCAATCTGCTTTTCGATTAATTTCTGAGCAACATCGATGATTAGATCCTCTTTAAAACAATAGGTGACATTCGGCATTCTTGTCATGATGATATTGACTGGGATGGAAGTGAGCTCCTGTTTCCCGATGCTTGCCCGCAACAGGTCTTTCCTTGAGAGCACTCCCACTATGATGGAAAACTTATCCACCACGAAAAGTGTTCCGACATCCTCCAAGAACATCGTGCAGATCGCGTCATAAACAGAGACGCTCTCGTGAACCACGACAGGGATCGAGGAGTGGTCATGTACCTGGATTTTATTGATCTTATCAGACAGAAGTTGGGACCCAGTCTTTCCAGTATAAAAATAGCCGACTCTTGGCCTTGCATCCAGATAGCCTGCCATGGTCAGAATGGCAAGGTCGGGACGAAGTGTCGCTCTCGTCAGGTTAAGTTGATCTGCAATAGCTTCTCCGGTGATAGGTCCTTGATCTTTTACAATTTGCAGAATATGTTCTTGCCGTTTATTCAGTTCTATTGTCGTTCACCACCTATCTTTGAAATGCGGAGCCGGCTTGTTCAGCTCCGACAAGCATAAGGCAGGTTCCTGTAGGAGGTGGGTTTTTACCTCCGGAAGGAATATGACTTATGACTCGAGGAGCTAGCCGGCGCAGCTGGACATTGAAATGCGGAGGGCGCTCTCCCTGGGACGTACAAACTGGACTGAGCTTCCTGAGATAAAGGAAACACGGAGAGCGATAGCGATCCGATGTTGACTTATCGTAGGGAAGTGAGGGAAGTTTGAGAGTCCCAAGCGCCCGCAGCTGGACACATTGAAACTAATTGTGACATACTTTATATGTAAATATTATATACTAATTATACTGAAATACGACAGAATTGGAAAGAGGCTGACTAAATATAGTTTGCTATTATTAGTCAGCCTCTTTATTCAATTTTTTCATTTTATCATAGGATGCTTCTTTTGTCTCAAATATTACTTCACAATAATGACGTTTATATTTCCGAAAACGGAAATCAATTGAGACAGACTGGACATCAATGCAAGGCGGTTGTTACGGATATCTTCCTTGTCTGTCATTACCATGATATTGTCGAAGAATGCGTCAATCGCTGGTTTTAACGAAGCGAGCTCCTTCCAGACCTCTGTGTAGTCCTTGGCATCAGATGCTTGAATCACCTTTTCTTCCTTTTCCTTAAACAAGGAGTACAAAGCTTGTTCCTCCCTGTTGATGAGAAGCTCTGCTTTTACCAAGTTATCATTGACAGCTTTTTTGGCGATATTTCTTACACGACTCAAGGATTCCATGATTTCTTTGAAATTCGCATCCTCTTTTGCAGCGTCCAGGACTTCCGCCTTTTTCACGCTTGCATTCACATCATGAAGCGGCAATTCCAAAATCGCATCAACGATATCATAGCGTATTCCGCGTTCAGACAGGTTGTTCTTTAAGCGCATTTTGAAAAATTGGATCACTTCGGCAACCGTCTCATCCTTGGAACGTTTTCCAATATTCTGTTCCTCGTAATGGGAGACAAATTTAGTGATCAGTTCTTCAACGGAAATCGGCCATTTTTTGTTGATCAACGTCTGGATGATTCCTGATGCTTGCCTTCTCAATGCATATGGGTCCTGAGAACCTGTCGGAATGACACCGATAGCAAAGAAGCCTACAATCGTATCCAATTTTTCCGAGATGCTAAGGATCGCACCAACATCAGAAGCTGGTGTATCATCATCTGCAGACCGCGGCATATAGTGTTCATTTATTGCACGTGCGACAACAGGATTTTCACCTTTTGCCTTTGCATATTTCTCTCCCATGATTCCTTGCAGTTCCGGGAACTCATATACCATGTGAGAAACCAGATCGAATTTGTAGATGGAGGAAGCACGGCTTACATTCTTCATGTTCTCTTCATCTACCTGTAGAAGATCCGCTAATTTAAGCGCAAAATTGTGCACCCGTTTCACTTTTTCCCCGGTTGTACCTATTTCTTCGTGGAAAACGATCTTATCGAGTCTTTTTACTGCTTCATCGATGACTAGCTTTTCGTCTTCCTTGGAGAAGAAAGCTGCATCTGAAAGTCTGGCACGAAGCACCTTTTCATTTCCTCTTGCCACATTATCCAGGTTTTCATGGTTCCCGTTACGCACAGTCACAAAATAAGGAAGGAGTTTTCCATCCTTGCTTTTCACCGGGAAGTAACGTTGATGCTCTTTCATCGATGTAATCAACACTTCTTCAGGCAAGGAAAGATACTCGGATTCGAATGTACCGAATAGTGCAGTCGGATATTCAACCAGATTGTTTACTTCTTCGAGCAAGTCTTCATCCACCGGGATTACCCAGCCATTTTCCTCTGCAATGATTGACAGCTGCTGTCTGATCGCTTCCTTGCGCTCAAAAGCATTTACAATGACATAATTGGAAAGAAGGGCATCCACATAATTCGCTGCTTCCTTCAATTCCACCTGAGCCCCTAGGAAACGGTGACCGGTTGACACTCTTCCGGACTCCACAGTAGTGATTCTCAATGGGATGATTTCATCACCGAATAAGGCAATCAGCCACTTGATTGGACGAACATAACGGAGCTCTTCACTGCCCCAACGCATATTTTTCGGAAAATGAAGGCCTGTCAAAACGGGAACGATCGTTTCAAGGATTTCTTTTGTTTCTTTCCCTACGACATGCTTTTGAACGTGTGCATATTCTACGCCGTTGATTTCTTTGAAGTAGATATCATCTACAGTCAGACCTTGACCCCTTGTAAAGCCTTGTGCCGCTTTGGACCATTCCCCATCCTCATTCTGGGCAACTTTCTTTGCGGGACCTTTTGCTTCAACTGTAACATCCTCCTGTTTTTCCACCAGGTCTTCTACAAGCAGAGCCAAACGACGTGGCGTGGAATAAACGTGAACATAACCGAATTCCAATTGATTGGCCGCCAACCATTCCTTCACTTTCGCTTCCAGTTGGCTCATCGAGTCTGTCACAAAGCGGGCAGGCATTTCTTCCAGTCCTATTTCAATTAAAAAATCCCGTTTACTCATTTGTGTTCTCCTCCTTATTCAAAATTGGAAAACCAAGTTTCTCTCTTTCATCATAGAACGTTTTCGCTACTTTCCTTGCGAGATTACGAACACGTCCAATATAGCCCGTACGCTCTGTTACAGAGATCGCGCCTCTGGCATCCAATTGGTTAAAGGTATGGGAGCATTTCAAAACATAGTCATAGGCAGGATGTACGAGTCCATGGCCCATTTGACGATGTGCTTCCTTTTCATAGATATCAAATAGATTGAAAAGCATGTCTGGATCTGATGTTTCAAAAGTATATTTGGAATGCTCATATTCCGGTTGAAGGAAGATGTCACGCACCGTGAAACCTTCTGTCCACTCCAGGTCAAATACGTTTTCTTTATCCTGGATATAAGATGCCAAGCGTTCTATTCCATATGTGATTTCCACAGATACCGGTTTACATTCCAATCCGCCTACCTGTTGGAAGTATGTGAATTGGGTGATTTCCATCCCATCCAGCCAAACCTCCCAGCCAAGACCTGCTGCACCGAGGGTCGGAGCCTCCCAGTTATCCTCCACGAATCGGATATCGTGCTTTAACGGGTCAATGCCAAGCTTTTTAAGGGACTCAAGGTAAAGCTCCTGGATATTATCCGGTGAAGGCTTCATGATCACCTGGAATTGGTGATGCTGATAAAGCCTGTTCGGGTTTTCCCCATATCTTCCGTCCACAGGTCTTCTGGAAGGTTCTACATAAGCCACATTCCAAGGCTCAGGACCAATACTTCTAAGGAATGTGTATGGGCTCATCGTACCTGCGCCCTTTTCCACATCATAAGCCTGCATCAAAATACAGCCTTGTTCGGACCAATGATTTTGTAGTGTTAAAATCATGTTCTGAATGTTCATCTTCATTTCCCTCCAATACATATTGTCAAGTTGACCGAGAGCGGGAAAATAGAAAAAACCTCCCGTCCCTATGCCAACTTCCATCAGCATAGGGACGAGAGGTTATCCCGCGGTTCCACCCTATTTGTAAAGGGTCTTCCCTTTACCACTTTATCCGTATTGCTCCAGAACGCCTTCCCCATCTCTCTGACCCCTAGCTCTCACTATCCTAGGTTCGCTTTTTCAGAGGGCGAATAGGTACTACTTTCCTTCACCGCAATCATTATGAACGTAATTGGATAATAAATGATTTTTTTCACAAAGTCAATAATCACCGCTATTTTTTATCAAGATTTACTTTTAAGGTTCCAATCTGTTTAAGGAATCGTTTGGATTTTAACATTATTCCTGAATAAGCTTCGTAATATTCATCTATGATCAGGCGCAGCTCCGCCCTTGTCTCCTCTTTAAGTGAGAGATTTCCTATTCGATTCAGATCGTAATAATAAAAGGTCCTTAAAAGCCTTAAAGCTGCAGGTGATGCCTTTATAAGATAAGGGTCCAAATGATGACACCGATGACATAGAAAGCCACCTTCCTTTATTGAAAAAGCAAAAGTACCTTCCGTGCTTGCACATGAGGCACATTTATTCAACTCGGGTGTGATCCCGATCACATCAAGCATTTTCATCTGATAGATGAAGGTCAGTATTTCTGCATCAAACCCGTCATTGATATAGTGCAAGGTCAGATAAAGAAGTTCGTATAAATGAGGATTGCGTCTTCTGTCTTCCGTAACCCGGTCCATCAGTTCCACTACAAACGAGCAATAGGCTGTCAAGAAAATATCTTCCCTTATCGCCCGCATCGATTCCATCATATCGCCCTGCTGCAGGCTTCCGAGTCCGCTGCCTTGCTGGAAGACATATGTCCCATGTGAAAAAAGCTGGGAAACTGCAGTGAGCCGGCTGCTCGGTTTATTTGCCCCACGCGCCATCACACCGACTTTACCCAATTCCTTCGTATACAGGGTCACAATCTTATTGTTCTCTCCATAGGCATTTGTCCTGATGACTATCCCTTCACATTTATGTAGCAATATGTCCACCATCCCGCACTGATAATCATTCATTATCAATTGTATAGACCTGCATATAAAAAGGCAATCTACAAGGGGTAGATTGCCTTCATCACATCAACCATCGTCATGAAATTGGTAAGTCACGATTCGCCAGCTCTTCTGATTGCTCGGGTATATCGACATTCTCCTTTTCAAGCTCTTTAAAAAGAAGATAGGTATCAATATTACCTGTTTCCTTAAAGACTTTCCAGGTAAAATCCAACATTGTAAACCCCACCCTTTCTGTTGTAAAGACCAGCATACTTATTCCAATTCCTATATGACTATGATGACCGTTCAAGGGCCAAAACATGTTAGATAAATAATGTAAATTCCCCTGCAAAGTTAACTGCTGCGAATATGCTTGCCTTTTAATTTCCATAAGGTTTGACTATGCAAATGATTTTATCGGTTCTTTATAGCACCGCTGTTGATTTCCGCACTAGGCTGCGCTTTCCGCGGGGCGTTTGTGGAGCCTCCTCGGCTTACGCCTGTGGGGTCTCCACTAAACGCTATCTCCCGCAGGAGTCTTCGCCTATTGCTCCAATCAACAGCTAGCTTAGATAAAAGCATCACTTTTGTTCTTGATTAATATTCGTTTTCGTTAAAACCAAAGTCCCTTAGCTGGGATTGTTTGTTGCGCCAGTCTTTCTGGACTTTCACCCAAAGTTCGAGGAATACTTTTGAGCCAAGGAGGGCTTCGATGTCCATTCTTGCCTTTTGGCCAACTTCTTTTAATACTTTGCCTTGTTTTCCGATGACAATGCCTTTTTGTGAATCACGTTCCACCACAATCGTTGCCTGAATATCCACGATATCTCCACGTTCGCGCTTTTTCATCGAATCGATGGCTACAGCAATGCTATGTGGCACTTCTTCCCTTGTAAGGTGCAGCACTTTTTCCCGAATGAGTTCAGAAACAATGAAACGTTCAGGGTGGTCTGTAACCTGATCGGCAGGGTAGTATTGTGGTCCCTCAGGCAAGAATTGCTTGATCTGTTCAAGTAATGTTTCCACATTATTCCCTTGAAGTGCAGAAATGGGGATGATCTCTTTGAAATTGAATAGAGATTTGTATGTCTCCATTAAAGGAAGCAGCTCGTCAGGGTGAACCTCGTCGATTTTGTTTATGACCAAGTAGACTGGGGTTGATGTTTCCTTCAGCTTCTCGATGATGAACTCGTCGCCTCTTCCCAATCCTTCTTTTGCATTGATCATGAAGAGGATGAGGTCGACTTCCTTCAAAGTATTCTGAGCCACTTTCATCATGAAATCGCCCAGTTTATGCTTAGGCTTATGGATTCCAGGGGTATCTATGAAAACAATCTGTGCGTCATCCTGTGTAAATACACCTTGAATTTTATTGCGGGTCGTTTGAGGCTTGTCGCTCATAATGGCAATCTTTTGTCCAATGACCCTGTTCAGAAACGTCGATTTTCCTACATTCGGTCTGCCAATAATGGAAACAAAGCCTGATTTGTAATTAGTATTGGTATTAATCATTTAAATCCTCCGGTGAAAAAGCTCCAGGCAGCAATTCTGCTACAGTCAATTCCTGCACATCACCGTGAAGGTTTGTCAAGATGACTTTCGTTTCAGGTGCACATAATTCAGAGATGACTTGGCGGCAGGCTCCACATGGGGGCACAGGGCGTCGGGTATCAGCTACGACTGCGATTGCATCAAACTCCATTTGACCTTCTGAATACGCTTTAAATAATGCCGTACGCTCAGCACAATTGGTCATGCTGTATGCGGCATTTTCAATATTGCATCCGCGATAGACCTTTCCGTCTTTTCCTAGTAAGGCTGCACCAACTTTAAATTTGGAGTATGGTACATAGGCTAATTCTCTTGCTGCTTTTGCTTCTTGGATCAAAGCTTCTTTGTTCAATGTTGTTCTTCCTTTCTTCTATAAGCATCAGGGTTCGCGTTACTATTATTTTACCTTAATTCCTGCTGTAAATCACGTGAAAATTAAACAAAAATATAAAAAATTTTAAATTTTCAATTTATTTAATGATAGCCCATAAATAAGGTGAAAATAAGAGTATTCCTATTATAACAGAGATAAATGCAAAAACCAGAGCAGCCGAAGCCGCCACATCCTTTGCAATTTTTGCCAAAGGATGATATTCCTCCGTCACAAGGTCCACCACATTCTCTATTGCGGTATTCAGTATTTCAATGACGAGAATACCTCCTATGACAATAAAAAGGATGAGCCATTCCACTTTGGATATATGCAAGTATAGGGAGAGCGCCATCACAAAAAAAGCAATACCAAAGTGGATTTTGATATTCCTCTCTGTCCTCAGGACGAACATCAATCCACTCCAAGCATAGGTAAAGCTTTTTGCGAAGGAGCTCCTATATCCCTTCTTATTCCGCTCTTTTGAGTCCATAGGCATCAAGGATTTCCTTTTGTTTATCGAACATTTCCTTTTCTTCCGCTTCTGTTTCATGGTCATAACCCAAAAGATGAAGCAGTCCATGGAGCGCCAGGAAACCTAGCTCCCTTTTCAATGAATGTCCGTATTCCTCCGCCTGCTCCATTGCTTTAGGAACCGATATGATGATATCTCCAAGCATTCTTGGCGCTTCTTCTTCATAAATGATTTCCATTTCCCCTTCTCCCATTTCTTCCATTGCAAAAGAAATGACATCCGTTGCCTTGTCCTTATTGCGATAATCGCGATTTATTTCCCTTATTTTTTCGTTATCCACAAAAGTGACAGAAAGCTCGGCCCCAGAAGTTATATCTTCTTTTTTTGCTGCAAATTGAAGAAGTTGCTCAATATCTGTCCATTGCTCTTCTGATATTTCCGACGTTTCATCCATCATATCTATTTCCAGCATTATTCATCATCTCCCTTTTTCTTGGTTGCATCCGGATATTCTATTCGAGAATGAAAAATCCCCTGAAGGGTTTCACAGAATGATTGTCCCACCGTCTCGAGTTCCTTGAAGGTCAACGAGCAGTCACTATATTGCCCGTCTTGTAATCGATCGCTGATGATCGCTTTAACGATGCTCTCGATCTTATCAGGGGTCGGGTTGCTCAAGGATCTTACTGCAGCTTCAATGCTGTCGGCAGTACCTACGATGGCTGCCTCTTTTGTTGTCGCTTTCGGACCAGGATAGCGGTATTCCTCTTCCCTGATATCCTCATTCTTCTCTTTCGCTTTATGGTAGAAGAATTTCAATAAGGTTGTGCCGTGATGCTCTGCCGCAATATCGACAATTTCCTTCGGCATATTATGTTCGCGCAATATTTGAGCACCATCGGTTGCATGTGCCACAATGATATTCCTGCTTGTTTGCGGAGGCAGTTTATCATGAGGATTGCTTCGGCCCATTTGATTTTCGATAAAGTAATGCGGCCTTCTTGTTTTCCCGATGTCATGATAATACGACGCCACCCTGGCCAACAGCCCATTTGCCCCGACAGCTTCACAAGCAGACTCTGAAAGGTTGGCGACCATGACACTGTGGTGATAGGTTCCCGGCGTTTCCATCAGTATTTTTCTTAACAATGGATGGTTGGGATTGGACAATTCCAATAGTTTCATGGTGGAAAGCATGCCGAACCCTACTTCAAAAAACGGCAATATCCCAATCGTCAATACGGCCGAAACGACACCAGATCCAATTGCCATGGTGCTGTGCGTACCAATTTCAAGCCACTGACTGACTCCTGAGAGATCCCGATTTGTCAGCAGCATCATAGCAATGACAGTGATCACATTGATCAGGGACACGAACAGCCCTGTTTGAAGAATCGTCAGACGGCGGTTATGCTGGTTAAGGAACAAGACGGATGCTATGGCTGAAATGATCAGATAAGCCCCTACCGTATAATTCATTGCACCAGGAACTGTATTAAATATGAGACTTCCACATATCCCGAAAATAATACCTGAAATGATGGCAATCCTGTCATCTATCAACATCTTTATCAGCATGGCACCCATTGCTACCGGAGCAATAAATCCTATTTCCGTTGCATTCAAGGTCTGGAACAAGCTGAAGATCTTCAGTAATAATAGTGTGATGGAAAATATGAGAAGGTACATGGTCAAGTATGTGTTTTTACTGTGGATGCTCGTATCGATACTCCTGAACAGGTAAGCCAATGCCACCACCATCAACGAAATGATAATCGCAAGCCCGATGAATGGAGTAATGGAATTCGATTGGTTAACAAGTCCTGCAGCTTCGAGTATCCTGAATTTTTCCCGATCAACAAATTGACCGGCTTTTACGATGGTATCCCCTTGGGAGATACGTACCGGTTCTACAGTATCTTCTGCTTGCCGTCTAAGATCCTGCGTCAATTCGGAATCATAGATGACATTTGGGATGATGGACAAATTCGCAAGGGATATCCCGATATTCCTTACACTCATAGGGAGATTCCCATATACTTGCATTTCTTGGACAGCATCATTTTTAGCTGCCTTCACATCATCTTCAAGTCGTATTTTTTTCGACATTGCATTATTGATGGCTGTAACTGTGGCATTCCTTAAAGTAGTTAGCTCTGCTTTTGTCATTTTCAAAAGCAACAAATATTCCTCATCGGATATCGCTTCTTTCCAATCATCGGTAACTTGTCCGACCAAGTTTTCTTTGAGCAGGGAAAGCTTCTCTTCATCTGTCAGTGCAACTGGCTCTGCAACCTGCTCCTCTTGGGATTCATCCGCTTCTTCTGTCGCGGTTTGTTCAGGCGGCTTTTCCAGGGTTTGTATCTCTGCCTGGACTTCTTCCACCACATCAAATACCTTATGTACACGTTCCGCTTGTTGAATGACTTTTTCTCGATCGTGGCGGTATTGGTCCTCTACACCATCTGCCGCTTCCCGGCGAAGCATGGCTGTTGCTTCCCTATCCTCGAAATTGTGAGGTGCCACTATCGTTTTTTCAGCGTTGGAGAAAATGCTTACATTTATTTCATCCGGTTTGACATTGCTGTACATCAGACCGAACATGATTGCTCCAAGCAAACAGTAGATGATAATATGATAAAATTTGAACCTTTTCAGCTGCTGAAAGGATTTTCCCCAATTAAAAGCACGTTTCTTCATGATCTCCCCCCTTTTTAGAAAAGCGTAGCCGGCTCGGTCTGGCCTGACAAGCATAAGACAGGTTTCCGGAAGAGGTTGGTTTTCACCTCTGCAGGAAAAATGGCTTATGACCTCGAGGGCCAAGCCGGCGGAGCTGGACAATGGAAAAGCGTAGCCGGCTCGGTGCCCGACAAGCAATAAAGGATTTTCCCTCTTTCAAGCGAAAGAGCCCCATTAGAGGGGCTATTTATTTTCTTCCAATTTTTCATATGCTGCAATGATGCGAGCCACAAGTGGGTGACGGACAACATCTGATTGTTCAAGCTCAATGAATTGGATGCCAGAGGTGTTTTTCAGAATATCCCTGACCACATTGAGTCCTGACTTCATGCCCTTGGGAAGATCCACTTGGGAGATGTCCCCGGTGATCACCATCTTGGAGCCGAAGCCCAGTCTTGTTAAGAACATTTTCATTTGTGCCGGTGTTGTGTTCTGTGCTTCGTCGAGTATGACAAATGCATCATCAAGGGTTCTACCTCTCATATATGCCAAAGGAGCAATCTCAATTGTTCCGCGTTCAATCAAGCGTTGTGTATGTTCAGATCCGAAAACATCATGCAGGGCATCATACAATGGACGCAGATAAGGATCGACCTTTTCCTTCAGATCTCCTGGCAGGAAACCTAGGCTCTCTCCAGCTTCAACAGCCGGGCGGGTCAATATGATGCGTTTAACCTGTCCATTTTTCAGAGCCATGACGGCCATGACCACCGCAAGATACGTTTTCCCCGTACCTGCAGGGCCAATCCCGAACACAAGATCTTTTTTCTTGATGGCAGAGACATATTGCCTTTGACCCAATGTTTTAACACGGATGGACTTACCCTTTACGTTCTTAGTCAATTCCTCTTCATAAAGGTCTTGGAAGGAATCCAATTTGCCTTCACGAGCAAGCTGGATCGCATACACAACATCACGCTCGGAAATCGTTATTCCTTTACGGATAACAAGCAAAAGGTTCTGCAGGACATTGTCCACCATTTCCACATCAGAAAGTTCTCCTGAAATATTCACGGCTTCTCCTCTTGTTACAATGGAAACCTTCAGTTCTTCTTCAATCCTTTTTAGATGAACATCTTGGTTGCCAAATAGAGCAATTGCTTCATTTGGATTATTTACTTGCTGCTTCATCATCACTAATTCTTCTGACATTCCTCAGTCTCCTTGAATAATTGGTTCTATTTTTACAATATTTTCAATGACTTGGTAATGAATTGATACTTTCACTTTACCATTCTCCGTTTCATGGTGCAAAACTTTTTCACCAATAATGGTGGCATCTTCGGGCAAATTCTTTTTCAAGTCTTTTTTCCCGATCACAAGAGCCTCTTCCACCGCTTCTTCCTCATCAAATATTCTCTCCACCATTTCGGACTCATGTATCGTTTTACCTACATAGGAGATAGGAAGTTTCCATTTGAAGAAATAGGCAGGACGTTCCGCTTCGTATTCCTTTTTCTGCTTGTACTCCGGCTCGAAAAATCCCCAGATAGGAATGTTGACACTTCCGATTTTCACATAATGCTTTTTATACACTTCACCGGTAAACACGGGTAGAATGGTCTTCATTGGTATTTTCACTTCAGATTGGTACCAGGTTTCCCCCAGCACTTCCCCTACAGCTGCAATCGACTTCTCATTTCCTTCTTTGCCAATGATGCCTGAAATAAGGAGTTGCCCTTTTTGCACATGATCATTTCTTTCCACCTTGGGTTGTCCTTTTTCAACGAACATGTTGACCACCACAGCTTTTTTCGTTGCAACAAGATTCCTTGGAGAGAGGCTCTCTATCTTTTCCGGTTCATTCTTTTCCACTACCTCGAAATGATAGGACGTTCCATTCAGGACCACGCCTATCCATGTAAGTTCACTGATGGTATCCGTCAGATCCCTCTGGATGCTCTCAACATCCTTGATAAAGAACTGGAGCTTGCCCTTTTTCACGCCAAGCCTGTCCAGCTCTTGCATGATCTTATGCTCTGTTGCCGGATTTGCCCCTTTGATTTCAATGCTCCACACCATATTGGAAAGAAGGAATATGGTCACCAGGCATAAAACGATGCCTGCGATGATGCCACTGTTCCTGAAGGAGTATTGCAAAAGAAAGGGAAGTCCCCTTCTTGTAAGGAAACGAAATTTGCACTCCTGATTTTTGATCAATCTGCGTATAGTTCGGACATCTTTTAATAGAATGTAGCAGGTGTATGCCTCTGCCCCCATCTTTTTCACTTGCCATATTTGAATCCCATTCCTTGTGCAGTCATTGAGGAACCTTTCCACTCCTCTTCCATGAATAATGATTTTGACACTGCCTGAAAAAAAGTTCATCCATTGGTTTTTCATGAAAATCCTCCTATATCATTCATTCAAATAGAGTACTTGGCTTATTTTCCCTTCCAGCAGGATCTCTTCCGGAAGGATGGTCCTTATGACAAATGAATCCCCTTTGACAAGCAGCTGGCCCTGTTTGAGCAGAAGCCTTATCTCCGTGTCGCTGAAGGTGAGCAATCCTCGGTGATTTTCAATATATATATGTATTTGTCCAATCATGGTTATGCGGGGCAGATCCATCATGACATCTGCGGGTAGTTCCATATTTTCCTGCATCCAGCTGTTCATTCTCGCGCGAAACTTCTTAAGCATGGAAAAACCCCCTTTCACTCATATGTATGAGAAAAAAGAGGGTTCTATCACTGAATTTACTCGGCAATCAAAAAAATCCCATACCGTTTAGAACGGCATGGGATGATATTCAACCTTTCCTTCTAGAGGCAGCATAATGCTGCGAATAGATTGGGGAATGAGGGTTCCTCGCACGTGGCTGACCGAGGATTTCTGCCCACATGACACCCTCCACCACACGTTTCGGGTTGATTTTATGGTTCTTAACTACTCTTCCTTCAGAAAGCTGCAGCTCCTGTTTTAGTATGGGGCTGTTTTTGACGATTTCCTGTTGCTTGATGGAAAGCTCCTGGACTTTTTCCTTCATCTGGAGTGGAGCGGTCTGTTTTGCTGTTGCGACCTGTTCTTTCTTTTTTTCCAAGTAAGGAGAAAGTGTCTCCCTTACCTTCTTTTCCAACTCTTCCTTCGTTTCGTTGAAGATGTCTATATCCCAGTCAAAGCTTTCCTGTTTCTTTTCTTCCCTGGGTTCATTGTTTGGATAAGCAGATTGAGTCTGCGGCTCTGTATGCTGCCCAGACTGCCTTTGCTGTCTTTGCTGCTGACGCCTCTTTTGTTCCTCTTGTTTCGATTTCTTTCCAAACAATCCGGTAATGGCACCGATCAACAGGACCAAAAGCAGGGGGTTACTAAGGAATAATTCAATGATGGTACCCAATGGTCAATCTTCCTCCCTTCCTAAAGGAGCAGGGAAAATGAAGCATTTCCCCCAAATCGTATATTACTTCTTGTCTCCATCTTCAGGTGTATCATTCAACTTCCCGATAGAATCTCTCATGTCCGTATCAGCAGTGATGTTCTTAATGTTCATATAATCCATCACGCCGATATTACCTGAACGCAGGGCTTCTGCCATCGCAAGTGGAACTTCCGCTTCGGCTTCTACAACCTTTGCACGCATTTCTTCTACGCGGGCGCGCATTTCCTGCTCTTGCGCAACGGCCATCGCACGGCGTTCCTCAGCTTTAGCCTGAGCAATTTTCTTATCTGCTTCCGCTTGGTCAGTCTGTAATTCAGCACCAATGTTTTTCCCGATATCAATGTCCGCGATATCGATGGATAGGATTTCAAACGCTGTTCCTGCATCCAAACCTTTGGATAGGACTGTTTGTGAAATCATATCAGGATTTTCCAATACTTTTTTATGATTATCAGCAGAACCGATTGTACTGACGATACCTTCACCTACACGGGCGATGACCGTTTCTTCTCCCGCTCCCCCTACTAGACGCTCTATGTTCGCACGAACGGTAATACGGGCTTTTGCCTTTACTTCAATTCCATCCATCGCAACACCGGCGATAAATGGTGTTTCGATTACTTTAGGGTTTACGGACATTTGAACTGCCTCGAGTACGTCACGGCCTGCAAGGTCGATTGCAGCTCCACGCTCGAAAGGTAATTCGATGTTCGCACGTTGCGCTGCAATAAGTGCATTCACAACACGATCCACATTTCCTCCAGCTAAATAGTGACTCTCCAACTGGTTTGTTGTTACATCCACGCCTGCTTTATGGGCTTTGATCAATGGATTGATAACACGGCTCGGGATAACCCTTCTTAATCTCATCCCTACAAGTGTGAAGATACTCACTCTGACCCCTGCAGCCAATGCTGAAATCCAGAGCATTACCGGTACAAATGTCATCAGTACCGCAAAAAAGATTATTCCCAAAACAACTGCTACTAAAATTATCAATGAAGTTGGATCCATCATTCATTTCCTCCTGTCAAATCTTCTGTGTGTATTTCTCTAACAACAATTCTAGGACCTTCCGCTTTTACAATTCTTACTCGTTTGTTCGAGCCGATAAAGCTGCCTTCGGTCACAACATCAATGCGTTCTTCTCTGATGACTGCTGTACCTGAAGGTCTTAACGGTGTTAATGTCACACCCTCCTGCCCGACCAGTTCGATACGCGATACATTTGATACATAGCCCTGCTCCGTATTGGTGGAATCGCGCAGGATGATGCGGTCAAAAAGGCGGATCCGCTTTCCGAATACGGTAAAGAGGACTACCATCGCAACAACCGTCACGACCATGGCAACCAGCAAGGAAATGCCAGTCTGCACTATATTACCTGTGGCTAAAAAGAAACTTGTAATCACTGCGCCTAATCCTAACACGCCTAAAATCCCCCCAGGCACAAATATCTCGAGCACTATGAATATGACACCGAGTATGAACAAAATCATCGTTTCCATTCCGGCCAGGCCTGCTACAAGATGCCCGTAGAAGAATAGCAATAAAGCACTGATCCCCATAAAGCCAGGTATTCCAAACCCGGGAGAATAAAGTTCAAGGACAAGGCCCAAAGATCCTACAGATAACAGGATCGAGACGACAATCGGGTTTGTCAGGAAACGGGCGACACTCTCTGCAAATGAAACCTCGACATTCACCACTTTCGCATCCTCATAACCCAAAGTTTGCAGTAGCTCGTCAAGATTTTTCACAGTCCCTTCGGAATACTCGATCTCCAATGCCTCTTTTGGACCCAGTGTCAGTAATTCTCCTTTGGGAGCACCAAGTTCTGGCAGATCCACTTCTGTATCAGCCATGGCTTTTGCATACAAGGGATCCCTTCCACTTGACTCTGCGGCATTTTCCATTTCCTGCAGCCAGTAGGATTGAGACTTTTTATCTGCTGCATTACCGTCACCGGTGATCACAGCAGCTGCCCCCATTGTAGCCCCTGGTGTCATATAAATTTTATCGGCATAAAGGGCGAGATATGCACCTGCCGACAATGCCCTTGTATCAATGAATGCAACACTTGGGATAGAGGTGGATTTGAAGCTCTTGGATATATCGCTTGCAGCATCCACCAGTCCTCCCGGAGTATGCAGCTTGTATATGATAAGATCTGCACCTGCATCCTCCGCTTCCTCTATCGACCTGTTAATAAAGGCAAGCAGCCCACTTTCAACCGTATCCTCAACCGGAATGACGTAGACAAGCTTTTCTGCACCATCCACAGTTGACGGCGCCATCGGGAAAAGAGAAAGTATTAAAGCAAGTAAAAAAGCACTAACATAACCTATACGAAGAACCTTTTTCATGATGTCCCCCTCTCCAACCATTCTTCCTTTTTATCTTTCACCGTGCCTACTAAGTAATACGCACAAACTCCAGCCAGGTTTCAGATTTTATGTATTTTTTAATGAAATTATTTTTATAAGGGCGGAGTTTTGAAAAAAAGATGGGGAAAAGGAAATGAATGTAAAAATAGCATCTTACATGTGTAAGATGCTATTTTAATGTTTTTATGAAAGATGTTGTTGTACAAGTTTGTTAACAAGGCTACCGTCCGCTTTGCCCTTAACCTTAGGCATTAAAGCTCCCATCACTTTACCCATGTCAGCTTTTGAAGTAGCGTTCACATCAGAGATTGTCTGTTGAACAATTGCTGATACTTCTTCTTCAGATAACTGTTCAGGCAAATAATGTTCGACTATCGCAAGTTCACCTTGTAATTTATGAACCAAGTCTTCACGACCGGCTTTATCAAATTCATGGAGGGAGTCTTTACGTTGCTTTAATTCACGAGACAATACGGTAAGTTCTTCCTCTTCAGTTAAATCTCTGCCATGCTTGATGGACTCGTTTTGAATTGCAGACTTAACCATTCTGAGTACGGAAAGCTTCTCTTTGTCCTTATCCTTCATAGCTTGCTTAATATCGGTATTTAAACGCTCGAGAAGACTCATTCTTACACCCTCTTGTTAAAATTTACGCTTTCTAGCAGCTTCAGACTTCTTCTTGCGTCTTACGCTTGGCTTTTCATAGAATTCACGCTTTCTTGCTTCTTGCAACGTACCAGTTTTTGAAACTGAACGTTTGAAACGGCGAAGAGCATCTTCAAGCGATTCGTTTTTACGAACAACTGTTTTTGACATTCTAATTCCCTCCCTCCAGAACAACCACTAACATTTTCAGAAAAAACATGGACTATACTTGAAAAAACCATGTATAGAACATGTACTTTCCAATTATAATATATCTGTTTGTGATGGTCAACAATTATAAGGAATTGCTTTTAAACATTCTTCTTCGTACTGTTATCGTGATATAAGTTTATAACCTTACTTTCCTTCCCAGCAATCATATACTGAGATCTCCCCAAATAGAGCGGAATCGATAGCTTATCCCATTGCGGAAGACCATTTTCGTGAAATAGCATATCATCTTTATAAAAACCTGTCATCTCGCCAACAAACCAATCATGGTCTCCATATGTCCGCTGATCCATCACCTTGCACTCGTAGGCAATGTAAGCATGGTCGAGGATCGGTGCTCCTATTGTTCTCCCTTTCGTATAGGGTGCGTTCATTTCCGTCAATTTATCAGTCTCCATGCCACTTTTTGTACCTGAAAATTGTATGTAATGTGCGTAAGCCTCCGGCACAAAATTTATCGCAAATTCCCCAGACCCTTCTATCAGATGATGTGTGTACCTTTCCTTAGCAATTGCGACCCCATAAATGGGTGGTTCATAAGAGATATAGCTATGCCAGCCGGCGGCCATGATATTGACCTTGCCCCCGCTTGCAGCTGTAACAAGTGCCACCATGCCCGGGTAACTGTGCATCACCGTTTTTTCCGTCCATTTCCTCATGCATCCTTCTCCTTTTTGTCATTCTTGTCCACCTTTCTCCATATAGTGAAGAGAGGTGATGGGCTTGTTTACTATTATAACGTTGTTTTTTGTTTATTTAGCGATATTTTTATATGGAATGACCGTTATGCGCACAGGTCTTTTAAACCTGACAGAGGACAGGACAAAGGGGTTTCTGCAGCATTTTACCGATCACCCGATTAAAGGCATGATGATAGGAGCGGTACTGACGGCATTGCTTCAGAGCAGTTCGGCGGTCATGGTGATCACTGTGGGCCTTGTAGCCGCCGGCTATCTCAGCTTTTATCAGTCCATCGGAATCATGCTTGGAAGCAACATCGGAACGACATTGACTACAGAACTGATCACTCTTGATATTTCAAATTATGTCTTCCCATTGTTGATTATCGGTTTTCTATTACTTTTCTCAAAAAAGAAACTTCCGTTCAGTATCGGATCTTCCATTTTCGGTCTTGGATGCCTGTTTGTTGCAATGGGGGGATTTGAAAGTCTCGCACTACCCCTTTCCCTGTTTCCGAATGTACAGGAATTTCTGATGCATACAAATGACCGGCACCTGATTGGCGTATTTCTTGGGACTGTCATCACGGCACTCATCCATTCAAGTTCAGCAACTGTCGGTATCAGCATGAGCTTTTTGAATAATGGCCTTCTGTCACTGCCGGCAGGGATAGCCATCATGCTTGGAGCAAATATCGGTACATGCATCACTGCATATATGGCAAGCATCGGGGGGATTAAAGAAGCAAAGCTCACTGCCTATGCGCATATCTGGCTGAATGTTTTTGGTGTATTGGCGTTTTTCCCATTGATTCCTTTATTGGGTAAGGTTGTGGAGTTTCTGGCAGTAAGTGCGGATGTACAGCTGGCCCATTCCAGCGTTATTTTCAATATTGTATGTTCGTTTGTGGCACTGCCATTTGTGAAGCCTTTTTCGAGGTTTGTGGAGAGGTTGCATCGGTAAAATAATTTTACACGTGAAATATTGCCCGTTGATTTCCGCTCCAGACACAAGACTCGCCGGGGACGGATGGGAGCCTCCTCGGCTTCGCCTGTGGGGTCTCCCATGCCCTCTACTTTCCCGCAGGAGTCAAGTGTCCTCCGCTACAATCAACTCAGGTGTTAAATATTATTTTCTCTACTGAAGTAATTAAGACAAAATTTTTTCTACCCTTAGAAAGGAGAATTCTCTACTTTAAGTCACCCCTGTTGGTTGGAGTGCAAGGCGTGAGACTCCTGCGGGAGCAGCGTGTCAATGGAGACCCCGCAGGTGCGTAGCACCGAGGAGGCTCCCGAGGCCGCCCGCGGAAAGCGAACGCCTGGAACGGAGACCAACAGTGTGTTTAATGTTGACATCCTATCTTTATTCCATTTTTTCTTTAAAATCCCAAAAAAAGAGCATCCAATCTGGACGCTCTTTTTCATGTATATTAATAGTCGCTGTCTGCAGTCAGTCCGTTGACGATTGCGATTCCGGAGCTTGCTCCGATACGTGTTGCGCCAGCTTCGATCATTTCTTTTGCATCCTGTGCATTTCGGACACCACCGGAAGCTTTTACTCCGATTTCAGGTCCTACAGTTTTTCTCATCAATGCGATGTCGGCAGCTGTTGCTCCACCAGTAGAGAAACCTGTAGAGGTTTTTACGAAATCTGCGCCTGCTTTTACTGCAAGTTCACATGCTCTTACTTTTTCTTCATCTGTAAGAAGGCAAGATTCGATGATCACTTTTGTCAGTGCTTTTCCTTTCGCAGCTTCCACAACTGCACGGATGTCTCTTTCAACAAGCTCGTTGTCGCCGTCCTTTAATGCTGAAATGTTGATGACCATGTCCACTTCAGTTGCGCCGTTTTCAATGGCATTCGTTGTTTCGAATGCTTTTACCTCTGGAGTGTTTGCCCCTAATGGGAAACCGATAACGGTACAAACATCCACTTCACTGCCTTCAAGTAATTGTGCAGCAGTTTTTACCCAACCTGGGTTTACACAAACAGATGCAAAGTTATATTCTCTTGCTTCTTGGCATAATGTTGTGATTGCTTCTTTAGTAGCGTCCGCTTTTAATAATGTATGATCAATGATTTCTCCAATGTTTGTATGCATAGTATATGCTCCTTTCAATATAAGAGGTCTGACCTCTAACATCACCTTAGCCATCATAACATGTTTGATTGTTTTTGGCGAGTACAATGATAGTATTTCCTCTAACTTTTTCTCCACAAAAAAAAGTGATTCCATCTTTTCCAATGGAATCACTCTATTTACAATTATGAACTTAGGCGAACCTGCTCTTCTTCAAGACGCGTTGCATCGTCCAGGATCCGGACAAATTGACCTTCGTTATAAGGGTAGCCCGCTTTGGTAATTTTCACTTTGACAAGTTTACCGACCATTTCTTCATTAGCCGGGAAGACCACTTTCAGATAGTTGTCCGTATAACCTACATACAACCCTTTTTCTGGTTCTTCTTTATAGATTTCCTCAGGAATCACTTCCAAAACTTCCTCTTCGAAGTTGGAAGCATATTCTTTTGCAAGTTGATTGGAAAGCTCGATGAGGCGATGAACACGCTCATTTTTAACTTCCTCATCCACTTGGTCCGTCATACGTGCTGCAGGCGTTCCGGTACGTTTGGAGTATGGGAACACATGAAGCTCTGAGAATTTATGTTCCTTGATGAAATTGTAGGTTTCCATGAATTCCTCTTCCGTTTCACCAGGGAATCCGACAATGACATCGGAAGTAATCGCTAGACCAGGCAATGCTTCCTTCAGGCGATTCAAACGGTCAGCGAAGAATTCCATCGTATATTTACGACGCATTCTTTTCAACACCGTATTAGACGCGGATTGGATCGGAATGTGAAGATGACGCACAATTTTATCCGAATCATTCAATACTTGGATCACTTCATCGGTGATCTGGCTTGCTTCTATGGAAGAAATACGGATACGCTTCAAGCCCTTGACTCTTTTGTCCAGTTCACGGAGAAGCATGGCAAAATTGTAGTCCTTCATGTCTTCACCGTATCCGCCTGTGTGGATTCCAGTCAGGACGATTTCCTTATAACCTGCATCAACCAATTGTTGAGCCTGTGTGATGACTTCCTCCGGATCACGGGAGCGCATCAGACCGCGTGCCCAAGGAATGATACAGAACGTACAGAAGTTGTTACACCCTTCCTGGATTTTCAACGATGCACGGGTGCGGTCAGTGAAAGCCGGGACATCAAGCTCCTCATAAACACGCGCTTTCATGATATTCCCCACTCCGTTGATCGGTTGGCGTTCCTGCTTGAATTGTTCAATATACTCAAGCATTTTCACTCGGTCCTGGGTTCCCACTACGATATCAACGCCTGGGATTGCCATGATTTCCGCCGGGGAGGTCTGGGCGTAGCAGCCTGTGACACAGATGACTGCGTCTGGATTTTTTCTGATGGCACGGCGAATGACCTGGCGACTTTTCTTATCGCCTGTGTTCGTTACCGTACAGGTATTGATGACATACACATCTGCAGTTCCTTCAAATTCGGTTCTTTCATAATCATTTGCTTTGAATAACTGCCAGATTGCTTCTGTTTCATAATGATTTACTTTACATCCAAGTGTGTGAAAGGCAACAGTTGGCATGTTTTTCACCTCACATTAATTCATTAGTTCAAAATGATACGACATGGCACTGAGCGCATAGAGCGGTGCCGTCTCTGTCCTTAGGATCCGGGGACCTAATGCACAGAGGATAAATCCTTGCTCAGTAAGCTTATCTATTTCTTTTTCGGAAAGTCCGCCTTCTGGTCCGAAAAGCATCAGTACAGACTCTCCCGCATTCATATTTTGTAGCGCCTGGGCAAAGGCAGATCGCTCACCCTTTTTGGCACTTTCCTCATAAGCGACTAGTTTATAATCGTAGTTCCCGCTTTTTTTTAATAGCTCTGCAAATGAAAGTGGGGCAGTAACTTCAGGCAGAAAAGAACGATGGGATTGCTCGGCAGCTTCCTTTGCAATCTTGTTCCATCGCTCCACCTTTTTCTGACCTTTTTTCTCATCCCATTTTACGATGGAACGGGCAGCATTAAAAGGGATAAACATTTCTGCGCCAAGTTCTGTTCCCTTTTGAATGACAAGTTCCAATTTATCCCCTTTGGGCAGCCCGTTCGCAATGGTTACACGAACCGGTAATTCCACTTCAGCACTTATCCATTCTACAATATGGGCCACAACCATATCATTGGTAATTTCAGCAATTTGACATAGAGCGGTCTGCCTTGTATCAGACAGGCTGCAGAGCAGGCGATCCTCTACATTCATCCGCATCACTCTCGCAATATGATGAACATCCTCACCAGTAATGGTAATCGTCTGGTCCTCTATTTGATTGGAATGGACAAAATAACGCTGCATGCTAATCCCGCTTTCTTAGTTTTCTTTTTTTGCTATAAAGGCAACCCAGTCTTCCATCATCATCGTCTCTTCAATCTTGAAGCCGGATTTGATCAAAGCATCCTTCACTTCCTGCTTTTTCGTACTGATGATACCTGAAGAGATAAATGTACCGCCGTTTTCCAATACCCTGAAAACGTCATCTGTGAATCGGACGATCACTTCAGCAAGGATGTTGGCAACCACTACATTTACTGGCCCTTCCACATTGTTAAGAAGGTTGTTCTGTTTCACGGTTACACGCGGATGCACTTTATTCAGCTTGATGTTCAGTTTGGCAGATTCGACGGCCACATCATCAAGGTCCAAAGCAAGTACCTCTTGTGCGTCCATCATGGCAGCAGCAATACTCAGGACTCCAGATCCGGTACCAACATCAATCACCTTGTCATCGGGTTGAACTGTACGCTCAATCGCCTGGATGCAAAGGACTGTCGTCGGATGGGTACCCGTTCCGAATGCCATTCCTGGATCAAGTTCAATGATTTTTTCATCTGAACTCACCGGCTCATATGTTTCCCATGTTGGCACAATGGTGAATTTCTCGGAAATCTTGACAGGATTATAGTACTTTTTCCAGGCTGTCGCCCATTCCTCTTCATTTACTTCACTGATGGAAATATTGTTTAATCCAAGATCGATATCAAATAGAAGAAGATTGTTTATGGCCTCTTTGATCCCCTCTACCGTTTCGCCCAAAAAGCTGTTAACTGGCAGGTAGGCTTTCATAATGACGCCTTCTTCCGGATAATCATCAGGATTGAGTTGGTATATCTCCCCGAATTTGTCTTCTCTTTCCTTCGTGAGATCAAATGGATCCTCGATCACCACTCCACTGGCACCAGCCTCGTGAAGAATATGTGAAATCGGTTCAACCGCTTCATTTGTTGTATGGATACTAATTTCTGACCATTTCATAATACCAACTCCAATCCTACCATTAATGATTATTCTCCCTTAAGCACGCGCTTCACTTTTGCAAAAAATCCATCTTCATTCTCATCA
Organism: Sutcliffiella tianshenii; assembly: GCF_016908565.1. GTDB lineage: Bacteria > Bacillota > Bacilli > Bacillales > Bacillaceae_I > Sutcliffiella_A > Sutcliffiella_A tianshenii. Next base: position 195,316 of record NZ_JAFBED010000004.1, read on the forward strand.
GGCAGTTGGCCGCTGACTTCGGCGAATTCACGCATAAGCTGCTTTTGTTTTTCTGAAAGCTTTGTAGGAGTTACAACTCGAATCTTGATATGCTGATCGCCCTGACCGTATCCACGAACATTGGCAATCCCTTTTCCTTTTAGGCGGAAATTCGTGCCTGTCTGTGTACCGGCAGGAACCTTCAATTTCACTTTTCCGTGCAGGGTAGGCACCTCTACCTCATCACCAAGTGCAGCTTGTGCAAACGTGATCGGCATTTCACAGTAAACATCATCTCCATCACGTTCAAAGAATTCATGGTTGCGAACATGGAACACGATGTAAAGGTCTCCCGCTGGACCACCGTTTACGCCCGCTTCCCCTTTGCCTGCCACTCGCAATTGCTGCCCATCATCAATGCCTGCCGGGATTTTCACATGGATGGTATTGCGTTTCTTCACGCGGCCTGCACCATGGCAAGTCGAACATTTATGAGGAATCGATTTTCCTGTACCTTTACACACTGAACATGTACGACGGTTAACGATACGACCAAACGGCGTGTTCTGCTCGACACTCTCCTGCCCTGTACCGCGGCAGTTGGAACAGGTTTCCACTTTCGTGCCAGGCTTCGCACCAGTCCCTGAACACGTGTCACAGGATTCCTCCACCGGTATTTCAATGTCGGTTTCCTTGCCGAATGCCGCTTCCTCAAATTTGAGCGTCATGGTGTATTGAAGATCAGATCCCTGTCTTGGTGCATTCGGATCACGGCGACGCCTGCCGCCACCCTGTCCGCCAAAGAAAGTCTCGAAAATATCTTCAAAGCCGAAGCCGCCACCGAAGTCCGAGCCTCCGCCAAATCCGCCGAAGCCTTGGTTAGGGTCGGTATGGCCGAATTGGTCATAGTGCGATCTCTTCTGATCATCACTTAAGACTTCATAGGCTTCCTTGATCTCCTTGAATTTATCAGCTGCATCCGCCTCTTTGTTGATGTCTGGATGGTATTGTTTGGACAGCTTGCGGTATGCCTTTTTCAGTTCATCTTTCGACGCGCTTTTACTGACGCCAAGTACTTCATAGTAATCGCGTTTACTCATTAAATACCCACTCCCGATCTATTCACATAAAGGTTATTGTATCACTTTTGAGCTTTAAAAAGCAATAAAAGGTTAGACCTCTCCATCCCATTTTGTGATTTCTATTTACATGAAAAAGAAAGTCAAAGCCTAGGCTTCGACTTTCTTCTTTTAATGGTTCAAAAGTCCGGAGACTTCAGCTTATTTCTTATCGTCGTTTACTTCTTCGTATTCTGCGTCCACAACATTATCGTCTTGGTTTGCAGATCCAGCTTCAGCGCCTTCTGCTCCTTGAGCAGCTTGCTGTGCTTGTGCTGCTTGCTCATAAAGCTTCATGGAAAGCTGTTGTACGATTTCCTGAAGTGCATCTTTCTTTGTGCGGATTTCCGCTAAATCGTTTTTCTCGATTGCAGCTTTCAATTCTTCCTTCGCATCTTCTGCTTTTTTCACTTCTGCTTCTTCCACTTTGCCTTCTACTTCTTTAAGTGTCTTTTCAGTAGTGAATAACAATTGGTCAGCTTCGTTGCGAAGTTCCACTTCTTCCTTGCGCTGCTTATCTGCATCCGCATTTTCTTCCGCTTCTCTTACCATGCGTTGGATCTCATCCTCGGATAAGCCTGAAGAAGATTTAATTGTGATAGTTTGCTCTTTATTTGTGCCAAGGTCTTTCGCACGAACGTTTACGATACCATTCTTGTCGATATCAAAAGATACTTCGATTTGTGGTACGCCACGTGGTGCAGGCGGGATGTCCGTCAATTGGAAACGACCAAGTGTTTTGTTGTCGTTAGCCATCGGGCGCTCACCTTGAAGCACATGGATGTCCACTGCAGTTTGGCTGTCAGCAGCTGTTGAGAATACTTGAGACTTGCTTGTAGGAATTGTTGTGTTTCTTTCGATAAGCTTCGTGAATACTCCGCCCATCGTTTCAATTCCTAAAGAAAGTGGTGTTACGTCAAGAAGTACTACGTCTTTAACGTCTCCAGTCAATACTCCACCTTGGATTGCAGCACCTAGTGCAACAACTTCATCCGGGTTAACCCCTTTGTGAGGATCTTTTCCTGTTTCTTTCTTGATAGCATCTTGTACTGCAGGGATACGAGTAGACCCACCAACAAGAATTACTTTATCAAGTTCAGAAGCGGAGATGCCAGCATCTTGTAGTGCTTGGCGGACAGGACCCATTGTACGTTCAACCAGTGAAGACGTGATATCGTCAAATTTCGCACGGGATAAGCTCACTTCCAAGTGAAGAGGCCCAGCTTCTCCAGCCGTGATGAATGGCAGGGAGATTTGCGTGTTTGTCACTCCGGAAAGATCCTTTTTCGCTTTCTCAGCAGCATCCTTCAGACGTTGCAATGCCATTTTATCTTTAGAAAGGTCGATGCCATTCTCTTTTTTGAATTCTGCAACAAGATAGTCGATGATCACTTGGTCAAAGTCGTCTCCACCAAGACGGTTGTCACCGGCTGTAGAGCGTACTTCGAACACGCCGTCTCCAAGCTCAAGTACGGAAACGTCGAACGTACCGCCTCCAAGGTCATAAACAAGGATGGTCTGATCTTCGTCCATTTTATCCAATCCGTATGCCAATGCAGCTGCAGTCGGCTCGTTGATGATACGTTCCACTTCTAGGCCTGCAATTTTACCGGCATCTTTTGTTGCTTGACGCTCTGCATCGTTGAAGTAAGCAGGAACAGTGATTACCGCTTTGGTTACTGTTTCTCCTAAATACTCTTCCGCATAGCCTTTCAAGTGTTGAAGGATGATTGCAGAAACCTCTTGTGGAGAGTACTCTTTTCCTTCCACTTCCACTTTAAAGTCTGTACCCATGTGACGCTTGATTGACATGATTGTATTAGGGTTCGTGATGGACTGGCGCTTTGCCACTTCCCCTACTTGACGTTCCCCGTTTTTGAATGCCACAACGGAAGGAGTTGTTCTATTGCCTTCCGGATTTGGAATTACTTTTGGCTCGCCGCCTTCAAGGACAGCAACACATGAGTTTGTTGTTCCTAAGTCAATACCGATAATTTTACTCATCTTGTTTTCCTCCTAATGCTTATATGTAGTTACACTTTTTCAGTCGATTATTGCTTTACTTTCACCATGGATGGGCGAATGATGCGGTCTTTCAGTTTATATCCTTTTTGGAACTCTTCGAGGACTGTATTGGACTCCCCTTCGCCTTCTTCCACTTGCATCACTGCCTGGTGTAGATGCGGATCGAATTCCTGGCCCACAGAGTCGATTGCTTCAAGACCCTCATTCTTTAATGCTTCTAGTAGCTGGCGGTGCACCATTTCCATGCCCTGCAAGAATGTTTTTGTCTTTTCATCCTCGGCTTCCACTTTAAGCGCCCGTTCAAAGTTATCTAAAGCAGGAAGTATATCTGTAACAAGATTTTGCGCGCGATATTTTTGCGCTGCCTCTTGGTCAAGTCTCATGCGACGGCGGAAATTATCAAAGTCTGCCTGCAGGCGAAGGTAACGGTTTTCAGATTCTTCAAGCTTGGCTTCAAGCTCTTCAATCTTCTGCTGTTCAGGTGATACCTCCACCTCTTCTTGTACAGCTTCTGCAGTTTCCTCGTTCTCTTCCACAGTCACTTCTTCGTTTTCAACAGTTGCTTGTTCGTTCTTTTCTACCAATGGTTTCACCTCCTTAAATACGAAATGCGGAGCCGGTTTGATCAGCCCCGACAAGCATAAGACGGGTTCCGCTGGAGGTCGCCCTTTGACCTCTGGCGGAAAACGGCTAATGACCTCGAGGGGCTAGCCGGCGCAGCTGGACACCGAAATGCGAAGCCGGCTTGATTTGCCCTAACTTCTACAATATTTCCATGCTCAGTCCTTTTGATACAGCTTGGAAACGACCTGGGAAAGGTCGGAACTGACAAGCTGAAGAAGACTGATCACGCGCGAATACTCCATACGTGTAGGTCCAAGTAATGCTATCGTTCCCAACTGTTCCGGACCGATCGAATAGGTAGCGGAAATGATGCTGCAGCCTTCCATACCCGGAATATTGTTCTCGCTGCCGATCTTCACATGGATGCCGGCCTCTTTTGCACGAATATGCTGGGACAGGTCCTTTCCTTGATCGATCAATAGCATCAGCGAGCGGATCTTATTGATATCGTTGAACTCGGGCTGGGTGAGCATATTGGTCTTTCCGCCAAAAAACACCCGGTCCTTTTCTTCCATGTACAGAGTGGTACTTAACGATTGCAGGATATTTTCATAATTTCCTATATGAGAACGCAGAAGGGTTGCCACCTCTTTGTATAGCTTGTTGATCAACTCCGAAAGCGGCACTCCGATTAAACGCTCGTTTAAAATGTTCACCATTTTTTGAATGTCGGATGCATCCATATTGGCTGGAAATGTTATCATGCGATTTTCAACATGACCTGTATCCGTTACAATGATCGCAACTGCCTGCTCATGGTTTATCGGGATGATCTGCAGATTTTTCAGCTTATGATCCCTTACACCCGGTCCAAGGACAATGGAAGTATATTTCGTCAGATCGGAAAGGATCTGTGCCGATTTCTGCACTATCTTTTCCATTTCATAGATCTGCTCCCTGAAGATTGATTTTATCTCGAACACATCTCGCTTTGTCAGTCTCTCAGGTGAAAGAAGGTGATCCACATAATAGCGATACCCTTTTTCAGATGGAACTCTACCTGAGGAGGTATGTGTTTTTTCAATAAAACCTAATTCCTCCAAATCCGCCATTTCATTTCTGATGGTGGCCGAACTGAAGGATATTTCATCCTTTTTGGAGAGCGTCCTTGAGCCCACAGGTTGTGCAGAACGGATGAAGTCGTCAATAATTACTTGTAACACCAACAACTGTCGTTCTGTAAGCACTCAGCATCACCTCTGTTAGCACTCCTTTAAGTCGAGTGCTAATTCTATAAATAAATTACCAAATACCCAATCACATGTCAATCAGATCGCACCAATAAATGCTTGAAAAACTTCATTGCCAAGAAATTTTCCTTTTCGGGTCAGACGGATATAGTCGCCTTGTATTTCCAGCAGTCCTTTTTTAATGTTTTCATCAATAGGTGCTTGCAGAATATGAAGTGCATCAGCGCCAAATTTCCGCTCAAAACCGGAGATGGATACTCCCTGTGTTTTTCGCAGTCCAAGGAACATCTCCTCTTCTATTCGTTCTTCCCGCGTCACCGTATGCTCTTCTTTAATGCCGAGCCCTGTTTCGGAAATAGCATCCATGTACTTCTTCAATGGACCATGATTCGCAAGGCGCACACCATCAACATACCCATGCGCACCAGCTCCGATTCCATAATAGGATGCATTGTCCCAATAGGTGATATTGTGTCTGCTCTCGTATCCCTTTTTGGCGAAATTGGATATTTCATACTGTTGGTAGCCGTGCTTTTCCATTTCATTCATCAGCACGTCGTACATCTGCACTTCCTCCTCCTCGGTGGGAAGGGGAAGTTTCCCTTTGTTCATCAGATTATAAAAGACGGTCTTCGGTTCAATGATCAAGGAGTAGGCAGAGTAATGCTCCATATCAAGCGAGAATGCCGTCCGCAGGGTATCCTGAAAATCCTCCACCGTCTGGTCAGGCAGACTATAGATCAGATCCACACTGATGTTATCAAAACCGGCAGCCCTTGCATGCTCGATCGATTTGATAACATCCTCTTTCCGATGCGTGCGGCCGATTCTTTTCAATAACTCATCGTTGAAGCTTTGGACACCGAAACTTAGGCGATTCACCCCGCCCTCTTTTAACAGATGAAGCTTCTCAAGTGATAGGTCTCCCGGATTCGCTTCAAATGTATACTCCATATCCTGGGTCACAGGGAAATTCCGCTGAACTGAGTCTAGCAAGTAAGCCAACTGCTTTTCATTCAATGCCGTCGGAGTCCCGCCCCCGACGAAAATCGTTTCCAGATGATCGGGAGGAAACCGCTCCAATGTATGCTTCATTTCCATATCCATGAACTGTAGATATTCATCCACCGGCTGATTTTTCAAAAATACTTTATTGAAATCGCAGTAATGGCAAATATGATGACAGAACGGTATATGAAGATAGGCTGATTTAATCATAAAATCACACTTCCCTTAATTTGTCCCTACACTATAGCACAGGAAATACTTTTACGAAAAAATACCGCAGTAGGTCTGCGGTATTTTTCCTTTTGCTATATATTACTTTTTCTTCGCAGAATCGTCCATTTTCAGAACTGCCATGAAGGCTTCCTGTGGCACTTCCACAGAACCAACCTGCTTCATGCGTTTTTTACCTTCTTTTTGCTTATCCAAAAGCTTTCGTTTACGGGAAATGTCTCCTCCGTAACATTTTGCCAGTACGTTTTTACCCATGGACTTAATCGTCGATCTCGCAATGATCTTCTGACCGACAGCCGCTTGGATCGGCACCTCGAACTGTTGTCTCGGGATAAGCTCTTTTAGTTTCTCTACGATTATTTTCCCTCTGTCATAGGCTGAATCCCTGTGAACGATGAAGGAAAGTGCATCGACTTTTTCTCCATTCAGGAGAATATCCATTTTAGATAAAGCGGAAGGCTTGTACCCAATCAGTTCATAATCAAAGGAAGCATAGCCCTTTGTATTCGATTTTAACTGGTCAAAGAAATCATACACGATTTCCGCCAATGGAATTTCATAAACGATGCTCACCCGGATATCATCCAAATACTGCATATCGATAAAGTTCCCTCGCTTGTCCTGGCAAAGCTCCATGACCGCTCCGACATAGTCGTTCGGAACCATTATTGTCGCTTTGACATATGGCTCTTCCACTCGATCGATCGTTTGTGGGTCAGGGAAATTGGACGGGTTATCTACATTGAATGAGTCCCCGTTCGTTAAATGCACTTGGTAGATAACGGATGGAGCCGTTGTAATCAAGTCGATATTAAATTCACGCTCGATACGTTCCTGGATGATTTCCATGTGAAGCAGACCAAGGAATCCGCAACGGAAACCAAAGCCAAGGGCCTGTGAAGTCTCAGGCTCATACTGCAAGGCTGAATCATTCAGCTCAAGCTTCTCCAATGCATCTCGAAGGTCATTGAACTTCGCAGAATCAATCGGATAAAGTCCGCAATATACCATCGGGTTCAATTTACGGTACCCTGGAAGAGGTTCTGTTGCACCATTCTTCGCACTGGTGATGGTGTCACCCACTCGCGTGTCACCGACGTTTTTGATGGCTGCAGTCAAAAATCCTACATCCCCGACCGTCAATTCATCAAGCATCAACGCTTTGGGTGTAAACACACCAACTTCATTGACCTCAAACTCCTTGCCTGTCGCCATCATTCTGATCTTATCCCCAACCTTGACCGTACCATTCACCACACGGATGTATGCAACAACTCCACGATAAGGATCGAATAAGCTGTCAAAGATAAGTGCTTGCAATGGAGCATCCGGATCACCCTGCGGCGCCGGGATCTTTTGCACAGCCTGCTCCAGGATATCCTCGATCCCAATGCCGGCCTTTGCACTGGCCAAAACAGCATCGGATGCATCAAGTCCGATTACATCCTCGATTTCCTGGCGAACGCGCTCAGGCTCTGCACTCGGCAGGTCGATTTTATTGATGACCGGCATGATTTCAAGATTGTTATCCAATGCCAAATAAACGTTAGCAAGCGTCTGGGCTTCAATCCCCTGCGCTGCATCCACAACTAAAATGGCTCCTTCACAGGCAGCCAAGCTTCGAGAAACCTCATATGTAAAATCCACATGTCCCGGAGTATCTATCAGATGGAAAATGTATTGCTCCCCATCCTTCGCTTTATATTTTAACTGCACGGCATTTAATTTAATGGTGATTCCACGCTCACGCTCAAGGTCCATCGAATCCAAAAGCTGGTTTTTCATTTCCCTTTGCGTCAAAGCTGATGTCTTTTCCAAAATGCGGTCGGCCAAGGTGGATTTACCATGGTCGATATGGGCGATAATGGAAAAGTTCCTGATCTTTTCTTGTCGTTTTAAGCGTTCTTCTCTGTTCATCTCTTTCACTCCTACACTTTCGGCAACGTACACTATTTCTGATTATAACAATAGCGTGGGGAAGATTCAATGGTAATCGTGAAGGGGGGGAATTCGCGGGAAGAGGATGCATGAGATCTTCCTATCGGACTTTTTTGCCGGTCAATCGGACTTTTTTGGAGTTCTATTGAACTTTTTTCCTGGTCTATCGAACTTTTTTCGGTTTCTATTGACCTTTTTTGCAGTTCTATTGAACTTTTACCTATTATTGGAATTCGGCTAGGAGACAGTGAACAAAAAAACGGCCCAGCATGGGACCGTCCGCTCTATTCACTGACCTGTCCTTCGATTTTATCTGCTGCATCGTTCAGCAGCCCCGACATCAGGCTGCTCACCCCGTCTGCCAGCTTCTTTCCCATGGATGAGAAAAAATTGAACGCTTTGATTCCTTCCAGCTTTTCCTGCTTTTCCTTTATATCCTGGGAAGTGATTTCGTTGCCGAGGAATGTGCCATTATAGCCCTCAGTCGTTTCCACTACGTGAAAAGCCTTGCCATCTGAGGGGTCTTCATAGCCCTTCATCTTTCTCATACCTTCATTCGCCTGCTGCATCCCTAAAAGCACTCCAAGAAACAAAACCATTGTAATGAGGCCACTCATGAACAAAAATCTTTTCATCGCACTTTCAGCTCCTTTTATTCTTTATTGACGGTCACCCTCTGGCGTGCCATCCACTTTTTCAGCATCCCAATAGATTTCACTGAAAACATCCGCAAATATTTCGAGCGTCCTGTTCATCTCTTCAAAAGTATTGTCAACTCCGCCGACTTCTATAAGCATGGAGTTTGGTGATAGGTCTTGATTGTAAAGCCCGTTTCTCGTGGCAACTGCTGGCGGATCGAATAATCCTTTGCTCAGGCCAGGGTATTTTTCCTGCAGCTTTTCATGGATCTGATTGGCAAGCTTTTGATTTTGCTCATAGTTAGGATTCTTCTTACCGATAACAAAATATAATTTTGCGTAAGATTCTCCATTGATTTCAATGGTGGTGCTGGATCTTCTCCCCGCATCACGATGAATATCAATCAAGTAGTTAAGGTGCTGATTCCCTGCCAACGCTTCTTGAACAATTGGTCTGGTAATGTCATAGGATTTTCCGTATGTCCAGTTCTTTTCCTTTAATCCAAGCGCGGTATCCGTCGTATCAACATCTGTACCGATCCCTCTATCAATCAGTTCTTGCTGAAGCTTTGTACCAAGCTTAGTCACATTGACTTCAGGGTGACTAGCAGAATCAGGATCAGTCACACCTTTTAAATAAGGCAGAAAAGATTCACGTGAATGGGAATGGTAAATAAAAACGGTACGTTTGTCTCCAGTCGTTTGGGCAGGCGGGGGACTGTTCCCTTCACTCTCCTCCTCAAGTTCTACAGCGGATGCCTCTCTTTCCGCCAAAAGAACTTCCATCGGCGGCGAGGATTCAACAGGCATATTCGCATAGTTGATCCCTTCCCCTGCAACAAGGATCTCCCCATCATAATGAAAAAATCCCGGTATCTCATTTCTTATCAAGCTTCTCGGGTCATCCAGGTTTATGCTGGTTGTCAATTCAAACAGCGCGGAGCCATAATTAGGCTTCTTCGCCTCCTCTGACAATCCTTGGGTAAAATACGCATTGGTATAACCCAAAATATATAAAAGAGATTCTCCATTCAGTCTTTTGGAAAATTCGTTGATCGAGCTTGAGGTCACCCGATACTCCGGTTTCAGTGATGTCATTACACCGGATACCGCAAAAACGAGAATAAATCCCAAGATCACTGCTACGATTGCTTTTTTCAAGCTTGTCCCATTTACTGTTACGACGACGTTTGACGAGCGGTAGCCCTTCATGCTTTCACCCTTTCTATGCTAATTGCTACTATGTGTATGCATCAGCACAAAAGAGTAGAACAGGCTGTCGATTAATGGGTATAGGCGCCTACATTATCCTGGCCAACTTTTGCATGCAGGGCGGCATTCAATCCTTCCGCAATGACATTTGCCATGTCACCAATGAAGTCATCCACTTCCTTTGGCGTGACCATCAGATTATGGCCAAGCGGGGAAAGGACCTCATGGATCAATCTTCTTTTTTCCTCATCAGGCAATGTCCCGACAAGGCCGAGGAAATTTTGGCGATGCTCATCAGCCGGCAGATCCTCCTCTGTCAGCTTCCGCTTTTCACCAAAGCTCATTCCTGCAGGGACCAATGACCTTGAAGGGTTATCCCCTTCTTTCATTTCCCTGCCGAAATGCTTGAGAATAAAGTCAATCGTATCACTTGCCATGGATACCGCATCGACAACTGTCGGGATTCCGATGGCGATGACAGGAATCCCGAGCGTATCAAGACTAAGCTCTTTTCTTTTGTTGCCGACCCCTGACCCTGGGTGGATGCCTGTGTCTGAAATCTGGATTGTTGCATTGACCCGCTCAATGGAACGGGCAGCCAGTGCATCGATGGCAATGACAAAATCAGGTTTCGTTTTTTCCACAACCCCGACAATGATGTCACTTGTCTCGATTCCCGTTAACCCCATCACTCCGGGTGTGAGCGCACTGACCGGGCGGAAGCCGTCCTGTACCGATTCCGGCTGAAGGCTGAAAAGATGCCTTGTAATAAGCAGATTTTCGCAAGCAAGCGGCCCCAGGGCGTCAGGCGTCACATTTTTATTGCCAAGCCCAACGACGAGACAGCTGGCATCCTTTGAAATTTTCATTCCATCCAAAAATGCGCTGAATTCTTTCGCAAAAACCCTTTCCACCTTCTGCTGCAGTTCAGTATCCTGTTGACGGATCGCCGTTGTTTCCAGGGTCAAATAGTTCCCGGCTTTTTTCCCTGTCATTTCTGCACCTTTTTCAGAGATGGTAACGGTTGTTATATTGATTCCGTCAGATTGGCGTTCTTTCACCACCACTCCCTCAATCGCCGTGGAAGGCTGACCACCGGGCTGGGCGGTTGTGCTTCCGCCCGTCTGTGAAGAGGGGGACTCCTTTTCCTGTTTTTCACGTGCTATCTCGTTTGCTTCAATTGCCAAATCTGTTCTTACACTATATTGACTTAAATCCAATGGTTGATTATTCATAGAGACCTCCATCATTGCCAAATTTTAGTTTTATTTTTACCTTTTCCCCGCTTTTCATGCATCCTATATTCTTGGGCCTGAAACGACTTTTCATCACAATTAAGGCGTGATTTTCATGGAAGAAACCACTTTCAAGAAAATTACCTTGACTCCCTATTGCATAATCATCATGGATTTGATAGAATATCACTTGTTCTTATAAGTATAGAAATGTCGAGTTTTATATAATCTCGATCGTCGAATTGTATGGAGGTGAAAGATATGCCAAACATTAAATCTGCTATCAAACGTGTAAAAACTAACGATGTACGTCGTGCTCATAACGCTACTATTAAGTCTTCTATGCGTACTGCTGTGAAGAAAGTAGAAGCTTTTGTTGCCAACAACGATGTTGAAGGTGCAAAAACAGCTTACTTAGAAGCTGCGAAGCGTTTAGACAAAGCTGCTCAAAACGGTATCATCCACAAGAATGCAGCAAACCGTCAAAAATCTCGCCTAGCGAAAAAAGTAAACGGCGCTACTGCCTAATGAAAGACGATCCACTTGGGTCGTTTTTTATTTTGCCTTTTTTTATTTTCCCATTAAAGACACCACCAGTGCCTGGCCCCTCCATCCACCGATCTCAAACAAACCAGTGCCTGGCCCCCTCCATCCACTAACCAACCTCTTTCTTCCCCCAAACAAAAAAAGAGGGGCCTGGCACTAATAAGTACCATCCCCCACCTAATCCCATTCAATGTCAATCATTTCAAACTATTTCACCGGTGCCAGCTTCAGCAGCAGCATTTCAATTGCCAGCCTCTTGTCCACTTTCCCGCTTTTCATCTCATAATCCGCTTCTGCAAGATCCTCGATCATTTTCATCAGTTCCTTGCGTGAAAAATAGCGACTCTGTTGCGCTGCCAGTTTCACTCTGTATGGATGCACCCGTAGGATCCCCGCCATTTTCTGCTGACTGTAGCCTTGTTCACTCAAATCCTTCACCTGATATAACATCCTGAATTGGGTGGCGATCAAGGCGTGCAGCTTGATGGGCTCTTCATTGTTCCTGATCAATTCGTAGAAGATTGCCAATGCTTCATCAATTTTACGGTGCACCATTTTCTCGATCAGCTCGAAAATGGTATGTTCGATTGATTTGGCAGCAAGCAGTTTGACCGTTTCCACATTGATTGTCTGTTCAGCCGCTCCTATATACATCGCCATCTTGTTGATTTCCTGTGCCAGGACAGAAAGGTTCACCCCGGCGATTTTCAGCAATTCCTCCGCAGCATCGTTGGCAAGCACAGCACCGTTCTGTTCTGCCCTTCCCTTCATCCAGGCCATGAGTTCCCTTTCGCCCAGGGGTTGCCCTTCGATTACCTCTGCTATCGATTTCAACTGCTTCACGATTTTTTTGCGTTCGTCAAGCTTCTCATAAGGCGCATGAATGACAAGGATGGTGTAAGGTGCCGCCTGCTGTATGTATGACAAAAAACGGTCTGTGTTGTGCTCCACCTTGCTTTTACTTTTCTCACCCGTCAAAAAGAATGGATTGGTGAGCACCACCACTCTCCTCTCTCCCATAAAAGGCAAGGTTTCCGCGTCTTCAATCGCGATATCGACCGGCTGTTCTTCCATATCATAATAGGACAGATTGAAGTCATGCTCGTCCACTTCAAGGGCATGATCGATGATGCTGTCCCGGACTTCTTTTAATAAAAAACCTTCCGTTCCTAATAATAAGTAAATAGGCGCAAAATGTTTTGCCTTTATTTTTTTCAATGCTTCAAATCCCATAAGATTGCTCCCGTCAGTTTTGGTTCACTATTCTATCGTACATGAGGAAGCAAGGTTGTGACAAGCATTGAAACGACAAACAGAAAAAACGCCTTTAAAAGTCAAAGGAGATTAGTTTCAGCTGTAAAAACTAATCCCCATTTTATATGAACGTCAACGTAGCGAGCCCCAGGTAACTCACTTGCTGACGATTGACCCCCTCGGGTGTAATACTATGTTCTCCCGTTATTTCCGAACTATTTGTGACAACTCTTGTCAAAGGTGGAAAAGCATATTTGTTAGGTAGATTTTTTTTAGCGAATAGCTTATACTAATGAATGATAAGGAGGGATACTTATGAACGAATTTGAAAAAAGCGTCCAAAGTAAACGTAACGATGCAGTTGATTCTGGTGTCGGTTTTGTCGTATCCTTCGGGTTTTTCGCAACGATTTTTCTAATGGGAACTCTTATTCAGTACCTAGGATCTTAATTACGGTTCTATACATACCGTAGTGATTCTTTCTCAAAGCTCGTTGTGGAAAGAATGAGGATAAAACTCAAAGCTTCGTTTTAAAAGAGACTGCTGATAACCTGCAGTCTCTTTTTCATTTCTTCTAGTGTATCCTATGGTAATTGGGTGGAAAACGTTCCTCCGCGTTGTGTAAAATTATAAAAGATGGCTCCTTGTTCATCCGTGCGATAATGCATGGAACCGATACCTTCGATTCGCTCCAGCACTTCAGCATGGGGATGCCCAAACCGGTTGTTCCTGCCTGCTGATATAAGGACATAATCAGGGTCCAGCCGATCGAGAAATGGAGCCAGGCTGGATGTGCCGCTGCCATGATGCGCAGCTTTCAATACATCCGCCTTCAATTCAGGATACCTCTGAATAAGATCCCTTTCCCCAGCTGCTTCTATATCACCTGTAAACAGCCACGATAGCCCGCCGAACTCTGCGTACAGGACAATGGAACCATCATTTTTGTCCTTATATACCTTTGATGGATGCAAAAATTGAAAGGAAGCTTCCCCTGCTTTCCAACCAGACGAATCATCCACCACTTGTACGTTGATTTTCCTTTTTGCTGCCTCTGACATAACCTCCCGTTCCATTTCTCCCCCCTCTCTTCCAAATCCAACAGGGACATATAAATCCTTTACTTTTATCTCGTTCAACAGGCTTGGAACATTGCCGATATGATCATAGTCCCCGTGCGTCAAAAATAGTTTATCCAGTTCCCTTATCCCTTCCGCTTTTAAAAAAGGGACAAGGATACTTTTTCCGCCATCAAATTGCTTTTTTCTCCTTTTCCACTCCTCCACCTCAAACTGGTAAACACCCCCCGTATCAATCAAGTAAGTGCCGCGATTGTGCGGCAGCCTGATATAGATGGCATCTCCCTGCCCGATATCGAGTACCACGGCCTTTCCACCTGGCTGGAACAAGCCGATATTCCAGTGAAAAATAAAACAGATCATCAGGAAACACATGGCCTTCCAGCTTCTTTTGAAGGTTACATTTTCCATTTTGTAAAAAATGAATAAAACCGACAGAATATATCCAACCATCAAATAAAGTGGTGGTCTTCCGAAAACGAGAGTACCGAATGAAAAACCGGCGACCCCTTCAGCCAGACCATTCATCAATAGCAAAGGATATTTCAGCAATGGGAGAATGACGGGTACAATATCAGGGGAAATGATCAGGCAAAAGAATATGAAAAAGGAGAGCGGCAATACAAACAAGGAGTAGAAAGGGACAAAAATGAGATTCAAAAGCGGGCTCCATATGGAGAATTGAAAGAAATGATAAAGGATGACCGGCAGTGATGCAAGTTGAGCAACGATTGAGACGTAAAGCAATTGATTGCTTTTATGCGGGAGAGTTCGCAGCCTTTTCTCCGAGAGGATCAAACATAGACTGACAATAAAAGAAAGTTGAAAACCGATATGATAAAGGTAATAAGGATTGATCAACAGGATGATCATGCATGCCACCCCGATGGCATCGATGGATAGGAACCTCTTTTTAATCATCAGATACAAGAGCACCACGCCGGTCATTATGCCAGCCCGTATGACTGATGGAGCCGCCCCCGCGACAATCACATATAATGGGAGGAACAGGAGAAGTGTACCATTCATGAAAGCTCTTGTGACACCCAGTCTGATACCAATAAGGAATATGGCGGCCGTGACCACGCCTACGTGAAGGCCTGAGATTGCCAGCAGATGGACAAGTCCCAACAACTGATAGGTTTCAAGGATTTCTTCATCCATGTAGCCTCTTTCTCCAAAAAGGAGGCTGATCATGAATCCTGATACAGGCTGTTCCACTTCATCATTGATCAGTTTCATGCCTTTTACCCTCCATTGCTTCAATGCTGTATGGAAGCTTGGGGAGGGTGGAGATGTACATTCTGTAGGGGCATCGATTAACGTGAGGGTCCAGTGAATGTGTTGGTGATAGAGAAATCGCTTATAGTCGAAGGCATGAGGATTTGTAGGAGGCAGCGGTTCTTTAAGTGATCCTAAAAAAAAGCAATTGTCCCCGATCTGGAGTGAGGAAAAGCTTTGAAATTCATTTTCTGTATCCATGTAGTATTCAATAAGAAGGGTTTCTTCCCTTTCGGTGTCGATTCTAAAGGATATTTTATTGCCATCCCTTAGGATCATATGGGTTATTTCTCCGGAAAATTCTGTATCCCTTACAGTATACTGGGAGATATTTGCCCGGTCTATCACGCTATAATACAACCCATAACCAATTCCGACCATCAAGGCGGCACATGCCAATCCGCTTCTTTTCAAACCAAGCCATATCCAAAGAAGATAACAACATGTTAATGTCAGCAGCCCCCAGTGAAATAAAAAACTGGAGACTGCAATGCCCAGACAGCCGGCAACGGCAAGATAAGCAAAATTGCCTGTTTGGTTCATGAGGGATTACACCCGGACACTAAACAAACTTTCGGCCTTTTCATACCATTCCTTTATTTCTTCCTCTGAAGCTCCCGCGTTTTCAAGCTTAGCAATCAACTCAGTGATGAACTTCAATTTTTCAGGATCATGAAGGCCTGAATTTTGAAACTCCACATATTGAACCCGGACTCCCGCCTGTTCAAACATTTCCATCGCGTATGGGTGATTCTTATAATCCATGGCATAATAGACCGTCTTTATCCCTGCCTGAATGATGGCTTTACAGCAATGAAGGCATGGAAAGTGCGTGACGTAGATTTCTGCCTCCGCTGTCGGCACACCGAATTTGGAGCATTGGAGAAGGGCATTCATTTCTGCATGTATCGTCCTTACACAGTGGTTATCGATGACATAGCATCCTTCATCGATACAATGCGTCCCGCCAGCGATGGACCCGTTATAGCCCCCTGCGATGATACGCTTGTCTCTGACTATGGTAGCGCCGACTGTCAATCGTGTACATGTGCTGCGTAATGCGAGTAAATGGCTTTGAGCCATGAAGTATTGATCCCAAGATATTCTAGCCATAGATTTCCCTCCAGCTTCTGATTTGCAATAACTATAGTGTATCGACATTCCCGTTGCCTCGTCAATTTAATTTGTCGTGGTAATCTCATCCCGTATTTTCTCTAGTGATTTCTCTCCGATACCTGTGACATTCAACATGTCATCAACCGACTTGAATAGGCCATTTTCCTCGCGATACTCTATGATGGCTTGAGCTTTGGAAGGGCCTATCCCAGAGAGTGTTGTAAGCTCTTCCTCTGTCGCGGTATTAATATTCACCTTTTTATCAACCGCTCCCTTTCCCCCGGCATCATTCGGTGTTTCGACGAATGTCAGCTCTTCAGTTTCCTCCCCTTCTTCCGGGACATAGATCACCATTTCGTCCACTAATAAGGAAGCCAGATTCACTTTCCTCGTATCGGCATTTGGCAAAAACCCGCCCGCTTTGTCCACCGCGTCAATGATTCTTTCTCCGGATAGCAGCTCGTACACCCCTGGAAGCCTTACTGCGCCTTTGATATCAATCAAAACAGTCGCAGGGAGACGGGGGGAATCATTTGTTTCTTGTTCAAGAGACTGATTTGGTTCCTCCACCTCCTCTTGATCCCGCTCTTCAACTACGAGCTTCTGAAAAACAGGAGGTTCCGTCATCTCAGAAGAGGGGAACATCTTCGGCCATAGGAAAATCACGAGTACCACGGCACCCATTGTACCGAGCATCCATTTCTTTTTATGGAGATATAAGGATTCTTTCACTGTGGTTTCACCTTCTATTCATATTTTTTCTAAAAAAACATATAGTGTATGAGAAACTTTTTTGGATGAAGGAGGGAATGAAATTGAAAATTGGAATCATCGGGACCGGTAACATGGGAAAGATATTAATCGAAGCATTTATCGAAGCTGGCGCAGTACCTCCTGAAAATATGACAATAACCAATCGGACTTTAAAGAAGGCGTATAGCATTCAAAGCCTATACGAAAACATAGTGGTAAAAGAAACAGCAGAGGAAGTAGCGAAAGATGCAGACATCATTTTTCTTTCCGTCAAGCCTTTGGATATTCACCCCCTTTTAATGAGAATAGATCATTTACTGACTAAGGATAAATGTGTGATTTCCATCACCTCTCCTGTATCTGTGAAGCAGCTGCAGTCTCTCGTATCCTGTCAGGTGGCAAGAATCATCCCGAGCATCACAAACCGCGCCCTTTCCGGGGTGACCTTGATGACTTTTGGCGAAAATTTAAGTGCAGAGTATCGCGATTATCTGACTGAAATTTGCGGAAAGATTTCCAAACCGATCACCATAAGTGAAAATGTGACAAGGGTCGCTTCCGATATAGTAAGCTGCGGACCTGCATTTTTCAGCTATCTGCTGCAACGTTTCATAGATGGGGCAGTAAGTGAAACAGAGATAACAAAAGAGCAGGCCACCGCACTTGCAAGTGAAATGATCGTCGGAATGGGAAAGCTGTTGGAAAAGGATCTTTTTACGCTGCCAACCCTTCAGGAAAAAGTGTGTGTAAAGGGTGGTGTAACAGGAGAAGGGATCAAGGTGCTCGAAAATGAGCTGGGTGATGTGTTCCATCATTTGATTCAAAAAACCCACGAGAAGTTTGATGAAGATCTATGCGAGGTTAAAAAGCAGTTTCATTAGAAAGGTATTCGACTCTTTCGACAGAATTCCTTTTTCTTTTGCAAATTTTTCATAAAAAAATGATGATAAAAAACCATCCTTGGGATTAATGGATGGTTTTTTCCACTGAAGATAAAAGTTTACATATTTTTGCTCTGCTGAAGAAGCTTGGATTCTCCTGTACGTTCCCACTCTTCCACGGTTTCATATGCCTTTTCAGGGGAGTATCCTTTCCCGACAAGGACTCCCATCAGGATGAATTCCTGTAGGATATGTGTGGCATTAATGCCTCTTTTCACATCCTCTAAGCCCTCATTCACTAAAAACTCCGTGTACTTTACCCACTCATCTGGAGTTTTCCCTGAAATGACCGTTCCTTCTTGCTCTTCTTCTGCAGCCATTGCATCAGCCTTGGTAGTATGGACGGTGCCAAATGGATGGTTTGGCGGCGCATATATCGAGTAGAGTTTGAGCGGGGTATTGCCTGTGTTGGTCAGGTTATGCCATGTGCCAGCAGGAATGATGATGGCGTAATCGTCATACACATCCCTTTCAAAGGTAAAATTATCTTTACTCTTACCCATTTGAACAATTCCCTGTCCTTGCTCGATCCTTAAAAATTGATCCACGTCAGGATGCATTTCCAAACCGATATCTTCCCCAGGATTGAGGCTCATCAAGGTAAGTTGCAAATGCGTTCCCGTCCACAAAGCTGTACGATAAGTATTGTTTTGAATGGTGGCTTCATTGATATTCACCACATAGGGATTTGGCCCATTATCTTTAAGCTGGATTCTTCGGTCTCCCTGGATGAATCCGACGTAGTCATATGGATTTATCGGGGTATATCTGTAAAATGGCTGTTGAGCATAATGATACATCGGCGCTTGAACATAATAAGGATTCGGATATTGGTACCTGAAAAAATTTGGATCATGGTACATTTTTTTCATTCCCTTCCCAGTTTATAGATTTATCCTATGCACTGTCAGTTGGAAGGTACTTCGTCTAAAACAAAAGCCCATCAAATTTGGACGAATTTGATGGGCTTCCATGTTTGTTTATCTATATTTTTCTTGCGGCAAAGAACACTCTTTCCGCCTGATCGGCGAGGTGTTCCATGGAGAAATCCCCTGTAAGGGATAACAGTTCAAAGCCTGCTTCCTCCAGCCATTTCTTATAGAGATCCACACTATGTGTACGCTGATAATGCACTTCGTCAAAGCGGGAATATTGTCCTGATTCCTCATCGAGGACAAAAAAGCTCAATTCATGCTCCACACTGTTGGCTTCTTCCCCTGCAAAGCAGTTCCATATGTAGGACACTTCTTCTTCCACATTCGTAAAGGTGCTATTCACAAATATTTGGGACATTTTAAAAAGGGAATGAACATCAAACATAAAGAGGCCACCATGGGCAAGCTGGGTGTAAACCCTATTGAAAGTTTCCCGGATCTCCTCTTCTGTCCGCAGATAATTGAGGGAATCGCAAAAGATGGTCACGCAATCCGTACCAGCAAAACCATCAAGCTCCGTCATATTCTGCTCAAAATAGGGGATCGTGACCCCCGCTTGAACAGACTTTTCATGGGCTACTGCAAGCATGCTTTCAGATAGATCCACACCAGAGACCTTCCACCCTTCTTTCGCAAAACGGATGGTCATTTCCCCGGTCCCGCAACCGACATCCACGATGCTAAAGTCCTGTTTCCCCTTCGCATGACGACCTTTGATGCTCTTGACGTACTCCACCCATTTATCATACGGGACGTCCTCCATCAAATGATCGTAAATGAAGGCAAATTGACCGTAAGCCATTTACGTCAGCTCTTTAAGGACGTCTTCACGCGGGGCATCTCCCCAGAGTCGCTCCAGGTTGTAATAGCCACGCTCATCCTTATGGAAGACATGTGCAACGACATCCCCAAGATCTACAAGGATCCAACGTGCCTCATCGAAGCCTTCCATTCTGCGGACATTTTGGCCCTGCTCTTCCGCTGCTTCCTTGATCGCCCTGGCAATTGCTTGTACCTGCTTGTCGGAGTTACCATGACAAATCAGGAAATAATCCGATACAAGGGAGATCCCCTTCATATTCAAGGCAACCAATTCTTCTGCTCTTTTATCGTCTGCCGCTTGTGCAGCAAGTTGTAATAATTCTTTTGACATTAACTTAACTTCCTTCCTTTTACTTTCATAGTCATATCATTATAAGCGTGAAAAGTATCCGGGTAAACAGGCTGATTCCGCTTCAAAAGATAGGAAATCGTATTTTTCATCGCTTGTATCAGTGCTATATCAAGGCTTGATTCGGCAGATTCCCTTACCTCTTCCACCCCGGGAAAGTCACGGCCCGGCTCGATATAATCCGCTACATAGAGGACCTTATCAAGCGTAGTCATATTAATTTTTCCTGATGTATGGCATTTTATCGCCTCTAAAACTTCTTTATCCGTAATGCCTACTTCTTTTTCCACCAAATAGGCACCAACCGGGGCATGCCAAAGTTCATCATGGTGTGTAAGGAGATCCTGCGGCATATTTTGATCCAGGATGATATTCCGCATTTCTTCCTTATCGCGGAACTTGGCATAGTCATGGAAAATAGCAGCAAGTTCTGCCTTGTTTTCGTCCACGCCATACTTTTTTGCGAGAACGATGCTTGTTTCCATCACCCCGATGGTATGGATATAGCGGCGTTCTGTTAATTTCTCCCGAACAATTCTGAGCGCTTTTTCTCTATTCATACAGCTTTTTCTCCTCTATCATTCGTCGGACATTCTCTGGCACCAAATAATGGGTTGATCTCCCCTCTTTGATACGCTGCCTGATGAGCGTAGAGGAAACCTCAAACTGGGGAGTTTCCACTTCGATCACAGGTAGTGAGGTGGTAATCGAATATCCCGGCCTTTTCACACCGACGAATTTCACCAGCTTCAGCAGTTCTTCTATTTTATGCCATTTTGGGAGGTATTCCACCATATCGGCCCCGATGATAAAATGAAAATCCACTGTCGGATAGCTTTCCTTCAACATCAATATCGTGTCATACGTATAGGACGGTCCTTCTCTTTCAAGCTCAATTGCCTGGACCTGAAAATAAGGCTGACCTTCAATGGCTCTTTTGATCATTTCAAGTCTTACGTCGCTGGATGTGAAGGAATCCGACTGTTTATGAGGGGGGATATGGTTCGGCATGAACCACACCTCGTCCAGGCTCAAGACATGCTTTACATCATTTGCTATCAAAAGATGACCAAGATGCGGAGGATCAAAAGTGCCTCCCAAAATGCCTACTTTTTTCACCATGATCCCTCCCTCACCTTATCTGGATTTCGGCAATTCGATCTGTTTGTTTTCCCTTGACTCCTTGTAAAGGACAACAGTATTTCCGATTACCTGGACAAGCTCCGCCCTTGTTCCTGCTACAAGCTCATTCGCCACTGTGTTTCGGTCATCATCACAGTTTTGCAGGATGCTCACCTTTATAAGCTCTCTCACTTCAAGTGCTTCGGAAATTTGTTTGGTCATATTTTCATTTACCCCACCTTTTCCAACTTGAAAAATCGGGTCAAGATGATGTGCCGCAGCACGTAGAAATCTTTTTTGTTTACCTGTTAACATGATGTTCCTCCTAGTCGTTCTGTTACTAATGTTTCCATCCTTTCCACATCCGGAACATTGCCTGTCCATTGTTGAAAGGCGAGAGCAGCTTGATATGCAAACATCTGCACACCATTTTGGACAACCGCTCCCTTAAGTCGTGCTTCGTTCAATAGCCTTGTTTCTAAAGGATTATAAATGATATCACTTACCACTGCATTCTTTTTCAATGTTGAAAGCGGGATAGGAGTCTCCTCCACATGGGGATGCATCCCTACAGATGTGGTCTGCACAATGACATCATACGTAGGGAGACTCCGGACAGCTTCTTCCATCGTCACTGCACGGCAACGGTCATGGAAGGAGAACTCCTCGATCAGGCTGATCGCTTTCTCAGGTGTGCGGTTCAAGATATCCGCCGTGACCCCGGGCTCCTGTAAAAGAGAATAGATGATGGCCCTGGCTGCTCCGCCGGCACCAATGATCAGCATCCGTTTATCAGAAGTCTGCGTCACCTGCTTTAACGCTTCCACGTATCCTGGCCCATCGGTATTGTACCCTTTCAATTTCCCGTTTTCACAGACCACAGTATTGACCGCACCTATCCGGCGGGCGTGTTCGTCCACTTCATCCAATAAAGGAATGATGCTCTCCTTATGTGGAATCGTCACATTGAAGCCGGAGACGCCGAGGGCTTTCATCCCTTTCACTGCGTCTTCAAGGTCACCGGGCTCCACATGGAATGCATGATAAAAGGCATCCATACCCAGATGGAGAAAAGCATCATTATGAATGAGTGGAGACATTGTTTGCTGTATCGGACAGCCTATCACCCCGTATAGCTTCTTCATCAGTGCGCCCCCTATTCGATCCTATGTTAAATCAGGGACTTCCTCAGCATCACACCAACGCCTTTTGGGACATGTGCAACAACCTTGATCCCCGCTTCTTTGATTGTGATCCATCCCAGACCGGAAAATACGATATCCGTTTTTTCCTCTTTGATCGTGAATTCATGCGCAATGAGTTCCGGGAAATTTTCCGCATGATCTTCTCCAGGTGGCTGCAACAACTCACCAAGATGCTCTTTATACATACTGTCTGCATTTGCAAGCTTCGTCCGATGAATATAGAGTGCGTTGGAAAAATAACAGGTGAATGAATTGCGTCCACCCTTTATATAATCGAATCTTGCCAATCCACCAAAGAATAACGTCTGCTCTTCGTTCAATTGAAAGACCATCGGCTTGATTTCCTTTTTAGGTGAAATGACCTTCAGATCTTTTTTGTCCACATAATGAGCCATCTGATGACGATTGATGATACCTGGCGTGTCATAAAGGGAAGCGCCATTATCCAATGGGATATCTATCAGGTCCAAAGTCGTACCAGGGAACTGGGAAGTAGTAATGACATCCTTTTCCCCGGAGAACTCGCGGATGATGCGGTTGATGAACGTGGATTTCCCTACGTTCGTACATCCGACTACATATACATCCTTACCGTTGCGATACTCGTCCATTGCAGCTGCAAGTTCCTTTACCCCTGTACCTTTATCTGCACTGATCAAAAATACATCTTCAGGCTTCAAGCCCAGTTCCTTGGCAGCAAGCTTCATCCAGTTGATCACTTTGTTAGGCTTTACTGATTTTGGAAGCAGATCCACTTTATTTCCCACAAGGAGGATCTTGTTGTTTCCTACAAATCGGTGCAGTCCAGGCAGCCAGCTTCCATCAAAATCGAAAATGTCCACGATTTTTACCACGAGGCCTTCCGATTGTCCGATGCTATGCAGGATTTTGATAAAATCATCATCTGTCAAGGATACATCCTGAATTTCATTATAGTTCTTCAACTTGAAACACCGCTGACAAATGATCGTCTCTTTGTTCAATGATGATGGTGGAGCATAGCCCAATCCGGTTTTATCCTCGGTTTGGATGTCCACTCCACAACCAACACACACTACTTGTTCTTCCATATAGCTTAATCCTCCCAAGAAATCATGCCTCTTCGCTTCATCCAAGATAATATTCTGCGCTCTACCTGTCGATTGAACTTGGTGACAAACCCATCTGATTTGGCAACCGGGACAACCAAAATGGTATGCAGCCCCAGACGGTTACCTCCGAGTACATCCGTCAGAAGTTGATCACCGATGACAACCACTTCCTCAGCCTTGATATCCATCTCGCGCAAGGCGCGCCTGAAGGCTCTTCTGAATGGTTTTCTTGCTTCATAGATGTAAGGGATCCCCAATGGATCTGAAAAGAATTTCACACGCTTCAGCTTATTATTGGATACGATGGTGACCAAGATTCCGGCAGCCTGCATTTCCTTGAACCACTCAATCAATGCAGGTGTCGCTTCGGGTCTGTCCCATTCCACCAATGTGTTATCAAGGTCTGTGATGATCCCCTTGATGCCTTTTTCCTTCAATTGCGCTGGCTTGATTTCGAACACGCTTTTTACATGTTCAGCCGGCAGAAAATATTTTAGCACGATGCTCACCCTCTATATATATTTCTAAATTCGAATACAATTTTTTGATGTACCTTTTCCGAAACAAAATTATACTTTACCATCTTACCCAAATTCCTTCAATGTTCCAAGTAAATTGTCGATAATAGTAGTGTTTACTAATGATGCAAGAGATAAAAATTAACGGAAAATAAAAATTTTTCGACAAATTACAGTCACTTTCAACACCTGTGGATAACCTTATCTACATTATACAACCCAGCAGATTGCGTTTATTGGTAATTATAAACAGATTACCCACAAGTTATCCACCTTTCGCTGTGGATAACAGAACGGTTGTTCTAAAAAATATTACGTGGTAGAGTAATGATACAAACAAGCTAACTGATCATTATATGACCATACCGGATGACATAGAACAGAATTTCACACTTTTGGAGTCGACTATACATATAGACCACACTAGGAGGTGTAGGGCAGAGGCCAACCTGATGAGAAAACTTTCTGATGAACTTTTACTTGAATCCTATTACAAAGCAACGGAGTTAAAACTGAGCTCAGATTTCATCCACTTGATAGAGCTTGAAATACAACGCCGATCCTTGAACTATAAAATTAAAGCAACATCCTAAAAGAGCCTGGATATGGCTCTTTTTTTGCGTCCGCGTCCGGATACGACAAATAAAAGAAAAGCTAGAGTTGGAATACACTAGCTTTTGCCATTGCTCTTCTCGTTGTTCCAAAGCTTGAGAGGGGTATCCTCCACTAGCTGAGCCACTTACCGATTCTTTGCCCCACCTTCACTTCCTGTTTTTCCTTGATGGAAGGATCAATCATGAAAGAATCCTTTTCAAACAGGAGGATGACAGTAGATCCAAAGGAGAAATAGGCCATTTCCCCTCCCTTGGTCAGTTCACTTGATTCGTGTGTAAGTTCAATGCTGTTGACAAACATTGCGCCAACCTTCACCAAGGTGACGTGTTTGCCATTATGCTCGATTTCTGTAAGGCGGCGGTAATTTTTGGCCAAAGGCTCTTTACCGTATTTCAGTCCAAGCTGGTTGACCGGATAGGATTTGCCGCCCAAGGTCCATTGCTTGGTAACCTCCCCTGTGATCGGGCTGTGAATTTTATGATAATGACTCGGGCTCAAGTAAAGGACCATGTATGTTCCGCCCATATACTTCGGTGCAAGCATCTCATCTGAAAGCATTTCTTCTATTGAATAGTCAATACCCTTTGCAGTCATCTGTAAATCATTGGTGATGCTGCCCATCTTCTCCACTACAGCATCGACCGGGCTAACCACGGAATCTGCAGCAGCATCAATCGGGCGCACGGTCGTTTTCAGGCTCCGGATGAAAAATTGTTGCAGCGTTGGAAACGTGGAGATATCATCCTTCATCTCATCCAAATTGATTTTATAGACATTCGCAAAGGACGGGATGAACCGTTTACTCATTTTTGAAGAAGCGAATCGTTTTACAGCCATGGAAGAGTACTTATGATTCGTCAGCTCTATCGACAGCCTGTACAAGTTTTTTAACAAAATATTTCCCTCCAACAGAATCTTTTTGATGACACTTATATAAAAAACAAGAAATGTTTAATAGACATTGGTTGATTTGTAATTAAACCTGACAAAACGCCAGACTCCATGAGTGATATTATAACATTTGAAGCAGGCTCTGCACTATTTATTTATAAAGTATACCCAAACACAAAAAGGCAGCCCCGCTTTTACCGCAAGGCTGCCTTTCAATTATTTGGTCAGTTCAAGGAATTCTTCTACATCCTCAAGTGATTTTTTCACTGCTTTTTCCCAGAAATCGCGTTGTGTCAAATCCACGCCAAGATGTTTCTTCGCAAGGTCCTCCACCGTCATGGATGCAGTATCCTTCAACAATGCGATGTATTTGTCCTCATAGTTCGTTCCCTCCTCAAGCGCTTGGCTGTAGATGCCGAGTGAGAAAAGGTAGCCGAACGTGTAAGGGAAGTTATAGAACGGGACCTGCGTGATAAAGAAATGCATTTTGGAAGCCCAGAATGTAGAATCATATTCATCCAACGCACCGCAGTATGCTTCTTTTTGCGCTTCCACCATCAGTTCATTCAGCTTCTCCACACTCACAAGTCCATTTTTGCGTTCTTCATAGAATCTTGTTTCGAAAAGGAAGCGGGCATGGATGTTCATGTAGAACGCAACGCTGCGCTGAATTTTATCTTCCAGTAATGAGATCTTTTCTTTTTCATCCTTCGCATACTTTACAGCTGCATCGGCAACGATCATTTCAGCGAATGTGGACGCAGTCTCCGCCACATTGCTTGCGTAGAAGCGGTTCAATGTCGGTACTCCATGCATGGCATGCTGATGGAAAGCATGGCCAAGTTCATGTGCTAGGGTGCTGACATTGGAAAGCGTGCCCGAATAGGTCATGAAAATACGGGACTGACCCGATACAGGGAAGCTTGTGCAGAAACCACCCGGACGCTTGCCTGCGCGGTCTTCCGCTTCGATCCAGCGATCTTCAAATGCCTTTTTCGTGAACTCCGTCAGCTCGGGCCCAAACTTGGAAAACTGCTCGATGATGAAATCTGCTCCCTCCTGATAGGACAGCTTCGTTTCTTCTGCAGTCAGGGGGGCGGAAACATCATACATACTCAGCTTCTCAAGGCCAAGCAATTCCGCCTTGCGGTTCAGATACTTTGTCAGGGTGCCTTTATGGTCTGTGATGACCTGCCACATCGTATCCAGCGTTTCCTGCTTCATGCGGTTGTTATCAAGAGGCTCCTTCAGTACAGATTCCCAGCCTCTTTGCTCATATACTTGAAGGCGGAAACCAGCAAGATGATTCAATGCCGAGGCAATCGTATCTGCTTGGTTTTCCCACGCCTCTTTCCATGCTTTTGCCACTTCTTTACGGACTTCACGGTTTCCATCAGAAAATCTGTTTTGAGCCTGACCGACGGAAAGCTCTTTTTCCTCACCTTTGTCCTTCACTTTCACTTTGATGGTCCCGACAAGGGAGTTATACAGCTTGCCCCATGCATGGTATCCATCCACCGCAAGAGATGTGACCAGCTTTTCCTGAACTGCCGGCAGTTTATCATTCGCTCTTCGTCTGCGTTCATTCAGTACATATTCCAATACTTTGAATTCTTCCTTTTCCAAAAGTGAAGTCCAAGTCTCTTCGTCGATGGTGACAAGCTTGTCATCCAAAGCACCAAGAAGCACCTGAAGCTTCGCATGGATCTGGGCAACCTGCCCCTGCAGTTGGGCTGCTCCCTTATCCCTCACATCCGCAGCAAGCAGACAGTTGACGAATGCAGAGGACTGCACAACCTTTTTCACGACAGTTTCATATTCTCCAAGCACTTCTTCCAGGTCATCCACTTTGAATGCAGCAATATGTTGTTCGAACGCTTTTAGGTCCTCTTTTATTTCCGATAGATATGTATGATAGCTTTCAGAACTGCTTCCACCTTCAAAAAATATATCAAGGTCCCAAGTATCTTGAAATGTTTTCGTTGTCATAGTAGTTGAATCCCCCTTTTTATTTCATAAAAATAATTATAACGTAAAAATTATAATATTTCCATAATTCCAAACCATTAGGCTTACAAAATATTCGAGTTTCGAAATTCATCCTATAGATACAAGAAAAAAAGCTTATGCTTCAAAAGCATAAGCTTATCTGACAAGATAGTTACGATAGTAGTGTCCTCCACCGAGTAAAAGGAGGATGAACAGAACCACTACTATGCCGTAGAGCCAGCCTCCGAAATATCCGTAAGGTCTATATGGCGGATAAGGGCATGGCGGCGGACAAGGCGGAGGGCAACATGGGCCATATGGGTACATACCATAACACCTCCTTCAAGGAATAGGTATTTATACCACTAACATATGCAAATCCCATAAAAGAGACAGGGCAAAAGCGGAGAAAAACCCCAACTTTCTAAACTTTTATCACAAGTTCGTGTCAGGAATATTAAATTTTGATGAGGGGCCAGACCCCGGCAGGAATTAAGAAAACCTTGGACGGTTGATGTCCAAGGTTTTATATTTCATTGTTTTTTCTTTTCTTTTTCGGCCCGGTAGAATTCGTGGAACATTTTCATGAGGGCGCGTTTTTCGATGCGGGAGACGTAGCTTCTTGATATGCCGAGCTCTTTGGCGATTTCCCGCTGTGTTTTTTCATCCTTGAGGTCAAGTCCAAAACGACCGACAATCACTTCCCGCTCCCGGTCGTCCAGTACATCGATATATTCCTTTATCTTTTCGAGCTCCATATTCAGCTGGATGGTATCAATCACATCCTCGGATTCCGATTTAAGGACATCAATGAGGCTGATCTCATTCCCCTCTTTATCCTGACCTATCGGATCGTGCAGGGAAACATCCTTTTTTGTCTTTTTCAATGCCCTGAGATGCATCAGTATTTCGTTCTCAATACATCGAGCCGCATAGGTCGCGAGCTTTGTTCCTTTTCCGGAATGGAAGCTCTCAATGGCTTTGATCAGTCCGATGGTTCCTATGGAGATCAGGTCCTCGGAATCTTCGCCAGTATTTTCGAATTTTTTAACAATATGTGCCACCAGACGCAAGTTATGTTCAATCAACATATTCCTTGCATGTTCGTTGCCCCCTGCCATGAGCTTTAAGTATTTTGCTTCGTCCGCTGATGATAATGGTTGTGGAAATGCATTATTTTTGACATAGGAAACTAGAAAGATCAGTTCTTTGATTAAGTACCCTACCGATGCTAATATGCTTGACACACTTTCACCTCCATAAGAATCGTTAGGCAAGAGCCTAGTAGTAATTCTTATGTCAGAAGTGGTCTAACTGTGCAAGTACACCTGAAAATAAATAAATGCAGCTCTCTTGAACTGTCACATCCTTTTGTTCGATAAAGAGAAATTAATTTTTAATCTACCAATTCCTACGAATAATGGTACAATTTGAATAAGAACGGATGTTCATAAAATGAAGATCCCCCTCCCTTTCAAAAGGAAATAAAAAAATCTTCCTATTATAATAGGAAGACATCAGTACTGGATATAAGGTAGTTTTTTAAGCTTGGAAGGGATCGTTCCTCTTCCGACTTTAATGACGCTGTACTCTTGAAACAGGGTTTCAAACCACTTTGAAACTTCAGCATAAGTTTTATTTTTGTAATCCACAAGCTGGGCAACCCGGTACCGATTACGTTCCTTTTGCTCACGATCCACAACGATAAACCAGAAGCATGTCAGCTCAAAAGTGCTAGTACTTGTCATTGACATAGTAAGAACTCTCCTTTAGCTAGAAATTAATGTCTTGTTGGCAGTTCTGTCGGTGTATAGTTATCTGTTGCACTTACGGAAGAACCGAATACATTAGCACCGAAAAGAGTGATGGAAACTACTAGTACAGTAACGAAGAATTTTTTCATTTAAATTCTACCTCCAAAAGTTTTTTGTTTGAAATTTTTGTAACATTTAATAAACTATCTATAATAGGAATAATACACTATATTTAATAGTTGCATATTTTTGATTATAGGCGATTAGAGCCATATAGCATGCAATTTTCTCAAGAATACTCCATTTCTCGTGAAAATTATAATTATAGGAATATTTTAAAGGGGGGACAAGCATGGATTTCTCTTTGATTGGGAAGGAAATAAAGGTTTTGAGGTCTGCTTTGAACCTTTCACAGGCTGAACTCAGCGAAGGTATATGTACCCAGTCGCAAATCAGCAAGATAGAGAAAGGCGAGGTTTTCCCTCTAGCGAATACTCTATACTACATCGCTGAAAGACTCGGGGTGGATATCAACTACTTTTACGATCTCGCAGCCAATCCTAGACTTTCCTATGTGAAGGAAGTTTTCACGGAAGTCCGCGAATTACTGAACAAGTGTAAATATGAGGAAGTCTATAAAATTGTCGAGGCAGAAAAAAAGAATAATCTGTTCATCAATAATAGGAAATATGCCCAATTCCTGATTTGGAATGAAGGAATCTGTGTGTACCACCTTCACCATAATAAAAATGGTGCGCTCCGTCTCCTTCATGAAGCACTCGATATGACGAAAATGACTTCCAAGCTTCTGGGGGAAAGGGAAATTGAAATTATTAATAGTGTAGCCATTATATATTTTGAAGTAGGAGAATACAAT
Organism: Sutcliffiella tianshenii; assembly: GCF_016908565.1. GTDB lineage: Bacteria > Bacillota > Bacilli > Bacillales > Bacillaceae_I > Sutcliffiella_A > Sutcliffiella_A tianshenii. The sequence goes on from NZ_JAFBED010000004.1 coordinate 225,652, forward strand.
AATTCTTTAGAAACATTTAATAATGGACTTAACCATTATAAAAAGATACCTTATATCCACGATTGTACCATAAAAACAAAACTTCTTTATAATAAGGCAAAAGCACTGACCCGCCTCAATAGAATAATTGAGTCCAATGATACTTGCATGGAAGCCATCAAATGGTGTGTAAAGCACGATAGCATGTATCTTCTGGGAGATATCTATTATCATATCGGATATAACTTTAGTCTGATTGATGAAAATAAACATGCAATCGATAATCTGGAGCGTTCAATTGAAATATTCAATCTGCAGGATAACAAGATCTTTGTTGCCCATATAAAAAACAAAATCAAGGAACTCAGGACAAAAGACATCATAAAAAACTAGGCGGAGGACATGGTCCCCGCCTAGTTTTCATTTGGAATCACTTTTTTCCCAATAAACCTTTGCTCATCAAAAATTCTTTTGCAACCTCAAAGCTCGTCTTTCCTTCCACACTTACCTGATAGTTCATCTCGCGCATTTCATCGTCATTGATCTGGTTGGCAAGCTTGTTTAGAATCCCTTCCAGTTCAGGGTGTTCTTCCAAGGTATCCTTTCTGAGAAGTGCTGCCCCCTGGTATGGCGGAAACAAGTTTTTGTCGTCCTCTAAAACACGGAGATTGTATTGTTTTATTTCGGCATCCGTCGAGTAGGCATCCACCAGGTTGACATCGCCTGTCTCAATCGCCCGATAACGGAGTTTTGGCTCCATCGTTGTAAGATTCGGCAAAGTAAGCCCATAAACATCCTGAATTCCCACATACCCATCCTCTCGATCGGCAAATTCAAGCGTGAATCCCGCTTTTATCTCATTTTTAGCTCCATTCAGGTCAGAGATGGCCTTTATTTCATTTTCTTCGGCAAAGTCTTCCGGAATGGCCAGCGCATACGTATTGTTAAAGCCCATCGGCTCAAGGTAGACAAGATCGTCCTGCTCGAGCAGCCCTTTTTTCGCCTGCTCAAATACCTCCCTTTGATCAACGCTGACAGGCTCCTCTTCAAGGAGAGTCACTATTGCTGTACCGGAATACTCCGGATAGATATCGATCTCTTTACTCTTTAAAGCACGATAGACAAAACTGGTTTTCCCGAGAGATGGACGGAGCTCCACCTTCAAATCAGTTTCCTCTTCAATCAGAAGCTTGTACATATTGATGATGATATCCGGCTCAGCACCGATTTTTCCACTGAGAACGAGATCCGGCTCTGTCGCACGCATAACGGCAAAAGGGGAAACAAAAAGCAGAACGGTGGCCAAACCGATGATGAGCGCCTTTTTACCCGCCCCTTTACGTGCAGCAGTCTCGACCGCCCTTAATATAAGGTCAAATAGAATCGCAAGCAGGGCGGCAGGTACCGCGCCTAAAAGGATGAGCGCATTGTCGTTTCGGTCGATGCCAAGGAGGATCAGCCTACCCAGGCCACCCGCTCCGATCAACGCCACAATCGTTGCCGTACCTATGATAAGCACCATGGCTGTTCTTATCCCTGCCATGATGACCGGAAGAGCCAACGGCAGTTCCACTTTGAATAGCCTCTTGGCAGATGTCATCCCCATTGCCCTTGCAGCTTCCTTGAGCGATGGATCCACTTCTTTGATCCCAGTGTACGTATTTCTCAGGATTGGCAGAAGTGCATATAAAAATAAGGCAATCACTGCAGGGACGAAACCGATCCCAACAAGTGGTATCAAAAGCCCGAGCAGCGCAAGGGATGGTATGGTCTGAAGTACGGCCGTCACTCCAATAATCGGCTCTGCAATCCTTTCTTTTCTTGTCAAATAAATGCCAAGCGGCACAGATATGGCAACGGCTATCGCAAGCGCAATGACGGAAATCTGGATATGTTCAAGCAGGGCGCTCCAAAGCTGATCCCCTCTCGCTTCATACAAATCACGAAGGAATGTCATGATACAGTACCTCCTTCAAGATTGCGTTTATAGATGAACTGGAGTACATTTTGCCTCGTAAGCACGCCTAGCGTACCGCTTGCGCCTGTCACCGTGACTGCTTCATGGACCTGAAGCAATTCAAGCGCCTCTGCAAAACTGGATTGCCCATCGATAGCTACGGCGGATTCGACACCTTCCACCAACGTCAATTCCTCCACTACATCTTCAAGCTTTAGATGAAAGATACTTTGTTTGCTGCCGATGAATGATTTTACAAAATCGTTTTTCGGATGTTTCAAAAATTCCTCCGGTGTACCCACCTGCACCATCTCGCCGTCCTTCATCAGACAGATCCTGTCACCAAGCGTCAGGGCTTCATTCATATTGTGTGTGACAAATACAATCGTCTTTTGGATTTTTTCCTTCAGCTTGAGAAAATCCTGTTGCAGTTGTTCCCTGCTCAACGGATCGAGTGCACTGAAGGGTTCATCCATCAGGATGATTGGCGGGTCGGCAGCAAGCGCCCTCGCCACACCGACCCGCTGTGCCTGGCCACCAGAAAGCTCGGATGGCTTCCTATTCCTATAGATGGATGGATCCAGCCCGACAAGCCCGAGCAGTTCCTCCACGCGCTTTTTGATATCCGCCTTCTTCCAGCCCTTCAGCTCAGGTACAATGCTAATGTTCTCCTCGATCGTCATATGTGGAAAAAGCGCAATTTGCTGCAGCACGTAGCCAATGTTCCAGCGAAGTTCATGGATATTATGTTCCTTGATGCTTTTTCCGTCTATAAGTATGTCTCCGTTTGTTACGTTATGTAGCCTGTTGATCATCTTCAATGTTGTGGTTTTTCCGCATCCGCTCGGACCGATCAACACAAAAAATTCCCCTTTATGTATATTCAATGAAAAATTCTGGACAGCTGTAGTCCCATCCTCATATGTTTTCTTTACATCCCTGAAGGTTATCAATCTTCGCACTCCCTTGTCCTCTAAACTTTTTCTTACTTGGTCTTAGTCTTTCTCAAAAGCACAAACTATACATACCCTTCCTTCAAAAGTTTAAACAATCGTTCCCAGTCCATGAAAAAAGGCGAACCCATTTGGTCCGCCTGTACCTACTATATTTTTTCCTTCCTTTTCATCCTCGTGACGAAGATGAAAGGCAGAAGGGTCAGCTTCAAGAACATACTAAGACTCCTCTCCATTTTTTAACTAGGTGAAGTCTTCCTCCACACTTTTCCATGTAAGAACTTTTTGCTTTTGCTTCATCATCTTAATCCTCTCCTTTCGCATTTTTTATGAAATCCTTAGTAAAAACGCACATCGCTGTACATACGGTCCTTAAGGGTATTTAGTGTTTCAACGACTTTCTCTTCGTGCAATCGTTCTTCAATGGACTGTTCTCTTTTCTTCACAGTAATCGTTACAAATAGTAAATGTAGGGTCATGGTGTATCACCTCCTTTTATTTTGGTTCCTTAGACACCGCCGTTGATTTCCGCACTAGGCTTCTTCTAAGCACACAAAAAACCGCAGGGGGATTCCTGCGGGCATTTTGGATGGATGAAGACATAAAAAGCCGCAGGGAATCTATTCTCCTGCGGCTGGATCGGTTAACGGAATGTTAAATTTAAGCGTGAGTATGCTTTGCTCCAGATAGGTCGAATAGACATAACGTATTCAATTGTGATTTGTTGTTCCACTTTTTCATCATCATTGTGTTCGACCTCCTTTGCATAATTTTACTTACAGAGGTAAGTATATCCAATTACTCTGTATTTGTAAACACCATTTTTAAAAAAATTAGAAAATAAACAATAAACACAAAAAAACCTCCCGGATTAAAGGGAGGTTCGGCTGTTCATTCATCTTGTTCCTGTTCTTGTAAAAGTCGTTTCAATTTTCTCGTTTTCAACACAGAAAATACGGATCCTGAGAGAAACAGCACCGTTGCGCCCATCATTGTATAGATTTGCAGGGCTTCTTTGCCGCTATGCTGAAAAGCTACTCCTATATATAAAAACACACTTACTGTCGTTAATATCATGGCATATCTTGTGTAATCCTTGATTTTCAATTGAAGCTCTTTATTATTCATATGTCATCACCTCATATGTACTACTTTAACATAGATTAGTAGGATCACTCGCTTGTAATTTTCTCCATAAACACGTTCCTCGTCCGTTATCTTCTAGTCATTCCTACCCTTATTTATGAAAGAAATATCCTAAATATGCTATCACTCTAGTGTTTTTTTCTCATTCTTCTTTTTTCCTTCTCTGAGAATGTCATTCAATGTCGAATTTATGTATAATAGGCAATAAGTTTCCAAAAGGAGGTCAGCCTTATGAAACGTCTACTACTATGCAGTTGTACCTTCATCCTTCTTTCCGCCTGCTCCACTGAAAGTAACACCACAGAAGAAATCGTTGTGGTGAACCAACCCAATCCAAGCAACCAGCCCAATGACCAATCTACAAATGAAAGCTCTTTGTACATCAAGGATCACAAAGAGAATGATGACAAAAAAGAAGAGAAGAATGACGATGAGGAATAAAAAAGAGGAGCCGGCTCTGCAGCGGGCTCCTTTCCTATTATGACAACTGATAGATTTCGGCGTACTTTTCTTCCAAATATCTGATGAGGTATTTTGCATCCAGCTCTTCTCCCGTAACTTTGACAATCAACTCGTTCGGAGAGTAGAGTTTTCCGTGCTGGTGGATGTTCTCTTTCAGCCATTCCCTGATTGCCATAAAGTCCCCTTGCTCGATCTTGTCGTAGAAATCAGGCATTTCCTTCAAGAACGTATAAAGGATCTGTGCTGCATACAGGTTTCCAAGTGAATAGGATGGGAAGTATCCGAATCCGCCAAAGGACCAGTGGATATCCTGCAAAACACCAAGCGTATCAGTAGGCGGTGTGATTCCCAAGTAATCTTCAAACTTCTGATTCCATACTTGTGGCAGGTCCTTGACTTCAATCTCTCCGCCAAACAGTGCTTTTTCAATTTCATATCTGATCATGATATGCAGATTATAGGTCAGTTCATCCGCTTCCACCCGGATCAGTGATGCATCCACACGGTTTGTGGCACGGTAGAAGTCATCCAGTGAAACATCATTCAACTGATCTGGGAAATGGTTTTGCAGATCACTATAGAAGTAGGTCCAGAACTCTTTGGAGCGCCCTACCATGTTCTCGAGGAATCGTGATTGTGATTCATGAATGCCAAATGAAGTCCCTCGGCGAATCACCGTACCTTCATAATCTGTGTTCACGCCCTGCTCGTACATGCCATGTCCTGCTTCATGGATCGTGCCAAAAATGGCAGAACGGACATTATCCTTCTGATAGCGGGTAGTAATACGGACATCCCCTGTGTTCACTGATTGGGCAAAAGGGTGGACCGTCTCGTCCAGACGTCCGCCTTCCATATCAAAACCGATCAATGGCAGAATATACGCATTGAATTTCTTCTGGGCTTCCACATCATATTCCTGTGCAAAGATATCCTCGCGAGGCTGTGCATTTGAAGCCTTGATTCTATTTAATAGATCTACACTCTTTTCACGAAGCTCCTTGAATAATGGATCTAGCTTTTCCACCCTCAATCCTGGCTCATATTCGTTCAACAGTGCGTTGTAAGGATGACCTTCATAGCCATAGTACTCCGCAAACTTCTTTTTGAAAGCAAGGACCTTCTCCAGAACTGGTGCAAAGGAGGCAAAATCATTTTTATCCCTTGCTTCCTCCCATGCCTGGTTCGCGTTGTTCACCAGGATCACATATTCCTGATACTCATCAGCCGGGATCGTTTTGGACTTTTCATAATTTTTCTTGCGTTCTTTTACACAAGCTTTGGTCACTTCATCCAACTGAGCCCAAACATCATCAGCTGTCAGGAATTCCAATACTTCTCCCATTTCTTCAGAGATGGAGAGTTTGAAGGACTCAGTTGAAAGTGTCCCGATCGCTTTTGCAAAAAGGGCACGCCCCTTTTTCGGTGCCTTCGTTTTTGAATCCCAGCCAAGCAGGCCAAGGACATCACTATAATGACAAAGCTTTTCATCAAGCTTTTTGAACTGCTCGACCTTCAATTGAACCTTTTCATCTAATACAGGTACTGTTGACATATTACTCCCCCTAATTGATTATTAAGAAAATTATGTACATTCCCAATTATTATAACAGATTTGTTTCGTATTGCGAATAAAAAAGTTTGGACAAAAAAACCTCCAAAAGCGCAAGGCTTCAGGAGGTTTACTCATTAGTTTTCAATTGCTTGTTTCAAGTCTGCGATCAGATCATCCACATCTTCAATACCAACGGAAATTCTCACCAATCCGTCCGTAATGCCAAGTTCCGCACGGCGATCAGCCGGAATGGATGCATGCGTCATACGGGCCGGCACCGAAATCAGACTCTCGACCGCACCCAGGCTTTCAGCAAGCGTGAAGTATTTGATTTTCGCCAATAGTTGATCCGCTTTTTCGGCACTTCCGATATCAAAGGATACCATACCGCCAAATCCGCCAGCCTGACTCTTTGCGATATCATGGTTCGGATGGTCTTCAAGCCCCGGGTAGTAGACTTTTCCTACTAAAGGATGGCTTTCAAGGAAGTCCACGATGCGGCGTGTATTCTTTTCAGTTGCTTCCATACGCAAGCCGAGTGTCTTGATACCACGCATCAACAGCCAGGAATCCTGTGGTCCTAATACCCCTCCGGTAGAATTCTGTACAAAGTGAAGCTCTTCTGCAAGCTTTTCGGAATTCACCACAACCAGTCCTGCCACAACATCACTGTGACCGCCAATATACTTTGTCGCACTATGCAAGACGATATCGGCGCCGAGGTTGATCGGGTTCTGCCAATATGGCGTACTGAACGTATTATCTACAATCGTCAATAGGTTATGTCTCTTGGCAAGCAGACTCGCTTTTTGGATATCCGTGATCTTTAGTAGCGGGTTCGTTGGCGTCTCAATGAAAATGGCTTTAGTATTTTCCTGGATCGCCGCTTCGATGTTTTCCATTTTGCTTGTATCCACAAAGGTCGACTCGATACCCACACGGTTCAATACCTTTGTCATGACGCGGTAGGTTCCACCGTACACGTCATCTGTCATGACGACATGATCTCCGCTATTGAAAAGCATCATCACAGCTGTGATCGCAGCCATGCCTGAACCGAAAGCAAACCCGGCTTTACCATTCTCTAGGTCCTTGATCAGTTCTTCCAGTGCAAAACGGGTAGGATTTCCTGTTCTGGAATATTCGTATCCCTTGAACACACCTACACTTTCCTGCTTATATGTGCTTACTTGATAGATGGGTGTAGAAACCGCACCAGTATGCGGGTCACCGAAGATTCCACCATGTATAAGCTTTGTTTTCTTATTCATGTCAAATTCCTCCTTCATAAATCTTCTTGCTTAAGTACCGTTCACTGCTGTCAGCAAAAATCATGACGATATTGGTACCTGATTTTGCATCCTTCGCTTCTTCCAATGCAGCATGCAATGCGGCACCAGATGAACTTCCGACGAGCAGCCCTTCTTTTACTGCAAGCTCTTTTACCCGTTCGAAGGCATCCACATCAAAAATTGTATGAATGGCATCAAAGTAGCTTTCATCCATATATCCCGGCAAAAACTCCATGCCGATTCCCTCCGTCTTGTGCGGTCCGGATTCGCCTCCATTCAGGATAGATCCTTCCGGTTCCACAATGACGGTTTTCACTGCCGGATTTTTTTCCTTCAAAAATTTTGCAGTCCCCATAAACGTCCCACCGGTTCCCGCACCAGCCACAAACACATCCACCTTGCCATCCAGCTGCTCCCACAGCTCAGGACCCAATGTTTTGTAGTACGTATCTGGATTGGCCGGATTCCCGAATTGCTGTGGGCAATATGAATTGGGGATCTCAGCATTCAATTCCTTCGCTTTGGCAATGGCACCCTTCATCCCAAGCTCAGTTGGGGTGTTGATCACTTCTGCCCCTAGCGCCCTCATCAGGTCTTGTTTTTCCATGCTGAATTTTTCCGGAACACATACCTTCACCTTGAAGCTCGTACCGACAGCCGCAAGTGCCAATCCGATCCCGGTATTCCCGGCAGTCGGTTCGATGATGGTACCGCCTTCCTTCAGGTTCCCCTTTTTCACCGCATCATCAATCAGCTCTTTTCCAAGACGATCCTTGATGCTTCCTCCAGGATTATAGAACTCAAGCTTGGCAAAAAGACGGACACCCTCCGGCAATGGGAAGCAGGTAAGTTCGACCACCGGTGTGTTCCCGATCAGTTCGTGCACATTTTTATATACGTTCATATCGTTTCCCCTTCACGTGAAGCTGATTATGCTTGTTTCAGCTCGTTCAGCATATTCTCAATCAGCATGGATGAATGCAATGCAGCTTTACTTAAGAACTGGTCAAAGCTGATATTGGATTCTTTCCCTGCAATATCAGATAATGCACGGATGACCACAAATGGAACCTTAAATGAATGGCATACCTGTGCAATCGCAGCGGCCTCCATCTCAGCAGCCTGAAGGTCCGGCATCTTTTCGCGGACAGCCTCCACTCTTACTGGATCATTCATAAATGAATCACCCGTTGCAATCAATCCTTCCACCACCTGCATCCCCGATACATGCTTGGAAGCAGATTTTGCCACCTCTATCAGCTTCGCATCCGCTTCAAATGCTGCCGGCAGACCAGGAACCTGACCATACTCATATCCAAAAGCAGTCACATCCACATCATGATGACGGACCTCTGTGGAGATCACTACGTCCCCTACGTTAAGCTGTGGTGAAAAACCGCCCGCAGAACCAGTATTGATCACAGCATCCGGATGAAACCTTTCCAGCAACAAAGCCGTGCTTAATGCAGCATTCACTTTCCCGATCCCGGATTTGGACAGCACCACATCCACACCATTCAAGCTGCCACTGTAGTACTCACAACCAGCCACAGTTGTCGTATCCATTCCTTCTATTTTTTCACGCATGATTGTTACTTCTTCTTCCATTGCTCCGATGATTGCTACTTTCATTGCAGTTTCCCTCTTTTCATTGTATTAGCCATTTCCGATCGGCCAGCTTCTTTTGAAAAGAGAGTCGCCGTCATCATAGCTATTGTTTGATTGCTTCCATTACCCAGACAAAATGATTAAAACGCTGAAACTCCACAGTAAATCCATTTTTATTGAAGATTTCCTGCAGCACTTCCATCGTTGTATAGTACTCTGATTTCAAATCGTTCGCCAAGTTAAAAAACTCATGCTTTTCTGCCTGTTCAATTGTTGCAGAGTAAGCGTCCTTATTCTCGAACACTGTATCAGCAAATACTATTTTACCACCTTTATCAAGTAAGTTTCCATAGTGCTGTACAGCTTCTTCTTTTTCCGTATCTGTCAGATGATGAAACGCATAAGTGCTGACAATCGATTGAATCTGTTCCGGTGGTGCCGGGAAGTTCAAAAAGTCCCCATCCTGCAGTTTCATATTTTCCGGAAGCTTCTCAGCAGCCTTTTCACGCATCGATGCCGACGGCTCCACTCCATAGACCGTCAAGCCTTTTTTGATAAGTTCGTTAGTCAAATTACCAGTCCCCACACCGAATTCTAGAACCGGACCATGAGCTTTTGAAGTTACGTCCGCCAAAATATCCTGATACCCCCGGAATACCTCTGCATACTCCTTATCCGTCCCACTTACCGTCGCATCATAATAATTTGCCCAATCATTAAACAACTCAACAAATTCCCTGCCCATGAATCATCACTCCACATAATTTTATATATTATATAATTCCTATCTGTATAGTGTGAATTAAAACTTACTGACCCTAATCTAACATATTTCCCTATTTTCATCAACGGATTTGTTTGGTACGATGGGAGGGAAAAAAGCTATTTTATATAAGGTGGGCGGGATTCTATGAATTTGGAATTTAAACTGATAGAGGATAAAGTCGAGTTTTTCGAAGCACTCGATATCAAGGAATTAGAAAAAAAATCAACGAAAAGGTCGACCAGAACCGGGCCATCATGCTCGGCGTACACTCCGTATCGCATCAGATGCATGTGGACGGTGATGGCAGGCGTTTTTATAGTGCTGTTGTGCATTTTCGGATGGTTGGGAGATAGCATGACGTGAGGCTGTTTGTTTAGGCATTGGAGGATGCCTGGATGAGCAGCTTGTTGTTTTTTATTAGGAGGTATTTTCGGTTTCTTGTCGTCCCCAAGATCGGTAAATTCTGAGAAGTAAGTATCTTTGCAGCTACAGAGCGGGAATTCAGTTGAAGAAAAGACCTTAATTCTTTGTTAGAGATTGTATCTCCCATTAGAAGTGCATAGTCCCGGATTACATGTATGTGTGCCGTAGCACTCGAAAATTGACATTGCCTGCAGAACCAAAATTTACGGGCTCTTTCCATAGGGATCTTTTTACAAGAAGGACATTGAACACCTTTTTCGATCTCAAAAGGTTCTATTTTCAATTGGGTTAATGGTGAGGTTGCTAGGGGGGTATCTTGTTTTAGGATAAGTTTAGACAGTCTTTTTAAATCTTTGTCCGTGAAGACCTTGCCGGAGTATTTTTTTTCAAATGATCCTGTCAGGTTGTGAATATTAGAATGTCTGGACACTTTCTCATACACATATTTATCTGCGTTAATCAACCTGGCATGATTATTCGCGATTATTACTTGATATTCTATCGTCATTATCGGGAAGTTATGTTTGGAAAGCCAATCATGTAGTTGCGCCCTCTGTCTCTTCGCCTGTGTTATCGGGCATTCCATTCTATCCACTTTATCTTCATAGGTCCGGATCAATTGGTTTTGTTTATAGCAGAATTCCAAATCACCGATAATGTTTTTAATTTCGAGGATCAAATAGTACCAAGGAGTGACTAGCAGTGTATCGATTTGAAAAAATCTACCTAAGGAATCCTTCAGGCGTATACCATTAAAAATATGATACTCACTCATTGATAAAAAGCTTAAATAATAATCAACTGCCATTTCACCACGATATCCTGCCTGATGTTTCAGAAATTCACTTGAGGCCAATCGATATTTAGGATTTTTCTCAGATAGACGATCCATCACACTTTCTAATTTCAATAGATACAATGATTTATCACGTTTTTTAAGTATCATACATTCCCTCCTTTTCTAATTACCAATATTTTCGACACGCATAGACAAATTCCTCCCTACTTATATAGAATTTTTTTGAGTGCTGATTTGGATTATTTTTATATCGGTCCAAAATGTAACTTTATCGATCCGTTTTGAGGGGTTATCGAGCGGAAACACGGACTAAACGATCCATAATCAATAGTTTACGATCCAAAACACCATATTATCGATCCATTTACCTTTTTATTCCAAAAACTTTTTTACCAAAACCATTATTTTAGAAATGACCTGAACAAAAAAAACAGACCCACCCATTCCAGGCAGATCTGCTCCTCCAACATAATTTTACAACGACTTCACCTGTTCCACTTTCGTCGGCTTCCATCCTTTGCCGGTTACCCATTCAAGGTAGACCTTGAAGTTTTCGCCCGAGGCTTTGTTCTTGATGGATGCGATGGAATGGTGTTCGCTGCCGCCGTTACCCAAGAAGTATAGTGTATAGTCGCCACTTGCAAGGCCTGTTGCCGCTGAGACTGCTTTCAGCTTTTCATCCCAGTCCACATGGCCTTCCTGATAAACGGATGTGTGCGGTTCTGATTGGGATGTTCCGACTGGCCCCCAGCCAGGGTTGGTCATCGTCTTGATGACATTCGGATCATCGGAGTTCTCAGAAACCTCTGTTTCACTTTCTTCATTTTCTGTATCTTCATCAGTATTCTCTTCGGCATCTTCTTCATCCGCCGGCTTTTCTTCGTCTTCAGGCTTTTCTTCATCTTCAGGTTTGGATTCAGATTCCTCTTCTTCCTTAGCGGCCTTATCCTCTTCCTCTTCAGGAGCGGATTCTTCGTCTTCCTCGGCAGCCTTATCATTATTCTCGGCAGATCCGTTCAGCTCTTGTTCGTTGGTGCTTACCTGCTTGTCGTCTGACTTTCCGAAGAACAATTGAGTGCCCAGGAAAATGATGAAAATGAATACAAGACCAATCAACACATTCAATATGAGATTGCTTTTTTTGCGCTTTGTCGTTCGGCCATAACGTGAGCCATCTCTATAATTTAAAGACAATCCAAGTCCCTCCTATGCAAAGCAGTTATTAGTATAATTACAATAGTTAATTGTAACACCATTGCGCCCGCTTGCACAGTGAAAAGGATTGGCATTATCTTTCTAGCATTTCCCAGTCGTGAATACTTTTGACAACATCGTGGTAGACACTTGATACATTATTTTCATAGAGCACATCAAGTTCGACGACGACCATTGCATACTTCGGATTTTGAAAAGGGAAATATCCTGCAAACCAGCGATTCAAAAGCTCACCGCCGCCCTCCAGTTTTTTGCCTGTTTGTGCGGTACCGCTTTTGCCTGCAACCTCGTAGGGAAGATCCCTGAAACGCCAGCCTGTCCCTTTCTCATTCACGACCACTTCTCTAAGAAGATGCTGCAGCTGCATGACGGTGTATTTAGAAAGCCGCTCCTCCTGCTCCATATCCTGATCAGGAAAGGAATAGAGTGTGGCGCCATTTTTATAGACAATATCACTGACAAGCTTCACTTCTTCCGCACGTCCCCCCCGAGCGATGGTTGCCATCATGTTTGCCACAGCCAGTGGTGTGACACGGACTTCCTTTTGACCGATGGAGGTCTGTGCGACTGCCAGACTCACCTTTTTGTCTTTATCGTCATGCCATACCACACCTTTTTCCTCGGCCGGGATCTGGGAGAATCCATCAAAATGAAACACATCACCCTTCCACCCGACTTTGGTTGACAGGCCAAGGATTTTGGCGTAGGCATCAATTGTATCCGGATTGACCTCCACCAACTGCTTTCCGAGTTCGCCAAAGGTATGGTTGCAGCTTGAGGCAAAGCTGTCCTCAAAGTTCAGCACACCTTTACGCTCTTTCTCTTCCGATAAAAGCTCGCCTTGTATATCCAGGTCACAATTAAAGGTGGACTCGTCATTCACGATGTTCTCCTCCATGGCAGCTGCAGCGATGACGGTCTTGAAAACCGAACCCGGAAAATGCCTCTCGAGCATCACATTTTTCGCACCTTCATCGTCAAAAGGAGCTCCAGGATTCAAAGCAGGCCGTGAAGCCATGGCAAGGATCTCATTCGTTTCGATGTCCAAGAGGACGAGCCCGCCTTTTTTCACCTGATAATCATTGAAGATCCGTTCTGTCATCTGCTGAAGGTCCTTGTCTATCGTCGTTTTGACTGAAACTGGATGATAGGGGTTGGATGGTCCCGTATAGCGGACATCTATCCCAAACAGCGGCCCACCGAATCGGTCCACATGGTATAAAAGTTTTGTTTCCCCTTCTGGAAGGAGAAATTCGTCAAAAGCCTGCTCGAGGCCAGTGATTCCGATCGGCGTCTTTGGGGAATAGTTCTCTTTGGACACTTTTTCCTTATAGCGCTTCAGAAATTCACCCTCATTTTCACCTGTCATCCCGATTACCTGCTGCGCCACCTGATCGTCCAGCTTGAACTGTCGATATAGTGCGACAACACCCGGAAAATCCAGTTGATTGATTTTTTTCATCTGCTCCTCATCCAGCTTGACGGGACCATGGAATTCAGAAACGACCACCGGCTTTTCCGCATCTTCCAAGAGCCTATCTATGCTCGAGGTGGACATCCCAAGAATGGAAGCAAGCTCCTCCTTCGGCCAGTCCAGCCCGTTCAGGAACGGAAAAAGGATCAAGCTTGGATAATAGTCATGTGTGAGGGGATTGCCGTGGCGATCGATGAATCTGCCACGTCCTTCATCTATTATCATGGATTGGGTACGCTGTTTGACGCTTGCCTCTATGAGGTTGACCCTTGAATCGGAAAAGGATTCCGTGCTGACCAATTGAATCTGTACGAGCCTTCCGACGAGTCCGATAAATATCAGTATGATTGCAATTCCGAGCTTCCCTATTCGTCCTCTTATTAATCGTTGCATATAAAAACACCTCGTCAACAGTTTGGACGAGGTGTTCATTATTTAACCTTATAAAGGCTATTATTTTATCGATACGATTTTCACGTTCATTTCTCCGCCTGGAGTCTGGATCGCTACTTCATCTCCGACTCTTTTGCCCATCAGTGAGCTTCCCATTGGGGATTCGTTCGAGATGTTTCCTTCGAAAGGATCTGCTTCAGCACTACCCACGATGGTGTATGTTTCTTCTTCACCATCAGGCAGCTCCATGAAAGTGACTGTTTTGCCCAATCCGACTGCATCTGTATCTTTGTCTTCCTGGATGATTTTTGCGTTGCGTACCATTTGCTCCAAAAGAGTGATACGACCTTCCACGAAAGCTTGCTCTTCTTTTGCGGAATCATATTCAGAGTTCTCGGATAGGTCCCCGAAGCTGCGCGCGATCTTGATGCGCTCCACCACTTCTTTGCGTCGTACGCTTTTCAGGTTTTCGAGTTCCTGCTCAAGCTTCTCTTTCCCTGCTTGAGTCATTGGATATACTTTCTCTTGTGCCATGACTAATCACTCCTTCTAGTAATTGCATTCCCCAATTTACTTTCCTTTTATGTAAATGTGGAAAAAGATGTACCCATCAAATGGAATACATCGACGTTCTATCCACAATTGGAAAATTCTCTAACTTCTCATATGTTATTACAAAATGTCATTTTGTTCAAGAATTGTTTGAATTTTTGTTACCATTAAATCGATGGCAACATGATTTTGCCCGCCTTCAGGGATGATAATATCGGCATAGCGCTTCGTCGGTTCGATGAATTGATTGTGCATCGGCCGCACCACGGTCACATACTGCTCGATGACAGAATCGATCGTGCGCCCTCTTTCTTTAATGTCCCTGAGCATTCTACGGATGATGCGGATATCGGCATCCGTATCCACAAAAAGCTTGATATCCATTAAGTTGCGCAAACGCTCGTCTTCTAATACCAAAATTCCTTCTACAATGATAACTTCCTTCGGCTCGACCTCCACCACCTGGGAGGATCTTGTGTGAAGGGTATAATCATAAACCGGCTTGTTGACTGAGTCATAGCTTAATAAACTCTCAATATGTTTTATCAGCAGGTCGTTATCGAATGCTAGCGGATGATCGTAGTTCGTTTTTAAACGCTCTTCAAAAGCTACATCCGACTGATCCTTGTAATAGTAATCCTGTTCTAGCATCAAGATTGATTTCTCTGTAAAATGATCAAATATTGCTTTAGTAACACTCGTCTTTCCCGAGCCTGACCCACCAGCTACACCGATTACGATTGGTCTTTTACCCATCCTGTTACTGCCCCTTTCGCATCATGTTGTTCGGATAGATCGGCTTTTCGACTTTGAATTTCACAATTTGTAATGGATGGCGTGCAGCATCAAGCTCCCTGCCGTCCTCGTCCCAAATCTTCTCTATCTTTTGTTTGAAGTTTTCTATTTCAGGTCCAAAGAATTCAACTTCTTCCCCTGACTTGAAAAAGTTTCGTTGCTGCAGGGTGACCATCTGGGTTTCCGCATCATAATCAAGCACCAATCCCACGAAATCAAACGTAGTCTTTTTGCTATGATTTCCAAACATCTGCTCCTTATACCCTGGCACACCTTCGAAAAAGGCTGTAGCCGTTTCACGGTTGGCACATTTATCGAGCTCTTTTAGCCACTGGGGATCTATCACGAAGTTCTCAGGATCTGCACAATATGCATCGATGACTTTACGGTATACACTTACCACCGTTGCCACGTAATGGATTGATTTCATGCGGCCCTCGATTTTCAGGCTGTCAATGCCAAGCTCGATCATCTTAGGAATCGATTCTATCAGCTTCAAGTCTTTTGGACTCATGGCAAACGGTGCATCTTTTTCAGCAAAAAGAGCCTGCTCCTTGCCATCATTCAGCTCATACAGGTCATAGTCCCAACGACAGGACTGACAGCAGCCACCACGGTTGGAGTCACGCGCTGTCATATGGTTACTTAGCGTACAGCGGCCTGAATAGGCGATGCACATCGCACCATGAATGAAAGACTCGATCTCGATGTCCACCTTTTCCTTCATTTCACGGATTTCCTCCGCACTTGTTTCACGTGCAAGCACCACTCGCTCAAGCCCCTCTTCCTTCCAGAACTGGACAGCCTTCCAGTTTGACAAGGACTGCTGGGTGCTCAAGTGGACTTCAAGCTTCGGTGCCACACGACGGCATGTTTCAATGATCAATGGATCTGCAACGATGATTCCATGGACACCGGCATTCTCAAGGCCGATCAGATACTCATCAAGTCCATCGATATTTTCGTTATGCGCGAAAATATTGGTTGTTACATAGATTCTGGCACCATACTTTTCGGCAAAACGGACACCTTCAGCCATCTCTTCGTGGGAAAAGTTCCCCGCATTGGAACGAAGGCCGTATTCCTGGCCCCCGATAAATACTGCATCGGCACCATAGTGCACGGCAATTTTAAGCTTCTCCAAATTGCCGGCCGGAGCAAGAAGCTCAGGTTTTTTCACGATCACACGTTTACCGTCTACGATTTTTGATATCTTATCATTCACATAAGTTGTCATCCTGTTACCTCCTTTTCTTATTAATAAACCGTTTCTTTAAAGAAAAAGCCTGTATCTAGTGGACGGTGTTCCTGCTGTTGCTCCTCAAGCTCTGCAAGCAGGTCCTCTTTTACATTTTCATATTCTTCACGGTCTTCCACACATAGGTCGATAGCTTTGCGGTAGCGCTTTGTCGCCTCCACGATATACTCAGCTGTCTGCAGGACCCCATCAATCTTGAAGCTGTCCACTTCAGCATCGATCATTTCTTCAAGCTCATCGATGATGCACATGTCATTCGGGCTCATGATGTGTGTGCCATTTTCGTCTTCAAAAATGGGATATTTATTGTTTCGTTCATTATCATGCAAAATCATTGTCTTGTCTTGCGCCTTTTCGACTTCCATGGATTTCCCCTGGTATTCGAAATAGTGGCCGATCAGCGAACGCTTCGATTGGAACATACAGGTCATCCCGTGCACCTGCACTTCGATTTCAACCTCGGCATTCTCTTTCATTTCCACAATGGAATCCATGTTGATTTCGCGGGCCAACACCGCTCGTTTTGCACCTTTTCGGCCCCAGTAGTTGCAGGTATAGTAGTTTGTTGCCGTTGTTTCGGTGTTCCAGTGCAGCTTCAAGGAAGGGGCTGCTTCCCTTGCCGCCATCAGTACGGCTGGGTCACCAAAAATGACAGCATCCGCATTCGCCTGCTCAAGGAAGGATAGGTAGTCTGACAGTTCGTCCACCTTTTCATTATGAAAAAGGGCGTTCATCGCCACATACACCTTTCTGTTCTGTGCATGTGCAAGTTCGATGGCTTCTGCGACCTGGGTACGATTGAATTCTCCTGCAAGTCGCAGGCCATAGCGCTGCTCACCTATTACGAATGCATCCGCTCCTGCTTCGATCAGGTCACGCATGTTCGCCATGTCCTTCGGTGTTACTAACAGTTCAGGTTTTTTCATCATCTTTCACCTCTTCTTTTACTTATGGCAATCCCGTCTCCAACAGGAAGAATCGATGTCACATAATCAGGATGGTTCATGAGCCAGTGGTTGAAATGGTCGATTTTCTTCACAAGATTCCGAATGCGCTTCGGCTCGATCGTTTCATGCATTTCTGCAACCAGTCCCTTGAACAGGACATTGTCTGTTATGATAACCCCATTTTCCGCTAGAAGAGGCTCATACATCGTAAAGAATTTTTCGTATTGTCCTTTTGCAGCATCTATAAAAATGAAGTCATACGGGCCCTCTTTTTCAATCTCTCCAAAAACCTCCAGGGCGTCCCCGAAAACTAGCTGAATCTGTTCTGTACAGCCAGCTTCTTTTATATGCTCCACTGCCTGCTTGAATCTGACTTCATCCCGTTCGATGGTCACAACCTTGGCATCAGGCAGGGCCGTGGCCATACGAATGGAGGAATACCCGATTGCCGCACCTATTTCCAATATCCTTTTTGGTCCTGAAAGCCTCAGCAGCTGCAGCAATGTTTCCATGCCTACGAGATCCATGATCGGGACATTTTCTTTTACTGCAAGCTTTTCCATCTTAGTGATGACTTCATCACGGGGCAAAATCAGAGAATCCAGATAGGAGATGATTTTATCATGATTAATTCCCAAGTGTGGTCCTCCCTTCACTTGATCATATATAGTAAATAGCATTTCTTACACAAGAAAATAGAGTTCACCCCAGGATGAGGAACTCTTATGTGTGCAAAGCTTCTTCATTTAAACAACTCGATATATTTTATCATAAAAATAATGGGAATGCGAATAAATTTCGCATCCCCACCACTTATCAGTTAGTCGATATATATTTGTTTTTATCAATGTTGTGTTCTTCCAATGTTTCATTGAACAATACTTCGCCATCAGGCGTTGCAAGGAAGTAGAAGTATTCGGATTCTGCCGGCTTCAATGCCGCCTCGATGGATGAGACGCCTGCATTGGCGATAGGTCCCGGCGGAAGCCCTGTGTGCAGGTAAGTGTTGTAAGGTGAATCCACTTCCAAATGTTCGTAAAGGGTGCGTTCCTTATGCTCTCCAAGCGCATAAAGTACTGTTGGATCCGTTTGGAGGGCCATGTCGATCTCAAGGCGATTGTAGAATACACTTGCGATATATTGGCGATCCTCCTGGTTGGTTGCTTCCGCTTCAATCATACTTGCCATCGTCAGGAGCTGATGAGGCGTATATTCCTTTTGGCGCATAAGATCTTCATTTTCAGCGACCACTTCGACTGTTTTTTGCAGCATGGTTTCAATGATTTCCTCGACAGTCGGCTCTTCTACGTAAAATGGATAAGTTGCCGGGAATAGGTATCCTTCCAATGGATACTTCACTTCCTCGTTAAGAACGTCATCTGTCAGGATTGACGGATATTTATCGATCATCTTCTTAACAAACTCAGGATCATTGACAACCTCCAGGAATTCCTCTTCCTTAATATTTGTTCTGCTTGCCAGGATGGTGGCAATCTGGGTAAGCTGGCGTCCTTCAGGGATGGTCACTTGGAAAACAACCTCCTGCATGATTTTGCCCTGCTTCAGTTGACCGATAATTTCATCCAGTGACATGGAAGGGCTGAAAGCATACTCTCCCGCCTGGAATCCTGATTCACTTTTAAATTTTACGTAATAACGAAAAATCTTCGCGTTATGGACGACACCGTTTTCCTCGAGGATCTTCCCGATGGTTGTCGGGGAGGAACCGATTGGTATTTCAATTTGCTTTGTTTCTTTATTTTGTTCATCCACTGGTTTCAAGGCATTTTTTATGTAAAAATATCCGCCGCCAATTACACCGGTTAGGACTAGCATTAGAATGACAAATACAGTAAATACGATGCGGCGAACAATTTTCGCCTCATGGTGCTTTTCTTTTAACTTCTCTTCGATATAGTCTTTACTCTTTTTCTCAGACAAAAAAAGACCCCCTCTCGCACAATTATTAATTATACAACAATTTGATATAAATTTTGACAAAAATATTTATTCTTTTGGATTTTCGACAAATTTATTATGCGTTTTTACCTATGACAACTGGTGAAAGATAGTCCTTAAGAACCATAAAAACTCTATATGATAACCAATACAGACCATTTCAGGCTTTCATTTTCCTTATCGTTTGCTCCATGAATGGCTTTCATTCAAATATGTCTGTCTGGGCGAGATTCGGTTAACATTTTTATGATAATCGTTACTTTGTGGTAAAATGAAGGTGGAGGGAGATTATGAAACTAACCATGTATACAGACTACTCATTGCGAGTATTAATATATCTAGCGAGTGTCCCATCTTCTGAGAAACTAGTCCAAATCAAGGATATTGCGGATTCATACGGCATTTCGAAGAACCATTTGATGAAAGTGATTTTCCACCTGGGGAAATTGGGCTACATCGAAACAATCAGAGGGCGCAACGGTGGCCTGAAACTTGCCATATCACCTAAAGAGATCAACATCGGGAATGTGGTCAGAAATACTGAAGAGGATTTTCATATGGTGGAATGCTTTCAGGACCATCAAACTTGTATACTGTCACCCGCCTGTAAATTGAAAGGTGCGCTGCACCAAGCTACACAGGCATTTTTGTCAGTACTTGATCAGTACACCCTCGAGGATCTTGCTTCCAATAAGGAACAGCTATCCTCCTTATTATTTGAACGTCCAGAGCCATCCACGTAAAAAAGAGCAGGATCCGGTAGCTTCCCGGTCCCTGCTCTTTTTTCTGGAGAGTACAGATTATTCCTCGTCCTCAGCCATGAATGTATTAAGCATTTCTTCGATCATATCCCACTCTTCATCCGTTTCAACAGGTTGAAGTTCGCCTTCTTCGTTTTCTTCGTTCGGCACGAAGCTGGAAGCGTGGATTTCGATATCATCTTCATCGTCGTTCTCCGCTCCCACTGGATAGTAAAGAACGTAAGACTTTCCGAATTCCTCTGATTCGAATGTAAATAATACCTCACAAAGCTGTTCGTTGCCGTCTTCGTCTACTACTGTAATTTGCTTTTCACCGTGTTCCATTCTATTCACCTCAGGTTTATTGTTGGCTATCCAGGTATCCTTGGAGGATCACCACTGCAGCCATTTTGTCTATTACTTGTTTTCTTTTTTTTCTACTTACGTCAGCAGAAAGAAGGATTCTCTCTGCTGCTACAGTAGAAAGCCGTTCGTCCCAGTAGATGACAGGGAGACCGGTTTTTGCAGTCAGCATATCACCATAATGCCGGCTGGCTTCCCCTCGGGGGCCAATGGTTCCGTTCATGTTCTTCGGAAGGCCGATGACCACTTTATCGGGCTTATATTCAGCAATGATCTGCTTTAACCGTTTAAAGCCGAGGTTCTTTACCGCTTCATCAATTTTTATCGTTTCCAATCCTTGAGCAGTCCATCCCATTTCATCACTGATGGCAACTCCTACCGTCTTGGAACCTACGTCTAAGCCTAAAATGCGCATGTACTACTCCTTGCGATGCTGGTTTAGATAAGACTTCACCAATTCTTCGATCAGCTCGTCCCTCTCAATTTTCCGTATTAATGATCTTGCATCCTTGTGACGCGGGATGTACGCAGGGTCACCAGAAAGAAGGTAGCCGACAATCTGATTAATCGGGTTATACCCTTTCTCTTCTAATGCATCGTGTACAGTCGTTAATACTTCATTTACATTCGCTTCCATTGTTTCTTCCTGGAAGTTGAACTTCATAGTTTTGTCAAAGGAGCTCATGGTATGCACCTCTCTTTTAGACTTCTTTATTCTGCTTGTAAATTGTTACCTTTATTGTACACCAATTTTCAACAATGTTAAACGGATTTTATACATTCTTCCACAGATTGTAGTGCAGAGTCGACTTGTTCCGGGTTTTTCCCGCCTGCCTGAGCCATATCCGGACGGCCTCCACCGCCTCCGCCGCAACGGGTTGCCACTTCCTTCACAATTTTTCCGGCATGGTGGCCCTTTTCGATTAAATCTTTTGTTACACCTGCTGAAATGTTCACTTTTCCATCCTGTACGCTTGCAAGGACAATGATGGCAGAACCTAGCTTGGTTTTTAAATCATCCACCATCGTACGGAGATTGTTCATATCCGTACCTGCCACTTTACTTACGAGCATGGTCACTCCATTTACTTGTTTAGCTTTATCAGAAAGGCTGGACGCTTCAATATTTCCGAGCTTCGCTGACAGGGATTGATTTTCTCTTTGAAGCTCCTTCATGTCAGAAAGAAGAACATCGATTCTGCTTCCGACTTCCTGAGGCTTCGTTTTCAATTTTACAGCAGCGTCCTTTAATAGTTGGACCTGATCATTCAACAGACGGTATGCAGCTTCGCCTGTCACCGCCTCCATGCGTCGTGTTCCTGCACCGATACCTGATTCAGAAACGATTTTGAAAAGGCCGATGACAGAGGTGTTTTGTACATGGCATCCACCACAAAGCTCAAGGCTGTAATCGTCCACTTGCACCACTCGGACGATGTCCCCATATTTTTCACCGAATAATGCCATTGCCCCCATTGCTTTTGCTTCTGTAATGGATTTGTTTTCAATGACAACATCAAGATTCGCCCATATCTTCTCGTTGACGATCCCCTCGATTTTTTCGATTTCCTCCTGTGTCACCTGTCCGAAGTGGGAGAAGTCAAAGCGCAGTCGATCTGCAGTCACTTGAGATCCAGCCTGGTTGACATGTGTTCCCAAAACATCCTTAAGAGCCTGATGCAGGATGTGTGTCGCTGTATGATTTTTGATTATCTGTGCACGATTGTTTGCATGCACTTCAGCCTTGACTGTCTGCTCCCTGTTCAAAATGCCTTCTTCCACTAGGATGGTGTGAAGATTCTGGCCGTTCGGTGCCTTTTGAACATCCTTTACAAAAGCTCTTCCGCTTTCACCAGCGATATAACCGTGATCGGCTACCTGACCGCCGCTTTCTGCGTAGAACGGCGTTTCGGAAAGGATGACCTGCACTTCTTCACCAGCTTCGGCAGAGTCAACAAGCTCCCCATTTTTCACGATGACTGAAATGGTCGATGTTGCGGAAAGCTGCTCGTACCCTACAAAAGTACTTTGGGAACGAATTTCCCCCAGGACCCCTGATTGAACCTGCATGGAATCCACATCCTGGCGAGCGGAACGAGCACGTTCACGCTGCATTTCCATTTCTTTTTCAAAGCCTGCATGATCTAATGTCATGCCCTGTTCTTCTACATACTCTTCTGTCAGTTCCACCGGGAAACCATACGTATCATAAAGTCGGAAAGCATCCGCTCCGGAAATGACGTTATTGCCCTCTTCCTTTGCTCTCGCAATAACCGTGGAAAGAATGGCAAGACCATCGTTCAATGTTTCGTGGAAACGCTCTTCTTCAGTTTTGATCACACGTTGGATGAAGTCCTTCTTTTCTTTTACTTCCGGATAGAAGTCGACCATGATTTCTGCCACAACTGGTACAAGGTCATGCATGAAAGGACGGTTGATTCCGAGCTGCTTTGCATAGCGTACCGCTCTTCTCAACAAACGGCGCAAGACATAGCCGCGACCCTCATTGGATGGTAGCGCTCCGTCCCCTACAGCGAATGTAACCGTACGGATATGGTCAGCTATCACTTTGAATGCCACATCTTTTTCTTTCTCGGTCCCGTATTTTTCACCAGAAACTTGCTCTGTTGCCTGGATGATCGGGATGAACAGGTCTGTATCGAAGTTTGTCGGTACATCCTGGATAACTGAAACCATGCGTTCCAAGCCCATTCCTGTATCGATGTTCTTCTTCGGCAGTGGCGTGTAAGTGCCATCAGGATTATGGTTGAATTCGGAAAATACAAGATTCCATATCTCCAGATAACGCTCATTTTCCCCGCCAGGATAAAGCTCAGGGTCGTTCTCGTCATTTCCATAGGATTCCCCGCGGTCATAGAAGATTTCAGTGTTTGGACCACTAGGACCTTCACCGATATCCCAGAAGTTCCCCTCAAGTCGGATGATCCTTTCAGCAGGCACCCCGATTACTTCATTCCAATAACGGTATGCTTCCTCGTCTTCAGGATGGATGGTGACAGAAAGCTTTTCAGCATCAAAGCCGATCCACTCTTTGCTGGTCAGGAATTCCCATGCCCAGTCGATCGCTTCTTTTTTGAAGTATTCACCAATGGAAAAGTTCCCGAGCATTTCAAAGAATGTGTGATGGCGGGCTGTTTTCCCTACATTTTCAATATCGTTTGTACGGATTGATTTTTGTGCATTGCAGATGCGGGGATTCTGAGGGATCACCCGTCCGTCAAAATACTTTTTAAGCGTTGCTACCCCACTGTTGATCCATAATAGGGAAGGATCTTCATGTGGAACAAGTGATGCACTTGGTTCAACAGAGTGTCCTTTTTCTTTGAAGAAATCCAAAAACATTTGTCTGACTTGCGCAGAAGTTAAGTGTTTCATTTCGATACATCCTCCTTTATCTTTTGAAAAAAAACAAAAAACTCCCGTCCCCAAAACAGGGACGAGAGTGTATTCTCGCGGTACCACCCTGATTATGACAGGACTTGCCCATCATCTCTCAGATGCTTTAACGGTGCAGACCGGCAGGATTTTACCCCGCACTCCGGATTAGCTTTCTGCCACTCTTCTTCCTGGAATCCTTTCAGCCTGAGGAATTCCTCTCTACTAGGAAGGGCTTTAGCATACTCTATCCTTCTTTGAATTGAAATATGTAGATGTAAAGATTATATGCAACCTCCTGCCTGTTTGTCAATGTTTGATAAAATGACTGCTGATATGAGTGATGGTCACCTTTAAGACAGCAAAAACAGGGACTGCCAAAATCAACCCGAGCACCCCAGCTACCTCACCGCCAATCAAAAGGGCCAGGATGATCAGGACCGGGTGGATATGCAGGCTTTTTCCGACTATCAGCGGGGATAGGATATTGCCTTCTATGAACTGCAAGCCAAAAATGATGACCACAACAAGGAGCACCATCTTCACAGATATGGTGGCAGCGATGATGATGGCAGGAAATGCACCTATCACAGGACCAAAATAGGGGATGACATTTGTTACCCCGATGATGACACCAAGCACCAGGGGATAACGCATTCCTGTCAGCCACAGACTCAAGGTCGCCAGCACGCCGATGATGAGGCATACGGTCAATTGCCCCCTGATATAGCTGCCAAGAGATTGGTCGACATCATGCAAAAAGGCCATTCCCGGTTTGCGCCACTTTCTTGGCGTCAGATACCAGACTGTCTTTTTCACCTGGTCATAGTCCTTTAGCAGATAGAACACGATAAATGGAATGACAATGAGTATAAAAAAGGAGTTCAATAGCCCCTTCAAACCTGCGATCACTTTTACAAGAAGGCTTGAAAGCATCTCTTCAAATTCCGAAAATGTCTGATCCACCCTCTCGTGGATGCCGTCGGGCCAACTCGATGTACTTGTGTGGATCTGCTTGATCCAGTCACTGTATGTCTGCGCCAGCCTTGGGAAGTTTTCTGACAGCTCCCACAACTGATCAATGATGACCGGGATCCCCTTATACCCCACGAACCCGATCCCGCCGAAAAACAAGAGATAGATGATCAGGATGGCAATGGGTCTCGGCAAACCTCGATTATGGGTATACTCTACCACCGGATGAAGCAAATATGTAATGAAAACACTGATAAAAAACGGAATGCTTACAGTAAGGATGATTCTTAGCATGGGAGTCCAGAACGGGCTCAGCTTCATCCAAACATACAAAATGATCATAACGAGTAGAAGTGTACCTAGGCGTAATAGCCATTTCCACTGATTGTTCAAGCGAAACGCCTCCTACTCGTTATTGTCTATATAGTTTTCAATTATTATGCAGTCGTTTTATTTGAGAGCGAGGATGGAATCGGAAATTGTCTTGATGATGAACTGCAGATCCTCATCCTCGATGGAAAGGGGTGGTGCCAATGTCAGGACATTGTTGTAGCCCGCAACAGTTGCACCGTTCTTCCCGATGATGAGGCCTTTTTGCTTGCAGCTTGCAATGACACTATTGATTTTTTCGAGAGAGATCGGCTCTTTTGTTCCTCGATCGCTGACAAGTTCGATTCCTACAAGCAGCCCCTTCCCTCTGACATCCCCGACGAACGGGTGGTTAGAGAGTCTGGATTTCAACTCATTAAGCAGTACCTTCCCTTTCTCGGCTGAACGTTCAATCAATTTCTCGTTTTCCATGATTTCTAGATTCTTCAGCGCAAGGGCGCAGGAGGCCGGGCTACCGCCAAAGGTGTTGACATGGCGGAAGTAGTCATATTCATCCGATCCCTTGAACTTTTCATAGATTTCCTTCTTGACGGCTGTTGCGGACAACGGAAGATACGCACTTGTTATTCCCTTTGCCATCGTTATGATATCAGGCTTCACATCATAGTTCATGAAACCGAATGGCTTGCCGGTCCGGCCAAATCCGCAGATCACTTCATCCACAATCAGAAGGGCACCATGCTTTTTGCATACTTCACTCACGGCTTTCATGTATCCGTCAGGCGGCGTAAGAATACCCCCGCCTGTGATGATCGGCTCCATGATCATGGCTGCGATCGTCTCACTCAGCTCCCACGTCATTGCCTGATCGACATCCTTTACACTCCTTAGCTTCATCGGATCTGTGGATGCCGGCTCCTCCATCCGGTAGGTGTCAGGTGGTGGGACATGGACAAATCCCGGTGCCAGCGGTTCGTATTTGTACTTTCTCTGCGCCTGTCCCGTTGCCGCTAGGGATCCCATTGTGTTTCCATGATAGGACCTGTACCTGGACACGATTTTATAGCGGCTGTGTTCACCGCATTGCAGATGATATTGCCTTGCAATCTTGAAGGCGGTCTCGTTCGCTTCCGAACCGCTGTTGGAGAAGAAAATGACATACTCATCCTTTAGCCATTCATTCAGTTTCTTAGCGAGCTTGATTGCGGAGACGTGACTCTGTGTCAATGGAAAGTAGGCAAGTTCCTTCAACTGCTCATAAGCCGCTTCAGCAAGCTCCGTGCGGCCATACCCGACATTGACACACCATAGGCCAGACATCCCGTCCAGATACCTTTTCCCGTCCACATCCGTCACCCAGGCACCCTTCGCCTCTTTAACCACCATCGTCCCCTGCGGACTGTAAGGCTTCATGGAATGCCATACATAACGCTCATCACTAGCCATCAAATCCTGCCCATGCGCCTGATCCATCCTGACCAAAGCAATCACACCTTTCTTTAGGGGCCAGACCCCTCATTTCATTTATTTGTTTCTCGCCATTAAAAATCGAATCTGGATGTGATCATTTTTTTACGGGTATAGAAGTTCAGTCCATCTTTTCCGTTGACATGAAGGTCTCCATAGAAGGAATCTTTCCATCCGGAGAATGGGAAAAATGCCATAGTGGCAGGGACGCCTACATTGACCCCGATCATCCCGGCATCCGCCTCTTCCCTGAACTGCCGCACAGCCTTCGCATCCTTCGTATAGATGGTGGCACCGTTCCCGAAGCGGGACTTTTCAATATGTGAGAGTGCCTCATCTAGGTCACTTGCCCGCAGCAGACTCAATACAGGTGCGAAGATTTCTTCTTTTGCAATCGTCATGTCAGGGGTAACATGATCAAAAATCGTAGGGCCGAGATAGTTTCCTTCGGTCAGATCTTCCATTTCCTTTCTTCCATCCCGTAAGAGGGACGCACCTTCCGCCACTCCCTGTTTTATAAACCCGACCACCTTTTCCCTGTGACTTTCGCGAATGACTGGTGTCAGCAATACTTCTTCATCCATCCCATTTCCGATCGACAAGGCATCCGCCTTCACCCTCAGCTCCTCGACAAACTTATCGTTGTCACCAACCACGACGACCGCACTGCAGGCCATGCAGCGCTGACCTGCGCTACCGAAGGCTGATGTTAATATATGCTGGGCAGCCTTTTCGATATCACAATCAGGCATGACAACATGATGATTTTTTGCCCCTGAAAGTGCCTGTACACGCTTTCCATTGGCAGCCGACCTTTCATATACATATTTTGCAACAGGCTGCGAGCCTACAAAGGAAATGGCCTTCACATCTTCATGATCAAGCAGGCCATTGACCACATCATGCGCACCATGGACAATATTCAACACCCCATCTGGTGCTCCGGCCTGGGAGAACAGCTCCACCAGACGGTTTGCAAGAAGCGGCGTCCTTTCAGATGGCTTCAGGACAAAGGTATTCCCGCAAGCGACTGCTAGGGGGAACATCCATAAAGGTACCATCATCGGGAAATTGAATGGTGTGATCCCGCCTACCACCCCCAATGGATAACGATACATGCTCGAATCTATTTCTTCTGCGATATTTGCCAACGTCTCCCCCATCATCAGTGTTGGCGTCCCTGCGGCAAATTCTACACACTCCAAGCCCCGCTGCACTTCTCCGTATGCCTCTTTATATGCCTTTCCGTTCTCTAGGACTATCAGTTTTGCCAGCTCTTCATGGCGTTCTGTCAACAGATGATGATATTCATACATGATGCGTGCACGTTTCGGGACAGGGACGTTCCTCCAGGATTGAAAGGCACTTTTGGCAGCCTTGACTGCTTCTTCTACATCCTCTTTAGTCGAAATAGGCACCTTTGCCAGGCATCCCTTTGTAGCCGGGTTCTCGACATCCAAGGTTACAGAACCCCTGGAGTCCACCCACCTTCCATTAATGTAATTTTGAAGTACGACCGTATCCTTTGACGTTGTTGTCATTAGACTACCTCCCATTTTTGAAATTTTAGAACTTATGCCTATTATCTGATAAAATTGCAAGGCTTTCATTAGACAAAATGTAAAACTTATTGAAGGATTGTTTCCACACTTTGAATACATATAATAAGATTTATAGGTGGAATTGGAGTTTCTGAATGGGGGGAGAATGAACTTGGTTGTTGAGAGGAGAAATTTTTGTGTGTTCTCTGAGGGAGGGCTGATCATCGACCTAATGATGAGCTTTTCAATCGCTTTCGAGGTGCAAAAAAACCGTCATCCACATTATGATGAGCTTTTCAACCGGTTTCGAGGTGCAAAAAGCCCGTCATCCACCTTATGATGAGCTTTTCAACCGCTTTCGAGGTGCAAAAAGCCCGTCATCTACCTTATGATGAGCTTTTCAACCGCTTTCGAGGTGCAAAAAGCCCGTCATCCACCTTATGATGAGCTTTTCAATCCCTTTCGAGGTGCAAAAAGCCCGTCATCCGCCTTATGATGAGCTTTTCAATCGCACTCGAGGTCCAAAAAGCCCGTCATCAAGCTTATGATGAAACTAATAATTTTTATCCATATGATAGATATCCACCTCATATCCAAGCAACAAAATAGACCTCATCATCTCGATGAGGTCTATTTTGTTGCCGATGCCTTAAAGATTCAATGTCGTCTTGGTTGAGTCTTCGAAATAGTCATTGGTGGAATTAAGATACTCATACACCATGATCATAAATTCGATGACCAGTCGCTTCTCTGCATGCATGAAGTCCTCACCAAGCAGGCTTTCCAATTTTTGAATGCGATGATAGAGGGTTTGCCGGACGATGAACAACTGATTGGCAGTCTCTTTTTTGGAACCATTGCACGAGAGATAGACCTTCAATGTCTCCAACAGCTTGCCATTGTGTTTCTGATCATGCACGATGACCGGTTCAAGATACTCCATCACGAATTCGCGGAGATCTTGCTGCTTTTGCATATAGGAAATGAGCCGATAGATATGTAGGTCCTCAAAAAAGGAGGAATAGACCCCATTAAGTAGCTGCTCCTGTATTTTCATGGCCTCCCAGGCAGTCCAATAGCTCTTTGACATCTGTTCGAGTCCATGGACATACTTCCCGATACTCAATCTGAGAAACGTTCTTCCATTCTTATCACATTGCTTGGAAATCAGATTCGATATCCCCTCTTTCACCCGCTCCTTCCATTTCCCTGCATCCCTGTGGTTAAGCAGGATGACGGTGAGGGTATTTTTCATTTCTGTAAAAAACACCGAGAATCCCTGTTGCTCGAAAATGGAACGGAACAAAAGGGTGAGATAGGTTTTATCCAAGGAAGGAACGTCTGGGCCATTCTTTTTGCAGAGAAGGACTACTCCGTTTTTTACAAAAATAGAGTCATGGCGCGACAAGAATTCCCTGATGGACTCTAGGGACTGCCCGCCATCCAACCAACTTCTGAGCCACTCACTTTCTTCAAGCCTTCTTTTTTCCTCTACATATAGGCCGCGTAAGAGATGCTGCGCAAGGGCCGTTACCGTCCTGTCCAGCATAAGCAGATCAAATTCACTTAAAGGGCGATCCTTCGAATAGAGGTGTATCACCCCATATTGCTTGTCCAGTACTTGTATCGGTTGTTTTAGATGGAGATCCTCATCATTGTCGATTTTGGAAAGGGCTGACACTAGTTCTTTTCTTTTATGGATTGGAACACTTGGAATAAAATATACATCCTGATTTTCTTTTTCATAAATAATCTGGGCGCCAATATGTTCATGGAGGTAGGAAAGAATTTCTTCTTCATGGGAGATGGTGAGAAGTTTTTTATTTAAGCTTTGTGCATACATTTCAAGCTCTGAGATCTTTTGATATTGCTGGTTGATCAGGACAGAATGGATATCCTGGGTAATTTCCACAAAGGAAACCTCTTCATGAAAAAGAATGAGCGGGAAGTGGTGTTCATCTGCTAGGGCAATGATTTCCTCTGGGATTGTCGATGTGTATCTACCTTTTTCAATACAAAGTCCTGCTGCATGGGAATTGATCAATTGTTGGACAAAGGAATGGAAGGCGGCCGGATTGTCACCAAATGATACACCTGTGGAGAGGATCAATTCCTGGCCGTTCAGCAGCTTTTCGATAACTGTGATTTCCACTACATGTACCCATTTGACTAAACGGTTTATTCCTTTCTTGCCTGCGATCACTTCTGCCTTTTCAAAATGCGTTCTCTGCATAATTTCCTGCAAGGATAGCATGCCTTTCATGAATTCACCTCTTTTTTATTGCATATTTCCATTATACAGTATAATCCGCTCCTAATTATTTAAATTTTCTGACACAAACAAACA
This sequence comes from Sutcliffiella tianshenii, assembly GCF_016908565.1. Classification (GTDB taxonomy): domain Bacteria; phylum Bacillota; class Bacilli; order Bacillales; family Bacillaceae_I; genus Sutcliffiella_A; species Sutcliffiella_A tianshenii. The sequence goes on from NZ_JAFBED010000004.1 coordinate 256,344, forward strand.
AAAGGTGACAGAAACCTCGATCAGGTTTATGCCACCTTTTGTTTTTAATTGTTTATAGGAAAATTCAGCTGTATCTCCTTGACCATTTCCTGAAATTCACCTTCGTCATTGAAATCACTGGAGTCCCAATTTTCCAGGATCCAATTGACCAGCTCTTCAGGTGAGTTGAAAAACTCTCCACTGGAATCGGCCTTACGGATCGTGAAACGGTTGTTATCCTCATCAATCGTCACTTCACAAGGATAGGCACTTTCTTTGCACTTCAATTGATATTCCATTTTTATGAGCTCCTTTCACGATGAGGTTTACAAAATTTTATTCCTTGTTCCCATTATCTATGAGGATTTTTCTATTTTTCTTTTTGCAGCTGGCGTATCAAAAGGGAGGAGAAGTACTTTCTCGAATCTGCATGTTTGATGTGTAAGGTTTCCTCCTGTTTATCGGCCCCTGCGCTTTTCTCGAGGAGCAGAAAAGCCCCCTCCAAGTTCTCTTCGACATTCTTTATCCTGAACCCTTTTTCTATAAAATAATCAATCTTATCCCGTTCTGCCAGGAATTGCTGATAGTCACTCATATTATTCCTCCTTCATTAGCTGGAAAGCTCTTTTGGCTCCTCCATTGCTTCCTCGCCATCCGTTATGACCCAATCCCTCCCCACTGTGATCCCAAGGTATTTTTCATCATCAGGATCGATGATTTCCGCCTGCTGGTACACATTGAAGTACCAATACTTAGCCAGTACATAATAGACTGCCGCTCCGACAACGAATCCTACAAGGAAAGAATAGTTGGTCAAGAAATAGGCTGCCGTCCCGCCCGCGATCCATGCAATGAACCCTGCAATGTTCACGCCATGGAAATATCTGAATTGACCATCCTCCTCATAAAGGTCATGAACATTGACTCTTCGTTTTCTCAGAAGATAGTAATCAGCAAACAGTATCCCGACGATGGCAGACAATATCCCTCCCACAATCAATAAAAGCGGAATCAAGATATCAAATAGACTCCAAGGCTGCACGACACTCCCTACAATCCCTGCGATGAATACCCCTGCCCAGAATGGCACTTTCGGCCCTCCTACATTGGAGAAAATGGTTGCGGCAGGAATGACATTGGCAGAGGCATTTGTTGACCACTGGGCAAAAATGATCATGATCAAAAGCACGCCAAGCACGATTCCTGATGCAGCCTCCTGGAGCGCTACAACCGGATCATAATTGGATACTGCGATGTAGGCCACACCCCCGATGATGACCATAAAAGTCTGGGTCAACGGCAGGGCAATGACACTTCCAACAAGACTGGACTTATTCCTCTTCAACCAGCTTCGTTCATACTTCGGTGCCTTGATGAAACGGGAAATGGACGGAATGTCTGCCGCAAGCGTCGCCCAGAAGCCCATATTACTGAATATGACGATCAAAAAGGCTGTGAAAGCTGCACCGCCTGTGACGGGGCTTTCAATCCATGTCCATACATCGCGTCCCTGTTCAAGTGCCCGATCGGATAAGGTGGTGTACATCCAGGCCGAAATGATGATGATGATCGGTGCCGCCAGATCCGCAAATCGTTCAACAGCCTTTATCCCAAGGGCAGTATTGATCAATTGAACGGCTGCAAAAATCAGATAGCAGACAAACCAGTTGTCAAAGCCGAATAGCGTGGCCAGAATGGCGTTCATGGCAGTAGCCCCGAAGAACGTGTTGATCCCGAACCAAAATGAAGCAGTAAGTCCCCGGATGATGGAAGGTATATGAGTGCCAAGTGTCCCGAATGGGGCTCTCATATAGACTGGAAAGCTGAGTCCATGTTCAATCCCGATATCACCGGTGATGGTCATGAATAGCCCTATACCGACACTGCCGATGATCGTGGCGAGTATCACCCATCCAAGCGACAGGTTTTGAACCCCTGCCCCCCCGATTGCAAATGCAGCCAATACCACTGCCATCCCTACCCACATCACTGCAAATCCGAGCGTCCCTATTTTTCTGCCATCATGGGAGATAGGCAGTAGATCTGGTGACTTTAAATAACTAGATTTCTTTTTCATTTTCATAGCACCCCTCAATAATAATTGAACACAAAGATCAAAGAGCTTTTAACAACAATTGCCTGACCTAAAAAAGTGATGTAGGTCAAGCAATCGGAAGGTCATCTGCATATGATTGTAGGGTAGGTTGGTCAGATAGGTTGCGTCTCGTTCTGCTTCAGTTTTTTCATTGTTCCATATTTTTCGCGTTTGATATATTGTCCACTGCCGGCCTTCCCGACAAACTGCCTATCACGAACGACAAATTCCCCGCGGACCATAACAGAGACAGGTTCGCCTGTAATCTTCATTCCTTCAAAGGCATTATAATCGACTGCCATATGATGGGTTGCAGCAGAAAGGATGCGCTCCTTGTTCGGGTCGAACAACACAAGGTCAGCGTCTGCCCCCACTGAGATCGTTCCTTTTTTCGGAAACATCCCAAAAAGCTTTGCGACTCTCGTAGATACGATGTCCACAAACTGATTAATTGTGATTCTTCCTTTCATTACACCTTCTGAGAAAAGGATGCTCACTCTATCCTCAATCATCGGCCCACCATTCGGTATCTTCGTAAAGTCACCTTTTCCCAAGCTTTTTTGACCGTTAAAATCAAAAGAGCATTGATCTGAACCCAATGTTTGAAGCTGTCCGCTCTTAAGGGCATTCCAAAGCACTTCCTGATGCCATTTTTCACGCAACGGAGGTGACCAGACGTATTTGGCACCTTCGAAGTCAGGCAACTCGAGATGGCTTTGGTCGAGCGCCAAATATTGTGGGCAGGTTTCCCCCCAGATATCCACGCCTTTGTTTCTCGCCTCGGCGATTTTTTCCACAGCCTCGGCACACGATACATGCACCACATACAACTGGGACTTTGCAAGGGAGGTTAGCTGGGCAGCCCTGCCTGTTGCCTCCCCCTCCACTTCCGGAGGCCTTGTCAAGGCATGATACACGGGATCTGTATTTCCATTCTTTAATGCTTCTTTTGTCAAATAGTCAATGACATCCCCATTTTCCGCATGCACCATCACGAGAGCACCTAAATCCTTGGCAGCGATGAGCGTACGGAATAATGTTTCGTCATCAGCCTGAAAAACATTTTTGTAGGCCATGAAAACTTTCAAAGAGGAGATTCCTTCTTCCTGTATCACAGCTGGAAGCTCTGAAAGCACACGCTCATTGATTTCGCCGATCATTAGATGGAAACTGTAATCAATGACCGATTTATCCTTTGACTTGTTGTGCCATGTTTGAATGGCATCTTTCAATGGTTTGCCTTTTTCAGTGAGACAGAAATCAATGATTGATGTTGTCCCTCCAAAAGCCGCTGCCATGGTCCCCGATTCAAAATCATCCTTTGTAACGGTCCCGCCAAATGGCATATCCAAATGCGTATGCGGATCGATGGCTCCTGGAAACACATAACAGCCTTTTGCATCGATCACTTCCGCATCCCCATCGGGTAAATTGTGACCGATGGCTGATATTGTTTCCCCTTCGATTAAAATATCCGCTTCATACCTGTCACTTGCGGTTACAATGACACCATTCTTGATCAGTTTTTTTCTTGCCATTTTCATTCCCCCTATTTAACCGTGTCCACTTCCATTTGCTTTAACAAGCCTAATGCAGACTGCCTATCATTCCACGTCATCGGCGGCTGTTCGTGTGGCAATTCCACCATCGTGATCGCATCTTCCACCGGACATACGATCGAGCAAAGATTACAACCGACACAATCCTCTTCCCTGACTCGCAAATAAGGCTTTCCATTCGGATCATTCAACATATCAATACACTGATGGGATGTGTCCTCACAGGCGATATGGCACTTGTTACAGTTAATACAGGTGTCCTGATTGATGCGGGCCACTATCTTATAATTAAGATCGAGATTGCCCCAATCCGAATACTTCGGAACGGATTTACCCACAAGGTCCATCACCGATTGAATCCCCTTGGAATCCAAATAATGTGAAAGTCCCTCTATCATATCCTCCACGATCCGGAAACCATGGTGCATGGCCGCCGTGCAAACCTGTACCCCAGTTGCTCCCATCAGCATGAATTCAACTGCATTCTGCCAATCCGATACCCCGCCCATCCCTGAGATTGGAACATTGATCCGCGGATTTCTTGCACATTCCCCGACCATATTCAGTGCAATAGGCTTTACTGCCGGACCGCAATAGCCTCCGTGAGCCCCTTTTCCAGCAACATGCGGAATCGTGTTCCAGCTGTCCAAGTCCACTCCAGCCAGACTGTTGATGGTGTTTATCATGCTGACTGCATCGGCTCCGCCTCTTACAGCCGCTTCAGCCGTTACCGTAATATCCGTTATATTCGGCGTAAGTTTGACAATAACAGGGGTTTTTGCGGCTTCCTTTGCCCAATAGGTCTGCTTTTCCACAAGCTCAGGCACCTGTCCGGATGCAGAACCCATCCCACGTTCCGCCATCCCATGCGGACAGCCGAAATTAAGCTCCAGTCCGTCCACTCCTACCGCTTCCACCTTCTTGACTATTTCATGCCACTTTTCCTGTTTGGGCTCCACCATCAGCGAGGCGATCAGCGCACGGTCGGGAAATCTTTTTTTCGTTTCAGCGATTTCCTTCAGGTTCACTTCGAGCGGGCGATCTGTTATCAGTTCGATATTATTGAATCCTGCGACCCTTTGTCCGTTGAAGCTTACTGCCGCAAACCGCGAAGACACATTGATAATTGGATCACCAAGGGTTTTCCAAACCGCTCCACCCCATCCTGCTTCAAAAGCCCTCTGCACCTGATAGCCTGAATTGGTAGGCGGTGCCGAAGCCAACCAAAAAGGATTGGGTGATTTGATTCCTGCAAAATTAATCGATAAATCTGCCAAACTGTTCCCCCCTCACTAGAATCGTTTACTATGTCAGGCTGTCTCTATCGCTTGTTTCACTAAGCTCTCATAAATGGCATAAGCAGTCTGTTTACCTTGCTGGGCCGCGGTCACCACCATTGCTTCCCCCTGCCCTTTCCCGAAAATGACATCACCACAGGCAAACACTTTATTATTGGAAGTGGCATGTGTGAGGGGATCTATTTTTACGACTCCTCCATCATGCTCCAGACCAAACTGGTCGATCAAGGACGTATACCTTGTCTGTCCAATTGCTTTGATCACCGCGTCCACTTCAAGCAGGAATTCCGATCCCTCCACTTTAACAGGCCTTCTGCGACCGTCCTCCCCCGGTGAACTAAGTTGCATTTTGATGCACTCAATGTGCGTTACTTCACCCGCTTCATTTCCGATGATTCTACTTGGCGCAGTCAGCCACCGGAACTCCACGCCATCCTGCTTGGCAAATTCATATTCGAAATCGTAGGCTGTCATTTCTTCCTGTGTTCTCCGGTAAAGGATTTTCACATTGGCCGCACCAAGCCTCACCGAACAGGTTGCACCATCAATCGCTGTATTTCCGGCTCCAATCACGACGACATTCTTCCCTTTGAATTGATCGCCGATGGCTTTTGTTTTCGTTTCTTTCACAAAATCTATCGCATCATAGACACCCGAAAGGTCCTCCCCTTCAATTCCAAGCATCGGTACACTTGCCATCCCGACCGCAAGGATCACCCCATCATACTGGGCCAGGATTTCCTCCACCCCGATATCCACTCCGACTCTCGTATTGGTCCTGATCTCTACATCCAGGCTCTTCACCTGATCTACTTCCCAATAGGAAACACTCTTAGGCAGACGGAACGATACGATTCCATACGTGTTCAGTCCGCCAGCCTCCGCCTCGGCTTCAAATATGGTCACTTCAAATCCCAAAAGGGCAAGCTCCCTTGCGGCTGATAGACCTGCTGGACCCCCTCCGACGACGGCAATCTTTTTACCATTCGGTGCACCTTTTGTGAAAAGGGTCTGTGCATTTTTCATCGCCCAATCGGTGGCATAACGCTGCAGGTCCCCAATGATGATCGGCTTTGTATGATGATTCAGCACGCATGCACCTTCACATAATTCCTCTGTCGGGCAGACCCTTGAGCAGCTTGCCCCTACAGGATTGGCAGACATGATTGTTTTGGCGGATCCTTTAAGGTTCCCTGAGGCTATTTTCTTGATAAATGTTGGGATATCAATGCTGGTTGGACAGGCGACGATACATGGAGCATCATAGCAATACAAGCATCGATTCGCTTCTTCGAGGGCTTCTCGATCCGTCAGGCCCGGCTTAACTTCCAGGAAATTTGAAGATAGATTATCGTAGTCGATCCTTTTGACAGTTTTCAATCCAACATCTCCTTTCTATTTCAAACATCGTAAAAAAGAGATCACTCTTTTTCATGTGTCCCCTTCATTCTGATGAAGGAATCCGGTTCACAATTTTTACGAAAGAGTCATCCCTTTATTGCCCTTAAGGCAAAAGTGCTGTCATTTCTTCATAGGTTTCCGGTCTTCTGTCCCGGTAGAACTGCCATACATCTCTCACTTCACGGATAAGTTTCTTGTTCATTTCGCCGATTATCACCTCATCCTGATCACGGCTGCCGATCGAAACAAAGGAACCGCGTGGGTCAACGAGGTAGGACTGTCCATAGAATTCGCCCATTTTCCAAGGCCCTTCCACTCCGACCCTGTTGATGGCACCTACATAATATCCATTTGCAACCGCATGGGCAGGCTGTTCAAGTTTCCACAAGTATTCGGATAGGCCTGCAACTGTTGCAGAAGGATTGAAGACTATTTCCGCTCCTTTTAGGCCTAAAAGGCGGGCGCCCTCCGGAAAATGGCGGTCATAGCATATGTAGACCCCGACCTTTGCATATGCGGTATCAAAAATCGGATACCCGAGATTCCCTGGCTTAAAATAGAACTTTTCCCAAAATCCATGACCCTGGTCACCGACACCGACCTGAGGGATATGCTGCTTGCGGTATTTGCCAAGATAGCTTCCATCCGCATCGATTACTGCCGCAGTGTTATAATAGGTGGCAATTCCTTCGCGCTCGTAGATTGGAAGGACAATGACCACTCCGAGTTCCTTTGCCAGATCCTGAAAAAGCTTCGTTGTCGGTCCATGAGGGATTTCCTCTGCCGCTTCGTACCATTTCGGGTTTTGTTCACTACAAAAATAAGGACCATAAAAAATCTCCTGTAAGCAGATGATTTGTGCCCCTTTTTCCTTTGCTTCCCTTACTAATTTAATGTGCTTCTCAATGGCAGCCTTCTTATGAACCTCCACCGGTTCTGTACCGTCGACATCATTGGAAGCTTGAATCAAGCCAATCATCACTTTGTCGGACATCCTATTACCCCCTTTGAAGAATGCACTAGCCTGTGCTACGGTATTAATTTTTAGAATTATTTGAACTTTATGTATATTGTACTTCCTTACTTGTCTTTTTTCACTATACATAATGTTAAATGATGAAGGGGCGAGACTGTCCATTGTGTAAAGTGAGGGAAACATATTTAAATCAAAAAAACCGCCCTGCCATTGGCAGGACGGGTTAAGTCAATCTAGTTTCAAGAAAACATACGCTTGGCGCGTTTTCTCATTTTTTTCATATTGCGTTTGGAAGTCATATCCCCAAGAAAGTTCTGTACATCATTGTTTTTGCTTAGACGGCTTGCTGCTGCCCCTAAGCCCATCATTAACAAAGAAGACATTGCTCTGTTCATGCGACTCACTCCCAACTATTGTTTACATGCTGATCTGCCGATCGTCTTCATGGAACAAATCATCCAATGAGCTTAGTGTTCCGTCCTCTTCGACTTGATGAGTATGGACCACGCCTTTGGAGACGGAAAGCTCAATAAAACAGCCCCAGCAGTAAAACTGGTTCACACCAATTTTTCCGATATCTTTACTTTTGCAATTAGGACAACAAAGAACCACCATCGAACACCTCTCGTTAGGTTGATATAGAAACGACGACGGTATCCTTTCCGATGATAAGGTCAGAAGGGTGGTGAATGATTTTCTTGCCCTCTGCAATATCAGCGAAAAAGCCGTCCGTTACCTCATATCCTACGATTGTGCCCGTTTCCTCTTCAAAATATACATCATCCAGGAGGCCGAGCTTGTTCCCTTCCCCAGTAAGAAAGGACTTCCCTTTTATACCATGCCCGTGGATGAAATACACCTCTTTATCCTCCTCTTTTGATAAGGAGTCAAGAGCACGCGCTTCCACCATGACACCGTCGTCCCCAAAGGATATGATATGTTCGAATGGAAGAAACTTTTTACGATGGAAGACCCCTTTTCCATCAATGAGGAGTCCTTTTATCTTCCCTGGTTCCTCTATGCAAAAGTCCGTAATCCGCCCTATCTTGTTACCTGATGCCCTATCATATATTAGCATCCCAACCACTCGAGAAAATGTTCTCAAAGAAACCCACCTCTTTTCGAACATTAATAGGTTTCGTCACGGGGAACAATGTCATACAGCGAAAGGTTTTCCATTTAAAAAAGAAAAAGGCCAGTCCATGGGACAGCCTCTTCTATTCATCTTCCCCCATGAAGTCATATGGCGAAATATTCTCCATTCCGATATTGGCATCCTTCCAGAAAGGGATCTCTGCAAGAACTGCTTCATCCACTTCTTCGGCCTGAATGATATCCGAACTTTTCATATTCAGCCTTTCTTTCAAGGAGGTCTGCCTTGCCTGTTCATCGGCCCGTTGTACCCCGATTCTTAATGCATCCTCTTCTCCGCAAAGGATCAAAAAGCGCTTTGAACGGGTCACTGCAGTGTAAAGCAGATTTCTGCGCAGCATCCGGTAGTAGCTTTTTACTACAGGAAGCACCACGATCGGAAACTCACTTCCTTGTGATTTATGTATCGAACAACAGTAGGCATGCGTAATCTGTCCCAAATCCTGTTTGGTATAGGTTACCTCATTGCCTTCAAATGATACGATCACCATGTCCTGCTTTTCCGTGTTCTCCTTGGCATAAAAGATGGTAACCACTTCACCTATATCCCCGTTGAATACATTGCTTTCCGGTTGATTGACGAGCTGAAGCACTTTGTCGCCTGTCCGATAGACGATATTTCCAAAAGCCAATTCCCGGCGCCCTTCACTTTTTGGATTGAACAGCTCCTGCAGCATTTCGTTCAGCTTATCTATCCCTGCATTTCCACGATACATCGGCGCCAGCACCTGGATATCGCGTGCGGTGTATCCTTTACTTTGGGCATTGGCACAGACTTTTTTGACCACATCCATTATCTGGCCCAGTCCGCATTTGATAAAGGAGCGATCCTTTTTGGCCACTGCAATATCCGCCGGGACTACCCCATCCTTCATATCATGCGCCAGTTCAATGATGGAGCTGCCATCCGCCTGTCTGTAAATATCCGTCAATTTTACAGTGGGAATCGCTTGTGATCCCAATAGGTCCTTCAACACTTGTCCAGGTCCTACGGAAGGAAGCTGATCTTCATCCCCGACGAGCACCACTTGTATATCTGCCGGGAGTGATTTGAACAACTGATTGGCGAGCCAAATGTCGACCATGGATACTTCATCCACAATCAACAGCTTGCCTGGGATCGGATTTTCTTCATCATGCTGAAAGCCTTCGGAACCGTTCCAGCCAAGCAATCGGTGGATGGTGAGAGAAGGCAGTCCCGTTGCTTCGCTCATCCTTTTCGCAGCCCTGCCTGTTGGTGCAACGAGCATGATAGGGAACGGATCATTCTTGGAATAATCGTTTGGCTCCAATGAACAGCCGTGAAGGTCTGCATACAGCTCCACAATCCCTTTGATGACTGTTGTTTTACCTGTTCCCGGCCCGCCTGTCAGTAGAAGCATCGGAGTCATCAATGCTTGCTGGATCGCTTCTTTCTGGGAAGGGGCATATTGTACCTTCAGCCTGTCTTCCAATTCACCAAGGGCCAGTAAGAATTCGGATTCAGGAAACTGATCCTCATATTGGGTTTGTTCCATGACTCTTTTTATATTTGTGACAAGGCCCTGTTCGGAAAAGTAGAGGCTCGGGAGATAGACACGACCTTCTTCTGACTTCAGTTTTCCTTCTTCCGTCAGCTGCAGAATTTCCCTTGAAATATCGGAATCCACAACCAATCCATGCTGCTTCTCATTTAAAAGCTTCCATACCGCTTCAACGAGTTGATTTTCCGATACAAAGCAATGCCCCTCTGACATGGAATGCTGCTCAAGCATGTACAAGCAGCCTGCCCTGATCCGGTCAGGGTGGCTGCCGGATATACCGAAGTGGCTGCCGAGCTCATCTGCCCTTGCAAACCCGATACCTTCGACGTCTTCTACAAGCTGATAGGGATTCTTTTGTAGGATGCTGATTGTTTCGTCCTTATAGGTCTGATAAATTTTCATGGACAGCTGCGGGCCGAACCCGAACTGTGAGAGGGCGATCATGACTTGTTCGAGTCCCTGATGCTCCATCAGCGAGTCATAGAGAAGCTTTGCTTTATCACCGGGAAGTTTTGGGATTGAGTCAAGGACCGATGGATTCTCCAAAATCTTGGAGATTGCATTCTCCCCCAGTGCATCCGCAATCTTTTCAGCCGTCTTTTTCCCGATACCTGAAAATAGATCACTGGATAGATACTGTACAATGCCTTGACGTGTTTGCGGGATATCTTTTCGGAAGTGTTCAACATGGAACTGAAGTCCAAAACGGGGATGCTCTTTCATTGTACCGAAAAATATGTAGGTTTCATCCTCGTGGATCCGAGGGAAATACCCTGTTACGACCGCTTCCTTTTCCTCATATGGAATATTCGTCTCTGTCACTCTGATCCTGACAACCGAATACATATTTGATTCGTTGTGGAAAATGGTGACGAGATGAGATCCTTTAATGAATTTTTCATGTTCCTCGAACAAGTCGAGAGAGGATTGCTGCTTTTGGTCCTTCATGGGATTTCCCTCCGTCCCTTAATTTTCGGTCAAAATCTTTTTAGCGTGTGCTGCAAGCATATGGTCTGCCTGCACATCCAATGCCTTGTCAAGCATCTCGATCGCCTTATCCCTGTTTTCCTGATAAGCATATGCCACACCAAGGTTATAATAGGCATCTGCATGCTCTTCATCGCTTTCCACTACCAGTTCAAACTCAGTTGTCGCTTCCTTGATCAACCCTTGTCCTGCAAGGCATAGCCCATATTGGAATCTTGCTTCGGCATCCTCAGGCTTCAGTTCGACAGCTCTCTGGAAGTATGGGAGTGCAAGTTTCGGCTGCTCGAACTGCAGCAATGTCATACCAAGCATGAAATAGATGTCGCTGTCATTGACACCCTTTTTCATCGCAAGCTCGAAATGATCCTTCGCCTCATGCCATTTTTCCAGCTGATAGTAGACATTACCGAGACCATAATGTGCTGTTCCCATGCTTTCATCTTTGGATAAGGCCCGTTCAAAGAACTTTATCGCTTTTTCCAGTTCTCCCACTGCGCTTAGCACATTTCCAAAGTTGACATACGCCACTGCGTTTTCCGGATTCTGTTCTATCTCTTCCGAAAAAGCAGCCAACGCCTCTTCATATTTTCCTTCTTGCAAGTATTGAATTCCCAATGCATTATTGTCTTTCATCTATGTTTGCACCTCTTTATCGCTGATTTACTTCAATAAGTATAACACAGGAAAAACCTCCACTCCCATTAAGAAGTAGAGGTTTTCTCATTATCCTACATACCATAATTTTTCATTGTTTTTAAAAACATGGTCGATCGTACCGCCGCCCAAGCATTCGTCCCCATTATAGAATACGACCGCTTGACCTGGTGTGATGGCACGGATCGGCTCGTCAAAGATCACCTTCACTCGGTTATCTTCAAGATGCTCGATGCGTACCTTGTTATCCTGTTGGCGATAACGAAATTTTGCCGTACATGAAAGCCCGTCTTCAGGAGCTTTGTCTGATACCCAGCTGACATCTGCCGCTATGATGGAATCGGAATAAAGAAGCTCGTTATCAAAGCCCTGGCCTACATACAGGACATTCTTTTCGAGATCCTTACCGATGACAAACCATGCATCACCGCTTCCGCCGATGCCGAGGCCGTGACGCTGGCCGATCGTATAATACATCAAGCCATCATGCTTGCCCATCACTTTCCCATCCATTGTCAGCATATTTCCAGGCTGTGCTGGTAGGTAGCCGCTCAGGAATTCCTTGAAGTTGCGTTCACCGATGAAACAGATGCCCGTACTGTCTTTCTTCGTGGCAGTAGCAAGCTCTGCACGCTTTGCAATTTCCCGCACTTCTGATTTTTGTATGTTTCCGATCGGGAACATGACTTTAGAAAGCTGTTCCTGGCCGAGCTGGTTCAGGAAGTAGGTTTGGTCTTTGTTCTCATCAAGCCCGCGAAGCATTTTGTACTCGCCGTCACGGAATGCAACCTGTGCATAATGTCCTGTTGCCAAATAATCGGCTCCAAGATCGATTGCATGCTCAAGGAAGGCTTTGAACTTGATTTCCTTGTTGCACATCACATCCGGATTCGGTGTGCGTCCTGCTTTATACTCATCCAGGAAATACTGGAATACTTTGTCCCAATACTGCTTTTCGAAATTAACCGCGTAATAAGGGATACCGATCTGGTTGCAGACACGGATTACGTCATTGTAATCTTCTGTTGCCGTACATACGCCGAATTCATCGGTGTCGTCCCAGTTTTTCATGAAAATACCGATTACATCGTAGCCTTGTTCTTTAAGAAGAAGCGCAGCTACAGAGGAATCCACTCCACCAGACATTCCTATTACTACACGGGTATCCTTTGGTGCTTTATTCATTTTGATCACCCCGTATTTTATTTCTTTCTTGTTAATCTCTTTACCACTTTTGCCGTTTGTTCGGCTGCGTGGATGATTTCTTCTTTTGTGTTGCCCAGGCCGAAGCTGAAGCGGATGGAGGAGGCGATGCGGTCTGAATCCTTGCCGAACATTGCTACAAGGACGTGTGACGGATCGATGGAGCCTGCCGTGCAGGCGGATCCGCTGGAAACCGCTACCCCGGCCAGGTCCAGGTTCACAAGCAGGGACTCTACATTTGTTCCTGGAAAATAAACATTCATGACATGAGGCAATGAATGTTCAACAGTACCGTTTATTTCGAATCGGACCTCTTCCCGCTCCCAAACTTCCTTCATCAATTGCTTGAACTCCAAATACTGGACCGCTTTTTGTGCTCCCTGTTCCACGCTCAATTCGATGGCTGTCTTGAGGCCGACGATCCCGGCCACATTCTCCGTACCGGCACGCCGTTTCCGTTCCTGCTCGCCTCCATAACTTAGTGGTGCAAAGCTTGTACCATTTTTGGCGTACAGGAAACCAACGCCCTTTGGTCCATTGATTTTATGGCCGGACATGGAAAGAAAATCAATTCCCAATTCATTTACATCTATGGAATAAAGGCCAAACGCCTGAACGGCATCGGTATGAAAATATGCCTGATGATCTTTTAACAATTCCCCGATCTCTTTCATCGGCTGGACTGTTCCCACTTCATTGTTACCAAACATGATGGTGACAAGGATCGTTTCATCTGTTAAAGCATCTGAAACATCTTCCATTTTCACCAATCCGTGTTCATCAACTGGAAGATAGGTTACCTTGAAGCCTTCTTTTTCGAGCTGTTCACACGTGTGCAGCACGGCATGATGTTCGATGGATGTTGTAATGATATGAGTGCCTTTGTTTTTGTTTGCACGTGCCACGCCTATGATTGCAAGATTATCCGCTTCTGTTCCACCGCTCGTAAAAATGATTTCATTTTCCTTCGCGCAGATAGCTTTGGCGGCAATGTTCCTAGCTTCATCCACATAATGCCTCGTTTTGCGGCCAAACTGATGAATGCTAGACGGGTTGCCGAATCCCTCTTTCATTACCGGAAGCATACTATCAATAACAGCCGGATGCATAGGAGAGGTTGCAGCATGATCTAAATAGACTCTTTTCAATGAGCACGCCTCCTTTCTATTTATAATGTTGTCCTTTAAATGTAAAACATATAAGCTTCCTGGTCCCCGCCGGAATAGTTGGCAAGGTCATCAAGTGTCGTGTTATCCAAAACATCCTTTACCGCATCACGGATCCGTATCCAAAGCTCACGCTTGGCAGGCTCCTCGTCCTCCAGCACTTCCACGGGACTGATCGGTCCTTCTAGTACCCGGATGATGTCACCTGCTGTGATTTTCTCCGGTTCATCCGCCAAAATATACCCGCCATATGCTCCGCGGATACTTTTTACCAGGCCGGCATTGCGCAATGGCGCAATCAATTGTTCAAGATAGTGTTCTGATAGGTCATGAGTCTGAGCGATTGTCTTTAATGACAACGGGCCTTCCCCCACGTTTTTCGCTAGCTCGATCATAATGGTCAATCCATAACGTCCTTTTGTTGAAATCTTCATTCCCTACACCCCTATTCTTACTTTCCAATAGCTTATAATTGCATCGTCAGATTATTATCATTTTTGTGCTGTATTTTATAAAGGATATTATCTGTAGTTTTCTGGCAGGCGGGAAGTGTCCATCCTACAATCGGACCGATCGTGAAGCTGAAAAGGATCGTCCCGATAAACACGGGTCCTCCTAAAAGCCACCCTACACATAATACTATTAATTCCATCGCTAATCTAATATGTTGCACTTTAAAGCCCGTCTTCTCCGTCAAGGCGATCATCAGACTATCCCTTGGACCGGCTCCGCAGCGCGAAGAGATATAGACGCCGATACCGACTCCTATCACCAGCACACCAAGGATCAGCATGAAAAGCTGCCCGAAAAATGAGTACGGTGTCTTCAAGTATGGAATGAACAGATACATATCAATGAATATGCCGACCATCAGCATATTCAAAAAGGCACCGACGGAAGGGAGCCTTTTTACAATCAGAGAAGAGATGGCCAAAATAAAAAAACCTGCAATGATGGACCATGTACCAATGGTTAAACCAACCTGGTAAAACAGGCCGATATGAAAAACATCCCATGGCGCACTGCCAAGGTCCGCCCTGATCATCAGCACGATCCCAAAAGACATAATCAATAAACCGAAAAAATAAATGGACCATTTCGCCAAAAATAAGCTTCTGCCTATACTCCGCTCACCTTGCATACATTCGCTACCCTTCTTTTGTATATACTTGTTAGCTAATAAAATCTATCCCATTATAGCACAGAATATGAGGTATTACATTTCTAACCATGACTTTAATTGTGGTAGAGTGGGTAATAGAAGAAGATGCTAAAGTAAGCAGGAAGGTGTTTTATATGAGCAGCAAACCGTTGGCCTTTCGAATGAGGCCGAGAACGATAGATGAAATGGTAGGTCAGGAGCATTTGGTCGGAGAAGGAAAGATCATACAGAGGATGGTAAAGGCCAGGCACCTCTCCTCGATGATCCTATATGGTCCGCCTGGAATCGGGAAGACCTCGATTGCCACAGCCATCGCAGGCAGCACACAATATGCTTTCCGGACGTTGAACGCAGTCATCCATAACAAAAAGGATATGGAAATCGTGGCAGAGGAAGCGAAAATGTCAGGCAAGGTGATCTTGATTTTGGATGAGGTTCACCGCCTGGACAAAGCGAAGCAGGACTTTCTTTTGCCGCATCTGGAGAATGGCAGGATCGTACTGATCGGGGCAACGACAAGCAATCCCTATCATGCCATCAACCCTGCAATAAGGAGCAGATGTCAGATTTTCGAACTGCATCCCTTATCTGTCGAGGAAATCCAGGATGTATTGAAGCAGGCATTGAATGATAGTGAACGTGGTTTAGGGGACTATAAAATCAACTTGAGCAGTGAAGCCATGGAGCATTTTTCGAATGGCTGCGGCGGTGATGTGCGTTCCGCATTGAATGCCCTCGAGCTTGCAGTCCTGTCTTCTGCCCCGGATGAAGAGGGCTTTATAAATGTAGATCTGAACGCTGCCGAAGAATGCCTGCAAAAAAAGAGCTTTTATCATGACAAGGATGGAGATGGACATTATGACGTCCTTTCTGCATTCCAAAAATCGATACGGGGCAGCGATGTGGACGCCGCACTACACTATTTGGGCAGATTGATCGAAGCGGGCGATCTTGTCAGTATCGCAAGAAGGCTTTTGGTCATCGCGTATGAGGACATCAGCCTTGCAAATCCTCAGGCGGGTGCACGGACACTTGCAGCAATTGAAGCCGCTGAGAGGCTTGGCTTTCCGGAAGCAAGGATACCACTGGCAAATGCAGTCATCGAGCTTTGCCTGTCCCCAAAATCCAATACTGCATACAAGGCATTGGATGAGGCACTGGCCGATATCAGAAGAGGTCTTGTTGGAGAAGTGCCTGCCCATCTCAAGGACGCTCATTATAAAGGAGCTTCCAAATTGGGGCGTGGCGTCGATTATCTCTATCCACATGATTACCCTGGCGGCTGGGTGGCACAGCAGTATCTCCCTGATAAACTGAAGAACAAATCGTACTATAAACCAAAGGAAACAAGTAAATTCGAAGCTGCCCTGGCCCAGATCTATCAAAAGACGAAAAAGAAATGATTTAAGGCCTTTATTGTTAAGTAGTTAAAATGTAAGCATCAAATGAAGCCGTTGATTTCCGCTCCGGACACTTGCTTTCCGCGGGGACGGATGGGAGCCTCCTCGGCTTCGCCTGTGGGGTCTCCCATGCCCTCTACTATCCCGCAGGAGTCAAGTGTCCTCCGCTACAATCAACTCAGTTTTTTAATATTATTTGTTCTACTGAAGTATAAAGATAAGACAAAGGGCAATTTTTTCAACCTTTAGACAGGAAAATTCATCCTTTCCTTTACCCCTGTTGGTTGGAGTGCAAGGTGTGAGACTCCTGCGGGAGCAGCGTGTCAAGGGAGACCCCGCAGGTGCACAGCACCGAGGAGGCTCCCGAGGCCGCCCGCGGAAAGCGAACACCTGGAACGGAGACCAACAGGGAGTTTAATGTTGAAACCTTATCCTTAACCCAGCTATAAATTTAAAAACAACAACCTTTACGAAAATAGCCTAATTAAAATGGCTTGCCCGATGATGCGGCAAGCCATTTCTTTTTACTTTTGTTCAATCAAACCGATATCGATTCCCGTCGGCTCTTTGAGGTAGGCGAGATAAAATGTATCAAAATCCATCTTCTCCCTGACCACTACGGCCCCTTTTACCTTGGCGATGGCCAATATTTCATCAATGGAATCCACTTCAATCTGTATCCTTGTGCCTTGTGGATGATCTTCTGGCCCTTTTGCTATGCCGCCACTCATGATATTTGCACCTTTACCGGTCACCACTGGCCAATATTCCCAATTCGGTTCGCCGATTTCCCAACCGAATACATCCTCAAAAAACTTGGTCGCTTTTTCGGGCTCCCTGCTGCTGATTTCAAAACCAACCACTCTATTCATTTTATCGCCCTCCCTATTTATCTATTTCCCTACTAGTTCTCCTAATTAACTCTTATTCCTTTATTGATTGTATAATCTCCTATGTTTTTGTCCAAGATGGTAAAAAAACGTCCGTTTTAAAAGGAGTGTCAAACTATGAAAGTTCGTCAGGATGCATGGTCCCATGAAGATGATCTACTATTGGCAGAAACCGTTTTACGATACATAAGAGACGGCGGTACACAGTTGGCCGCTTTTGAAGAAGTTGGCGATAAACTGAATCGCACGTCAGCAGCCTGCGGATTCAGGTGGAATGCTGAGGTCCGAAAAAAATACGAGCCGGCGGTAGCCATTGCAAAAAAGCAGCGGAAAGAGCGCAAACGGGCTTTGGACAAGCTGAAAAAGCAAGAATTCTCTGAGGGCAAGAGTGCTGCAAAGACAATGCCGGCAGTGGAAATGGAATGGCTCCCCGCACCATCTGGCACCACAGCGCAATGGAGCATCCCTGCTTCCTTCCAATCACAGTTGCAGGAGGTAGAGGAAACGGATGCTTACCAACCTCTCCCATCAAATCAGGGAATCACATTGGATGACTGCATTCATTTCATGCAAAACCTGAAACGTGAAAAAGAATTCGGCCAAGGCTCACAACTGGAACACGAACGCTTGAAACATGAGAACCATCTGTTAAAAAGAAGGATTGCAGCTTTGGAAGATCAGCTTCATAAACTTGAAGAGAAGCAGAGTGTCATCAATGATGACTATGAAATGCTCGTTCAGATCATGGATCGTGCGAAGAAGATGACAGCACTGCAGAATGAGGTTATGTAAGACAAAATAAAAAGGATGACAGCCTGAGCAAATCTGCTCTTTCTGTCATCCTTTTCCGTTTTATTGCTTTCCGCCAACACGCTGGATATGGATATCTTTCAATAGATCATTGATTACATATCCGCCAAGGATCAGTCCTGCAACAGACGGAACAAATGCATTGGAGGAAGGAGGCATTTTAGCCTTTCGAATTTGCGCCTGGTCATTCCCAACCGTTTTCCGTACCTCTTCACGGATGATGATCGGGCTTTCGTCAGAGAATACCACCTTGATCCCGCGGTGAATCCCCTCTTTTCTCAGCCTTGTACGAATGACTTTGGCAATCGGATCTGTATGTGTCTTTGAGATGTCTGCCATCTTGAAACGTGTCGGATCCGTTTTATTTGCCGCTCCCATGCTGGAAACAATCGGAATCTTCCGCTTCAGGCATTCTTTCATGAGGTGGATTTTATAAGAGATGGTATCGGACGCATCAATGACATAGTCCAGGCCATAGCTGAAAAATTCCTCATATGTTTCATCTGTATAGAACATTTTCAACGCAATCACTTCACACTCGGGATTGATATCGGCAATGCGTGCCTTCATCAGGTCCGCTTTAGGTTGTCCAACCGTGGAAACCAATGCATGGATCTGACGGTTTACATTCGTGATATCGACAACATCCTTATCAACAAGGATAAGACGCCCCACTCCAGAACGGGCAAGGGCTTCTGCGGAAAATGAACCTACTCCCCCGATTCCGAGTACTGCAACCGTACTGTTTTTCAGCGTTTCCAATCCTTCTTTACCTATTGCTAGTTCATTTCTTGAAAATTGGTGTAGCATGACCCATCAACTCCATTTATGTCTTGTATCTTTTCTTTTCTTATCGGCTTTTTAGAATTGTACCCGAAAATGAATATAACATACTTCAAGGGAAATGCAAGTAGTCATATAGGAATTTCTTTTATGACGAAAAAGGTTTACATGCCTTATAATAGAGGGAATAGTAACCTGATAATTATTTTTGTTGAAGGCGGGGAGTCTGTGATGAAAAAATTGTATAAGGCATTATCTTTCCTATTAGTGATCAGCAGTGGAATTTTGACATTATGCAGGATGAACAAATCCAACAAAGAGATGATTGCAAAGGAAACCACTTCCTTTCAAGTGAAACAGACCTTGGCTGCAATAGCGGCAACGCTCGAACGAACCGCGGTGGATGAAAAACCTCTTGAAGAAAGTCCGGAAGATGCCGAAAAGGTTAAAGATGACAGGGATCCTCCTTTGATAAAAGGAAATAAAAATGGCCGCGGCGAGTATATCTACCATATGCCTGGCGGTGTATTCTATGATAGGACAACTCCTGTTGAATGGTTTCATACAGAAGCAGAGGCACAGGAAAAAGGATATCGCAAATCGGCGAGATGAATATTGGCAATGACAAGGAATGCCCATGTAGAGGGGGCATTCCTATTTTTTTACAAAAAAACCGACACCCCAAAAACACTGGAATGTCGGTTTTAAATCCGTATGTAGGCAAGTCCCAATCGTGCCGTCGTTTGATGCCTTCGTTTTGAACCCGCTCACAGCAGGTGGGTGCTCTGTTTCATGCTTTTTATACGTCCTCTTGCGTTAGGAGGCATGTACGCAGCAACGAAAACTCTGAGCTCCCGTATAATCTATTGTTCGGTCAAAACAATAGGTTATACGACGAACACATCAGGACTTGCGACTTCTTGAAAGTATCATAACACACGCATTTTTTGTTTGCAAGAGTTCACCGTATGGGAAAATCTACTCTTTTTTGACAGCCAGCGACAAATGTAATTCGTCTAATTGCCCACCTGCAACAGGGCTTGGCGCTTGTGTCAGGATATCGCTCGCACTAGCCGTTTTAGGGAATGCGATGGTATCGCGAAGGTTCGTTCTGCCTGCAAGAAGCATTACTAGACGGTCAAGGCCAAGCGCGATTCCTCCATGTGGAGGTGTGCCATATTCGAAGGCTTCAAGCAGGAATCCGAATTGTTCCGTTGCTTCCTCCTGGCTGAAACCGAGCACTTTAAACATCTTCTCCTGGATGTCGCGTTCGTAGATTCGGAGTGATCCGCCACCAAGCTCATATCCGTTCAACACTAAGTCGTATGCTTGTGCCCGTACCTCGCCTGAGTTGCTTTCAAGCAATGCCAGATCTTCTCGGACAGGCATCGTGAACGGGTGATGAGCTGCAAAATAGCGTCCCGCTTCCTCGTCGTACTCAAGCAATGGCCAGTCTGTCACCCATAGGAAGTTGAATTTGCTTTCATCGATCAAGCCAAGTTCTTTTCCAAGCTTCATACGAAGCGCCCCTAGTGCATCAGCAACGACAGATTTCTTATCAGCTACGAATAGAAGTAAGTCGCCTTCTTGCGCATCGAGGGTCTGAATGAAACTTGCCTGTTCCTCTTCATTGAAGAACTTTGCAATAGGTCCTTTTAACCCATCCGCTTCAACTTTTAACCATGCCAGTCCTTTTGCACCATATACCGAGACAAATTCAGTTAATGCATCTATGTCTTTACGGGAGTAGTTTCCGGCTTTGCCTTTTACATTGATGGCCTTCACTTGCCCTCCGTTTGCCACCGCTGCACTGAACACTTTGAATCCGCAATTTGCAACTTGCTCGGACAGATCGACAAGTTCCATGTCAAAGCGGGTATCAGGCTTGTCGGAACCATATCTGTCCATCGCATCCTGGTAAGTGATACGGGGGAAGTTTTCCGGTACATCCACGCCCTTCGTATTTTTCATGACCATTCGCATCATATCTTCCATCATGCCGATGATTTCTTCCTGGGAAAGGAACGAAGTCTCAATGTCGACTTGCGTGAACTCCGGCTGTCTGTCGGCACGAAGGTCCTCATCACGGAAGCAGCGGGCGATCTGGTAGTAGCGTTCCACACCGGAAACCATCAACAGCTGCTTGAATATTTGCGGTGATTGAGGCAAAGCATAGAATTCGCCTGGATGTACCCGGCTTGGCACTAGATAGTCGCGTGCACCTTCAGGCGTGCTTTTTGTCAGGATCGGAGTTTCCACTTCCAGGAACTGCTGGTCGTTCAAAAATTCGCGAATCGATCTTGTTACATCATGACGCATTTTCAGCGTGTCGAACATGACCGGTCTGCGAAGGTCCAAGTAGCGGTATTTCAAGCGGATATCTTCGCTTACCTCTGTTTTGTTGTCAATAACGAAAGGAGGAGTCTTCGCTGCATTCAATACTTCGATCGCTTCGGCGTGAACCTCGATTGAGCCTGTTTTCAGGTTAGGGTTTACAGTTGCCGCATCACGGGCAACCACCTTCCCTTTGATATATAGAACATACTCGTTACGTACATTTTCAGCTGTTTGGAGCGCTTCAGATGATACATCCGGGTTGAATACGATCTGCACCAATCCTGTACGGTCGCGAAGGTCAAGGAAAATAAGACCTCCAAGGTCACGGCGCTTCTGCACCCAGCCTTTCAGTTCGATTACTTCTCCAATTGATGTTTCCGGCACTTCTCCACAAAAATAAGTTCTAGCCTGCATCATTTATCTCTCCCCGCTTTTCTTTTCCAATAAGTATGTTGCAATATTTTCAAAGGGTACTTCCTGTTGTTCACCTGTTACCATTTCTTTTATCGTGACGACACCCTTAGTCAGCTCATCATCACCGAACACAAGCGTAAATTTGGCATTCAACCGGTCGGCTGCTTTGAATTGCGCCTTCAACTTTTTATCTTGATAATCCTTTTCAGCTACAATCCCCGCTTTTCTTAAATCAAACAATAGCTTTACGGCTGTTTCTTTCGCTTTGTCACCCAGTGCGACCACATAGCAGTCTATCTCTTCTTGAATCGGGAATTCCACCTTTTCCGCTTCCATGGCTGATATCAGGCGTTCAATGCTTAGGGCAAAACCGATACCAGGGGTTTCCGGTCCGCCAATTTCCTGAACCAGACCATTATATCGGCCTCCCCCGCATAGGGTGGTGATGGCGCCAAAGCCTTCTGAAGTGCTCATGATTTCAAACGCTGTGTGGTAATAGTAATCAAGTCCCCGTACAAGATTAGGATCAATTTCATATTGGATGCCAAGCGCAGTTAGGTAAGCGACAACTTTATCAAAGTATGCCTTGGACTCTTCATTCAAATATTCAAGAATGGATGGCGCAGTTGCCATCAATTCGTGGTCACGGTCCTTTTTGCAATCAAGGATGCGCAAAGGATTCTTTTCCAGGCGGCCTTGGCAATCCCCGCAGAACTCCTCGATTCGAGGCTGGAAGTGCTGGATCAGCGCATCTCGGTGTGCTTGACGGCTTTCCTTGTCTCCAAGACTGTTGATGACCACC
Organism: Sutcliffiella tianshenii; assembly: GCF_016908565.1. GTDB lineage: Bacteria > Bacillota > Bacilli > Bacillales > Bacillaceae_I > Sutcliffiella_A > Sutcliffiella_A tianshenii. The sequence continues at coordinate 278,935 of NZ_JAFBED010000004.1, forward strand.
TTGAGGTTTTTAAGCCCGAGGCTTGTGTAAAGTTCCACTGCCAAAGCGATTACTTCCGCATCGATGGACGGATCATTACTGCCTAACGCCTCCACCCCGAACTGGACAAACTGACGGAAACGTCCAGCCTGTGGCCGTTCATAACGGAACATCGGACCCACATAATAAAGCTTTGTCGGTTGATTCGGAGACCCGAACATTTTGTTTTCTACATAGGAGCGGACTGTCGATGCAGTTCCCTCCGGACGCAGCGTAAGACTTCTGCCTCCTCTATCCTCGAATGTGTACATTTCCTTCTGGACCACATCCGTCGTTTCCCCCACTCCACGAAGGAAAAGCTCCGTGCTTTCAAAGATCGGAGTGCGAATCTCCTTATAATTATAAAGCTGACAGATCTCCTTCGCCTTTGTTTCAATGTACTGCCACTTTTCCACCGTACCAGGCAAAATATCCTGTGTACCCCGCGGTATCTGAATTGCCATTATCGGTTCCTCCTTTTATTTCCAAATGGGGCCAGACCCCTTTTTTATCAATACAAAAAACTCCCGCCCCTTGCTTAACTGATCGTTAAACAAGGGACGGGAGTTGAATTCCCGTGGTGCCACCCTAATTGAAGCAACATTCATCCAAGAAACGATGAATATGATGCTTCCACTCAAAGCAGTTAACGCCTGCAACGTCCTTCTCCTAATAGAGCAATTGCTTTTTCAGAGAGGATCCTAAGGAGTGTTCGTTCATTGGGTCATCATGGGGAAATGCTTTCAGCCCGGGGCATCTCTTCTCTTTCCATGTGTATTCACAACTACTGTTCTCCATCATTGGAACTGATATATTATGTAACTTCATTATTGGTTGCGGAAGTTTGATACTTGCTAGTATATATAGATTCAAAAGCACTTGTCAAGGTTTTATTGAAATCGATTCAGATGTTTTTTCATCGCCTTCACATCACGCACCGTAATCCCAAACTCCGAAGCCAGCTCCACATATGTGGAATCCTTCTCTTTTTCTATAAAATCGTGAAAGCTTACACCAAATACATCTTTGCTTCCATATGCATGATTGTGCTTCTCATTGAATTTCATGGAAGATCGCCCCCTTTTTCATAAACACTGACTACTAGTCTCCCCGTTTTCCGAGAAAAATTTCACCTAAAGGAGGAATTTTTACTCCAGATGAAGAAATAAGTAGGTTATCCTTTAGAATAGGAGGCTTTACTATTGCTTCAAAAACTACATATCTTAGCAATTGGACTTTTACTTTTTTCTACAGTTTTTGCCACGGTCCATATCCCATCCGCCCATGCTGACGGGACGATCGAGGTGAGCACGGATGTCCTGAATGTACGGGACAAGCCTGATGCCAACTCGCTTGTCATTTCAAAAGTGTTGCGGGGAGAAACGTATCCTGTTGTCGATACAAAAGGGGAATGGATCAAGGTTCAGGTTACCTCCAGCAAGGCCGGGTGGGTGGCTTCCTACCTCGTGACGGACAAGCAAGGATCACCTTCACCTTCCGGGAATTCCGAATCGACAGATGGGGTGCAGGTGTTGACCGATGACCTCCGAGTCCGCTCTGGCCCCGGAACAAGCTTTAACGTAATCGGTTTTGTCCAGAGCTCTGATTCTGTAAGCTTTCTCGATCAGAATGAAAACTGGGTTAAAATTCGCACATCAGGTTTGGAAGGCTGGGTTTCAAGTGAATTTGTAAGCATCCAGACCAAAAAGAAGAAGAAAAAAGAAACAACAGATTCACAAGAGCAAGGGAATGAAAGCACACCCCGATCAGCAACGATCCTCACGGATGGACTGAACATCCGCAGCGAGCCGTCCACTCAAAGTAAGGTTCTTGGTACGCTGTCTAACGGAACCGTCGTAGAAGTGCTTTCTCAAAAATCGAGCTGGCTGAAGATTTCATTTGAAGGAGAAACCGGCTGGATCCATTCTGATTATGCAGATCTACATACTGACAGCGGCAACGAAGCCCCTTCCAAAAAGAAAGGTAAATCGAGTGCGACCATTTCTGTTTCCGGATTAAATGTTCGCAATGAGCCGAATCTTAATGGGAAGATCATTGATCAGATCTCCCAGGGAACTGAGGTGACCATCATCAGTGAACGCAATAATTGGTGTGAGATCGAATATGCAAACGGCAATACAGGATGGGTCGCAGGATGGTTTTTAGAGAGAAAATCACTATCTGCTAATCCCGGCAATGTCAATGTAACAGGGGATGGAAGTATCATCATTTTGGATAACGGGACGAACATCAGAAGTGAACCAAGTACAACTGCAAAGGTCGTCTATCGTGCAAATGAAGGGGAAACCTTCTCCATTAAAGGTTTAGAGGATGATTGGTACAAAATAGAGCTGTCAGATGGCACAACTGCTTATGTAGCCGGCTGGATTGTTACCACAAAGGGCCAGGCCCCTACCATCACAAGGGCAGGATCTGAACAGTATCTGCGGAATAAGGTAATCGTCATCGACCCGGGACATGGCGGAAAAGATGTCGGTGCCATTGGCGTGCAGGGAACATATGAGAAGGATCTAACTTTAAGGACATCTCGACTTTTGCAGGACAAGCTGAAAGCGGCGGGAGCAACTGTTTATCTGACAAGGCAGAACGATTCGTTCGTCAGCCTGCCGGCCAGGGCCCGCACTGCGAACCATCATGGAGCGGATGTATTCATCAGTGTCCATTATGATAGCATTGATGATTCAAGCGTTACAGGTACGACGACCTTCTATTACGGCGGCGCAGATCAGCAGCTTGCTGATTCAGTCCACCAATCATTAATCCAACTCACAAATTTACGGGATCGAAATGTACGACAGGAGAATTACCTCGTATTGAGAGAAAATATGCAGCCCTCCCTGCTTCTTGAGCTTGGCTATATCAGTAACCGAGGGGAAGAGCTGACCATTCTTTCAAGCGACTTCCAGGAAAGGGCAGCAACCGGGATCTATCAGGGGCTGGCTCATTATTTCCGGGATAGATAATAAATAAAACAAGTGCTTTGCTGTATCATTCGGCAGTAGCGCTTGTTTTTTGTTATTGCCCTTTAAACACCGCTGTTGATTTCCGCACTAGGCTTCGCTTTCCGCGGGGCGTTTGTGGAGCCTCCTCGGCGCAAATTGCGCCTGTGGGGTCTCCACTAAACGCTATCTCCCGCAGGAGTCTTCGCCTATTGCTCCAATCAACAGCTAGTGATCTTCAAAATTTGCTCTATTCATTTACAAGACCTTCTAAGAACTTATTTGTTGTTTTCAGTTATTTATTTTTTTTATTGATAAAATAAAAACGCCGCCGACCACTCGTTTTTGAGCAGTTCGACGGCATCAATATACCAACTTATTTACTTTCCACAATCAGGGTCACTGGTCCGTCATTGATGAAATCAACTTCCATCATCGCACCAAATTCGCCTGTTTCCACCTTTATGCCCTTTTCACGTAGCTTACCGTTGAATGCTTCATAGATCTCTGAAGCATGATCAGGCTTTGCTGCGTCCATAAAGTTCGGGCGTCTTCCTTTGCGGCAATCTCCGTAAAGGGTGAACTGTGAAACAGAAAGTATCTCCCCGCCAACGTCCAGCAGGGAATGATTCATTTTTTCATTTTCATCTTCAAATATACGGAGGTTAACGATTTTGTCTGCTACATATGCAGCATCCTCCACAGTATCTTCATGGGTCACACCGACAAGCAGCATCAAGCCTTTGTCAATGCGGCCAACCACGTTCCCCTCTACTCGGACTTCTCCTCGTTTCGCACGTTGCAACACTACTCTCATATATGAAAAACCCTCACTTACTGCATTATTCTGCGTACTGCATAGATATCCGGTATCTGCTTGATGCGTTCCACGACCTTTTGCAGATGACTGATATTATGGATGGCGATGGCCATATGGATGCTTGCCATTTTATTGCGGTCCGATTTGCCCGAAACTGCGTTGATATCCGTTTTAGTTTCGTTGACGGCCTGAAGTACCTCATTCAAGAGACCTCTGCGGTCGTACCCTGTGATTTCTATTTCCACATTGTACTCGCGGTTCTCTTTCATATCGCCTTCCCACTCAACATCAATGATGCGGTCGTTCGTCCCTTCCGCAACAACGTTTGCACAATCTGCGCGATGGACGGATACGCCGCGTCCGCGAGTGATGAAGCCGACGATTTCGTCACCTGGAACAGGATTACAGCATTTGGACAGGCGCACCAGAAGGCTGTCTATGCCTTGCACAACGACACCAGCGTCCTTTTTCTTCTTTGCCGGCACCGTCTTTTTCTTCTCGGCGTTTTCTGTGATGTCTGTGATCTGCTGTTCTTGATCACGTTTGCGGCGCTGCTTTTCTGTCAGTCGATTGGCAACCTGCAGGGCTGTGATCCCATTATAGCCGACTGCCGCAAACATATCCTCTTCGTTCATGAAATTGAACTTTTCCGCAACTCTGCTTATGTTCTCGGATTGAAGGATCTCCTTCAGATCAAAGTCCATATTCTTGATTTCTTTTTCTACAAGATCCCTGCCCTTTTCCACATTCTCTTCACGGCGCTGCTTTTTGAAGAACTGACGGATCCTGTTCTTCGCCTGGGATGTCTGAGCAAGCTTCAGCCAATCCTGGCTTGGGCCGTATGAATGCTTGGAGGTCAGGATTTCGATGATATCTCCGGTCTTTAATTTATAATCAAGGGTGACCATTTTGCCGTTCACTTTTGCACCGATCGTTTTGTTTCCGATCTCGGAATGTATGCGATAGGAAAAATCAATCGGAACCGATCCGGATGGAAGCTCAATAACATCGCCCTTTGGTGTAAAGACAAATACCATATCGGAGAAAAGGTCGATTTTCAGAGATTCCATAAATTCCTCGGCATTGGTCGCATCATTCTGCCACTCCAGGATTTCACGGAACCAAGTAAGCTTTTCTTCTAAAGTGGAACGTTCATCCGCGGCCTTATCCTCTTTATATGCCCAGTGCGCCGCAATCCCGTACTCAGCGATCTGATGCATTTCGGACGTGCGGATCTGCACTTCAAGCGGGTCCCCTTTAGGACCGATGACGGTCGTATGAAGCGACTGGTACATATTCGGTTTAGGCATGGCAATATAATCCTTGAATCGTCCCGGCATAGGCTTCCAGCATGTGTGGATGATACCAAGGACGGCATAACAGTCCTTGATGCTGTTAACAATGATTCGCACTGCCAACAGATCGTAGATTTCACTGAACTGCTTGTTTTGCATCGCCATTTTACGATAGATGCTGTAAATATGCTTCGGACGACCGGAAAGATCAGCTTCGATTTCCACCTCTTCAAGGCGCTCCGTCACTTCCCCCATGACTTCCTTGATATAAAGCTCACGCTCGGCACGCTTGCGTTTCATCAGGTTGACTATTCGATAGTATTGCTGTGGGTTGAGGTAGCGCAAGGCAGTATCCTCAAGCTCCCATTTTATTTTCGAGATCCCCAGGCGGTGTGCAAGCGGTGCGAAAATCTCCAGCGTTTCATTGGAAATCCTGCGCTGCTTCTCTTGCGGAAGATGCTTTAATGTCCTCATGTTATGAAGGCGGTCTGCAAGCTTTATCAAGATGACGCGGATATCCTGGGCCATGGCGACAAACATTTTGCGATGGTTTTCCGCCTGCTGCTCTTCCTGGGATTTGTATTTGATTTTACCCAGCTTTGTTACGCCGTCCACCAGCATGGCAACCTCTGCATTGAATGCTTCCTTTATCTCATCGAGAGTGATGGAGGTATCCTCGACCACATCATGAAGAAACCCAGCCGCAATGGTTGATGGATCTAGGTCAAGGTCGACAAGGATGCCTGCGACCTGTATAGGATGGATAATATAGGGCTCACCTGATTTGCGATACTGTTCTGCATGAGCATTTTTAGCAAACTCATAAGCCTTTTCTAAAAATGCGATATCCTCGCTCTTTAAATAGCGCCTCGCATTATCTATCACCTGGTCTGCAGTTAACACTTGCTCATTTGCCATATTTCTACTCACCTTTTTGACTTTCTCTTATTTGTATGAAGTATTTGAAAACTTGTTCCGTTCCAAGTCTTATTCATTATTGACAGATTTCAGTAATGTATATAAATAAAAATATATTGTAATTATTATCATGAAATTTCAAGTAGATGTAAAGGGCTTATGTACTAAAAATAAAGATTTGTCGACAGATTTTTTAGGAATCCCTGTAAAATTCATACTTTTCATGTGAAATTTTTAACAAAACGGTGACTTGAAAGTCTGAAGATATTAAGTAAGGGGGGAATATATGAAAAAACTAGAGCAAGGATAAGTTGCTCTAGTCCGTAAAACATATTAGTATTTCATCAAAGTCAGAATATCAAAATCGTTCAGCTTGCTGCGTCCGTCCAAGTAGGACAGTTCAATAAGGAATGCGATTCCGGCAACCACACCGCCCAGCTCTTCCACAAGCTTGATGGTCGCTTCGATTGTTCCTCCTGTTGCAAGCAGATCGTCCGTGATCAGTACACGTTGACCTGGTTTGATTGCATCCTTGTGGATTGTAAGGACATCTTTGCCGTATTCAAGGCCATATTCCACCCGTGCCACTTCACGAGGCAATTTCCCTTCTTTACGTACAGGAGCAAAACCGACACCCAAAGAATAAGCAACCGGGCAGCCGATGATAAATCCGCGAGCCTCTGGTCCTACAACCAGGTCAATTTGCCTTTCACGGGCATATTCAACGATCTGGTCTGTTGCATAACGGTAAGCATCTCCATTATCCATCAGTGTAGTAATATCCTTGAATTGAATACCCGGTTTTGGCCAATCAGGAACAATCGTAATATATTTCTTTAAATCCATCTTCTTTTTTCCTCCTATGAATGAACAGTGCACTGTTTGGTTAGATGCTGATCAAACCACGCTTTTAATTGTTTGTATGAAGAGTATAAAAACAAGTTTTCAAGCATCACTTGCCGCTGCTTTTTGCGATATGTCGGAGACTCTTCAAAATCTCGTTTTGCCGCCGCATTGTTCAATGCGATAAAGCCCTTGTCTATTGTAACAAATTCTAGTTCAAAAAACACCTGTGACATGAAATCAATTGTTTCTTTTGACCAGCCGCGATGCTTCGCGATTTCTTCGGCATACCTGTTTAGATCGAATGGACCTTTTTTTGACAGGAAACCGTAATACCACTTAAAGTGGTCGCGAGTCGGGATCGTAGAAAAATAATGATTTTCTTTTTGATGGAAAGAAGCATAGATCCGGGATGGAGAAGAGCTACGCAAAAGGCTCGCAAGCGTTTCCTCTTCATCCGGGATATCGAGCAGCACGATGTATTTATCCTCTACATCTATCTCTTTTCCAGCCTCAACATGTGTAAGGTAAGGAAGATATTCTTCTCCTATTTTCACTTCTTCCAATGTAGCAGTATTAAAGAACAGTATTTGTAGATTCTTTTTATCTATTCCTTGCAACGATTGATGAAGCTGTTTGGCAGAACGAATATCGAAAAGCTGCCATTCAGCCACTCTCAGGTCTTTTACAAAAAGCTGTGGCTTGCGGAAATTATTCCATTCATTGATGGCAAGCTCCCCCAAGACATCAAGTGTCGCAATCGGTGAAACATGGTGATAAGTCTCACCGAATCCGAATCCGACACAATCAAGCTTGCTGCCTTCCTTCTCGATGACAAGCTTCAAATGATTGCTCTTGTTTCCTATCTGGCGTATCTGTTGCGGAAATGCACCTTTCACCAATACTTTCGGCTTAGGATTTGCAACCCCATACGGCGCAAGCTTCTCCAACTGTTCGATGGTTTCAAGTGTTACGTCGTTCAGTTCACATTCGATATCCACTTCGGTGATCGGGGTGAAATCTTCCTCCGTCAAAATGGTATCCGCGATTTGCTTCATCCGATTCCGGAGCTCGTCCACATTTTCCATTTGTAACGTCATACCGGCTGCCATCGGGTGTCCGCCAAAGTGAGGCAGGATATCCCGGCATGATGAAAGATGTTCGAACAGGTCAAACCCAGGTATCGAACGCGCCGATCCTTTTGCAAGGCCCTTTTCCCCGTCAAGACTCAGCACGATGGTCGGTCGGTAGAAACGGTCGACCAGCCTCGATGCCACAATACCGATGACTCCGGCATTCCAGCCATGTCCCGTGACGATGAGAAATGAATTCTCATCTGGAGGGTACATTTCCTCGACCTGCTTGATCGCCTCTTCTGTGATTTGCGTGACAATCTGCTGTCTTTCTTTATTGTAAGCTTCCATCTCTTCAGCAAGCTCTTTTGCTTCCTCTGCATCTTCTGTCATTAACAGATGAACTGCGGGATCTGCATTGTCAAGACGTCCCACCGCATTGATCCGCGGTCCGATGGAGAAACCGATCGTCTCTTCTGTGATAGTGTGAAGTTCCACCCCACATTTTTGCAACAAGGCCTTTAACCCTACCCTTTTTGTCTGCTGCATCTTTTTGATCCCTTTTGAAGCAAGAAGCCTGTTTTCATCGACTAGGGGTACAAGATCCGCTATCGTTCCAATTGCTGCGACCTCCAGAAGATGCTCTGGATCCTTACCCAGCAAAGCATGTGCCACCTTATAGGCGACTCCGACTCCTGCAAGGTCCTTGAAAGGATAAGGACAAGTTTCTTTTTTCGGATGGATGATGGCAAATGCATCAGGTAAAACCGGTCCAGGTTCATGGTGATCGGTAATGATCAGATCGATACCAAGCTCCCTTGCTACATCCGCTTCATGCAGGGCTGAAATACCGGTATCGACTGTGATGATGACAGAAAAGCCGTTTTCCTTGGCCTGCCTGAATGCCGGTTCATTTGGTCCGTATCCTTCTGTAAAACGGTTCGGAATATAGAACTCCACTCTTGCTCCCTTTTCTTGCAGAGCAGTGACCATCACTGTGGTACTGCTTACTCCATCGGCATCATAATCACCGAACACTAAAATCTTTTCTTCACTCTGTATTGCTTTATCTATTCTCTGAACGACCTTTTCCATGTCTTCCAACAGGAATGGGTCATGAAATTCTTGTGTTTCTGAATGCAAAAAACTTCTTGCGGCCTCATGATCATCGAATCCTCTGTTTACAAGGAGTGATGCAATGAGAGGTGCCACTTTCAGGCTTTCTGCCAAATACCGTACCCGCTCTTGGTCAGGCTTATTTACATTCCAACGTGATTTAGAAGCTAACAAACGAATTCCTCCCTTAGCCTACCCTATTATACTAGAGAGAGGGTCTCCCTTCAATTGGAAAAAGTGAGTTATTCGCTTTAGGACGAATGTCGTTTTTACCTCTTCAATAATTGGATATTGTTCTGCACAATAAAATTAATTAATATTTTGTCTCCGTTAAATACCGCTGTTGATTTCCGCACTAGGCTGCGCTTTCCGCGGGGCGTTTGTGGAGCCTCCTCGGCTGCGCCTGTGGGGTCTCCACTAAACGCCATCTCCCGCAGGAGTCTTCGCCTATTGCTCCAATCAACAGCTAGATTCTTATAGAATTAAGACTAGACATTAAATAGAGACCATTAAAAGATTTACAACACAAGATCAAAGTGAGACAATCAGCTACCAGCTATGTTTAGCCATAAAATAAAAAATGCAGTCCAATTTATATTGGACTGCCAAACACTAGTTTTGTTATCAGCTTTTTACCTACCTCAAATTGTACCTTTCTTTTCTTCTGTTTTATTTGGCACCTTCACATCTTCTGATGAGGGTTTTTCCATATGCCTTGGCTTCGTTTGCATTTTTCTCTTCAGCTTGATTACCTGGTACACTCCGATGGAGCCGGCAATGACGATTCCCATCAATGCGGAGAATAGAATGACCAAGACTAGGGGCCATTCTGCTGTACCAAACAAATAATTGACTTCCACGGGGGCTACATTCAGGACTGCAAAGATTGCAACTATGATGGTAAAAATAAATCCGGCTAATAGATACCACTGACTTTTCATTCCCACTCCTCCTTCAAATCCCGTGAATCAAGATTCCGAATAGGGATTGATATGCACAAACACATCCTGGACTTCACGGTTTTCAAGCAGCTTCGCCTTTACGTCTTTTCCAATCTGATGCCCTTCTTCCACCGTTATGTAAGGGTCCACAGATATTTTCAGGTCCACAATCACATAATGCCCGTGTTCCCTGGCGTGTAACGAATCGATTTTCATCACACCCTGAACGGAAGTCACGACTTCCCTGAACTCCTCCGTATCTTCCTCATGCATCACATGGTCCATTGTATTATGGATGGACTCTGAGCCCAACTGCCACGATATCTTTATGATCAAGGCAGCTACAAAAAGACCTGCCACAGGATCAAGATAGACGAGCCAATCCACTCCGATATAATCACCGAAAATCGCTCCCCCGATCCCGATGAGGGCTGCAATGGAAGAAAACACATCAGACCTGTGTTCATATGCATTGACTATGATGGCGTCACTCTTTATTTTCTTTCCCAAATTATACTTATAGCGAAACATCGCTTCTTTTACGACAATCGAAATGATCACGACATACACAGCCAGCATCTTTGGTGCATCGATAGGCTCAAAAAATGCTGCAAAGGAAGACTTCCCTATTTCAAAGCCAACAATCAATAATAGGACTGCAACAATGATGGCTGCGATATTTTCCGCTTTGCCATGGCCGTATGGATGGTCTTCATCCGGCGGTTGCTTGGCAGCCTTCAATCCTATGTATACCGCCAAGGAGCCTGCTACATCTGAAGCGGAATGGACTGCATCCGCCACAAGTGCGCGACTATTTGCAACTACACCCGCCCATCCTTTCAGAATGGCGAGCACAATGTTCCCCACTACACCTACCAAAGCAGCGAATTCTGCTTTTTTAAAGCGCTCATTATGATCCACTACGCACACCTCTCTTTTTCATGCTTCTACTATTGTACCCGAATCTCCCCCTATATTTTACAATATATAAAAAATGCCGCAGAATTGCTCCTGCGACATTTCTTTATAGGATTATACTTCAGGCTCCGCTTCTTCAAGCTGGACCTTCTTCGGTTTGGACAACTGTTTATGCTTCCAGATCAGCCATAGCTGTGCCGCTATGAACAGGGAAGAATAAGTTCCGGCTATCAAACCTACAAGTAAGGCTATGGAGAAGCCTGTAATGGATTCGCTTCCGAAGATTAGAAGTCCGATTACTGCAAAGACAACCGTAATGACCGTATTGATGGAACGGACAAACGTCTGCTGCAAGCTTTTATTGACAATCTCGGCCAGGTCTTCATAAGTTTTGATCCGTTTTTTCCTCTTCATGTTCTCTCTGATCCGGTCAAAGGTAACGATCGTATCATTGATGGAATATCCGACAATGGTCAGGACTGCAGCAATGATGGTGATGTCCACTTCCAATCGGACAAGACTGAAGAATGCAACCATGAAAAATGCATCATGGAAAAGTGCCACGATGGCGGCAAGGGCAAACAGCCACTCAAAGCGGATAGTAACATAAATGATGATTCCGACTGCAGCAATCAGGACCGCGAAAAATGCATTCCGGGCAAGCTCCTGGCCAACAGTTGGCGAGACGGTGCTGACATTCGGCTCTGAACCGTATTTATCTGCAATGGTTGTCTTTATCTCGGCTACTTCCTTTTGTGTGAAGCTGTCCAAATATCTTGCAACAGCTATTTCATTGTTATTTCCTGCTAGTACAACATCTTTAGGCTCATATCCCAAAGAAGTCAATTCCTCTGTCACTTCTTTTGCGGTAAGACTGGAATCTGCCATTATTTCAACACGTGTTCCACTTGCAAAGTCAATTCCAAGATTCAATCGGAATACTGCAAGGAGGATGATACCTACGACAATCATTGTTCCTGAGAAAATGAAGAACTTTTTGCTGTGTTTCACAAAATCCCATTTTTCATAACGGTTTGGCGGTTCGGTATTTTCGTCTGTCATATTGATATCCAGTACATCTGATTTCTTCACCCCGAATAAATGAGGCTTTTTGTTCATAACTCTACTGGAAACCCACAAACCAAGTAGAAGACGGGTACCAAAAACTGCTGTTAGGAAGCTTAACAGGATACTCACAATAAGCATCGTTGCAAAGCCTTGAACAGAACTTGTACCGTACACGAACATGACCGCGGCTGCAAGCAGGGTAGTGATGTTCGCATCCAATATCGTGGAAAGGGAGTTGCGGTTCCCTGCCCTGAATGCCGACATTGGTGTCTTGCCAAGCTTCAGTTCTTCTTTAATTCGTTCATATGTGATGATGTTGGCATCTACCGCCATCCCGACACCCAAAATGAGGGCTGCGATACCTGGCAGGGTGAGTACCCCATTCATTAGATCAAATACTAACAAGATCAAGAAAATATATACACTTAAAGTAATGATTGCCACGAATCCAGGAAGTCGGTATACAAAAAGCATGAAAAGGAATATGATGCTGATTCCGATTGCTCCAGCCAATACCGTTTTCTGAAGTGCAGCTTCACCGAACTTCGCTCCGACGGATGTGGAATAAACTTCTTCCAATTCGACCGGGAGGGAACCTGCGTTCAATAGTTCAGCCAATTCTTTTGCGGATTCTACCGAGAAGTTTCCACCTTGGATCTGCACTTCAGTGGTATTGAAAACTTCATCCACTCCGGCAGCAGAAAGGAATTTAGGATCCGGCTTCTGGGCTTCTTCCTTATAGGAGTCTACTCCCTCTTCAAAATCAAGCCAGATGACCATCAGGTTCTGACCTGGTCCCATTTCCACCACTTGTCGTGTTACATCGGCAAACTGCTCTGCCGATTTCAGTTTCAGTGCCACGCTTGGGCGGTTATTGGAATCAAACGATTGCGTTGCACCGTTCTCGGCAAGTGCCGACCCATTCATCAGTTCTTTATCATTGATATCACGGAAAGATAATTTAGCCTCCGTTGATAAGAGCTCCCTTGCTTTTGTCTGATCGTCTACACCCGCTAGCTGTACACGGATGCGATCTTCCCCTTCAATTTGAATATTAGGTTCACTTACCCCCAATACGTTTACACGCTTATTTAATGCGCTTACCGTACTGACGAGGGTTTCTCGGTCTATAGCCGTATCCTTATTGATAGGCTTTACCTCATACAGGATCTCAAATCCACCCTGCAGGTCCAGACCAAGCTTGATATCGTTTGCAATAGGCTTTGTAAATACTCCGATTACACTTCCTAATAGGATGAGAAGTAAAAAGAAAGCCACTATCCGTCCTCTTTTAACCACAAAAAATCCTCCTTCTGCTTTTACCACTGGTGAGTGTTATTTATTTCTACGGACACTTGGCATTAAATTCGAGCTTTTTTAGTTTATGTATGTAAGAAAAGTGCAATATTCCGAAAGTCAAAAAAGCCGATATTTTGCCATCATGTACCATTATGAGTTAACTCTTTCCTACTGTCAATTCTTGTTGGATGTAGTCTAATCCGTCTGTTCCTGAAAAAAATTCGGCGCTTTGTATGCTTCGATTGTGATATAGCTCATGTAGTCGGTAACAGATAATCCATACACATCGTTGACGAGCTGATGCAGCATTTTCGTCTCGGGGCGCTTCCATGTTTTACGGGTCAGACATTCCCATAACTCATCCTCGGTCACTTTATCATAGCCAAACAACTGGAATTCCTCCAATTTACTCTTTAGAACTGGTGTCAAGTCGCTCCGGAAAAGATCATAAGCATGATAATTAGTCTCTTTCGTCATTCAAGGTACCTCCATTATATTTTCTTCATAGGAATGTACAAGTACGTCATGCCTCTCTCCCATTCAAAGCGACCAATTCCTTGTCATGCTTGGCCTATGTACAAGCATATAGATAATTGTATACGATATGACGCTAATTGAGAAGGCAGGTTATAGCATGACAAAGCAAACCTTTCTAAGGGGGACGCTGATCCTCATTGTAGCCGGATTCATCACCCGTATCCTGGGGTTCATTAATCGGATTGTGGTTGCCAGGTTCATTGGCGAGGAAGGCGTGGGTCTCTATATGATGGCGGTCCCGACGCTCGTCTTGACGATTACCATCACCCAGCTCGGACTGCCGGTTGCAATCTCGAAGCTTGTTGCCGAGGCGGAAGCACAGGGCAACCACCGGAAAATAAAAAAGATTTTGATTGTATCTCTTGCAACGACCGGGACTTTGAGCATCATCTTTACACCGGCCATGATCCTGCTCGCACCTTATCTATCCACTCACCTTTTCACAGATCCGAGAACGTATTATCCTTTGCTTGCCATTGCACCCGTAGTCCCGATTATCGCGATATCCTCTGTATTGCGCGGCTATTTCCAGGGCAGGCAGAACATGAAACCATCTGCCATCTCACAGGTGATCGAGCAGGTTGTCCGGATCTCGCTTGTTGCCGCATGTACAAAGGCGCTTCTGCCATATGGCATCGAATATGCCGCTGCAGGTGCGATGCTATCTGCTGTGGCTGGAGAATTGATGTCCCTGCTTTACATGGTATTTGTCTTCAAAAACAAAAAGAGTTTTCGCCTGCGAAAGAAATTTTTCAACTATGTGGGTGAAGGAAAACAAACCTTCAACGATTTGATGCGGATAGCAATCCCGACAACCGGAAGCCGGATGATTGGTTCCATCGCATGGTTCTTTGAGCCTATTGTCGTGGCACAAAGCTTGGCAATTGCGGGGGTAGCCACGTCTTTGGCTACAAAGCAATATGGAGAATTAGTAGGTTTTGCACTTCCGCTTCTCATGCTGCCATCCTTTATTACTTATTCCTTATCGACAGCCCTGGTTCCTGCTATAAGTGAGGCAGCAGCGAAAAAAAACTCGATTCTTATCGAACACCGTCTGCAGCAGGCACTGAGACTTTCCTTTGTATCGGGCGGGATTGCCGTTGTCCTTCTTTTCGTTTTTGCCGATCCGATCATGCTTTTCATGTACGGAAGCAGTAAAGCTGCCATTTATATAAAAGTGATGGCCCCTTTTTTCCTGTTCTACTATTTCCAAGGACCTCTTCAGGCAACACTCCAGGCGCTCGATTTGGCGAAAGCAGCCATGATCAATAGCTTTATCGGGGCTTTGGTGAAAACCGGTGTCATATTCGTACTCGCCAGTAAGCCAACTTTCGGGATCATGGGCGCTGCACTTGGCATCGTGATCGGCATGATGCTCGTCACCCTGCTTCATATGGCCACCATCATGAAGGTCCTTTCCTACTCCCTTTATGTCCGGGATTATATCAAGAGTTTCATCACCATGGGTATTTGTACGATCAGCGGAAAATGGATGCTGGATCATTTGCTGCTCGATCTGACACTCGGAAAACGCAGCTTACTCTTTATCATCTTAACCTGTCTGCTTTACATCGCCCTCCTGTTCCTGTTCGGTCTTGTCAAACGGGAAGAGCTTGCACGGGTGCCATTTTTGAAAAAGTGGATTGTAAAATAAAAAACAGTGGCGGATTTTCTCGCCACTGTTTTTTATTCATCCTTTATGTCGATAAAGAATACCCCGTCGTTGTAGCTGCAGTAGGATATCTCTTTGAAATCCTTGTATCCGAGTTCCCTCAGTTGCTGGCGTAACCAGAGGTTGGTTTTACCAATCTGCTTCAAGTGTTCTTCCTGGATGGAACCGTCCATGATCAACGGAAGATTGAGCGTTGCCTCCTCTTCTTTTTCCCTATCTTTGTTTTTTTCAAAAACAGACAGCTTTCCGGACGCCTCCAATATCGCAAATTCGACATCAGCTACATTTTTTACATTCTTTTCCCTGAGCTGAACTAGAAGGTCTTCAAAATTGTAGCGCTGTTTTCTCATCTCTTTTTCGTCGATTTTCCCATTGTTGATAATGACGCTTGGCTTCCCATCAATCAATTCCCTTATACGCTGGCTTTTTAGCGATACGAATGCAAGGATAATCTGGATACCCATCAAGATCAACATCGGCAAGAGGGCGACCATCAATTCGTCCTTCGGATTTTCAATGGCCACGACTGCCATTTCCGCAATCATGATAAAGACGACCAGATCGAGGACACTCAATTCCCCTATTTCACGTTTCCCCATCACGCGGAAGATGAAGAGAATGACTATGTATAGAAAAATGGTCCGCGCAACAATGATAATGTACTCTTCCATGGGTGACGGTCGCCCTCCTTTGCTTCCAAGCTCCAAAAGAACATGTTAGGGATAGTCTTTGCAAGAGAGGGATTATCATGTCATACAGGATTTTCCAAAAAGGTAATTTCTCTAGGTGAGTTAAATTTGTATTCTATATCTTCCTCCTTCTGAATATGCTTGTATTACTTACCATGTTGGACAAAGAGAGGGGAGAACTTCAATGGAATCAAAAAGACTTGGACTCGCCATCATGTATGGCCTCATAACAATTTTTATGTTCGCTATAGCAACAAGCCTGCTTTTTTCTTTATTGCTTCGCTTTACATCCCTCCAGGAGTCTAGTGTAGCCTGGATCATCCTGACACTTTCCTTTTTGACACTATTTATCGGAGGATTCGTATCAGGAGGAAAAGGACGGGAAAAAGGCTGGATGCTTGGTGGTGCGACAGGCGGGGCGTATTCGCTGATTATTTTCCTGTTTCAGTATCTGGGGAACGATTCCCTGTTTTCGATGAATCAGCTTTTCTTTCACCTGGGCTTTATCGCCGTGGCAATGCTCGGGGGTATCATCGGGGTCAACCTTAGTGGCGGAAAGATTTCCAAAGCTTGATATTAAAAAAAGCATGCAACATTCCATATGATGGAATGAGCATGCTCTTTTTCATTTACAATTAGTCCTTGTTTACATCTCTGATCGCCTGACGATCGAATGTAAGACGGGATCCGTCACCTGTCTTCAGGACGATTTTGTCCTCGTCAAGTGCATCCACGATACCGTGCAATCCACCGATTGTAACAATTTTATCTCCCTTTTGCAGGTTTGTCTGCATTTCACGCACTTGCTTCTGACGCTTCTGTTGTGGACGGATTAGAAGGAAGTAGAAAATAGCGAACATTAGTAGTAAAGGCCAAATTACTCCAAGAATTTCTTGCATCTATATTCCTCCTTTCTTTATATAAATGATTGGGAAGCAGTTTTAGAAGTTTTTGGCATTCGGTTTATTGAATCCATATTTCTCAAAAAACTCTTCTTTGAAGTCCCCAAGGCGATCTTCACGGATTGCTTGACGGACTTGCTCCATTAATTTTACCAGAAAATATAGGTTATGGTAAGTTGTAAGGCGAATCCCCAAAGTTTCGTCACATTTGATTAGGTGACGAATGTAAGCTCTGGAATAATTTGTGCAAGTGTAGCAGTCACACTCGGGATCTAGCGGACCAAAATCGCGTGCAAACTTCGCATTCTTCACAACCAGGCGCCCTTCACTTGTCATTAGCGTCCCATTACGTGCAATTCTAGTCGGCAGGACGCAGTCAAACATATCAATGCCACGCATCGCCCCATCGATGAGGGAATCAGGCGAACCGACGCCCATCAGGTAACGAGGTTTATCAGTCGGCAGCCACGGAGTCGTAAACTCAAGCGTACGGTTCATGACATCCTTTGGCTCTCCAACCGAAAGTCCTCCGACTGCATAGCCAGGGAAGTCCATCGACACAAGATCCTGTGCACTTTGCTTACGCAGGTCTTCATACTCTCCGCCTTGGACAATCCCGAACAGTCCTTGATCCTGTGGACGCTGATGCGCTTTAAGACAGCGTTCTGCCCAGCGGGATGTACGCTCCACCGATTTTTTCATATATTCATGCGTTGCTGGGAAAGGAGGGCACTCATCAAATGCCATCATGATATCTGAGCCAAGGTCGTTCTGGATCTGCATCGCTTTTTCAGGGGAAAGGAAAAGCTTGTCCCCGTTCATGTGATTGCGGAAATGAACGCCCTCCTCTTCAATTTTACGAAGGTCGCTAAGGCTGAATACCTGGAATCCGCCTGAGTCTGTCAAAATGGCACGGTCCCAGTTCATGAATTTATGAAGGCCGCCCGCTTCCTTCACGATCTCGTTACCAGGACGAAGCCATAGATGATACGTATTGCTCAGGATGATGCCGGCACCCATGGATTTAACATCCTCCGGTGACATCGTCTTCACTGTCGCCAAAGTTCCAACCGGCATAAAGACCGGTGTTTCAAATGATCCGTGTGGCGTGTGTACGATACCCAACCGTGCCCCTGTCTGTTTACAAGTTTTAATTAGTTCATATCTGATAGCTGTCATTGTTTTCTCCTTACTACTCTTAAAAATTCTATAATATCAGCATCGCATCTCCAAAGCTGAAAAAGCGATATCTTTCATTTACTGCTTCCTCGTAGGCTTTCATCACATGCTCGCGTCCTGCCAAAGCACTTACCAGCATGATCAGTGTGGATTTTGGCAGATGGAAGTTGGTGATCATGCCATCGATCGCCTTGAATTCATAGCCTGGATAGATAAAGATGTTTGTCCAGCCGCTCGCTTCCACAAATTCACCATGATCACGTGCAATCGTCTCAAGCGTTCGCGTGGAAGTCGTCCCGACTGTTATGATCCTGCCGCCTTTAGCACGGACCTCATTCAAGAGTCTGGCCGTACCTTCTGTGATCTGATAAAATTCGGCATGCATATCGTGCTCTTCCACCGTGTCCACGCTCACAGGCCTGAATGTTCCAAGCCCGACATGGAGGGTGATGAATGCAGTGTGCACCCCGCGCAGTTTAAGTTCCTCGAGCAATTCCTCCGTAAAATGAAGGCCGGCTGTAGGCGCAGCGGCTGAGCCTGTTTCCCTTGCAAAAACCGTCTGATAGCGGTCACGATCTTCAAGCTGTTCCTTGATATATGGCGGCAGCGGCATTTCACCGAGGCTGTCCAACACTTCATAGAAGATTCCTTCATAGCGGAATTCGAGTTGTCTGCCGCCGTGGTCGCTCTCACTCACACAAACAGCAGTCAATCTGCCGTCACCAAACGAGAGGACAGTACCGACCTTGACTCTTTTTGCGGGCTTGATAAGCGTTTCCCATGTGTCACCCTCGATCTGCTTCAACAAGAGCACTTCTATCTTCGCTCCCGTTTCCGCTTTTACCCCGAAAAGTCTGGCAGGCAATACTCTCGTATCATTCAATACGAGGCAGTCCCCTTCCTTGACGTACTCCAAGATGGAGCGGAAGGATGATTCATGTTTTATTGCGCCGGTTAGCTTGTTCAATACCATCAATCTTGATGCTTCCCTTTGTTCAAGAGGAGTTTGCGCAATTAGCTCCTCCGGCAAATGGAAATCAAATAAATCTATCTTCATACTTTCACCTTTTTTCTATACATTTCAATCTTTCTCTTTATCGAAAACGTCCTATGAAGTAAAAAACGAGACTCAGCACTATGCTGATGATGATCGACGTGACAATCGGGAAAAAGAAAGTGAAATTCCCTTTTTTCACGACGATATCTCCCGGGATCTTGCCGACAACCTGCCACAGTAATCCAACCAGCAGTAGCACAGCACCGACTACCATCAACATTTTCGGTAGTTCCATTATTCTTTTGGCACCTCCATATTGAAGTGACGGTAAACAAGATCCGTGACCACCCGGCCTCTCGGTGTCCGCTGGAGAAAGCCGATTTGAAGAAGATATGGCTCATATACGTCTTCAATCG
Organism: Sutcliffiella tianshenii; assembly: GCF_016908565.1. Classification (GTDB taxonomy): domain Bacteria; phylum Bacillota; class Bacilli; order Bacillales; family Bacillaceae_I; genus Sutcliffiella_A; species Sutcliffiella_A tianshenii. The sequence goes on from NZ_JAFBED010000004.1 coordinate 298,596, forward strand.
TGTGGGACTCCTCCCCTATGGTCGCGGCAATTGTATCCACGCCGACCGGTCCGCCACGGAATTTTTCAATGATTCCCATGAGAAGTTTATGGTCGATGTGATCCAAGCCAAGGCGATCCACCTGCAGGCGATCCAATGCCTCTTTTGCCAGGAAGGCGTTGATCGTCGTTTTTCCCAATACCTGTGCAAAATCACGCACACGCCTTAACAGGCGGTTGGCAATACGTGGTGTCCCACGTGCCCTGCGGCTGATCTCAATTGCGGCATCCATCTCCAAGCCGATATCCAGGATCTGTGCGGTTCGCATACAGATCTCGGTAAGCTGTTCTTCATTGTAATACTCCAAGCGGCTTAGTACGCCAAAACGGTCACGGAGCGGAGCGGTCAATAACCCGACCCTCGTCGTCGCCCCTACCAGTGTAAAAGGCGGCAGATCCAGGCGTACAGACCTGGAGCTCGGGCCTTTGCCTATTACGATATCAAGGCAATAGTCCTCCATTGCCGGATACAGTACCTCTTCGATGGATCGGTGCAGCCGGTGGATTTCATCAATGAACAGCACATCTCCCGGCTCAAGTGAGGAAAGTATCGCGGCAAGGTCCCCCGGACGCTCGATTGCCGGTCCTGAGGTTGTCCGCAGCTGCACACCCATTTCATTGGCGATGATCGCGGCAAGCGTCGTTTTCCCAAGGCCAGGCGGACCGTAAAGAAGCACATGATCCAAGGTCTCCTGTCTCATTTTCGCCGCCTGGATGAACACTTCCAGGTTCTCCTTTACTTTATCCTGTCCGATATACTGCTGCAGGGTCTGGGGACGCAGGCTGTATTCCAGCGACTGATCCTCCATGGTTGCGTCTTGTGATACCATGCGGTCATCCATCATTTGTATTTCACCCCTTTACTTTAGGAGTAGCTGTAACGCTCTCTTGACATATTGATCTGTAGTAAGTTCCTCTTTTTGCAAGGCAGGCACGATCTTCTTGATTTCCCGATCACCATAACCAAGGACCTGCAGTGCTTCCATCGCTTCTTCAAGGGCCACATTATTTGTACTGCCTGAAGCCGGCATATCGACTCCCGGTTGAAAAAGGTCCGGAAATGCACTTGGAACCAGATCATTCAGTTTTCCTTTCAGATCCAGGATGATCTGCCTTGCCGTCTTTTTACCGACTCCAGGAAACTTGATCAGGAATTTCTCATCTTCATTTTCTATAGCGTGGACCACCTGTGCAGGCTGCCCGGATGCAAGGATGGCAAGCGCCCCTTTCGGACCGATACCTGTCACATTCAAAAGCTTCATGAACAGGTTCTTGTCCTCCCGTGTTTTGAAACCGTATAAAGCAAGGATATCCTCCCTCACATGCTGGTATGTATAGATGGTCACTTCTTTATCACGATTGACGGTATAGATGAATGGGTTTGGCGCGTTAACCTGATAGCCGACTCCCATCACTTCCACCACCACATATTCCGGTGATACATATTCCACATAACCTCTGATGAAATCTATCAATGGTACAATACTCTCCTTTAAAATCATCTACTCTCCATTTTACCATAAGTTATAGAAAATCAGCATCGTATTATAGGAATCCATCAAGGGGAAGCTTTTATGACACTGTACAACGGGAAAAACAGACTGGCAAATTGCCAGTCTGTTTTATTGTTTATGGGAGGAATAGGGTTTGAACGTTTCCAGCACCTGTACATATTCATCCTTGGAAACCACCCTGATCCCACCTTTCAGTTTTTCATGCTGATGACTTTCCAGCTTTCCCACATCAATCTGGAAAAAGGATTGAATGATCTTGGATGCCTCTGTCGGCTTCCCTTCATATATGGTAAGGACCCCATCATTGGATAAACCAAAATAGCCGTTCGTCTTCAATAGCGGGGAAATGTCATCAATATATTGCTGAAACACGATCTGTTCCTCATTTAAGTCAATCACTTGCCAATTTTCGTATTCCGCCCAGAAATCCTCCATTGCCCAGACGGTTTCCTGCAATGTTTCTTCGCTCACTTCTCCATCTAAATAAATGCGCTCGAGCACTACTTTTAGCGTTAGTGGTCCATTGATTTCATAGGCTTCCTCTAAAACTTCTTCTTCTACAATCTCGTTTTCATCAGCAGCACCTTGATAAGCGGAAAAGCTGAAAAGTGCTCCACATGTTGTGATAAATGCTGTTATCATCAGCCACAAGTGCTTTGGAATGATGGGTTTCATCTTGGATATCCCCCTCACATTCTATAAGATTTCGTACGGTAGATTTTTGAGCTAGTCTTGTCTTTTTTAGTTTGACCAGTTTTTGGGGATTTAACCTTTTGTTTTTAAATGTTTTTTTGTGTGTGGGGGTGGTGGGTGGTGTAGGGTTTGAAGGGTTTGTTGTGGGGGGAGGCTTAAGACCGGGGTCTGACCCTCGCAGGTTTTTTGGTTTTTAGGTTGCGAGGGGAGGATGGGCAGGGTGGTTTTTATTTTGGGGCGGGGGGAGGGTCAGACCCCCTGCTTTTTTTGGGAGTTGATTTTTTGTTGGGTTGGCGAAGAGCCTTGATATTGTGTTTGGGGGTTTAGGCTTCGAAAGAGTATTTTAAAAAAAATGAGGCAGACTGGTTTTGTCTGCCTCATGGGTTAGCGGTTTGGGACCATGGTGTTGATGAGGTCTTTGATTTCGGAGTTGATGTCGTCGACTGGTCCTCCGCCTCGCAGGTCGTTGTCTAGTTGTCGCACTGTATGAAATGTTCCGTCGTCAACTACGACGCGACAGTCTTTTCCGTTGACTAGTGGTTGGACTGCCTTCTGTACGTCTCTGGATAATTTCTTCTCGTTCACGTCTTTATCTGGCTCTACAGCGATCAATATGTCGTCCCCATAGGTGACGGCACGGGCGTTTTTCACGCCATTCACTTTGGTGGCGCTATTGGAAAGCTTTTCAGTAAGGCGTCCATTATAGTTGTTATAATAGGACGGATTTGCTATATTTCTGACTCCGTCTAGCTGCCCGTGGTAATTTTTGTCGCTGCGGCTGAATAGACGTTCGTGGTCATATCGCTGTCCTTTGTTTGTCGCAGGAGAAGCTGTACGACGATTATTGTTGTCGTTGTTGCCACGCTCTCCATACACGACAGCACGATCCATGATCTCGTTCAGCGGACCGTCGTTGTCGTCCATGATGCGGGCGTTTCCTTGTTCTTTTTCTGTTTCAGGGCGGTTACGGTCATTGTTTACATTCGGGTTATGCTCACTGGTGTAATAACCCATCGGGCTTGTTTCTTCATAGTACCTGTTATCAGCGGCACTGTTTCCGCCGCCGCATCCTGTCAGTCCCCCTAGCAGGAATGCCGCTGATGTTACCGTTAAGACAGACTTCCTCAATGTAAAAACCCCCTAACCAGTCAGTTGAGTACATAGTGTACTCCCTCTTAGCTTGACTGATTAGGGGGTGTTTTATTTTGTCAGTTCCCTCCAACTGCTTAAAATTTTGGAGGAGCAGCTGCCAATTGACGTTTATGTTCTGTGCGTTTGTGCATCGAATCGATGATCGCTTTGTCTTTTTCAGGAATCTGTCCGCCTTTAAGATAGCTGTCGATCATGTTGTAGGTTGTACCCATTTCATTTTCATCTGTTTGACCTTCCCAGAGACCTGCACTTGGCGGCTTGTTGATGATCGAATCCGGTACGCCAAGGACTTTTGCCATCTCGCGAACCTCACCTTTTGTAAAATGGACGAGTGGCACCAAGTCTACCCCGCCATCGCCATACTTTGTGAAATATCCTGTATGCCATTCGGCTGCATTATCAGTTCCAACTACAAGATAGCCATAGTTATTTGCAACAGCATAGAGTGTGGTCATTCTGAGGCGTGCACGGGTATTGGCATCGCCCAGTCTTGCTGTCTCCTCATTCCATTCTCCTTTTTCCTTCAATTGCCTTTCCATTTCGGAAAAAAGGACGGTATGGGTTTCGGACAGATCGATGGTGGTGTGGCTGATTCCGCAGCTTTCGATAACTTCTAGCGCATACTCCTGATCTTTCGGGTCACTTTTACAAGGCATGATGACACCAAGTGAGTTTTCAGGGAATGCCCTTTTGATAAGATGCGCGACGACCGCCGAGTCGATTCCCCCGCTTACGCCTACAATTGCACCGTTAAGCCCTGCATCATTGACTTTCTCTTGAATCCACTGAACTAATTTAGAAATTTTTTCTTCCATTACGTAATCTTCCCTCCAAATGACATATTCATTATTGTATCATGTTGTTATAATTCGTCAAAAATTGTTTGCGTAGATTCCAGCTGCTTATAAAAAAGGAAAGGTTGGTAAAGCTTTTGGGCATGGTGTGGTTATGCACAGTTTCCGAGAACTGATTTCCCTCCCGAAGAATATCCATCGGAAAGGTCAGGGCAATCCAAAACCATGGGTGTTTAAAATAGTGTTGAAATAACGGGATTTGAAAAAACTTTTTCTTATCCCATTTGATGAACGGCAGTATCCGGCTTGCGTATTGCACATCATCCCATTCCGATCTGCCGATTGAAACCAGGTCGTAATCAATTAAATACGTCTTATTATCCGTACTTTTCACGAAATTATGACTGGCGACATCCCCATGAAGAACCACTTCAAGCGATTTCTTCATCGTAAGATCGGCCATCTTTAATTGCTCCAGCGACGCTCTGCTATAGTATACAATTTCACTAATTGCAGCGGGGTTAAACCATTGAGTCAATATTGGAAGATTTTGTTCGAATTTTTCTACTCGCGCCTTCCATTTTACCAACAATTTCTCCCTTTTCAGAAACGAGCTGAGAACCGGTATAAGCTCTGCGGAATGTTGATGGAATGACTTCAGAACTTCCACTCCATCCAATCTGTCCTCTTCCCTTAAAAAAGAAAATGGCCGTTTTGATGGAATATATCTCGTCATCGTCCAGACCAGCTGTCCTTCAAACATATAAAAAAGTCCATTAGGAAGCTCCATATACTCCATACCATTGATAAACCCATTCTCTTTAAGGAGCTGATTCAAGACAATGCTGGACTGGGCAGATTGAAATTCCCCCATCCCTTTTAATATGAACGTGCCTTCATCCGTTTGTACTTTATATAGATTTTCCTTTATTTGAGTACAGGATTGTATCCTTTTATCCTGAAAAAGACGGAAGAAAAGACGATTTCGCATGAAATCGTCTTTAAAATAGCTATTTTCAAGCTTCATCATCAGTATCCGGCCCGTCAAAGTCGGATTCATTATTGCGGAAATCCTCCTCATTGGAAGGTCCATATCCGTAGCCCTGTGGTCCATAGTATCCAGGATACTGCATTCCGTACGGTGCTTGCGGGTAACCATATGGAATCTGCGATCTATAGCCCATTGCCTGTTGGGAAGCACCCCATCCAGATTCGCTATCATCAGAGGCTCCTGCTAATTGCTGCCCTTGCCCCATGCCTTGAGGGAATCCACCCATCGGACCAAAGCCTGAACCTGGCGCTACCGGTGAAACAGGATAGCACGGATATCCTCCGCCCCAAGGTCCTCCACCCCATGGCCCCATCGGCATTCCTTGTGGCATCATCCCTGGCATCATTCCTTGACCCATCGGCATTCCCTGCATTGGCATTCCCTGCATCGGCATCATTCCAGGCATCCCTTGCATTTCTGGCATCTGTCCGCCCATCTGATCTTGTACTCCCGCCACTTGTGAAGGATCCATTTGCTGCTGCCCCATTTGAGGCATTTGCCCCATCTGTTGAAGCTGCTGCATTTGACCCATATCCCAATCCGGTGACTCTTCCATCATTCCTTGGGCCATCGGCATTCCCTGCATATCCGGCATCATTCCAGGCATCATTTGAGGCATCATCCCTGGCATCATCCCTTGACCCATAGGCATTCCTTGTGGCATCATTCCAGGCATCATACCCTGCCCCATCGGCATTCCTTGTGGCATCATTCCAAATCCTCCGTGATGTCCATGATGATAAGGTGGACATGGTGGACATAACCCTGAACCTGGGAGAATCGGGGAAACCGGATAACAGAATTCCGGCTGCATCTGTGGAGCTTGAGCTTGCGGTGGTGATTCAACACCCATAACTTGCGGCTCAGGACTTTCCGGACTTTCCTCCTGAGGAGCAGAAGGCATCTTTGGCATTTTTGGCATTTCTGGCATCTTTGGCATTTCTGGCGTCTTTGGCATTTTAGGCATCTGATTGATTGGCACATTGATATTATAATTGTTGATGTCAATTTCAGGGAAATACGGCTTCAATTGAGGCATTTTAGGAACATAAGGTGTTTTTGGTGCCTCTTTGATCTGCTCTTCTTTTACTGCCGGCTTTTTCGGCATTTCCTTGTATGGGTGTTGAGCCTTCGGGGCTTCTTTTACACCCATCGTCTTAGGTGCTTCTTTTACGCCCATTGTTTTAGGCGCTTCTTTTGTCACACCCATAACCTGGCTTTCTTTTTTTACGGCTACACCTGCCATTGGCACTTTTATTTTCATTCCGGGCATAATCATGTCAGGATTGCTTAATTGTGAATTCGCTTGTTTAAGCTGATCGAAATTCACATTATATTTCTGTGCAATCTTCCACAATGTATCCCCTTTTTGTACGATATGGATTTTCAAGGGTTTTCCCTCCTTAGCAAAGTCTTTACAGTCTATGTGTCGAGTGGGCATTTTGCCACTATTCTTCACATCAACTTATGCTTAAAAGAGAAAATATATGATAAAAAAGAGGGACATCCAACTAAATAGTTTGGATGTCCCTTCTATCATCAAGCATTCGCGAGCATTCTTTCCAGGGCAAAGACAGCGTTCTTTGCCACGGCATCTTCTACAGAGATTCTGTTAATCACGTTTCCTTCTTCTATCGATTCAAGCGCCCATAATAGATGCGGCAGATCAATCCTGTTCATCGTCAAGCAGGGACACATATTGGGATTCAGAGACACTATCTCCTTATCCTGATGCGCTTGAATGATTCTGTTCACTAGGTTCATTTCGGTACCGATTGCCCATTTGCTTCCGGATGGCGCTCCATTGATCATATCGATGATGTATTTCGTGCTACCTGCAAGGTCGCTCTGCTCCACCACTTCCCTTGTACATTCCGGATGTACGATAATCGACATATCAGGCTTCTCAGTTCTAATCTGCCTGATATTATCGACCGTAAATTTCTCATGGACGGAGCAATGACCTTTCCAAAGTATCACTTTCACAGTCGATGGATCTCCTGAAAATTCCAGTTCGTCGGTGATCGGATTCCATACAGCCATTTCTTCAAGTGGTATCCCTAAATCAAAAGCGGTATTTCTTCCAAGGTGCTGATCAGGTAAAAAGAGGATCCTTTCCTTTTGGGTGAATGCCCAGCTTACCATCTTGTGCGCGTTTGAAGAGGTCACAGTAGCTCCCCCTCTTTCTCCACAGAACGCCTTGATTGCAGCTGTTGAATTCACATAGGTCAGGGGAAGCATCGTATCCCCGAAAATCTGTTGAAGCTTTTCCCAAGCCCGCTCTGTCTGATGAATATCTGCCATATCTGCCATCGAACAGCCTGCACGCAAATCAGGCAGGATCACCACCTGATTTTCTTTTGTAAGGATATCGGCAGTTTCAGCCATGAAATGAACGCCGCAGAACACAATGAAAGAAGCGGTCGTATTGGCTGCAGCCTGGGCCAACTGCAAGGAATCTCCGGTAGCATCTGCAAATTCGATCACTTCATCCTTTTGATAATGGTGACCCGGAATGAACAGATCTGCCCCAAGCTTCCGTTTGATCTCAAGCACTCTTTCTCTCATTTCCTCTCTCGACATATCCAGATAGCGAGAGGGAAGCATCTTATTGTCTTTTTTCATTAAGTCCAGGATATTCACGTACATCTTCCCCTTCTATTTTCGGCTCTTTTCGCAAAAGTTTCTAATAGAGCTTTATTTTTTCATTCCAACGTTAAAGCTTATATCCAACGAGCGTGCAGAATGGGTGATAAAGCCCAAGGATATATAATCGACGCCGGTATTCCGGAAGCCTGCCAGGTTTTCAAGTGTGATTCCCCCTGAGGCTTCAGTCACGATTCCGGCCGGTACATATGGAATGAACTCCTGGATCTCATCAGGTGTCCGATTATCAAACATGATGATATCCGCTCCGGCATTGACCGCCTCGATGACTTGTTCCTTTGTCTCCGTCTCCACTTCGATTTTGACCATGTGCCCTATATGTTGACGCGCCCGATGCACCGCCTCCGTAATGGAGCCCGCGAATTCAATATGGTTATCCTTGATCATGACACCATCATATAGGCCATAGCGGTGATTAGAACCGCCTCCGCAGACAACAGCATGCTTTTCGAGCATCCTTAGTCCTGGCGTCGTTTTTCTTGTATCACATATTTTTGTGGTGTCACTGTCAAGCAGATCCACGGCCTTTCTTGTCAAGGTCGCAATTCCACTTAGCCGCTGCAGGAGATTCAGCACGACACGTTCCCCGCTTAAAAGCACTCGCATTTTCCCATGGACGGTTGCGATCGTTTCTCCTTTTTCGATAGGCTCTCCATCTTTTTTATTCAAAGTGACAGAAGTCCCTGGATCCATAAGATTAAATGCTTCATTTAAAATGGCCTCCCCTACAAAGATTCCATTTTCCTTTGCGATGAATTGACCGGAACCGAGCGCATCCTTGTCAAAGAGAGCTTCTGATGTCAGATCCCTGTCTCCAATGTCCTCTTTAAAGAAATCACGCAACATGCTCTGCAATTTAAACTGATTCAATACTTTCCTCTCCTTTACACAAGCAGCTTTATTTTTTCTTGATGATCTATCCTTTTTTGAAGCCAGCCTTTCTTCAACTCAGGGAAATCAGAGCGGAAATGGGCGCCCCTGCTTTCTTCCCTTTTTAATGCTGACGAAGCTATCAGATGACCGATCTGCAACATAAGGATACGTTCGATTTCTTCTGAGGACAGACTCATTTCCAATCGCTCCAGCTCCTGCCAATAAGGCTCATATGTTTCAACCCACCGTTTCAGTTCCTGAAGGCCGTCTGCATGCCGGACTATACCTGCATGCTTCATCATCATTGCCTGCAGCTCCCTTTTAGCAGGAAGCGGACCTAATGTTTTGGTGCATTCATAATGTGTAGATGTTTTTTCTTCTTTTGGTTCAAGCGAGTTTTCCTTAGGTTTCATTAATATATGTTCAGCCAGTAGCTTTGAAAAGACAATCGCCTCCAACAGAGAGTTGCTGGCCAGCCTATTTGCACCGTGTACCCCGTTGCATGCTGCTTCCCCGACTGCATACAACCCTTTTAGCGACGTTTCACCATTGGCGTCGGTTTTGATTCCTCCCATAAAAAAGTGAGCGCCGGGGACCACAGGTAGTAGTTTTTTTTCAATAGAAATGCCATGTTTGCGGCACATAGTTGAAATGGTAGGAAAACGTTCTTCGAAATTCATTACGTTCTCAATGTTCAGGAATACTTTGCCGCCCTGCTCCAGCTCGTGAAAAATTGCACGTGAGACTATGTCCCTTGGTGCCAGATCTTCTTGCGGATGTATGCCCTGCATGATCCTTTTCCCATGACCATTGACCAGGAAGGCGCCTTCTCCGCGGACGGCCTCTGAAACCAAACCGACCACCAGGTTATTTACATGTAGCATGGTCGGATGAAACTGCATGAACTCAAGGTCTGTAAGGATTGCACCTGCTTGGTGGGCAAGTGCAAGCGCCATGCCGTTTACACTGGGATCGTTGGATGTATAGGAATACATTGCGCCTGCTCCACCTGTTGCAAAAATGATATGTGAGGCGTAATAGGTTTTTCTTTCTTCGAAACGATTGATCGTTTTTATCCCATAGCAGCGATCATCCCGTGTGAGAATGTTGACGACAGTTTCCTGCTCCACGACATGTACAGAATGGGAGACCTGGGAATGGAGCCACTGCATGATCCTTCTGCCGGTCTGGTCTCCGCCTGCATGTAAGATCCTCCTGTGGGAATGTGCCCCCTCCATACCGAGCGAAATCCTGCCTTGTTCATCTTTGTCAAAATTCAATCCTTCATCGATCAGTTCCTGAAGCAAACCGGGACCAAGCTTCGTCAAAAGCTCCACGGTATCTTGTTGATTATGATTGCAACCGGCAAGGATCGTATCATGAAAATGCTCCTGCCATGTATCTGTATCAGCTATCGCACTGGCAACTCCACCTTGTGCCAGAAAAGAATTATTTTCATATTTATCAGACTTTGTGAAAACCATCACATTCATATGCTTGCTTAAGTGTTTTGCCGTCAACAAAGCAGATAAACCGCTTCCGACAACAATGACATCACCATAGTGTGGAGACACAAAAAAACCCCCTGTATACATAAGTGTCTTGACACCTATATTTACATAAATTTAAACTAATGACAAGAAATATTTTTAAGAGAAACCTAGACTGTAAGATTTATTTGCGTTTAAGCATCATAAACGCCTATTCTGAAGGGAGTTTACCTATGATTTATTTAGACTACGCTGCGACTACGCCGATGAGTGCTGAATCGTTGGAAGTTTTCAACCATGTAAATCAGCATTATTTCGGCAACAGCCGCAGCTTACATGATATCGGCACCTCAAGTCAGCAGCTCCTCGAAACATGCAGATCTGAAATGGCTGCCATGATCAAAGGAAAAAAAGAAGGGATCTATTTTACAAGCGGTGGCAGTGAATCGAATTACCTTGCTATCCGGAGCCTTTTAGACGGAAACAGGGAAAAAGGAAATCATATCATTACGACAAGGACGGAACATTCATCAATCCATCATCTTATCGGACAACTCGAGGATGCTGGCTATCATGTCACCTTCCTGGAAGTGGACCACAACGGATTAATCTCGCTGCAGCAATTAAAAGAGGAAATCAGAGAAGAAACATGCCTTGTCTCGATCCACCATGCCAACTCGGAAACAGGGATCATCCAGCCGTTGGAGGCCGTTGGGAAAATTCTTCATGAGAAGAATATCCTCTTTCATAGTGATACTGTACAAACTTTTGGTAAAATACCTATAGATGTGGAAAAGCTGCGTCTATCCAGCCTGTCCATTTCTTCACATAAAATTTATGGGCCAAAAGGCGTTGGCGCATTGTATATCGATCCTTACCTTTCCTGGAAGTCCCAATATGCGGGAGCGAGCCATGAACGCGGAATGCGACCGGGCACAGTGAATGTACCAGGGATCGCCGCTTTTACAGCCGCTGCACAATCCTTGCATGCTAATATGAAAATCATAAGAGCAAAGCATGAGAGCCTGCGCGGTGCTTTTTTTGAAAAACTTAAACAGCACTGGCTTCCTGTTCATATCGAAGCAGAACAAGCCAATACTCTGCCACATATCATCGGACTCCGCCTGAAGGGGCTGGAAGGCCAGTATGTGATGCTTGAGTGCAATCGCAGACAGATTGCGATCTCTACTGGCAGTGCATGCCAGGTTGGCTCTCAAGAACCGTCACGCACGATGCTTGCCACCGGAAAATCTGCCGAAGAAGCACGGGAATTCATCCGGATTTCTTTTGGCAAGGACACTTCACTTAAGGAATTGGATATAGCGGTGACTGCTTTAAAGGAAATTGTAGAGGAAACCTATGGGTAAGAAGGAGCGAAAACAGATGAACCAAGAAAAAAAAGTACTCGGCTCAGAACGGAGAGAACTCCTTTTACACTGGCTGCAGACAGAAGACAAGCCATTGACGGGAGGGGAGCTTGCCAGCCGCACCAATGTAAGCCGGCAGGTGATTGTCCAGGATATCTCCCTGTTAAAGGCTAAAAACGAGCCGATCCTTGCGACAAGTCAAGGCTATGTCTACTTAAAGCCCCCTGGGGAACAGAGGAAAAAGGAGCGTATCATCGTCTCTTTTCATCCACCAGAAAAAACGGAGGAAGAGCTTTATATCATCGTGGATCACGGCGTGACCATCAAGGATGTGAAAATCGAGCATCCCGTATATGGGGACCTCACCGCTTCCGTGATGGTAAGCACCCGCTCGGAAGTGGACGATTTCATAAAGAAAATCCACGAAACGAAAGCTGCATATTTATCCCAATTGACCGATGGGACGCACTTGCATACCCTTGAAGCGGAATCGGAGGAAAAGCTGGACGCAGCCTGCAAGGCGCTGAAGGATGCCGGGATGCTGATAGAATAAAAAAAGGAGCAGATTCCTATATTAGATAGGAACTTGCTCCTTTTCACTTATTTCAGCAAATAGCTTGTATAGCTTCCCAAGACCTTGACCGAACAGCCTAATGCCTCCAGTTCACCGACTGCTCCTGGCAGAAGCACCTCGTCCATATGTTGGTTGATGTCGATGATGAAGAAATAGTTGCCAAGTCCCGTTTTCATCGGGCGGGATTCAATTTTCGAAAGATTCAGCTTTCTCCAGGCGAAAGCGGACAGCACCTGATGAAGCGCCCCGGATTGATCGCTTGGCAATGTCACCACAAGGGATGTTTTCTCACTATCAACATGGTGTGAAGCGTGATTGTCTGTGATCATTGCCTCATCTCTATGCAGGACAATGAACTTTGTATGGTTATTTTCATAATCATGGATGTCCTCGGCAAGCACCGAGAGCTTATATTCTTTTGCCGCCAAGCTGTTGGCTATGCATGCAGAGCGCTTTGATAGGCGGTGCTCCGAAACCAGCTTTGCCGCTGATGCCGTGGAGGACGTCGTCTCATAAACAGCATTCGGATATTTCTTATGTAAAAACTTATGGCACTGTGCTATCGCATGGGAATGCGAATAGATCACTTCAATCGGATCGCCGTTTTTTAATTGGTCGGGATGCACCAGGAGATGCTGGCTGATTGGTACAATCAACTCTGCAACTATGGGCAGGGGGCAATCATGAATCAAATAATCGAGTGTGACGTTAACGGAGCCTTCTATTGCGTTTTCCAATGGTACAACGGCATAATCCACTTCCCCATTCAAGACGGCATCCATACATGCCGGTATCGTGGAATAAGCTTTTTTCTCTCCCTGCGGAAAAAAACTGGTTACTGCCATATCTGTAAAAGTTGCCTTCGGTCCTAAATATCCAATTCTGTCCTTCATCATTGCGCCTCTCCTCTGCTAGTCTCTGTGTGTGAAATCTAAGCTTATGCCCCGGTTCCGAGGATCTCTACTTTATCTACAAATTCTAATCTCTTGAGCATGGAAAGTAAAGCATGTATATCCCCTTTTAAACCTGACATATCCAGGGACAATGTGACATTGGCCTTTCCTTGGAGCGGAATGGTCTGATGTATCGTCAGGACATTGCAGCCTACGGAAGCAACGGTGGCCAGAAGCTCTGATAGTGCCCCTGTCTGGTCTTCCAAGTGAAAAAACAAGGTCATGATTTTTTCTTTTACCATCGTATGAAATGGAAAGACGGTATCGCGATACTTATAAAAGGCACTCCGACTGAGATCGACACGCTGTACCGCCTCCGCAATGGAATCGGCCTTTCCCCTTGCAAGCATTTCTTTTACATCAAGGGCCTTTTTCATCGCTTCAGGTAATACATCCTCCCTCACTAAATAAAACTTCTCCTCGAGCATCTACCATCTCTCCTCATTCCACATGGATTTTACTATGTAAAGAAAGAGGGGGTGCTTTCTCCCCCTCTAAGTAATCACTCTATTCTACAAACTCGAATTCATACTCAAGCAGTCGTACCAAGTCGCCATCCTGGGCACCGCGTTCCCTTAGTGCCTCATCGACTCCCATACCACGTAGCTGACGGGCAAAACGCTTGATCGACTCTTCATGGTTGAAGTTGGTCATCACAAACAGCTTTTCAATGTCTGCACCGGAAAGAACAAAGGCACCATCCGGATCTCTCGTGATGCGGAAGCCCTTCTCTTCTTTCTCATGCTTGTACACAACGCGCTGTTCGATTGCCTCTTCCTCATATAGAGGGAATTCCGGCGCGTGCTCCAGCTCATCTGCCACTGCATATAAAAGGTCACGTAGACCGCTGCGGGTAAGAGCCGAAATCGGGAATACCTTCACATCATCGCCAAGCTTCTCTTTAAAGGAGGCAAGATTCTCTTCTGAATCCGGCATATCCATTTTATTCGCAACTACAATCTGCGCACGTTCAGTCAAGCGCATGTTGTATTCCTTCAATTCCTCGTTGATCGTCACATAATCGTCATACGGGTCACGACCTTCAAGACCGCCCATGTCGACTACATGGATGATGACCCTTGTACGTTCAATATGACGAAGGAACTGATGTCCAAGCCCCACACCCTGATGGGCACCTTCAATCAGTCCAGGAAGATCGGCCATGACAAAGCTTCGGCCATCTTCCGTTTCCACCACCCCAAGGTTCGGTACGATGGTAGTAAAATGATATTCGGCAATTTTCGGTTTTGCCGCGGATACTACAGATAGAAGCGTGGATTTCCCAACACTCGGGAATCCAACTAGCCCTACATCAGCAAGCACCTTCAGCTCAAGTACAATATAGCGCTCCTGACCTGGTTCACCGTTCTCGGCAACTTCCGGAGCAGGGTTTCTAGGGGTTGCAAATCGCGTGTTTCCGCGTCCCCCACGTCCACCTTTAGCCACGACATATTGCTGGCCATGCTCGGTTAAGTCTGCCAACGTCTCTTTTGTATCATCATCCATGACGACCGTTCCAGGCGGAACCTTGACAATCATGCTTTCGGAATTTCTTCCGTGCTGGTTTTTGGACATCCCGTGCTCACCACGGTTTGCTTTAAAGTGACGCTTATAACGGAAATCCATCAGTGTGCGAAGTCCTTCTTCCACTTGAAGGATGACGTCGGCACCTTTACCGCCATCCCCTCCGGCTGGTCCACCGTCCGGTACATATTTCTCACGACGGAATGCTACCATACCATTCCCGCCGTCTCCACCTTTTACATAAATCTTGACCTGATCGACAAACATTGATTTTCACTCCGATCTAAAATGCAAAGCCATCATTCGGCCTGCGATACATTATCTTATACGTTAACGCTATAAAAGAAAACTGCCCTTGCTGGTATTGTTTTCGTTGTTATCGTTTATTATTGTGGCTTTCTTCTCAGGAAAAGCGGATCTGCATCTCGCAACCCTCTTTTGAGACTTGGCTGTCTTCAACCAAAAAGCCATTTGGCTGATTTTTTATCCAGGTGGATAATCCTTCTGTGCTTTCTATTATTCCACTTAATTCGAAAAAGAAACGAATTTCCTTTTCCTCTATATGCATGCTTAAAAACAAATGGTTTTCCGCCTTTTTATCCACAGCCGTCTCAATCTGTGAAAAAAGGGACGTCACCCATTTGTAAAGCGAATGATCATAATCGGATAAATTTAACCCAGCTTCCCCTATCACTTCATATTCCATCGAAAATAAACGCGGTTCCCAATGAAAAGTGATAAGATATTCCGCAAACATAGAAGCATGCAGGTTGGTTAAACCGGACTCATGATTGGATTCCAGTACAATTTCATCTATTAAATTGTTTACCCGGTCCCAACGCCCAAGCGACATATTAGCCTTAATCAGCTGCAGCCGATTCAGCCAATCATGACGGGAATGGCGCAGAACCTCCAACGTGCTTCGTTTTTTCATCATTTTTCCTACTCCCAGCAAAAAATCCATATCTTTCTTATATGTATAAGATTATAGCATATAAATTTCGTTGAGGGGCCAGACCCCAGAAGGAATTCGACAAAAGATGTAGAATCCATAATAGTTTGTTGGTCGATGATGAACTGCTGTTTATTTTGGTGTACCCTCATCCGTAATAAAAAAACTCTAACCTAATGTCAGGCTAGAGTTTTTTCTGGAATTATGCTTCTTGAGCAACAGGATATACGCTAACTTGTTTGCGGTCACGGCCTAGACGCTCGAAACGAACGATTCCGTCAACCTTCGCGAATAACGTATCATCTCCACCACGTCCAACGTTTAGTCCAGGGTAGATTTTAGTACCGCGTTGACGGTATAAAATTGAACCACCAGAAACTTGTTGACCGTCTGCACGCTTAGCGCCAAGACGCTTAGACTGTGAGTCACGACCGTTTTTAGTAGAACCTACTCCCTTTTTGGAAGCAAAGAACTGAAGATCTAATCTTAACATGTATTCCACCTCCTATTTAGAAATGGTTATATAATTTCCATAATCACGTTCAATCGTCTCTAAAGATACGACCATACCTTCGAGTAAAAGCTGCACCTTCTCCTGTACCGCCTCTTCTATGTCAGAAGGGATTGTACAGCGCAGAAAGCCGCCTTCTGCCCCCTGCTCAATGTCGGGTGTAAAGGATAAAAGTTTGATGATGGAGTTGATTGCACCATAAGATACAGCGGAAACCCCCGCACAAACTATGTCCGAACCCCTCTTGGCAAAGTTGGCATGTCCAGTTATGGTAAACGAATCGATAGCATGTTGATCGTTTCGTTTAATTGTAACTTTAATCATACGATCACACCTTAAAATTATAGGTTGATTGCATCAACAGTAACTTTAGTGTAAGGTTGACGATGACCTTGTTTTTTACGGTAGTTTTTCTTAGCTTTGTATTTGAATACAGTAATCTTCTTCGCACGGCCTTGCTTTTCAACTTTAGCCGTAACAGTTGCTCCTGCTACTAGTGGGCTACCAACTTTAACATTGTCGCCACCAACGAAAAGAACTTTGTCGAAAGTTACAGTATCGCCTTCAGCTGCACCAAGTTTTTCGATGTAGATCGCTTGACCTGCTTCAACCTTGATTTGCTTACCACCTGTTTCAATAATTGCGTACATTCTCTTGCACCTCCTCAATAGACTCAGACTCGCCAGTGTCAGGTATATGTAACGAAAAACGCCCATATTTATACGGAACCTGGACTGTGCGGTTGTAGCACGGGTGCTACAAACTAACAAAGAACATCTTAGCATACTCCAAAGCCTGATGTCAATAAGGTTCCAGCGATTTTAGACGATCTTTTGCATCAATCGCCGAACCTGTAAAAACAATCTCATAACCCGGCTTGCCATCTGATCTTACATAATATATTTCCACACCTGTCCGCTCAACCAGGTCTGGCAAGGCATCCATGATTCTTTTCACATCCTCTGTAAGATCGACGATGATTGCCTCCACATCCGAACGATAGTATTCAAGAAGCTTTCTTTCAAGTTGAAAGGCGATCGTTTCGGGGGAATATACCGTACCTTTACCAAGGCATGGGTCACACTTTTGCAGAAGCATCCGAGTCAAAGGCTCCCTGATTTTTTTCCGTGTCAGCTGCAGTAGATGCAACTCGGTGAATCCGATGATCCGGACAACAGAACGGTCCTTCCGCACTTCGTTCCGCACTATCTTCAGCACCTGCTCCTGCTCCTCCACACTCGACATATCAATGAAATCGACAATGACAATGCCTCCGATCTCCCTCAACCGAAGCTGCCGTGCCACTTCTTTCGCCGCTTCAAGATTGGTCTTCAGAGCCGTCTCTTTCAACCCGGTCTTTCCGACGAATTTGCCTGTATTGACATCCACAACCGTCATCGCTTCCGTATGCTCGATGATGATATAGCCCCCACTCGGGAGCCAGACGATCCGCTTTAACGCTTTTTCAAGTTCCTGATCGATCCCTCTGCGTGCAAAGATATCTTCCTTCCCATCATAAAAGCGCACCGGATAGCCCTGCTTCTTCAGGAGTTGAAAGGTTGGAGCATCGTCCACTTCCATTAGCTTGATCTCAGCTTTAGGCATTTCCCTGAGCAGTTTTGCGAGAAAATGATCCTCTTTATGCAAGAGTGCTGGAACCTGGGAGGAGGACATTTTTCCCTGTACATCGAGATACTGCTGCTGCAGCGCGGATAATTCCTCCTCCACCACCTCAACGAGGACGTGCTCACCAGCAGAACGGAGTATCACGCCCTCTTCCTCGGTACACCAGCTGTATAGATGCTCCCTCCACTCTTTACGGCTTTCCTCTTTCATCTTTTTAGAAATGCTCTTGAATTTTCCGAACGGCTGATACACGATATGTATTCCCGGAAACTCGATGAGCCCGGTCAGTTTTGGACCTTTAGTTCCTTCTCCTTCTTTTGCCACCTGCACTAGGATCGCTTCTCCCTGATGGACAAAATGCGAAATGCCCCGCTTTTCCTTTTCAGGTTTGGATAGCGGCGATAATTGATAGGACGACAATTGGTCGCGGTGAAGATACCCGGGCTGCTTTTGTCCAATATCGACAAAGGCTGCCTGCATCCCGGGCAAGACATTCACAACGCGACCATAATAAATATTTCCTTCTATATGTTCAGTAGTAGGCCTTTCAATCAGGAGCTCTACTATCTTATCCTGCTCTTTCACGGCAACCCGCTTTTCCGTTGCACGCAGATTCATTATAAGCTCGGTCAATGGAATAGCCTCGACTTTCAATATTTAGTATGAGTAAAGGATATCCCCAATATCGATTGTCGTCAACTTCTCTTTGAAATACGCATGCAAAAGCTCATTTTCATCCAGCGGCGCCTGCTTTTTATTGCCTTTCATCACGATGATGCTATGCTTGCAATCCCGCTTGAACCTTTGCAGAACCTGATGGATCTTTTCCGTTTCATCCACGATGATCGGCGTGATTTTCGAAACGGAATTCGTCTTTCCATAGTACCTCTCCAGTAAAAAGCGGATGAATACAAAATGACGCTGCTTCCATTCCGAGAATAGGGAGTAAAAGAGAAACAGGGAGATGATCCACATATTCAAATGCAGGGGATCTATCACCAGGTAAACCAGGAAAAAGACACCTAAAGAAACAAACGAATATTTCAAGGTCCGTTCATGGGAAGTCGCAAAAGATGAAAATTTACTCAGTGCGATACTCATCAGCCTGCCCCCATCAAGCGGCCAGATCGGGAGTAGGTTTACAAGAAAAATCATCAGGTTGAACGAAAAAAACAGCTCCCACATTTCCGGAGATAGGATGTTCATTTTATAAAGGAGGTAGCCAGCACCTGCGAGCCATATATGCTGCAACGGTCCAGCCAGGGTTACGATCAGTTCCTCCTTCAAAGGGCGGTTTCCATGCTCCTCCATTTCCGCCACCCCTCCAAATGGAAGAATCAGCACCTGCTTGATTCGCCATGAAAAATAAGTAGCTGCGAGACTATGCCCAAGTTCGTGCACCAATACAATAATGAAGAGAATGAGCAGCTCCCAGAAATTTGCCGTCAGGATGGCAAGGCCGATCATCAGCCAGAATATCGGATGTATATGGATTTTTTGAAATAGCCTGAGCCATTTATTATTCAAATGAAATCACCTGCATGGGATCGATAAAATCATTGCCTTTTTGTATGGCGAAATAAAACATTCCCTTTGAGCCGTCTTCAAGTGTTGTCGTACGCCCTATCACCTGTCCGGTCTTGACGTAATCATAAAGCTTGATTTCCACTTCCCCAAGCTGCCCATACCAAGTATAGGTATCATCGTTATGCTGGATAATCACTGTCTTGCCTGTATCTTCCTTCTTTCCAACAAACGTCACACGTCCCCCGTCCATCGCCTCCACACTCGAATTCGCCATCGTTTCTACCATGACCCCTTGTCCATTCGCCTCGAAGCTTTCATACACCTTCGCAGATGCCGGCATCACATATTCCTCACCGCCCTGCACCTTTTCTGTATTCTGCGGCAAAGGAAGCAAGGCCAATGACTTGCCGAACTGCCCCTCATACCAGGATGAGAAAGCTGTAAATTGAAAGCTCTGCTTCATCGTACTTGTCACAAATTCGCGCGGCTTTTCAAGAACAGGCGACTGATTTTGAAACATGATGCCCACAACCAGCACCAAAATGGCGGAAGCTAAAATCTTGAATAGAAAGAGCTCTTTATTGAAAAGCGGATGCTCCTTGTTTCCATCAGGACCACTCTCATAGGAGGTATAGCTTGCATTTCCGTACTTTTCCTCATCGCGCATCACATACGAGGACACCTGATTGCGCTTGGTGTGCTGTGTTTGCCTTGCCTTTTTTCTCCTTGCAGCCCTTCTTCTTATCTCATCCAACCGATCATTCATACAAACACCCTTCCCCCTATTATGTTTGTACCATTTTATGACTTGTCCTTTTGGGATATGACGATGTGGGTGAGATTTTTGGAAGGAGGGAAGAATGGTAACATGAAAACTTGAGCAATTGTGGAACCGCTATAAGACTGGCTATTATCGCTAGAAGTAGACTTTCTGGCAGGGCTCAGCTAAAGAAAATACCGCTTCTTCCAGGCTGAATGACGTTGTTACGGCGTCTATTGAACTTTTTTGAATGTCTATCGAACTTTTTTCAGTTCCTATTGTACTTTTTTTGACTTCTATCGAACTTTTTTGAGGTTCTATCGACGTTTTTCCTGATTCTATCGAACTTTTTCCATTTTGATCCAACTTTCAACTCCACATCCGCTCCAGAATCACAATAAAAAAACAGGCGGGAACATCCCCGCCTGCTTCTAGTTTATTCCCCGTCCTTCATCGCAGGGCCGATCAGGTCGATCCTGTTTGTCCAGATATAACCGGTAAAACGCTCAGGTATGCGCTTGAGATCCTCGACTTTGTCAAAGCCTTCAGAGAAGCCCCCATCACCGGCGACGATGATGACCCTTGTGTCCACTTTATCCATGCGCTCGTAGAATTTCCCTGTCCAGCCCCAGAGCCACGGCCCGATTTTCTCGGGAATATGAAGCTGGGTGTTTTCACAGGATTCAGGAACATAGCCTGTCCAGCCGATTGCAATGTATGGATACATGCAGCTTTTCATCGTTGCCATGGACATGACACGGATCACAGGCATCTCTTCCTTTAAGGCAGCGATCGGTTTATCCCCGCCGTAAACACTGATATTCGCGCTATTTCCAACAAAATCATAATCCTTCAGATACTTTGCAAGAAGCCTGCCTTCTTCCGGGTCATCACTTTTAATATGAATCAGCAGTTCTTTATCAGGGAATGCCTGAAGCACCTGTCCGAGTGTCGGCATTAGGCCTACTCCTTTTCCACGGAACGGATAGGTTTTGCCATTGTCGGCAGTATAGCCGTATCCGATATCCAATGCCCGGAGTTCTGCCATCGTATGCTCTCTTGTCACACCTTTCCCATCTGTCCGGCACTCCAAGGTCCAGTCATGAAAAACGGCAAACTCCCCATCGGTTGTCGGCTGCACATCAAGCTCCACGATATCCGCCCCGGCTTCAAAGGCCGCTCTCATCGACGGGATTGTATTCTCCAGATACTCATGCTCAGGTTCAAAGATCCGCTCGGCGGTACAAGTATCATTTTCAATCCCCTCCATACTGAACGTCTGATGGACTCCGCGATGGGCCAATAATAGCGGCTCCTCCTCGACAGGTCCTGAGAAGATCGAAGTATTGGTGATGAAAAACAGGATGCCCAACAGGAAAAGTGCCAGCAAAATATTCCTAGATACCTTTTTTCTTGCTTTCATGTATGTATAATGCTCCTTCCAAGCGCCTTGTTTTTGATATGTATATATTTTACACCAATCTTAGCAAAAACTTCCGAAAAACAAAAGAAACCGCCCCTTTCTGTTTAAGGGCGGCTTCTCACCTGGATTAACGAACTCCAAAGAATTTCTTGATTTTAAACATGACACCCTTGTTTTCCTCTTCCAAGGATTGCAATGGAACCGACTCACCAAGGATGCGGCGGGCGATGTTGCGATATGCGATGGATGCTTTGCTTGTAGGATCCATGACAATCGGCTCTCCGCTATTGGAAGCCCGGATCACGCTGTCGTCATCTGCAACGATTCCGATGATATCAATGGCAAGTATCGATACGATCTCATCCACATCCAGCATTTCCCCGTTTTTCACCATATGGTTGCGAATGCGGTTGACTACTAATCTAGGCGGCTCGATAGCTTCTTTTTCCAAAAGCCCGATGATGCGATCTGCATCACGCACCGATGAAATTTCCGGTGTAGTGACGACGATGGCACGATCGGCACCGGCGATTGCATTCTGGAAGCCTTGCTCGATCCCTGCCGGGCAGTCGATGATGATGTAATCGTAATCCTGCTTCAGTTCGTTTATAAGCTTTTTCATCTGTTCCGGCTTAACAGCTGTTTTATCACTTGTTTGTGCAGCTGGAAGGAGCTTCAGGCATTCAAAGCGTTTATCATTGATTAAGGCTTGATGTGTTTTGCAACGTCCTTCAACAACGTCAACTAAATCATAAATGATGCGGTTTTCAAGTCCCATTACGACATCCAGATTTCTGAGTCCAATATCTGTATCTACTAAACATACACGTTTTCCTGCTAAGGCAAGAGCGGTTCCTATATTTGCAGAAGTTGTCGTTTTGCCGACTCCACCTTTACCAGACGTAATTACGATAGCCTCTCCCACTTATTACATTCTCCTTTCAAGCCTTGTTAACATTGGTCTTAGATGTGAAAGCAACTGTAAGCGATCTATGATAATTTGTTCATTCTTATCAATATAGGCGCATTCCATTTCATTGCTCCCCTCAAGCTGTTCACTTAAGTCCGGGGCACGGTTTATCGTTTCGGATATGGAAAGCAGCGTAGGTCTCATAAGACTTGCAGCGATGACAGCCTCATTGTTTCCCAAAAGACCCGCATATGCATTTCCACGCAGGGCCCCCAATACGAAAATATTGCCGCCCGCCTTCACCGTCCCACCTGGGTTCACATCACCAATCAAGAGAAGATCTCCTTTAACTTCGAGGACTTGTCCTGAGCGAACCATCCTTGCTACTGGGACAATTTCATTTTCTTCTTTCCACTGTATGGCCTGTTCTTTTGTGATGACATTACTTTCAATCTCTTCGACAATAAAATTCTTTTTACTGCGGATGACATTGCGTAATTTCTCTTGTTGCTTATTGGTTAAAAAACGATTCCCGACCTTCAGGCGTACACCAAGTAAAGGCGAATCATCCGGATTGCTATTCGACGCTAATTTTGCTTCTATTTCAGCTAAAAGCTCTTGAAACGAGCATGTATCATCGAGATGCAGAGTTAGGCCCTCTTTCGTGCCCTTAATGGTTACATACTGTTGTTTTTGTCTATTCACGACGTTCACCTCAACAAGTATATAATTCGACATAGTCCTTCTATTTCCTTTTTCCTATGCGCATAAAAAATAAAAAAAGATTACTAGATTCATTATGTAGAACAAAAGCTGACTGAATCAGACAGCTTTCTTAGAGTTCATCCTTTTGTTCATATGCCAGCTTTTCCATGAACAATTTCAATGGAAAGATAAAGATCAATGTGAAAATGGCATTGAAGATCAAGGTCGGCACAAGTCTGCCGGTCAGATAATCCTGATGCAGGATATTCGTGGTACCGATCAGGGTATGGATGCTGTACACCAGATATTCCACTCCTGCAACTGCCAAGACAATCATAAAGAAAGCAATGAATATATTAGCCTGCAGCGCCTTCATCAGCTTCGATACAAAATAGGAGGCAACAGGATAGGCAAATAGATATACTCCCAATACTTCCGTATAGACAATATCGTAAAGAAGTCCGAATACCATGCCGAAAATGATCCCGATATAGGAACCTGTATAGATTGTGCAAAGAATCAAGGTAATAAGCACATACCTCGGGACTATCACCCAATCCTCCTTGATGTTCCCCAGGAATAATATGTCGACCGTCATGCTTTCCAAGACAAACAAGCAAAGAATAAGGGCTGGCAAGACATACTTCCTCACTCAGAATCCCCCTCTTCTGTTGCTTCTTCAACAGGCTCATCCACTGGTTCTTCGTCTCCGGAAATCAACGTGCGTTTCACTATCATCACTTGACTGATATCATAGAAATTTGCTGCCGGCTTTATGTAGGCCATCTGTGTAAGCCCATATTCGTCCGGAACGACCTCCGTGACTTCCCCGATGATAAGGCCTTCCGGGAAAATCCCGCCAAGTCCGGAGCTCAATACAGTCTGCCCTTCTTTTACTTCCGCCTGATGAGGGATCCTTTTCAGTAATAAAGCACCCTTTTCATCATCATAGCCTTCTATCAATCCGAAGATGCTTTCATCTCCCTGGATATAGGCCGAGATGCGGTTTTTCGGATCAAGGGAGCTTAAAAGCTGTACGGAGGAAGTAAATGGATTAGCATGCTTAACCTTACCGATCAAGCCGCCTGCTGTGATGACAGCCATGTCCTTTTCCACACCGTCCTGCTTCCCTTTATTCAATATGATCTGCTCGCGCCACTGATCCGGATTTCGTCCGATGACCGTAGCAGGCAGTGGATCGTAATCCCTGAGCGAATCGAGTTCACCGATCACTTCTCTTATTTCTGCGTTTTCCTGTTCAAGCTTGTGCGCTTTTGTCTCGAGCATTGCGTATTCTTCTAGTCTAGCACGCAAAAGTTTATTTTCCTCATACGTATTCTTCAAGTACTCAACATTCTCAAAGAAACCCGCAACATAATGTGCGGGCCGATAGAAAATGGATTGCACAAAGCCTGTCGAGTCTTTTACAAACTGTTCAGGCCATGTCAATTGGTCCCGTTCTTTCAAGGAGAAACCAATCAATGCCACTAGAATAATTAAGCTCACCAACAAAATGATCAACCTCTTATTGAGGAAAAATTGCGGCATGACTTAACACCTTCTTTTTAGCGATAATCTCTTGATTTCTTCTTAAATTCGTCAATATAATCCAAAGCTTTACCTGTTCCGATTGCCACACAATCCAAAGGATTTT
The DNA here is from genome assembly GCF_016908565.1 of Sutcliffiella tianshenii. Lineage (GTDB taxonomy): Bacteria > Bacillota > Bacilli > Bacillales > Bacillaceae_I > Sutcliffiella_A > Sutcliffiella_A tianshenii. The sequence goes on from NZ_JAFBED010000004.1 coordinate 323,354, forward strand.
CCGCAATGATGACAGGCATTTTCGTTTCATCACTAATCACTTTATCCAGATTGCGAAGCAAAGCCCCTCCACCTGTCAGGACAATTCCGCGGTCCATGATATCTGCGGCAAGCTCTGGCGGCGTACGCTCCAAAGTCGCCTTGACAGAATCAACGATTGCAGTAACTGTATCCTTCAGTGCCTCTTCCACTTCTTTAGCAGAAATCTCGACTGTTTTCGGAAGACCTGTCAACAAGTCGCGGCCGCGGATATCCATCGGTTCGATAGATTCAGAATCACCGGCAGATCCAACTTCAAGCTTCAGCGCTTCAGCCGTTCTTTCCCCGATCATCAAGTTGTAATTTTTACGGATATAAGCAATGATGGCATCGTCCATTTCATCCCCTGCAACACGGATGGATTGGCTTGTCACAATTCCCCCTAAAGAAATGATTGCAACTTCTGTCGTTCCGCCACCGATATCCACAACCATGGAACCTGTTGGCTCCCAAACAGGAAGATTTGCACCGATTGCCGCTGCAAATGGCTCTTCGATCGGATACGCATCGCGTGCACCGGCTTGGCGTGTCGCATCGATAACCGCTCTTTCCTCAACTGCGGTAATCCCTGATGGCACACACACCATCACATATGGCTTACGGGAAAAAGCGCTCTTATTGCGCAATGCCTGCTTGATGTAGTATTTCATCATCGTCGCCGTTGTTTCATAATCAGCGATGACCCCATCCTTCATCGGACGAAGCGCCACCACATTACCAGGTGTACGACCGATCATATTTTTCGCATCGTTCCCTACAGCAACAATCTGCTTTGTGTCGGTCTGAAGTGCCACAACCGACGGCTCGCGCACAACAATCCCTTTTCCTTTAATAAAAACTAGTGTATTGGCTGTTCCCAAGTCAATACCAAGATCTCTCGTTCCAAACATAAATGTGTATCTCCCTTTCTGAAACTAAATGCTTAATTGGTGTGGTTAAAAGTGATAAAAGCGGACAGCTTGCCCTCATTTATTTCATTAACATGTGGATAATGTAGTTTTAAGAAGATAAAGCTTGGAAAGAAAAGTCCCTTCCAAACTCATGAGTAATATTATAGCGTAGGATAAGAAAAAAGCATAGTACTTACACATAGCCTTTTTCTTTTAAACTGATGAATTTCTGATCGCCGATGATTAAATGGTCCAAAAGCTCTATTCCGATCAGTTTGCCGCATTCATTGAGCCTTTTTGTCACATCAATATCCTCACGGCTTGGCGAAGGATCTCCCGAAGGATGGTTATGAAGGCAAATAAAGGAAGCGGCTGAACGACGAAAAGCTTCTTTGAACACCTCGCGGGGATGCACGATGCTGGCATTCAGGCTTCCGATGAAGATGGTCTGCTGATGGAGCACTTGATTTTTTGTATTGAGGTAAAGACAAACAAAATGCTCCTGCGTCAAAAAACGCATATCTTCCATCACATAATTGGCTGCATCCTCCGGCGACCGGATCACATAGCGGTCTTCATACTGAAGCCGGTGGATGCGCCGACCAAGCTCGACTGCAGCCATGATCTGGACTGCCTTGGCACTGCCGATCCCTTTGATGCTCATCATTTCATCAACGGATGCATCCTTCAGCAACCGCAATCCCTCAAACGAGGTCAACAGGCGATTTGCAAGCTGCAGGACGGATTCTTCCTTCGAGCCTGTACGGAGCATGATCGCCAAAAGCTCATGATTGGACAGGCTTTGCGGCCCGTCTTGAATCAGTCTTTCCCTTGGGCGTTCGTCTTCAGGATAGTCCCTTATCATTAAAGAAGTAGTTGGTGCTGTCATTTTTATCCCCCTTTGCTTTATTCCATTACAAAAGCAAGAGGGCAATCTACCGCATTAAAAGAAGCTCTTCAGTTCACGAACCGTTTTAGACAAAGGCAGTCCGACCACAGAGAAATAATCACCATGGATCTCTTTCACAAACAAGGCTCCAACTTCCTGGATGCCATAGCTACCGGCCTTATCCATCGGTTCTCCTGATTTGATGTAATATTCGATTTCCTCATCCGTCAGCTCCCAAAACGTAACCGCTGTCTTTTCAAAAAATGTCACATGCCTATCTCCGCTCACAATCGCAACCCCGCTTATTACATAATGAGTATTGCCACTCAGCATCTTTAACATGTATGTTGCTTCGTCTACATCTTTGGGTTTGCCAAGAACCAAACCGTCATGGACCACTATCGTATCTGCGCCGATGATGACAGATTCCCTATTATCCCTGGCAACATCTTCAGCTTTCTGAAGAGCCAGGTTCATGGCAATTTCTTCTGGATTCATTTTGGGGTCAAAGGTCTCTTCGATCGTACTGACCTTCACTTCAAAGGAGAGTTTTACTTGTTGGAGGAGCTCCTTTCTTCTGGGGGATCCTGAGGCTAAAATTAGAGGCTTCATGCATTATCACCTTTTCCTGGAATTTTTCAAACAAGAGAGATACAAGGTTATCGTAACACATAAATCAGCCTTGTAACAAACAAATACCAAACAGAATCAAAACATGCATTTCTACATAAAAACAGGCCCCAAAACATTGTTTTGGGAACCTGTTTTCATTGAATATTTTACTGGTACAGAAAAGCGGTCGCTTCCAATAATTTCTGTTGTGCCCCCCACAATTCCGAGGAGTCTTTGGATGTTTGATATTGCTGAATGTGCTGATATGCACCAACAAGAAGGTCTTTCCACTGTTTAGGACCATCTGTCATTTCTTCCGCTTTGACTGCCGAGATCTTCTCAAAATGTCCGTTCATTTTTTCCACTGCACTGCTATCAAGTGTTCCTCCCTGGAGCAATGAGGAGGAGGTTGCAGCCAATTCCTTGTATAGACTTTGACCTTCTTGAAGAACTGCCGCATCCTGAGCATTCAAAGAATTGAACGTCCTTTCAGGGATCGCAAACTCCTTCGCATAGGTTTCCAGTCCTTTATCGCTTGCCATTGTACCGAGACTTTTCATTCCTTCTACCGTCTGTCCGATTCCCACCAATACATAAATGGTATCCTTGCCGACAGCAACAGCTGAAAATCCCTGGCTTTTGAACGAATCTATCGTCGCATTTGCAGCTTCCATACTCGATAATGCCCCACCCTGCAGGACAGCTACTCCTAGCGCAGGTATGGTGACACTCTGCCCGTCGCTGTTCCCAGCTGTTCCGGTATTTTCATTTTCCGCCTGGTCTGATACCGAGCCCGCAACAGGCTGGTTAGGATTCAATGGATTATCAGAAGAGATATTCATGATTGCGAGAATAATAAAGCCTAAACAAGTCCCAATGCCGACAGCCATCACAATGGATACAATAAGTTGTTTCGAAAAGGACGGAGGGGCCAATTTCTTCTTTTTTAATGAGTGGGGAAGCGATTTCTTCCCTTTTGGTTTATTGATTTGACGCAAATCTTCTATATAAGAAGTTTTTTCAGATGTTGTTTCCTTATTCTCCGGCTTCACCGGCTCTTTAGGAAGAACCCATTCGAAATCTTCTTCCTCTTTCTTTTCTGCTGCTGCAGCCGTCTCATCCACGATGATCAAGGGCAGGTCGTCCTCTTCGATTGGCGTTTCCCGCTCTGGATTTTGATAGTCTTCCATGGATGTCCCGTGACGATTTTTCCCTTTCTTTTTCTTTGAGTTTCGATGATATGATTTTTCCACCCCGTTAATGCGGATTTTCACTTCATGGGAATGATTCTTGTCCAACATGTCCACCTCCATTTACCTTGACAAAATATGTCTGCAATTGATTTGTTTCATCCTATCATAGCGCATAAAAAAAAGAACAAGACTTTTGTCGTCTTGTCCTAAATGTTTTCCGACACAATCCCCTATGTATTAGGGCTTTCGACTGTTTCCCCGGAAATAAATTATTCATTGTCGAGAAAAGGATTTGTCTTATTGCTCGGTTCCGGCGCTGAGATCGGAGGAAGGTCCTCAATCAGATCTGCTAGCTCCGGATGGTAAAATGCTGATAATTGAACTGAATATGATAGTGACGTCAATTCCTGGGCAATGGAAGTCAGCTCGGGAAGTCCGGTGAAAGCAACCGATTCAATTTGGGTGATCCGGGTCAAACCTTCCAGTTCCTCAAGGAAAGCTGTAAGGTCTTCATAGTTCTCGGACTCTACGGATAAATTGACGGTCACCTTTTTTAACCCTTCAGGCAGGTAGGCTTGTTCTGTCTGCTGTTCCGCTGTTCCCTCTGTGTCAGTCGAACTGTTTGTTTCCACATACTCTTCCAAAGTGGTTGTTGCCACGGAAAAGTCCGCATCCCCGAATGTCATATTCATGATCCTGGAATTGGAGACCACTTCCGCTTTCTCGAGTTCCAGGATCAGCTGTTCCACATAGGACGTTACAGGAATCTTCCGCTGAAGTTCCATGGTATTTCCCAGGCTTGCCCCAGCTGATTCCTGCTGCTGATCCAACACTTGAATCAATTGCTCCTCGATTTCGATCTCCTGCTTTTTTTGCTCCACCATCGTCTGTTTCGGCGCATAGCTTAAATAGTAGAATAGGATGATTCCCAGTACGAGAAATGCTACAACAGAGGCAAAGATGAAGTAGTGTTTTCTCTGCAGTTCAATGTTCATAGACCCTCGCCTCCATCCTCTGATTCCGTATCCGGCCCGGTTTCAGTATCCTCTTCATCCGATACGGTTTCTTCACCTTCAGTTTCCGGAGTTTCCTGTTCCTCTGCCTTTATGGCAGCCTTGTCAAATTCGAGGCTGTACTGCGCGATATAACGAGGCAATACATCAGCGTCCTCTTCCTCACCGACAATTGCTGTGGAAACACTTGATAGGTTGACATTCTGGAAATAGCCGTTACCGTTCAGATGATACAAATAATATGCCGCGTCTTTGGATTGATCGAACTGGACCGTTACATTTAATGCCCCGCTTTCTGCATAGGAAAAGCTCTGCACAAACCCGCGATCCGGAAGCATCCTGACAAGCTCCTGCATGACAGGGACCATTTCCACGGGATATTCCTCTGCCCATTGAACCGTATTCTCCAAACGCTGTGCGGAGGATGAATTTTGGGGTGTCCGTATCGCTTCTTCTTTGGCCGCACGCAACGCCTGGACATTTTCAAGGCCTCTTTCAGCCCTTGCGACATCCTCGCTGACAAGATGCTGAAAGATGACTAGAAGGACGACCACAAATAGTATAAAGAACCCGCAAATTCCGTAAACAAGAGGAGTCGTAATGTCACGCGCCTGTTTTCTTGGCAATAGGTTTATATCTACTAACGTTTTCATTCCTACACCTCTTTTAACGCCAACCCGAGTGGGAAATAAAATTTCGGGTCAACAACCTCTTGATCTTGTGTATAGACTTCCTGCTCATATGTATCGACCGGTACAGTAATCCGCTCCCTTAACTTTGCCAAAACCAATGGGAAATTCGGATGATCTCCGTGCAATAGTACTCTCTTCACTTCATCCGTTCCTTGATTCAAGGAATAGCGGAAGAAGTTCATGATCCGCTCCACTTCCTTGATGAAGTCCTCCAAAAACACGTTAAACTGAATGATATCCCCGGCCCACTCCATTCTCGTATTCGTCTCGGACACTTCCCATGTCTTAATGTCTGCTGGGATTGCGATGGTCCTGACGAATACAGGAGCATGCTTCATAAAGATACTAAGGGTGATACAGCTGATATCAAAATGAATGATCAGTAGATGGTCATTTTCATTCCGTTGACCGAATTCATAATAAAGTCGGTATAGGCAAAGGGAGGACACATCCGCCACCGTCGGCTTCATTTTGTTTTCTTCGAAGATGGAAGACACCTGAGTGACCATTTCTTCCGGCGAAGCAAAAAGGACAAGGTCCGTTTTTTCGGAGCGTTGCAGAACATGCACGTCAAATACCGGATCTTCAAATGGAAGGTGAATGGTCGAACCGAGCTCCAGATACAGGTGACCGATGATCTCATCATCCATCACATTCGAGGGGATGCTGAGCTTTCTCGTCACCACAAACTGATCTGGAACGACAAACCTGACATGCTTCCTCTTCAATCCCCATTCTTCCACACATTCCTCGAAAATGAGACGAAAGATATTTTCATCGACAATTTTCCCATCACGCACGATGTTCGGCGGCAAAAATCTCTCCCTTGTCCGTTTGACCGTCAAAGGATTCAAACTCTTCAACTCTACCATTCTAATAACATGGTCACGAAACGTAATATTTATAAAATTATTATGTTTTGGCTGTAAAAATGAAAATTCCATTGAGTAGAACTCCTTTTTGATTTACTAGAAGAGTAGGGAAAAGTACAGGTTCAAAATTTGCTCGCCTGCAAAATAACCGATGAGTGCCGCCACTGCAATCGAAGGACCAAACGGAAACGGCACACCCCTCTTCACCTTGCCGAAAAGCATGCCAATTAGGGCAGCCATCATTCCGATCAAGGAGGAGAGAAAGAATGTGAGAATGACCATCTTCCACCCTAATACAAACCCGAGGACCGCAAACAGCTTAATATCCCCTCCACCCATGCCACCTTTGCTAAGCAAGGCAACAAGTGCTGGAATGGCAAAACCTACCGCCAGTCCGATAAGATGATTCGGTAGCGTCTGATAAGGAATGAAAAATCTTTCAAAGATGAATAAAAGAAAGAAAAATAGCAGTATCTTGTTTGGAATGAGCATATAGTGAATATCAGTAATGACGATGATGATCAGCATCGATATGAGGGTCCAGGCAATTACCAGTTCGTAAGTCCAACCCATCAAAAATGGCGCAAGGACAAACAGCACAGCCGTCAAAAGCTCGAATAATGGATAAATAGGAGACACGGCCTGTTTACAGTACCGACATCTCCCCTTGGAAAATACATATGAAAGGACGGGAATCAAATCAATCCCCGTCAATGTCTGCTTACAGCTTGTACAATGTGACCTCGGCGCCACGATTGACATGCCCTTTGGTATTCGAAGGCCGACTACGTTGTAGAAGGAGCCTAGGAGGAGGGCTAGTGTAAATAATTGAACATAGTAATACATCATAATCAATTGTTAATTATTTGTAACACTACTTTTATTAATAACTAAATTTCCACCTGTATTTGCAGTAGCTTTTACACTTCTATTTTCCCCGACTAAATTTACACCAATGACTTTCCCGTCTAATAATTGAACATATGAATGAGTATCAGCTATAGTATCTACAGCAGCGTTAGATTTATTTCCTTGTTTGTAGGATTTATTTTTATCGTCTGGATCTTGGATTTGCTCTAGGAATCCTTTTGAAATTAAATACTCTAAAGATACAAACTTTGAACCAACACTAATGGAAGAGTCAGATGTAGCAGCAAGTCTAGCAGCACTTACTACTTGTTCGGCATTAGCAACGTGCGCATCAACTTTAGAATTATCAATCAGTTTACCAATACTCGGTACCGCAATCGCAGCAATAATACCCAAAATAACAACTACCGCTAAAAGCTCGATCAGCGTCAAGCCTTTTTCATTTTTTAACATACTTCTGAATTTTTGTAACATCTTTAATATTCCTCCCATTTTGGAAATAAGTAACAATTATTTTATACTATAATTCTATTATACTATCTTACAAATTTCAATAAGATTTTACAGCATTCTATGACTGAATGTGGTTAAAAATATCGAACATTGGAACTAGTATGGATGTGACTATAGTCCCTACTATAACTGCGAGCACAACAATCATTAATGGCTCTATCAGACTCTTTAATCTGTCGGTTGCGTGGTCTACTTCTTTTTCATAGAATTCCGCTATTTTATCCAGCATCGAATCCAGTGATCCAGTGCTTTCCCCGATGGAGATCATTTGTGTTACAAGGGGCGGGAATGCCCAGTGCCCTTTCATTGGTCCAGTCATGCTTTCCCCTTTTTCCAGGGATAGCTTGCTGTCTGCAAGTACTTTTGCAATTACCTCATTTTCGACAATCTTCTCCACGATGCTTACCGCCTGCAGGATTGGGACTGAACTTGTGAACAATGAACTCAATGTCCTGGTAAACCTTGCAATGACTGCCTTTTGCAGCAATGGGCCAAAGATAGGCAATCGTAACACTAAGTAATCCAAATAGTACTTTGTTTCCTTCTTTGACTTTAATGCCATCACTCCTACTACCAATGCCAGTATCATCAACAGGAACAGCCACCAGAATGATTGCATCCACTCACTTGCTCCAAGGACGAATCGGGTGATGAGTGGAAGCTGTGCGCCAAAGTCACTGAACATGGCGACAAAGGTAGGAACAACCCCAACAAGCAGGAAGATGACCACCCCAATGGCAATCACACCAAGCACCATCGGATAGGTCAAGGCCGAAACGATTTTGGATCTTGTTTCACTTTGTTTCTCAAATTGCATGGCAAGCCTGTCAAGCGTGTCATCGAGTGCACCGCTTGCTTCCCCTGCCTTGATCATATTGATGAACATGGTGGAGAATACTTTCGGATGCTTTGCGGCAGCCGCTGAGAGCGCGTTACCCTGCTTCAACTCTTCCTCTACATCAAACAGCACCCTCTTCAAGGCCTTGCTTGATGTCTGGTTTGCCAGGACATTTGTCGCTTCCACAACAGAAATGCCTGCCCGTATGAGTGTAGAGAATTGGCGAAGGAATATAACAAAGTCCCTAAGCTTAACAGGATTTCCTATGCTGATATCCTTAGTGAAGATCGACTCCGGTATCTCCTCAATCCTGACTACGCGTATTCCTTTTTCCTTCAATTGTACAATTGCCTCTCGACGGGATGCGCTGGTGATGGAGCCGTCCTTCTTCCCAGCTGTATCCCGGCCTGTATAAGTAAATCTTGGCATCTAATTCACCGTCTCCTGCAGGAAGCTCTCTGCTGATACTCTACTAATCTCACTATTCTGGATGAGCTGCCTGATGCTCATTTCCAAGGTGTGCATACCTAAGGCCCTGCTTGTTTGCATCACGTTTTGAATCTGATGTATTTTCTCGTTTCGGATCAGGTTCGCAACCGCCGGGGTGTTGACCAAAATTTCGGTCGCCACTTTCCTTCCCTGTCTATCCAATGACGGGAAAAGCCTCTGAGAGATGATCGATACAAGGACAGAAGCTAGCTGGATCCGAATCTGCGCCTGCTGTGGTCCTGGAAATACGTCAATGATCCGGTCGATGGTTGATGGCGCACTTGTCGTATGCAAGGTACCCAAAACAAGATGACCGGTTTCTGCTGCAGTGATGGCAGTCTGGATGGTCTCGAGGTCACGAAGCTCCCCTACGAGGATAACATCCGGATCCTGCCTAAGGGATGCCCTCAGTCCGGTAGCAAAGCTTTTGGTATCGAATCCTACCTCACGCTGATCGATCATGCACTGATTATGGCGATGAAGATACTCAATCGGATCTTCCAAGGTAATGATATGCTTCTTCATCGTGCGATTCATATAGTCGATCATGGAAGCAAGTGTAGTCGACTTCCCGCTCCCCGTTGGACCAGTAACAAGGATCAGCCCCTGCGGCTTATCTACAAGACTATTTAATATAGACGGCAGCGAAAGCTCTTCAAGGGATGGAACCCTGCTCGGTATAATACGTATGGCAATCGCAACGGATGTTCTTTGGCGGTAGGCGTTCACACGGAATCTTGATATCCCCGGGACACTGTAGGAAAAGTCCAGTTCCCCTTTTTCATCAAATGTCTGCCACATAAATTCAGGTATCATCTGTTTGGCAATCGTATGGGTGTCCTCAGGAGTGAGAATATCCTTCCCATAGCTCTTGAGCTCCCCGTTTATGCGGAAAACCGGCGGAACTCCTACAGATAGATGGATATCGGATGCTTTATATTCATAGGCTGCATGGAGCCAGTCATTCATTTTATCCAGCATGCTTTTTCTCACCTACTCTTGAAGGGCAACACGCAGAATCTCTTCGGTTGTGGTAAGCCCTTTTTTTACTTTTAACAAACCATCATCTATCAAGAAGACTGTATCCTGTTCATGTGCGTATTCCCTCAATCGGGAAATCGGCTCGTTGTTCATGATCATCTTTTTCATCTGATCGTTGATGACAAGCAGTTCATGGATGGCGATACGACCTTTATAGCCTGTCATATTGCACGTGCCACAGCCTTTTCCTCGCATCACCTTATCAATCTCAAGGCCGCGTTTAGCGAATATCTCTTTCTCTCTTAAGGTCGGTTCCTCCGGTTTAGCACAGTCCCGGCATACTTTCCTTACTAGACGCTGTGCGAGCACACCATTAATGGAAGATCCTACAAGGAACGGCTCCACCTTCATATCTACAAGTCTAGTAATGGTACTGATTGCGTCATTGGTATGAAGTGTGCTCAGTACAAGGTGACCGGTCAATGATGCACGGATGGCAATCTCGGCAGTCTCCCGGTCACGGATTTCTCCTACCATGATGACATTCGGATCCTGACGTAGGATGGCACGAAGACCTTTGGCAAACGTCATCCCTACATTCGTGTTGACCTGGATCTGATTGATGCCTTCCAATTGATATTCCACAGGATCTTCAACCGTGATGATGTTTACTTCCTCACTGTTCAGATGGTTCAACGCCGCGTAAAGAGTGGATGATTTCCCTGAACCTGTAGGACCGGTTATGAGGATGATCCCGGTCGGCTTATGTATGAGATCGGTAAAGCGTTCATAGTTCTTTTCATTGAAACCAAGCTGCGTGATATCATTCAACGCACTGCTCATATCCAATATCCGCATAACGATTTTTTCGCCAAAAACGGTAGGAAGCGAGGAAACACGGACATCGACTGGATGGAAGTCAACGTTCGTCTTGATTCTTCCATCCTGTGGGACACGATGCTCGGTGATATCCATCTGCCCCAGGATCTTGATGCGTGCAATAAGAACATTTTGGGTATGTTTTGGCAAGACCCTTTCTGTCCGTAGTACGCCATCTATACGATATCTAACAACAACTTTGGTTTCCTGTGGATCGATATGGATATCACTTGCCCGCTGCTGGACAGCGTTTTGCAATAGTTGATTTACCAATCTGACAATTGGTGAATCCTCTTCGGTAATCCGCTCATCCTCCACCTTGACCTGAACATTCGGTTCAAAGCCTTCTAGCAGCTCATCCATGGAATCGGCCGTTTCATAATATTTATTGATGGATCGTAGAATATCGTCTTTGGTGGAAATGACCGGTTCGATCTCAAAACCGGTGGACAGCCTCAGGTCATCCATGGCAAAGAAGTCCATAGGGTCTGCCATGGCAACGAACAACCGATCATGTTCTTTTTTCAGTGGAATTAAGATATTGCGTTTTGCAAACTCTTTGGACACGATATGCATCAGCTTATCATCAAAAGGATAGCGGAATAAGCTTACATGCGGAATACCTAGCTGGAATTCCAACACTTCAATAAGTTGCTGTTCCGTGATGAATCCCTTTTGGAGCAGAACATCCCCAAGCTTCTGTTCACGTGTTTTCTCCTTCAGAGCACTTTTCAACTGACTTTCGGTAATAATGCCGGCTTCGACCAATAAGTCCCCAAGCCTCTTTCTTGTCTGCACCATATGATTCACCTTTTCATTTCTTATTTCCCAGTGTTATCCGTTCCAGAACCTGGCTCGTTGCCTGAATCGTTATCGTTATCATTATCGTTATTGTTGTTTGTATTTGTGTTACCGGAGTTGTTTTCTCCATTATTTGAGGTGTTTCCACCTGTGTTGTTAGAGTTTCCGGTATTTGTACCACCCGTGTTTGTGCCGCCAGTATTAGTACCACCTGAGTTTGAACCACCATTATTGCTGGAACCTGAATTACTGGTGTTCCCTGGAGTCGTTCCTGAATTTGTATCTGTATCAATATCAGGGTTCGTTGCAACTGTATTTCTGATAAGACTATGTTGTTCAATCCTGTGAATTGGTGGATAAAAGTCTTCACTATACGATACCGTCTCCATTACCGCACCAGAGGCATCCTTAGCAACACGTTGAAGCTTAATAAACACCCCGTCCTTGCCTTCCTCTTTGACTTTCTTTTGATTATTCAAAAGGGATGCCGAATATTGAACAATCGTTTTTGGAGTATAGGATTCTTTATTTTCCTCTTCAATGCTGTATACATAAGGCAATGCAGGACCGCTCATCGTTCCAAGCACCGTAGAAGAATCGATGGAAAAAGTAACAATAAAGTCGCTATTATTTGGGTTCTCTATCACAAGGTCCATCTTGCCTCGTTCCATTTTTGCCTCATATCCAGCTACAGCCCATTCAGGCAGCTCTGTAGAGATATGCCTTTCCAATACTGCAAAGTTTGTAGAAGCCAAAAGTTGATAAATCATGGAAGCAACGACGCTTGAAGCTTCATCCGATAACATGATATTTTCCTTTAGTAGCCAATCATGCACAGAGAACGCTTGACCCGCAGGAACAGGAACTTCTTTATTTGATAGACCTGCTTTTAGTTCATCTAAAACTTTTTTATCAGACACCTTAAGAATGGAATCAATCGAGGTTTTCTCGATCAAAGTATCATCCAAAAGATAATCAGCAATGAAAAATGTTTGATTTCCCCCTTTAAGCATGGTCGCAACCTCTATCAAGTCATTTAAGAGTTTTTCAGAATCCAATGCAGCAAAAATATCAGGACTATTTGTTAAAGCTTCTATTTCGGCCAATAAAATACTGGATTCCAATTCTACATTTAAGGAATTGGTAGTGGAGTCCTGCGCATAATCAACGGATTCCGGTATATAGAAAATAAAATGGTTTTTATCAAAAGGTCTAAGTTCGCCGGACCATTCAAAAAAAATGGTTCCATCCGTAAGCCATGCATCTCTTGCGGCTTCCAACTTTTTCACAACTTCGTCTTTTGACTTGTTGCTTACCTCTTCATTGGCTATTAGCGTCTTCTCGGAAAACGCACTTTTATGAGGAAGCCAATTGTCTGTAATCATGGAACCGACAAAAGAAAAGGTAAATATAAAAGCTGTACAAACAAGCAATGCAAGCAATGTCTTTAAACTTTGCATTTTTTCTCCCCCATTTTATAAACTCCCATCATTTTTTCTCTGTTATTTGATCGGAAAGTTCTTCTAATACCAGTTTTCTTCTATGTATATCCTTTTGTTCATAAGCATCTGAATCTAGGAATGTAGTATTCTGTTTGTTGTCTCTTGCAGTTCTGGTAGTTTCTTCTTTAATTGAAGTATTCGCTAGGAATAGACGTTGTCTTTGAAGTAGTAAAGCAGTAAGAAGTAGAAGTAAAATCATAAATATAATGCTGTGCCATATTGTTAAAGTCTTCAGCACGAAAATACCCAAAGTGGAGATAAGAAATGATATTAGCGGGATGATCCATTTACCCTTAGAGGTGAATTTCATCCTGACAAGAAAAAATAATGGCAACAATAACGCTGTAGCCAAGACTGCAAAAACGTAATTCCCCAAAATCACACCACATTTCTTTATATTTTTACAAAATTTGTAGAACGAAGTAGACTATTGTTATTGTATAATAAACATAGGTATTTTGAAATAGGAGATTACAAGATGAAACAAATTATTGAAAAAAATGGTGGTTTCACATTAATTGAAGTTTTAGTATCCATAACAATTTTCTCAATCATCTTGCTTGGCATGATGACCTTCTTTACCAATGGTCTAACCTATGTAAAGGAAAACGAATCTAAAACAGTAGCAACACAGGTGGCACGGAATGTCATGAATTATATGGAGAAGCAGGATTTCGGAACGTTCGAGGCGTTTACTAATCAAAAAATGATGGATTTGGATCCTACGGTTAATTTTGATTCTCCTTTTTCAGTTACAATTAATCTCTCTTCATGCGCTAAGGTGCATAACCTTATGATTAAGCCTTATCCAAATTCACTAGAATCTGACCGCTTGCAATACAACAACGTTAAACTCTTCTCCAATGAAATTCAGTGTAATTCGATTTTTAATCCAATAATCAATAATGTTACCTTAGGGAGCAGCAGTATAAATGTCTATGTCATGAAGTATTATGATCAACAACTTGAAGAAGAACTAAATGATAATCCCGAAATAATAAATTTACCTTCTTCAGTTAAGAAAGCGTATCTGAATCAAATCGATATTTTAACACTAAAAGATAGTCAGGATAAATTAGACCCTGATAGTGATATAGCACAACATCTTTTGAGAATTTTTGTCGTGGTAGATTGGACAGATAATCGTGATGAAATCATGTTACAAGGAGTTATCGCACATGAATCTATTCGCTAAGGTATTTAGAGATGAACGTGGCGTTACACTCCTTGAATTACTTGCAGTTCTAGTAATCAGTAGCATCATATTAGGAACCATGTATAGCTCTTTCATTATGGGAGTTAATTTGTACAAGAAAATAGGCATCGAAAGTCAATTACGCGATGAAGCTGATATTATTCTGGCAACCATGCTAAATGATTTGAATAGAATTCAACCAGAAGCGATACTTTATAATAGCGATGAGTCCTACATTGAATTATACAGTGTTAAGACGCTAATAAAGAATGACTACTATTACAAGAATGAAGATCTTCTAGATATAATACAAAACAGTGCATCCATTCAATTTGTCTTAAAACCTAAAGCAAACGATAACACCAAATATGACCTTTATAAAACCTATTTCGATCCCACAGTAAAACAAGTGAAAATTAATAGTGATTCAGTATATCTCATGCCAATTAATGAAGGTGGCAACATAATGAGTTATGAATGTACGAATAAAAAAGTTTCACTATCTAATATTGAAAAGGTTTGTGATTCCGGTGTAATTACTACAAAGTTTAAACTGGGACATCTTGAATATTCAGAAACTGATAATAAACTGTTCGTAGAACCATTGGAATTTATTAGTGAATTTGGTTATTAGAGAGGTATTTATATGAACGAAAAAGGCTCTACGTTAATTTTAGTTCTCATCATTTCTACAGTATTTATGATATTAGGCTTGAGTATTCTTGCTGTCGCTTTAAATGGAAGCACCAGAACACAATTGAGAACCGAAACTATAGGAGAATTGTATGAAGGAAAAGAAGAAATCGAGTTACTTACGGCATCATTTAAAGAAGAAGTAGAGTATGCCAGTTCCAATTTATTAAGTATTTCATTGCCTAGTGAGTATAACAGCGCTTATATTCCTGAACTGAATAAATTAATTTCCAATACTATAGAAACATTTCCAGCTTTAAAATCAAAAGGGCTGACAATTAATGATATCACCGATGAATATATCGATGAAGTGACAGACTTAGATAAAACATATACCCGGGTTTTCGAGATATCCATTCCTCTTGATACAGGTAAAAGAGTTAATAAACGTCTCATAATAACACCAGCGCCAAGCTTTCTGGATTATGCTTTAGGCTCATATGGCTCTGGTCCTGACGATGGGAAACTATACCTGAATGGGTCATCAAATATATTAGGCAGTATTATTGCAAATGATTTATCCGTAAGCAGTAAAGCGAAGCTACGTGATAAACTAACTGTTACAAGTAGTGCGGTTAAAAGAGAAGAAGACAGCCTATTTCCTGCAATTAAAGGAAATGGATTTGTACAAAATCAATTAACTTTAAAGCATTCTGGCTTTCCAAACATTCCAGGATCTACAAGTACAACAGACTTAAAGAGCTTACCAGATTTAAGTGAATATTTTTATCTCGGTGCAGCCCCTAGCTTTGAAAGGCTGAATGAGGAATTTATTGAAGTACAATTCAATACTACTTTCCTGAATAAATTTAATGAGCTGACTTCTGCCTATGTAAGTCAAGGTATCGCTGATATTAGTAACATTCCTAAGGCAACTGACAACCTTATCAATGTTATCAATCTAGAGAATACGTACCTGCAAAATAATAATATACTGATGATTGAAAAGTGGTTAGCTGACAAGCCAAATACACGACTTACGCATAATAACAACCTCTATATTAGATCACTAATAAAGAATCCTCACATTACTAATGGAGTCACTTTCTCTGAAGATATTATCGTTACTGGTGATTTAGAAATATCTGCAGTTGATAGACCTATTACATCGGACGGCAATACAATTATTGTTGGTGGGGACCTGAATATTACAGCATTGTCAGGAAATGAAATAGAATTAAATAGTAATATTGTTGTCCTTGGCGATTTAGAAATTAATACTATTACTACACCTATTCACCATAGGGGGACAATAGTTGTCTATGGTGAAGTAAGAATTAATGGTTCAGATTCCATAGGACTAAGTGAAATGGAATTTGACCAAAACTCTATTTACTTTGACAGTACAATTTACAGTTTTAGAAAAAGTCACATCTCAAATGTCAACGTCAGAGGAAGAGATGGCAATCAATTGGTTCTGTTGGCTAATGAAGATATTATTATCACCAGGATAAACGACTTATTCGAGTTTAAGGAAAAGCAATACGAAAATAGCACTAATATTGCGGATATTATACAATCTACAAACACGGATAAACCGAATCAACTTGATGGATATTTTTATACTGAAAAAAACGCAGAACTTTATGGGGTAGGCTCCGTTTTTTATATTAACGGTGGGGTATTTGCGAAAAAATCCCTAGAGGTAAATGCTGTTCGAGGTGACGTAGAAGAAAGTGGACAAATAATCTCACCCCTCAGTCCAGTAAATCAACAGGGCAGAAAAACAAGATTTCAAGTTATTCATGACCCATCCGTATTAATAAAACAATTAACCCGGTTACCGTTGTCCGATAAGTACCGAGTGATAGTGGACGAAACCATAATTAATTGATAACCCCCGCTATTACATTGGTAAAAGAAAAATGCAGCCTCATAAAATAATGAGGCTGCATTTTTAGTTTTACCATCTATAATCGCTATCTTGGTTTTCAGGATCTTCATCTTTTTTCACTACATAAACCTTTGTAGTAAAACTTATGCCAGGATTACTGATTGAAGTTACAGTTACATGAGATACACCTAACTTTAAAGCAGTGATAGTTCCATTTTCATCGAGACTGATAGTATCTTCTGAGCTAAGCCATTCTACCTCTTTTCTTGTAGCATTGGTTGGGGTATATTTAAGCCCGGCTGCAAGATCTAACACATCTCCTATTTCCATATAATATTCAGGCCAGAGTTCCAACTTATTCAAAGGAATTGGCCTCTCATTTACTGTAATCTGTACTTCAGCTAGATTTGTCCCTCCATTATTTATTGCATATAATGATGTAAAACCTGGGGATACTGCGATAATTTTACCGTTATTTATTTTAATTATGTTTTCATCCACAACATTCCAATCAAAACCTAAGTATTCACTTTCGTGAAGGAGTGTTTCTCCGGTAGTATTTTCATGGTAATTAATTATCACATTAAAATTCGTCAAAGCTTCTTGGTCTCCTACAAACATGTCATAAACAGATGGAGCAACTGAAATTGACGGTTCTGCAAATAGAGATAATGGTGGAACTAATTGATTTTTTATACCATGTGAGACTTTTCCGTTAATTAATTCAAATTTTTTAAGTGTTTTAGGAGTAACCTCAATCTCAATCTTAAAGGGATCCGCTTTGTAACTATTTTCTCTGAACTTTAAGTATTCCGCTTTTCCTAATTCTATTTCGACTCTTTTTCCACCGTTTTCTTGTGTTGAAATTTTAGCGCCTAAAGGGTGTTTCACAACAACATCTAACCCCGCTGGAAAAGTCTCTATGAATTTGAATGATTCTGGAGAAGTTATTTTATTTGGAGGAGAAGATGGTAAGTCTTCTTTTAAAAATGTCCCTTTATACGTGCCTATAACTTTGGGATCTTCCTTGTCTTTACCGTTAACCCCCGGTATTGCCACTAAATCAAATACCGCGATATCTATAAATGTATATTTATTATCTTCCAACTTAACTATAGGAATTAATAGATTAGTATTGGTGCCTAATTCCATAGAGGTTTCCACTGCTTCAAAAAGCCACTTTTCTCTACCATGACCCTGTGCACCACTAATTGGACCTAATCCTTTTGCTGTTAATTCTGGGAGGGTATTACTCTGTGTGTATCCTGATTCCCAAAATTCAAAAAAACGTGGTTTTCCGTTATTAGAATTACCATTGAATGCAATTGTGTAATCAAATTCAAACTCATATTCAGAATTAATTGAAAAACCTTTTTCTGGTAATTCTATTCCAATAGGTTTTATTCCTCGAACCTTATAGTCTTCTTTAGAAGTAGAAATCTCATTAGGTGTGATTGTGTATTCTAAATTAATGGGTTGATTTATCTTAATATAGCCATTATGATTTGTATTTCTAGATACAGAATATTGTATATCCTCTTCTTTTAAGTTGTATTGAGACTCCGCACCAGGTGAAACACTTGCAACCACTACGACAACTAACAAGATTGCGGCAAAAACAGTTAATAGTTTATTCATTTGTCCTCCCCATTTATCACAGATCTCTATGTAATAGTTTCTTGGTTGGCTCACTTATAGTTCAATAGTATCATATCATTTTATGTCTATTATATCATTTTTTTGCAAGATACATAGATTATTTTAGGGATTTTGAGTAATTTTGTCATTTTATAACTGTCGGAAAAAGAAAAACCCACCACAAGGGTGAGTTTACTTTATGACGTCTTCCTATACTCCGCCACCTTATTCCGCCCGGCCTGCTTTGCCCCTACGTACATTGCGCGGTCGGCGTGACGGATGAGATCCAGGGTATCCTCTGCATCATCAGGGGCTGTCGCAAAGCCGATGCTGGCGGTGACCCTGACAAGCTGGACGGTATGGGAATCCCGGATGTGCTGCTTCAACGCAAAGGATCTGTTGGCAAGGTTGACCCTTATTCTTTCAGCAAGTTCAAAGCATTTGCCTCTGTCCATATCCGGAAGGAGGATGACAAATTCCTCCCCGCCGTATCTTGCAACTGTGCCAGTGTCACCTACGAGCCCTACAAGCCGGTCTGCGACTTGCTTCAGGATTTCATTGCCGCTTTGGTGGCCGTACATATCGTTTATTTTTTTGAAGTGATCCAAATCAAGCAGGATCAGGGATAAGGATGAAAGGTCCCCATTGTCCAGGCTTGCATACTCTTTTTCCAGCACATTTTCGAAATAGCGGTAATTGTATAGCTTCGTCAAGGCACACCGTTCGCTTCTGCGCTTTGTTTCTTGATAATGACGGGCCTTTTCCATTGCCACCCCGAAGTATGAGGCAAGGATATCCGCGATCATCAGCTGGGATTTATCGTAAGACCTTTTCGTTGTGCTTGCCAGAACGACGATTCCCTCTATCTTTTGATTTCGAGATACCGGGACGCACATGACACTTTGAAGGGAGGGATGCAAATGTGTATTTGAAAAGTGCTTCCATTCTTTTCTCGTAAGGAAGCATTGGCTTTTTCCACGCTTTAAAATATAGGACAAAAGATCTTCATTTGCTGTATCCATTTCAGTGTTGACTGCCACAAAATCCTGATTGTCGATGACACGGAGGACTTTCAAGGTACTCTCCCCGTTCACATCTATAATGGCTGCATAATCAACCGGGAACAAGGTGGAGACCTTGTCCAGGAATACGTCCAGCACCCCTTGCGTATCAAGGCGTTCTGTAAGTTGATGCCCGACGCCGGCAGCCTGCTGGAGGTACTTATTCACCTTCTGGCTGGAATGATAGAGCTGCAGGATCATTGTCAATACGACAAATGGCAGTCCTACATAGAATATGGCTACGATTCCTAGCTGCTCATATAGCACATAAAGAATCAGTCCGACCGGTAAAACAATGATACTGGTTACCGCCTCCCACTTGGTGTCAGGAGTGATAAAACTGCTTTTTCTTTTATAAATGGATACCTGTATCATATACAGGGCAATGGAGTTCAATGTGAAATACATCAGTTCATGGGAAAGGATCGGCACGATGACACCTGGTTGCAGAAGCCTTGTGTCTCCATGGCCTCCGCCAAGTGCGTAATATACTGCTCCGCAAATGAGAGAGATTGTGGAAAACATCAATAGGTTGATAGGTATTCTAAGCAGGTTTTCCTTGCTCACCCGTATTTTCAGCATAAGGGCGATAACGGATATGAGCGTAAGTACCATTTCTGCAAAAAGGCCAAAGGATAGTAGAATTGCCAGGGACACCCCTTGGGTCAGAAACAGAGGGACCTCTCCCACCACGATCGGGATTAGGGCAAGTATGATCAAGAGAATCGCAAATCCCACTAGATGAAGTAATGGCAATTCTTCTATGCTTATAGGAGAAAGCTGATATCCTATCCATAGACTTAGGGGAAATATCAAAATGAAGCATGTCCATATTGCAGCTTTCATAGACGTGCTGACTGCGCGATCACCCATACTTACCCCTCCCTTCCTACCTAAATTTTCAAAAAATAATGCAATAACGTAATTTTATCAAATTTTCTAAACTTTGTCACAACAAAAATAGGATAATTCTCCCTTAATTTCATTACCCCTTTTCTGTGAAATAAGTCCTTACTTCTGAAATAAAATATAATGACCCAGTTATGAGCAGTAAATCGTCCTTACCTAGCCCTGAAAGGATGGATTGCACAGCGTTTTCCCATGATTCAACCGCTCTTTTTTTAGGGTGCTTACTTTTTCCACTGAGAATTTCTGCACCCGCTGCCCGTGGAAAATCAAAGGAAGTAAAAGTGATGGTATCGGCGACCTTATCCAACAGGCTGATCATTTCATCCAACGGCTTATCGGATAATGCCGTGAACAGGATATGGACATGTTTATCCTTGTATCGATCCTTTACGGTTTCAGCGAGCTTCTCCATTCCCTCTTTATTATGTGCACCATCGAGCACCACAAGTGGGTCAAGTGAGACCTCTTCCATCCTCCCTGCCCAAAATGCCTTTTCCAAACCTTGACGTATATGCTCCTCTTCGATAAAGAAAGAATAATAGTTTTTCACATATTCACATGCCATGACAGCCAGTGCTGCATTGTCCACCTGATGGCGGCCTTTCATGGCGATCCTGAGGTCATTCAATCTTCCAAAAGGAGTGTTAAGGAAAAAGCTTTCACCCTTTACAGTTGCCTCATAGTTGCTGATTTTCAGCTCCTGCGATAGCTGATATAGGCGGGACTTTTTCTCTTTTGCAACATCAACAATGACCTCTCTTGCTTCTTCCTGGGCAACCGCGGTAATGACCGGAACGCCGTGTTTGATGATGCCGGCTTTTTCATAGGCAATTTCGGCTAGGCTATCTCCAAGGATCGCTTGGTGATCATGACCGATATTCGTGATGACAGAGACGAGCGGAGTAATGATATTAGTCGAATCGAATCTACCACCGAGGCCTGTTTCATAGACGGCTATGTCCACTTCTGCCATATGCCTGAAATAGTAGAAGCTCATCGCTGTGATCACTTCAAATTCGGTGGGACTTCCAAGCTCATGGTCTTCGAGTTCATCTGCCAGGGGCTTGATCAGATTCACAAGCTTCACCAGGTCTTCGTTTGCAAATGGCACTCCATCCACACTGATTCTTTCATTGAATTGTTCGATATACGGAGAGGTGAAGGTACCTACCCTGTAGCCTGCCTCTTGAAGAATATGACGAATATAGGTTACTGTGCTCCCTTTGCCATTGGTACCTGCAACATGAATCGTCTTGAATTTCCGTTCGGGATGACCGAGCTTTTCCATCATCCATTCCATCCTCTTAATGCCTGGCTTGATTCCGAATCGCAGTCGCGAATGAATCCAATCTAAAGCTTCTTCATATGTGTGGATCATTTTTCATTTCCTTTCTAGCGATTTATTTCTAAAGGAAAGACGAACCCATTACGGATTCGCCTTCACTTTTACATTCTTAGCCCTTCAGTTCATCAATGCGAGCCTGAACAGCCTCTCGTTTTTCCACATAATCCTTTTCTTTCGCTTTCTCTTCTTCAATCACGCTCTCTGGTGCCTTTGCGATAAAGCCTTGGTTTGAAAGCTTCTTTTGTACACGTTCCACTTCTTTATCAAGCTTCCCAAGCTCTTTTTGAAGACGGGCGATTTCTTCATCAATGTTGATGAGGCCCTGTAATGGGAGAATCAGCTCTGCTCCCGTTACAACTGCTGTCATCGCTTTTTCATCCAAGGAAACGTTCGTACCGATCGTCAGTTCACTTGGGTTACAGAAGCGCTCCAAGTAGGAACGGTTGTGCTCAAGCTTTTCTGCGATTTCTTCGGTTTTCGCTTTAACAAGCAGTTTGACATGTTTGCTCATCGGTGTGTTCACTTCAGCACGAACATTACGTACGCTGCGGATGATATCAACAAGCAGGCGCATATCTGCTGCCGCTTCTTTATCAGTCAAGTCACTGCGACCTTCCGGCCATTTTGCAACCGTGATAGATTCGCCTTCATGAGGAAGCTGCTGCCAGATCTCCTCTGTGATGAATGGCATGAATGGGTGCAATAGTCGCATCGTGTTATCCAGCACATAAGCCAGGATGGAACGAGTCGTCTTCTTCGCCGCTTCGTCCTCTCCATAAAGCGGAAGCTTCGCCATTTCGATATACCAGTCACAGAAATCATCCCAGATGAAGTTGTAGAGCGCACGGCCCACTTCACCGAATTCATATTTATCAGCAAGCTTTGTCACGGTTTCGATCGTTTCGTTCAAGCGCGTAAGGATCCATTTGTCCGCAACAGATTTTTCACCGCTTAGGTCGATATCCTCAAACTTCATGTCACCCATGTTCATAAGGGCAAAGCGTGAGGCGTTCCAGATCTTATTGGCAAAATTCCAGGTGGACTCCACTTTTTCAAAGCTGAAGCGAAGGTCCTGACCTGGAGAGCTTCCTGTTGATAGGAAGTAACGCAGGGAATCCGCTCCGTACTTTTCGATTACATCCATCGGGTCGACACCGTTGCCAAGGGATTTACTCATCTTGCGGCCCTGCTCGTCACGAACAAGTCCGTGGATCAGGACATCTTTAAATGGACGTTCACCAGTGAATTCAAGTCCTTGGAAAATCATTCGGGATACCCAGAAGAAGATGATGTCATAGCCTGTCACCAATACATCTGTCGGGTAGAAACGTTGATAGTCCGGTGATTCCGTTTCAGGCCAGCCCATTGTGGAGAATGGCCATAGTGCGGAACTGAACCATGTATCCAATACGTCTGTATCCTGTTCCCAGTTTTCGATATCTGCCGGTGGCTCATGGTCTACATGCACTTCACCTGTTTCTTTATGGTACCAGGCAGGAATGCGGTGGCCCCACCATAGTTGACGGGAGATACACCAGTCACGGATATTTTCCATCCAGCGCAGGTATGTGTTTTCAAATCGATTCGGTACAAAGTTTACTTTGTCTTCCTGATTTTGAAGATCGATCGCTTTGTCAGCAAGCGGCTGCATCTTTACGAACCATTGTGTGGATAGGTACGGCTCGACAACCGCTCCACTACGTTCACTATGTCCTACAGAGTGCATATGCTCCTCGATTTTGAAAAGGACACCCTCTTCTTGCAGGTCTTTTACAAGCTGCTTACGGCACTCGAAACGGTCCATGCCAGAGTATTTTCCGGCCTTGTCGTTCATGCTGCCGTCTTCGTTCATTACTAGGATGCGCTCCAGGTTATGACGGTTTCCGATTTCAAAGTCATTCGGATCGTGTGCTGGGGTGATTTTCACCGCACCGCTTCCGAATTCCATGTCAACATAGTCGTCTGCAACGATCGGAATTTCACGGCCTGTTATCGGCAATGTCACGTTCTTGCCGATAAGGTGCTTGTAGCGCTCATCTTCAGGATGTACCGCTACCGCCGTATCCCCAAGCATCGTTTCAGGACGGGTGGTCGCGATTTCAATATGTCCGGACCCATCAGTGAGAGGATATCTCATATGATAGAAGGCACCTTGAACGTCCTGGTGAATAACCTCGATATCGGATAATGCCGTCTTTGTTGCAGGATCCCAGTTGATGATATACTCGCCGCGATAGATCAAACCTTTTTTGTAGAGAGTGACGAATACTTCGCGAACCGCTTTTGATAAGCCTTCATCCAGCGTGAAGCGCTCGCGGCTGTAGTCAAGGCCAAGACCAAGCTTGGACCATTGCTGGCGGATGTGGTCTGCGTATTCTTCTTTCCATTTCCATGTTTCCTCGACGAACTTCTCGCGTCCAAGATCATAACGGGAGATGCCCTGGTTGCGAAGCTTTTCTTCTACCTTCGCCTGTGTTGCGATACCGGCGTGGTCCATACCCGGCAGCCACAGTACGTCAAAGCCCTGCATGCGCTTCATGCGTGTCACGATATCCTGTAGCGTCGTGTCCCATGCATGCCCAAGGTGCAGCCTTCCTGTTACGTTCGGTGGTGGGATTACTACCGTATAAGGTGTTTTATCCTGGTCATTGGTCGCTTCAAAGAAACGGCCATCGAGCCAATATTGATAACGGTTTTTTTCAATTGCTTGCGGATCATATTTAGTCGGAAGATTAACTTCTTTCATTTCCATCCTTGTTCCTCCTCATCATTTAAAGAAAAATAAAGCCCTGTTAAACGCCGCTGTTGATTTCCGCACTAGGCTTCGCTTTCCGCGGGGCGTTTGTGGAGCCTCCTCGGCTTTGCCTGTGGGGTCTCCACTAAACGCTTCCTCCCGCAGGAGTCTTCGCCTATTGCTCCAATCAACAGCTAGTATTCATAAAAACAACACTTTTGTTTATTTAACAAAGCCAAAAAAATAAAAAACTCCCCTCATCCAAATAAAAGGACGAAAGGAGTTAAGTTTCGCGGTACCACCTTTTTTTACAGGATATAGATAGACTATCCCCTGTACACTCAATGCTCGCTAACGGCTCTTCACCGGTTTCAACTACTGGAATTTCATTGAAACTACTCGAGGGCGACGTTCTGGACTGACTTTCCTAAGAAACCTTTCAGCTGATGGTTTCTCTCTCTAAAGGAGTCATGCTCCGTACTCTTCCCTGTCACTGTATTTCATTTAATTTTATTGTCCTTCTATGTTACAAAATAAAGCATCTAATAGTCAATAAGCTTCTCCAACTTTTTATTAAGATATTCACAAAATAAAATAATTGTGCCGGATTGGGCACTAATTTTCGCCATAAATCATAAGTTGGTTATATAGCGGAATCAGCTTCATCTTAAGAGGAGGTACACCCATGCGAAAATATAATCCCTATTCCCTGCCGCCATGGTTAAGACAGGTTCGGGCTGTCTGTGCGCAATTCATCATTCCCATCTGCATTTTTCAAGGTATCCGGACCATTTTTCTTCCGACCACTTTTGATGTGTTAATTCTGGCGATCCTCATTGTCATTGCCATCTGTTTTCATTTGGAATGGATTTGAAATTCAAGCGAGACGTTGGGCATCGTTCCCAATCGTCTCTTTTTTCTGAATTCAACACATTTTTTGTAGCATATTTCCCTAAGAAGCGCCATAATTATACATAAATATAAGAATTTTTTACCATTTTCTATTCTAAGGAGAATAATATGCTATCATTTTTGCAAAAACAGAAAACGCCACCCTATTCCGCAACCATGCAATTTCCCTCCAGTCAGTCGGTTGTCCGCCTTGCAGATGAGGACCTTTCCAGCCGCCTTTACTATATGGGCTTTACTAAAGAACATCTTCAAGCACTTAGAGATGCGAAGCCTGCGGTCTTTTCCATTCTTGATGACGTACTTCGCCAAGTGCTCGAGCATTTATATAAACAGCCTCCTTTGAAACGCGTTGCAACCAACAACTCCAGCAAAGAAAGGTTGGAAGCTGTATTCCGCCATTATTTCCAGAGCCTTTTAAGCGGAGAGCTTGATGAGGAATTTTTCAAACTGAGAAAGAGAATCGGACAGACCCATAACGGTGTCCACCTTCCAGTGACTTGGTTCCTCGCAACCTATTCAGCGATACAGACACTCTTGCTTCCAAAAGTGGTCGAGTGGTTCCAGGACTCCCCGGAAAAACTGGTGACAATTTTAACCGCACTTACACATATTACAAACCTTGATTCCCAGCTTGTCGTAGAGGAATATATCCATGTCAGGATCGACCTGCTCGAGCAGGCAAATGAAGCAAATCGCACCCTTCAGACAGAGCTGACAAAAATGAGCGAAGAAGTGGCAAGTACGGTGAGCGATACAGAGGAAACCATCCAGACGGTTACCCTGAAAGCAGAAACTGTCCTGAAGGAAACAGATCTTACTCAAAGAAGCAGCAGGAACCTGTTGAACTTGACTCATGAAAATGAAAAACAAATGGAGAGGATGGTAGGGAATTTCGGAGAGGTCATGCGTGAGGTCACCCAGTCCCTTGAGGAGATGCACATCCTGAAAAATGTGTCAGAAGAAATCATCACCATGACACAGGGAATAGACAATATCGCCGATCAGACAAACCTCCTTGCTTTGAATGCATCGATTGAAGCCGCGCGTGCAGGAGATGAAGGAAGAGGTTTTGCCGTAGTGGCAAGCGAGGTACGAAAGCTTGCGGAAAGCTCCAAGGACCTGAGCAGCAAGATCAAGGTGCTCATCGATAAGAGTGACCAGCAGATCTCGAATGTGACCACACTCATGGATTCCATGCATAGGGTTACAGGCCAATCCCAACAGAACATCCAACAGGTGAAGGGCGGACTTATTACAGTCAAAATGGAAATGGACAACTATGTGGATCGCTTCAATAAAAACAAAGAGGACCTTGATAGCATCGTGACTGCATTCAAAGAAATCAATGCGACAACGACCAATCTTTCTGTCCTGACTGATTCCCTATTAAAAAAAGCAATCGACAAGTAAAGGCTGTTTGTGAAAAGAGCCTAAATAAAAGAAGGCCCCACCATTCATCCGGTGTGGGCCTCTTGATTTTTTTTCTGCTCTTCGATCTGGTTGATCCTGCCTGCAACATATTCAATATTTTTAGCCATCCAATAGCTGCCTTGCAGTCTTTTGACAAGCTCCCTTTCTGACGCTTGCCTTCTTTGCTGATTTTTTGGCAGCTGGAAATGCTGTACCGTTTGCATAAACGATTTAGGATGGGAAAGATAGCTTAAGGTCAGGTTCTTTTCATGCCCCTGCAGACTGAAGCCTTTTTGGTATTCATAAAACCAGTCTATGCAGTCATCACAGTATAATGGGTAGGTGCGCAGATAGCGTTGATAAAAGGAGATGAGATCATTGGCAGGCGGGCCCTGTTTCGCCCGTTCCCAGCTGATGAAATAGCCCCTGCCTTCTGTGTCCTTCACAAAATGATGAAACGATACCCTGCCATGATTCATGGAAACCCGATGCTTTTTCGTTTCTTTGATTTCCTCCTGCCAGCTATCTAGCTTTTGCATGGAAAACTTCTGGGCAAGGGAGATTTCATGTGCGTAGGTGCAGGTCATCAGTTCAAAGGGGGACATATAGATCTTTTTCTCGCATTCATCCACAAACTTCTCCAGGATTTCCTGCTCTTTCGTCCATTCCCCTGACAGACGGTCATAAAAAGCCGTAATCTCCTCTTCCTCATATTCCTTTTCCTTCACTGTCATGCTATGCAGCTTGGAAAGCTCCTTGAACATGAGACTATCCTTGAAGTCCAGCTCCCGCTCTTCCTGATCCTCGATCCATGGCATCAAATAGTAGGCATCAGCGTAATTTTCTACAAAATAATATCCCTGCTTTGTCTGATAAATAGGGACTATCGTCTTGATTCCCCGCCTGTACAGCGAATGGATATTCATGAACAATGGATAGGCATGCTCTTTTCTTATTTTCTTCAGGGCAAAAGCGCCTTTTTTCGTGGCAATCCTCCAGACCTCTCCATGCTTTTCCACATATTCCGCGGTGATCCCGTATTGATTTAAAAGCTCATTGAGATTATTGTCTTGTGCTATCATGACATTACTCTCTTTCCGTTTGAGGTTAGTAATCTCTAAAAAAGAAGTGAGAAAGGTCCCCCTCCCTCACCACTTCGAAAATTTTTATATAACCTGATCAGGATTTGGATGTTGCCTTTACAGGGATGTATAATAATTGACCTTCATTCACATTATCCTCCGTGGACAGACGGTTGATCCGGATAAGCTGCTGGATGGTCACATCATATCTTTCTGCGATATGGTCAATGGATTCCCCTTGCTGTACAATGCATATCTTCAATCTTGTAAATTCTTCCCCATCCTCATCTGCAAATATCTTGGTCAAAGATAAGGCATTTTCATCGCGGGACTCTGCCGATCCATCATGGTAAGCCTGTTCCACTACTTTCTCCTGCTGCTGTCTCTTTTCAAAGAAGGATGCAAGATTCTGAGCAGCCTCTTCTTCTTCTTCCTCTTCTTGGTTTGAAGATTGGAAAGCATAGATCGGTGAGAATGGGTCTTCCGTGTAGACTTTATCAGCCTGATAATGGGAGGTGGATGCATCATAGTCCACTTCTTCCTCTACTGCACTCTTTCTTGCTTCCACTTCAAATGGCTCATATTCTCCTGCATCATTGTAGTTGTATTGCGTGTTTGCATCGACTTCATCTTGATTGAGTATTTCTTCCTCATCATCGTCATCTTCTGAAACGTACTGGAAGTCATCATTTTCCGCATCATATTCGGAACGGGCACTTCGGTACATCGGTTCATATTCCCGCTCTTCCTCCGCTTCAAATGCATCTTGCCCGTCTTCCTCCTCTTGCAGAAACTCTTCCATCACTGGTGCACTTTGCTGATGCCCATAGATCCCGGAAATGGAAAGCTCTGCATCAAGCTGCAGGCAGCCTCGTGCCGGAACACTATAGTCAAAGGATTCTATCGACACATAAATCTCATCGAGGCTTTGAATCCGGTTTTTCGGGATGGTGATATCCACTGGAAAACGATGCTGAAGCGCACAAACACCATCCTCCCGCACTTCCACTTCTTGCACCACTCTTGCCTGAGTAAAAGGACGATAATCCTCCTCTTCCTCCTCATTCATAAAAGGATGATACTCTCCTGATAATAATAAAGCTCCCCTGATGGAAACATATTGGTCCTGGTCATAGATTTGTATATCTGGATCCAACGCGATGGAGATGAGCTCTGCTACTTCCTGTCCCTTTTGAAACCATACAGATTCTTCTACTGAAAACCGCAAGCACGATTGTTGTTCTGAAGACAAAGGGGTTCCTCCTTTCACACCTAAAAAAAATTTACTATATCAATAAAGGTGTATGTGGGAGCATGACGGAATATGATAAGTTTTTTGGGGACTGTACAGGTCAAAAAAACCGCCTCCAACTAAGGAGACGGGTTTCGTACTGTACTTTTATTTCTTTATCGCTGCGAACGACTTTTCAATGGCTTCCAATGTTTTTTCGATATCCGCATCACTATGTGCCGTGGATAAGAACAGACCCTCGAACTGGGACGGCGGCAGGAATACGCCGTTATCTGCCATCTCACGGTAGAAAGCTGCAAAGTAGTCCAGGTTGGACGTTTTTGCTTTTTCATAGTTGATCACTTCTTCGTTTGTGAAGAAGAAACCGATCATGGAACCTGCGCGGTTGACCGTCAATGGAACATCATATTGCTTGGCAAGAGCAAGGATGCCATCTTCCAGTTTGTCCGCTTTTTTGGCGAACTCTTTATAGGTTTCCGGTGTCAGCTGTGCCAATGTCTCAAAACCAGCAGTCATTGCCAGCGGGTTGCCGGAAAGTGTGCCAGCCTGATAGATCGGGCCGCTCGGGGCCACACGGGCCATGATTTCGGCTTTTCCGCCGTATGCACCAACCGGAAGTCCCCCACCGATCACTTTTCCAAGACAGGTCAAGTCAGGCGTTACGCCATAGTATCCTTGTGCACAATGATAGTCGACGCGGAATCCGGTCATTACTTCGTCAAAGATCAGCAAGGAGCCGTTCTTCTCGGTCACTTCTCGCAGTCCTTCCAAAAATCCCGGCTGTGGAGGTACTACACCCATATTACCTGCAACAGGTTCCACGATGATGGCAGCGATGTCTTCGCCGAACTGCTCGAATGCGTACTTGATGCTTTCAAGATCATTGTAAGGCACCGTGATGGTGTTCATTGCCACACCCTCAGGTACACCAGGGCTATCCGGCAAACCGAGTGTCGCCACTCCTGATCCCGCTTTGATCAACAGGGAATCACCATGGCCATGGTAGCAGCCTTCGAATTTCAGAATTTTATTACGTCCTGTATATCCGCGAGCCAAACGCAGGGCACTCATCGTCGCTTCCGTACCGGAGCTTACCATCCGGACCACTTCAATGGATGGCACGCGTTCGATAACAAGCTTTGCAAGCTCATTTTCAATAAGGGTCGGCGCC
Source organism: Sutcliffiella tianshenii (assembly GCF_016908565.1). GTDB lineage: Bacteria > Bacillota > Bacilli > Bacillales > Bacillaceae_I > Sutcliffiella_A > Sutcliffiella_A tianshenii. Next base: position 353,662 of record NZ_JAFBED010000004.1, read on the forward strand.
CCAAAGCTTGTTCCGGATTCTGTCACCTTTTTGATGGCTTCCACTACTCTGTCATTGGAATGCCCGTGAATAAGCGGTCCCCAGGAAAGGACATAGTCTATGTATTCGTTTCCATCCACATCATAAATCTTCGAGCCTTTGCCGCGTTCCATGAAGATCGGGTCCATGTTTACGGATTTAAAGGCGCGGACAGGGCTGTTCACCCCACCTGGCATTAATTTTACTGCTTCTTGAAATGCTCTCTTTGACTTTTCATAGCTTCTCATTTTTCGTCATCCTTTCTTTCTATCGAATGGATTATTCAATTATAGGGAAGCGGTCCACATGCGCTGAACCGCTTTCCGATATTCTTTAGTTTTCGTTCAACCAACGTGCAACATCCTTGGAGAAGTAAGTGATGATCAGATCCACACCGGCACGCTTCATGCTGACAAGCATCTCCATCACGATCTCTTTTTCATTGATCCAGCCATTTTGGGCCGCTGCCTTGATCATGGAGTATTCCCCACTTACGTTGTATGCGACAACAGGCACATTGAAATTATTCTTCACATCGCGGATGATATCAAGGTAGGACAGAGCCGGCTTGACGATCAGGAAGTCTGCTCCTTCCATGATATCGGATTCCGCTTCCCTTAGCGCCTCCTGACGATTGGCAGGATCCATCTGATAGGTTTTGCGATCACCGAATTGAGGCGAGCTGTGTGCTGCGTCACGGAATGGTCCGTAGAATGCGGATGAATATTTCACTGCATAGGACATGACCGGAATATGCTTGAAGCCATTTTCATCCAGGCCGTGTCGGATGGCCGCCACAAATCCGTCCATCATGTTGGATGGTGCAATGATGTCAGCTCCTGCCCTTGCCTGGCTGACAGCTGTACGCGCCAATAGGTCGAGTGTAGGGTCGTTCAGCACCTGGCCTTCCTCCACAATCCCACAGTGTCCGTGATTTGTGTATTGGCACAGGCATGTATCAGCGATGACAACAAGCTCCGGGAAGCTTTCCTTGATCTGACTGATCGCCTTCTGCACGATTCCATGGTCATGATAGGCCTGGGTTCCCACTTCGTCCTTTTCTTTAGGGACTCCGAACACAATCACGCTTTTGATTCCAAGATCTGTCACTTCAGCCATTTCTTCATTCAGAAGATCCAAGGATAGGTGATAGACCCCCGGCATGGAAGGTACTTCATTTTTGATATTTTCACCTTCCACGATGAAAATCGGATAAATCAAGTCCTCTTTGTGAAGATGTGTTTCCCTTACCAAAGCCCTCATGTTATCTGTACTTCTTAAACGACGATGACGGGCAAACTGCAAGTCTTTCATTTACGTATCCTCCCTTTGAAAATAAGTGATGATTTCTTTCAATAGTCCATCAATGGTGTATACTTCCGGGTTTACAGATACTTTGAAGCCAGCTTGTACTGCCGCTTTTTCCGTTATCGGACCGATCACGGCAACAGGTACATCGAGCAGGCCAAAAGCTTTTTTAAAGTTATGAACCGTTGAAGGGCTTGTGAATGTAATAAGATCCAGTTTCTTCTGCACAACAGCCTCTATTTCCTCTTTCGCAAGGGAAAGCGGCTTATTCTCATATACGGTTATCCTTTTAACATTGTACCCTAAACGTAGCAGTTCTTCACGCAATACAGGCCGTGCGAGGTTTCCTTGGATCAAAGCAAGCTTGTCTTGTGCCGGATCCAGCCTGCATGAGATCTCCTGCACAAGATTCTCAGCGGAATAAGAGGAAGGAACGAGGTCTGTCTCATAGCCACGTACAGCCAACGCTTCCTTCGTTTTCGACCCCACGGCCGCAATTTTGTTCGTCAATGGTTTATTATGTAGTTGAAAAAAATGATTCACACCATTCACACTTGTAAAAACAAGCCACTCATAATGAGCGACGGCTTCTTCTAGCTCTGCGGCAACCTTCTCTTGATCTGCCGGCAGTGAAAATTGAATAAGAGGGACTTCCAATGGGGTCCCTCCTAGTTTCTGCACTTGCTTGGAAAAGTACGATGCCTGCTCCTTGCTCCTTGTAATAAGAATGCATTTATCGGCTAAAGGCAAAGTACGATCCATTATTGATCAAGCTCCTTTTTCACCTGATCAATCAGCATTTTCCCACCCTGATCTGTTAAGCTTTTCGCTGCTTCAAGACCGACCTGGATCGGGTCTGTCCCTGTGATTCTTTCCTTATAAAGTACAGAACCATCCGGAGCACCGACCAATACAGTGAGTGTGACCATATCCTCCTGGCCTACGGATGCAAAGCCCGCTATTGGAACCTGGCATCCACCTTCCATTTTATGAAGGAAAGCACGCTCTGCGATAACTGCTTTTTCTGTCACGGAATCGGTGAATAGCTTTAAAGTTTCCAGCAAATCATGATCATCTTCGCGGCACTCGATCGATAAGGCACCCTGACCTACTGCCGGCAAGCAGAGGTCTTCATCAAGGAATTCCGTTACTACATCCTTTGACCATCCCATACGGGCAAGTCCTGCTGCCGCAAGGATAATTGCATCATAATCTTCATTTTGCAGCTTCTCCAAACGGGTATCGATGTTTCCACGGATCCATTTGATCTCAAGGTCCGGTCGTTTGGCCAAGAGCTGTGCTCCACGGCGCAGGCTGCTCGTGCCTACAATTGAACCGCTTGAAAGATCGGCAAACTTCACGTGATCTTTAGAGATGAAGGCATCACGATGGTCTTCACGGAAAGGTATACAACCGATTGTCAAACCATTCGGGAGAACGGCCGGCATATCCTTCATGCTGTGTACTGCCATATCGATTTCTTTATTAAGCATCGCCTGTTCGATTTCTTTTACGAAAAGGCCTTTGCCTCCAACTTTGGATAAGGTGACATCAAGGATCTGATCCCCCTTTGTCACTATTTCCTTCACTTCAAAATCAAACGGGGCACCTAGGCTTTTCAATTGATCGATCACCCAGTTTGTCTGTGTTAACGCAAGCTTGCTTCTTCTAGAACCTACAATGATTTTTCTCATATTTCCTCCTTACCCTATAACGGGTTCTCTATAGAATCCAAAAATGGAAATTTGATAGTTGGCTTAACAGGAAAAAATTTATCAATATCACCAAGAAAGCGGCAATATTCCAGTTAGCAATAGCCTTGCCTGTTATCCCCTTTGCCAAACGCTGATAAAAATAATAGCTGTATCCTGCTATGACAAGAAAAGAACCAAGCACCTTTGCATCGTACCAGACAAATTCGGAAAGCTTCACGGAAGCCCAGATACTGCCTAAGATCAAGGAGAGAAGCAGCATCGGGACCCCGATGACATTCAGTACATAACTCATATGGTCAAGCTTTGACAGGTCCTGTATGCGCAGAAGCCGTTTCCCCCACTTTTTACGCTTTAACAGATTGTATTGCAAAATGTAGAGAAGCGAAAAGACAAAGGATAGTGAAAATGCCCCGTAAGAAAGAATGGCCATCGTTATATGAATGATCAGAAGTTCCGATACAAGAGCCTGAGCCACCACCTGGGATTCATGCTGTATAGGGGTGAAAGTATGTAAGGCCATGACAAGGAACCCTATGACGTTGGTGAAAAATACGATAAAGTCGACCCGCAGTATCCGGTTGATGATCAAGGAAAATGTAATGAGTACCCAGGTATAGAAGTACATCCCCTCATAAATGGTGAGGATCGGGAATCTTCCTGTATCGATCATGCGCAGAAATAAAAAAATTGTTTGCAGCACCCAAACAATTGCAAGTAACCAGAAGGCCGTCTTATTGGCCTTCCGGTTATTATGAAGATAATCGGTGAAATATAGCAGTACACTCAAGGCGTAAAGAATGATAGTAAACTCGTATAGCCTTGCTATTGTCATCTCTAGCATATTTTCAGGCCTCTCTTACGACTGGAACGTCGCTGCATGAGGAAGCGGAATGCCAACGGGAGCATTCGTGCTTTTCTCCTTTTTCACAGCATAATACTGTGTTTGGACTTCTTGTTGTACCGCTTCTTCAATATTAAAGATTTTAGTAAACAATTCTAGAGACTCTTGTGCATCAGGCTCAGAAGAGAGCTCTTTTGCACGAAGGATCGGATCACGGAGCATCTGGTTGATGATGCTTTTCGTGTGCTTGTTCAACACCTTGATTTCGCGTTCACTCAAGTGAGGAAGCTTTCTCTGGATGCTTTGCATCGTCTCAGACTGGATGTCCAAGGCTTTTTGACGAAGTGCCGAAATGACAGGGACCACGCCTAATGTATTCAACCAATGCTTGAACTCGACAATTTCCTCTTCAATGAACAGTTCAATCTCTTCGGCAGCTTTTTTGCGTTCTGAAAGATTTGCTTGGACAATTCCTTGAAGGTCATCGATATCATAGAGGAATACACTCTCAAGCTGATCCAGTTCAGGGTCGAGGTCGCGCGGTACAGCGATGTCCACCATAAATAGCGGACGGCCCTTACGAATCCTCTCAACATAGATCATGTCTTCTTTTGTAATCACAAACTCTTTTGCTCCGGTAGAAGAGATAAGAATATCCGCTTCTACCAACGAACAGGATAGCTCTTTGATCGATTTCGCTTTACCCTCGAAACGATGAGCCAGGCTTTGTGCTTTTTCCAATGTACGGTTGATGACCGTAACCTTCTTTACCCCGTTGCTGTGAAGATTCTGGACGGCGAGTTCTCCCATTTTACCTGCGCCTAAAATTAACACATGCTTATCTGTTAAATCACCAAAGATTTTTTTGGCAAGCTCCACTGCTGCATAGCTGACAGAAACTGCATTAGAACCGATCTCCGTTTCGGAGTGCGCTCTCTTTGCCAGTGTGATAGCCTGTTTGAAAAGTTGGTTGAAAATGGTCCCCACTGTCTGATTCTCTTGAGCGGAGAGGAAGCTTGTACGGATTTGTCCAAGAATCTGGGTTTCCCCAAGCACCATGGAGTCCAATCCACAGGAAACACGATACAAATGCTCGATTGCCCCATCATTTTCATAGATGTTCAAATATGGAGAAAACTCCTCCTTGTCCAAACCGAACCATTCAGCAAGGAAAGATTTAATATAATAACGTCCAGTATGCAACTGATCGACCACTGCATATACTTCCGTACGATTGCAGGTAGAAACGATGATGTTCTCTAGGATGGATTTGCGATCCTTCAATGCTATCATCGCTTTATCAAGTTCAGTTGGATTAAAAGTTAATTTTTCACGGATTTCAACAGGGGCCGTCTTATAATTAACGCCGACTACTATAATATGCACTTGTCCGTACACCCCCAGGAAAATTATGATCTATAAAAATTATAACATGACTGTTTAGCGAAACATCTGTTAAAATGTGAACAAATGGTTGCCATTTTTAAGTAATATACCCGTACTGAATAAATACATTTCTCTTATATGTTACAAACATTACAATTCTTTTATTCACCAACTTGTACATTAACAGATATTTTACGTAGAATCAAGGTTTCAGGCTTGATTTCAAGGAGGAAAACATGAAGAAAAACAGCTTTTTGCCAGGATTGCTCCTGCTCTTATTTGGAGCATATTTCCTATTGGAACAGATGAACATCGAGCTATGGCAGGGAACCTTTACGTGGCCGACCATTCTCGTTATTACAGGCTTTGCATTATTGTTACAAGCTTACAAGCAGAACGATCATGCTAACATTCTACCAGGCTTTGTACTTCTCGGAGTCGGCCTGCATTTTCATTTGAAAGGTCAGCTTGCTTTTTGGCCTGATCACTTTGCCGTGATTATCCTCATTGTGGGACTGGGTTTTATATTCCGCTACCAAAAGACAAAAAACGGTCTGTTTGAAGGCCTCGTGCTCAGTGTAATCGCGAGCTTCTTCTTATTTTCCAATACCCTTATGGAGATGCTTGGAACCGTGGAAAACAGATTTTCCACCATACATACTTTCTGGCCAGCGGTGCTCATCCTTATCGGAGCCTATCTTATTTTCAAGAAGAAATAATCAGAAAAAGACCTACGACAATTTCCAATTCATTGTTGTAGGTCTTTTCTGTGATGATTTATAGTACCGCGTCCAAGAATTCCTTCGTCCGCTGATTTTTCGGTTCATTAAATAGTTGGGATGGGGAACCTTCCTCGACGATTTTCCCATCATGCATATAGACCACTCGATCAGCCACTTCTTGAGCGAATCCCATTTCATGGGTCACCACTACCATGGTCATTCCCTCTTCCGCAAGCTCTTTCATCGTCTTCAGCACTTCCCCTACAAGCTCTGGATCCAGGGCCGAGGTAGGTTCATCGAAGAGCATGACTTCCGGTCTCATGGCAAGTGCACGCGCGATTGCGACACGCTGCTTCTGCCCTCCGGAGAGTTTGCTCGGATAGACGTTCTCCTTGTCCGACAGTCCGACTTTTGCCAAAAGATCGGAGGCAATCTTTTTTGCTTCGGCTTTTTTCAGCCCTTCCACCTGGATAGGTGCTTCCATGACATTTTCCAGAACTGTTTTATGTGGAAACAGATGGAAATGCTGAAACACCATTCCCACTTTTTGACGGACCTTGTTCAGGTTGTCCTTTTTGACATCCACTTCCTTCCCGTCAATCACGACGGTTCCGCTATCCTTCATTTCAAGGAAGTTCATGCATCGAAGAAGGGTACTTTTCCCTGAACCACTTGCTCCTATCAGGCACACCACTTCTTTATTGTTTACTGTCATCGATATATCCTTCAACACATGCAAGGAACCGAATGATTTATTCAGATTATTCACTTCAATTTTTGTACTCATCCGTCATCCTCCTATCTGTCGCTCACTGAGAATTTTCGTTCCAGCATATTTACGATAATTCCGATCAATCCAACAAGAACCAAGTAGTAAACGGCTACAACCAATAAATATGTCATGACATCGTATGTGTTTGCCCCTTGAGTCTGGGCAACGTTGAACAGTTCATAGAATCCGATGAATGCCGCAAGTGATGAATCCTTCAGACCTATGATGAACTGATTCCCGAGTGGCGGAAGCGCCCTTCTTACAGCCTGTGGCAGGATGATGCGTCTCATCGTCAGCTGCCTTGTCATCCCAAGTGAACGACCCGCTTCCATCTGCCCTTTATCGATGGATTGTATGGTACCCCTGAAAATTTCTGCTATGTATGCACCATTATGAAAAGCCAATGCCAGGGAAATCGACCAGAATGCCGAAATGTTATACTCAACCAGACCAAAGTAGATAACAAAGATCTGAACAATCAATGGTGTTCCACGGACAAGGTAGATATACGCGTTGGCGATCCACTCAAGTACTTTGATTTTGGAGATTTTTAAAAAGGCAAAAAATAGACCGATAAAAAGTGCAATTAATATGGATACTGCCGTAATCTGCAGGGTTTTAAGCATCCCTCTCAGGAACATGTCATATGTACCCATGAATACTTCAATAAAATGCGCCAAGCTTGGCATATTTTTCACTCTCCTTCTTGCGATTTAAAAAGATGTGTGGTGTATAGACACCACACATCTAGATCAAATAAAGTAACAATTCATTTACTCTTTAGGCTCTGTTGTGATATCTTCTCCGAAGTATTTCTCACTGATTTCTTTAAGCTTTCCGTTTTCACGCAATGTTTCCAAAGCTTTGTTTACCGCTTCAAGGAGCTTCTCATTGCCCTTGGCGATACCGATTGCCTGTTCACTTCTTTCCAACAGTTCGCGACCCTCAAGTTTCATCCCTGCACCAATCGCTTCCCTGCCGGTGACAAAGTCTGTCACTACTGCATCATGACGGCCGTTGTTCAAGGCCTCCAATGCGACAACATCACTGTCATAGTTGACGACATTGTCAGATACACCTTCCATGATATCCGCATAGGTGGAGCCCCTGGAAACGGCCACCTCCATACCCTTCAAATCATCCAAAGTCTGAATGTCGCTGTCAGGACGAACAAAGATCTGTGGTCCGGAATAGTAGTATGGTGTGGAGAAGTCCACTGCCTCGGCACGCTCCGGTGTGATGGTATGACTTGCAACGGCAGCATCGAATCTTCCGCTTTTCACACCTTCCACGATACTTGCAAATGTATATTTCTTCTGAACCGGCTCAAGGCCAAGCTCTTCTGCTACCGCTTCCGCCACTTCGATATCAAAGCCGCTCATCTTACCTGAACCATCCGTTACGCTGAATGGTTTGAATTCACCTGATGCCGCATATGTAAACTTTCCGTCGTCCACTAGCTCATACCCTTCATCCGACGTTGTCTTGCCTCCGCCGCATGCTGCTAGAATAGTAGATAATAAGAACAGTGTCACTAATAATAATCTCTTTTTCAATTTCCTGAATCCCCCTTGATGAGTATTTTTATGTACTAGTTAAATCGTAGCATTTTCACAAAACTGCCACAAATACGGTTTGAGTGGGTATCTTTTGATAATTCTGTATATTCACGCGTAAGCAAAGACTACCCCCATGTAACATAGAGATGCTCCCACATACTCCCGTATCCTTTCTATTCCCTTTCGACAATTCTGAATAAACCTATATTTTATAACTTTTTAGAAAAATTAAGTATAAAAGCAAAAAAGCGGCAGGACTAATGTCCTACCGCTTCATGTGTTATTTCATCCTCTTTTGGAGGATGCCCCAAACTTCATCTTTACCATGACCCGTTTCAGAAGAGAATAGAATCACTTCATCTTCCTGGACCATGTCCAATGTTTCTCTTACTACTTTCTTATGCTTCTGCCATTTGCCTTTTGGAATTTTATCCGCTTTTGTTGCAATGACGATCACCGGAAGATCATAATGCTTCAGATAGTCATACATGGTCACGTCGTCCTTGGAAGGAGGGTGGCGAAGGTCTACTATCATCAGGACGGCACGAAGCTGTTCACGTGAAGTCAAATAAGTCTGCATCATCCTGCCCCATGCGTCACGTTCGGATTTTGGCACTTTAGCGAATCCATAACCCGGCACATCCACAAAATGAAGCATTTCATTGATCAAATAAAAGTTCAATGTTTGTGTTTTACCTGGCTTGGAAGAAGTCCTTGCAAGGTTTTTACGATTGATCATCTTATTGATGAACGATGACTTCCCTACATTGGAACGGCCTGCAAGGGCAAATTCCGGCAAAAGGCCACTCGGATACTGTTCTGGTTTTACGGCACTGATTACTATTTCTGCTTGTGTTACTTTCATTGTTTCTCTCCTGTTAATGCGTGTTCCAACACTTCATCTAAATGTGATACTAAGACAAACGTCAAATCTTCCCGCACACTTTCTGGAATATCATCCAAATCTTTTTCATTATCTTTTGGTAGTATTACTGTCTTCAGTCCTGCTCGATGCGCACTTAAAGATTTCTCTTTCAGTCCGCCAATCGGCAGCACCCGACCTCTTAAGGTGATCTCCCCGGTCATACCCACCTCTTTGCGGACCGGTTTGCCGGTCAAGGCGGAGATAAGGGCTGTTGCCATTGTGATACCTGCCGAAGGTCCGTCTTTCGGTACGGCTCCTTCAGGCACATGTATGTGGATATCATTTTTCTCATTAAAATCAGGATCGATATTCAACTCTTTCGCTCGTGAGCGGATAAAGCTGAATGCCGCATGTGCAGATTCCTTCATCACATCGCCAAGCTTCCCTGTCAGGAGCAGCTTTCCTTTACCCGGAGATAAAGAAACTTCTATGGATAGGGTATCTCCTCCAACGGTAGTATAGGCCAATCCTGTTGCTACACCGACTTGATCCTCTAGCTCAGCCTGACCATAACGGAATTTCGGCTTTCCTAAAAATTCCGGCAGATTCTTGTTGGTGATGATGACTCGCTTCTTGCTGCCGGAAACGATGATTTTGGCTGCTTTCCTGCAGATGGAGGCGAGCTGTCGCTCCAGACTACGGACTCCCGCTTCTCTCGTATGGTAACGGATGATGGAAAGAATCGCTTCATCACGGATCTGAAGCAGATTTTTCTCAAGTCCATGCTCTTTCGCCTGCCTTGGCAACAGGTGATCTTTACCGATATTCAGCTTCTCGATCTCCGTATAACCCGCGATTGTAATGATCTCCATACGGTCACGCAGCGGCCCAGGGATCGTCGCCAGGTTGTTGGCTGTCGCCACAAACATGACGTTCGATAAATCATAGGCTTCTTCGATATAATGATCGCTGAAATTAAAATTCTGTTCCGGATCCAGGACCTCCAGAAGGGCTGAAGAAGGATCGCCACGGAAATCGTTGGACATTTTATCGATTTCATCCAATAGGAAAACAGGATTGATCGTTCCCGCCTTTTTCATCCCTTGGATGATACGGCCCGGCATGGCACCGACATAGGTTCTTCTATGACCGCGTATCTCAGATTCATCCCTCACCCCGCCGAGTGATACCCGGACGAATTTTCGGTTGAGGGATTTTGCAATGCTTCTAGCAAGTGACGTTTTACCCACTCCAGGGGGTCCCGCCAAACAAAGGATCGGCCCCTTCAGTGATTTGGTCAGCTGTTGCACCGCCAAATACTCAAGCACCCGTTCCTTCACATTTTCCAAGCCGAAATGATCTTCATTCAGGATTTGCTCGGCTCTTTTAATATCAAGCTGATCCTCTGTGGAGATGTCCCATGGCAAGCCCAATAGCCAGTCGATATAATTGCGGATCACCGAGCTTTCGGCAGAACTGGATGGGATTTTTTCGTACCGGTCGATTTCCTTCAATGCCGTCTTCTTTACGTTCTCCGGCATATCGATTTTGCTTAGTTTTTCTTTCAGTTCTTCAATTTCGCCTGATTTGCCTTCCTTATCACCAAGCTCCTTTTGAATGGCCTTCATTTGTTCACGCAAGTAATATTCCTTTTGTGTGCGTTCCATCGACCGCTTCACGCGAAGACCTATTTTCTTCTCCAATTGCAGTACTTCTTTTTCGTTATTCACATACTTGATCACTTTATGAAGCCGATCCTTTACATCCCTTGTTTCGAGGACCGCTTGCTTTTCTTTCATTTTTAAAGGGAGATGCGAAGTGACGATATCAGCCATTCTCCCCGGCTCAGCAATATCAGATACCGTATGATACGTCTCAATGGTCGTCTTCTTTGAAAGCTTTGTATATGTATGAAAGTATTCCAATAACGTCCTCATCAACGCTTCGTCCTCTGCATCCTTATCCTCTGTATCAGGATAGGTCAGCAACTTCGCTTCCCAATGAGTTTCCAGCTCGATGAACTCTTCGATCTTTGCACGCTCGAGCCCCTCTACCAGCACCCGGACGGTACCATTTGGAAGCTTCAGCATCTGCTTCACCTTCGTCAAGGTTCCCCATTCATACAGATCCTCTTCTGACGGTACATCCGTGCTTACCTCTTTTTGTGTAGAAAGAACTACAATATTATCATTCAGCATTGCTGTTTCCAAGGCCTGAATGGATTTATCCCTGCCCACATCCAAGTGAAGCACCATCGTCGGAAACACCATCAAACCTCTTAAAGGCAATAATGGAACATGATATTCCTTATTCTCTGCCATCGTAACACCCCCGTACGCTCTTCCATTGTTGTTGCATCTTTGTTCAATTCTATCCTAATTGCATAGCCCTGTCTAATTAAGAGTGGGCAAATGCAAAGAAAAGATATTGTTTGTACTATTCTTTACTTGTTTCAAGAAGTTATAAGGAAAACCAGTAGTAAAAATTTTACCTTTTTAGGGGTGGAAGTGCAATAAATGAGTTTGATTGAAGGTGTAAAAAGAGGTTGAATAAGGAATGGTTAATGGTTGATTCACTTACTGCTCTCTTTTACTTGGGGTGAGGGTATCAATAGGGGGGATTGATTCTGATTGCTTCCTTCATTTCCCTCGTTTACATATGGTGAGGGTATCAAAAGCACTGATTGATTCCCTCACTCCTCTCTTTTACCTTGACTGAGGGCATCAAAAGCACTGATTGATTCCCTCACTCCTCTCTTTCACCTTGAGTGAAGGTATCAAAAGCACTGATTGATTCCCTCACTCCTCTCTTTCACCTTGAGTGAAGGTATCAAAAGCACTGATTGATTCCTTCACTCCTCACTTTTACCTTGACTGAGGGCATCAAAAGCACTGATTGATTCCCTCACTCCTCTCTTTCACCTTGAGTGAGGGTATCAAAAGCACTGATTGATTCCCTCACTTCTCTCTTTCACCTTGAGTGAAGGTATCAAAAGCACTGATTGATTCCCCCACTACTCTATTTTACTTAGAGTGAGGGTATCAACAGCCATCCTTGATTCTCCCACTACTCTATTTTACTTAGAGAAAGGGTATCAAAAGACGTCCTAGATTCCCTCACTACCCATCATAAACGGCAATGAGGGTATCATTTACACGATACCCTCACGAAAATTTACATTTATAGAAGCAAACTGTTTTACATCGATTCCGTCTTCGGTACAGCCAATGGCACCTGAATGATATTCTCGATAATGGTGTCGGTCGCTTTTTCCCTTACGAGGGCCAAGTCGAGCACTTCCTGGAATCGATGCACAGGTATCACTTCGATTCCTTCAATTTCCTTGATGATCGACTGCATATTCTCTGCAGGGATGATCACTCTTTTTGCACCTGCCTGTTTGGCTGCCTTGATCTTCGGTATCACGCCACCGATAGGCTTGACGGTACCATGTATACTGATTTCCCCTGTCATCGCAATCAGATTGGACACAGGCAATTTGAAGATGGCGGAATAGATTCCCGTCGCCATTGCTATCCCTGCTGAAGGTCCATCAATCGGGACACCTCCCGGGAAATTCACATGGATATCAAAATCGGCAGCAGGCACTCCCAGTGACCGCAGTACCGTGATGACATTTTCCACCGAACCCTTGGCCATACTTTTCCGGCGCACCGATTTTCCGCTTCCCCCACCAAGGCTTTCCTCTTCCACGATCCCTGTAATATTCACCGTACCCTTTTTAGGCTCGGTCGGGATGGCGGTTACTTCAATTTCCAATAACGCACCTGAATTCGGTCCGAACACAGCGAGGCCATTTACGAGACCAAGCTGCGCATCTTCCTTGATTTTATTTTCATATTTAGGCGCCAGCTGACTGGAGTGGATGACCCATTCAATGTCTTCAAGCTTTACTTCATATCTGTCTTCTGTAATGGCAAGGCCAGCGGCAATCTGCATCATGTTTACCACTTCCCGCCCATTTCTTGTGTATGATGCGAGCAGACTGATTCCAGCCTCCTCTGCTGTCATATGTATCTTATCCACAGCGTTTCTTGCCACCACTTCAAGCTCTTCCTTGTCCAATTCACGGAAAAAGACTTCCATACAGCGGGAACGAATCGCTGGGGGTATTTCGTTTGGCGTTCGTGTAGTTGCACCAACCAGCCGGAAATCAGCAGGCAGGCCATTTTGAAAAATATCATGGATATGTTGAGGGATTTGATGATTCTCTTCACTATAGTACGCACTATCAAGGAATACTTTTCGATCTTCAAGCACTTTCAGGAGTTTATTCATTTGAATGGAATGCAACTCGCCGATTTCGTCTATGAAAAGCATCCCTCCATGTGCATGTGTCACAGCGCCCTGCTTTGGCTGCGGGATACCAGCTTGTCCCATCGCACCTGCTCCTTGATAGATTGGGTCATGCACGGATCCAATCAACGGATCGGCGATTCCCCTTTCATCGAATCTGGCTGTGGTAGCATCCAGTTCAATAAATACTGCAGAGGATTTAAAAGGTGATTTCCTGTTCTTTTTAGCTTCCTCCAACACCAATCGCGCTGCAGCAGTTTTCCCCACTCCAGGAGGCCCGTAAATGATGACATGCTGTGGATTGGGTCCGCAAATTGCCGCTTTCAAGGCTTTGATTCCATCTTCTTGCCCGACTATTTCTTTAAAACTGGTCGGTCTCACTTTTTCCGCCAAAGGCTCGGAGAGAGAGATGCTTCTCATTTTACGCAGTTGTTCCATTTCCTTTTTTGACTCTTTATCAATCGAGACTTTCTGAGTCCGTTGATTTCGTAGCAGGTTCCAAAAATAGAGTCCGATGATGACCCCAAAGAAAAGCTGTATAAACAGTGCAATACCTGTCCAAGACATAATTACCCTCCTGCATTCGTGATGTGATTATTTGCTAGTATCTCCGTGCAAAAGATGGAATAAACCACAAATATGCATTTGGTTAAATTATGAAACATTTCCTTTTTTCATCCGTATAAAGAGAATAAAGGGGGGTACTTTTTTTGCAGGAATATACATTTACTTTGCCGCTATTCAAATATTCATCGAAGCCGATAATAATTTCTGACCTTGAAGGACAAAAAATAGCCTCTTTTGAACGTACCTATCGAAAGAAATGGATAGAAATCATGTCTAAAATGCCTATCCCGATCATTTCCGAAGGTGTCATCGTGTTTTTCGGAAAAAAAGATTGCAAAGGAACCGCACAAAACGGGGAAGAACTTATAGTACAGGAGCGAACCTTCAAGGAGAACTTATTGCGGATGAAGTGGGATGTTCTTATCAAAACTCAACATAATGAAGAAACGAAACATTCTTTAAAGGATATTTCTAAAGTAAAGACTCATGGCAGGTTCATATATGAAAAAGAGAATGAAAAATTTACGATTGAAAAGGATCTGTTCAATCGTACTGCATACGTAAAATGCGAGAGTAAGCTTGTGGCCGAAATCAAAGTGGAGAAGCGATTCCCAAAGCCGAGATTTAAATTTGTAATTCATGGGGAAAGTCTCATTTCCCCATTGGAGATTGGGGTTCTCTATTATATTTTCAATATGCAGTTTGATTAAAATACATAGAAAAGAGCACCCCAAAAAGGAGTGCTCTTTCACTATTTATGCAGATGTCTTTTCGTCCTCTTTCAATTCGGATCCATCATCCAGAATCAGTTTTGGAGCGACATTGTTTGATACGGTATCAGCTGTGATGACACATTTTTTAATATCATCCCTTGAAGGAAGCTCATACATCACATCAAGCATGATTCCTTCAATGATCGATCTTAATCCACGTGCGCCAGTCTTTCTTTCGATTGCCTTTTTCGCAATCTCGACTAGAGCTCCATCTTCAAACTCAAGCTCGACATTATCAAGATCCAGCATCTTTTGATATTGCTTCACAAGAGCATTTTTTGGTTTAGTCAGGATTTCGATCAATGCATCCTCGTCAAGCGGCATTAAGCTTGCCGTTACTGGAAGACGTCCGATGAACTCAGGGATCAAACCAAAGCGAAGAAGATCTTCCGGCAACACTTTAGAAAGAAGTTCCTTTTGCTCAAGCTCATCCGCTTTTGTTTCGACAGTTCCGAAACCGATGACTTTTTTACCTAGGCGGCGCTTGATAATCTGTTCGATTCCGTCAAATGCCCCACCGCAAATGAATAGGATATTCGTTGTATCGATCTGAATGAATTCCTGATGAGGGTGCTTGCGTCCGCCTTGAGGAGGCACACTTGCAACAGTACCTTCCAAAATCTTCAGCAACGCTTGTTGAACACCTTCTCCGGAAACGTCGCGCGTAATGGATGGGTTCTCCGACTTACGTGCCACTTTATCGATTTCATCGATGTAGATGATTCCTTTTTCGGCTTTTTCCACATCATAATCCGCTGCCTGGATCAGTTTCAATAGAATGTTCTCTACGTCTTCCCCTACATAACCAGCCTCTGTCAAAGAAGTCGCATCGGCAATCGCGAATGGAACATTCAGGATTCTTGCCAGTGTTTGCGCCAATAACGTTTTCCCGCTACCTGTAGGTCCGATCATGGCAATATTACTCTTTGCAAGCTCGACATCATCGATCTTGCTGTTGGAATTGATTCGCTTATAGTGGTTATATACCGCTACGGAAAGCGATTTTTTCGCAGACTCCTGGCCAATAACATATTCGTCTAAAATATCACGGATCTCTTTTGGCTTTGGAACGTCTTTAAACTCGACTTCTTCCTCTGTACCCAGTTCCTCTTCCACGATCTCTGTACAAAGTTCAATACATTCATCACATATGTATACACCTGGCCCAGCAACAAGTTTTCGCACTTGATCCTGTGTTTTCCCACAGAAAGAACATTTTAATTGTCCTTTTTCATCATTAAATTTAAACAAATTGTTTCACCCCTTATCATTTCTCTCTATTCTCATCCACCGGCTGGCTAAGATAAAACAAAGAATAGAAATACCGAACAGGCTATCATCCTGCCCAGCTTCCTTATCCAATAGGAAAAATAAATCAATTTCCATTATTCAAAACGAATAGTTATGTACTGCATTTTACCACATAATTACCTAACATTTCTAATAATATCTCTTTGGTTATGTATGGATATTTTAGAGGAAGAGTCCGTACTATTGTATCCATGATATGAAATAAATAACACAGCGATGGGTGGAAATAAAGGAAAATCTAATCAGAATCTTGTCCAGATGGTACAAAACAAGGCACGATCAAGTCGCGCCTTGTCTCTTATTATTATTATGCAACATCTTTACTGTTTTCTACAAGGAAATCAATTGCTTTTCTGATTTTCAAATCTTCTTTAAGACCTTCCAAGCTTCCTAATGCTTGCTTGATCTGTTCTACAGGCATATTGTACATGCCAGCCATTTTTTCTACTTCTTCGTTCGCTTCTTCATCTGTAACTTCGATGTTTTCAGCTTTAGAGATAGCTTCAAGCGTCAAGTTCATTTTCACACGCTTTTCTGCATCTTCTTTCATTTGAGTGCGAAGAGCCTGTTCGTCCTGACCAGAGAATTGGAAGTAAAGATCCAAAGTCATGCCTTGCATTTGAAGGCGTTGTTCGAATTCTTTAACCATGCGATCAGTTTCTGTATTCACCATAGCTGCCGGGATTTCAACTTCAGTGTTTGCAGCTGCTTTTTCCACTAGCGTGTCGCGAAGGTGATTGTCAGCTTCTGTCTTTTTAGATTCTTCAAGACGAGCTTTAGTTTTTGCTTTAAGTTCTTCAAGCGTTTCAACTTCTTCGTCTACATCTTTCGCAAACTCGTCGTCAAGTGCAGGAAGTTCTTTTGTTTTGATTTCGTGAAGCGTCACTTTGAATACTGCAGGCTTACCAGCAAGCTCTTCAGCATGATACTCTTCAGGGAAAGAAACTTCAACATCTTTCTCTGCTCCAGCAGTCATTCCAACCAGTTGCTCTTCGAAACCTGGGATGAACGTGTTAGAACCGATTTCCAAAGAATAGTTCTCCGCTTTTCCACCTTCGAATGCTTCGCCGTTAACGAAACCTTCAAAGTCCATTACAACTGTATCGCCGTTTTCAACAGCACCTTCTTCTTTTACTACAAGCTCAGCTTGACGCTCTTGAAGGCCTTTTAATTCAGCTTCTACATCTTCGTCAGATACGTTTGCATCAAGACGCTCAACTTCTAATCCTTTGTATTCGCCAAGTTTCACTTCAGGCTTCACGATTACTTTGGCAGTGAATACCAATTTCTCGTTTTTGCCGATTGTTTCGATATCGATTTCCGGTTGATCTACCGGCTCGATTCCAGTTTCAACCACTGCATTGGAGTATGCAGTCGGAAGAATGATATCCAAAGCATCTTGGTATAAAGATTCAACACCAAAGCGTTGTTCGAACATCCCGCGAGGAATCTTCCCTTTACGGAATCCTGGTACGTTTACTTTTGTTACAACTTTTTTGAATGCAGCGTCTAGCCCTTTGTTAACAGTATCAGCGTCAACTTCAACTGTTAATACGCCTTGATTTCCTTCTAACTTTTCCCATTTTGCAGACATGATTTTCCCTCCAACATCTATTTTCGAAAAAGATAATGGTCATCTAACAAGCATTATCCAATCGGTTTAACCACACATGTTAATGCGGTTGTCTGTTAATAAAATTTACTGCATGCACATTCCTGATAACCCCAATCAACTTGGGGAAATCTAGAAACCTATATGGTATATACAGTTTACAACCCTTACATTATAACATAACCTGCAATGAGTTCAACAGATACCATTATAAATGTAAAAATGAAAAATCTTCAAGCTTTCTAATCTGACTGATGATATCCTTCATTTCGATTGCTGATAAATGATACATAGCCAATAATTCTTCCTCATCTGAATGGATCATGTATAATTCATTCCCTACTTGATGCAATCCAGCAGCCCATTTTTCCGGGGAGGCTGGATTGAATGGAATTGGGAACTGTACCGTATGTATCCTGACGAGCAATTCTTTAAGGCTTTCAAAAAGGATCGGATTTTCACAGTTCACTGTATCTTCCAATACAAGTATCACATCGTTCAGAAACGGATCTTCCTCACCAGATGGCAGATCCTTCGGTACGACCGTTGCTGCCTCGCCAAGCTTATGTAAGGTTATTTCACTATCCACACCTTGTTCCTTCAGCATATGCAGGAGAAATGTCTTCAACACTGGATGCTTCCCCTCATCCTGAAGAAAAGCTTCAATTTCAGGGAGGTAGGGGCGGATATGCATGTTTTTTAATTGCTGAATGATTTCGTATTGTTTTTGCAGGGACCCATTATGCAATTGTTCAATCGGAAATGCATGATGATCTTCCTCCTGCACTTCAGCCATTGACTCGCCAGCGCCATCCTGCCCCGGGAGCATTTTTCTGGCAAACTCCAATAGCTGATAAAAATTCTGTGCATACTGGGACGGGATCTTATCTTCCTCCAGGATCGCCTCGATTGTATTCTTCACTTCACCATACTCTTTCAGCTGTATCAGGATCGTGATATAGATCTGGAGGATGTGAAAGTAATCGCCGATGTCTTCCCTCAGCATTTTCTTGCATCGGTTCTTCGCCTCTGCCAGCTGTCCGAGCTCCATATAACAGACTATCATACCAAGCTCGACTTCCGCATAGGCGTATTCGTTTTCCCTTGCTTGTTCGAACAGCGCAAGCGCCTCGGAAAATTTCTTTTCCTTCATTGTGTTCATTGCTTTTTCCAATAATCGTTGTTTAAGGTTCGGAAACTCAACAACTTTTTTTCTCTGTTTATTTTTCATATGTATTTTCCATCCTATTTTTTTGTGGAAATATTTGAAACAAGTGTATCAATGTTTAGTATGGAGTACAAGCGATATAAGAAGAGCGGTCCTTAGAATAAAAAAACACCATATACAATTTTATCAACACTCAAAAGGTAAGTGCTCATAAAAACGTATATGGTGCTTTAGGTAAAATGGCGTCCCAGGAGGGATTCGAACCCCCGACACACGGCTTAGAAGGCCGTTGCTCTATCCTGCTGAGCTACTGGGACAAAATTTAAGTGGAACTTACTTTTCAAGTTGTCGTCCCGATTTTTCGGGGAGATAATTCAGGATGCTAAAAATCGGTACGCTGTAGTGTTTCAAGGAAGCATATTCGATCGTGCTCTATCCTGCTGAGCTACTGGGACATGTTAATGTCACAAGAAATATTTACTAATTATCATCAGCGACAAGATTTATTATATGAGATAGGGAATCTAAAGTCAACACTTTTTCAAAAACTTTTCTCATATAACTTTTATAGAGAAAAAAGAGAGAGAAGTGACCCTCCCCTCTCTACTTGTTGAAGGTATGAGAGGATAACCTCTCTCCCTTTTCATTATAGTAGTGTACGAAAAAGTCCAAATTTGTTTCTTCTATTATAGCATAGGTTTTATGCCGTGTCATACGTGGCAAGCTGATGCTGCCAGGGTTCACAAAGAGGATCCCTCCCGTATATTCCGCTCCTGCGATATGGGAATGGCCGAAGCAGACGATATTCGCCTCCTCCTCTTGTGCTACATACTTGATGGGCATCAAGGACGATTTAACCTGATGAAGGTGACCATGAGTGATAAAGAAGCGATTGTCGTTTACTTCTTTGATTAATTGCAACGGATAATCACTATCGAAGTCACAATTACCCCTCACGCCGTCAAACCCTTCCATCTCCTTACTATTGAACGGCAATTCCGAATCCCCACAATGAATGAAATGCTCCACATCATCTTGATGCCGTGCCTTCAGTTGCTCCAGGACATCCGTTTGTCCATGGTTGTCACTGACAACTAATACTTTCATCCTCTCTCACTCCTAATTTGTGAGAAATAGTTCATCCCACTGTTTGGTTAAAAGCTTGATGGCATTACCTCTGTGGCTGATTTCACTTTTTTCTTCTTTTGTGAGCTGTGCCATCGTCAACCCCTTTTCTTCAACAAAGAAAACCGGATCATACCCGAATCCATTTTCACCAATCGGCTGATGAGCGATCCTACCTTCACAGGTACCACGGACAGTATGTTTCTTACCTGAAGGCTGCACGACTGCCAGAACACATACGAATCTTGCCGTTCTTTTTTCATCTGGTACATTTTCAAGCTTCGTTAACACCTTCAGATAATTTTCCCTGTCATTTTTATCAGTACCCGCGTAACGCGCAGAATACACCCCCGGTTCTCCATTCAGGGCATCCACTTCCAGTCCGGAATCATCGGCAAGAACGGTCTTGCCAAGGTGTTCCGCTAAGGCAGATGCCTTCAAAAGGGCATTTTCTTCAAAGGTTGTCCCTGTCTCTTCCACTTCGGAGACTTCCGGGAAATCAGCCAATGATTTAACCTTTATTCCCTTTGGTTCGAAGATTGTCTGGAACTCTTTTACTTTTCCCGGATTGTTCGTGGCAATGATAATCTCTTGCATGGTCACAGTCCTTTCACTTCCTCTTTCGTTTTACCTATATGATCCGCAATTGCACCAAGGGCCTGTTTTTGGCATTCCACCAGCTGCAGCATCCCTTCTTCTGCAAGGTCCAAAAGCTCATTAAGCTGTTTTCTGGAAAAAGTGGCTTCCTCTCCAGTTCCCTGAAGCTCCACAAAATCCAAAGATCCCGTCATGACGACATTCATATCCACTTCCGCTTTTGAATCTTCTATGTAATTCAAGTCTAGGATGGGACCCTCCTGTGCATCGATCCCTACCGATGTAGCTGCAAGGTAATCCGTGATTGGCAAGGCTTTGATTTTTTTTGCTTCCACAAGTTTCTGAAAAGCGAGAACCATCGCCACAAAGGCACCTGTAATCGATGCAGTTCTTGTTCCACCGTCAGCTTGAATCACGTCGCAATCAATCCAGATCGTCTTTTCACCAAGCTTCTCCAAATCGACCACTGAACGCAGCGCCCTTCCGATCAGGCGCTGAATTTCCATTGTACGGCCTGACACTTTCCCTTTTGTGGATTCCCTCATGGTTCTTTTTTCTGTCGCTCTAGGCAGCATGGAATATTCGGCGGTTATCCAACCTTTCCCTTGCCCTCGCATGAACGGCGGTACTCGATCTTCGACGGTAGCTGTACAGATTACCTTCGTTTCCCCGACAGTTATCAGCACAGATCCCTCAGGATGGGTTATGTAATTGGGGATAATTTCGATTTTTCTTAGTTCATTATTTTCTCTTCCATCAACTCTCGGCATATTCTTAACTCCTTTTCTTATTGTAGGCTGCATGATAAAAAGGCTAACAGCAAGAGTGTACAATCTTGATTCAATAGGAAAAAGAGGCAGTTACCCACCTCTTCACATGTCCTACATTAGTATATCAAATATCAGAGATTAAAACCTGCCTGTATTCACATTTTCAGGTCGGGCAACAGGCTCGGATACATTCGTGCCATCTGTAGCCATCAAGCCGCCTTCCCCATTTACTGTGATGGAAATGGTCTCTACCCCGGCCTGCTCGGTTAAAGTAAGTACGAGGGAATCTACAACCGCCCTGGATACAACCTTTTCCTCAAGCCCGAGGATATCTTCATTGAAATCAAGTGTCAGGTTGCCATTGGCATATTGGGGTTCGGATAAAAGCTTGATTTCATTGTTCAATTCCTTTGTCAGGCCTGAATTATAGGAAGGACCGGCAACCAAGGCATTGACAATGGCAGCGTAATCGTTTGATTCTTTCATCGCCAGACGCTTTGTGACAGGAACATAGTACGGATCTCCTTCATTGTTATCTGCGACAAAATAGAGGGTTACCGCACGGGTATTTCTAATATCGACAGTTTCAGAAGTATCAAGATTGATACCGTTGGACCTGCTTACGCCTTTTCCAATCGGTGTCTTATTCACTGGCATCACTTCCTGATTATGCCCGTTGACTTGAATTTGCACCCTTTTCACATTAGGGAATTGCGTCAATGTCCAGGTGATGGATTCAAGGATTTTCTTTTCATCATTCGGATCATATTCAATGAACTCATTGGAGAAGTCAGCAACAATTGTTCCATCCTCCTTCAGGTTCACATCCACTTCTGTACCTGCCGGAAGGACCGCACGGAATCCATTAGGCAGCAAATCCTCTATAGGCCCGCCCTGCACCAGATGTTCCAGGGCTTGTTTTGCCGTACCTTCCGTCTTTGGCAAATCAAATGTTTGTGAAACAACATAGCCGTTGCTGTCGATTAAGTATAATTCCCTTTTGGTTGTTTCCGTTGCAGCTTCATCCTCACCATCAGTTGCTGTTCCCTCTGTTTCGGTTCCTTCTGTTTCTTCAGTTACATCCCCTGCATCATCCACATAGCTGACATCCTTTGGAATATCTGCTTCAGGTGCCGCCTGCTCATCTCCTCCGAACAATCCACATCCAGACAATAATACTGATGATGCAAGAACAGCTGCAGCAGTCATTTTCACTTTTTTATTAGACATAGGTTTCCCTCCTAAGACGGTTTGTACTAACATGTATACGAGCCCTATGCTAAAAATAGACCGGATGGAAAAAGAATTTGTGCAAAAAGAAAAACTCCTTCCGTGTTGGAAGGAGTCTCTTCTTTTTAGTCCCTATATCGATATTGGCTCCAAAACAATCGTTTTTACGTTCTTAACCCTCTGTCCGAACAGCTTGGATGCGATTTTTTCAAAAAGCTCCCTGGAACCTGTTGTATAGAATACGTGCTCGTCCTTGGAGCTTTTTTGGTTCAGGAGTTTCTTGAAGTTCAGGATCGTACTGACTTCCCGTGCCGTCTCGTCACCGGAGCAGATCAGTTGGACATCCTGCCCCATCACTTCCTGAATGGCCGGACGCAGCAATGGGTAATGCGTGCATCCAAGGATCAGTGTATCCATGTCCATCCCCTGGAAAGGAATAAGAGTATCCCGGACAATGTCTATGGCTGTAGCACCATCGAACTCTCCGCTTTCCACCAATGGTACAAAGTTCGGACATGCCAGACTGTCGACCGTGACATCATTGTTGATGGATTTCAATGCGGTTTCGTATGCACCGCTGTTTACAATGCCTATCGTTCCTATTACACCAACGTGGTTGTTGGAAGTCACTTTCAACGCGGTCCTGGCACCTGGGTCCACTACACCTATGACAGGGATATCCAACTGTTCCCTGATTTCCTCCAATACCACAGCTGTTGCCGTATTGCAGGCGATCACGAGCATTTTGATATCATGCAACAGCAGAAATCTTGTCATTTCCCAAGTGAATCTGCGGACTTCTTCTGCTGGTCTTGGTCCATATGGACACCGGGCCGTGTCTCCCAGATAGATTATTCTCTCTTTTGGAAGCTGTCGCATGATTTCCTTCGCAACAGTCAATCCACCAACCCCTGAATCAATAACACCAATTGGTCTTTGCAACTAAATCCCTCATTCTTTCATTTCTAGATGTAATCGTGCTAAACACTTTTCTAACATGAAAATCTCATCTTGTGAATAGTTCTTTAGGATGTTTCGCAAATATTCCTGTCTCTTATGCACTACTTCTTCAATGATGCGTGCGCCTTCTTCCAACAGATGGATACGTACTACACGGCGGTCGTTGGGATCTTTTACACGCTGAACAAGTTCATTTTTTTCCATGCGATCAACCAGGTCCGTTGTGGTGCTGCAAGCGAGGTACATCTTTGTGGAAAGTTCCCCGATTGTCATATCCCCGCCTTCCATCAACCATTGCAAAGCAACGAATTGTGGAGGTGTAATCGTATAATTGCTAAGGATTTCGCGACCTTTCTGCTTAACCAGTGTCGCTATGTATCTTAATGATTTTTCAATATCCGCTACCAATTGATCTTCTGATACTAACTCATTTTGTTTAGTCATTCCCGACCCTCTTTCTACAAATATGTCTTTTTATCTATATTCTGTCATTACTTGCGAAGTTGTTAGTGATACGAAATGTAATGCTCTCCTTACCATTCTCTTATGTTTTACGCCAAAAAGCAAGAAGTAACAGCTAATAAACATAGGAGAACCAATCGTAATACTTGGGTTTGAATAAAATAACCGACTATCTTACTTAACAAATTTGTTAACAGATAGCCGGCAGATTATTAAAGCTCTAACTCTCCCATGCGAAGAAGCTCGACAACTGCTTGGGACCGCCCCTTGACTCCCAGCTTTTGCATAGCGTTTGAAATGTGGTTCCGAACTGTTTTCTCACTGATAAACAACTCACCAGCAATCTCTTTTGTTGTTTTATCTTGAACTAACAGCTCAAATACTTCTCTTTCTCTTTTGGTAAGCAATGGCTTTGGTTGAAACTCTTTCTCCTTCAATAATTGTAACCCTCCTTGCCTTAGCCAGAGCTGAACTAGCGGATGGGTGTATATTTAGTCATGGTATAATATGTTAACAGGCAGGATGGAGTTACATCTAAATATGCAGTTTTTCTTCAGAAAGAGAAAAAAAGGCGTTAATTTTTTATTGAAAGCGGAGAAAGGAACAAACTGCGCTGTTCCTCGCTCCAAGCTTCCCCTTTTCCTGTATGCTTGTTAAGTTGGACCATTCGCCCCCTCCCAACAAAGCAAGGTTCACCATTCTCCCGCTTTCCGAGGTAATGCAAGTCCACAGAGGACGTCCCCAGTTCATTCGCTTTCACACAGATTTCCAGCTTTTCACCGAAATACACCTGCTTCAGAAAATCGCATTGCAGATCTGCCACTACTGGAATGGTGCTGCTGGAAGCTCTTGTCCAATCCTGCATGAATCCCAAGGCTTTAAAGAACTCTATTCTTGATTCTTCAAAATAAACGAAGGGAACTGTGTTGTTCATGTGACCGAACATATCGGTTTCCGAGAAGCGGACAGTCACCTGATGACTGAATGAGAATTCATTCATCCAATTTTGCATATCGCTTATATAAGCTGTATTTTTCATCTCTGATACCTCACTTATTTTCAATATCTTCTGACAAATCATTTGTTTGTAAAAAAACGCCCCTTAACAAGAAAGAGGCGTTCATTTTTATTTATGCTTGGTCACTTCCAAAGAAATTACGGAACATCTGAATGGTCGTATCTCTGTTCAGTGCCGCAATGGAAGTAGTCAATGGAATTCCTTTAGGGCAAGACTGTACACAGTTCTGTGAGTTACCACAGTTGGCAAGCCCGCCGTCACCCATGATTGCTTCAAGGCGTTCTGATTTGTTCATCTCCCCTGTTGGATGCGCATTGAATAATCGCACCTGGGAAAGAGGAGCAGGACCGATGAAGTCCGATTTGCTGTTTACGTTAGGACATGCTTCAAGGCAAACACCACAAGTCATACATTTAGAAAGCTCGTAAGCCCATTGGCGTTTTTTCTCAGGCATACGAGGACCAGGTCCCAGATCATAAGTGCCGTCGATCGGAATCCATGCTTTTACCTTTTTCAAGGAATCAAACATACGGCTTCTGTCCACCTGCAGGTCACGGACAACCGGGAATGTGCTCATCGGCTCTAGTACGATCGGCTGTTCCAACTGGTCGACAAGCGCTGTACAGGATTGACGCGGCTTTCCGTTGATCACCATGGAGCACGCACCACAGACCTCTTCCAAACAGTTCATATCCCAGTTTACAGGAGTTGTAGCTTTCCCTTCTGCATTCACTGGGTTACGGCGCACTTCCATCAAGGCGGAAATGACGTTCATGTTAGGACGGTAAGGCAATTCAAATGTTTCATAGAAAGGGGTTCCATCAGGACCATCTTGACGCTTCACTTTAAACGTTACTGTTTTTGTTTGTTCAGCCATCATTCTTTACCCCCTTTTTTCTTAGAGTAGTCACGCTTACGCGGCGGAATCAAGCTGACATCCACATCTTCGTAATGGAACTCAGGCGCAGATTTAGGGCCAGTGAATTTCGCCATCGTTGTTTTTAGGAATTCTTCATCATTACGTTCCGGGAAGTCCGGTTTATAGTGCGCACCGCGGCTTTCATTACGGTTATAGGCACCGATTGTCACGACACGCGCCAATTGAAGCATGTGGAATAGCTGACGTGTGAATGCCGCTCCCTGGTTGCTCCATTTTGCAGTGTCATGGATATTGATATTGTCATAACGCTCTAATAGTTCCTGGATTTTCGCATCCGTCTGTAAAAGCTTATCGTTGTAACGGACAACAGTTACGTTATCAGTCATCCACTCGCCCAGCTCTTTGTGAAGAACATACGCGTTCTCCGTACCATTCATCGTCATGATGCGGTTCCATTTCTGCTCTTCTTCTTTTACATAGCGATCGAAAAGGGACGTTCCAAGTGAATCTGTCGATTTTTCAAGTCCGTTCATGTATTCAACCGCTTTTGGACCAGCTACCATACCGCCATAGATGGCAGAAAGAAGGGAGTTGGCACCTAGACGGTTCGCACCATGCTGGGAATAATCACATTCTCCTGCTGCAAATAGGCCTTGAATGTTTGTCATCTGGTCATAATCGACCCACAGACCACCCATGGAATAGTGAACAGCCGGGAAGATCTTCATTGGCACTTTACGAGGATCATCACCCATGAATTTTTCATAGATTTCGATGATTCCGCCAAGCTTGATATCAAGTTCTTTCGGATCTTTATGAGAAAGATCAAGGTAAACCATGTTTTCGCCGTTTACACCAAGTTTCTGATTGACACACACGTCAAAGATTTCACGCGTTGCAATATCACGAGGAACAAGGTTACCGTA
Organism: Sutcliffiella tianshenii; assembly: GCF_016908565.1. Taxonomy (GTDB): domain Bacteria; phylum Bacillota; class Bacilli; order Bacillales; family Bacillaceae_I; genus Sutcliffiella_A; species Sutcliffiella_A tianshenii. The sequence continues at coordinate 380,564 of NZ_JAFBED010000004.1, forward strand.
GGCAGGATATTTTTCTTCAAGGAAGTACCAAGGCTTCCCATCTTTATAAGTCCAGACTCGTCCACCTTCTCCACGTGCGGATTCACTCATCAGACGAAGCTTGTCGTCCCCTGGAATCGCTGTAGGGTGGATTTGGATGAATTCACCGTTTGCATAGTAGGCACCCTGCTGATACACGATCGATGCAGCAGAACCTGTGTTGATGACAGAGTTCGTTGATTTACCGAAGATGATTCCAGGACCGCCTGTTGCCATAATGACAGCATCGGCAGGGAACGAAACGATCTCCATGCTTGTCAGGTTCTGCGCGACAACCCCACGGCATACGCCTTCATCATCGACGACAGTTCCCAGGAACTCCCAGCCTTCATACTTCGTGACAAGACCCGACACCTCATGGCGGCGAACCTGCTCATCCAATGCATATAATAGCTGCTGGCCTGTTGTTGCCCCAGCAAATGCTGTACGGTGATGCTGCGTTCCACCAAAGCGACGGAAGTCCAAAAGTCCTTCAGGTGTACGGTTGAACATAACGCCCATACGGTCCAATAGATGGATGATCCCAGGTGCCGCTTCACACATCGCTTTAACTGGAGGCTGATTCGCTAAGAAATCCCCACCGTATACTGAATCATCAAAATGCTCCCACGGAGAATCCCCTTCTCCTTTTGTGTTTACTGCCCCGTTGATTCCACCTTGGGCACAAACCGAGTGAGAACGTTTAACTGGCACTAATGAAAATAAATCCACTGGTACACCGGCTTCTGCAATCTTAATGGTAGCCATTAAGCCCGCTAATCCACCGCCGACCACGATAATTTTTTTACTCAATGGTAACTCACTCCTTAATAGTTGCTATAGGTCTTATACGAATGCTAATAATGCTCGAACTCCTACGACTGAAAGAGCGACAAAGATACCCATTGTCACGTAGGTAGCAATTTGTTGAGAGCGAGGAGTTACAGTGATTCCCCAGCTTACACAGAAAGACCAGAGGCCATTTGCGAAGTGGAAAATCGTTGCAATTACACCAACAACGTAAAACGCGAACATAGCAGGACTAGCAAGGATGTTAGCCATCATATCAAAGTTCACTTCCGCTCCCCTTGCAGCTGCAATACGTGTTTCCCATACATGCCAAACGATAAAAATCAATGTAATGATTCCTGTGAAACGTTGGACCATGAACATCCAGTTACGCCCATACCCATACTTGCTTACATTGTTTTTTGCTGTAAAAGCAATATATAAGCCGTAGATTGCGTGGAATAAAATCGGAAGGAAAATCACAAAAATTTCTAGCGCATAACGGAACGGCAGGCTCTCCATGAAATGTGCCGCCTTGTTAAATGCATCCGGACTCTTTGTAGCAAAATGGTTTACAACCAAATGCTGAATTAAGAAAATACCAACCGGAATGACTCCTAGAAGCGAGTGGAGTCTTCGAAGTAAAAATTCACGTTCTGTTGCCATCACTTAACCCCCTTTTTAATGTAAGAAAATAGATTAGATGTTTACAAGTTCTTTCTTTCACTATCTATTATAGTAAAAAATCACTCGAACTCCCGCATCCCTTTTTTAAACTTTCAATATAATGAAAGCCTTTACAGATATATCGACAAATATGTGACAAGTTTATTTTACTCCCCCATATTGGAAGCGTCAAGAAAACGCGTACAAAAATTGTAATTTTTGAAAAAGTCAAGTGCAGTTAAATATGTCAGAAAAATAAGATAATATTTTTCTAGTATAAAATACTTCTTCTGCTTCATTTATTTATGGAGGGCCTTTATTATATAATGAGGGTAGTAGAAAGAGGGGAAGTAAATTGACCGAAGCAAACAAGCAGCAAGAACAGCAAGAAGAAATGGACACAACCTTACAAGTCCCTGTTTTTGGGTACGAACTGATACGGGACATGCTCATTCCAGACCTTTTGGGGAAAGACCACGCCCAGATCATCTATTGGTCAGGCAAACAGCTGGCACGCCGCTTCACCATTGGCAGCCAGGAAGAGATAGCCCAGTTCTTCAAGGAAGCGGGCTGGGGAGAGCTAGAGCTCATCGAACAGAAAAAAAATGAAATCAAATACCTCCTAAGCGGGGAAATGGTGAAGCGACGTCTTAAGTTGAATAAGGATGCGATCTTCCAGCTTGAAGCAGGATTTCTTGCCGAACAGGTCCAACGCCAAAAAAACAAAACAGCCGAAGCCATCGAAGAGCAGAAAAAGCGAAACGAAATCTACATCACCGTCCAATGGGACAAATAACCTATACTTTTTAGCGCATGCTCTTTGCATGCGCTTTTCTTTTTGTACGTTTTTGGCTACACCGCTTTGGGTTCGCGTCTTCCTTTGGGGAGTTGATGCGGAACCTGGACGAGTTCGTGCGGAACTGCGCAGAGTTCGTGCCAAAACGGGATAAGTTCGTGCGGAACTGCCCAAAGTTCATGCCGAACTGCTTTTCTCCTACCTACCTCACGAAGAATTGATTTCTTCCAATCGCGGCATCGCTGTCATGGCTCCCTGCTTTGTAGTGGCAAGGGCGCCAAGACGGTTGGCAAATTCTACGCAGTCACTAAGTGCCTCAACTGTGGATGGTATCCCTTTTATATGAACATATCGAAGTATGCCAGCCATGAAAGCATCTCCAGCACCGGTCGTATCGACAGTCGCCACCTTTTCCACAGAAAAATGATGGATGATTTGATTTTGTACGGCATAAGTGCCTGATTCTCCGACCGTCACAAGGATTAACGGTATATCAAATTGTACAAGGTCGGCTATCCCCGCCTCTATACAGGAAGCTTTTGTCAGGAACAATAGCTCCTCTTCCGTTAGCTTGAGAATATCCACTTCAGGAAAAAAGGAACGAATTGTATTTCTGCATTGTTTCTCATTCTCCCAGCGTTGGCGTCGGATGTTCACATCAAGGGAAAGCAGAGCGCCAGCACTCTTCGCCAGTTTTACTGAATGGTGTGTGGTCCCAAGCGCTACCGGATGGAACATGGTCCCCGAGCTGATATGAAAGATGGAGGCACTCAGGAATGCTTCTGGATCAACTTGGGATTTCTTCACTTGGATGTCCGGCGTTTCATCCACATATTTATGGAAGCTTCGTTCTCCACCGGGTAAAAGGTGCACATATACCCCACTCACTTGCTTTTCAGGGATCTTTTGCGCATATTCAAGTCCCACGCCTTCCTTCATAAGCTCCCTGCGCGCGAACTTGCCGGTTTCGTTTTCACCAGTCACCGTGATAAGCTGGGTCGGAACATCAAGACGACTCAACCCTACTGCAATATTCAATGCCGCCCCTCCAAGATGTATGATGTATGATTCATTTGTTGTATCCTTTGCTATGTAATCGACAAAAGCATCACCATAAATGATAACTTGGCTTTTCTTCATGTAGCAGGAACCTCCAGGCATATTATTCAATCTATATTATTATACAAAACCACCAAAAAAAGAGCACCCTCCTAAAGGATGCCCACCTCTTTCAGCTTCAGCTCAACACACGCTCCACCGATTCTTCCCCAAGCTTGAAAGCAACATGCAATGCCTCTACAGCCTTCACCATCACGCCAACATCCACCACAGTGGATACCTTGATTTCGGATGTACTTACCATTTTCACATGAATGCCTTCTGTCGCAAGTACCTGGAACATTTCTGCAGCGACACCCGGGTTTGAAATCATCCCCGAGCCGACGATGGAAACTTTCGCTAAGTTGCTTTCTTTTTCAATATGGCTAAAGCCCAGATGCTCTTTATATTGCTCGAGCACTTGGATTGTCTCATCAACATCTTTCGTTTTCACCGAGAAGGAGATATTTGTAGTATCTTTATCCATACTAGTCTGGATGATGATATCGACGTTCAGGCTATGCTTTGCCAATGTTGTAAAAATAGTGGATAGGGTATGTAGCTCATTCGGCAATCCACATACAGAAATCCGGGTAATCTGATCTTCAAATGCAATTCCTCTTACTACTAAACTCTTTTCCATGGAAACTTCCTCCTCAATGATGGTGCCTTCTTCCTCTTCCATACTTGAACGCACAACAAGCTGCACTCCATAATTTTTCGCAAATTCAACCGCTCTTGGGTGCAATACACCCGCTCCCAGATTGGCCAGCTCCAGCATTTCATCATAGGATACTGCCGCCAATTTTCTTGCCTCTTTCACAAAACGGGGATCCGTCGTAAACACCCCGGTTACATCTGTATAGATATCACATTTCTCCGCTTCAAGGGCAGCTGCAAGTGCAACGGCCGTTGTATCGGAGCCACCTCTGCCAAGTGTTGTGATTTCATTCGTTTCGGTAATACCTTGAAAGCCTGCCACAATCACGATTTTCCCTGATGCCAGATGGCTGTTCAAAAGGTCTGTTTCGATATGGGTGATTCTCGCGTTACCATGTACTGGCTCAGTACGAATACCTGCCTGCCAGCCAGTCAAGGATACCGCTTCATGTCCCCTGACCTGAAGGGCCATTGCTAAGAGTGAAATGGTGATCTGCTCCCCAGTTGTAAGCAGCATATCCATATCGCGTTTGCTCGGGTGTGGATTGATTGCATTTGCCAACGTTAACAGCTGATCTGTCGTTTTCCCCATGGCAGAAACCACCACTACAACCTTGTGGCCTTTTTCCACTTCAGAAATAACTCTTTTTGCAACATGCTGAATCCGCTCAACAGACCCTACCGAAGTTCCTCCGAATTTTTGTACAACAATCGTTGACATACCCACCATTCCCTTTACTGTTTATTTCATCATAATGTAAAAGATAGAAAGCCCATGGATGCACCTCGCGAAGAAATTAGTCTTAACCTGTGACTATTTCCTGTATGAAGGTATAAAAAAACAGCAATGAGCTTTGTCTCATTGCTGTGATTGGCAAAATATAAAAACCGTTCACGCGTGAGATAGCTCTCCAGGCAGCACAAAAACAGCCTGACAGTCCTACATTTCTTAAACGCAGAACCAGTAAAAAAAAGAAAAAGAGACTTTTTTTTACTTCGGCGATCCTCCCCTTTCCGTAATCTTCCCGGAAGCTCTTTCTTCTCCGATTACATACTTTTGAAGTTCGCACCTCTATCATCACTTCATTAATTTGAAGTGGCACATTATGAAATTAATAGTGATTATATCAGACTCCAAGAATAGTTACAACACCTATTCTTGTAATTTTTTAAAAATTTCCTCGGCGATGCTGCGTGGGATTTTCGCCTGTTGAATATCTTCCACTGTCGCTTCCTTCAGTTTTGCAACAGAGCCAAACTGTTTGAGCAAGGCTTTTTTCCTTGTCGCACCCACTCCCGGAATATCGTCCAAGACGGAGTGGAAGACATTTTTGCTCCTCAGCTGGCGATGAAATGTAATCGCAAATCGATGAACCTCGTCCTGGATTCTTTGCAACAGGTAGAACTCCTGGCTCGTCCGTTCAAGCGGGACAATCATGGCGTCCTCGCCTGCCAGCAGATTGCTCGTCCGATGCCTTTCATCCTTCGCAAGACCGACAATCGGAATAAAGAGGTTCAACTCATTTTCCAATACATCCCTTACAGCAGACATATGGCCTTTTGCACCATCAATGATGATCAGGTCAGGAAGTGGGAGGGATTCCTTCAGTACTCTCGTGTATCTTCTCCTTACCACCTCACGCATGGATTCATAATCATCCGGCCCTTGTACGCTTTTCGTCTTGTATTTCCGGTACTCCCGCTTCTCTGGCTTTCCATCGATGAACACAACCATCGCTGAAACAGGATCAGTTCCTTGAATATTGGAGTTGTCGAATGCCTCGATTCTCAGCGGGGTCTCAATCCCTAGTATCTCACCAAGGTTTTCCACCGCTAGGATGGTTCTTTTTTCATCTCTTTCAATCAAGGAGAACTTCTCAACCAAGGCCACTTTGGCATTTTTATTCGCCAAGTCCACAAGCTGTTTCTTTTTACCCCTTTGCGGTTGCATCACATTGGTCTGCAGTAGCGCCTGCGCCATCTCCAACTCGATCCTTGCAGGCAGCATCACTTCTTTTGGTACAAAGTGGTTCTGTTTGGAATAGAATTGACCAAGATAGGTCAGGAAATCTTCTTCCGGTTCATTATAGATCGGGAAAAGCGATACATCACGTTCTATCAGCTTACCCTGCCTAATGAAGAAGACCTGCACGCACATCCAGCCTTTATCCACGGCATATCCGAATACGTCGCGATCTACAAAGTCGTTCATTTCCATCTTCTGCTTTTCCATCGTCGCTTCGATATTCAGGATCTGGTCGCGAAACTCCTTTGCCCGCTCGAACTCCAGGTCCTCTGCGGCCTTTTGCATCTTTAAGGTCAATTCTTCCTTGACCTCCTTGTACCCGCCGTTAAGGAATCGAACAATCCCATCGACCATCTCTTTGTTCGTTTCCTGGGATATATCCTCGACACACGGTGCAAGGCACTGACCCAAATGGTAATATAGGCAGACTCTGTCCGGAAGGGTCATACATTTTCGCAAAGGATAGACCCGGTCAAGCAGCTTCTTCGTTTCATTGGCAGCCTGCACATTCGGATAAGGTCCGAAATATTTGCCCTTATCCTTAGTCACCTTTCTTGTGATAAGAAGACGTGGATGCTTCTCCGCGGTAATTTTTATAAACGGATATCGCTTATCGTCCTTAAGCATCACATTGTATTTCGGGTTATGCTTTTTGATCAAGTTCAGTTCAAGAATCAATGCTTCGATATTTGAAGATGTGACAATATATTCAAAGTCCACGATCTCATTTACAAGCCTCAGCGTCTTGCCGTCATGACTGCCGGTAAAATAAGAGCGGACCCGGTTCTTCAGCACTTTTGCCTTTCCAACATAGATGATGGTACCCTGCCTGTCCTTCATGAGGTAGCATCCTGGTTGGTCAGGCAATATCGCAAGCTTTTCTTTTATGTTCTGTTCCATTTACCCTCTCACCCCAACCAATGATTGTTCTCCTTTTATTATACATCTAACTGTTTTTTTGTTCCATTTTGAGTTTGATGCGATTTCGCCCTTTAGCTGATTGAATAAGGAACTGCTAAACAAATTTCTTGTGACACCGCTGTTAATTTCCGCACTAGGCTTCGCTTTCCGCGGGGCGTTTGTGGAGCCTCCTCGGCTCTTCGCCTGCGGGGTCTCCACTAAACGCTATCTCCCGCAGGAGTCTTCGCCTATTGCTCCAATCAACAGCTAGATACAAAAAATAATTTACAAACCTTTTTCATACAAAAAAGCCCGGCACCCTTTTTAACAAGGGACACCGGACTTTTGGATCGCTTAAAATTAAGCGTGTTTGTTCAATAGTTCAGCTAAAGCTTCTTTAGGCTGGTAGCCAACTGCTTTATCTACCACTTCACCGTTTTTGATGACAAGTAAAGTCGGGATGCTCATTACGCCGAATTTACCAGCGGTTTCCTGGTTTTCGTCAACGTCGACTTTTACGATTTTCACTTTGTCACCCATGTCTTGATCTAATTCTTCAAGAACCGGGGCAATCATTTTACAAGGTCCGCACCAAGGTGCCCAGAAATCCGCTAATACTAAGCCTTCGCTTGTTTCTTGAGTAAAAGTTTGATCCGTTACATTTTGAATAGCCATTAAAATTCCTCCTAAACGTTTATGTCACAACTAACGCATGTTAATTGATTTCTCTGCCAGATGAGTTATCTTTCAGAGTTTTCGGTATAGCTAGAGTATAGCATTTCCGAAAAACGGACGCTAATTATTTGCTTCACTCTAGTTTTAACCTATTTTTCAAAATTAATTTGCGGTTATTCAATAAAAAACCGACCAAACAAGTATCACCCACTCGCTTGGTCGGTTCGCTCTATTAGTTTGTCACCAATAGCTTTTTGAACTCTGCTGTCAATAAAGGTACTACTTCAAACAGGTCCCCAACGATGCCGTAATCTGCAATCTTGAAGATATTCGCTTCCGGATCTTTGTTGATTGCCACGATCACCTTGGAGTTGGACATACCAGCCAAATGCTGGATCGCACCTGAGATACCGCAAGCGATATAAAGATCAGGAGTGATGACTTTACCTGTCTGTCCGATCTGCAGGGAATAGTCGCAATAGTCCGCGTCACATGCTCCACGTGATGCTCCGACTGCTGCACCAAGCACATCGGCAAGCTCTTTAAGCGGTTCAAATCCTTCTGTACTCTTTACTCCCCGGCCGCCAGCCACAACGATTTTCGCTTCGGATAGGTCGACGCCGTCCGTTGCTTTGCGCACCACTTCCTTGATGATGGTACGAAGATCTTTTACATCCACGTCCATTGAGGAAACCTCTCCAGTTCTGGATTCATCCTTTTCAAGAGCTGCGATGTTATTCGGACGGACAGTTGCAAAGATAAGGCCATCCGTTACGATTTTCTTTTCAAACGCTTTCCCGGAATAGATCGGTCGGGTGAACACCAGGTTTCCGCCAACTTCCTCAACTTCAGTAGCATCGGAAACAAGTCCTGAATTCAACTTGCTTGCAAGCTTTGGAGAAAGGTCTTTCCCTAATGCAGTGTGTCCGAAGATAAGTCCTTCCGGTTTTTCTGCGTCGATGACAGCCGTTAAAGCTTGTGCATATCCATCGGATGTATACGTTTTCAAATTAGCGTGTTCTACTGTGATGACACGGTCAGCTCCGTATGCAATAAGCTCCTGTGCCAGGGAACCAACGCCCTCCCCGACTAAAATCGTAACAACTTCTCCACCCTCTGCCACTGTTTTACCTGCAGCAATCGCTTCAAATGAAACATTACGCAATGCCGATTCACGTACCTCTGCTAAAGTTAATACTTTTCTTGCCATGTTTGTCTCCTCCTGTCCATGTATCGATCCTTCTGTATATGTTAAATTACTTTCGCTTCATTTCTAAGTGCTGCAACAAGTTCTTTTACTTGTGCATCAAGCTCGCCCTGCAAGACTCTTCCCGCTTCTTTTTTAGGCGGCAGATAGATTTCCAATGTTTTTGTTTTGGCTTCCACATCATCTTCTTCAAGATCAAGATCATCCAGTTCCAGTTCCTCCAAAGGCTTTTTCTTTGCCTTCATGATACCAGGCAATGATGGGTAGCGTGGTTCATTCAACCCTTGCTGAGCCGTCACCAATAATGGAAGAGATGTCTCGATTACTTCTGAATCCCCTTCCACGTCACGGGTGATGGTCACTTTTTGCCCTTCGATTTCAAGCTTCGTGATCGTTGTTACGTAAGGGATGTCAAGAAGTTCTGCAACACGAGGTGCCACTTGACCTGAGCCTCCATCGATCGCTACGTTACCACCCAGGATTAGATCTGCATCCTTGTCTTTCAGGTATTCCGCCAAGATTTTTGCTGTTGTGAACTGGTCACCGTTTTCAATATCATCCTCTGTATTGATCAGTACTGCTTTATCAGCACCCATTGCCAATGCCGTACGAAGTTCTTTTTCCGCTTCTTCGGTACCAACAGTGACAACAGTGATTTCACCGCCATGAGCGTCTCTTACCTGAATGGCTTCTTCCACTGCATATTCATCGTAAGGGTTGATGATAAATTCCGCCCCGTCCTCATTTATTCCACCATTTGACACCGTCAATCTTTCTTCCGTATCAAACGTTCTTTTAAGTAGCACATAAATATTCATCACAGTACCTCCTGTTTAAACATTAGTTTTATTATCAATATTCTGTTTATTATAGATAAAAAAATTACTTCCCTTTGAATTCGGGAGCTCTTTTTTCTATAAACGCCTGGATGCCTTCTTTTCCATCTTCGGAAGTAAATACTTTTCCAAATAGCTCTGCTTCCCTTTTTACGCCGTTATGATATTCCTGCGTTTTGGAGTAGCGGGACAATTCAATGACAGAAGCCACAGAAATCGGTCCTTTTTGTGAGATTTTCTTTGCCATTTTAAATGCTTCATCCATTAAGGACTCTTCTTCAAATGCATGATTCGCCAGTCCCCATCTGACCGCTTCATCCCCGGTCAAAGGATCACTTGTGAATAACATTTCAAAAGCTTTGGCAGAACCTACTAATCTAGGTAAACGCTGTGTTCCTGCGAAGCCCGGGATAAGCCCCAATTGAAGCTCAGGCAAACCAAGCTTGGCTGTTTTTGACACAAGACGGATATGACAACCCATCGCAAGCTCAAGCCCCCCGCCGAGAGCAGCCCCATGAATGGCAGCTATGATCGGTTTAGGGAAGGTTTCCATCTTTTCGAAAAGGTCCTGGCCGAATTGAGCGAGCCTCGCAAATTCTTCCCCTGTCTCGACAGTGGTGAATTCCTTGATATCCGCTCCCGCCGAGAAGAACCTGCCTTCCCCGCGAAGAAGTATCACACGGACTTCCTCCTGATTTTTCAACTCATCCAGAACAAATGAAAGCTCTTTCAAAACTGCGGACGATAATGCATTTGCCGGCGCTTTATCAATGGTAATGACAGCAACCCTATCCTCCACATTCACATGTAGAAAACTCATCTTCCATCCCTCCTTATGTAGAAAACCGGAGCCGCTTTAAGGTGTGGCTCCAAACCCTTTGATCAATAGATCATGAACACGCGGTGCAATTGCTGTCAGGTCATACTTCTGATCATTCATCACCCAGGTGGTGATGGTTTCATCAATCGTCCCGAAGACCATCTGCCTTGCAAGGCGCACATCCAGATCATCTCTGAACTCACCGGTTTCCTTCCCGACTGTCAGAACTTCATCCACAACCATTAAATACCCCTTCAGCACTTCGTTAATCTTCAATCGGAGCTCTTTATTGGATTGCCTTAGTTCCAGCTGGGTGACGATGGCCAGGTGATGGTCGGCTGCAAGCATGGAAAAGTGTTTTTGTATCAACGTTAATAGTTTCTCTTTTGATGTCGATTTTCCTGCAATTTCTTGACGAATCTTTTCGACGAAGAGCCCCATTTTTTCCTGAAAGAGCGAAATAAGAATGTCTTCTTTATTTTTGAAATATAGATAAATGGTTCCGTCCGCCACACCTGCCTGTTTCGCAATCTTGGAAACTTGGGCATGATGGTAGCCGTTTTCTGCCATGACGATGACTGCGGCATCTATTATTTGTTTGTATTTAGGTTTTTGTTGTTGTTTCAACCTGTTCTCTCCTTTTGCAAAATGAATGAATAATCATTCATAAATTTATAATACTTCACGCGAAAAGAACTGTCAATTACTATCTTATCATATTATTCTGAGAATGGCAGATAAAAAGAAAAAGACGATGCATTCATCATCTTTTTCTTTTTAGAATGTGGATAACAGTTTGCTCGTTTTATTTTGCGATCTTTTGTTTTTCTTCTTCGATCAATGCTCTTCTTAGGATTTTGCCGACTGCTGTTTTTGGGAGTTCGTCCCTGAATTCATATAGTCTTGGAACCTTGTAGGCGGCGAGATGCTTTCTTGCATACACATCAAGCTCTTCCTCGTTCAAGGTTGTGCCTTGTTTTTTGACGACATATGCTTTTACCGTTTCCCCTCTATATGGGTCCGGTATTCCTGCTACGACCACTTCCTGGACCTTTTCGTGCTCATACAGAACTTCTTCTATTTCACGAGGATAGATATTGAAGCCGCCGGCAATGATCATGTCTTTTTTACGGTCGACGACATAGAAGAAACCTCGTTCGTCCATATAGCCCAGGTCACCGGTCAAGAGCCAGCCATCCTTCAGCACCGCCTCCGTCTCTTCCTTACGGTTCCAGTAGCCTTTCATTATTTGCGGGCCTGTTACCACAATTTCCCCGATCTCGTTTACCTGTGCCTCTTCCCCGGTTTCCATGGAAATGATTTTGGAATCAGTGTTAGGCCATGGAATACCGACGCTTCCCGGAACTCTTTCATCCCATAGAAAATTCGCATGTGTCACAGGGGAAGCCTCTGAAAGCCCATAACCTTCCACAAGCTTACCGCCGGTTACCCGCTCAAACTGTTCCTGTACCTCAACGGGAAGTGCAGCCGATCCGCTGATGCAGGAATCAATGGAGGAAAGATCATATTTTTGGATATCAGGATGGTTCAGTAGTGCGATATAGATGGTGGGAGCCCCCGGAAATAGGGTTGGCTTCTCCTTTTGGATTGTTTTCAACGTAGTTTCGGGATCGAATTTCGGCAAAAGCACCATTTCAAATGCCTGCATGATGGAAAGGTTCATGACAGCCGTCATTCCATACACATGGAAAAACGGCAAAATCCCGATTACTTTCTCCTGTGCCCTTTTACATTTATACATCCATTTTACACTCATCGTGGTGTTTGACACCAAGTTCATATGTGTCAGCATGACGCCCTTCGGGAAGCCTGTCGTCCCTCCAGTATATTGAAGTAAGGCCAAATCATTCTCCGGATCAATATCCACATCGATCTCGTTCACCTGGGATTCCTTCATCACTTCTGTGAAGAGATGATTTTCCCCGTTATGTTCCACTTTCACGACGATGCCGTATTGCTTTTTCTGGACAAAAGGGTAAAGCATATTTTTCGGGAACGGCAAATAATCTTTTATGCCCGTAACGATGATATCCTTGAGCTTTGTCAGCGCTTTCACTTTTGAGACCCGTGGATAGAGGATATCGAGCGTTATGATGATTTGGGAACCCGAATCATTGATCTGATACTCTAGTTCCCTTTCCATATATAGCGGGTTGGTCTGCACAACGATCCCGCCTGCAAAAAGCACGCCATAATAGCTGATGACGGCCTGGGGACAGTTAGGCAGCATGATCGAGACCCGATCCCCCTTTTTCACACCAAGGTCCCTCAGGTAGTTTGCAAGTTTTAGTGATTGATCGTACAGCTCCTGGAAAGTAAGCTTTTTCCCCAGAAAATGTATGGCTGTTTTGGAAGGATGTTCAATGGCAGCTTCCTTTAGATAGGATTGAAGTGTTCTTTGTTCGAAGTCGATTTCATGAGGTATTTCACTAGGATAAAGCGAGAGCCATGGCTTATTCATTACTTGTTCCAATTCATTCCCTCCCTTTTCGGCCTGTACTATTACAATAGGCCTATATCTTTTTGTTATAGTATATCAGTAATCCTATAAAAATTATAACATTTTTTTAATATTTAGATAAATCTGGATGTTTTTCAATACAAAAAAGAGTTTGACCAATGTTGATTTGGTCAAACTCCTGCTTCTTTACGCCAAAAAGAATAAATATACGATCCCGATCAATACGAATAATCCACATAGTCCAATCAGTACTTTTGCTAAAGTTTCCATATCATTTCTCCTTACCCGATGCTTGCCCCGATGATAAATGACAGTCCTACAGATATGACAAAGGAAATTAGTCCTACTGCCCGATTGTCCTTGCTTATTTCATCGTCAATATTGAAGCTTGGTGTCAGAAATTCAAAGATGAAGTAGGCGAATAGCAAAAGGACAAAGCCAAGTGCTCCCCACCCTATCATCGTAAAAAGGGTATCATGGTCCAGAATGGAGTAGCGGAAGATGTTGGCGATACCGAGTATCTTTCCTCCTGTTGCCAACGCTACCGCGATATTGCCTTTTTTGATTTCCTCCATATTGTGATATTTCGTTACAAGCTCAAAAATTGCCAGAAATAAGATCATGCAAAGGACTACCACGCTGAAATTGGCTGCCGTTCTTACTAATTCATTCTCCCAGAAACTAGACATTGTTTGCTCCCCCTGTTATTTCAGCTCGACCACTGTCACTCCGGTTCCGCCTTCTGAAGCTTCTCCAAAGCGATAATTTTTCACAGAGCGATGATTTTTCAAATAATTTTGCACCCCGATGCGCAGCGCACCTGTTCCTTTTCCATGAATGATCGATACGCGATGATAGCCTGCAAGTGTTGCATCATCGATATATTTCTCCACTCGCATCAGTGCGTCCTCAAAGCGCTCCCCGCGGAGGTCCAGCTCGATATTTACATGATAGTCCTTGCCTTTAATTGTAGCCAAAGGCCTTGTTTCAACAGGTTTTGGCCTGCTTATATACTGGATATCCTTTGTTTTCACTTTCATTTTCAGGATCCCTATCTGAACCTGCCATTCCTTGTCATTCGTCTTTTCCACTAGGTGGCCTTTTTGATTCAGGCTCAGGATCTTTACCTCGTCGCCTGGCTCCAAGGTCTGATTGGTTGCTTCCTGCTTTTTGGTTGAGGCAGACTTTTTGACGGTCGGCACAGCTTCTTCGAGGCGTTTTTTCGCATCGATCAGTTCATGCTCTTTTACATTGGCATGTTGTTCGATTCTCATTTTCCGAAGTTCCCTGATGACCTTCTCAGCTTCCTCTTTTGCCTCTTCCACCATTTTTTCAGCTTTTTGAGCTGCTTTTTCCATGAGTTTATCGCGCTCTTCGTTCAGCTCCTGCATTTGTTCCTGTAGGTCCTCATGCAATTTTTGTGAAGTCTTCCTGACACTCTCGGCCTCTTTCCATTCTTCCTCCGCTTTCTTTTGGGAGGCTTCTAGTGAGGCAATCATGTTCTCCACTTTGTTGCTGTCTTCACTCACAAAACCTTTTGCACGATCGATGACATCCATGGATAAACCAAGGCGCTTCGAAATTTCGAATGCATTGCTTCGGCCCGGTACACCGATCAAAAGACGATAGGTCGGGCTTAGCGTATTGACGTCAAATTCCACACTCGCATTTACCACGCCATCCCTGTTATAACCGTACGCCTTCAACTCCGGGTAATGGGTCGTTGCGATAACACATGCTCCACGGCTATATACTTCATCCAAAATGGAGATGGCAAGTGCCGCCCCCTCTTGCGGGTCTGTACCTGCTCCGAGCTCATCGAAGAGCACAAGGCTGTCATGGTCCACCTTTTTCAAGATATCCACGATATTCACCATATGGGAGGAGAAAGTACTTAAACTCTGCTCGATCGACTGTTCATCCCCGATATCAGCATATACGGCCGAGAATACTCCGACTTCAGAGCCATCCTGCGCTGGAATATGCAATCCGGCCTGTGCCATGATCGTCAAAAGTCCCAAAGTCTTCAAAGTGACTGTTTTTCCCCCTGTATTCGGTCCGGTGATGACAATGGAGGTATAATCTTTTCCAAGTTCGATCGTGTTCGGAACCACTTCATCCGGAGAAATAAGCGGATGACGGGCCTGGACGAGCCTTACATGCTTTTGGTCATTGATGGCAGGCTTTGTCCCTTTGACATGTTTTCCATATTTCGCTTTAGCAAACATGAAGTCGATCTCAGCCAGTATCATCACATTCGCCAAAAGCTCTCTTGCAACCTCTGCAACCTCTGTGGACAGTTCAGCTAGAATGCGGTCGATTTCAAGCTTTTCTTTCACTTTCGCCTCCTGAAGCACATTGTTCAGGTCTACCACCTGCTGCGGCTCTATGAAAAGAGTTGCACCTGAAGAAGACTGGTCATGGACAATCCCGCCGTAAGCCCCTCTGTATTCCTGCTTGACCGGGATGACATAGCGTTCATTCCTGATCGTGATGATGGCATCGGAAAGCATTTTCTGGGCATTGGATGAACGGATCATGCTTTCAAGCTTTTCACGGACCCTCGATTCCGTCGAGCGCAGCTGCTGACGGATCCCTCGAAGCTTGTCGCTTGCTCCATCCAACACTTCCCCGTATTCATCGATGCAGTTTTTAATGTTTCTTTCAAGATCTGGATAGATGTTCAACTGCTCCATATAATTTTTCATGATGGGAACATCGATTTCATCATTGAGCAGGTCTTCTACAAAACGATCAAGCTTCCTTGCTGCGTAGATCGTCCCTGCAACATCCAATAGTTCGTGCGTGTTTAACATGCCGCCGATCTCAGCTCGTTTCACATGTGAACGAATGTCGGTGATACCGCCAAGTGGCACCTCCCCTTTTAAACGGAGGATCATGGCCGCTTCGTCGGTCTGCGCCTGTCTATCCACCACTTCCGCATATTCGGTGGATGGCAGGAGCTCTGCCACCTTTTCTTTACCTAATGAGGAAGCTGTAAAGGATGCCAATTTATCTTTTACTTTATTAAATTCCAAAACCTTCAATACTCTCTGTTGCACGTAACCATAACTCCCTTCTCTGCTTGTCTTACATATGATGGCGTGATAAGAATCTCTTCAGCTCATCTTCCGTCCATGTGTTGATGACATTCTCTTTTTTGATCCAGCCTTTTCTTGCAGCCGCAACACCCGTTTCCATATGTTCAAGCATATCGATGCTGTGGGCATCGGTATTGATGACAAGCTTCACACCCGCATCCTGTGCAAGTCTTACATATTTGCTCGCAAGGTCCAATCTGTGTGGATTGGCATTCAGCTCAAGCGCGGTATCCGTATCCTTTGCCAGTTGTATCAGCATTTCCATATCCACATCATAGCCTTCCCTTTTACCTATCAGTCTTCCTGTAGGATGGGCGATGATGTCCACATGGTTGTTTTCCAATGCCGTTTTCAAGCGCTCCATGATCACTTCTCTCTTTTGCGAGAAGCTGGAGTGGATGGAGGCGATGACAAGGTCCATCTCTTCAAGCAACTCATCATCATAATCCAAGGAACCATCCGGCAGGATATCCATCTCCACACCTGAGAGTACCGTAATATCGTCATATTTTTCATTTAGCTTGCGTATTTCTTCCTTTTGCTGACGAAGCCTTTCCGCTGTCAGCCCGTTTGCAACCTTCAAGTACTGGGAATGATCTGTAATCGCAATGTATTTATAGCCTTTGGCTCGGCACGCTTCAATCATTTCCTCAAGCGTATAGGCGCCATCGCTCCAGGTTGTATGCATATGCAGGTCGCCCTGGATGTCCTTTAAGGAAATAAGTGGAATTTCTCCATTTTCAATGACATAATCCACTTCCTTGCCATCTTCCCGGACTTCAGGAGGGATAAAAGGAAGATCGAAATGCTTGAAAAATTCTTCTTCCGTTTTGAAATGGGTGATCTCACCAGTTTCCACATTTTCCACACCGTATTCGCTTATCTTCTCACCACGGTCCTTAGCGAGCTGGCGCATGCGGACATTATGATCCTTGGAGCCGGTAAAATGGTGCAGGGTCGTCGGAAAACTGATCGGCTCCACCATTCGGAAATCGACGGAAACATCATAGTTGTATTCAAGTACGATCGAAACCTTCGTATCACCGTTTGAGATGATTTCCTTCACCCGGTCCATTTCCACAAGCTTCTCCCGGACCTCTCCCGGATTTGTGGTAGAGATGATAAAATCTAGATCTTTTATCGTTTCTCTGTATCTTCTTAAACTTCCCGCCCTGGAAAAGGCTTCTATTCCCGTGATTTTGGAAAGGTACTGCTCTATTTCCTCTGCAATCTCCGTCATAAAGGAAATTGGCAGGCGATCTGGCCTTTTTCCTACCTCATCTATGGAAGCAAGTATCTTTTCTTCCGTTTTCTTTCCGAACCCGGCAAGCGCCTGAACCTTACCTGCTTCACAAGCCTCTTTTAACGTCACAATATCCACTACGTTTAATTCCTGATAAAGTTTCGCAATTTTCTTTCCGCCAAGGCCCGGCAGATTCAATAATGGGACCAACCCCGCTGGAACCTGCTCCTGCAATTCCTCCAGCACCGATGATTTCCCTGTCTCCAGTACCTCTTGTATGACGGAAGCCGTCCCTTTTCCAATGCCGTTTATCTTCGTAAAATCATCGATCTGACTTAAGCTTCTTTCATCGTTTTCAAGTGCCAATGCTGCTTTCCTGAAAGCTGACACTTTAAAGCCGTTTTCACCTTTCAGTTCCATATATATCGCAATGGTCTCCAACCATTTGACAATCTGTTTTTTGTTCACTTGTATCACCTAACCTCATGAATGATAGTCCTCTAAATAAAATCATACAAATAATTGACCCAAAAGTACAATTGAAAAACCGATATTCTTGGACAGCAAAAGAAAAACTCCTCAAGAAAGAAGAGGAGTTTTAGTTTCCAGCCATATACCCTGTCCATAAATCCTTCAGCTTTTCAGAAAAAACAGGCGTATTTTCGACGATACCCTTCGCCATGGAGGAATCGCTGATTGAGCTTTGGACAATTTCAAGCGGCACCAAGGCACCTATGTATAGAAATATGAACACTATCAAATAAACTTCCACAAATCCCAGCAACGCACCTGCCCAACTGTTCACCTGTTTCAGGATTGGCAGATGGGAGAGGAAATCAAACATCGAACCGATAATCTGCGCTGCAATCCTTGTGCCGAAAAATAACATGGCAAAAGCTATGGCACGATAGTAAGCTGTATCCAAGCTTATTGTCTCAAAAAACATTTTCGCGGACTCAGGATCGCCAAAGCTTGGCATCGGTATCCAAAGCTTCAGTTTCGGTGCGAGATCCGCATAGAACATATATGCTACGACAAACGCAGCGATAAAACCGGACAGATGTACGATCTGCATGATAAAACCGCGGCGTATGCCTATAATTAACCCCATTATGAACAAGAAGATAATGATTAGATCCAACATTCCATTCAGCCCTTTTTCTTCATTTCATTTTCAAGTGTATCGTATGCATCTTTTAATTTGATATAATCATGTACAACATTGACTGCTGTAAGGACAGCCAGTTTGCTGATATCCAGATTTGAATTTTTCCCATTGATTTCTCTCATTTTTTCATCGACAATGGAAGCAACAAGTCGTATGTGACTTATACTTTCCGTTCCAACAATAGAATATTGCTGTCCATATATGTCGACGGTCGTGCGAGTTTTCTGCTCTGACAACGTGTATGCCCCCATTCATAAAATCCTAATCTTAATAATACCATGAAAGATTGGAAGTTGGAAAGCAAACCTGTTAGTTTCAATAGAAAAATGTAAAATTTTGTAGTAGGAGTGAAAGATTTGTCATATCAAGTCATACAAGTGCCAACAAGTGTTCTTATGAAGCTGAAGGAGTTCTATCATCCCCACCGTATCGAGAAGCTTCCGTCAGGAGCCGTGTTCGCTGCAAAGTCACCTCAATGCATGATCACGGCCTATAAATCAGGCAAAGTTTTGTTCCAGGGTAAAGGTGCTGACGAAGAAGCAACAATCTGGAGAGAGTTCGGCGGGACATCTGCTTCTCCCGCAAAGAGTTCTGCCTCCAAGCCAAAGACTTCCGCAACTAAAAGCGGAGCTGGTCTGCCCCCTGGTTTTGCGTCATTATCGGTCATCGGTTCGGATGAAGTAGGAACAGGAGATTATTTTGGTCCTATTACGGTATGTGCCGCTTACGTTCGAGGCGACCAAATGGCAAAGCTGACCGAACTTGGAGTAAAGGATTCAAAAGTGCTGACAGATGAGAAGATTGTGCAGATTGCAAAAAACATCCTGCCACATATTTCATATAGCCTGCTGGTCCTGCATAATGAAAAATACAACAAGCTGCAGCAGAGCGGAATGACACAGGGGAAAATCAAAGCGATATTGCATAACAAGGCATTGGAGAACGTGCTTTTAAAAATTGCACCTGAAAAGCCGGATGCCATCCTTATCGACCAGTTTGCTGAAGCGGGCGTGTACTTCAGGCATGTGGCAAAGGAAAAGACCATCATCAAAGAGAATGTCTACTTTTCGACAAAAGCGGAAGGGCTGCATCTTTCCGTTGCAGCAGCATCCATCATTGCACGCTATTCTTTCCTGAAAGAGATGGATAAAATCAGTGAGATTGCAGGTGTCACCATCCCAAAAGGTGCCGGTGCCAAGGTGGATGCTGTCGCTGCAAAAGTGATCCGGACTCACGGGGAATCGATATTGGATAAAATCGCAAAGGTGCATTTCGCCAATACGCAGAAAGCCAGAAAAATGGTTTGATTGCTTTACATCTGTTTACAGACTTGGCGGTTATGCTATAATCAATTTATACACATATTCGAAGAAGCCAAAGTGTTGGACGCACTTTGACCCTTAACAGTATAACTCCCGCAGAAGCACGGCTACTGTGGAGTCGAACGTACTAATAACTCACCCGACTGCCTAACAGCGATTTAGTAGTCACGGGTGGGTTATTTTTTTGTCATTTCCCTAATCAGCACAATTACTAGATTCACAAATGCAAAGAGGAATAGTCCTGATGTCAAAAAAAGCTGCATCTCACTCATACGGTCACCCCCGTTCTCCACAGGGACTTCACCGCACCACCCGTTCCTATTATACTGTCTACTCTATTATAACATCTAATAAGAAAAACAGAACACTCGTTCTTATAAATCGTACGTTTTACCTATTTTTTAGTTTAGATGGGAGCAGTGACCAGGCTGGGATTTCAGAAAGAATGCCTAAATGAGGAGGGGGAGTTTTCTATCGAACTTTTTTGGGATTCTATTGAACTTTTTTGAGGGGCTATCGGACTTTTTCGAGATTCTATTGAACTTTTTTGCCGGTCTATCGAACTTTTTTGAGATTCTATTGAACTTTTTTCAAATCTATACAAAAATGAGCGACTACCCCATCAGAGGGGTCGCCGCTCACATCAGATCCAATTATCAGCTTCTCAACACAGCTTCGAATTTCTCTTCGACTGCCTTTAGAACTTTTGTGTGGACTTTTGTTACTTCTTCGTCTGTCAGTGTGTGTTCTGGGTGGTAGTAGCGCAGTGCGAATGCGACCGATTTTTTCGATGCGTCGATTTTATCGCCTTCGTATACATCGAATACCTGGACGTCCGTCAGGAGCGCTCCGCCAGTTTCTTTGATTACCGCTGCAATCTCGCCTGCAGGGGTATTGCGGTCAACAACAAGTGCGATGTCCCGCCAGATTGATGGGAATCTAGGAATCGCTTCGTATTTGATTTCTTCCACATTGGCACCAAAGAGGTCTGTCAATGAAAGTTCGAACACGTATGTCTCAGGCAGATCCAATTCATTTAATTTTTCCGGGTGAAGCTGGCCGATGAAACCGACACTTTCTCCGTTTAATAGGATCTCTGCCGTACGTCCAGGGTGCAAGCCATCCTTCTCTGCTCGGGTATAGGAAATTTCTTCACTCACACCAAGCATGGCAAACATGCCTTCTAGGATACCTTTTGCCACAAAGAAGTCGACTGCCTTTTTCTCTCCCTGCCAAGGATGCTGCTCCCATAATCCTGTCAATGCCCCAGCCAAACGCTCTTTCTCAGCAGGAAGGATGGCATCATCTGATCCAATGAAAACTGATCCCACTTCGTAGACAGCATTTGCAGGTAATGAACGCGCAATATTATGCTGCAGCGCCTCCAATAGATGAGGAACAAGACTTAAACGCAACGTGCTTCTCTCTTCACTCATAGGCATCGCCAATCGGATTGCTTTTCCATCTTCAAGTGCAAATTGCTTCGCACGCGCTTCACTCGTCAAGGAATAGGTGATGTTCTGGATCAGGCCGGCACCTTCAAGATAACGGCGGACCTTACGACGTTTCGCTTGATAAGGTGTCAATACTCCTGGTGTTGCTGCACTCACCGGCAGAGTGGTTGGAATATTATCATAGCCGTACAGACGGGCAACTTCTTCTACAAGATCCTCTTCGATTGTAATGTCCCCGCGGCGTGTCGGAACTGTAACGGTAAAGCTGCCGTTGTCCTCTGTCACTTCGAATTGAAGCCTGTTGAAGATATCCTTCACTTCTGCTGCGGTTACGCTTGTGCCAAGAACGGAATTGATTTTTTCAACCGTAGTCTCCACTACTGCTGGCTCCACTTTCAGCGTGTTCACTTCTACTGAACCACTTACCACTTCTCCGCCTGCATACTCAGCCATCAATGCAACGGCTCTTTCAGCAGCTTCACGCGTGCGGTTTGGATCGATTCCTTTTTCAAATCGGGCACTTGCCTCGCTGCGCAGTCCGTGGTCCTTGGATGCTTTACGGACAGTCACTCCATTAAAGAATGCTGACTCAAGCAGGATCGTTGTAGTGTCTGATTGAACCTCTGAATTGGCGCCACCCATGACACCTGCCAGGGCGATTGGTTCTTTTCCATTTGTGATGACAAGATGATCTTCAGTCAGTGTGCGTTCTGCATCGTCAAGCGTGATGATTTGCTCATCCTTTTTGGCGCGACGCACAAGAACTTCCTTGCTTCCGAGGCGGTCATAATCGAACGCATGCAACGGCTGACCGTATTCAAGTAAAATATAGTTCGTGATGTCCACTACATTGTTATGAGGTCGGATGCCCGCTGCCATCAATCTTCCTTGCATCCAAAGTGGCGAAGGACCGATTTTCACGTTTTTCACGATTTTTGCTACATATAATGGATTATCGCCTTCTGCATCCACTTTCACGGAGATATAGTCGGAAGCTTGCTCCCCGTTTTCGTTGTATGCAGTTTCCGGCCATTTTACTTCACGGCCAAGGATTGCACCCACTTCGTATGCCACACCAAGCATGCTCAATGCGTCTGAACGGTTAGGCGTCAGGCCAAGTTCCATCACCTTGTCGTTGCGGTTCAAGTATGCCAATGCATCCGTGCCCACTTCCACATCATTCGGGAAAACAAAAATCCCTTCTGCAAACTCTTTTGCCACAAGCTTTGAACCGATGCCAAGCTCCTGCAGGGAACAGATCATCCCGTTTGACTCTTCGCCGCGCAGTTTCGCACGCTTTATTTTAAAATTCCCCGGAAGCACTGCGCCGACAGTTGCAACAGCAACCTTTTGGCCTTTATCCACATTTTTGGCGCCGCAGATAATCTGTACAGGCTCACCATTACCTACATCCACAAGACATTTGTTCAGTTTATCGGCATTCGGGTGCTGCTCCCTTTCAAGGACATGACCGACTACAACCCCTTGGATGCCTTCATTCAGCAATTCCACGCCTTCCACTTCGATACCGCTTCTTGTAATCTTCTCTGCCAGGTCTTCAGCAGAAATGTCATCTATATTTACGTAATCTTTTAACCAATTGTAAGATACTAACATCGTTTCCCCTCCTCTTAAACTCGATTGAACTGCTTCACAAAACGCTGATCGTTTGTATAGAAATGGCGGATATCGTCAATGCCGTAACGCAGCATCGCAATACGCTCCGGTCCCATTCCAAAAGCAAATCCCTGATATTTTTTCGGGTCATATCCTGACATCTCAAGCACGCGCGGATGAACCATCCCGGCACCCAAGATCTCGATCCAGCCTGTTCCCTTACACATGCCGCAGCCTTTTCCGCCACATTTTGCACATGTCACATCTATTTCAACGGATGGTTCAGTGAATGGGAAGAAGCTTGGGCGGAGGCGGATTTCACGGTCTTCGCCAAACATCTTTTTCGCAAACGTTTCAAGCGTACCTTTTAAGTCACTCATGCTGATATTCTTATCAATGACAAGGCCCTCGATTTGCGTGAACTGATGGGAGTGGGTCGCATCGTCATCATCACGGCGATACACTTTACCAGGACAGATGATCTTGATTGGCCCTTTTTCCTTGTTCGCTTCCATTGTTCTTGCCTGTACAGGGGAAGTCTGCGTACGCAATAACACTTCATCCGTAATATAGAAGGAATCCTGCATATCACGCGCCGGGTGATCCTTCGGCAGGTTCAATGCTTCGAAATTGTAATAGTCCGTTTCAACTTCCGGACCTTCTGTGATCGTGTAACCCATCCCAAGGAACAGGTCTTCAATTTCTTCGATTACTTTTGTTAAAGGATGCGGGTTTCCTGTTGGTGCAGGACGTCCCGGCAGTGTTACGTCGATGGTTTCGGATGCAAGCTTTTTCGCTACCTCCGCCTTTTCCATTTCCGCCTGTTTTTCTTCGATTTTAGAAGCAACAGCTTCACGGACAACATTTGCAAGTGCCCCCATTTTCGGACGCTCTTCTGCAGAAAGCTTACCCATTCCTTTTAAAATCTCCGTGATCGGCCCTTTTTTTCCAAGGTACGCAACACGCACTTCATTCAATTGCTTCAGATTCTGTGCTTGGCTTACCTGCTCTAACGCAAGTGCTTCAAGTTCCTTTAAACGCTCTTCCACATCTATTCCTCCTTGATTCTTTTTAGACAAATAAAAAACTCGCCCCTTAAGGAAAGGGACGAGATATTCGCGGTACCACCCTAGTTAACAAAGTAATCATGCTCTTTGTTCGCTCAATTCCAGATAACGGCTATCTAACCGGAACACCTTTACAGCATATCTGCTGGTCCAAGTGCCAACTCAGGAGGTGAAATTTTCACTTAGCCTTCCTTAAAAATGCTTGCAGTCTACGGCATTTTTTCCCTGAAAAGGTCTGGTGTAAGCTACTTTCCTCTGTCATTGTTTTGTTCTTTATGTAACTATTTTTATATTATATTGAAAACAGGTGCCGGATGCAACTCTATCCGCGTAAATAATACATTAATATTCCCGCTGCGACACCGACATTCAGCGATTCGCTCTGCCCGAAGATCGGGATGTAGAGGTTTTGGTCCGTCTCGTTCAGGTGCTCTTCTGCCATACCTTTTCCTTCGTTGCCGAGGATGAGGGCAAAAGACTCGGATGGCGTAATTTCATTGTAAGGGATGCCGTTCTGCAGAGATGTCCCGTACACAGGTATCTCTTGTTCCTTTGCTTTTTGAATCCATTCACTTAGATTGCCTCTAATGATCGGCAAGTGGAAAAGGGATCCTTGAGTGGAACGGATGACCTTGGAGCTATATAAATCCGCACAGCCTTCTCCCAGGATCACCAAGTCCAGGCCAGCAGCATCAGCCGTTCTTATCATTGTGCCCACATTTCCCGGATCTTGTACATTATCAAGGAATAACAGCCGTTGATTCGGCTTGATTGCCTCATCATTACTTTTAGGTATCCGGCAGATGGCCACGATCCCCTGCGGTGTTTCCGTTTCACTGAGTTCCTTCAGCACATTCGGAACAGCATAAATAAGTTCCACATTGTTGAGGTTCCAGTCAGAGGGAATGGAGCGGTCATCCGCTACAATGATTTCTTCAATGAGTCCGTCAATCTTCAACGCTTCCTCGATCAGATGAAAGCCTTCGATCAGGAACGTTCCTGACTGTTCCCGCTCTTTCTTTTTATGCAGCTTCTTCCATTGCTTCACTTTATTATTTTTTACCGATTCAATATGTTTCAACGTCGTAATTCTCCTTTTATTGCTCGATAAGGCTATTATACGCATTTTCCATACATATTTAAAGGCGTGAACAGACAAGCTAGGGATGATACTATTTTTCCCTACGAGGTGATAAGGATGAATTTGAATTTACGTCATGCTATCCGTCAAAATGTGGAGGGCAATTCCCAAGACCAACTGAGAGATACAATCCTAGATGCCATTAATAAAGGCGAGGAAAAAATGCTTCCAGGTTTAGGCGTGTTGTTTGAGGTAATTTGGGAGAATTCTTCTGAGCAGGAAAAAACCGAAATGCTCTCTACACTAGAGGATGGATTGAAATAGTATTGGGTTGTGGCAGCTCCTTTATAGGGGCTGTTTTGTTTTTTGGTTAAGGGAAATAGAATCTTTATTTAAGTAGTAGACTCTGTTCTTAGTGGAACCTGTGTAGGGAAGACCTAGAGAGGAAAGAAGCTTTGATGCGACAGACCTTGATTCTATTTGGAGAAAATCCTTAAACTGGTGATATGAAATTGTAGGCTGCAAAAGATGCAAATAATCATGAATAGCATTTATATGAGCATCTTGAAATAAACAACGGCAACTTTCACAACTCCATTTTCCTTTTCTCTTCAAAGGAAGGTATGAACACTTTGGACATTGTACCCCTTTCAATATTTCCTCCTTTTTGATTCCATATCTCGCAAGAATATTTACTTCTTCTGGCTCATTTTTCTTTTTAATAAGTCTGGTAAGTTTAGCTAATTCTTTTTCAGTAAGGAGCTGATTGCGATGGATTTTTTGTAAAAAATCTATCCTGTTAGTCAAATTATAGCTGTGTATGATTTTTTTACTGTCTCTAAATTTGTTGTCCGCTTTAATGATTGTTTGAGGATTTGTAAATACAATGAAGCTTTCAATTGGAATAGAAGGTAATTTATTCACATTTAACCATTCTTTTAAAAGGTTTTCCTGTCTACGAACTTGTATTAACGGATTGTAGAAACCTTCTTCTTTTCCATTTATTGTTCTGATAAATTGATCAAAGTTGCTTTCAAAATATATGGTACCTGCGATATTTTTCACTTCTAAAATTAATATATAGTTTGTAGAAACTAGCATAAAATCAATTTGAAAAACGAAATCATTTACCTTAAGCCTAACATTATGGAGGATACAAATTTTTTTGTGATCCAAACTTGATAAGTGGAAGCTTAAAGATACTTCTCCTTTATGTCCTGCAGTCCTTTTTGCAAGATCTTCAGTAATAATTGATCTTTTTGGGTGAAATTCACGTATTCTTCTTAATAAAGCTTCCATTTGCAACAATATTATAGGTTTATCTATGGGAATAATTATAGTTAAAGACCTCCTGAGATTATTTATAAATACTATTTTACCAGTATTTAGAATTATTCACGTTATATTTTTTTATTTAATCTGAAAATGGCAATTTTGGATCCGACAACCTTAGTTTTTAATCCGCAGAGTCCTTTATTTAATACTAATTACCTCATAATTAATCCAAAATCGATATTTTTAAATCCTACCCAAAAATTCAAATTATCTCCTTTTTTAGTCTAAAAAAAGAACCCATCTCCCAACCGAGCGACAGGTTCCTAAAAATCAATCTAATCAATCAAAAGTCAATCTTTCAACCGTCTCGCTATCCAGACGCTTGATCACTTCCGCAATCAGCTTCACCGCGTTCTCGTAGTCATCACGATGTAGCATTGCTGCGTGTGAGTGGATGTAGCGGGTTGCAATCGTAATGGACAGGGAAGGTACACCCTGTGCAGTCATGTGGATTGCACCGGAGTCCGTTCCGCCGCCTGCAACGGAGTCGAATTGGTATGGGATGTTCAATTCGTCTGCTACGCCTGTTACGAAGTCACGCAAGCCTTTGTGGGAGATCATACTTGCATCATAAAGGATGATTTGCGGACCTTTCCCCATTTTGCTTAGTGCTTCTTTTTCAGTAACGCCAGGAGTGTCCCCTGCGATACCTACGTCCACGCCGAATCCGATGTCAGGCTGGATCATGTTAGCGGAAGTTTTCGCACCGCGAAGTCCCACTTCCTCTTGTACCGTTCCTACGCCGTATACAACGTTAGGATGGTCTGCATCCTTCAAATGCTTCAATACGTCAATTGCGATGGCACAGCCGATACGGTTATCCCAAGCTTTTGCAAGAAGCATTTTTTCGTTGTTCATCACTGTGAATTCGAAGTAAGGAACAACCTGGTCGCCAGGACGGACGCCCCATTCCTGAGCTTCTTCACGGCTGGATGCACCGATATCGATGAACATATCCTTGATATCAACCGGCTTCTTGCGTGCTTCTGCAGGAAGGATGTGCGGCGGCTTTGAGCCGATGACACCTGTTACATCCCCTTTGCTTGTTACGATTGTTACACGTTGTGCAAGCATAACCTGGGACCACCAGCCGCCAACTGTCTGGAAGCGAAGGAATCCGCGGTCATCGATGTTTGTTACCATGAAGCCGACTTCATCCAAGTGGCCGGCTACCATTACTTTCGGTCCGTCTGCTTTGCCGATTTTCTTTGCGATCAAGCTTCCCAGACCGTCAGTCATCACTTCGTCCGCAAGTGGAGTTATGTATTTTCTCATTACATCGCGTGGTTCTTTTTCATTGCCTGGAATACCCTTTGCATCTGTTAAATCTTTTAGCATGGTTAATGTTTCATCTAATTTAGCCATTTTATTTCGACCCCCTTAATTCTCTCACTGAATATTATACAGAAAACTCTTACTAATGTAAAAAACATTAATAGCCCTGCTGCTGTCTCTTATGATTCACTAGATTTTTTTCCATATACGCAGCTACTACCTCATCCCAGGAAAAGCCCAGCATCTCACCAAGCTCCATGTAGGTTGCAAACAGTACCTGAAACGGTTCTTCCTGCTTTTCCAGCCGGAACATGCTTATCAAATCGTAGAGTATTAAAAATTGTTCGTTCAACGATTCTGTCCTTGTCCCCACTTCACGTGGGATATCCGAGGTGTATCCCAATGTCAATCCGACGGAAAGCAGAAAATGCACCCCATCCACATATTCCTCAAGGACCACACTTTGTTCGGAAGCAGGCTTGACGCTCCAAAACTTGAAGCATCTTGTTTCATTAGCCAGCTCCCCAAGCTCAACAAGCAGCGCCAAAATTTTGCGGTCGACTAGATCCATATTTACCAGACCGTGCTGCTCCTCAATCTTTGAATCGAGTTCCTTCTGCATCTTATATAGCTCTTTTAGTCCCATATGTACCGCCTTTATAAAAAAATATTTTAAAAATTGAAACCTTATCATCACTTGACTCGTATAACAGGTATTTTATAATAAATTTTTTGTTTTTGCGAAGGAGAAGCGAATATGTTTTTTATTATCCTCATCCGATTGGCATTACTTGCACTCATCATCTTTATTATTTATTCCATTTTCAAGTATTTGCTTAATCCGAAACGTAAACTGGAGCTTGCTCATGAGCAGAAGAACTTTTTCCTGCTTGATCAGAAAAATAATGTACGGAAGAATTTCCTGCTAACCTATAAAGGCGTCATGTTTGAGGGCGAAAAGTATTTAGGGACAACGGAGAAATCCTTTGAAGTCATTTCGATTTTTATCTGGCCGAAAAACCCTGAGAAACTCGAGGGTTTGAAGAAGCAGGATTTTATTTTTATTCAAAAGGAAGTGCGAAAGCAGTACCCCGACGCCATCATAGATTGGAAAAGTCCGATAAAAGAGTTTATGAAAGAAGATTAAAAAAAGAGGATAGCATGGTTGCCTGGTCAAATGGGCAACAAGCGCTATCCTCTTTTGAATTGCTTTTCTTTTTGAAAAAATTGTTCCCATTTCATCACTACTACCTTCTGCCTCATGAAAAGGAGCAGGGCTGTAAGGAATATAAGCACACCAACCATGGCAGTCGGAGAGAACTCCATGATAAATTGACCAAAAACCGTATAGATGACGGCAAGCGGGATATTGGTGAGAAGGGACGCCCTTGCGTACTTGTTAAATGTTTTCGTAGTTTCAATCAGACATAGGGATAAAAGATGGAAATGTATGAAGGGTATGAGACGAAGAACGGTGACCTGCCCGACAGACAGGTTACCTCTGTTGCCGAACCATCTTTCCTTCATGGCAAGAACCTTTCCAAAGATACGCGGCATCTGGTTGTAGAGGAAATAAAAGAACAGACTGGAGAGCGTCAACCCGACAATGGAGTAGATGCTGCCGATCAAGCCTCCGAATAGTGCTCCTCCTGCTATACATATGATGACGACCGGAATGAAAAGGACTTGTCTAACAATATGAAAAATAATAAATCCGAGAGAAGCCAGCCACCAATGACTTTCGATGATGACAAATAATACATCCAACTTTTCATCCATATGGCATCACCTCTCCGTTCTTGGGATGGAAGGAATATTATAGCTTATTCAAAAAAGGTCCCATTATGTTAACACGATAAGAATATAGCTTATCAGACCCACTTGCAGGAACGTAAGTAAAGGCAACCCATACTTGAAGGGGAAATGCTTCGTTTTATGGCGATAGGTTCTCATCCCCATCCATGATCCCAATGCCCCACCTATAAATGAAACGGTCCAGAGCTTGGATTCAGCGATTCTCCATTCTTGATTGACTGCCCTTTTTTTATCGACTTTCATCATCAGAAAAGCAAGTATATTTATTAGTATGTATATGGTGATAAATAGTTCCATGTTCGACCTCCATGCCTGAACTCCTTGATTACTTTATACTACACCGACTCTTAAGGAAAATAAAGAAAAGAGGCTATCACAGGGATAGCCTCTTTGTAGGAATTACTTGTTTAAGCTGTTTTTCGCAGCAGTTGCCAATTCAGCAAATGCTTTTTCGTCGCTAACTGCTAGCTCAGCTAACATTTTGCGGTTTACTTCGATACCAGCTACTTTCAAACCGTGCATTAGACGGCTGTAAGAAAGACCGTTCATGCGAGCCGCTGCGTTGATACGAGCGATCCAAAGCTTACGGAAGTCGCGCTTCTTCTGGCGACGATCGCGATAAGCGTACATTAGGGATTTCATTACTTGTTGGTTTGCTACTTTATATAAAGTGTGTTTAGAACCATAATAACCTTTAGCTAATTTAATGACTTTTTTACGACGTTGACGTGTTACTGTACCGCCTTTAACTCTTGGCATTATAAATACCTCCTAATTATTTATTACTTGATGTTGTCTAACATGTGACGGATGCGCTTGAAATCGCCTTTGCTAACTACAGCTGCTTTACGTAGTTTACGTTTTTGCTTCTGAGATTTGTTAGCGAATAAGTGACTTGTGTAAGCATGAGAACGCTTCAGGCTTCCAGATCCAGTTTTCTTGAATCTTTTCGCTGATCCACGATGAGTTTTCATTTTAGGCATTGGAGTTCCTCCTCATATCATTACTTTTCGTTTTTAGGTGCTAGTACTAAGAACATGCTACGACCATCCATTTTAGGATGTGATTCGATGGTTGCCACTTCTGCACAAGCTGCAGAGAAACGGTCCAGCACACGCTGACCAATTTCCTTATGAGTGATTGCACGGCCTTTGAATCGGATCGAAGCTTTCACTTTGTCCCCTTTTTCAAGGAACTTAATTGCATTTCGAAGTTTCGTATTGAAATCATGCTCATCAATAGTAGGACTTAAACGAACTTCCTTGATGTTGATTACTTTCTGGTTTTTACGCGCTTCTTTGTCTTTCTTCTGTTGTTCGAAACGGAACTTTCCATAGTCCATGATCCGACATACAGGAGGTTTTGCATTTGGCGCCACCATTACTAAGTCAAGGTTTGCACGTGTTGCGATTTCCAACGCTTCGACCTTTGACTTGATTCCTAGCTGGTCTCCATTTTGACCGATTAGACGAACTTCACGGGCACGAATGCCATCGTTTACCATCATATCTTTGCTAATAATTAGCCACCTCCAAGGGTTATTGCCGAACACCGTTTGACGAACAATTTACTTTTATACAAACAAAAAAGTGTGAATGTACATGACACCCACACTTTACGATTAAGTAAGTAAAAGATTGAAATCTTTCTCGTAAAACCTGTCAACTGCAATCATATGCGTCGGATCAGGTGAGAAGCGGGTGCTTCTTCTTGTTCTCAAACAAGTATTCAATTTGACCTTGTATAATATATCATTAATGATGATTGATTGTCAAGAATTCGTATCAAATGAAACAACGTTTTAAATGATATCAGATAAATTGTGGTTGTGCAATAGTTTTTTTCGGGATGCTTGAAAATTGGGCAGTCACATTAAAGACCGCTGTTGATTTCCGCACTAGTCTTCGCTTTCCGCGGGCGGGTATGGAGCCTCCTCGGCTTGCGCCTGCGGGGTCTCCCTTACTCCGCTTCTCCCGCAGGAGTCTACGACTTGTGCTCCAATCAACAGCTGGAGAATGCCTGAAATCGACCATCAACTTTTTCTTTAACGCTTCGCTTCTTTCACAATGGAGTCCACAAATTTCTCCAAGGAGATTGTTTCGGATTTTTGTTCGCCGTATTTGCGGACGTTGACGTCGCGCTCTTTGATTTCGTTGTCCCCGATTACGAGCATGTAAGGGATTTTTTGCATTTGTGCTTCACGGATTTTATAGCCGATTTTCTCGTTTCTTTCGTCCATTTCAACGCGCAGCCCTTTGGATTTCAGGAGGTCCTGCACTTCTTTTGCATAGTCGAAGTGTGCGTCAGGCGATACAGGGATCACTTGTACCTGGACTGGTGCGAGCCAAGTTGGGAATGCTCCTTTGTACTCCTCGATCAGGAAGGCAACAAAGCGTTCCATTGTGGAAACGACGCCACGGTGGATAACGACAGGACGGTGCTGTTTGCCGTCTTCCCCAACATAAGTGAGGTCGAATTTCTCAGGCAATAGGAAGTCAAGCTGTACAGTGGATAGTGTTTCTTCTTTTCCAAGAGCTGTACGGACCTGTACGTCCAATTTAGGGCCATAGAACGCCGCTTCATCGATGGCTTCAAAATAGTTCAATCCAAGGTCGTCCATTGCTTCCTTCAGCATGCTTTGTGCTTTTTCCCACATCGCATCGTCGTCAAAGTACTTTTCCTTGTTTTCAGGATCGCGGTAGGAAAGACGGAAAGAATAGTCATCCAAGCCAAAATCTTTATATACTTCAAGAACCAGGTTCACTACACGCTTCAGTTCATCCTTGATCTGGTCAGGGCGAACGAAGATGTGCGCGTCATTCAAAGTCATCCCGCGAACACGTTGAAGTCCTGCCAGCGCTCCAGACATTTCGTAGCGGTGCATAGTACCAAGCTCAGCAATGCGGACAGGCAGCTGACGGTAGCTGTGGATGCTGTTTTTATAGACCATCATATGGTGCGGACAGTTCATCGGACGGAGCACAAGCTGCTCGTTATCCATCTCCATAGGAGGGAACATGCCGTCCTGATAGTGGTCCCAGTGACCGGAAGTTTTATAAAGGTCCACGCTTCCCATTACAGGAGTGTATACGTGGTCATAACCAAGGGAAACTTCTTTGTCCACGATATAGCGCTCGATCACGCGGCGGATTGTCGCACCCTTTGGCAACCAAAGCGGCAACCCTTGCCCGACCTTTTGGGAGTTGAAAAACAGGTCAAGCTCTTTTCCGATTTTACGGTGGTCACGCTCTTTTGCTTCCTCCAACAGGCGCAAATGCTCATCGAGTTCCGCCTTTTTGAAGAAGGCAGTTCCGTAGATGCGCTGCAGCATCTTGTTTTTGCTGTCGCCTCTCCAATACGCCCCAGCGATGCTCAGGAGCTTGAACTCCTTGATTTTGCCTGTTGATGGGACGTGAATCCCGCGGCATAGGTCGAAGAATTCGCCTTGTTCATATATGGAGATTGTTTCGCCTTCCGGAAGCTCACGGATCAACTCAAGCTTCAGTTCGTCATTCAATTCCTCGTAGCGGCGCAAGGCTTCTTCCCTACTTACTTCCAAGCGGACTACATCCAGGTTTTCACTTACAATCTTTTTCATTTCTTTTTCGATTTTTTGCAAGTCATCCGGAGTCAAGGACTCTTCCATATCAATGTCATAGTAGAATCCATTTTCGATCACCGGGCCGATACCAAGCTTCACATTGCCATATAGGCGCTTGATTGCCTGTGCCATCAAGTGGGCAGTGCTGTGACGCATGATACCGAGGGCTTCCTCAGTTTCCTGGACGACAATGCTGATTTCTCCATCCGCTTCTATCGGGGAACGAAGATCGATGAGCTCTCCGTTAAGTTTACCTGCAATAGCTTTCTTTTTCAGACCCGGGCTAATGGATGCAGCGA
Organism: Sutcliffiella tianshenii; assembly: GCF_016908565.1. Classification (GTDB taxonomy): domain Bacteria; phylum Bacillota; class Bacilli; order Bacillales; family Bacillaceae_I; genus Sutcliffiella_A; species Sutcliffiella_A tianshenii. The sequence continues at coordinate 413,915 of NZ_JAFBED010000004.1, forward strand.
TATCTTCTGTTGTCGTGCCACGTTCAAACTCCTTTACCGCTCCGTCTGGAAATGTGATTTTCAATAATTCCGACATCCCTGTCACCTCTTCTTTAGATTTTTGTAAAAAAATAAAAAAACCCGTCCCCTATAAATAAGGGACGAGTTTAATATCCGTGTTTCCACCCAAGTTCCCATCTTTTCAACATGCATAAAAAGACGGCTTCGTTTTCGATAACGGGGGATTTCCCCGTCAACAGCTACTATGAATTTCGCTGCTGAAGTTTAGAGGTGGTAAATACATTAACCGTGATAGGAAGCTTTCAGCCGGTGACTTCCTTCTCTTTGATCCGTGTCAATCGTACTCATGTCCTCATCATTACTTGTAGGCTATAAGGTTTAAAATTGATTATGTTTGTTATTATATTCTCCATATCAAGGAAAATCAAGTACACATCTTAATCAATTTTACTTTTTTTTCGCCCAAAATAGTGAAAAGGAAGGATTTCTGTTCTTTCTTCGAATATATTACGGATGGTTTCCACCAGTTGATGGTCGATATTGTCGGTATAGAGGAAGAGCTTGCTCGGTGCTATCGATACCAATGGCGCCAAGACAACTGAATCGATATAGTAGGAATAGTTGTTGAAATGCGTCCGATTCATATACTTTATCAGTTGATTCTTCGTAATATGATTCAAGCTATCATCATAAAAATCAAACTGGTATTGGTAGACGAGATGGACCTCATTCAATTTGGATTCCGTGGAGTTCAATAGCTCCCTTAGCTGATGGATGAAGGACTGATATTCTTGTTCCAGCTTGTACTCATCTATGGCCGCCTCCAGATAGATCTGCAGCGTATCATAATATTCCTTCAGGCGGAAGGTCAAAAAGGAATCAAAAGAAAAGGAAACAGGCTCCAAAAAAAAGCCCTGTATGATGGAGTCAAGCTGCTTTTCTCTTTCCTGTATGGGAGGAAGATTAGGGATGTCGCTTCTTTCCCCTTGAAAAATAGATTGCAAGATACATAATATCTGTTCGTGCTCCTCCTCATCCCTGAAGTAAAATGTGTTTTCCAGGGTGGATACAATGTATTCCTTTTCCTTGACCCTTGTAATAAAGCTCTTTAATGCAGGTATGATCGCATGTTGATAAAAATCGATATCCTTTGACTCCACTACAATTTTTTCTTTATGTAAAGAAAGGATTGAATCACCTTCTGGATTTGTCTCAAGTATCCGTAAAAATACTGTTTTTGCATCCAATTCATCTCGAAAGGAAATCTCAAACAAGTTTGTCCCCCCTTTGGTACACCTGATTCTATGTATATGGGGGGACGCAAAAAAAAATGATAAATATCAGTAAGATGAGGGATTATTTTATTGACTCAAAGTCTCCAACAAGCACTTTCAGATGCTTCGGCAGTATCTTGATGTTGGATGGGGTGCTGAAATTGCATTCCCCGTCACAATCTATTTCCTGCTTTGGGGTAGCCTCGATTTCAATTTCCCGTGCCTGGAAGTAAATCAGGCTTTCGTCTGCTTCAGCGGGAAATTGTTGCTGGATCTTTGATTGCATCCATGTCCATAGATGGGTAAGGGAGGTCTGTTTGACAATCAAAACGTCCAGCACACCGTCCTGGACATGGCTCTCCGGGAAGAAGGATTGGAATCCCCCCACATAGGAACCGTTGCCGATCAGAAACATCATGGCCGGACCATCATAGTCCGTAGTGTCGCTCTTGACTTTCAGTTGAAAGGGTTCACTTTCCATGATCATCTGGCCGGCACTGATATAATACGAAAGCTTTCCAAGCAACTGCTTATTCTGGGTATCCATATTATCCGACACCTTGGAAATCAGGCCGATCCCCCAGAAGTTCAGGAAATATTGCTTGTCACACTTCCCGACATCAACCTGTTCCATTCTTTTTTCTACAATCTGCTCTACTGCAAGGAGCGGGTTTTGTTTCATCCCGATGGTCCTGGAAAAATCATTGCAGGTGCCACCAGGTATAATGGCAAAAGCAGGTCGATCTTTCAGACTGCATATGGCATTGATCAGCTCATAGATGGTTCCGTCCCCACCGGCCCCAATAATCAGGTCCACTTTGCCTTCAAGGTCTGATACCAGTTTCGCACCATCCCCTTTTTCCTTTGTCACCATGACCTCGACTTCCTCAAATCCTTCCTGGAGCTTTTCCTTTATCTCATCGATCGACTCTACCATCTTCCTCTTCCCTGCGTTCGGATTTAAAATCAGTGCCACTTTCTTCACGATAGTTCCCCCTTCCGGCATGTAATGATGCATTTATGTTACCATACCCATTATTTGAAAGATTAACGTGAAATTGAAGGCCCCGCTCCAAAAAAGAAAAGCCGCATCCACAGATTTCACCAAGGACGCGGCTTTTCTTTTTAATTATCAAGCTTCAATTTTTTGTTTTTCAATTTTGCAAGGCGTTCAGCAAGCTTCTGCTTGTCCTGCTCCTGTACAGCCTGGAAGCTTTCGGCATTTTCTTCCGCAGGATCAGGCTCACTGACGTAACGGTTTCGGACCTGCTTCTCCTTCGAAACGGAGGAGGTTTTCTTTGTCGTTTTCGTATCTGCCCAGTTTTGATACTGGCGATGCTCCTCTTTTGCAAGCTCCATCGCTGCACTCACTGTTTTGACCTGCTTCCGCGCCCAGTGGCTGGCAATTTTCTCCACATACTTTCGGTTCAGCTTCATGTCCGTCTTGAGCAACACGTAATAGAGCAATACGTTTGTGACCCCTGGAGTCAGCTGCTGCTTGAACATGACATCCTCGACGATGCTCAGATCCGATACGGAGGGTTCCGCACCTCCCGAAAGGTCTGTCAGCATCGCTTTTGGCGAAACATTCTCCAGCTGCTGGATCAGCTGCTCCTCCTTGGAAGAAGGGTTCCTATCTGCAAACTGTTGGAGATTGGCCGGCTGTGTTTTCTCCACCAGGGAGGGAAGGGTATTGTGGTACTCCAATTGATACCAATCACGGGCTGATTTCCTCAGTTTCTCGAGATTGATCATATCGTCTTCATCAATCACATTCATCATCAAATCCTTCATCGTCAATGGATCGATCTGATAGATAAAGGCAAGCTTCTGAATGGCTTGCTTCACTTTTGCTGTGATGGCTTTCTTTGGAATGACCACATCCGATAGGCCGGCATAGAACAATTCGAAATCAAATTCACCTTTTCCGACGTCAGGCTCCCGGCCAGTTTTACTTCCGATCCATTCTTTATCCTCGGGAAGCTTCAGCTCTTCCATCGTTTCCTCATTTGCGGCATATGCTATATTTTCCGCTTGGACGGATTGGAAGACGTCACTGAATTGACGGGTGATCTGGACATAGTCGGCATCGGTAATTGCGTCATCTGAAAAATATTTTTTCACACTGGCATACTTTGATTTCCCGAGACGATTATAGAGGTAGATGGTGAGCATGGGCTCGGAAAAGAAGGCATCGGGTGAAAGGGGAGGTTGAAGCTCATAGATGAATGTACGCGAATGCTCGTCCTCCTTCACCCAGGTCTTTAATAGTCCGATCCCCTCAAGCTTGATCCTTTCCTGATGGATGTCCTTTAAATTGCATTGCATCGTCGTCATGATGCCATGATGGGTCGTTTCCTCGCCCCAAAGCCGATCTTGGTCGAGCTCACTCCAAAGCGTCATGAACAGACTGAACCCTCTATAGCCGAGAAGTGGCTGATAGAGCATAGTCAATATTTTACGATCAAATGATTGCATCAACCCGCTTGCACGGACAATATAACGATCCACTGGGACCAGTTCTTTCCAATGCCTTTCTGACATAACTCACAAACCTTTCTTTCATGTCATGATAAGTGATGAATGATAAAACAGAGAGGCATATAGGTCTCCTCTCTGTTCTCATACATATGCGATATTATTTCCGCTCTTTTTCTATTATCTCTTTTAATTCATCAAGGAAAACGTTGATATCCTTGAATTGACGGTAAACCGATGCAAATCTGACATAGGCGACCTCGTCGATTTTGGAAAGTCGCTCCATCACCATCTCTCCGACAATATCACTCTTCACTTCGGAAATGCCAATGTTGCGAAGTTCCTTTTCCACTTCGATTACAATGTCTTCGAGCACTTTGAGCGCAACCGGTCTTTTTTCACATGCCTTTATCAGACCCCTCAGCACCTTTTCCCTGCTGAATTCTTCTCTGATTCCTTCTTTTTTCACCACGATCAAAGGCATTTCTTCAACCTTTTCAAATGTGGTAAATCGATAGGAGCAGGACTCGCACTCTCTTCGTCTACGAATAGAGCGCCCTTCCTCCACTGGCCTGGAATCTAATACCTTGGTGCCATTATGCTGACAAGCAGGACATTTCATAAGGGTTTCAGCTCCATTTCCTTATCGTATTTCATCTTTCTGAATTTAAACCCGAGCCGGTATAATTGAGAGATTTATTAAGTTCCTGGTACATATGGAGGACAATCTTGCGGCTGAATCCAAAATCAGTCGGCAGGATGCTGGTATCCGTTGTAACGGAAAAATCGATCGCCGTTTCAAACGGTCTCACCGAAATCACTGTCACGACCATAAAGGCCTTTTTCCCTCTGTTTACCTGAACCGCTATTTCACCATGCTCCTCTGAAACGGACTTCACTGTAAAGCCATCCATTTTTTGAAGCATCTCCTGAAGGGCCTTCATCGCATTCTTATTGGATACCTTGTAATAATGGCTGCGTAATTCTGGATCGATATGATTTTCTCTAGTCTCCGTATGTGTGGATAGTAGATTTTTTAATTTTTGTATAGCTCCCACGATATTTTGACAACCCCTTAAATTTACTACGTTCTATGTAAAGGTGATGATATACAGGAAAAAAGTATAATAAAAAGAGGTGCATATTATACACCTCTTACCATTTTAATCGATTTAGATATAATTTTAAAGTGCTTTTGCTTTGTTTACTTGAACAGGACCCATTCCACGTGGAAGTTCGATAGTTTCACGAGTCTGTGCATTCAAAGCTTCAGCAATGTAATCTGCAGAAATGTTAGGATCCAACTCACCGCATGTATAAACGTCGATGCTTGCATATCCGTGTTCCGGGAAGCTATGAATAGTTAAATGTGATTCAGAGATGATGACCACTCCGCTTACTCCTTGTGGTGCAAACTTATGGAATGCAACCTCGCGAACCTCAGCTCCGGATTTTAACGCTGCATCAACAAAAGTTTTTTCAATGTAATCCATATCATTCAACTTATCAAAATCGCAACCCCATAATTCTGAAATAACGTGACGACCTACTGTTTCCATCTCACGTTCCCCCTTTAACATTTTTTAGAATACATGAATTCCTCAAAGGTGAAGATTGATTATTGTATTACTACCACGGGGGAAAGTTAGTCCAGAGAGGTCCTAACCCTTTAAGTAGCCACATAACCGTTTCAAGAAGTTCACGAAAAATAGTATACTGTTTTTATATTAGTTTTGCAACATGCATTTCATATTTTTTTGTGTGCAAAAATGGAAAGGTTCCATCCTCCCTATTATTACAACGGAAAAAAGCGGCTAACATCGGATGTTAACCGCTTTCACTATTTATCCTTCAGGTGAAGTGTAATATTATCCAGCCATTACTTCTTTTGCTTCCACCATTTTCTCCGCTACATAATGGACAAGGTCCACTACACGGCAGGAGTAGCCCCACTCATTATCATACCAAGCCAATACTTTGACCTTTGTTTCCCCCATTACCATGGTGGAAAGGCCATCGATCACTGCGGAATGTGGATTTGTATTGAAGTCGACGGATACTAATGGCTCCATTGTAACACCCAGGATGCCATCCATGGATCCGACTGCAGCTGTTTGGAATGCATTGTTAATATCATCCACTGTCACCGGCTGCTTCAAGTCCACAACCAGGTCTACAAGAGACACGTTCGGAGTAGGTACGCGCAACGCCATCCCATGCAGCTTGCCTTTCAGATGAGGCAATACGAGGGCCAACGCCTTTGCTGCACCAGTCGATGTCGGGATGATCGACTGTCCGCACGCTCTTGCACGTCTCAGATCCTTATGTGGATTATCAATGTTTTTTTGATCATTTGTATATGCATGTACCGTCGTCATCAATCCATTTTCAATACCGAACTGCTCATCAAGCACCTTCACAACCGGCGCCAGGCAGTTGGTTGTGCAAGATGCATTTGAAATGACATAATGCTGATTCAAATCAAGGGCTTCTTCATTTACACCCATTACGATTGTTACATCTTCGTCCTTGCCCGGTGCTGTCAGGATCACTCTTTTTGCACCTGCATTGAGATGCAGTGCCGCTTTATCGCGCGCATTGAACTTCCCTGTCGCTTCAATCACGATGTCAATATTCATTTCCTTCCAAGGCAATTCTTCAGGATTGCGGTTATTGACCAATTGAATGCGCTTACCATTTACAATAAGAGCGTCGTCCTCTGCGTATACATCCGCATCAAAACGCCCATGATTTGTGTCATACTTAATTAAATGAGCTAACGTTTCGGCTGGATAGCTCGCATTGATTGCAACAATATTCAAACCTTCCTCTTGGATGGCACGTCTAAATACCATTCTTCCAATACGTCCAAAACCATTAATTGCAACCCTTGCCTTCATGCAAATTCCCCATTTCTGTATATATGTTATACTTATGTTATGATTTCCTGTAAATAGTATAACATATTTAATTTGAATATGTCATGAAAAAATAAAAAAAGGGCATATCCCTATATTTGGATAGCCCATTTCTTTAATATGTCATGTAGCTGTTCTTTTGTTTCTTCTAATGAACCGTTGTTCTGTATCACCTCATCCGCAAGGTCCACTTTTTCCCGGAGCGGCATTTGGGAGGTGATCCTGGCCATGGCATCCTCTTTGGAAAGGCTGTTTCTTTTCATGAGCCTCTCTAGCTGGACAGCTTCATCTACGTAAACCAGCAAGGTCTTTTCCACAAGATGAGTGAGCTTGCTCTCAAACAGCAATGGAATATCCATGACAACCGTCCTGTGCCCTTTTTCTTGATACTCCCTCGACTCTTCCTTCATCCTGTTCCGTATACTGGGATGCATGATGGAATTTAACCTCTCCCTTTTTTCTTTGTTTTCAAAAATGAGTTTCCCGAGTTTTACACGGTCGAGGGATTTGTCTTCCTGTAAAATTTCTTCCCCGAAAACAGAAACCAATTTATTATAGGTTTCTTCCCCTACTTCCACTACCTGTCGTGCAACCACATCCGCATCAACGATCGGCAATCCATATTCCTTCAGCATGGCTGCAACTGTACTTTTGCCACTGGCTATTCCCCCGGTCAATCCGATGATCATATGCCTGTCCAACTCCTTCCTAATGGAAGAGGCTTCTGTGATGACAGAGAGCCTCAGATCTTGATAATTCCGATAATAATAAGCAAAACACCTGGCAAAAAGGAAAATTTGTTCATCCAGGATACTCCAGAGAAAATCCTTCCCAGCTTGATGCCTGATATTACAAATAAGGAACTCATCAACGCAACAGATACAGCCATGATCCAAGGGGAATATCCAAGCAATGCGGCACCGATCCCGGCTCCGAATGCGTCAAGCGATAATGCGATCCCAAGGAAGAATGCTTCCAGTCCAGTGATGGATCCTGATCTGTCAAAGTCGGCTTCAGTGGGCTTCCTCAAGATATTGATGACGACTCCCAAAGACTTGATTTCCAGATTAAATAAGATTTTCTCTCCAATCAGCGTAGGATCCTCAGATGCATTCGACTTGAAAAACTGATATAGCACCCAGACACCAAGAAGAATGAGGATCCCCCCTCCTATACTCTCTGCATAGGCAGGGGATAGGAAAGTGGTAAGTATCGTGCCGACGAACATCGCCAGCAAAAGTGAAACAGCAGAGCAGCATGCAATGATACTGATCGATCTGAGCGGCATATGCATTTTTCTAAGGCCATATGTCAAACCGACACTGAAACTGTCCAGACTGACAGCAAATGCTAAAAGAACAAGTGAGATGTATGGAATCATAAAGAGCTCCTCCCTAACTATCACTGAGATAGTATATGGCAGGAGCCCATTCGATGTGTTTTATCAAAAGTTAGAATTATTTTGCTCTGGGCTGGCAGATCGGGCAGGTGTGGGTTCCTCTTCCTGCCACCACGGATTTTTCTATTTCGGAGCCACATTTTTTGCAGCCTTCCCCTTTTCTGCCGTACACAAACAGTTCAAGTTGGAACATGCCGATCTGCCCTTGTGAATTGACGTAGGAGCGGATTGTACTTCCACCCTTATCCACCGCTTCCTGGAGCGTGAGGACAATTTCCCTGTACAAATTCTCGTATTCCTGATCAGAAAGGCTGTTGGCAAACCTTTCCGGATGTATCCCTGCTCGAAAAAGGGCTTCATCCACGTATATATTGCCAAGTCCCACTACGACGGTCTGGTCAAGCAGTACGGCTTTGATGTTCCTTTTTTTCTTTAAAAGGGTTTCCTTGAAACCGACAAGGCTGAACGCCTCGTCAAATGGTTCCGGTCCAAGGCTTGCCAGCGATTTCGCCTTCAGCTCCTCCCCTTTTCTATATAGGTGGAGGGTTCCGAATTTCCTGACATCCTGATAGCGGAGCTCTGATCCGTCGTCCAGATGAAAGAACACATGGGTATGCTTATTGGAAGGATCATCTTTTTGAAATAATCCAAACTTGCCTTCCATACGAAGGTGGGAAACCATGCAATAGTCATCAAGGTAGAACAGAAGAAATTTCCCTCTCCGGCCTATCGAGAGGATGGTCTGGCCCACAAGCATACTCTCAAACAAAGCGACATCATCCGGCTCCTTTACCATTTTTGGCCAAAGAACCTTTACCTCTTCGATCTTCCTTCCTTGCACCAACTGTAGAAGTGTTTTTCTGACGGTTTCAACTTCTGGAAGCTCTGGCATCAAAACACCTCCCTTTCATTATTTCGCATCATACCAGGTGGAGCCGTAGGAGTAGTCTACCTTCAATGGGACGGTAAGCTCCAGTGCCTGCTCCATCACTTCCGGCACGATTTTCTTTAATTTATCTATTTCCTCTTTTGGTGCTTCAAAGACAAGTTCATCATGCACCTGCAGCAGGACCTTGGCCTGCATGTTTTCTTTTTCCAATCTCTTTGCCATTTCAATCATCGCCTTTTTGATGATGTCGGCTGCACTGCCCTGGATCGGGGTGTTCATTGCCGTTCTCTCTGCGAAGCTTCTCAGATTGAAGTTGCTGCTTGTGATCTCCGGCAAATAGCGGCGACGGTGAAGCAATGTCGTTACATAGCCTTTATCCTTGGCTTCGAGCACTACGTCATCCATATACTGTTTGACCCCTGGGAAGCTCTCGAGATAGCGGTCTATGAACATCTTCGCTTCTTTACGGGTGATGTCCAGACTTTGCGATAATCCATAGTCACTGATTCCATATACAATCCCGAAGTTAACCGCCTTTGCATGACGCCTCATATTGGAAGTGACCTTATCCTCTGTCACATGAAACACGTCCATGGCGGTTTTCGTATGGATATCTGCATCCTCCCTGAAGGCTTCAATCAGCTTTTCATCATTGGCAATATGGGCTAGGACCCTCAATTCAATCTGGGAGTAATCCGCGGCAAAAATGACCCAATCCTTGTGTGAAGGAATGAAAGCTTCCCTGATTCTTCTGCCTTCCTCCAACCGGACAGGGATGTTTTGAAGGTTTGGATCAATCGAACTTAATCTGCCCGTTTGGGTCAGAGCCTGGTTGAAGCGAGTATGAATCTTGTTGGTATCTTCATGCACAACCTTCAATAGACCTTCAATATAGGTTGATTTCAATTTCCCCAATTGACGATAGTGGAGGATCTCCCGGATGACTTCATGCTTCTCTGCCAGCTTTTCAAGCACATCAGCTGACGTGGAATATCCTGTTTTTGTTTTTTTGACAGGCGGCAATCCGAGCTTTTCAAACAGAATGACACCAAGCTGCTTCGGAGAGTTGATGTTGAACTTTTCCCCTGCCAGCTCATAGATGCTCTCTTCAATCTTCTCAAGCTTTTCGGAAAGGTCTTGTCCCATATCCTCAAGGCGTTTTTTATCGACTTTAATACCGAGCGCTTCCATTTCCGCAAGCACCAGCGTCAGAGGCATCTCAAGTTCCTCGAACAGCTCAAGCTGCTCGTTATCCTTCAATTCGTGGATAAAGGACTCCTTCATCTCCTGCATTGCGAAGGTTTTGCGGACCAGATGCTGAGATACCGTCCCTTGATCCGGAACTGCCCTTTTGGCACCCTTGCCATAGACCGCCTCATCCGTTTCTATCTGATGATAACCTTTCTTGCGTGCAATCTCTGCAAGATCGGTGGACGTATCAGAAGGGTTCACGATATAAGAAGCGATGATAAAATCAAAGTCTATCCCATTCAGCTCGATTCCCTGCCATTTCAGTGCCACGATCGCCCGTTTGGCGTCAAATACAGTCTTCTTCTTTGTGTGGTCTGATGCGAAATCCTTAAACTCCTCTGAGTTCAGGGCTACTTCAGTCGGAATGAAGAAATTCCCTTTTTCATTGACCAGTGCAAATCCTTGAATATCCGCGCGATGGTAGTTTTCCTCCAGCACCTCAACCATGAAAAAGTTCTCACTTGCAAAATGATCTGCAGTCAGTTCATCCACTACATCAAATGTAATGTCCGTCAAATCCTCTGTGACTGTTTCGGCATCTTCTCCAAGCTTCTCCAGTAAGGAGTTGAAGCTCAGCTCTTTGAATATCGAGATGACCTTTTTCTTATCAAAGCCTTCGTAGATAAGTTCATCCACCTTCATTTCCACTGGTGCTTCAGTCATGATCGTTGCAAGCTCCTTGCTCATGATTGCCTGCTCCTTGTTTTCCTCAAGCTTCTCCTTCAGCTTTTTCCCGCTGACCTGATCAATCGATTCCAAAAGCTTTTCAATGGTGCCAAATTCCTTCAACAGCTTGATTGCAGTCTTTTCCCCGACTCCCGGAACCCCAGGGATATTATCGGAGGAATCCCCCATCAAGCCCTTCATATCGATGATCTGATCGACAGTTAAGCCATACTTTTCCTCAATGAAGGCAGGTGTGTAGGAGTCTACATCCGTGATCCCTTTTTTGGTGATATCCACCGTAATTTTATCGGTTGCAAGTTGGGTCAAATCCTTGTCCCCAGAGATGATTTTTACTGTAAAGTCATCGTTGGCAGCCTGTCGTGCAAGGGTCCCGATGATATCATCCGCCTCATATTCCGGCAATTCATAGCGTTTGATGTTGTAGGCGTCCAACAGTTCTCTTAGAAATGAGAATTGCTCAGAGAGCTCAGGTGGAGTCTTTTGTCTTCCGCCTTTATACTCCCCGAACGTTTTATGACGGAAGGTTGTTTTTCCTGCGTCAAAGGCCACAAGCATATGTGTCGGTTTTTCTTCCTCCAGGATCCTCATCAGCATCATCGTGAACCCATAAATCGCATTTGTATGTATTCCCTTCTCGTTGCTCAATAAGGGCAGCGCGAAAAAGGCACGGTATGCGATACTGTTCCCATCGATCAGGACTAATTTGTTTGCCATGCTAATTCCTCCTTCTTCCTTTTGTGGTCTATGTAAATATTTCTTTCAAAAATATAAAAAGCCGCAATCTCCCTCTCTATTTTATCATGGATAAGAACAGAAAGAAAAATTGCGGCCTTAATTGTTTTTTACTCCATGTTGCCCATCAGGAGCTGTGCATATGGCGAACTTGACGGCAGGACGATCACCGTTTCACCATTGATGGTTTTCTTATAGGATTCTAGTGTGCGGTAAAGTTCATAGAACTCGGGATCCTTGGAGAAGCTGTCATTGTATATTTTCGCTGCTTCCCCTTCCCCGGCACCGCGGATCACATCAGCATCCGCCTCCGCTTTAGCTAGGATTTCACGAACTTCTTTATCTGTTTTGGCTATGATGATATTTTTATCTGCATCACCCTTTGAAAGATAGTCCTGTGCGGTGGACTCACGCTCGGAAATCATACGGGTATAGACAGATTGTTCATTTTCCGGTGGCAGATCCGTCTGCCTCATTCTTACATCTGTCACGACAATCCCGTAACCGTCCTTTGCAAGAAGCTCGTTGACTCTTTCCGTTACGCGGTCATTCAGGCTTCCCCTGGAGGATTTCTCATCATTGACAATTTCATCATAGTTTAATTGCCCAAGCTCTGTACGGACAACTGAAAAGACAAATTCGGACATTTTCGTCTCTGCATTAATGATGTTGGCAAGGCTGTCTATCATCATTCTCGGATCTTCCACGCGCCAAACCACATAATTATCGATCAGCATCCGCTTCTTATCCTTTGTATTGATCTCTGCTCCAGCTTCATCATAGAGCATTTGATATTTCGGAACCGTGGTTACTGTCTGGACGAATGGCACTTTGAAGTTCAATCCAGGTTCATCGATAATATCAACTACTTCCCCAAACTGTCTGACAACCTTGTATTCCCCTTCTTTTACCACAAATACATTAGCAATACCTACACCAAGCAGGACGATCAGCAGGACTGCAACTATTCCGCCCCTGACCATCTTCCTCCACTCATAAGTAGGTTTACGGCCTTCTAAATCTATGATGTTCTGATCACTCATTTGTCCCACTCCCTTCCTGATTGGCAGGCGGCTTCGGAGTAGTCGTTTCCGTTCTTTCCATTGGACGAATCGGGAAATACTTCATCGTATTGCCATCATCATTCATGATATAGATTTCTGCGTACGGAAGGACTTCTTCCATTGTTTCAAGAATCAATCGTTTTCTCGTCAGCTCCGGTGCATTCACATATTCAGCATATAAGGCATTGAATCTGGCAACATCCCCGCGAGCCTGTTCGACCCGGGCAGCCTTTTCCCCTTCTGCCCTTGAAATGATTGCATCCTTTTCCCCTTCCGCTTCATTCATTTTCTGATTACGGTAGCGGTTTGCTTCATTGATTTTGGTATTCATCGTTTCCCTTGCATCCGTAACGTTGGTAAATGCTTTACGAACCTCTGCATTCGGGAGCTCCACATCCTGCAGCTTTACAGCAGTTACGGATATACCAACGTCATACTTTTCCATTAGTGAGGTAAGTAGATCAAAAACCTCCACCTCGATCTGCCCTTTTCCCGATGTCAATGCTTCATCGATTTGCGAGCTTCCGATGATACTTCTTAAAGATGCAGAAGTTGCATTATAGAGGACAGCCTGCGGATCGTCTGAATTATATAAGTATTTTCCCGGGTTGGTGATCTTCCACATGACGACCATGTCGGCCAGGACGATATTTTCATCTCCGGTTATCATTTTTGTATCACTCGTGAATTCTACCACTTCACCATTCTTTTCTTCATAGCCGAACTGTAAGCTGAATGTCTCTTTTGACAGCTTTTCCACAGTCTGTATCGGCCAAGGCATCTTGAAATGCAGACCAGGTTCGCTTATTCCCTCTTCCACTTTCCCGAAGGTCTGGATGACGGCTTGTTCGGATTGATCGACTGTGTACCATGAACTGAATGCCACCACACCAAGCAGGATAGCAAGCACCACTAGGAAAACAGTCGTATAAATGCGCTTTAAACTCATCACTGTTGTCTTCTCCCCTTTTTTTGTTCTCAGTGATTAATACGTTCAAGTTACAGTAAAGTTTCTTTTTTTACAGAGGTTTTTATTTTCATAAAGTTTCTGGTAAGCACCGCTGTTGATTTCCGCACTAGGCTGCGCTTTCCGCGGGGCGCTTGTGGAGCCTCCTCGGCTTCGCCTGTGGGGTCTCCACTAAACGCCATCTCCCGCAGGAGTCTTCGCCTATTGCTCCAATCAACAGCTAATATACACAAAAAATAACACGATTTTTTAACCCAAGACGCTTATGTAAAAGATTTATACTATGAGAAATTAAGATATAGTGGAGACTTACTTTTTCCCATGATAGCCTTTCAAAAAAAAGAAGGCGAGAACTGGAGAGTTCTCGCCTGCCAATATTGGCTCCTTGGATGAAGGGGTTTTCAATAGTAATAGTAACAGTGGTTTGTTAAGCAGCGATGGAAGAAATGTAAAGCTATTGTAAATCTTTGTTTTCTTTGGACAATTTCACCTTAAATGCTGTCCCGCTGTTCACTTTACTTTTGACTGTAATCTTTCCGTGGTGCGCTTCCACCAGATGCTTGACTATCGCCAAGCCCAAGCCTGTCCCGCCTGAATTCCTGCTCCGCGCTTTATCGACGCGATAGAAGCGCTCAAAAATGCGCGGGATTTCTTCTTCATCCATGCCAATTCCTGTATCTGAGACGGTTATTTCCACCATGTCCCCTGCATCCTGGACGGTTACTTCCACTTTCCCACCGGGCGGGGTGTAGGCTAATGCGTTATTGATAAGATTAATGAAAATCTGTTTCACCCGGGGATTGTCCCCAAAGATGAAAAGTTCCCTTTTCGCTTTATAGAGTTCCAGGCTGATTTCTTTCTCTTTTGCCTTCGCTTCAAGAATGATAAGGATATCTTCCAATAATTCATGGATGTCCACATAATCCATATTGAGTTTGAAGCCTTGTCGTTCTATTTTGGATAGATCCAACAAGTCTTCTATCAACGACTGAAGTCTTTCGCTCTCCTTTAAAATGATGGAAAGGAAATACTCCAGAGTTTCCTTGTCGTTCATGGCCCCATCCAGAAGCGTCTCTGAAAACCCTTTGATGGAGGTGATAGGTGTCTTCAATTCATGGGATACGTTGGCAACGAAGTCCTTTCTCATCTGCTCGAGCTTTTTCAGCTCTGTGATATCATGGAAAACGAGTACTATCCCTTTCCACTCATCATTAAAACCGATGATTGGTGCCCCGTAGACCTCAAAATGCCTTCTTTCAATTTTGAGAGGAAGCACAATCTGCTTTCTGACACGAACTTCTGTCATGAAAATCTCTTCCACCAGCTCCACGACTTCCTTATGCTCCAATGCCTCATAGTATAAGCGGTATAAGTAGTCTGATTGCTCTACATGAAAGGTTTCCTTGTAAGCCCGGTTGATCAGGTTCACATAGCCCCTTCCATCGATCAGGATCAAGCCGCTTCCCATGTTTTCTATCAAGGTGCTCAGCCGGTCCTGCTGCATCTCCTGAGCCTTTGTCATGTCCTGCAGATTCCTTGCCAGCACATTGATGGATTGGCTAAGCATCCCCGTCTCGTCCACGTGCTCCTCGTATGTCCTTGCTTTATAATTCCCTTTGGCAAGTTCCATTGCCACTTTTGTTGCAGATTCAATCGGTCTCGTATACTGGGCTGTAATTCTGACTCCCAGTAAAAGAATGACAACAAGTGCAGCACCCAGGCTCGCTATCAACAAGCCCCAGATCTGCTGATTGACTCTATGCAAGGATTCAACTGGTGTGCTAAGTACCACAAAGCCGGCGCGTTCCCCGTCTCTCATCAAGGTGGCACCATAATAGTACATTTCATCATTTCGTTCATAATAGATGCGTTCTTTGTCTTTGTTTTTTTCTATGATCTGCTGCAGCACTTCCTGATGGGAATCCTCCTCAGGTTGAACAATGCCATCCGTATCATACTGAAGGGTACCATCGAGATCTATGATGCTGATTCTGGCAGATAATGTCTTCCCGATATCCCCGAGATGCTTCTGCAGCGATGGCGTGATTGTTTCTTCCTCTTCCACCAATAAAGTGACGAGATTGGTTTCTTTCTCAAGACGCTGATTGAACGTATTTAGATAAAAGCTTTTAAAAAGCTGTCCCAATAAAAGCCCCAACCCGACAAGAACGACAATGATGAGGGTAATTAAAGCAAAAAGCAGACGGGAACGAAACCTACTCATCTAATTTCGGTTCCTCTAGCTTGTAACCTAACCCTCTTATTGTCTTTATATATGTAGGTTTTTTCGTATCATTTTCGATTTTCTCCCGCAAGTGGCTGATATGTACATCCACAATCCTCGTGTCCCCGGCAAAATCATAATTCCAGACTGCGCTTAAAAGCTGATCACGGGTCAACACCCTGCCTTTATTTTTCGCTAAATAAACTAGAAGCTCAAATTCCTTCGGTGTTAATTCGATCCGTTCATTTTGGAAATACGCTTCATAATGCTCAGGAAGTATCTTTATATCCCCGATGATGATCTTTTCAGAAGGATCTTCATCCTTAGAATTCTCATCCTGACCTGACAATAGCTGTGTCCGTCTCAGGATAGCCTTTACACGCGCGACCACTTCCCTTGGGCTGAAAGGCTTTGTCATATAATCATCAGCACCAAGCTCAAGACCCAACACCTTATCAAATTCATCATCTTTTGCGGTAAGCATCAAAATGGGAGTGTTGATTTTTCTTTGTCTAAGCTCCTTGCACACCTCGATACCATCCATTTTAGGAAGCATCAAGTCCAGGACAATCATATCAAATTGCCCTTCTGCTGCTTTATGAAGACCTTTCTCTCCATCCATTGCCACCGACACATCAAATCCTGCCTGCTGCAAGTTATATTGCAATAAAGTTACAATGGACTGTTCATCATCAACGATCAATATCTTTTTGCTCATCTTTTTCCTCCACCGATTGTTTTGGAAAACCCCAATTCATCCATGAATATCTATCTAATATTTACAATACCATCATACACCTTAAATTATTTCTTCACAATAAATAGAAAAAAGAGCCCAAATGAGCTCTTTTTTTGCACTGTTATGCACCGCTGTTGATTTCCGCACTAGGCTTCGCTTTCCGCGGGGCGTTTGTGGAGCCTCCTCGGCTTCGCCTGTGGGGTCTCCACTAAACGCTTCCCTCCCGCAGGAGTCTTCGCCTATTGCTCCAATCAACAGCTAGTATTGTTTGAGGACACTTTTTTTCTAGAAGTTATCCATTGCGCTGCTTTCCATCGATTCCAAGCGATGTGGAGGGCAGACGGTAATGGTTCCTTTTGCTACTGTTTCTTCCTTCTCGGTTGTTCCATGGACCGTCATTTCAATGGTATGCTTATCGTGGTTCACTTCAACAATCTCAAATAGGAATTGAATGGTCGCATAATGGTAGACCGGCTTCGGAAAGGCTATCTGTTGCTCTACAACATGGCTTCCAGGGCCTGGCAAATACTTTGAAACTGCTGAAGTAATGATTCCGGTTAACATGATACTAGGTACAATTGGCTTCTTGAATGGTGTTTGAGATGCATAGTCATGCTGAATGTACAAAGGATTTGCATCGTTGGTCAATCCCAGATATAGGAGAAGGTCCTTGTCCTCGATCTTTTCAGTCAGAGCGAGCTTTTCACCCACTTGAATCTCTTCGAGTCTTCTCCCGAGCTTTCTCTTTTTACCAAGTAACATTGTGACACCTCCTGTTGTGAAAGCGATTACATATTCCTTAATAAAATTCGGGGATATTCTCCCCGAATCCACACTAGATTATGTTAAAACGTTCATGACACTCTTTACAGATTCTACGGATTTAGCAAGCGCCGATTTTTCTTCCTCAGTCAACTCAAGCTCGATGATCTTCTCGATTCCGCCTGCACCAAGGATGGTAGGAACACCAAGATAGATACCCTCGTGCCCATATTCCCCTTCAAGGTAAGCGATGGATGGAAGTACACGGCGCTGGTCTTTAAGGATGGCTTCCACCATTTCCACCATGGAGGCAGCCGGGGCGTAATATGCACTGCCGTTTCCTAAAAGGTTGACAATCTCTCCGCCGCCTTTTCTTGTTCTTTCCACGATGGCATCCAGACGATCTTGCGGAAGCAATGTTTCAAGCGGGATGCCTCCTGCATAGGAATAGCGTACCAATGGTACCATGTCATCCCCATGGCCACCAAGAACAAAGCCTGTGATGTCTTTTACCGACAGTTTAAGCTCTTGGGCTACAAATGTACGGAAACGGGCTGTATCAAGCACACCTGATTGACCGATTACACGGTTTTTCGGGAAGCCTGACTCTTGGAATACTGTGTAAGTCATTGCATCAACAGGGTTGGTCAATACGATGATAAAGCATTCTGGTGAATACTTTACGATTTCTCTCGTTACACTTTTCATGATGTTTTGGTTTGTTGTAACTAGGTCATCACGGCTCATACCAGGCTTACGTGCAATACCTGCAGTAATGACGACGATATCGGAGTCGGCAGTATCTGCGTAGTTGGATGTACCAGTGATATTTGCATCAAACCCTTGTACCGGTCCAGCTTCGAGCATATCCAGGGCTTTACCCTTAGTAGGGTTCTCCATTTGCGGGATATCTACTAATACCACATCTGCAAGCTCTTTTTGTGCCAGTAAAAACGCTGTAGTTGCACCTGTGAAACCTCCACCGATTACGGAAACCTTTTTACGCCTCATTGTCATGAACTATTCCTCCCAGCCCCAATTATTTAAGTTGAAGCTGGCAAAAAGCCAGCTTCAATTCTATTACATATTTTTAATCAGTTCTTCTCCGAACTCAGAACATTTAACTTCTGTCGCGCCATCCATCAGACGTGCAAAGTCATATGTCACCACTTTGGAAGAGATGGATTTTTCCATCGCATCCATTACCAATTTCGCAGCTTCAGTCCATCCAAGGTGCTCAAGCATCAATACACCCGAAAGGATTACGGAAGACGGGTTCACTTTATCAAGGCCAGCATATTTAGGTGCTGTTCCGTGAGTAGCTTCGAAAATCGCGTGTCCTGTTTCGTAGTTGATGTTTGCTCCAGGAGCGATACCGATACCACCAACCTGTGCAGCAAGTGCATCAGAGATGTAGTCTCCGTTAAGGTTCATTGTAGCTACAACATCAAACTCTTTTGGACGTGTAAGGATCTGTTGCAGGAAGATGTCTGCAATGGAATCTTTCACAAGGATCTTGCCTTCTGCTTCAGCAGCTTCCTGTGCTTTATTCGCAGCATCTTTACCTTCTGCTTCAGCAATGCGGTCATATTGAGCCCAAGTGAATACTTTATCGCCGAATTCTTTTTCAGCAAGCTCATAACCCCAGTTCTTGAAAGCACCTTCTGTATATTTCATGATGTTTCCTTTGTGTACAAGAGTCAAAGACTTACGGCCATGCTCGATTGCATAGTTGATTGCAGCACGAACAAGACGGGAAGTACCTTCTTGGGAAACAGGCTTGATTCCGATACCTGAAGTTTCAGGGAAGCGGATTTTGTTTACTCCCATTTCGTTTTGAAGGAAGTTGATAAGCTTCTCCACTTCTGCAGAACCTTTCGCATACTCGATACCAGCATAGATGTCCTCAGTATTTTCGCGGAAGATGACCATATCAGTATCTTCAGGGCGTTTTACAGGTGAAGGCACCCCTTGGAAATAACGAACTGGGCGAAGGCATGTGAAAAGATCCAACTCCTGGCGCAATGCCACGTTAAGGGAACGGATTCCTCCACCAACCGGAGTTGTCAATGGACCTTTGATCGCAATTATGTATTCACGGATTACATCCAATGTTTCAGCAGGTAACCACTCGCCAGTTTGGTTGAATGCTTTTTCTCCTGCCAATACTTCTTTCCAGACGATTTCCTTTTCACCATTGTATGCTTTTTGCACAGCCGCTTCTAAAACCTTGGATGCTGCCGACCAGATATCAGGACCGATTCCGTCACCTTCGATAAATGGGATAACCGGGTTGTTTGGTACATTGAGTACACCATTCGTTACTGTAATTTTAGTTCCTTGAGTCACGGTAAAATACCTCCTATGATAGTTGAAATTTCGGGAGGAAGTTATAAGGCCCTCCCTTACCTTGAAAATGAAAAATTATCTTTGCTCTAATGGTACATAATCTTGCTTTCCAGGTCCAGTATAATCCGCACGAGGACGAATCAGGCGGTTATTGGAATACTGCTCGAGGATATGCGCCAACCAGCCTGATACACGGCTGACTGCAAAGATCGGCGTGAACAGGTCATGATCGATGCCCAAGTAATGGTACATGGATGCTGAATAGAAGTCCACGTTTGGTGGAAGCGGCTTTTCAGAAGTCACCACTTCTTCCACTTTCACGGACATTTCATACCATTTCCGCTCCCCTGTCAATCCAGCAAGCTTTTCGGACATGGCACGAAGATGCTTGGCACGTGGATCGCCTTGACGATATACGCGATGACCGAAGCCCATGATTTTTTCTTTGTTTGCCAATTTTTCACGGATATAGCTTTCTGCATTATTCACTTCCCCGATCTCGGAAAGCATCTTCATAACAGCTTCGTTGGCTCCACCGTGAAGTGGTCCCTTTAAAGCGCCGATTGCAGCAGTGACTCCGGAATATACATCAGAAAGGGTGGCCACACAAACACGCGCTGTGAATGTGGATGCATTCAACTCATGGTCCGCATGAAGCACAAGTGCTTTGTTGAACGCCTCTACAGCAATCTCGGAAGGCTCTTCGCCTGTTAGCATATACAGGAAGTTTGCCGCAAACCCAAGATCGGTTCTCGGGGCGATAGGGTCCAATCCTTTACGGATTCTTGAGAACGCTGTCACAATTGTCGGCATTTTAGCCTGCAAGCGTACCGCTTTGTGGTAGTTTGCATCCTGATCCATGTCATCAGCTTTTTCGTCATATAAACCTAATAGTGAAACGGCCGTGCGTAACGCCGCCATAGGATGTACTTTATCGATAGGGTATGTTTTGAAGTGGTTGATAACCTCTTGTGGAAGGGCAGCTTCTTCCGCCAGTTCCTTTTTAAGAGCATCCAACTCCTCTTTTTTCGGCAATTTCTGGTGCCATAAAAGGTAGATTACCTCTTCAAAGCTGGCGTGGTCTGCTAAATCATCAATATTATAGCCAACATACGTCAGTGTATCGTCGATGATTGAACTGATTGCCGATGTAGTTGCTACAACTCCCTCTAGACCTTTTGTGGTTGTCATATAAAACCTCTCCTTTACGTAAAATTCCGCATATCCTTATCTACTTCCGCCTATTGAACGCTTGCTCACCATAATGATTGTAAACATCCCTATTAATAAATACACATTTTTGCAGTATAGATTAATAAGCTATATCATTCTATCAATTTAAGAAAATGCTTACATTTCCATTCATAAAAATAAGCGCCATAACCATTTCAATCATGGGATGCGCGCGCACTTTAAGGCGAACAAAATAAGAGTAACCCGCAGGAAGGATGTGTCCTTGTCCCTATTATAAACAATTATCTGAACTTTGTGAATGAAAAGAACAAAACTACTTAAAAAAATATTATTACGAAAAAACAATTTGTGAAAATTATCCTTATGTAAAATACTCTACCACCTTCATGGCCAGATAGGCAATTCCCGCACCTATCAATGGTCCTACTGCTACTCCCTGGAAGAGGGCAACTGCCAGGATGGTCCCAAAAACAAGGGCAGTCGTGATGTGGGGATCATTTGCAAGCAGCGTCAATCCGCTTTTGGCAATCAATGCCACTGCAATACCGGCGCCAAGTGCAATCCATGCATAGGATGATTTGACTGCTTCCTGCAACTGTTTGAATCCTATATCACCAGTGGCAATCGGTACAAGAACAGCTATCGTAATGATCGTCACTCCCCAATTGATGCCTTTTGATTGAAGATAGGGGAATATTTTATTATCCAATCCAATAGCTTTAATTACCAAGAGTACGCCGACTGCAAACATAAGCGAGGGATTTTTCGCAATAAACCCAATAACCAGTAGAATGACCAAAAACAATGTAGCTTGACTTAACATTCTGTTCCATCCTTCCAAAGACCAGAGCCTATTTCCATCCTAACATAATAAAATCCGATTGAAAAAGATTTGAAACCGGTCCATGACTAATATTAGAAAACATTTATCTTTCCAAAGAATTTCAAAGGCTGTAAAATATGGATTAAGATAGTGTTGGTAAATAAAGGAGTGTTGCGGTTGAATTGGAATTACGTTCATATAGTTTTTAGAAGCCTTCTTGTTATCCTGATTACCATATTAGGATTGCTTTCCTTTTATTATCTTTTTTCCATCGCCTATCCATTCATTATCGCTTTAGCTTTAGCTTTCCTGATTAACCCCCTTGTGAACATCATTGAAAAAAGAGGAAAGATCCCAAGAAGCTTCGCCGTATTCTTTTCATTGATGGTCGTCTTTGCCAGCGTCGCCGGCGTTGTCACACTTTTGATAGTGGAGATTGTCTCAGGCACTGAGTATTTGGCGAAGGTGGTACCTGGCCATTTTGAAACGCTCGTTGTTTTTGTCGAGCAATTCATCGTGACCAAAGTGCTTCCGTTCTTCAATGAAATTACCACGATGTTTCATAGCCTTGAAGAAGGACAGCAGCAGTCGGTCCTTACAAACATAGAAAACATGGGCGCAAGCATTGCCACTACTGTAGGGGAATTCATCCAGTCATTCCTGCAAAACCTGCCAAAATTGATTACTTGGATTCCGAGCTTTGCTACCGTTCTTATCTTTTCCCTCCTTGCCACATTTTTTATTAGCAAGGACTGGTACCGTCATCAACATCGATTAAAGAGAATCATCCCTGCAAAAGGACAAGAAAGCCTGACAAAGGTATTCCTGAGCCTGCAAAAAGCATTCATAGGATTTCTCCGTGCGCAAGCGACACTCATTTCTATCACGACAGTCATCGTGCTGATCGGCTTATTGATCCTGCGGGTGGAATATGCGATTACCGTTGCATTGATCATAGGTTTGGTCGATCTTATTCCATACCTTGGTACCGGCTTGATTTTTGTACCGTGGATCATTTTCCTTGCCATTAGCGGCAATCTACCACTTGCCATCGGGCTTGGTGTTCTGTATCTTATTGTGATTGTACAGCGACAGCTGATGGAGCCCAAAATCCTTTCATCAAGCATCGGACTCGATCCATTGGCTACCTTGGTGTCCCTGTTTATCGGATTCCAGCTTATCGGGTTCCTCGGACTACTTGTAGGACCTGTCACAGTGGTGATTTTCAATACCCTGTACAAAGCGGGTGTATTTCATGAAATCTATTCATTTATCATCGGCAGGAATCGTACTATTTAAAACGAGAAAAAAAGAGGCTGCCCGAACATCCGGGGTCAGCCTCTTTTCCCTTATTTGAATAAGTTTGCGATTGTTTGGAAAAGCTCCCTGAAAAAGTCTGCAACTCCTTGCCAGAATCCTGGATCGCCTATTACATTTTCCACACGATCCTTGATTTCCTTAGAAATGTCCTCAAGTTGCTGCTTCACGCCATCAAAGTTGATGTCAAGCTCACGCATTTTATCGAACAAGTCGATAAGCAATTGTCGATCTTCCTCACTCAACTGTATTTCAAGCTTTTTTAGTTGCTCTTCCACGATTTGCTCGATTTCTTCCCTTGTAGCTGGATCCTGTTCTGCTATCTGCTTTTTGATTTCTGTCAGCAGTTCACTTACCTTTTCCTGATCCATGCCTTCTTTTTCTGCAAGATTGGTAGCCAGGCTAAGCTCCTCATTGGCTACCTCCATTCGATCCTTGTCCAAAACCTCGCCGCTTACTTCATAGGCTTTATAGATTCCGACGAGGGCGGAATGTCCGCTCACCTTTACAGGAGAGACCACGATGACCTCGGCGTCCTCGATCCCTGCCGTCAATAGTGCATTGGCATACATATCATTTGTTACTTCTGTGATATTCTTTGGGGTTCCCCTTTTAATTGCAAGGCCTTCCCCTTTTTCTTTTCTCGTTATTTTAGCAGATGAGAACATTCTCGCATTGCGGTCTTCCCCATCGATATACTTTACAAGGTCCTCCCCTGTCACGGTGATTTCCTCTACCATTTCCGGATCCTTCACATCTAAAAGATCCCGCACCTCCTGCTTTTGTTCCTCAGAGAGCGATCCGCCGTATACAACAATCGGCAAACCGAATTTTTCATTGATGCTCTCTTCCTCTTTGTCACCATTAGCAGCCGAGGCATTTCCTGCAAAACTTAAACCTGTCAATATTAATGTAAAAACTAGCAAGACTTTCAATAGATGTTTCATCGTTTATCCCCCGTACTTTTTACATATTTTTCAATTCTATCTGTTTCATATTTTAGCAGTATTTTTAAAAAAGACAATGATTTCCCGATTCTAACTCTTCTATCTCCTATTGATGATCGTAACCTGCCCCTTGTCCATTCTATTCCGGATTCCCCGTATGATGAATGGTTTTAAGGTATTTCTCGTAGCAGGAATCAGTAAAAAGAAGCCAATTGAATCCGAAATGAATCCCGGAGTCAGCAACAGGACACCACCTACCAATATGCACAACCCATCAATAATAACATCTCCCGGCATTTGCCCATGGCCCATTTTCTGCTGCGCATTCCTCAATGCTTCCAGTCCCTGATATTTAGCCAGCCATGCGCCAAGGATACCGGTCAGGATTATCAATATGATGGTAAGCCATGGCCCAATATATTGACCAATTGAAATTAGCAGCCAGATTTCGAGTGCAGGTACAACTATTATTAAAGCCAAAAGTATTCTGAACACAGAGGTCATCCCCAATCGTCAAAAGCGAATTATCATAGAAACCGCAGGCTCCTATTTTACAATTATATCAAATGAAGCAGGATAACTCTAATTTCAGGAGAAAAGGCGCAGTGTAGTGCTGGTTTAATACAGCAACCAGCATAAGGTTTTACTTGTATGTAACTCAGATGAAGACCTTAACACGGCCTTTGTGAAGAGATAGATGCTCATAACCTAGGTGAAGATCCTTTCTACGGCCATTGTATAAACAAACGGGCTTCATAACTCGGATGAAGACCTTTTCTACAACTCATTGTTTAAACAAAAGGGTCTTCATAACCCAGATGAAGACCTTTTCTACGGCCATTGTATAAACAAACGGGCTTCATTACCCGGATGAAGACCTTTTTTACGCTCATTGTATAAACAAAAGGGTCTTCATAACCCAGATGAAGACCTTTTCTACGGCCATTGTATAAACAAACGGGCTTCATAACTCGGATGAGAACCTTTTCTACGCTCATTATGTAGAGAAAAGGTCTCCCTTAATTTCAAGAATGCAATTTGTTTAAAGCAATAATCTTTACTTAAAGAATAAAATAAAAAACAGCCCTCCCCTAACATCAAAGTTAGAAAAGGGCTGTCCTGTTTTATTTATTAAAGTACGCTTGCATGTCCAGTGTAGATGGTTCCTCTGGAGGAATCCACCGTGATTTCCTGGCCATCCTTCAGAAGGGAGGTCGCACCGTCCACCCCAACAATGACAGGAATGCCAAGGCTTAACCCTACCACTGCTGCATGGCTTGTAAGCCCGCCTTCTTCTGTGATCAACGCTGATGCTTTTTCAAGTGCCGGCATCATATCTTTGTCCGTGCCAGTTGTGACAAAAATTGCACCTTGGATCATTTTGGATTGTGCTTCTTCTGCTGTTTTAGCTACAACCACTCTACCGAATGCAGATTTTCTTCCAATTCCCTGTCCACTTGCAAGAACATCGCCAACCACATGGATCTTCATCAGGTTTGTTGTTCCTTTTTCACCGACAGGAACACCCGCTGTGATTACAATCAGATCTCCATGTGAAACAATTCCTGTGTTGATGCTTTCTTCCACCGCTACATCCAGCATTTCGTCCGTTGTAGTAGCTTGACGGCCGATACGAGGGTAAACGCCCCATACTAGAGCAAGCTTACGAGACACTGCTTCACAGGAAGTCACTGCAACGATTGGTGCTTTAGGACGGTATTTGGAAATCATGCGTGCAGTATGTCCGCTTTCCGTTGGAGTAACGATCGCAGATACATCCAGATTGATTGCTGTGTAAGCGACAGATTGTCCAATGGAATCCGTTACAGATGCTCTGGATTGCTTGCTTCTCTTACTTAACAGTTCTTCATATGATAAAGCCGTTTCTGCACGGGAAGCGATATTGTGCATCGTTTGAACAGCTTCTACCGGATAGCTTCCTGCTGCTGTTTCCCCTGAAAGCATGATTGCATCCGTGCCATCGAAGATCGCATTTGCCACGTCACTTGCCTCTGCACGTGTCGGGCGTGGATTACGCTGCATGCTATCAAGCATTTGTGTTGCCGTGATGACAGGTTTTCCGACAAGGTTGCATTTTTTGATAAGTTCTTTTTGAACAAGAGGCACTTCTTCAGCCGGGATTTCAACACCAAGATCTCCACGTGCAACCATCAAACCATCAGAAACCTCAAGGATTTCATCGATGTTATCCACACCTTCTTGGTTTTCGATTTTTGGGATGATCTGAATATCTCCAGCATTGTGAGCTTCCAATAATTCGCGGATCTCCAATACATCGGACGCACGGCGAACGAAAGAAGCTGCAATGAAGTCTACGCCCTGTTCAATGCCAAAACGGATGTCGTTTGCATCTTTCTCGGTCATACCAGGCAGTTTCACCTTCACACCAGGGACATTTACACCCTTTTTGTTTTTCAGTGTACCGCTGTTCAGGATTTTTGTTTTGATTTCATTGTTACCGAAACCGATTACCTCAAGACCGATCAAACCATCATCAAGCAGGATTCTTGATCCGATTTCTACATCTTCCATAAGTCCAGGATAAGAGATGGAAAACTTTTCGGTTGTTCCGATCACTTCTTCCATGGAAAGGATGATTTCTTTTCCAGCCTCAAGTTCAATCGCTCCGTCCTGCATCGTATGAGTACGGATTTCCGGACCTTTTGTATCAAGTAGGATCGCTACATTTTTGCCTGTACGCTCGGAAGCTTCGCGGATGTTGCGGATACGTGCGCCATGCTCTTCGAAATCTCCGTGAGAGAAGTTAAGTCTTGAAACATTCATTCCTGCATCGATCAACTGTATCAGCTTTTCGACACTTTCACTTGCAGGGCCTATCGTACAAACAATCTTGGTTTTTCTCATTTAAAATTTCCTCCTATTAATTACCCGTTCTTTATTATATTCCTATTATAAGCCAACCCCGCCAAAAATAACATTCCAAAGGTATAGCCTAGTTATGAAAACGATTCCAAAACCTATACATCCTTAAATGGAAAGTTCTTTTGAAAGGTCATACATTTTGCGATCGATCGTATGAGTCCTGGATAAGGCTTCGATAATATCATGATCAACCAATTCATTACTTTGAATGCCGACACATCTTCCGCCCTTGCCATCAAGTAAAAGTTCTACTGCACGCGCCCCAAGACGACTTGCAAGTACACGATCATGGGCTGTCGGTGAGCCACCACGCTGAATGTGTCCCAGTACGCTGACACGTGTTTCGAATTTTGTTTCTTCCTGGATCTTCTTACCAAAATCCACGCCGCTGCCAACGCCTTCAGCAACAATGATGATACTGTGCTTTTTGCCGCGGTCAGATCCTCGTTTCAGCCTTGCAATGACCTCATCCATTTCATCTTCCGCTTCCGGTATAAGAATGGTTTCCGCTCCTCCGGCAAGTCCTGCCCATAAAGCAATATCCCCTGCATGCCTACCCATTACTTCAATTACATATGTACGTTCGTGGGAAGTAGCTGTATCGCGGATTTTATCGATTGCATCAATGACAGTATTTAAGGCTGTATCGAATCCAATGGTAAAGTCTGTGCCTGGAATGTCATTATCGATCGTTCCCGGAACACCGATACATGGAAAGCCGTGCTCTGTCAGTTTCTTCGCACCCTGGTAAGAACCGTCTCCACCAATAACAACCAAAGCTTCGATTCCATGCTTTTTCAGGTTTTCAATACCCTTTAGCTGGCCTTCCAATGTTTTAAACTCTTCACAACGTGCAGAGTAAAGCATGGTACCGCCACGATGAATAATATCTCCAACTGAACCTACTTCCAGTTTCTTAATATCCCCATCTATCAAGCCCGCATATCCACGGTATATCCCGAATACTTCCATATTGTGATAAATAGCTTTCCGAACAACCGCCCGTACCGCTGCATTCATACCTGGTGCATCTCCACCACTTGTCAGTACGCCAATTCGTTTCATATCTGAATCACCTCTTAGGCATTTTTGCTTATAAACTTTCATCCAAACATATATTTTATTAGAAATCTGCTTAGAATGCAAAGCTGTTTTATTAAAAATTAACACGAAGGGTTGTCGAAAACAACAGAAAACCGTCGAAAAATTGTTACAGGACAAGCAATTTTCACGTCCCTTTCGTAACCAAGTATCCGCATTTTACCATTATTTTCTCCGAGCAATATCAAAAAAGAGGAAGAGTTGTCTCTAACTCCGCCTCTTTTATATGTTGCTATTGTTTGATTTTCTCCAGGTTTTCCCTAAAAGAAAATTCCCCAATACGCTTATATTTCGCATAACGATGCTCGATAAGCTCTTCAGGTGACAATGGCATCAGATCCTGCAGGGATTCCTTGATGATCTCCCTGATTCCTTTTGCCTGGAAATCCACATTCTTGTGTGCGCCACCCTTTGCTTCCGGGATGATCTTATCAATGATGCCAAGTTCAAATAGATCCGGAGCTGTGATTCTCATGGATTCTGCCGCTTTTTTGGCAAGCGAGGCATCCTTCCAAAGGATAGCAGCCGCTCCCTCTGGCGAGATGACCGAATACGTGGAATTCTCAAGCATATGCAAGTGATTCCCCACTCCCAAAGCGAGCGCTCCACCACTCCCGCCTTCCCCGATTACGATACAGATGACCGGAACCTTCAAGCCCGCCATTTCGAAGAGGTTCTTTGCGATTGCTTCACTTTGGCCCCTCTCTTCGGCAGCCTTACCAGGGTATGCACCTTTTGTATCGATGAAACAGATGATCGGACGATTGAATTTCTCGGCCTGATACATGAGACGCAATGCTTTTCTATACCCTTCAGGATGTGGCATTCCGAAGTTGCGGCGGATATTTTCCTTTGTATCCTTGCCGCGCTGATGTCCGATAACCGTTACCGGGATCCCTTCAAACTTGCCGATTCCACCAACGATTGCCTCATCGTCACCGAAGTATCTGTCACCATGACATTCCAAAAAGTTCGTGATGACTCTTTCTATATAATCCAAAGTGGTCGGTCTCTCCGGATGTCTTGCTATCTGAACACGATCCCACGGATTCAGGTTTCCATAGATATCGCTTTCGAGTTTTTCCAATCTTACCTCAAGCTTCTCGATCTCGTTGGAAAGGTCCATATCACTGTTTTTCGTAAATTCCCTCAGTTCACCGATTTTCTTTCGAAGCTCCACTACCGGTTTTTCAAATTCCATTTCCCCTACCATTTGGTTTCACCTCCTGGAGCGTGAATATCTAAGACGTTGGTTAACGTTTCCTTTAAATCCAGACGGGATATCACTGCATCCAACTGTCCGCACTTCAGCAGGAATTCCGCTGTTTGGAAATCCTCAGGAAGCTCTTCCCTTATTGTCTGCTCGATGATTCTACGGCCTGCAAATCCGATTAGTGCTTTTGGTTCAGCAAAATTATAGTCTCCAAGAGAAGCAAAGCTTGCTGACACCCCTCCAGTGGTAGGATGGGTCATGATGGAAATAATTAACCCTCCGCTTTCACTATGGAGCTTTAATGCACTGCTCGTTTTTGCCATTTGCATGAGACTCAGGACACCCTCCTGCATCCGCGCGCCGCCCGAAGCAGTGAAAATGATGAAAGGTACTCCTTTTTCTTTTGCTTTTTCAATGGCCCTGGTGATTTTCTCCCCGACCACAGATCCCATGCTTCCCATACGGAAAGTGGAATCCATGACTGCAATGACGAGAGGGAAATTGTTCAACGTCCCTTCCCCTGTGACAACCGCTTCATTGATGCCTGTTTTCTTTCTATCGCCTTCCAATTTCTCCAGATAGTTTGGAAATTGAAGTGGATTTTCGGAAACCATGTCTTCATCGTAAGCTATGAAGCTTCCTTTATCGAGTAGACTTTGAATTCTTTCTTTTGCATTCATAGGATGATGATGGTTACAATGCAGGCAAACTTTCAGGTTTTTCAATAATTCTTTTGTATACATGATCTTTTTACAGCTTGGACACTTCGTCATGATCCCTTCTGGAACATCTTGATTCGCTACTTCAGAAGGAATAGAAGCATATTTTTTCTTTTTAGTAAATAAATCCTTTAACAAAACAACAGAACCTCCCTTTTCTACTTGCATTCCTATCTCTTTGCTTTCACACTCTCATTTGAGCTAGAAACTGCAATTTTACATTTCATCCTTATGCGTACCCATGAATGATGGTGCGATTCCTTATCATCAACCTTTGGGATTTGGTCCTAATAATAGGTGAAAATATAGGCAAGCAAGGCTGTTAAAATTATTGTAATAAACAAATTCCTCTACTTACCAATATGCTAGTACTATTAATGTAACGGAAATGTGTTGAAAGATGTTGTAGATTCTTGTCTACTTATTCTCGACAAATTCCGCAAAATGTTTTTCATATAGTAAAATTGCCTCATCCACTTTATTTGTTTCCATGAAACGAATAAGTGATTCGAATATATGCCTGTCTATTTCTTTATCTATGGCTATAGTAAGCGAATAGCTGTTGACTATTGTCCAAATTCTTAGCATGAGGCTGTTATTTACAAGTGTCACGATTCTTTTGAAAAAGTTAGAACGGGTAAATTCGCTGGACTCCATCATCTCTTTTAATAGAGTTAGCTCCTTATCGCCGGCTTTTTTTGTAAAAAGTTGAATACATGATTTTTCTATTTCCATTTTTGTTTCAAGAAGGTCTGTTTTCGTTTTATCCTGCTCGAGTATGAACGTTCCGAGCAACTCAACGAGATGATGCTCCTTGAAATCCTTGATGAAAGTTCCTTCGCCGCGTTTCGTTTCAATGAGACCAAGAAGTTCCAATGCCCGAAGCGCTTCACGAACAGAAGAGCGCCCGACATTCAATCTGTCTGACAGCTCTCGTTCTGAAGGTATCTTATCACCGCTGCTTAATCCATCCTCCACAATGATAGAACGGATTTTCTTGACGATCTCTAGATACATTTTTGTAGGTGTGGTGGTCATGGACTATTCACTTTTTCCGATAATCGCAGCTTTTCTTGTTTTTTCTGCTACTTCTTCCGGGTCCACTTGGATTCTCGCAACTCCCGTTTCCATTGCAGCCTTTGCCACAGCTGCAGCAACAGCAGGTGCCACTCTTGGATCGAAAGGAGCAGGAATCACATAATCTGCACTTAATTCGTCGGTGGCAACAAGACTTGCAATCGCTTCAACCGCAGCAATCTTCATCTGCTCATTGATGTGTGTCGCCCTGACATCCAATGCACCACGGAATATCCCTGGGAAGGCGAGGACATTGTTCACCTGGTTAGGAAAATCGGAGCGTCCGGTCCCAATGACGCTGGCTCCGGCAAGCTTCGCCTCTTCCGGCATGATTTCCGGGTTCGGGTTAGCCATTGCGAAAATGATCGACTTCTCGTTCATGCTTTCAACCATTGACTGTGTAAGGGCACCCTCAACGGAAACCCCGATAAATACATCGGCACCCTGCATTACATCAGCAAGTGTACCTTCCACCCTATTACGGTTGGTGTATGTTGCCACTTCCGCCTTCACACTGTTCATCCCAAATGGACGCCCTTCATAGATGGCACCCTTGGAATCACACATGGTGATATCACGGACACCATATCGGTATAAAAGCTTGATGATGGCGATTCCTGCAGCACCGGCACCATTGGCAACCACTTTGATTTCCCCGATATTTTTCCCGACGAGCTTCAATGCATTGACAAGTCCTGCGACTGTAACGATTGCAGTTCCATGCTGGTCATCATGGAAAATAGGGATATTCGTTTCTTTCTTAAGACGTTCTTCTATTACAAAACAATTAGGTGCCGCGATGTCCTCAAGGTTCACTCCACCGAATGTAGGCTCCAACAGTTTGACCGTTTCCACGATTTTATCAACATCCGTCGTGTTCAAGCAGATTGGGAACGCATCCACCCCGGCAAAGCTCTTAAATAGTACAGCTTTTCCTTCCATGACCGGCAAGGCAGCTTCCGGGCCGATGTTTCCTAGTCCCAATACAGCTGTTCCATCTGATACGACCGCGACCATATTGCCCTTCATTGTATAGTCATATACTTTATTTTTATCATCATAGATCGCTTTACAAGGCTCAGCTACACCAGGTGAGTATGCCAGGCTCAGATCTTTTGCATTTCTGACTGGCACTTTAGATTTTGACTCCAATTTCCCTTGGTGAATCTTGTGCATATGTAATGCTTCTTCTTTTAGTGACACTTTTTGGTCCCCCTTGATTCTATGGCTTGCGCACCATGATAAGTGCTATTGCTAGAAAGTTTTATCATGATAGTCCGTTTAAGCATGAAAGGAGCTATCATTTTCATATGCTTTTATTTTACTAGGAGTAGAAGAAAAGCGGAAGTAATAAACTAAATCAGGAAGGTGGTCAGACCACCTTCCTGTTAACTATAGCATAATATTAATTATTGTAAAGATTTTTTGAATACTACGTTCGCCTCACCAAGCAGTTCCTTCAGCAGATCCAGACAGTTGTCACTCGGCGTTACATGGTAAGCAGGCTGTAGTTTGATTGTTTTTTTCTCCTTGATATAGTGAAGGTATACAGGTGAAGGTCCGTGATGCTCCTTAAGGGTCTGCTGCACCTTTTGCAGTACATCTCCCCCTTGCTGATGCTCCTCGATCTGCAAATAGACTGTTCCGACCAAGTGTGCATAAGACTCTTTCAAGGTATCCAGGCTCATCACATTTTTCAGGATCAGCTGTTCCTTGCCATCCCTAAGCTCCAAATTCCCTTCAGCAAGAATGGTTTGACCAGTTTTCAGATCAGGGGAGAACTTTCTATATAAATCCGGGAAGGCAACTGCTTCGAGATCCCCGGTCTGATCGGACAAAGTCAGAAAAGCCATCAGATCCCCCTTCTTTGTCCGAATGACACGCTCACCCGTTATGAATACTCCAACCTTGGCCCTTTTTGCATTTTCACCAAGAATGTCCTGGATGAAGCTAGTCCCTCCCAGTTGGAAATAGGCTGAAAAAGGCTCGGTTGGATGCTTGGACAAATAGAATCCGAGTGCTTCTTTCTCCAACTGGAGCTGCTCAGTCAATTGAAGAGGCTCCACCTTCACATATTTAGGTTTCAGGGAAAATTCCTCTTCTATGAAAAAGTCGATTTGATCATCACTTGCGGGCATCATCAATTCTGCATGCTGAAGCGCGACATCCAAGGTTGCCAGCAGGGTTGCCCGATCTTCCTTGAATTCATCCAGGGCACCACCATGGATGAGGGTTTCCATTGCCTTTCTGCTTACCTTTTTGGAAAGTCGGGTGCAAAAATCAAATAGGTCTTCAAATTCTTTTTTCCTGCGTTCTTCCACTATTGTCTTGATCAGCTGACCGCCGATCCCTTTTAAGGTGAGCAGGCTGAACCTGATTTTCCCATTCTCCACCTGGAAGTAGTATCCGCTCTTGTTGACGGACGGAGGGAGAACGGTGATCCCCTTCCTTTTTGCCTCGCTGATGTATTGCGCCACCTTTTGTTCACTGCCTACCGCACCACTCAACAAGGTTGCCATGAATATGGTCGGATAAGTGGCTTTAAGGTAGGCCAATTCATAGGAGATCATACTGTATGCCACGGCATGGCTTCTGTTGAATCCGTAATCGGCAAAGCGGACGATCAAATCATAAACCTGATTGGCGACTGTTTCGTTATAGCCCTTTTTCAGGCAGCCAGCGACGAAATGGTGACGTTCCTCATCGAGTACTTCTTTTTTCTTCTTGCTGACAGCTCTTCTAAGGAGATCAGCTTCCCCAAGCGAAAACCCTGCCATCACCGATGCTATCTTCATGATCTGCTCCTGATACACGATGACACCGTACGTATTATTAAGGATTGGCTCCAAATCGGGATGAGGGTATTCCACTTTCTTCTTTCCATGCTTTCTGTCAATAAAGAGTGGAATCTGCTCCATCGGACCTGGACGATAAAGTGCATTGACGGCAACGATATCTTCCAATGATGTTGGCTTCAGCCTCGTTAACACCTTTTTCATTCCCGGGGACTCCAATTGGAAGATGCCTGATGTATCCCCCTCACTTAGCAATTTAAAGGTGGACGTATCGGCAGATGGCAGTTCATCCATACTTTTATAAGACTGCTTCGATTTTTTTATTTGATTTTTGATGTTCTGGATCATGGTCAAATTGCGAAGGCCAAGAAAATCCATTTTCAACAGTCCGAGTTCCTCTAGCGTCTCCATTGTAAACTGGGTGAGGTAGATATTCTCGGGACCTGATTGGATCGGAATGATTTCCGTCAATGGTTTATGGCTGATGACCACTCCTGCAGCATGTGTAGAGCTGTGTCTTGGGAGACCTTCTATTTTCTTTGCAACGGCAAATGCACGTTTCCGCTCCTCTGATTCATTGATTGCCCTTCTTAACAGCTCATTTTCCCCGAATGCTGCATCAAGTGTGATTCCAGGTCTTGAAGGGATCATTTTGGAAATAAGTTCAATCTCCTTGCCCGAGAGGTTCAGCGCTTTGCTGACATCCCTCCAGGCAGCCTTGGCAGCAAGTGTCCCAAAAGTGATGATTTGCGCAACATGCAGCTCCCCGTACTTCTGTACGACATATCGGATGACTTCATCACGCCTATTATCCTGAAAATCGATATCGATATCAGGCATCGTGATCCTCTCTGGGTTCAGGAATCGTTCAAACAGAAGCTGATGCTCGATTGGATCGACATTCGTGATGTAAAGACTATATGCTACAAGAGAACCGGCAGCCGAACCACGCCCAGGTCCAGTGAGAATGCCTTCTTTCCTGGCAAAATACATAAAATCCCAAACTATCAGGAAGTAGTCACTGAACTTCATACCCTTTATCACTTTCAATTCATAGCGAAGCCGTTCTTTATAGGATTCATCCACCTCACCCAAGCGTTCCATGAGACCGAGCCAGCATCGTTCTTCAAGATACTCATCAGCGGTGAGACCATCCTCAACAGGATAGCTGGGCAATGCATTTTGATTGAATGGAATATCAACCTGGCACCTTTGGCTGATATGATAAGTGTTTTCAAGCGCTTCGGGGATATCGTGAAACAGCTCAACCATCTCGTTGATATTCCTCAAATAATGCGGAGCGCTTTTTGGTAGGGCTTCAAGCTTCACTCCCTCTTTGATCGAGCGGAGACATTCAAAGACAAAAGCATCCTCCTGCAGTAAGTATTGGACTTTACTTAGTGCTACGATAGGCAATCTCAAAGTTTTACGGAGAAACTCCGATCTTTCATGAGCTTCTTTGGTGTTTCGGTCAATCCCGAGATACACATGCTGTTCTCCAAACATGCCTGCATACAGCTTGGCTAGGCTTTCCAGCGCTTCCGGAGCCTCCAAGTCAGCCAATTCCGATTCTGTTGCAGAGAGTATCGCGGTCAGACCTTGTGCGTAATGCTTAAGCCATTTTTTCGGCACTCCATGAGGTGACTTTGTTTGAACGATGCTTGAGAGCTTCATGAGATTTGTATAGCCCTGCATGTTTTCTGCAAGCAACACAATCGAACTGGCTTCTTCATCCTCCTCGCCATTCAATACAGAAAGCTTCAAACCGATTATCGGCTTGATCTTTGCTTTTTGGCATGCTTTATAAAAATCAACCGCTCCATACATGACATTTTCATCCGTTAACGCAAGAGAGGTTAATCCCATCTCCTTTGCTCTATTTATCAGCTGGCTGAACCGTACAGAACTGTTCAATAAACTGTAAGAACTCATTATATGTAAATGTACGACACTCATTATCATCACATCCTACTGACTAATCCTGAATTTATTATAAATTTTCCTTTTATGAAAAAACAATCCTGATAACCTAAGTCTAACACATCATACTTCCTACTCCCTGTCCATATATATATAAATAATGAGAGAAAGGATGATGAGCATGGATGTAAAGGATCCATTTGTGGCAACGATGCTATTCAGCTTCTTTATAGCGATCGGGGTCATTATAGGCGGGGCCATCATAGGTGGCATTGCCGCCTTTTTAGTAGGGGATGCTCCATTGACCAGGATTTTCAGACTTGCGAATAGCTTAAAGATATGGGCCATTGTTGCAGCGATCGGCGGGACATTCGATACTTTCTACAATCTCGAAAAAGGCCTTTTCAACGGGGAGACAAAATTCCTTGTCAAACAGCTCCTATTGATCATATCTGCAACCGGCGGTGCCCAGACCGGGGCATTGATCATCAGCTGGCTCACACAGGAAAACCTGTAAGATGCGTGTACCACCGTATCATAAAGAGCCAAGCTGGCAGCTGTTCTTCTCTGGAGTGGTGCTTGGTGCAGTCATTGGTTGGGTAGTGTTCTTGATATTGTATGGAGCCATTCAGGAGCGACAGGTCGGTGACTTGATAAAAGCAAAAAAACAATTGGAGCTGTCTGAAGCCAGGTATCATATTCTGATAGAAGATAATGAAAAGCTGAAAGAGGAAAAAGATAAGCTGAAGGTGCAGGATATCAAGATCGTCATTATCAATGATGACAAGTACATGCTGGGATCACTTTCCCGGTTTTCCATCATCGAAGGGATCAAAGAAGATTTGAATCATCTCATCGCAAAGGAAGTCAAAGGAGTCAAGGACAATAAGGAGCTCTTGAAAAAAACGATAGAAAATAAAAGCTACGAACTGGATGAAAAGAAATACTTTTTTCATGTGGAAGACCTTTATATCGATACGACCATTGAAATTGGCCTTGTGATCGTGAAGGTGGAGTGATGAGAGGCTTGTGTCGGGGAGACAAAAGCCTCTATCTTTTATTCTCCCTGCAATTGTGCCCTGCAAGTTTCAATCAGGTCACTCAGCACATGCTCCGCTTCATCCCACTCATAGATAGAAGCTCCTGATGCAAGTGGATGGCCGCCCCCGTTGTAGCGCTTTGCCACTTCGTTTACAATCGGTCCCTTTGAACGTAGTCTCACCCTGATTTGATCACTTTCCTCGATAAAGAAAACCCATGCCTTTATTCCTTCAAGATTGCCAAGCATGCCAACTAATTGAGACGCCTCGGAAGGCAAAGCGTTATAACGCTGAAGCACCTCTTTCGTTATTCTCATGGAAGCGACACCTTCCTCGTGCAAAGTGAAGTTTTCCAACACATAGCCACTCATCTTGGCAACATGAAGCTTCATTTTATACAGTTGATCATAAAGGTCGGGCATGGAGAAGCCATAGCTTAATAGCTCGCCTGCATACTGAAAGGTTTTGGTGTTGGTGCTTTTGAAAAGGAATCGTCCAGTATCGCCTACAATCCCGGCAAAAATCAATCTTGCGGATTCCTTTGTCATTCGGTAGCCCTGATGCTCCCCAGCAAGATAAAGCTCATAGATCATCTCGCTTGTCGAGCTTGCATCCGTATCCACCCATACCAGGTCGCCATACTTGTCATCATTCGGATGATGGTCGATTTTTATCAGCTTGCTTGCCAGCTTATAGCGCTCATCACAGATTCGTTCCGCATTGGCAGTATCACAGACAATGACGAGTGCACCTTCATAGCTTGAATCAGGTATCTCATCCAATCTGCTAAGGAAGTTCAAGGATTCCTCCGCTTTTCCCACTCTGTAGACCATCTTCTCTGGATAAGTCTCCTTGATTATTTCAGCCAATCCGCATTGTGATCCATAAGCATCTGGATCCGGGCGAACGTGGCGGTGAATGATAATGGTGTCATGGGCCTTGATTTCATCTATTATTTGCTGTTTCATACTATCCCTCATTTATCTGTTTCATTATTTTCATTTAATCATAGTTTCCCTCAATATCAAAGAGATATAAAGGGTTTCACAGCATGCCGCTTTCTTTACTTGGAGCAAAAGTAGAATTTTTGTCACGAACACGTTACAATATGGTGGTAATGTTTTGTTAAAATGAAACTAGTTCACATATAAGGAGTGTTCCTGCGTGCCTATTTTTGTATTTCTGATCATATTCTCTTTCATTTTCTATTTGTTCTATAAAGTGAAATATTTCCGTACACAACTGCCTGCAGAAAAGAAATGGCTTAGTGCGAAATCAAGTATGGCCCTTGGCAGCTTTGTCTTTTTCTTCGGTTTGAATACACTGATAAACCCTTTGTCCAATGTGGCCATCGTTGTGGGGATTGTGTTGATTTTGATTGGCGCAGCAAGCTTCTGGGCCGGACTTAAGTCATACAAATTCTATCTGCCGCATGCAATCAAGGAAGCGGAATATGTAAAAGAACAGGAAATGAAAGAAAAGACCATTACGAATTGATAGATTACAGATGTAAGAAAGCTGCCTTATGTGAGGCGGCTTTTTTTTGTGAGATTCGACCTGATTGTGTGGTTTGGTTGCCACAGTCAGTTTTTTGAACGGAAATTGACTTGTCGGTCCATGTTCAAGGATTTGATAGTTAATTTTACCACTCAGAAGGTTTTGTGCATAAAGTTAATGTTTTTGTGCATAAACCTAACGTTTTTGAGCGTAAATCCATTTTTTTGTGCATAAACCTACTGTTTTTGAGCGTAAATCCATTTTTTTGTGCATAAACGGTATTTCCCATCCCTCCAATAGCAAAAAGAACCGGATTTCCCCTGACAGGGAACCCAGTCCTCGCTGTTATTGCATCAACTGCACCATCATCATCGCTTTTCCGACAACGGAGCCTTCATGATAGACTTCCACGTCCACTTTTCCGAACTTCCGTCCCACTTCGAGAATCTTCGGTTTGATCTCGATCATGCTATCGATCTGGACTGGCTTGATAAAGTAGATGGTGATATTCTCCACAACCATATCGCCTTTTTTCAGGTTACGGATGGCACGCTTGGCCGCTTCTGTGACAATGGTTGTAAATACCCCATAGGAAATGGTCCCGACAGAGTTCGTCATCTGGGGGGTAACCTCGCTTTGGTAGTGTTCCTCACCCTTTGTCTCGGTTACATCCACAAACTGATTGGTCACGATATCGTCCAAGGTTTCACCGACCTGCGGCTGCCTTTGGATCATCTGCAGCGCCTTCAGCACATCCTGACGGCTGATGATGCCAAGCAGGCGATGGTTCGGATCGACTACCGGAAGCATCTCGATGCCTTCCCATACCATGATGTGTGCTGCGGATGCCACGGACGTTTTTCCATTGACGGTAATCGGATTTTTTGTCATCACTTTTTCAATCAGAAGTTCATTATCTTTTCCAAGTACGTCTTTGGAGGTGACGACACCTTGGACTTTCAGGTTCTTATCGATAATCGGAAACCGGCTATGCTTGATTTCCTCGTTATATTTATACCAGTCCTTGATTGTATCCTCGGTTGTAAGGTATGTCGTCGCTTCAATCGGAGTCAATATGTCCTCCACCAAGACAATTTCTTTTTTGATAAGCTGGTCATAGATGGCACGGTTGATCAGCGTCGCTACGGTAAATGTATCATAGCTGCTGGAGATGATCGGAAGCTTCATTTCATCTGCGAGTTTTTTTACGTGCTCATCTGTATCAAATCCGCCGGTGATAAGCACTGCGGCCCCCGCTTCGATCGCCAGCTGATGGGCATTTGTCCGGTTACCGACAATCAAAAGGTTCCCTGCTTCCGTATAACGCATCATCGCCTCAAGCTTCATGGCACCAATGACAAATTTATTCAGGGTTTTATGTAACCCTTCCTTGCCTCCCAACACTTGTCCATCCACGATATTGACAACCTCGGCAAAGGTCAGCTTTTCGATATTCTCTTTCTTTTTGCGTTCAATTCGGATCGTACCTACACGTTCAATGGTACTGACGTAGCCCTTGTTTTCCGCATCCTTGATGGCACGATAGGCTGTCCCTTCACTTACCGTCAGCTCTTTTGCGATCTGACGTACAGAAATCTTTTCTCCGATCGGCAATTCTTCAATAAAATGGATAATTTGTTCATGCTTTGTCACACTCTTCACCCGTCCAACTATTTATTTATCCCTTTATTATACGGTGGAAAGGTGGTGGATTCAATGAGTTTACTAATATTGGCGCAATCGTTCCCTTTTTTCCTGCTCGAATTTCAATTTATTTAGAACCCTCTTTCTTTTTGGCAGATACATAAGTGAGGCAATATTCCCCCCGACCGCCATCAAACAAACGACAAGCCATATAAGTGCAAACCAGCCGGCAAGTCCATCCTCTCCCATCGGAAGCCTTGGCACCGCCACATACAATAACGCCCCTATGCAAAGCAAGCTTAGCAGAATTCTATTTTTCATATACAGTCCCTCCCTCTCTATTAACAGCTTGTTTTATATATATTCTTAGGGCACAAAAAAAAGAAGCAGGGAATCTGCTTCTCTTCATATTACATTTCGATCGTGTCCCCAACCTTCATCACAAGCCCTGTCTCCATCGGCAGCCTTGCAACAAATTCGTCCGGATTCTGTTCGATTACCGGGAATGTGTTGTAATGGATCGGAACCACCCGCTTGGCATCCAGCCACTTTGCAGCCATTAATGCATCTTCTGGACCCATTGTATAATTGTCCCCTATCGGCAGGAAGGCTATCTGAATATCGTTTAGTTCCCCTATCATTTTCATGTCTGAGAAAAGACCTGTATCGCCTGCATGATAAATTGTTTTATCCTCTACAGTGAGAAGGATTCCGCTTGGCATTCCTGTATAGATGATTGTTTTTGTTTCATAATCCGTATAGCTTGAACTATGGAAAGCCTGAGTCAGCTTCACCGTACCAAAATCAAAGGTATGGGATCCGCCGATACTCATTCCGTGTGTTCTCAAGCCCTGCCATTCCAAGTATTCCGCAAGCTCAAAAGGTGCAATCACACGGGCATCATTTTTCAGCGCAAGGTCAACAGTATCCCCTACATGGTCATTGTGTCCATGCGTAAGGAGGATAACGTCGACTTTTACATCCTCCACCTTTAGATCTGTACTGCCGTTTCCTGTAATGAATGGGTCAAACAGTATTGTTTTCCCGTCGGTTTCCACTTTCACCACTGAGTGACCATGAAATGATATTTTCATAACTATCCTCTCCAATCGATCGATTTCTACCATAGCTTCTCTTTCAAAAGGGAGAAATCCTCTTTTTAATTTTACAGATGTATGATTCCCTGCTAATCTAAATGTAAAACACACATACTTTATAGGTGGAACGATTTAGGAGGAGTGATAGATAATGAAAGAACAACGACTGGAACATCTCGTTAAATGGGTAAAAGAGGAAAATCTTTCTGCGTGCTTTTTAACATCGACACCAAACGTCTTTTACCTCACAGGATTCTACACAGATCCACATGAGCGTCTGCTTGGGCTTCTCGTTTTTCCTGACGGAGAGCCTGCAATCGTCTGTCCGAATATGGAGCGGGAACAGGTGAAGAAAAGTGGCTGGACATACGGAATCATTGGATATGACGATACCGACGATCCATGGGAAAAAGTGAAGGGAAATGTGGAAAAGCGCAATATTACAATCGAAAAACTGGCAATCGAACAGGAGCATATGTCTGTTGCGCGTTTCCATAAGCTTCAGGAAATCTTCCCACAGGCCTCATTTACCTCTGCCGAAGTGAAAATGTTTGAGCTGCGCTTAACCAAGGACGAAGAGGAAGTTTCCATCTTGCGTGAAGCGGCAAAGCTTGCTGATTTCGGAGTGGAAGTGGGCGTACATAATATCAAAAAAGGGCGCACAGAGCAGGAGCTTGTGGCCATCATTGAATATGAATTAAAGAAAAAGGGAATCAGCCAGATGTCCTTCTCCACGATGGCACTTGCCGGGGAAAAGACAGCATCACCACACGGTAAACCCGGCCTCGAGACCATACAGCATGGCGACCTCGTACTGTTCGACCTTGGTGTTGTGCTGAACGGATATTGTTCGGATATCACCAGAACGGTCGCTTTCGGGGATGTAGGTGAAAAGCAGCAGGATATTTACGAAACAGTCCTGAAAGCTCAAACCTCGGCACTCGAGATTTGCAAGCCTGGTGTTGAGATTGGATTGATCGACCGTACTGCCCGCTCCATCATCACAGAAAAGGGATATGGCGAGTATTTCACGCATCGTATCGGTCATGGCCTTGGTATTGAAGTACACGAATATCCATCCATGAATGCAACGAATACAATGAAGCTTCAAAAGGGGATGGCCTTCACGGTCGAGCCTGGCATCTACAAGCCGTCAGTTGGTGGCGTAAGAATCGAGGATGACATCCTGGTGACCGAAAGAGGCATCGAGATTTTGACAAGCTATCCGAAAGACCTGCAGATTATTAAAGCATAAACTTAAAGGCCAGAGTTAATTTATTTTAACTCTGGCCTTTATATATCTATTTATATCTTTTCCTTCTCATCCACTGTGTCGCTGCCCACTTCTCCCCATTTATAACTGGGGAACCACCATGCAAGGTCAGCTCGTTCAAGTGTTGATTATCATAGAAATATTCGAAATAAACCGCCATCCCCTTTTGTGGGGCCACTGAAAAATCCAGTTTAGGAAAATATGTTTCCCCGCCTTCGTCGACATCATTCAAGTACATGACCAGCGTGCTGACCCTCGGGTTGTTAACCGGTCTATTGGCTGAGGAGAAGAAATCGAAATGTGCTTTATATTCCTGACCGATTTTATAGTTAAGGATCTGCAGGCCTTCTCCATGGTCAACAGGAATGTTCATAATCTGTGAGGTTCTTTTTTCAATCCTGGTGATAATGTCATTTTCACCTTCTTGAAAAAACATACTGCTGCTTGTTCTGAGATCATCAACTTCTCGCGTGTTACCTATTTTTGAACGTTGCATCCTATCTTTTGACAGTGAAATCAGCTCGTCACATTCTTCATGGCTTAAGACGTTGCCGAGGACTACTATCAGCGGTTCTGCCAATCTAGCAATGAT
The DNA here is from genome assembly GCF_016908565.1 of Sutcliffiella tianshenii. Lineage (GTDB taxonomy): Bacteria > Bacillota > Bacilli > Bacillales > Bacillaceae_I > Sutcliffiella_A > Sutcliffiella_A tianshenii. The sequence goes on from NZ_JAFBED010000004.1 coordinate 456,801, forward strand.
GTTGATTTCTCTATCTTCTGTGATTATTTTATTTCCCGTGTGATGAAAAATGGTTTGTTCTTTAAACGTTGTTTCTTGCGTCAAATTCATCGACCTCTTTAGCAGATTTAATATTCTGATTTTTTTCTTTAAAAAAGATTTTACGTCTTCTTTAAAGACCGCAGTTGATTTCCGCACTAGGCTGCGCTTTCCGCGGGGCGATGCTGGAGCCTCCTCGGGCTTTGCCCTGTGGGGTCTCCAGCCTACCGCTTCCTCCCGCAGGAGTCTTCGCCTATTGCTCCAATCAACTGCTAGTATACTTGAAAGCATAAATTTTCTATCAAAGCATAATAAGTTATTTTTAATAATTTTACACCTTGATTTGTCTAATATCTATCATTTTATTTTTATATCAAAAAAGCACTCCGATTAGGTGTGCTTTTTTGATAAGGATTAAACTTTGAACCTTGAAATTGATTGCTGCAAGCTAACTGTGAGTGCTTTCAGTTCAAGTACCTTTTCGCTAAGTTTGGTGAATGCGTGGACTTGTTCTGTTGTGGCTGCGCTGATTTCTTCGCTTCCGGCTGCGGTCTCTTCTACCACTGCGCTGATATTGTCGACATTGGAAAGGACGTGTTCACCAAGTTCCTTTGACTTGGAGACTCCATGGACGAGATTGGAGATTTGGGCATCCATCCTTTCCATGCTTTCCTGTATCTCGTGAAAAGACTTGGAAGTGAATGACATCGTCTCTTTTTGCTCCATGGCCATTGTGACACCATGCCCAACCGAGACCACTACTTCCTCAAGTCCCAGTTTCAATTCTCCTATTACCGAGAACACTTCTGTCATCAAGTTTTTGGATTCATCTGCAAGCTTTCTCACTTCTGTAGCTACAACGGCAAAGCCCTTTCCTGCTTCTCCTGCCCTTGCAGCCTCGATTGCAGCGTTTAATGCCAACAGGTTGGTATGCTCTGAAATGGATGAAACTGCTGCGGCAACATCTTCAATTTTTTCGGCATAAGATTGAAACTGTTTTGTTGCCCTTTCAATGGATTGGGTCGCAAGCTGGGTTTCTTCAACATTTCTTTCTTGTGACTGGAGCGTTTTCAGACCGGTATTCACAGCACCCATTGCCTTTTGGGCAAGCTCCTTGCTCTCATTTGTTATGACAACATTGGAGGAGAAATGCTCATCCATATCTGAAATCATATGTACTGAGTCCTGTAGTTCGCTCGAAATGGACTGTGCTCCTGTAGAAAGTTCATCAGTAGATACTGCGATCTGCTTTGTAATTTCACTTAAGGTTTCATTTTCTGCTTCCACCAAAGAGGCGAAGCCATTCACTTGATCACTTGCCATTTGCACTTCTTTTATCAAATGATGCAGCTGTTCGGTCATTTGCTGGAATGAAAGATTCAATTGACCAAGCTCATCATTTTTATTATAGACAAACGGTTCCACCTGAAGATTTCCATCAGCAATTTCCCTTGCCTGCTTGGCCATACGATCCAACGGACGGGTAATGGAATATGTCATCCTTAAGGAAGAAGCGATGGAAATGATGATGAGTATTACAGCTCCGATAATGGCCGACACGACAATGGACTTATCCTGCTTTTCCAAATTGCTCTGCATTTGATCGTAATATTCCGTTACGTACATATTGAGCATATAAATATCATTGGAAATACCATCTATTCGGACAGATTGGCGTTTAAGCTCTGCTTTATCATTGGCATTCAATGCTGAAACAGTCGAATTGTTCAACAGCTCCAGCTTCATGGAAGCTTCTTCCAAGTATCCCTTGCTCTCTTTATCGAATAATGTTTCTTCCAGCTTCTTGAACCAGGAAAGTGTGTGATCCCTCGCTACCTTGACCTCGTGCTTACTTGCGTCATTGTTTAAAATTGATGCATTATTCAAGCTTTGTTTCAAAGTCAGCGTACTTGATTCCAGCTTTTGGACGTTTACAAGGACTTCTACAATATCGCGGTTATTTGACTGCGTGGAAATCATCTGATAAATGATGGTGGCAACCATAAGGAGCGCAACGATAAGAACCGCAGTGGAATTGAGTATTATTTTTCTTTTGATCGTCATTCTTTTCTCCTCACTTTACGGTAGTCGTTCCGTCCATGATATTTTCTTTCCATTCATCCAGTTCTTCCTGATCGATGGTGGAGTAAGGGATGACCCTGATCGGGGCAAGGCCGACTCCGCCTTCCATTAAACCTAATTCAATGTTTCCGGAAGGTATCTTCGAGCTTTTTACATATTCATCTATGACATTGTACAAAGCGATGTCCACGTTCTTCATCATGGAGGATATGACGGCCTTTTCAGCGAAAAAGAACTGATCGCTGTCGACACCTATAGCAAGCTTGCCTCGGGCTTGTGCCTCTTGGAGGACACCTACACCTGTTAAGCCGGCTGCGGCATATAGAACGTCTATCTCTTCATCCATTAACTTCTTTGCAAGCTGTGAGCCTAATTCACTATTGCCGAAATCATTGGCAAAATGGGATACCACTTCGATGCTAGGGTCGATCGCTTTCGCCCCTTGCTCGAATCCGGTAAGGAATTTCCGAATCAATGGTACATCAGCTCCCCCTACAAATCCCAATTTCTTGGAGGAGGTAGTTTGGGCAGCCAAAACACCAGCCAGAAAGCTTCCTTCATTTTCCTTGAACGTGATGGATGTGATATTTGGAAGCTCGGATACGGAATCAACTAATATAAAGTTCTGTTTTGGATAGTCAGATGCGACCTTTTCCAGATCTTCCTGGACCATGAACCCTAAACCAACAATCAAGTCATGATCTTCTTTCAACAATTCCAGCAGTCCTTTTTCATAGGTCCCTGTTTCTGAAAGCTCTTTATAGGAAAAGACGATTCCCAATTCATCCCTCGAACGGACAAGTCCGGTAAATGCTGCATCACTGAAGGATTGATCGCCTAAGCCTACATCCGACAGCATGATACCGACACTCACCTTATCCTTCATATCAACAGAAATTCTCTGCTCGGAGCAGCCCGCTAATAATAGTAATATAGTAATAAATAAGATCAAAAACCGGTTATTCTTCATAAAAAAACCCCTTCAACTAGTGTACCTAACTAATATCGGCCACTAAATGAAGGAGATTAATATCATTTGTAATAATAAATTATTGCAACTCTTCTGACTATTTTAGGAAAATAGTTCTTCTGGCATGTAACGGTATTTCTTCAGATCGATTCTATTATTTTCATCGACCATGATGTGTTCCTTTTCCAATCTGCTTTTCTGTTCAGTCAACTGCTGCTCATCCTTGAATCCGATCTCACCCTTTGCATTAATGACACGATGCCAAGGAATATCATATTTCCTGCTCATGGAGTGAAGAATCCGGACAACCTGCCGCGCGCCCCTCGGACTTCCCGCTAATGCCGCAATCTGCCCGTAGCTCATCACCTTGCCGGCAGGAATCTGCTTCATGATCATTATTGCCCGCTCTGTAAATAGATTCATATCAGCCATCCTTACTATATAAAATAAGACCGGGCAAGTTGGGTGTCCCACCTTGCCCGGTCTTCTATATCAAGCTTTTGATAACAACGTGCTTGCACTCTCGTATGCCAACCCATGTGAATCGGCAACAGCCGCATAGGTAACAAAACCATTCAGGGTATTGATGCCCTTCAAAAGCGCTTCGTTGTCCAAGCATGCCTGCTTGTAGCCTTTATTGGCAATTTGCACCGCATAAGGAACTGTTACATTCGTCAATGCAATAGTGGATGTACGTGGAACTGCACCTGGCATGTTCGCAACTGCATAATGCACTACATCGTGCTTAACATAAGTTGGGTCATCATGCGTTGTGATGCGATCCGTCGTCTCAAAGATCCCGCCTTGGTCGATGGCGATATCGACAACGACAGATCCTGCACCCATGGATTGGATCATTTCCTCTGATACAAGCTTTGGTGCTTTAGCTCCTGGAATAAGAACGGCACCGATGACAAGATCGGATTCCTTCACTGCTATTTCCAAGTTCAAAGGATTGCTCATCAATGTCTGGATGTCTTTCCCGAAGATGTCGTCCAATTGACGCAGACGGTCAGGATTCAAATCAAGGATTGTGACATCCGCTCCGAGTCCAATCGCCATTTTTGCAGCATTCGTTCCTGCTACCCCGCCACCGATGATGGTTACTTTACCGCGGCGGACACCTGGAACTCCTCCAAGAAGGATTCCTTTGCCACCTTTGATCTTTTCGAGGAACTGTGCCCCGATTTGAGTCGCCATGCGTCCGGCAACCTCACTCATCGGCGTCAATAGTGGCAGGGAACCGTTTGGAAGCTGGACTGTTTCATAAGCGATCCCGACCACTTTATTGTCGATGAGCGCTTTTGTCAATTCCGGTTCTGGAGCAAGATGTAGATAGGTGAAAAGAATCAATCCTTCACGGAAATATCCGTATTCGGAAGGAAGAGGCTCTTTTACTTTCATGACCATATCCATGGACCATGCTTCTTCAGCTGTCTCGACTATTTTAGCCCCAGCCTGCACGTACTGCTCATCCATAAAGCCTGAGCCCATACCCGCTTCTTTTTCTATGTATACTTCGTGTCCAAAGCCCACAAGGTTCACAACACCTGCCGGGGTCATGGCTACACGGTTTTCATTGTTCTTTATTTCTCTAGGTACTCCAATACGCATGGATCAAATACCTCCTTCATATAATCACAAAGACGTAATTAATATAACATTAAAAAAGGAAATGTAAAACCATTTTCTAAAAACAATGTAAGCGCTTTAATAAACTCGGAATTATCAATATTGACACGCAATTCAGATAAATATAACGTGCTATGGGAGCCACTCTATCGGTACCTGTTGATGACATCCACCCCACCTGTGACTTCCAATACGGTTCCTGTGATCATATCTGAATTCTCATCACATAAGAACATAATGGCCCTTGCAATATCTTCTCCGGTTCCAGACCGTCCCACTGGGGTTTGTACATCTGCAATGCCTCGTGAATATGCGATATCCGCCTCTTTCATTTCCCCTACAATATCACCCGGGCATATCATATTAGCGGTTATGCCATTTTCCGCCTCTTCAATGCTGATGGTTTTTGTGAGGGAGACCAATCCCACTTTTGAAGCAGCAAATGCCGAACGGTAGATCCAGCCTGGAGAGGACTCGGCCCCTTGAAAACCGTAAGTGACAATCCTGCCAAATTTCTGCTGCCTCATAATCGGAATGGCATGGCGAAATAGATGGAATACGGAGCTCAAGTTTCCTTCTAGCATCTCGTACCATTCATCTTCTGTGTAATCTGCGAGTTTTTTCCGTTCAAAAATATATGGTCCAGCATTATTGATCAAATAATCGATGCGGCCGAACTTATTGACCGCTTCTGTTACGAACCGTTCCATGTCATTTTTCTTCGTCACATCACCTTGGAAGAAATGCAGACGATCCTCACCATAATGACCCCAATCCTTTTTTAATTTTTCTACCGCATCCATATCACTGCGGAAATTTATTGAAACCGAACAGCCTTTTTCAAGAAGCATTTCAGATACTTTCTTTCCTAGCCCTTTGGAACCAGCTGTTATCAGAGCATGACGCAAAACAGGATTCCCCCTTAAACTGAAGTCTCTCTCTATTTTCATGCAGATTATTAAAATTTACAACATTTAAGCTGCCAACTTGCGATAAAATGAAACTAACTCCAACTAAGCGTGAAGAAGGGAACATCGTCATGGCAAATTTAGATAGCACTGTACCTCTCCGTAACACAAAAATAGAGAAATTCGGGCTGGAAGCAGTGCCCCTCGAACTTAGAAAAACAAAATGGTATGAGTATATGATCATTCAAATAGCCTTTTCCGTTAACGCAGGAAACTTTCTCGTCCCAGCATTGGCTGTCATCGAAGGCGGCTTGAGCTTTACAGCTGCATTCTTGTCCACAATTATCGGAGCTGCACTAGCCTTTCTTTTTGTTTCCTTCCTATCATTGCCTGGGGCAGAACGAGGAATACCCTCGCAATTTGCAATCAGATCGATTATCGGCATAAAAGGGGCACGATTTATTTCCTCCCCATTAAGGACCATCACATCGCTTTACTGGTTTTCGGTACAAACCATCGGAGGCGCGTTGGTGGTGCAATTCCTGTTGGAACGGTTTCTTAAGTTTTCCATCCCCTTTGCTGTCATTGCCATGGTACTTGCATCCATCATGACGCTCCTGGCCCTTGTCGGGTTCGAGGCGGTAAAGAAGGCGACGAAATACTTTATGCCATTATTGCTGACAGGACAGGTTCTAATGTTCATTTTGCTTGTAAAAGGGCTTAGTGACAAACCTATCCTGTATGCCAGTGAAGGGACATGGGATATGTCAATGATGATATTCTTCGCAAGCCTTGCTTTTGTGCAGTACGTTTCAGGTGTATCTGCTTCTTCGGATATGACCAGATATGCCATCACTCCAAAACAGGGATTCTGGGGACTATTTGCGGGTAATGTTTCCGGATTTATCCTTACTGCTTTTTTCGGGGCATTCACTGCCAGCATGAGCGGCTCATTGAATCCCTTTATTGCAACAAGCAGTATGACGAGTTCTGCCTTATCTGGCTCCATCATCCTTGGGGCAGCCATAGTGTCGATGATTTCCATTAATCTTAGCAACGCCTATACTGGAGGCTTCAGCCTGCTTAATTCGCTTCCGAAATTGGGGAGGATAAAGAGTTCGCTCATATTCGGGGTGGCAGGAATCATGCTTTCCCTTACACCTGCACTCGTCGAACAGGCAAAAGACTATATCTCACTGATCGGCGCATTTGTCATTCCCTTATCCGCTGTGATTGTGACAGATTTCCTTTTCATCAAAAAATTAAAAATCGACGGGGAGTCTACTCTGACCACCTATAATAAAGCCGCGTTTTATTGTATTGCTGCAGGTATCCTTCTCTATTTCCTGCTGCCTGAACCTTTCTCACCAGGATTTCTATCATTTGTTTTTACAGGTTTCTTATATATATCATTAAAGAAAACATTCAAAAAGGTGCCGGCATAGTTGCCGACACCTTTATTGTTTATTTATTGACCTTCTTGCTTGTTCTGTTCTTCTTCAGTCGGCTGATAAGCATTCTGGCTGTATTGCTCCCCTACCACACCACTTGAATAGGCATCAGTAATTTGATTGTGCACTTGATTTACCGCTTCATCGTCATAGGAGAATATCTCTTTAGGATCTTTTTCTTTCATAGTTTTCATCCACCTTTCTCATCTCTTTTTACCATGATAGCTTTCCTCGTTTACGATTGTTTTAAATGTGGTAAAAAATAGTATAAAAGGAATGGAGCTGATCTATATGGATGGATCATATCGAAATATACTCGTAGCAATTGACGGTTCAAAAGAGGGAAAATCGGCATTCAATAAGGCTATTCACCTCTGTTTACAAAATAATGCAGCACTCTTCATTGCACATGTCATTGATATCAGGTCCATTGCAACCATGGAGGCCTATGATGTGACGATGACCGATGAGGCTGAAACACATGCCAGAGAGCTATTGCATGAGTATGGGGAGGCGGCAAAAGGAACTGGAATCCACACTGTCAAAACCATCATGGAATTCGGCTCGCCAAAACAGGCGCTTCCAAATGAAATTGCAGAAGATCATCAAATAGATCTACTTGTTTGTGGTTCCTCGGACATGAATCTAGGTGAAAGGCTGATCCGTGGGAGTGTCTCGGAAAAGATTGTTCGCCATGCAAATTGCGATGTACTGGTAGTACGGCATTAAAAGAGGGAAGCTGATATCCCCTTTTCATAGATTATGGAACCCCCTTGTTATACAATAAAGAAAACGAGGAGAAAAAGGATGTTGCCGTCATGTTTTCTTTTACACAAAATAAGCGCCTAGGCATCCCCCTGCCTGTATTGGAGATGGATTGGGACCGTTACAGCAAGGAAACCCAACAGGAAATACTGTTGCAATGGGAAAAGATCAGGGGAAAGATCCCGGACAGAATCAAGGAATTGGAAAATGAAATCAATGTAAAGCAAGAGATGCTGAACAACGAATCTAATTTTGAACGCTCCTGCCAATTGAATTCTGAAATCGCTGAACTCGCAAGCGTGATCAATGATCTTTGGCTCTGGTATCGCATGAACCAGCATGTGTCACAAGATCGCCTTCACGCATAAAAAAGGACCGGTGCTCAAACAAAAGTTTGAGCACCGGTCCTTTTTCGAATTATTTTTTCGCTGAAAGATGGCGCATTACATAATAATGATGGGCAAATCGGGAGACTTCCTTTGTCCAATAATAATTGGTACCCGCAGCCGTCACCATTCCGACAATGGGGATGCCATTCACTTTTCTTCGGCCAAGCACTATGACAAACAACAGTTTTACAAGGTGAAACAATGGCTGCTGAAGCCAGATTGTCGGATGGTCCTTTTCCGAAAGCGTGTCAAAGTATAGATCCTCATCCTCGCCAAGGTCTTTTGTCAGTGACTGCCATCTGTCAAATTGATATTTTTTCGGAATGGTGGCACAGTAGAACAACTGCAAGGCTTTTACCATCTCATGAGGTGTGCTTGCCCGATATCCATAGGACAACGCAATCAGCTGGGTTGTGCGGATATTCAAGGCTGCGAAAGCCGGTATATCCACCGCAAGTGTAGACAGCTTGCCTGTTCCGGTCATCCCTCCCTGGATAACGGAGTACAGCTTTTGCTTTGCAATCTGCTGTTCTGCAATAAAAGCTTTTTGGCTTAGTGTAAGTTTCTGGATGTCTTCGATCGTCTCTACATCCTCTTTATAGCTTTGGGCCATCTTAAGAATCCGTTCTTCGGCCTGCTGTTGAAAGGAAGATTGCCGAATAAAGCCGTGTAAGTGGAATAGCCAGGTGTCGATTTGAGAAAAGAACATATCCTTGGTTTCCGCCGGCAAGTATTCAAAGGCCAGGTCCAACCAATAATCCACTGTGGTACTGAAGTTAGAAGGTTCATGGGAATAAAGGGTATGCTCCCAATCGGTTATTTTTTGCTTCCATTGTTCTTCACTGGATCTGACTGTCACTGCCTTCCCCTCACTCTCTATTCTGATTAGTATGATTAGTTTCATTATAGCATAGAAGTAGGCTATAAAAAAAAGCCTGATTCGACAGATTTGTCCAGAATCAGGCTAACGTTTTATAGCGCTATTTTTACAACATCCCTTGCAATCATTACTTCTTCATTTGTCGGGATGACCATTACTTTTACTGGTGAATGTGGGTAGTTGATGAATGCTTCCTTACCACGCACCTTGTTAAGCGCAGGATCCCAGTAGACGCCCATGAATTCAAGGCCCTGAAGTACTCGCGCACGGATTACATCACTGTTTTCCCCGATACCAGCTGTGAAGATGATGGCATCCACCCCGTACATTCTTGCTGCATAAGAACCGATATATTTGTGGATACGGCTCGCAAACACTTCAAGTGCAAGCTCGGCACGCTCATTTCCTTCTTGTGCGGAAGACTCGATATCGCGCAAATCACTTGAGAAACCTGATACCCCTAAGATACCACTGCGTTTATTCAATACATCCAAAACTTCGTCAGCCGTTTTCCCCGTCTTTTCCATGATATATGGAATTAAGGCAGGATCGATATTACCGGAACGAGTTCCCATCGCAACACCAGCCAATGGGGTGAAGCCCATGGAAGTATCGATGGATTTACCGCCCTCGATTGCAGCGATACTCGCACCGTTTCCAAGATGGCAAGAAATTAAACGAAGCTGTTCAACAGGTCTGCCTAGAAGCTCCGCTGCACGCTCTGATACATACTTATGGGAAGTTCCGTGGAAACCATATTTACGTACTCCGTAATCTTCATAATACTCGTAAGGTAAGCTGTACAAGAAAGATTTTTCAGGCATTGTCTGATGGAAAGCCGTATCAAAAACAGCAACAGCCGGGACATTTGGAAGGATTTCCTTGAAAGCCTTGATCCCGACGATGTTTGCAGGATTATGAAGTGGTGCCAATTCTGAAAGCTGTTCAAGCTGACCCAGCACTTCCTCTGTGATCAGGACGGAATCATTGAATTTCTCCCCACCATGCACGACGCGGTGGCCAATCCCCGTTATTTCGTCAAAGCTTTGGATGATACCCAAATCAATCAGTTTACTTAACAATATTTTAACCGCTACCCCATGTTCAGGAATGTCTGTGATTTCTGTTACTTTCTCACCGTTCACAGAAATAGTGAATACTGCATCATTCAATCCGATACGCTCCACTAGCCCTTTTGTAATAACATTCTCACTCGGCATTTCGAAAAGTTGGAACTTAAGAGAAGAACTACCTGCATTTATCGCAATAATTTTTGACATGACGTTACGTACAACTCCTTTTATATTGTCACACCTACTTTTGAAAAATGGGGTGACCATACTAATCCTAGCATGTGCAATGCACGTTCATTATATATACCTTTTTCATTTAAACACCGTCATAATTCAATTGCAAGAGCCTTCCCTTAATGGTAACGCTTACCTTATATATTCGTTATTTTCTGAATAGAGACACCTTTATTTTAAGGTGTTTTTCTCTGTAAACCACTGATTGATCTGTCCCATCATCCGCTCCATTGCCTGGACGTCGGAAAAGCTCGGCAGGCTTGCAAGAAGGGCTTCTTTTGGCTTTTCCACCCCGATGCCTTTTTTCTGGAGGATCAGGATGCTTTTTGCATGCTTTTTGTTCTGGAACATTGATTCTGGCAGCTGGAGCATACCTTGGATATAAGCTTCTTCCTTGATTACGGCATTCAGTCTTGGGGCATCCTCGTCCTCAAACATCGAGTTCGGGATAAGGAAGAAAAGGTATCCACCTGATTTTGTATATTTTAAGCTCTGTTCAATGAATAGATAATGCGCATAGGAATGGCCCTCCGACGCCTTGAGCTGATAGTTGGCAGCATTCACAGCGTTGGGATAGTATCCTACCGGCAAGTCACTGACCACGACGTCCACTGGCTCGAGATATAAGTTTCCAAGGCTGTCCTGATTGAAAAGATTGATGGACTGTTCCTGAAGATTCGCACTGTTATAAGCAAGTTTCACTAGAAGATCGTCTACATCAATCCCGAAGCCCTCAAGCTTCTTCCCTTGCAGATGGTTAAGTACAGCTGTCAGCAGATTCCCTGTTCCGACTGCAGGGTCAAGCAATGTCAACTGCTGCTGTTGGGAAGTGAATTTACCTACGAGATAGCCCATGAATATGGCTATGGCATCAGGAGTCATCTGATGATGAACCTGCGCCGCGTCCTTCATGCCTTTTAGAATGGCAAGCTGGAAGCCCTTGCGTATTTCCTCTTTATTTAACGATTGCAGCTTCAACTTCTCGTACTCTTTTGTGAGACGGCGCTTCGTCACTTCTGATACTTCCTCCTGGATCACGTCACCGTGAAACATGTTTTCCGCCGTTTCAGCCAGGGCCTCCAAGTACGTGCATCCCAACTCCTCCTGCAAAATCTGAGCGGTTGAATCAAATAAACTAAATGTGTTTTCCAATTTCGTAATGGACATTCTGACACTCCTATTCTTTTTTCCTTAATGAGTATACTTATTTTAACTAGCGCCGACCTGAAAGTGCAAGCGGCGTGGTCATCAACGGTAAACAAAAATAAAGCAGACTGCATGTTCTACAGTCTGCTCCTATCGATGCTAATTCAGACGGGTCATTACTCAGCAGCTTTTAAAGCTTCGATGGCTGCATCATAATCTGGGTGGTCTGTTCCTTCACCTACATATTCCACATACGTTACAGTATCATTTGAATCCACTACGAAAGTGGAACGAGCCAATAAACGAAGTTCTTGCATTAACACGCCATACGCTTCACCAAATGATGCATCACGGTGATCGGAAACAACTTGTACGTTTTCAAGGCCGCTGGCCGCACACCAACGCTTTTGAGCGAAAGGAAGATCCATGCTGACAGTGATTACTTTTACGTTATCCAATTTAGAAGCTTCTTCATTGAAACGGCGTGTCTGTGCATCACATACACCTGTGTCGATTGAAGGTACTACGCTGATTAAACGTTTGAATCCTTTTGAATCTTCAAGTGTCACTGGGGAAAGGTCGTTTGCAAGTACCGAAAAATTAGGTGCCTTATCTCCAACTTTAACTTCGCTTCCAACTAAAGTCATTTTGTTCCCTTTGAATGTAACGTTTGCCATGAAATGTTCACTCCTTATAAGTTATGTACAATGTTAATAATAGCCGTGTTGGGGGTGTTTTGCAATTAAACACCCTTAAGAAAGCCAGGATTTTGTTTTTTACTCTTTACGAATAGATTGATATTCTCCAATTAAAAAGAAGTCAACTGCTGAGCAGCTAACTTCTTAAAAATCCAGGTCCTGTTTATGGTCTGAATAGGAACTGTGATTGGAATGCTGGTTTTGGTCCTTTTTATTGTTCTTCATCATCTGCTGCACTTTTTCCACAGCTTGCGGAGCCAAATCAAGTATGCGTTCATAGAGATGTGTGCTTTCATCAAGATGAAGCATTTTCACACCTGAAGAACTGACAATCAAGAATGCGATTGGCGTGATGGAAACCCCTCCACCGCTACCTCCACCAAAAGGTAACTTTGATTGATGTTGCTGTCCATTGCCGCCATCATGTTTTTCCTGACCGGCAGAAGAACTTCCATGAAATTCACTACCACCAGCCGCGAAACCGAAGCCTACCTTTGATACTGTCAGGATGACGCTTCCATCTGGTGTCTCTACGGGATCACCGATGATTGTATTTACATCTATCATATCCTTCAAGTTTTCCATAGCGGTCGTCATCAGACTTTTAATTGGATGTTCAGACATATAAATCCTCCTTTTTGCAACTACATAGATTCTTTCCTATCTTCTTTAGACAACATGGATAAAGGGCGCGTCTTGAACTTTGGCCTTCCACCCTTCCAATATTTAACGGTTCTTATTCCTGCTAGAATAGCATACCCGATTTGAAAACGAATCATACACTTGATCAGCGTTTGGGAAACCATCATTTGAAAATAGGGGGTGATGGTGAGGACCGGCTGTGCCTGCAATCTGGTATAGTGGCTCATAAAACCGACTATCCCACCTTTTAGCGTCCACCCTGCTCCAACAACCATTCCGGTATGTGCAGCATCCCCAAGACCGATATTGCTGTGCCACTCCAATTCCTTGATTTCAATTTTCGCTAAAAACCTTCTCACTATTTTATGCATGCCCACGACATGCCTCACCATTTCATAGGTGTTCCGGAAGCTATTGAATATTTCCTCGGGGGAGTACTTTTTATCCTTTTCCTTCGTCTTCCCGCCCGTGCCCATATGAGTCTCTTCCTTCACCTCGATCGAGGCCGTTTCCTTGTCCACCTTAATCAGGGGAACATCTATCGTATAGCGGATAAGCCCAAACCAGGCGCTTAGGCGGATTATCATTTCGTCGTCATCCTGCTGGTGATGATAATAAAAATGGACCGTGATTTTAGTGAAAAATATCAATAAAAATAGTAGAAGGACGATTCCAGCTAAAATACCAATCCAAATCAATATACTCACGCCCTTTCCGTCAACAATCATTATCTCCCTGGGCAAAAAAAATAAACCTGCAAGCTTCAAGCCTGCAGGTTTATCCTCAATTTTCATGAACTACGCCAGTATCAGCAAACAGGTCGTGCACTCCCTGCTTCTTTTTTGTAAAAGCGGCAACAAGATAGACTATAAAGGTGATAGGTGCAAAAACGCCTGCAATATAACGTCCGATCCCTTCACGGAACAATACAGTCTTCCAGGATAGCCTTTCCTCGGCAAGATCGACTACTCTCAGACCAAATACCATTTTACCAAGGGTCTGCTTAAAGTATTTGGTCATCAGGATAAAGTAGGCATAAAAGACGATGGTCGTCGCAATGGTTGCCGGCGAAAACATCGAGTTCTGCACGGTGGAAAGTCCAAGTCCGCGGAATAACGGAACTATTAATATGGAACCGATGCTCCAAATGATGATTCCGTCCAACAGGAATGCCCACAGCCTCATCCAGAATCCTGCAAACCGATATACAGGCTTTTCCGGCGGAGAGGTAAAGACGGCACTCGGATAGGAATCGTGTACCAACTCCTCCTCGACGTGATCTACCTGCACCTTTTCAACCTGCTCCATTCTTTGATCATCTACTTTATTCATTTCCGGCTCTGTTCTATTGGATTCATCTCTCATTCTTCAACCCTCCTAGTCCGCATACAAGTACATCAGTCTTGGAGAGTTAGGCTGGTTGATGAGCTTTGCAAGCATCTGCATTTCAGAATCCGGTTTAAGCAGGGAACCGGCATTCATACTGAACAGGGAACCGAATCCGAGGTTCTCTTCGTATTGGATGACTTGCACATTTCCAAGCTTATGATCCTTTTTCATTGCGTCCACGACATCCTCGAAATAACCGATTTCATCTACAAGATTGATTCCTTTTGCCTGTTGGCCGTCATAGATGCGTCCATCGGCAATATTGCGCACCTCCGCCTCACTCATCCCCCGGCCCTCGACGATGACATTGACAAAGCGGTTGTACATATTGTCGACCATCGTTTGCAGGATTTGGCGCTCTTCCTCCGTCATATCCTTGGTAGGGGACATGATATCTTTGTATGGACCGCTTTTGAACGTCTCAAATTTCACGCCATATTTTTCTGCCAATTCTTTATAGTTCACACCTTGCATGATGACCCCGATGGAGCCTGTGATCGTTTCATTGGTGGCAAAAATCTTATCTGCCGGAGCAGCGATATAATAACCGCCAGATGCTGCCATCGCCCCCATCGACACATAAATCGGTTTCTTCGTATCTTCTTTGATTTCAATCAGTCTCTTATGTATTTCCGCACTTTCCGATACCCCGCCACCAGGCGTATTCACGCGAAGTACGATTCCCTCTACAGAGTCATCTTCCTTTGCCTGATCGAGCATCCTTAAAAATTGGCGATGATTATATCCTGCCGATTGGAAAATGGAGGTTACATCTTCCCCAAGGTCTTGAATTGCACCATTCACTTCCAATACAAGAAGCTTTCGATCCGGGTTGCCTTCTTCGACCACTTTTTCGACAAATCCCGTTTCTGTTCCAAAAATATCTGACAGTGACTCGCTGCTTTGCGTTGCGCTTGCAGTCATGTTCGTCACAATCGATACCAAAAATAGCAATGAGGCTATGCCTAATGCCGCCCACCGTTTTCCGCTCATGCTAAAAACCTCCTATAGTATGTGTACAGTACTACTACGTTAAATTCTTTCAAAAAGTTTCATGAAAATGATAAACTAATCACAATATAGAATTGTACTAAAAACTAGACAAAAAGGATAATGATCTTTGGTTATCTTTTGATTTTCTACCAAAATTTATTAATATGAGGAGGAAAAAAGATGACAGAGCGCCGTAAGATGTATTTCTTTTATAAAAAAGAGCAGGATCTTGAAGCAAAGGTGAACAACTTGCAGCTATTGGCAGAAGCCAATAACTTTGAAGTGGTGAAGGATTACCGTAAAGCAAACATCATTGTTGCTGTCGGAGGGGATGGGACGTTCCTGCAGGCTGTCCAAAAAACAGGATTCAAGGAAGATTGCCTGTACGCAGGGATTTCAACGGAATATACGTCCAGCTTCTATTGCGATTTTCATATAGATGAAACCGATAAAATGGTGGAGGCTATGACAAATGAGCAGATTGAAGTAAGAAAGTACCCTACTATCCAAGTGACGGTGGATGGCCTCTCGAAGTTTTATTGCATGAATGAATGCTCGATTCGATCAGCCATCATCAAGACCTTTGCAATCGATGTATACATAGACGATCTTCATTTCGAAACCTTCCGTGGAGATGGCATGATTGTATCCACACCGACTGGAAGTACCGCATACAATAAATCTGTACATGGAGCGGTCGTGGACCCGATGCTGCCGTGCTTCCAGGTAAGCGAGCTCGCTTCCATCAATAATAACAGCTATCGCACACTTGGCTCTCCATTCATCATGGCTGGCTCAAGGAAGCTCACTCTAAAAGTCGTACAGGACGGCAATGACTATCCGACAATCGGCATCGACAACGAAGCCCTGAGTATCCGTCATGTTGAAAAGCTTGATATCCAATTGACCGACCAGAAAATCAAAACGGTAAAACTGAAAGACAACTCTTTCTGGGAAAAAGTGAAACGCACATTCCTATAAGAAAAACACCCCACTCCAACTATCTGGAGTGGGGTGTTTCATTGAAGGTTAATCTTGATACATGACAGTTCCGTCCACGACAGTCATACTTACCTTGGTCTCCAGGATTTCATCAGATGAAATCCTGAACAGGTCTTTATCAAGTATTGTGAAATCGGCAAAATACCCTTCCTTGATCAGACCTTGCTTATCTTCTTCTCCAATGGCCTGTGCACTTCCTTTTGTGAACAGCCCAACCGCTTCATACATCGACAGGCGCTGCTCTGGCTGGTACACCGTTTGTTCCGGATCAGATGGAATCTGCCTCGTGACGGCGGCATGAATACCGAGCAAAGGATCTACGGGTTCAATCGGGGCATCGGATCCACCTGCACAGATCAATCCTTCATCAAGCAGTGTTTTCCAAGCATAGCTGTACTTCAATCGCTCTTCCCCGAGCCGTTCAATAATCCAAGGAAAATCCGTTGCGACAAACCTAGGCTGGATATCCAGTATGATCGGGAGCTTTTTAGCTCGCTCGATCAAACTCTCTGTTAAAATCTGTGCATGGATGAGACGGTCCCTTTCACCGATTGGTGCAGGATAAAGCTCGATTACATCCAAGATATATTCAAAAGCCAGATCTCCGATGGTATGCACGGCAACAGCCATCCCGTAATCCCTCGCTTTTTTGATCAGCGACTCGAGCTGTTCCTTCGAATGGATCTCCACCCCCGATGTTTCCGGTGCATCATTATAAGGCCTGCTTAAAAGTGCCGTCCTGCCTCCAAGCGCACCATCTGCAAATATCTTCATGGCACCAAGCGTGACAAACCCTGTGGAATCTTTATAGTGGTGGCCTGCTTCGTGCATATCATCCACAACCTCATGATGCACAAGAAGATGTGCGCGGTACTTGCATTTGTCCCGTTCAATCAAATCTACAAATGCGCCGTACGTTTTGTGGAAGCTGCCGTAATAGCTCAGGTCCTCGCTATGGCTTCCCACAAGCCCAAGCCTCAAGCAATCCTGAATAGACTTTTTGAGTGCAGTATACAGGTATTCTTCAGTAGCTTTCGGAATGACCGCTTTGACCAGCTCCTGAGCTTGATCAAGCAAGTATCCCGTTGGCTCACCATGCTCATCCTTCACGATGACACCACCTGGGGGATTTTCGGTATCCTTTGTGATTCCTGCGAGCTCCAATGCTTTTGTATTCACCAATACAGCATGGCGGCATACCCTCGATAGGATCATCGGATGTCTGGAGGTGATTTCATCCAGTTCTTTTCGATGAAAGATTTTTCGATCGATAAAGTTGTTTTCATTCCATCCTTCTCCAAAAATCCATTCCCCATCAGCGGTTTCAGACACTTTTTCAAGCAATGCCTTTTTCATTTCCTGAGCGGATGTCAAATCGGATAAATCCAGGCGGAGCAGTTTTTCCCCGTGTCCGATCAGATGCATATGGCTATCTGTAAATCCAGGATACATCACAGCACCTTTAAGATCCTTCTTCTCAGCCTGAGGATATTTCTCAAACAGCTCCTTTTCCATTCCCAATTCCTTTATCAGCCCATCAGTTGTATAGACGGCTTCCACCGTTTGCCCTTCTTCTTGCAAAGTATAGATCCTGCCCCCAAACCATATTTCTCCCATACGTCATTGCCCCATTTCTTATGTAAATTGTTTAAGTAATACTTTCAGATTATCATTTGTTTTAGGACCTGTACAAAAAACTGCATGCAGAACAAAGGCGGGTGAATGCATCACCCGCCAACCTTATTCAATTTGCCTGTGAAGACATTTCCTTTTGTCTTAATTCAATTCTCCTGATTTTGCCGGATGTAGTTTTCGGCAATTCCGCCACATACTCGATTTTTCGAGGATACTTATATGGTGCAGTAAGCTCTTTGACATGCTCCTGCAAAAGCTTGGTCAATTTAGCTTCCTCTTTTTCTGCTCCATCCTGCAGAACGACAAAGGCCTTGACCACGCTTCCCCTGATTTCATCGGGGCTTGCAACCACCGCGCATTCGCGTACAAATGGATGTTTCACAAGTGCATCCTCCACCTCAAATGGCCCAATCGTGTAACCTGAGCTGATGATGATATCATCACTGCGCCCTTCAAACCAGAAGTAGCCCTCTTCATCCTTTTTCGCCCGATCGCCAGTGATGTAGTAGTCACCTCTGAACTGTCTGGAAGTTCGTTCAGGGTCTTTATAGTAGTGCTTGAATAGTGCAGGTGTCTCGATATGCACCGCAATATCCCCCACTTCCCCAACTTCACATTCATCGGCATTTTCATTGATGATGGTGACTCTGTTTCCTGGAGTCGGTTTCCCCATGGAGCCGGATTTGATTTCCATTCCCTTCAGTACTCCAATTAATAGGGTATTCTCCGTTTGTCCGTAGCCATCCCGTACGTCAATCTCAAAATGTCTTCTGAATGTATCGATGACCTCTCTGTTAAGCGGTTCGCCTGCAGAAACGGCACTATGCAGATGAGGAAGCGAATAAGCATCCAGGTTATCCACCTTCGCCATGATCCGGTACTCCGTCGGTGTGCAACATAGGACATTCACTTCGTACTTTTCTAGAAGCTTTAAATAATTGTTCGGATCGAATTTACCGTGATATACAAAGCCTGTGGCTCCTGAACCAAGAGTAGAAAGGAATGGGCTCCAGATCCATTTTTGCCAGCCTGGGCTCGCCGTTGCCCAAACCACGTCATTCTCTTCGATTCCCAGCCAATGCTTGGATGTTGTGCGAAGGTGCGCATAGGCCCAGCCATGTGTATGGACAACACCTTTCGGGTTCCCTGTAGTGCCTGAAGTATATGAAAGGAATGCCATGTCGTCTTTGGATGTTTCAGCGAAAGGCATGGTATCGGATTGCTTCATCATCTCATCTTGGAGATCCTTCCAGCCTGCATCGTTGAATCCGCCGACACTGAAACGGACCAAGCTTCCGACTTCATCCAGTTTATTAGCCTGCTCCACATAAGGATGGTACGTAATGATACCCTTCACATCGCCATGTTCAATACGATAGGACAAGTCCTTTTCCCTTAGCATTTCAGAGCACGGAATCACAACGAGGCCAGCTTTCAGTGCGCCAAGGTAGATTTGATAGGATTCTATCAGCCTCGGCATCATCACAAGGACAACATCCCCTTTTTGCAGTCCCTGGGCCAATAAAGCGTTTCCAATTTTATTTGCAGCTTTCATTAATTCCTGATATGTAACCTGATCTTTTTCCCCTTGCTCGCTTTCCCAGATCAGTGCAAGCTTTTCTCCCTCTTGCGCGTACTTCTCCACTTCCTGAACAAGGTTGTACTTTTCTGGTGCCAATAGTTCCTCTCTCAACATATGAAGTCATCCCCTTTGTATTAGTACTATCTCTATATTACAAAATTTTTTAAATAATTTGAATTATTTTGTTGGAATTTTATCTTTTTGTAATATTGTAGAGCGATTCTCAAAAAGCCATTAGAACCCTATTGGCCTTCTCACCGGGATAACCGTGCTAAAAAGCCATTAGAACGCCTCTATTGGCCTTTTTACCGGGATAACCGTGCTAAAAAGCCATTAGAACGCCTCTATTGGCCTTTTCACCGGGATAACCGTGCTAAAAAGCCATTAGAACGCTTCTATTGGCCTTTTCACCGGGATAACCGTGCTAAAAAGCCATTAGAACGCCTCTATTGGCCTTCTCACCGGAATAACCGCGCTAAAAAGCCATTAGAACGCCTATTGGCCTTTTCGGCAGGAAGATTTGAGAATCCGTATCATATTTATATCTATTAAAAAAACAGCGCCCTCTAATGAAGGCGCCATCAGGCAATTACTGCTCATTTGATTTTTTTGCTTGTTTTGGTTCACTTTGACGTTTGCGGCCCTGCTTCTTTTGCTGCTTTTCCACTTGGTTCTGCTCTTTCATGAATAAACACCTCCAGAGAATAGAAGAAAGGTGGGGTCGCCCCCACCTCGTAGCCATTTATATTTATTATTTTTGGTAACCGCCACCAAAGCTTTGCTCAGCCATTTGAACTAAGCGCTTAGTGATTTCTCCACCAACGGAACCGTTAGCGCGAGCAGTTGCATCAGGACCAAGTTGAACTCCGAATTCAGAAGCGATTTCGTATTTCATTTGATCAAGAGCTTGTTGTACACCAGGTACAACTAGTTGGTTTGAACTGTTGTTTGCCATGTGTTTTCACCTCCTTGTGAATATAGAATGTGTAAAAACACATGGCATCATTCATGTTTTAAAAATGGTAATTGTTCACATATTTATATTTGTTAAAACAGTTCCTTGAAAAGGTCGTCTTCCTTGACGGATTTCCCTGTTATTTTAAGCTTTACTGTGTTTTCGACCGCTTCTTTTACCATCTGTTCCACGTCAAAAAAACTTTCATAGAAGTTGATTTTTTCCGATTTCGGTTTAGTTTTCGGCGAAGCGGGTGTAAAAATGGTGCAGCAATCTTCATATGGACGATTCGAAATTTCCAAAGTATCTATTCTATCTGCAATTTCCATGATCTCCGTTTTATCCATCGTGATGAGCGGACGGATAATCGGGGTGTTCGTGACTTCATTGATCGCTACCATGCTTTGCAGGGTCTGGCTTGCAACCTGACCGAGACTTTCTCCGGTTATGATGGCAAGGCCTTTTTCTTGCTCACGCAGCTTATCTGCTATCAACAGCATGAATCTTCTCGTCGATGTCATGGTGTAGTTTTCAGGTACCTGCTTTTGAATGGCAACTTGGATATCTGTGAAAGGCACGATATGAAGATTAATCGAAGGACCGTATTTCGTCAGTTTTTCAGCCAGGTCTATTACCTTCTGCTTTGCCCGTTCACTCGTATAGGGCGGGCTGAAGAAGTGAACCACCTGCAGCTCAATTCCCCGCTTCATCGCAAGATATCCCGCCACTGGACTGTCAATCCCCCCTGAAAGCATCAATACACCTTTTCCACTCGAACCCACCGGCAGGCCACCTGCTCCCAGAATGTCCTTACAGGTAATGTAAGTTGCTTCCTCGCGCACTTCCACCCTGACATTTATATCTGGTTCTTTGACATTCACCTTCAGATTTTCTGTGTTGATCAAAAGATGAGATCCAATCGCATGATTCAACCCGTTTGTATCGAGTTCAAACTTTTTATAAGCTCTTTTGGCAGTGACCTTAAAAGTCTTACCTTCATATGCTAATGCTTTCAAGGCAAATAATGCCCCTTTTTTCATATCCTCTAACTCTGTCTCTGTTTTCACTGCAAGACTGAATGAGTATATTCCAAAAACCCTTTGAAGCTTTTCGATGATTGGCTCCGGAGGTTCCCCGTTTAATTTGATGAACATTCTGTCCCTGCTCTTTTCGATCCCGACTTTAGGGAAATCCTTTACTTTATCCAGGATATTCGAGCTGAGCTTTTGAACAAACTGTTTTCTGTTTCTTCCTTTTGTGGACATTTCTCCATACCTGATTAAAATGTGGTCATAATTCATCATTTTCTACCTCGTTACTCTTTTTATTGTGGATATTGCATTGGTTAGTTCTTTTAAAAATAGATCAAGCTCTTCTTTCGTTGTCGCGAAGTCCATACTGATTCGGATTGCAGTCTCGGATCGGTCTTTTGAAAGCCCCATTGCTGAAAGTGTTTTACTTGGTGCCTTCCTCTTGGATGAACAGGCGGATGTCGTGGACACGAATATCCCCTTTTCAGCAAGTGCATGCACCAACACTTCCGATTTCACTTTGGGTACTGAAAAGTTTACGATATGCGGGGCTGAATCATGAAATGGCGTATTTATAGCAACTTCCTTTATTTCGTTAAGTTTGTGAAACAATTGATCTTTCAGGCTTTGAATGGTATCCAACTGCTTTTCACTGAGTTCCGTTGTCATTCTTAAAGCCTTGGTCATTGCCACGATGCCTGCCACATTTTCTGTACCGGAACGGAGCTTCCATTCCTGATCTCCCCCACTTAAGAGGGGGTGTAATTTTACTCCCTGCTTGACAACAAGGACCCCGTTTCCTTTGAGTCCATGAAATTTATGGGAGGAAATGGAGCATAGGTCTATTCCCTCCATATTCAATGGGACTTTCCCAATACCTTGGACATGGTCCACATGGAGGCTTGCGAGGGGGTAGTTTTTCACCACTTTTTTTATTTTCTCGATAGGCTGGATGACTCCCGTTTCATTGTTTACATGAATGATGGATACAAGGATGGTTTCATTCGTCATCGCTTTTTCCACTTGTTCAGGAGAAATTCTTCCTTCTTCATCCACCTGCAGAACTGTTACTTCGAATCCTTCTTTCCATAGATCTTCCACCGCATTAGTGACAGAGGGATGTTCGACAGAAGTAGTAATGATATGTTTACCATGGTGTTTTTTGCTGAGCGCCGTCCCCTTTATTGCCAGGTTATTGCTCTCGGTTCCTCCGGATGTGAAGATAATTTCCCTATTTTCCACTTTAAGCAGGGAGGAAATCACTTCACGTGAATGATGAAGCAGCTTTTCGGCCTCCCCCCCAAGGGAATGAAGCGAGGAAGGATTGCCAAAATATTTTGTGGATACAGTTATATAGGAATCTAACACTTCTTTATATGGTTTTGTCGTCGCACTATTATCCAAATAGATCATTGTAAAGCCTCCAGCTTGGGATGCATGTCATTCACTGATAATTTTTCCTTCTAAGCAAATATTAATGTTAGCACACTTTACAAACAGGGAAAAGATTCGGTCTCATCCGAATTTGTGAAAACAAGCAAGATCTACTGGAAACCTTTCTCACTTTTCATTCATCCTGACCTATGTTACGATTGTTTAATGTTTTTCTAATATATCGAATTGTCAAACTTTTAAGTTATTCGACAAATTTCAGCAAAACTATGATAGTATGTAAACGTATTCATTATTTCTTGTCATCAGGAGGTTCACTTATGCAACATAAACTATATTCCAATAAGGATATTCTCATATTAGGCTTAATGCTTTTTGCACTATTCCTGGGAGCAGGTAACATGATTTTCCCGCCATTATTGGGGCAGGCAGCTGGAACTAGTGTAGGTACGGCGGTTATAGGATTTTTAATTACTGGAGTCGGTTTGCCACTGCTCGGTGTCATGGCGATTGCATACACCGGTGGAGACCTGCAGACACTTGCTAATCGTGTAAATCCAATTTTCGGAATTATTTTTACTATCATCATGTACTTGGCGATTGGACCATTCTTTGGAATTCCGAGAACGGGCACTGTAGCGTTTGAAATTGGCGCTTCTCCATTCTTGCCCGAATCCGTTAATCCAATGGGGTGGCCATTATTCTTCTATACAATTGGATTTTTTGCCATCACTTACTTTCTTGCTCTGAACCCGACCAAGCTTGTAGATCGAATCGGGAAAATACTGACACCGCTTTTACTGGGGGTAATCGGCATATTGGTTATTAAAAGCATCGTGACTCCGATGGGAGAGCTGCAAAAGCCAACGGAAGCATATGCGAATTCTCCATTTTTCAAAGGCTTTTTGGAAGGATATCTTACGATGGATACCATTGCGGCATTAGTTTTCGGTATTGTCGTGATATCGGCCATCAAAGATAAAGGGGTAACAGATAAGAAAACCATTACCTCCCTTTGCATGAAGGCCGGGTTCATTGCTGCAATCGGATTGACCCTAGTGTACGGTGGACTATCTTATCTTGGGGCTACCAGTACGAGTATTGTTGGTGCGGCGGATAATGGGGGACAAATTTTATCAGGTTCTGCAAGCTATCTCTTCGGTTCTTTAGGGACTGTCATACTTGCACTTGCCATAACCTTTGCTTGCCTGACCACATCTGTTGGATTGGTATCTGCGACAAGTCAGTTTTTCGTAAAAGTGTTCCCTTCCATATCATATAAAACATTTGTTGCGATTTTGAGCATTTTCAGCCTCGTTGTCGCTAATTTCGGATTGAATCAGCTTATCGCATTCTCATTGCCAGTGCTGATCATGATCTATCCACTTGCAATTGTACTGATTCTCTTATCCTTCTATCGTTGGAAAAATGAATCGTACGTTTATAGCTTTGCACTCCTATTCACAGGGATAATAAGCTTTGTAGATGGATTGGCCATTGCGAAAATCAATATTACTTTTCTTCAGGATATTTTCAGTGTTCTTCCATTTTACAGTGTTGGCGTAGGCTGGTTGGTTCCTGCCATCATCGGTGCCTTGATCGGGATGGCAATCGGAAACCTGATGCCAAGAAGCAAACGTTCGGAAAGTATCGCATAAAAGGAAAACTCCGCTCGGGTAACCCGAGCGGAGTTTTTTTATCTGTCATGATGTTTTTTCTCTACATAGGTCAGCAGTTCATCTATGGATACATGCCTGTTTTCTGCCTGCAGCTCTGTTGCATCTATGTCAGTCAAGCCATAGACACCGGAATGAAACGGTTGAACATCATTTGAGTCCTGGATGATAAGGGTAAGTGGTTCTGCTTCCGTGATCTCCTTCATTGTATGCGTCTGCCCTGTCAAAGGCTGATCCTTAATCGCTGCCAATGAGTTAAAAACGAAAAACCATGTTGCCACACCACTTACACTCAAAAGCCCAATAAGCACGAACCTTAAGGTCGTCACGTCCTCAGCTCTCCTTTTCCAAGATCTGTTCAATTTTCTTCAGGACACCCGGCTCCACTTTCTCAAGCGCAGTTGCAGCTTCTTCCAATGCATTTTTGTATTCATAATTTCTGAACAGCTGTTCAGCCTCTATCAAGCTTTCATGGACAAAAGCATGCTTGCTTCTGTATCTGTTGCCATATTGAATGATATTCTCCGCAAGGAAGGCATGGTCCAAAATATCCGTGCAATCCGCATGGCATTTTTCCACTGAAGCGACAGCCTGATGGAGAATGGCATTCACTTCAATGATGTTGAGCGGCTTTTCTTCCAGCTTTTCCTTGACTGCCTTCAACTGTTCACTGGCCGTTATCAGCTCTTGATAAACCGTTTCCGGGAGTCCTGGCATATTGCTCTTTTCGATTTCCCTTTTTACTTCCAATAGCATTTTGCGCAAGATTGCCAATTGGTCTCTTGCAGCCATTTCATCTTTTCTCAAAGCCTGCAATATTTCTGTGTACTGCTGATGGATTTCCTGCAAGGAGGTGATTTGTTCCGAAATATCTTCAAGTTCCTCTTTAAGGATGGAGAATGCAATCGTCTGGTTTTCCAGATGTGAACTCAGTTTTTCGTAACGATCCACAAGAGCCAGGATGGAATGTTCAATCTTACGTTGCGTTTGAATGTCTTCCTCTTGCAAATGATAACTCTCCTGCACAACGTATGTTTCTTCTTTCGTTTTTGCACTTGCATCGGATAGAGTATGAAGCACCGATTCGACAACAGGCAGTTCCTTTACAATGTAGTGCTTTGCGATCACTTCATTTTCAATGTTGTCATACAGTTTATCCATTTCCTCTTTCAAGAGCTCTATACCCTCTTTTGCTTCCGCCACTTTCGTCTCGAAAAGAAGGTTTGTAATATGCTTTGTCTTTTCTTTCAGGCTTTCCACATTCTCTTCCAGTTTCACATGATCAAGTATGTATCCCTCTTGCAGCATTTCCTTATAGCCTGTTTCCACTTCAGCCAGCTGGCTCGGTAGGACGGATTGACAGTCGACCAATAAACCCGGGATATTGGCTATTTTAAATTCAAAAGCCTCAATCTCCTTTTCCAGCTTCTGCACTAGCCCTCTCGCTTCCAAATAGTTCCCGTTATTCATGCTGTCATGGAACTCAAGGAAGGTTTGCTGGAGATGATCGATATCCTTTTCCAATAGGCCTGTTGTACTTCCGTATTGATGGCGCTGATTTAACAGCTTCTTTTTTAATTCCGTATACGTTGCTTCGAGCATGTCAATCTGCTCCACGCTTTTCGCCTGGCTGCCAATCAGTTCATCAAGTTCATCAAAGATGGATTTGATTTTATCCTCAATGGCTTCAAGCTTCTGATTTGCGATGGCAAGCACATCTTTGGCCTTTTTGAACCGGTATTTATCGACAAGGTCCTCTGCATCAAACAGATACTCTTCAATGCTCTGTAATTCGGAGGAGAGGATATCATCCCATTGATAGCGCCAGTTCTCGAAGAGCTCTTCTGTCTGTCCGGTCATGTTTAGATCTTTCACTTTTGACAGCTCTTCAGAAACGGGTTTATTCATAATCGATACCTTCCACGTTTCAAGCCGATCTACTTCTGCATAAATCTTTTTTCTTCTTAGATAACTGAAACTGACAAATATAACTACTGCTACAAGAATTCCAATGATAATTTCCATACCTAATCCCCTTTTGCCTGGATGGTTGTAACGATTAACTGAACTTTTATTATGTAGACTCTGTTGAACACCGCTGTTGAATTCCGCACTAGGCTGCGCTTTCCGCGGGGCGTTTGTGGAGCCTCCTCGGCTACGCCTGTGGGGTCTCCACTAAACGCTTCCTCCCGCAGGAGTCTTCGTCTATTGCTCCAATCAACAGCTAATTTACTGTAATAACCGCTATTTTCTTTAACAAAGCCATTATGTAAGATGATCAAAAGCCGTTTTTCCTTTTGATCGCATGTTAATTTATATATGGTTCGAAACGCAATCTGCCGTTGTAGCCATTGTTTTTTCAAAATTTTTGTCTGTGTGGGAAAACATGTATAAAACATGCCCATTCTATTTATATTTCAATGTATTTATGATACCATGTAAACGACATTTTTTGACCAATATTTTAAAATTTTTTACATATTTCTTCAAGTATTGGAGGCAAGAATGATGATTATCGATAAACACGTCCATACCCCATATTGTCCCCATGGTAGCACAGATCCTCTTGAGAGGTATATCGAAAGGGCAATCTCCTTGGGGTATCGGGAAATTTCCTTTACGGAACACGCTCCATTACCAGAGAATTTCATAGATCCGACACCCGAAAAAGACAGTGCGATGGCTCTTGATCAAATGCCTGCATACCTTGAGGAACTGGGAAAGTTAAAAGCTTACTATTCTTCTGCACTAAAGGTAAATATCGGCTTGGAAGTGGACTTTATTGAGGGTTATGAAAAAGAAACCTCCTCCTTTCTCGACCAATACGGTCCTTTATTGGATGACAGCATCCTTTCCGTTCATTTTTTAAGGAGTGGCGAAGCGTATTATTGTATGGATTACAGTGAGGAAACCTTTGAGGAAATGATTCGTATGTTTGGAGGATTAACCAAGGTTTATGAAGCATATTTCTCCACCCTGAAAAAATCCATCGTGACGGATCTTGGGACATATAAACCAAGTCGGATCGGTCACATTACACTCGTTGAAAAATTCAAACGTAAATTCCCACATGACCGGGATCTTTCTGCCTACGTAATGCCGATATTGGATATCATGTCGGACAAGAAATGTGAACTTGACTATAACGGTGCAGGATTCACCAAGCCTCTTTGCCTGGATTCCTACCCACCGGCGTTTATCGCCCTAGAGGCACACAAAAGAAAAATCCCTCTCGTCTATGGATCGGATGCCCATAGTGCAAAGGGATTAATGCAAGGATACAATCAGTTAGAGCGGACTCTACTTGATTAAAGGGCAATCTTGTCCAGTCCACTGCCAGAGAATACAGAATGCTCCAACCATTCAATGATTTTCTTTTGGTACTGATCGACCGTTTGTGTCTCATACGGCATGACATGCCACACTTCGGCTAGATACTGAGCCTGTAAAAATGGCATACTGATCATACTTTTCAGCTGCATCACTGCCAGCGGGATGGAAATTGGCTGAAACTCTTTGTTCTTTTTCCCTTTTTCAAAAAATAATTGTAAATAATATTTCTCCTTCATCAAGTAGGTGGTCATCACTTCCCGGACCAATGTGGTATCAAGGGTGATTTCCCTATAAACATATCTTGCCAGCTGGCGATTTTCACGATGGAACTTCATCACATTATTTACTGTAAGAATGACACACTCCTGAGCTGACAGCATGTTCATCTTTTTATAGATTTGTTCCAGGACGGACAAATACTCTTCCAGGAAAACTGCAAGCAGATACTCCTGCAGCCCTGCCTTATTTGTGAAATAATAGGATATATGTGCAACGTTGACCTTTGCCTTTTTAGCGATTTCCCGAATCGAGGTACCCGAATAACCGTTTGTATTAAATAGATGAACAGCTGCTTCAATTATTCTTTCTTTGGTCGATTCCATCCTTTTCACCCCTTTTGGTGATTCTCTTTTATTGATTTCTAGCCGTGGAGCGTTTATCCTTTTATTAAATGTCGACAAAGTACATAGGAATTCTACTTATAGTTTGGTAATTCCGCATTTTATCAGGAAAAAGTGAGGGGATTATGATGTTTCAAGTCGAAAACTACAAAGGAACTCGAGAAGAAAATTACGAACTGGTCATCAAACAGCTGCAGGCATTGATTGCAGATGAACCAAATTTCATAGCCAACCTATCCAATGCATCTGCGCTATTGAATGTTTTTTTAAAAGAAATAAACTGGGTGGGCTTCTACCTGACTGAAGGCGAAAGCATGCTGGTACTCGGTCCATTCCAAGGACTTCCTGCCTGTGTACGTATCCCTTTCGGACGCGGAGTTTGCGGAACGGCCGCAGCGAATGCCAAAACAGAGCTTGTCGCAGACGTTCACGCTTTTCCTGGTCATATCGCCTGTGACGCAGCGTCCCAATCGGAAATAGTGGTTCCGATGGTGAAGGATGGAAAAGTCATCGGGGTTCTGGATATCGATAGCCCGATCAAAGATCGTTTTGATGAAGTAGACCGAACCTACCTCGAGAAATTCGTTGAGGTACTTCTGGCAAATTAATAAAGTGCCAAGCCCCCTTAAACACAGGTGGCTTGGCACTTTTATGTTTTATACGATTTTATCCAACGCCTGTTTCAGGTCATTCCAGATATCTTCCTTCGCTTCCAGGCCAACGGAAAGCCGGATCAGGCTGTCTGTTATCCCCATCTGTTCCCTGTTCTCCTTTGGAACAACGGCATGCGTCATGGTCGCAGGATGCTGAATCAATGTTTCGGCATCCCCAAGGCTTACCGCAATCTTTATCAGACTCAATTCATTTAACAGCTTCTGCGCCTCTTTCTTTCCACCTTTTATAGTAAAAGATATAAGTCCGCCTCCACGTTTCATCTGTTTTTTCATGATGGAGTAGGATGGATTGTTTTGATCACCTGGATAATACACACTCTCAATTGCCTCATGGCCTTTCAATTGCTCGATGACGTATTCTGCATTGTCGCAATGGCGGTCCATCCGCACATGCAAGGTTTTTAATCCCCTGATCAACAACCACGCATCAAAAGGTGACATGACTCCGCCAATATCCTTCAGAGTGGTCATGGAAATTTCCTGGATCATTTCCTTTTTACCTACAATCAAACCTGCAATGACATCTCCATGCCCGCCGATATATTTGGTGGCACTATGGATGATGATATCACAGCCGATATCCAATGGCTGCTGTAAATATGGAGAACAGAATGTATTATCAACCACAACTTTGATACCGTGTTCCTTCGCAATCGATACCACCATTTCGATATCGATCAGCGCCATAGTAGGGTTTATCGGTGTTTCTATATAGATGCAGGTGGTTTCAGGACGGATTGCATCCCTGATGTCCGCTTCTGTTTGCATGCTGCAGAAGCTGTGGTCCACCTCATATTTATTCTTAAGAAGCTGCAATAATCCAAATGTACAGCCATAAATACCCTGGGAACATAAAATATGACCATTGCTTTTCGTCAGGGCGATCAAGACTGCAGAAACTGCTGCCATCCCGGAGCCAAAGGCCAATCCCGCTTCCCCATTTTCAAGTGCAGCTATCCTGTCCTCGAGCATCTTCACTGTCGGATTTCCAAGTCTTGAATAGATGTATCCTTCCTCTTCGCCTGCAAACCGGTTTTCCCCTTGTTCAGCCGTTTGAAAGGAAAAAGTAGAAGTTTGAAAGATTGGTGGCGCCAAGCTTCCGTGATAAATGGAGCTATCATATCCATGGTGTACGACTTCTGTTTCAAACCTTGTATTTTTCTTTCCCATAAAAATTTCTCCCTTCAAATATCCCTTCCATAACTAGCATATGGCAAAACAAATAAAAATGAAAGCGTTTTCTTTTTATTGAGAATCTTAAAAGATGCAAAGCTATAAAAATAGCGGCCGAGCTATCCGGCCGCTTTGTTCTTATCCACAATATTCCTCTGACTCGATGCATAGCTGGTTTTTACCTAAATCTTTTGCTTTCAACAGTGCAAAATCTGCCCTATGAAAGAGATCGCGTGCGGAATCGTTCAATCCTTTCTTCCAAAAGGATAATCCACAGGAAACTGTCACGGCAGGCGAGGTCTGTTCTTCGATTTTCTTGATGATTCGCCCCGCAATGTGTTCTCCCAATGCCAAATCGATCTTCGGAAGATAAATAGCCAATTCCTCACCGCCCCAGCGAGCTCCAATATCCGTTTCACGTATGCTTGCATTGATGATGGAGGCGACCTGCATGAGGATGGTATCCCCTATCTGGTGGCCGAATGTATCGTTGACCCTCTTAAAATCATCAATATCCAAGAGAATAAAAGTGCCATACGAATCGTGCTTCATCGATTTCTTAATTTTTTCGTCCAGATACTTCCTTGAATAGAGCTTTGTCAAATAGTCCGTGATGACATACTTCTCCAATTCCTCACGCAGCATCGAATTGCTGAATGCAAGGGTGGAATGATGAATGAGCGATTGCAGAAGTTTGAATTGCTCAAAGCTGAAAAAGTACGGCAAGGTGTGCGTCACGACACATGCACCCTTTATCCCATTGGAGGCATGCATGGGAATGATCATGCAGGAACAAAACGGCAGGTTGGAAAGCCGCTCATGTACTCGGAGATCCCCAATGAAAAGCGGCTCTCCATCAGAATATACATAATCCTGCATTTGAGATAGGTAGATTCCGATATCCTCCTGCTGGAAAAACTCGGTGGAACCCGGCAGCACCTCTGTTCCCCCGGATTTATATAGGACGAATGCCGCTTCTTTTGCCTCGAAAAAATGCATGATTTTCTTTATCATATATGCCGTGACTTCCTGAAGCCGCAGGTTGGAATTCAACTGATGGGAGGTTTCATTGATCAGCTGCAGATCGGAAATGACCTGCTTCGACTGCTCGTACAATTGGGCATTTTCAAGGGCTGTACCTGTAGCATTCGCAAGAAGCGTAATGAACTTCAGCTCTTTCTCTGGCAAATTGAATGAGTCCAGGGAAATGATCTGTAACACACCATAGATCCCCTGCTCCCCTTTTATCGGAACATAAATATAGGTCCTTCTGTCCCTGATACAGTTCTCGAGCTGGACCTCCCCTGTCACATATGCATTCATGGCGCTGATGTTAGAGTCATCAAAATCCAATTTTTTTACCGGCAGATGCTGCAGATCATCATTATCAGATGTTAGCAGCAACAAATAAGAAAAATCCTCATAGGTATTTCGTAATATTTCGATAATTTCAGTTAAGATGCCTTCCACTCTCATGGAAGAATGGAATTTGGATGTCACTTTATACAATTCTTCGTATTGCTTCTCTTCAAACCTGGTATGTATATATTGGCTGTATTGTTGAAAGATGGTGGAAAGTTCTTTTGATAACTCGTCAAAACTTTCTAGGGAGAGAGGTAAGCTTGAGGTGAATTGCAATTCTACCGCACCTAAAAAATCCTTATCCCCATATAGAGGCAGGTTGATGTATCCGAAGTCACTTCCCTCTGTTTCAAGAGTTTTTTGGTAAACTGCACCCAGCTCCCTTACTTTGAGCTGATCGTAGATAGGTGAAAACTCTTCCATTGTCACGGTGACGGATTTCGCCTTAAGCTCTTCCTTCAGGATGGATTGCAGCATGGTGAGAAATTTAGCTTGTGTAAGATTAGAAGACGAAAGAAAAAAATCTAATATTCTGCTTTTTATTTCAAGAATTTTATTATTCGATTCCATTTTTTTCACCTTTTACATTACTATTTACCTATTATTATAACGGTAACAGGTTAATTTTTCCTAGTATTATTTTAGGGAATTAATAAAACAGTGTCTTTTTCGAAAAGTACAAGCCATAAATCATGCTCAATGGAAAGCTTATGAACGGAAAGCGGTTTTTCTTTAAAGGATTTCTGTATGATCAAACCGGTTTCATTGGATAGTTTGACAACATACTGTTCTGTATCTGTTTCCTCTATAGAAACTTGAAAATCTTCCTCTATTTCATTCTCCTCTTTTTTTACACCTTTTTCCACTATTAACTCTTCATTATAGAACATCCACTCCTCATCGGCTTGCAGCCATACACCTTTAGAGTTTATGTCCTTTTCAAGACGTGTCGGATGCGTCTCAAGCTCAATGGCATTTATTGTGTCAAACTTATAATTATCTTTTTCATCTATCATATAGGTGACAAGGATCGGCTTCTTTTCATGTTCTTTTACGATTGCAATGACGGGGTTCTGATTCTGTTGATCCTTTTCCTGGACGACAACGGCCATCGGTTGGAAAGGCTCTGGCGGCTGCACCTTTTCTTTTTCCTCCACTGGACCATATTGTATGGAAAATAAATATAAGGTTGTAATCCCGATGACTCCTATAATAAGAAAGCGAATGATCTTTTCTTTTATCGATTCTTTATACATAGCTATTTCTCCTCAGACAGGGTTGTATAGGAAATTATACCATAAGCGCAATAATTACTGACACGCTGTTTGAAGGAAATAGTTTATGGTATAATGATTGGACTTCAAACTTCCATTCCCCAAAACTATTCAATTCTATCCTTGACTTCCTATCCATTTTTCCGATATAATAGCCTTTGTGTAAAATATTGCAGCCTATGTGGTATGCTATGTTGATTCATTTTGTTCCCCGTTCGATAAAAACGGAGGTGTATCGTGTAACTCTTTGCTGCAGAGCGAGGATACATGAAAACAAAATGGTCGGGTAGATTAGTCGCATCTGTTATTATTTTACAACAAATAATAACACGAAGGAGGAGTCATTCATGGCTCGTTATACAGGTCCAAGTTGGAAACTTTCTCGCCGTCTAGGCATTTCATTAAGCGGAACAGGTAAGGAATTGGAAAAGCGTCCTTACGCTCCTGGACAGCATGGTCCAAACCAACGCAAAAAGCTTTCTGAGTACGGTTTACAATTACAAGAAAAACAAAAATTACGCCACATGTACGGTGTAAATGAGCGTCAATTCCGTAGCATTTTCGATGCTGCTGGCAAGATGCAAGGTAAGCACGGTGAAAACTTCATGATTCTTTTAGAATCTCGTTTAGACAACGTAGTTTACCGTTTAGGTCTAGCTCGCACTCGTCGTGGAGCTCGCCAATTAGTTAACCACGGTCACATCACGGTTGATGGAGCTCGCGTAGACATCCCATCTTTCCGCGTGAAAGCTGGTCAAGTAATCGGTGTTCGTGAAAAATCACGTAACCTAAGCACAGTTAAGGAATCTGTTGAAGTTAACAACTTCGTTCCAGAATACCTAACTTTCAATGCTGACGCTTTAGAAGGAACTTTCACTCGTTTACCTGAGCGTTCCGAGTTAGCTGCTGAAATTAACGAAGCTCTAATCGTTGAGTTCTACTCTCGTTAATGATAAGAAACACCACCGGATTTCGGTGGTGTTTTTTTTGTTTTGGTAAATTCTATATCCGCTTTAAAGACCGCTGTTGATTTCCGCACTAGGCTGCGCTTTCCGCGGGGCGTTTGTGGAGCCTCCTCGGCTTTGTACTGGACCCTTTAAACTGGACACTTATATTCTAAGCTGCTTGCTCAAAACTAGCTCGATAAGCTATCGGACTTTTACGCTTTAATCTGGATTTAATTCTCAGGTGGTTGTAGTAATGGATGTACTCTTCGAGCTTCTCCTTAAAATGGTCGATGCTATCGAATTCTTGTAAGTACAATAATTCGGATTTCATGATTCCAAAAAAGTTCTCCATTACTGCGTTGTCATAACAGTTTCCTTTTCTAGACATACTCTGAGTAATGTTATTTTCCTTTAAAGTCCTTTGGTATTTAGGCATTCTATAATGCCAGCCCTGGTCAGAGTGAAGTAAGAGATCATCACCTTCACTTATGCGTTCTAAGCCTTGGGTTAACATCGTTT
>NZ_JAFBED010000005.1 GCF_016908565.1 Sutcliffiella tianshenii
TCAAGATTAAAGCGTAAAAGTCCGGTAGCTTATCGGGCTAGTTTTGAGCAAGCCGCTTAGAAAACAAGTGTCCAATTTTAAGGGTTCAGTACACTTCGCCTGTGGGGTCTCCACTAATCGCCATCTCCCGCAGGAGTCTCCGCCTATTGCTCCAATCAACAGCTAATATACACTAGAGAACAAAAATTTATATTTATTAATGCCTTTTTTTAAGAAAGAAGCTCTTCCATTTCCTTCAGCTTTTCTTCGAACACTTTGCATGCTTCTTCGATCGGGGTGGATTGTGTCATATCCACTCCTGCCTTTTTCAATACCTCGATTGGATAGTCGGAGCTTCCCGCCTTCAGGAATTCAAGGTAACGGTCGACAGCAGGCTGTCCCTCTTCAAGGATCTGCTTGCTAAGTGCTGTGGCAGCACTATAGCCTGTCGCATATTGATAAACATAATAGTTGTAATAGAAGTGAGGGATTCTTGCCCACTCCAAACCGATTTCCTCATCAATATGGATACTATCGCCAAAGTACTTTTTGTTTAGCTCATAGTAAGTTTCAGTCAATAGATCCGAAGTCAGGGCCTCGCCACTTTGAGCCAGCTCATGGATTTTGTGTTCGAATTCTGCGAACATGGTTTGACGGAATACGGTGCCACGGAACCCTTCCAAGAAGTGGTTAAGCAGATACAGACGCTTCTTATCATCATCGATGGTTTTCAACAGATAATCGTTCAGCAATGCCTCATTGCACGTGGATGCCACTTCCGCAACAAAGATGGAATAGTTTCCATAAGGGTACGGCTGTGTTTTTCTTGTATAGTAGCTGTGCACGGAATGACCAAACTCATGGGCAAGGGTGAACAGGTTATTGACATTGTCCTGCCAGTTCATAAGGATATATGGATTGGTTCCATACGTACCGGAAGAATACGCACCAGAACGCTTCCCTTTATTCTCCTGCACATCCACCCATCTGTTTTCAAAGCCTTCTTTAAGGATTTCGGAATACTCTTCCCCAAGCGGAGTAAGTCCTTTAAGGATATACTCCTTCGCTTCATCATATGTCACAGCCATTTTTACATCCTTGATAAGTGGAGTGTAAAGGTCATACATATGAAGCTCTTCCACACCAAGCACCTTTTTGCGAAGCTCTACATAACGGTGTAGCAGGTGCAGGTTCTTATTGACTGTATCCACAAGGTTGTCATACACCGTTTCAGGGATGTTATTATTGCTCAGCGCGGATTGACGCGCAGAATCATAATTGCGGACCTTCGCTTGGAAGTTGTCCTTTTTGACAGTACCACCCAAAGTGCTCGCAAATGTATTCTTGTATTTCCCATAGGTTTCATATACCGCTTTGAAAGCATTTTTTCTTACTTCCTGATCTTCACTTTCGAGGAAGCGGATATAACGCCCGTGTGTAATCTCCACTTCTTCCCCATTCTCATCCTTAACAGATGGGAACGTCAAATCTGCATTGTTCAGCATGCCAAAAGTATTCGAAGATGCCGATAGCACCTCGGATGCCTCTGCAAGCAGGACCTCTTCCTTTTCGGATAAAATATGAGGACGCTGACGATTGATTTCGTCCAGGGAATGCTTATAAAGGGAAAGCTCTTCCTTTTCTTGAAGGAATTTGGCAATCTCCTCTTCCTTCATTGTCAGGATCTCTGGGACCACAAACGATAAAGCACTTGCGACTTGTGTGTAAAGATTGGTTGCCCTATCGTTCAAGCCTTGATAAAAGCTGTTTGTTGTATCCTGATCGTAGCGCATATGCGCATATGTATACAGCTTGCCTAGACGGCTTGAGATGCTATCCTGATATTGAAGTGCTTCATACAGATTCCCTGCAGATTCCGAAAGTGTTCCTTTAAATTCCTGAATCTTGCCGATCATCCCTTTTACATCCTGAAATTCCTTTTCCCATGCCTCATCACTTGAAAAAATATCTTCCAATCTCCATGTATCCTCTACAGAGATGTCTTTGCGTTCTTGTAATTTCTTAACGGCTGTTTGTTCTGCCATGAATTGGTACCCCCTTGATAAAAATTGAAAATATGCATCTTTTACCTATTCGACGCAAGCTTATTATTCCCTCTTTTCTTTTCATTAATTGTAGCCTCTTCACAATTCCAACTCGATCCTATCGAGAATATCCTTGTCATGGGCTGTTGCTTCCTCCAACGTGCTATATTTTTTTTCATTTACAGCCTTCCTGAAGACGAGGTCGCTCTCCTTCTCAAGTATGCCAGTGATGCAAAGTTGCTCCAGGTATTCCATTACAGCATCTGTATAATATCCGAATCTCACTAATGGAAGCTGTTTTACTTTCACATGAGCTTGTTGGATGCGTTGATTAAAACGGGTCATCAGGGATGGAATGTGAATGATGTAATGGATGGGTGTATGATAGATGGAGTCAAAATATAGCCACGCCTGCCACTGTTGGACGGGTGTCTGAAACCAAAAGGAGGATTTAACGGGTATTCCGATGACTGCAGGACATAATGAGAGCGGGATTTGAACCTTTGAGTAGCAATAATTGCGCAGCATCTGATTTGCTGGGTAGAGGCAGTGGGTGTATCTCCATCTTTTTTTGGAATGGAGCCATTTTGTCTTCCAATAAGATGGCGGCTGTTTTTTTATAAAGGATGGTTGAAGCTGCCACTCTTTGCTGGTTTTAGAGAATATATATGAATCGAGGCTGTTTGAACCAAATAGTGGATAGAGATAATGAAAAACCGAATATCGCGGACAAAAACTTAAAATGTATGGGGACGCGCCTTCTTTATGATTTTGTAGAAAAGACCATTGAAACGCGGATAGTTTCATATAGGATTGGATGTTTCCAAGCTTCTCTTTGCCGATGAGCCAGACGGGTATGATGGATTCTGATTGATATGATGAGGATCTCTGTTCGATGACGGAGGGCTGGATGGAAGAGCATTGAAATTCAAATGCAAAGTCCTGCTCTGTTCTTAAAAATACATCCGCTCTTTGGCTGGTCTTTGGGATATAGTATTCCAATTCGGGAGAGCCATTTATTTTCAATGCCTCATGGAGCTTTGATTTTCCCTCTAGATGATAGGAGGTTTCCGCTTCACTTGAAGCCCGGCATTCTGTATCAAGATGTGCGAAATGCATTCTCCGTATATTCCCGCTTTTCAATTTCACCTCCGAACCGCAAGCAGGGCAATTATACTTGTACCTCCTTATTTTCTCCTGTAGTGACGTGTCATTGCAATCATGCAAGGTTATTAGGATACCATCTTCTCTTTTTGCTACAAACATTGTCTCACTCCTTTTTAAATGTTCTCTCCCTATATTCTGCATCACTCGACAATATCCTCTCGCATTTTGAAAATCGTATTTTTGATTAAATGTGCCATTGAAATAGATTTTTAGTGAGGTTCTGTAGAGATGTTTGAGAATGCTGTATTTTAAGTGCATGATGGACCTTTTGCCTAACCTTCTCACGGAAAAGGGCTTTCATTCCGATTATGATGAACCTTTTGACTGCCCTTCACATGGAAAAGGGCTTTCATATCGCTTATGATGGACCTTTTGCCTAACCTTCTAACGGAAAAGGGCTTTCATTCCGCTTATGATGGACCTTTTGCTGAACAACCCCAACCATCAAGAAGAAAGTCCTTCAACGGGGTCGGCAATCCCACCCACCCATACAACAAAAAAACTGCCCAAAAGTGAAATGAAGTCACTTTCAGACAGCACACATGAAATTAAAGTAGTGGCGAAGCGAGCCTAGCCAAGGACTCCGCAAGCTTTTGGTAAAAAGGACGGTTGGCAAACACGCCTTTGACGATTGGATTGCTCTCTAGAAGATCTTTTTCAAAATCCTCCACCAACGATAATACACTTTCTGTATTATATAGAAACGCATTGACTTCAAAATTCAGATGGAAGCTTCGCATGTCCATATTCGCAGTTCCAATCGAGGCGATTTCATCGTCCACTATCACTACTTTGCTATGCAGGAAGCCTTTTTCATATTCATAGATCTGTACCCCCGCCTCCATCATCTCTGGAAAATAGGAGTGGGAAGCATAGTAGACAATTCTTTTATCCGGGCGTTTAGGAACCAACAGTCGGACATCCAAGCCGCTTAATGCAGCGACTTTCAACGCGGTGAAGATATCATCATCCGGTACAAAATAAGGGGAGGCGATCCAGATTGATTTCTGAGCAGAAGTAATCATGGAAAAGTACAAGCTTTTTATCACTTCCCACTCCTGATCCGGTCCACCGGCTATCATCTGGACTCCTCCATGTTTCCTCTCCGTCAGGGTAGGTGTCAGGTAACTCGGTGTCAGCAGTGACTGATCGGTTGCATAGTACCAGTCCTGCAGGAATATCAACTGAAGGGTCCGGACCGCCTCACCCTTTACAAAAAGATGGGTATCGCGCCAATAGCCGAAGTATTCATCCCTTCCGAGATATTCATCCCCGATATTAAGGCCACCGACGAAACCTACTTCTCCATCTACAACAATTATTTTGCGATGGTTTCTGAAATTAACTTTATTGTTGAAAACTGGAAATGCAACCGGAGAAAAAGAAACGATTTCCACACCTGCATCTCGCAATTCTTTTAAATAAGCTTTGCCAAGCCCAAGACTGCCGACAGCATCAAAAAGGAAACGTACATATACGCCTGATTTCGCTTTTTCTATCAATAACTGTTTGATTTGATTGCCAATTTCATCATTTTTCACGATGTAATATTCGAGGTGGATATGGTGCTTGGCCTTATTGATTTCTTCCAGGATCTTAGAGAAGGTCCTATCGCCATCTGTCAGCACTTCGGTATCCGTCTGAAAGGAAATGGGACTTCTTCCGATATTTTGGGACAGGCGGAAAATGCTACTCTTGCTCTCCCCAAGCATTGCGATGTCTTCTTTCGTATAGATTCTTTCCCCTTCAATTTCCCTTATCGCTTCTTTATCCAATAGTGCCTTTCTTTGAAACAGCCTCCGCTTTCGTACATTACGCCCGAACAGGAGGTAAAAGAAAAACCCCAAAACGGGAAAACTGCCCAGTACAACAAGCCATGTCAGGGTTCTAGTCGGGTGCCGGTTCTCCAATGAAATCAAAAATCCAATAAAGACGACGCTGATAGTAAAAAGTATAGATATCGAACCTAGCAGCCATCCCTCCCATATTCCCTGGGTGGCAAATAGGACTGCCCCTATCGCCAATACAAAAACCGAAACCCTAACCGTATTCTTCAACAAACTTCATCTCCCTAAGTACATCTATCTGTGTGGAAAAAAAACCGATTTCAACAAAGTGAAATCGGTCTTTTTATTTAAGTGGAAAATGCATGGTCATATCCTTCATTGCAGTGGCTTTCACAACTTCGGAACCATACTCTTGGAGACGGTGGATGCTCATTGCCGATTCATCCCCATACTCAAGGAGAACACTCAGAACGTTATCTATTTCCTCATCCGTATAATGCTCACTGGAAAAATCAACATATAGATAATAGCTTCCTTCAAAGAAATATAGGCTGTTATCTAAATTCTCCAGGTGCTGTAAGCGATGACTGACAGAAATTATATATTCGAGATCCCTGAAACGGATCATGAACTGCAATAGATCTGTTTCTTCTTCTAACTTATCATCTTTATTATCCACTTTGGGATTGGAGTTGAAATGCTGATCAATCAATGCTTCAATTCGCTCATCCACAGGAATATCTATCTTTTTGTCTTCTGATACGGGAACTTCGAAATTTTTGCCGTCCTTGGAAAGCTGAGCTCTTGTGACAACAACCTCCAAGCCTTTATCAAGGGCCTGTACCTGGATCCATAAAGGACCTTCCACCATAAAATCCTCTTCATCGTGTGCTTCGTCCATCATTTCCCAAAAAAGCTCTTCGCTTCTTTCGCGATTGTACCAGATTTCTTCGCGGTCAAAGCCTCTTTCCTCTATATCACCATATGAAATATAAAACTTTACCGTATGATCATTAATTCGTTCGATTTCCATCCAACAACACTCCCTTCTTATTAGGTAAATGATCAGCGCTCATCATTACACGAACCTCATAACCCTTGTACAAGCATGAGATAAGCTATCCTCTATACTGTCCGCTTCTCATTTTCCTCCGTCTTTCCTTGGAAGGGACCCTCCTCGAAACTTTTTAGCCTTTGTTACAATTTATCCATTTCACACAGCCCGTAAACCTATATCCTATGCAAAGATGGAATACCTTGTACTCTTATTTTATGATAAAAAAAGGAAGAATGGAAATAAAAAAGCTCATTTTTTTAAAAATCGTTCATATGCCCATTTTATGCTTCACGCACCTTCAAACCCTCTGAATCACTATCAAAATTAAGACATAAATCCAAGATACGCCAACTATATTTATAAAGGAATGGGACAAGGAGGGGCGATAGTGTGGATTTGGAGCTTATTACTTCCATATTGATTATCATCGGCATTGACATAGTACTTGGAGGAGACAACGCAATCATCATTGCACTGGCCTGCAGAAATCTTCCAGAGCAGTACAGGAATAAGGCAATTGTCACCGGGACGTTATTGGCAATAATTTTTCGGATACTTATCACCATTGGTGCAGTGTACTTGCTTGCCATCCCATTTTTGCAATTTGTAGGCGGTGTCCTATTGGTCTACATAGCCATTAATCTTCTAAAAAAACAAGATGAGTCAAAGGTGATTAAAGGAAGCACATCAGTTGGGGTCGCAATCAGAACCATCGTCATGGCAGATATCGTCATGGGCATTGATAATGTCATGGCAGTTGCCGGCGCCGCACACGGTCAGTTTCTACTCGTGGTCATCGGTTTGATCGTATCCGTCCCGATAATTATATGGGGGAGTAAAATTATATTAAAGGTAATGGATAAATATCCTATAATTATCTATTTTGGTGCAAGCATACTCAGTTTTACCGCCGGAAAAATGATGATGGATGAACCGGTAATGCAAGCATTGGTAGATCAGGAAAGCTGGAGGACCTTATTTCCGTTTTTATTGACAGTAAGTGTCCTTGCAGTGTCAGGCATCCAAAAGACAATCGGCCGGAAAAGCTAAAAAAAACTTCTACATTTGAAAATGTAGAAGCTTTTTTTATTATTCTATTAACCGTTCACGAGACGCTGAGCTTCACGCAACTGGAACGTCCTAACCTTCCTTGGAAGGAATCGACGAATTTCATCTTCGTTGTATCCTACCTGCAATCGCTTTTCGTCAATGATTATCGGTCGTCTTAAGAGACCTGGATGTTCCTTTATGACAGAATATAATTCTTGGAGAGGCATAGCCTCCACATTGATATTCAGCTTTTGAAAGATTTTTGATCTAGTAGAAATGATTTCATCTGTTCCATCCTCCGTCATGCGAAGGATTTCCTTTATCTCATCAATGGATAGAGACTCAGAGAAAATATTTCTTTCTGTATATGGAATGTTATGCTCTTCTAACCAATTTTTCGCTTTTCGGCAAGACGTACAACTTGGAGATGTATATAAGGTTACCATGAACTTTCCCTCTCCTTTTATTCTTAATTTATTCGAAAAAGAACATGCTGTAGGATTCTAATTGTGAATCACTCTCAATTTGAAATTACTATAAAAAAGGAATTTCTATTAAGTATTATACACGATTTTCGTGTAAAAAGGTACAGTATTTTAAAAGTTAGACAAGTTGTCACAACATGTTCGCTTTTTCGTAATCTTACTTTTTTAAACTTCTTGTACAAGTTTTCTCCTTATATATGACGGATAAGGTTGGTGAAAAGTTTCAATTAATTGAAACTAATTCTCAATATTTTTTCCCCGTTCACATTTTGTTAACAAATGTGTTCTTTCCTTTACCCTCTGATAGTTAAGATTTGTAAGGGTTTCTAATACATGTTAGTTTTATAATTAGACATGATAAGTATGAGGTGAAAGACATTGAGAAAAACATGGTTGTTTCCTGCAATTTTTTTGCTCGCATTCTCGACAGCCTGCAGCCAAAAAGAGATTACAAGTCAAAATACGGAATCCAATAAAGTTCC
This sequence comes from Sutcliffiella tianshenii, assembly GCF_016908565.1. Lineage (GTDB taxonomy): Bacteria > Bacillota > Bacilli > Bacillales > Bacillaceae_I > Sutcliffiella_A > Sutcliffiella_A tianshenii. Next base: position 8,053 of record NZ_JAFBED010000005.1, read on the forward strand.
GGTGTCGGTCGCAGAAGTCACTGAAAAGAACATTAGCAACACCATTGAATTAGTTGGAATGGCAGTACCTGAAACCCAAGTACCGCTCCTCACTACCTCCCCCCTAACAGTTGAACAGGTTCATGTGAAAATTGGTGATATAGTCAAAAAGGGCGATTTAATTGTTTCATTGGATCCAACAGCTGCGAATGAGCAGGTCACCCAGGCTCAAAATGCTGTGTCCGAATTGGAAAATGCCCTCTCTAAAATGAAAGAATTGCAACAGGCTACAGAAAGTCAAGCCTCTTTAACTGATATACCCAAGTTACAGGCAGAGTTAAACCAATCTTTAGAAAAATCCCAAGCTCTTTTGGATGGAGTCGAAACGGGGGCTGTCACTTCCCTGGATTTGCTTCAAAGTACGATGGAAGTGATGCTAAAGCAAGCACAACTTGCAACCGCAGCAAGCCAGATGCAGCAAATGCCATCCTTTAATACAGTAGAAATAGAAGCACAATTAACACAAGCCCGACAAGGCTTGAAACAGGCCCAACAGCTTGCAGAAGCAGCAAGTATCACAAGTCCGATAGACGGCATCGTTTCCGAGCTTAATGTAGTGGAAGACGGGATTGCCGCTCCGAATGTACCGATCGGGACCATAATCCAGCAGGAGAATATTTCGGCGACTTTTCAGGTGAATAGTTACCAGGTTTCGAAATTGAAGGCTGGCCAGACTTCCACCATCTCTTTTGAAGGTTTGTCGGATACTTATGAATCCGCAATCGAAACTGTTTCTCCGACAGTCAATCAACAGACCAATATGTTTTCTGTCATTATCCCCGTCAGCAACACAGAGCAGTTCATTAAAGGTGGAATGCGTGCCACCGCATATGTGGCGGTTGATAATCTTGATGCTCAAATCGTCGTCCCGAATGATGCAATACTCTATGAAGAATCCAACTCCTATGTTTTTTTGATTGAAGACGGAAAAGCATTGCGCCGAGATGTTACAACCGGTTTTCGTGATGGGGAACTGATTCAGATTGTCGAAGGCTTGACAAAAGGTCAAAAAGTCGCCGTTGGCGGAAAAGAACGGTTAAAAGACGGCACAGACATTACAGAACAAAGTGAGTGAGCAGCACTATGAAAATTGCAAAGCTATCCGTACTGCGACCAATTGCCATGAGCATGGTCATAGTACTTATGCTCATACTTGGCGCAGTCAGTATGAGGAGCATGACGGTCGACCTATTCCCTGAACTTACCTTTCCGATAGTGGCCGTCACCACTACCTATGAAGGGGCCGGCCCTGAGGAAATTGAAAATTTGATATCCTCCCCTATCGAGAATGCCATGGGCACTCTGCCGAATGTTGAATCTGTGACTTCGATATCCAGGACAGGAGGCTCATTGGTACTGGTTGCTTTCACCTGGGGAACCAATATGGACTTCGCAGCGCTTGATATGCGGGAGAGAATCGACGCTGTTAGGGATTTCCTGCCTCCAGGGGCACAACTGCCACGCGTTTTGCGATTTAATCCAAGTGACCTCCCCATTGTACAGCTTGCTATAACAGATCCATCCGGTGAGATGGTAAAAGCGAAGAGGCTGGCAGAGGAGGAAATCGAACCTGAACTGAACAGTGTGGATGGAATTGCATCCATTTCGGTCGAAGGCGGTGCCGAAAGTGAAGTCCGAGTAACACTGGATCCGAATACACTTTCTTCCTTTGGAATCTCCATCGATCAATTGCAGCAAATCATCGCCTCAGAAAACTTGAATCTACCAGGTGGTGCTTTGACCGACCAGAATCAAGACCTGCCTATCCGAATAACCGGGGAGTATGCATCGATCACTGATATCAAGACGCTCCCTATCCCAAACTCCAAAGGGATCATTCAGCTCGATCAGCTTGGTGAGGTTAAGGAAACGCTTCAGCCTACCACTCAGTTAAGCTATCTGAATGGCGAGCCTGCTGTAGGAATGTCCATCCTGAAACAGTCTGGAAGCAATACCGTCACTGTGGCGAATGACATCAATAAAAAATTGGAGGAAATCAAAGAAACACTGCCTGAAGGTGTCGAAATTAAACCTATCTTTGATCAGAGCCAATTTATCGAACAATCCATCCGCGCTGTAGCGTCTAACATGATACTCGGAAGTCTTCTGGCAGCACTGGTGCTTTACTTTTTCTTAAGAAATTTAAGAAGTACGCTGATCATTCTGTTTTCCATCCCCCTTTCCATAGTGACCACGTTCATCTTTATGTACTTCAGCGGCCAGACTCTGAATCTATTGACGCTCGGCGGCTTGGCTTTGGGTATCGGTATGATGGTGGATAATGCCACTGTTATACTGGAAAATATATATCGCTTAAGGCAAAAGGGATATTCGCTGAAAGATGCGGCAATCGAGGGGACAAGTGAGGTGGGTCCAGCCATCATCGCATCCACCCTTACTACCGTCATTGTATTTTTACCGATTGTTTTTGTTGATGGGTTGGCTGCACAGCTGTTCAAACCATTGGCTCTTGTTGTTTCGTTTTCGCTTTTAGCATCATTGTTCACGGCATTGATCATTGTACCTTTGTTCTCATCCTTGCTTTTGAAAGTCAATAATAAGAGCTCTAGATTTGAAGAGAGATTCAGTACGTTTTCATTATGGTATAGGAATTTACTATATAAGGCACTTCAGCATCCTAAGAAGACGATATCGCTGGTATTGCTCCTTCTGGTTGCTTCCCTTTTTGGGACACCGTTTATCGGGAAGGAGTTTTTACCTCAACAGGATCAAAGTTTTATCTCGATGACAGCGCGCTTGCCGGATGGAAGCTCGCTTGATGCTACCTATGATGTAATGGAGGAAATCGACGAGAGATTGAAAGGTATTGAAGAGATTGATTTATCCTTTGTAACAGTAGGAGGGACTGATAACTTCTCTGTTTCGGCAGGAACACAATTGAATAGATCAAATTACAGTATCCTTCTTGTCCCTCTGAGTGAACGGAACAGGGCAGATACTGAAGTCGGAGATGAAATCAGGGAACTGATATCGGACATTCCGGGTGTGGAAATTTCCATCTCCTCCGGTGACTCCGGCTTCTCGCAAAATCCTGTATCGCTCAGCATTACGGGACCTGACCTTGATACATTGAAAGATATGGCCGATCAAACCATTACGCTTTTATCCGATATTGAAGGAATAAGAGAGCCCAGCTCCAATTACACTGAGGGTAATCCGGAAATAGTCGTCGACATTGACAGGGTAAAGGCCAGTCAGTTCGGGGTAGGGAGTGCCCAGATCGCCTCGGCCGTCTCCAGTGCTACCAGGGGAGTTGTGGCATCGAGAATGGCTCGTGAAGGGGAAGAACTTGATATCAGACTGACTATCGAAGACACCTACACAAGCTCCATTCAAGATTTGGAGACCTTGCTCATCAGTACCCCGACAGGAGAAAATATTCCGCTGCAAGCAGTGGCAACAGTAACTCGCGGACAAGGTCCGAGTCAAATAACCAGGACAGACCGACTCCGCGAAATTACGGTTAATGCCGATATTGTGAACCGTGATCTGGGCAGTGTGGTGGAGGATATAGAGAAGACTCTAAAGGAAAATGTCTATATCCCTACCAAACAATACAAAATTACCATCGGCGGACAGGATGAGCAGATGAATGATGCCTTCTTCAAATTGGGTGGGGCACTGGCGCTTGCTGTTGTCCTCGTTTACATGGTTATGGCCGCCCAGTTTGAATCATACTATTATCCTTTTATCATCATGTTTTCTGTTCCGCTGACGATAATCGGAATTATCATTGGTCTTCTCGTAACTTTCCAGCCGCTTGGGGTCGGCTCCCTGGTAGGGATGCTCATTCTGACCGGAATAGTGGTAAACAATGCAATTGTTTTCGTTGATTACGTCAACTTATTGAAAAAAGATGGGAATAGCACTGTGGAAGCGATCTTAATTGCCGGACCTACAAGGATACGTCCCATCCTGATGACTACCCTGACCACTATTCTAGGATTGATCCCCCTTACCTTGGGGATCGGGGAAGGGATGGAAATTCAGCAGCCTATGGCGATCGTCATCGTATTCGGACTGAGCTTCGCCACTTTGATCACACTGGTTCTCATCCCTGTCCTATACTATCTATTGGATCAATTTAAAGAAAAAAGACAAGCAAAGAAAATGGAAAAAGTGGAGCTATAAACCACTGTGTCTTGTAGAGAGGATGAAATAACGATGGGCAGAAAACTGTTGTTTACTGCATTTCTTATTTTCGGCAGTTTCATAATTTACCCTCCAGTTATAGCGGAATCTCCCAAAGAGATGACATATATCGCTTTAGGTGATTCATTGACTGCCGGCCTCGGTTCTTCTGAGGAGAACTATTTGCGCATCCATGGCTTTGTGCCTCAATTCACTAAATATCTGAGAAAAGAAAATACTGTCAAAGTAGAAAATTACGGCATTCCAGGATTGACTTCAACCGGGCTACTGGCACTGCTTTCTGCGGATGAAGGGCTGAGGAACCGTCTTAAGACGGCGGATATCATATCCATCTCCATCGGGGGGAACAACTTTTTACAGACTGTCCGTTCCGTGCCTGATCCGGAAGAGTCACAACTGGATCTAAATATGCAGATATTAGAAAGAAGCTTGAAGGAGAACTATGAACTGATCAGGGAGCTCAATCCTAAAGCTACCGTTATGCTTGTCGGACTATACAATCCTTATCCTTCTGGTCATCCCCTGCACAAGCTTGGAGCAGAGTATGCACCAAAGTTCAATAGTTCTGTAAAAAAACTGAGTTCAGGATCCACACTTTTCATAGACCCCTATGAAGCATTCGTCAACAGAGAAGTGGCACTCACTCATATCGAAGAGGATGACATCCACCCAAATGATCAAGGCTATCAAGAAATTGTAGCACTGATGCAAAAAGCATATGAAAAGGCGCAATAAAATAGTGCTTCCGTTCTGGTAAACCGTTCCGTTTTGAGGTGCTTTTCTTTATAATATGTGCCGAAAAGACAACTGTACGAAATTGAAACTCGCCTAAGTAATCGGCGAGTTTCTTTATTAGGAATATAAATACTGATTCGGGTCGTCTATATAAGATGTCTTGCACTTTATCGAATAATCAGCAAAAGTAAAATAAGCGGAGTTTTTCCGGTTAAATGGAGAAGGTAGCTTGTTTTTGGGGAAATAAGGGGAGTTTTTCCGCTTACGCACAGTAAAATCACCCATTTTCTATTTTTTTCAGTTAATAGCCGGAATTTCTCCGTTTATTTCAGCCTTTTTTAATAGTAATTACTAAATAAGCGGAATTTCTCCGTCTATTTATTAGCTCGAGTGCTTAATCTAATCTCCCAATCGATAAGGTAAAGCCCTCTTGATTCTAGATACAGGAAGCAGTTGCTATGTCAAAGTTAATAAATATTGCAGAACGTTGGCAAAAAAGAGAAAGACGTATGCCAATTCATACGTCTTTTCTTGAATCATTTAATTGGAATGTACCTAGAACCAGAACCTATTACCGTTCTGGAAGCACTTTTTTCATATGTAAGTTAAATTAAAGCTTGGAAAGTATATTATCATTTCCATTATCCTCTTCGTCAAAACTCAGCACCTTGTCGACCGTTTCATAGGACTCTCCGTAAAGCTCCTTGTCCTTATATGTATGGACCTGTTGATACATCTGTTTCATGCCCTCAAAGATCGCCGCTTCGTCCTGGTTGTTCGGTGACCAGTACAGTATCTCCATCTGATTTACTTCATTTGTCGCCAACGACCTTCTGCTGTATCCGATGGAGGAAGCATGATCAAAGCCTTCCCTTTTATAAAACTTCAGCCTTTTTTCCGTATCCGTATCTTCATAATCAACCGGCTCCACTTCCAGGATGATCGGCTTCCCTTTTTGTTTCAGCTTTTCCAGAAGCTTGTGACCAAGTCCCTGGCCCCTTGATGCTTTTGAAACAAACAGATAGTCGATGAAAATAAACTGATCGAATTCGGCATACATGAGAACGTGATGCTCACCTTCATCCTTATGGTACATATGGCCTTTTTCTTTTAACAACAGCTCCATATGCTCTTTTGATTTCATCTCTTCCACAGGAAAATATTGATTTAATTTTTCATACCAATTCATATCTTTTTTTGATCCCCTTCCATCTTTTTCTTTCTCCTAATCAAGCATAACATACATAAACATACCTCATCGTTAATATACCCTCTTTCTTTTATGATAGTCATAACTTACAATAGAATCAGGATGTATTTTACATAAGGCAAAAAGGGGATGTCAGTGTGATAGAATTCTTTATTGATTTTGGACTTGTAGCTACGCTGATTATAGCAATTACGGCTGTTATGGGTGTCCTGGCAAACGGTATCGGGGAAAAATTGTTCGGCCGAGGCAAAAAAGGCTCTGAAAGCTTCGATAAATCCACTAGCATGCAGGCTGGCTGGAAAAGCGTCGGTGGCGGAAAAAAGTGAATAGATAGGAAAAAGCTGCCCTCATCGAAATGAGTGGCAGCTTTTTGATTATATGTCAATCACCGAGCGGTTTGAAGTTTACACCCTCTGTATACGTGTTACCCGCATTCCATAGAAGGAACTCATCTATTCCATTTTCATTCAGTGCGCGGATCTGATCTTCCACCTGCTGCTTGCCATACGGAATATAATTTCCTGCACCAAGCCAACTTGCCGTAAAGTCTTGGATCCAAGGTCTTGATACCGGGCGTTCTTCCAACTCATCAAGTCTTGCATTTTCAAACTTTGCGTATTCCGCGATAATTTTGTAAGGTTCCTTATCAGGTTTCTCTACTCCAAAATAGGAGGTCCAATGACTTGGATAGATCATGGACGAGATTACATCGACATGTTCTGAGATTCGGCTGAAATTCTGTCCGATCCCGGGAGCTTCCGGAAGCGTTGCAGTATAGCCGAATATATCTACAGAAACCTGAACATTGTATGGCTCAAGTTTTTCACTTGCGTATTCCACAAAATCAGTCACAGCTTCTACACGCTTTTGAACATTATCCAGGTCAAGATCTTTATAATCACCGTATCCATATTGCAGTGTCGTATCCCGTTTCTCAAATCCTTCAGGGTAGCGCACATAGTCGAACTGGATCTCTTGGAAGCCCATTTTTGCAGCTTCGATTGCAATATTCACATTATAATCCCAAACTTCTTTCATGAATGGATTGACGAAGGATTCCCCTCTTCCATTTTTCCATACCTGACCATTATCCACAAAAGATAGGTCCGGTCGTTTTTCTGCCAGAACAGAATCCTTGAAGACTACAATTCTACCAATAGGATAGATCTGCTTTTCTTCCAATTTCTTCATCATTGCCTGCGTGTCATGGATATAAGGCTGGGCAATATCCATGAATGGTGAACCCTCTTCAGGTATGTACGTCAAATATCCATGATCATCCTTGATATCGATGACCATTGAATTAAGGTCAGTTGTATCAAGGAGGTTGATCAGACGTTCAAACCTTTCCCCGCCAGCAGAATGCGCCGTGACGTAGATTCCCCGCACTGCATCTGGATATGCGAATTCGTACCCGGAATCAAACGCAAATCTTGCCATGCTAACCGGCAATTCCTTTTCCTGTACCTCTACTTTTTTTGTGCTGTGCTTCTCCACCTGCAGGCTTCCCTCTTCAGCCTGCACCGGAGAGAAACACATCATACTCAGTGCAATTGCAGCAACCAAGCCACCGAACATTTTTTTCATCATTCTCCCCCATTTATGTCTCAATTCTTGTTAGTTTCTATTATAAAGGAAATCCGCCTTCTTTTTGGCTTTTTCAGCAAATTTCCTCAAAATAATCCAAGAGTACCAGTTTAGTGCTATTCTCTATATATTATTTACAAGTGCACAAGCATATGAGCAAATAGAGAATTGATAGCCATCAAAAAAATCGGCCCGTAATATGGGCCGATTTTTTATCTTACAACAGCATATTCAGCTTGATACTTCTTATACTCAGCTTCAGAACATAATACGAAATGTCCCGGCTTCACTTCACGAAGCTCAAGTTCCTCGTTTTCTGCGTATCCATGTGATTTAGGGTCATATGCAAAACGCTTACGAGTGCGCTCTGAATCAGGATCCGGTTGAGGGATGGCAGATAACAGAGACTTCGTATATGGATGGATCGGATTATTATAAAGCTCATTGCTATCTGCAAGCTCCACAATCTTTCCGAAATACATGACTCCGATTCTGTCACTGATGTATTTAACCATCGACAAGTCATGCGCGATGAAAAGGTACGTTAATCCTTTTTCCTTCTGCAGCTTTTTCATCAGGTTGACGACTTGCGCCTGGATGGAAACGTCAAGTGCAGAAATTGGCTCATCCGCAATGATGAACTCAGGCTCAACAGCCAATGCTCGTGCTATACCGATGCGTTGACGCTGCCCACCACTGAATTCATGAGGATAACGACCAGCGTGATCTTTGTTTAGTCCTACTGTTTCCAGAAGATCGTAAACCTTTTGCATCCGTTCCTTCTTGTTCTTTGCAAGACCATGAATGTCAATGCCTTCTGCGATGACATCGGCAATCGTCATTCTCGGGTTCAATGAAGCATAAGGATCCTGGAAGATCATCTGCATTTTGCGATTGAACTTTAACAGCTCTTTTTTCGATTTTTTTCCGTGGACATTTTCGCCCTCAAACAGTACTTCGCCATCTGTAGCATCATAAAGGCGGATGATCGTGCGGCCTGTTGTAGATTTACCACAACCGGATTCGCCTACAAGACCCAGTGTTTCACCACGGTAGATATCAAAATTCAATCCATCGACAGCGCGGACCATATTAGGCTTTCCTTCATTGAAATACTGCTTCAAATTACGGATTTCCAATAATTTTTCACTAGTGGCCATTGTTATTCACCGTCCTTTATCATAACAGGCTTATCAAAATTGTTAGGCATGTGACGTCTGCGTTTTTGAACTGCCAGAGGCGGTTCAACCTTTGGAGCGTCTTCATGCAATAACCATGTTTTTGCAAAATGCGTTTTTGAAAGCTGGAACATCGGTGGCTCCATTTCCAAATCAATCTGCATCGCAAATTCATTACGGGCAGCAAATGCATCCCCTACAGGAGGATCAGTCAGATCAGGAGGAGTTCCAGGGATTGCATATAGCTCAGCATCATCTCCAAGCTCCAGATCCGGCATGGAGCTCAATAAGCCCCAAGTGTAAGGATGTTGAGGATTGTAGAAGATTTCATCCACTGTACCCATTTCGATAATCTGTCCGCCATACATGACTGCGACACGATCTGCTACGTTGGCAACTACACCAAGATCATGCGTGATGAAAATAATCGATGTTTCAATCTTCTGTTGAAGATCCTTCATCAAGTCAAGAATCTGTGCCTGGATGGTTACGTCCAATGCTGTAGTCGGTTCGTCTGCAATCAATACCTTTGGGTTACATGCCAATGAAATTGCAATGACAACCCTTTGTCTCATCCCACCTGAAAATTGGTGTGGATACTGTTTAAAGCGTTCTTCTGCCATTGGAATCCCTACTAAACGAAGAAGGTCGATCGCTTTTTCCTTTGCAGCACTTTTACTTAATTTCTGATGCTTGATGATTCCCTCCATGATCTGTTTTCCAACAGTCATCGTCGGGTTAAGTGAAGTCATCGGGTCTTGGAAGATCATCGAGATATCTTTACCCCGGATTCCTTGCATTGCTTTTTCTGAAAGCTTTGAAAGGTCTTTTCCGTCAAACAGGATCTCCCCGCTTTTGATATGGGAGTTGTTTTTTGGCAATAGTCTCATAATCGTCTTCGTTGTAACCGATTTACCGGAACCGGACTCGCCAACAATCGCTAGCGTTTCCCCTTTTTTCAAATCAAAGTTAACGCCGCGGATTGCTTGGACTTCCCCACCGAATGTATCAAATGAAACGTGTAAGTTCTTTACTTCAAGTATTTTTTCCATGTTCATTTCACCTGCCTTTATACTAGTCCTTCATTTTAGGGTCTAATGCATCACGCATACCGTCTGCAACAAGGTTGAACGCAATCATCAACATACTGATGATTATTGCAGGATAGATCATGATGTGTGGGAAGATCTGTAATGATTTATAGCCATCTTCAATCAACGTACCAAGGGATGCCATTGGAGGCTGCAGCCCCAAACCGATGAAGCTAAGGAACGCTTCAAAGAATATCGCACTTGGAATGGTGAACATTGTGTTTATGATAATTACGCCTACTACGTTGGGCAGTAAGTGCTTTGTAATGATTTTTCTATCAGATGAACCGAGTGTCCTCGATGCCAAGACAAACTCCTGGCCTTTTAGCTTTAATACCTGACCCCGGACTACCCGAGCCATCCCGACCCAACCGGTTATGGTGAGGGCGATGATGATTGCCAACATGCCTCGCTCCATGACCAGTATCATCAGAATTACGATGACAAGGTTAGGAATACCGATCAGCACTTCGATGATACGCTGCATCACATTATCGACGCGGCCGCCATAATAAGCGGAGATTCCACCATATGCAACCCCGATAACCATGTCAATCAGTGCAGCCAATAAAGCGATAAAGACGGAAACCCGGGTACCTTCCCAGATCCTTGTCCATAAATCGCGCCCTAAACCATCTGTTCCGAACCAGAAATAATCCGTGACGCCACGTTGCTCATAAATATCTACACCATTTCTTGTACCATCCATGATTCCAAGGTTTTCAATCCCGGGAACCTTGGCCGGCAAGTTGGCTCTCATGAGATCCTGATCATTGAATCCATGGCTGTTCATAAATGGTCCAAAGATTGCTAGGAAAGTGATTAAGAAAAGAATGAAAACACCAACGATTGCGGCTTTGTTTTTCTTTAATCTCAGCCAACCTGTCTGCCAATAGGTTAAGCTTGGTTTGGAAATTTTCTCGCCTCTATTTGGATCTTGCTTTGCTGGTTCAAAAAGATCTTTAGGAAGTTTTTCATAATTATTGTTCATTACTTTTTACCTCCTGCCAAACGGATACGCGGATCGATGACCCCGTAAAGGATGTCAACAATCAGTACAATCAAAATGAATAGTGCAGCAAAGAAAAGGGTTGTTCCCATGATGACCGGATAATCGTTCGTTGTAATGGAACGAACGAACTGTTCCCCTAATCCTGGGACTGCAAATATTTTCTCGATTACAAGCGTACCTGTCATTAAACTTACCGCTAGTGGTCCTAGAACGGTTACCACCGGTATTAATGCATTTCGCAAAGCATGTTTGAATGCGATGTCAAAGGAAGATGCACCTTTTGCTCTTGCAAGCGTTATATAATCCGATCCCAATACTTCAATCATTTCTGTACGCATGAAACGTGCAGAAATTGCAATCGGGAACATGGAGAGTGCAATTGTAGGGAGTACGGTGTATTCCCAGCCGTTCCAAAAGGCCACCGGGAACCAACCTAATTTTACTGCAATATAATATTGTAATAATCCTGCAAAAACGAAAGAAGGAATGGATTTACCTAATACCGCCAAAACTGTTGAACCGTAATCCACCCATGTATTTTGCCTTAATGCTGCAATCACACCAAGGAAGATACCAATGATTGTTCCAACCAGCATGGCCTGGAAACCTAATTGTGCAGAAGGTCCGATACGCTGCATAATCAGATCGGTGACACTTCTGTTGTCATATTGAAAGGAAATACCAAGATCCCCTTGTGCTAGACTTAGGATATATTTTGCATATTGCACTGGGACAGGATCATCAAGGCCGTATTTGGCATATAGGATTGCTTTTTGGGCCTCTGTCATTTTTTCCTGCATGGTAAACGGAGTACCTGGCATTAGTTTCATCAAGAAGAATGTGAATGAAGCGATTAGAAATAAGGTGATGATCATATAGAGAATACGCTGCAATAAATACTTAGTCATTTTTGCACCTCCTAAAAAATATGAATAATCAAACTATCTATAATTTTCCCTATAATTCGACAATTTGTTTACAGGGAAAAAGAGAGTATATATTTCAATATACTCTCTTTTTCTGAAGTTTGGAAGCAATAATTTTATACTGAAATATCTTTATTATTCTTTTCCGCTAATGTATGCCCACTTGTAGCTGAAGTCTGGACCAAAGTTATGTTTGTATACGTTTTGCACGTATGGCTGCCATAATCTTGTAGTACCACGTTGGTAGATCGGTGCAATCGCAGCATCTTCTTCAAGAAGGATACGCTCAGCTTCTTGCATAGCTTCGAAGCGTTTTACAGGATCGTTCGCATAAGTAGTCATTACATCATTTAAAAGCTTGTCATACTCAGGGTTGGAGTAACCCATTTTGTTGTTTCCACCATCAGTGATCCAAAGGTTAGCGAAAGAAATTGCATCTAGGTAGTCAGGACCCCAACCAGCTAATTGCATGTCATAATCCATCGCTGAATCTAGATCTAGACGTTGAGCAAATGGTACTTCTTTCAATTCGATTGTCAATCCAGGAAGGTTCGTTTCGAATTGGTTTTGAAGGTATTGTTGCATGTTTTTAGCCGTTTCAGTGTCGCCACCAAGAATTTCGATTGTAACTGCATCTGTTCCTAGCTCTTCAAGACCTTTTTCCCAGAATTCTTTTGCTTTTTCAGCATCGAATTTGTTGAAATCGCCGAATTTATCACGGAAGTCATCTCCGCTTTCAGGGTGTTGAACGAATTCAACAGGTACAGAGAAGTTAGCAGGTACAGAACCGTTGTTCAATACAACTTTTGCAAGATCTTCTTTATTGAAAGCCATAGAAAGTGCTTTACGGATATTTACGTTAGCCAATGCTTCATTTTTCGTTTGGTTCATTTTAAACCAGAAAATTGTTGGCTCTAGATATTGAATCAAGTTTGGATCTTCTTTATAAAGGTCAACAAACTCAGAAGTCAATCCAGGTGAAATATCAATTTGTTTTGCAGTGTAAAGGTTAACCCCAGTGGATACTTCTTTAACTACTTTTACATTGATTTCATCTAATTTTACAGTGTCTTTATCCCAGTATTTATCGTTCTTCGTCATTGTCCAGCCTACTTCATGCTCCCATTTGGATAATACAAATGGTCCGTTGTACACTAGGTTTTCTGCTTCAAGAGCGTAGTTTTCACCTTGCTCCTCAACAAATCCTTGGTGTTGCGGGAAGAAAGTCGGGAATGTCATTAAAGATTCGAAGTAAGCAACAGGTTGCTCTAGTGTTACTTCAAGTGTGTAATCATCTAATGCCTTAACGCCAAGTTCTTCTAAAGGTAGTTCTCCAGCAGATACTTTTTCAGCATTTTTGATTTTGCCATTCATCATATATGGTCCATACTCAGAACCTACAGTAGGATCTACCGCACGCTGCCAACCGTATACGAAATCTTTGGCTGTTACAGGGTCACCATTGGACCAAACTGCATCTTCACGAAGTGTAAAAGTGTAAACAAGACCATCTTCACTTGCTTTATGTTCTTTTGCAATACCTTCAACTACTTCATCATTTTCACTAAGTCTGTAAAGACCTTCAAAAACGTTGTTCATTACGTTGAAAGCTACTGCATCTGTTCCTTTTACTGTATCCATTGTAGGAATTTCAGCAGAATCTAAAACATTAAGTACTTGTGGTCCAGTTGCTTCACCTTCACCAGCAGGTGGTTGTCCTTCACCTTTACCACTATTGTTCTGACTTGAGTTTCCGCCGCCACAAGCAGCTAAAAATACACTCAGTACAAGTGAAAGCGCTAAAAGAAGTAAAAATTTTGACTTTTTCATTTACTTGACCCCCCATAAGAAATGTGTCGAATTTTGTGAGTAATTCGAGGTAACGATTTTTATTATACAAGTTTTCTAAACATTGTGCATTCATTATTTTAACAACAATTTTACAAAATACTGATTTTTCAACTATTATCATTACAAAAATAGTTCTTTAGTCCTATAATTTTTACGTATGTTTAATGTTTTTTATTACAATTTCTTTACAAACATTTCATAAATTTAACAAAATGTTTTTACAGGTTATTCCTTTTATAGTCTCTTTAAATTTGTCATATTCTATTCATTTCTTTACAATACAATTTAGTAACTTATTTAGGAGGAATTATGAACAAGACTATAAAAACTGCCGCCATTTACTTTTTGGTTCTTTTGATACTAACCATTTGTGCCGGTTACTTCTATTATGGTACTTTCTCTTTACTAGTATTTATCAATACATCCTTCTTCTTTTCTGGAATCACTCTCTTTTTTACCATGCTGATTTTAGTCACTCAAAAAGGTTTTTTTGATGCCATCACTTATGGATTCAGAAAAATTTTCGCCGCTAAACAGGCTGATAAACAATTGGAAGAGGATCCTTCTGCAGAAATGAGGAATCCTTCGGAATTACTTGACCCAATTAACGTATCCCCTTTGCTTATAGGGGCATTACTACTGTTGGTATGTATGCTCATAGGCTTAGTGGTCTTTTATAATAGTTGATATTTACCATATATTAAGCTATAATAAAGTACAATTTATTACAAAATGCTATGAAAAAGAGTAGTACTGATCAGGTTGGTTTTTTAGAGAGTTTGTGGGTGGTGCGAACAAACATCCAGCGGTCAGGAATGGACTTTTGAGCATCGGGCTGAAAAGAAATGAGTAGGCTTAGACGTTGCCTTACGTTACAGGCTCAAGTGATTTCTGCATTTTTCGCATGAAATAATAAGGGTGGTACCACGGTCCATTCGTCCCTTTTTTAGGGATGAATGGGCCTTTTTGTATGTTTTTTTAACTATTTTTACATTGGAGGAACCAAAATGAAGACAATATTTTCTGGCATTCAGCCGAGCGGCAATGTCACATTAGGAAATTATATCGGGGCAATGAAGCAATTTATTGAATTACAGGAAGAGTATAACAGTTATTTCTGTATTGTAGACCAGCATGCCATCACTGTGCATCAAGACCCGACCGAGCTTAGGAAAAATATTAGAAAACTCGCTGCTTTATATGTTGCGATTGGACTTGATCCGGAGAAAGCGACATTATTCATTCAATCGGAAGTCCCTGCACATGCACAACTGGGTTGGATGATGCAATGTGTTGCATATATCGGAGAGCTTGAGCGCATGACTCAATTCAAGGATAAATCTGCAGGGAAGGAATCCGTTACTGCCGGTCTATTGACGTACCCGCCTCTTATGGCAGCAGATATCCTGCTTTACAATACTGATCTTGTTCCTGTAGGAGAAGATCAGAAGCAACATCTGGAATTGACTCGCGACCTTGCTGAAAGATTCAACAAAAAGTATCGGGAAATTTTAACAGTTCCTGAAGTAAAAATCCCTAAAGTCGGGGCTAGAATTATGTCACTGGCCGAGCCTACCAAGAAAATGAGTAAATCAGACCCGAACCAAAAATCTTTTATCTCATTACTTGATACGCCAAAACAATTGGAAAAGAAAATAAAAAGTGCTGTGACTGACTCTGAAGGAATTGTAAAATTTGACAAAGAAAACAAGCCTGGAGTATCCAATCTCCTTTCCATCTATTCCATCCTTGGAAACAAATCGATTGAAGAATTGGAAGCCTATTATGAAGGGAAAGGTTATGGAGATTTTAAAGGTGATCTTGCTGAAGTGGTAGTAAATGCTCTCGAGCCGATTCAAACTAGATACTATGACTTGATAGAATCCGATAAATTGGATATTATCCTGGATGAGGGTGCGGAAAGAGCAAATCGTGTCGCGATGAAGACATTGGCCAAAATAGAAAATGCAATGGGATTGGGTAGGAAGAAAAGAAGATAAATAAAAAGAGTAGGAGGCGTTTTATACACCCTCTACTCTTTTTTTATTCCCTCGGAAACATTCAATTCACCTTAGGATGCTGCTCGAGTTCCCATAGTTTTTCAAAGAAAGGTTGTCCTTTTACTAAAGATTCACAGAAGAGTTGATGCTTCGGGGACCATCCATCCCTTGTCTCTTCAAATAACTGAGTCCATACTTCTTCGAATGTCATTCTTTGGATTTCCCTATAATGCAAAGGATTCCACTCAGTATACCAGTACCTTACTTCAGCAACATTGCTCGTCGATCTTAGCTGATCAAGTGCCATAAATAACAATTGTTTTAATTGTCTTTCCTTGCGGGTCAGTCCGTTCATGATCTCCGGTGCTGGAGATAAAATGTGGTAGTCCTTCTCTGTCTTGGTTGTTGGCGAGAAGGCAAAGATGGAATAGTCATGGTTCTCGACCATATCATATACCAACTGCTCCTGTCTTGGGATCAGCCTGCTTTTTCTAATAGGAATGTTATATCCGATAGTGTCTACAGCTAATATCCCTTTCCCATCCGTCACAACAAAACAATAATCTAATTGAATCCGCTCATGATTTTTCCTGATATAGCTTTTTTGAAAAATCTCTTCTAGTAAAGATGGAGGCAGCTCTTGGAGGTCGTTTTCAATGTAGTTGAATAGAACAGACTCTACTTTAAGCAATGGAACCTGGTCTAATAGCTCCACACTATCGTCTTTTCTCCATTCGTGAAAATGGCAAACATTATATCCGTTTTCTTCTCCTTCAAACCAATTTACCCATACGTCATGAAGATACAACATATCATACCCCTCACTTTACATCTACACTTTATTTATCCAACAGTATGGGCAGTGAGGTGCAAAATTATTCCATATTAGCCATTTATTTTTTCATTTCAGTCTTTTTCCCTGAACGTTGGCTTTTTCTTTTGCAACGAAAAGAGTGCCCAGCTTACAGTTCCGATTCCGAGTGGAAGCAGATAGCATTCTGGACGCAAAAGTATAAATTTAAAGAATTCCACTATACTGCTCCCCGTGGCAAATAGATTCAAATAGGCCAGGATGCTGATCCCCCCGGAAACCGCCATACCAAATCCACAAAGAAAGAAAAAGCCCCTTATCATCAGCCGCCACTCATTAATAGATCGTTATATTTCATCCCAACGAACCCCTTGTCCATTCTTGTACTACTAGTTTATGTAAGAGAGTGTTATTGATGACATATTCTTATTAAAAACGGGCTCTTTACTACAAAAAAAAAAGAAAAGTCAAGAGTTCATCTTGACTTTTCTTTAATCGTTGATTCTTGGATCAAGCGCATCTCGAAGGCCATCACCGATAAAGTTGAAGCTTAATACTGTCAGTAAGATTGCTAAACCTGGGAATAAAGGATACCACCAGTGTTTAAGCATGATTGTAAAGTTTTGCGCATCCTGAAGCATATTCCCCCAACTTGGTGTTGGTGGCTGGATACCCAATCCTAGGTAACTCAATGCAGATTCTGCAAGTATGACTCCACCTACCGCGAGCGTTGCAGATACAATGATCGGCCCAAGAGCATTCGGCAGGATATGTGCAAAAATGATTTTATAGCTTCTTGTACCAATTGTTTTGGAAGCAAGAACAAATTCACGAGATCTTAATGATAAAAACTCTCCGCGTACTAGACGTGCTGTACTTGTCCAACCTGTCAAGGCAAAGATCATAATCAGTTTATCGATACCTGGATCAAAGATCGTTACAAGCGTAATCAACAAGAATAGGGATGGTATGGAAAGAATGATATCTACCAATCTCATTAGGATGGAATCAATTAATCCACCAAAATAACCAGCTACCGCACCAACTACAGTTCCAATAGATATTGCACCAATTACGGATGCAAACCCTACCAATAAGGAGATTCTTGCTCCATACAGCATTCTGGCAAATACATCACGTCCGAAGCGATCCGTACCAAGCCAATGTTCCCCACCTGGGGACTGCAGCTTATTCAATAGATTCTGCTGCTCATAAGGATGAGAAGTAAGCCAGGGTGCAAATAATGCACCAAACATGATGATCCCTAAAATAACAGCTCCGATGACAGCCAATTTATTCTTCATGAACTTGCGGAACATGATTTTCGTCAATGTGTCCGGTTTAGCTTTTAAATTGGGGTCTAACGACAAGTTTGTATTGTTTTGAGGCGATGTTTGAGTTTGCATCGATGTTCCCCCTCCTAGTATTCGATTCTCGGGTCAAAGACTGCGTAGAGAATATCTGCAATCAGGTTGCCGATAACTACTAAGACCGCTGAAATTACTGTTAAGGCCATGATGACAGGATAATCACGTTGGAAGGCGGATTCGATAAATAACAAACCAATTCCAGGCCAGTTGAAAATTCTTTCTGTAATTGCTGCCCCGCCGATAAAGGAAGGAAGCATAAGTCCAAAAATCGTGATAACAGGAATCAAACCGTTACGCAATCCATGCTTGTACACAACTTTTTGTTCTCTAAGACCTTTTGCACGTGCTGTACGCATATAATCCTGGCTCAATACCTCGATCATACTTGAACGGGTATAACGGGTTAATCCTGCCATGTCCGCACTGGCAAGTACAAATGCCGGCATGATCAAGTGCTTGATACGGTCCATGATGCTGAAATCTGCGTTCAAAGTCGCAACGCCACCTGTAGGTAGCCATCCTAATTGAACAGCAAATATCATGATCAAAATCAGACCAACCCAGAAGTTTGGAGTGGCTAGCCCTATAAAGGATGTGACCGTGACTCCATAGTCTGTCAATGAATAACGCTTTCTAGCAGATATTACTCCAAATGGTACTGCGATAATGACTGCCAATACAGTGGAAACAATCATAAGCAGCAAGGTGTTAGGTAGACGGTTCATAATCATTTCACTTACAGGTACACCACGTTTGATCAAGGAAGTCCCAAAGTCACCCTGGGCCATGTTGCCTACCCATTTAATATACTGTTCATGCACTGGATCATTCAATCCATAACGCTCTTCAAACTTTGCCAAATCCTCTTTACTGATATTCGGGTCCATCATCAGGGAAGATGGTCCACCTGGCGCCATCTGTATGATAGCGAAGGATAATATAGTGATACCGATAAGCAAGGGAATAGCCATTAAAGAACGGCGGATAATGTATGAGATCATAGCTGATTCTCCTTTTCTGTCTTTACTTTAAGCGGAGTTAAACGTGTCAGGGATTATATGATTATCAGGGACCCTTTCGGCATGCCCTGATATTACTGTCAAATTCATGAAAAGAGGAAAGGGATTGCTCCCTCCCCTCCAATTCTACCTGTAACTATTAGTTAGCAGGCTTTAACCACCATTCATTGATCTTGTAGAAGTCAGACTTCGCGTGGAAAGTATAACCTTCTAAGTTAGCAGGCATCGCACGGTGTACGTTTGGATAGTACAAGAACGTGTATGGTTGCTCCTCAGCGATAATGTTGTTAACTTCAACGATATAGCCTTTACGCTCTTCTTGATCCATAGTGCTTAAGTTTTTGTCCATAAGCTCATCAGCTTTAGGGTTAGAGTAGTTGATGAAGTTCAAGCCTTCTTCAATTTCTTTAGAGTGGAAGATACCAGATGGATCTGGATCAGTTCCTAAGCTCCATCCAAGGATGATAGCGTCGAATTTCCATGCAGGAGGGTTAACATCCGCTAAGAATGCAGACCATTCCATGATGTTTGGTTTAACTTCGATTCCAACTTCTTTCAATTGTTGTTGAACAACAACCGCGATATCTTCACGAACTTTGTTACCTTGGTTCGTTTTTAATTCAAATGAGAATTTTTGTCCGTCTTTTTCAAGGATTCCGTCAGCTCCAGCTTTCCATCCAGCAGCAGCTAGCATTTCTTTAGCTTTCTCAGGATCGTACTCGAACTTTGGAGTTTCAGAATCATCATATGCCCAGCTAAGTGGAGACTCAGGGAAGTGAGCTACTTCTCCGTCACCGTTCATTACAGAAGAAACGATAGTCTCTCTGTCGATTGCATGAGTTAAAGCTTGACGTACAGACTTGTCTTGGAATAATGGGTTACGTAGGTTGTATCCTAGGTAAGTGTAAGAAAGAGCAAGACCGGATTCGATCTTCAATTTCCCTTGACCTTCCCATTCTTTAACTGTTTCTAAGTCAGTAGAAGGAACAGTTGTGAATTGTACATCTCCAGTGCTTAATTGAGTTAACAATTGGTCACCGTCAGTTACGATTTTGTAAGTAAGTGTATCAAGGTAAGGGCGGCCTTCATGATAGTCATCAAAAGCTTCAACCTTTACATATTGTCCGTCAACCCACTCAACGAATTTGAATGGACCAGAACCGATAGGAGCTCTGTTGAACTCATGCTCACCCATTTCAGCAACAGGAACGTCACCAAGGATGTGCTGTGGTAAGATACCATAGCTTAAAGTGATGTGGAAATCAGGAGCTACAGCGCTTAAAGTGAACTTAACTGTTAGATCATCAACGATTTCAACAGAAGTGATCTTTTCGAAAGAACTAGCACGAGGACCATCATAGTCTTCGCTTAAAGGAATTTCGAATGTGAACTTAACGTCTTCAGCTGTTACAGCTTCGCCGTCATGGAATTTTAAACCTTCTTTTAACTTAACTGTGTGAACTAGGCCGTCTTCAGAAGGCTCCCAGCTTGCAGCCATAGATAATTCAGGTTCGAATTCAGTGTTTCCGCCAACTAGAGAATCGTAAACGAAACCTTCGATAGCAGAAGATGCAGTATCTGCAGAGTAAAGAGTGTTGAATAGAGTAGGGTTACCAGTAGAACCGATTACAAGGTCTCCACCTTGTACTGGCTCGTTGCTGTCAGCAGGCTCTTCTTCTTTAGTTCCCCCGCCATTGTTTGTATTGCCGTTGTTGTTGCCATTGTTTGTTGCATTGTTAGAAGTGTTGTTAGAAGAACAAGCAGCTAAGAACAATGAAAGCACCAATGTTAAAGCGATAAGTAATAATGACTTTTGCTTCACGTTTAACTCCCCCTTGAAATTTTTAAATGTTCTGAAAATGAAAGGTAAAGAATGTTTTGCCTTCTGGATTATCTCCCCCTTTCAATGGGTATATATTTGATAACCTGTCACCTATTCGTATAGGTGACAAGCGACAAAATGATTTGGTTTTACTTCTTTGAATTCAGGTATGATCTGCTTGCATGATTCCATTGCTGCAGGGCAGCGGGTATGGAATACACAGCCAGTCGGCGGATTTGCCGGACTTGGAAGCTCACCCTTCAGGACGATGCGCTCACGTTTCACCTGACCTTTGCGACGTGTGGAAGGTACAGCTGAAAGCAATGCTTGTGTGTATGGGTGCAACGGCTCGTTATACAAGTCGTTTTTGCTTGCAAGCTCCATCATTTTCCCTAGATACATAACCCCGACTCTATCACTTATATGTCGCACGACACTCAAGTCATGGGAGATGAAGATGTATGACAATCCCATTTCCTTTTGTAGATCCTGCATAAGGTTGATGATCTGGGCTTGTATCGAAACATCCAATGCTGATACTGCTTCATCGGCAATGATCAGTTCAGGATTCAATGCCAACGCTCTTGCAATACCGATACGCTGACGCTGTCCGCCAGAGAATTCATGTGGATATCTATTGATATAAGAAGGATCAAGTCCTACTTTTTCAAGCAGTTCCTGTACTTTCTCTTCACGCTCTTTCTTTGTGAAAAGATTATGCGTATTGTACGGCTCTTTTAAGATGGATCGTAATGTCTTCCTTGGATTCAGCGTTGCGAACGGATCCTGGAAAACCATCTGGATATCGCGTCTTACCGTCTTTCTTAGTTCGCTCTCACTCATTTTGGCAATGTCACGGCCCTTGAAGATTATTTCACCTTCAGTGGGTTCGTATAGTCGGATAAGTGTTCTTCCGGCAGTGGATTTACCACAGCCAGATTCGCCTACGATACCAAGCGTTTCACCTTTTTTGATGAAAAGGTTGATATCATCCACCGCTTTTACATTCCCAACGTTACGTTGCAGCAAGCCTGCTTTGATTGGAAAGTACTTCTTCAGGCCTCTTACTTCAAGAAGGTAGTCGGAAGAGCTGTCTTTCTGAATCGTATTGGTGTTTTGCGTATCTGTCGAAATCATGCTTACGCCTCCTTCCCTTCATACAAGAAGCATCGTACTGAACGATTCCCTTCTTTCTTTTCAAGCGTTGGCACTTCATTGAAGCAACGGTCGAACGCTTGTGGGCAACGTGGTGCAAAACGGCATCCTGGCGGCAGGTTCGTCGGTGGCGGTACATTTCCTTGAATGGACTCAAGCCTTGAAATATCTGCCTCGATGCTTGGGATTGAATTCATCAATCCCACTGTATATGGATGTAATGGTTCATCGAACAAGTCATCAACGGATGCTTCCTCCACTACTTGGCCACAATACATAACTACTACTCTATCAGCAATTTCTGATACGACTCCTAAATCATGCGTGATCAGAAGGATGCTAGTATCAAATTTATGACTAAGGTCCTTCATCAGGTCAAGGATCTGCGCCTGGATTGTAACATCCAATGCTGTTGTAGGCTCGTCTGCGATCAGGAGCTTAGGATTACAGCTCATCGCCATTGCGACCATGACCCTTTGTCTCATCCCGCCGGAAAGTCTATGCGGGTAGTCATTTATTATTTGCGCAGCTCTTGAGAATCCAACGAGTTCAAGCATTTCAATCGCTTTCTTCACTGCAGCTGTTTTAGACATTTTTTGATGAAGCATCAATACTTCCGTAATCTGTTCCCCGATGGTCAGTACGGGATTCAGGGAAGTCATCGGCTCCTGGAAAATCATTGAAATATCATTTCCGCGAACCTTGCAAAGCTGACTTTCAGTTAGCTTCGTAAGATCAGTACCATCAAATAATATTTCCCCGCCTACTATCTTGCCTCCCGGGCTGGGTACAAGACCCATGATAGATAGGGAAGTAATCGATTTACCTGATCCGGATTCACCAACAAGTGCGACAGTCTCTCCTTTTTTAATGGAGATATCTACACCATCTACCGCTGGAATAGCTTGCTTTTTTCTAAAAAAGTGAGTCTGTAGGTTTCTCACTTCCAATAAAGCTGACATTTAGCCTTCACCATCCTTTTCTCTTTCGATGCATGGTCTGTTGATGCTACAGTAACCTTTTGTAAATTCATTGTTAAAAATATTCGGTTAATTTTTAACGCAAATATTACAAAATTATTAATCTTATAATCTCTCGCCTAGTAAATTGTATCTTTATGTAGGCTTTCCATGCTATTTATTACAGGATTGCTTCAATATTTGCTTGATATTAATCTGTAAAAACTAAATTATCGGAAAATAATTATCGTCTGTTTGTATATTATTACAGTTTCGTTACAGAATCAAGCTAATTTTGAAAATTAACTAAAAATTTTTTTAATTAGGACTAATAACAATCTTCTACAAAAACTGATTATATACAAAAAAATGCAAAAAAACTAGCTTTTTTTGCTAGTTTTTTAATATTTTTGATATTTTTACACTATTCCTCAAAGAATTATATCTCTAATAGTATTCGCACGTCAGTTAGACTGTGCTTCATCAATGCAGGATAGAGCCATTCCTTCTCCTCCAAGAGCCTTTGAATCAAGTAATATCCTACACAGTATCCGACCATTTTGGGATAAAACCCTTTTCCATATAAGATTTTCATGTGTTCTCTTTCTTTTTTGATGAGATCTTTGTTTGGGAGTATATATCTCTCCAGGAAATTCTTCAATTCTTTGTCCGAATAGTACTTCGTCCAATTTGCTGTATACTGTTCCCCCAAGCTGTATTTCACTGCACTCTCAGCCAAACCTTCTATTAATACCGATTCTATCAGGGTATAGTGATCATCCTTTTTCTTGTTGTTGGCCAGCACGCAAATATGGTTATATTCATGTGTGAGTAGCGCCTTTAGTTCATTATGTTCTATATCTTCCGGAAGGAACAGAAAGAGCTTATCCTTGAAAGCCACTCCTGATTTGCCTTTAAAGTCCCTTTTGATCTGCGGATTAAGTTCATCAGACGGAAATATGAAAATCGGGATGTCGGGACCATTCCACATTTTCTTCAAGCGCTTCCACTCTTTTAGTACGACATTCCAGCAATCTAGCCTGATCAGCTTCTCGACTGTCTCATTCCCATTTTTCACCGGTCTGTACATCCCATGCATAATCAGGTAGTCATATAGTTCTCGTTCCGTTACATCCTCAAAGTATTTCAGCAGTTTTTTGGAAATGTTCAAGGGTTGATGGTAGTCTTCTTCCAACCATCGATCCGTATGAATTATGCTCATTTTCTACAGCCCTTTTCTTCACTTTTTCCCATTGTATGTTGAGGATGGGGAATTGGTGAGATGGTGTACACGTTCCAAACCCTCATCAAAATAAAAAGAAGCACCCTGCCGCATGTTAAATGGCTGGTGCTTCCATTGTACCTATATCATTTTTCGTATTTTTTGAATACTATCGTCGCGTTATGTCCCCCAAATCCAAGTGAGTTGCTCATTGCCGCCTTGACCTCTTTTTGGCGTGCTTTGTTTGGGACATAGTCCAGGTCGCATTCAGGGTCCGGTGTTTCCAGGTTGATGGTTGGCGGGATGATGGAATTCTCGATCGCTTTGATCGTGAAAATCGCTTCCACTCCCCCAGCAGCCCCAAGCAGATGCCCGGTCATGGATTTAGTGGAGCTTATCGCAACTTTCTGTGCATGCTCCCCCATTACTTCCTTGATTGCCAATGTCTCAAATTTATCATTGTATTCGGTACTTGTACCATGGGCATTGATATAGTCGATTTCTTCTGGCTTGAGACCTGCATCGTTTATTGCCATTCTCATCGCACGCACTCCGCCTTCACCGCCTGGAGCTGGTGCTGTAATGTGATGTGCGTCCCCTGTTGCTCCATATCCTACGATTTCAGCATAGATCCTCGCTCCACGGGCAAGAGCATGATCAAGATCTTCAAGAACTAGGATACCCGCTCCCTCACCCATTACAAAGCCATCACGGTTTAAATCGAATGGCCTGCTTGCCGTTTTCGGATTGGGGTTCAAGGAAAGTGCTTTTGCGGAACTGAAGCCTGCAAACGACATTTCAGTTAATGGAGCTTCCGTCCCCCCGGAAATCATCACATCAGCGTCCCCGCGCTGAATCACCTTGAATGCATCCCCAATGGAATTCGTACCTGTCGCACAAGCGGTTACTGTACAGGAATTCACACCTTTTGCACCTAAAGCGATTGAAATCTGTCCTGTTGCCATGTCAGGAATCATCATCGGCACAAAGAATGGACTGACGCGTCTGGCGCCTTTTTCAAGAAAAGTCTTATATTGCTGTTCGAATGTCTCCATTCCGCCTATGCCGGAACCTACCCAAACTCCTACTCTTGGGGCGATTTCTTCCGTGATCGTAAGGTCAGCATCCTTCACTGCCATGAAAGATGCTGCAATGGCGTATTGTGTAAAACGGTCCATCTTACGCGCTTCTTTTTTATCCATATATTCTTCAGGCTGGAAGTCCTTGATTTCTGCAGCGACCTTTGCAGGGAACTTTTCACTGTCCACACGGGTCAGTGGCCCTACACCAGATACACCACTTATTGCATTTTCCCAAGCCTCATTTACATCTTTTCCGATTGGTGTCACCGCACCAAGCCCTGTTACTACTACTCTTCTTTTTTGCATTAGAATATACTCCTTCCAGCATCATGTACAATTATGTTCATTATCTTCCCCATCTGATTGCGATTGCACCCCATGTCAATCCCCCACCAAATCCTACCATAACTATCAGGTCGTCGTCTTTGATTGTCCCGTTCTCCAATTCTTCCACAATGGAAATCGGGATGGATGCAGCCGAAGTGTTGCCGTATTTATTTATCGTCATGGACATTTTTTCTTCAGGCAGCCCCAGACGCTCCCTGGCTGCCTCCATGATCCGGATGTTTGCTTGGTGAGGAATGAGGAAGTCGACATCCTCCTTCGTCAAACCTGCCTTTTGCAATACATTAACAGAAGACTCACCCATTTGTCTGACCGCAAATTTAAACACTTCACGGCCGTTCATGATGATGGTTTCATCCTGATAGAGATGTTTCGCACCGGTTCCATCTGCTCCAAGTTCGAAAGAGAGGATACCGCGCCCTTCAGAAACTGGTGCAATGACAGCGGCACCTGCACCATCACCAAAGAGCACTGCTGTGTTTCGATCTTCCCAGTCCACGATCTTGGACAACTTTTCCACCCCTACAACTAAAACGTGTTTATAGGTCCCCGCTTCCACAAATTGTTTGGCGGTGATGATGCCATACATGAATCCTGCGCAGGCAGCACTGATATCAAAAGCATTCGCTTTTTTCGCGCCCAGTCTTTCTTGGATCATACATGCAACTGAAGGAAATGGATGATCCGGCGTCACGGTTGCCACGATTATCATTTCTACTTCCTCAGCGGAAATCCCTGCATCCTTCAACGCTTTTTCAGCGGCGAAAAAGGCCATGTCGGACGTTTCCACCTCATCACTTGCGATTCTTCTTTCCTCTATCCCGGTTCTCGTTTTTATCCATTCATCCGTTGTATCTACCATTTTTTCCAGATCAGCATTTGTGAGTACCTTTTCAGGTACATATCTTCCGATTCCGACAATCCCTGCATTCATTGAAATAACACCTGACTCTCTTTTAATATGGCTTTAAAATAATGCGATGGAGCTTCCTCACATGCGTCATGTTTTATAGGTTATTTTTTATTATCAAATATTATGACTTGGTACTAATTTTAACCCATAAATGTCATCTTGACAATATATTCTTGCTCCGTTTTCATATCCCCTCCATGTATTAAGGCAATTGCCCATGCCTTTTTTGAGAGGATGCATACACTATTTTGACAACCCAGTTATACAAAAGAGGTGACAACAATGAGTGAGGAACAGGTTAATAAGGAAAAAGAGCAAGTGGACGCAGATCCCTTTACAAGGTTGATGTTCGGCCAGCCCAGAAGAAGTGAAAATCCCACTGAAAAAACTGAAGAAGGTACTCAGAAGAAATTTGGAGAAGACTATTATGCATTGATTGAGCAGGTGGACTCCATCATGGATTCTGTCAATAAACTGAAGCCGATGCTAAAAGAGTTCTCCCCTATCATCGATTACTTTAAGAAAAAGTAAAAAAGGATGCCCTAAATTTTAGGGCAATCCTTTTTTTAGTCTATATCCAAACTATTCTGTTTCCCCAATTCATAAGCGTCGTCCATCACTTTTGTGAGCAGGGATATTAAAGGCTGAATGTGCTGTGGTTCGAGTGTCAGTCCAGTTTCATCAAGCATTTGTTTTGCTTCCGGTAAATATTTCATTGCGATTGCCATGTACTGCATCGTTCTATCCTGTTCCATTTATTCTTTCCCACTTTCTGACTGATTAGGTAATAGACCTGTTTCCTTGTAATTTGCTATGTGGTCCTGTATATCCTGTTGATACTCTTCGCTTACAAGTGGACTGAATGTGCCAAGTGAAATGACTTCATCCTCAAAATCAAAATAGCTGTTGCCAGGTTTGAGCTCACCGGCAAGAAAACGCTTTGCCACCAATTCATATAACGCGGGAACATGCTGAACGGTACTTGTCAAAACCGTATTCTCCCCTAGGTCCGATTGGTCGGATACAAATCCAATGGCAAAGAGCCCTCTATCCTTAAGTGTATTGATAATGGGAACATTGAACCCATCACCGGCTGGATAGACAATGTCCACTCCACTAGCCAGCATTTTTTCAAGCTTGGAATTGGCCATTTCCGGATTATCCCAGTCCTGCGTATATTCTATATAGACCGTTGCATCAGGATTTTCATAAAGGACACCTTCAAAAAAACCGTTTACTTCGGGCTGCCATTCAAAAGCTGCAATGACCCCGATTTTATTGGTTTGCGACATCTTCCCCGCTACCATCCCACCGAAAAATCCCATCGCATTCGCCTTGAAATTAAGACTTGTAACATTATCTCCACTTACATCCGAATTAAAACAGACAAAGTGAATATCTGGATACTCGTCTCCTATTTTGCTGAAAACTTGGGCATATTCACTGCCATGGCCGAATATGAGATTGATTCCTTTTTTTTCAAACTTCTTTACCGCCTTGATGATTTCATCTTCCTTATGTATTCCTTCTTCATAGAAAACATCAACACCAAATTCCGATTGGATCCTCAAAAGGCCTTTATACCCCTTGGTTCCCCATACCTGATCATCAATGGAGTCAGGGACGAGCAGTCCCACCTTCTGAAGCTTTGATTCTGTTTCAGGTTGTCCACATGCAGATAAAAAAAGAAAAACAAGAAGAATGAACCATATTGGCTTTTTCATGATGAAGCACCACCTTAGTTCCTTAAAAAAACTCCTATTTACTTACTGATTGGTTTTCCTCTTATATTGTACCTCTCAGGAGAAGAAAGGAAAAGTTAAAATTTCAGTTAATTGTTTAAATGCCATTAAGGATTATCTACAATCTTTATTCTTTTGGCAGTGTGTTGCCTTTGGAGGGACAACGCTTCTGTCACTTCCAGAGATGATTCCACATAGATTACCTCGGCGTCTTTTTCCCACTCCGTTTGGGTAGCATCCTTTTTATCCGTTATCACAATATCCATTTCATCAGCTAGTATTTTCAGGGCCTTATTATCCTTACTGGCCAGCCGGACTGTTCGGCTCTCTTTCTTAAACCGCTGTTCAGATAACTTTATGAGCATTTCTGCAAAATCTTCTACATAAAGAATATCCTGGTCTTCCATCACCAGTTTTTCGCTTCCTGCTTCTCCTGTCAATCCCTCTATGATCTTTCTTTGTATCGGTTCCTCTTGTGGCTGCCATGGCCCGAACAAAGCTGGATGGACCACCAACGTTGAATTGGCATGCTTCAAAAGTTTTTGCAGGATGGTGCAGGTTTCAGCAAAGATTCGCGGAGTGACAAGGAACACCTTACCCGATTGTTCGGACATGAAGGCTATTACTTCTTGATATTCCCTTTTAAACATTTCCTCAGTTTCCAGACAAAAGTATACAGCATCAAATTTACCGGCAGCTTCTAAGCTTTCTCTATTAAATAAGCCCTGATAACGGAAATATGCATTCCGTCCAATTTCCATCAGTTTATCTTCATCATGCGCAGCTTTATTTTGACTCAGCTCCACCCCATACACTTCTACTTCTCTGTGTATCAACTTTTTACATAGAGAAAAACCGACAAAGCTGGTTGCACCGACAACCATTGCATTTTTCATCATGATTCACTCCAACCAATAGTTTAATACTGTATCGTATGCTTTTGGCCATAATAATAGTCCCTATCACTCCATATTGGGATAGGGACTTCTATAAATGCTGTTCATTTTTTTTGAAAAATTGACAGATCGAGCTTCCATAGGCATAACGTTTTTCAACAAGATGGTAGGTTACTGCAATGGGAATCCCGTTTTTTTGTCTGAGTTCCTCGTACCTTTTACAATGAAGATTTGGGTCATAGCTGGTATTGGTCGTTGTTTGCCAAATTTTAGCCGGCAGGGAAGTTAACAGACTCTGAAGCGTCGGGAATCCATCATACCCCTTTATCTCATCCAATGAAATATCGTATGCTGCTGCAAGTTCCTTCTGTAGCTTCTTAAAAAAGAATTTCCTGTCCTTTTCCTGCTCCATCTGGGCTTTGAGATCTATGCACGGATTGATAAGTGCAATCGATCGGATATGTTCCTTCAACAACTCCGATAGCTGCAATGCCGTCAAGGCTCCCATTCCTTCAGCAAGAACATGGATCTTATCATTCAATATTTCCTGTTTTTGAATGATATGATACAGCTGCCTGGCAAGCAGGACAGATTTCACGCTTCCCCAGTGTACCCCATATAAATTAGAGTAGAAAACGGTATATCCCGCTCTCACAATTTCATCTATGATGCGCTTTCTGCCGATATGTTGGATCCAAAGGCTGTTGTGGTCATCAACGAAGTGATTGGCATCGCCGATTATCAATACACCAAAGCCATTTGGTTTTTCCGGAACATGAACGGCATTCCATTGTCCACCCATCTGAAAAAAACGTTGATTTTCTTCCATATTCCTCACCCAGCCTCCGGATTACAAACTTGTATAGAATATGCTATGTAAAAGAATCCTGCTCTGATAAAGGCAAAAGGCTTATTTTCGCTTAAACGTAATACTTTCTCCAACCCTCAATGGGAATAAAGAGATTAATCGAAAAATAAAAAGGAAAGATTAGCTTGATCTTCCCTTTTTTCATTCCGATCCATATTGAAGCTCTTGCTTAAGCCTATGCAAGGTTTCCATTCCCAGCTCAGTCAAATTGCTCTGTTCCTGTGAAAGGAGCATTTCGAGTTCCTGCATTTTTTCTTCACTATTCATAAATATTCAACCCCTTTTTCTTCAAGCTTAAACATTTTACATTTATTATATGCGCTGATTGTGGTAAAATATCCGATGGATACACAAAAGCTGCGCACCTGGCTCTTTTAAGGTGTTGAACTATTAAAAGGGAAATGGAGGGGAAGTCAAGATGCGAGTATTCTGGACTGTTTTCTGGTCACTTCTTCTGATAAACATGCTTTCATATGTTGTTGCAAACATGGTTGGTGATACATATAATTACATGTTAGCTTCAACTGTTGCTATCGTCTTTTCCGTAATTGTGATGCTGATTGGGGAAGCGCTGCCAAACGAGCCTGTTGAAAAACACTGATAAGCACGAGTGAAAAGAACTTGACCTTCTGGGACAAGTTCTTTTTTTGTGGTGCCAATAAATATCGCAGTTGATTTCCGCACTAGGCTGCGCTTTCCGCGGGGCGTTTGTGGAGCCTCCTCGGCTTCGCCTGTGGGGTCTCCACTAAACGCTGCCTCCCGCAGGAGTCTTCGCCTATTGCTCCAATCAACTGCTAGATTCTTAAAAATTCAACACTAGCCTTTACAGAGCAATACTTTTTATATATTTATTTAGTCACGATCTCCAATTTTCCTGCTTGGAGACTGATAATAATTTCTTGAAAATCCTGGATGGAACCTTTTATGATTTCTTTTGCAATCAGTGTTTCTATATGTTTCTGGATAAAACGCTTCAATGGGCGTGCGCCGAAAACAGGATCAAATGCACGGTCAGCTATATGCTGTTTGGCTTCTTCCGTAATCTTGAGTTGAAGGTGTTTGTTTTCGAGTCTTTTTTGCAATTCTTTGATCAGCTTTTCCACAATCATCCCAATGTCATTTTTGGATAAGGGGGAGAAGATAACGGTATCATCGATCCTATTCAATAATTCAGGACGGAAGTGAGCTTTCAATTGCTGCAGCACTTTATCTTTTGTTTCATCCGTTACATCCCCTTCGAGAAGCAAATGGGATCCTATATTGGAGGTCATGATGATGACAGTATTTTTAAAATCAACTGTTTTTCCTTGAGAGTCGGTGATTCTTCCATCATCCAGGAGCTGCAATAGAATATTGAAAACATCCGGATGGGCCTTTTCAATTTCATCGAGCAATATTACTGAATATGGTTTTCTTCTTACGGCCTCTGTGAGCTGGCCGCCTTCTTCATAACCGACATATCCAGGAGGCGCTCCGATAAGCCTTGAAACAGCATGTTTTTCCATATACTCGGACATATCGATCCTGATGATATGGCTCTCATCGTCAAACAATGACTGTGCCAATGCCTTTGCCAATTCCGTTTTCCCAACACCCGTCGGGCCGAGGAAAACAAAGGAGCCTATCGGACGGTTCGGGTCTTTGATACCCGCCCTTGCCCGAAGTACAGCTTCTGTAACAAGCTGTACCGCTTCATCCTGCCCAACTACCCGTTCATGAAGTATTTCCTCTAGCTTCAGCAGTTTTTCACGTTCGCCCTCCACCAGCTTCGCAACCGGAATACCGGTCCATTTTGCAACGATGCCTGCTATTTCATCCTCTGTCACTTCTTCCCTAAGAAGCGAATGTGCCCCTTTTTCTGCCTTCGCATCGCCCTCGAGCTGTAATAGTTCCTTTTCAAGGGCAGGCAGCTTACCGTGACGTAGTTCTGCAGCTTTATTCAAGTCATAATTGCTCTCGGCTGCTTCAAGGTCTCTCTTTACTTTTTCGATTTCTTCACGTTTTTGCCGTACCAGCCCGATGGCATCCTTCTCCTGCTGCCATTGCATTTTCATGCCGGTAGACCTTTCCTTGAGATTCGCCAGCTCTTTTTGCAGATTCTGCAACCTATCCAAGCTTGCCTGATCCTTTTCTTTTTTAAGGGCAGCTTCCTCGATTTCAAGCTGCATCACTTTTCTTGTCACTTCATCCAGTTCAGAAGGCATCGAGTCGATTTCGGTCCGGATCATGGCACATGCTTCATCTACAAGATCAATCGCTTTATCTGGTAAAAAGCGTTCAGAGATATATCGATCGGAAAGGACAGCAGCCGACACTATCGCCCTATCATGGATATTGACGCCATGATGGATTTCAAACCTTTCCTTAAGCCCACGCAAAATGGAGATAGTATCCTCGACTGTCGGCTCTTCCACAAGGACTTGCTGAAAACGGCGTTCCAATGCAGGATCCTTCTCGATATATTGTCGGTGCTCATTCAATGTAGTGGCTCCGATACAATGCAACTCTCCCCTTGCAAGCATCGGTTTGAGCATATTCCCGGCATCCATTGCCCCTTCCGTTTTACCGGCCCCGACAATGGTGTGCAGTTCATCGATAAACAGAAGGATCCTGCCATCGCTTTTCTTGATTTCTGAAAGGACCGCCTTCAATCTTTCCTCGAACTCCCCTCGATATTTGGCACCAGCGACCAATGAACTCAAGTCGAGTGAAAAGATTGTCTTATCCTTCAAACCGTCTGGAACATCCTTTCTGACAATTCGTTGAGCCAATCCTTCCACTATCGCTGTTTTCCCTACTCCCGGCTCCCCGATCAGTACAGGGTTGTTCTTCGTTTTCCTGGACAAGATCCTGATTACCCTGCGTATTTCCTGATCCCGGCCGATTACCGGATCAAGCTTACCGGCTTTCACCTCTTCAATCAGGTCTCTACCATATTTCTTTAATGCCTCATATGTATTTTCCGGTTCCTGAGATGTCACTTTTTGGTTCCCCCTTATCTCTAATATCACTTCCTCGAGTCTTTCCTGTGTAATCGAAAATTTTCTCGAGAGCTCCTGCCATTTAAAATGGTTGATTTCCTGATCGAAAAGCCCCAACAGGACATGTTCGACAGATAGATACTCATCCTGCCATTTTCCCTTCCACTCGTTTGCCTTTTGAAGTATCTTATTCAATTCTCTTCCTATATACACTTCAGTGGTACCGCTTATTTCAGGCTTTGTCCTTAACAGATTTTCCAATTCTTTTACTAGTACGGATACATCTATGTTTAACTTGGTAAGGATTCTTCTTCCGAGTCCTTCTTCCTGCTGCAATAATGCAAGTAGCACATGTTCAGGCTCCAGCTGCTGGTGATTCATGCTCACCGCCAAATCTTTTGCCCCAATGATCGCTTCCTGAAGCTTGATGGTCATGTTTTGAATGTCCATTTTTCAACACCCGCCTTTTTGTTTGACCTTTTTTGACCTTTGTGTTTTCATTATAATCCAAAAAACGCCACCTCTGCAAGAAAGGTGACGTTTCATCCTATGGTCTGCGCTTTTTAGCCCACAAACGGTTATGGTTGGAGGTTTCGGGAAAAGTGTCCCCCGCTTTAAGATTGATCTTCTGCGGATTCTTAACCATACTTCCCGTTTCGCCTATTTCCAGGTATATACCGTTGTTCGGGGCTTTTTGTCCAGGTCTGAATTGATGATTTTGTCCCATTCCGATTCCCTCCTATAAAAAGAGCCATGTCTATTCACTTTCAGGCAAATGGGGTTACATGAGATAACCTATCTCGTTAATTATTTTTCCCAAACTCCAGATTTTCATGTCATCGTTCCATCATGAATGCTGGAGCAAAATCAGGCAATGGTCAAAACTTCATATTCCGCTGCAAGTTCGATAAAGTGAGACATCCCACTGATTTTCCCACTAATAAGCTGCTCTTCCACATTATAATGGTCCACACATGTTTTACATGCATAAACAGGAACACCAGACTCATGGATTTCCTTTAAATGCACGGAAACAAGGGATTGCTCTGTTAGGGTTAACACGCCAGTGTTCATCAGGAAAATAGCTTCCGGCTTTTCGTCCCTTTGTTTCAAAAGTGTGAAAAATGTTTCGAGAACGCCTTCTCCAAGGGCTTCATCACCTTTTCCCAACTGATTGGAACTGACCAGGATAACTTTGTTTTTCATACATGTTCCTCCCTCTCCATTTTTTTATGTAGGTTAATCTGTCACATTCAAGGCGATTTTTGCCAGACGTGACATCCGCTCTTTTCCCCAAGGCGGATTGAAGGTAATGTTTACATCCACTTCATTGATTTCTTCCATTGGTGATAGTTTATTTTTCACTTGCTCCACAATTTCGCCTGCAAGTGGACATCCGATGGAAGTAAGGGTCATCGTAATCCTTACATTATGTGTTTCATCCATTTCTACATCATAGACAAGACCCAAGTTGACGATGTCTACACCAAGCTCGGGATCCTCCACTTCTTCTAGTGCTTCCATTATCTTTTCTTTCAATTGTTCGTTCATCATTAAGCTCCTCCACTATTTTTTTTGCAATTGGCTTTCAATGTTGCTTCCCATATGAGTGGCGAACCAATCCACTGTTGCAAGCACTCCTTTACGGGATACCTTATGATCGGCTTGTTCATCAATGATAAGTCCGATATTTTGCGGGTTATTCTTATAATAACCTCTTAAAGTTTTTACAAACCCGATAACTGGCTCAACTGGTACTTCCTGATCCTGTGACCCGTGCCAGCAAAGGAGTGGGCGCCCATTCATTTTTTCCGGTTCAAGTGAAAGGTCATAGGCTGCGAGTTTATCCAAATATTGTTTAATCTGACCCTCATCAAATGGTAACGTAAAACCCATTTCCAGTACTTGATCGATTTTCCACTTGCCAAACACCTGATAGCTTGGACATCCCATCAGGCTTACAGCCGCTTTAATCCATGGATATTTTTTCAATGCCCCAAATGTAATGATCGCTCCCATGGAAGTACCAGCTACACCAATTTCTTTTTCCTGTGACAACCCCTGGTCCACCAAATATTCTTTAAGTATTTCCAGTTCGTGTATGGACTGAATGACGACCTCCCAAAATGATTGTGTCAATTGAATGGATGATAGGCCACTGTCACGGTCCCCATGATGGATACAATCCGGCAAAATGACCCTTATCCCCTTTTCCGCCAATAAATATGCATAATGCAGATTATTTTCCTTGGCACTTTTAAATCCATGGAAAAAGATGACAGTCGGTTTGGGCCTATGTGCCGCAGTTGCCTCGCTTATATGTAAAAAAGAAACGGCTCCTGTTGTTCCTTTGGTTACCTGTATCATTACATTTCCCCCTCAAGGATTAAAGTTATCTTATATTTGATAAGTGTAACATGTAGACAGTTAAATTTGAAAAAGGTTACACTTGAAATAGGAAAGATAATATATGTAAGTGCTAAAGGAGTTTGGTTTCGTTGGAAAAACATTTAATAGCAGTCGATTTAGATGGAACATTATTAACCGACGATAAAAAAATCTCATCAAGGAATAAACTCGCCCTTCAAAAAGCGCGTGAACAGGGCCATGAAGTGGTCATCGCCACTGGCCGCCCATATCGTGCAAGCTCCATGTACTATGAGGAATTGGGATTGACCACTCCGATCGTCAATTTTAACGGGGCCTTCGTCCATTTTCCCGGTAATGATGAATGGGGTGTCTATCATGAACCATTGGATCTCTCCACCGTAAAAGAAATCATAGAAGTCAGTGAAAAATATCAAATACATAATATTTTGGCGGAAGTGATCGATGATGTTTATTTTCATTTCCATGATGAAAAGCTATTGGACATCTTCGGATTCGGTAATCCCAAAATGGAAACCGGAGATCTGCGCCAGGTACTGAAAAAGGATCCCACCTGTATTCTGATCCACGCAAGCGAAGCGGAAGTAGCGAAAATTAGAAAATACCTGACAGAAGTCCACGCTGAAGTGATAGACCATCGACGCTGGGCGGCACCATGGCATGTGATTGAAATTGTGCGCACCGGAATGAGCAAAGCAGTGGGACTGAAACGCATTTCCAATTACTATAATATCCCACCGGATAACATCATTGCTTTCGGGGATGAGGATAATGATTATGAAATGATTGAATTTGCCGGGGTTGGGATTGCAATGGGGAATGCGATAGACGGACTTAAAGAGAAAGCAAAGGAAACCACCCTGTCCAACCAGGAGGACGGAATAGCCGTATTCCTCGAAAAATACTTGAAGCTTTGATCTTGCCAATTTTTTGTTCAAATAATTCGGCCCGATTGTCTTACACTATATAGTGGACGCTTGTTGTCCTATATGAAAAGGGGGTTTTCATAATGGGTAGAAGCAGCAAATCCAAACGTTTTGTACAACAAGGAAAGAACTCTGTGCAGCAGCATGATCAGCAGATCCCTTACCATCTGACAATGGAACAGGCAGAGGAACGCAAAGCCCAAAAGGCCGAGCAGAACTCTCTTGGAGGGTTTTAGTCCATGGGCAATCAGCTATTTCAATCCGCACGTGAAGCAGTCATGAATGCGGAAAATGCCCATATGCATGCTTCATCGGTACAAAATGAAATAGATGTTGCAAAAAACGCATTATCCTCCGCCTATGCAAACACAACCGAAGCGGAACAACGCCAGCTTCGGGAACTGCAGGACCGTTTGCAAGCATTAGAAAGCAAATGAAAAAACAGCGCAGCCACGCTTAAAGGATGGCTGCGCTGTTTTCTGTTTTTTAGTCCTTGCGGAAAAATCCAAAAATACCGGCTGTCTGAACGATATTGGTGAATGCATTTGGGTCGGCTTCCTTGATGATCCGTTCTAGATCATACATTTCATATCGTGTGATGACAATCATCAGCATTTCCTTGTCCTCTCCGGTAAATGCACCCTTGGCAGGAACAGATGTAATGCCTCGCACCATTTTGGCATGGATCGCATCTTTGACATCCTTGCCTTTTTTCGTGACAATCATGGCCGTCAATTTCTCATGTCGCGTATGAATCGCATCAATCACCCTTGTTGATGCATAAAGCGTCACAAGTGTATAAAGCGCTTTTTCCCACCCGAACATGAGTCCGGCGGTAATGATGATCACGGCATTCAATGCGAAGAAGTAGGTCCCAACAGGCTTGTCCTTCATACGGGAAAGGATCATTGCGATAATGTCCAATCCACCTGTAGAGGCTCCCCACTTCAGTGTCAGTCCAACCCCGACAGCTGCAATGACCCCACCGAATACTGCATTGAGCAGAATATCATCATTCACCTTATAGATAGGGACAATTTCGAGAAACAGGGACATCAGGAAAACACTTAGGAAACTATAAATGGTAAAAGAACGTCCTACCTTTTTCCATGCTAAAATCGTCACAGGGATATTTAAGAGAAACAACGATATACCTGTGGAAATGGTAAACGGAAAATAATCCTCGGAAATACGGAATATCAATTGAGATACCCCGGTAAATCCACTTGCGTAAACATCTGCGGGTATCAAGAAAAAATTCATTGCGATGGCATTTAAAAATGCCCCGACCAATACGATCAATACTTTCTTCACATGCTGCTGCATCATCATATGAATCAATAACCTCCTAACCAACCTACTGCCTTATTCTATGTATTTTTCCTCTTTTTACCCATCTCAAACGATTGCTGCGATTTCTTTTCTTGAAGAGTTTCCGTTTAATAGGTAAACTGAAAAAAAGGAGTAATCTTCCACGGCAGGGAACAAAAAGAATACATGGATGTAAGTATAATAAAGAAGGTGACAGAATGACAATAAAAATCATTGCAGATAGTGCCTGCGACTTATCAAAAGACTTTTTTAACCAGGAACATGTGGCTCTGATTCCACTGAAAGTCTTATTCGGCGAAACGGAATATGAGGATATGGTAACGATTGATTCCTCTACTGTATATAATGCCATGCGGGAAGGACAGGTTGTCAAAACCTCCCAGGCATCCCCGAACATGATGAAAGAACTTTTTACAGAAATTGCAGAAAAAGGTCAAACTGCCATCTATATCGCCTTTTCCTCTGAATTATCTGGTACATATCAAACAGCCGTATTGATGAGGCAAGAAGTCATGGAGGACCACCCAAACCTTGATCTCACCATCATCGACTCAAAATGCGCTTCCCTCGGTTTGGGACTTGTCGTGAAGCATGCAGCAGAATTAGCTGAAAACGGCTCTTCCAAGGAAGACATCTTAGCTCAAATCGCTTATGATATCTCCCATATGGAGCATGTCTTCACAGTGGATAATCTCGATTATTTGGCTCGGGGCGGCCGTGTCAGCAAGGCATCCGCATTTGTCGGAGGACTATTGAATATCAAGCCTTTGTTGCATATGGAGGATGGAAAGCTCATTCCACTTGAAAAAATCCGCGGCCGAAAAAAAGTGCTTCGCAGGATGTTCGAGGTCATGAAAGAGCGAAATGGATTCACCGCTAAAAATCAACGGGTAGGCATTAGCCACGGGGATGATGAAGTGACTGCCATTGCACTTCAGGAGATGATACAGGAATCTTCGGATAACAGCAACTTCACTATCACCACGATCGGTTCAGCTGTCGGCGCACACGCAGGACCAGGGACGATTGCGTTATTCTTCCTGAACGATGACAAAGCATAATTAACCGGCACATAGTAGCTCTGGCAATTGGATAACCTATTTCTATCTTTAATTTGAAAGGGGTACATCCTGATGCCACATACAAGCGATAATGATAAAAAGGCGAAAGATAATAACGCCAAACGCCACGAAAAGAACATGGAACGCGAAAAGAGCCAAAAAAATGGCGAACGTCAGTATTCCAAGAAAACAGATCATCTATAATGGGAAAGCCCGGCATTGGAGCCGGGCTTTTTTGATTTAATGTCCTATATAATGCGCTTCCCAGACGTTCTGGACTAGCCATTTTCAGGATATCAACGGTTTTGGGTCATATATCAATGAAAAATTTTATATATCAACGATTTACAATGGGATATCAACGAAAGTTTTCATTTATCCACGAAAACCACTCTGATATCGACGAAACTACATTTGCCGACACAATTCGACACTCATACACAAACCACCTACACCCAAGCAATCCCCGCCCTCCAAATAAAAAAAGCGCGGGTTCACCACCACACGCTTAATCAAAGTGTAAAACCTATTCCCCTTGCTCTTCCTCTTTCTTCAAATAAGTCCAGCCTTCCTTCTGCGTAACCAGGCCTTCCTTGAGAAGTTTCCCCATTGCACGCTTGAATGCAGCCTTGCTGATAAGGAAGCGTTCTTTGATATCCTCCGGTGCACTCTTATCGCTGTATGGCATTGCGCCACCGCGCAGCTCAAGGTAATCCATGATCGCTTTGGAATCATCGTCCATGGCATCCTGTTTTCTTGGAAGCAAGGAGACATTAATGGTTCCATCGTCCTTCACACCGATCACTCTGCCTTCGACAATACTGCCCAATCTTGGCTCTACCTTTCGTTCGGAATGGTGAATGAACCCTACATAACCTTCATTGGTGATCATATAGCTGCCGACCTTCAGCAATCGGTAAATCGTTCCTTGGACATTCTGGTTTACGATATCTGAGGGAGCCTGGATGGAGCGGTCCAGCATGACATCCTGAGACGCAAGCTTACCAATCAATTTTCCCCTGCGGTCCGTCTTCACGCGGCATAATAGAAGATCTCCCACTTCTGGCCAAACATCTTCAAATACCGGTAGATCGTCTTCAGGAATCAAAGCATCCTTCGCAATTCCTATGTTGATGAAAACGCCAAGCCCTTGCAGAACTTCCACCACTTCCATCCATTCATGACCATTTAGGCCTTTGGGGATGGTCATCGTTGCAGTAATGCGGCTTTTCTGATCAGAATAGAGAAAGACCTCCACCTTTTCATCCTGCTCTAGTTCCCTTGTCGCCTCATTCTTATGAAGCAGGATGGTCTCTTCGCCATCTGTAAGCATATATCCAAGTGGGGTTTCCCTATCCACTGTCAATTCCAAAACTGTACCTGTTTCCAAAGTCATTCTTACCATTCCTTTTCATCCGTTCTTATGTAAAGTGTACCCGACTTTCATTAAGTTGTCCAAACCGCTTCATTCTACTATAATTAAGAACAGAATGCGATGTTTTTTTTATTCTATTGCCTTTTGGTAAAATATTAAACCTTAAATGGAGGGATTTCCCATGGCTAAAGAAAGCTCCTTTGATATTGTTTCAAAAGTAGATTTAGCAGAAGTAACAAACGCCATCAATATTGCCTTGAAAGAGATTCAAAACCGATTCGACTTCAAAGGCTCTGTGAGTGACATCAAGCTTGAGAAGGAAGAACTTGTGCTGCTTTCCGACAGCGAATTCAAGCTCGATCAGCTGAAGGATGTCATGGTAAGTAAGATGATCAAACGAAACGTCCCAACAAAGAACATTCAATACGGAAAAATCGAGGATGCATCCAAAGGGGCTGTTCGCCAGCGTGGAACTTTGGTTCAAGGCATCGATAAAGAGAATACAAAAAAAATCAATACCATCATCAAGAATTCCGGATTGAAGGTAAAAACCCAGATCCAGGACGACCAGGTGCGTGTCACCGGCAAAAACCGTGATGACCTCCAGCAGGTCATTGCCGCATTAAGGGCAGCTGACCTTGATATCGACCTTCAGTTTGTGAATTATCGTTAAATACATAGTGCCAGGCACCTCGATAGGTGCCTGGCACTTTTTTAGATACTTTTTAATTTCGTCAGTACTGCATGTGATAGGAATTCGTAACCCTTGTAATTGAAATGTAAGCCGTCCTCCGTAAGGAAGTCCTCATATCCCGGGTGCCCGATCATCTTTTCAAAAAAATTAAGATAGTAAGCGCCTGTATCAGCCGCAACGCGTTCCACCACTCTTGCAAAATCTTGGAGCGTATCATTTTTCCGTGCATCCTGCCTGGACTCGACCACCGGTGCTGCACTGATTAACAATGTTTTTTCAGGACCGATCAAGCTAGTGATTTTCCTAATATTTTCTTCGTACAATTCTATATCTACATTCCGGTGAATCGCAGAATCATTGGCTCCCAAGAGCACGGTGACAAAATCCGGAGAGAGTGCCAAAACATCCTCTTCGATACGCAATAGCGCATCGACAGTGGTGTTCCCCGATACCCCACTGTTCACAACCTTCCAATCCGGCATTTCCTTTGCGATCCGGGGTGTCAGTCTATCACGCCCATTTTCATCAAGTTCCCGTGCCGTGATGCTATCACCAAAGCATACCAACGTTTTCACTAATTTCCACTCCCCTTTACAAATCGGCCCATCACATATTCATCTGCATATGTACCATCTTCA
Source organism: Sutcliffiella tianshenii (assembly GCF_016908565.1). Lineage (GTDB taxonomy): Bacteria > Bacillota > Bacilli > Bacillales > Bacillaceae_I > Sutcliffiella_A > Sutcliffiella_A tianshenii. The sequence goes on from NZ_JAFBED010000005.1 coordinate 49,454, forward strand.
AACTTTGCATGCTTTTCTTTTCTGCCCTCCACCTTGAAGCCAAGCTTTTCATATACATGTATTCCTCTATCATTGTGTGAGAAAACTTCCAGGGTGACTTTTTCAATGATCGGATCCATAGCGGCCCAATCCAAAAGCATAGTGATCATCCTGGTGCCGAGCCCGTTATTGCAATAAGCTTCCTGGATGCTGATTCCTAAATAGCAATTATGCTGCACCCGTTTTCTTGATCCCCTTTGCGCACTAAGCATACCGATTATCCTGTTATTTTGTTCCGCTACTAGTACAAGATTGTTTTTGGCCTTCATATCTGCAAGCCAGCGGAGCTCCTCTTCAACCGTAATAGTGAATTCCTCAGGCGTTGTCAGTAGGTTCCTGCTTTCTGAATATGCTATCCTGCTATGTTCAATCATTGAAGAAGCATCATCCTTGGTTGCCTCGCGAACTATTATCTCCCCCATCGTTTCCCCTCATTTCCCACTGTAATGTTCTAGCTTTATTAGGATAAATTATAAGCGTTTTCCCAATAATATGAAAGAATTATTGGAGGTGTCCACATGTCAAATCAAACAAAAAAAACATTGCCTGCACAGCATCAAAATCAGCAGCCGGGACTAGAATCCGAGATGGTGCCGGCCCCAAAATCAGAGGATTCTTCCTATAAGGGAAGCGGTAAGCTAAAAGATAAGGTGGCCATCATTACCGGTGGCGACAGTGGCATCGGACGGGCAGCAGCAATCCTCTTTGCGAAAGAAGGAGCCGATGTAGTTATTGTCTACTTGAATGAACATCAAGATGCCAATGAAACAAAAAGGCAAGTCGAACAGGAAGGCCGCCGTTGTCATCTGATTGCAGGGGATATTGGACAGGAATCTTTTTGCAAAAAGATCATCGATGAATGCATAACCACTTTCAATAAATTGGATATCCTTGTGAATAACGCAGCAGAACAGCATCCGCAGGAATCGATAGAAGATATCACTTCCGAACAGCTTGAAAAGACATTCCGTACGAATGTTTTCTCCTTCTTCTATCTGACAAAAGCTGCATTGCCCTATCTGGCAGGCGGAAGTTCCATTATCAATACGGCATCCGTCACAGCTTATGCCGGAAATGAAACCTTGCTGGATTATTCTGCGACAAAAGGGGCAATTGTCACTTTCACAAGATCTCTTGCACTGCAGCTGGTAGGGAAGGGAATCCGTGTAAACGGAGTTGCGCCAGGTCCGATATGGACGCCTTTGATTCCCTCCACTTTTTCGGCTGACAAGGTGGCAAGTTTCGGCGCCAATACCCCGATGAAGCGTCCTGGACAACCGGAAGAGGTCGCACCAAGCTACGTTTTTCTTGCGAGTGATGATTCCTCTTACATGACAGGGCAGATTTTGCATGTGAATGGCGGTAAAATTGTGAATGGGTGAGGGTATCATCCGGAGCTTTTGATTCCCTCAATACCGAGGTTTCCTTTGGGTGAGGGTATCATTCAGGGCTTTTGATTCCCTCACTACCGAGGTTTTCTTCGGAAGAGGGTATCATTCAGGGCTTTTGATTCCCTCACTACCGGAGTTTTCTTTGGATGAGGGTATCATTCAGGGCTTTTGATTCCCTCACTACCGAGGTTTCCTTTGGATGAGTGTATCATCCGGGGCTTTTGATTCCCTCACTACCGAGGTTTTCTTCGGATGAGGGTATCATTCAAGGCTTTTGATTCCCTCATTACCGAAGTTTTCTTCGGGTGAGGGTATCATTCAGGGCTTTTGATTCCCTCAATACCGAGGTTTTCTTCGGATGAGGGTATCATTCAAGGCTTTTGATTCCCTCATTATCGAAGTTTTCTTCGGGTGAGGGTATCATCCGGGGCTTTTGATTCGGCAAACTTTGCTTTGTATTTTTTACCCAAAAATAAAACGCTATACAAATAGTTATCCGCATTTTAAATGGGTTTATCATGGATGTATTAATAAATATAAAAAGCCAGTCCAAAATTCAGACTAGCTTTCCACTGTGTTGCATTTATATTCCTTACACGTCTGGCGCTTCACCATACCATGGGGAATGATGATCCGCTTTGTCGGCTCTGTTGGATCCTTCACCTTCTGGATCAATGTTTTTGCTGCCTGAAATCCAAGCTGAAAGATATTGATGTCCACAGAAGTCAATGGCGGACGTGCCACTTCTGCCAACAGAACATTGTTGAAGCTGACAATCGACATCTGCTCTGGAACATTGATTCCCATATCATGCAATGTATTCAGGATCCCCAATGCCATCAGATCATCCGCTACCACTAGGGCAGTAGGAGGTTCTTCAAGGCTAAGCAGTTCGGATACCGCCTCCTGACCTCCCTCTTTCAGGAACTCCTCGTGGATGATGTATTCATCTTTGTAGGGAATTTCCGCTGTACGCAAAGCTTTCTCATAGCCCAATAGGCGGTCGATCGTCACTACCAGCTGAATGCTTCCCCCGACGAATGCCACCCGCTTGTGTCCAAGGTCTATCAGATGCTCTGTCGCTTCTTTGGCTGCCCTGTAATTATCATTATCCACATGTGTAATCTCTTCCACCTGCTCAAATGGCTTTCCGATTACGACAAAAGGAAAACACTCTTTTTGCAAATACTTGATAATTTTATCCTCGACTGCCGAGTAGAGCAGGATGATTCCATCAACCCTGCGTCCTTGCACCATCTGCATCACACCGTCCAGGATCTCGTTTGCCGTCACTCCGGTGGACATCTGAAGGGCATACTGCTTTTCGTGTGCGGCTGTACTTATTCCCCTAAGCACTTCCGGAAAAAATGGATTTTGAAATGTTTTATCAGCTGAAGCTGGCATCACAAGCCCAATGACCTGTGTGGTTTGGTTTGCGAGACTTCTAGCGATAAAGTTCGGATGGTACCCAAGCTCTTCCATTGCTTCTCTCACGCGTTTCTTTGTTTTTTCACTTATGCGCGGACTGTTCGCGATCACGCGAGAAACTGTGGAAGGTGCAACATTGGCAATCTTGGCTACATCTTTTATCGTAACTGCCATGCACCTATCCCCTCCCTTTTATATAAAACTCCATACTTGTAAACGGATACATTATTGGATATGGGCACTTCCCAAAGAGGGAAATGTCCACACTCCATTTTATTCTTTTTTCTTTCTGCGCCTCATTATCGCTGCTGCGATGAATGCGATAAATCCCCCATAGATGAGTCCCATGGCAGTTACAAAAGGAACGTTCACCCCTGTATCCTCGCTGACCGTATACACTTCTGCAGTCTCGCGATCCAGGCTGACCAGATACTGACCATCTTTATTTCGGACAAGCTCATCGCTTAATGTTCCTCTAAGCTGCAGGTCTTCCCCCAATTTCTCCTGGTCTATCGGGGCCACTTGGGTTCCTGTTGTATTGTTGATTGCAATGATTACAGTTTCTTCCTTGTACTCACGTTTGAAGACAGCCATGCCGCCTTCTTCATAAAGCATTTCGAAACTTCCATGTGTCAGTGCAGGCATGCTCTTTCTCAATTCTGCAAGCTTGGTGATATAGTCGACGATTTCCTGATCCGCCCGAAAGTTCATATCACGGCGGTTATCAGGGTCTTTACCGCCATCCAGGGCAATTTCCGTTCCATAATACACAATTGGAATACCAGGTGCAGTATAAAGATAAGCAAGAGCCTGCTTCATTCTTGCAGGCGGATGCTGCTTTTTCTTGAGTGCCTCTCTCGTAAATCGCTCTACATCATGATTATCGATGAATTTTCCCATTACATACGGGTTGGAGTAGAACGTCTGATTGTGTGCCCATACCGTATCCAAACGACTCAGCGATTGATCTGGAGCAGAGAATACACGGGTGATTTCATTAAAAGTCGGAAAATCCACGAACGAATCGATCCCCGTTTCCTCATATGAAGCCACATAACGCGGGTCGTCATTCCAGACTTCCCCTATTAGAAAGAAGTCTTCTTTCACGGATTTCATTTCCTGTGCAAATTCCGTCCAGAACTCTTTAGGAACATGTTTGACGGTATCAAGTCGATAGCCATCGATATTTGTTTCTTGAATCCACCATTTTGCCATATCAAGCAAATACTGGCGGGTCTCCGGGTTTTCCTGGTTCAGGTCCGGCAAGCCATAGATCCAGCCATTCTCGACCTCATCCTGGTCTTCCCAGTCCCTGACATCCTTCTTTGGATGGAACCAATCTGCTTTGTCCGGTTCCTTCAGCCAGGCATGCTGATAGCCAGTGTGGTTCACTACAATATCCACGATGATTTTGATATCACGTTTGTGTGCCTCTTCTACTAGCTCTTTAAATTCCTCAATAGTCCCAAAATGCTCTTCCGTTTCATAGAAATCCTCAGTCCAATAGCCATGATAGCCCTTGTCCTCATTCTTTACGATGGGCGTCAGCCAAATGGCTGTAAACCCCATGTCCTTGATATAATCAAGCTTTTCTATAATTCCACGGAAATCCCCACCATGGTAGGCTTTTGGATCATCACGATTCACGTCGAAATCATTAGTGGTGTCACCATTGTTAAAGCGGTCGATCATAATAAAATAGATCATCTCATCTTGCCATGCGTGTTCTTCTTTTTCAGCTTTTACAGGTTGAACTGGTTGTACGAACCATGCAGAAAAAAGAAGAAACGGAATGAGAATGAGCCCCATCACTCTTTTCATCAATTCCGCTTCCCTCCTTTAAAATCGTTTTAGTAGTTTTCGCTTTTTGTTCCTTCTATTAAAAGAACCTTTGCTTTCCATAAACGATTATATACTATTATTATCCTTTTGTACCACCGGCAGTTAATCCTGCGATCAGATAACGTTGCAGGAATAGGAACATCAACGCAATCGGGATTGCGATGAGTATCGAACCTGCGGCAAATCGGGTAAAGTTGTTGGCGAACTGATCATTGATGAAGTTGAACAATCCCAATGCCAGTGTAAAGTTTTCAGGGCTTCTTAAAATGATGCGCGGTAATAGGAAGTCCGTGAAAGGCGCCATAAAGTTAAATAGCGCAACTACCGCCAAGATAGGCTTGGCAAGTGGAAGCATGATCTTAAAGAACACCCCAAAATGACCTGCTCCATCCATGCGAGCCGCTTCGTCCAATTCTTTTGGAATCGTATCGAAATACCCTTTAACAAGCCAAGCGTTAAATGGAATTTGGCCACCGATATAAATCAGGGTCAAACCTACTAATGTGTCATCTAGCTTAATCATGTTCAGCATGATGTAGATGGCAACCATCGCCATCAATGCAGGGAACATCTGGAGAAGCAGGAATGCATATAATCCATAAGTTCTTCCACGGAAACGATAGCGTGAAAACGCGTATGCAACAAAGGATGTTACCAGTACAGAAAAGAATGCATTGGCGACAGCCACAAGTATACTGTTTTTATACCAAAGCACATAATCACTCTGCGGGCTCGTAAATAGCCACTTGTAATGTGCCAATGACCAGTTTTCAGGAATCATGGATGCGGAATAAAGGCTGGTTCCCGGATTCAGGGAAAGACCGATTGTCCACAATAACGGGTAGGCAATAATGATGAACATGAAGCCCAGGAATAAATAGATCAGTGATACTTCGATCTTTGATTTTGTTTTTCTGTTCATTATATATTACCCTCCTCTTTAAACGAACGAGTACGACGGAACTGGAAGAAGGCAAAGCCTGCTACAATCAATCCAAGCAGAATGGAAATCGCTGCTGCCATGTTATAGTTGTTCGTCTCGAACGTCAATTTGAACACCCAGGAAATCAGGATATCCGATCCACCTGCGTTTTGTCCGCGAACTGCCGGACCACCATTATTGAATAGATAGATGATATTAAAGTTATTGAAGTTCCCTGCATACTGCATGATCAAAAGTGGTGCAGTAGCATACAAGAGATGTGGCATTGTGATGAAACGGAATTTCTGGAAACGTGTTCCGCCATCCACGTCCGCAGCTTCATACCAGTCCTTCGAAATACTTTGAAGAACCCCTGTGAACAAAGCGAATACGAACGGGAATCCAAGCCAAGTCTGAATCATGATGATTGCAATTTTTGTATAGAATGGATCAGTCAACCATGGAAGTGCCATGCCGATCGTTCCAAGGATATCACGGTTGATGGCACCGAATCGGTCATTGAACATTGCCGCGAAAATCAGGATTGTAACGAAAGCAGGTACTGCCCAAGGTAAAATCAGTATAGTACGGATGAAACGCTTATATTTAACACGGGGGTCGTTAACTAGCAGCGCCAAAAATAGTCCTAGTGCAATTTGTGTTGTGGTTGCAACAACAGTCCAAACAATCGTCCATGAGAATACACTCAAAAATGTGGATTTCCAAAGTGGAATCGATACCAGATTGATGAAGTTCTCAAATCCAACCCAACTAAGAAGGTTTCTAGGTGGAGAGTTATAGAGATTGTAATCGGTAAAAGCCAATGAAACCATGAATAATAGCGGTAATACTACGATAAAGACTAGCATGATCATTCCAGGGATGACCATGAAATACGGAAAACCGGTGTCATAGAAGTTTTTAAGTCCTTCTCTGATGGATGGTTTACCTTTACCTAATTTAATATCGATGGCATTATTGCGTGCATCCATGACATTCAGGTAATACAGGCCAGCTGCAAATACAGTGATGATAATGGAAATCAAGCCTTGGATCAGTAGAAATATGGAGTGGTCCACCTTTGGGATTTCCCCAAGTGTGAAGATTCCCCAATATCCCCAGCTCAAAAAGTTCCAGAAAGTTATTAAAAATGAAGCCTCGATGATAATGAATGCAATACCTTTCGCATATCTGCGGTTATACAGTTGCCCTAACCCTGCAAACAAAATGGAAAGGATCATGGCTAAGGTCGGGTTATGTTTCCGCATTGTGGTTGTTGCTGTCTCAGGCATAGCAGATCCTCCTTCTTAAAGAATAATAGTGGATAGACAAGCTGCAAGCTTCATCTATCCACCAACTTCTACCTCTTAATTGTTACTGTGCTCCACTTGCAGCAATTTTATCTTCAATTTGTTGTTTCGCTTCTGCTAATACATCAGCAACATCGTCGCCGTTAGCGATGAATTGAAGAGCGGATCCCATAGGCTCCCAAACTTGTTGCATTTGTGGAATGTTTGGCATAGGCTCACCGTATTGAGTTTGCTCTGCGAATGCACCGATTAACTCATCGTTAGCGATTTCGTCGCTATCAAGCGCTTCTTGAAGTGCAGGCATTTCACCAGCTGCAGAGTAGTATTTCATTGCATTGTCATAGTTTGTAACGAATTTCATCAAGTCAATCGCCCACTCTTGGTTTTCAGAGTAAGAGCTTAGCATCCAAGTCTTAACACCAACGAAAGATTTAGGAACGTCGCCATTGTCAAGCTTTGGAAGTGTAGCAGTACCTAATTTGTCCCCTAAAGCTTCTTTATAAGTAGGGATATTCCAAGGACCTGTGATTACAGAAGCAACTTTTCCACCAGTGAATAGACCATTCATGATGTCTCCGTTGATTTCTTTCGGGATGTAACCGTTAGAGAACCAAGATTGTACCAATTCTCCACCTTCAACAGCACCTTCGTTAGCAAGACCGATATCTTTAGCATCGAAGCCAGAACCATCGTTCTTGAATACATATCCGCCGTTACCAGCGAAGAAAGGATAGATGAAATAGAAGTTAGTTGCTTCCATTAAGAAACCATATTTGTCTTGTGCTTGATCTGTTTGATCAGCTGCAACTTTCATTAAACCTTCCATAGTAGCAACTTCTTCAGCAGATACTAGATCTTTATTATAGAATAATCCGTAAGTTTCGATTACTTGAGGTACACCGTAAACTTCTCCGTCAACAGTTACTGCATTCATAGCAGTTTCGCTGTATTTCTTAGCATCTTCACCTAAGTCGATAGGATCAGCCAAACCTTGAAGAACGATATCACCGATACGATCGTGTGGTTGGAAGAAAATATCCGGACCTTTTCCAGATGGAGCGTCCAGCGCTAGTACTTCGATTTGATCAAGCATGGAAATTCCAGTAGCTTCTACCTTGATTCCAGTTTCTTCTGTGTATGCAGCGAAGATTTCTTCAAGAGCTGCTTTTTGCTCTTCTTGATCATTTACCCAAACTGTAAGCTTTTCTGGTTTTTCTACACCTTCAGTTGTCGTACCTTCACCATTGTTTGCAGCATTGCCATTGCCGTTGCCTTCTCCCGCGTTTCTATCACGCTGTGGACCACAAGCAGCAAGAACGCCCAAAGTAAGTACTGCAACCATTAACATTACTAGGAACTTCTTCATATTGACCCCTCCGTCATTTAAGTATGTCTTTTACTAGATTGTACAAGCGGTTGCATTCCCATGTAAGCGAAATCATATAGCGCTTACATTTTCGTGAAAACGATTGCACAACTTTCACTTTTTATTATACATGCTTTAGCCCAATTGACAACAAGTTTTTTTAAAAAATTTGATATATTTATAGAAACGAGAGCCATCTATATTTACTAAACTATCATCCAATCCTTGATACATCTGACTTTCTATTATATTATCCATGACCCCTACAATAGCTGGCCTATTAATTGAGCATCTATCCTCCCCCGGTTGTTTTGCTTTTCATTGACAACCTTTTCAATTTGACATAAGGTTATGTTGAATAAAATGGCAATGAAGCGATTTCAACCATTTTTTTCTCATATTAGATGCAAGCGATTGCATAAAGGAGAGGTTGAATACATGATGCTCAAAGAAGCGATCTACCATCGCCCCAAAAACAATTTTGCATACGCATACAATGAAACTACACTTCATATCCGTCTACAGACAAAGAAAAATGATGTAGATAACGTGGAGCTTATCCATGGAGATCCATATGTTTGGGAAAATTCCGAATGGGTCTCTGCAAAAACACCTATGACAAAGATTGGCTCTGATGATTTATATGATTATTGGTTGGCAGAGGTCTCCCCGGAATTCAGAAGGCTCCGCTACGGATTCTCCCTTACTTCAAGTGAAGAAAAGCTGACGCTTACAGAAAAAGGTTTTTTTGAAGAAGAACCGAAGGATTGCGGCCTATACTACTGCTTTCCATTTTTGAATAAAGCAGATGTATTCCGCGCGCCAGCATGGGCAAAGGATACAATCTGGTATCAAATTTTCCCTGAAAGATTTGCAAACGGCAATAAGGATAATGATCCAGAGGGTGCACTTCCATGGGGAAGCACCGAACCTAGTACCACCAACCTGTTTGGCGGGGATTTCGAGGGGGTCATCGAGCATATCGATCACCTTGTAGATCTTGGTATTACGGGAATCTATTTCACTCCTATCTTCAAAGCACGTTCTAACCATAAATACGATACAATTGATTATATGGAAATCGATCCTCAATTCGGGGATAAGGAAACTTTCAAAAAGCTTGTGGAAGTCTGCCATGATAAAGGCATAAAAGTGATGCTCGATGCCGTATTCAATCACAGTGGATACTACTGGGCACCCTTCCAGGATGTATTGAAAAACGGTAAGGATTCCAAGTATAGTGACTGGTTCCATATTTGGGACTTTCCTGTCCAAACGAAGCCGAAGCCTAATTATGATGCATTCGCTTTCGTTTCCGACATGCCAAAGCTGAATACGGAAAACCAGGAAGTAAAGGACTATCTCCTTGAAGTCGGACGTTACTGGGTCCGTGAGTTTGACATAGACGGCTGGAGACTTGACGTAGCAAACGAAGTCGACCACCAGTTCTGGAGAGAATTCAGACAAGCAGTAAAGGCGGAAAAAGAGGATGTCTATATCCTTGGCGAAATCTGGCACGATTCCATGCCTTGGCTACAGGGCGATCAGTTCGACGCAGTCATGAATTACCCTTTTACAACCGCAACTTTGGATTACCTTGCCAAGAATGTGACAAAGGCAGAGGATTTCGCCAACTCCATCACCAAAGTGCTGAACTCCTACCCGAAGAATGTCAATGAAGTAGCATTCAATCTACTTGGAAGTCATGACACTCCTCGTATTTTGACAATCTGTGGAGATGACAAGAACAAACTGAAGCTTTTGTTCCTCTTCCAGCTTTCCTTTATAGGAGCACCTTGCATTTATTATGGGGACGAAATCAGCATGACCGGAGAACAGGACCCAGGTTGCCGCAAATGTATGATCTGGGAAAAGGAAGATCAGGATGGGGACATGTTCGGATTCGTGAAGAGACTCACCCATCTCCGTAAAGAGCGTGCAACTTTTGGTAATCACGGGGATATAAGGTTCATCCAGGCGAGCAATGAGACCAATCATGTGATGTACGAAAAAATATCTGATGAAGAAACGATCCTGTTCATCGTGAATAACAGCGATCAGGAATTGGTTGTGACTTTGCCTGAAAGCACAAAAGGAAAAGTATTGAATGATATATGGAACGACGAGGAGTTTGCATATGAAGCAGAAGTGCTTCAGGCAAAGCTTCCTCCTTACGGTTTTCAGATTTTATCCTATATGTAAGTTAATTTTAGAAAGCCTCATCCGCATGCCAGGTTGCTTGCAGATGAGGCTTTTTGGTTGAGTTGGTTTGGGAGTGCGGATTATTTTAGGAGGGATGTGGGCTGCTGGCAGATTTTCTTACCACCTTAACCTTGTAGGTATTCATTTTGCTTTTTTCGTGCCGTGACTGATGCTTTCCCCCCACAAACACGGTACGATTATTGGCTTTTCGTACCGTCACCCATGCTTTTCCTACTCTACCACGGTACGATTACTCTCTTTTCGTGCCGTCACCCATGCTTTTCCTACTCTACCACGGTACGATTACTCTCTTTTCGTGCCGTCACCCATGCTTTTCCTACTCTACTACGGTACGATTACTCTCTTTTCGTGCCGTCACTCATGCTTTTTCACCTATATCACGGTACGATTACTCTCTTTTCGTGCCGTCACTCATGCTTTTTCCCCTCTACCACGGTACGATTACTCTCTTTTCGTACCGTCACTCACGGTTTTTCCCCTCTACCACGGTACGATTCTGCCTTTCACGCTGTCGCTCATGCATCAATCCCTGGCCCCCTGTACCACTGCAAAATCCCTACCTCAGAAAAACTTCCCACTACTTCCGATGCACGAGCCTCCTGTATTCCATCGGTGTCGCCCCTTCCATCTTCTTGAAGAGTTTGGAGAAGTAGGTGACGTCCTCGATGCCAACTTCCCTCGATATGGTGGATACTTTGTACTCCGTCTCCACGAGCAGGCGTTTTGCCTGATGCAGCCTGTAGTGGGTCAAATATTGTATGGGGCTTATCCCGATTGTTTTTTGCATGCATCTTGTTATGTAGTCCGGATGAAAATTCAGCTCCTGCTTCAGCCACGTCATGCTTATCTGATTCTGATAGTTGTCCTGGATCAGCTTCATGGCCTGCTCGCAAACTTTTTCTGTTGCGCTCGGGATCGAGAATGCCTCCTTTTGCAGCTGCAGGATAAACTCAGAAAAATAGATTTGCTGCTTAAGATAGTCATCCGGGAGATGTGCATCCCCTTCGCTGATACTAAGCATGGTTTCAAGCTGCTGTTCAATAATCTCCCTTCTTTTCACCTCGGCGTATTGGGGGATATGAAAAAGATAGTGACCCGCTTCAATGAATGTCGGCTCCTTCTTGTACACATAGGACCAATCGAGTTCCTTCGTTTCCACAACCTGATATGCGTCATTAGGGATGACAAAATGAAGCCAATAGTAAGTTGTATCCTCGTCACAGCCCTGGTAGCCCGTATGTCTCTTTCCAGGTACGAGAATCACGTACTGTCCCTCTTTCACTTCAAATTTATTGTCATCCTCCTGCATGTAGAGCTTCCCCTTTGTCACATAGAGAAGATCAAAAACCGTAAACACCCGGGAAAAATGCTTCTTTCCTTTCTGGAAGGTAAATTCCCCACCCCTGATGAACGTCGGGAAAGGAGGAATGGAAAGCGCAATCATTGACATTCTTTACACCTCAAGTCGTAATACTCCAATAAGTATCGAAATCATCTCTTTCTATTATAATGATATCCGGTTAAACTATAAATTGTTTTATGTCGGAATCATCAAAAGGAGTAAAATAATGAAAGAAACAAGCACAAAGAAATTGACACTTTTCGCCTTGACTTGGCCAATTTTCATAGAAGTATTATTGCATATGGTTATGGGGAATGCAGATATCCTGATGCTGAGCCAGTACTCGGATGACGCCGTAGCTGCAGTGGGCGTGGCGAATCAGCTTCTATTCATGCTCATTGTCATGTTCGGTTTTATTGCAACGGGCACCTCGATACTTGTCGCTCAGTACCTCGGAGCAAAAAACAGGATTCTTGCAGGTGAAGTAACCGTAGTATCCCTCGGTGCCAACCTAGTATTCAGCATAGTGATAAGCCTGATTGTCTTTGGGTTCAGTTCACAGCTGCTCTTGTTAATGGATCTCCCCTCCGAGCTTTTGGCAGAGGCTGACTCCTACCTGAAATTAGTCGGAGTATTTTCGTTCGTGCAGGCTCTTGTCATCACGATGGGTGCCACGATCAGAAGCTACGGATTTACCAGGGACGCCATGTATGTCACCATCGGGATGAACATACTCAATATCATTGGAAATTACCTCTTCATTTTCGGACCATTCGGAATCCCTGTACTCGGAGTGGAAGGGGTTGCCCTTTCTACCGTTGTCAGCCGTGCACTCGGTCTTATCGTAATAACCGTTTTATTACTAAAAAGAATCGAAGAGCCGCTTCCTTTCAAAAGGATTTTCCAATTACCGATGAGCCATTTGAAAAACCTTTTAAAAATCGGCATACCTTCAGCCGGAGAGCATCTATCCTATAATACCTCCCAGATCGTCATCACCTTTTTCATTGTGATGATAGGAACGGAGGCGCTGACCACAAAGGTCTATACGCAAAGTTTGATGATGTTCATCTTCCTCTTCGGGGTTGCCATCGGACAGGGGACACAGATCATGATCGGTCACCAGATTGGCGCCGGCAATATCGAGGACGCTTATAAGCGCTGCATCAAAAGCTTGCGCTTGGCCATATTGATCAGCATCCTCACTGCAATTCCGATTGCAATATTCTCTGATACCCTTTTAGGATTCTTTACTTCGAATCCGGATATTATCGCACTTGGCGGTACGCTGATCCTCCTAACGGTCATTTTGGAGCCCGGCCGCTCATTCAATCTCGTGGTCATCAGTTCGCTTCGTGCCGCCGGGGATGTAAAATTCCCTGTTTATATAGGGATATTATCCATGTGGGGAGTTTCGGTGACTGTTTCGTATGTACTCGGCATCCATTTCGGATTGGGCCTCGTAGGTGTCTGGATTGCCATGATCATGGATGAATGGCTGAGAGGCATCATTATGCTAAGAAGATGGAAGTCAAAAGTGTGGGTAAATAAATCCTTTGTAGTATCCCAATCAAAAAATGCATCCTAAATGAACGGCACTCCCATAAAAGGGGGTGCTTTTTTGTCTTTGTTAGAAAACCTGACACACTTGTAAACGTTTTCGCCAGAATTTTTCGAAAATTCGTATTGCAAAGTGAATAAATATGAAATATGATAATAAACATACCATATGATGTTAGGAAATATAACATTAGATAAAAAGGAGAGATATTATGAAAAAGGTGGAAGCAATCATTCGTCCAGAAACATTCCGCAGCCTTCGTGAACGCCTGGAAGAAGTAGGCATCAACGGTCTGACCGTTTCCGAAGTGGCTGGTTGCGGGCAGCAAAAAGGACAGCAGGGTGTCTTTCGAGGCAATACATTTGAAATTAAACTCCTCCCCAAAGTAAAAGTCGAAATGGTCGTAGAAGCGGAATTTGTAGATGAAATAGTACAGATCATCCAGGAAACATGCAGCACCAATTCTGTAGGGGACGGGAAAATATTTATCTACCATATCGAAGATGCCATTCGCATCCGTACAGGGGAAACCGGCAAACTTGCAATACTCTAACAATTACAGAAAGGGATGATCACATTGAAAAAGAAAATTGGTTTATTGATGACAGGCGGCTTAATCTTTGGTTCAACAGCACACGCACAAGCTCCGACAGTGGAAACATTGAATATTTCCATGGATATGGTGTGGATCATGATCGGTGCATTGCTCGTATTCTTTATGCACGCTGGATTTGCAATGGTGGAGTCAGGATTTACTCGGTCCAAAAACTCCCTTAATATCCTGATGAAAAATTTCCTTACGATTTCCATCGGCTCTATCCTATATTTGGCGGTTGGTTATGCATTTATGTTCGGTTCATCCTCGGGAGGCTTCATCGGGACGGAAGGATTCTTTCTTTCAGGCCGTGAAGGGGACATCGGCTTCTTCGTCTTCCAGGCAATGTTCGCAGCCACATGCGCAACCATCATCTCAGGGGCTGTGGCAGAAAGGATGAAGCTTAGCAGTTATATCCTTATCACTGTTGTAATGACCGCTTTCATCTATCCTGTTGTGGGACATTGGGTCTGGGGCGGCGGCTGGTTGTCGGAAATGGGCTTTACCGACTTTGCAGGATCCACGGTCGTACATCTGACCGGGGCGCTCGGTGCCGTTGTTGCGGTTCGATTCCTAGGTGCAAGGCTTGGCAAATATTCAAACGGCAAAGTGAATGTCATTTCAGGTCACAATATCCCACTTGGGGCACTTGGAGTATTCATCCTTTGGTTCGGATGGTTCGGATTTAATGGCGGAAGCACGCTTGCTGCCGATCCCGAGCTTATCCCACATGTCATCACCACCACCCTATTATCCGCTTCTGCCGGTGTACTCGCGTCCGCTTTTTATTCCAAGTTGCGTTATAAGCGTGTGGATGCTTCCCTGACACTGAACGGAGCATTGGCAGGACTTGTAGGGATTACTGCAGGGACAGGTGATGTTTCACCGATCGGCGCCATCTTAATCGGTTTAATCGCTGGAGTGATCCTTGTGGAATCCGTTTCATTCATTGACAGAGTGCTCAAATTGGATGATCCTGTAGGGGCAATTGCGGTACATGGGGTATGCGGAATTTGGGGTACACTTGCTGTAGGATTATTCTCCACTTCAACCGGACTTTTCTATGGCGGCGGTGCAGGTCAATTGGGGATTCAGGCAATAGGGATCCTGGCGGTGATCGCATGGACAGCAGTGACCGTCACTCTCTTCCTTTTCCTTGTAACCCGTTTCTCGAGCATCCGCGTTACGAAGGAAGAGGAAATTTCAGGCTTGGATTTTGCCGAGCACGGTTCTTCGGCCTACGAACTGAGGGAATCGGTATTTTCTGATAATAGCTCTGCACCTGAATTCGGAACAGGCCTTGTCCACAGGTTGAACAATCTTGGAACAACCAAACAGAAAGCAAAGCAAGTCTAATATAAACAGTCAAAGATAAACATAGAAATGACAGGAGCGATCCATTCGATATGGATCGCTTTTCATATGTATACAAAACATATACAAACATTTAACCTTAGTGTTATAATTCCACCTAGAGGTGATAAAAAATGGTCAGTAAATGGGAGCGGAATGTCTTTCATTTTTTTATTCTATGGTACATATGCGGCGTGATCTTGTTGACATTCGACCTTCTCCCCCCGTGGCTTGAGTGGGCAAATGTGGTCTTTCTTGTTACGGCAGGTTCACTCGGGGCGATATATTTCATTAAAAACTATAAAACCCTCGGATTCCTTTTTACTCTTATCGTCTTCTTTTCATCCATTGCCGCCGAGCATATCGGCGTGAAATATGGATTACTTTTTGGAGACTATTATTACAACTCTTATTTTGGCCCGATGCTTTTTGGCGTTCCGGTCACAATCGGGTTTGCCTGGGTCATGGTCATCGCCACTTCCCATGTGATGGCCCTTCGAATATTTCCTGATTCCCCTTTATTGTTGAAAGCAACAGTGGCAGCCCTTGCAGCGGTAGTGCTGGATTTGATCATCGATCCTGTCGCATTCATCGCGAAGGAATATTGGATCTGGAGTGGAGAGAGTTTTTACTATAACATCCCTATGTTCAATTTCTATAGCTGGTTTGGATTATCCCTCCTCTTCCATCTTGTGCTGCTGCTATTAACTTCTCTTTCATCTTCAAAGGAGAATCGCTATTGGGAGAAGAATATGTTTCTACTATACGGCCTGATGGTGGGCATGTTTTGTTTGATTGCTTTATCCTCACAATTATATCTGGCGTTCTTCGCCACCATCATCCCTGCCATTCTTCTTTATGCCGGAACATATAAGAACAAGGAGCTTTTTCATGATACCAGCCAAAAAAAGCAGAGCATTTGATTATTTTTTTGATCACTTCAATAAACGCTTCCTGAAGTTCCATTTCCGGGGAGTATTTTTTTCAAAAGGGGCAGATGCAACCATCCCTGCCTCCCCTTGCTTATTCATCGTCAATCATAGTACATGGTGGGACGCGCTGGCTGTGTTCCACCTGAATCGCCATGTAATCATGCAGGAAAGCTTTGTAATGATGCACGAAAAAGGGATAAGGGAATACCCCTTCTTCCGTAAAATAGGAGCATTCTCCGTCAACAGGGAGAATCCCAAGGATATTGTACTTTCCTTGCAGTATGCAAAAGAAAGATTAAAAGAAAACAAGACGTTATGGCTATT
Source organism: Sutcliffiella tianshenii (assembly GCF_016908565.1). GTDB lineage: Bacteria > Bacillota > Bacilli > Bacillales > Bacillaceae_I > Sutcliffiella_A > Sutcliffiella_A tianshenii. The sequence goes on from NZ_JAFBED010000005.1 coordinate 66,082, forward strand.
CCCCCAGGGAGACGAACGACATCAGGAAATCCGGCCATTGGGATTCCTGCCAGGGGCCCTGCATATCGTAAAAAATACCAACATTCCAATCGTCCCTGTCCTCCTCTACTATTCTTTCGGGAGAGAGCGTAAGCCCGACATCCATATCAGGGTTTGCGGGCCGGTGACGGCAGATGACCTGCCGGGTACTTCATCCAAAGATAAGAATGTTGCCTTGGAGGAATTATTCACAACTCATCTTGAGCGTTTAAAACAGGACGTAATAATGGAAAATACACGCGATTTTAAAAATCTATTATAGCGTGAAGGGAGCAAAGAATGGAGCAGCTCGCAATACTATTATCAGGTTTTCTTCTCCTTTCATTGATCGGGATGATGATAAATGGACTCTTTTTCCCACGGTTCCATAAACCTATTCCGCACTATACACCACTGGTTTCCATCATGGTCCCCATGAGAGACGAAGAGAGGAATGTCGTCCCATTGATTCAGAATCTGCAAAAGCTTTCCTACCCGAATGTAGAATTCATATTATTGGATGACCATTCCTCAGATTCGACCCTGGCGCTGGCACAGGGTCAGACTCAAAATGATAACCGCTTCCGCCTTATAGAAGGCGTTGCATTAAAAAAGGGATGGGCAGGTAAAGTTCATGCATGCCATCAATTATCAGGGCATGCATCCGGGGAATTTCTCCTTTTCCTAGATGCAGATGCAAGATTGAAGCCGGATACCATTGAAAATATGTTGCCCTTTTTCGAAAAAGGAACAAGTCATCTAGTCACGGGCTTTCCACGATTCCCCGTTACCTCGTTGCTGAGCAAACTGCTTGTCCCCATGCAGCATTTTGTCACTTGGCTTCATCTCCCATTGCCCCTGGCCAATTATTCCGCCTACAAACAGGCTACTGCCGCACATGGGGCGTTTATGTTTTTTGAAAGGAACGCCTATCTTGCTGTTGGAGGACATAGCGCAGTAAAGGACTCAATCGTGGAAGATGTCCATCTGGCGAGAGTGATGAAGCAACACGGTTTCACAGTGAAGCTTATCAACCCAACCGGATATGTGACATGTCATATGTACGAGACAAATGAGGAAGTGTGGTACGGCTTTTTGAAGAACATCTATATCGGAATAGGAAGATCACCTTGGATTGTGGCTGGATTAACGGTCTTCTATTCGGTTTTTTACTTCTTACCCTTGCCATTGGCATTGCTGGCCCCCATTTACGGCAATTGGCTTTTCCTTCCCTTATTGCTTGTATGGATCCAAAAGTTATATATAGACCTCCAAACGAAGCAAAAAGCCTATCTTTGTCTACTTATGCCTTTAAGCGTACTCGCTTTTATCGTCCTTATGCACGCCTCCATGTGGAAAAGCTTGAAAAAAGAACATTACTTATGGAAGGGACGTGCATATAAATGAAGAAGATTGTTGTAATCGGGGGAGGCCTCGGCGGACTCTCCTCTGCCATTTCCCTTGCATCGCAGGGGTTTGACGTGACACTTTTGGAAAAGAATCGGCATCTTGGGGGTAAATTGATGCCGGTAACGCTTGGGGACGCATACTTCGATTTTGGTCCGAATACCATCACCATGCCTGATGTGTTTCGGGAAGTCATCCGGCTTAGCGGGGAGAATCCGGATGCGTATTTTGAGTTCATCAAACTGAAAACCCACACCAGAAATGTTTCATATGATGGAAAAGTGTTTGATTTCAGTTCAGATCAGGAAAAAATGAAGGAACAATTAAGTATGATAGATCCGGTTGGTGCAAAGAACTATGAAGCCTTCATTAAAGAAATCACAAGGCTCTTTCAGCTAGGCAACTCGCACTTTTTCCGTAAAAGTTTCACATCCAGCATGGATTATCTGTCACCTGGACTTGGTGCAGCCTTTACAAAGGTCCGCCCCCTGCAATCGCTGCATCAATTTTTCAGCAGGTATTTCTCCGACCCATTTCTGTTGCAGGCTCTTGACCGTTATGCAACCTATATAGGCTCATCCCCTTATATTTCACCTGCAACATTTGCATTGATAGCTTACTTGGAGCTCGTGGAAGGGGTGTATTACACAAAGGGCGGAAATTGGAAAATTGCTGAAGCCTTTGAAAAGGTTGCAAGAATAACAGGAGTGACGATCCGGACAGACTGCCGGGTCACTAGTATCCAAGTAAAAAACGGCAAAGCGGTTGCAGTGCTGACTGCCGATGGGGATACCTATCCATGCGATGTGGTTGTGATGAACGCCGATTTGCTTGCCGCCTATCCCGAGCTTGTAGAGGAAAAGGAACGCCCACATTTTCCGGACCGGAAGGCAGCTTCCTTTGAACCTTCCATTTCGGCCTTTGTCGCACTTGCCAGCCTGAACACAAGAAACAAGCAGCTGCTTCATCATAATGTGTTTTTTTCTTCAGACTATAAAAAAGAGTTCAAGGAATTGTTCGAGGAAAGGAAATATCCAAAGAGCCCTACCATCTACATAAGCAATTCCTCTGTCACTGAACATGAGAAAGGTCCAAGCGGGGATAATTTGTTCATTTTGGCCAATGCACCTGCAGTAAATGGTTCAGATACCCAGGATGGTTTTTCCGAAAGCTACAAGGAGCTTATCTATGAAACCCTGGACAAGCGGGGTGTATCAATAAACGGTCACATTTTACAGGAACAACTGATTACTCCACAGGATATTAAATCCAATTTTGGTGCATTCAAAGGATCATTATACGGTGTTGCTTCAAACAGGAAAACGGATGCCTTCTTCCGTCCGCGCAACAAATCACGCGATGTCGCGAACCTCTACTTTGTTGGAGGCTCCACTCACCCCGGGGGTGGATCTCCGATGGTTACACTATCCGGATTGAATGTGGCAGAGGCGATTGTAAAGAGGCACGCGAAAAAATAGGCTGAAGTCATCCCTTAGAGGAAACTTCAGCCTTTTTTTCATATCAAGTAGACAATTGAAACCGAAGCACAGAAAAGAAAGAAGAGATAGGTAATACCCGTCCCCTTACGAACGGCTTTCTCTTTTTTCTGCAAGATGACATCGATCAGGTAGAATAGGATAAAATGAATCACCATCAGCAAGCCAAAACTGACCAATAGGGACATCTCATAATAATACTTATCTACTAGATTCACCACTAATAATGCAAGGACAGAAGATGAAAGATATAAAAGTGTTTTGAGCTTCATTTTATCCACCCCACCTTACCCAGCCATTTTACCTAATCATACCATAATTTTCTATAAAATAGGTGTTATGCTTCACCTTTTCTACAACGAAATATGCAATAAAAATGACCTACTCGCTCCAATTGCCAAGGAGTGGTCAGGTCATTGTTTGCTTTTATATTTGTGATATGATCTGCTGCTTTTCTTCATTTGTTACATAATGCTTGGTTTGGAATACGGAGTAGTGTTTTTTACGTATCGAACCGAGGATGGCGCGATAAAGGTAGGCAGCCCCTTTTACCGGGGTTCGTGAATGGATCGGGTATAAATCTATCGTACTTAACGCCTGTTCATATAATCTTTCTGCCTTTGCAGCGATATCCTCCCAAACGGAGATAAGGGCCTTGTTGACGATATGCTGTTGTAGGTCATGAACTGAATAGCCCGCCTCTTCCAATCTATTGATGGGGAGATAGATCCTATCACGTGCGAGGTCCTCTCCAATATCCCTTAATATATTGGTAAGCTGCATGGCCTGACCGAGGGCAATGGCATCCTGCCTTAACATCTCCTTGGTATTCGGTGCCAGGATCGGCAGCAACATCAGTCCCACCGTGCTAGCTACATGATATGAATAGGTCATTACCTCCTCATCTGTGTAGTAAAGCTTTTTGTAAAGGTCCATTTCCTGTCCCGTTATCATATCGTGGAAGGCTTCTATATCCATTTCATAGTTTTTGAAAACATCCTGGAGGGCGAGCCACATCGGATCAGACGAAGACAGCCCACCCTTTAGAAAATCAGCAAAGCATTCCTTGAATCTATGCAACTCTTCTTTTGGATTGTCTCCTTCATCCACGATATCATCCACTTGCCGGCAAAAGGCGTAAACAGCCCAAACGGCCTTTTTCTTATCTGAGGGAAGCAGCATAAATGCTTTGTAGAAAGTCTTGGAGTGTTCTTTTATAATATTTTCACAATGTTGATATGCTTTGATCAATTCGTTCATGAAGATTCACATCCTTTTTCGAAGAGTTATAAGCAAAATCAGCGACGATCTGGTTGGCGGCAAGCCGCGCACTTTGCATCACGATGGGAATACCGCCACCAGGATGGACCGATGCCCCGGTTGCATAGACATTTTTATATGGAGAAAGCTTGGCTTGTGGACGAAAGACCCCTGATTGGAACAATTCCGGCGCAATGCCGAAGCTTCCACCTTGATACAAACCTTCCATCTCAGCATCATTCGGTGTCCGCACTTCCATCCATTCCATTTTCTCTCTTAATTTCGGGAACGCCTCCGATTCAAGCCTTTCCATCACCCGATTGATGAACCCCTGCTCTTTGCTCCAATCGATATGACCGCCCGAGGGGACAGGGACCAATACATAAAGGACACTTTTTCCTTCAGGAGCCAAGCTATTGTCAATGATGCCAGGATTAAAAGTGTAGAATGAAGGATCAGTAGGGACCTTTTTTTCTTTGAACACTTCTTTCATATGCTGATCAAAGTCGCTGCTCATAAAAAATTGATGGACATCCGATTCGTACCTATCCTTCACTCCAAAGTAGAGCAGGAGACAGCCTGAGGAAGGAGTATAATTTTTACTCTTCTCTTCTTCAATGACCTCCTGGATTGATGGGAAGTCTCCATTCCATACCAATCCATCGACCTTGATTTTTTTATCTTTTGAAAAGATCGCAGTCACGGCACTTCCCGCCTCCTCTATCGCCTCCACTTTGGAATCCAGATAAAGGGGAATTTTATTTTCCCGCAATCTCTCAACGAGGACATCCACGAGCGACGCATAACCTCCTTTGACATAATGGATACCGTGTTCATGCTCACTGTAAGGGATGAGGCTGTACATGGCAGGGGCTGTTTGCGGGTTTCCCCCGATATAGAGAGTTTGCAGGGAGTAGGCTTCCTGGAGGCGTGTATCGGAAAAGAAATTGGATGCATATTTTTTAGTAGATTGATATGCCTTCAATTTCCATAATGAAGCTATGTTCTTCCAGGTCCAGAAGTCTTTTTTCTTTGTGAAAGACTTTTCGAGAAAAGATGCCTTGCCAAGCTTAAAGCTTTCGTGCATTTCTTTCATATACCGGTCGAAGCCTTCCTCCTGACCGGGAAACAGGCGCGCAATTTCCTTTTTTTGCATGTTTTTATTCCGATGTTTCCTGTATACAGTCCCGTCCTGGAATCGGATGGAATACAAAGTGTCCAATGGGATAAGTTCCCATGCTTCATCTGGTACACCCGCCTCCTCCAATATTTCTGTCAGCATTTCAGGAAGCAGCACGATGGTAGGGCCCTTATCGATCCGGTATCCTTCTCTTTCGATAAATGCAAGTCGCCCCCCTGCATTTTTCTCTTTTTCAAAGATGGAGACGTCAAATCCCTGTTTCTTCAATAGAAGCGCCGTTATCATTCCGCCGATTCCAGCGCCTGCAATCGCAATGTGTCCTTTAGTCATTGGGCCCTCTCCAATCTGTGTGAAGGTACTTCGTTCTTAACAAGGTTTCGGTGTTTCTCCTCTAAGAGATCCGTTGTAATCCTTGCTGATTCCAAAATGGTTGGCAGACCGCTTCCCGGATGTGTTCCTCCTCCTACGAGCCAGCAGTTCTCCAATTCCTCAAATTTATTATGAGGTCTCAGAACCATCATCTGTGAAAGCTGATGACCCAGATTGAAGGTTGCGCCTTTGTATACAAGCACCTCTTTCTCCCAATCGTCGGGTGTCAGCACTTTTTCCACTTCTATATGATCCTGAAGGTCCTTAAAGCCGCTCTTTTTTTCCAAAGTATCGTAGACGAGTCTTTTAAAAGCATCCTTATGAGTCTCCCAATCTATATCACTGAAATTATTCGGGACAGGCGCCAATATATAAAGCGCTGACTTGCCATCCGGTGCAAGGGTCGGATCTGTAACGGATGCATTTTGCACATAGATGGAAGGATCTTCGGATAGTTTTTTAGTTCTTGTGATTTCTTCTACATTCTTTTTGTAGTCATCTGCAAAGATGATGGTGTGGTGAGGCAGGTCATAAACCCTGTCTAGCCCGAGGTAGATCATGAACGTGGAACAGGAGTACTTTTTCTTTTCCAATTTGTCTCTACTGTACTTTTTTAAGATGCCCTCATCTACGAGGTTGGTCATCACATGTGCAAAATCACCGTTGACGATGACTTCATCCGCCTCCATTTTCGTTCCGTCCTCCATCAGGACCCCTACTACCTTTTTTCCTTCAAGCCAAAGCTTTTGCACACCTTTACCAAGCTGAATGCTGCCCCCGTTTTCCTCTACCACCCTTGCCATCGCTTTAGGGAGCTGATTGACGCCCCCGATAGGATGATAGATTCCGTATGCATGCTCCATATAGGAGAGGATGGAAAAAGCACCAGGGCACTCCCATGGTGACATCCCTAAATACTTGGATTGGAATGTGAATGCCAATTTTAGCTGTTCAGCTTTGAAGAATCTGCTTAACTGGTCATATAAGCTGATTCCGAGGCTCAACTGTGGCAACGCTTTGATTACTTTCCACTGGAGGTAATGGTAGAAGCGGTCCATTTTACCCTGAAGGATGGGAGTCAAGGCATTCATCTTTTTCTCCGTTTCCTTCATGAACCGGACATAGCCCTCTCCATCTCCCGGAAAATATCGCTCTATCGTTCTTTTCATTTTTTCCTGGTCCCTCGTTACCATAAACGATTTATCCGGAAAGATCAGTTCATACATATCTTTCAATTCCCGTAAATCCATATAGTCATGAAGATCCCGGTCACACGCTTCGAAGATTTCTTCGGCAATGTGAGGCATACTCAAAAAGGTTGGTCCCATATCAAAGGTAAAACCATCAAGCTTGATACTTGAATTCCTTCCGCCGATATAAGATTGCTTTTCCACAACCGTCACACTATTGCCTTTGGCCGACAGTAGCATCGCAGCCGCCAAGCCGCCCGGTCCAGCACCAACAATAATAATCTTTTTACTCATTTTGTATTGCCTCCCCCATTAAACCGAACATCAATAAAGTTAAACAAATGTTATACAAATACTATACACAATATTTTATGTATGCACAAGAATTTATACTTAAAAAGGCATGTCCTTAATTTTATAAAAAAAACTCCCTCTTTTGAGCATCGTGCATTTTTGAGGGAGTTTTCCGTCTATTTATATATACTTCTACTCTTTAACAATTTATTCCTTTATTGTAACACCGTATTCTGTAAACCAAACGTGTATTTGTGCAAGGTGCGCCAATAATTGTGGACCTGTCATCAATTGGCCAAACCATGGAACCTGAAAAGCTTTCCCTTCTGAATCGACAATCTGCTGAAGTTTTTCCTTTTGGAAGAATTCAAGCAATGGGGTATTTTTATCCTGGAGAATTTCATTCATCCATTTTTTTACTCCATGGGTGTAGACCGGATGATGGGTTTTGGGATACGGACTCTTTTTCCGGTATAGGACCTCATCAGGCAATACACCCTCGAGCGCCTTTCTGAGCAGCCCTTTTTCCCTGTTACCATGCATCTTCATTTCCCACGGGATATTCCATACATATTCAACGATCCTATGGTCTGCAAAAGGAACACGCACCTCTAGGCTCGCCCCCATACTCATCCTGTCCTTTCGGTCTAGCAAAGTCGTCATGAACCAGATCATATTCAGGTAGAAAAGCTCCCTTCTCCTTGCCTCCAAATTACTCTCGCCATCCAACCGAGGGGTTTCTGCAACCGTTTCTTCAAAGCGCGCTGTAATATAATCATCCAGTTGAAGCTTTTTCTTCCACTCCGGACGAAGGAGGTCCACTCTCGCTTCTGTCGATCTCATCCAAGGAAAGTTCCTTGCAGCAAGATCCTCCGGTCGGTGGAACCAAGGATAACCTCCAAAAATTTCATCCGCGCATTCCCCTGAAAGGCTTACCACATAATTTTGTTTGATTTCCCTGCAGAACCATAGCAGGGAAGAATCGATATCCGCCATCCCGGGCTGATCGCGCACAAGTACAGCCTCTCTTAGATTCGCCACCAGATTTTCCTGCGAGATGACGGAATAATGATGGACGGTCCCAAAAGCCTCTGTCATTTTCCGTATCCAATACTCATCCGAGTTTGGCTGGAATTCATTTGCTTTAAAATATTTTTCATTTTCTTCGTAATCGATGGAATAGGTGTGTAAGGGAGGCTTCCCTTCCTTTTTGAATGCATTGGCAGCAATCGCAGTAATGGCGCTTGAATCCAATCCCCCAGATAGGAAGGTACATACAGGAACGTCTGAAACCAATTGTCTGGTGACGGCGTCGGTAAATAGTTCGCGGACCTTTTCCACCGTTTCATCAAAGCTGTCCGTATGCGGCTTGCTGACTACATTCCAATAGCGGCTGATTTTGAGTCCGTTTCTGGAATAGGTCAATAGATGTGCCGGCCGAAGCTCCTTTATATCCTTGAAAAGTCCATGTCCCGGAGAACGGGAAGGGCCGAGCCCGAAAATTTCGGCCAATCCGTCATGACCCACTGCACTTGAAATGAACGGATGTGCGAGTATCGCCTTTATTTCAGAACCGAATAATAGTTTCCCTTCCTTTTCATGATAGAATAATGGCTTTACCCCAAGCCGGTCCCTGGCAATGAACAATTGCTCCCTCTCCTCATCCCAAACGGCAAAAGCGAATATTCCATTGAGATGATGCACACACTCCTCCTTCCATTCCATATAGGAAGTCAGAAGCACTTCCGTGTCTGAATGCCCACTGAAGGTATATCCCTTTTTCAGGAGCTCTTTTCGGATATCTTCCGTATTATAAAGCTCCCCATTATAGCAGATGGTAAACTGATGACCATTCTTCTTCCTCGTCATCGGCTGCACGCCACCCTCGGGATCTACAACCACAAGCCGTTTATGCCCGAATCCCACATGATCCCCCATCCAGATATTTGTATCATCAGGACCCCTGAACGATAATGTCCCGGCCATTTTTTCAACTGTATGTTCATCGTGCCTGATCGATTTCTGATAATCTATCCATCCAGTAATTCCACACATAGTATTTTTACCACTCCTTTTTTAAGACAGAACAGGGCTTTTCTATACTATGCAAATGGGGCTTATACCATGATTTATTGCTACACATCCATCATTTTTCCTTGTTAGTCTTCCTACCATATAATTTTTAAAAAGATGGGGAATGTAAGAAAGTAAGAGAGTTCCTGTTTAAAGGTTTTGAAAGTGGGACAGAATTGGGAAAAGAGAAAACTCCCATCTTACTTACTACTATGTTTCGCATTGGAGGAAGCCCTGTGAATCTGCAAAAAAGAAAAAACATCATATACGGACAAAAACGTTCCTATACGTGTGGAACCATCGAAAACATTAATGAACAGTGGATTTTTTTTGAAGCGGAGGATGATGAAGCCTTTTTGCTCGAGGAAATAACAGAGGACGGCATTGAAGTATTATTATCCAACGAATGGGTCCCCGGTGTTCTATTGGAAACGGGGGAAGTATTGCTTCAGACCCAGCACCTTTATGAATTGAATAACGGGGACGCTGTCAGGGTCAGAAAACGGCTGCCTATGGCATATATGGAATTTTTGGAGGAACTGTCAGAAGATGCGTTCTTCCATTTCACCAAGCTCCTGAATTCCTCAAAGATTTCCCTTTATGACTGTATCTATTGTCATAATGCGATGCAGTTCATGGATACCGACAAAATCAAGAGCGGTGTCAATTTCTTCGTTTATGACAATGAAACATTCATATGCAGTGTGCAACATCATTTTACAAGGGGGAACCATCACTCGGACCGCTTCGAATATACGTTACAGACAGGCAAACGCTATCTGTTTACGAACCTGGAACGCCGGAGGGCAGAATAAAAGCACCGTTGTTCAGCAAAAAGGCTGAACATAGGTGCTTTTTATCTTTATATGAAGCTCATAAGGCTTTCTTTGATGAACTTTTCGAACTCTTCCTGCCCCCGAGGCTTTGAGAGATGATAGCCTTGTGCAACGTCACAGGACAGTGTTTCCAAAAGCTGCAACTGTTCTTCGGATTCTATCCCTTCTGCAATCACTTTGAGGTTCAAGCCTTTCCCCATAGTGACTATTGCATGGACAATCGCCACATCCTTTGAATCGTAGCGGAGATTTTTAATGAAACTCCGATCGATTTTCAAGTTATTGATTGGCAAGTCCCTCAAATAGCTTAACGAGGAGTAGCCGGTACCGAAATCATCGACGGAAAGCTGGACTCCAAGCTCCTGCAGTTCCTTCATGACCGCGATGCTGTATGTGGCATTGCGGAGCATGACGCTTTCAGTCAATTCGAGCTGTAAGTAGGAAGGTTCTAGGCCACTTGCCATCAATGCCTTTTTCACTTCCTGGATAAAGGTCGGTTGCTGGAACTGGTGTGCTGATACATTGACCGAAATTGTCATATCACCAATCCCTATTTCGTGCCACCTTTTTGCCTCAAGACAGGCCGAACGGAGCACCCATACCCCGATATCGGTGATAAGTCCAGTTTCTTCCGCCAATGGGATGAATTCCGCCGGGGAAACCAGACCCAATTTAGGATGATCCCATCGGATCAACGCTTCCGCTCCGATTACCCGCTTTGACTGTATATCAATGAAAGGCTGGTAACAAAGGAAAAATTCGTTTTTTTCCAAAGCCTTTCTAAGGTAACTTTCCAGTTCTATCCTAAACATCGCCTGGTGGTTCATATCATTTGAGTAGAATTTCACTCGATTTCCCCCGAGCTTCTTTGCTTGGTTCATGGCAGCATCCGCATTTTTTAATAAACTCTCTGCATTAACGCCATCATTTGGGAAAAGGCTTACCCCGATGCTTGCTGTCACATAGAATTCCTGTTCATTGTAAAGAATCGGCTTATTGATCGAATTCAATAGTGCTTGGGCGATATTGATTACTTCATCAACACTTTTATAATCGGATAAGGAGAGGGTGAATTTATCTCCGCCAAATCTGCCGAGATAGCTTTTGCTGGGGAGGATTTTCCTGATCCTTTCAATGATATGGATCAGCAGTTTATCCCCTACATAATGACCAAGGCTGTCATTGATGAGCTTGAATCGGTCAAAATCGATAAACAACACTGCCAGCTTCTGCTTTGATTTTGCTTTTTTGATTTCATCCATTTCTTCTGTTAAGCGTTCACTGAAATTCTGCCTGTTCGGCAAGGCTGTTGCAGCGTCAAAATAAGCTAAATACGCCACTCGCTCTTCCGCTTTCTTCTGGGCCGTTATATCCCTCCCGATCCCATAGACACCGGCGCGTTCCCCGTGGACGATAATCGGGATGTGCTTGATTAAATAGGTTCGTTCCTGGCCATCCCGTTCCTTGAGATCTACTTCATACGTTTGTTCTATCCCTTGCAAGGCTTGAAAGAAATGATTGGAAACCCGTTCCACATCACTTGGCTTCAAAAAGCTTAACGCACTTTTCTTCAAAATCTGCTTTTCGGTAAAACCGAAGATTTCCGAGAATCTGGGGTTAACGCTCAGAACCCGCCCAAAAAGATCAATGGAAAAAACAATGTCGGAATTATGCTCAAACAAAGACTTATATCGCTGCTCTGATTTCTCGATGCTCTTATTAAGTTTGGCTATATCCCTCGTGGATGCATCCACCAAATGGGAGAGCGCCAAAACCGCCTTCGTTTCATTCGGCATCTCAAAATCTACCATCAAAGGGGACCTGCTATTGATCACAGTTGATTCGCTCATCGCAATGGTGATGTTGGAAAAGCTGACATAATCCACTTGGCCCTTTGATGAATAATCGATTTCCCCATAGGAAAAGAATCCAGTGGTAGGAGCAATCCCCTGCAAAGCTTTTATTTCTTTTTCAACAAAATGGCCGAAGTATCTTCTTCTTGCCATACAGTTAAAAATCAGGATGGATTCCACCGGTTTATTGATAAGCTCTTCTATCTGTAATTTCGTCTTATCTATAATCCCCTGAGCATCGGCATAGGAAAATGTGAAGGATTCTCCTTCGTATACCCTTCTGTCCACCTTGATGCTGCCATCCTCCAGCACATGAGTAACAAATAGAGGTGTCTTCTTCCCATTCCGCACCGTCATCATCGGGAATTGAGTTCCACTAAGAGGTAGTTCCCTAACAAATTGCTCCCCAAGATATTTCTTCAGTATCGTAAGGGGAGTCAATTTATTAATGGAACGAATGATGCTCCCTTCTGCACATGTCATGAGAAACGAGGTGCCGATCTCTTTCCAGCAGTGATTCGATAATGGATAAACCTCCAAAACCTCACTATCAAGAGCTATCGCCACTATTCCATTGACTGTGATCTGATCATCCAACCAAACATAGGTCTCCCCAAACTCACCGTTCGCCCCTGCCAATGCACCGAAAATTTTCGTTTCTGTATGACTCGAGTGCCGGCCCAGCCCTTGTGCCAATTTATCATAGTCAAAATGCAGACCATTAGCCAAAAGAAGAATAAGCTTTGTTTTTTCCGTAATCATTTCCTGTACTATCTGATGACCGATATTGTCCAGGGATTCGAATTCCTCGAAAGGATATAGTGAAGTATGAACTTGTGTCTTATCAAAAAGCATAAAGGATATTATTATTTCATTGGTTGAAATCACTCCTCCGGAAATTTCCCCATCCGTTGTTGCACCCACTACCTGTGCCTGCGGAAGATTCCCTCTGATCTTCTGGATGATTCCACTCAGTTCATCCTTATCCGTCGATCCCGCGTACATATGTACAAGCACTTCAGAATGGGAGGCAATATCATGTTTTCGGATAAACGGGACTATATCCCCAGGCTCTTTATATGTAAGATTTAAAGTTTTCATAAGCATAAACTCCCATAGGTTCTACATCTTATTACAAAACAAGTGCATATTTTACAATTTATTCATTTTAACTTTACCATAGTTATAAACTCGAAAACATGTAAAATTGAAAACATTCGTAGAAGAATATTGGGGTGGGAGCCATAAAAAAAATGCCTGATCAACATTAGATGATGATCAGGCATTTTTAAAGGAATCAGAAGAAGTTCATTCCCATATCCAAACTGAAACCTAAATATAAAACATATGCAAACGCAGCGGCAAAAATGACCCAAAGGACTGTGGTAGATTTGCCTTTTCTTGTGCGAACAGAAATCATTTCCATCAGACCGATGACGACGATCCCCATCAATCCTTTGACGATGTAGTCTCCCGTCAGATTAATGTTCCAAAGCAGAAGTACTCCTGTAGCAACAATCAATATGTAGAACAATCGTAAAACCATGGAGACGATTTTCGCGCCTTTGGCTTTGCCGCTTTTTTGCAGAGCGATCGCCACGACGAAAAGAATCAATGCAACTGCCCATGTTGAAATATGTGCATGTGTCATGCGTGTTCCTCCTTACTTTCAAGTAAAATACAATACTTGTATCATACCATGTTTTACTAAAAAACCTAAATAAATCGTCTTTTTTCTCTTGGGATAAGATTTTGAATTTTAACAATGCTATAATATTTTTGAAAGCCATTACATTGATCAGATGGAGGTATTTCATACATGACCACTAAAACTCACGATATCATCAGCATTACAGAAAAATTTGGAGCAAACAACTATCATCCGCTTCCAATCGTCATTTCCAAGGCGGAAGGGGTTTGGGTGGAGGATCCGGAAGGCAATAAATACATGGATATGCTCAGCGCATATTCCGCTGTGAACCAGGGCCACCGTCATCCAAAAATCATTCAGGCATTGAAAGATCAAGCAGATAAAATCACATTGACTTCCCGCGCCTTCCACAATGACCAGCTTGGACCGTGGTACGAAAAAGTCGCAGGGCTGACAAATAAGAGCATGGTACTGCCGATGAACACAGGGGCAGAAGCAGTGGAAACAGCTGTTAAAGCAGTTCGCCGCTGGGCCTACGATGTAAAGGGAGTGCCTGTCAATCAAGCGGAAATCATCGTTTGTGAGGACAATTTCCACGGACGTACCATGACAGCCGTTTCCATGTCATCAAGCGAAGAGTACCAGGAAGGCTTCGGACCGATGCTTCCTGGAATCAAAGTAATCCCTTATGGAAGTATCGAAGCATTGGAAAGTGCCATCACGCCTGATACCGCGGCATTCATCTTCGAACCGATTCAGGGGGAAGCTGGAATCAACATCCCGGAAGAAGGGTTCCTGAAAGCTGCATATGACGTCTGCAAGGCGAACAATGTCTTGTATGTAGCGGATGAAATCCAGGCTGGACTTGGCCGCTCAGGAAAACTGTTCGCTTGTGACTGGGAAAATGTAGAGCCGGATATGTATATCCTTGGCAAGGCACTCGGCGGAGGGGTCTTCCCTATCTCTTGCGTTGCTGCAAACAAGGATATCCTCGGGGTATTCAATCCTGGATCGCATGGCTCCACTTTCGGCGGTAACCCACTTGCGTGTGCCGTTTCCATGGCAGCCCTCGAAGTCATTGAAGAGGAAAAACTGGTGGAAAGATCCTTTGAGCTTGGCAACTACATGCAGTCGGAACTTTCTAAAATAAACAATCCTATCATCAAGGAAATCCGCGGCAGAGGCCTGTTCATTGGCGTGGAACTGACAGAAGCTGCACGTCCTTACTGTGAAAAGCTGAAAGAGGAAGGTCTCCTCTGCAAAGAAACGCATGAAACGGTTATCCGCTTTGCACCTCCCCTCGTCATTTCACAGGAAGATCTGGACTGGGCGATCGAAAAAGTGAAGAAAGTGTTATCTGTTTAGGAAGAAACTGGGCCAGGCACTCCTTAGATTGATTGAGGAGTGCCTGGTTTTTTTATTTGATTGGCCCTGACTTTCTGTATTCTATCCAAAACACCCGTTAATCTAGCGAAAATGCTACTTATTCTATCCACTTCTTTGGGTAATCTATCCAAAAAGGCTTGTAATCTGTCCAAAACAGGTTACATTCTATCATCTTTACAAAATATGTAAAACACAGACGTACCCGCCACCGTTCATGCATAAAAAAAAAGCGCGCCTCCAACACGTTTTAGTGCTGCAGCACGCTTCAAGCCAGACACAATATTATCAATTGACCTTATTCGTAAGTTTGCCTATCCCTTCAACGATCACTTCCACCACATCCCCGCGTTTCAGGAATCTTGGCGGGTTGAAGCCTTTCCCTACCCCGGCTGGTGTTCCTGTTGCGATGATGTCCCCCGGTTCGAGCGTCATGCCTTTTGACAACGTGGCAATCATCTCCGGAATGGAAAAGATCATCAGATCGGTCCTGGCATGCTGCCTTACCTCGCCGTTTACTAGGGTACTGATTTCAAGATTATGCGGATCTTCGATAGCGGACTTATGGACGATCACAGGTCCCATAGGGCATGATGCATCAAGGCTTTTCCCAAGAAAGAACTGCTTATGACGTGCTTGCATGTCACGGGCGGTAATATCATTGATGATGGTATAGCCGAAGACGTAGTCATAAGCCTCTTCCTCTTTTATCCCCATTCCTCTCTTTCCGATAACGACCGCCAATTCCCCTTCATAGTCAAGCTGGCTTGTCAGACCTTCATGCAATAGGATATCATCCCCATCCCCGATCACAGATGTCGGCGCCTTTGTAAAGATCATGATGTGTTCCGGGATGTCCCCTTCGCTTCCCATCTCCAACACATGATCTTTATAGTTTTTCCCGACACAAAGTACATTTTTTGCAGGTCGGGGTATGGGAGCTAAAAGGGTGACCTCCTCCATTTTATAGAAAAACGATGGCGCCTCCCTATGTGTTAATACCCAATCCCTTAACGCGGCTGCCTTATCCATGAAATAATCACCTAGTGCAATGCATTCCATGAGGGTGTGCGGCAGGGTTTGTACACCATCTTTCACTTTTTCAGTTTGATGAAGATCGATGACATATTGCTGTGATTCATCTGTTAATCCTACAAATATTTTTCCATTATATTGAGCAGTAAGAAAATGCATAAGGATGGATCCCCTTTCTAGTCGAAACGTTTTTTGTAGTATTTTGTTATATTATGACTTGTTTTAGCGAAGTCCTTTTTTTCTTTTTCGAACCATGCCATAATTAGGACAATCGATTGCATCTTATTAAAAATGGAGTAGAGTCGTATGTTAGCTTTGAAGATTGAATTAAAGAGAAAACAAATGATTCATTGTGCGAAAGAGTATGGATTCACCGCTTCTGAAACGGTTCAATGCAGCCAGGAGCTAGATGCTTTACTTAACAAACAATGGGAACAGCAGATGCTTGCCATTCACCACTCAAATAAATATTCTTTTGCCCAATAGGAAGATGCGAGATATTATGCTCGCATCTTTTCATTTGGACTTTTTCTGAGCGGAGATCTTCTGCCATACGTCCCCATTCTCCATAGCCATTCCATTGGCCCGTAATAAAAACGGGACAACCATAACTTGCTCAAGAATATTTGTAGTACATATACTCCTAGTACGAGCATCAGGCCTTGGAACGGCTTAAAGGTTCCGTATAGCCCCAATCCATAGCTGTAAAAAATGAAGGTGCAGAGCACGGACTGAAACAAATAGTTTGTCAGACTCATTTTCCCTACATATCTCAAAGGAGAAAGTATTTTTTTGCCTACACCCTTTCTTGTTGCAAGGACGATGGTGAGGAAATAGAATAAAGCACTTGCCGGTCCCCCTATGGAATCCTGCAGATAATCCACCGCAAGGTTTCCTCCCGCATAGTATGGAAGCAATTTAAAAATCAATGCTAATACCAAAGTCAATGCCCATAGTTTCTTGAACACCCCAAGATTCTCCTCTGTGTTATGGAGCCATCTTTCCTTTGCAGCCGCTGCCCCGAAAAGGAACATAGGCAATATGGAGAGAACGATGAATACCGAATTAGCTATATTTACAAATGCCCAGTCTTCCATCCGCTGCCTTGTGATCTCCATGAACGAACCATTCGCATATATCTCCAGTGACTGCAGCGCTGTTCCCTGATACGCCTCATAAACATCTAAGTTTCCATCCATCATCATCATCGATAGTAACATCAGCAGCGTCAAAAGGATGGTTGGGATAGTAATGAGAAGTATCCCGGTCCACACCATGGCTTTTGATGATAGGTTTCTCATGAGCAATAACAGAAAACCCGTGATGGCATAACTGATCAGAATATCACCGTGCCAGATCAGGAATGCATGAATGCAGCCTATTGCGAGTAGGACAATCAGTCTTCTCGAAAAGTATTTGGGAGCGGATAGTTCCTTTTCTTTCAGACGGTCCATGAAAATGATGAATCCATATCCGAACAAAAAGGAAAACAGCGTATAAAAGCTTGCCTGTGCAACTATATCCACGAAATTTACCGTCCAAATATCCAACCTGTCATTCCAGTATGTACGCTGATCCACATATAGCATCGGCGAAAAAAATGAGGGCATGTTTACCAGGAAAATACCCAGTATCGCCAGGCCTCTTATAATATCTAAAGCAATGATTCTATCTTTCTCTTCTATCGGTGCAGCTTTCAACCTATTCCCTCCCATCAGATGATATGTACATTATAGCCGATTTACCTATATATTCCTATATGAGTTATCGCTAAAGGGGATCACCCATTTTCTACTCACCATACCGGGCGTTTGTCATAGGATAATAAGTAAGGTGAAGGATTATCCTCTTTCCCACTGATGGATTGGCTTGGGAAAAGCAGGTACATTCAATTTGGTAAAGGAGTTAACGTTTATGCCAGCAATAGTCGGAGCTGTAAATGTTAACAGTATAGGGAATTCCGGCATTTTCCATATAGGGGATGTATTTCAGATGTCCCCCACCAGTGTCGCAAAGACCTTTGCGGGTGCAGGCAGCTTTAATACAGGTGATGCAATCACTGTCAGCAACACAAACAGCCAGACCAATACGTATGATCAGGATGTAGCTGATCAGCCAGTGGCATTGAATGCGTAAAAAGTGCAGAATGGAGGATTGTAATGGCAACTAATTTTTTCATTAACCAAAGCATCGTCATTCATCAGGTGAAAATAGGGGGAGTCAGCAACTCCTCCATATTTCAGATTGGAAGTGCAGGCGTCATCAAGAGCTTGTCGAATCTAAATAATACAGGCGGCTTTGTAGGACCTGCCCCTGAAAGTTCCGCTGAAATCCAAAGCGGCACAGTCATACAACCCGGCAGCGGCGTAACAGGACCTTTAGTACCATTGAAGGCACGCTGATTTTGCCATGGGCATTCACCCATTCCTCCTGATTGCATACAATGTTAATGCCTTTAGAAGGTGAATATTAACTCTGCAAATGAAGGGGTGATCAAATTGTATTACAATTTTCAGCAGTATTTGTACGAATCCCAGCAACAGATCAAGCAACTACAAGAAATTGTAGAAAAACAGTCAAAGCAGATATCAGCCTTGGAAGAAATATTGAAAACGATGCAACAGGAGATCATCCAAATCAAAAGTAAACCGAGCATGAATATTGAGAGGATCGAATACAAATTTGACCAGTTGAAGGTGGAGACGCTCGAGGGCACACTCAACATCGGGCTGACCCCTGGTTCCTCAGGAGAAATAGAGGATTTTGTGGTGACTCAGAACAACCTCGAAGTGCCTGTCCCACAGAGGAACCAGCAGCTGTCTCAGGTAATAGAAAAGGAATTGTTAGCCTATTTAAACAAAAATGGCGCAAACAAGATCAAGGAAATTGCAGGACAGCAAGGAAGAAGCCTTGAAGAGCATTATTATGATTTTATGATCCAGGATGTGTCTAAGCAGCTTCCACAGAGAATCAATCATACATTGAACAACTTAACAACAGAGGCAATCCAGAAAGGCTATAGTGACGAGAAGATCCAAGAGCTGACGGTAGCACAGCTTCAAGGCGATATGGATAAGGCATTTGCCGCCTTCATCCAAAATCTGCCCAAGAATAAATAAAGTGTGGTGTTCCATTTGAATTTTCATGTCGTGAACCATAATCTGCAAGTAGGAGACATCGATATCCTCGGGGTATCCTCGTCCGGCATCTTCCTTATCGGAGATGCCCAATCCATTGTTCTCACTTCGTACTTTGATACACCGGCCGAATCCCTAATCATCGGTCCGTTTGTACCATTGACGACAGAAGGATGACATCATGCGGATATCGAATGTCAATGAAATTAATGTCCACTCCCTTACTTTCGCCTCGCATTTTCTGATTGGTGATTCGTGTTTTATTAATGCAAGGTCTAAGGCGCTGGCTGTAAAGCGGGAGTTTCCACGTTTTTATGGAAAAGAGGGGAGCTTTTCGGAATATCCCATTTTTTCCATGGAAAACCCAATCCCAATAGTAAATGAAAATGTCCAGATGTGTGTGAATAATGTCAATCCGAACATATTCGTCAATAGAATCAAAATAAAAGGGATATCTTCCTCTTCCGTACTGCAAGTGGGATCCACCAATACAATATTTGCAGAAGCAAAGATAAAGCATATCAGACAGCTACTGGGCGATGCCGCGCCACTTGCTGCAAAGAAGAGCACAGACAAAGATAATGATGGAAAGAAGGAGTAAGCATGCCGGCAATAATCGGACCCGTTAAAATCAACAGCGTTGGTGGAGGAACCCTTAACTTCGGGGATTCCTTTTATATCAGCCCGAAAAGCACAGGTAAATCCCATGCAGGCTCCGGTGCCTTCAATACAGGGAATTTCATTAATGCCAATAACGGACTGAGCGCTACGAACACCATTGATCCGGATGCCAATGATCAGAATGTGACAGCCAATGAGTAAGGGGAATGCCAGGGCTATTGAACACTTTCAGCCTATGAACATATAGTGTACTATCACTTAAATAAAAAAGGATGTCTTTCATGCCAGCTATTGTCGGTCCTGTAGCAATCAACAGTGTAGGTGGAGGCGTCATCAACTTTGGGGATTCCTTCTACATCTCCCCAAAAAGCGCGTCCAAGACCTCAGCAGGCTCCGGAGCCTTTAACACCGGTAACTTCATCATATCCAACAACGGCCTCAGCGCCACCAACACCATCGATCCTGACATCAACGACCAGGATATCGTCGCGAACAACTAAAACTTTTTTTGAACGAGGCCATTGAACGAGGCCATTAAATGGGGCCAGACCCCAGCAGGATTTTCCCCTTTAATGTCGAAGCAGGCGAAGCGTATGAAAAAGGCCCAGTCACGATAAACCGTGGCTGGGCCTTTTTCATTTTCTTTTCTTTCTTTCGTTTGATTTACGGGTGACCGGTATTCTGGTGGATGGCTGTTTTTTGATCCATTTGAGGAACGAAAGTATCTTCGGATCATCCTGCAGGAGGGCGATCGTATTCAGCCGGACAGCCAGTTCATCATTGGTGTATAGAGCATGGATCTGTTTATGACAGGGGATGCACAAATCTGCTGTAGGCAGGAACGTCCCACCCATCTCTTTTGGGGTAAGATGGTGGACTGTGATCTCCACCTGTTCCCGCAAGCAAAGCTCACATGTTCCGATCGAATTTTTCTTCTTTCCCATACCCAAAACCTTCCTCCGGACAGTCCGTTAAATCACTATCCCAAAGCTACAAAATCACAAATTCTCGAAGGTGACCACAGAACCTGTCCCCTCCGACCTGGCCGGTGTGACCACCAGACGTCTTGGGAGTCTGGCTCTCAGTTCCTGGACATGGCTGATGACACCCACTGCCAAATGATTGGACTGGAGCTTTTCAAGGGCCGTCACTACTGCGTCCAGCAGTTCGGAATCCAGTGTTCCAAAGCCTTCATCAAGGAAGAAGAATTGCAAAGGATATTCACCCCTCAGTTGGATTTGCGCTGAAAGCGACAAAGCCAAAGCCAAGGAGGTCAGGAATGTCTCTCCTCCGCTTAGGGAGGAAACCGGCCTTCTCACCCCTCCGTTTGCATCGTCCCGAATGATGAATCCGCCTTGGGAATCCATCTCAAGCGCATACCTTTGACGGGTAAGGTGCCCTAGCCGTTCAGATGCATCACGGCTGATTTGATGGAGTTGTTCTTCAGCCAGATATTCGACGAAGCTATTACCCTTAAAGATCGCCTGGAGCTTTTGATAGGAGCCTATTTCATCGGAAAGCTGCTCTTTCTTGTCTTCCAGGACCCGATATCGTTCATTTCTTTCCTTTACTGTGGAAAGGTGATGTTGGGCGGCACTTTTTGCTTCGATTTCCATTCTAAGCATTTTTCTTTTATCCTGTACATTTTCTTGAATGTCAATCCATTCTGTTTCACTTATGGATGCTTCCCCAATCAATGCATCCAATCGCTTCTTATCTTTTTCAAGCATATTGCGCTCATCCCAATAGCTTTTTGTCTCTTTTGACCATTGATCCATATTTTCAAGGAATATGACGGCCTCCTCCACTTCATTCTTGGAAGTGAAGGTGCTCTTCTCTAAGGCTAGTCTCCACTTATCAAAAAGAGTCTCCTTGCGTGAAGAGGTTTCGGCAACCATTTGTTCACTCTGTTTGACTTTTTTATCACGTTCGTGATAGTCGTTTTGAGCTGAAGTCCAATCTTTATATGCATTCTCCTCCAGTTCATTCAACTTAAGCAGGCTCTCTTCCACTTGCTTCAATTCATGGAGAATGGACAGATCACCAACAACGGCTTTTATTTCACCATTTGTTTCCTCTATCCGGTTTTGAAGCTGCTTCTTAATGAGATCCTCCTGGAAAACAAGCTTTTCCATCTCTTGCTTACGCTCCTGTACTGTCCGTAATTCCCTTTCTTTCTCTTCAATGAATTCAACACTAGTATTGATTCGCTCCTGCAGCACCTTCATCTGCTTTTCCACTTCTTTTGCAGCTTTAAAGTCTGCTTCGATCGTTTCCAGCTTCAAGTCAGGGAAGTGCTCTGTCCATGATGTGCACAATTCTGCATTAATATTTCTCAACTCTTCCAATCTTTGATTCCATCCTGCCCACTGCTCCTCGAAGGTTTGCATGAGCTTATAGGTTTCACTGACATCTTGGCTTGATTTTCTCAAAGAAAGATCGAGCTGCGCTTTCCGTTCCTGAAAATGGATCAGGTCCTGCTGCAAGCCCTTCTGCTCGGTCTGTATCTTATGGAATTTCTTCAATAATAGCTCCGCAGGTTCTGCCGTATCACGATATTCCTTTTCCCATTCTTCCACCTGTTCTATAGAAGGCGCAGGGTCCGGCAAGGAATAGGCTCCTTCAAGTTCTTGATACAATTCGGAAGCCATCTGTTCGAGCTTCAATTTCACGGTAACATTTTTCTGTTTTTCCGTTTGAATGGAAGGTATCAGTGCTTCCACTCCGTTTTCTTCTTTACTGCTGGCAATTTCCTTCATGCTTTCTTGATCTGGTCGACTCGGGTGATGGGTGGAGCCGCATACAGGGCAAGCCTCCCCTTCCTCCAACGATTTGGCCAATTCCATGGCAATCTGATGGATCTTCAGCTCGTCCTCAAGATTTTTTTCATCCTGAAGGAACTTCTCCACCTGATGCCCCATCCAATCCAGTTCGACAGTCAGGCGGGAGCATGCTGCATAATGCTTTTCCGTGCTTCGGAAAAATGCTAAAAGCCCTTTTTTACCTTCTTGGAGCTCGTTTTGGGCACGGCTGTTATCCTTCTGATAGTGCTGCAGTTTTTCAAACAGCTTTTGCGTTTCTTCGTTCGTATCTTTCAGCTTCCTTTGGACTTGGGTGATTTCCTGCTTTTTCTCAAAAGCATGCTGAAGCTCCTCCAGCTTCTTGGCGGAGAGGGAGAGGTCCGTCAATTCCGCCTTCAGGCTTTTCTGCTTCGCCAGTGCCTTTTGATGAATTTCCCTTGTTCGGGTTTCTAGAAGCCCTTCTTTATTTAGCTTTTCATTTTTCAGCTCAAGCTCTTCTTCAAGCTTCTTCAATTCCGTTTTTAACGGAATCAGGCCGTCCTCCAATGTCTTAGCCCTAGCCAGCCGCTCCTTTTGCCGAAGTAGCTCAGGATGTTGTAATTCTTTTTTCTTTCTGGAAGCTTCATAGGTCTCCACCGCTTTTTGCAGGAGCTCTTTCGCCGTACTATGCTTGATGGTGTCCTCTTCAAACTGATGCTGCCATTTTTCCAATGCACCCTCTACTTCCATCAGATCTTCCAATAATGGCTTTAAAGCTGATGCCTGCTGAGCAAGAGAGACTTTCTCTTCCAATTTCTTGATGTGACTCTCGTTCTCCATCATCCTCTTGAGGGAAAATTCCACCTTCCCTCTTTCTGACTGCCACTCCCACTTTTTCTTTTTTTCCTCGAAAAGTGATTCCATTTCCTGGAGGGCCTTTTCGGAAGACTTTACAGCTTGATCCAATTCCTTGTAGGCCTCTTCTGCAGTCTTTACCGCTTCATCAGATGCTTCGCCAAGCCCAAGCTGTTCGGCTTGAATTTCACCAAGGAGGCGCGTTTTCCCATGAAGCTCCTCTTTGATCTTGCGGGAAAGTTCATCGCCGTATTTCTCCAGCTGAAATAGACGCTGCAGCATCTGCCGTCTATCTGCGCCCTTCAGGGAAAGAAATTCTGCGAACTTGCCTTGAGGAAGTACGACAGCACGGGTAAAGTCATCGATGGTCAAGCCTAGGATCTCCTGTACAGCCTGATTTACATCCCCTGATTTGTCCGCAATCACCAGGTGCTCATCGTCTCTTATTTCCGACAATCGGCATATACCCGACTTCACCCGAATATCATCGGTCCTCTTGAAGGTGCGCTCCACCTTGAACCGCTGCTTGCCTTTGGAATTTTCCAATTCGAATACATAGGAAACATCCAGGACATTCTCCGCATGATTCATGATTCCTTGTGTATTATTGGAGGCACGTTCCACTTTTCCGTACAGGGCAAGTGTCATTGCATCGAGGATCGAGGACTTACCGCTTCCGGTCGGGCCAAATATCCCGAACACCCCTCCTTGGCAAAGCGCTTCAAAATCAATGACCTGCCTTTCCCTAAAACTGTGCAGGCCAGCTACTGTCAAACTTATCGGCTTCATGCTTCACCCTCCTTCCCTGCTTCTTCATTCAATAAGGATAAAAACAACCGGACAAGTCCTTCTTCAGGCTGAGCACCGCCTGATTGCTTTTCATAAAAGCGTACAAACAGCTCTTCTATAGGCATGCTATCCATTTTCACCATGCTTTTCTCTTCTATCATTTCAGGGAAAATAGGGCGGATGTGAAGGATGCCATCATGCAGCTTTCTCACACGATGAATTTCTTCCATCGATAATGCGTTCGTCACATGTATTTCCAAGTCAATCCAGGAATTTGCATCCTTTTTCTCCTCCAGCCATCCGAAAACCTGCTGTAATCCTTCTGTCGCCTTCCATCGTACCAAAGGTTTTCCGCTCGACAAGAAGATTTCGTTTGTCACAACGTCTTCACCTGGCACAGCATCAATGATGGTTACACTTTTTGCATAGCCTGCCTCTGAAAAACTGTAGGCAAGAGGCGAACCGGAATAGCGCGCCATGGTTTTTGCACGCTTGATGGTCTGCGGACGGTGCAGATGTCCGAGTGCAACATACTGAGCCTGATGCGGAAGGCTTTCTGCGGCAACCGTAAATGCACCACCAACCTCTATCGGCCTTTCTGAATCACTTGAACTGCCTCCTGCTACGAACAGATGGCTCATCGCGATATTCACCGAATCGGCTGTAAAACTCTCACACATCTTTTCAAAAAGCTGACGTATCCGTGCATCATAATGGTCACGAATTACCTTTTCATCAAAAGTATCGGAGAGCACCTCATTCAGCCTTGATTCCGATGGATATGGCAGGGATGCAAGCCTCAGCAATTCGCCGGTGGTTGGAATGTGAATGGATTGTATGTCCATGGTTGGGTAGCCTAGCAAGGAAATGCTCTGAGTGGATGCGAGTGGCTGGGAGGCGGAAAGTCTGTCCGGATTATCGTGATTCCCGGCAATCACAGCAACAGGCCGTCGTCCCTTGTCGGAGAGCTTTTGCAAGGATTCATAAAACAGCACCTCCGCTTGTGCTGGTGGATTTACGGTATCATAAACATCCCCTGCCATGAGGATGACATCGATTTTTTCTTCCTCTACAATCGCGGCCAGCTCATCGAGAAATTGAGCCTGCTCAGGTAATCTGCTTCTACCTTCCAATGTCTTGCCCAAATGCCAATCGGCCGTATGCAGTATTCTCAACCTTTCTTCCCCCTATCAAAAAAGGACAGAAGCGGATCGGAACCCTGTCCCTCTCCGCCTGTGCACTTTTTAATGACTGTTTTCTCAATAATTGTTCTTATAAAATAATATGTTTCAATCAAATGTAGCCGTTGATTTCCGCTCCGGACACTTGCTTTCCGCGGGGACGGATGGGAGCCTCCTCGGCTTCGCCTCTACTTTCCCGCAGGAGTCAAGTGTCCTCCGCTTCAATCAACTCACGGGTTAAATATTTTTTCTATTTGGAAAATCCTAAAAGCCAATTGAATTCGGTACAGAAACAAAAATAAGGATAACATGCAATTTTCTTACCTTTAGTAAGGCAAATTTATTACTAATAGTCACCCCTGTTGGTTGGAGTGCAAGGCGTGAGACTCCTGCGGGAGCAGCGTGTCAAGGGAGACCCCGCAGGCGCAAAAGCGCCGAGGAGGCTCCCGAGACCGCCCGCGGAAAGCGAACGCCTGGAACGGAAACCAACAGGGTGTTTAATGTTGACGTCTTATCTTTTAGCCCACCCTAAAATTAATGAAACAAACTTTACAAAAAGAGCTCTCTTATTCTTCTATCTTCACCAAGTGATTTCCATCAAAGAAATACAGGTATTTCGCAGTGAGCTTTTTGTTCCAAATCTGCTCCACCGCTTTTCCGTATAAGGTGAGCTGTTCCCGATAGCGATTTCTCAGAACCGGTTCCGCCTCCTTGAAGCCGTCGGCAAATCTGCCTGTTATGGTATCTGTTTTATAATCAAGCAGTACCATCCCTTCTTCATCCTCGATCAGACAGTCAATCACCCCTTGGACGAGCACTGTTTCTTCCTCGAGCTCCGCATGATCAACAATTTCATTTCCTTTTAATGCAAAGCTGAAAGGGACCTCTCGATACACTTTCTCAGCATGTATCATGCGCTTGCCGATCGAAGTGGCAAAGAAGCCTGCCACCGCGTCCATATCGATGACTTCCGCCTGCTCGCTTGTCATCAGCTCTTTCTGGACCATCTGCAAAACTTGAGCCTGGATTTCATAGCGTGTATAGCCGGTTAGATCCAGTGGGATGTTCTGCATGACGGTATGCATGCTTGTTCCGATTTCGGTTGGAGATAAGCGTTTTTTCTGAAGGAAGGATGGACGATCCAAAAAGTACTTCCGGTCAGGTTGCACCATTGAGTGATCTGCATAAGGATCCTGCTGCTCCTTCATTCGCTTCAGCTCCGACACCGATTGCTTTGAGCGGTGTTTGCTTGCTTCCTTGAATGGATATTGCCAATTCAGCTGCCCCTTCACTTGTTCTATAAGTGGACTTTGGATGTCTACATGGAGGCCATGCTTCACTTTTTCAAGAAGCTCATTTTCCTCATGCTTTGCTGTCTCCATTTCTTCAAGCAGCTCTTGCACATTTGTGACGGTCACCTTCCAGGAAGCCGGATGGTCGACTATCTCACGGGGTACGAGAGGTGAAGTCGGACCTTCCCGTAACAACTCAGTATCTTTGTGCCTGACAAGTGCGGGACCTACCCAATCCATATAGGATTTCGCACCAGCTCTTGCATAGTCAGGCAAAAGCCAGGTTTGGGAGTCCGCAGATTCACCCCATTGCAACCTTGATTTCTCAAAATCCTTGACCGTGCCAACGAGATAAAGCTTCTCTTTTGCACGTGTCAAAGCTACATAAAGCACCCGCATTTCTTCTGCAATCAGCTGGGACTTGGCTTTGCGCTTCAATGCCAGCTGCAAAAGTGTCGGATAGGTGATTCGAAGGCGTGCGTTAACATATTTAGAACCGAATCCAAGCTCCTTATCGAGCAGATAGCTGCTGTTTAAATCCATCATATTGAACTGCTTGGATAGACCTGCCACAAATACGATCGGAAACTCTAGCCCTTTGCTGGAATGGATGGTCATTAGACGGATGACATCCTCCTGCTCGCCAAGTGCCCTTGCGGCTCCAAGGTCCTCTCCCCTGTCCTGCATCCTCTCAATGAAACGCAAGAAGCGGAACAGTCCACGGAAAGACGTAGATTCATATTGCCTTGCCCGGTCATACAGAGCCCGCAGATTTGCCTGTCGCTGCTTGCCTCCTGGCATCCCCCCCACAAAATCGTAAAAGTGGGTATCCTGGTAGATTTGCCAGATCAGCTCAGATAACGCACCCTCCCTGGCTGATGTACGCCATATCTGAAGCAGGTCATAAAAGGCGGCAACCTTTCTGACAACCTCTTTTTCTTCCACACTATCAGGCGCTTTATTCAGGAACACAAGAAGGGCGTCAAAATAATTACCCTTTCTCTGCTGGATCCGGATGAGTGCCAGTTCATTGGAATCAAGTCCCACGATCGGGGACCTCAGAACTGATGCAAGCGGGACATCCTGATATGGATTATCGATGATTTTCAATAAGGAAAGCATGATCGCAACCTCTGTCGCCTCGAAATATCCGGTGCTCAGGTTTGCATACAGGGGGAGCCCCTCCTGCTTGAACTCTTCCATGAATTGCGGGGCCCATGGCATCGAGCGCATCAGAATGACAAAGTCCCTGTAGGTGACAGGGCGCATTCGCTTTTCATCCTTATCAAAAATCTTGTAGCCTGACCCGATCAGCTTCTTGATTTTCTGTGAGATCAATTTGGCCTCCACCTGCGCCGTTTCAAGTTCCACTTTGTCAAAGGCGGATGGGCTGTTTTCCGTTTCGTCCATCCCGAATGTATCCTCGGTTGATGGATCACTCCTGTCGACAAGCAGCACTTCTGTTTCCCTATCATCCTCTTGTGGAAAATTGGCTGCACCAAACTTCAATTCTGCGTCTTCATTGTAGTCTATCTCCCCGACCGTCTCTCCCATGATCTGCTTGAAGATAAAGTTGGTGGCATCAAGCACCTCGGTTCTCGAACGGAAGTTGCGGTTCAGGTCGATCCGGAGACCACCAGTTTCCCCTGTGGTGTCGAACCTCTTATATTTTCCTAGGAAAAGGAATGGCTCTGCCAGGCGAAAACGGTAGATGGATTGCTTCACATCCCCAACCATGAACATATTTCCTGCCTCTTCCCCTTCTTTCGTGACAAGCTTCAGGATTGCCTCCTGCACCATATTCGTGTCCTGGTATTCATCCACCATCACTTCTTTGAAAGTGGCTTGATACCTCATTGCGGCTTCCGATCTTTCAAAACCTGATTCAGTAGGCGTACGCAGGATACTTAAACAAAGGTGTTCGAGGTCAGAAAAGTCCACCAGCCCCTTCTCTTGCTTCATGAGGCTGAACTGAACGCCATATTCTTTAACCAGCCCCACCAGTGTGCCCATGACAGGAGCCAGCTCCTCAAGGTCCTTCAGGAAGGATTCCGGACGTCTTGAAAACAGCTCGTCCTTGATTCCTTGAACGATGCCTTTGGCCTTGTTTCGAACCTTGGTCCAGCTTTCAATCAGCTCTTTATCATATTCGTCCCCTCGACAGGTCTTCGCCCGTGGGAAGTCAAGTCCCTGCATCTCTTGATATAGTGCTTCCCAAGATTCATGGAGGGCTGCCTGCAACCTAGCCAGTTGCTGTGTATCCTCCTCTATATTGACGGAACGGGGAGCCGGCCCTCCTGGTTCAAGTGTGATCTCCATCGCTTTTTCCAAAAGACTCTTCGCTCCGAGAAATTGAAGCTCCATCTCATTTTTAAGCATAGAAATAAACGGAAAATCATCAATGGGAAGCTGACTGGCTGACTGATAAAAAGCAGCGATATCCCCTAGCCACTTTTCCGGTGAAGGATTGGCCCTTGAGAATTCATGCAGATCTAGTACGAGCTTTTGCAGTGCACCATCAGTCCGGTCATTCGTGTACCGATCCACAAGATCGAAGAAAGCGTCATTCCCCTCTTTCCCGTATTCTTCCTCAAAGACGTTCTCCAGCACTTCCTCCTGCATCAGTTGGATCTCGGTTGTATCTGCAATCCGGAAGCTCGGGTCGATATCGATCATGTAATAGTATTTTCTCACTACATCCAAGCAGAAGGAGTGGATGGTCGAAATCGAAGCACGGTTCAGCAAGGATAGCTGTCTGCGGAGATGAAGCGATGCCGGCCGCCTTTCCAGCTGCTTTTCCAACGCTTCCCCGATACGATGCCTCATTTCCGCTGCAGAAGCATTCGTAAAAGTAACAACAAGGAGACGGTCTACATCCACGTGCTCCTGCACAATCTTATGAATCATCCGTTCCACAAGGACCGCCGTCTTCCCTGACCCTGCAGCCGCTGCAACAAGTATATCCCTGCCGCTTGCAACAATGGCCTTCCACTGATCATCCGTCCATTGTGCATCCACTGGTTTTGGCAATAGCTCGAGTCCCATCATTGATCTCCTCCTTCCACTTTTCTTTTGATGGATTCCATGATTTCATCCTTTGGTAAATTCGTAAGCATCCTATAATCGTTTTCCTCAAGCGAGGTATCAAATTGACAGAACGATTTATAGGAACAGAAGGTACATGGCGTTTGATTTTTCAGCTTATAAGGTGCAATGCCGGTCTCACCCTCTGATATTTTCATCCCGATGTCCTCAAAGGTCTTCCTCACATAGTTTCTCAAGTAGGTGAATTCTGTTTCACTTGCCACAGAGGAATTGGAGTAGAATTCCCCATTGGTCTTCAGACCGGCGGAAACGATTTGGGAATGTCCCTTATCAAGCGTCTGATCCATGAGACGGACAGATTCCTCTTCACCTAAAAGGAGCCCCTTCATTTTGAAGCTTTTGAAAATCTCCTCTTCTATGATGTCCTCAGGTGCCATGCCATTCGTTTTGATCATGGGGTTATGCACATGAAAATACAGGACCCCTGCCGGTGACGCTTGAGTTCCAAGCCATCCCTGTGAGTGGGAAATGACAATATCGAGATAGGTCAGCATCTGCAAGGCCAATCCATAGTACACTTCCGTCAGATCCAATGCTTTGTTGCTTGATTTATAATCGATGATACGAAGCAGCAATCCGTTGGACCCCTCCGCCTTATCAACACGGTCAATCCGTCCGACAAGCTCCATGGAAACCCCGTTAGGGAGATCGACCTTTATCGGTGGCAGCTCCTCCTTGCCGCCGAAACCAAGTTCAAGTCCAACAGGCGTGAATTTGCTTGCCCTTGAATGCTCACTGAGGATTTGCGCTGCCCTTGTAATGATGGTTTCTAGTTTTCTTTTAATATATTGGAACCGGTTTGAGCTTAAAAGGATTTCCCCCTGCAGCTTTGGTGCCAAGATGTTTACTGCCTCTTTTGCCAGCCTTTCACACTCTGACTTCGTCAACAGCTTCCAGTCACTTCCCGATTGACGGAGACTGTCGGAAATAGTTTTAAGTGCTGCATGGAACAGCTGCCCGATATCCGGCGCCTCCAGTCGATAAATCTGCCTGTCCTTCAGCCTCAACCCGTGGGAAGCGAAGTGTGAGAAGGCACATGCACTGAATTTCTCCATCCTGGATACACTGGCTTCCATATGATCGCCGTAAAGCTGCCTGCTGACAGCCGTATCCAGTTTTTTCGCTTCATTCCTATAGAACAGACTTTTCAGCACCTGTTCGGTTCGGCTATTCCATTGTTCATTCTCAAGAAGGGTATTATATACATCCCACCATACCGGATCGACCGGATATTTCTTCATCCAGGCCTGGAGTTGAACTGCCAGATTGGAAAGGGTAGTGCCCGGAGTATGGACGAACATGAGCTGCTCCTCCTGGGATAGCTCTGCAGGCTCATTCATCAAAAGCCTTTCCTGTGCCTGCGGGAACATTTCCTTTATCCGTTTGATATAAGAGGAGGCCAAGAGTGCCTTTCCCTCTTCATCAGCCAGCGAATAACTGATATAAAGCTGATGGGAAGGGGAAAGGAAAGCTGAATATACGAGAAAATGGTCATCCAGTAATCTTTCCAGGCTTGAGGGTGCCAACTCCATTCCATAGGTGGAAAGAAGCTCCCTCTCTTCCTCTGAAACAAAGCCCTCATCCTTGATTTTTGCAGGAATGACCCCTTCGTTGACTCCGATGACAAAGCTATTTTTGATATCGGTCAATCTCGATAAGTCAAAATTGGCGACAATCACTTGATCGATGGCTGGTGGTACAAGACTGAACCTTAGGCTCTCCAATCCACTTTCCAACATTTTTGAAAATAGCGCCATCGAGATGGGCTGATCTCCAATCAATTCCACCATCTGATCAAGCATGCCGATGATCGCTTTCCACACCTGCTCATTTTCTTTTGCCGATGATAGATACCCTGCTTCCTCGGCTTTTCTCATCCGGATTTCCAGTTTGGCCGGTATGCCAAGGTCCTCCATGTATTCGTACAGTGCCTTGCAGAAGCCTTCTATGGACTTTGAACGCTTCCAGCGCTTCTCAAGCTGGGCCAGCGGCTTCACAATCATGGTTCTCAGCTCATTGATTTCCTGTTCATATGCCAGCTCTTCATCAGTCTGTATATACTGCCCTTCCGTATCGATACTGAAAAAGCGGCGGTATTTCCACGGTTCATCCGCTGTCCATCTTTTCCCCTGAATGCCATAGGAAAGGCAATAATTCTCGAGCTTGTCCGTCTTTTCCCGCATCTCTTCTATATCTTGATCTACTGAATAAAAGAAATCCGTTTTTACACAACGGAAGACAGACTCATAGCGCCAGTTCCGTGTGACAACCTCGATACTTGAGCGCAAGAGCTCAACCAGCGGATGGTGAAGCATCGTGCGCTTTTGATCAATGAAAAAAGGTATCTCATAATCTTTGAAAACTGTATTGATCAAGTCCACATAGGACTCGGCATTCCGGACAATGACCGCGATATCTTTATAGCGGTTACCCTTGTCACGGACAAGCGATGTGATTTCCCTTGCGATTCCTTCGATCTCGGCTCTTCTGTTGACTGCCTGCAATATGGAGACTTCACCCTTGCCCGGATAAGCCACTGTTGGCCTTACGTCAAAATACTGCTCAAGATGACGCAGTGAATCGGAGTGCATAAAGCGGTGGGCATCCTCCATCAAAATAGGACTATCCACCTTGCAGCCTTCTTCAAGCGCAATGCTTCTCAGCTTCTGGTAAGTGGTACCGGTTGACCGGAAAAGATGAAGGTCATATGGCGCCTCCTCATCATAGGGCTTGTCCAATGTAAGTGCTATAGTGATAGAATTGGCATGCACCATCAGCTGCTTCAGCACCTCCACTTCCTGTGGGGTGAAGCTGTGAAAGCCATCTATGAATATATCTGCATGTTTTATATAGGAGGAATGAGGGATTTTTTCAGCGAGCAGCTGCAGATAATCCTCTCCATCCACATATTTGCCTTCAAGAGTTTGCTCCAATTGACGGTAGACCACCAATATATCGGTCAGCTTTTTGGCGAGCATTTTTTCATGTTCAGAAATGGTGGTGTCATCCTTGATGCGGACAATCTCTTCCTGTAATTGCTCAGGAGTCACACAGTAGCGCTTGAATTCCGATACCATGCTTTCCATCTGTTCAATAAAGCCAAACTGCTCGGCAGAACGGCCAAACACCTGGAAATCTTTTTTATGCTCCTCAACCACCTTGCGAAGCAGCATATGGATCCCGGTCTGATCGATATGAAAACGGCTGATCCCCCCGACCTCCTGCAGGATACGCCATGCAAGTCGGGTAAAGCTGAATACCTGTGCCCGGATCATCCCTTTTATATCGGGAGATTGAACCATCCGATATTCCGACTGAAAAGTCATCTGTTCCGGAACGAGATAGACAATCGGCGATCCTTTTGGATTCTCTTTCAACTGCTGAAGGATCTGGTCGCTACACCATTTGGTTTTTCCACTTCCTGTTCTTCCTATCAAAAAACGAATCGACACAGCATTTCCCCCAAACTTCTCTATGGTTAAAACGCGACCGGCTCTAACGATTCCGGTCGCACTGAATCTATGATTATATAATTATTTTCCCTCTTCCATTGTACTTAAAAAAAGTGGAATATGCCAACCTGCCCTATACAAATATTAGGATGCTGGGCAATGGATTCCAAGCACGCAAACCTTTCTTTGGGCATAAGGTAAGTTGGGAAGGTGATACTCGATGAATAGCGCAAAAGGCAACTATCTTTCTGCGACATTGCTTACTATCATGGGGCTTTTGGTTGTCTGCAATTTATATACACTGATTCCACTTTATCAACCGATCAGTCTGGAATGGCAGATACCAGAATCCCAAGCAGTCCTTGCCAGCAGTTTTTTCAGTATTTTCTACGCCATCGGGCTTCTGACTTTTGGCCCATTGTCGGAAAAGCTTGGCAGAAAGAATGTCCTGATGTATGGAATGCTCTTCTCTGCCTGTGCGACCCTTTTCGTTTCTTTTGCCGGCAACATCCACTATTTATACGGATTCCGCTCCCTGCAGGGTTTTGCCCTTGGATGTTTTGCACCGGTTGCGTTTGCCTACTGCTTTGACCACTATACAGAAAACCTCCGCACCATGACCATTTCCTTCATCAATGCTGCCTTTCTGCTGGCGGGGATCGCCGGTCCATTAGTGAGCGAGTGGCTGGAGTACTCCTATAGGTGGCAGACGG
Organism: Sutcliffiella tianshenii; assembly: GCF_016908565.1. Classification (GTDB taxonomy): domain Bacteria; phylum Bacillota; class Bacilli; order Bacillales; family Bacillaceae_I; genus Sutcliffiella_A; species Sutcliffiella_A tianshenii. Next base: position 100,013 of record NZ_JAFBED010000005.1, read on the forward strand.
TTTTTATTGTCTTTGGCTTCTTATACGCCATCACTTTTGTATTATGTGCAGTGATCCTGCGCCATTCCATGTCGGGTGCAGCTTCACAAAGCAAGATATGGCAACCTTTCTTCTACCTTTTATCCGATAGGAAGCTACTGACCTGTTATCTTATTGTATTTTCCTTGCTGCTTTCGTTTGTGGCATTCTATGACAGCCTATATCAATATCTGCTCCTCACATACCCCGAACAGCCGTTTATCCTTGTACGTTCCATAGGTTTGATCGGTGTGGTTTCCTGTTTCTTTTCCAACAGCCTGCAAAAGCGACTGAAAGTCCCGTCGTTGCTGTTATGTTGCTCGATTGCCATTATTCTATCGTTTGCCCTGATACTTATCCATCCCGTTCCCATAGTCATCAGCCTTGCTTCCATACTTTTTGTTGCCGCCATTTCCATCTACTTGCCAAGCATCATATCCTATGTCGGGATGCTCGGGGCTCAATACCGCGCAAGTGCCATCTCCCTTTATTCGTTCACCCTGCTGTCAGGGACGAGTTTCGGCCCGATTATCAGCCACGCCTTTTCTTTTGCGATGACACTATTGATCCTGTCTTGCTGGTTCATGATCAATATCCTTCTGCTCTATTGGATAAAAAGAAAAACACTTGAATAGGACCTTCATTCAAGTGTTTTATAAAATTAATTAGTCGCCATAGAGGCTTCTGAAGCGCTATCGTTCAAATTCTTCATGCGTTTTTTCAGGAACAGCCCTTGACCGATCCCAAAAAGGTTACCGATCACCCAGTAAAGGGCAAGCGCAGATGGCAGGGTCAGTCCTGCAATTAGGATGAATACCGGCATGATGTTCATCACCATTTTCATTTGCGGCTGGATGTCCGGTGTCAAGGTCACCCTCGTCTGTATAAAAGTAGTGATTGCAGCCACGACAGGCAGGATAAAATAAGGGTCGGATTGACCTAGGCTGAACCAGAGAAAGGAATGCTCAGCAATTTCCGTCGTTCTTCCAATTGCATAATAGAATGCCATAATGATTGGCATCTGGATCAATACCGGCAGGCAGCCTGCGACAGGGTTGATGTTATGGGACCGGTAAAGCTCCATCATTTCCTTTTGCATGTTCTGCTGCTCTGCCTGATCCTTTTTCCCTTTGTATTTCTCCTGGAGAGCCGTCATTTCAGGTCTTAGCTTTTGCATCGCGACAGTGCTCTTTTGCTGCTTCATCACGAGCGGAAAAATTAGAAGTCGGATCAGGATTGTCACGACAATGATGGACAAGCCGTAATTGCCTCCTGAGAAATCTGCCACACTAGTCAAAAGAAGTGACATCGGATAGATAAAATAGTGATTCCACACTCCTTGGGTATCGGAAGTGATCGGCTCACTCATACTGCACCCCGTCATCACTGCCATTAAAACCACCATCAATACTGCCATAATAAATTTTTTCAATGTAGTTTCCTCCTACCAATTTTCTAAGTTTTACTTAATATCAGTAGAAGGAAGGGGGTTCCTCATCATCGATTGTTTCCTTGGTAGGACGTTTCCTGTAAACGAATGCCAAGCGGTTTCTCCTTTTCCTGTTTACCTGAAAAGAAACCGCCCCGCTCGTATCTAAGGATGGAGAGCATGAACGGGACTGATAAAAGACCTGCCTCGACTCCAGATAAAAACAATACGTGACAAGACATAATAATGTAGCTGTTACATATGGTGCATATAGCAAAATATCAAGATAAAATTCCATTTATAAAAACCTGCCTTACAGGTATTGGTTTCACACAAAAAGAAGTACGGGTCCATCTAGTGAAAAGTTTCAATAAAAGTATTTCCCTATAAATAAAAGATACACCTAGTCTGCTAAAAAAACTAGGTGTATCTTATTGTAAATTATAGATGCTCACTTTCATAAGTAAAAATCTCCCTGTATCTTTCCATCAGAAGCTTCTTATCTATTTTCCCTACCGCTGTCTTAGGGATCTCTTTTACAAAAATGAATCGCTTGGGGACTTTATATTTTCCAAGCCTTTGAGAACAGTAGGTAGTCAGCTCCTTTTCTGATGCCGGTCTCTTTAGAGACACAACTGCGAGAACCGCCTCCCCCCATTTAGGATGGGGAATCCCCACCACACTGACTTCCTTAACGGCAATATGCTGGGAGACCGTCTGCTCAACCTCTGTGGGATACACATTCTCCCCGCCAGAGATGATCAAATCCTTCGCCCTCCCGACAATATAGAAATAACCATCTTCATCTTTTTTCCCAAGATCTCCTGTGCGCAGCCAGCCATCACATTTCACTTTATCCGTTTCAGCTTTATTCGACCAGTAGCCGGTAAATACATGGGGACCTTTCAGGAATATTTCCCCTACTTCATTCGCCTCTGCAACCTTATTGTTCTCTTTTACTATTTTCACTTCATTGAACATCATGGGTTTTCCGACAGAACCTTTCTTCCCATAGGCTTCTGTCGGATCGATGTAGAAATTGTTCGGACCTGCTTCAGTAAGTCCGTATCCCTCCTTGAAGAGCTTTCCTTTACGGAAAAAAGCTTCATAGATTTCCAATGGACAAGGTGCACCTCCAGATAGAAAGGTTTTCATGGACGGAAAGCTCTCCTCGGCAAAAGCAGGATGTTCAATCAGCATATGGTACATCGTCGGTACCATCAGAACCACTGTACAATGATAAAGGGTCAATAAATCCATCACTTTATCCGTCTGGAAATCCTTCATGATAACGACAGTCCCGCCTGCCATCAAAAGCGGCGTGGACAGGGCATTCAACCCTCCCGTATGGAACATGGGCAGGCAGGTGAGTGTAACATCCCGTTCACTTAACCCCCAACTGATGATCGTATTGATTGCATTGCTCGCTATATTCCGGTGAGAGAGGATTACCCCTTTAGGTTTACCTGTCGTTCCACCCGTATAGATGATGGCCGCATGCTTGCAGGAATCCCCCAGAGGGAGTTCTGCAGATCGAGACGCATGAACGGGTTTTGTTTTCAAAGGAATCGTTTCAAAAGGAAGACCCTTACCCATATCACTGAAGTCCTGATGAATAAAGACACACTTAGCCTGGCAATCTTGCAAAATAAAAATTAGCTCCTCTTCCGATAATCGCCAATTCAGCGGAACAAATATTGCTCCCACCGCCTGGCAGGCAAACAGCAATTCAAAGTAGGACGGGTCATTGGGAGACAGCATTGCCACCCTATCTCCCTGTCCGATGCCAAGTTGATACAATCTATCAGCCATATTTAAAGTGCGATTATACAATTCCTTGTAATTCCAATGCTCTCCAGTTTCCCCATCTATAATGGCGATTTTTGTAGGAGACAGTTGTGAACGCTTTACCAGCCACGATCCATCAAATGCCACTTCCATCTCTCCCTTATCCTTTTCAAGTAATTACCACTATAAGGGTGAGGGGTTACAAAGCAGTTACACACAAAAAAAGATGAACCCCTTTTCAGGAATCCACCTTGTTTTTGATCTATCAAACTTCCTTCACTTTTCTTCTCTTTATCACGTAATAAAACGCCGGTACGAATAAAAGGGTAAAGAAGGTGGAGAAGAAGATCCCCGAAATGATCGAGATTGCCAGCGGTGTGAATAGCACATCTCCGCTGAATGCAATTGGAATCAATGCTGCAATCGAGGTAAAGGCAGTCAGTACGATCGGCCTGAATCTCGCTTTTCCCGAATCGATCACTGCTTCACTCAGCGTGGCTCCCTCCTGTAATCGCTGCTCCATAAACTCAATGAATACCGTTGCATTGCGGACAACGATACCAGCAAGCGATACGATACCCATCATTGCCATGAATCCAAGACCTGTCTGCGTCAGGAACAGTCCGATCACTGCACCTGAAATAGCAAGATACACGGAGCTCATGATCAACAACGGCATACGCAGGGAATTGAACTGAATGACCATCAGGATGTAAATCAAGAAAACAACGATGATGAACAGTTTACCCACTTCAATAAAGAAGTCGCTTCGTGCTGAAGACTCCCCTCCAACCGAGATGGAAGTGGTATCCGACTCATAGGAAGCTGCAATCTCCTTGACCTGCTTTTCTAGCTTCTGTTTATCCTCATCACCAGGATAGACCCGGACTGTAATGGTTCTATCTCCATCTTTATGCGGGATAAGCGGCAAGGCTTCCGTTTCCTCTTCTGTGACAAGCTCAGATATTGGAACAAGTACAGGTGCACCGAACTCTGTGGTTGCAAACTTGCTTGGAAGCTCAAGATCCGCTATATTCAACGTTTCCCCTTCTCCCATCAAATCCTGGACGATGGTTAACGTTTCCCTCTCTTTATCTGCTTCATACGAACCTACAGGTATGCCTTCGGTTTTCAGTCTGATCAGATTACTGATTTCCTGTGCGGTTATGCCATGCTCCTCCATTGCCTCACGCTTTGGAACATAATTGATCGTTGGCAATGGTGTACCTACATCATCTATTACCACACCGCTTCCTTCTAAGCCTTCCACTTCTTCTTTCAGTCCATTTACTTTTTCCATCAATTCATCGATATTTTCACCAACGATGGAAAGTGCTATCGGGGCACCAACAGGCGGGCCGGCTTCAATGGTGGATAGCATGATGACACTGTCCGGATTTTCTTCTCTCAGTTTAGGTTGCCATTCTTCAATCGTTTCAGCAGCTGATTGTTTTTCGCGATCGACTCTAAGGACGATCTGTCCTGTATTTTCACCGGAATTGGATAGTTTGCTGCCGAAAATGCCGGGTTCCCCACTCCCCGCAAATATAGTGGTTTCATAGATATCCTCGTCACTCTTCAGGCTTTCTTCCATCGCTTTCAGCCTTGACGCGGTCTCATCCATCGGGGTTCCTGCAGGCAACGTGACCGTCACAGTGACTTCCTCCCTGTCTGCGCTCGGGAAGAAGACTACCGGAATGAATGGTACCAACGCATAGGTCGCGGTACAGAAAATCAGGACCGCCAAACCTGTAAGAAGCGGCCTTTTTACAATCTTCGTTAAAATTTTGTCACTATACCAACTGCTGACCTTATCGATTTGATTACCCAGTAATCCATCCTTTGTTTTCTTACGGCGTTTATTTTGTCGCCATGCAAGAAAAATTGGAACGATCGTCAGCGCCACGATCGTCGAACCGATGATTGTTGAAATCAATACAGTCGGCAATGCGGAAATGAAGGCACCATTCGGACCGGATATGAACGTTAAAGGCAGGAATGTAAACACGATTGCCAGGGATGAAGTGATGACAGAAACTCTCACTTCTTTCGTCCCGGTCAGTGCCCCCTTCAACGGCCCATCTCCAAGCTGGTAACGCCTTTGGATATTATCATTCACCACAATGGCATCATCAACAAGGATACCGAGGGCGATAATCATACCGATGATCGAAATCTGATTCAAATCAACTGATGCATATGGCAGCGGGATAAGTCCCAGTGCGATCGATATCGGGATCGATAATGCAACCAGAATCGCGGATACTGCATTTAAGCCAAAGAATGTTATCAGCACGACGACAAAGATGGAAATAAGGAATGAGATGCCCAAATCATTGAATATCTTGCTCACAATCTTGTTTTGGGTATAGTAAAGATCCATTTCAATCTCATCCGGCAGGTCCTTGGCAAGGCGCTCCATCTCCTCATCCACTTTTGTAAAGAGTGTCGGGATATCCACGCCCTTTTCCTGCATGATGGTCAATGACAGGGCAGGAGTGCCGTTATAGAAAACAAGGTCTTCTTGGTTTGCCGGAACTTGTTGTAAGCTTGCAATATCCCTAACATACACGGAATCTCCGGCTTGAGATTTTTTAATAAAAACATCTTCTACATCTTCGATTGATTCAAAGTGCTCCAGCGTAAGCTGGGAAACCTTGTTTCCTGCCTGCTGACTGCCCAGCGGGGTGATTTCGAGTTCATTTTGAATGCTGGTAATCACATCAGGCAGGATGATTCCGGCTTCCTGCATTTTTTCGGAATCAAGATTTAATGTATAGCTTGACTCCTCCAACCCTTTTACAGCTACTTTGCGGACTCCATCAATCTTTTCCAGTTGCGGAATCCAGTCTTTAATCAATTCTTTTTGTTCGAGCAAAACAGAACGGTCATCATTCAACAAGTGATAGGATGCAATGACTCCCATTTGAATGTCCGAATTTACCGTCGGTTCAAATGCATCCTCGGGAAATTCACGACTCACATCCGAGACAGCCTGACGGACGAGCGAAAACACTTGATCACGATCTGCATCGTCCGACAGTTCCATCACGATATTGGAGATACCGACACCTGAAACGGACGTAACGCTATCCATCCCTTTAATATCAAGAAGCTCCTTCTCCAGTGGTGTGGTGATATCCCTTTCGACTACATCTGGTGCAGCCCCTGGATAGACTGTGGTAATCGTCCCTACATTGACGGAGATCTCCGGTATCTCACGCTTTGGTATCTGAAAATATGTGAGCGTACCGATTACAACTAGCAATAGCATAAAAATCAATGTTACCTTTGGTTTTTTAATAAGTGCATTGAACACCTGGATGTCCTCCTATACGGGTTTATATTCAAATTTGACTATATTAATATGATTTCATCATATAGGTTAGAGGATAGCGAACGCAACATTGAATATGCTCAGGAAGAAGGTTTTGTTTTTGGCGCATAAAAAATAAAAAAACACCAAGTGCATCACTTGCACCTGGTGTTCATTTTTCAAATTCTACATCATGATGCCGCCATCCACATGAAGGACGGTTCCATTTACATAATCGGACTCATCTGATGCCAGGAATAAATAGGCGTTGGCAATATCGCTCGGTTTCCCAAGGCGCTGCAACGGTATTACCTGCAAAAGTCCCTGGATCACCTTTTCCGGGACAGTCTCAACCATGCTGGTTTCCACAAAACCAGGTGCAACAGCATTAACATTGATTCCCTTTCGGCCGAATTCCTTTGCCCATGATTTAGTCATTCCTACCACCGCTGCTTTGGAAGCGGCATAATTGGTCTGACCGACATTCCCATACACGCCGGAAACAGATGATGTATTGATTATTTTTCCCTGTCCTTGCTCCAGCATATGAGGAACTACCGCCTGGGTACAGTTGAACACCCCATTGACATTGATATCCATCACTTTCTGGAAATCCTCGTTGCTCATCTTAAGCAGCATATTGTCCTTTGTGATGCCGGCATTGTTTATCAATATATCAATCTTTCCAAACCTTTCTTTCACCATCCGGACCATTTCCACAACCTGTGCCTGGTTGGAAACGTCCACCTGGTAAAATGTCGCTTCCCCCTCTGCCTGCAGCTCGGAAACTCTCTTTTCTCCGGCCACGGCATCATAGTCCACCATTGCCACTTTTGCACCTTCCCGTAAAAATACCCGTGCCGCCTCGAGCCCCAGCCCATTGGCTGCACCTGTGATGATTGCTACTTTACCTGCTAGTCTCATTGGTATTGTTCCTCCTGTGTTTTCACGAATGTTGTGATCGCTTCAAGCAGTTGAGGCAAATCATCCACCAAGGCTGAATGTCCGCACCCTTTTAACTGTATGAAACTCGCTTTATCCCCTAGATCTTCGAGAATCTCCCCTGTCATCTGTTCTGTGATGACAAGATCCTTTTCTCCTGCAAGAACCAGTACCGGGATGTTGATATTGTTCACTTCCCCGGTCCCATCTTTCAGCCCATTGTTTTTTTCACTGATATTAAATGTGTTCAGGGCGTGCAGGATTTCCGGGTAATTGCGCTGTGTCATCATATCTTCCAGATACTCCTGATAACGATCCTCTTCAGGTCGGTTATCGTGATAGATCGCATAATCCCAAATCATCCGCAGCATGTCCTTATCTTTCGATTTGTACGCTTGTGTAATGGGGATGGTTCTTGTTTTATCCGCCATAACCTGATCAAAACTGGTCAGCCTTTTGGAAAAGTCCTGCTGACCTGATTCATCCGTATCAAAAATCGGATATCCTCTCGTAGAGGCGGATGCGAGCAGGATCAGTTTATTGCAATAGCCTGGATTATCGGCAGCAAATTGCATGCCCACCGCTCCACCGGTCGACCAACCGACCAAGCAGAAATCGGAAAGATCCAGTTCATCTACAAAAAGCTTGATGTCATCCGCTAATTCCTGGATGCTATAGAATTTTTCATGATAGCTAGACTCCCCGAACCCCCGCATATCCACTGCTATCAGATGAAATGAAGGATCGATGTTCTCCATGACAAGGTCCCAATGTTTAGAGGAGGTCATATTACCATGGACAAGTAATATTTTTTCCCCGATTCCTTCACGCTCTCTATAACCGAATGTTTCTCCATTTGCCAGTTTGACTGTTTTCTGTTCGATAGCACCCATTCATCTCACCCTCCTAATTGTTAGCTTTTCCCCATCTGATGGTTGTGGCTCCCCATGCATACCCGATACCCGCACTAACAAGAACGATAATGTCACCAGCTTTTATCTTTCCTTTTTCAAGGGCAAGCTCAAGCGAAAGGATCTGGTCGATCTGGCCGATATGCCCGTATTCTTCAAGATAGATAGATTGGCATTGCGACAGTCCAAGTTCCTTTAATACATAGTCATGAGCCGACCTCTTCATATGAAGGATGCCTAGGTAATCCACATCTTTTTCTGATAAGCCGCTCCTTTTCAAAGACCCTCGTATTGCTTCAAGGAAATTCCTCATCGATCTTTCCTCAAGCCTTGTTTTCATTCCTTCGGGATCAAGGACGTCCAGTTTGTTCAAACCCATTTCGAGTGCTTCTTTTGAGATGGGATGTTTCGTCCCTCCCGCTACCACTACGACATCCTTTGAAAAGGACCCGTCCGTGATCAGGTGGGAAGCAAGCAATTCGTTTTCTTCAGGATTCTTTTTAAGAAGAAGAGCCCCGCCTCCCGCAGCCAAGTTGAACATAAAGCGGGTCCTTTGGTTTTCATAATCGATAAAATCTTCATTGCGATAGCCGCCTGCCAGCAGTACGGTGTTAATGGAATCATCACTAAGCATCATATCCTTGGCTATCTTCAGCGCCATGATGGTGGTGCCGCAGCGTAAAGCCATATCAAACCCTATCGCATTCACCGCTCCCAGGCTATCCTGCATGAAAAGGGCTGCTGTCCATAATGGATATTCCTTATGCTCTTCTCCGATATAAATGATCAGATCAATCTCTTCAGGTGTTATTGCCGACTTTTCAAGGGCAATTCTTGCGGCTTTTATCCCCATTTCACATGTATGGTCTTCCTCTGACGCAATGGGCTTCTGTTTGATTCCCAACTTTTCTTCCACCACATATATAGGTATTCCAGATTTTTCTGAAATCTCCTTGCTCGACATGAAATTTTCAGGGATATAAATTCCGGTACTAACAATTCCAATGCTTGTCATCGCCTTCACCTGTTTAAAATATCTTTCATATATTCATATACTTCTTCCAAGGAAGCTACCGATATCTCTTCCTCTCCTTGCACATGGCTGACAGTAATCCTCCAGACAGGATCTGTGTGTTTAACATCAACTAAGCTCGCGCACCTGACGACAAAGGATGCTACGCTAGGCTGTGTGATCATCTTTTTCCTCCTAACTAGAAATGTTGTTATCGTTTTTTACTGCACTTTGTTTTATTTTTCTTTTTCCAAACCATATCCTGACGGTCCCGATGATGCCTTGCGGGAAGAACATGACGACCAGTATATAGAGGATGCCAAAAAAGATGATCCAACGTTCAAAAATCCAATGCACCTTCGCTAGATCTGTTAACCAATGATGCGCAAATTCGATCAGGCCTGCCCCAAGAATCGCACCTATCAGCGTTCCCACACCACCGATGATGGTCATCAATAAGGCATCGAGCGTCACATCCACCGCAAACACGGAGGTATTGACAAAGCGCAGGGTCAGCACATAAAGGCTTCCGGCAAAGCTTGCCACCACGCCGGCAACGACACTTGCGATCACTTTATAGTGGAGAACATGAAAGCCGAGCGATTCGGTTCTGTTTTCGTTCTCCCTGATCGCCTGTAGCACCCTGCCTAACGGGGAATGGGTGAATCTTCTTAGGAGAAGGAAAATGCCCGCCATCATTAATAGAGAAACAAAATATAACGTTATCCGATCCTTTAGTGGGTCCGGAATGGAAAAGGTGAACCCGTCATTTCCGAATGTCAGGGATCTCCACTTTTCAGCTACCACTAAAAACAGACCGGAAAAGGCTAGGGTAAGCATTGCATAGAAATGACTTTTCAACCTTAAGGAAAGCATCCCGACGAGATAACTGATGACACCTGCAATTACTGCCCCTACAAGTACGGCTAGAAGCAATGTCGCTATCGTACTATCAAACTGCTTTAGAATGACGCCGGTACTATAGGCCCCGATACCAAAGAACATTGCATGCCCAAAGGAAACGATACCCGTGTAACCAAGGAGAATATCGTAGCTCATCGCGAATATCGCAAACAGGAATATTTGTGTAAACATGATTAATAGCGTACGAGAATCCGAGACAAACGGTACGGTCAGTAGCATGATGAAAATGAACAGATACACTAGATTAGGTTTTATTTTGATCGTCTTCATGCCCTCACCCCTTTACTCCAAATAAGCCTTGCGGACGGAAGATGAGCACAGTTGCCATCAACAGCATGTTTACAGCCAATGCAAGATCCGGTACATAGTACGCCATAAAGCTTCCACTCAATCCCACCAGGATGGCCGCAAGAACCGAACCTGTTATACTGCCCATACCGCCAATGACCACCACGATGAAGGCAAGGATGCCAAACTCCAATCCCATTTCGGCATATATGACTCCCGAATATGGACCAAGAAGCATTCCTCCAAGTGCCGCCATGGCTGCCCCCACCATGAAAACTAGCATAAAGACTCTTTTAATATTGATCCCCAAGGCTTGAACCATTTCCTTATTGATTACACCTGCCCTTACGATAAGGCCTATTTTCGTATTTCTCAGAATATAGTAAATGGCCCCAAAAACCAGTGCACCGACAATAATTATGAAAACTCTGTATTTGATGATGATAATGTCCCCAAACTCCCAGCTGCCGCTAAAATAGGAGGGTGTTTTTGCACTAAGCTGATTGGGCCCGAAAACAACCTTGATCATTTCGCTCAGTACAAGCATCACCCCCAAGGTGATCAGGATCTGCTGGACATGATTTCCGTAAACAGGCTGAATGATAAACCTTTCCAGGGCCAATCCCAGAATCAGTCCTGTCGCAATGGCAGCGAGAATGCCTAGCATGAAACTACCTGTCGTACTATAAATCCAGATACCTGAAAATGCCCCCCAGGCAAACAAGCCTCCATGGGCGAAATTCAGTACATCCATCAAACCGAATATCAGCGTCAATCCCGCAGCCAGCAAGAATATCAGCATCCCTGTCGCTAATCCGTTGACAGCAAGGTTAATAAAAACCTCCAATATGCTCCCCTCCTTTTATGCAATCCCCAAATAGTGCTTCCGAAGTTCCGTATTCTCTTTTAGCTCTTCCATCAACCCGTTATGAACGGTTCTTCCATCATCCAGGATATAAAAGCAATCCCCGATGGTACTTGCCATATAAAAATTCTGCTCCACCAGAATGATGGTGGTCTCCTTTTTCATCTGTTCAATCGAATGCATTACCTTTTCTACCATGATCGGTGCAAGCCCCTTGCTAGGTTCATCAATCAGCAGGAGCTTGCTGTTATTTACATAGGCACGGGAAATCGCCAGCATTTGCTTTTGTCCGCCACTCAAATTTCCGCCATGCTTTTTCCAATAGGTTTTCAGATCTGGAAATAAATCCAGGATCCATTCGAGGCGGGAAAGCGTTGTTTCATCATGCTTTCGCATGGCGACCTTCATATTCTCCTCTACCGTCAATTCCCCGAATATCCCCTGATCCTCCGGAACATAACCGATTCCTTTATTGGCAATTTCGTATGTTGCAAGCCCCGTAATTTCCTGCCCATCATAGATGATGGAACCTTTTTGGGGCGGATTCAATCCCAGGACACTTCGCAGAGTGGTTGTTTTTCCTGCACCGTTCCTGCCGAGCAACACTGTCACCTCTCCCTGCTTCGCTTCAAAATCAACCCCTTGCAAAATATGAAACTGGTCAATATAGGTTTGAAGCCTTTCCACTTTAAGAAGCGTTGTCATCATACAATCCCCCTAAATATGCCGATTGCACGGTTTCATTGTTCATGATTTCTTCAGGAGTGCCATCCGCCAACAGCCTTCCATTGAAAAGCACTGTCACAGAATCAGATAGATCGAGAATCATATCCATTTTGTGTTCGATCAAAATGATCGTACGATCTCCTTGAGCTTTTATCAGCTTTATCACTTCCAGGATGGCAGGTACCTCCTCTATCGACATTCCAGCAGTGGGTTCATCCAGAAGGAGGATCTCGGTTTCCAATGCCAAAAGCATCGCAATCTCAAGTTTTCGCTTTTCTCCATGCGCCAGGTTCCTCGCGAGTGAGTCCGCCTTCTTATCCAACAGTACTGTCGTTAAAAGTTCCATGGCCCTCACTTCAAAATCCTTGAAGTGCAGGAAGTGGGAAAACATGTTGTATCGGACCCCTTTTTGCGATTGAACGGCAATCCTTACGTTCTCCAAAACAGTTAAGTTAGGGAAAACATTGGTTATTTGAAAGGAGCGACCTATCCCTTTTCTCGTCCGCTTCATCGGAGTCAGCTTCGTGATGTCCTCCCCTTTCCAATAGACCTGGCCCCTTGTCGGTTTCAGTTGCCCGCTTAGCAAATTGAAAAAGGTGGTTTTTCCTGCACCGTTTGGACCAATGATCGATTTGAAATGGTTGGGCTCGACCTTAAAATTCACCCCGTCCACCGCAACATGCCCTCCAAAAGCTATCGTTAGATCCTTTGTTTCTAAAATGGGATTCACCTTGCTTCCCTCCTTTTAGTTTTTATGTAAGTTCAGAAATATAGCACGAAGGAACTTTAGAGCAGAGCTCCAAAGTTCCTTTCTTCATGATTAATTTCGAACTGGTGGGGCCGTTTCCTCAGGGGATAGCTCCCTGATCAGAACTGGCACAGGATAATCTACCCCATCCACCTTTTCCAAGCGAATTGCATATAGGGTCTGCATCGCCTGATGATCTTCAGGGCGGAATGTCATTTGACCCTTTGGTGTATCAAAGCTCATTCCTTCCATCGTTTTAATGATTGTATCTGTATCTGTATTCCCCTCTGTTTTCTTCAGGGCTTCGACGATGGCAATTGCTGCAGACATCCCGCCTGGGGTAAACAGATCCGGCACTTCCCCATTGAATTTTTCCTTATGCTTTTCCACGAGCCAATCGTTTATCGGATTGTCGGGCAGTGTATGATAGTAAACTGAAAACCCTTCCATCCCGATCAACTGCTCCATTGTGGCAAGTGCTGCAATATCAGGGGCACCAGTGGAAATCTTGATTCCCCTGTCCTGCACCTTCATATCTGATATCTGGTTCCATGGTGAGTTTGCCCCAGCCCATACGACGAAAAGATAGTCAGGTTTTGCATCCAGGATTTTCTGGATATTGGATGTGAAATCCGTTGCTGCCGGATCTGCATACTCTTCCAACACGATATCCGCTCCGAGCGCTATCGCAGCTTCTTTGAATGCTGCAACTCCGTCATGACCGAACGAATAGTCAGGGGCCAGTGTAGCAATTTTAACTCCTTTACCTGCGATCGCCGCCGCTCCAGCCACTGCATCCTGGGAGGAGTTGCGCGCCGTACGGAAAATGTATTTATTCCAGTCGGCACCCGTAATGCTATCCGCTACAGCCGGTTCCACAATCATCACCTTTTCATATTCCTCTGCCAGAGGCAGCACTGCCAATGTGTCCCCGGAACTTGATGATCCCACCAGGAAATCCACTTCATCTTCTTCTAATAGTTTAGTAGCTTTTTGGATGGCGACTTCCGGTTTGGTCTCCGTATCCTCCACCACAAACTCGATCTTATGGCCGTTCACTTCCATGGTTCCTTCTGTTGCATAATCCAAGCCAAGTTCAAAGCCCTGTACCGTCTGTTTTCCATAGGTTTCCAATGCCCCTGTCAGGGAAGCCAGTACGCCCACTTTGATCACCTTTTTATCATTTTCCCCGCTTGAAGAATCCGAATCTGTCCCTGCATTGCTGTTACAGCCGGCAAGCACCAATATGATCATACAGGCAAGCAGAAACCCAATTTTCCAATTTTTCATTGATTTTCCCCCTCATTAACTTTTATTAGAAAAGTTGTACCCCTATCGTAAAAGGGAGGGGTTACAAATGAGTTACATATAAAAAAATCCCCCAAACCCACACATTGAGTGGCAGGAAGGGGGCATTTACCGTCATTCAATTTGCTTTACCGAGTACCATGTCATACATCTGCTTGGTGGTGGACATTGGTTCCACACCAAGTTCATTTTCAAGATAGGCCTTACATTTTGCAAACCATTTCATTGCCTGTGGTCGATTATTTTTTTGATAATAACAGAACATGAGAAGCCGGTATGCCTCTTCCCATGTCGGGTCCTTTTCGATTATCTTTTCGCAGTAGTGGATGGCTTGATCAAAGCTTCTTCCTGCAACAAGCAGCTGTGCTATTTTTTCACAAGCACGTAAATAATAGACTAGTAGCCGTTCTCGCTCATTCAAGCACCAATCCGCATACTTCTGTTCAGGGAGGAAATCCCCTTTATACAGTTCCAGCGCTTTCTCTAGCAGTGTTAAAGCTTTACCCGGCTCCTTTTCATCCAGCCCGATATGAGCGAGCGTTTCAAACTCCATACAATCCAGAACATAACCGCTGCTTGGATTCAATCCATAGGTGTTTCCGTTTCTATGGATGAAAAAAGGCTCCATCCGCGCTTTTCGGTCAGGCTCCAAAGCATTGTTCAATGCATTCAAGGCTACCTTGAAATCCCTTGTCACTGTTTTTTCGGGAATATTTGGCCAAAGTGATGCAAAAATGTCATCTTTGACAATCTGCTTTTTCCTTTTCGTCACAAAAAACTCCAACAGCTCTTTTGCTTTTATCCGCTGCCAGTCCTTGGAATCCAGCTCTTTTGATCCAAGCCAAACCCTCAATCCTCCAAGAGTCTGGATTTTCAACGTATAGCCTGGATGATTATGAGCATTCGCAAAGCCAAGTTCATTCAGCAGGGATGTCACGTACGTACGCTGAATATCCCGTTGTTCTGCTTCCTGTAGCAAGGGTGTGAATTTCTGAATATCGCTTGGCCCGAATGTTGTGCGGTTAAATAGCATGAACTCATAGTTGCCAGATTGAAGAAGCAACAAAAAGCGGTTCATCGAGTCTTCGAAGTTCGCCCATTCTTCCTGCCCATGAAAATGGATGGAGCGCCAGTAGTAGAAAAGTAGCTCCCCATATTCATCGCCGCACTTTTGAAGCAGACTGTAGGCACGCACTCCATAGTAATCGACCTTCTCCCATTTTCCATTCACGATCGATGCTATTTTCATGGATAGATAGATTAAGCCTGAAAGCCAGTTGTCCTTGACCAACTCTGTTTCCTTCAAGGCTTCCTCCCCGCAGATGATCGCTTTTTCATATGCACCTTGATTGGCAAATAAAAGACATAGCCCCATATTCGCTTCCGCTTTTCCTCTTGAAATATTCAATTCATCCATGATGTTCAAAGCAGTTTCATAGCATTGCTTGGCAAGTGTCGCATCATAAACTTCCATCAATTGAACCGCATGACCCAATCGGATCCAGCCGCATGCCTCCACAAAAGGGGCCTGCAATTTGATCCCCTGCTTGATCCCCGCATCCGCCAATTTCTTTGCCTGTTCCGCATTCCCCATAAATACCTCTACTAAAGACAACAGAAGATCTGTTTCTCTATGGGATTGAGGCAGGATGCCTTCCACCTGTTCCCTTTTAGTGGAGGAAAGCAATTTTTTGGCCTTTTGCAGCTTTCCAGAGCGGAGCATTATTCTCGGTTCCAGATTATTCCCTGAAATATTCTTATAGGAAGCTTCCACCTTATCAAACCATGCCAGCGCCTTTGTCGCCTGACCTGCATTCAATAGGTTCTCCGCCATAATGGAATAGAGCTGATTTTGCTCTATGGCCTCCACCTTAGTAGTGCCCAGCAGTTGGATAGCCTCAGAGAGCAGCCTCTCTGCTTTTACCGGCTGGATGGTGTCCAAATAGATTCTTGCAATCCCCTTCAAAGATCTAATGGCTGCAAGTGCATCACTCGACTCCCTGGAGGCTGTCAGTGCCAGCATATAGGCTTTTTCCGCTTCTTCATACTGGCACCGATAGCGATAGATTTCACCTTGGATAAACCAGAGCATGTAGTACTTTCCCTTAATCCTGTCATTGATCTTCAGTAGCTTTTCAAGCATATAAGAAAGCTGTCCCTGTTCGATAAGCTGCAAGCCAAACTCATGAATCAATGCTGCTATGGCTGAATAATCCGCCATCTTTTCCAAATGGGAGATGGCGGATAGTATATCCCGTTTTTTTATATACCACTTCGAACATCGTTTGTGCAGCAGGATATATTGCTCTTCCTGCTGCTTCAGCCGCCTTTCCAGAAACTCCTTGAATAACGCATGGTAGCGATATTGATTGGCTCCTGATGCGCTAATGAATATATGCCTTTCAGCAAGTGTCTGCAACAAGTAGTTCGATCCGTTGATACCAAGGATCTCATCACACATTTCGCCTGTCATGATATCAAGGATCGAGGTTTGCTCCAAAAACTGTTGTACCATCGGGGTTTGTTTCGTGAAGACCTCTGTTGCCAAATATTTGAACAGATCGTCCAATGTCCCCGACGTGGAGATCAGGCCATTTTGGACCGACTGCTCCCCCAACCTTTGGCTCAGAAGCCCTATTGCCATTACCCATCCTTCGGAAAGGGAATACACCTCTTCTACCTGCTCCTCTGTTACATCCATCATATAGATATCCTGTAGAAGGACCTCGACCTCTTCTTTGGAAAACTTTAAATCCTCTTCATTAAATTCCAAAAGTTCATTCTTTACCTTCATTGCTGTGAGAACATCCCAATCCGGAAATTCCCTTGATATCAATAGGAGATGCAGGTTTTGGGGGATATGCTGCAGCAACCAATGGAACCATGTGACAATCTCCGCATTTCCCTGAACCAGATGAAAATCGTCTATGATAAAGATGATCGGTTCCTTGTGATGCAACAGTTCATTCAAGAATAAAGAGCATAGATCCTGTATTTCCTCATCCCGGATATACCTGTCCATTCTTTCGAGATAGGAAAGAATCTTTCCTCCGAATCCTTCTTTATCCCTTCTGATGGCATGAACGACATAACGAAGAAAAGGAATCAGTTCATCATCAAATTCTGTCGCAGTATACCAATATGCAGAAACATCGAATGTAGGAACAAAAGAAGCCACGATGGTGCTCTTTCCATACCCGGGACCAGAATGGACAATGGTCACACTATGACTGGTAACCGCTTTCATTTTTCTTGCCACTTTTGCACGCCTCAACACATAATCCTTCACGATTGGAGTTGTGAGTTTTGTATGGAGGATTGTGCTTGTATCATGTGAAGACATTATCCTGCCCCCTAGTTCAGAATATTCCATCTTTTTATTCTATTATAATGGAAAAATACATAAGGCACATACGCTTTTACATAAAAAAGAGAGCCGCCTCAGCTCTCTCCAACTATTCTCCAACTATTTGAAAGTTGTACCAAATTCATCGGCCGGCCAATAGCGGATATGAACCTTTCCAACAATGTCTTCTATTTTTATAAAGCCGAAATGACGGCTATCCCGGCTGCCAAGACGATTGTCCCCGATCACAAACACATGACCCTTCGGAACCTTTTCTACACCGGTCAGTTCTTCAAGAGTAAAGTCGCCGGTGAAATTGCCGCCAAGTATCCGAAGATTATCCGAGCTGATGAACGGCTCCAGCACAAGTTTATCATTTACATACAACATATCTCTCTTATATTCTATTTTATCTCCCGGTAACCCTATCACTCTTTTCACATAGTCTTCCTCGGTGTTGTCCTGATGGAACACGACAACATCGAATCGTTCCGGTACAGAGAAAGCATAAACCATTTTATTTACCATCAGGAAGTTCCCTTCTTCTAATGTAGGGTTCATGGAATGGCCTTCCACTACATAATTGGAAAAGAACAGGGCACGGATCATAATAACCAAAAGGAAAGAGACAAGCAACCACTTCATCGCTGATTTACGCTGTACGTTTGTATTCTTTTCTTTCAATTCATAACCCCCGAAATTAATCTGTTAGGTCTATTGTACCAACAATCATCCATTATCACAATATACTGAATTCTCGATAATATTCTATTTTATTTATCTGCCGAAAGCTGCAGGCGCAATTCTACCTTTTTTCCAATATACCATAAGACAAGCATGATCGTTAAAGCGATCACTGTTTTAATAGGGGCACGGATAAAAGATATAATATCATACCCGATATAGCTTATTGTAAAAATCATGACCATCTTACCCGCTAACAGCGCCAGAAAAAACTGATAGAATTTTATCCGTGATAAACCCGCCACCATATTGATCAAAAATGACGGAGTGAAGGGGAAACATAATAAAAAGAAGATCGGCCCGAATCCATGCCTTTCAATCCAGGACATCGTCTTTCTGATTTTCTCTTTTTCAAGCTGCCTCTGAACCCATTTATTTCGTTTAAGCTTTGTAGCCAAAAAGTAAACAATGACCGCACCCACAACCGTTCCCGACCATGAAATCAGGAACCCCAGCCATAAACCAAATGCCGCAGCGTTTGCCATGACAATCACAATCAGCGGCAGAAACGGTAAAAACGCTTCTAGAACCACCAGTAAAAATCCCGGTAGCGGGCCAAAGGACTTATAATCCTGAAGGCCCTCCAAAAGATTATCCATCGTTAGCAGATCTTTCAAGAAATTTATCATATCCATGTAGGTTAACTCCGCTTCTGTCTATATCTATCATCTCTTATTGTACTAGTTATTTCTATAATCACCCATAAAATTACACAAAATCTTTACATTTTTTTATAAAGTATTAAATACCCGATTAAAAGAAAAAACAACCACCCATTCACTTTGCGGAATGGATGGTTGATATAATATTTTTAAGAAGCGGTACCTTGTTGCATGTAAAACACTTCCCAGAGGTGTCCGTTTATATCTTCAAAGCCCCAGCCATACATGAAGCCGTGATCCTGTGGGTCATTGGATGGCTTTCCTCCGGCTTCGAATGCCCTGTTCACGATTTCATCCACCTCTTCCCGGCTATTGGCAGTAAGGGCAATGATGACCTCCGAGCTTTTGGCTGTATCCGAAATGTCCTTCTTTGTAAACGACCTAAAATAATCCTCCACGAGCAGCATCGCGAAAATATTTTCACTGATCACCATGCATGTTGCGTTTTCATCAGTAAACTGGGGGTTGAACTCAAATCCGATTTTCGAAAAGAATTCTATCGTCTCATCAAGATTTTTCACCGGCAAATTCACAAATATCTTATCTGCTTTTAAAGCCAAGCTTTTCACCAGCCCTTCAATTTTTTGCTACATCTTAAATATTTCACTGCAAACTTATAATCTCCTTCTTTAGCTTACGAAAAAAGGAGATAACAATAATGTTCTAACCTTTTGTCCTTTTATTTTCCGGCTGCTTCAGCCAATGCCTGATTCCTTTTCCGGCCAACGGCTCATCATTGTATCTCGGAATCACATGAAAATGACTGTGAGGGATGGATTGGTTGGAAGCAACCCCCACATTCCACCCTAAAGTATAGCCATCTGGGGAGAACTTTTCATCGAGATATCCTTTTGCCTGCTGCAACAGATCATAGGAATCGTTCCATTCCTCCCTTGTCAGCTCAAAAGTATTTTCGCGGTGTTTTTTCGGGACAATGACTCCGCAGCCTTCGAGCACGTCCTGTTCTTTATCGTGCTGAAGGAAATAGCAGGTTTCGGTTTCAAAGACTATATTTTGATATGTATCGTCCTGCGGGTTGCAGAATGGGCAGTTTTTTTCGTAGGTCATGGTGCCTCCTTGGGATTATCGTTTTTCTTTTGTTACAGTGCGCGTTGTGTGAATGCCCAGCGGTGTCCGTCCACATCATCCAGCTCGAATTCGATATCTCCCCATGGACGGGTGACAGGCTCGCCAATCGGCTGGCTTCCCAGATGGTGGTCGATCGGGACCAGCCCGTTCTCTTTGACCTGTCTGAAGTGCTGATGAACATCCTCGACTGCGGCATGGACAGCCGTATCTCCGGGAGTCACCGTGTCGGCTGGATGAAGCATGATGAGTCCGCTGCCTAAATGGAACCAATGCATCCCTTCGTATCCGTGCGAGTATTGGAATCCCGCTTTTTCGTACCATTCTTTTGATTTTTCAGTATCCAAGCAAAATAAAACGAGGTGATCGAGTCCTTTGATCATATATATGTTCCTCCCGGCTTGATTTTTGAGCATAACTAAAGATTTCTTCAGGATATTTGGAAGTTCTCTAGCGGATTTAGGCCAATTTCCTGTTTGCAGTATAGAAAGCTTAAAGTTTTTTGGGGTGCAGCCCGCTTTTCGATGAAAATAATTCATATATCAACGGATTTGACAGAGATATCAACGAAAAAAATTTTTTATCAACGAGTTTTTCGATATATCAACGAAAAGGAGGCAGATATCGATAAAACGCACTTTCCGACAAAATTCGCCGCAGGAACAGCCCGCCCGCGTACAATGACAACCAATGCAATGTGCCCACCCCAACCCCAGCACCGACCCCATCTAAAATCCAAAAGGGCCCTCCCCCACCTCAGGGAAAGGCCCCCTCCTTGTGCTTTCAATCCGAATTCCCTTCTATTCTGCACCCTCCAAATATTCCACAAACCAGTTCTTGATATGGTTTAATCGGTGGACCCTGAGTGCCGGGTTGCCGCTTCTGGACAATTCATGGTTGGAATCCGGGAATCGGACGAACTTGGTTGTCTTGCCTTGCTTCTTCAATGCAATGAATAGCTGCTCCGCCTGCTCGATCGGACAGCGGTAATCTTTTTCACCGTGAAGGATCAAGAGTGGTGTGTTTACATTCGCTACGTATTTGATCGGGGAGTGGTCCCAAAGCTTCTCGACCTTGTCCTCCATGTTCCCTTTTACTTCCCATTCGGAAAAATAGTAACCGATGTCACTCACACCATAGAAGCTGAGCCAGTTGGAGATGGAGCGCTGTGTGACCGCAGCCTTGAAACGGTCTGTGTGCGCCACCGCCCAGTTTGTCATAAAGCCGCCATAGCTTCCGCCGGTAATCCCCAGGTTCTTCTCATCAATGAAATCGAAAGTTTCCAGTGCATAGTCCATCGCACTCATGACATCGATATAGTCCTTGCCGCCGTAGTCGCCACGGACCGCATCGACAAACTCCTGACCATAACCATGGCTGCCGCGCGGGTTTGTAAATAGGACAACGAAGCCTTGGGAGGTGAGGACCTGGAACTCATGGAAATACGTGTTGGCGTACATCGCATGAGGGCCGCCGTGAACTTCCAGGATAGTCGGGTATTTCTTTCCTTCCTCAAAACCTGCAGGCTTCATGATCCAGCCATGCACGTCCCATCCGTCCGGCGCCTTAAAGCTGATCGGCTCGGCAGCGCTGATCTCCACTTCTTCCTTCCACGCTTTGTTCACATGTGTAAGCTGCTCTCTTTTCTGTGATCTGAAATCAAGGTAGTATAGCTCACCAGGGTCAGTCGAGCTGCTGATCCCCACGATCGCTTCATGGGAATCCGTCAGTATGGATACTCCATACACATGCTCACCAGGAAGATGGATAGGGTACATCGCTCCATCGATGGAACCGTAGTAGATGCCCGTCCCACCTTGATCACTCAACAGGAAGTAGAATCCGTCACTATCCTCCGTCCACATGAGTCCGGGATTCACATTGCCTGAATGAAAATCGCCGATTGCCACATCTCCCACTTCGATATCGAGATTTTCCGTGAGGCAGTGCAGCACTTCCGTTTCCAGCTGATACACCCAGACACGAGTCAACGTGGCACTCTGGAACTCTTTTTCATGGCCCAGGAATCCAAGGAACGCTCCGTCCGGGGACCACGTAATTGTAGAAAAGAAGCCGTTGCTATGCGTCACTTTTTTCTTTTCCTTTGACTCAAGATCCATTACGTACACGTCCGTTACAAGCACTTCATCCGGATTTTCCTCGAGATTCGCTACAAATGCCACTTTCTTGCCGTCCGGGGACCAGGCTGGGCTTCCATAGTCACGGTCGCCTTGTGTCAGCTGGGTAATCTCCTTTGTCTTGAGATCAAGCATAGCCAAATGGTCATTTTTCTTATCCAAAAAGCCTTTTGCATCCGATTTATAACGCAGCTTTTCCACTACCATCGGCTCAGGCTTTTTCTTTTTCTCCTCAGTCTTGGCACCTGCCTTCAGATCTTCCTCCGACTCCACAGCCGTACTGAAAAGCAGCTTCGTACCACACGGGGACCAGACAGGGCTTCCTGCACCGTTTTTACAGAAAGTAACTTGCTCTGCTTCGCCTCCATCCACCGGCATCACATAGATTTGGGCTTTTTCATTTCGTGTGGAAACAAAAGCCAGCCTGCTTCCATCGGGGGACCATCTCGGACTGGTCGCTCTTCCTTTTCCCGATGTGAAAGGCTTTGCCGCACCATCCAGGCTTCCGACATAGATGGTGGAAAGATACTCATTATCTTCTTCGCTGATTGTTGTCTGCACATAGGCAAACTTGCGGGAGTGCTTCTCCCACTGCGGATCTGTCAGGGATGTTAGTCGAAATAAATCGTTCGCTTCTATTTTTCTCTTTGTCATAGGAAACTCTCCCTTATGTATGAATTCAGTCTTACCTGTTTATTTCGACAGGAGAAATAGATACCCTTTATTAAATGAAAAAAAGCTCGAAATTATTCGAACTTAAAAAGTTGCTTGCATAAATTTTATCAATTAGTATAAAATAAATACGAACAGATGTTCTTTTTCCGAAAGCAGGAGGATTAATTTATGACAAGACTATCAAAAGAACAAATACACCTCTTTGAGCAAGCCATCTATCTTCCCTTATTGCTGATTGTCCTGGAGCGGGATACCGTCATCATCCGGGAAAGCACATTGAAATTGAAAGAGCCCTATCTCACCCTGATTGACGAGGTCATGAAAAAAGTGCAACTTCAGCTTAAACAAGTGAAAATGGACATGAAAGAGCAAAAGATGAAACTCCATAAATTAAAACAGGATGAAGCCTTTACGATGTATGCATTTCTCTTTAACGGCTATGAGGAGCACCATAATTATTTTAATCCGAGGATCCGCAATAAAATCAATGACATGCTGCTCTTTTATCTGGTCCATAAAGAGGAACGCCTGATTAGTGGAAAATAGGAAGTGTTTCTGTTTTATCGGAAGTTCTCAGGCATACGTGTAATCGGTTCTGTTCGTTCACCGCAGCATAAAACACTTCCTTCACATCTGCAATTTTTTGCTTTAGAAGCTCTTCACGCAGCCAGGCTTCATTCAAGCCTTTATAATGAAGTGCTTCCTTTTGGATCAGCCCATCAATGATAACCGGAAACTCAACAGCATTCCGTACTGGGCTTCCATTGTTATGTTCCACTTTCATCGCTTCTTTTTCTGGCTTAAGCTTTACCGACATGTCTCCATTTGCCTCCACCAGGGCGAAATGCACATCCTCGACCCTAAACACATCCTTTTGACGCAGCATCTGCAGGACATTGTCAATCGAATAGCTTATCTTCCGCATGTTGTGGATATGGAACTGACCTTCATATATCACCAAAGTGGGTTCAAAGGATAAAAACCCGCCGACTTTCCGGTTCTTTATTTTCCACCAGGCAATGATTTTTTGGAGCAACGCGATTCCAATGATTGCTCCTACAGTCGGGAGGTGATGTATTTCTGGGTCCGCGATATCCGCCCCCACCACAGAACCGAGCGTCAATATAACAAGAAAGTCAAAGACCGGAAGCTCACCGATCGAGCGCTTCCCCATGAATAAAGTCACCAGCAGCATCAGTGGCATTATGGTCACGATACGCAGCATCACCTTCATTAAATCGCCAATAAGCTCCACAGCAGTCACTCCCTTCCTTTTTAGCATTTTTCAAATAAAAAATCCTATGCACCATTCATGCCTTTTCATGGAAATGTCCATAAAAAATAAAAAACATCCCCCAATATATTAGAGGATGCTTGCCATTACTTTTTTTTGATGATCCGATATGTTCTTGGAGGGGAAGCCACATAATCCCGATTATCCTGGTGAACACCCGCTCCTTGGGCCCTTTGCAGCATCCTTGTCCGCAATAGGGCTGCACGGTGCATTTGGGTCTCAAAGGAACGCAGGGAAATCTGGAATTCCATTTCCATTTTATTTGTAAAGTGGGCGATTGTAGTGGATAAGGTTGTTTTGCTTGTCTTCTCGATATGGTTAAGGGAGATCCAGGTACATTCGGGCTTTTTGGGTGACATGGTAGGAAAAAAGTACAAATCACTCATGGGGTCGATTGCAAGAGGGGATTTGTGCGTAACACCAGTCACCATTTTAGTTCCTGATTTTCTGCCTTCCATACTTGATCCGTAATAATGGCAGCTATCATCGATGATCTTTAGGGGAGGCAGGTCTACGTATATGTCCCCTTCCACTTCCATAATCTTAGAAAACACTTTTCCCTCTTCCTCAATAGGCAAGACAGCCATAGTGAAGCGATTGATTTCATACTCTGAAACTAATGTGACACTATTCTCCATATAATTCACCCTTCCGCTAAAAAATGATTCCCCTGGCTCCAAATAGAGCGAAAGAACCAGAAATTTGTCTATTTATGTATATTTTTACAAAACCAAGCCATAAAGTAAAGACTTTTTATATTTTTCTAAATATTTTTAATTTTTGTTGATTTTATGTGGTTTCCCAAATATACTATTAAAAAGGCTCGAGGTGAGGTACTCATGAAGAATGAGAAGTCTTATACGGAATTGATGAAGTCGAGAGTAATGAGCAAGAAGTTATCCGTTGAAGCCTATATGATGAATATTTATACCCAGATGATCATTGATGAATCGCTTTACCACTACCACAAGAATCTCCTCCAGGAAAGAATCGACCATGCCATCGACACTAAAGACCACAAGCAGTTTCATTCCTTAAGCGCCACATACAAAAAGTTCCTGACTGATTGGGGCGATTCCGCCTGATCCACCTTCAATAGGAAAGAGAAGAGTCCTTGAACGGATCTCTTCTCTTTTTATTTTCCTTTTAGAATTGTGCCTCTTCCGTTGAACCGGTCAGGGCTGTTGTGGAGGAATTCCCGCCTGAGACGACTTTTGCCACTTCATCGAAATAGCCTGTGCCCACTTCACGCTGATGTCGTGTTGCTGTATAGCCGTGCTTTTCACTGTCAAACTCCGCTTGTTGCAATTCCGAGTATGCTCCCATCCCGCGATCACGATACCCCCTAGCGAGCTCAAACATGCTGTGGTTCAGTGCATGGAATCCTGCAAGCGTCACAAACTGGAACTTATAGCCGAATGCTGCGATCTGCTGCTGGAAGGTCTCAATCGTTTCGTCATCCAATTTCGACTTCCAGTTAAAGGATGGAGAGCAATTGTAGGCAAGCAGTTTACCCGGGAATTGTGCATGTATGGCATCTGCAAAAGCTTTTGCCTGCTCGAGATTCGGCTCCGAGGTTTCGCACCAGATTACATCTGCATATGGTGCATAGGCCAATCCGCGGGCAATCGCCTGGTCAAGCCCGGCCTTAGTTCTAAAGAAGCCTTCTGGAGTCCGTTCTCCCGTCAGGAATGGATGATCATATTGGTCCACATCGCTAGTAATCAAATCAGCAGCATCCGCATCGGTTCTGGCAATCAAGACCGTCGGCACTCCCATAACGTCAGACGCCAGTCGCGCAGAGATCAGATTTTTCACTGCAGTCTGGGTAGGTAACAGGACTTTGCCCCCCAAATGCCCGCATTTCTTTTCCGAAGAAAGCTGATCCTCAAAATGAACACCTGACGCTCCGGATTCAATCATTCCCTTCATCAGTTCAAACACATTCAATTGCCCGCCAAAACCGGCTTCTGCATCCGCTACGATCGGAGCAAAATAATCGACTTCCTCTTTTCCTTCTAAGTATTGGATCTGGTCTGCACGCTGAAGCGCCTGGTTGATGCGCTTGACCACATGGGGAACGCTATTGGCAGGATACAGGCTTTGGTCCGGATACATATTTCCTGAAAGGTTGGCATCCGCCGCTACCTGCCAGCCGCTCAGATAGATGGCCTTTAAGCCCGCTTTTACCTGCTGGATCGCCTGGTTTCCTGTCAGAGCACCAAGTGCATGGACATAATCCTCCTTTGTAAGCAGATCCCAAAGTTTTTGTGCCCCTCTTTTCGCCAATGTATGTTCAATATCAATGGATCCCCGAAGCCTAAGGACGTCCTCTGCACTATATGGACGCACAACCCCATTCCATCTTGACTCAAGCTCCCAGCTTTCTTCTAACTTTGCCATTCTCTCTTCTCTTTTCATCTTTTCTCCTCCTTCATTATCTTGTAATCTATTAGTCTTCGAGCAAGCTGTATGCAGGAAGTGTTAAAAACTCGGCAAACTCTTCTTCTTTAATAAGGTTTTCAAACAGCACGACAGCCTGATCCAATTTACCTTGTGTGTAACGCTTTGGCCCGACTTTTTCCAGTATGGTCACCTTTTCCTCTTGAATGATCCCTTTTACAAGCTCAAGTGTAATATCGGTGCCATCCTCCAATTTCGCCTCGGGATGCCGTACCCATTGCCAGACCTGCGATCTCGAAATTTCCGCAGTTGCAGCGTCCTCCATCAGATTAAAGATGGGTACCGCTCCGTTTCCATCGAGCCATGCGGTGATATACTCGATGCCGACATGGATATTTTTCCGTAAACCCTCTTCCGTGATGGAGCCTTCTGGCAGTTTGACGAGTTCTGTTGCTTTTGCAAGGACATCTTCCCTTTTGCGATCAATCTGATTTGGCCCCTTCATATGTTCATTGAATACTTCCATGGCAACAGGCACCAGTGCAGGATGCGCCACCCAGGTGCCGTCATGGCCATCCTTCACCTCACGCAGCTTATCCTCCCTCACTTTGGAAAAAGCAAGTTCATTCGCCTTTTCATCGTTTTTGACCGGGATCTGTGCTGCCATCCCGCCGATTGCATGAGCACCACGTTTGTGGCAGGTTTTTATGACCAGTTGTGTATACGCTCTCATGAATGGCACTTCCATGGTCACCTGGCTTCTATCCGGAAGCAGGACTGATGGGGCGTGTCTGAACTTTTTGATGAAGCTGAAGATATAGTCCCATCTGCCGCAGTTCAATCCTGCAGCATGCTCCCGCAGTTCATAAAGGATTTCATCCATCTCAAAGGCTGCCGTGATCGTCTCGATCAGCACGGTGGCTTTGATGGTACCCTGTGGGATTCCAAGCTCCTGTTGCGCGAATACAAATACATCATTCCAAAGTCTCGCCTCTTGGTGGCTCTCGAGTTTCGGCAAGTAAAAATAAGGTCCGCTGCCGTTTTCAAGAAGCTGTTTTGCATTATGGTAAAAATAAAGTCCGAAGTCGAAGAGGCTTGCCGATACAGGTTCCTTGTCCAGAAGCACGTGCTTTTCTTCAAGATGCCAGCCTCTCGGGCGGACAAGCAGTGTTGCTATATCATCGTTAAGCTTGTATCTCTTGCCGTTTGCGGCCTCAAAATCAATGGCCCTTAAGTTTGCGTCCCTCAGATTGATCTGGCCATCCATGATATTGGACCAGGTCGGTGAGGTGGCATCCTCAAAGTCTGCCATGAACACCCTTGCCCCCGAATTCAACGCATGGATGATCATTTTCCTGTCCACAGGCCCGGTAATTTCCACTCTTCGATCCTGCAGGTCATGAGGAACTGGTGCGACTTGCCAATCCCCGTTTCTGATAGATGCAGTTGATTCAAGGAAATCCAATTTCGCTCCTTGATCGAGTTGATTCTGTTTTTGGATTCTTTCTTGAAGAAGCTCTTTTCTCCGGGTATTGAATGTTGCATGCAGCTTTGCAATAAAGATGAGTGCTTCCTGTGTTAATACAGTTTCATAGCCTTTTTTCCATTCTCCTGTTACCTCAATGCCTGATGTGTCTAGGTTCACGCTTCTAGCAACCTCCTTTGTTATGAAACAGTTAATATATTTGTATTGTATTATATAACAGAATGTTCAAAAAAATAAAGCCCTTTTTTGGATTTGTTTAGTAATTTTTTTCGACAAGGTGAATTCCACACAAACACCGCTGTTGATTTCCGCACTAGGCTACGCTTTCCGCGGGGCGATTGTGGAGCCTCCTCGGCTCTTCGCCTGTGGGGTCTCCACTAATCGCTACCTCCCGCAGGACAAGGAAGGCTGCGGCAGCGATACATCGCACGAAGAAAATGCTCGCATTTTCGAGGAGTCTTCGCCTATTGCTCCAATCAACAGCTAGATTCATAAAATCAAAAGTATTCCTTATTGAGCCATCAAAAAAAGAGGCAATAGGTTTCCCTACTCCTCTTCTTTCAAGTATTTTTCCAGATAGGAGATGCGGTCGACCATCGGCGGATGGGTGTATCTCAGGAATTTTACGAGTGCCGGCGGATGGACTTCACTGAGGCTGGACCTTGTTATCTCCTGGAATGCACCGATAGCAGCCTCGGCATCACCTGTCAGTTCGATGGCATAGACATCAGCCGTATGCTCCTGATGCCGTGACACCGCATTGGTGATGGGGCTTGCAACGAACAGCACAAGGGATAGCAGAAGCAGCAGCAATGGCAGTGAGGCGAGCTGTCCCAATCGCTTGATCTTAAGAGCCTCCCCCCACTTGCGGATTACGCTAGCTGCACACCAGTGAACAAGATAGAAGGCAAAAAAGGAGAAGACAATATAGCCTGAGATCCCGATCACCACATGGTTCATGACGAAGTGTCCCATTTCATGTGCCATGATGAAGAGGATCTCCTCCTCTTTGAGGCGCGTCAATAACGTGTCCCATAATACAATGCGTGAATTTCCTCCAACACCTGTTACATAGGCATTGATGCTGTTTGTCTTTTCCGACATATTCACTTCATATACCCTGTCCGCTGCAATATCCGATTCTGCAGCAAGCCCCAGGATTTTCTCTTCCAAATCCTTGTCCTGAAGCTCGGTGAAGTCATTGTACAACGGATCGATGACAACGGGCTGGATATACATGAGGAAGAAAACAAACGGAATGAACAACGCCCAGGCTGCCATCCACCACCTTTTCTCGAAGCGCCGGATCAGATAGTAGAGGACCGCCACAACGAGCCACATGATGAAGATCCCTTCCCAGAAGCTGACCAACTGATCGCGCATCCAGCCTGTAAAAGGTTGGACGGTGATATCATAGCTTTTCGAAAGACTGAACCGGAGATAGCTTAGCGGAAAGCTTGCGAGTGTGACGAAAAGCGTCAGCCAGAATACATAGATGCCGCCCTGGAGCCATGCGTACCGTGTCACCTTTTCCGACCATGTCTGGATAGCCCGCGCCCCTCCAAGCAAAATTAACAGGAAGTAGAGCACCCAATCGAACGGCAAGGATAGGAAATACATCAAATTGCGTATCTTGGAGTATTCGTCCACGAGCAGCATTTCCTCAGCCGTGAGAAACGTCCTCGGGTCCGCCTTCGTCCCGACCAGATCTGCCGGCAGGGAAGTATCCGCGCCAAACCAGAGATAATAGGCCATCAAAAGTGCATAAAGAATGTATCCGACTATCGTTCCAATAAGAATTCTTTTCAAGAACGCACCTCCCCACTTCCATACTATTCTATCGCCTAACTTGCCATTTTATAAGTCTGTCTGTACAAAAAAACACACATTGCCTTATGTGTGTTTCTTCAAGAAAAGCCTCGCTCGCTTCTTGTTCGCATATGTAAATAGCAGAACCGTCAGGAAGAACAGAACAAGCTGCAGTCCGATTTGATTCTTAGGCAGGAATTCACCAGTCAGGTTGAGGAATGTCCACAACACATGAAAAAGAAGGGAAAAACTTATAGCAAGCATAAGGATTACCACTTTGAATTTCTGGAATGTTTCACTGATGTTGAAATATTTTAATGACAAGGCAACCAATAAACCGCAGCCGACGAATAGAAGGGTTACTTGCCAATTCAGATGTGATAGCTCCTGTTCATTGTCAGCCAGAAAAAAATTATTATACCAGAAAAGATGAATCACCAATTGAAGGAGAAAAAAATAGAAGTGGAGTAAAGTATCCCCGACAATCAGCACAGAATTTAAAACTGTCTTATTATTCTTTCCCGGCATTTTCAACCCACCACCCATGAATATACACTCAGAGCGGCAATCGCACTGATGACAACCAAGATCACATTCGCCCCAAAATAGGCAACAACCAAGGCCACCGCACCGCCGATCACCCCATACATGATATCCTCATTGATGAGAAAAATCCCCGGTACGATCAGTGCCCCAAGTGTTGCATACGGGACATTTTTCAATACCGCCTGTACAAAAGGAGGAAGCTCCTTGCCCTGAAACATGACAAATGGGATAAGGCGCGGCAGATAGGTGACAACCGCCATGCCGAGAATCATTATGATGATCGTATTATTCATGGCTCTTCTCCCCCTCTTCTACAACATTACGGAATGTTATTTCGACTCCAACTGCACTGACGAGAGTGGCCAGCACGATGGACCAGCCCGGTGCAATTCCGAGGACCAAAGTGAATACAGTATTCAACATCGCAGCAATGCCTGCCAGTACAACCACTTTGCGATGCTTTTTAAAGGATGGGACAAGCAAGCCGACAAACATGGCATAGAGAGCCACCGCCATGCTTTCCTGCAGGGAATCAGGCAGGCTGCTTCCTATGGCATGGCCGATTCCGGAGCTTACGACCCAGCTTGAATAGGAGATGAAGATCACCCCGAACATATAACCTGTCCTGATTGTTCCTTCCTTTGTCGCTGCAACAGAAAAGGTTTCATCGGTAATGCCGAATGAATAGAGCGACTTCTTCCAAAGCTTCTCCTCCTCCACCTTTTCGTTCAGTGAAGCACTCATCAGAAAATGGCGGATGTTCAGGATGAACGTGGTCATGACAATCTCAAACACCCCCGAGCCAAGTACGATCATGTTCAGGCTCATATACTGAGCCGCTCCTGCAAAAACAAGGAGACTCATCATCACCGTTTCTGTTACTGTCAGCCCTGCCGATTTTGCCAGCAGGCCAAATGTGATCGCAATCGGGACATACCCGATCGCGATGCTGACACCCGCCTGCAGCCCGTTCCGGAAGGATGAACTGTTTCTCGTTGCAATAGTCGTTGCCACAGTGCATTTCCCCTATACCTGTCAATTTTGTTATCTATAAATATACTAATTGTCAGGAGGGATTGTAAAGAGTATTTCGAAAAACGTAATATTCTTTCTATGATACAGATTAGAATGAAAATTGTTAGAATGATTTTGTATAGTGTTAGAATGTTAAGCACAGTTGTTAGAATGTTGATGATTCGTGTTAGAATGTTTAGTCCTTCTGTTAGAATGATGAAGAAATCTGTTAGAATGTCCTGAAAAGACTTCAATTTTTTCTTCCAAGAAAGTGGGATTCTATCAATTCATTCATTTTTTTCTATCAAACCTTAGACTTTTCTAGCAAACAAGCTATTTATTCTACCAAACCACATCATAATTCTACTAATCAATCGGCTTTTCTACCTATCTCGTTTTTACACAAAAAGAGCTGCCCGAAAGTCAGCAGACTTTTGGACAGCTTCTTTCTCTTATTTCCCTTTAAACTCCGGTGCCCGTTTCTCCCCGAACGCCACCAATGCTTCCACCCTGTCTTCAGTCGGAATGATCACTTCATAGGCTTTGCGCTCGATCTGCAAGCCTGTCTGCATATCGACACCCATCCCTTGCCTGATGGCAAACTTGGCCTGTTGAAGTGCAATTGGACCATTTTTCAGCATTTCATGGGCAAGCTCCATGGCAACATCCAGTACTTGGGAGCTTTCATCCACAAGTCTCGTGATCAGTCCGAAGCCGTTCGCCTCGATCCCTGTGAAGCGTCTTGCCGTCAGGATCAGCTCCATCGCCTTTGCTTCCCCTATGATTCTCGGAAGACGCTGCGTCCCTCCTGCACCCGGGATGATGGCAAGGCTCGTTTCTGTCAGTCCCATTTTCACGTCGCGTGCCGTGACACGGAAATCACATGCCAGAAGAAGCTCCATCCCGCCTCCGAATGCATAGCCGTTGATCGCGGCAATCGTCGGCTGCGGCAGGTCGGCGATGCGGTTGAACACATCCCCGATCTTATACACATTTCGTCGTACCTGCTGCTCTGTCAGGCCTCTTCTTTCCTTCAGATCAGCACCGACACTGAACGCCTTTTCACCGGCTGCCGTCACAACGACAACCCGCACCTCCGCATTCGTACGCAGCTCTTCCGCCACAAGGCCAAGCTCAACCAGCATATCGTAATTAAACGCGTTCATCGCATCTGGGCGATTAAGCGTGACAGTCGCAATATGATCCTTGACTTCCACCTGTATAAAATTCATGTCTGTTCCCTCCCCGAGATTGTTAGCGGTTACAAAATTCGCTATTTTTATAGATTCTCTAAGGAGTCGAAATATCCTCTTATACTCCCAGCTTTTCTTTCAAAGCCCTTCTGAGGATCTTCCCGGTCGTATTCTTTGGCAGCTCCTCCAAGAACTCAATGGAACTTGGCACCTTATACTTCGCCAAGCGTTCTGCACAATAAGCGAGCAGCTCCACTTGTGCCACCGGTTGATCTGTCACGACGAAACACTTTACCGCTTCACCGAGCTCGGGGTCAGGCACCCCAACGACTGCCACTTCCACCACATTTTCATGGCTGTAAAGCACTTCCTCGACTTCACGAGGGTACACATTGTAGCCGCCAACAATAATCATGTCCTTTTTGCGGTCGACGATGTAGAAATAGCCTTCGTCATCCATTGTTGCAAGGTCACCGGTGTAGAGCCAGTTATCTCGGATGGCGTGTGCTGTTTCTTCCGGCATCTTGTAATAGCCCTTCATGACATTCGGTCCGCGTACCACAAGCTCTCCCACTTCACCAGGAGCAACCTCTTCCGCAAGTTCGTTTACGACCTTGTTCTCTACGTTCACGATCGTCGTACCGATTGAACCTGGTTTTCTTGGCTTATCCAACGGGTTGAAGCATGTAACAGGTGATGCTTCGGAAAGGCCATAGCCTTCAGAGATGATGACCTGGTATTTCTTTTCAAAGTTCTGCAAGAGGGCAACAGGCATGGAAGCACCGCCACTGATGCAAAGTCGCAGTGATTTCAGGTCCTCCACATCGCCCTGGGATTGCAAGAGGAAGTTGTACATCGTCGGCACACCGGCAAACACGGTTGCTTCGTATTTTTTCACCGTTTCAAAGATGGCCTGCGGGCTGAACCTTGGCACGATGATCACGGTTGCTCCATTCATCAACGGGGCATTCAGCGCCACTGTCAAACAGAAGACATGGAACATCGGCAAGGTTGCCACGACCTTGTCACTGTCATTCATTTTCAAAAAGTCCGCAGAGTCCTTGGCATTGCGGTACAGATTCTTATGTGTCAGCATCGCACCCTTAGGTTTTCCGGTAGTTCCGGACGTGTAAAGGATCACTGCCACATCGTCATCCTGCAATTCAGGGCCTTCATACATGAAGCTTCCATTTGCCATGATGCTTGTAAACGATTTCATTTTAGGGAAAAGGGAAAGCTGTTCAACCGGGAAGTTCTTCGCTTTTTCCTTTCCATCCGGTGTTTCGCAAATGATGTAGGTTTCTGTATCTGGTAAGTAATGGTGAAGCTTTTCAAATAGTGGAACAAGAAGGTCTAAGGTGATGACAGCTTTTACATCGCCGTCTCTTAAAATGTAGCTCAGTTCATCTGGTGTGTAGATGGGATTGATCGGAACGACCGTTGCGCCTAGGCGTGCGGCACCGTATAAGCCGACAATAAAATACGGGGAGTTCCCTACCACAAGTGCAATGTGGTCCCCCTTTTTGATGCCCATTGCTTCAAGTCCTGAAGCGAAGGCATTGATTGCAGCATTCAATTCCGCATATGTTTTGGAATCCCCTTCAAAAACATACGCCTCTTTCATCGGGTTCGTTTTAGCCGTAAGTGCTAGTTGTGACGAAATATTCATTGTTTCATCTCCCCTTGCTATTTATTGAATGAATGACCATTCATTTATCTCCCACTAACAATTATAGTAGATTGCTAGAGTTCTGTCATTAAATTATGTCTATAAAATTAAAATATTCAGATAAGATATTTCACTATAGAAAAGAACGTGAAGCCCACTGCCCCACGTTCCCAAAATTAGTATATTAGATCAAGCAATTCTTCACGTGTTATATTCCCGAAATAATGTTTCACATCTACTGTTTCGATCGCTTGGGCTATTTCAGCTTTCTCATATTTGACGCCAATCAGCAGCTCTTCGATTTCACTGACATCCCCGACACCAAAGAAGTCTCCGTAAATTTTACAGTTTTCGATTTTCCCCTTTGTCACATCAAGGCGGATATCAATCTGTCCGACTGGGAATCTGTGCGAATGCTGCAGATTGAACTTTGGTGATTTTCCATAGTTCCAGTCCCAATTCTGATAGCGTTCCTTCGATAGCTCATGGATGTTCTTCCAATCCTCTTCCGTCAGTTCATACTCCGGAATATCCTTCGTCTTGAAAATCGCCTCCAGAAGAAGCTGGCGGAACTGCTCGATGGTGATGTCCTCTTTCAGGAATTCCTTGATATTCGCCACACGGCTCCGGATCGACTTGATTCCCTTCGATTCGATTTTATCCTTTTTCACATTGAGTGCAGAAACAACATGCTCGATCTCGGAATCGAATAATAATGTCCCATGGCTGAACATGCGACCCTTTGTGGAAAACTGTGCATTCCCGGAGATTTTGCGGCCCTCTGCAAGGATATCATTGCGTCCGCTCATTTCCGCATCAACGCCAAGGCTCTTCAACGCTTCCACGACAGGCGCGGTGAACTTTTTGAAATTGTGGAAGCTCTCTCCGTCATCCTTTGTAATGAAACTGAAATTCAGGTTCCCATGGTCATGATAAACCGCTCCCCCGCCGGATAGGCGACGGACGACATGGATGCCATTGTCCTCGACATATTTCGTATTAATCTCTTCCACACTGTTCTGATTCTTCCCGATGATGATGGAAGGCTCGTTGATGTAGAACAATAGATAGGTATCCTCGATATCAAGATTTTTCAGTGCGTACTCCTCGATTGCCAGGTTGATCCTTGGATCGGTAATTCCCTTATTATCAATAAAAAGCATCATTTATTTTCCACTCTCCCATGTATATCCTTTATGTGCCAGTGTGATTTCACCCTTATAGATGGATGAAGCCTCCTCCACCAGCTGCTCGATGTTTCCGAAATGTGGCAGATGCGTAAGCAACAGCTTTTGCACACCGGAATCCCTTGCCACCTTTGCAGCATCATGGCTGTTCATATGACCTGCAGCCTGTCCATTCTGATGGGCATACAGATTGCACTCGCAGATCAAAAGGTCCGCATCCTTTGTAAAAGGCACGAAAGATTCCTGATAGCTTGTATCTGCTGTATAGACAAAAGAGCCCTCATCGGTCGTGACCTTCATCGCATAGCATGGAACCGGATGCGCCGTCTTCAAGAACTCGATGGAAAAAGGCCCAACCTGAAGAATCTGCGCGGGATCGTACGCCACACCCTTTGTATACTCTTTATGATCCAAAGAGGCAAATCCCTGCATATCCTCCTGATGTCCATAGATCGGCAGCTGTGTCACCGATTTGCCCATATAGAAGGAAATAAGTCTTGCAAACTGCAGCGGCCCGATGTCTGCCACATGATCATGATGATAATGCGACAGGATGACAGCATCAAGCTCTGTGACTTCTATGTAATTCTGGAGCTGTGCTAATACACCGCTTCCGCAATCAATCAGTAAACGAAAACCATCATGCTCGACTAAATACCCGCTTGTTGCACTATTTGCAGCCGGATATCCGCCCCAATACCCTACAACCGTAAGCTTCAACGCCACATCACCCTTTACCTGTTACTTTTCAAAATAAGAATACCATACCCACACCCATTTTCCTATTTTACAGTTTGTATTAAAACAGCTGTTGACAGGACAAGTTCTGTTATAATACAATAACATTAAATAACAAAACGGAGGGTGATAACATGTTGATTAAAAGTACAGAATTTTTCAAAACCTTACCACCTAAAAAATGCGTAGAATGCAAAAAAACAATGGATGAACAGCACGAGTGCTACGGCAACCATTGCAACGAATGCATGTCCAACCAATTAAAATAGCAAACTACCAACAGGGTATCCGATGGGTACCCTGTTTTATTTTGGAAAAAACACTCCTGTTATGGTAGAACTAAAATAGAAGGCAATTGAAAACCAAAGGAGTACATATTATGAAAGAAAACCATGAAGAAAAACCCAGCTTCAAACCATTTGTGGACTTGATCCTTTCCACTAACATCCCGAAGCTGGCACTGACTCTCGGATTGATCGGCAGCATATTGACCACTTTTGTCGGTCTCGCCATCCCTTTGCTGACCAAGCAGCTGGTTGACGGGTTTTCAGTAGACTCCCTCAGCATCTGGCTCATCGTAACGATCGGAGTCGTCTTTATTGTTCAGGCGGTGATTGACGGCTTTTCCACTTATCTTCTTGCATATGTGGGGCAGAAAATCGTTTCACGACTACGGGAAATGATGTGGCACAAGCTGATCCGCCTGCCTGTCAGCTATTATGACAAGCAGAAAAGCGGGGAATCGGTCAGCAGGGTCGTCAATGATACCGGGATAGTCAAGGACTTGATTTCACAGCATTTCCCTCAGTTCATTACAGGAATCATTTCCATAATAGGCGCAATCATCATCTTGCTCATCATGGACTGGAAGATGACCCTTCTTATGCTTATTTCTGTTCCAGTCACCACTATTATCATGATTCCCCTCGGCAGGAAAATGGCATCCATCTCCCGTGGACTTCAGGATGAAACGGCCAATTTCACCGGCAGCATTCAACAGACACTGAGCGAGATCCGCTTGATGAAGGCCTCCAACGCGGAAAAGGCTGAAGCTGCGAAAGGGATTGATGGAATTGGAAGGCTTTTGACCTTTGGTTTAAAGGAATCCCGAATTTTTGCCATGATCGGCCCTTTGATGTATCTGATCATCATGGCTGTCATCGTTGTCATCATCGGGTATGGCGGGATCCGGGTGGCAGAGGGTTCCATGACAACCGGTGCGCTTGTCGCGTTCCTGCTCTATCTTTTCCAGATCATCTATCCCATCACCTCCTTCACGATGTTCTTTACCCAGCTTCAAAAAGCCAAAGGTGCCACTGAACGGATCATCGATATTTTGAATCTGGAAGTGGAAGAGGGACAGGAAGGATTGGATATAGACATTACGGACTTGCCTGTACGCGTTGAGGGAATCTCGTTTTCCTATAATGAGGACGAGCCGATTTTAAATCATGTTACCTTTGAAGCCGAACCGGGCACCATGGTGGCCTTCGCTGGTCCAAGCGGCGGAGGGAAATCAACGATGTTCGGGCTGCTGGAACGATTCTATGAACCTACTTCCGGGGAAATCCTTGTCGGCGACACACCAATCCATGACCTTTCCATGGAATCCTGGAGAAGCCAGATCGGCTATGTTTCCCAGGACAGTCCCATGATGGCCGGGAAAATCCGCGACAATCTGACGTACGGATTGAGTGATGCTTCAGATATCCCTGATGATCGCTTATGGGAAGTGGCAAAGATGGCCTATGCGGACCAGTTCATTGCCGAGTTTCCAAAAGGCTTGGACACCGAGGTCGGTGAGCGTGGGGTCATGCTCTCTGGTGGTCAGCGCCAGCGAATCGCCATCGCCCGCGCTTTCCTCCGAGACCCGAAGATACTTATGATGGACGAAGCGACCGCAAGTCTCGACAGCCAATCCGAAGCAATCGTGCAGCAGGCACTCACGAGACTGATGGAAGGCCGCACCACCTTTGTGATCGCCCATCGATTGTCGACCATTGTGCATGCAGATAAGATCGTTTTTATTGAAAAAGGAAGGGTGACTGGTGTGGGGACGCATCAGGAACTGATTCGGAGCCACGGCTTATACCGGGAGTTTGCGGAGGTGCAGCTTGCTTAAAAATATTACCCATTTAGGACTGGCTTTTATAGAGGCTGGTCCTTTTTTTATTGAAAAGTGATATCTCTATGAGTTTATGGACAAACAAAATAAGGGATTTTATTAAAACATAGTTGTACTTTCAAAAAATTCGATATATTGTAAAAAAAGATATATAGAACATAATTATTTACGGGGGAATCGGAATGGCTCAGACAGTATTAAGAAAAGGCTCCAAAAAGAGTATTTTATTGAAGGTTTCAGGAATTCTTATCTTATTTCTACTACTTCTTTCTGCAATAGGGACTTATTCCTTAAATGCCTACATCAATGATAAAACGGTACCCGTTAAGAATACTTTAGTGGCTTCAGGAGAATCAAAGAATCTATTGGCCATTTTTGCTCATCCTGACGATGAGATCATGGCTGCCGGGACTTTGCACAAACTTGCAGATGAAGGAGTAAATATCACACTTTTATACCTAACTAAGGGGGAAGCTGGACCTACAGGCGGTATTGTTTCGCAAGATGAATTAGGCGCCGAACGTGAAAAAGAAACAAAGAAAGTAGCGGAAATATTGAATGTGGAACACCTTGAAATACTTGATTATCCTGATGGTGGATTAGTTGAAGCAGATCAGGCAGCAATAAAGAAAAGTATTACAGATATCATTAGGCAAACAAAGCCATCTACAGTTATTACATTCGATGATACTGTTGGGCTATATGGACATGCGGATCATCTTCTTACAGGGAAACTTGTAAAAGAGATATTACTAGAAGAGTCCTATGGCGTAGAGCGTTTTTATCAAATGACACTTCCACAACCTATGATTGATACTGCTTTGAAAATTTCAAAAACCTTCCAGGAAAGATATCCCACAGATCCAAAAGACGGTCTGCCTCAACCAACAGTGGCAATAAAAATGGCATCTGAAGCAAGAGAAAAGATCTCCGTAGTTAAAGCCCATAAAACACAATGGGAGGTTACCGGAGATGTCCAGCCATTACATGATAAACTCCCTTACTGGATTTATTATCGGATTTTCGATCGTGAATATTTTGCCGAGGTGGAGTTGGATTAGATACTAAACACAAAAAAGCGCACCATCCCCACAGTGCGCTTTTTCGTGTTCTATTCTATACGTAAACCCCTTGTTTGACCGTTGATTCCCGAACGATGAGTTCGAGATCGTATTCGTATATTTCTTTGTGGCGGAAGCGTTTGGAGCGGACTTTTTCCATCATGACCTGGAAGGCTTTGCGCGCCATGTCCTCGATCGGCTGGTTGACGGTTGTGATGGACGGTTCGACGAGCTCGGTGATTGCCTGGTTGTCGAATCCTACAACTGCGAGGTCCTCCGGAATCTTTACTCCATGTCGCTTTGCTTCTGTAATGATGCCGGCAGCCACTTCATCCCCGCCTGTGAAGACGGCGGTCGGCTTTTCTTTCAGTGTGAGCATATCACGAAGAATTCTGCGGCCGTCCTCGATGGTGAAGGCGTCCCCAAAGGTGAACTCTTCTTGAAATGGTACATTGAATTCCGCCAGCGCCTTACGGAAGCCAGCTTCACGGCATTGCGCCACATTGCTTTTGTATCCCCCGGTACAGTAGGCAATCTTGCGGTGACCAAGCTCGAGCAGATGCTTGGTGGAAATGTATCCCCCATATGTCTGATCAAGGCGGACGGATGGTACTTGGGCACCTTCTTCAAACTCATTGCATAAAACGATCGGACCATATTCAAGGAAAGGTTCGATCACATTCCAATCGTTCTGGATCGAGGATAGGATGATGCCGTCGACCTGCCTGGTTTTCAGCAGGTTCAGGTAATCCAATTCCTTTTTCTTGGAATATTTCGTCTGACAGATGATAAGCTGATAGCCGTTCTCCGCCGCTGCCATTTCCATTCTTTCAATCAGTTCACTGAAAAATGGATTCATGACCCGCGGGATCAAGAGGGCAATCATCTCTGTCTTTTGACTGCGTAAACTTCTTGCAGAGGAGTTCGGGACATACCCAAGCTCACTCATCGCATTCATGACAAGCACTCGCTTCTTCTCCGACACATACGGGTGGTTATTGATGACACGGGAAACAGTCGTTCTCGATAACCCTGCTAGTCTTGCTACATCTTCTATTGTTGCCACGAGTCTCCCCACCTAACTAGAATTTAATATGTTAGAAGAATGATTGAAATCGTTTTCATAACTACTAGTATAAAAGGAAATGTAAGTGTTTTCAACATGTTTTTTACATTTCAGGCGGAAAATCGGTCCTGGGGAGATGGAAAATAATTCTTTTACTGGTATAGGAATGATGGATCGGGCGCGCTGGTCTCGAGTTCGTGCGGAACATGGGAGAGTTGATGCCGAACTGGGGCGAGTTCGTGCGGAACGGTGGCAAGTTCGTGCCAAACTGCCAAAAGTTCATGCCGAACCAACCTTCACAAAAAAAGAGCCCAGCATCCAGCCGGGCTCCACCTCCATTATTCTTCTATCAATCTACCTATTTTCTTGAATCTAACTACAAAGTACATCCATGTCCCGACCATCAGCACGCCCATGAATCCTGCGAGGACCGCTGCATTCTCCCACATGAAGCCGAAGTCGCCGCTCGAGATCACCGCTTTAAAACCTGACACCGAATAGGTCATCGGCAGGAATGCGTTAAATACCTGCAGCGCACCAGGGATCAGCTCCAATGGGAAGGTCCCGGCGCTTGTTGTCAGCTGAAGGATCAAGATGATGATCGCAACAAATCTTCCAGGGTCCCCTAGCAGTGTCACAAGGAATTGCACTAGTGCAATATATGCCAAGGATGTCAGGATACTGAACACCACAAACAATGGAACGCTCTGCACCTCAATGCCAAGGCCAAACAGCAGAACAGCATCCGCTAGAAGCGCCTGTATCACACCTACCGCAGAAACCACACTAAGTTTACCAAGGAACCATCCGGTACCAGAACTTGGAATCCCGACAGTGTCGCGTAATGGATAGACGATGGACAGCAGCAGGGCTCCGACAAACAATCCAAGTGATAAAAAGTACGGTGCAAATCCTGTTCCGTAATTAGGAACACCATTGGCAACCTCTGACTTCACTTTTACTGGATTTGCGAACATCCCGAAAGTATCTTCATTTCCTTTGACTTCACCTGCCTGATCGGCAGCATCCGCAAGCTTGGACTCCAGTTCCTGTGAACCTTCCCCTAGCTGACCGATTCCATCATTTAAAGCGGAGGAGCCTTCAGCAAGCTTCGATGTACCTTCACTGAATTGCTTCGATCCATCATCAAGTGTCCCCATACCAGAAACCAACTCTTTTCCTCCGGCAGAAAGCTCGCGGCTTCCATCAGCAGCATAAGTCAGGCCCTCACCGAATTTGGCCATGCCTGAACTCAACTCCGCCTGGCCTTTAAGCAATTCATTTGTCCCTGCCGTCAATTTTCCGGACCCATCAACAAGTGCAGCCAACCCTTCTGAAAGCTGTGCTTCACCGCCGGCAAGCTTAGCCAATGACGCCTCGGAGACTGTCAAGCCGCCTTGCAGCTCACGCACCCCGCCGTCCAATGCAGCCATGCCTTGAGAAAACTGATCGGAACCTGCAACAAGCTCCTTCAGATATGCCTCAATGACAGCGCGCTCCTCTGGAGACGCAGCTTCCAAAACCGGCTGCAGCACTGTTTCAAATTCTTTCATGCTTAAAGCAAACTGCTCTGCCTTTACAACAGCTCCTGAAGTCTTCTCCTGCAACGCGGCTCCGCCTGCTGAGAGCTTTTTCGATCCTTCATGAAGCTGGGAACTTGCACCGGCAAGCTGTTGCTGGGAGCTGTATGCCTTCTCTAGACCAGCCTGGGTTGCTGCGGCACCTTCACTCAACTCTCTTGTTCCAGCAAGCGCCCGCTCCGCTCCATCGGCAAGTTTTCCATGCCCTTCTTTTAGCTCACCCAAGCCACTTGCAAGCTTTTCATTCCCGATATACATTTCCTGGACACCGCCATAGGCCTTTGCCACCCCTTGGCTGAAGCTGATCGATTTTTCAGCTGCCTGACTCAGAGCTTCCTTCAAATCACCCGAGCCTGATTGAATTTCCGCAACACCTTCATTCAGTTGATGTGTCCCATCTGCCGCCTGTGAAAATCCGTCACCTAGCTTCTCGATATTGGCAAACATCTCCTCCGCATAGGTGGACGTCAATTCGTTTGACACTTCCTCCTTGATTTTCTCGACCGCGGTTGACCCGATCTGCGCAGAGAGGAAGTTGTAGCTTTCATTCGGTACATATTTCAATTCCATCGGAAAGGGCTTTTCATCCAGAAGCGTCGTTGCCCGCTTCGAAAAGTCTTCCGGTATCTCAATCACCATATAATATTTCTGATTTTCCAGGCCTTGATAAGCCTCGTCTTTATTCACAAACTCCCATTGGAACGAAGGATTATCCTTCAGATTCTTCGAGAGATCGTCCCCTATCGCGAGGTCCACCTCTTCGAATTGAGCTCCTTCGTCAAGGTTCACGACCGCAACCGGCAGGTCATCCAATCTTTCATAGGGATCCCAGAATGCCCAGAGGAACATCCCGCTGTACATCAATGGAATGAAAAGCACTGCCAGCACCGGGATCAATATCTTTTTATTTGTAAAATGATCCTTCCATTCCGCTCCGATAAAATTTTTCATTGTTGAATACCTCCCGTAAACTATATGACCATTTTTCTCATCTGGTCATTTTTTCCCAAATAGATAAGGATCATCAGACTGACAATCCTTTGAAAAAGTAGAGCTCAAAAAGCTCTTCGATTTTTTCTTTTGATAAAGCTTCGTGATTTTTTTCCCAATCCACAACAAGGGCCAGATAGAATTTCAGCATTAAAAATGCCGTTACCTCCGAGTCGCAAGGAATGATTTCGCCTTTTGAGATGGCCGTTTCAATCTTATCCTGTATATATGCAACGATGACCTTTTCGACCTTTTGCAGCTCCTCTTTTACAATGGGAGTGCCCAGCTCTTTTTCTTCCTGGATCAATTTCACTGTAAGCTTATGCTCTTTCCTGAATTCAAGAATCCGGACGAGTGCCCGGTGAGCATTTTCGTAAAAGGTCAGTTCAGGGGCGATTGCCCTGTCCGCTACATCCCTCATCTCACAAATGATCGTGGAGACTATTTCACCAAATAGTTCTTCCTTGTTCGAATAAAAGTTGTAGATTGTCCCTTTTCCTACATTTGCAATTTTGGCAACCTGATCCATGGTCGTGGCTTTATAGCCGAACATAGAAAAGGATTTTGCTGCCGCTTCCTTGATGATTTGTTTTTTATCCATCGTAATGGTCCCCTTTTATCTATATGACCAGAATTCAAATCCGGTCACTTCGTCATCATTATATTCCCTGTTCATAAAAATTGCAATAGAAAAAGGGGGATTACATCCGAAAAATGCAATCCCCCTTCACTATTTACACCGTAACCGGCTGATTCTGGTAGTACTTCAAAATGGTCGCTACGGCCGCTTTTCCTTGATCGATGCAATCCGGCAGTCCCACTCCTTCAAAGGAGCTTCCTGCAAGATAAACGCCTGGCATATCCGCTGCAAGACGCCCGTTGATTTCACGCAGCATCTTCTTATGGCCGACAGCATATTGAGGCATGGCCTGCTTCCATCTGCTCACAATGGTGAAATCAGGCTCTGCATGGATGTCCATGATTTTATTCAGGTCATCGAGCACCACCTGCTTGATTTCCTCATCACTCTGCTCGACTATAGCTTCTTCTCCCGCTCTGCCGACATAGCAGCGCAATAGGATTTTCCCATCTGGTGTCGTATGTGGCCACTTTTTATGGGTCCACGTACATGCCGTGATGGTGTAGTCGCTGTTACGGGAGACAACAAAGCCGGTACCATCGATATCATGCTTGATGGCAGAAGAGTCAAATGCCATTGCCACTGTTGCCACACTCGTTGCATCCATCTCTGTGAGTGGCGCCAGATAGTCAGCATGCGGCAGCATGCATGCAGTTGCAAAATGTGGTGTGGTGATGACCACATGATCAGCTTTCAGCGTTTTTCCGTTACTTAATGAAACGTGGTAGTGATACTTGTCCTTCTTCACTATTTCATCCACTTTTACAGCCTTCTGGACCTTCACATCGTTCAAGCTGTCCTCCACCGCATCAACAAGTGACTGCAAACCGCCCGTCAGTGTCTGGAACATGCCTTTTTTGTTCTTCGGCTGATTGGCAGGACGCTTTGGCGTTGTCTGCTTCATTCCTAAAATCAAACTGCGGTACTTCTGCTCCACCTGCTGGAATTGCGGAAAGGTTGCCTGCAGGCTGAGTTTATCGATATCCCCTGCATAGATGCCTGATAACAATGGCTCTATCAGGTTTTCGACAACCTCATCACCAAGTCTTCTGCGGAAAAAGGATCCAAGTGACTGATCTTCCCCATTTCCTGAAGAAGGCATGATAAGGTCAGC
Source organism: Sutcliffiella tianshenii (assembly GCF_016908565.1). Taxonomy (GTDB): domain Bacteria; phylum Bacillota; class Bacilli; order Bacillales; family Bacillaceae_I; genus Sutcliffiella_A; species Sutcliffiella_A tianshenii. The sequence goes on from NZ_JAFBED010000005.1 coordinate 144,854, forward strand.
CGCTGCCCTCATTTTCCCCATTGGAGAAAATAGGCCGGTTGTGACAAATGGCGTCAGCTTTGTCGGAATGCCCATCACCGCACCCTCAGGCATCGGGTAAAGCTTTCCTTTCAACAGGATATGGGCTGTCCCTGTTGCGTTATTGGTCAATTTGCTTTCAAGGCCTACATCCTTGGCCAATTGGCCGGCGCTGACCTTTCTCTCCAAGAAAGAATCCGGACCGCGCTCAATGGTAAAGCCGTCTTTTTTCACCGTCTGTATTTTCCCGCCTAATCGGTTGCTCGCTTCAATCAATGTAATCTCTATATCTAACTTTTTCTCTAACATTTCTTTTTGAAGATAATAGGCGGCAGAAAGGCCTGTAATCCCTCCACCGATGATGACAACCCTTCTTTTCTCCTCGTTCATGGTTTCATCGCCTTCTTTACTATTTTACTGATTGTGCTTTTTCAATTCTTCCAATACGACCGTTGCCATCGCATCCACAAACTGTGGCTGGGTGTTAGGCATTTCCGGGCGATAGTACTTGGCACCGATTTCGTCAGTGACGACCTTGCACTCGATATCATTGTCATAGAGGACTTCAAGATGATCGGATACGAATCCTACCGGCGTGTAGACGAAGGAAGTATATCCTTTTTCCTCATGAAGGTCGCGGGTGATATCCTGAACATCGGGACCTAACCATGGATCTGGTGTGTTTCCTTCACTTTGCCATGCGATCACATAGTTATCGACACCTGCACCCTTGGCGATCAAATCTGCTGTTTCCTGAAGCTGATCACGATAAGGATCTCCCATTTGAAGGATTTTTTCAGGCAGACTGTGCGCAGAAACGATCAGCACCGCCTTCTCTCTTTCGGCACTATCCATGCCTTGGAACGTTTCCTTGACGCGTTTTACCCAATAGTCGATGAATTTCGGCTCGTCATACCAGCTCTCTACAGAGTAGATTGCCGGGCCGCCGATCTTCTCCGCTTCTTCCTGTGCGCGTCCGTTATAGGATTTCACGCTGAATGTGGAGAAGTGAGGCGCAAGCACGATGCTGACCGCTTCCTTGATTCCATCATTATGCATCGCTTGGACTGCATCTTCCACGAAAGGCTCGATATGCTTCAATCCGAGATACACTTTGAATTCGATATCATCCTGGATGGAATTTAAGTGTGCGCCAAGTGCATTCGCCTGGTCTTCCGTGATTCTTGCAAGAGGGGAAATGCCCCCGATTGCATCATAGCGGTCCCTCAGATCCTGCAGCATTTCATCGGATGGCTTTCTGCCGCGTCGGATATGTGTGTAATAACGCTCCAGGTCTTCTTCTTTATATGGCGTGCCGTATGCCATGACCAATAGGCCCATTGTCTTTTTTGCCATGTGTTCTACACCTCGTTCTATTATTCTTTATAGGATAAAGCCATTATTTCTTAGAAGAATAGTCGTGTACGAATTGTGCCAGACGTTTCAATGTGTCAGGATTCACTTCCGGGAATACGCCGTGACCAAGGTTGAAGATGTAGCCAGGCTGCTGCATCCCTTGATCCAGGATAGCTTTCGCTTTTTCCTCGATCACTTCCCATGGAGCAAGAAGAATGGACGGATCCAGATTTCCTTGGACAGTTTTTGTGATGCCGCGCTGTCTTGCTTCTGCGATCGGAAGTCTCCAGTCAAGTCCCACTACATCCAACGGAAGGTCATGCCATTCGTTAGCCAAGTGGCTCGCACCGACACCGAACATGATCAACGGTACATTTTCCTCTTTTAAAGAAGAGAAGATGCGGTTCATGACAGGCTTGATGAAGTAGCGGTAATCTTCTACATTCAAAGCACCAACCCAGCTATCAAAAATCTGGATCGCTTTTGCTCCTGCATTGATCTGTGATTTCACATAAGTGATCGTCATATCAGCCAGTTTATCCATTAATGCGAACCATGCTTTCGGTTCCGCATACATGAATGCTTTTGTCTTGTTGTAGTTTTTGGAAGGACCGCCTTCGATCATATAGGAAGCAAGTGTAAATGGCGCCCCCGCGAATCCGATCAGTGGCACGTCCAATTGTTCCTGTGTCAATAGCTTGATTGTATCAAGTACATAAGGAACGTCCTCTTCCGGGTTGATTTCCCCAAGCTTCTCTACGTCCTGAACGGAACGGATCGGATTATCGATGACAGGGCCGATTCCTGATTTGATTTCAACATCCACGCCGATAGCCGGCAGCGGACTCATGATATCCTTATACAGGATCGCAGCGTCGACATTATATTGATCGACCGGTAGCTTAGTAACGTATGCACATAGCTCAGGCTGATGTGTGATTTCAAACAGGGAGTACTTCTCTTTGATTTTTCTATATTCAGGCTGTGAACGGCCTGCTTGCCTCATATACCATAAAGGAACATGATCCGTTTCTTCCCCTCGACATGCTTTTAAAAATGTATCATTGAACTTGCGTTGATTCACTGTGATGACCCCTTCCGTCTATCGATTGATTCTCTTTTATTTCGTTTCACTTCTGTCATTTAACACTATACCTATTATTGTAAGGAAAGTATAGAATTAGCGCCCATTGTTCATAAAATAGACGATTTATTTAGGCTCTTTTCGTACATTTATTTATGAAGCGGCAATAGGATCTTTACGATCGTCCCTTTATTTTCCTGACTTTGTATCGAAACGGCCCCACCATGGTTCTCAATGATCTTCATGCTGACCATCAGCCCAAGGCCCGTCCCTTGCTCTTTTGTCGTGAAAAAGGGTTGTCCTATCCTTTCGATCAGATCAGAGGGAATGCCTGTCCCTTCATCCTCTATCAGGAGATAAATGAAATTCTGCTCTTTTTTCACCTTGATACGGATCTTTCCACCTTCAGGCATGGCTTCTATTCCGTTTTTTATCGTATTGATCAAAACCTGCTTGATTTGGTTAGGCTCACAATCAATCCATATGGCAGCTTCTTCATGCTCCACTAAAAGCTCCACCTTGTGCAGCAGGGCTTCGCTCTCAAGGAAATCGGTCACCTGGAAGATCAGCTCCAATAGATTCTGGTTTTTGATCTTGACTGCCTGGGGTTTTGCAAGCGCCATAAATTCATTGGTGATCTGGTTGATGCGATCGAGCTCTTTTTGCATGATATTAAAATAATACGGGTCCGGGATGGTCCGCTGCTGAGCCAGGAGCTGAACGAATCCTTTCAGGACGGTCACCGGATTGCGGATTTCATGGGCCACACCAGCTGCCAATTCCCCGATGACGGAAAGCTTTTCCGACTGCATCAGCGCCTCTTCCGTCCGTTTCTTATCCGTAATATCCTCCATCAGGAAGATAAGTGCGATGATTTTTCCTCTTGGATTTTTTATCGGTGTAACCGTGACTTTCACTTCAAGCGATAAAATGCCAGGAGACGTTGCGGTCTCGAAAGTAACATTCTTTTTTTCTTCCATACTATTTAATAGTGTGGACAGATTTTCCTTTTTGGTGAAAGGTAGAAAATCAGTTCTCTCCCCTACAACATCATCTGCACGTATTTGAAAGATATTTTCAAAGGAGGCATTGATTTGAAGCACCTCACCATTAAGATCATACACCCCGATCGCATCGGTTGTATTGGTGAAGTACGCCTCCAAGTATTCCTTGGTGGAAAGCAGTTCACGCGATGTCTCTTTTTCCTTTTCCTCTGCCCTTAGACGGAACCGTTCGTTCAAAGTGCTAGAAAACAGGAGATAGACGGTTACAAATAGTGTAAACAACAAAAAATAGACAACATCCACTTTGATATTTTCATAAAATACTGTGTGAAAATAAAAGAAATAAAAATAGGTCAAAGTAACAAGAGTTATGGCACTAGCCAAGAGGGTAGGCATGATCCTGTTGTATACCGAGGACATGATGAGAGGCATCGTCAAGAATATGTAATTGATAACATCTTTGTCCAGGTATGCGACCACCCAAAATGGCAAAAAGGATGTACAGACAATCACATACATCCCTATTTTTGCAAGCCTTGGTTGTAAAACAAAATAAAGGGTCACGCTGCAGCCAACCAAAGACAGGAGTATCACAGGCAGTACGATGCTTGGAAATACAAATAGATTGGTGATTGTATCAAGAATGGACAGCGTGACGAAAACAATAAGTAAAAGTTTGTTCCTTTTATGGATCATTGCAAGCTGAACATTTGTGTCTTTCTTTTCCAGATTCCATTGTTCGGCTAATCGCAGGTAGAAGCCAGTAAAAAAGTTAGGTTGGTATGGTTTCATTTCCTTGTTTCCCCTCTAGTGCATTGCTTTATCTATGTTAGCGAAATGTTGGTTTTATGACAGGTGAAGGTTCCCCTTCCTGTTTTGTCTGTGGATTGTATGGAACCACATAATAGGAAGGCACAGAGAAGATATTGATCATTTCCATCTCATAGGTCCCTTTTCCAGTTATCTCATCTACAAGTGTAGCCTTCTTGTCCTCTAGGGAGTAGATTCGGTAGACTACCCTCTCATCATCCGATGCCGGCCAATGCAGGATCGTAGTGAACAGGCCGAATGGACGGAATGTCAGCGATGCTTTCAGTTCATCGACTTCTGGAAGGATGATCGGTTCTTCAAGATCTGTGACACCGGTTGGAACGGCAAACATCCCTTCATCCAATCCTGATTCCCTGACTATGTCCTTGAAAAGCCTTGTAGGGAATGCTCCGCCTCCTGTCAGATACTGATCTTTTGTCGTCACATCATAGCCCATCCATACCGTCCCTACGATATCCGGGGTATACCCGACAAACCAGGTATCCTTGATGGCACCTTCGACATGCGGATAATTGGTGGTCCCTGTTTTCCCCGCCAGGTCCCCTTTTATCGATCCTGCCTGGGCAGTCCCCTGCTCGACTACCCCCTCGAGCATCCTTGTCATCGTCCAGGCAGTCTGAGAGCTGAAGACATGCTTCTCTTTCAGTTTAGCCTTTGCGATGACTTCCCCGTTCCTGCTTTTTATTTCCTTGATGAAGTAAGGCTCCACAATTTTACCCCCGCTCCCGAAATTGCGGTAGGCTTTTGTCAATTCCAGTGGAGTGACCCCTTCCTTCAGACCTCCAAGCGCGATGGCCAATCCGTTATCCGGGACGGAGAGGTCCATTCTATCAAGATATTCTTTACTCTTTTTTATCCCCAGTTCATTTAAGGCCCAAACTGCCGGTGCATTTAGTGAATCCCTAAGCGCATCATACATCGTCACCTGTCCCAGATACTTATGATGATAGTTTCTTGGTTCATAGTTGTCATAGGATAGAAGCTTGTCCGTTAAAAGGCTGTAAGGCTCAAACTTCTTTTCCTCAAGTGCGGGTGCATAGACAGCGAGGGGCTTAAAAGTGGATCCTGGCTGCCTTTTGATGGAAACACGATTGATGCCCTGCGTGACATAATGCCTACCACCCATCACCGCAAGCACTCCTCCTGACTTCTGATTCATCAGGACAAAGGAGCCTTCCACATTTTCAGGCTTTCCTGGAAAATACTCATCCTTTTGGAACAGCTCATAGGCGGCGTCCTGTGCTGCAACGTTCATCGGTACAGTAATCGAGTACCCACCACGATGCAGCTCCTCATTGGTGAGGCCATAACGGGTTTCAGCCTCCTCCACCACCATATCGATATAAGTAAGATATGCCTGTTTTTCCGTTGGCTCCACAATGTCGATACCTAATGTCCTTCCTTGCAACGCAACAGCTTCCTCCGCTTCGAGATATCCATGCTGATGCATAAGCTCCAGCACCAGATCTCTTCTGTTCTTTGCTTCCTCGGGATTATTGATGGGGGAATAGCTGCCAGGGGCCTTTGGCAGTGCTGCCAGCATCGCCCCTTGCTCCAAAGTGAGATCTTTTGCGCTTTTATTGAAATAAAACTTGGATGCAGCTTCCACCCCGTAAGCCCCGTGCCCGAAATAGATTTGATTCAAATACATTTCAAGGATCTCATCCTTTGTATAACGCCTCTCCAGATTAATGGCGATGACCGCTTCCTTCGTTTTTCGGAGCCATGACTTCTCATTAGTCAGAAAGATATTCTTCGCCAGTTGCTGCGTTAAGGTGCTTCCCCCTTCCGCCTTGCTCCTTGTCACCACATCACGGTAGACCGCCCGCCCAATGGCCCTGACATCGATGCCGCGATGCTCATAAAACCTTTTATCCTCGACCGCAACAAATGCTTGCTGGACATGCTTTGGTATATCATCAATCGTTACAATTTCACGATTTTCAAAAAACAGCTTTGTAATCGGCTTTCCTTCTTCATCCACAAGCGTGGTAGTGGAGTCCATAATGAGCTTCGTGTCATCTATGACATAGTTTCCTGCCAGGATGATCCCGATATAACCTATCAAACTGAACAGCATGGCACATGCCACTATCAATGGAAACAGAATATATTTTTTTTTGATATGCTTTGCGAAAAGTTTTAACTCTTTCCAATTCTTTTTCTTTGCAGCTCTTCCGATGATGTTTACCTCCTTATAAAAAGCGGTAATAATAGGTAAGACCATTTTGCTCGGGCAAACCTTCTGAAGGTGTCCGGGCATACTTTTTCTTATATAATTGCAGGTAAAGAGTAAGCTAAAAACGTCCAGGTACTATTTTAACTTATTCTGGTGAATCTTTCTTGCATTTACCTTATTTTGTTATAAGAAACCGTTAATTAAACATGAGGAGAGATGAAAAATGAACTTTTATATGACATTTGGAACAGCCGGGTTCCTAGAGGACCTGCGCGAGGGGATACATGATGGGGAATTATTATTGATGCATGGGAATGATAACGCAGTTCTGATGCATGAAACAACAGAACAGTCGAGTTTCAATTCAGGCAATAAATATGAAGTGATAGATTCTTCAGGCGAGCTTAGAAAGGGAAAATTCGCAGTCCTGAACAACATCCCTGTATCAGATGAAGGTCGCCCCGTTTTTGAATACCGTTTCAACCAGCGGGCAAGATTGATTGAGGATGAAGCAGGCTTTGCCGCGATCAGGGTTCTGCGTCCGGTAGGTTCTGATACTTACGTGATCCTTACGCTCTGGGAAGACGTCAAATACTTTACCCAATGGCAGGAGTCCAAGGCCTATGATAAAGCGCATGAAAAACGCGGGACATCTGAAGGAATCGACCAAAATCAGCAAGTATTCCCACGTCCTTCCTATGTCACCACCTACCATGTGCAGATGCCTACCGAAACCGAATAGACAAGAAAAAGGACCGTGGATCCGGTCCTTTTTCATGCCCATCATTTTTTCTCTTTTCCCCTTAATATACCATGCCTGTTTGCATAAATGGCCGCTTGCGTCCTATCTGCCACATCCAGCTTGCTTAGGATGTTGCTGACATGTGTTTTGACGGTTTTCACTCCGATAAACAGCTCATCACTGATTTCCTGATTCGTCAATCCATCCCCTAGACACATCAGGACCTCTATTTCCCGATCAGTCAATTCATCGTGCGGAAGTCTAGCTGGCGTTCGGAACCTGTTCATCATTTTGCTTGCCACCTTAGGTTCGATCACTGGCTCATTTCTGACAGCCTTCTCGATTGCGAGTATGATATCCTCTGCTCTTGCCGTTTTCAATAGATAGCTATATGCACCTGCTTCTATCGCCGGAAAAACCTGTTCATCATCATAATAGCTTGTAATGATGATAATCTTGCAGTTTGGATGAAATTTCACTATTTCACGTGTGGCATCAATCCCCGTGCCGTCCTCCATCAAAAGATCCATCAGCATGACATCCGGCATTTCCTTTCTTGCCAATTCGATGGCAGCCTTGCCGCTCGCCCCTTCTCCAACGATTTCTATGCCTGGCTCTGTTACCAGGTAAGCCAACAAGCCCTTACGGACCATATCATGATCGTCCACCACAGCAACTCTGATCTTATCCATTTAGCTATCCTCCCCTCTTATCGGAATATAGATTTCTATATGCGTGCCTTCCCCTTTTTTCGAACGGACCGTAAATTCCCCGCCAATCTCCTCACAACGCTCCTTCATATTCGATAGGCCATAGGAGGATTGCTTCTGGTGGTTCACTTCAAACCCTTTTCCGTTATCACTAATAAATATGTATACATACTGATCTTCCTTTTGATGCATATCCATTTTTACAATCGATGCATCCGCATGCCGAAGGATATTGGAGAGTGCTTCCTGGACAATCCGGAACAAATGATCCTCCGTGGCATTGCTCAAGGATGAGATTTCTTTTATATCATGCTGGAATGTAATCGGGGTCCTTTCCTCCAATTCTTCAAGGAGCTTATGTATTCCCACGCACAATGTATCGTTCGTCAAGGAAACCGGGCGCAAATGCAAAAGCAGTGCCCTCATCTCCCCTTGTGCCTGGGCAGCGATACCTGCAATATCCTTCAGCTGCTTTTTGGATTCATCCGGGTACTGCTCAAACATCCTGATTGCAGCAGAGGACATGATGCTTAAGGCGAATAGCTGCTGACTGACGGAATCATGCAATTCCCTGGCAAGCCTTTGTCTTTCTTCGATGGTCGCTGCATTATGCGCCTTCATTGCAAGCTGATTTTTCTCTTCCGCAAGCTTTTGGAGCGATCGGACCTGGCTTTGGAATTTATTAGCCAGCTGATTGATATCCTCAGTCAATCTTCCCAGCTCATCCTTTTCGGCTACAATGATCCTTTCGGAAAATTTCCCGCGGCCGAGTGTCGCTATGAAGGTTGATATGTCCTCCACCCTCTTTTTCAGATAACTGCTCTGCTTATAGCCGATATATATGCTTGTACCTACTGAAATCAGGAAGCTCAAGACAGTCATCCAGATCGAAATGGAAACCGTGATTTCAAAATCGTGAATGAAAAGGACCAGTAATTGCAGCGAAATGAAAAATAAGGAGCAGGAAATCGTCGCCACCGTCACAAATGAGCGAATCAGCCAAAAACGCAAACTGTTGATCTTTTTATCTTGTTTAGATTCGGTCAATTCGCACATCCCCTATTTTCAGATCAAGTTCAATATCCAGTTTTCTGGTCGCACTCTCATAATTCGGTGATTCATAGGAAACCCTGCACTTTTTACCTTGGGATGATTCATCAAATACCCTGATCTTCCCGATCTTCACAGATGATTCGATTCGAATCGGCAGGTCATCCGGAATCAGCATCTTCAAATCCGCGACCACTCCCTTTATTCGAATCTTCGTTTCCTTGTCTGGAATATAGGCTTTTGAAAAATCAAAGTAATAATCCCCGACCACCGTTTTCAATGTCAATGGCTCGACAGCCCAGTTCGGCTTATTCATTTTCAGCTCGCCGATTGTAATGACTTTCTTTTGATGGGTTGGGTCTTCCTTCTCCTCATTTGAAATATCGATGTCTTCATCCTTTGAAAATAGATCAAAATCATAATCACCCTTGGTGACGGTAATTTTCACAGGGCGCTTTTTGGTAAATAACTGAAGTCCGAAATAAATGAACAGAAGCGGCCAAAGCTTCCAGACCATTCCAAATTCAAATACCAGGTAACCAAGTCGATCCATCAAGAGCAAAGAACCAAATACGACAAGCACAAGGCTGATGAAGAGTAATTTTTTCCCGTATAGAACGGATTCGATGAGCCACTTCAATCCCAGCAACACGATGATGACAGGATAAAACGTGACAAAATACTCTTTTATTTCCAAGGAAATGACTCCTAAATTGACAAGAAGCAACATGATTCCTGTAAGGACCAATAAAATTGCGATTATTTTTTGATTGAACGTTTTCATGATGATGCTCTTCTCCCCCCTATACCTAATTAGACAATCTCCTCGAAAAATCCTTTTAATCTACTATCAGTTTACTAAAATCCGAGGGGGTAAAAACCGACCTCCAGTTAGTATCTTTATCCGTCTTGAGGCGGAAATCAAAAAAGAACAGCGTGCCCTAAGGCTTCACTGCTCTTTTTTGAAAAAAGGAATGCAACCCTTCATATGCAATGACACCGAGAAGCAGACAGATATAACCAGCTGCATAGCCTGCAAACACGTCGGAAGGATAGTGATAGTTAAGAAAGATCCTACTCGTCCCAAGCAACAGGATGAATATGATGCCGGAGATGAGGATGACCAACCGTTTCCCACTTGATTTTGTATAGGTCAAAACCAGGTATAGGAGCAGCCCATAGAAAAAGAGCCCTACCATTGCATGGCCACTCGGAAAACTCAGGCTTTCGGCACCCGGTCCGGTCATCGGGCGCTCTCTCCCGGTATAATCCTTCAGCCATTTGTTCAATTCATTGACCAGGATAACTCCCCCAATGATCGTTCCCATCGCTATATAATCCCTTTTTATCCACCAGATCAGTGCCACTGCAATAAGCATGATTGTGATGACACCAGGCTTATCGCCAAGTGTGGTAAAGAGATGAAAGAATCCCACAAGCCATTCCGCTTCCAAGCCGTTGACAGTCTCCCGGATTGCTCCATCAAAACCTATTATCTTCTCATTGACTATCTGTTGAAAGGACCAGAAGAAAAACAGCCCACATAACAGAAAGATAGCACTCCTGCTCCAAACTCTATATTTGATTGTAACTTGTTCCCTTTGTACTTTTTCCGCTTGCATTCTATCTCCTCCAACTTACTTTCTACCTATCTATCATACATGAATTTTGAAAAATATGACTATTCTTTTTCTGTTAAATCATATAGAATACTAGAAAACCAATATTTATTTCGAAAGGGGAAACATTATGCTGAAAAAATTGAATGAGCTGTTAGAAGAACATTATGATGAAATGGTAGAAATAAGACGTTATTTGCATCAATTCCCAGAGGTATCCTTCAAAGAGTTTCACACGGCAACGTACATAGCCGACTTTTACAAGGATCTCGGCATCCCCGTTACGATGAATGTCGGCGGAAACGGTTTGGTTGCAAAGATAAATGGGGCACTCCCGGGCAAGACTGTTGCATTGCGTGCTGACTTTGATGCGCTTCCGATACAGGATGAAAAAGAAGTGGAATACAAATCAAAGGTTCCGGGAGTGATGCATGCATGTGGGCATGACGGCCACACAGCCACCCTTCTCATATTGGCAAAATGCCTGAACAAGCTCCGTGATCAATTGGCCGGCAACGTGGTCCTGATCCATCAGCATGCTGAGGAATATGCTCCAGGCGGCGCAATCGCCATGATCCAGGATGGCTGCCTGGAAGGTGTGGACGTGATTTTCGGCACTCATTTATGGGCAGGTGTTCCCGTTGGTACCATCCAATATCGTGTAGGTCCGGTCATGGCCGCCGCTGACCGTTTCTCCATCAAGATTCAAGGCTCTGGTGGACATGGTGCCCAGCCGCACAAAACCAAGGACGCCATTGTGACCGGCTCACAGCTAGTCATGAACCTGCAGCAGATTGTCAGCCGCAGAGTCAACCCGGTCGATCCTGCCGTCATTTCCGTAGGGACCTTCGTCGCGGAGAATGCCTTCAATGTCATTGCCGATTCTGCACAGCTCATCGGCACAGTCCGGACCTTCAACGATGATGTCCGTGACCAGATCGAAAAAGAAATCGACACCGTTACAGCCGCTACTTGCGCGCTGAACGATTCGACATATGAATATACATTTGATCGCGGCTATCCAGCTGTCGTCAATCATAAAGAGGAAACTGAATTTCTCGTAGAGATTGCCAAACAGATTCCGGAGGTCGGAGCTGTGGAGGAAACAGAGCCGCATATGGGCGGGGAGGATTATGCTTATTACCTTCGCCATGTGAAAGGTACATTCTTCTTTACAGGGGCGAAACCGGAAGGCGTGGAAGTTGCCTATCCGCATCATCATCCTAAGTTTGATATCAATGAAAAATCCATGTTGATTGCAGCCAAAACCCTTGGCTCAGCAACTGTCCAATATCAAAATCAGTCGCAGAAGTCCCTCGTACAGCCCCATCAGGCATAGTCAAAAAGCACCGAACTTCAATCGAAGTCCGGTGCTTTTTACATGATTCCCTTATCTTTCAAATATCTCATCCGGTAACAATTGACCGCTGTTTTACCAAGATGATCTAGGAAATTGTAATTCGCATATGCGCCGACAATCGCCCCAAAACCGGGAATCATCTGCAGCATCTTGATAAGATCGATATAATCCCTGTATTCCTGTTGGAAAGTCTGCCAATCCAATTCAGTGATATCTTCTTTGTTCTTTTCCCACTCCTCCAAGTAGCCTAGCACATGCCTGCGATGGTCTTCCCCCGAAAATGCCAACTGGAAAATATAAAGGATATATACCCTTTCCTCATACTCTTTCACATTGTACCCATATATGGATGCAACTTCGAAAAGGAACTTCATTTTGATCGAGAGCAAAAGCGGGAAGTCCGCCAGTCCCAACAAGATGCCGCCAGCCCCTGTTCCCGCGCCTTCTACAGCTGCGGTCCTTTTGTAGAAATCCAACTTTTCCTGCACCAGTTTTTCTTTCTCTTCCAAGGAAAGATAGTTGATGCCCTCCCTATTTTTAGTAGTAATATTACTTCCCACCAATGTTGCCTGAACCATCTTTTTTATACTCTCACGCATCACCGCATGGACTTTCTCCGGGATCATGCTATTCACTTTGTTCTGCGCACCCTTGGAAATCCGTTGGAACATCGTTGATTTTTTTTGCAGCTGGAGCTTCCATTTTGTGACTTCGTCCAGCATTTTTTGTTCATACATGGGACACACTCCTCTAGTCATGTTCTTAATATATACGCTGGTTTTTGTTGTATGTTTCATTGATGATGAGCTTTTTACTTTGGGAAGCGGCTAGAAAAGCTCATCACAACCCTGATGATGGGCTTTTTACACCGGGAAGCGGGTAGAAAAGCTCTTCATAACCTCGATGATGAGCTTTTTACAATAAAAATCATGTTAAAAAGCCCTTCATTAGCGCCAACCACCACACACGTAAAAATAAAAAGCACGCAAACGCCAATACGCTTACGTGCTCCCCATTTACAACTTTGCAATTTTATTCTTCACTGCCGTATTCACATAAATGTAAGCAAACAGGACGCCACCAACCAATACGATGGCCACTTCCATCCAGGATGCCACAATTGCAACAAGGACGCTTAATATCACAGATTGCACAACTAAAATCCCGGTCAGCATTTTCAAAAATGCCCGCCGCCTATCCTCTTCCTTGACAGGATAGATGGACAGCCATAGCTTGTTGTAATGATGGCGCCACATCGGTACGAGCTGGAATGCTGTCAGATAAAGGACGAACAGCGGCGCAAGATAGGTCGCATATCCAACAGGCAGTAACAACAGGAACACACCGCCGATTATCAAGAGCCTCAGGAATAAACCGAAGTAGTCACCTGAACGAAGAAACGTCCGCAAGTAAAGATAGTGAAAGCTTTGATTCTGTTGATACTTTACCAAGGAAAGCACAGCATCCAGCCATCTTCTTCTCTTTACTTTCTCCTTCAGTCCCGGAACATCCACAAACAGGTTTGCCACACGATAGAATAGCTGCATCCTTTTTGTCTCATTTTCGATCAGGTACTCCCATTTCCAATTCAGCTTTGAGGTTGCTTTTTGAAAATAAAGGAGCAATAACGCCATAATCAGGAGCACAAGCCCCATAAACAGGTAGTCTGCGCGGGAAAAAACGAGATACAGTAAGGCAAAATTCAGGAAAAACCTGATCCACCAATCAGCCAGACGCGCTTTATTATCCGTGTAAAAGCTTATCAGCCAAGCTATCCAAAGGTTCCAGGCTTTCAATCCGATCAACAAGATCAAGATTCCCACGACAGTCTGCATGCCCGCTCCTGTAAGTGTGACAAACAAGGGAACAGATATCCCGAAAACGAGGAGAAGGAAATAACTCTCAAGGACGATTGAAAACCTGAATGATTTCTTTATGTATGGCCCAAGCTTTGCTTCAAGCGGAAGCAGAAAGACTATATCCGGATCTTTTAAAAATGTATGGATGCTCCCTCTTGTCAATAGAAGTGCAAGAAGCGCCCCCATAAGCGGGGCATATGGGAAATCCTTCGGGACGACCTCAAGCCAATTCTGGTAGGCAAGTGCGAGTCCGCTAAGCAGAAAAATCATGACAATGACCAGATGATCATTGAACATATACCGCAAATATTTTCGGGTATCCTTTATATATTGACTGAACCTGGTTTTCCACAGCTGTTCGACATTAAACATTGTTTTCTTCCTTTGTCAGCTGGATATATAGATCATCCAAGGAGGCATGCGGCATACCGAATTGCTGCCTCAGTTCAGCCAGTGTGCCCTTCGCCCTCACTTCCCCCTCATGCAGGATAACAAAGGAATCGCAATATCTCTCCGCCGTTGCAAGGATATGTGTGGACATAAGGATACCCGCACCGCTTTTCTTCGCCTTGTCCATGATTTCAAGCAAGGAGTGGATTGCAAGCGGATCCAACCCCACAAACGGTTCATCCACGATATAAAGCTTCGGTTCAATCAGGAACGCAGCCAAAATCATGACCTTCTGCTTCATCCCTTTAGAAAAATGGGCAGGAAACCACTTCAGCCGCTTCTCCATGCGGAACTCCTTCAATAAAGGATGCAGACGCGCCTCAAATGTTTCCTTCGAAAGGCCATAAGCCATCGCAGTCAGCTCCAAGTGCTCGTAAAGCGTCAGCTCATCATACAGTATCGGGGTCTCCGGTATGAAGGTAAAAGTGGACCGATATTTGGTCGTGTCTTCCTGGATGGAGATACCATCTATCTTGATGGACCCCTTCTTCGGTTCCATCGTTCCAATCACATGCTTGATCGTCGTACTCTTCCCGGCCCCATTCAGCCCGATCAATCCAACCAGTTCATTTCTCTTCACATTAAACGAAATATCCTTCAACACGGCCTGATTCGTATAACCGCCAGTCAACCCGCTAATCTCCAACAAATCTAAACTCACCAACACCCCATCCTTTCACAATCCACTAAAGCAATATTAATATGTACTACATAAAAAGGGAAAATCCTGCCGGGGTCTGGCCCCAAATTTTTTTGCCCCAAATTTTTATATTTATAAAATTTACCATAACATATTTTCGCGGAAAGTGCGCATCATATGTAAGGAAGGGGAACGGGGGGCAAGAAACAAGCCTTTAGGTTAACTTTATGAGATGAGGTGGCTGTCCAAGACAGTTGTGCTTGACTCAAAAAAAGTTAAATTAATGTTTTCTCGTCGTTGTGGGACTTAACCGGCTACAACAAATCGATCATCATGAACTCCTACGATGATTAAGAATGAGGTGTTTACGGGCGACGCTTTACTGTAAAGTAGTGTATCCGTGAGTAATTCATCTTGAAAATGAGGTGTTCGTCAAAGACTATTTAGTCGATAATCCAAGTTACTCAAGTTGTGAAACCAAGTAACAAGGGGATGGTTGTTTTGAACAGGAAAGCTGACCATTAGACACATTTTTAAAAACAGATGAGGTGTTTATCAAACACAGTTTATTTGTAAGCTAAAAATGCTGTTTGTAGGCTTCTCCTAATTCTGACAGAGAAGCTTGTTGCCCCCTTCCCTTTCTTTAAAGCAGAGGCCTTGCGCTTCTGCTTTTTATTTTTGCATGGATTATGCAACGTGTCCAAAACATGGTAAAATGAGAAAAAATCAATGAGGTGATTTTGATGCATGATTGTATTTTTTGCAAAATTATCAATGGGGATATCCCTAGTGCAAAGGTATATGAGGATGAGCATGTTTACGCATTCCTGGACATCAGTCAGGTAACGAAGGGACATACTCTGGTAATACCTAAAGTACATAAGGAAAATATTTATGAGCTTACTCCCGAGATTGCATCCAATCTGTTCAAGGTGGTACCGAAAATCGCCAAGTCCATCGAGTCACAGTTTGAACCGATCGGCTTGAACCTCCTGAATAACAATGGTGAGGCTGCTGGACAATCGGTGTTCCATTACCACATGCATATTCTGCCACGCTACGGTAAAGGCGACGGCTTCGGTGCGGTATGGAAATCCAATCAAAGTGACTACACAACCTCCGACCTTTTGGAAATTTCTTCTAAAATCGCTGAGGGAATTAAATAAGATCAATAGCGAGAGAGCTGTCCGAAACGTTGGGCAGCTTTTTATATTGTAGGTAAGTTATTGTTATTAGCGGGGCAGATTTGTAAGTGGATGATGGACGTTTTGCATGCCTTGACACCTCAAAAGGGTCATCCACTCGATGATGACCCTTTCCCATGCCCTCCCACCTCAAAAGGGTCTTCATAAGCTCGATGATGGACGTTTCCCACGCCTCGCCACCCCAAAAGGGTCTTCATAAGCCCGATGATAGACGTTTCCCACGCCTCCACACCTCAAAAGGGTCTTCATCCACTCGATGATGACCGTTTCCCATGCCCTCCCACCTCAAAAGGGTCTTCATAAGCTCGATGATGACCGTTTCCCACGCCTCCCCACCCCAAAAGGCCCTTCATCACACCTACCAAAAACCCCCCTCTTCCCCTCACCCTTTTACATAACCACAAAAAACATGGTATGCTTGTTGTCATGCGTTCATTTTTTTTCAAATCCAAATCCAACGAACGCATACAAGAATAATGGAGTTGATAGCATGAGTAAGAGCAAAGGCGGAGGAACTGGCCGGGGTACGGGAAAAAAAGGCTGGAATCGCTGGAAAGCCGGCGCCAATAAGGCAAAAAGCGCAAAGCCCTATAAGAGCAAGGGTGTTAAGCACGGAAACAAGGACAATTCTGACACTTCCGATACATGATAGATGCCATTACAGTGCTAGCTCAAAAGCGATAGCACTGTATTTTTATTTAAACGAGCGATTCATTTCCCCGATACTGGCTATCTTCTCGAGCGGCTTCCAGTCCGCGTGATCAAATTCACATGCATGCTTTTTAAGGAAAAGCTCCACTTGTTCCCTGAACGCGAAATCCCATCTCAATAAATGTATGAATTCCTCTCTTGTTCCCATAAAGTCGATCTTCTCCCTTACCTCATTCAGCATATCTGCCTGCCAGATGGCCGGAAGCGGACTGGTTCCAGGGATATCAGGAAACCGGATCATTTGCCCTTCCCATAACAATGCTTCCGGGACAAAGTAAGCATATACCTTTTCGAAAACCTCACCTGATTCCAGGACCATTTTTTGTCCGCTATGCTCTCTGAGCTCGTAGCCCTTTTCTGTTGCGTTTATCAGTTCAAGCTGTTTTTTATCCATAAAAGTGATCCAGACCTCGGTTGTCGCTCCCTCCATAGGCGCTATTACCCCTGGCAGAGAGCCATAAGGTGCAAGGAAAGGGCCATACACAATTTCCGAGTCAATAATTGCCCCCTTTATACAAAGCATGAAGTCATCAACAGAAGGACGGAGATTGAATTTATATCGGAGCTGCGCCAGACAGACATTCGATCCATATGCCACAACTGGGACTTTCTCCTTCAGCATTCCGTCCCCTAGGAAATCTGACACCTTCCTCGTCTCAAAGCTATTGAAGGCAAGGCTGCCAAGAATATGATCGCTATTGGATAGATGGACAACCTGGTGCTCAAGAGGCAATCCTTTGATTGCCTCGATCCGGTGCGCTTTCCCCTGCCAGAAGACAAAAGAGGAATGCGGTCGTGGTCCGGGATATATATCTGGATGGTCGTAAGGACTCAGATCAAATGGTTTATTATCTCTATACATAGTTAGATCTCCTTCATTTTCAAAATCTTTTATGTATTCTAACATAATTCGTGGTAGGATATATATTAATCTTTGAACCAATGCCAAGGAGGAGCCTTCCATGAAACAAGTGTTCAATTTCAATGCCGGGCCTGCAGCATTACCAAAAGAAGTGTTGCAGAAGGCGCAAGTGGAACTATTAAACTATCAAGAGTCAGGTCTTTCCGTGATGGAACTCAGTCATCGGAGCATGTTGTACGAAAACATCCAGAATCATGCCACAGAACGACTCCGGAAACTGATGAATATCCCGGCTGACTATGACATCCTTTACATGCAAGGTGGTGCCAGCCTTCAATTTTCTGCCGTTCCCATGAATTTTCTTACAGAAGGCAAGACCGCCAATTACTGCCTGAGTGGTTCCTGGTCCGAAAAGGCGCTGAAAGAGGCGAAGAAAATCGGCCGCACCCACATTGCATCCTCCTCAAAGGAGGAAAACTATTCCCACATACCAGAACATCTGGAACTATCAGAAAACCCTGCATATCTCCATATTACCAGCAATAATACCATCTTCGGTACACAGTGGAAAACAACACCAGAGCTCGATGCCGAAGTCCCGTTGATTGCCGATATGTCGAGTGACATTCTAAGCAGGACGATCCCGGTTGAAAAATATTCTCTTATATATGCCGGGGCCCAAAAGAATCTGGGTCCATCAGGTGTGACCGTAGTCATTGTGAAGAAAGAGTTGCTAAAGCGTTGTCCAGACCACCTTCCAACTATGCTAAACTATCAGACCTTTGCCAAGAATGGCAGTTTATACAACACTCCGCCGACCTTCTCCATCTACATGTTGTCCCTTGTACTGGATTGGGTAGCAGATCAGGGGGGAGTGGCACAAATCGAAGCCATGAATGCAGAAAAGGCTGAACTCATCTATCATGTAATCGATTCCAGTGACAGCTTTTACAAAGGTCCTGCACAACCAGGTAGCCGCTCTAACATGAATGTTACTTTCACGTTGCCAACAGATGAGCTGACAAAGAAATTCCTTTACGAGGCAAGCGAACACGGCTTTATCGGTCTCTCCGGACATCGCATGATAGGGGGCTGCCGGGCTTCCATCTATAATGCTGTACCACTTGCCCATTGTGAGAGACTGGCTCAGTTCATGACGGATTTCCGTACCAATTTTATGTAATAAAGAGCATTCCCCTTCCCAAACACGGGAATAATTTGTATAATGAACTCTATAATCCGCATCAGACAACGAGTGTACTGATGGGGTTATAAAAAAATGAGTAGTAGAGATGAGGAGAGTTGAGAAATGAATACAAAAACGTTAGTTGCTCTATCTTTAATGGTGGGAATCGGTGCGGTATTACATACCGTAGTTCCAGGAGTCATCCTTGGCATGAAGCCTGATCTTGGCTTGACCATGATGTTCCTTGCGATCATGTTGTTCCCGGAAAAGAAAAATGTATTGCTTGTCGGAATCGTTTCAGGAATGATTTCCGCTTTGACCACAGGCTTTCCTGGTGGTCAGATTCCAAATATCATAGACAAACCCATCACAGCATTTTTATTTTTCTTCCTGCTTCTAGCAGTGAAAAAGATCAACAAACCTTTGGTGAAAGCTGGTGTGTTGACTGCGATTGGTACCTTGATTTCAGGCACTATCTTCCTATCTTCCGCACTGATGCTAGTCGGATTGCCTGGAGGGGAATCTTTCACATTTTTCCTAGTGACGGCCATATTACCGGCGACAGCCTTGAATACCGTGCTGATGGTAGTCATTTATCCAATTGTGACCTCCATTGCCAAGAGATCAAATATTATAGCTACTGCTTAAACAACAGAGGGGATGCTCCAAATGGAGACATCCCCTCTTTTTGATTTTTCACGAAATCCATAGCGCCAGCAGCGCCAACAAAAAAACTGCCCCGCCGCCCCCGCAAATGACCAGGCCTTTTTGCTGCAATACTCTCTTGGGCGGGTACACACCGGCTCTTTGGGATGCAAGGAAATAATTCATTCCTCCCAACAATAGCAAGATGCTTATGGTGAACAATCCAAATGTTATCCCAGCCATATAACTGCCGCCCCCTTTCTTCATATGTATGCACATCCTCCTTGGCTTATGTACATGTTCTCCTCTCCTGACCCGCGATAAATATTTTTATCGTAACTCGTAAAGAATAAAAAGGAATTTTTCATTAAATGTTGAATTATATAATAATCTTAGGGTATTGAACTATACTTACATAATTTTAATAACGAGGTGATTTTAATGAATGGCAAATCATTCATCTATGGTGTAATTATTGGCGGCGCAGTTGCAGGAGTGTCCACTTTGCTTACCACTCCGACATCAGGAGAGAAAATGCGAAACCGCCTGCGATCCACACAAAGGAAAATCCAATTGAGTATAAATGAGCTTAAAGACGAGGCAATGGGAATAAAAGATCAGGTTTCTCAAGCAGTGGAAGAAAGCAAGACTGTCGTCACCACCCTCTCGAACGATTTGAAAACATCTGTCGAGCTCTGGCAGAATTCCATCAAACCCCATCAGGATTCTATTCAGCAGAGCATCGCGCTTGTGGAGAAGGAATTGGAAAAATTAGAAAGAAATCTAGGTAAAAAAGCGGAGTGACGAAAAAATTTTAATTTTTTGTAAATTTTGACCTTTATTAATTATTATTTTATTGTCATAATAGATAGTAATATATTAGAAAAAAGTAGGTGAGTTTGTGAATACACAGAACGGTCAGTATTCATTAAAAGAAGCTATGCTGTTTAGCCAGCGTGTCGCCCAGCTAAGTAAAGCGCTTTGGAAAACAATCGAGAAGGATTGGCAGGCTTGGATCAAGCCCTATGATTTAAATATCAATGAACATCATATCTTATGGATTGCCTATCATCTGAAAGGTGCAAGCATTTCAGAGATTGCTAAATTCGGGGTGATGCATGTATCTACGGCTTTCAACTTTTCGAAAAAGCTGGAAGAACGTGAATTACTGCAATTCTCAAAAAAAGAGAATGATAAGAGGAACACTTACATTGAATTAACGGATAAAGGGGAAAAAATCCTCCTGGATCTAATGGAAAGCTATGATCCTAGTAAAAATTCGGTTTTCAGCGGGGCATTGCCTATGCATGATTTGTATGGGAAATTCCCAGAGTTATTGGATGTGATGTGTGTGATCCGCAATATTTACGGAGAGGATTTCATGAAAATCTTCGAACGCTCTTTCAATAATATCGAAGAGGACTTTGTGGAAATCGATGGCAGACTTTCCAAAAAAGAAGAAGCTGCAGAGATAAATGAAAGCGTTACTTCTTCTTAATAAGGAGCTTCAAAAAGGCATCCATAAGTGATTCATACATCCCTTGGGATTTCATGGCATGTATTGTTTTTTCCAAAGGCAGTTCATGATGTAACTTATGATGAAACTCAGTAAGAAGCGGAGCGAATGTCACAAACCCTTCCGCTTTTTGCTTTTCCATCTCTATGCTCAATCTTTCACAAATACTCATGAGTTGCCTGACGTCTTCCCTTCCGATATTATGCTGGACTACAAGTGCATCAAAAGGAAATCGATCCATGTTAATCTGTTTTAATAATAGTTCCATATGGTATTCCAACTTCGCCAATCTTTCTTCCATACTACTCATTTTCTTCTTCCTTTTTATCATCATTTCCCTCTATTTTACCCTATAACTTGCCGCTTACCAATATTTAGATTCCCTTCTTTTAAAATAAGTGAAAAACACCTATTGCTTTTCAATACAAAAAGGCGTACAGTAATTGAGTAATTTGAACTTGCAATAACGGAAGGTGAATCAACCATGAACTGCTGGAAATCCATTAATATCGTTAAACAATATGGACTCCATCGCATAACGCTCGTTTCTTTTATAATAGCATTACTTTCATTTATCTTGTTGTTTTTATCTTTTAGCCTCGTCTTCCATGACATAACGGTTTCATCCAACTATTTTGGTTGGTTCTGCCTATCATCAGCTTCCATGTTTACCATGCATAAGCTTTGTCATGCTTTGCCGCTGCTTGCTACGAGAAACCAAGTGAAGTTCCGCTGGAGATGGAAAAGCTTTATGCCTTATATGAATATAAAAACAAAAAAACCTTTTTCAAAATACCAATCATACATTGTATTTTTGTCACCATTCATTATCATTACGACTTCGATGCTAATACTTACATGTATATTCCCAAGCTATTATCATTATTTTGCGATGCTTGCCTCATTGAATATCGGCTTGTGTTTTCCGGACTTCCTTTATGTCAAACACATCCAGGCAGCACCGAACGCATGTCAGATTGAAGAACTGGAAAGTGGTTATGATATTTTGATAAGAAATGAGACCGAAGTCGCTTCCTAACATATATTAGGAGGCTTTTTCTTATTTCTGTAAAAGTTTTGGAACGTCTAGGTATCTTTTTTACTCAAACTTTGGTAATGTATTATGTATAACTGGAAGCCAAAGGAGGGATCTTATATGGCTATCTTATTTATCGTGGTGGCTGTATTTATACTCTTCTACATAAACAAATTAACCAATGCATTGTGTGTTCAGAAGGAAATCCCCGAGGAACGACAACCAAAAGTTTTCCGGACCATCAATGTACTCATTACCATTCTTTTAATTTCTTCTTATGTAGATATCCTGTTAAAATCTCTGTAACTAGTCATCCCGCATTCTACCAGCAAGTGATCAAAGCTGCATCTCCTTTTCATGGGGATGCTTTTTAATTCCAATAACAAATAGCAAAGGGTGGGGAAATGCTTCCCCACCCTTTCTGGTTATATTAGTATAACCAAGCTGCACCTACGATTACTAGTAAAATGAATAGTACTACGATTAAAGCGAATCCGCCTGAGTGTCCACCTGACATCTTATTTCCTCCTTTTTTTTTAAAAGTTAAACCTCCAGTAATGGATATCCTCACCCATCACTAGTTAGTTGAACCAATCGGGGTGTTAAATTCCGGCTAATTCATACAAGTTGACCGGATGACCTGGAATGGAATGTACTTAGTACAACCAAGATGCACCTACGATTACCAACAAGATAAACAATACAACGATCAACGCGAAGCCACCTGCATATGGAGTACCCATCTAGTAACACCTCCTTCTTGAGTTGTTACGATATCTTATGCTGCATTTCTTAGGAGGCATAGGCGTTTATCCTGCCTCTAAGCTTTTTTCCATGAAATCCATTTGCTGACTGGTCTGCTCGTGTTTTTCATGATTCTGTTTATCATATGTAGGTTGGTGGGAATTGGATTGGACTTTTACCCATTTTTTCAGGAAGAAGGCACATCGCCCATTGAAACTGAGGTTTATGGATATGCTACAAATTTTTTATCTTTTTGTATAAATCCGATAAATTTTTCATTAATTTAGGAGATTATGCTATAGTAGACTTTGTACCTTTAATACATATGGGAGTTGTTTAGTATGAAAAAATGGATGATTGCTTTTACAGCGACAACAACAATCTTGGCAATGTCTGGTTGTAACAACGAAAAAGGGGACGATTCCAAAGTCGTTGCAGAAACATCAGCAGGGAATGTCACTCAGGCGGAATTATACGATGCGTTGAAAAAACGCTTCGGTGAGGAAGTCCTGCGTGAGCTTGTATACGAAAAAGTGCTCGGTGATACTTATGAAGTAACAGATAAAGAGCTGGATGACCGACTGACTGAATTAAAGGCGCAACTTGGGCAGAATTTTGAAGCAGCCTTGATGCAAAGCGGTTTTAAGGATGAAGATCAATTAAAGCAAACCTTGCGTATTTCCATGCTACAGGAAAAAGCTGCACTTGCAGATGTGGAAGTGACGGAAGATGAAGTCAAAGAATATTACGAGGGCAAAAAAGAGGATATCCGTGCCAGCCATATCCTGGTGGAAGACGAAGCTACTGCACAGGAAGTGAAGAAAAAGCTTGATGAAGGCGGAGACTTTGCAGAATTGGCACAGGAATATTCCACAGATACTGCTTCAGCGGCAAATGGTGGGGACTTGGACTGGTTTGGACCAGGCAAAATGGTACCAGCTTTTGAAGAAGCAGCATTCAGCATGGAAGTGAATGAGATCAGCAAGCCGGTTAAAAGTGATTTTGGCTACCATATCATCAAAGTCACCGAAAAAATGGGATCTTTCGAGGAAATGCGCGAAAAGCTGGAAGATGAACTGCGCCGTTCCAAAATTGGACAGGAGACTGTAGATGCTGCAGTCGAAAAGGAACTTGATAAAGCAAACGTAAAAGTAAAAGAATCCTCCTTAAAAAATACGTTTGAAAAAGAGGAACCAACAGAAGCCGAAAAGACAGATGAGCAATAAATGAATGATTTGAAAAAAGCTGGAGCATTCGACGCTCCAGCTTTTTCTTGTATTAGGACGCATTGGAAGAAACGATCTGACGTCTCTTTTCTCTTTCTTCCTCGATCCGATCCATATAGACTTGTCCTTCTTTTTCGATGATGGCAGTTTCCACTTCTTTCTCCTCTTTTGCAGTCCGGAGCGTCATATAAGCGCTGAAACAGATGCCAATAACCACAAGCAACATCCACCAAGGCATGTTCATTCCTCCTTCAAATCTAGCTTGTACTTCCCAGCTAGTCTATTTATATGAAAGAGGATGATAGCCTATTACTTATTATTCATGAAAAGTAGGCTTATAGAAGTTTCGGTTATCCATCGCAAAAATTCTTTCTGTATACTCTCCAGGCTTCACGCGTTCAAGCGCGCGGTCGAGCATATTCATTTTCGCATCTATATTATCGATATAATGCAAGATCTCCGCTTCCTTGATCAGAGGCATCTTAGGGCTTCCCCATTCAAGCTTCCCATGGTGGCTTAATACAAGATGCTGAAGCACCATCACTTCTTCACCTGCTATCCCAAGTTCCTCTGCAGCTTTCCCAATCTCATTCACCATGATGGAGATATGGCCGATCAGGTTCCCTTCAATCGTATAAGAGGTAGATACGGGTCCTGAGAGCTCCGTCACTTTTCCAAGGTCATGCAGAATGACACCTGCATAAAGCAAATCCTTGTCAAGGGAAGGATATAAGCTGCCGATTGCTTTTGCCAAATCCAGCATGGATACGACGTGATAGGCTAAGCCGGAAACAAATTCATGATGGTTTTTCGTCGCGGCAGGATATTGTAAAAATTCCTGCTGATGCTTTTTGAGTAGATGACGGGTGATGCGTTGGATATTCGGATTTTTCATTTCAAAGATAGCTTGTGTAATCTTATCCATCATCTGCTCTTGGGAAAGAGGTGCGGTCTCTATCAAATCACCAACCGAAACTGTCTCATGCTCTTCCTTCGGCTTGATTTTGCGAATTTTCAGCTGGTTTCTGCCACGGTAATGGTGGATGTCACCTTGGACCCTAACGATGCTTTGAGGGCTATAAAGGTGCTCGTCATCAGGTGATGCATCCCATAGCTTTGCTTCGATTTCACCGCTCTTATCCTGGAAGATAAGTGTCAAAAAAGGTTTTCCATTGCTGGCTATCCCTTTTGTCGAGTTTT
Organism: Sutcliffiella tianshenii; assembly: GCF_016908565.1. GTDB lineage: Bacteria > Bacillota > Bacilli > Bacillales > Bacillaceae_I > Sutcliffiella_A > Sutcliffiella_A tianshenii. Next base: position 170,087 of record NZ_JAFBED010000005.1, read on the forward strand.
TAATCAGTAAATGAACATCCACCTGTTCGCCAACCTCAAAGTGGAGAATTCCTTTTTTCATGTACATTTCCCCCTGTCTACCTCTAGCTATTGTAGGGTAGTAGAATATTATTAGGTTTGATTGTGAGAATACCGCTGTTGATTTCCGCACAAGTCTCCGCTTTCCGCGGGCGGGTAGGGAGCCTCCTCGGCTTCGCCTGTGGGGTCTCCCTTACTCCGCTTCTCCCGCAGGAGTCTCCGACTTGTGCTCCAATCAACAGCTGGAGACGGTCAAATGTCCAATATAAACTTTATTAAAGCCATAATGAAAAGTTGCACTTTCATTTATGAAGAAACTTCCACGGCTCTGTTTTTTTTGGAAAGCCATATTTTTGTGGCGGATAGTCCGAAAAGCATGACGAATGCACCAAACAGATATGGAATGTGGATATTCACTTCAAAGAATATCCCTGCCAAAATGGGACCGGCTACATTTCCCAGGCTTAAAAAGGAATTATTCAACCCCATGACCAAGCCCTGTTTGTTGCCGGCAAGCTTGGAAATGAAAGAATTAAGCGATGGGCGAAGCAGGGAATTTCCAAAGAAGAAAATGCTTGTCGTCAATAGGACGAGCAGGAAATTCGTTGCGAGTGTCATCAAGACAAAGCCAAGCGCACTGATCAATAGCGCATAGGTCACGACGCGTTCTTCTCCAAATCTTTTGGTAAGCCTTCCGACGAGAACTCCCTGGACCACGGTACCGACTATTCCCACCAAAAGGATGATCAATCCTACCTCACTTGGGTCATAGTGGTAACGCTGCATCGTATAGTATCCGAAAATGGACTGAAAATTTGCCAATCCAAAACTCATGATAAATACTAAAATCAAAAGGAAGCCCACTGGACTATTTAATGCCTTCCACATCTGTACAAATTGGTTATCCCTTTTTCCCCCTGCTTCAAGAAGCGCATCCTGCTCCCTTTTTTCCTTTGGATAGGATTCAGGAAGGATAAGTATGGATAATATCCCTGCCACGCTCGCAGCAATGCCTGCTACGATGAATGGGAAGGACAGATCGATTTCTCCGAGCCATCCACCAAGCCCCGGACCTACTACAATGCCAAGTCCCATTGCGGCTCCAAGGATCCCCATGCCCTGTCCCCGTTTTTCTGAAGTGGTGACATCCGATACATAAGCCATCGCAGTCGGCATAAGGGCTGAGCCGAATATTCCGGCCAAGATGCGCGATAGAAAAAGCATCCACAATCCATTGGCAAAGGCAAAGATGAATTCAGCTAAGGCAAAGCCGAACAATCCGATGGTGATCAGTGGCTTTCTCCCAATTTTATCGGAAAGCCTTCCCCAGACTGGTGCAAACAGAAACTGCATAAAGGCAAAAACAGCTACGAGCAGCCCTAGCGTCCTGGCATTCGCACCGAAAAGGTCAATATAAAAAGGAAGAATGGGAATGACCAATCCGATTCCCACCATGATGATAAATAAATTGAAGCTCAATAGAAGCAAAGGAGCTCTTTGAGACGATACTAGTCTTTCTTTCATTCTTTTATTCCTTTCAGGCGTTCCTCTTTTTTGTCTATATAAGCATAGCACTTGTCTTATCCAGGTAGCAATCATATATAGACAATAAACCTACCTCACCTGGATGGGTATGGCCGGTTGTTCCAATTCATGGACCTTCGCATCGTCAACTTTTGCAAAAAGTCCTTTCATATGCTCATGACAAGTGAAGAACAATAGCTGTTCTCCCTCCTCACTCAGCTTCTTCATGAGATCTATGGCCTGGACAGTACGGGAATGATCGAAATTGACAAAACAATCATCCAGCATGAAAGGAAAGCGCTGCTCCTTGCTCCAGACACTGGCAACTGCAAATCTAATGGAGATGTAAAGCTGTTCAACAGTGGCCTGGCTGAGCTCCTTTGGCTGGAATGCAAGTCCGTTTTTATGCTTTACTAAAAGCTTGGTCTCATTTGCTTGATCATAAACTTGGCTATATTCCCCATTGGTCAAAAATCGGAAGTATTCGGATGCTTTATCCAGTACCTCTGGCAGTTTCACGGTTCGATAATAATCCATTGTCCCGTTGAGTAACTTTTGGGCAGTTGCCAGGACAGCCCACTTTCTGGCCTGCACCTGGAGATTACTTTTTGACATCTCGAATTGTTGCACTGCATCTGAATAGGTACCGCCTTCTTCCAACGTGCGGACGGCTTCTTCTTTTTGGGTTTTCAATCGATGGTACCTGGTTTCCTCTTCTGAGGATAAGCGAAGCTGTTCTTCCACTAGCACCTTATCCGAATTCCACATCGAAAGGGTCTTACCTTTTTCAGGGATGATATCATAGGAATTCTGAACTTGTTCAAGCTGCAACTCCAGCAGAGACATATTCCGCTTATATTCCATCCCTTTTTGGTGCTCTTGATGTTTAAATCGGAAATCCTCTTCTGTTGAAACTCCAGCCTGCTCCATCAGTTTCCCGATTTTTTCAGCGACATCCTTCTCTTGTATGGTCAGCAAGGTGATTTCCTCATTGATTTCCATACTCTTCAAACGAAGGTCTTCAAGCTTTTGCTGATTTCTCTCATTCTTCTCTAGTTCCGTCTTCAGAAAATAAAAAGCATCCTCAAGCGTAGTCAGAGTCAATTTGAGTTGGGCCATGATCATAGATGCTTCATCCCGGAATTGCTGAACCATTTTTTGATTCAGCTCCTTACTTTTTAGAAGACTCTGCATTTCCATGAGTAATTCCTTTAAATCTATTGCTTTAGTAAATGCCTCCTCCATATGGCTTGCTGGGATATCACCGAGACCACGATTTTCTGTCCAGCTCTTCCACTTCTCATCAAAGGAGAAATGTTGTCTTTCCCACTCTTCAAATTGAAGAATGATCCTGTCGTAGTTTCTTTCACTTTGGGAAAGTAGGAGTCTTTCTTTTTGAAGAAGCCCTTCAATCTGCTCCTCTTTTGCCAGCATCAATCTATACTTTTCAAGACCGCTTCTTTCCGGACTGGTGTAGAGCGTTTCCTTGATCTTGCCGACCTTCTCTTTCTGGGCCTCTCTATCCTGCTGCAATCGAACTAAAAAGGAAGAGGAATCTTTTGTAAAGAAAAGAAATCCGCCAATTCCCACTGACAGAACAAAGAAAAATAGCCCAAGAATAGCGTTATCCTGCATATATAAGGCTGCAGCCCCAACCAACCCCACTGCGAAACTTGTAGCTGCAGCCAGGCCTTTCTTCTTCCGTCTTTGATTATGTTCTTGCTCCTGGTGTTGAATCTGGCTATCCATTTGGTGAAGCAATTGCTCCTGTATAGCCAGATCCCGTTCAAGACGATCATTGCCAAGGTCCTTTACCTTATTTTGCAGCCTTTCCAGTTCTTCTTTTGGAAGCTGTTCCTTTTGGAGTGTGGCAATGCGATCCTCCTGTTTTTCGAGTTCATCTTTGGCTTGCTGAAATTCTTCATCAAGATGCTCTTTTTGGAGGGATAGTTTATTCCGTTGTTTCAGATGCTCTCTCAACTCGGCTTTCGCTGCAAGGCTCGTATCGATCCCCTCAATATGTTCTTCGGGTTTCCCGTGCCATTTAAGCTCCAGCTTCAAAGTTTGTATTTGTTTTTCAAGGCGCTGCACCTCGGTCGATAGATGTGCCGACCTTTCCACCGATTCCTTATACTTTGGAAATTGTGTAAGTAGGCTTTCGATGCGTTCCTGGTGCTCAAGCAGTGCTTCATCCACTTCCAGCCTTCCCACTTTTTCTTCCAGCGCTAACCTGTCCTGTGCGAGCTTTTCCAATCTGGAATGATAGTTGGACTGTTGGATCAGAAGCTTTTCCAATCTTGCTATTCCTTCAGTTGGAAAGGTGCTGTAGTCACCAAGCTTTGAAAGCTCCCTTGAAAGATGGGATAATTGATCCTCAATGGGCTGGATGGCAATCATCGCATCAATTTTCCGAAGCTTTGTGGTGAGGTTTTCCTTTTCAGCCTTCAAAATGTCCAGCTTGTCTGCCGCTCGTTGTATATCTTTTTGAAGCTCTTCATATTGCTCCAGCTTTTTTTTCCATTGAAGGACAACCTTCTCTTCTTCTTTCAATTCCCCTAGAAGCTTATTCATTACAGGCTTCCTGCCGCCTGGCTTGAACAATTCCTCCATTGATTTGTTCAGCTGTTCCGTAATCCGCTGCAGCTTATCAGATCCGATCAGCCCGGATGAGAACAAATAGCCACCAAGCTGCTCCACATCGATAAGCTTCAGATTTTGCACATCCATGATATTGAAGGAGAATATCCCTTTATAGATGTTCCTATCAAGCCCTGCCAAAACAGAATCAATGGAATGAATCATCCCCTTTTCATCTGTAACGGTTACATCGCCTGCAGATTTCCCTGCCTTTCTTTCAATGGTCAAAAGCGTGCCCTCTTTTGTTCCCATGATGAGTTTACCGCCATATTTAAACCCCTTTTTGGGCTCATACCTCAATTCAGCCTGATTTTTCAAGGGAAAACCAAATAGAATGGCATGGATGAATGCCATGAGTGTAGATTTCCCGGCCTCATTTCTTCCATAGAATACTTGGATGCCTGAAGATAAATCATCCATTTTCACATTTTCCAATTTACCAAACCCATAGATTTCAAGAGATTTTATTTTCAAGATGCTTCACCTCTTTTCCGATTCAAGAAATTTCGTGATGAGCCATTGTTCCGCTTCTTCCAAGATGGCTTTATGATCTTCCTGTTTTAAAGGCTCCAAAAAGCTTCTTGCATCGGAATGCTTGAACAAGGGATCAAGGAATGATTTGATATCCGCCGAATCCTCTACGACCTTGTAAAAGTCTTCATAGAAGGCTTTCTGTCTTAATTCCGCTTTGTTAAATGAAGGCGCGGTTTGATTGGCTATACTGTATACTAATTGAAAGTTTGGCTGGCTTTGTTCTCCTTCGTTTAAATACTGCTGAAGATCTTCGAGTATGCTTTCATCTTGAAGATATACAAATAATGGTCCGCCTCCGGTCAGCACAATACGTATGAGGGAGGCCCTCTCCTCCTGCCTGCTTTTTTCGAGCAGTGCATTAGCTTCCTGCAACAGTTCATCTACCGTTTCAATGGATGCGATGGAGAGCTTCAGTTCCTTCCATAGTATGGTTGCTGTCTCCTTAAAGGTCATCTTTGCCCCGTACTGATCCAGTTCCACTAGATAACAGCCTTTCTCACCGGTTTCTTTTTTGTTTCTGCCCTGGATGTTTCCTGGATATATCACAGGGGGATTTTCATGCAGGATCTCACGTTTATGTATATGTCCAAGCGCCCAGTATTGGAATTTCTTTTCCAACAGTTCGGGAAGGGAAAAGGGGGCATAAGGGTCGTGTTCTTCCCTACCCGATAAGTTTCCATGCAAGATTCCGATGTGATAAGGGATGTCAGGATCCTTTTTCAAATATTCACTTGTCCGGTTCTGGAGTACATGCCGTCTGTCATAGCTGAATCCATAAATATTCGCAATGTGCTCTCCATTTTTCATGAACCTTTTGGAAGCTACCTTTTCATTGAAAATATGGACATTTTTCGGATAGCGGAAGTGAAGGCTGCCCTCACCGATGAAATCGTGGTTTCCGTGTATAGCGTATACCTCTATTGCCGCCTCTTCCAGACGCAGGAACTCCTCCCTCAGTTTTGCCTGAGCCATCAGGCTTCGTAATTCCATGTCAAAAAGATCTCCTGCCAGGACAAGGAAATCAACTTTTTCTTCAATCGCAATGTCCACAAGCTTGGTGAAAGCGGAAAACGTGCTTGATCGCACCTGCTCAAAAATCTCTTGAGGCAGATGGTTCAACCCTTTAAACGGACTATCTAAATGAAGGTCTGCTGCGTGTATAAATCGAATAGCATTCATAGGATACCTCGCCTATTAATCTTTTTCTTTATTTTAACACGGCTGAAATACGAATGCACGTTCGTGCCACAAGGAATTTTCAATGACAAACCCCCAAACGAATGTCATTTGAGGGTTTGTGTTTCATTTTATCTATCTTTAGAAAGCTGCAACGCCTTTTTGATATCCTTCAGGGATGAGCTTTTTCCATACATCAGAACTCCTCCGCGATATACTTTGGCTCCAAACATCGCAAGAAGCACGATGGTGGCAATCAAGATCCCAATGGATAATCCGATCTCCCAGATAGGGACCTCGAGCATCCCGACACGCAGGAACATGATCATTGGTGCAAAGAACGGGATGAATGAGGTCACCTGTATAAACGAATTATCAGGATTGTTCAAACCGAACATCGCAATCATGAAGCCTGCAACAATCAAGAGGGTCATCGGCAGGATGATCTGCTGGATTTCCTCGATCCGGCTTACTAATGAACCCAGGAATGCTGCAAAAGTTGCATAAAGGAAATATCCGAGCAGGAAGAATACCACTGCAAAAATAATGGTTGATACCGCGATATCCCCTACACCGAAATATTCAAACATCCCGCCTGTCATACCCTCGATATTCCCTCTTAAGGATATGGAGGCAACCACAATCCAGAATGTCAGCTGAGTTAAACTAAGCAGGGCAATGCCAAGTATTTTTCCGAACATATGCATAATAGGTGATGCGGAGGAAATCAGGATTTCCATGACACGCGACGACTTTTCCACTGCAACATCTGTGGCAATCATACTTGCATACAGGATGACCGAGAAATAAATGACAAACAGCAGGACATAGACCAGTCCGCGTGCCTGATTCAGCTCTTCTGCAGATTTTGCAGATTCCTGTAACGCGATTACATCGAACTGAATCGGCTCATATAGTGTGGCAATCTGCTCTTGCGTGAGTCCTAACTGACTTGTCGCAATGCCAACCTTGATTTGCTGCAGGGCCTGCTCGAGCTGTGTGATGGTTTCATTATCCGTGATGGAGGAAGCCTTGTACTCTCCTGATGGGAGTCCTTCCTCATCAAAGGATACATTCAGCAGCCCTTCATATTCCCCGGACTCTATCTTTTCCTCGATTCCTTCCGTGGTGTCCACCCTCTCCGCTTTCAAGGAATCTCCGGTGGAAGCCAATTGCTGTTGGATCAAGGGGAATGCCGCATTCTGTTCATCATAGACAGCCACTATTTTCTCTTCCTCTTTATCAAACATATCGATGATGGATTGGATATTGGTGATGCCAAGGATGAAAATGGTGCTGATGATCGTTGTGATAATGAATGACTTTGACTTCAGTTTACTCATGTACGTATGAAAAAGAATGACAAGAAACTTATTCATGATAGGAAGCACCTACCTTTTCAATGAAAATATCGTTCAATGACGGCTCTTCGAGGATAAACTTCCTTACATAGCCCAGTCCGGTGATCTCCTGAAGGATATCCTGCGAGACCCCTTCATCGTTCACCTGGATGATCATGCCCTCTGCCGTTTTCTTTGTGTTCGTCACTCCCGGCAGCCGGACTAGGAATTCCAGATCAAAGTCGGCATGAATGATGACATTTTTCCTTCCGAATGAGCGTTTGATATCCCTCAGTGAGCCATGCACGACCGGTCTGCCGTGATGCATGATGCACAGATGCTCGCAAAGCTCCTCTACATGCTCCATCCGGTGGGACGAGAATACAATGGAAGTACCTTGATTTTTCAGGTCAACCACCGCTTGCTTCAATAGCTCGACATTCAATGGATCGAGTCCGCTGAACGGCTCATCCAGGATCAAGAGCTTTGGTCTATGTATGGTGGAAGCGATGAACTGTATCTTCTGTTGATTTCCCTTGGAAAGCTCCTCCACCTTTTTATTCAAGTATTCCGGCACTCTGAATCGTTCAAGCCAAAGCTCGAGCTCCTTCAGTATTTCGGATTTCCCCATCCCTCTCAGGCGTCCCAAGTAAATCATCTGATCTTTCACAGTCAGTTTCGGATATAGCCCACGTTCCTCTGGAAGATATCCAACAATCTGGCTCTCTTTGTATGTGATCGGCTTTCCCGCCCATGAAATCCTGCCTGCTGTAGGCTCAAGCAGACCGAGTACCATACGGAACGTCGTCGTCTTACCGGCACCATTCGCCCCAAGAAATCCGAACATCTGGCTTTCCGGTATTTCCAATGTCAAATCATCCACTGCGACGTGCTTGCCGAACTTTTTTGTTACACCTTCTATTTTCAATGCCATAATAGTATCCCTCCTAAACTCTCCTTAAATATACGACTCTAGAAACAAATAGTTTCATAATGTTTTTACAAAATAGGATTCTAATAGTAAAATAAAAGCAATGAATAGTCATTCATTCTTTACAGGAGGGATAACGATGGGGAAATATACACTTACAGTATTCAGCGCTTCAGGTGAAACATTGCTTGATGAGAGCTTTGAAGCTGCCACCGAAAAAGAAGCGAAAGAAACAGGCGAAAAAAGATTGGCGGAATTGAACTACCTGGATTCCACACACCGCTGTACAAATGCGAGCGGAAAATTGGTATTGTTTCATAGATAAAAAAAGACGCTTCGGTCAATGTGATCGTAAGCGTCTTTTGCTTTTTTCCAACATTCTCTTTATAGTGATGCTGGAAATGAAGATGACAAGCAGGAGGATGGAACTCGAAACCACGAGCTGGGTGTTCGTCAAGGATAGCGCGGTGGCAAAATAGACCGAGTAGGCCAACAAGGTGGTTGTGAAAAGTTTGGTGATGGCTGCAATGATAAAGAACCTTTTGAACGAAACTGCCCCTATCCCCGCCCCCACGCAAATGATTTCATCGGGAAGGATCGGGATGATGAATAAAAGTGCAAGTATGACCGTTTCATTCTTCCCCATGTACTCCTGGTATTTGCGGAGATGTTTTTCTTTCACCAATTTGGATGCAAGCTTCACTCCTCCGATACGCGCGATGAAAAACATGAGGACAATTCCTGCCAATGTACCCATGAATCCGAGATAGGCAGCTGTAAATGGGCCGAACACCGCACTTCCGGCCGGGAGCGTCACTGCCTCAGGAATCGGGAGAATGATAGGCTGTGCCATGCATATTAAGAAAAAGATCACTTGCGCAGTGGATTCGTGATCACGAAGCATATTTTCCATGCCATACATATCGGTTAAAACGAGGAACTTGGTTAAGTAGTATACAAGAAATAGAAGAAGCACAAAAATGAGAACGGTAAAATGGGCAACTTTTGTGATTTTCAGATATTCATAGCGTTTCCCCAACAGCAGGAAGAAATCCACCAACGTTATACCGATGATGATGAATAGAAAGACCATTTTATACGTTAAAAGCAATGTCGGAAAAACCGTACAGAGCAAATAAGTGGATGTGACCGCAATCAGGAGGTGCAAAAAGACTTCGAGCGGCAACTGATTTTTATTATTTATCAAGGCTGTAACATCTCCAATGTGAACCATAATTTTCGAACTGATATACCACTTTTATTATAGATATCTCGTATTTATGATAAAACGCACCAAAGCATTAATTTTCGATACGCCTTGGGTCTTAGTTGAAAAAATAGTATCACCTTTGGAGGAGCTCTGTCTATTTTTAATACTGGCAATAAAAATTATAGGATATTTATTTATCAGGAATGACAGATTTTTCAGCTGTCATAGGCAAACATCCTTGCACCAAGTGCCACCATGAACTGTGCTTCTTGAGCTTTTTCAATCGTGCAGACATTCCACAATTCCGGAAATGCCGATTCCTCTGCCTGCCTGATTGCCGATTCGAGATAGCCTTCATACTGGAGGGTTCCGCCGCCAATGACCAATTTTTCAGGATTCAGAAGCTGGATGATAGTTGCAAGCCCTATCCCCAGAAATTTCCCTGCCTGTTCCACCACTTTACATGCAGACCTGTCGCCCTCCTTTAATTTCTGTTTTAAGGCATCTGCATCCATTTTCGCTGTTTTCAAAATGGCAGCACCACTTGCGAGCTCATCCAAAGTCCTGATTCCAGCTTCGGTTGGTATCGGGATGCCCCCGAGTTCACCGGACCATCCTTTACTCCCATTTATGAAATGGCCATTTTGCTTCATGCCAGCTGCTATGCCTGTTCCTACCATGACTACTGCAAGGGCGATATTATTTTCAACAGCCCCTGCCTCTTTTACCAGCGCAGCTTTCACATCATTTATGAAAACCACTTTATTTGCCATATTTTTCAAACAGCTCGAATCCATCCCATTAATTCCTGGAAGCACATCCGACACTAATACCCGATTGTTCTGTTCCACCAATCCAGGAATGGCAACCCCTATGCCCTCTGGTTGAAATGGTAACCCTTTTATAAAAGTTTCAATTTCATTTTTAAGATACTCTTTAGTGGATTTGTTGCCAGTAGGTACTTTTTTTGTAAAGGTATCTCCTTCATATTCCGCTAACATCAACATTTTAGTTCCACCAATGTCTACTCCTATGTATTTGTCCACTACGATGACCTCCCCTTTTTTCCTATCATAGCTAATCTGAAGGGCAAGCGGCAAGGAAGTTTTACATGGATCCTTTGAATGCATGGCTTGTCGTTCGGGTTGATATTATATATTTGAAGGCAGTGCTCCAGAGGACAGCTTTATGCAGTTCCCCCCTCAACCACCTCTCCCAAAGCCCTCTAAAACATCAAGCTGCTCCCCTACGGAAGGGAGCAGCTTAAAAGTTTTAGATTTAATTTATTTTCCAGTAAAGACGGGCGTCCTTTTTTCCACAAATGCCTTGATGCCCTCTTTATGATCATCGGACTTTCTCATTCTGCCTTGTGCATTTTTTTCCAGTTCCAGGATCTGCTGTAAACGTGGAAGCGAGGTTTTAGTGTAAATTTGTTTTGTCTCAAGCATCGCCTGGGTTGGAGCATGAAGAAGTGTGGACACTTTTTTCATGATGACATCTTCCATCCCATCGTTCTCAATACGATCTACCAATCCGAGCTCCAGTGCGTGTGCTGCCGAAATGGTTTTTCCTTCCCAGATCATTTGCTTCGCTTTCGCTTCCCCTAAGCGCTTTTCCATAAAGAAGTGCCCGCCGCCATCAGGGATGAGGCCGATCTTGATAAAATTCATCGCCAATTTCGTAGAGGAATGAGCTACAACAAAATCACTGGCAAGGGCCAGACTCAGTCCTAGACCTGCAGCTGCACCGTGAATGGCGCTGATTGTGATTTTCGGCATGGTATATAATGTCGTGATCATCGAACCAATGGAATCCATGACCCTGTCAAAGTTGCCCTCATCCTTCTCAAGCATCATCTTGATGTCTCCACCTGCACTAAAGGCATTTCCGCTGCCCTTCAGTACGACTACCTTCGCATCACCTTTCGCGATATTCTCTAGTTCCTCCGCCAAAGTCTCCAGCATCTCCACATTCATGGCATTCAACGACTCCGGTCTATTCAACTCCACCACAACAACCTGTCCCTGATCCGTCACCTTCACCGTACCCATAATAAAACCCTCCCCTTCATCAAACCAAATATGAATGACTATTCATTTCTTTATTATACATGAATGCCGCTTCGTTTGATAGAATTTTCAGAAATATATGGGGTGTAGGGAATATAGGTAGTATAGGGCCAAAAAATATGGGGCCAGACCCCGGCAGGATTTTTCCGATCAATCGCGAAGGTGTATGCTGCTGGTGGCGCGGGGTACCTGTAAGGCCCTAGGGGACTTGTTCATTTTAGCTATTCTGTCGGGAATGGGCAGTTATCTGTCCAAAAGGTCCTTCATTCTGTCCAAAACATTAGATATTCTGTCGACTTTACCGCTCATTCTGTCCAAAACACGCAGTAATCTAGCGACTTTCCAATTACAGGAAATAAGACGCCGCAAAAAAAGAACGTATAGCCCTTTAGCTCATACGTTCTTTTCCTGTTATCATTCCCCAAAAAACAGTTCATCCAGAATGCGGATTTTCTCTTCGGTATAATGAAGGAAACCGTCGTTATAGGATTTCGGGTCCTTCGGGTTTGCGAACCGAGTGATTTTGCCGGTAGTCGGGTGGACAAATTTACTGGACGCCCCGCAGCCCAAGCCGATGATCGTCTGTTTTTCTTCCATGATCATGATGTTATAGATGCTGTCCTGTCCTGGCAGTGCATAGCCGACATTCTCGAGATTTCCAAGAATGTTCTTTTGACGGTACAGATAATACGGTACATAGTCATGCTCCCTTGTCCAAACTGTTGCCATGTCCATCATGCGACTGATTTCATTGCGGTCGGCCACCTTGTATTTACGCTTATTCTGCGTCATCTCTGAGGCGCGTTTAAAGGAAAGGGTATGCACCGTCAAGGATTCTGGCATCAGCTTTTCCGTCTCCTGCAGGGTGTGGTCGAATTCCTCAACACCTTCTCCCGGCAATCCGATGATCAGGTCCATGTTGATATTGTTCATCCCCATTTCACGGGCAAGATGGAACTTTTCAACTGTTTCCTCCACCGTGTGATGACGGCCGATCGCCTTCAAGGTTTCCTGGGTATAGGATTGAGGATTGATGCTGATGCGGTCGATGTTCCACTTTTTCAGGACCTCGAGCTTCTCCGGCGTAATCGTATCCGGACGTCCTGCTTCCACCGTCACTTCGCGGACACGGTCCATGTCCGGAAATGCGTCATACATCTCTTCATAGAGCATGTCCATTTCCTGGGCGGTGATGCTTGTCGGTGTCCCGCCTCCATAGTAGACGGTCGTGATCTTGATCTCTTTTTCTTTCAGCCATGCACCGATTTCCTTGATTTCATGGTGCAGTCCGCCAAGGAAGGAATCCACCTTGCCCTGTTTCCCATTGATGGCATAGGCCGGGAACGTACAATAGGCACACTTCGTCGGGCAGAAAGGGATGCCGATATAGATGCTGACCTCGTTTCCAAGGTCGTACAGGTCGGGCACGACAGAAAGCTGACGGTCGACAATCTCCTGCATGAGTGCAATTTTTTCGTCAGTGATCAGATAGTCCTCTCGCAGCTGCTGGTGGACCCTTTCTTTCTCTTCGCCCTTTTGCAGCTTTGAATGAAGAAGCTTGGTAGGACGAATACCCGTCAAAATCCCCCACTTCTGGATGATTCCCGTCTCATTCTGCAAGAGAGTCAGAAAAGCATAGGAAACCGCCTGCTTTTTCAAGCGAAACCTTTCCTTCTCATCAGTTGACGTCAAATTCTTTTCATGTTGGACGGTATCACCGCCAAGCATTCCTTGAACATGAAACGTATCAGCCACTTCCTCTACGGAAAAAGTGATAAGGATATCAGCCAAGTCATTGTCACTATTCTCAAAAAAAACTTCCGTTTCTTCAAAAAACAAGTCCGAAATCAAGGATAACGGACGGTGGTATCTATCATCATGAAGCCCTTTAATTGCTATTTTCATTATAATCACCCTTCAATGTTGCTCTCCATTTCACTCTTTCTAGTGTAACGGAACAGGTGAAAGATTATCAAGCATCAGGATAAGGAAAAAAGAGGCGGCGTGAAGTTTGCGTCGCCTCCCATTCCTTTTATATTTTCAATTTATTTAAAAATGCAATGCGCTGTTGCTTGCGGAAGTGCTCTTTTATCATGTAGGCAACACCGGATTCATCATTGGTCCGCGTAATCCAATCGGCTGCCTGCTTCACTTCTTTCGGGGCGTTCCCCATTGCCACTCCAAGTCCTGCCACCTCGATTATCGGCAGATCCTCCATCGTATCACCGATCACGACCATTTCCTGTGGGGCAATCTTCAAGACATCCCCAAGGGTCAAAAGGCCATCAAGCTTTGTTCCCCCATCAGGAAGAATATCAACTTTTCCATCGGCATGTACGAGGATCTCGATATCTTTAAAAGCGGACTTCAGAGTATCGAAGACCCGCTCCCTTTCTTCCGGCTCCGTAAAATATACCTCGATCTTCGGTGGAGCTATCGGATTATCAATCAAAGTGTCTCCGAGCGATTCCACGAACTGCATCGGGTAGATCAAAGGATCACTCGAGCCGAGGACCGCCCTTGCCATCAGGTTATTCGCACCCCTCAATCTGTTCCCGATCGAGTATCGTTCATGCAAAATCCTTACGGTACAATCATAGTTTTCCAGTACCTGAACAAGGTTAAAGGTTTTATCCTCTGAGATTCTTTTTGCCTGCAACGGCTGATCTAGTTTGGAGGCGATGAATGCACCCCCATGCGTGATCAGGAATGTGTCAAGCTTCAACGATTTCGCAACCTTCTTTGCAAAAGCAAAGTTCCTGCCTGTCACTAATGTTACATAGACCCCTTTATTCTTCACATATTCGATGGCTTCCTTTGTCTCCTTTGCTAATCTTCCATTCGACTTCAACAAAGTACCATCAATATTTATGGCTAGTAAGCGGTATATCATGGAGAGGCCTCCTTATCTAAGATGTTTGTACTTACTGATATGAGTATGAGGAATGGGAGTAAAATAGAACAGGTATGGTGAGGTTGCAGTGGCAGCGGATGGATGGTTTGTAAAAAAAGACCCCAAAACAAAAAGCGCACCGAAGTACGCTTTAGCTTAGTTTTGGTTCTCTGCACTATACAATTCTTCAAGAGGCTTCATGATGATTTTGTTCAGTTCGTTCACCATCATGCTCATGCGTTGCTCTGCTTCCATCAGCTTTGCAATGCTTGGGTTCTGCTGAACGAGCGCTACCGTTTGTTGTGCCTTTTCCACTTCCTCCTGGGAGATTTCCTGGCCGGTCATCTGCTTTTGTTGAAGCTCCAATTGGATGTTACGGAAGTTCTCGAACATTCTTTTCGTGGACTCGTCAGCAAAAACCTCTTTATATAAATGTTGAAGATTTTTAAAGTCATCGCTTTCTCTTACCGCTTTTTCCAAGCCATAGGCTACATCATAAACATTATTAGACAAGATAGATCATTCCTTCCTTTTTTACCCAAAATATCGGGTATGCTAGTGACAAGTATAACAAACCTGCCATATTCATTCAAACAATTCACCATGTGATGACTATACCAAAAGAACGAACATCCCCTGGAAAAGTCCGATCAACCCACCTAGCAGGGCACCAAGATACGTGATCATCTTCAATTCTTTTTTTGATACGGAAAGGACCATTTCCTCCAATTGCTCCAAAGAGAAGGACTCTACCTGATCCCGGACTACATCCTCCAGCTGCAGTTTCGCAAGGAGTTCCTCGAGTTTCTCCAGTACAAGGTGGCTTCCCGTCAAAAGAATCGATGGGACAAGCTTTTCCATCATCCATGGATGGATCGGCTGTACGGCCTCAAATATGCTCTTTTCCATCCAGCCCTGTATGTTCAAGGTCCGCTCAAGCGCTTTATGGATAGTGGAAAGGATGGTCTCTTTTGTCAGTTTATCCTCGACTTCACGGATTTCCATCCCTTTGATTTTTTCCCATTCCCCGTATAAGACTTTCAACAGGACATCCTTTGTTCCATCGTGCTTCAGGAATTTGACGACCTCCGGCTGCACTTTATCCACAATATTGTAATTGCCCATGAACATTTGCACCACACTACCAAGCTTTCCACGTGTAGCAATGAAGTCCTGGATCATCTTGTTGAGCTGCCTTTTGCCTTCGGGACTTTCAAAATAATGGACGGCTTTTGTTAGTACATATTCCGCTGCAAACGGTATTTTACTATGCACGGAATGAACCATTGAGGCTGGAAGAACTTGCTCAAATGGCTTAGTGCGAAGACCTGTCATGATTTCCTCATATTTATATTCGACGATGCGCACAAGGTTTCCCTTCAGTAATACTTCTGCGTCTTCGATTCCGAAGCGGGACAAAAACTCTTCGACCGTAATCCCGCTTTCCAGATACTTTTGCAGTTCGGCCTTTACCCATTCCTCCATCTTCTCCTGGAACTGGCTGTTTTCCAATTTTCGCTTCATGCTGTCTGCAGTGAGCAGGTGCTCCATCACGAGCTTCCCAAGCTGATCGGCTAGCTCCCCTCTCCGTTTTGGAATCAGGCCAGGGGTAAATGGAACCCTTTTTCCGAAGAGGAATACCGGTTTATAGGGCCGGAACAGCATCCGTATTGCAAGGGAGTTCGTCACCCCCCCGATCAGTGCACCTACAAGAACCATCACAGATATGACATACAGTATTTTCATCTATAAACAACCTTTCTTTTATCACCTATTACTTCTGCTTTCATACAATAAAAGGAACCTTCTACTTGGGTAGGGCCTTGGCCTCTTCCCATTGTTAGTTGAACCAATCGGGGTGTTAGCGACCTTCTCCTTTTGATAGGGAATGATCCTGGCACCTTCTCACTATCCCCAAGTTGCTTCATCCACCTACACCTTGCCGCTACAGGTAATAAATGAGGGAAAATCATGAACTTCCATATTGTAAGAGTTGTGCCGTTTGAAAGCGTGCATTCAGTTCCAATTATACAGGTAAGTGAAGCTTTGGTAAAAAAATTGAAGCTTCCACAAGATATATCTTTTCTTGATTTGCAATGCAGTCGGAATACAATCTCGGCTCCGGTCGTAAGTATCAAGGGAGAGGAATGCACCATGAGACTCGATCCCTCTATTTTACATTCCCTGCTGCTTTTTGAGGAAGAAAAAAATTATTTGGTTACCTATGATCAAGCAAAACAAAAACTTGTCATCGGCCCGGTCATCGGACTTTTGACTGAAATCAGCTTAAAGGAAGAACAGATCGACTTGAAGTCCATTCATGCCTACTGCCAGGAACTTGCGAATTTTTCCGATGAGATCGGAGCGGTTTTTTATGTGTTTTCAGTACCGGATAAGCGGACAGATAAATCAATAGAAGGCTATTATTATGAGAATGATGCTTGGAAACGGTACACCCTTCCTTTTCCGCAAGTGATCCATAATAGGCTCCATAAACGTACGAACGAAAGACAGCAAATGTTTCAGGATTTCACCCAGGCCTTGCAGGAATGGAAAATACCTTATTTCAATGATCATTTTCTCGATAAGTGGACCGTCTATAAACAATTGCAGGAGGCGGGGCATCTGCGGCCTTTTTTGCCGGATACGACCCTCTTTTCAAAAGAATCGCTTGAAGGTTGGCTGGACCTATACTCCACCATCTTCATTAAACCTATCAATGGCAGCCAGGGAAAGCAGATTTTCAAGGTCTGCAAGGAGGGGGACTGCTTTCATTTAAGCTATTCATCCATTCAACAGGAAGTATCTTCAACATACAGTACTTTTGCTGAATTGTACAAGCGGCTTTCCTCGCATATCAGGAAAAAGAAGTACATCATCCAAGAGGGCATCGATTTGTTGGATCTTGATGGACGCCCGGTCGACTTTCGTTACCTTTGCCATCGGGGGGAAAACCACCGCTGGCGGATGACATCCTCCACCGCCAGGGCTTCCAAGACGGGATACTTTGTATCAAACCTTGCACAGGGTGGAGAAATGCTTTCCGTTACAAAAGCATTAAGATCCCGCTTTGAAAAAGAGGAGCTTATGCATCTCCGGCAGCATCTGAAGGAAATTGCGCTGGAAGTGGCCAATGTGGTGGGAACGGAGTCGGATGGAATCTACGGGGAGCTTGGGATCGACCTAGCCGTCGATAGATCAGGACGCCCCTGGATCATCGAGGTGAACACCAAGCCCTCCAAGAACATGGATAGCACTCCAAGCTCCTCTATGATCCGCCCTTCTGCAAAAGCGATTATCCTTTACTGTTTATTTCTGATAGATGAAACAATCAAGGAGGCCTGATAGGTCATGATGACACTGGGAATACTTTCTTTTTTGAAGCCGACTCCTTATATGACGAAAATAGCCCAGCACTCGGTCAGCAGAATGACGGTTTTTCACTTTACCCCCCAGCAATTGACCTGGGAGGAAGAAATAAACGGTCTCCGGTTTTGTCCTGAAAAATTGGAATGGGTTAGTGACAGCTTTCCTATTCCTTCTTTCATTTATGACCGATGCTTTTACTCCACACTCTCGGCCCGGGGCCTGTCCGGACGGGTGGAGCGTCTGAAGCAAGATGATGCTCATCGTTTTTTGGGATACGGCCTTCCCAATAAATGGATCGTTTATCAGGCTTTATCAACCGACCCGGCTCTCTCATCCTTTTTCCCAAAAACTTTAAGACTCACCACTCCAACCTTCCTCTTGGCAAATTTACAGCTAGAAAAAAAGTGGCTGTTAAAGCCGATACAAGGTTCACAAGGAAAAGGGCTGATAAAGGTTGAAGCCTCCAACGGTCTTTTACTGGCAAAGGAAGTGAATCAGCCTGGGGAGCGACTATTCACGTTCCGTTCCTCCCTCCAATTTCAGCAATGGCTACATACCCGGATGCAAAAAACATCCTATATCTTTCAGCCTTTTTTGCCACTTCAGAATGAAGAAGGATGTCCATTTGACATCAGGCTTCTGTTGCAAAAGGACGGTAATGGGGAATGGCAGGAACGGATAAGGATCATTCGTACAGGCATCCCTCACCATATTACCTCCAATTTGGCTGGTGGCGGAAGGATGCACACCTTCACTTCGCTTTCCAAAAGCTTCTCCTCCGCCCTAAAGAGAAAGCTCGAAGATGATATCAGAAAAATAGTCACACACCTTCCTGTACTACTGGAAAAGGAATTTAGGCCACTTTTTGAACTGGGGCTGGATCTCGGATTGGATAACCGCATGAATTTGTGGATATTAGATATTAATTCCAAGCCAGGTCATAAAATAGTAACAATGACTGCAAAACATGTTCAACAGGAAATCTATGAGGCACCAAGCAAATATTGTGCACACCTGGATTTTTCATTAGGAAACAAAATGGGAGTTGAATGATATGAAAGCTCTTTTGCCTGTAAAATGTAAGGATTCACTGAAGGATGATGCCATACTCATCCCTGATGCATTAAAAGATAGGCCTGTCTCCTCCATTGCTTTTGGAACTTTGCAATACGCATGCACCCCCTCCTATCATGCAGGAGGGACCTTATACGTATCCAAGAAGATCTATGAGGAACTGCTGTTGCCATATGAAGGGAAAATCCATCTTTTCGTTCAGGAGGATGTACTTCATCTCGGGCCGCTCATCGGTATTTTCACAGCTGGTTTTACGAACTCGATCGTCCGTCCGATAGGCGAGCGTACCCTCTTTTTCTCCAAACTGCTCTCAACCGAGAAAAAAGTTGGCGCATATGTTTTCCTATTTGGTGCCAACCATATCAATTGGGAGGACGGGACGATGGAGGGATATATGTTCTCAGACAAGGGCTGGAGCAGAAAAAAAGTTCCTTTCCCACATGTGGTATACGATAGATTGCCAAATCGGCGGACCGAAAAGCACAAGCTCCTTTCGGAAACCAGGGAGAAAATGCAAAAGGACTATGCCATCCCCTGGTTCAATCCCGGATTCTTCAACAAATGGGACATCCACCAGAAATTGATGATCGAAGAAAGCATCGTACCCTACCTGCCTGAGACGAGCAACAAGGTGACCATTGAAAAAATGGAAAGATTCCTTTCGGATTATCCGTTCATTTATGTTAAACCGATGAATGGCAGCCTTGGTCTCGGTGTGTATAAGATCATCTATAACCGGGAGGAAGGCCACTATTATGTCAGATACAAGAACGAGGACCTTCAGAACAAGCTCATGCGCTTTTCTTCCCTGGAAACCTTGCTTGGAACTGTCATGAAAAATAAAGACCTTTCAGGCTATCTGATCCAACAGGGAATTCCTCTGCTGAAAAAGGATGATTCCCATATAGATTTCCGCGTTCATACCAATAAAGATGAAAACGGCAAGTGGATGGTCAGTGCCATGGCGGCAAAGCTCAGCGGCAAAGGCAGTGTCACCACCCATATGAATAGCGGCGGTGTGGTAAAAACCCTCTCAGAGCTGTTTCCAGATGAAGCTGAGCAAACAGAGGTCACAGACAAACTGAAGAGGGCCTCCCTTCTCATCAGCGATGCAATCGATACACATCTTCCTGGCTTCATCGGGGAGATCGGTTTTGATTTCGGCATGGATAGGGATAAGAAGGTATGGCTGTTTGAAGCAAATTCAAAGCCGGGCAGGTCAATTTTTTATCATCCAAAGCTAAGAAATGAAGATATCCTGACAAGAAAGCTTTCCATCGAATATGCTGTTTACCTTACAGAACAAACCATTCAGCATCCGGACGGCATCCTTTCATGAAGCAGCTCTACTACGATCTAAAAGAAAAATCCTGGTATCACACCGATCAGGGAAAAGAAAAGATCTTCCTTGGCAAGTTTTTCACTGTTCCACATAAGGACTCTCATCCTAGAGAGTATCAGTCTTTTCATTTCCAAGTGGCGGAAAATAAGGCAGGTCCGCTTGTAGGCATCATGGCGAGTCCAAAAAAAGAGGGCTTCATCGGGAACATCGGCCTTTTTAAACGACTTCAGCTTTCACTGGCCAGAAAGGGCGGCAATTCGATTGTCTTTACACCAGATCAGCTTTCAGATGACGGGATGGACGGCTTCTGCTTTCTGCCAGCACATCGGAATTGGATAAAAATGAAGGCGCCCCTGCCTGACATCATCTATAACAGACTCATTTCACATGAAGATGAAGTGAAACATCTTGAAAAAGTGCAGAATCTGGCAGACCTTTACGATATCCCGATCTTCAATCCATGTTTTTTTGATAAATGGGAGCTCTATCTGCAGCTGAAAAGCCATCAGGAGCTAGCGCCTTTTCTTCCGCGGACCTCCCTATTGAATGAGGAAAACCTGGCGGAATTTCTACAAACCTATAAGGAGGTCTATATAAAAAAAAGAAAAAGTAAAAAAGGCATCGGCCTTTCCTACATCTCCAACAATGGCCATAGCTATATCCTGAAAACCACTTCCGCTAAAACTTTATTGTTTCCGAGCATTAAAAAGCTATATCAATATTTCTGCAAGGATGGACCCGCACACTCCTACATCATCCAGGAGGCAATTGCCACCCTACCTTTTGAAGGGAGAAAATTCGATTACAGGATTCTTGCCCATGCTAACGAACAGGACTTTGACACAACAGGCATCGGAGTCCGTGTGGCCACCAAGCAGCAGGTCACCACCCACGTTCCGGCAGGGGGAAGCATAGTGTCTTTGGAGGATCTTCCATTTGAGCTGGACGTCCCGGCTATCCGAAAGCTTATCAGCCTATGCGGAAAGCATCTTTCCACCTTTTATGACAATCTTGGTGAGTTTTCTGCTGATATAGGGGTCACCCCTGATGGCAAGCTTTTTCTATTTGAACTGAATGCAAAGCCGATGGACTTTGATGAACCGGAAATCAAGACCGCTTCCATTGAAAAGCTGACAGATCTTTTTATCGCTAAATCAAATAAAAAAAAGGAAAACGTCGTTTAGTGTAGAACTAATCATTATCGAGAAATAATGATTAGGGGGAGCAGCATGATCTCACATTTCCAACTGAAACCTTTCTACAAAAACAGTAGTTTGCCCGGGTGGCATCTTTCATTCTTTTTCAAAGGCCAGCGTATAACGGCCACCTATCATAAGGATGGACAGATTGATTTTGACGGGACCGCTTCCTTTTCTCCTGAAGAAAAAGAACAAGTGGAGAAACAGATCCATGAGCTGATGCTGTTTCATGTCTACGAATAACTGGTATGCTTCCTCCCTCCTATACACAAACTAAGTGTAAAAGGAGGGATTTTTTTTGACGGATAATAAGAAGGATCAGACCAAGAAAGAACCTAGCTACGAAGGTCGTGATGAGTACTTCATGGACGTGGATCGCTATATCAATGAAGGAATGGCCGGTGGCAGCGTATTTTCCAGGGACAAATATACAAATATCGAAGAGGCGCGCGACCTGGAAAAGGAAACGCCGCCGAATGAATAGACCTGGCACTCTTCCTATCAACAGGAAGAGTTTTTTTGTTCGTTCTTTTGCTATAATAGAAGCAACGCACGTATAGAAAGAAAGGGATCCTCATGTACAATCGACTGAAAGAAATTTACGGAGATTCTCTTGTAAGAAGATCAATGCCGGATGATTTCCAGAAGTATGAATGGTTTTATGGACCGACCAATGATTATATCGGTATTGAGAAAAGCGAATTAGGGGAAAAGGACATGCTATTGTTGGCTGCATTCATGGAGCGGGCATCTCAAGTCCAATTTGACATGTCTTCAACGGAAAATTGGTGGCATTCCTTATTGTATGCAAATGAATATAGTGCACCTGACCATCCCTATCCACCACAGATGCATTGCCGTTTCATCCACTTCCATTTCGTGGATGCCTTCCAGCATAAGGAGGATTGGAAGGAAGCACTGACTGCCTTTTTTGAGACACCCATCGAGCTGATATGGGAAAATGCCACATCAGGGGTCCTGGTTGAAGTGTTTCCCAAAAATCATAAACCGGAGGAAAGCCCTCCCTATTCCGATATCATCGATACGACCGCAAGCGACTTTTATTCAAATGTAAAGCTGTTCATCGGCTCCTCGAGATCTATAGACGAAAATGCGAAGTTTGCCTTTGACTGGGAAAAGAAATGCTTTGACCTCTCCCGCCTTTCACAAAAGAAAATGGCGATCCATACATTTGAACAGGCCATCCCCTATCTGGTGACAGGGCAATTGGAACCAGAGCTTGTCACACAGTTCAAGCAGCAGTTCGGACCTGTGCTCGAAGAAGATCAGGAATTGCTTCAAAGCATCAAGGTCTTCATTGAAAATAATCTCAATGTCTCGTTGACTGCAAAAAAGCTTTTCATGCATCGCAACAGCCTGCAATATCGAATAGATAAGTTCTCAGAGCGCACCGGGATAGACATTAAAAACTTCCAGGGTGCATTGGCCGCTTATCTTGCACTGATCATTTTGGAAACGGAAAAGTGATGTTTTCCCCGACATGTTGTCAGACTCATGACAACATGCACAAAAAACACCCCCATCTTTGTGCAACTTGTACATTTACGGATTGTATGCGTTTTCGGTACACTGATGTTAGTTAAGAAAACGATTTCATAGGGGGAAATGAACAATGGCTGAATTAAAATTAGATCATATTTATAAAGTATATGAAGGCGATGTTACTGCCGTTAAAGACTTCAACTTACACATCAAGGATAAAGAGTTTATCGTATTCGTAGGACCATCAGGTTGCGGAAAATCTACAACTTTACGTATGATTGCAGGTCTTGAGGAAATTTCCAAGGGAGATTTTGAAATCGACGGGAAAAGAATGAACGATGTTGCTCCAAAAGACCGCGACATCGCGATGGTATTCCAGAACTATGCACTTTACCCGCATATGAATGTATACGACAACATGGCTTTCGGATTGAAGCTTCGTAAGTTCCCGAAAGAAGAAATCGATCGCCGCGTAAAAGAAGCAGCAGCAATCCTTGGACTTGAGCAATACTTGGACCGTAAACCTAAAGCATTATCAGGTGGTCAGCGTCAGCGTGTTGCATTGGGACGTGCAATCGTCCGTGATGCAAAAGTATTCTTGATGGATGAGCCACTATCCAACCTTGATGCAAAGCTTCGTGTAGCGATGCGTGCTGAGATCTCCAAGCTTCACCAACGTCTGCAAACGACTACTATTTACGTAACGCATGACCAGACTGAAGCGATGACAATGGCGACTCGCCTTGTTGTCATGAAAGACGGCATCATCCAACAGCTTGGTTCACCAAAAGAAGTATACGAAAATCCTGAAAACGTATTTGTTGGCGGATTCATCGGTTCTCCTGCAATGAACTTCTTCAATGGTAAACTTGAGGAAGGTGCATTCTTACTTGGGGAGCAGAGAATCTCCGTTCCAGAAGGAAAAATGAAAGTCCTTCGTGACCAAGGTTACGTTGGGAAAGAAGTCATCCTTGGAATTCGTCCAGAGGATATCCATGATGAGCCTGTGTTCATTGAGTCCGCTGTTGGTTCTACCATCACTGCAGTAATTGAAGTTGCAGAATTGCTTGGTGCAGAATCCATGCTTTATTCCCAGATCCACGGCCAGGACTTTGTAGCACGTGTTGATTCCCGTTCAGATGTCAAGCCTCAGCAGACTTTGCAGCTTGCACTTGATATGAATAAAGCCCACTTCTTCGACTTTGAAACGGAATCTCGCATCCGTACAAAATAATGATACTCGTAAAGCCAGGCCCTCTCATGAATGAGCGGTCTGGCTTTATTCTTTTACAACCACCATTTGATCCTGTTGACAAAGAGGACAGCTGAACATATGAAGGCAAATATTTTCCGCCAGGCTATTCAAGTCCCCATCCACGAGCTTTAATACATCAATATCCATATATGCGCTATAATCATCCAAGAAATCCGTCGCCTTCCCGCCATCCAGCATCAAGCTTCCACAAGACGCACACCTTGTTTCATATGAATCGAATCCATTACATAAAGGACACATCGCCATCCTTGCCCCTCCATTCCTGATCAAGTTTATTTTTTCTCAAACTGATGGAATTATGCTAGCTGCCAACCCCTTCGATATCCAATAATTACCTGTAAGAAAAAAGAATAAGGATTTTAAGAAATTCCTATAATACAAGTAACAACTTACTACCAGATGGACCAGGCCGAGAGCGCGGCAGGAATTTCTGCTGAACTGGTGCAAACCCAGTGGGTCCAACCAAAACTATATTTCGAGGAGATGAATCAACATGGCAAACCAATCAAGAAATTCGTCTAATCAATTAGTAGCACCTGGAGCACAAGCAGCTATCGATCAAATGAAGTATGAAATCGCTTCTGAGTTCGGAGTTAACCTTGGTGCTGACACAACTGCTCGCGCTAACGGATCTGTTGGTGGAGAAATCACGAAGCGCCTAGTTCAAATGGCTGAGCAATCCCTAGGCGGAAGATAAGTTTCAGTTTTTATGTAACACATAATTTTATATGTATGGATCCAGGCACCTCATACTTTGGGGTGCCTTCCTAGTTGAGGGGATAAAAAAAGACCTCGCACAATACGAAGTCTCAAATACTATAATCATACTCCACTGCTTATCATTCGCAGGAATTGTTTTGTTCTTTCTGCTTTCGGGGATTCGAAAATCTCTTCAGGCTTTCCTTTTTCCACGATGACACCTTTGTCCATGAAAATGACTTCATCTGCCACTTCACGTGCAAATTGCATTTCATGGGTGACAACAACCATGGTCATCCCCTCCTGGGCAAGCTCCTTCATGACTCGAAGAACTTCGCCGACAAGCTCGGGATCCAGCGCGGATGTCGCCTCATCAAAAAGCATCACCTTCGGCTCCATCGCCAACGCTCTTGCAATGCCGACACGCTGCTGTTGTCCGCCTGAAAGCTGGAATGGATAAAAGTCCGCTTTGTCGCCAAGGCCAACCTTCACTAAAAGGCGTCTTGCCTTTTCTTCCACTTTTGCTTTTTGTTCCTTTTTCACCGTAATCGGCCCTTCCATCACATTTTGCAGGGCTGTCATATGGGGGAAAAGGTTATAGCTCTGGAACACCATCCCCGTCAACCTTCTGAAGCTGGCAATCTTACTGGAAGGAACCTTTGAGGAAAAGTCCAATGTTTGATTGTCTATGGATACTTTTCCGGCGGTTGGTGTCTCCAAAATATTCAAGCAGCGTAAAAGTGTCGTCTTTCCTGACCCGGATGGCCCGATGACGACCACTACTTTTCCCTGCTCCACATTTAAATCTATTCCTTTTAATACTTCTAAATCTCCGAACTGTTTGTATAAGCTCTCAACTGCAATCATATACTGAGCTCCTTTTTATTTTGCTACATACCGGTCTAATCGTCTTTCCAGCTGTCCTTGAACAAGGGAAAGCAAGAAGCAGATGATCCAATATAATGCTGCCGCCTGTGTATACAAGAGCAGGAATTCATAGTTGGTGGCTGCTATTTCCTGTGCCTTCCTGAACATTTCCGTCACCAATATCAAGGACGCCAGTGAGGTATCTTTGACAAGGCTGATGAAGGAATTGGATAACGGGGGAATGGACACCCTGGATGCTTGCGGTAAAATGATGCGTTTCAATGCCTGCGGGTAAGTCATTCCCATGGAATATGCCGCCTCCCACTGCCCTTTTGGCGTGGATAGGATGGCTGCGCGAATGATTTCTGATGCATATGCACCAAGATTGAGGGAAAATCCGATTACGGCAGCCGGGAAGGAATCAATGGTCACCCCTATGGAAGGCAAACCGTAGAAAATGATAAATAATTGCACCAACAGCGGCGTTCCCCTGATGATGGAAACATAGATCTTTGCGATGATCTGTAGCGGCTTGACCGAAGAAATACGTGCCAATGCCGTTAACACAGCAATCACGAGGCCAATGCTAAATGAAATCAATGTCAATGGAATCGTATAAGTGAGAGCACCCTTCACCAATGGGAGAAGGGAACTCTGGGCAATGCTCATCATCCGGTCAAGTCTTTCAGGGTCTGAAAAAATACTAGTTAAGTACATCTTCACCAAACCATTTCTCTGCAATCTTTGCGTAAGTGCCGTCTTCCACCATTTCTGCCAAAGCGCCGTTGACTGCCTCTACCAATTCGTCACTGCCCTTTCTGAACATAAATCCGCTTTTTGCAGCATCTTCATGCTCTGCCACAATCTTGATCGGTGCATTTGGACGGTTCTTTTGGAAATCGAGTACCGACAATTTATCATTGATCGTCACATCCACGCGATTAGAGGATAACAATTCGATCGCTTCGTTGAAACCATTTACGCCGACAATCTCCGCTTTGTTTTCACGTGCAAGATCTGCGTAGTTGCTTGTCAATGATTGAGCAGATTTCTTTCCTTCGATGTCAGCAAATTCTTTTACGTCTCCATTGTCTTTATTCGCCACAACTACTGCTGTGCTTGTAATATAATGATCAGAGAAATCATACTTTTCCAGGCGATCCTCCCTGATGCCAACCTGGTTTGCGATCATATCAAAACGTTTTGCATCAAGGCCGGCAAACATGGCATCCCATTGCGTTTCCATGAACTTCGCTTCCACGCCCATACGCTTTGCCACTTCTTCTGCCACTTCTACATCAAACCCGGTAAGTTTACCGGAATCGTCATGAAAAGTGAATGGAGGGTATGTTCCTTCCGTCCCGATCAGAAGTGTTCCTTCTTCCTCCACTTTGCTAAGCAGATTTTCCTTTTCTTCTGCCTTGTCCCCTTCGCCTGTCTTTCCATCATTATTTGTAGTTCCACATGCCGCCAGAACAAATGCGAATGTGAACAATAGTGTAAATAGTGTTAAATATTTCTTCATCCTTTTTAAACCCCCAGTAATCTTATCAGAATTGTTTTATTAACATATTGTATAGTATATAAAGTTCCTCTTGTTGTAAAGAGATTTGTTTCACCATTATCATTTCCTATTTCCGCGTTAATAATGTTGCGTTTCTTAACATCCCTTTGAATATCCATTACTCAACCTATACCCTGCACTTGAAAAGAGTAACTGGTCTTTTTGCATCAAAAAAAGAGCCGGGATATCCCGGCTCCTGATGATCTTATCCCGCCAAATGCTGGCCACCTTGTTGCAGCTCATACATTTGATAGTATTTCCCCTTACGTTCCATAAGTTCTATATGGTTTCCTCTTTCTACAATAGCCCCGCGATCCAATACAAGAATCTGATCTGCACTCTTGATGGTAGAAAGTCGGTGAGCGATGATAAAGGTCGTTCTTCCTTTTTTCAGCACTTCAAGTGCGTTTTGGATGACTGCCTCCGTCTCTGTATCAATGCTCGCTGTGGCTTCGTCCAAAATCAGGATTGCCGGGTCAAAGGCCAAAGCCCTTGCAAATGAGATGAGCTGTCTCTGTCCAGAAGAAAGCGTGCTTCCCTTTTCAATTACAGGTTCCTCCAACCCCTTGGGCAACGCGGAGATGAAATCCATTGCTCCTACATCCTCCAATGCTTTTTTTACCTTATCCATCGAGATGGATGGATCCTCCAAGCTTACATTGGATGCGATTGTACCGGAAAAAAGGAATGGATCTTGCAGTACAATCCCCATATGCTGCCTGATTTCCTGCTTCGAAAGCTGCTGAATATCCTTTCCATCAATAAGGATTTTCCCTTTTTCAATATCATAGAAGCGGAAAAGGAGGTTCATGATAGAGCTTTTCCCTGAACCTGTGTGACCGACAAGTGCCACTGTTTCCCCTTTTTGCGCCTGAAAGCTGATATCCTTCAGGACGTATTCATTCTCTTTGTATCCAAACGAGACCGATTCGAAGGAGACATTCCCTTCATAGCGGGGATGCTGTACATCCGATACTTCCACCCCTGCTTCATCCATCAATTCAAATACACGGGCTGCTGAAACACGTGCCTGCTCCAGGTTGGCCAACTGATTGACCATCCCTGTAATCGGTCCGAACATTCTTCCAAGGTAGTCCACATAAGCATACAGGACTCCCAATGAAATCATCGATCCGACCCCCAATGAAGCGCCACCGAAATACCAGATGACGACCACAAAGGAAATATTGCGCAAAACGCCGACAAGATTATGGGAAGTCAATGCGTTCAGGCTCAGCAGTTTGTTCTGATAGGTGAAATGCTCCTCGTTCCACGTTTCGAATTCTTCCTTCGCCTTCTTTTGGCGGCGAAACGCTTGAATGATCGTCATTCCCTGGATGGATTCATTGATGTTCCCGTTAATATCGCTTAACAATGCCCTGATCTTATGATTGTACACTGATGCATACTTTCTATAGAAAATAAACCATATCACAAGTATCGGAATGAGAAGCAAGCTTATGGCTGCAAGCTTGGCATCCAACAGGAATAAGGCAATATAGATCCCTGTAATATAGATCAGTCCCGAAAAGAACGTCGCAAGGACCGTTACATACAACTCCTTTATCGTTTCCGTATCATTGGTGATCCGAGAAACGACCTTGCCTGCAGGAAGATGATCAAAGTACTGGATCGGCAGCTTTTGAATCTGACCGAATACATCCTCCCTCATCTTTTGGATGATCCTGTTTGCCGATGTCTGAAGGTAATAACTCTGTCCGTACTGGAAAAATGATGATACTACAAGCAGGCCAAAATACAATGCAACCAGATACCCGATATATTTTACCTCCGGCTGATAAAAGTCGATCAGTTCGCTGCTAGTGAGCCTAGTTGCCTCATAGGTGGCTGACTCTTCGCCTCGGGTAATGGTGAGTTCCCCATTTGCAGCCCTTCTCTCTCCATCAAAAGTGATTTCTGATGGAACAAAATAATACTCCCTGCCAACCTGGAGAACCCTCGCCGTATCCTTTCCTGATACATCTGTATCTTCGGCACGGTCCTCGCGCAGATAGTACTTTCCATTGTAAAAGACTTTATCCTGTCCTTCTTCCCCTGTCGCAATCCACGTTTTTTCAATCCCCAGAATGTGGTTATCGATCATACGTTTTGCAATGAATGGACCAGTTAGCTCTGCTGCAACTGCTATGGAAAGCATGATCAGTGCAATAATGATGATTTTCTTTTGTGTTAGGGCGTAGCGAAATAGCCGTTTCCCTGATTTTACTTCTTTCATGTCAACACTTCGCCTCCTTTTGGCGACTGAACTTGCTGTCTTTCAAACTGTTCTTTGTACCATCCACCTGCTGCCATTAGTTGTTCATGGAGGCCCGACTCGACGATTTCCCCGTTTTCAAGCACGATGATCCAATCTGCATGCTGGACTGCTGATAAACGGTGAGTGGAGATGATGGTCGTTTTTCCTGAACGTTCATTTCTGATATTTTCAATGATGGTCGCTTCCGTTTTCGCATCGACTGCCGATAAGCTATCATCAAGGATCAAAATCTCAGGATTGGCGATCAATGCTCTTGCAATCGAAATCCTTTGCTTCTGTCCGCCTGATAGGGAAACACCTTTTTCCCCAACCAGCGTCTGCAATCCTTCCGGTAGCATCTCCAGGTCTTTTGTGAATGCCGAGGATTCGATCGCCTTTGCTATCTCTTCATCTGTGGCATCCTGCTTCCCAAAAAGGATGTTTTCTTTTACCGTCCTGGAAAACAACACATGATCCTGTGGCACATAGCCGATCCATCCTTGTATCTCCTCAAGTGTGATTCTTTCCAGCGGGACGCCATCTATGGTGATTTTGCCTTTTCCGGTTGGATATTCCCTTAATAGTTGCTTGATGATGGTTGTTTTCCCGCTTCCTGTTTTCCCGACAATTCCAAGTGTCTGGCCCTTCTTTATATGGAAGGAAACCTTCTTCAAATTGTCCACAGTTGACGAAGGATATCGGAATGTAACCTCGTCGAAGTCAATGCTTGCCGGATCATTTACCGATATGGGTGAAGCATGGTCTGCTACATCCGCTTCATAGGCAAGCGTCTCATTGACACGATCAAGAGAAGCGTTCCCGCGTTGCATGACGTTGATAAGCTCACCAATTGCGAACATCGGCCAGATCAACATCCCCAGGTATACGTTAAAGCTGACAAGCTCACCTAGTGTGATTTCCTTATGGAACACGAGGTATGCCCCGTAACCGAGCCCGATCAGGTAGCTTGCCCCGACCAGCAGTTTAATGGTAGGTTCAAACAAAGAATCAATGATGGCAACTTTCACATTCTTTTTATACACATCATCCGTCATCTCATGGAATCTGCCCTGATCTGCCCGTTCCTGCACATAAGCACGGATGACCCGCACTCCTGCAATGGATTCGAGCACCCTATCATTCATATCACCGAAAGCATCCTGGGCTTCTGTGAAGCGTTGATGAATCTTTTTCCCGTAAATATTCATGGCAAGTGCCATCAACGGCAATGGCAGAATGGCTGCGATTGTCAGTTTCCAGCTGATGAGGAACCCCATCGTCCCGAGAATGACAAGCATGAATGCACTGGAGTCTATAAGTGTCAGTACACCGAATCCGGCGGTGGTAGAAATCGCCTTCAGATCATTCGTTGCGCGCGCCATTAAATCACCGGTACGGTTTT
Organism: Sutcliffiella tianshenii; assembly: GCF_016908565.1. GTDB lineage: Bacteria > Bacillota > Bacilli > Bacillales > Bacillaceae_I > Sutcliffiella_A > Sutcliffiella_A tianshenii. Next base: position 200,971 of record NZ_JAFBED010000005.1, read on the forward strand.
TTTCATAAAATGTCGGTGTCATCTTTAAAAGATGTCCCATCAGCTTCGAGCGCAATGACCTTTCCACAAGGAATGAACTGCCAAAAAGCTGATACATCCATACATAAGTAATTCCATAGATTACAAAAGCAAGAAAGAATAAAAAGGCAACATATTGAAAAAGCCTTTCAGGTGTAAAAGCGCCTATTTGTATATCATCAATGGCCATTCCAATCATCTTTGGCGGGATGATTTCCAAAAACCCCGCAAAAATGAGTAATGCAATGGCTACTGCATATCTTTTCCAATGCTCCTTAAAAAACCATCCTAATTTACCTAATACTGATAGCATGTTATCCTGCCCCTCTCCGATTTCCTAGACCTTTGGCACCTACCCATCATCTGAAGCCTCTCTGTATGTGATCAAAAGAACCATTGCTTTTTCCATTTTTAATTTCCCCCTTAAAATTTGTTTGGACCTCATCTTCTTTAGTGGAAGAATATAGAAATCTATGCAAATAAAAAAAGGCACACCGAACGCCAGCCCGGTATGCCTGAGAATATCCCCAATAAAAAAGCACACGTCACGTTCATGCAGTGACCTGTGTTTGCACATTACTATTATCCCAATGAATACAAAATGATAAAGGTATGGTCCCAGTCATGATTAATTCAGACTGAGTACGCGCTCAGGACAGGTCACGAGATCTATGAAGTTAAAAAGCTTACGTGCAACATCATCGAATACAACAATTAAATTAATCATTCTCGAGCCCTCCTTTTCCTTTAAAATAAAGTTTCATATAATTTCCACCCTCTAAACTTATCACCGTGGACAAGATTTTGTCAATTACTAATTTTAAGATAATTAATGAGCGGTGCCGGAAAACAAATCAATAAAATAAAATTCAAGTCGGGGCCAGACCCCGGCAGGAGTATCATCATTCACGTCGAAGGCGCTGCAAATTCTTGAAGGAATATCATCTTCTCTTGCTATTTTTGGTGTTTACTGTTATTCTTAAGAAGAATTATTTTTGTTCGGTATGTAAGGATTCAAAGTTAAGATTTAACTTTCGCCTTGATATTGTTTGAGCAAGAATAGTAATACATTTGTGCGTAAAGCACATAGGAGGTAACAACATGTTACAAGGTACAGTAAAATGGTTTAACGCAGAAAAAGGATTCGGATTCATCGAGCGCCAAGACGGAGACGACGTATTCGTACACTTCTCAGCTATCCAAGGCGAAGGTTTCAAATCTTTAGAAGAAGGTCAACAAGTTACATTTGAAATCGTTCAAGGTAACCGTGGCGACCAAGCAGCTAACGTAACTAAAGCATAATTTTTCAAAAGATAAAAAAGGCTCCCACTTCGGGGGCCTTTTTGTTTTGCCTTTATCTCCTCATAAAATTCCCAATAAAGTTCCCCATTCACAATTCAGCCATAAAATTGTGACAGACTTGTTAAAGAAGTATTTTAAATATATCTTTAAAATCAATTTCCATTATAATAAAGATGTATTCAAAATATATGTTTAAAAGGAGATCTTATCATGTTAAGCAAGAAAACAATTGAGATCGTCAAATCCACTGCCCCTGTTTTAGCTGATAAAGGAGTAGAAATCACTACTTACTTCTATAAGAAATTATTCGAAAATCATCCGGAATTATTAAATATCTTTAATCATGCCAATCAATCCAAAGGCCGCCAGCAAACGGCTTTGGCCAACACCGTCTATGCAGCTGCAACCTACATCGATCAGCTGGAAGTCGTGCTTCCTGCAGTCAAACAGATTGCACATAAGCACCGAAGCCTTCAGGTAAAACCTGAGCACTATCCCATTGTCGGTGAGCATCTGCTGCTTGCAATAAAAGAAGTGCTCGGAGACGCTGCAACGGATGAAATCCTGCATGCATGGGGAGAAGCCTATGGCGTGATCGCTCAAGTATTCATAGATGTGGAACAGGAAATGTATCAGCAAGCAGAAACTTCAAATGCAGGCTGGACCGATTTCAAAGAATTTGAAGTCGTAAGAAAAGAAGAGGAAAGCTCCGTCATAACTTCCTTCTACCTGAAGCCTGCTGACGGAAGCAAAGTATCTCTTCATAAGCCTGGTCAATATATCACCATCCGTGTGTCCATACCAGGTGAAAAATACTTATTGAACCGCCAGTACAGTCTATCTGATGCGCCAAATGAAGACTATTACCGAATCTCTGTTAAAAGAGAAGCGGAATTCACTCCTGAAGGCAAAGTCTCCAATTACTTGCATGATCAAGTGAATGCAGGAGATAAACTGGAGCTAACTGTTCCTGCAGGAGACTTCATCCTTGATTCTGGACGTGAACCAGTCTACCTCATCAGTGGCGGGGTAGGTATTACTCCTATGTTAAGTATGCTGAAGACTATCGCTCAAGAAGCTCCTGCCCGCCCTACGACCTTCTTGCATGCTTCAAAAAATGGAACGGTTCATGCGTTTTACGATGAAGTTAAAAATACTATGGAAACCCTTCAAAGAGGGGAAGCCATCTTCGTCTATGAAAATCCAACAGTGGAAGACCGCAGCAGACAAAAATTCCACTTCGACGGATATGTTACAGAAGAAATGATCAGAGAACTGCATGCAGAGCCAGAATCCAAATTCTATGTCTGCGGACCGGTTCCATTCATGCGTGCCATCCTGAATCACCTGGAGAACATCGGGGTTCCAGCGGAAAAAATCAACTATGAATTCTTCGGTCCTGCGATGGATTTGAAACAGAAACAAAGTGTAGGGGCCTGACCCTCACTACATTAAAGCACTAAAAGGGGGCCTGACCCCCATCGCTTTAAAGCGGTGGGGGTCAGGCCCCTTAATCTCGTTCACTTCAACAAGCAGAACACGAAGCACATAAAAAAACCTGCTCCAAAAAGGAACAGGGTGGTTACAAACATGTAATAAAGTAAATGGTCCTATTATTATAGCATCATTTTCCGTTAATAGATATTTATTTTTTTGTAATATGCAAAATTTTTTCGACCTCGTACAGCAATTCCCTGGCTGCAGCAGTGGGGCATTGGGCTTGGCTGATAGCCGAAATGACAGCAACCCCATCCGCACCGCTCTCTACTACAATCCCAGCTCTTTCCTTATCGATCCCACCGATCCCGACAATCGGCAGTGTGATGCCCGCTGCACGGATATCTTTTATCACATCCGGCCCTTTCACCTCATGCAAGTCTGATTTGGTGTTCGTGAAATACATAGGACCTACACCTAGATAATCGGCACCGAATTTCATTGCATCATGGGCCTCTTGTACATTATGGACGGAGACACCCAGAACTTTTCCCGCAAATCTTTTTCTTGTTTCAATGATTGATCCGTCATCCTGACCGATATGTACACCATCCGCCTCAAGAGTCAAGGCGAGTTCCACATCATCATTCACGATAAAAGGAACTCCGTATGATCGGCAGCGGCTCATCATCTCGTGAGCGAGCTTTATTTTTCCCTGCCCTGATCTGGCCCCATTCCCCTTTTCTCGGAATTGAAAAAGAGTGATGCCCCCTTTTAAAGCGGACTCAAGCACAGGTAGAGGTTCACCACTTCCACAATTGGAGCTTCCCATCACCAAATATAGTTTCAGAAGTTCTTTATTCAAGAATGAGCACGCACCCTTCTATGCTGAAACGCCCAATGATTGGTCGGTCCATGGCCACTGCCGATCTGCAGGCTGTCTTCAATGGCAGCATGAATGTATTGCTTGCCAATTTGTATGGCATCCAATACCGACTCTCCCTTTGCCAGTTGCGCAGTAATGGCTGCTGCAAAAGTACATCCCGTTCCATGCGTGTTTTTCGTGGCAATCCTGAAGCTCTTCATTTCAAGGAATCTATCCCCATCATAGATTAAATCGATGAGCTCGTTTCCATTTCCATGACCACCCTTGATTACCACAAAATCCGCTCCAAGCTTATGCAGGATCCTTGCCGCTTGCTGACGGTCCTTCATCGAACGGATCGGAATTTCCGTCAAAGCCTCCGCTTCAGGAATATTCGGGGTGATGACGGTCGCAAGTGGAATGAGGGATTCCCTCATGGAACGGACCGCATCCTCCTGCAGGAGCCTGCTCCCTCCTTTCGCGATCATCACAGGGTCCACTACGACATTTCCCCATTGGAAACTTTTAATCTGCCCTGACACGGCTTCAATCAATTCACTGCTGAATAGCATCCCAGTCTTTAATGCGTCAGGCTTCAGATCCGCCTCGATCGATAAAAGCTGCTTTAGCACCATATCTAGAGGGATGGGATAGACAGCCTGGACTCCTAAGGTATTCTGCGCGGTGATGGCGGTGATCGCCGACATTCCATACACCTTCAATTCCTGAAAGGTCTTCAGGTCGGCTTGAATTCCTGCTCCTCCGCCGCTATCGGATCCGGCGATGGTCAATGCTTTTCCTACCATGCTTTTCACCCCCGTACTTTTTTATGAAAATCTATCCAAAATACCGATAATACAACGATTTGGCTGCTTGGACATCCTTTGTTCCGTGGATAAGCACCCTTCCATCCTTGAATGCCACAAGGCGATGTTTTTCTATTTCAAAGGACAGCAGATAAGGATTTCCCTCCACAGCCATCCCTCGTTCGACAAGCACTCTTTTCAGCTCCGCCAGATCCCTTCCACCCGTTATGGATGGACGGATCTGGACAGAATCGCGTCCGCAAAGGACCGCTGTTTTCGTTTGGTTTTCAAAGTCAAGGTTGGGATAAGTCCTCTTTTCTCCGCAGCTTTTGCAGCCTGCCTGTTTCATTTTTGAAACATCCATGGATACGTAATGATTTTTCCAGAGATCAAATGATACGAGCTTCCTTCGGCACGCTTCCGTATTGCCGGTAAGTAGCTTAAAGGCTTCGGCCACCTGATGCGCCACCACCATCCCCACAACGGGAGAGATGATACCGACCGTGTCACACGTTGCCCCACCAAGTGGCACTGTGTTCAGCAGGCATTGAAGACAAGGTGTTTCTCCCGGCAGAACCGTAAATGAAAGGCCGTAGCTCCCTACACATGCCCCGTAGATCCAGGGAATCCCATATTTTTGAGAGATATCATTCATGATCAGACGGATATCAAAATTATCGGTAGCGTCAAGGAGCAGGGAAACTTGTTCGGTCTTCACGAAATTCTCCAGACTCTCAGCTGTGACATCGTCTACTAGCGCAACTATCTCTACTTCCGAATTGAGCTTTTCCAAACGTGCTTTAGCGGCAATCGCTTTTGGAAGCTTCTCCCTTGCATCTTCTTCGCTGTAAAGCTGCTGGCGCTGAAGATTGCTCCACTCGACATAATCACGGTCGATGATGGTCAGCCTGCCTACACCTGCACGGACAAGCGCCTCGGCATTCCCTGTTCCAAGTGCACCGGCACCGATCAGGAGGACATGCTTTAGCCCTAAAAGCTTTTGACCTTCTTCCCCGATCGGTGAAAATAGGGTCTGACGAGAATAGCGTTCCATTATCCCACGCTCATTCCTTCGGTCGGGCTGCTTGCTGTAGCATACCGCTTTTTCTCCATCCTGCCTGCTTCATATCCAAGTCGTCCTGCTTCAATGGCAAGCTTCATGGCATATGCCATTTTCACAGGATCGTTCGCAGCAGAAACGGCGGTATTCAATAGCACCCCATCCGCACCTAATTCCATCGCCTTGGCTGCGTCTGCTGGGGAACCGATTCCTGCATCGACTATGACTGGCACCTTCGCCTGTTCGATGATGAAGCCAAGGTTCAACTCGTTGATGATTCCCTGTCCAGACCCGATCGGGGAAGCCCCTGGCATGATGGCATGTGCGCCAAGCTCCTCAAGCTTCCTGGCAAGGACGACATCATCGGACGTATATGGCAGGACAGTAAATCCCTCTTTCAACAATTCTTCTGTGGCCTTCAATGTTTCCACCGGATCTGGCAGCAATGTCTTCCAGCAGCCGATCACTTCGACCTTGATCATGTCACATAATCCGGATGCCTTTGCAAGTTTCGCGATCCGCACCGCCTCCTCTGCCGTTTTGGCACCGGCAGTGTTCGGCAGTAGTGTGTATTTCTCCAAATCCAACTTTTCCAGAAAATTCGGCTGTCCTGCTTCAAAAATATTCATTCTTCTTACTGCAAACGTCAGGATTTCCGATTCGGAAGCATCCACCGCCCTCTGTTGAATATCAAAATCCGGATACTTTCCTGTCCCAAGCAATAAACGGGAATTAAATGTGTAAGAACCAATTTTCAACATATCATCCGCCTCCTACAAAATGTACTAATTCAAGCATGTCACCTTCTGCAACTGTTTCAGCTGCATGAAATTCTTTTTGCAAAATATCTTTGTTTTTTTCTACAATTACTACCTTTTGATCAAGTTGAAAATATAATAATAGTTCCGCAACAGTGGTCACTTCGTCAGGAATCTCCACTCTATCTCCATTGATCCAAATTTTCATTTTTTCACCTCATTGCAGATTTTGTATTCTATCTAGTCCAAATGCATCCATATATTCAGGCAGCTTCGTTCCATTGATCATGCTTGCGACCAATACACCCGTGATTGGCGAAAGCAATATTCCATTCCTGTAGTGCCCGGTGGCAATAAATAGATTGGTAATGGTTGGGTGCTTCCCTAAAAACGGTAGACCATCTCCGGTTTGCGGCCTGATTCCTGCCCATGTTCGTTCAAAGCTGGCATGCTCTATAGCAGGAAGAGTCCGAATCGCTTCCTTCATTAATGATGCCAAGCCCCCGATCGAAACATTTTCAGAGAAAGTATTTGGCACCATGGTAGCTCCCACCACCAGCCGGTTGCCGATTTTAGGTACGATATAGCAGGAGTCTGTAAAAATAGTACTCTCCAAAACCGGTTTATCTGTCAGGACAGAGAAGCATTCCCCTTTGACCGGATAGGATGGGAGACTTAAACCAAGACCGGATAAGATCCTTTTGCTCCAGGCACCGGCTGTTACAACAATGGAATCCCCTGAATAGCATCCTTCACTTGTTTCCACTTTTACAATTGCCTGATTATGTTCCTGCAACGAATACACTTCCACAAATTCTTTGATGTCTGCACCAAGCGTGATGGCAGCCTTGGCAAATGCATGTGTCAGCTTTTCCGGATTGACGTGGCCATCCTGTGGGATATCCATGGCGCCAAGCGTCCCCGGCCCCAATTCGGGCTCTCTCTTCAAAACCTCATCCCTGCTGATCCAGTCTGCATTTTCTCCAAGTTTTTGTTGAATTGCAATCGTCTCTATTACGGACAAAACTTCCTCTTCCTGATACGCAAGCTTCAGCATCCCTTTTTGTACCAGTTCAATATCTATACCGGTCAACTCTTTCAGTTCTGGTTGCAATTGGGGAAACATGCTTCTGCTTTCCTTTGCAAGTTCAAAAAGAGGCCCAGCCTCATTCACCTCCACCTGAGCACCGAGCATGCCTGCTGCGGCACTGGAAGCTTTGGATGCAATCCGTTCCTTTTCCAATAGTAGTACCTTTTTCCCGGATTTGCTTAATTGATAGGCGGATGCACATCCATTTACGCCTCCACCTATGATAATGACGTCATAGCTTGCGCTCATCAGATCCCGCCTTTCTTCGATTTGTTTGATAGAGCGTTGCAGCCTTCAACGGATCTTTTGCACTCATGATCCCCGACATGACAGCTATCCCTTTAACCCCAATATTTTTGAGTTCTGAAGTCTTCTCAGGTGTAATCCCGCCGATTGCAATCACTGGGATGGACACGGCAGAGGCAATTGCCTTCAGTTCCTCCACTCCCCTCGGCTTCAGGTGTTCCTTTGACATTGTGCTATATACGTGTCCATAGAGCAGGAAAGATGCTCCAGCTTGTTCTGCTTCTACGGCCTCCTGATAGGAATGGACAGATTTTCCGATTTGCAGATCGGGGAAAGACTTCCTTACCTCTGAAACTCCCAAACTGTGATATGCCAGCTGCACTCCTCCCACTCCTAGTGAATGGGCAACGTCCACCCTGTCATTGATGATGAGTTTTTTTGGGGGAATTCCACCATCTATCAATCTTTCTACTATTTGATAGATCTCTTTTGCCGATCGATTTTTTTCCCTTACATGGATATGATCAGCCTGTGAATGAATCGAACATAGAATGGATACAAGTTCATCAGCCGTTCTTTTACCATCTGTAATAACATGCAGCTTCATTTTGAACACCCTTTCCCACGAATATTCAAGAAGACCTATCTGTAACGAACATCTGTAATCGAGAAAAGCGGAAGGTAGTCGGCTGCTGCGAATCCTATCATGAACACACTTATAAATAGGGCGACAAACCATGCGTCTTTTGTTGAAAATCCCGTTTTATAATAATAGGTCCGCGTCTTCTGCCTGCTGAATCTTTTCGCCTCCATCGCGACCGCTACACGATGTGCCCTCCTGATGCTCTGGGATAAAAGGGGAATGCTAAAAAAATTCAGCTTTTTCACTAGCCCGCTCAATCCTCTTTCCTGCTTCACACCACGGACTAAAAGAGCATTTCTTAATGTAAGATATTCCTCCACCATGATTGGCAATAGCCTTACTCCAGCCATAAATCCATAGGCGAATCTTGGGGGAAGCTTACCTTGCTGCATCAAAGAATAGAATAGCTGCACCGGTTTTGTCGTAAGCGCAAAAAGCATGCCGCAAAATGCAAATACCATCGAACGCAGGCCAAGATGCACGCCCCTGAATAAGCTTTCTTCTGTCACATGGATGAGTCCGAAACGCAACAGGGTCGTATCCCCTTTGCCAAACATGATCATTGCGAGTGAACTCGTCAGGAAGATAAACAAAAAAGGCAGGAGCAGCAGCATTTTTATTTTTACTGGGTACTTTATGGAAGCTAAAAAAACTAACAGGATTGACAGGGTCACATAAGTCATGACATCCACATCATGAATGAACATGATGCCGATAAATATCATCAGCATGATCAGAAGCTTGAGGCTTGGATTCACCCCATGGATCCATGATTCTTTTTTAGGTAATGCCAATTGCATGCTGTTCTCTCCTATTCCCGGCTTTACTGCAGAATTCTTTACCCAAGAACTCTTCTTTTACTTTCCCATCCTCTACCACCCACACCCTATCTGCAAAGTTCTCCGCAATACGAAGATCATGCGTGACCATGATGATGGCTACCCCAGCGTGTTTCATTTCCGACAGCCATTCCAGCATTCGAAAGGTATTTTTGCTGTCCTGTCCAAAAGTCGGTTCATCAAGCAAAAGGACATCCGGCTGTTTGATGACGGCAGAAGCTACACTGAGCCTTCGCTTTTGCCCCATTGAGAGCTGATAGGGATGCCGGGTTTTCAAGTGCTCCAGTTGAAACCTATGCAACAGCCCCTCTACCTGTCTCTCTATCTCCTCTTCCTTTCTTTTTTCCAAACGCAAGGCGTATGCGATTTCCTCATAGACGCTAGAGGTGACAAATTGAAATTCGGGATTCTGAAAGACAAAGCCAATTCTTTCGAAAGGAATGCGCTGAACAGGCTCTCCATCAAAGGTATATGCACCCTTCGTTTTGATCAGCTGCATCAAAGACTCCAGCAACGTACTTTTTCCAGCCCCATTCTCTCCTACAATGGCAATCCACTCTCCGCTATGAATAACTTTTTTTTCCACCTCGATTTTTTTCTCTTTTCCGCGATAACCAGTGAATTCATCTAAAGTTATAATTGGAATCTGATTACTGGATATCGAAAACACTTCACAAGCTGGCTCTCTTTCTTCAAGATATTCCTCCCACACCCCCGGATACCAGATGCCATATTTCTTTAAAAGTGGAATCTGATTTTGTAAGATGCTGGAGATTGGACCGTCAGCCACAATGCATCCTTCCTCATCCAGGACAACTATCCGCTCTACATAATCAAGGATGAGATCCACCTTATGCTCGACGATAATCACCGTTTTTTCTTCGTCTATTCCCTTTATCGTCTCCCATACTTGGTGGGTACCTTCCGGATCCAGCATGGCTGTCGGCTCATCTAGAAACAATACTTCAGGCTCCATGGCAAGAACGGACGCAATCGCCAAGCGTTGCTTCATTCCTCCTGAAAGCTTCCCGATGCTTGTATGCATATCCTCAAGATCAAGGCCGACCAGTTCAAGGAGCCGACAGATCCTCTCGGGCATTTCCTCTCTTTGAACCGCAAGATTCTCCAGGACAAACGCCAGCTCTTCATCGACGTACGGCATGCAGAATTGGGAATCTGGATCCTGGAAAACATAGCCCCAAGATATCGGGGTCACCGTTTCCTTGGCAAGCATCGGTACCTCCAGCACCCCGGGGATCAGACTAGACATCACTTGAAGCAAGGTGGATTTGCCACTTCCTGAAGGCCCTAGGATCAAAACTTTTTCACCCTTTTTTACAGACAGGGTAAAGTCATGGAACAATTGCCTGCCCCCTGGATACTTCAACTGTAAATCTTCCAATAGGATGATTTGGTCCATGTTTACCTCCTTTTTACTGCCTCAAGGAATCGAAGTCCTCTTTACTAGCAGGACGCAATAGACTTGTGACTCCTGTCGCTTCCAAAGCTTTTACGAGGACATTAGCAAGTACGCCAGATAAGAGAATGGCTCCGATGATCCGGAAAGAAATCAACAGCGTCACATTCCACCATACATAATCAAACAGGTAGCCCCTGAACAAGTCCATCAGGAGAGATCCTATTGCAGCGGCAACACCTGCGATTGAAACAACCATCACATCAAACTTTTTATATCGGAAGCCCATGAATACAGCCTCCGCAAAAAGACCCTGCACCACTCCATAAACAAGAACCATCAATCCATATTCCGAGCCGACCAGGAATTCACCAGAGGCAGCAGCCACTTCCGCCAAGAAGGCGACACCTGCTTTTCTGATAAGCAGATAGGCTACGGACGCTGCGATAAACCACATACCATAGGATAGCTCCTGGATTTGCAGTCCCAATGGCGTTAACAGGCTATAGACCGGCCCCCAGATTTTATAGATGATTCCAAACACCAATGAAATCACGATGGTGACGAGAATATCCGTCAGTTTTAACCCTCTTTTCATTCTCCTCATCCTTTACGCATTTATTTGCAATTCCCCAACCGGCCACTTTTCCAATGTATAGGCCATCTCCCAGAAGGAATATTCATACTGGCTGCTGATGATAAAATACTCCATCATCCTTTCCCGCTCTTCTTCAGTCGCTTTTTCAGCGAGCACATCCAATCTATGGATCTGCTCTTCCACAAGCTCACGGAACCACTCACCACCATAGGCAGCAATCCATTCCTGATAGATCGGTTCTGCCGGTGTGGCATCCTTCAGCCTTTCTCCTATCTCGTAATATAGCCAATAGCATGGAAGCAGGGCGGCGATGACTTCCCCCAGACCGCCTGTAAGGACAGCACGGTACATATGTGAGGTATAGGCGTGTGCAGTTGGCGCCGCTTTGAAATTACTTTTTTCGTCCTCTGATACTCCCAATCTCTTGGAAAAGTTCTCATGGAGGGACAGCTCAGCCTCATACGTGCCTTGTGCATGCGAGGCCATCCTGGATGTAGTATGTAGATCGAAAGCTTTGGCTCCTGCATAGGCCTGCACCCTTGCAAAGTGACTGAGATAGTAGGCATCCTGCAGCACATAATATTTGAATGAATCCAAGGGCAACGTACCATCTGCTATTCCTGTTACAAATGGATGGTGAAAGCTTGCCTCCCAGATAGGATCTGCCTTCCTGCGTAATTCCTGTGAAAATTTCATCCCTCTTCCTCCTGTCCAGATCTTTTATTAAAAACAAAAAACCACCTTCCTCGCTTACGCAGGAAAGGTGGTTGAGTATATTTCGCAATTCTCTCATCACTCATGATAATGAGTAGGAGAGCCCGACCGACCACTTCCCTACGCTGGTGTTAACCAGATCAGGTTCTAAGAGTCTTAGAGTCTCACTCTAATCTCAGCCTTATGAAGGCACCCCTAGTGGTAGAAAACTATAAAGTTAGTGAAAAAGGTGGAAACCGTTTTCTGATACCCATCTTATATCAGCTCTCTTCGATTTGTCAAAACTTTTTAATTGCCGCTGATTTCGATTGGATTTTTATCCTTATTTTTACGACCGAACCATCTGCGTTTCTTCTTCGTTTTCTTCCCGAAGCCATCCAGCAATTCATACACTACCGGAACAACAATCAGGGTCAGGGCCGTTGAAACCGTCAGCCCTCCGATTACGACAACCGCCAAGCTTTTCGATACAAGGCTGCTCGCACTTGCATGACTGAATACCAGCGGCATCATCGCTGCAATCGTCGTGACTGCCGTCATCACGATTGGACGCAGTCGCGTTGCTCCTGCTTCAAGCAATGCTTCTCTTGTTTGTAATTCCCTTTGTTTATTTTGAATCACTCTCTCCAATAGCACGATCGCATTGGTTGTCACGATCCCGATCAGCATCAATGCACCGATCAATGCATTCATATCGAGCGAAGTTCCCGTCACAATCAAACCGATTACCCCACCAACCACAGCAAGCGGCAATGAGAATAGGATGGCAAATGGGGCGCGGGCCTCACCGAAAGTAATGACCATGATCAGATATACAAGCAATATGGCGATGCCCATCATTTTAAACAGGTCCATAAAGGTTTCCTGCATAGATTCGGTGACTCCGGCAAGCTTTACTTTCGCTCCATCCGGAAGATCGAGACTTTTAATCATTGTATCTACATCAAGACCTATTTTCCGTACATCCTCTCCCACAGTATCTGCAGAAACCTGGATCGTTTCTTCCCCGTCTTTGTGGAAAATCTGCGTTTTGATTTTTTGCTCCATTACGGTTGCTACATCCTTTAGCTCCACAACTCCTGCAACCTGCGATGCGAGTTTCAGGGACAACAGCTCTTCCTTTGTATCCAGACCCTCGTGGTTATATTTAATGCTTGCAGGAAGCCTTTCACCTGCAACTGTCACTTCACCCATCGGCGTTTTTGCCAACGCCACTTTCACTTGTTCTCCGATCTGTTGTGCAGTCAATCCCGCTTTTTCCGCTTCGGATTGCTTCACTTCCACTTTCCACTCGGACTGCAGCTCTTCATAGTTGGATTTGACCTTATCCAAACCATCAATTTCCTTTAACTCCTTTAACACCATGTCAGCGGTTGCTACGAGATCCTCTTCATTGGCAGCTGTTACATCAATCTGGATTCCGCTTCCTCCAAATCCTCCAAATGAATTTTTCATGGCATCGACTTCAACTGCGTCAAATGTCAATGCCTTCTCTTTTGTTTCCTCGATGAAAGCATCTACATCTTTTCCTTTTTCAAACATGACGAAAAATGCTGCGACATTAGATTGTGTTACCTGGCCAAATTCCGCATCCTCCTGGGCCATCCCCATTCGTAGCAGAACTTGGTCTGCTTTTTCTTCCTTCAAAAGCTCTTTTTCAAAAAGATAGGCGTTTTCCCTTGCCAGATCCGGATCCATATCCTTAGGGAAAGTCAGGTTGACACTTACCGCCGACTCCACCTCGGATTCCACATTCGATTGCGGAATCATGAAATAAGCTCCAATGGATGCCACAAATATCACAAAAGAAGCTGCAAGGACGATGAATTTATGAGACAGGGACCATTGCAGGACCTTCATATACCTCAAAGCCGGTTTTTCTTCCTTTTGTTTCACTTTCTTCAATAGCATAAAGCTCAGCATCGGGACCACTGTCAAAGCAACAAGCAACGACGCCATGATGGAATAGACAACTGCCAATATCATCGGCACGACAAAATCACCAAGCGATCCAGATACGAAACCAACTGGCAGGAACACTGCAATAGTGGTAAGGGTGGACGCTGTAATCGCCATCCCCACTTCTCTGGTCGATTCGATGACAAGCTCTTTTGAGAGTTTTTCATGTTGCAGTCTCCGATAGATGTTTTCCATGACCACGATGCTGTCATCTACAAGCCTTCCAACTGCAACCGCCAAGCCTCCAAGTGTCAGTATGTTCAAGCTTACCCCTGATTGTTTTAAAAGGAACATCGTGATGAGTATGGATAGCGGTATGCTGATGATCGCGATCAAAGTCGTTCGGATATTCCTTAAGAATAAAAGGATGACAAATGTCGCCGCTATCGCCCCGATTCCCACTTCACGCGCCATTCCATATACCGCACTTTCCACTTCGGCTGCAGTGGAGAAGAGCATGTTTATGTTGTATTCAGGATATTCCTTTGCCAACTCATCCAGTTTCTTATCCAGTTCTTTGCCGACATTTACAGCATTTGCGCTTGTTTCCTTCGTTACGATAAACGCCAAACCATCGGCACCGTTCAATCTGGTAAGCGCCTCATAATACTGATTGACGGATACTTCTGCAACATCGCCAAGCTTGACGTTCTGAGCAAGCATGATCGATTCGATCTGACTTACGTCTTCTATTTCTCCAACCACTCTGACTGCGGTGGAAGACCCATCCACATTCAGCTGTCCGGAAGGAACAGAAATGCTTTTACCTTGCAGGGCCATCATCACCTGCATGGCAGTCAACTGCTTTTCCTCGAGTTTTGCCGGATCTACTTCAATCAAAAGCTCTGTGCTTGATTGACCGTAGAGGGAGACAGAGGATACCCCTTCGACATCTTCCATTTGCGGAAGGATTTTCTCTTCTATCACTTTTTCATCTTCAAGTGTCATTCCCTCATCCGTTTGAACACCGATCTGGGCAATAGGGATCATCGAAGTGTTCAACAGGACGACAAAAGGTTTCATTGCCTCCTGTGGCAATGCCAGCTGATTGACGATCCTCTCCACCTCTTGATTTGACTCTTTCAGGTCTGCTTCATTGTTGAAAAATATATCTATTCTTGATAGTCCTTCGCTTGTGGAAGAGACCATCTGTTCCACATTTGCGAGTTGTTTCAAACTGTTTTCTATCGGTTCTGTTATCATTTCTCCAGTCGTTTCCGCATCCATGCCTTGTGCAATCGTCGTGACTGTTATCATCGGATTGTCGACGCTAGGCAGAAATTCGACCGGCAGCTTCGTAGTGGAATAGACCCCCAAAACCGAAATGATGAATACCATGATGATGATTGCCGCTCTGTTTTTCAATGAAAAGCCGATTAATTTTTTCATCTCTCATATCCCCCAAGATCTCACTGTGATTTTCTCTCTTTCCAAACTTTTCGTGCAGGGCCATTACTGCTGGTGAATTTCTTACAATCACCCTTTCTGTACCGACTGATGTTCCATTGGATATTTTAACATCATAAGAAAATTATGGAAACATTATTCTTCAAAAATAAAAGATGCCAGCCGATTGGATAACATCTTTTTCACTTCCTTTAAACCGAGGCGGATTTTCCAAGTGCCTCCGGGGCTTCTTCCTCTTCTGAATGTTTTGGAAGGGTGGCCATATAGAAGAATGAAACAAAAAGCAGACAACCCCCGACTAACACATAGATCCCTTCGACAGTGACAATCTTTTGGAAAGTCATCGCGATAACGCCGAGGGTAATCGACTGCGATAGCATCATCACTGGTGTAATCCAGCCCTGCACGCGACCCATCATTTTCGGATCTACGATTCTTGGAAGCCAGCCGCCGATTCCTATGTTCACAAATGGCAGACTCAACCCAACCAGTGAACTGAAAGCCAAATAGTAGAATACAGATGTGCTATACCCTGAAGCTATGACAAAAGCTCCGGACACCCCTACGCCAATGATGACCATTTGATAGAGCTTCAGTTTTTTTGCAAGAATGGAAGCGATGATACTGCCCAGAAGTACCGAGATACCAAAAACAATTCCTACAAGAACCATGATTTCTTCATAATTGTCCGGCGCCAATTTATATTTCAGGATATAGGCAGGCATCACTGACATTCCGCCGTTGACGATGCCGAATACAAAGAATCCAATGATAAGATAGACGAGCAGCGGGCTTTTCAGGATATAAAGCAGTCCATCCTTAAAATCCTTTGCAACAAATTTGATGTTGATTTCCTTCCACCTGTGAGTTCCATTTGGAAGCCGCACTGCCTCAGATAGGACACACGCCCTGATTAAAAGTGCACTGATGATATAGGTGGCAAAATCGACTATGATTGCCCCTTCAAGCCCGATAGTCCAATAGATGAAAATACCAAGCGCATTTCCGAAAAGCATGAACAAACTGCTGGTCATCTGGTTCAAACCGGCTGCCACTGTATATTCATCCTTTGAGAGTATGCCTTGGATCATAGCTCCTTGCGCAGGATAGAAGAATTTTGACACCGCGCTTCGCAGGAACAAAAGCGCAAAAATCAATGGCATCCAATCTATATAGATCGCACCAAGCAAACCAAGTGACAAGAAAGCACAAATCCAGTCACTATTGGCAGCAATTTTCTGCCGGTCCATCCTGTCAGCAAGCACCCCTACCAGGAAAAATACCGCAAGTGTCGGCAAGGAGTACATAAGCTCTGTAATAGCCGCGTAGAACGGCTTTTCTGAAAATCTATCCAAAAGGTAAAGCATAAAAGCGGCAATTCCAATTATATTCCCCATCTGTGAAGTAAATGCTGCCAGAAACAAAAGGCTGTAATTGCGATTTTTAAATATCTCAATCATGTTTTTCATCGATCTATCCTCCACCATCATCTTGTTATCTAGCATCATTTTAACTCTATTAGTAAACATTGGTAACGGACTTGCGGGTAATTTTCTATCGGTCTCAAGGAGGAGGGAGGGGTAGTTATGGAGACTTAATTTTATGGCGGACAGGCTGGTGGGAGGGAGTGTTTTGTTCCTATGAATAAAGCCAAGCAATCCAACGGATTGCCTGGCTTCACACTAAGGCTTCAACAATATTTTTCCCGTACTTTTTCTGCTTTCCAATAGCTCGTGCGCTTTTGCTCCATCACTTAGAGAAAAAACAGTCGGCTCCGCAATTTGCAACCGACCCTCAGCAATCCAAGTAAACAGCTGGTGCGAACGTGTTACACGCTCATCCCGAGAAGTCAGCACATTCCAAAGGTCGCCACCTGTCAGGGTCTTCGAGGTATCCATCAGCATCCTTGGGTCGACAGGTGCCGGATCGCCTCCTGCCATTCCAAAGAACACTACCGTACCTCCTATTTTTGTTGCCTTAAAGCTAGATGTCAAGGTCGAACCTATGGACTCGTATACCACCTTAACCCCTTGTCCGCTAGTTGCTTTCTTCACTTCTGCCACCCAATCAGAACTATACAAATATACCTGATCCGCTCCTGCATCCCTTGCGATGGAAGCCTTATCCGCAGTGGAAGTCAATCCGATCACCTCTGCGCCAAGCAATTTTGCCATCTGGGTCAAAAGCTGTCCGACTCCCCCTGCCGCTGCATGCACAAGGACAGTGTCCCCTTTTTCAATATGATAACTGTCGTGCACAAGATAATGTGCCGTAAGCCCCTGGAGCAAAACGGCAGCCGCAGTTTCACATGAAATCTGATCAGGCAGGGGAATCGCTTTCTCGTAAGGCACTGTCACAAACTCAGCATTCGCATATGGCACATCTGCAAAGCCTATTTTGTCACCGACCTTGATGTCCGTAATGGCAGCTCCCACTTCAGAGACCACTCCTGCCCCTTCATAACCAAGGATATAAGGCGGTTCACCTGCCAGATGATAGTTGCCTTTTCTCCGATAGATATCAGCAAAGTTCAGTCCTACCGCCTCCGTCTTAACCAAAATTTCATGGTCACCTATTACAGGGTCCGGAACTTCCGTGTAATACAGGACATCCGGACCGCCGAATTTATCAAATACGAGTGCTTTCATCAAATATTTCTCCATTTCCTATTCAAAATTTCAGCCCGCTTCATCGCACGCTCATCTTCCAATATATGTCCCGGTGAATTCGCCTCTCCGATTATATAGTCTTCCAATTTCGCTCCGAAAAACTCTACTATATGCCGGAACTGCATAATGAGCGGCAGTGCTTTTTGATTCGGGTCGTCTCCGCCCACCACAACCACATAAAACTTCTTTCTGTTCATGGACTCCCTGAACTCTATCTTGCCATCACGAAGGCTCTCACTCCAGCGGTCCACAAAATTTTTCATCCTTCCGCTCATTCCATACCAATATAGTGGGGTGACGAGGATAACTTCATCATGTTGAAGCAGCCTTTCCACTACTCCATAGTAATCGTCTCCACGATGCTTGAACCCTTCCTCATCATGACGCTGATCCAATATGGGATGGATAGTCAAATCACGAAGGAATATCTCTTCTGTCTTCATTTCTTTGATCATGTGTTTTGCCAATTGCTCTGAATTCCCATTGTTGCGGTGGCTTCCATAAATAACTAGCACTTCATCTCTTCCTTTCTTCCTCCATTTCTATATACTAAAAAGTATGCAATAAACAAGACATATGGGAAAGTACGTACTTTTTGGTGGGATAGGCACCAAAAAGTGCCTATTGAATTGTGAGGGTAATAGAATGAGTAATTATAATATGCCGATTGAAGCCACCCTTGAGGTGATCGGAGGGAAATGGAAATGCATCATCCTCTGCCATCTGGAATCCGGTAAAAAGAGACCGGGCGAGCTTCAACGATTGATGCCAAAAATCACACAGAAAATGCTCACCCAGCAGCTTAGGGAATTGGAAGAGGACGGGATCGTGAACCGCATTGTTTATCGCGAGGTACCTCCCCGGGTGGAATATGAATTAAATGATAAGGGCCGTTCTCTAAGCGGCGTGCTGGATGTAATGTGCAGCTGGGGGAAAGGTCATATTGAGTCGATGGAAAAATGACATTTTTTCATTACAAAAAAGAATGCCCAGTCCCGAATCGGGACTGGGCATTCTTTCTCAAGATAGATTAATCGTCGTCTTTATCCTTCTTCTTACCGCGATCTTTCTTGTCTTTTTCTTTTTTATCTTTCTTGTTTTCCTCTTTTCTTCCTTCGCCCTGGTTATCATTGTCGGAGTCGGAAGATCTTTGGGATTCTTCTTCCTTCTTGGCTGGTGGTTTTGGCTTTCCGAAAGCTGGAAGATTGAAGGATTCCACGGGTTCATCCTTTAATGCTTCACTTACTACCTGCTGGAAGATCTTCGCGGATGGACTGCCTGCCCCGGAAATGATCGGAAGGTACAGTTCTTCTGTCGGTTTATCGAATCCGATCCAGAAAGCTCCGACCACCTGTGGCGTGAAGCCGGCAAACCACTGATTGGAGGTGGCTTTATGGTTATCATCCCTTGTTTGGGTGGACCCGGTCTTTCCTGCCACTTCCCTGCCTTCGATGATTGCGTTCTTCCCACTGCCTTCCTCGATGACATTTTGAAGGATATAGGTCATTTTTTCGGCCGCTTCCTTTGAAACGACCTGTTCTTTTTCCCCTTCAAAATTGGCTACCGCATCGCCTTCTCCTGTTTCAATTTTAATTATCGCATGCGATTCGACAATCTCACCCTTATTCGGAAAAATCGTATATGCCTCTGCCAAATGTTTTGGTGCGATCCCCTTATCGAATCCACCAAGAGCAAGGGCTGCTAGGTTATGGTCATTTTCCGTGATCGGCAGATACAATTTCTTTGCCGCTTCAACACCCGTTTTGACTCCCATCTCGTGTAAGAGTGAGACGGCCGGAACGTTATACGAATTCAATACCGCGTCATACATGGATACTTCCCCGCGGTAATCAAGTGTATGATTGAGCGGCTTGTATCCGTCTATATCAATCGGAGAATCATTTAACATATCGTACATATCGTAGCCCTTTTCCAGGGCAGGAGTATAAACCAATAATGGCTTCACAGTGGAACCAGGCTGTTTGGCAAGTCGTGACGCCCTGTTGAAATCCCGGAACTTGTATTCCCTTCCACCAATGAGCGCAAGAATCCCGCCTGTCTTGGGATCCATTAAGATTCCGCTGCTCTGCGCCACTTCCCCATTTGGTGCCGTCGGGAAGTTGGCCGGATCTGCATACACCTTTTCCATCGCTTCCTGTGCTTTTGGCTCAAGGGAAGTGTAGATTTTGTAACCTCCGGCCAACAATTCACTTTCACTGATGCCATACATTTTATTGGCCTCTTCTAGGATATAATCCATATAGCTTGGATATTTCCCTTCATATGGATCGACATTTCTCGTTTCTAGCTTCAACTCCTCGGCCTTTGCGGCTTCAAGCTCTTCAAGGGTGATGAACTTTTGTTCATACATCAGGTGAAGCACCAGGTTTCTTCTTTCGATGGAGCGCTCCGGATTATTAAGTGGTGATAAAGCCGATGGTGCCTTAATTACTCCAGCGATGGTGGCCGCTTCAGCGAGCGTCAAATCGGCTGGATCCTTTGCAAAATAAACGGAGGCCGCATTCTTGATTCCCCAGGCTCCCTCCCCAAAATAGATCTGATTTAAATAAAGGCTGATAATCTGATCCTTTGAGTATGCCTTTTCCACTTTCTTGGCAAGGAAAAACTCATCAAATTTCCGTTTGAAGGTTTTTTCATGTGTCAAAAAAACATTCTTCGCAAGCTGCTGTGTGATGGTACTTCCGCCCTGTACGACGCCCCCTGCCTTGACATTTGAGGAAAATGCCCGAAGTGTTCCCACAAAATCAAAGCCGTCATGTTCATAAAAACGCCGGTCTTCCACCGCAACGACAGCGAGTTTCATTACATCCGGGATATCTTCACTTGCCACTCCCTCTATCTTGCTTGCAGTCAGTTTACTCGCAACTTCACCATGACGGTCATAGATTACTGTAGCCTGTGGCAAAGGTTCGGTCAAAGCACTGACATCCCTTGTATTAATATATAATTGCATTCCTAACAGTACGATTAGCACAAATAAACCAGCGATTAAAAATAAGGCTCGCAGGCTGACCTTCTTTTTGTTTCTTTCTACTCTTTTCGCCATAAGAACCCCCTATTTCAGAACCAAAATCTTTAAAGTAATTCGGAGCATCCCAAATTTTTTTTAGGGTAAGCATACATAATCCCGGGCTATAACCATTAAAATGAAATACTACAAAACCCTGTTATGCCCGTATTCTTTATTACTTTAACATTATTACTTACCCATTTTACAAGAAGATGAATCACAAAATTAGAATTCTAATAATTGCGCGAATTCCATTAACCTTGACTACCCTTCTTTTCAACCACTATAATGATGAACAATTACCTAAAAGAATAAGTGTAAAGTGCTACTCGTATAATCTTGGAGATATGGTCCATAAGTTTCTACCAAACTGCCTTAAACGGTTTGACTACGGGATGAAGCAAATACTATATGTATGTTTTCGGCAAAACCTGCTTTTTATGTAGCGCGGAAACCATCTATAGCCTTTTGCCGCTTCTCTCATGTCAAACTCCTGGATTTCCATGGAGTTTTTATTTTTTTATTGGAGGAGATTGAAAATGAATTCAACCAAACTGACAGATCTGATCAAAGCTTCCGCAAAATCCACTCCCGCTGACCTGGTCATCAAAAACGGCAAAATCATCGATGTGTTCAACCTCGAAATCATCGAGGGAAATCTAGCAATTAAAAACGGAATGATCATTGGAATTGGAGACTACGAAGCTATAGATTACCTGGATGCAAAAGGTGCTTATATTTGTCCAGGCTTCATTGATGGACATGTCCATATGGAATCCTCTATGGTTCATCCTTTTCATTTCTCCAATACTTTAATAGAGCATGGTGTGACCACCATCATTACGGATCCTCATGAAATTGCCAATGTCAGCGGATCAGCAGGAGTGCAGTTCATGATAGATGCAACGAAGGATGTGTTAGTAGATGTCTTCTTCATGCTGCCTTCCTGTGTCCCTGCTACCCAATTCGAACAGAATGGTGCCACTCTGCATGCTAGAGATCTTGCACCTTTTTACAAGAATGATAGAGTATTGGGGCTTGCAGAAGTGATGGACTTTCCTGCAGTAAGGGATACCGAAGAAAAGATGGTCGAAAAATTGACCCAGGCTGTGAGTGAAAGAAAACAGATCGATGGGCATGGGGCTGGCTTGACGGAAACCGGAATCAATATCTATCGCAGCGCACAGATAAAAACGGATCATGAATGCGTTACAGCAGAAGAGGCCCTGGAAAGGATCAGGCGCGGGATGTATGTCATGATCCGAGAAGGATCTGTTGCAAAAGACCTGAAGGCCCTCCTCCCTGCTGTCAATGACAGGAATGCAAGACGCTTCCTTTTCTGTACAGATGATAAACACCTGGACGATCTTGTAAGGGAAGGCAGTATCGACCACAATATCCGTCTTGCCATCCAAGAGGGCATGGATCCATTGCTTGCCATTCAGATCGCTACCTTGAATGCTGCAGAATGCTACTCGCTTCACCATAAAGGGGCAGTCGCTCCAGGCTATCACGCCGATCTTGTCCTGGTGGGGGATTTGAGGGAACTCACCATTCAAAAAGTCTTAAAGGATGGGAAGCTTGTGCCGGTCCTTTCCGATGAATCGGTCAAAAGCAATATCGGCGTCCCTCATTCAGCACCGGAAGAACTTAAAAAATCGGTTCATATCAAACCTTGTTCACCCAAAGATCTGAAATTGAACCTCGATGGGTCAAAAGTAGCCAGCGTCATTGAAATCATCCCCAATAGCCTTGTAACCAATCATGTTAAAGAAATGGTACAGACCAAAGACGGTGAATTCACTCCATGTATAAAAAAAGACCTGCTGAAACTCGCTGTAGTGGAAAGGCATAACGCCACAGGTGACATCGGGATAGCGATAGTAAAAGGGATGAGGCTTAAAAATGGTGCTATTGCATCCACCGTGGCCCACGACTCTCATAATATAGTAGCTGTCGGAACAAATGATGGGGACATCCTTGAGGCAATCAGGACACTTGAGGATATGGGAGGTGGATTGGTCGTCGTGAAAGATCGAAAGCCAATCGCCACACTTTCTTTGGAAATTGCAGGCTTGATGTCCTTGCAGCCCTTGGAAGAGGTGTTGGACAACTTGGAGTGTCTTCATCATGCACTTACCAGCTTGGGGATGCTGGTTGATTTCAATCCTTTTGTCACCCTTTCTTTTCTCAGCCTGCCGGTAATACCCGAAATAAAACTTACTGCATCCGGTTTATTCGATGTGACAGCATTCAGTCATATTTCAATTCAGTAAACTTTACAATAAATTCCTCTCCCTACACTCTCCTGTTACGTTTAAAACTCTAAGTACAGGGTACTTAATTTACAAACGTATAGAAAAAAAAGGGAGAGGATCAACATGCACGCATTCAACAATATTCTCATTGCATATGATGGGTCTGAAGGAAGCGTCAAGGCGGTAAAGCTAGGAATCGATATGATGAGAAGGCTAGATTCAAACATTACGGTTTTGCATGTACTTGAAGAAAGAATGACGGGTGCACCAGTTGCTTCCAGACAGCCTGAAGCCTTGCCGATAGGCGGGTTCGGACTTCAGGACATGAATATGTACGCCAATAATGTCAAAGAGCCTGCACCATCCAACCGTCCTTCTGAAGATGTCCATTACGACCCGACAGAGGAATCTGCAAGGGAAATCCGGGAACTGCTTGCCCACGAACGTGTCGAAGCACCGGTGGAAGTGATGGTCGGCGACCCTGCAAAAACTATTTGCAAGTTTGCGGAAACACAGAATCACGACCTCATCATTATCGGTAGCAGGGGACTTGGCGGTTTAAAGAAACTCATACTCGGCAGCGTCAGCGATAAGGTAACAAATTCCGCCACCTGTCCAGTACTTGTTGCAAAGTAACATGCAACGAAAAACTCGAAAAGCCAGACTTTTCCATATCGGAGGAGTCTGGCTTTTTTGTGCGCTGGAAAACAACACATTTTCACCAAAGCATAGGCTAAAGCATACCGTATAGAGATGCTACACGAAAGGAGATATCCCTATGTATCCATATAGACAATTACCTGGACTGCCTCCGATTTTCGGACCAGGATCAGGGCAAGGAGGTCCTCCGCCATTCGGTCCCTCACCAGGGCAAGGGCCAGGAGGCGGATTTGGACCCCCAGGACAAGGGCCGGGCGGATACGGTCCCCCAGGACAAGGAGGGGGACAGGGTGGTCCTCCTCCAGGACCACCTCCATCCTCCCCTCCTCCTGAAGTGATGGGTTATGGTGCAGGTGGGCCAACAGCACTTGCAGTCGATCCTGGAGCGATGTGGGGATGCCTACGTCGTTATACCTGGGTTAGACTGAATAACGGGGAAGGCTTCTGGTTCTGGCCCACTTTTATCGGCAGAAGATCTGTAGCCGGCTACCGTTGGTGGTTCTTTACTTGGGTCTATTTCGGTATAGACACAAATAGAATCAGATCATTCCAGTGTTTTTAAGCAATTTATCGATGGATAACCAGCAAAAACACGCCACGATTCATATGTGGCGTGTTTTTGTCATCCTTGAATTTTCTTGGCATGGATGTTTACTTCTTCATCGTTTTGTTTCATCTTGTTGACCATATTGTGGAAGGCGCTCCACTTTGAAAGTTTATCAATGGCTTCTTCTTCTGAATTTACTCCTGTTACACGGAAAGAGTTGTCGTTCACAAACACTTCATAGGCAGGCTGAAGGGCCTTCTGCTCTTTCCGCTTCTTTTCCCGCTCCATATGCCGACTGATCCTGCTCACGCTCTTTGCGTCCTTTTTTAAGGAGGATCCTTCCTCGGCATATTTCGCCTTTTCCGTTAAACTCTGATTCTTTGTCTGTAATGTGTTTTCACCCAAGGAAAAACCCTCCTTATCCTTCTCTTGCTGTCGCTTTATGTGTATTATTCTGGGTTCTCTGATGTGCATTGACCAGACGCTGCGTATGCCCGATGGCACGGTGCTCGGCATGGGACTTGAATAGAGCTTGTCTTTTTTCAAGCTTCTTCTTCAATCTTCTTTTCACATCAATTCCTCCCTCATCTCTTATTTTTTACTTACCCCAAAGTAAAAAAATGAAACATGATGATTGCTTTTTTGGTCATAGGATAGTATGATTAACCCGTAACCTAACGAACGGTAGGTAGACGCGTTGAATATGAAAGGTGAAGATTATCATGCCCACTTCCACTTACGATAAAATAAAGAAAAGTGCCCTGCAGCTTTTTGCCCAAAGAGGATACTATGGTACCTCACTTAATGATGTCGCCAATATGGTTGGGATTAAAAAGCCATCTCTTTATGCGCATTTCAAAAATAAGGATGAACTTTATAAAAGCATCATCATAGAATTGGTCGATGTGTTCACGAAAAAAATCACCCTTACCCATCAAAATTCAAAGCAACAATCAACCAAAGAGCAATTGCTTGGGATGGTCATAAGCATGGTTGATTTTTGGAAGGATGAGGAGTTTGGTCTGCTCTATAAACGTTCCATGCTATTCCCAGAGGAACAATTCCAAGCGTTGACACATGAGCAATTCGTAAAGAGTGAAACACATACAACCGAGATCCTCAATCGGATCTTCACAGAGGCTATCAGTACGGAGCAAATAGGCGAACAGCCTATACTTCCGTTGATTGATGCTTTCTATTGTTTAATAGACGGGCTTTTCGTGCAAAGATTTTTTTACGAGCCTGAAGATTATGAAGCAAAAGTTTCCCATGCCTTTGATCATTACTGGAAGGGAATACATCAAGGAGGAATATCATGCACTGGGTCTTCATCTTAATAGCGGGATTATTAGAGATTGTCTGGGTGATTGGACTGCGATTTTCGGATGGATTTACAGAACTTGTACCGAGCATCGTCACAATTGCGACCCTGGCGGTAAGCTTTTTCTTTTTCTCCAAATCTTTGAAGTTTTTGCCGATAGGGACAGCCTATGCTATTTTTACAGGTTTTGGGGCGGCAGGGACGGCAATTGTCGGGATCCTTTTCTTTGAAGAGTCTGCCGGTGCTTCCAAGCTTTTTTTCATAGTGCTGATGCTTGCAGGAATCATCGGATTGAAACTGACGACTCCAGCAGAAGTTCAAGGGGAGGAAGGATGATATGGCTTGGATTTATTTGACTATAGCAGGATTTTGTGAGGTCGGGGCAGTTATTTCGCTTAAAAAGGCTGAAGGTTTCAAACGTCTTCTCCCTTCTGTCCTCTTTATTGTGATCGGAATGATGAGTTTTTACTTTCTTTCGCTTTCCCTGAAGGAAATACCGATGGGTACGGCCTATGCAATTTGGACAGGAATCGGTTCGGCGGGAAGCGTTCTTCTCGGAATGCTTCTCTTTAAGGAATCCAAAAGCATCATCCGTATGCTCCTGCTTTCGATGATCATCATCGGGGTAGTAGGCTTGAAATTGACCTCTTAGTATTAGCGACTTACGAGCTTCAGTTAAATTCAAAAAAGCCACTCCGCGGAGTGGCTTTCGTGTTAATCCATTTCTTTTTCAGGTATCTGTACACTGCTGTCCTCTGATTTTGCAACTACATACGCAGCTACTGCATCACCTGTTATATTAACAGCTGTTCTTGTCATATCAAGAAGACGGTCAATACCAAGTATCAATGCGATTCCCTCTACTGGAAGGTTTACAGATTGCAATACCATTGCCAACAGTATAAATCCAACTCCAGGTACTCCGGCGGTCCCGATACTGGCTACTACAGCCAGTCCGACAACCGTAAGCAATTGAGTCAGCGACAGGTCTATTCCATATACCTGTGCAATGAAAACTGTTGCCACCCCTTGCATGATTGCCGTTCCGTCCATATTGATCGTTGCACCAAGCGGCTGGACAAAGCTGCTTATACGCTTTGGCACACCTAGGTTTTCCTGGGCTACATCCATGGATACAGGAAGAGTGGCATTACTGCTAGAAGTACTGAACGCCACACTCATTGCAGGTACAAATCGTTTAAAGAACGTTATTGGATTTACTTTACCAAGGAACAATGCAGCGCTACCGTATGTGAAGATAAAGTGTATGAGCAATGCCAGCACCACTACCATAAAATAGGCACTCATCGCCTTGATGGCATCTATCCCAAGTCCGCCCACCGCTGAAGCAATCAGGCCGAATGCTCCGTATGGCGCAGTTTTGATCACAACATGCACAAGGTACATCACGATATCATTCGCTTGTTCAAAGAAAGTCTTGACAACAGATGCCTTCTCTCCCAACGCATTTATTGCGAATCCAAGAAAGACTGCAAACGCGATGATTTGAAGCATTTCCCCTTTCGCAAGGGCTTCTACCGGATTTTTAGGAATGATATTCAGCAGGGTTTCCTGGACAGGAGGAGCTTTTTCTGGCTTTTGATCTTCTGCAAGCTCATCCACCAGCATATCTTCAAAGTTCCCTGCATTTCCAGGTTCGATGACAGAAGCCAATGTTAGTCCTATAATAATGGCAATGCAAGTGGTCACCAAGAAAAATAAAATTGTTTTAAGACCGATCGATCCCAACTTCTTTGTATCACCCAATCCAACCACACCAAGCGTGATGGATATAAGTACGATTGGAACTACCAGCATCGTAATCAAATTAAGGAAAATGGTACCCAAAGGCTGAAAAAGGAATTTATCAAATGGTTCGAATAGGTTTGGGGCATAGAGATTGATTGCCAGACCAACTAAAATACCTATGATAAGTCCGATTAATATTTTTTTCGTAAGAGATAATTTTTTTTTCTTTTTCACATGATGTTCCTCCCTTTTGCAATAGTAATATAATGTTTTTTGAAGAAAATTACAGTGGATGTATGTAATTCACAAAAGGCGACTTTTTTCATTCTACGTCTAATATAATAATCTGTAAAGTGCATTATGATAGATTAACTTATGCGCCATGTGTTATATTACAGATATCAGGTACGAAAGTCGGGTTGTCTTATCCGCGGATTTTTGATATAGTTAACAACGATTTTCTACTTTTATTTACCCATTAATTAAACTTTTATAGCATTCACAAATAGAAAAATTTTCATGCAGAAAGATGGAGGGGTTTTCGTTGAAATTACTTTGGAGAGTTATGGTTGCAATTTTTGTCCTTATTGCTGCAAAAGTGGCCATCGATTCCTATCAGATCATCAAGGTAGCAGCTGAAGCAGATCACGTCCGGATTGATCCTGCCCTGTACTTCAACCTGTCATACTTAATTTTTGGCTTTATCGGACTTATGCTATTCTCCGACATATTCAAGAAATTCATGAACAAAAGAAACAACCAGCTGAAGTTTTAAGCCATATAAAAAAGCAGGCATGATGCCTGCTTTTTTATATTAATCCACTTCTCGCCCTCTGTACGCTTCATAGATCTCAAACCATTGTTGCCTTGACAGTGATAGCCCTGTCGCCTCTACAGCCGCTCTGACACGCTCAATTTTCCCGGAACCGACTATCGGGATTATTTTTGCAGGATGAACCAACAGCCATGAGTATAATACCTGATCGATCGATTCAGCCCCGATCTCCTCTTTGACCTGTTCAAGCACTTTTCTTACCCTTACCACACCAGCTTCCTGGCTTGTGAAAATCGAGCCGCCTCCTAGTGGAGACCATGCCATCGGGGATACTCTTTCCTGCTGGCACAGCTCGATGGTACCTGCCTCGAAATGCTCAAGATGTGTGGCAGAGATTTCAATCTGATTGGTCACCAATGGAAAATCCAAATAAGAATTTAGAAGCTGGTAGGCTGCCGGTTTGAAATTCGATACACCAAAGCTTTTCACTTTCCCTGACTCTTTTAGCGCAGTGAAGGCTTCTGCTACCTCCGCCGGGTTCATGAAAGGATCCGGTCTATGGATGAGCAGTAAATCCAGATAGTCCGTTTGGAAGTTCTTTAAAGACCTTTCAACCGACTGGATGATATGCTCTTTGCTTGTATCATAGTATTTTATTTTATGATCCGGCCTATTGGCTGAAATGAGCTTGATGCCGCACTTGGTCACCAGCTCCATCTCATCCCTCAGGGAAGGCTTGAGCGCCAATGCTTCACCAAATTTTTCTTCCACCATATAATTCCCATAAATATCGGCATGATCGAATGTCGTCACGCCCATTTCCAGACACTGCTCCATAAAAGAGAGTGTTTGCTCGTTCGTATAATTCCATTCTTGCAATCTCCACATCCCATGGACAATCCTAGAAATGGATACTTCATTAGACAAGTGTATCTTTTCCAATTCTAACCACTCCTTTTTTCCTTCAAATTGGATTATACTAGGTTGCCGTAGAATTTACCAATTTAATTAATAGAAGGATTACATTAAAAAACGAAACTTTTTTACTATATGAAGTATGTAAAGATATACTTCTGTTCTACTATTGATTAGAATAAAAGATAGATAAAAATTGACATAAAGTGAGGATACTGCCATGCCTACAGCTGTACACCATAAGATCGGAAAGAGAATGCTAGAATCAGAGATCGAACTTTCAGAAAGAATATTTAATGAAATAAGGCTTGCCTATCCTGAAATTTCGGAATACCGGGATCCGCATCACCAGGCAGCAATAAAAGAAATCTTCCAGACTCTTATTAGATTTATCGGGAAGTACGTGCAGGACCCGGTGAATACAGTATTGGATGACGCGAAGGACTGGGGTGAATCCGTAGGTATCATGTCTGTTCAAGCGGGCGGTTCCTTGGAGGATGCATTGTCGAATATGACTCTTTATAAGCGCGCTCTATGGAACTTCATTCAGGAGGAAGGCGCCAAAGAAGGCATCCATCTGAATCATCTGACCGAGATCTTCATCCACATTGATGAGATTTTCAATATCATTGTCTACGGCTTCAGCCATGCATTCTCTGTTGCAACCGAGCAGAAGATACAGGACACCAGGACAAGCTTCATCAGACTCTCCATCCCGATCGTGCCACTTTTCGAAGGACTTGCGGTTCTTCCTTTGGTTGGGGAGATCGATGAACTTAGAGCGAGCATTCTGATTGAAGAGACTTTGCAGAAAAGCAAGAATTTGTCCATCAATAAGTTGATAGTCGACTTTTCAGGCGTATATAATCTGGATGAGACAGTCGTCCATACATTGGACCTGCTGATCCGTTCACTGAAATTGATCGGTATTATACCGATCATTACTGGATTGCGACCGGAACTCAGCCTGCAATTCATTTCAACCGGAGTGAGTTTGACAGATATCCAGATCACAGGGTCCATCGATCAGATCCTGCAGGATTTTCAACAATTAAATAAATAGGAGCCGCGCTTGTCGCAGCTCTTTTTTATTTTTTGATTGTAATATCTTTAAAGATGGATTATGATAGATTTATCATAAAACACAAAATATAGTTCTTTTATCCGAAAATAAAACTACATATAGTATCTAATGAAAAGGTGTCTTTAACAAGACTTAATAGGGAATCCGGTGAAAATCCGGAACTGTCCCCGCAACTGTAAGTGCAGACGAATTGAATCACCACTGTATAAGTAGGCTTAACGGCTCTTATATGGGAAGGGTCAATGTAGGAAGAAGCACGAGTCAGGAGACCTGCCTTTTCGATCAAGTTTCTTAGTCTTCGGGAGTTGAGATGATGAAACGGTGCTAGAAGCACGCGCATGAATCACAATACCCATTTATAATTTGTTGCGGGGTATTTGATATCCCGTATTCTATTATCGTTTGATCCACTCAATCCTGGGTGGATCTTTTTTATTTACAAATGTGAAACGGAGTGAATGCCCTATGATTAATTCAACTTTCAATGATTCGAAGCAGACGTTGGATCAGAAAGCATGGATCCATGCTATATTAGATGAATTCCCTCAACTGGAAACGGAATCTTTCCTTACCAAAGCAGATAAACTGATTGATAGTCAAAGCACGGAAATCTATAAGCATCTAACCTTGGATGCAATCGGCTATATCTCAGAAAGTGAGCCTGATTGGACCTTCGTGGCCGAACGGATCCTCCTGAAACAATTATACGAAGAAGCATGTGAGACGCGGGGCACAGATATCCCCTATGCTGATTTTCATTACCTTTTACACTCCTTGGTGGATGTTGGCATTTTTCATCGCTCCCTTCTGGAATCATATAGCACCGAGGAAATAAAAGAGTTGGAAAAGTGCCTCGAACCGGAAAATGACAAACTTTTTACATACATCGGCCTCAAGACGCTGGCAGACCGCTATTTGTCCAGAGGCTACAACAAGGCTCTGTGGGAGCTTCCACAGGAAAGGTTCATGATCATTGCCATGACCCTAATGGCAAAGGAGGAAAACAATCGGCTGGAACTTGTAAAAGAGGCATACTGGGCACTCAGCAACCTTTATATGACGGTTGCGACACCAACCTTCTCCAATGCAGGGAAAAGCTATGGCCAGCTATCGAGCTGTTTCATCGATACTGTGGATGACAGTTTACAAGGAATTTATGACAGCAACACCGACATTGCCAATCTATCAAAGTCAGGTGGCGGAATCGGCGTTTATTTAGGAAAAATCAGAAGTCGAGGAAGTGATATTCGCGGATTCAAGGGTGTATCAAGCGGGGTCATTCCCTGGATGAAGCAATTGAACAATACCGCCGTGAGTGTCGATCAACTCGGACAGCGGAAGGGTGCCATCTCTGTTTATCTTGACGTCTGGCATAAGGATATTTTCTCCTTTCTTGACAGCAAGCTCAATAACGGGGATGAGCGGATGCGTACCCATGATCTATTCACAGGTGTCTGCCTTCCTGATGTATTTATGGAGCAGGTGGAAAGCCGTGGAGACTGGTACCTTTTCGACCCTCATGAAGTGAGAAGCGTAATGGGCTATTCCCTGGAGGATTTTTTTGATGAACACAAAGGCGCAGGGAGCTTCCGTGAGAAATATTGGGAGTGTGTGCACCATCCATCCCTTCATCATGAAAAAGTTCCTGCCATCGATGTGATGAAGGGCATTATGCGCGGCCAGCTTGAAACAGGAAGTCCGTTTATGTTCTACCGCGATGAGGTCAACCGTATGAATTCCAACCAACATCTTGGGATGATCTATTGCACCAATCTATGTACAGAGATCACCCAGAATCAAAGTGCCACCATCACGAACCAGCAATTTGTAAAAGACGAGACGATTGTGACGGTGAAGACACCAGGAGACTTTGTCGTTTGCAACCTCTCCTCCATCAACCTTGCGCGTGCGATACCGGCAAAAGTGTTAAAAAGATTGATATCCATTCAGGTCCGGATGCTCGACAATGTCATCGACCTTAACAACATCCCGGTCCTTCAGGCGAAGCTGACCAATGAGAAATACCGCGCAATCGGATTGGGAACGTTCGGCTGGCATCATCTTCTGGCATTGAATGGGATCAAATGGGAAAGTGAAGAGGCGGTACAGTTCGCAGACTCACTCTATAAGGAAATCGCCTTTTATACCATCCAGGCAAGTGCAGCCTTAGCAAAGGAAAAAGGCGCATACCCGGCATTCGAAGGTTCCGATTGGCATAGGGGTGAGTATTTCAATAAAAGAGGGTACCAAACAGATGAACTTTTTGATTGGGGTGCCTTACAGGGGCAAATAGCCTTAAGCGGGATCCGAAATGGTTACCTCATGGCAGTGGCACCAAATGCGACCACCTCCATCATCGCAGGCAGCACAGCAAGCATCGATCCCATTTTCCTGAAAGTGTATTCAGAGGAAAAAAAAGATTATAAGATCCCGGTGACTGCACCTGATCTGAATGCAAGCACCACCTGGTTCTACAAATCGGCCTATCATATCGACCAGCACTGGAGCATTGCCCAGAATGCCGCCAGACAGAAGCATATAGATCAGGCGATCTCCTTTAATCTGTATGTGACAAATGGGATCAAAGCAAAAGCCCTTCTTGATCTGCACCTTGATGCATGGAAGCAGGGATTGAAGACAACGTACTATGTCAGGTCCACCTCAAAGGAAATAGAAGAATGCGATTCTTGCGCAAGCTGATGATATAGGAGGGAAACAACGATGAACGGTCTACTTACTTCACGATCACTGATGGATGCTACCGCTCCGAACCGATCGACGAAAATAATCAACGGTAAAAGCTCGAATGTACTCAACTGGGACGATGTCGCCTTTTCTTGGGCGTATCCGAAGTATAAAAAAATGCTCGCAAACTTCTGGTCCCCTTTTGAGATAAATATGTCACAGGATATCAAACAGTTTCCCGATCTTTCACCTGACGAAAAGGATTCTTTCCTGAAAATCATCGGCCTTCTTGCCTTGCTGGATAGCATCCAAACGGA
The DNA here is from genome assembly GCF_016908565.1 of Sutcliffiella tianshenii. GTDB lineage: Bacteria > Bacillota > Bacilli > Bacillales > Bacillaceae_I > Sutcliffiella_A > Sutcliffiella_A tianshenii. The sequence goes on from NZ_JAFBED010000005.1 coordinate 234,141, forward strand.
TTACGCAGGAAAAGTGGCGGACTATTTAACCGATTCCAGTTTGAATGCACTGATGATCATGCTCGCCCAGCAGGAGGTCATTCATAACCATTCCTATTCCTATGTGCTGTCGAGTTTGGTTTCCCGGACAAAACAGGAAGAGGTCTTTGAATACTGGCGAACTGAACCGACGCTCCGGAAAAGAAATGACTTTATCACAGATGGCTATGCTGCATTTGCAGAAAAGCCTGATGTGAAGAGTTTTCTGCATTCCATCGTCTATGATGTCATTTTGGAAGGTTTGTTTTTTTATTCTGGTTTTGCATTTTTCTATCATCTGGCAAGACAACAGAAAATGGTCGCATCGAGTACCATGATCAATTACATCAACCGCGATGAACAGATACATGTGGACCTTTTCGTGAAAATCTTCAAAGAGGTACTCGCGGAGTATCCCGAATACAATAACCTTGAGCTTGCACGCTTTGTCGCGGACACATTCGTTCATGCTGCTGAGCTTGAAATCGATTGGGCACGGCAAATTCTTGGAGACAAGATACAAGGAATTGATATCGAGGAAGTCGAGGCCTATATTAAATTTTATGCCAATGTAAGGTCCAATCAGCTCGGATTTGATCGCCCCTTTGAAGGATACCGGACCAATCCTCTGAAATGGATCATGGCTTACGAAGAGGTCGACCTTGGCAAATCGGACTTCTTCGAACAGAAATCACGGCAGTATACAAAAGTGAATGTTGTGGATAACGGATTTGATGAGCTATAGAATCGAGAAAGGCCGAAAGCTTAATCAGCTGCCGGCCTTCTTGTTTACCATACTGGATAGAAAAATACCGACACACTAAAATATACTACCCCCAACACCATGTAGCCTACATACTGCTTTTTGTGGGAGAGCCAGACTTCAAGACCCCTCAAGAGAAAGGCAAGACTCACCAGACAGAACATCCAGCCGAGATACAGTGTGCTGTCGGTGTAGACACCAATACCACCGAAAATCAGTCCAGTAAAAAACAAAAGCAGCTGCAGTAACACAAATGGCTTATTTCGTGATCCTATATCCTTGAACATCGACCTTCCCCCTTGATGCGTTGCAATATGTATGAGTTTTTATATGTATATATTTATTTTAACAGAATTTTTCGTAAAATGTCGTTTTTGGGGGATAATTGATTAACATAGAAAAGCCCACAACTGGCTCATCCTCGCCAGCTGCAGGCTCCCCCACCTTATTTCTTCTTATAGAACACCCTTGAAGCTATCAATCCAATCAGCCCCAAAGCAATGAAAAGTATCGCCTTGAATTGAATCGAAATGAATGGCAGATCCAAGAGAATGAGCTTTACGAGCGTCAAGACCAATAGTCCCACTCCGATATATTTTGCAAGATTGAACCTTTTCCATATACCCACTCCAATAACTACAACCGCTTGGGTCATCCAGGCAAAGCTCAGCCATAGTGTCCTGTTTTCATAAGGCAGATCACTTGTCACCGCCATCGTCAGCTGAGTGACGAACACCAATGAGAAGAAGGTGAATAAAAGACCGCCGATTGTCAACGCTTTATTCCGCACAGCCTGATTGAACTGCCATACAACCATGATCCCAATGACAAATGTCACCAATAGAATCAGCCACTGGAATGTCTCAAAGGATAAAGGATCCTTGATCGGATCCACCAAGACCATCATCGTCCCGATCAGAAAAATGAACACGGACAGCACCTTGCTTGCCAAGCTCTTGTATTTGAAGGCTGCATAAAATGCCCCGATACCCTGGAGCAATAGCAACGCCCCCAAATATTCTTCCGAAAAGAAATGGAACAGAAAGAAGAATAAAAACAATAACCCGTTGATCGCAAGCTGATCAACTTTATGCTTCTGCTGCTTCCATAGGAAACTTAATACTGCATAAGTGGCAATTCCGAAAAGGAGATAAAGGGTAATGGAAAGGTCCTGGAATATCCCATATACCCATGTGTACGTAATAAATACACTACTGAATACCGTGCCTGCCTGCACCTTCATGAAGTGATCCGTTGTCAGGAAGAAATACAGGAGGACTGCATGCTGAATAATAACAGCAGTCGACAGCAGATAGCTTCCTTCCACTTCCGGGGAAAATGCGTAATAAAAAAGTAAAGCCCCATTCAATAACAAAAAGGATGACACATACAGATAAAGAAATCGAAGCCGTATGGCCAGAAAAAGAAAAACAAGGAACAGCAAGGTTTCGTAGCCGACAAAAATGTAGATGGAAGGATCGCTGCTTTCAATCAAAAACGGTACAAGAAAGCCACCAACCACACTGATGATCGCCAAGCCCTGAGAGGAAAAGCGCATGGTTAACCAGACGCCGACAATGATCCATACAACCTGCAGGGTAAAGGCCAATATCGGACCGATCATGCCGTAAAGACTGTGCATGGAAAAGGTTGCAAGGATCAGCACGGATATGCCGCCGCCAAGCAGGACCTGCCCCAATACTTCCCTTTTATGATGCATCTGCTTGAAACCGATAAACAACAATCCTGCTGCAGTAAGATACCCAAGGCTTATTTTGACTCCATCATTCAACCAGCCATAATCGGATGCTGCCTTGAATCCCCATACAATCCCGACAATAAAGACGAAAATGAATAATCGTGGAAGCCAGGTTTGCAGAAGCACCTTTTCCCAATCCGTCGGTTCTGTTTTAAAAGGCTCGGGTATCGGCTTCCTATCGGTAACCGTTTCGTGCCTGGCCTTGTTATCCGTAATTGGGATAGGAGAAGTTTGCTTGGTGGGCACTTTTCTGAAACCAGTCTCCACTGGACTTCCCTCAATATCCTTCACCTTCGCCTTCAAAAGAGATACTTCTTTTTCCAAGGCCGCGAGCTTCACTTCCAATTCATATATCTTTGAATCCTGATCCATATGCTCACTCCAAAATTAAGACATCTTCATTACAATTGGTAATTACAACCATAACTCCATCTTACTATCAGAAATGTGCCTGTCAACCTCTAGAATAATTTAAAATGCTGCAGGGTGATGATGGCAATCCCCAATATCCAGACGTATACAGCAAACATGCGCAAGGAGTGCTTTTTGAGATAATTGATCATCCACTTCACTGCAAAATAGCCAAAAAGGCAGGAGGAAAGGATCCCTATCATAAGTGCCATCAAGGAAATGTCCTCTTTTCCCACTTGCGCAACCTCGACCGTCTGCAGGAATACAGCCCCGGCAATGGCTGGTGTGGATATCAGAAAGGAAAAGTATGCAGCAGTTTCCCGATCCAATTTCCTAAATAATCCTGCCACAATCGTCAACCCCGATCGTGATATGGCCGGAAAGATGGCTGCAGCCTGAAAAGTACCGATGAAAAGGGCATCCTTCCAAGAGATGTCCTCCATCTTCTTCGCCCCCTGTTTGATGCTGTCCGCAAACCACAGAAACGCTCCTGTAATCAGGAATTCCCATCCGATTGTCACACCAGTTTTGGAAATCTCCTCAAAATAATCCTTGAAGGCCAAGCCGATGATGACCGCCGGGATGGTACCGACAATCAGAAGAAAGGAAAGTTTATGAAAGGGATTCCGGATTATCTTTGCAAACTCTTCCCTGTAAAAGTACAACACCGCGATCAATGTACCAAAGTGAAGCATCGTATCGAGCAAAAGCCCTGCTTCCTGCAGCCCAAAAAGATTCCTGCCTACATACAGATGCCCCGTACTCGATATTGGCAGGAACTCGGTCAATCCTTGAATGATGCCAAGAATGAATGCCTCTATTTTTGACAAATATGCTCCCTCCTCTATCCTCTCTTACGATCAAACACAAAATAGGTGATGGCACCTAGGATGATCAGTATCATGATCGGAATGACCAAAGGCTGTGCTACCTGTTTGATATCCCGCCAATTTTCCCCAAGCTGGAATCCCAGAAATAAAAATAGGATGGTCCAGGGAATCACGGCAGCTACCGTATAAAATAAAAAAGGCACAAACCTCATTTTTGCTATGCCGGCAGGGATGGATATGGCGTGCCTTACGACAGGAATGAAACGGGCCGTGAAAATGACGATGGGGCCATATTCCTGAAACCATCTTTCTGATATATCCAGATGCTTCGGATGGATAAAAACAAACTTTCCATACTTTTCGAGAAACGGCCTTCCGCCAATGCTGCCAGCCCAGTACAGAAAGAGTTGGGCCAGCGTCCCCCCCACTACACCTGCCACTGTTGCTCCCATAAACCCTACCTCCCCCTTGGAAATCAAGTATCCACCGTACCCAAGTACAATTTCACTGGGGATGATTTCGATCATCAATCCAAGGGCGATGCCTAGTACTCCCAATCCAGTAAAAACTTCAAATACCGATAGAAAAAAATGCTCCATTTATCACGCCTCTTTTTTGGTATGTTGTCCTTTATATGTATGAAAGCAAGTCCTTAATAATCACATAAAAATGAAACAAGCTTATCTAACATCAAAAGATTTTTGGAAATGATAAAGGATTTTAGAATTAATTGTCGAATCGTATATTATGATTGTCAAAATGAATGAGGTGACTGATGATGAAGAAGCTGTTTCTTCTCTCTGTGTTCCTCCTTTTTCTTACAGCATGTGGCCAGCCTCCCGAAATCAAGCAGCGATATTCCTATGTGGAAGTGGTAGAACAGCAAGAGGATGCATCCCTGTCCGAAATAGAAGATATCGATCTGATATTAAGAAACGGCGAAGTGATCGTAGGGCTTGATGAAGCCAATGAAAAATACTCCCGTTACAACTTTGAGCAGGCTCCTGCCTATGCCATTTTCGAATACACAGGTTATTTGACTGACGATATGATTATGTTCACTTATGATAAAGAAGAAGCGGTAGCACTTCTTGAAGAGCTGATACAAGAGGAAAAGGAAAAAGGGGAATAAAAATGGTCGACCACCAAGGCAGATTGATTTCTCTGCCTTGGCGGCTCGGCCTTTTGTTTCAGTAATTTTGTAAGCGTTTACTTTTTGTTTTAGTGCTTATAGTGAAAAAGTATCCATACAATTTATCAGAAGTGAAAATGCAGTAGGAATATTGGGGGAATAAAGATGAATTCTTTTTGTATTCAAACCTTTTGCATCGGGTATGATCTTCTTGCAATCACCTTGATCTGTTTGATCATTTTATATATTGGCTACCGATTTTTGGGGCACGAAGACTGATAAAAGGATTGGGACCGTGCATACTAAAAAAGAGGTGAATAATGATGAAAAAACTTTTTCCCCTTCTTTTTAGCGTGTGCCTGATCTTTTGCCAACAGACTTTTGCTCAAACAGTTGTTTTCATAGAAGTATTTGACGTAGCACAAAGCAAGGTGGTAAAGTCCATACCTCTTGATGATAATAAGAAGAATGAAGCGATCAGGCTCGTGCGGAGTGTCGAATCCCTTTTTCCTAAAATAAATGCGACACCAAGATCAGGTATCATGGTAAAGGTGCCATTTGATCCGGTCGTCAAAATTGATAATAATCTGGTTCAAGATCCCATAAAGGAAGTCATCTTCATTTTTCCTGAAGGTGAACGTCCCTACATGCTGCTTTTTAACGAAGAAAAAAAGAATCCGGTGTTCTATTATTTTAAAGAAGATCCCATTCCATTTTTGGAACAATTAGGGGTGAAATGATAATTTAATACAGAAAATTGGTTACACTAGCCTTATCTATCTATTTTGGAGGAGCAATATATGAGAAAATGGCACCTACTCCTATTAGTTCTTAGTGTTAGTGTAACCTTACTTGCTGGATGCAGCACAAAGAATATAGACCCTTCCGCAGATAAAGGACAAGCAGAAAAGGCTCCACTTCTGCCGGTATCGGGGGACTATACTTTTTTGCGTTATGTGGAGGATAAAGAGCATACTGAATACCGCGTATTGTACAGCCAAGTGCCTGACAGCAAGATTGTACAGGTCAAGACGGTCCAAAAACTTGATTCTACTGATATTTCAGAAACCAATAATTTTTATGAAGAACTGAAGGATGGCATTTATGGATATATGGTTCTTTCTGAGGATTTTCCGAAAGAATGGACAGCCAAGGATATTAAAAAGTTCCAAAAAACTAAAATCATCGCATATCCCCTTGAGGTCGGAAAAAAGTGGACTGAAAACCTGGAAGACTTGGGTGTCTCCATTTCCTATCACATGCGGTCCATTGACTCGACCTTGGAAACACCGTCAAAAACCTTCAACCAAACCATTGTCATTGATTTTGAAGAAAAGGATCAAAAAGGGAATATCATCAGAAAAGGCACTTCCACTTTTGCACCCCAGGTTGGGTGGATTCGTCACGAAACAGAGGCTGAATATTTGAAGGACATTCACGAACTTGTGAAAATCAATGAATCTTAATTTTTCTCCTTGTTTATTAGAACTTTCAACCTTTTCTTTACGTTTAAAGGTTAGCCATTGTTAATGTTAGTTTTTACAAAAATGTAATGAAGAGACATATCAATATCGTGTATAATAGATAACGTGCAATTATATATTATTTATGGCTATAAACCGTTACATACATTTTTCCAATTATTATATTTCATTCATGGACGGGGGGATGGACTGTTGAGGTTAAGTAAAATTATCTTTGTTATCAGCATCATGGCAAGCTTTTTAATGCTGGTTGCCTCGGTCATCGCATTTGTCATTCATGACATCGGTTACTTTTGGGTAATGTTCGCCTTGATGGTTATCAGTATTTTGCAAAACATTTCCGTTTACAAACATATTTATACAAGTGAAGAGCCAGCAAAAAGCTAGACCGCACCGTTTATTATATAATCGGGCGGTCTTTCACATGGAGATGATGGTTTTTCTTATGCTCTTCTCTCAAAATCAAGAAATCTTGTACCTTGAAAAGTCAACTTTCCCTTGTCTCCCTCTGCCAATAAGCCAAAGGCCCCTTCCTTCATCATGAATTCCATCCTGTCTCCGCTTTCCACCTCGAATGTGCAAAAATAGTCAGTGGATGTGTGGGAATGATGGTGATGGTCGTTGTGATGAGCACCCCCATGTCTCCTTACCCTTGTCCGCTTGGCTACGAGAATGGCTGCTACACTCAGTTTTGGCTGCTGATTATTGCTGTTCCACTCTTTGATTCCCCGAAAAAAAGAAAATAGTATGATACCGAGAACGATAATAAAAAAGATTGGAAATAGCTGAAAAAGAAAATCCCCTGCAAAAAATCCACTAGGCATCCCCATATTGTCTGTCATCATAAATATCCCTCCCATTTATACCTTTACATCGAATATACGTAAAACAGCCGGGGAAAGTTCCAAAAAAAGAAGCTGGTTTTTTCCAGCTCACCATCGACTTGCGCTTATAATTTCATTTCCGTGCCAAGAAATTTACCCTCTCTATCATATAAATGAAATTTCCGCACCACTTTTCCTTCTTTTATGAAGTGTTCGGGTATTTCAACGTGCAAGAGAAATTGCTGATTTTTCACTTCACTTGCGGCCTGGAAAATCATCTCATCCTCAAGTTCCACCTCCAATACCACTTTTTCCACTTCCTTCTTATCCGGTATCAGCCCGTGGATATAGTTCAGCTCGCCATCGGCACTTTTCACCTGTTTTTCTTCAAAGCAAAAAGTCTTTTCACCCTTCATTGAATACGTATCCTTCTTTTTATCGGAAGAAATTCGATAGCCTGCTTCAGTATGTTCAAAGCTTCCCAAAACAGTATTCAAACTATTATTCTCAAGTGAATGAAGCATATAGGTTTGATTCACTTTATCCATGAACAATAACTCCATCCCGCCATGTTCCGATGTGGCACCCAATGCCCCCTGCAAGGTTTTGTAAAAATATATGGGGGCAGCCCCGCTCTTTATCGCGGATTCCGCTATTTCTATTTTTGTGAAGTAGCTTTGAGGAGGTATTGTAATTTCGTTTTCACCATCTTCACCCACAATATCTGTAACAATCGTCTTAATGGCCAAATCCCGATTTTCTCCAAGAAAAAGTGCATAGGTGCCTTTATTCGTTTCAACAAGCTCTGAATAAAAGTCGTGATTTTCCAAGACTCGGACCGGCTTTAATTTCCGGTTCATCCCTTTTTCAAAAATAATTGCACCTATTTTTTCTTTATTATGTAAATAAGTTGCAATGACAGTCGAGGATTTCCCGAGAGCGTGCAGCTCGAGCAATAATGGTTGATCCTCTTTATACCAGTCATTTAGATAAGTTTGAATGTCAGCTTCGGAGTGATGTATGGAGTAGATGTCATAATGATGTACGACAACAGTTGTAAGAGCGATGATGCCAACAAACAAAACGACCACTGCAACTTTTTTCATACAATCCCCCCCTCTGCAAGATTCATTTTTCTAGAAATGAATCACTTTATTTAGTTCTATAGACTCATCTTCTATCATAGAACAAGTTTTATTCGGTAGCTATTGGGAAAGTGTCGACTCGATTTGCAGTTTAAACCGCCATTTACGCCGTTCGTTTTCCTCGATTTGGAAATGCATAGTGCTAATAAGGAAATAATTGCATTTATTAATATAATTTGGACAAATTAAGAAGGAAAATGTTAAGGAGGGATTCTATTGAAAAGATTTGGATTCTGTTTGACTGCTTGCTTGTTATTGACCACTGTCGGAACATATTCATTGGCTCACGCTGAGGATCACACAAATCACCCGGCTGACATGGAGCATCATAAACATAAAATGGAATGGGATGCCGGAGAAAAAGAAAAGGTGGAAGAACTGATCAAGCTTGGCTATTCCAAGCATGATATCTTTGTCGCGATGAAGCTCTCCAAAGAGGCAAAAGTCGAGGCCCAAGAAATTCTTGCCTTCCATCAAAACAGCAAGTCATGGCAACAAACCGCCACCCATTTTGGTGTGGATCCCACAAAAATCAAGCATCATCATGACTGGAAAAAACACCATCTCTATCTCGAAAAGAATAAAGAAAAGGTGATGCCCTACTTAGCGACTTACCTCGGGAAAGAGGAAGCTGAGTTGAATGGCTATCTTGAAGAAGGAGCAAAGCTGCATACCCTTGTAAAAGCTTCCATTGTCTCAAAACTTGCAGGAGTTGAGCTCAAGGAAGTCCTGAAGAAAAAGGAAGATGGTCAATCCTTCCGCGATATCGCGAAGGAATATAAGTTGGAAAAGCAAGATCTAATGATGGAAATGAAAAAATTGAAAGATGCCATTGAAAAGTAAGCAGCAGCCCTGGTGGACCATTTCACCGGGGTTTTTCCCTTTTATCCCAATAATACGAATTAAAATTCCCAAAACGATATTTTTATTCGTCTTTTTCTATAATAGGGGTTTCCTTTTTAAAGTTTTTCCGATATAATCGCTACATAATCCAAACAATTTCATACTCTAAAACTCGTATAATAGTAGGAATATGGCCTACAAGTCTCTACCAAGCTACCGTAAATGGCTTGACTATGAGTGATACCCTGACAATGAATACAAGCTGGCAACAGGACACTCCCTGCTGCCGTACCCTTGTATTGTTTCTTTCCTGTCGAACCCGAAAGTCGTGGTGGTCACTTGTAGTACAGTGCCAACCAGCTTTCGGGTTTTTTATTTTTCCTTTAGGAGGCAAAGTAATGCTAGCATTAGAAAACGCAATTTTAGAAAAAGGCACAGTTCTTCCGGGTGGAGTGCTGAAGGTTAACTCATTTTTAAACCATCAGATAGATACAGGCTTGATGATCGAGATTGGAAAGGAATTTGCCCATAGATTCAAAGATTGTGGCATCACGAAGGTTATTACTATCGAGTCATCAGGGATCGCACCAAGTTTTTTCGCCGCCCATGAGCTCCATGCACCATTGATTTTTGCAAGAAAAAAGAAGTCCCTCACACTTCAGGATAATCTCTATACTAGCAGCGTCTATTCCTTCACCAAACAGGAAACGAGTGAAATTACTGTTGCCAAGGAATTTCTGCATAAGGATGACACCGTCTTGATCATTGATGATTTCCTGGCAAACGGTCAGGCCGCACTTGGCTTGATTGATGTAGCCAAACAGGCAGGAGCGACAATAGCAGGAATCGGGATTGTCATAGAAAAGTCCTTTCAGCCTGGTAGAGAAAAGCTTGAATCAGCAGGCTACCGCGTAGAATCATTGGCAAGAATCGAAAGGCTGGACAATGAAACAGTCACTTTTCTTCAGAAGGACGCTATCCACAGTTAAACAAATTCAAAATTGGAGGTATTGTGCATGTCCACAAAAACCGTAAACTACCCTTGGTATAAAAAAGAAGACACAGATGCATTTTTTGCACTCTTTCAGAACAACCTTGCAAATTTCGTCATCATCGCTGTAACCATGCTGGGCTTGGGCTTTCCTGCCAGCATTGTATTCGGAAAAGTCATTCCTGGTGCAGCGGTAGCGGTGATGGTCGGAAACCTCTATTATGCCTATATGGCAAACCGCCTTGCACAAAAAGAAGGCCGCACCGATGTGACAGCCCTCTCATATGGGATAAGCACTCCCGTCATGTTCGTCTTTTTATTTGGTGTTCTTGTACCCGCCAAAACGCTTACAGGCGATCCTGAACTGGCATGGAAAATTGCAGTGGGAGCCGCTTTCCTGAGTGGCCTTGTGGAAACCCTGGTAAGCTTTACAGGTAACTGGGTACGCAATCAGCTTCCTAGAGCAGCGATGCTTGGAGCGCTTGCCGGTGTGGCCTTGACCTTTATCGCAGGTGAAATGTTGTTCAACACATTCTCCATCCCTGTAGTGGGTCTTGTTGCACTTGTCATTATCATCGTCGGTGTTGTAGGCAAAATGTCGATGCCGTTCAACATCCCATCTTCACTATTCGCAGTAATCATAGGTACCACTCTTGCTTTTACACTAGGCTATCAATCACCTGAAAAAATCAGCGAAGGGCTTGCAAATATCGGGTTCTATCCTTTATTGCCGACACTTGCAGCATTTGATGGAATGACATACCTGTTTGGAACTCTAATCGGCCTTTTAGCCATCATTCTGCCAATCACTTTATATAATGCGATAGAAACAATGAATAATGTCGATGCCATGGCAGCTGCAGGAGATTCTTATGATGTTCGTGAATGCCAGGCTGTGGATGGCGTCGGAACCATGCTTGGTGCTGTATTCGGCGGATTATTCCCTACCACCGTTTATATTGCGACTGTCGGTTCGAAGTGGATGGGAGCAGGCCGCGGCTACAGCATCCTGAATGCCATCGTCTTTGGAGTAGCAGCGGTAACAGGGGTCATCGCCGCAATGGCTGCCATCATCCCGCTGGCAGCAGTCGCTCCGATTCTTGTTTTTGTCGGAATATCCATGGTGGCAACCGCCTTCCAATCGAATGACAAGAAATACTTCCCTGCCGTGGCAATTGCCATGCTTCCTTACTTTGCAAACTACGTGATGACACGCTTCAACAATGCTGCCGGCGAAGTGGTGGCTGGGATCTCTGAAGGAATCGTCCCACTCGGTCAAGGAGCGATGTTTACGGCTATTGTATTAGGCTCCATCACGGTTTATGTAATCGATCAGCAATTCAGGAAGGCTGCCGTCTTTTCGCTTGTAGGTGCGCTACTTTCTTTCGTTGGCTTCATGCATGCACCAAAGCTTGCATTCAATGCCTCACCTGAGTTTGCGATAGGCTATATGCTTGTCTCTGTGTTTTTGGTGTATTGCGCATATCAGCATGCTTCGAGTACAGTGAAAGCCGAGAAAGCGGTTATAGTAAAACAACAGCATATCGCTTCTTGACTTTTTATGTTAAAAGACAGCTTCTCTTTTTGAGTAGCTGTCTTTTTGCTCGGATGTTCTCGGCGCTGTCATTGTCCGGGCACCGATTGGACATTTGTACATATTATACCTAGTAGACCTATAGCGAGGAGGATAATAATGATTACACAGCGTTGGAGTAGTCCCCCGCCTATGGCATTCCGTTCAAAAGGCGGTTGGTTCAGTGGCCCTGGCGGATTCGGAGGCCCTGGCGGATTCGGAGGATTCGGGGGAATTGGATATCCCCTGCTTGGCGGATTAGTGGGTGGGCTCGTCGGAAGTGCACTTTTCAATCAATTTGGCGGACCTTTCGGTGGAGGATACGCAGGATATCCCCCTGCATATGGCGGCATCCCTGGTTACGGGGTTGGCCCAGGGTTTGGTGTAGGTGGCCCTGGATTTGGCGGCGGTGGTCCGGGGTTTGCTGGCGGCGGTCCTGGGTTTGCTGGCGGTGGTCCTGGGTTCGGCGGCGGCCAAGGGTTTGCTGGCGGTGGTCCTGGGTTCGGCGGCGGCAAAGGGTTTGCTGGCGGTGGTCCTGGGTTCGGCGGCGGCCAAGGGTTTGCTGGCGGTGGTCCTGGGTTCGGCGGCGGTTACGGACCAGTCTATGGGAACAGTTATGGTAATATGGAGAATCAAAACTAGATTGAGAGAGCATCTAGCTGCCTGATACACATCTCTTCATATTAATCTAGTATAATAAAGGAAAAGACCAGTGCTGATGAACTGGTCTTCTTGTGTTGGAATGTTTTCACAAAAATGAGACCATCATTCCTTTACCTCTCCGTTATCGTGGTTTCAAAACCGCTTTTTGAGACCACCATTCCTCCATCTTCCCCTTATCGTGGTTTCAAAACCGCTTTTTGAATCCGTCATTCCTCCATCTTCCCCTTATCGTGGTTTCAAGACCGCTTTTTGAGACCACCATTCCTCCATCTTCCCCTTATCGTGGTTTCAAAACCGCTTTTTGAGACCACCATTCCTCCATCTCCCCCTTATCGTGGTTTCAAAACCGCTTTTTGAATCCGTCATTCCTCCATCTCCCCGTTATCGTGGTTTCAAAACCGCTTTTTGAGACCACCGTTCCTCCATCTCCCCGTTATCGTGGTATCATACCCACTGTTTGAGACCACCATTCTCCCTTCTCCCCTTCATCGCGGTCCCAAAACAGCTCCATATAACCGTCACTCCCACGCTACCCAATAAAAAAAAACCAGGTCCTCTCCACCACAGAGAAAACCTGGCTATTCAGCCCTACATTTTCATTTTTAATTGCTCAGATCCATCATCATCTTCACTATCCACTTTCTTTTCCTTCAAGAACTCCTCTAGCTTCTTTTTGCTTTTTCTAGAAGTCAATATATAGAGAAAGTCCTTTTCGCGGATGACCGTATCTCCCGACGGGGTCACAAGTATGCCAGACCGGATGATTGCATTGATCAGCGTGTTTTCGGGGAACTTGATATCCGCCAAAGACTGACCGATGATCTTCGCATTGTCCTCCACTTCCACCTCGATGATCTCTGCGTTTGCCTTTCCGATGGAAACGAGCTCCAAGGAATGTGGTGGCGAAACCTTTTTGGGTCCCATCAGCTTCAGCTTTGCCGCAAGCATCGTAATGGTGGATCCCTGAACAAGTGTGGATGTCAATACAACGAAAAATACTACATTGAAAAACAGCTGGCTGTTCGGGATCCCTGCAAGCATCGGGAACGTTGCAAGGACAATCGGTACAGCCCCCCTCAAACCAGCCCATGAGAGGAATACCTTTTCCTTTGTATCAAAATCCATGCCGATGGTGGATAGGAATACCGCCACGGGTCTTGCCACAAGAATGAGGACAAAAGAGATCAGCAGACCTTTTAGAATAATATCAAATTGAAACAGCTGTCCTGGGAAAACCAATAATCCCAGGATGATAAACATGAGTATCTGCATCATCCATGCAAATCCTTCGTTGAAACGGAAGATGGAGTGGCGATAAGTCAGTTCGCTATTTCCGATGATAAGGGCAGCCACATAAACTGCAAGGAGGCCACTCGCCCCCATCAATGCTGCCGCGCTATAAGTGAGCAGCGCAAAAGCCATCGCAAAAACCGGATAGAGTCCACTTGAATCGAGATTTATCTTGTTGATGCTATAGGATGCAAACTTACCTAAAAGTAAACCAAGTAGCAGTCCGAATCCCATTTGCCAGAAAAAGTTGCCGATAAATCCTAGATAGCTTGGCTCGGGTGCAAGAATCAGTTCGATGAATGCCAAGGTCAGGAAGACAGCCATCGGATCATTTGTACCTGACTCCGCCTCAAGGGTCGCTCCCATGCGCTCCTTGATATTCTGACCCTTCAACACTGCAAAAACAGCTGCCGCATCTGTGGATCCGACGATTGCTCCAAACAGGAATGCCTCAAGCATTGACACATCCAATATCAGCTTTGCAGCTAATGCGACAATGGTTGTTGTAAGAATCACACCCAAGGTTGCCAAAGATAATGATGGGATGATGACAGGCTTCACTGTCTTCCACTTGGTTTGCAGACCACCCTCGAACAGGATGATGACAAGTGCAAAAACACCGATCAGCTGGGCGTACTTTGCATTATCAAAATAGATGAACCCAAGACCGTCACTACCTGCAACCATACCAACAATAATGAAGAGAACAAGTGCAGGAACACCCATCCTGGCAGAGAATTTTGTAGTCAGCACGCCAGCAATCAATAACATTGCAATCAATAAAATAAAATAGTCCACATTGAATGCTCCAGAAATCATCGACTCCCCCCTTAATTTTATAGATTCACATCAATCTTCACCGATGTGTTTGCTTCTTTTTTGATTCCCAGGTATCGAAGTGTTTCAGAAGGTGATGAATGGTGGAAATGCTTTTGAAGGATGGAGATGGCAACACCGCTATGATAAGCGTGATAGCCAAACGTTTTGCGAAGTGTATGAGTCCCGACTTTTCCTGGGACACCGACTTCCTTCGCTGCATGGTTGATGATCCTATAGGCTTGCTGCCGGGTTATGGGTGAGGCACATTTTTTGGATTTAAAAAGATAATCATCCGGCTCCGCATCCACTGTCTTTATATAGGATGTCAACGCATTCCTTACTTGATTATTGATATAGATGGAAGGAGAATAATCATCGTTGGCTGAGTAAAACTCCTTGATGCTTTCCTCTCCTTCCACTACATCCTGAACCTTAAGCTGAAGCAGTTCGCTTACACGAAGTCCCATATTTATACCCATTACAAAAAATAGGTTATCCCTTAATGAATGCTTATGAAGATACTCTTTCATCGCATGTATATAGTGTTTATCCTTTAAGGCCTCCACATACTCCATTCTAAAAATACACCTCCTAATGTTACTTAACTCTATTTTAACTCATGTATATGTAACATTAAATGAATTTGCTCATATTCGAGATAAATAATTTTAGATAATTAAAAAACATAGATAACCGCCAATAACACATGAAAAAAGAAGCCCCCGAAATATAAGGCTTCTTCCAACATTCTATAAAAATAGTATTACTAGAGTTCCCACGATAAAACAGTAGATCGAAAAGTAAATAAGATTCCCTTTCGCCATGATGTTCATGAACCATTTCAAGGAGAAATAAGAAGCAACCAAAGAACCCAGGAATGCCAGCGTATAAGGCAGGGCAAGTTCACCGAGGTTTGGTGTTTTAATGAGATCGGATACAGCCAACATGATACTTCCTACACTGACTGGAATGAAAAGTAAAAATGAGAACTTCAATGCCGTTTCCTGCTTCATGCCAAGCCCCATTGCCGCTACGATGGTAGCCCCTGACCTACTGATTCCGGGAATCAGGGCAACTGCTTGGGCCAAACCGATGATGATGGCATCTTTAAGGGTAAGCTCAGCGTCATTCTTTCTGCCACGCAGATTTCGGATCAGGAACAAGGCAACCCCTGTCACAAGAAGTGTCAATCCGATGATTTTGATGTTCTCATCAAGCATTTCACCGATCCAATCACCAAAAAGAACGCCAATAAGTCCAGCAGGAATCGTAGCAATGATAAGGTAAAGGGAGAAACGGAAATCAGCCTTATCCGATTCATTCCTTTTCATGATATATCTTGTAGCCCCAAAGAATAGCTGGGCGATGGATTCGCGATAGATGATTAAAATAGCCAGAAGGGACGCAAAGTTGACGACGATCTCAAAGGTCAATCCTTCCATTCTCATTCCTAGCAGTTCCTGAAGTATCATCACATGACCACTTGATGAAATGGGAATCGGTTCTGTAATCCCTTGAAAAATACCTAAAAGTAAATATTTTAACAACAACATAATTTCTTCCATAATGAACGGACCTCAGTTTCGTATAATGATAAAAATTAAATATAACACATATGAGATGGCAAGGATACTCCCTTCAATTTTTCCGATACAATATCTTGTTCGTGAAAATATAAGAAGGACAACGTTCAAAAATAGCATAATAAAAATATCCATAAAGATCTTGTCATTTACCGGCAATGGAGTAATGACAGATGACGTACCAAGTACAAAAAGGATATTGAATATATTGCTTCCTACTATATTTCCCAGTGCAATCTCACTCTGTTTTTTTATGGCAGCCGTAATGGATGTGACAAGTTCAGGAAGAGATGTACCGACTGCAACAATGGTCAGTCCGACTAATGTTTCGCTCATACCAAGGGATATCGCAATTTCGGTACTGTTTCGGACTACCATCTCCCCACCGAAGATGATGGCGGCAAGGCCAAGCAATGTCTTGATTGCATTTTTCCCCCATGAGCTTTTTTCTGTTATCTCTTCTGTATCCAATTGCTCCCGATTATTCCTGGCAACCTCGAAAATATAATACATGAACACCGTGAATATCAATAGAAAAATGAAGCCATCACTTCTGGTTATCAGGTTCGAACTGAATCCCTGCAAGGCAATGTCACTGATGACAACGAGTAATACCATACTTCCCAACAGGGTGAATGGAATTTCCTTTCGGATAGTGGCGCTCTCCACCTTTAATGGGTTAATCAATGCCGTTATGCCCACAACAAGTGTGATGTTGAATATATTACTTCCGATAACATTTCCAAGTGATACTTCCGCACTGCCATCGAGTGCCGCGAGAATACTGACCGTAGCCTCCGGAGAGCTTGTCCCGAATGCAACGATGGTCAGTCCGATCAAGAGCGGAGATACTCGCAGAAGGGATGCAATTTTGGATGCACCCTCTACAAAGAAATCCGCTCCCTTAATTAAAAGTGCAAAACCTACAACAAGAAGCACATATGTCATGACATTCGATTCCTTTACTTTGTATTAGTTGTTAAGCTCAGTCTTTTGAACAAGCTGTTCGAACCATTTTTGAGTATCGGTTTTAGATTCAGCATTAATGAATAGCTGATCGTCTCCCACTTCCACATATAAATAGGGAGCTTTTCCTTTATGGATATACAAAAGACTGCTGCCGTATCCCTTTACTATAAAATGCCCTTTTGACATCGTCGGCATTCCAAAACCGTTTTTCCGCACCTCCACCTTTGGCATTTCTTTTAAAAGTTCTACCCTTTTTACATCCTCATAGCGCCATTCATCGCCGTATACACCAGTCACTTCAAATGTATCAGCCTTTTGCACCAACTGAAAATCTTGATAACCTATGTAAGTAAGGACACCAACAAATCCGATTGTAATGATAAATATGGATGAACTGATGATATAGCTTTTCTTCCTCTTTGCTGCCACTTCGTATTTTGACAGGTAGATGAAGCCTCCGAGCAGTATGACAAGCATGAATACAATCTGTACTTCCAGGGCATAGGCAAAACCAGTGAATAATAAAGGGGGCAGGATCAACATACCCAGTCCTGTCATCATCAGCATTTTGCCTGTATTTTTTGGATAGCCATTTTGGATCAACTGCTTTTTCTCCTCATCCGGCCTTGAGTGAAAATTGGAAATAAGGCCATACGCCTTTTTAAAAAGAATAAGCCATCCCAACACTAAAAATATGAGTGCTACCCCAAGCTGAATGAAAAATAACGTCCACATCATCCCCACTTCCTTCCTTAATAGCCGAACAATCTATCTTCTTATTTAAAGTTTATGCTTACCGCATTAATTTTTGCAAGTTTCTAACTTTAGAGAGCGTCTATTACTCCAATAGTGACAATATCCTAGTAGTAAGAAAAGGGGGCTCTATAATCATCATGAGTATAGCAGCTTTATTCATCCCATTTTTGATGCTTGTTTTATTGGGTGTCTGCCTTTTCATGGCAGGAAGCTACGCAAAAAAAACTACTTCAGAAAAAAGTCGAGGTGCAAACATGATTAGAGTGGTATATTACTATTTGATTCTGTTCATGACCTTAATGATGACCATCGGAGGAAGTGTCGCCGCCTTCATGGCAATCGCGGATATCGTTTCTCCGCCAAGCTATTATCAAAGCTATATGGAATACAAGGAAATGAAAATTGCCAACAAAACCAAATATGATGAAAACGGCAAACCGATCTCCATCCCTGAAATAGACGAAGACGAATTGCTGAAAGAGTACGATATGGTCGTGAAACAGGACAAAGAACGCAATAAGGAAAGAGCCTGGAACACCCTGATTAAAAGCTTCGGCTGGATCGTCATCCCCCTCCCCATCTTTATCTTCTATCAACGAAAGATCCGCAGTTCAAAGGAATAAGTCCCATTCTAAGCCTTCCACTTATTATGGTGGTGAGGCTTTTTTATTTACCCAATCCATAAATGACTCCAATTGCCTGATTCATTCTTCATAAAAAATTTACAAAAAAACGTATTGACGAACAGGAAAAAGGGGAGTAAATTATAATACATCATACAGAAACATATAAACCTATTGCTTAATCTTTTAAGAGCGGGGGAACCATACTGATAATGGACTTTTTCATTATCTTGGGGTGAATCACGTAAATGCGAAGAGGACTCTCATCCTCTAACCCGACAGCTAACCTCGTAAGCTTATTGAGAGAAGGGTCTAATTTATGAACATTCGGACCATTCTTTGTGTTGTCAAGGAATGGTCTTTTTATGTTCAAAGGGAGAAGGAACTAACATGAAAAAGCAGTTTGTCGTGATTGGATTGGGACGATTCGGAGGCAGCATAGTAGAGGAGTTTTCCACTCTTGGTGTCGAGGTGCTTGCCATCGACAAAGACGAGGAAAACATCAATAAAATCAGTCCTTATGCGACCCATGCTGTACAAGCCAATGCAATAGATGAGGCCACACTGAATTCTCTTGGCATCCGGAATTTTGATCACGCCATCGTGTCAATGGGGGACGATATAGAATCCAGCATCCTCTGCAGCCTCCTGTTAAAAGAGATGGGATTAAAAAAAGTGTGGGTAAAAGCGAACAATAAATATCACCAGAAAGTTCTAGAAAAAATTGGAGTCGATCGCATCATCCAGCCAGAACGTGATATGGCAAAGAGGATTGCACACCACGTCGTATCGGATAAAATCATCGACTACATCGAACTTTCCGATAACCATAGTATCGCAGAATTATATGCAACCAAAAAGGTGGCCAATAGGAATTTGATGGAACTGGATATACGAGCCAAGTATGGCTGTACTTTGATAGGCATACAACGGGACGGAGACATCATTCTTTCACCGGCTGCTGATGAAGTGATCCGGGAAGGAGATCTGATGATCATTTTGGGAAGAAATGAAGATATTCACCGTTTTGAGGAGACTGGGGTGTAAAGGATGCATAAACTGAGTATTAAACTTAGTCCGCCTCAACTTCTCATCCTTGTTTTCATCGTTTTTGTATTTATCGGAAGCCTGTTGCTTATGCTCCCGGCTTCCACCACCGAATCCATTTCATTCATCGACGCCTTGTTTACTGCCATGTCAGCCATGACAGTGACAGGGTTGGTGGTGGTGGACACAGCTAGTGTTTACACTGTATTTGGGCAGGTCATCATCATGGCCCTCATTCAATTGGGAGGAATCGGCATCATGACATTTGCCGTCCTCATTTTCATGATGCTAGGCAAAAAAATCGGCTTCCAGGAAAGATTGCTTCTGCAGCAAGCATTGAATCAGACATCAGTCGGGGGGATCATCCTCCTTGTCCGCAGGATTGTCATTTTCTCCTTGCTGATTGAAGGAATAGCTGCACTCTTATTGTCTTACCGATGGGTACCTGAATATGGATGGGGACAAGGGATATATTTGAGTATATTCCACTCCATTTCCGCTTTTAACAATGCTGGATTTGCATTATGGGCAGACGGCTTATCTCAATACGTTGGAGATCCTGTAATCAACATCGTCATCTCCTTCCTATTTATCATTGGAGGAATCGGTTTCACGGTTCTTACGGATTTATGGTACACAAAGGAGTTTAGGAAACTCTCCTTACACACAAAGATCATGCTGTTCGGAACACTTGGGATCAACCTGCTGGCCATGCTGGTCATTTTCTCACTTGAATATTTCAACCCTGGCACACTGGCTGATTTGACGTTTATGGAGAAACTCTGGGCCTCCTATTTCCAGGCTGTTACGACAAGAACTGCGGGATTTAATTCAATCGACATAGGAGCGATGGAGAGTTCATCCATCCTGTTCATGATACTGCTGATGTTCATTGGCGCAGGAAGCACATCAACCGGTGGCGGGATCAAGCTCACAACCTTTATCATTATCATTCTGGCAGTCATCACTTTTATTAAAGGCAAACAAGAAATTGTTCTATTTAAAAGATCCATCCATCAAAAATATGTATTCAAGTCGCTTGCAATCACGATTATCAGTGTGCTGTTCGTATTTTTATCCATGTTCATTTTAACCATCACCGAAAAAATGGACTTTCTCCAATTATTATTTGAAGTGGTTTCCGCTTTTGGTACGGTCGGACTTTCCATGGGTATTACAGCAGACCTTACCATAATTGGAAAAGCGGTCATCATCTTCATCATGCTGCTTGGTAAGCTTGGGCCACTGACGCTTGCATATTCCCTTGCAAAACCGACAGCAGCAAAAATACGTTATCCTAATGAAGACCTGTTGACAGGTTAATGCAAAATAAAAAATGCTCCCTTGGCCAGGAGCATTTTTTTGTATCATGATATCAAAGAAATCAATAGAATCTCTTTCTGAATCCTTCCTCGATCAGATATTGCTTTGCTTCATTATAGGAAGGAAATGTCCCGTCCAAGTTTGGACCTGCATAGACATTCCACATATCATCCTCAAGCACCAGCATGAGCGTCTGATCTTCGTCATTCGCCCACTTCTCATCTTCAAAAGCCTCGGCTTCTTTAGAGGCATCAGACGTGGTTTCCGTACTTAAGGCTTCAATGGCTTTTGCGATAACCTCTTTCAGCTCTTCCTCCGAAAATTCACGGATATTTACCATGCCCTTTTCGTCTGTCCGATATCCCTTGATACCTTTTGCATATACGAAGCCATTGCCGTTTGGATGCAAGTGATACACGACATTTTTCTTATCACTTAAGCTCTCCTCGAATTGAAAATTGACCCGTTTCAGCGATACGTCCTTACGTTCCAGTTCAGGAAAGGATTCGATAATAGTAAGTTTTTGTTCAAATGTTAACATAATGCCTCCAAAAAGAAGTATTTACACATTAGACCATTATATCATTAGTGGTTGGTTTCACAAAAAAAATTATGCGAACACATATTTCCTTGTTCTCAGTTGGACATTCAATACAATACCTATGGCAATCATATAGGTTAAGAGTGAACTTCCTCCATAACTGAAGAAAGGAAGCGGGATACCTGTAATTGGCAAGAGCCCCACAGTCATGCCGATATTCTGGAAAACCTGGAATGTAATCATCCCTATGATACCCGTACATAAATAGCTGCCATAAGTATCATGGCATTGCAAAGCGATGAATGTAATCTTATATAATAGAAGGAAAAATAACGATAACACTATGGTTGTCCCCATGAACCCGAACTGATTGGCTATGGCCGCAAAAATGAAATCGGTATGCGCTTCAGGCAGATAGACATTCATCGAGCCGTACCCTGCGCCAGTATACTCCCCAGACCCGATAGCGAGCAGGGATCGGACCAATTGGAACCCCTGTTCATCCTGATATTCATAAGGATTCAACCAGCCGTAGAATCGGTCCAATTGATACTCAGGTATGAAATACTTATGGAAAAATTCAG
This sequence comes from Sutcliffiella tianshenii, assembly GCF_016908565.1. Lineage (GTDB taxonomy): Bacteria > Bacillota > Bacilli > Bacillales > Bacillaceae_I > Sutcliffiella_A > Sutcliffiella_A tianshenii. The sequence continues at coordinate 256,112 of NZ_JAFBED010000005.1, forward strand.
GAAATTGGATGAAAATATAGATAAATATTGCGGCAAAGCCCACTCCGATGGAAATGAGCCCTACAATGATGCTCCACCGTATACCAGACACCAACACCAAAGCGGCAATAATGGAGAGGTACACCATGGTCGTACCCATGTCAGGCTGCCTCATCAAAAGAAGGACCGGCACCAGTGAAGCCGCAGCCATCTTGAAGAGAAGATAGAAACTATCTCTCACTTCAGGGTTTTCGTATTTTGTACGATGGTCTGCAATAATTTTGCTCAATACAAGAATAAGTGCTATCTTCATTAATTCAGAGGGCTGGATATTACCAAGGCCCGGGATGCTGTACCAGCTTCTTGCACCCTTTATTTCAAGGGTACCTGGAAAATTCAGTTCCAATCCAATTAAAAAGAATATACCGATACCGTACGTGATCCAGGCAAGATTTCGAAGGTAATCAAAGTGGATAAGCAGGGATAGGCCGATCCCGATTGTCCCCACCAAAAACCAGACAAGTTGCTTTTCCATGAAATTGATGCCTTGCAAAGCCTTCGGCAAGGTCGGTTCAATGCTATCGAGTGCAATCAAGCTTGCAAGTACCATCATGATCATCAAAAAAATGAGCGTGACATCTAATTGTTGTTTATCTTTATAATCCACATTCTTCTACTCCATTTTCAGCAAATAATTAGGATATTGACTCTTCATATATTATTATCTAATAATATAGTGCATATCTACAGTCCGTATTGTTTTCTTATCGAATAAATCATATTCGAGTATCCCTTTGTAGTCAATCATTTTACTATCTTTTCAAATATGTATTTTTAGCCAAAATAAAGTATTCTTTGATAAAGAATGGGGAAATTACTATTATTATTTCTTAGGAGGCAACAAATTTGATTATTGCATTACTATTTTTTCTCTTCATGTCGTTTTTTCTGTCAGGCAGTGAAACGGCCCTGACCGCTGTAAATAAGATGAAGGTACATACACAGGCGGAAAACAATGATCCACGATCCAAAAAGCTGTTGAAGCTGATTTCAAAGCCTGATGAATTCATTACCGCCATCCTTATCGGTAACAACATAGCCAACATCATGCTCCCGACGCTAGTCACCTTGATAGCGATTCAATACGATTACAATGTCGGGGTTGCGACTGCCGTTTTGACAGTGGTCATCATCATCTTCGCAGAGGTGTTGCCAAAGTCCATTGCAGCAACCTTTGCCAATCGTGTTGCCTACATAGTTTCACCTGTCATTTCTCTATTGCTGATTGTGCTTAAACCATTAATATTCCTCCTCTCCCTTTTTACAAATTCAGTCATCAGGATGCTTTCAAGGGGAATGATCAAAGAGGCTACACTTTCAAAAGAAGAGCTCAAGACCATGGTGGATATCGGATTGACTGAAGGAACCTTCTATCAGGAAGAATCGCAAATAATCAAAGGCGCCATCGATTTCCATACAAAGGATGTCCGGGATGCACTTAAAACACCACGAATAGAAATCCATGGGCTGCCTTGCGAAGTCACATTTGAAGAAGCGCGGAATTTTGTCATGGATAGCAGCTATACCAGATATCCAGTTTATAAAGAGAATATGGATAATATCGTAGGTGTCTTTCATGCAAAATTGCTGCTCAATTGGTCCATCGAACCAGATTTGACTATCAGGGATTTTATGGACAAAAGTCCCCTATTCGTGGCAGAATCCACGAATATTGAAAAAGTCTTTAAAATGATGCTGAAGGAAAAGAAGCACTTGGCCATAGTCATTGACGAATATGGTGGAACAACGGGTATCATTAGTCACGAGGATATCATCGAGGCAATGATCGGACTTGAGATTGAAGATGAAACAGATGAAGACAGTGATATTCTCATTGATGAGTTAACTGAAAACCAGATAATCTGCCACGGAAAAATTTCCATCAGACGCTTTAACGAAGTATTCAAAACCAAAGTTCCAGAAGACGAGGATACGATTGCAGGATTTTTCCTTAAAGAAGTCGGACATATCCCGGAGGTGGGGCAAACGATGGAATATCATCACCTTCATTTTGAAGTGGTCGTAATGGAGGATAATGTGTTAAAACAGGTAAAAGTCACAAAGAAGACCAAACTTCAGACTGAACCACATTAATATAAGAAAGGAGCCAACAGATGCTTGGCCCCTTTCTTTTTTGTATTAGAACGTATGAGCTAGATCCTTTGCACGTGCAATCGCATTTTCTTTGATTTCCTGGGCTTTATCCGGCATAGCTGCATGCCCTTCGACAAATAGACCTTCAAATGACGGTACGCCGAAGAATTGCATGAGGACAGTCAGATAACGATGCCCCATCTCCATCCCTGCAGCAGGACCCTCTGAATAGATACCGCCACGTGCCTGGATGTGAAGTGCCTTTTTATCTGTCAGAAGGCCAACCGGACCCTCGGCTGTATATTTAAAGGTTTTCCCTGCCACTGCTACAGAATCAAGGTAAGCCTTCATGACAGGTGGAAATGAGAAGTTCCATAAAGGCGTAACAAAAACATACTTGTCAGCTGCAATGAATTGCTCCGACAATTCATTTAGACGGCTGACTTTTGCCTTTTCTTCCCCGGACAACTCTTCAAATCCTTTACCGGATTGGAGTTTTCCCCATCCACTGAACACGTCAACATCGATATGAGGTATATTCTCACGATATAGATCAAGATGGATTACTTCATCATTCGCGTTTACCTCCTTATACGTATCAATGAACGCTTTTGCTACAGCCATACTGTAGGATTGGGTATCATCATGCGGATGTGCAGTGATATATAAAACTTTAGCCATTTAAAATCTATCCCTTCTTGTAAGAAATTAAGATAGTTTAGTTTGCCTCAAAATACAATAAGTACCAACTATCTCGAATGTGTTTATTTTTAATTCGAGATAATAATATTAAATATATCTTTTTGGTGCAAGTAATTTGTTTCACCAAAAAAAAAAAGACTTGCCTAAAAGACAAATCCCGATCAACTATTCCTCATTATGTAGTACAAACGGATTAGCTCCGATATTTTTTCTCATTTCATCCGTCACGATCAACGTTTCATTTCCAGTTAAGGAATCCTCATTCCCGTTTACAGCTGGAGCACTGCCATCATAGTGATTCGGCTTATTTTCCATTTCATTCACCTCCATCGTTTTAATGGTTAGTATATACTTTATTGTAAAAGCAATTCCATCAATATAAAAGGTGTTTTTGGTATTTTTTTCAGAAAAGATGTGATTTTTTACCCATTTTAACATTTGCTTCTCAATTTGAGTCATTTCACTGTGGGCAACCAAAGGGATATCGATGAAAATTTCAATATATCAATGAATCGGTTGGCGATATCAACGAAAAAAATTTTATATCAATGGAAATTTCATTATATCAACGAAAACAAGCTGGATATCGATAAACCGCACATTCCGACAAATTTCACCCCCGTCCCCGCTCCCGCCGCGACCACCACCGCCGATCAACGCCCAACAAAAAAAGCCCCGTTTTCAATGAAAACGGGACTCTGACCTTATCATCATCTATTTTCAGATAAAGCTCCAAGCTGTAAGGCTACCTGCTTTACCTGATGGTTTTCCATCTCAAGAATTGTCCAGGTGTTGTTATCATGCTCGAAGGTGTCAATGTTCTCATCTTCGGCATTCTGCAATTGCACCTGAATCCAACCGCCGATCGTATCAATATCGTCGCTCTCTTCAAATACGATATCGAACTCGTTTTCGATTTCAGTTAACAGCACACGTCCGTTGATGTGATACAGGCCTTCTCCGTGCTGATCGATTTCAGGCACCTCATCAGCATCGAACTCATCTCGGATTTCCCCTACGATTTCTTCAAGAATATCTTCCATCGTCAGGATACCGGCTGTTCCGCCATACTCATCAATGACAAGAGCGATATGAACCTGCTCCTCTTGCATCTTTAATAGTGCATCCTGCAAAGAGGTGTACTCGTGAATCAGCGGCAGTTCATGAAGGAAATCTTTTAGCTGGCCTTCGCGACCTGCTGCAATGCTTGTAAGCATTTCTTTAACGTTTACAAATCCGATGATACTATCCTTGTCACCGTCATCTGTGACAGGATAGCGAGTATATTGGTGCTCATCCAGGATTGAGATGATTTCTTCACGGTTTAACGTTTGGGATAAAGTGATAATCTGAACCCGAGGGACCATAATGTCCTTTGCAACTCTTTCATCAAATGTAAAAATATTTTCCATATAGGAAAGTTCTGTCTGATTAATCTCTCCGCTTTCAAAGCTTTGCGCCATGATGATTTTCAATTCTTCTTCAGAGTGAGCTTGTTCGTGGCTTGCAGGCTGTACACCAAAAATCCTTAGAAGTATACGTGCTGAACCATTCAAAGTCCAAATGAACGGATACATCAGCTTACCAAACCAATAAAGTGGTGAAGCAAATAGCAAAGTCATTCTCTCCGCATATTGAATAGCCAATGTCTTTGGAGCAAGTTCCCCTACTACTACGTGTAAAAATGTCACCAGTGAATAGGCGACTGCATATGATATTACACTGATCATAGAAGGTGATACTCCGAGACTTTCAAGGAAAGGATAAATAAGTGCTTCTACCGTCGGCTTACCTAACATACCCAGACCCAATGCTGTTACGGTAATACCTAATTGACAGGCAGATAAATAATAATCCAGATCATGGATCAATTTTTTTGCCCTTACTGCTTTTTTGTTTCCTTCTGCTATCAATTGATCGATTCGAGACATACGAACTTTTACTACTGCAAACTCAGATCCTACGAAGAATGCCGTTAGTGCAATTAACAAAGCTACTAAAAGCAAGTTTATAATCGTTATACTGTCCAATTGGTTCCCTCTATTTTGAGGGATTCACCTCCGTGAAATTTTAATTTTTACTTTCCATGAATAAATTACTTTTTACATTTTATATGGCATTTCCCTCCTGTTTTACATAAAAAAAACCTTTACCAAGCTAATAGTAAAGGTTTTCCATCTATATAACCTTTACCAAAATAGGCAAAGGTCTCGCAAACAACATGGATGTTGCCAGTTAGGCCGGCGATGCATGGGGCATCACGGATTGACGACATAACTGTTAGCTACTCCCCTTTGGAGTATTATAAACTCTATAACAGAGTAATAGTTTCACTCTTAAACTATTAAGTTAATAATATAAAAATGCGGGGGAGATGTCAAATGACCTTCTCTCACCTCCCATTTGAGCTATAATGTCATTCCGGCTACACTCCCGTTATTCAGCATATCTTTAAGCTCCCTTTTACTCTTTTTCGCAACAAGAATATAAAGGATATCCCCATCCTCGATAATCGTGTTGCCCTGAGGGGTGACCAGATCACTGGAACGTATGATAGCATTGATCAGGACATCCTCTGGGAACTGAATATCATTTAATGTTTTACCTACAATGGGTGTCGTTTTGCTTACCTCGAATTCGATGATTTCCGCATTGGCTTTTCCGATGGATACCAGTTCGAGCGTATGTGGGGCCTCTGACTTTTTCGGACCTGTCAAGCCAAGTTTTTCAGCTAAAATGGAAATCGTTGAGCCTTGAATCAAGCAGGAGGTCAACACGACGAAAAAGACTACATTAAAGAAAAGCTGGCTGTTCTCGATGCCGGCAATCATCGGGAATGTTGCCAACACGATGGGCACTGCCCCCCTGAGTCCTGCCCAGGAAAGGAACACCTTCTCCTTTAACGAGTATCCCATATTTATCGTAGATGCAAACACTGCTATAGGTCGAGCTATCAGGATCAGGAAGATCGATAGCAATAAACCTTTCCAAATAATATCAAAAGTGAATAATTGCGTTGGGAATACTAGAAGTCCAAGAATCGTAAACATCATGATTTGTGCCATCCATGCAAAACCTTCATTAAATCTGAATATGGATTGACGGTACGTAAGATCGGAGTTCCCTACCAACAGCGCTGCAATATACACAGCAAGTAGCCCGCTTGCCCCCACCAAAGCCGTCGCACTATATGTCAATAATGCAAACGCAAGTGCGAACACCGGATATAGACCACTCGAATCCAAGTTGATGCGATTAATGGCGAAAACAGCTAATTTACCCAGCGCAAGACCGATTACAAGCCCGATCCCCATTTGCCAAAAGAAAGTCCCGATCAGGGGAAGATAGGAAGCCTCATCGACCAATATCAGTTCAATTACTGAAATGGTCAGGAACATGGCCATCGGATCATTGGAACCTGATTCCGCTTCTAACGTTGCACCCAGCCTTGCCTTGATATTCTGGCCTTTCAATACCGCAAACACCGCCGCTGCATCTGTAGATCCTACAATGGCTCCAAATAGAAACCCTTCCAGCCATGTAACATCCAGGATCAGCTTTGCAGCTACTGCAACTGCTCCGGTTGTAAGGATCACCCCTATTGTGGCAAGGGAAAGCGATGGTTTCGTTACCGCTTTTACGGTAGCCCACTTTGTTTGTAGACCACCTTCGAACAAGATGATGATGAGTGCGAATACACCAATCAGTTGAGCCATTTTGGCGTTATCAAAAGAAATGATTCCAAGGCCATCACTGCCGGTGATCATTCCTACAAGGATAAAGAGGATAAGTGCAGGGACCCCCAAGCGAGTGGAAAATTTGGTGGTGACTACCCCGACAATCAAAAGCATCGCACTCAGTAAAATGAAGTAATCAATATTAAAAGATGAAGTAAGCATGTTCATCCTCCTTTCAAAACTTCCAATCAATTTAGCTATAGGACAGTTTTATTCCAGTTTTTTATTTTGCGTCTTTTTCTGAGTTTTATGAGGAAAACTCCTACTCCCCCCATTAAAAGAACACCGGGAGGAGCACTTTTCATTTCCTATTACACTACAGGTTCATCCCCGTATTCTTCCTTATCATCCTTTATCATGATCGGCCCTTTTTTCAACCTTCTCACTTTTAACTCATACCAAAGCTGAGATGCTATAAATAAAGAGGAATATGTCCCAAGTATCAGCCCGATAAGCAGTGCAAGGGAAAAACCGGAAATAGCTTCACTTCCGAATAAATAAAGGCAGACCACTGTGAACAATACGGTCAAAACAGTATTAATCGATCTTGTGAAAGTTTCCAGCAAACTTCTATTCACTATTTCCTTTAATGTTGCCTTGTTTTCAATGATTTCTTGCCTCTTCAAATGTTCGTTTATGCGGTCAAACGTAACAATTGTGTCATTAATTGAATATCCGATAATCGTCAATACGGCCGCAATGAAATAGAGATTTATCTCAACTTGCAGGACACTGAAAGAGAGGAACATAAATAGTACATCATGCAGTAAAGCAATAACTGCTGTAATTGCAAAAGCAAACTCATAGCGCATCGTCAAATACAGCACAATGCCGATTGCAGCAATTGCCACCGCCAATAGTGCATTTTTCGCCAGCTCTTGCCCAACTAATGGCGAGACGACATTTATATTTGGGTCATGACCATACTTCTCTTGGAAGTACTCCTTCCATTCACCGATCTGTTTTGCGGAGAGGTCACCTTTCAAGGTGGCAACCCCCATATTATTATTTTTCCCGGCTATTGTGATGGTCGGTTCATATCCCAACTCAGAAAATTCCTCTTCCAATTTCTCAAGATTGATTGCAGTATTTGAAGTAACTTCAATTCTTGTCCCACTAGTAAAATCAATTCCCAAATTCCAACCCAATATTGAGCTTGCAAACACCCCGATAATCAAGGCCGATAACGTGATTGCAAAAAATTTCTTCCTGTTTTCCACAAAATTAAATTTAAATCTTGCCACGCTTTTTTCTCTTGTGCTGTGGGCAGTACCGAACCAGGACAGTTTCCCATCAAACATCCTGCTTTTCACAAGAGTACCTAGTAACAGCCGGGAGCCCAGAACCGCAGTCAGAAAGCTTACCAAAATACTGACCATCAGCATCGTCGCAAACCCTTTGACAGCACTGGTCCCAAAATAAAATAATACTCCTGCTGCCAAAATCGTAGTAAGATTGGCATCTAAAATCGTGATAAAAGCCCTTTTGCTTCCTGCTTCAAAACTTTCAGCTAACGAATTTCCGTGACGGAGTTCGTCCTTAATCCGCTCATACGTTATGATATTGGCATCGACTGCCATCCCTACCCCTAAAATTAATGCAGCAATTCCCGGCAGTGTAAGCACTGCATTCATCCAATCAAATACCGTTAATATCAGGGAAATATAGATGGATAATGTGATTACGGCAACAAAACCCGGCAAGCGGTAGTAAGCGATCATAAAGAAGAAGATGAGAGTAATTCCTATTACTCCCGCAATAGATGTCGTTTCCAACGCATTTAACCCAAATTGGGCACCTATGGACTGGGAATATAGCTCTGTCAACTTCACAGGAAGCGCACCAGCTTTAATCAACTCGGCCAGCACCTTCGCTTCCTCGATAGTAAAGTCTCCTTCTATTACTACATTTTCTCCTGACAATGGTGTATGGACCTGTGGAGCCGAAAGGAAACCACGATTCTTTTCCGATTTCTGCATTTCCCCTTCAAAGGTCTGTCCTTCCTGATGATCAAGCCAGATTACCAGAAGATTGTCAGGATACGCTCTACTTGAGAGCTCTTTGGTAACCTCATAGAATTTTTCTTCATCATTCAAGGTCAAGCTGACGATAGGCTGATTCCTCTCATCAAAGCTTAACTTCGAGGATTTAATATCACTTCCATCAAGCATCACTCTATCATCGACATCACGAAAAGTGAGATTTGCTTCAGTCGATAGGAGTTCTCTCGCTTGTGTCTGATCTTCTACACCTGCAAGCTGGACCCTGATCCTATCAGACCCTTCTGCCTGGATATTAGGCTCTGAAACACCTATGGCATTAATTCTATTATTCAGCGCACTTATCGTACTTGTCAGAATATCTTCATCTACGCTTTCATCAGTACTCAATGATTCAACTTTATATAAAACTTCAAATCCACCCTGCAGATCCAAACCGAGTTTTATTTTCGGCAATGTGTGCAAATAGGTGAAACCGGCAAGCAGACCGGTTAAAATCGTAAAAATAATAAACAGGCCAATATAACGTTGACGTTTCATCGTTTCCCCCCTAATTCTGTACTAATTTAAACAGAAGCAGGTTAGGGGAAAATACGAGAACTTTATGGTGAATATGGGATAGCCTCTCTTTTAATTTGACTTTTGGAATGTAAGAATCCAAGTAAGACTTTACATGATCCGAACAATTCCAATACTGTCCAAAAAGTAATGACACACAGTTTGAATACACATCTTTTTTCTGTGACTTGAATATAAATATCTCTGCTGCGTCTTCAAACGGTACAAGGACTTCATCAGAAACAGATGGAATCATCTCCTGACCTGTTTCTGAGAAATGAAAAAATAACAAACCAAAAAAGAGCACCATACCCGTCAGTAATGGAACTTTCATGTTTATGGTCATCACCTATTCTATTTTCAAATGATAAATTTTATAAAGGCATAGGAAAGAAAGGTATATATCAGAGGTTATACCTTAGGGGAATTCATATGAGGTAATTTGATTGATACATGGATGGGAGTAGATTGAAAGAGGCATCCCGGAAAAATTCAGACTCTTTGAAGTCTTGAATGACTAGTGGTTGCTTTTGAAATGCTAGAAATGATGGTAGCGCATGCATATCCTTGAATTTATCTTTGTTTGTAAGTTTACCTTGAACAGATGTTCTCGTCAGATTTTTCGTGACCTGTACATTCTTATCGATCTTATAGGAAGATAAGAAATGCCCGTCTGCAGAGTCCATTTGTTCCTCCATCGGAGCTACTTGAAAACCTGCCAACAATAAAATCACTAGAAGTATATTCCATATTTTCACTATTATCCCCCCCTTCTTCACGTTTACATACTCTCTTATTCTATTATACTCTCCCCATTAGTCAACATCTTATGGAAAGACGAATGGAATTTAAGGAGTGAACCATAAAAAGTGATATTTAACATAAATAAAATCAAAGCGGTTTGGATGAAATCTCCAAACCGCTTGTAAGCTAAAACCATCAATTTATCTCAGGGGTCACTCTCTCCCCGTTTTCATCCACTCCGTAAACCTCTTTAACCTGCTCATACAATTCAATTTCCGGATCATAGTGCTCCAGGTTAGCCACATCAATAAGAAAGCTCTGGTTGGTTACTTGCACCATATCCCGCACTCCGCTTCCGTAATCCAACACAACCTGATGAACTTCTAATCGGTCAAATGGAATAGTGCCCCAAATAACCGGAATATCATCAATTTTTGCTGCTTGTGCCCATATAGGGTAACCTCCACTCATGCCATCTATATGTTCTTCCTTATAAACAAAGTTTCCTTCACTTCCCTCATATTTGGCTAAAATATATTGCACATCCTCTTCATACTTTCTCCAATAGACCATACTGGATAAGGACTGATATTCTAGCATGACAGATACTTCTTCCTCAGATCCTTTTCTTTTGTAGTAGGTTTCTACCGCTTTCTGAAGAGAGTCTTCTGAGATCATCGAAGCATTTATATTTTTATAAAAATCAGCAATCTTCCCTTCATCCCTCATCACTTTTTCTAATACTTCCCTATCCCATACTGCCTCTTCTTCCTTAAAACTTGTAAGGTCTTGACCATAAAGGTTTTCCATTTGTTGTCGTGTAATAGTAAAAGTCCCTTCTTCCCCTCTCACTCCGTCAACCTCATAATGAATAGTCAGGATTCCTAAGTTGTGAAAAAAACTGAAATAGGCTGTAGCATTATACAGTAAGGTTTCTGGCAGATTTCCCTCTGAAAAAGCCTTATGTTCTTCATCCAATGAATAAAAAATCATGATTTCATAGGGCTCTTCCTTAGTCTGAAGCTCGAATGTCCTTTCTGCATCATTACCTGGCAGTAAATACGCCATTTTAGTGACTGCACCATTGTCGCCTACATAGTTGATCGAGGATGAAAATTCATCATGCAAGTTTATTTTACTTAGTTCGGTAATATAGCCCTCGTCGGGATGAGATGATCTTGGCGCGCCACCTTCTTCGCCTGTAAAAATCATGAATGTAAAAATCATGACAGCTATCGCACTTACAGTGACTGCAGTTATTCCCTTCATATTCTTCAACCAGCTTCCTTTTTCTTCACGGATTTCATAACTCATCAGTCTATCGTGGATTTCTTCTTTTCTATCAACGGACATAGTTGGTTTCGAGACTCCTCTGAGTTTTTGATCCAATTGATCTTCTCTTCTATTCAAGGTGATCTCCTCCTAGCTTCTTCTGCAAGGCAGCCTTGGCACGATGGTGCGTCGATCGCACCTTATTTTCACTCCAACCAAGCACCTCTGCTGTTTCCTGTATCGATAACTCCTTTATGCTCCTCATGATCAATACATCCTTATAAGATTCCTTAAGAGATCTAATAGCGGCAATCAAGTCCCTCTGTCCTTCCTTGTCAGTAAGGATTTCTTCTGGAGTCTGCTCTTTGTGGTAGGGCTCCTCGTGACTGTCGTCAAAGGAAAGGAACCACTTCCATCTGTCCCTTGTCCGCTTCCGTCCTTCATCAATCGCTACATTTCTTGCAATGGAAAAAAGCCAGGTTTTCGGGCTTGAATTCCCCTTAAAATGGGACAGCCCTTTTAACGCCCGAATAAAGACTTCCTGTACTAGATCTTCTATGTCATGTTGCTTGGCATTTAACCGAAAATGCAAAAATTGATAAATATCATCGCTGTATTCATAAAACCATTTGGAAATGACCTGTTTGTCTGACATCCTCTTCCCCCGTATGTTGCAGTTTCTAATTAGTTAGACGAATCCATTTCCATTTTATCGCACTTACGTTGGAAATTTTTAAAAACAGGGCTCTCTTATACACCGTTATTGATTTCCAGATCGGGATAAAAGGTCTTCATAAACCGGATGAAGACCTAAACTACCGCCCTGGTGAAGAAATTAAGGTCCTCATAAGCCAAATGAGAACTTAATTACAGCACTGGTGAAGAAATTAAGGTCTTCATAAGCCAAATGAGAACTTAATTACAGCACTGGTGAAGAAATTAAGGTCTTCATAAACCTGGTTGAAGACCTTTTCATTAAAATATTTTCTTTAATAAAGCCAAAAACAAAAAAGAAGCACCTCGCGTGGAGAAATGCTTCTTTTCTAATAGAACCTAGTCAGCAGGTTCTTCTTGTATAAAGCTGCAATAAAATACAGTACTCGCGCCGGCCACTTTTTTGGGAAATACTTTTTAATATAATACTTGAAAAATACTGCTTTGATATCTTCCCATTGTGTACAGAATTTTTCCTGTCTAAATCTTGCCACATCTATCAGCTTCACCTCGTCTGTAGGAGTGATGATGATATTGTGCAGGTGGATATCCGAGGGGTTTAAACCTCTTTCCCTTGCCATCCCGAGAGCTTCGTCTATCTGCTCCACATGGCTCTCATTCATTTTCCTCCCATGAACAAGACATTCGAAAAGTGTCAAACCCTCAATATGATCTATGACAAGATAATTTTCTCCAAAATCATAAAGAGTCGGATAAAAGGTAACCCCTTTTAGCATTTGATAAATTTCCGCTTCCTTCGCTGCTATGTCTTCAAATGGCGGGTAGAAAACTTTAAGAACCTTATTTGATTTCCTGATTTTAAATACATATGCGCTTCTCCCATGACCTATGGGAGTTAACTCCATTTTATTATAATTCACCAAGGAAACGCCTTGGTTATCTGGAACAAACACGACACTTTTTGCGAGTGCATCATACGATTGCAGGAGCTCGGTGTTATGTCTCATTCTAAACCTCTCACTCTCTTATGAAGCTTTTTGGAGGAAGAAGGTTAGTTCCCCAGGTCCTCCACCAAGTTCATCAGCTTTGTAATTTCATTGATTGTCGTGATCAGCTCAGAGTTCTGAAGCTCCTCTAAAGCCAATTCCCCGTTTGCCATCGCATCATTGATGATTTCCTTTAATGCTTCATTCTTTTCTACTATTTGCTGGTGCAGATCTGCAGCAATAGCTGGCGCCTCTGTCTCGTTGAATTCATCAATTTCTTCGAGTAAGGCATTTAATTCCGCTTCCAACTCTTGCTTAGTCTCAGGATTTGTGGCAGCTTCCTGAATCATCTGCGGCGCCTCCTGGCCGAAGTCCTGCCATGTATTGATATGTTCGGTTGCTTTATTCGCATATTCAAGCGAATTATTGACCTCTTCCAATAGAGAACAGCCGCTTAGAAGTACCGATGAGATAATTGCAATAATCATTAGTGATTTTTTCATGCTCACTCACTCCTATTATATTATTTCTTGATTCTTTTCTTTACTTCTTTCATGACAACAGGCAACACTTTCTGTTTGGCGATCTTGGCACCTTTTTTCAGGATCAGTGCCTTCACTAATTTTTTAATCATTGTTTTCCCCCCCTTTGTTTTCTTTTCTCCAGGCCCTTTTAAACACCGCTGTTGATTTCCGCACTAGGCTTCGCTTTCCGCGGGGCGTTTGTGGAGCCTCCTCGGCTTCGCCTGTGGGGTCTCCACTAAACGCTTCCTCCCGCAGGAGTCTTCGCCTATTGCTCCAATCAACAGCTAAGCCATGCTTTAACATTCATCACAACTCTCTAAAAGAATTTCTCCCAAAGAAAAGAGGCCTTCTACCACTTTTCTGGTAGAAAGCCTCTTGGAATAGAAAAGACCTTTGCCAGAATGCTAGTACTGACAAAGGTCTCGCAAACAACTTGACGTTGCCAACAAAGCCGAGGACTAAAAATCCCGTAATGACGACTTTATTGTATAGCTACTCCCCTTTGGGATGAATTCATTCGTTTATGTTACCTTCATCATAGCTTAAATCGTTTACCAGGTCAAATAGTTACCCGATTTTGATAAAATGTTAAGCTTTTGTAAATTTTATTAACAAGGGTTGGGAAAGCATTTATCATATGTTAACATCAAATTATCGATTTTCAATATCGAATTTCGATATCGGGATCCAACATGATATGGGAGGCGAAAACTTGGAAGAGAAAGTGCTGCGCAAACTGTTCCTTGGATTTATTCAGATTCACATACTCCATCATGCAAAAGAACATCCCATCTTCGGATTGTGGATGCTGGAGGAGCTAAGGGAACACGGCTATAACATCAGCGCCGGGACACTTTATCCGATCCTTCACACGATGGAGTCGGATGGTCTGTTAGTAAAAGATGAGCAAAAGGTGGAAGGGAAAATCAGAAAGTATTACACCACCACCGAAAAAGGAAATCTCATTCTTCATGAAGCAAGAAACAAAGCATATGAACTATTCAAAGAAATTAAAGAAGGTGATGAAACATGAATAAATTGAAATCGTTGTTAGAAATTCTTATAGTATCCACAAGATTGGGACTGACCTCTTTTGGCGGTCCGGTTGCACATTTAGGGTATTTTCATACTGAATATGTCCGCCGCAGAAAATGGATGGATGAGAAAAGCTATGCTGACCTGGTGGCGCTCTGTCAGTTTCTGCCCGGACCTGCAAGCAGTCAGGTCGGCATAGGGATCGGCGTGATGAGGGCCGGGGTACTCGGCGGCATCGTTTCCTTTATCGGCTTCACCCTGCCTTCTGTATTGGCACTGATCATTTTCGCACTCGTACTGAATACCATGGATATTGCCAGTGCCGGATGGATTCACGGCTTGAAGATCGTCGCAGTTGCAGTCGTTGCACATGCGATCATGGGGATGGCAAAGAACCTGACACCAGATCTCCAGCGAAAAGCCATTGCACTTTTTGCACTCGTCGGTACCCTATTGTGGCAAACGGCCTATTCACAAGTTGCAGTCATCCTGATTTCAGCTTTCATCGGATTCCTATTATTCAAACAGCACGCAGAGAGCGATACCGATCGAATTAAATTCCCGATATCCAAAAGTTTCGCTGTTGTATGTTTAGCTTTATTTTTCGGGCTGTTGGTGTTGCTTCCTATTTTAAGAGAGGCTACCTCTTTAAATTGGATCGCCATGTTTGACAGCTTTTACCGTTCAGGGTCACTTGTATTCGGTGGTGGCCATGTGGTCCTTCCGTTATTGGAAAGAGAATTTGTTCCTACAGGCTGGATCAGCGAAGAGGCATTCCTTGCCGGATACGGTGCCGCGCAGGCAGTACCAGGTCCATTATTTACATTTGCAGCATATATCGGAGCGGTCATCGATGGCTGGAAAGGGGGACTTTTAGCAACCTTCGCCATTTTCCTTCCAGCATTCCTACTTATTTTAGGAACGTTGCCTTTCTGGGACTCCTTGCGCCGCAATGTGAAGGTCAAGGCAGCCCTGATGGGGGTCAATGCTGCAGTTGTAGGTATTCTGATATCCGCCTTCTACTTCCCTATCTGGACGAGCTCCATCCTTGAACCCATTGATTTTGCCTTCGCCGCGGTTCTGTTCAGTATGCTCGTATATTGGAAGCTTCCACCATGGATCATCGTGGTGACAGGGGCGATAGGCGGGACTTGGATGACACTGTTATAAGTAAAAAGCTCAGGGCAAATTTTTTGCCCTGGGCTTTTTAATGTCCCTTTTTTCATCTATTTTCCATCATATAGTACAAAAACCAGACGGCATGATTCTGTTCATCGGCAGCGGCCCTCTTAAACACCCTTCTTATATAAGGGTTCTGTGTGGAGTCAGCAATATCCAAATAAAAATCCACTGTTTCTTGTTCATCTTTGAAAGAAGCAAGTAATCCGTCCTTGAAATTATCCGGACATTCCTCGCTCATTTCAGGCGTAGGCTGTTTGCCTGTCAAAGATTGATAGATTTGAGAGAACGTGTTCAGATGCTTGATTTCATCTTTTCTGATTTCCGAAATCTTCTCCCGGACCTCTGCTGTAGGTGCCATTTTTGCCAGCTGTTCATAGCACTGGACCGCACTGTATTCCCCATTGATGGCTTTTGCAATATTGGTGATCAAGGTCTCATCCTGAGGCGCTCTTGTATAATATGGATAATAGTAATTGTTCAATTCTTTCATTCCTTTCAACATGTTTTCTCTTATCATTCTATGAAAGAAAGGTACAATCATTCCTTTAAGTTTTTTGACCGTTCAACATTTTCTGCCATTTTTAGTATAATAGTAGAAACATAAGATATTTAATTGGAGAGGTGAAAAGATGAAGGAGAACATTTTGGTTTGTGTGAGCAATCCCAATAACGTTGAAAAATTGGTTCAAAGAGGAAAAATCATTGCTGACGCATTTGGTGGGGACTGTTACGTCCTCTATGTATGCTCTGTAGAAAACGATGAACTGGACCTGAATCATATTCGTACCCAACAGCTATTTCAAACCATCGCATTAAAATATCAGGCAACAATGCTAGTAGAGTCAACCGGCGGGAAGAAGGTTTCATCCATAGTCGCAGATGTTTCTAATAATAAGAACATTACTCAGATTATTTTAGGGCAGCCTGTACAATCCAAGTTTGAAATGATGCTGAAGAGTTCCCTCATTAATGAGATATTCCAAATTGTAGAGGGCATAGACATTCATGTTGTGGAAGTCGGACGAGAAGCAGTTGTGCAGGGTGTGGAATATGATCGGGGCATTAAAGCACAACTTGTAAAAAAATCGAATGATTACGAGCTTGTCTTTGATTCAAACCTTCCGGATGCACGCAATGGGGTATTTTACAAGGAATCATCCACAGATTTCCTGAACGGTTTCTTCGTCATCACAAAAAACGAGGAACATACTGTACTGAAAGTAAAGGACGGTGTCGTAGAAAGCGACTCCATCGGTTTAGAGTAAAATTATTCATGGAAAAAGACCGTCCCCTATTTTACGGGACGGTCAATTATTTGTTAGACGGTTGCTTTCTTTTTCAATAAGCCCACCATCATAGCCGTTACAAATGCACCAATCAATATCGCCAGGATGTACAGTAGAATACTTCCCGTAATGATTGGGATGACAAAGATTCCGCCATGAGGGGCTGGCAAACCGATACCGAATAGCATTGTCAAAGCACCTGCTATTGCCGAACCGACCACAACGGAAGGGATTACCCTCATCGGGTCAGCTGCAGCAAATGGTATTGCTCCTTCTGTAATGAAGGTTGCTCCCATTACATAACAAGTTTTTCCCGTTTCACGTTCCTGTTTGTTGAATTTATTTTTAAATAGAGTTGTGGAAATCGCCAATCCAAGTGGCGGCACCATTCCCGCTGCCATGATTGCAGCATGCGGTGCATAGTTACCTGCATCAATCATCGCAATGCCGAATGTGAAGGCCGCTTTATTGATAGGTCCTCCCATATCTATGGCCATCATCGCTCCCAAAAGCAATCCCAGGAAAATTAGATTTCCTGAGCCCAATCCTCCTAACCATGATGTCAGTCCTTCATTAAAAGCCTTCAATGGGGCAACCACCTGAAGCATGATCATGCCGGTAAAGAAAATCCCGAATAAAGGATATAACAGCACCGGCTTGATTCCTTCTAGAGAAGATGGAAGGACCTTCAATGCTTTTTTCAAACCAAGGATAATGTAACCTGCCAGGAATCCTGCGATGATACCACCGAGGAATCCTGCTCCACCGGTCGAAGCCATCAGTCCCCCTACCATTCCGGCAGCTAGACCTGGCCTGTCAGCGATACTCATCGCAATAAACCCTGCCAATACCGGAATCATCAAACCAAATGCATTACCTCCACCGATTGTGGAAAGTGCCTCTGCAAACCAATGATAGCTCGGATCATCCGGGTTCGCCGCTTCAATCCCGAACATGAAGGAGATCGCAATCAAAATACCTCCACCCACAACAAATGGGAGCATGTTTGAAACCCCGTTCATCAGATGTTTATAAAACCCTGAACGTCCTTTCTTCTCATCATGACCTGATTCTGCTTTTCCTGATCCAGTATAGGTGGTCCCTTCCCCTCTGCCGGCTTTTGTCAGCAGCTCTTCCGGCTTTCGTATCGCTTGTGCAACAGGCACCTGGATGATCTTCTTGCCATGGAAACGATCCATGTCGACATGCTTATCCGCAGCTACGATGATTCCTGCTGCAGAGTCGATATCCTCTTTTGTCAGTGCATTTTTCACACCGCTTGATCCGTTTGTTTCCACCTTCACGGTCAATCCGAGTTCTTTCGCCTTCTGTTTCAAGGCATCAGCCGCCATATACGTATGGGCAATTCCCGTCGGACATGCAGTAACAGCGAGAATCAATCCTTTTGTTTCACCTGTTTCAACCACTTCTTCCTCTTGAAACAATTCTTTTTCTTTATTATCTATTAAACTGATAACCTCTTCTTTTGATGACGCACTTAAAAGCCCCGCCCGAAAATCGGTGTCCATCAGCATGGAAGAAAGACGTGATAGTGTTTCCAAATGGGCATTGTTTGCCCCTTCACTCGCAGCAATCATAAAGAAAAGATGACTTGGTTGACCGTCTAGGGACTCATAGTCGACTCCTGCATCCGAAACACCAAATGCAATTGCGGGAGTTTTAACCGCTTTTGTCTTCGCATGAGGAATGGCTATCCCTTCCCCGATGCCTGTTGTGCTTTGTGCCTCACGTGCAAGGATTGCTTCTTCATAGCCCTTTTTATCCGCCAGCTTCCCTGCCCCCTCAAGCGTGTCCACCAACTCACTGATGACGCTGTCCTTGGAGCTTCCCTTCAGTCGCAGGGAAATGGTGTCTTCTGTCAATAAATCGGTGATTTTCATTATGGACTCCCCCTCCTATATTTTTTCTATCTCTACTTGATTTAAAAGTCGGTCTACTTCCTGCTTCTGGCAAAGGTCATTTGAAAATGCCGTTGCGCTTCCAGATGCGATCCCATATCGGAGTGCTTCCTGAATATTGGCATATTTTTCGTACCCTGCCAGGAATCCGGCTACAAGGGAATCCCCGGCGCCAACCGAATTTTTCACATCTCCTTTTGGAGCTTTGGCTAAATAAACCCCAGCTTCCGAATAAAGAATAGCACCTTCCCCTGCCATCGAAACAATGATATTCTGCACGCCTTGTTCATGGATTCTTCTGGCATAATCCACGACTTCTTCCTTCGTCCGGATCGAAACGCCGAAAAGATCCCCGAGTTCGTGATGATTCGGCTTTATAAGAAAAGGCCTATAAGCCAACAATTCCTTCAGTAAAGAGCCACCGGTATCTATGACAACATTTGCATGATGCCTCTTGCACTTTTCTATAATGGCTTGATAGATTGTCGATGGCACCGTACCAGGTAGACTTCCAGCAATCACGACAAAATCAGTAGGTTGCAGAACATCCAGTTGGCTGATCAACCTTGATGCTTCACGCTCATCTACTATAGGGCCGGATCCATTTATTTCGGTTTCCTCTCCCGCCTTCAATTTCACGTTGATGCGCGAGGTTCCTTCCACCTCAATCAGTTTTACTGCCACCTGCTCTTCTATCAATCTCTCTTTAATGAAGTTTCCAGTGAACCCTGCTGTAAACCCGAGGGCCATTGTATCTGCCCCCAACCTCTTCAGCACCCGGGAGACATTGATGCCTTTCCCTCCTGGGTAATACATGGTTCGATCAGCCCTGTTTACTGATCCTTCCTTGAAATCCGCAACCTCCATCACGTAATCAATGGAGGGATTTAACGTTATGGTATATATCATTTGCTTTCCACCACCATAATAGAAGTTTTCGCTTTAAAGTCATCTAACAATTCAGTATCCACCGTATTGGTAATAATGGTCGCTTCATGTAGCGCTCCGACTTTCGCAAAGGTCACCTCATTGATTTTGGTCTCATCTGCGAGCACGTATGCCTCTTGTGAAAGTTTCATCGCAAGACTCTTCACTGCAGCCTCTTCCGGATCAGGTGTCGTATAGCCACTATTTAAATGCACGCCGTTTGCCCCAATGAATGCTTTGTCAAAATTGTAGGCCTCCAAGCTTTCTGTAGCTTTCCTTCCAATGATGGCCCCGGTCTTATTTTTCATGAAACCTCCAACGATGTAAGTAGGAATCCCCTTATCCATCAGTGCTTGGATATGTGCAAAGCCGTTTGTCACAACAGTAATCCTTTTGCCCTCAAGGAACGGTATCATCTGGTATGTGGTGGTCCCTGCATCCAGAAAAATGCAATCCCCATCCTTTACAAGCTGCGCTGCCGCCCTGGAAATTTTTATTTTGGCATCCATGTTCTTCGAGGATTTTTCCAGAATGCTCGGTTCCTCGCCTTTTTGATGAAGTTTTGCTGCCCCGCCATGCACACGCTTCAATTTATTTTCTTCTTCCAGCTGGCTTAGATCCCGGCGGATGGTCGATTCAGAAGCCCCTGTTATATCAACTAATTCCTGTAATTTTACAATCTCATTCTGCAGTACCAAATCTATTATTTTCTGATGCCTCTCTGGAGTTAACATGAATATCACCCTTACTATAGGACTTAAGTAATTTCCTTCATTTTAATGCAAGCCCTTTCAAAAATCAATCAAAATCATTCATAATATTTC
This sequence comes from Sutcliffiella tianshenii, assembly GCF_016908565.1. Classification (GTDB taxonomy): domain Bacteria; phylum Bacillota; class Bacilli; order Bacillales; family Bacillaceae_I; genus Sutcliffiella_A; species Sutcliffiella_A tianshenii. The sequence continues at coordinate 276,616 of NZ_JAFBED010000005.1, forward strand.
AGCAACGAGCAAAAACCGTTAAAAACGAGCAAAAAAAAAGAAACTAGATATCTAGTCCCTTCTCCCTTGGTTCAACAACTTGAAATATCAGCTATTCAACACTAAATTCCCCTTTTGCCACCACTTCATTATCCTGGATGATTTTCATTATATAGTCCCCTTCTTCCTCAGGCGCATACATGCTCGCCACTACACCCGGCCAGTCGGGTGGGACTTCATCTTCCCATTGATCATAAAGGGATTCCGTGCCCTCCAGCTTTTCAATCACCACTTTATAAGGACCGCCTTCTAGACTTGAAAAATAGAAGGAAAAGAAAATTTCATCATATGGCTGAAACTCTGAAGATGGATCGTCGATTTCCCCATCCATTTCACTATACCCGAACTCAATCACTTCCACTTCCGGAGTTGCAAAAACCGGATCTAATATAAATGCAGATATGACAATGTAAACTATAATCATGAAAATTGCCAAGAAAACACCAAGAATGCTCCTTCCCCCGTCTGTAGCTATTTTATCCTTAAGATATATGTCCTGGTGAGAGTTTTTCACAATCGATTTCTCTGCTTGCAAGTAGTATAAATAGTTACCCATTAGTCCAAGGAAAACGGAAGTTCCCATCCCAATTCCACTGTTTATCAGGGAACCATCTATATCTAATGCATATAAAATGACATCCGTTACCAGGAATACTGCCACTAGCGCAAACAGTACAGAGTACATCTTTCTGTATCCCAACCAGAAAAACCCCAAAAAGAATGCCGCCCAATTCCAGCTATCCTTCTTCACTTCCCCCGTTTCGATCTGCCACTTGTTGATATAATAGTCGGCATTTTTTCCAATATAGGCTCTTAGCGCCTCCGTCTTGGCGCTCTTATCTGAAGTTACATCATGTCGCAGATCATTCTGATTGAAATCCGCTGACGTTGGATTATTTATTGGTGCTCCGCAACTAGGGCAAAACCTTGAATTAATATCATGTTTTGCTCCACATTTTGAACAATACATCCTTTTTCCCCTTTCTAAAAATCCTATGTATTTAATGAATTCATTACATAAAATTTCATTATTTTACATATTTCCACAAATCATTTCGAATTCCCTTCTTTTTCATAGTAAACGACATATTACGCAGTCCCACAAAGTGCTATAATGTTCTTAGACAATTTTTCGTATAAGGCGATTAATAGATTATGATAAATATATTTTTATAAAAATCGTAGAGGTGAGATTAATTACAACTAAAAAGAACTTCAAAATCGAGGCAATCACTGATGGGCATGTTTTTTACCGATATCGGGATCAACAAGTTTATCTTAATAATTTGATTGCTTTCATTAGTAGCGGTCTGAAAAACAATCAGCATATCTTAATTGTCGAGAGCATGAAAAACATTCCTAAATTAAAAAGGGAAATGGAAAAATCATTTAGTAAAGAACAGATTTCAACCGTCAGATTAGTGAACAATTTTGATTACTACTTTGCAGGCGGAGATTTTAATACGCAAACTATTCTTGATCACTTCCAAAAGGATATTACCATCTTAAAGAATTTAAACCCCACTTTTCGCACTTGGGCACATGTAGAGTGGGCTTCTGATAATCCCGATGCAACCTTGCTCAAAGAATATGAATCCGAAGCTGATGATTTTGTAACAAAAGAAAATCTGATTTCTGTTTGCGCGTACTCGCAGGCCTCTCTTACACCGGAGTTAAACTCCGTACTAGAACAAGTTCACAACTATGTGATGACGGATGACGAATTCTATGCTTCTTCTTTATATAGAAAATAGCAGAACTTCTATAGAGCCAAGCACTCGCTTGGCTCTTTTTGTAGCTATTGAACAAGTCCTCCAAAGCTTAATTTCATTAACTAAAGCATCCAATAGTTTTATTTTGTTTTTCCACCCACTGCACCTATAATACATACATCCAATCTAGTGAGTAATGACAATTTTTTTACTTTCTGTTAATCTGCAAACTTTCTCGATAATTTCCGGATATTCTAAAACTATAACAAAGTAGGTGATGTCCTTGAAGTTCTCAACCAAGCTAGGGCTTTGGTTTTTCTTCTGTATATTGATAATTGAAACTGGTTCCATGCTTTTTCTACATCAGCATGTCGTACAGTCCCTAATCGATAATGAAAGAAAGTCATTAATGGCAAGGGGCGATAGCCATCGGGACGTTCTTGAAGAATCGTTTACCGACAATACACTTCAACATATCGTGTTAATGGAATCGAAAACCGATACCGAAGTGGTGATAACAGACCAAAGTGGAAATGTTATCGAATCTTCCATTGCTATCAACGACGAAATTAACTCCATTATTTTTCCAATTACGAATGATGATCTGATCATTGAAGCAGATTGGGAGTCACAATCCTATATAGCCACTGCCTCCCCATTCAGTTCGAATAGTGGGGAAAGTGGAACCGTCTATATGCTAAAAAGCACCAACCAAATGAAAGGTTTGATTACCAATTTAAACCACCATTTCGGGATTGCTGTTATCATTATTTTATTTTTTCTGGTGATTACAAACCTTATATTAGTGAAGCTACTAACCAAACCGTTAGTATCCATGAAGGAAGCGACAAAGAGAATCAATGAAGGAGACTTCACTGTAACCCTGCCTGTGAAATCCAGGGATGAGATAGGTGAATTGGCAAATTCCATTCAAACATTGGCAGGCAATCTAAACTATCTGCAACAGGAGCGAAAGGAATTCCTGGCAAGCATATCCCATGAACTCCGGACTCCACTCACCTATATCAGAGGTTATGCCGACATTGGTCAGAAGCCTCAATTGACGGACAGTCAAAGGATTGAATATCTGAAAATCATCCATGAAGAATCGATCAGGGTTTCAACTCTTCTCGAGGATCTATTCGAATTGGCCAAAATGGACCAAAATTCTTTTTCTATCACTAAGGAAGATATCCAATTAGGGGATTTTTTACAGACTATCTTCGATAAGGCTTATCCCGTATTCTCCAATTCCGGCATAGAACTTAAGTTATATCGCAAACAGGAATGCTATGCGAATATAGATCCATTGCGATTGGAACAAGTAGTGCTGAATGTATTGGATAATGCTCTCAAGTATTCAGATGGAGGCACTACAACCATTGAACTCAGCAAAAAGGACAATAACTGCAAACTCACCATCTCCGACCAAGGGAAAGGAATACCGGATGATCAAATCCCGTATATTTTTGATCGATTATATCGAGTGGAAAAATCCCGCTCTCGCCTTACAGGTGGAGTTGGTCTTGGGTTATCCATCGTAAAGGAAATTGTGGATGCCCATGGCGGGGAGCTGAAGATTTGCAGTGAGATCGGTGTCGGTACAAGTGTATCCATTCTATTAAAGGAGGTATCTATTGGTGAAACGAATTTTATTGGTCGATGACGAGCAAAGAATGCTCGACCTCTTGGCACTCTATTTGACGCCTCACGGGTTTTCCTGCATCAAAAAGACTAGTGCTTCGGAAGGTATCCGGTTTCTGAAAGAGCATGAGGTGGATCTCATTATTCTTGATATCATGATGCCAGCAATGGACGGTTGGGAAGCTTTGGGGGCTATCAGGGAAATCAGTGAAATCCCCATCATCATGCTGACTGCTCGAAACGATGACAGTGACATGATAAAAGGCTTGAAAAATGGTGCGGACGATTACATTTCCAAACCATTTAATGAAGATGTGCTTATAGCGCGCATTGAAGCTGTCCTCCGCCGTTCATCAAAGGAGGAATCAAAGGAAAAGCCCTTGCTATTCAATGGTTTATCCCTTGATTTTGTTTCTTACAAACTTTCCTATAACGGAAATCCAATAACAGTTACACCAAAAGAATTTGCCTTACTTGAGTTATTTTTAACTTATCCGGATAAGGTTTTCTCACGGGACCATCTTCTTTCTTCGCTTTGGCAGTTGAAGGCAGAGACCGAAAACCGCACCATAGACTCCCATATTCGAAATCTCAGAGAAAAACTACGACAGGCAGGTTTTAATGTGGACAGGCATCTGAAAACAATTTGGGGCGTCGGGTATAGATGGAATGATAAATTCGAGTCAAGCTAAGCAGCTCAATGGAGGTTCAGCAATGAAAAAGATGAAGCTTATTATTCTGTTAACAATTATCGGCCTTCTGGTTATCGGATGTTCAAGTAAAGGTGAGAATGGTGACTACTTTGTAGTAGCAAGGGAAGAACCCATCAATCATATTCACGGTATTGGTTACTTGGGGGATAAGAAAGAACTATTTCTAGCAACCCATCATGGCCTTGTACGCTTTTCTGAAGGTAAATGGTACAAGACAAGTAGAAATAATCATGATTACATGGGATTCCAGACGACAGATGAGCATTTCTATTCGAGCGGTCATCCTGAGCTCGGCTCCGACTTAGAAAACCCTTTAGGGCTCATAAAAAGCAAAGACCGGGGTGCTTCCATGGAAAAGATTGCTTTTTACGGGGAAATTGATTTCCACTATCTTGCGGCAGGCTATAAAAGTCATACGCTATATGTTTTTAATGAGCATGAAAACTCCCTGAAAATCGGTCTCCATTATTCGGTTGACGAAGGGCAAACATGGGAGACAGGTTCCATGAAAGGAATCTCTGCAAACTCAATAGGAAACATTGCGGCACATCCTACTGTTTCCGAAAATGTTGCCATCTCTACCAATAAAGGATTATTTATTTCTTCTGACTTTGGTAATGAGTTCAAATTGCTGACTAGTTCAAGTCCTGTGACAACAGTGGAGTACCAGGAGGACAGCCTGATGTACTTTATCTTGGAAAACAGCGAAAGCAAACTAGTAGAATACAATTTGAGTAATGAAGCTACTGAGGAGTTGTCTCTGCCGGATGGGGTCTCCAGTAAAAATCCCATCATGTTTATTGCCACAAATCCAGATAATAGGTCTGAGATCATAGCCGTGTCCCTGAATAATGACATTTATCTGTCGCAGGATAATGGAGCAAACTGGAAGCTGTTAGCAGCAGAAGGAAGCGTCACGAATGAATAGGGGAAGGAATCAGCGGTAATCCATTCAATTAGTTAAATAGAGCGTTATATACAACACACTAGGGGGATATATCAGTGGAACAAATATCAAGAACATGGAATCTTATTTGGTTTCCTTATGTCATTTATATCATGTACTTTTTGGGAGTTGGCCTCATCTCGGGCGGGATAGTCCATATGCCAATCGAACCCGCTCGTTATTCTATCATTTTAATCTTAGGTTCAATCCTATTTATTTCTGCATCTTTTGTAAATGAGTTTTATGTAGAAAAGAAGAAAATGAATCTTTCCCAAGCTATCAAGCTTTTATTTTTTTCACTTCTACTTTCTTTGGGAGTAGGTATGGTAAGCGGTGGTATTCAGCATTTTAGTGATTTAGGTGGATATGCTGTGATATTAATCCCAAGTGGCATTGTATTGTCAGCTATAAGTTTTATTTTTAAAAATAATATTCCATTGAGCACAAAACAAGCTGCTTTAGTAATTGCAATGTTATTTCTACTAGTTTCTCCTCTAGCATTGACTCTTAACTGGTACGTTGATGGGGAAGCCCAGCATGAAAGTGATAGTGAAATTAGAAATGATGGTCACGGACATGGTCATTAATATTTTTCATAAATCTATACCTGTTTCATCAAAAAAGCTCGCTACCAATGCGAGCTTTTCTTTATTGCTTATTCTGTTGATGATAGTTCTTCTTCAGTTACCCACTTATGATTGGTGACTTCTTTTCCACTGTCTTTCAAAGTGAAGTCTACCATATAGACGGTGGTTTGTTCAGCTGAATCAATAACTGCAGTGGCACCCTCCATACCTTCCATATGTTCAGCTTCTACTTTTACTTCAGCACCTGCTTCATAGGGTTCTCCCTGTCTATCCGCTATTTCTTCGTGGATGATCCATTTATGATCTTCGACTCTTTCTCCACCATCTGTTGGGTCATAGGAAATGGTATATACCGTTGTTTCATATGCTCCAACAATCGTAGCCTCCGCTCCCTCCATGCCAGGCATATGGGCTTCTGTAATAATCGCTTTAGTGCCTACAGGAAAGGCTGGATTTTCTGCTTCTTCAAGTCCTTTTGGCACCTCACCAGAACCGGACATATCCATTCCGGAATGATCCATACCAGAGTGATCACCTTCCGAGTGTTTCTCATCATTCTTGTTTGAAGCTGTATCATTTCCGTTATTTGAACAGGCTGTTAAGACTAGCAATGCTGCAAGAGTCCCTACCATTAATATTTTTTTCCATTTCATCCTTGTTTCCTCCTTTAAGAGTAGTAAAACTAATATACCCAAAAAGTTTGCAGAAATTATGGAGGAATACAAATTCTTCTGATTTGATAAACATGAGGCGTGGGGTAAGGATCAGAAAAAGCTTGGATAGAAAATTTGGGGAGATGGAGGTGAGAAAAGGAAAAAGATATACCTTTGTGGGAACCACTTTAAGAACTCCAATATATAAGAAGGGGGACAGTTCCCCGTCCCCCTTTGCTCAAATATACTTCCGATGCACACTCTTCCCATCATAAGTAAACAATACATTCTTCGTCTCGATCACCGACTCCATATGCACCGGTCTGCCCCAGATCTGATGGATGTACGGCATTACTTTCTCTAGATATTTGAGATCCAGTTCAATCCCTTCAAACCAATGCTTGAGGTAGAGCTCCCCTGCACGGAGGTAATCACCGTCATTGACGGTGATATACGGGAAGCCTCCATTCACCCTCATGTTCACCAGCTGGTCCCGCACCTTTTCCCATGCCTTATCGACAATCTTATAGTCCTTTCCCTGTTTTTGGAAAAGGTACATATCCTCCCGCATGACTAGGTCCTTGTTCAGGTAGTTGCGAAGGAACGAAATATCTGATTCCACTTCCCGTACCTCGAACATTCTTTCACGTCCGGAGCCAGGCTTGATGCCGTCGCGCTTCATCTCTTCTGTCGGATTGTTGTAGCGTTCTTCTATGTCTTCAAAGATTTTTATCCCCAGGTAGTATGGATTGATGCTTGTGCGGGATGGCTGCACGACGCCTGCATTCAACTTGGCATATTCAAGGGCTTCACCGCTTGTGAGATCCATTTCGCGGAGGATTCTTTGGTGCCAGTAGGAAGCCCAGCCTTCGTTCATGATTTTTGTTTCCATCTGTGGCCAGAAGTAGAGCATTTCCTCCCGCATCATCGTCAGGATATCGCGTTGCCAGTCCTCAAGCTCGCTGCTGTAATGCTCAATGAAGAGCAGGATATCCTTTTCAGGCTGTGGCGGGAATTTCTTTTTCCTCTTTTTCGGGACTGCCTTTGGCTTGTTGCGCGAATCAAGATTCCACAAATCATCGTAAGCGCTCGTTTTTTTCTTCTCTTCCTCTTCCTCCTCCATATCCTCGATGCTCCAGGAGAGCTTGGATCTGATTAATGACGGATCGATATGCTCCTGGATGGCAAGGACGGCGTTTAGGAAATTTTCAACCTCTTCCTTCCCATGATCATGTTCGTACTGCTTGATCCTCTCTGCCGTTGCCGCCATGCTCTCGACCATATCCCGGTTCGTATTCTGGAAACGGCAGTTATTTTTGAAAAAATCGCAGTGGGCAAGCACATGCGCCACAATCAGCTTATTTTGAATGAGTGAATTTGTATCCAACAAAAAGGCGTAACAAGGATTGGAGTTGATTACAAGCTCATAGATCTTACTGAGCCCCAGGTCATAATGCAGCTTCATTTTGTGAAACTGTTTACCGAAGCTCCAATGGGAAAAACGAGTCGGCATTCCATATGCTCCAAAAGTATAGATGATATCGGCTGGGCAAATCTCATAACGCATCGGGTAAAAGTCCAGGCCAAAGCCCTTTGCAATCTCGGTAATCTCATCGATTGCCCGAAATAACGCTTTTTCGTCATCTGCTCTCATCTCAGAACCTCCCTTTTCCTCTTATCACAATGTATGAACAAGGTTCTGATATGATGAAAAGGGATTGCTTTTTTATGAACTTCTTTTCTGATTCCGGGAAAGAATAGGGATGAGAATGTTATACTTTTCTTACTGTGATTTTTTGGGGGAGTGTTCTTTTTGGAATTTGCATTATTTATTATTATGGGGTTTTCCATCAGTATGCTTTCGGGCTTTTTCGGCATTGGGGGAGGCTTCGTCCTGACACCCGTACTCATGTTGATGGGGTTCAGTCCAATTGAAGCCATTTCTACAAGCCTTTTGTATACGATCGGCACATCCATCTCGGGTGTTGTCGCTCATTTTAAAATGAAAAATATTTTATGGAAGCAGGCCCTGATCATCGGGACAAGCGGAATTTTGGCTACACAGCTTGCTTATCCTTTTGTGGAGTGGCTGGATTCGACCGGACTTGACGAGACGGTTATTCCTGCGATGTATTTGATATTGCTCAGCTACTTCGCATTCAAGATGCTTAAGCAAACTACCCGGGGAAGCAAAGGAAAGCATCTATCCAATTCGATTTACCCATTGATGATCATTGGATTGATTGGAGGATTCCTCTCCACTGCACTTGGTGTCGGGGGCGGATTCATCATTGTACCGCTATTGATCAGCTTCCTGGGGTTTCCTTCGAGGAATGCAGTCGCCACCAGCCTGACTAGCGTGATTTTCATTGTTTCTGCAGGATTTCTTACTTATGCCGTCAATATACCGATTCATTATGACACCGGGTTCCTCCTGATTGCCGGAGCCATTTTCGGTTCCCAGTTGGGTGCTAAAGCTACCTCCTATGTGAAAAACGTCACCATTCAGCGTCTGCTCGGCATTCTTTACATTTGTACAATGGCGAGCCTGATCATTAATATGACAGATTATACCGTACTTGGCTTAGTGGTGCTTGCATGCTATACGTTGACGATGAACATCTTCATGTTTTTCCGGATTTTTAAGCATGACGTGGTGGAGTCGAATGGGTGAAAGCTTTGTTGAATGGGGATATGAAGAGCTTTTCTGACTTCTGTCCATGGCAAAAAGCCCTTCATGACGCCTATGATGAGCTTTTCTAGCCTCTGTTCATGACAAAAAGCTCTTCATCACGCCTATGATGAGCTTTTAGACTAGGTACAAGACGTAAAAAGCCCTTCATCCTATTGGTTCTTCAAAGGTTACTTTCATAATTGAAAAAAGGGTTGCCGCGAAGTGAAAGAAAACCACTTCGCGGCAACCCTTTAATATTTCACGTAATATATGACAAAAACGCTGTCGCAATCCCAAAATAGATCAACAGCGACAAAATGTCATTGACCGTTGTAATCAGCGGCCCTGATGCGATGGCAGGGTCTATTTTCAATTTGTAAAGGATGAGCGGAATGATGGTTCCGGCCATGGTCCCGATGATTAAGGTTATAAAAAGGGAAGCACCGACGACCATCCCCAGAATCAAGTCCCCTTGCCATACATAGGCAATGATTGAAATAAGGATCGCACATGTAACACCGATTGTTATCCCCACACCCAACTCACGGAAAACAACCTTGGTGACCACTTTTTTATCCAAATCACGGGAAATGAGTCCACGTACAATCACAGCCAGTGACTGCGTGCCGGTATTACCTGTCATCCCGGCGATCATCGGCATAAAGAATGCCAACGCAACGACGTCATCCAATGTACCTTCGAATCCACTGATGATACTACCTGATATAAGTCCAATAAATAATAATAAGATCAGCCACGGTAATCTTCTTGCAGACGCTACAAGCGCCGGTGTATCGAAATCGATGTCTTTACCTGATGCGGAAAGCTTTTCGATATCTTCGTTCGCTTCCTGGATTACGACGTCAATGACATCATCGACTGTGATAATCCCTATCAAGGTCTTTTCATCATCCACGACCGGTACGGCTAAAAAGTCATACCGTTCAATGACATGGGCCACTTCCTCCTGATCCGTATCGACATGGACGGATATGACACGGGAGAACATGATGTCCATGATTTTTTCATGTGCATCCGCCAAGATAAGGTCACGATAGGATACAACTCCTACCAGCCGTTTCGCTTCATCAATGACGTATAGATAGTTGATCGTTTCTGCCAATTCCGCAAAGGATTTAAGCTTATCAACTACTTCGCGGACGGTATACTCCTGCGGAATCCAAACATATCGATTGGTCATCAGTCGGCCGGCAGTTTCCGATTCGTATTTCATCAGGTCCTGGACTGCCGTGGATTCAGCCTTGTTCATTTTTGATAAGAACGCTTCTTGGATATCAGGATCCATCTCATCAAACAAGGAAGCGAGATCATCATTGTCCATGCGATCCATGACTTTTGCCGATTTATCTACCCCAATCTTCTGAAGCACCTCAAGCTGTTGCTCCTGATTCAACTCCTGTATGAGGGCAGTCAGCTGGTCGATTGTCAGATACGTCAAAAAGCGGACACGGTGTTTTTCAGGAAGCTGCTGATAAATGATGCCTGTATCATACGGTTGTAATTCTTCGATTATATCCTGGAAAGCCTTACGCTTCCCGTCTTTTAGAAAGGTAATGATATTTAATATGATTTGATCCTCTGTCATGTTATGCACCATGCGCGCTACCTCCTCTGCCTGCTAGGAAGTACAAGGATTCACTCTATTTTTCCACCAAAGGAGCGGTAAGCAAAAATATATATGTATCCTGTACTGCCTTTGTGTTTGTCCTCGGACTCGGACTACTATCCATTTTCGCTACCAGCTCCTTTTCAATATTTTCCCCATTAAAAAAGCACCTTTCATCACAGAATGAAGGCGCATAAAGGCATAGTTACCCTTATAGATTCCCTCATTCGTAGAGCTTTAGCACTGTGTGGCATAGGAATGATCCAGCTGCATTAAAAACCACCTTATATCGATGGTTCCTGTTGACCCATTGGCGTCTTTGGACGTTTCTGGGCAGCAGCGTATCTCCACACAGGAGCCTCACCTAACGAAGGTTCGAGTGTTTTCACAACTACTACTCTACAAGGGAAAAACCGACTATGTCAACCTTTTTCGGTTACTGTTTTTTCTCTTCGATATTTACTGATTTAAGCTGCTTTGTTTTAGGGTTGAATGTAAGCGCTACATAGATATCGATGCTTTTGTTATCCTGTTTGGCAGTGAAATGAAAGGTATCCTTCGCTTCCGTGTCAGAGATCTCTTCACGTCCCTGATACTGGTAATCGGAAATTTCCGCTTCCGGATAATTCTCCTTGGCCAGCTGGATTGCGATTTTACCCCATTTTTCATAATCGGTATTTTCTGCTTGTACCACGCTGATTGCTGTAGATAGCACTAATAAAACACTTAACAAACCTAATACCCATTTTTTCATATAAAATAACCTCCAAAGTTATTATTCGTGTTTATTCTTCCTCAAACGACACAGATTCATTACTTGTTCCCATAAAATTTTCATCCGTACTTTTCCTTTAGTATTCCTATGGAGATAAGACCAACATTTACAATGAGGATTCCGGGTCAAAAAGACGCAAAATAATATCACTCCTTACCAAGAGGAGGAAGGGAAATGAACTCAGTCGACTATGATCGAGCATTGTATTATACGCACCGTTCGGAGTGGGATAATCTGCTCATCTTAATGGTAAGAACGAAGGACGATTTTTTATCGAAAAACATTGAAAACTTTTTGCACTCCTACAATTTCTCGAAGGATTATCGGGAAATTGAAAAGCACCTGTACCAATTGTTGCGCTATATCGATCACGCTGTAGACAGAAGCGCAGCAGATCATGATGAACATGCAGAAGTCAGCCATGGGTATATGGTGTAGGGAGTTTGATTTTTTATTGTAAGCAGCAAAATGGGGTTTATTCGACCCTGATTTGCTGCTTTTTGGTTGTGGCTGGGGCTTGCTGGTTGTCTTCACGAGAATTTTTGTTGGGTATTGGCACCTGGAACCATTCTTAAGTGAGGTATCTTAACGTAACTGCTCTTGATCCTCACGTTACTCGAGAAGATTCTCACGTTTCTTGACTCTATCCTCACGCTTCTGGGGTTTATTCTTACACAACTCGGTTTTATTCTCACGCTTCCTTTAAATAAAAAAAAGAGACCCACTCAGGCCTCTTCCTTCGCTAACAAATACTTTCGCATTTCTGCGTACATCACCAATTCATTATAAAGTGCTTCCACTAGCTTGGCGCTTTCTTCATTGACAGCATCATTTTCGTAGTCAAAGCAATGAGGATCAAGCACAAGTTGCTTTGGAATCACATTGGCATACACTCCGCGCCCGACTGTACGCATACTGTTCAGTGCATTGATGCCGCCCTTTCCGCCCCCGGCAACCGCCAATAGTCCAACCGGCTTCTGGTGGAACTGCTCGCTTCCGAGAAAGTCCATCGCGTTCTTCAAGGCTCCACTCATGGAACTATGGTATTCCGGTGAAAGCAATAGTACGGCATCTGCCTCCTTCACCTTTTTCCGGAGTGCAACCACATTCTCAAGTTCTGCCTGATACGCTTCCCCATTATATAAAGGGATATCCCCTTCACTGAGATCAATCAGATCGGTATTAAAGGTACGTTGAATATATCTTGCGGCAATTCCTGTTCTGCCGCTTTTCCGCGGACTTCCGTTGATGATGACGATGTTCATTTAAAATTCTCCCTTCAACTTGTTGATACTCTTAGTATATCTGTATACCCGATTATCGAAATCGGAAAATATGGCTAAGTTTACCTACAAATATGGAAGGAGCTTTTGCACCAAAATCTACGACTAAAGTTGTAGGATTTTACCCTATTCCATGCTTCACCGCGTACAGGGCTGCCTGTGTTCTGTCTGCAAGCTCCAATTTTGCCAGGATATTGGACACATGGGTCTTGACCGTTTTTTCAGTAATGAAAAGGGAGGAGGCGATTTCCTTATTGCTCTTCCCTTTTGATATCTCACCAAGCACCTCGAGCTCCCGTTTTGTCAATTCTTCATGCAGGGATCGATTGTTTCCCCCGCCTTTTGTCAGATGGGACATCACGTGAGAGGTCACTTTAGGGTGCAGCTGACTTTCGCCACGGTGAACCGCATGGATGCTCGCGATCAACTGATCCGGCTCCACATCCTTCAGCTGATACCCTGCCGCTCCGGCACGGATGGCGGGAATCAAATGGTCCTGGTCTGAGAAACTTGTCAGGATCAACACTTTGCATGCCAAGCCCATATCCATGATCCTTCTTGTGGCTTCAATCCCATCCACTTCTGGCATGACGAGGTCCATCAATATTACATCAGGCTTCAATGAGGAAGCAAGCGTCACAGCCTCCTCCCCATTTTTGGCCTCGCCAACTATTTCAATATCCTTTTGTGTTTTCAAAAAGAACAATAACCCACGTCGTACAACGTGATGGTCATCTGCAATCAGGACGCGTATCATCGATTTTCCTCCCTTTTCACCGGCATCTCAATTCTTACTTTCGTTCCTTGGCCAAGTTCGCTCCAAACTGATAAGCATCCGCCTAAAGCTTCTGAGCGTTCCTTCATGCTTCTTAATCCCAATGAAGGTATCTCTTTGCTTTCATGAACGGAGAACCCTGCACCCCTATCCTCGATTTCAAATATGACCTGTTTTTTTTCTACGACAATCCGAAGCATCGCCTCACGGATACCTGCATGCTTTTTACAATTATTGAATGCCTCCTGTCCAATCCGCCAAAGGCATTCTTCAATATGTGTAGGCAGATCTATGACACCTTTCACTTCACAGTCGATTTCCATCCCAAGCACCTTGCCGTAATTCATCAGGGCACTCACGAGTCCATTTTCAAGCCCCTCTGGCCGCAGCTGCCAAATAAGTGCCCTCATTTCACTTAATGCCTCCTGTGACAGCTCCTGCATATAGGTCAGCATTTCTTTTATTTGCGGATTGTCTGTAAGTTCTTTCGTCCCTCGTGCGGTAAGCATCAATGAAAACAAAAGCTGGTTGACGGAATCATGAAGATCCCTGGCCAACCTGTTACGTTCAGCGAGCACCAGCAGATGCTGTTCATTTTCTGCAAGTCTAATCCGCTTCAGCGCAGTGCCTATCTGAAAAGCCACAGATTCAAGTAGCGCAAGCTCTGAATCAGAAAAATGGGTCTTTTTCGGGGATGCCACATTTAACAGGCCGAATTTCTCTTCACCTGCTCTTAATGGGACTGTTGCATGATGAGTTATATCTCCTGTATCTCCCGTATCATATTTAACTGCATCCTCAAGTCTTTTGCATTCTATGATATTCGATGCACGCTTCAGCCGTCCATCTTTATACTGATCCAAGCACCAGCATCCTCCTTGGCACATCGGTTTTTTATTGTCCTTGATCAGTGCTTCTGGAAGATTGAAGGCGGCCGTTAATGTATAGGAGCCTTTTTCGTCAATCAAGTATATCCAGCCTGTCTGAAGGCCAGTGACCCTCAATAGTTCTTCCAAAACGCCACTTAACATCGATTGCAGATCATTGGCTTGATTCAAAGACTCTGCAATAATCTTCAGCGCGCGTAATTCCTGTATCCTCTGAGCCTCGCTCACAAAGCCTCTCCCCCTTGAACCTATAAACTTCCACTCAGTATCTTTCTATTGTAACAAGCCTTTCCCCTTTTCACCTTGGAAAAAAGTCCACACTCTTCTACAACTTTAGTCCCAGAAGATTCAAAATAAAGAGGGGCCAGACCCCTAAAACAGGTTCGACCCCTCTTTCAATGTTCTTATCTGTTTCCTGCTGAATTCAGCTCTGCCAAGAGATCCTCCACCTTCACCATGAAGGCTTTTGAAATTTCTTCGAGCTTCTCTTTACTTTGCTCCATTGTTTCAGACTGGATACCAAAATAGAATTTCACTTTCGGCTCGGTACCAGATGGACGTACACAAACCCATGAACCATCCTCCAGGAAATACTTCAGCACATTGGACTTTGGCAATTCGATTTTTTCCTGCTTCCCGGAAGCGGTAACCGTTCTTTCCTGTACTGCATAATCCTCGACGACCTCTACCTTATATCCATTGACCTCGGAAGGTGCTGCGTCTCTGAATGCAGTAAGAAGGCTTGCAATCTGTTCTGCACCTTCTTTACCTTTCAAAGTCAGTGACTTCATGCCTTCAAGATAATAGCCATACTTTTCATAAAGCTCCATCAGGCCCTGATACATCGTCTTGCCCTGTTTTTTATAGAAAGCACAGATTTCTACAGCCATGACAGCAGCCTGTACTGCATCCTTATCGCGGGCAAAATCCCCGATCAAGGATCCATAGCTCTCCTCATATCCGAAAAGGAAAGTGTATTGACCTGTTGCTTCATACTCTTTCATTTTTTCCCCAATGAATTTGAAGCCTGTCAGTGTGTCGACAGTTGCAACTTGATAACTGTCTGCAATCGTACGTCCAAATTCTGATGTAACAATGGTTTTCAGCATCACACCATTATCCGGAAGCGTTCCTGTCGCTTTCTTTTCCGCTAAGAGATAATGAAGGAACAATGCTCCCGTTTGATTTCCTGTCAGAATCACATATTCACCTGATTCATCCTTAACTGCTACACCAAGGCGGTCGGCATCGGGATCTGTTGCAATGAGAATATCCGCATCCATTTCTTTACCATCACGGATGGCAAGCTCAAACGCCGCATGCTCTTCCGGATTTGGAGATGCTACAGTAGAAAAATTGGGATCAGGCAATTCCTGTTCCGCTACAATTTTTACATTGGTATATCCAAGAGCTTCCAAGCCTTCACGCACCGGGAGGTTAGCTGTACCGTGAAGCGGTGTGAAAACCACCTTCACTTTATCACCCATCTCCTTACCTAGCTCCGGATGTACAGAGATGGTTTTCAGCATGTCCTGATACTCACGGTCAATTTCTTCGCCGATGATTTTGATAAGCCCTTTTTCTTTTAGGATCTCTTCGGATTCCACCTTGATCTCCAGCTCATTTTCCACTTCCTGCACTTTGGAGATCACTTGATCCGCTTCCAGTAGAGGCAGCTGACCACCATCCGGACCATAGACTTTATAGCCATTGTATTCAGGCGGATTGTGGCTCGCTGTCACCACAATTCCGGAAAATGCATTCAACTTACGGACCGCAAAGGACAGTACCGGAGTCGGACGCAAGCTTTCGAACACATATGTCTGTATACCGTGGCTTGCCAAGGTTTTAGCAGCCTCCATCGCAAATTCAGGTGATTTATGACGGCAATCATAAGCGATCGCAACCCCGCCTTTTTTTGCTTTTTCCCCAAATGATTCTATGTATCGCGCCAGTCCCTCGGATGCTTTTCGAACCGTGTATACATTCATTCGATTCGTGCCTGCGCCGATTTCCCCGCGCATGCCTCCTGTTCCAAACTCCAACTCTTTATAAAAGCTATCTTCTTTCGCTTTTTCATCATTTTTCATTTCTTCTAAAAGCTTGACCATTTCCTCGTCAAGGTTCGAGTTACTTTCCCAAAGTTCGTATTTATCCATCCAGTTCATGTTTCTCTTCCTCCTTGCAATTATCAGGATACTGTAGACTTCTCTTAAGCCGGTACGACATCCTGCAAATATAATACGTCAGTTTGCGACAAATTGTGCACCGCGAACGCTTCCATTATTATTATACTAGAAAAGGAAAGGAATCGCATCGGCAATTCCTCAAAGCGGTTAATTGCTTTTCATCCATCATCTTCCATTACAGTGACCGCATCCTTGATATGCTTTTCCAATTGTATTCGATGCATTTCCTTCATTTCTTTCGTCCAAAAAAGCTCCCTTGCCATTACATCCAATACCTTTCCCTTCCATTTTTGCACCCAGTTGATTTGGAAAAAAAGTGCACCAGTACGCCTGATGAAAAAATCCAGGGGTGTCACGGCCATCTCTTCACGGATGGCATAAAGGAGCTGCACATGGATGTCCATTGGCAATGCGAGTTTAGTCCCCTTTGCTTGCACATTTTCAGCGATCCTGTATAGCTTATCAATATTCGATCCATATCTACTCACGAGTGATGAGGCAATCTCTTTTGGAAACCCAATCCTCTGCCCCTCTTCAGTCTTTTTCGCCACAAACGCCGGCAGATTCTTGGACCCGCCGATATCCCCGCCTGAAATGGGCAGCCCTTTCGTTTTGCAGGCACCGAACTTCACCTGAAAATCCTTGAGAAGCATTTTCCCAATAAGGTCCACTACCGTTTCCGCCATTTTTCGGTATCCGGTCAGCTTGCCGCCTGCGATCGTTATCAATCCGGAATCAGAAAGCCACACCTCATCCTTTCGGGAGATTTCCGAAGCGGATTTTCCCTTTTCAAAAATGAGGGGCCGCACTCCTGTCCAGCTGGATTCTATGTCTTCTTCCTTGATGTTCAGGGCCGGGAACATGAATTTTATTGCCGCGAGCACATAGTCCTTATCCTCTCTCACCATCCTTGGGTGGAGCATATCTTCCTTGTAGACAGTATCTGTTGTGCCCACATAGGTTTTCCCGTCCCTGGGGATGGCAAAAATCATCCTTTTATCCTCTGTGTCAAAATAGATCGCCTGTTTTAATGGGAATTTACCCTGGTCAAATACGAGATGGATCCCTTTTGTCAATTGAAGATGCTTCTCTTTTTTGGAGCCATCCATATCACGAAGCGAGTCCACCCACGGGCCGGCAGCATTGACTACTTTTTTCGCACGGATCATATAGCTTTTTCTGCTAGCCTGATCGACCACCATTGCCCCTGATATCCTGCCCTGTTCATAAAGAAGCTTTTCCACCTTGGCATAGTTCACTGCATCCGCTCCATGTTTTACAGCTTCCTTCAGCACCTCGATCGTCAACCTTGCATCGTCTGTCCGATACTCGACATATAGGCCACCGCCTTTTAACCCTTCTCTTTTCAACAAAGGCTCTTTTACTAACGTTTCAGATGGTGTGAGCATCTTCCTCCGCTCTGACTTTTTGACTCCTGCCAAAAAGTCATAAACACGAAGGCCGAGGGATGTGGAGGTCTTGCCGAATGTCCCTCCCTTATAGATCGGCAAAAGCATCCATTCCGGTGTTGTGACATGCGGCCCATTCTCATATACAACCGCACGCTCTTTCCCCACTTCCGCTACCATCTTCACTTCAAGCTGCTTTAAATATCGCAGGCCCCCATGAACCAGTTTGGTGGAACGGCTCGACGTCCCTCCTGCAAAGTCCTGCATCTCCACAAGGGCCACCTTCATCCCGCGGGATGCTGCATCCAGCGCAATGCCGCAACCTGTTATTCCGCCACCCACAATAAGGATGTCATATGTAGCTTCCTTCATGTTTTCCAAGATCATCATACGATTCGTGCTGGAGAAGGATGTTTTTTTCATAAGATAAAAGCCTCCAAGTGTTTTTTCTTCTACTTACTACTACACAAAAAAAGACCACAGCAAACATAGACAAAGCCCTTGCTCTGATTATGTTCTGTGATCTCTTCCCCGATTATGACCGATTATTGACTTACTATGATTATACCATATTTTTCTTTTTACTTGAAAGCCATAGTTGCCCGGATCGCTTTTTTCCACCCGTCATATAGTTCCTTTTGCTGCTCTTCTGACATCTTTGGCTCAAAGCTTCTTTCCACTTGCCATTGTGAAGCGATTTCATCCTCACTTTTCCAAAATCCTACAGCAAGGCCTGCCAGATAGGCTGCACCAAGAGCGGTCGTTTCATTGATGGTGGTCCGCTCCACATCCACTCTGAGCATATCACTTTGAAATTGCAGGAGGAAATTGTTTTTAACAGCGCCACCGTCCACACGGAGCGCCTTCAGCGAGATTTTAGAATCCTGCTCCATCGCCATAAGGACGTCCTTCGTCTGATAGGCAAGTGATTCCAGTGTGGCCCGGACAAAATGCTCTTTGGAAGTGCCACGGGTCAACCCGAACACCGCACCTCTCACATCACTGTCCCAGTAAGGAGTCCCAAGTCCAACAAAGGCCGGAACCACATAGACTCCATCACTTGATTCAACTCTTGTCGCATATTCCTCACTTTTTGCAGCATCCTTGAACATGCGTAGACCGTCCCTGAGCCATTGAATCGCCGATCCTGCTACAAAGATACTCCCTTCCAGGGCATATGTGACCTTTCCATTTACGCCCCAGGCAATGGTGGTCAATAGGCCGTTTTCCGACTTGATCGCTTTCTCTCCGGTATTCATCAACATAAAGCAGCCGGTACCGTATGTATTTTTTGCCATTCCCTTCTCATAGCAGGCTTGACCGAACAATGCAGCCTGCTGGTCGCCTGCTGCCCCGGCAATCGGGATCTCCTGGCCGAAGAAATGGAAATCAACTGTGTTACCATAGATTTCAGAGGATCCCTTCACCTCAGGTAGCATGGACTTAGGAACCCCAAGGATTTCAAGGAGCTCATCATCCCACTCTAGTTCATGGATATTGTACATCAATGTCCTTGATGCATTGCTATAGTCTGTTACATGTGCCTTGCCACCGGACAGTTTCCAGATCAGCCAAGTGTCGATCGTTCCAAAAAGCAGCTCTCCGTTTTCCGCTTTCTCTCTCGCACCCTCCACATTATCCAGCAGCCACTTCACTTTTGTTCCGGAAAAATAGGCATCTATTAAAAGGCCTGTTTTATCACGGAAAAGATCTGCATGGCCCTGCTCCTTCAGCTCCTCGCAAATCAAAGAGGTCTGTCTCGATTGCCACACGATGGCATGATGGATCGGCTCTCCCGTTTCCTTTTCCCAAACAACGGTTGTTTCACGCTGATTCGTAATGCCGATACCTGCCACCTGCTCCGGCTTGATTCCGGACTCTGAAATGCACGAGGCAATCACTGCAAGGATGGAGCTCCAGATTTCGTTGGCATTATGCTCCACCCAGCCAGATTTGGGGAAATACTGTTTAAATTCCTTCTGTGCCGTATAGACAGCTTCCCCTTTTTTATTGAAAAGCATGGCACGCGAGCTTGTGGTTCCCTGATCCAGGGATAGAATGTATGATTCCATGTATTTTCCGCTCCTTTCCGTTCTCCTTTTGTAGAATTTCTCCCGAGGTGGATTAAAATCCTTCTTTATACGGTATGTTCGTTGATTTTGGTAGATTCCCCCCTACAATACCACCCAAAATAACACCGGAAGCGTAACAAGGGTCAATACGGTACTTACGAGGGTTGCACTTGAAACAAACTCGGGCTCTGTATTGAACTCCACCGCATACATCGTAGTATTTGCGGCTGCCGGCATAGCAGCCATCACGATCATCAGCTGCTTGATCAACTCATCAACAGGCAGGACAAGGGTAATTAGAAATGCAATTAAAGGTGAAACAATCAGCTTGATTCCCACCGCATAAAACAGCTTCTCTTTTTTGGCCGCTTTAATGGAAATCTTGGCAAGCTGCATTCCAAGGATGACCATGATTACAGGAATCGTCGCATCGGCCACAAGATTTACCGCCTCCATGATGGGCATGGATACCGGAATGGAAAGGTATTGAAAAGCAAGGCCGATCAAGGCCCCATACATGATGGGCATCTTCACGACAGCCCTTGCGGCGGAGCGGAAGCCATCGTTTTCCGGGCTACCTTTAGCAGCGTAATACACACCGACAGTCGCCATCAGCATCTGCTGGGCTACCATCAGGACAACCGCGTACTCAAACCCCACGACTCCGAACAGCAATAGTGCTAGAGGTGTTCCATAATTTCCGTTATTCATGAAACTTGCTGACAGAATCAGGCCGCATATCTCCGCTCTTGAGTACTGTTTAATCCAGGATAACAGGTAAACAAATACAATCAGGGAAAAGCACAGCAGGATGGTGTACAGCACAATATAGAGATGCTCACTCGTAAACTCATTCGTATAGAAAGTTCGGAACACAAGTACAGGGGACAATAAATATAATGCCATTTTCGATAAGGCTTTCGTATCGAACCCGAGTGTTTTTTGACCAATGAACCCAATTGCAAATATAAGGAAAACTGGTAAAAGTACGTCTAGAAAAATCATGAAAAATCCTCTCAATCTGCTACTATTTCAATGTTGTAGTTTTTTTCTATCTTAACAAATCCACTGAAAAATGACAGAGATTTATTTCGGCTCACTTAATATTTTCCAATTCTATTCCCTTGCACGAATTACAGGTAATGGAGTACACTAATTGTATTCCGATTATACAGGTGGGATTAATAAGTTATGGAAAATGCAAACTCAACTATACCTAAACCGCTCGTCACATTTAATCAATGGTTCATTTTACTTTCTGTCGTGATTTCTTTAATCACTGGATTTTATTTTATAATGCTACTGCCTTTTTTGGCTGGCACACTCGGCTTGCTAACAGGGGCTAACCCGGTCTTGAAACTGGCTGGAAAGCTTCTTTCAAAGCCCAGATCTTCATACCTCCAGGAGGAAAAAGCCCAACTGCAATTCAATCAGACAATCGCTGTGGGTTGTCTTGCATTGTCACTGATCGGCTTTTATTCAGGAATGGCCACCATGGGCTATATTTTCTCCATCATGGTGGCAGCAGCATCAGGCATTGCACTATTAGGATTCTGCGTCGGATGCTTTATCCGTTTCCAATGGCAGCAATTTCAATACCGCAGACGCACGGCAAAATAAATAAAAGGGGGCGACTTCATTTCGCGAAGTCGCCCCCTTTTATTTATTTCTTATATTTAATTTCATATACATCCCGTCTTCTGTCCTTCAGCTGACGCACTGTTCCGGACTGACGCTGGCGACGAAGGATTTCGAGATCCACATCCCCGATGATCACCATTTCGATATTCGGGTTGCACTCGCCGACGACCCCGTCACGGGCAAATTCAAAGTCAGATGGGGCAAATATGGCGGACTGGGAATATTGGATGTCCATGTTTTCCACTTGGGGAAGGTTTCCGCATGTACCTGCAATGACCGTATAGATCTGATTTTCGACCGCACGTGCCTGTGCACAATATCGTACCCTGAGATATCCCTGCCTGTCCTCTGTATTGAAAGGACAGAAGATGATATTTGCGCCTTTTTCAGTCGCTATGCGGGCAAGCTCCGGAAATTCTATGTCATAGCATATCTGAATCGCGATCTTTCCGCAATCCGTATCAAATACCTTCACCGTATCTCCGCGGCTGATCCCCCACCATTTTCGCTCATTTGGGGTGATATGGATCTTATACTGCTTCTCGATCGTTCCATCACGACGGAAAAGATAGGCAATATTGAACACTTTATCATCCTCTTCGACGAAGTGGGAACCTCCGATGATATTGACGTTGTACTTTACAGCCAAATCGGTGAAAAGCTGGATATAGTCTTCGGTATATTCCGTCAGACGCTGTACGGCTTTACTTGGTGATCTTTCATTCAGAAAGCTCATCAGCTGAGTGGTGAATATTTCCGGAAACACAGCAAAATCCGCTCCTGCATCAGAGGCCACATCTGTATAATATTCCACCTGGGTCGCAAACTCTTCAAATGAACTGATGGGCTTCATCATATATTGGACCACACATACGCGGACAGGGAAGGATGTTTTAAAGTGACGCTTTGTTTGCGGGATATACTCCACATTGTTCCATTCCATAAGGGTTGCGTACTTATTTGAAGCGAGATCATCCGGGAGATAGCCTGGATTGATCCTCATCAATGTAAATTCATTCATTAGCTGGAACGATAGCACCGGATCATAGATTTTATGGCGCATCACCTGGCGGACGTATTCGCGTGGTGACATTTCGTCTGCATGCTTATGATAATTCGGGATTCTCCCTCCGATAATGATACTCTTCAGGTTCAGCCTTCTCGCCAGATCCTTCCGCGCTTCATAAAGGCGATGACCGACCTTCATCCTCCTGAAGCCTGGATGCACCATCACTTCTATTCCGTAAAGATTGTAACCATCAGGATTATGATTCGTTATGTAGCCTTCGTCGGTGATATCATCCCATGTATGTCGATCATCATATTCATCAAAGTTGATAAGCAGGCTTGAGCAGGAACCGATGATTTCCCCATCATATTCCGCACATAGCTGCCCTTCCGGAAACATGATCAAATGACTTTCCAGCTGTTCTCTTTTCCATGGCTCCATTCCGGGAAAGCATAAATGTTGCAGTGCAACTATATCATCTATGTCTTTCATTTCTATATTTCTAATAATCATTTTTTTCTCAAATTTAGACAAGTCGATTTTAGACAAAAACACCATCTCCTCATAATTGTGCTAAATAAATGGATTTTAAACCGGGCTTTTTCTGTAAAAAAAGGAGAATTACCCAATATTACTTATTCCCCAATTTCATTCATACAAAACACATACCCTTTCAGTTTTACATAATGGGCACGAGATTTGAAACAATAAGCATCATTACACGAGACTAACCTCGAAAAATGTTGGAACTCCAAGGTGAAGAGGTTAATATTTCCTGAGAAATTTGTCACAACCAATAAGGTATCGTCGTCTATTGTTCGGGTATAGTCTAATGCTAACTTCAATCCTGTCATGAAATGTTCACAGGTGAAATGTTGGATTAGCTTTGCAATGCGGATGGACAAGTAATATAATTTTAAACAAGAAAGAATCCAAGATTTATGAAACCAAGATAAATGAGGCGGGAAAAAAGTGGATCACTCCAAAAAAATCGAAAACCTTTTATTGACGGCTTCTGTTGTTGCTTTAGTTGCTGCTTTGGGAAGCTTATATTTTTCCGAGATTCTATTGTACATACCTTGCGAGCTTTGCTGGTATCAGCGTATTCTGATGTATCCGCTTGTCATTATCCTGGGAATAGCTGTGGTAAAAAAAGATGCTGGAATCGCTACATATGTCCTGCCACTTTCCAT
This sequence comes from Sutcliffiella tianshenii, assembly GCF_016908565.1. Taxonomy (GTDB): domain Bacteria; phylum Bacillota; class Bacilli; order Bacillales; family Bacillaceae_I; genus Sutcliffiella_A; species Sutcliffiella_A tianshenii. Next base: position 300,444 of record NZ_JAFBED010000005.1, read on the forward strand.
TATTGGCGTAGCGATCTCCTTCTACCACTATCTTGTACAAAAAGTCGACTTCATCGGGGAAAACTCGGTGTCTTGTGGCGTAGTTCCATGTACAGGGCAGTATATCAACTGGTTGGGCTTCATCACAATCCCATTTTTGGCACTTATCGGATTTACACTTATCACCATCATCCTATTCATCGTTAGAAAATTGAATGTAAAGGAAGGAAAATAATCTTGAAGAAAATTATCATTATCGTATCTGTCATTGTAGCAATTTTCATCGCATTAGCTGCCATTACGAATATCCAACAGAAACAAAAGTCTGAAGGCAACCCATTTGGAAAATCAAAGATATATCCAGCTACTCAAGAACAATTGGATGATCCATTGTATCAGAATATCATTCTTCCTGAAGAACTGGAGGAAAAGCTGGATAATGAAGAATCTGCCACCATCTATTTCTATAAATCGGATTGCCCTGCATGCAAGAAGACAAGTCCGGTGGTCGTTCCGATGGCGGAAGATATGGGGATTGACCTCGAAATGTACAACCTGCTTGAATTTGAGCAAGGCTGGGATGACTATGACATCCACTCCACCCCTACACTGGTCCACTTTGAAGATGGCAAGGAAGTCAGCCGACTTGAAAACTATCACCAGGATGAGTCAGTATTCTCAGATTGGCTTGAGAAAGTAAAAGAAACTACGGGCGAATGATGCGCCAGTAGTTTCTTTTTTGTTACACTAGGAATTGATTGGATGCCCGGATGAACTTGCTGAGCATCGTGGGATTTTTTGGCTGTTGTGTAAACTGTTCAATGGCAAATGGAAAGGAAAATCCAAAATCCCTTAACATATTGACATTCCTCTTATATATTTCGCGATGCTTCAGTTTGATGCCCTCATCCTGGATTGTCTCAATGACCGCAATGATTGCCTGGAGACAGGAAATGATATGAAATGCTTCTTTCAGTGTTCCATTATAATCGGTAAATGTATCATGTACGGCACCAGTATGGAGGGATAACTGACTCTCAAGGTTTTCTATTTCTCTGTCTGTGAAATAATAAGGAAGAATGTTCGTTAAGAGGTGCTGGACCAGTTCCCCGATATGGTCCTCCTGCTCTGGGGTAGATGCATAAACTACTTTCACGAATTAAAACCCACCTTTGTAACTTCTCTATAATCTCTATAACAAAAGAGTAACATAAATACTTGTTTTATTGCGTAGGTAGTTAATGGAATCACTAGACTCGAAACGACAAAAAGAAGGACATACCTTCTATCTCATTAAAGGAGTTTTACCTATGAAAATACAGTTAAATGTCCGTATGGAAAATGCCCCCACCCTACAAGACTATCTAAAGGATATAGTTGGGGTGCCAAAGGGGCTGCTTCATGAACTGCGAATGTCGAAAAAGGTGCTGGTAAATGGGGCAATCCCCAATTGGACACATACCGTGCAGACCGGGGATATGATCATTCTTCCTGTCATTTCCGAAGCAGTAAGTCCTGATCCAAGCATCATGGACATTTCCGTTCTGTATGAGGACGAGCATATGTTGATTGTAGATAAGGCAGCGGATATAGAGACGCACCCATCTTCCGAAACCGGCCACAAATCGCTTTCCAATGGGGTGGCCCATTATTTCTTAGAGAACGGGATCAAGGCAAAAGTACGGCATATCCATCGCCTTGACAAGGATACAAGCGGCGCCATCCTTTTTGCAAAGCATAGCTTATGCGGATCCATTTTAGATAGGGAGCTTGCGGAACGAAAAATAAAAAGAACCTATCTTGCCCTTGTGGAGGGACTTATGTCCAATTCGTCCGGAACCATTGATAAAGCTATCGGCAAAGACCGACACCATGCTTCCCGGCGGAGGATTTCACCAAGCGGCCAAAAAGCGGTCACCCATTATAAAGTCCTAAAAAAGTTCGAGAAGGAAAAACTGTCACTCGTGCAACTCACACTCGATACCGGCAGGACACACCAGATACGCGTCCATATGAGCAGCCTCGGCCACCCGCTATACGGGGACATCTTATATGGCGCCAAAAACAAGCATTCACGCCACAGCTTGCATGCCTGGAAGTTAACGGTCCCGCATCCGTTTGAAAACGGGTCCGTCACAGTTGAGGCGCCGATCCCGACCGACTTTGCCCCAAGCAGCCTTGCAGGTGAATGGCAAAAGCTGTAGCATAACGATGCTACAGCTCTTTTTTAAATACAAAGCTTGTTTTATCATATTGCATTTTTTCTTCATAAAACCGATGAGCATCCTTGCGTTGTATTCCGGAAGAAAGCGTAACATTCTGGCAACCTTTTTCTTTTGCAAGCATTTCGATATGTGACAACAGCTTTTCCCCGTAACCATTGGACCTTGCATGACTTGCTGTCACAAGATCATACACATAAATATGATAGCCGTCATAATAGTTCGTTAAAGGGATGATGCCGGTGACAGCCATTACCTCCTCGCTATCATAACATGCATGGATTTCATACCCCTCCCGTTTCATCTTTTCATACATCGCAAAGAAGGTTTCTTCTGTTAGATGTGTTCGTAATTCCTTCAACACTTCATACCCCTGCAACAATTCTTCTTTTGTCTTAAGGTGCTTGATCATTCCACTCCCACTCTCCTATGTATAAATAATCTTTCGTTTGGCAATTAACACTATAGTACCTTAAAAATTCACAAGATTGATCTTTTTTTCGAATCTGATCTTTATTTATCGAGATATAATGAAGGCATATAGAAAAAGGAGAGTAAACCATGAAAAAATTATCATTATTCATAAGCATCTTTGCGGTTCTTCTGTTAGCCGCTTGCGGAAATAACAATTCAGACAGCACAAAAGAAACAGATGAAAAGCTCCCGGAGATGGTGCAGGTGGAAATACTTCTTCCTGAAAAGATTGAGCCGGATGAAGAAGTGAAGATCGAGGCGCTCGTCACACAAGGCAAGGAAAAAGTCGAGGACGCAAGCGAAGTTACCTTTGAAGTCTGGAAGCAGGGACAGGAAAAGGACCACGAAATGATCGAAGGGAAAAATGACGGTTCGGGCATATACTCCTTTACTAAGACTTTTGAAGAAGAAGGCTTATACTTTGTGGTGGCCCACACAACAGCTAGAGACATGCATGTGATGCCGCGTGTCGAGATGACCGTTGGAAATCCTGATCCTGCGACAAAAGAGGGCGATGAATCAGGTCATGACCATGGTTCCGAGCATTCCGATCACGAAGGCAGCCATGACGGAGAAGCTCATTCAGACCATGAAAGCCAGGACCATGAACATGCAGCAACGTTAATGATGACATTGAATAATCAAGAAGCTGTAAAAGTAAACCGGGAAGCCACTTTGTCCACGGAGCTGAAAAAAGATAATGCAGCCTTAAAGGGGGCTACTGTCCGATTTGAAGTTTGGCATGCTGATTCCGAAAAGCATGAATTCATCGATGCAGCTGAAGTCAGCGAAGGTGTGTATGAAGCGAAAACCACCTTCAAACAAAAAGGCAAACATAATGTACAGATCCATGTAGAGAAAGACGAACTTCACGAGCATCAGTTGGAAGAGCTCGAAGTGGAATAATAAAAAGGATGACCTCGAGGGGTCATCCTTTTTATGCATTAAAAATCAAAATTATCCGGATCTGGCCCGACACGCTTGTTTTCATTTAAAGCGTGGATCTTCTGCATATCCTCATCCGTGATTTCAAAGTCGAAGATATCCGCATTTTCCTTGATGCGGTGCTCTTTTACAGACTTAGGGATGGTAACGACCCCATTCTGCAGGTCCCAGCGAAGGATGATTTGTGCAACCGACTTGTTGTATTTTTCTGCAAGCTCCATCAGCACTTCGTTTTGCAGCAGTTCACCCTGCATGAGTGGAGACCAGGCTTCCATCTGTATGCCATTCTCCTTACAGAAGTTAAGCAATTCAACTTGGGATAATTTAGGATGATATTCCACCTGGTTCACCATCGGCTTCACTTCTGCCACATCAAGGATATCCTGAAGGTGGTGAATATGGAAGTTGCTTACCCCTATTGCCCTAACCTTTCCATCAGCATATAACTTCTCCAAAGCCTTCCAAGTGTCCACGTACTTGCCTTTAACCGGCCAGTGAACAAGATATAGATCCAGATACTCCAAGCCAAGCTTCTCCATGCTTGCGTCAAATGCAGCAAGTGTGGATTCATACCCTTGATCGGCATTCCATACCTTCGTGGTAATGAATAGCTCTTCACGTGGCACACCAGCTTCTTTAATCGCCTTGCCCACACCATCTTCATTTTTATAGATGGCTGCTGTATCGATGCTGCGGTAGCCGGCTTGAATCGCCATTTTCACGGAGCTTTCCACTTCCTGCCCCTCTTCCACCTTGAATACTCCTAATCCAAACCAGGGCATTTCCACCCCATTATGTAAAGTAGTTGTTGAAGTTAAACCATTTAACAAAGGAATCATCCTCCTATACATTGATAAATTCATTATGACCGATTTTTGGTATGTTGCAAATTTTCTGCTCGGATTCACACTTCCTTTTGTCCCAGGATATAAATAGAAAAAAGGAGTTTTCGATGGAGATGTATGACTACATGATGATCTTGAATGTGTTGGTAATTATCTCTTCTGCGATGATCAGTTACCTCTATGTCTCACAAATGGTACTAAGGAAGGGTGCTTTCCTCTTTCACACTATGATCAGCCTCTCCTTCGTGGTCATTGCCTGGTTTGTGACCACCAGTATATGGTACTACCTGACCATACAGGTGGATGGACTCCTTTACCTCGGCGGGATGCTTTTCAATCTGATTGTCATGATGTTCTGTATAACTGTCCTTATCTCATATCTTGTAGTAAGGCGTTCTTATCTGCTGAAACACTATCAAGCGAGAAATAAATGACACCCATCACCCGGCTTTTCATCCACCGGGTGATGAGTGTTTTGTTTTTGTTATTGCATTCCCTTTTTCACGGCGCTTGCCACTTGAATGGTCCGTTTCGCCTGATGCTTTACTGCTGCTGTCACATCTTCCTTCCAGTTACCTTCCTGATCTGCCGTCACACTTGTACCGTAAGGATTTCCTCCAGCAGCGAAAATCGATTCATCCGTATAGCCGGGTGCCGCTACAATCGCTCCCCAATGGAACATGGTGGTATAGAGATTCAGGATCGTCTGTTCCTGGCCACCGTGGGGATTGCTTGCCGAAGTCATCGCACTGACAACTTTATTGGCCAGCTTCCCTTTCGACCAGAGCCCTCCTGTCGTATCGAGGAATTGCTTCATCTGTGAAGGCACAGTTCCATATCGTGTCGGAACACTGAAAATATATGCATCTGCCCATTCAAGATCATCGAGGCTCGCAGTCGGCACATCCTTTGTCTCCTCCAAATGCGCCTTCCATGCCGGATTTCCATTTATCGCTTCTTCGGGTGCCAGCTCAGGAACCTTCACAAGCTTTACTTCAGCACCCGTTTCCTTGGCAGCTTCTTCCGCTGCTTTCGCTAATTTGTAATTAGTGCCGGTAGAACTGTAGTAGAAAATTGCCAGTTTTACATCTTTACCCATTGTATTAACCTCTCCTTTAATTTTCATTACTTCCAGTAAATATTATCCAAACATTACTTATAACTATACAGTCCCTCTACCCTTTTATCTTGATTTCAAACGAAATCCTGCACTTTTCATTAAGTTTGTAAAAAAGACAACCAAAAAACCACTGGCAAAAGGCCAGCGGTTCAATTTCTATTATTCTATCAATTCACAATTGCCAGTGAGAAAGTCTGTGGTCCGACCGGCACATTATATGCCTGTACCTCAACCGTATATGTCCCGCTCTGTGGCGCGTTAATAAACACGTTTTCTACGTTATTGCGCCCATCCCAGTTATTATTGTATGGCGAAGTAAAATCATTTCCTACATATTGTGTGCCATTTGGCGCTGTAATGACAAGATCCAAATCGTTGACAAGCGTTACAGAAGCAGTGGTGCTGGCAGGTGCATCAGACCACACCAGGGAGATTTTCAACGGCTTGCCCGCAGTAGCCGTAAACGAGTAAGTCGCTTTTTGGCTCGTTGAAAGAGAACTGGATTCATTCACATAAGCAACGTTCAAGGATTTATCCAATGTCACCCTGCCCCAACCTTGGTTGCCGTTCGGGTAGCCAAGGCCGATATCAGCTGCTCCGGCGATCAATGCCGCTTTTAATAGAGAAGGCTTTGGAGTGATGCCTCTATTTTTCACAAAATGCTCACGAAGCTGGGCCACGTTTCCTGCTACGATCGGTGTAGCCATGGAGGTTCCACCCATATAGGCATACTTGCTGTCATGGTTCGCCCAGAAGGAGGAATCCGGTGCAAGGGAAGATCGTGCTGATAAGATGAATGTACCAGGGGCCATGACGTCCGGCTTGATTCGTCCATCCTTCGTAGGTCCGCGTGAAGAGAACTGGGCAACATGGTTGATGTTATCCGCATAGGAACCGAAGCTTGGTCGGAGGTTTTCCGTAGCACCTACTGTTATCGCATTTTTTGCTGTACCTGGTGCACTGATCGTTCCACCGTTCGGCCCTTCATTTCCGGCAGCGAAAAGGATTGTCATATCATTTTTTCGTACATAGTCATCCACATTTCTGGAATCTGTCGTGTAAGCTCCATTAACCGCAGCTCCCCAGGAGTTCGTGTGAATTCTGGCACCTGCACTGTATGCCTGGCTGAATAAGGTTTGCAGATTGGAAGGCAGTCCACCGAGTCCTCCACCGCTATCCATGATAGATTGGAAGACAAGATTCGCCTGTGGCGCCATCCCCTTATTGGCGGAACCGTTACCTAGCACCGATCCCGCAACATGGGTACCATGTCCGTTTGTATCATTTGCATTGCTTGTGCGACCGAGGGCATATAATGCCGTGATTTTCCCACGGAAGGCTTCATGCATCGAGCTGTCATTGCGTCCTGTATCAAGGCCTGTATCGGCAACCGCCACAATCTGTCCTTGTCCATACAGACCGTAGCTGCTCTGTGCCACATCCGCTTTGACTATACCTCGTGCCACATCATTCATCAATTTATATTCAGGCTTTGCCGTAATGTAGAGCACGTCATTGTTTGCCGCGTATTGCGCGATTTCATCTATTCCTCTTAATTGCACTTCTCTATTCTTCTGCTTTGTATCAAGTGCGACCGCTTTTACAAGTTCTGAAGCACCTTTGGTGAAAAGCTGGGGATCTATTCTGTATATTGGTAAGTAAGGCTCAACGGATTCCACGTGCTCAATGGAGCTGGTTGCTGATTTCACGTCGCCCTCATACTCGACGATATATGCATAATCAGGTATGTAGTCGAGGATCTTTGCTCCTGTTTTCTCCAGTTGCATTTTTGTTTCTTCTAAGATTGGCCCATTGAATTGAACAATGTGAAGTTTGTTATTTGCCGGGACTGTTTCAAGCTTCTTTTGCAATCCCTTTGGAAGCTTCACATTTTCAGATTCCACAAGGAACGCTGCAGCACCTGTCTGCCCCTGCTTGGAGAAACCCTTAGCCTCGCTGGTCGTTTGAATCCCCTTGAAATCCAGATCAAAATTCCTTGCACCACCTGCAGATGGATTGCTTAACGCAACTGTCGAAAGAATCGCTGCTGCAGATAAAACTGATAAAAACACCTTGTTTTTCTTTCTCATCCTAAACTCCACTCCTCTCGATTCATTACTCCCCCTTAATTTAGCACACAAAAGGAATACTTTATATTGGGAAAATTCAAATATAAATCGCGGTATCTTATCCTTTTTTCTCTTTGACTTTCCCAATGGAAAAGCACTGCCAAAAGTTAGAAGACAAAACAAAAAGCACACGCATGATCCCTTGGGGGACTTACGTGTGCTTGTGGAATCAACCGTTTGGAAGCGGGTCCGGATGCTCATCCTTTAAAGGGGAAACCATATCCGGCGGGCCAGCCATCTCTACCACCGGCTCGGCAGATTGTGAAACAAAAACATCATGACCACCAGAGAAAATGAAACCAAGCAACAAGCATAATAGTATTGATTTTTTCATCTTACCCTCTCCTTAGTATAAAAATGTTTGCTTCTTTAGTTCCTGGTAACACAATGAATAGAAGTAACTCGCTTTTTTGTATTTGTAGCACTTTTCAAAGTAGACGGCTAGTTTTTCTGCATATTTTATAATTGGCTCCTTGAAGTCATGCTGCTGGAAATAAGGGAGCGCCACTTCCAAGAAAAATGTGTCTAGGTCATCATAATTGCCTTCTAAAATATATTCGAAAATGGTGAAATAATAATGATGCTCGATATGTTCCTGTGGATCCCCAATCAGGGATTTACCAAGTTGAAGCCATTTTTTGCACTGTTCGATATCCCCAAGGTGATCGTACTCTATCAGCAGGCAATAGATGGAATCAAGCTTACTTTCCAGGTTCCTACCCTCTTTCAGATAATAACTCTTCTCAAATTCTTCGATTGCCTGCGGGTGATGTTTCCGGATGGAGTACAATTTCCCTAGATTATGATAGATCAGTGCCTGTAGATACGTGTTATTCAATGATTCTGAAAGCTTCTGTGCCAAAAGGTAGCTTTCCTCGGATCTGTCGTATTCCCCGATCCTGCGATAACAGATTCCCAGAAGCACCTGACATTCCGCACTCCGTTTCAAATCATAGATGGCCTGGAAGATATGCAGTGCCTTCGATGTATGCGTGATGCTCAAGGGCACTTTTGTCGTCTGGCTATAGGTGAGACCGAAAAGGTAATAAAGATCTGCCTCCTCCGCACTTTCAAAAACTGTACTTCGCTGCAATAGCTTCTCGGCCTCTTTCAGGTGCTCAAGTGCTTCGGAGTAATTGTTCAGCCGGTAGCTGAAAATCGCATGGAATTTTTTAAAATAATAATGCATCTGCAAATCAAAGATATCATGGAACTGCACCAGCTTATCGATAAGCAGCTTGGCCTGTTCGAGGTCCCGCAGATAAAGGTAATATCTGAGTTCAAACAAGATGAAATACATATATGTTTTCGTATTGACAGACTGGATCTTCAGGGAAAGCTGTTCGTAGCGCAGCTTTATTTCGTCGCTGTTGCTTGTGATCATCAATTTATACCAGGACATGAGCTCGCCAAGGATGGTCTCGTCCTGATGCTCGATCAGGCTGACTCCTAGCCTCTCGCATAATAACTGTAATACTTCTTCACTAGGTGAGGTCAGATTGTTTTCTATTTTTGAGAGATAGGAAACCGAGATGATCCCCCTTGCCAGATCCTCTTGCTTTAAATTGCGCTGAATGCGAAAAAACTTCAGCTTGCTACCGATATCCATTTTAGTTGTCTTTGCAGATTGTTGATCGATCTTCATCATATGGATCATTCCTCCATAGTGTCTATTTTTCTTAATTTTCAGACTACTAAGAGTGAGTCTATGTAACTAAGTATTGTCTCTTCTTTATTATAAAAGGCTTAATTCCATTTAGTAACCATTATTTATAGTTTTCTAGGCATATTTTAAATGGGAATATTTCCCCACCATCCCACATATTAATCAGTCTTGTTATATTTTCACTTTATTTGACGAACAGTAACTAGTTTTGTCTATCTTAAAGGATTTCTTCGTTGAATGTTTAATAATGTTCTGTAAGGGAGGGATATTACATGGAATTAAAAACACATGAAGTTGCTAAAGAGTTAGGCATGGCCCCAAGAACCATACGCAAATGGGTACAGAAATATAAAATCCCTTGCAGCAAAAATGATTATGGACATTATGTATATGACCAAAAAGCCATATCTTTATTGGAAACCTTAAAAGCCAATTCTGAAGTTGCCGGTACCCTTGATGACTATGAAACTCCCCTTCAAAGTACAGAACCTTCCACTATCAACCCGCCTTTTGAGCCAAAGGAGCAGAAAATGGACCTTTTATATGACAGAATAAATAGAGTAGAAAGATTGTTGGACCAAAAAGCGGATGAGGTGGTATCCTATCAGCTGCTCCAACAACGAAAGGAAATTGAAGAACTCACGAAAAGGATAGGGGAATTGGAGGAGTACATCCATACGCTGCAGACTCCAAATGTAAAAAAATATGAGCCTCCCCTGATATTCGACCAACCGATTAAAAACAAACGGCGGGGAATGTTCCGTTCCATCTTTGGACTGTAAGGAAGCTGACTGGCTTACAAGTCAGCTTTTTCTTTTGTCTTCTTCCAGGAGCTGTTCCATGACATGATTGAACTGTTCGATCAAGGCAAGCTTTTCTGATTCCTCGAGGGAGGAATTGCATATTCGCTTGATCGCAAGAAAGTATTTTGCGTCACGGGATACTCTGGTTCGGGGGTGGGTCAACTCATCCTTCAGCTCTATACGAATCGCTTCTGCAAGCTGCTCGGACTCGTTTTTTGCAGGCTGTGACAATGTTCGGTTACTCCATAACTCTTTATATGCCTCTAATATTCTTTCAGGATTATTCATACGATACTCGCCCACTTTCTTACAAAATTCGTCAAACATATAGAATTTTCTTTCTATTTATGGTACTTTGTTAATGAATAATAGTACTTATCGCATCTGGTTAAGGGGACTCGCAATGAATCTACTGAAAGATATTCTACTACAATTATTCTTTTTGTTTCTACCTTTATTTCTATATTACCACGTAGAAAATAAATACCAACCTAACATATCGGAATTAAAAAGGCAATGCACGTTTTTTTTGTACTGCGTCTTTTCCGTTCTCATCTGCATGAGTTTTCCTATCGTATTTCAGAACGGCCATGCCTTTAATCTTGCAATCATCCCTGCCACCATATCCATTCTATACGGCGGTTATCTTTCTGGGATCCTGACGATTCTCATTTTATTTGTCTATCCATTGTTTTCATCTGGATCGACCAGCTTCCTTTCCGTTTTTCTCACGGTACCATTCATCATGCTTTTACCCGTTTTTTTACAACAAAAATGGAAGGGTTATCCTAAAAATAAAAAAATTCTGCTATCAGTTTTTTTCATGACTGCCACACTGCCAGTCTCCTTTGCTTTCATTCTTTATCAGGCAATTGCAGGAGAGTCACCGGTTATGGAAGATTATTCGACCCTCCTATATAGTTGGCTGATTCTAAGTTTTTCAATGCTTCTCCTTATTTACTTCATCGAGTATAGTCTCGACCTTGGTAATCTTAGAAAACAGTTGAAGCGCATGAGAAGGCTGCAGCATGTAACAAGCATTGCTCCGGATGTATCAAAAGAGGTGCATAAACCTTTGACAGTGATAAAGGGCTTCACTCAATTGCTCGGAGCGGAGCACAACCAAATGAACAAAGAATATGTTCCTATCATCCTCTCGGAATTGGATCGTGCAGAGTCCATCATCAATTCCTACATCAAACTGGCAACATCATCAGAGACAATCCCTGCAAAATCCTTTTCATCAAAAGAACTCATAGAACATGTAATGGTCCGGTTGCATACCTATGCTACAAATAATCACATCGAGATTGATAGCGGGCCATTGCCTAATCTCCGTCTTCGGGGAAACATGGAGCTTCTGTCCGAATCTTTCACAAGTATCCTCAAAATATGCCTTGATGCAATGCCGGTCAATGGGGGAAAGATTGCTGTGAAAAACTTCCGGAGAGGAAACGATGTCATTTTTGAATTGGTTGATGTGGGACGAGGTATGAATGCAGCCACCCTTCAGTTTCTTGAAAATTATCAGTATCCATCTGAACATATACATAACGACCAAGTTAACGACGCTTTTTCCGTGCTATTCACTCATAATGGAGATATTAGAGTGAAACGCGGTATTCTCCGAAAAAACGTGATTCAGTTGACACTTCCTGCTTATATCAAGAAAAAGAGCCGGCTAAGCCATAAAGCTGTTTCTCCTTAATAAGTTGAAAAAAGTCCTTATCCACGGCATTCATGGATTTGAGGACTTTTTTGTATGTTGGATACTTCAATGAATCTTAAATATGTAACAAGGACATTAAGCCAAAACCAAGAATAAAACCAATCATTGCACCTAGTACACTCAAAAGGATGTATAGTGCCGCTTTCTTTACAGATCCTTCTCTCAGCAGTTGCACTGCCTCCATACTGAATGTGGAAAAAGTAGTGAATGCCCCCAAAAAGCCGATACCCACTAAAAGAAATGGCAGGTTCCCATAGAGTTCAGGTTCTTCGTGGAGGTGGCCCATCAACAGCCCCAATCCAATTGAACCGGCTATATTGACTGTAAGCATGGAGACAGGAATTCTCGGGGATGGGTAAAGCCTCATGATGATTTTTCCAGTTAAATACCTGGCAACAGCACCGGTGCCACCACCCAGGGCAACCAACAGCTGTTGCATGCCTTCATGCATCATTCCGCCCCAACCTTTCCGGACTTAAGATAGTGAGCGCAAGCCTTGGTACCCAATTGGATTCCAAGGAACGCCAATGCTATCCCAAAGATAACGGAAATAGTGACATAGGATGCAGCCTCAAGCATCAGTCCATCCATCCACAAATGAACGGCGTCGCCACCAAACGTGGACATCGTGGTAAATCCACCACACAATCCTACCCCAAGGCCAACCTTCACCCATTCCCTTCCCTGCACCACCAGGAAAACCCCACTAAGAACACCCAGCAAAAAACTGCCAAGCAAATTCTCCACCACCGTCCCCAGCGGAAACCCAAACCCCAGCACCCCAACATTAATCCAATACCGCAAAGAAGCACCTACCGCTCCCCCAACAAAAACCGCCAGCACATTCGCCATAAACCTTCATTCACCTTCCGGGGTCTGGCCCCTTACAATAATTTAATTCTATTGTAATACAATTGAAGTGATAATTCACAGGGATGTGTTGCGTATAGAGGTGGGCATGAGGATTCATGGAGGGGGATTTTTTCTTTTGGGGAGCTGTATTGGTTATAGTTTGCTGGGAATAATATAGAATAGACCAACTCTACCTTAGGAGGAGTATTTCGTGGATCAGCAGGAAAGAAATCAAATGAGCGACGTCAGAGGTGAAAAGATTGCCAATGAAGGAATGAAGGTGCGCACCACTTTATCACAGGAGAAATTACAACGTCATCTTTCATTTGTCCGGAATGAGCTTGCAGAAGATTACCCGCTTTCATTGAAAAGGGCGCTTTCCGAGCGCGCCATTTCCTTGAACAGAAAAAAACTCACCCAAATTTTGAAGGAAGATGAACAGTCCGAGGAAGCCAGATAAGATACCATGATTGTCACATGAGGGACTAAAGCCTCCAAATGGCATCCCTCGGCCTAAAAAAGAAGCTGGCACTATTTGCCAGCTTCTTCTTGTTTAGAGCTCAACCTTTTCCAAATCCGGTTCAAAGTAGGCCCTTACAATAATATTCAGGATCTCATCAGTCATATTCAGATGAGCAATCGGGCTATCGGCGATCAATTTCTGGGTATTGCGATCGCTAAAGGCAATGCTGCGATCCAGATACGGATCAAACACTTGCAGCATTCCGTTGAGTTGTTCTTCAACAGGAGATAGCGAAAAACTTGTCCCTTTTTCATAGATGCCGAGGTTATCGAATTGAAGATGATTTTTGATGGTATTCAATATTTCCCTGTTTTTCGGTGGTGATGGATTCGTAATGTTATAGATTGTATTTTTTTCGGCCTTTGTAGCCGCGATGGTTAAAATATCAGCTACATAATCGACTGGCACCAAATTGGATGTGCCATCTTTAGAACCGACAAGATGCACCTTCTCATTACTGTCTTTACGATCCAGACGGCGCTTGAATAGTTCAAGACCCCTCATGAACCCATAAAGTGTAAAGGCGGAATCCGCTTCACCTGTTTTGGAATCGCCCACAATGATGGCCGGCCTGAAGATGGAAACATCCATTTTGTCTCGGTAACGAAATACCTCATGCTCTGCAAGGACCTTACTCTCTTCATAGGGATTATTGAACCTTTGGGTCGTTTCATATAATTCCTCTGCACCTTCATTTGATTTCCCGACCGTATAAGCTGTACTCACGTGGATGAATTTCGTTGCACCCAGTTTTTCTGCAACCTTTAGCGCCTCTTTCGTTCCCGTGTAATTCATTTGCATTAACGTATCATGCAGGTCATGGTCGAATTTCACAAGGGCCGCCAGATGATAGAAGATGTCAACGTTATTTGACAGGGAATCTAGCACAGCCTTTGATATTCCAAAATTCGGCAGAACAATATCACCTTGAAGGATATGGACCCTCCCCTGTAAGGATAGAGGAAGATTCCCCTTCAAAGCATTGGCTTTTTCTATATTTCGTGCCAGTATATGAACAGTGTGACCTTCTTCCAATAGGTTGCGGATAAGCCTGCCCCCAAGAAATCCAGTAGCACCCGTTAAAAATATATTCATAGAAGTTCCTCCATTGTTGAAGCATGATTTTCAATCAACACTACTACAATCTTAATATAGAATCCTTGTTAAATCAAAACTTGGAAAATATTGAAGATTTCAACGAGCCTATCAATGTTGGCAGATGATCTGCCCTATCGGGTATAATGAAACAAAAAAGGTGTCTTGAAGGGAGTCTGTGATGAAAAAATTTTGGGGAATCATTTTTCTGATGGCTATTGGATTGGCAGCCTATTTTTTTATACCCAAGATTTTCGCTTCCGTAACAGAAAAGTCGCTTGGCAGTGTCCCTTTTGAATATAGGGAAGATGCAAATATCGCCTATGCCACATTTGCAGGTGGATGCTTTTGGTGCATGGAACCTCCTTTTGAGAAACTACCCGGAGTTTATGAGGTGGTTTCCGGCTATACTGGAGGGCAAGTCGAAAATCCCTCCTATAATGAAGTGACTACTGGTACGACAGGCCATGTGGAGGCGGTGGTCGTCACCTATAACCCCAATATCATCGAGTATTCCACCCTTCTGGATGTATTTTGGAGACAGGTCGATCCCACCGATGCAGAAGGGCAATTTGTCGATAGAGGCTCTCCCTATCGATCAGCCATTTTTGTCCACAATGCCGAACAAATGACGGAAGCTGAGAAATCAAAGGAAGAACTGACAACATCCGGGCGGTTTGAAAAGCCTATTGTGACGGAAATCCTTGAGGCTGAGAACTTTTATATCGCAGAAGATTATCATCAGGACTACTATCTGAAAAATCCGGTCCGTTATGATTACTATCGCAACAATTCCGGTCGAGACGACTTTCTTGAAAAAGCTTGGGGAGACGAACGTTTCATTACACCTGTTGTAAAGGCTGTAGACAACTCCCTGCTTCATCTTTCCAAGGAGGAACTGAAATCCGTTCTGACCGAGGAGCAGTATTTTGTCACACAGGAGGAAGGAACCGAGGAGCCATTCAACAATGAATATTGGGATTTCGAAGGGGAAGGCATCTATGTGGATATCGTTTCCGGCGAAGCCCTATTCAGCTCCTTGGACAAATACGATTCCGGTACCGGCTGGCCTAGCTTTACTAAGCCTTTGGTCGAGGAAAATATAGTGGAGCTTGAGGACCGCGCCCTGTTCACCGTCCGTACAGAGGTCCGCAGCAAACTTGGGAATTCACACCTCGGTCATGTCTTTGATGATGGTCCTGAACCGACAGGCCTCCGCTACTGCATGAACTCGGCTGCACTTCGATTTATCGCAAAAGAAGATTTAACAGAAGAAGGATACGGAGAATTTGTGGGAATTTTTGATTAGGCAGAGCAAATTAAAAGCACTTTTCCCTTATCAATCGGAAAAGTGCTTTTTGATTTGTCCTACCTTTCGCCCGCGAGCGCCTTGGACTTTTTTGTGCATGCCTCCATGGCAGATACGACTGCGGCACGGAAGCCCTGTTTTTCCAAAGTAGTTACGGCTTCAATGGTTGCCCCGCCCGGTGTACAGACATTATCCTTCAGCTCGCCTGGATGCTTGCCTGTCTCCAATACCATTTTGGCGGCTCCAAGTACAGCCTGGGCTGCCAGCTTGTAGGCCTGTTCGCGCGGGATTCCTTGCTGCACCGCTCCATCGGCCAATGCTTCGATGAACATATAGACATAAGCAGGCGAAGATCCGCTGACAGCAGGTATCGCATCCATCAGCTGTTCTGTCACTACTTCCGCCTGACCAAAGCTTTCAAATAGCCTGATTACCTCCTGCAGTTCTTCCCTTAAAACCTGCTCGTTTGCACAAATAGCGCTCATGCCTTCACCTACCAGTGATGGGGTATTCGGCATCACACGTACCGCCTTGATTCTTTTTTGGAAGGCTCCCTCCAAAAAGTTCAATGTAATCCCGGCAGCAATGGTAATGATCACCGCATCTTCTTTTACAGCCCCCTTGATTTCCTCAATTACAGCACCATGCAAATCAGGCTTCACCGCCAGTATCAGGATGTCAGCATGCTTTGCCACTTCTCCATTATGTAAGCCTGCCTTGATTTGAAACCTCTGTGAAACCTGCGTCACTGTTTTTTCCGTTCTCGCACTGGCAACTATCTGGTCCGGCTCATAAAGTTTAGACTTCAGCAGTCCGCCAATGATAGCCTGTGCCATTTTTCCGCATCCGATAAATCCTATTTGTTTTTTCATGTTCATCATCTTCACTCCTATACTGTATGAATCGTATTATATAAGAATGGATAAGGTCTGTACAACGCTACACTGAACCTGTCCCCATAAAAAAACACACCGCTTAGGGCGGTGAGCATTTTTATGCCGAAAAGACGATTTCGAGGTTCCGTTCCACGACTACCTTTTGGATGCGGTGTTTTTTTACTTCCTCTATGTGGATGGTAAAGCTTTCGCACTCCACTTTTTCACCCTTCTTGGGCAAGTAGCCGAGGGTGTCGGAAATCCAGCCGCTTAAAGTATTTGCAGAAGACTCTTCCACTTCCAATTGCAGCAGTTCGGAAAACTCCTCAACCGGAAGTCGGCCGTCCATACGGAACATCCGTTCATCGATGACTTCGATATAATCTTCGTTCTCATCATGCTCATCCCAAATTTCCCCGACAATTTCTTCAATGATATCTTCAATCGAAATGATACCTGCCGTTCCTCCATACTCATCCAGTACAATGGCCAGATGGTTTTGTGAGCTTTGCAGCTCTTTTAAGAGGTTGGATATTTTCGCAGAACCAATCACGAAGAAAGGGGCACGACTGATATCCATCAAGGTAAAATTAGGATTTTGGACATATTGGGCAAAGAAATCCCGGTGTGAGATGACACCGATGATATTGTCGATCGATCCATCATATAGAGGTAAACGGGAATACTTTTCATGTATGAATATTTCCTTGATCTCTTCAATGGATGTCTCAATGGAAATTGCTACTACGTCCGGTCTTGGCGTCAGGATATCCTTTACGATGATATCATCGAACGCAATGGCGTTATGCAGCAATTCTCGTTCCTGAGTGAGAAAAATCCCTTCTTCTTCACCGATTTCCACCATTGCCTTTACATCTTCCTCTGTAACAGTAGGTTCATCCTTACCAGCCCCGATAAGCCTGTTGACACCTACCTTCAGTTGGACAAACAACCATGTGATCGGGAAAAAGAGTTTCATGACTGTCATTAAAGAAGCTGATATTAATAGTAGATACTTTTCCGCAAATTGCTTCGCTAAAGATTTAGGCAAGATCTCACCGAATATCAGGACCAGGATGGTGATTACCGTGGTGGATATGAGCAGGGTACTTCCTTCACTACCATAGACCTGGGTGGCAATATTCGTAGCAATCGCAGCAAGTGCAATGTTCACGATATTGTTCCCGATCAAGATGGTTGAAATGCTCTGGTCAAAATTATCCGCCATCTTCAATGAGCGTTTTGCTTTCGCATTGTTGCTTTCAGCCTGATTACGAAGCCTCACTTTGTTGACGCTCGTAATTGCTGTTTCTGAAGCTGAAAAATATCCTGATAATAATAACAATGCCCCTAATATAATTATCGAGTCATAGGGTATACTGTCCAAGTTTCCATCACTCTCCTACATATTGATACTATAAATATATTTACAAATACCACTTTTAGCAATAAATATGCGAAATTTATTTTAAATTTTTTTAATTTTCCTGATAATTCATCCTTGTTTCTAAGATATTTCCAACCACATCATTCATATGTTATAATTATCTCGAATTCAAGATAAAATGATGAAGGAGAATGAAGATGAATCTTTTAGGACTCCACCATGTCTCTATCCTTACAGGAAAAGCTGAAAAAAACTATCAATTTTTCACTGATATATTAGGTATGCGATTGGTAAAAAAGACTGTCAATCAGGATAATACATCCTCATACCATTTATTTTACGGAGATGCAAAAGGGAATCCCGGCACGGAAATCACCTTTTTTGATATTCCAAACCTGGGACGCACATACGAAGGAGTGTCAAGCATCTCCTCCACTTCGCTAAGGGTGGCCACTACGGAATCCCTTCGATTCTGGAAGGAAAGGTTCCAGACACTCCAAGTGAAGCATGGAGAAATAGAAAAAAGAGCGGGGCGGGATACGCTCCATTTTGAAGACCATGAAGGAACCAAACTGATACTGGTTGCCGATAACGGAGAGAACGGTGTTGCAGCTGGCGTCCCATGGGAAAAGTCCGATATTCCGAAGGAGCATGCCATCATCGGATTAGGTCCTGTAACCTTAACTGTAAAGTCCGCCCCCCCAACTACCAGTATCCTGAAAAATATCATGGGCTTCAGATACGCAGGTTCCTATCCTTCTCTGAAAGGGGATTTTCCTGATGTGGAGGTATATGCAACCGGTGAGGGCGGGCCTGGAGCAGAAGTTCATATTGAAACCCGCCCCGACCTCCCACAAGAGAAGCTTGGCCGGGGCGGCGTCCACCACGTAGCCTTCCGGATACCTAACCAGGAAGAGTTCAACCTATGGGTACAACGCATACGTGAAATCCGTTTGCCGAACTCCGGGGAAGTGGAGCGCTACTATTTCAAGGCCCTCTATTTCAGAGAACCAAACGGCATCCTGTTCGAATTATCAACAGACACTCCTGGCTTCACTGCAGATGAACCTCTCGAGACCATGGGAGAAAGACTGGCATTGCCACCTTTTCTCGAACCAAAGAGAAAGGAGATTGAGGCAAGCCTCCGTCCGCTTGAGATAAATTGACAGAAGGAAAACAAGGACCACTGGTATATCCATGGTCCTTGCTCGTTTATTCTAAGCAATTGAGTCAAACACCCACCATGTATCCGCTACCCTTTTTTTTCTCCTGCATATAATATCAGGGAAAGGAGGGTGTTTTCATGGATAGAACGATTTTATTCCTGGCTTGTATTCTAGCTGGTTTTGCACTGATCAGGGTTCCGCTTACAGGTACTTTAGCAGCATTGGATCCAATCGCTGCAGTTATCGGCGTCATTTCAATCCTGGTATTCTCCATTGTTTTGATTTTTTACGGAGTGCGATCTTTAATAAACAAATAACATTTTGGTATTTCTCGGTATATTAATAGGGAAGTACAGCATGACATGAATCATTATGTGACAAAGCATTAAAAAATGAACGGGTGGCAATTAGCCACCCGTTTTGTTATCAACAAATACACGTTTTCCTTTTCACACCCAACTTTCCCCTTGTCTCGACCTTTTGGATATACTCTGTTGCCAAGGGCACTTTACACGCTGTCTGCCCAACATCCACATACACTTTTCCGATATGCCCGGCCACCTCCATTGCCTCCTCATGAAGTTCCTTCACATAACATCCGACAGATATGACAAAACCGTTCATTACATATCTTACCCTGTTCTTTTCTTCATGGATCGTTTCTTTGACATGATGAAGCAACCTGCGAAGTTCCTCTTTATCAAGTAAGCTGTCATCCGTTATCGATAGATAATTGGCATATACACTCCATCCGGCTGTAGCTATCTGTTCATCACTCGAATGTATCCATTCCCTTGCCAGCTCCATTGCGTATGGACTTTCTGCCGTAACACTTGCCACTGTATATTCAGACTGCATATACCAGGATGCCTTTTCCACCCAAACCTGCAGCTGCTCCTTTGTCATCTCTTTTGGGTTTACAGCTAAGCCAGCCAAATACATGGCATCATGATTACCAGTTTCAAAGAGTTCCAAAGCTAATGCCTGATTCTTTTTGACATACTTCACAAGCTTTTTCAGATCTCCCACTTTCACTCCAAACACTTCACCCTGAGCCCCGTGATTATAATAGATATTTTTCGTCTGTTCCGACCCAAGAGCTTCAAGCTCAATCATCAATTCCTGTAGAATCATATTTTACACCTCATCAATATTTTGCTTTATCTATGTATACTAGGTAGAAATCGTAAATCCTTTTTCATGGTAAAAAAATGCCGATTTCTTGTTAAAAGAAATCGGCATTCTGTATATCACTCTATAGTCATCTTGCTTCTTTCGGCGGTTGGCATACGTCACATTTACGTTGATGATTATTTTTGAATTTCGTGAAAGTCTTCTCAAAATTGCTGCCGCAGGAACATTTAAATAGTAATTTTTGTGAGAACCCGTGATATTCCGTCGTCAGTAACTTACTTTCGGAATTTTTCTCGACAAATTCATTGATCTTGCTGATTGTCCATCGTTTATTCATTCTCTTACACCTCCATATTTTCGCTAAGCGGAGGCTTGTTTCGCATCCGTTCCATAATAATTACTTTGGTTCCTCATTATAGCATGGACACTCAATCAATTAAACAAGATAATTGGTTGAGACTTATGACTATTGGTATAGATTACTCCGATCAAGGGATTGGGGCATCTGCTCCATCCATCCCCTCTTGATCATCAGGTCGAGTCCCTCTCCTCCGTACTTGGCTATCTCCGCAATCAAAAGCGCATAATGCATCGACAAATCCCTTCTGATAGAGGTAGATAATGCATAGGACAGCAATTGGATGCCAGCTGAGGTCGTAGCTGTAATCAGGAATAATACGAGCCTATCCGAAAAAGGAGAGATCATGGAATCTGTCACTTCCATGCTTACAGGTATATTACCGATATGTTCATCTTTCTTTAACACCTTATTAAATATCTCGACCTGTTTTTCGGCCAACTTTTTCCCTTTAATCAAATAGTCTTTAATCTCTTTATCCTTCGTGACTTGTATGAGTCCCATCAACATGACCAAGCCAATGTAGTTCCTTTCAATCGCGTAGAAAATTTCCCCCAGCTCCATCACATTCAACGGTCTCTTATCCCCCAACAAAGAAGAGAAGAGTTTCGGCTCCACTTTCATATACTCCACTTCTTTTGGATAAGGGATTTTTGGTGGCCGATCATAGATCCCTTTGCTTAGCATCAAATTCAAGGACTTTTTATATTGCTTGGTGGAGTTTTTGAGGCATGTGTCGTAGAACTCGACAATATCCTTCCGGGCAACTTTGGTGAGGGTAGTCGAATAGAATGGCAACACCATCTGTCCGACACGATATACATAACTCAGCGCGAATAGATCCGTATATAAGGGAGGTGCGGATAAGTTAATATCCTTATCGGTGAATCCATCAGGGATAGGAAATCCTTCATTCAGAAAAATATTTTCTATTTCCCTGTTATAAACTTCCTCCAAATACAAGGCACTTTTTACAATTTCGGCAATTTCAGAATCCTCAAGTTGTTGCAAGAAGTGCTTATAAAAACACATTGTCGCACTATGCTGTATGTAAGAAGTCCATAATGCAGCAATTTCTGGAGTAGTCAGCTGAATATTATGTTCTTTCATGTCCTTCTCCTAACCTGTAGAAAATAGTTTGTGCCTATCTTTTGATATTTCCGTGCCCTTTATTCATATAAAAAACAGACTCCCTCAGGAATCTGTTATAATCTAGCCGACCAAAAGCTTTATTCTGTTACCGGAAGGATCTATTGTAAAAATTCCCTCATCATTTTTTAAGATTTCCGCACTGACATCTTTTAACTGCGAAATAATCTTCTCGAACATCTCTTCACTTGGGATCACAAGAGTAAAATGCTTGAGCCCTACGCTATTGTTTTCTGGCTTCGGGGCTCCCACCCCATTCCAAGTATTTAAGCCGATATGGTGGTGATACTTCCCGCTTGAAAGGAACAGCGCCTGGCCGCCATAGCGGTTCACGATATCAAATCCAAGTCCTTTTGTATAAAAGTTTGCACTTTCCGCGAGTTCTGCAACATGCAAATGGATATGCCCCATCCTTGTTCCGCTTGGAAGTCCATTCCACTCGGTACCTTCCGATTCAGAAAGGATGCTTTGGATATCCAGCGCTTCGGAAGTCATCTCGACTTCCTGTCCCTGCCAATTCCATGATGATGATGGCCGGTCTGTATATACTTCTATCCCATTTCCGTCCGGGTCTGCCATGTACAATGCTTCACTGACCAGATGGTCGGATGCGCCTTGGATGGAGTGTTTATTTTGAATCAAATGCTGGATGAAACTTCCCAGATTCCGTCTATCAGGCAACAAAATTGCAAAATGGTAAAGTCCTGTTGTGCGTCGCCCTTTAGGTGAAACATCTTCAGGCTGCTCAATCGATAAAAGAGCCGTCATGCCATCTGCCGTTAAAGTTGCCTTTTTCTCCGACTTTTTGAGCACTTTGAATCCAATGAATTCTTGATAGAATGCCAATGAACGATCTATGTCTGCCACGGTAATAACTACTTCCCCGACAAAAGTATTTGGTGCCTCATGAAAACCTGTCATATCATTTTCCTCCCTGAATGATTAATCTATATAAAATCACAGTTCAACAAGTCACTTACTTTATGTAACTTATTATATTTTTATAACCTATTAATGTCAAGTAACTATTTTACTAAACAATATCTGCTTATTTTTTTTACATTTATGATATACTAACCCTTATAGGAGTGATAAAGATGGACCAATCGCAAATTTGCCCTAGATTCGAACAAGCAATAAGTCTTTTAAGTCAACGCTGGACCGGTTTAATCATATACAGACTATTATCAGGACCTCAACGCTTCTGCACCTTGGAAGCCGGCATAAAAGGAATAAGCGGGAGAGTTCTTTCTGAACGGTTAAAGGATCTAGAAGGGCGAGGAATTGTGAAACGAGAAGTATTCCCGGAGACCCCTGTCCGGATAGAGTATTCCCTGTCCGAAAAAGGGCATGCCCTGGAGCCTGTATTAAGAGAAACGGAAAAATGGGCACAAACATGGCTTGAAGCAAGAAGTTGAGTAAGGAAAAAGCAGCATCCCATATTCGGAATGCTGCTTTTACTGTATGAATGTTTTTTACTTTTCCCAAAGATTTTCTACGCCACATGCCCGTTTCAAACCATTGATGACACCCTGATGCAAGCCTTCATGCCAATTAGCAAAAGCCAGCACTTCAGCCAAAGTCTCCAGACGGTAATCCCCTATCTGGAATGGCCTGATTATTTTCTCATCAAGCTTTCCGGAAAAATCCCTTCTAATCCGATCAGCCTGGGTAGAGAGCCTTTCTTCCAATTCGGTGAGGCTTGGGGGATCCAATTTCCAATCAAGTGGACTTGTGTGCATCTCAAATAATGAGAAATAGTGTTCGGGAACTTGATGGTCCCCGCCCCCGAAAGAATACATCAGTGTATCCTGGGTCAGAAATATGTGTCCTGCATTCCATCGGATGCTATTGCGGAAGCCTGATGGCATTTGATCTGCCAGCTCATCGGTAGTGGCATCCAGCATCTTCAAAGTACGACTTCGGACAAAACCCATTTGTTTAAATAAAAGCTGTTCATTAGTCATATAAATCCCATTCCCCTCTTTTTAACATCCCATTAGGACCAAACCCCAAGTATGAAGCCCATCACTGAAAACGTCACAATGTGGTAACCTCCATCGAGTAAAAACAGCACAAGCGGACGGCGCTCAAACAGATAGGTAATCCCTAAAGCTGCAGCCACAAAAAAGGCACCCGCCATAAAACCGGCAATCAGTCCGAATGCTCCACTGCTATCCGGACCAATAAACATAGCTAAAAAGAATGAAATAATGAGTGCTAACACAAATGACCCGCCAAAAACTTTGCCAGCCGTTTTCTTTAGTTGTTCATCAGTGAAGCCATGCAGCTTCATCCACAGCTTTCCAAACAACAGCGAATACCAGATGCCACCGATAAAAAAAGCGGATAAGGCTGCCACGAGTATTGCAATGAAGTTTAAATTTTCAAATGCTTCCTGAAATCCCATATCGAATCCCCCTTCCAATATTTTCATGACACTAATATTATATAACTTGCAGTGGATACAGTATTGTAAAAATCGGACAAACCTATAAGAAATTATTTGATGCAATTGCTTTCTTTTTATACTCTCCTGGCGTCATTCCGGAGAACCTCTTGAATTCCCTGATAAAATGCGACTGGTCGTAATAGCCCAAATCCATGGCCGCAGATCCAACGCTGCCAGCAGGACTTTTGAAAAGCTCCATACTTGCCTTCTCGAACCGAAATATCTGAGCCAATAGCTTTGGGGATATACCCGTCATATCCTTGAAAATCCGGTTTAGATGACGTTCTGAATACCCCATCTCCTCTGCTAACAATGAAAATGAAAGGGTTGGCATGATGCTGATTTCATTGATGAGTTTTTTTATCAATGAATGCTGATTCTCCTTTTCACCGTTTATTTTACGCTGTAGGTAATTATCCAATTTACAGAAAATATCCCCTATTGTTCCGGTCTCACTAAGATTTTCAAAAATTTCTGCAGCAAAACTCCCCCATATCATCTCGAGAGGCTCTACCTCATTAACCGTTTCACTGATAGGGATATGCAGAAATGGAAAAAGGCCGCTAGGGTGAAATCGAATGCCGATAAGGTTGGAAGCACCATTATATTCAATATGCAAAGGCTCCTCCTGCAACCCGGAAAGCCATGCATGCTTCATCCTGTAGGTCCTGCGGTTACCTACCCTGTAATCTCCCTCAAGCGCAAAAATCATCTCGACTTTCCCGTTTGGCAGAATCGTTTCCCGCTTCCCTTCCTTCCCTGTATGTAATTGAACATGCCAATAGCATTCCACCCAGGGTTGAAGTCTCTTGTCTGGCCGTTTTATCTGATAGATCATCCGAATCGCTCCGTTTAACATTTTTTCTTTTAATCTTAGTATAAATTTTATTAGAACCAGTTGCACTACACCAATATAAAAAAATGGAGCCATCAGTTTCCACTGATAGCCCCATCTAATTATGCCTCTTTTCTTAACTTTACTTTACTATCTCGTTCACTTTCATCCTGCCAGCACTCGACATTCTTTAATCCTTCAATATTACTCGCATAGAAAACCGGATCTTTTCCTTCTTTTCTTTGCTTCAAATAATCCTTCAGGACAGCTATTGCAATTTTCCCAAGGAAGAAAAGGGCAATCAGGTTTGTGATGGCCATCAATGCCATGAACAGATCGGCAATGTCCCACACCATGCTTAGGCTCGCGACAGATCCGAAAACAGTCATCCCAAGTACAGCCAGGCGGAAAATAAAGATCGCCGTTTTACTTTCCTTGATGAACTCGATATTCGATTCACCGTAATAATAATTCCCGATTATTGAACTGAAACAGAACAAAAGGATCGCAATGGCGATAAAGATGCTTGCCCATGGGCCTACATGCTCTGCCAATGCAATTTGTGTCAGTTGGATCCCTTCCATCTCTTCCCCTGTCGGAATTCCGGCAAGCAGGATGATGAAAGCTGTTGCACTACAGATAAGAATGGTATCGACGAAAACGCCAAGCGTCTGGATGAACCCTTGTTTAGCAGGGTGACTGACCTCGGCAGTAGCAGCCGCCACAGGTGCACTACCCATTCCCGCTTCATTGGAGAATAATCCACGTTTGACACCATTCATGATTGCAGCACCTATTCCACCTGCCACAGCCTCATTTAAGCCGAATGCACTTGATACGATCACGCCAATCAAGCCAGGGATCTCTGAGATGTTAATGGCAATTACATAACCAGCCAATAAAAGATAGGAGACAGCCATAATCGGCACAACCACCTGCGAAACCTTGGCGATCCTCTTTACACCGCCAAAAATGATTACAGCTACAATCGCTGTCAGCACTAACCCCAGTACAAGTCGATTTGTACCGAATGCTTCATGAAAAGCGACTGTGATGGTATTTGCCTGAACGGATGTAAAAGCAAGCCCGAAACAGAACGTGATGAGGATCGCAAATAAAACTCCCATCCATCTCGCGCCTAGAGCTTTTTGCATGTAATATGCCGGACCGCCCTTATACCCATTTGCATCTTTCACTTTGTAGACTTGTGCAAGTGTACTCTCTATAAAACTTAAGCTTGCCCCAAACAAAGCCACAACCCACATCCAGAAGACGGCACCAGGGCCCCCAAGTGAAATCGCGATGGCAACACCTGCGAGGTTCCCCGTCCCGATCCTTGTTGCTGCACTGATACAGAATGCACCAAAAGATGAGACTTTTTTCTTTGCTTCTTCAGTGGAAGGACTTTCTTTCAGAAGCCTGAACATTTCACCAATCTGATTAAACTGTACAAACCTTGATTTAAAGGTATATAAAACCCCTAAACCGACTAATAATGCAATCAGTACGTAGGACCAAAGAAAATCATTTGTCCAATCTAAAATAGTATTCATCATGCTGTTCACCTCAAGATGTTTGTAAGTATAACGATCTTGGCAACGATACCAAGCGTTAAGACTGATAAAAATATTTAATAGAAAAGCTTTGAAGTTTGCCTATTAAATACTTTTATACTTGTTAAAAACTTTCACAAACCGTTTTATAGCACAATATGCCTATAAAGACTATGTGTTATATAATACCACTATAACTTTATCATTATACTAAAATAGATTCAATAATTATTCCTGAATTAAATATATTCTTTATTTTCTGATAAAAATAATTTCCAAGAAAAATTCTTATCCACCTGTTATCTTTCCTGATGAAAATAGTATATACTGTATGTACTATCACATCTGCTTAGGAGGCAGTATTTATGACTGAATCAAATCAACAGAACCAAACAACAGAACCAAAAAAGAAAATCAGCCTGCAGGATGCTATCAAGAAGCAACTTGAGCAAAAGAAAAACCAGGCTGCTGGCGGAAAAGGAAACCTGAACGGGCCTAAATCCCAGCAAAAAATGAAAAGTCAACAAACTAAGAAGCCAAGCAATACAAGAAGAAAGATGGGCGTCTAATTCGGGAGACATATGATCGAACCGATCTTCTCATCAAAGAATCCTCCCGTTTTGAGCGGGAGAATTACCTGCTGCATACGAATCTTCGTATGCTTTTTTTATTGTCATGATTTGGTTTGTATACTACCATTTGGTTGGACCTGTATTTTTTGGAATTTTTTTAGGCTCAAGTGGAACCATTTTTATGGTAGTATCGTCTTATACATTGTGAGTGTTCTATTTAAGTAGAATATTTAATTCATATTGGGGTATGTCTTATAGAAGATTGTCAGATTGTCCCCATACATTGCGGAGAGTGAAGCATATGAGTGTAAAAAGGAAATTGCCATATTTATTATTACTGCTAGTCATGCCGATATTAGGCTTGTTCTATACGATATTAAATGAGAGTCCAAGAAAAGCTGAACAAATCCCATTACCGATCGACCACGATATCCCTTTCATCGTAGCATTTGTCGTGCCGTATATTTTTTGGTATGTGTTTATATTCGGTTATCTTGTATACTTTTGCTTCAAAGATACAGATGTATATGTACGCACGCTTATCACCATCGTTATAGGAGAATTGATATGCTTTATCATTTATTTCTTCTTTCAGACAACTGTTCCAAGGCCGACAGTCGAAGGAAGTGGTGCATTTGTCATGCTGGTGAAGTACATCTATGCCCATGACCGCCCGGTTAACTGTTTCCCAAGCATCCATGTACTGACGACTTACGCCATTATGCTGGCAAGCTTCCACATTAAAAAAATGCACAAATTAAATAAATACTTCATCCACATTATGGGGAGCCTTATTATTCTTTCCACGATATTCATCAAGCAGCATGTTGTGCTCGACATGGTTGCATCGATGTTCCTGGTTGCTTTTATTTACAGTACAGTATTTGCTATTGTAAGGATGCGCTCTGACGCAAAAGAAAATATCGGTGCATATTAGTGGATAAAATAAAATAAGCGCATCCATAAATTCAGATGCGCCAGTTCGAGCGGACCAACCAACCTGGTCCGCTCCTTTTTTTAATTCAGTCAGTTAATAGTTCGTCTTCAGTTGAGAAAAATCTACCGCTCCTCCCTCCACAAGATGGCAAGCAGACTGCTGCTCCCTTCCTGTAACCGAATGGAGGATAGGCTCTTCGGTTCTGCATCGATCATATGCATAAGGACAACGCGTGTGGAAACGGCATCCTGTTGGTGGATCAATCGGGGAAGGGACATCCCCTTTCAGGATGATCCGTTCTCTCTTCTGCGCCAGGTTTGTACTTGGTATCGCAGATAGCAATGCCTTCGTATATGGATGCTGTGGATTTTCAAAAAGAGATTTCTTATCGGCGATCTCTACAATTTTACCTAGGTACATGACGATGATACGGTCCGAGATATGACGGACCACCCCAAGGTCGTGTGAGATGAAAAGATAGGTAAGCTTGAATTCCCTCTGAAGCTCCTTCAACAGGTTCAATACCTGCGCCTGAATGGAAACATCGAGTGCAGAGACTGCTTCGTCACAAATGATCAATTTTGGATTGACCGATAACGCACGGGCAATTCCCACACGCTGACGCTGCCCTCCACTGAATTCATGGGGATGGCGATCCACCTGATGCGCCCCGATGCCGACCGTCTCAAGCAACTCGATAATCTTTTTGCGACGATCCCTTTTCGGGACTACATTCTGGATTTCCAACGCTTCCTCCAATATTTGACTCACCGTTTGACGGG
This sequence comes from Sutcliffiella tianshenii, assembly GCF_016908565.1. Classification (GTDB taxonomy): domain Bacteria; phylum Bacillota; class Bacilli; order Bacillales; family Bacillaceae_I; genus Sutcliffiella_A; species Sutcliffiella_A tianshenii. The sequence goes on from NZ_JAFBED010000005.1 coordinate 329,335, forward strand.
GATTCAGAGATGCATAAGGATCTTGGAAGATGATCTGCAGATCCTTCCTCTTCTTTCGCATTTGGGACTTATTCAACGCTAGTAGATCTTCCCCCTGGAAATTGACTTCTCCTGCATAAGGAGTGTCAAGGCGAAGAATGGCACGTCCTGTTGTGGATTTTCCACACCCGGATTCCCCGACTATACTGACCGTTTCCCCTTCCTTCACCGTAAAGCTGATATCATCGACGGCTTTTACATGGTTGACCGTACGGCCGAAGATGCCGCCTTTGATGGGAAAATACTGTTTCAGATTTTTCACTTCTAATAATGTCTGATTACTCATGGCCAGCGGCAACCTCCTCTTGGTTCTCCCATTTATCCGTATAGATCCAGCATCTCACCTGATCTCCGTCCTCGGCGGCTTGAAGATCCGGCAATTCAGTGAGACAGATCGCTTTTGCATGCGGGCAGCGCGGGGCAAAACGACAGCCCTTTGGCAAGTCGAACGGGCTAGGTACAGAACCCTGAATCACCGAAAGATCCCCTTCCACATCCTCATCATGCTTTGGCACGGAATTTAGAAGCCCTACTGTATAAGGGTGTTTCGGGCTTGTGAAAATTGTCTGTACATCCGCATATTCCACCACTTTGCCACAATACATGACAGCCACCTTGTCACACATTTCCGCAACAACACCCAAATCATGTGTGATAAGCATAAGGGAAGTTCCAAGCTCGCCCTGCAGCTTCTTCATTAAATCAAGAATCTGTGCCTGTATCGTCACATCGAGGGCAGTTGTCGGCTCGTCTGCAATCAATAGTTCGGGGTTACAGGCAAGGGCAATCGCAATCATGACGCGCTGACGCATCCCCCCAGATAATTCAAACGGATACTGTTTTGCACGCTTTTCCGGAGACGGAATACCAACGAGACGCAGCATATCGACAGCCTTCATCCACGCTTCTTTTCGTCCGAGCTTTTGATGTATGCGAATGGATTCCGCAATCTGCTCCCCGCAGGTCAACGTTGGATTCAGGGACGTCATCGGCTCCTGGAAGATCATCGACACATTATTCCCACGGATCTGCATCATTTCTTTTTTCGTCTTATTTAATAGGTTTTCACCTTTGAAATTGATTTCGCCACCCACCACTCTACCGGCAGGCTCCTGTAATAAACGCAAAATGGATAGGGAGGTGATACTTTTACCTGAACCTGATTCCCCGACAATTCCGAGCGTCTTCCCTTTTTCAATGGAAAAATCTACACCATCAACCGCCTTCACTTCCCCATCGTCCGTAAAAAAGGAAGTACGCAGGTCTTTCACTTCTAATATCTTATCCTTCTTTGCTAACGCCATCTTTTTTCACCGTCCTTAGTTCAAGTCAATACGTTTGTTAATTAAACGGTATGTGATATCCACCAAAAAGTTTACTGCCACGAATAGCACTGCACATACAAGTATGGTTCCCTGCACCATAGGGAAATCGCGTCTGCTGATGGATTCGATGATCAGACGCCCTAATCCATTTACCGCAAAAACAGTTTCTGTGATGACCGCTCCTCCAAGCAATCCACCAAACTGCAAACCTACTACAGTTACAACCGGGATCAAGGCATTACGAAGCGCATGCTTATAGATGACCAATCTATCACTTACACCTTTCGCATAGGCTGTACGGATGTAATCCTGATTGATTACCTCGAGCATGCTCGAGCGGGTCATACGGGCAATGATCGCCGCACCACCAGTTCCAAGTGTAATGACCGGCAACACCATTTGCTTCCAGCTGCTGCCCCATCCTGCAACCGGCAGGATTCCCAGATTCACAGAGAAGAAATAGATTAACATGATCCCGAGCCAGAAGTTTGGCATGGAAAGTCCGAATAAAGCGACAATCATAATGGAAGTGTCCGCAAAGGAATATTTTCTCGTCGCGGAAATGATACCAGCGATAAGTCCGAGGATGACCGCCAATATTGTCCCCCACAATGCAAGCTCCAACGTAATCCAAAATCTCATATCGAAAATCTCGCTTGTTACAGAACGGTTTGTCCGAATGGAGTTTCCTAAATCACCTTGAACTGCATTCACAACATATCGGAAGTACTGCTCATGATATGGATCATTCAGGCCTAACTTATCACGCATCGCTTCTACCTGTTCCGGGCTTGCCTGCTCACCTGACATGATTTGTGCAGGATCACCTGGTATGAGATGCATCATGAGGAATACCGCCAAGGTTACACCGATCATTACTGGTATCGTTTGAAAAAGTCTACGAATGATATAGATAAACATGCTGATTCACCTTCTCACTAATTATTTTTCGTTTTCGGATCTAACGCATCACGCAAACCATCGCCAAACAAGTTGAACCCGATAACCACCAGTAAAATGGCGATACCAGGAAACAATGTGATGTGCGGGGCTTGCGAAATATAATGACGGCCTGCACTTAACATGGCTCCCCACTCTGCTGTAGGCGGTTTCGTACCTAATCCCAAAAACGACAGGGCACTGGCAGTAATGATTGCAGATGCAATGTACAGCGTGGCCTGAACAATAATCGGCGAGAGGATGTTAGGTAAAATATGCTTAAAGATGATTCGGAAATCACTCGATCCCATCGCTCTGATTGCATCAATGAACTCAAGCTTCTTGATGCTCAGGGTTGATCCCCTTACAATCCGTGCGAATGTCGGGACAGCGAAGAATGCAACAGCATAGATAACATTGATCGTGCTTGCCCCAAGGACACTTACAATCGCAAGCGCCAAAAGAATACCCGGAAATGCTAGTAGAACGTCACAGATTCTCATAATCAAGGAATCTATCCATCTTCCATAATAGCCGGCAATGATTCCTAAAATAACCCCGGCAACAGCACCCAATAGAGTTGATAGAAACCCGACGGTCAAGGAGACCCTGGCCCCGAAAAGCAAGCGGCTGAAAATATCCCTTCCAACATCATCCGTACCTAGCCAATGTTCAGACGATGGACTTTGCAGTTTGTCGGTGACGACCATTTCATTTGGGTCATGTGTGGCCAAAAGAGGGGCCAGTATTGCCATCAATACAAAAAACAAAACGATAAATGCCCCGGCCATCGCGGCCTTATTTTTGGCAAGCTTCTTATAGAGAGCTTTCCAGCGCACAGCTTTCGTACTCTGGCCACTCACAGGAACTCCCGGTGGTGATGATTGAAGTTGTGGTTGATCCATATCCTCTTCTCCCCTTCATAGGTTTGTAACATTAAAACTATTCTAATAATTTTAATAACTAGAATCTATGATAGCTATAAAGTCGCAATATTACAATAGTTTTCAATCGAGCAAACTGCACAATAATTATTTTGATTTGTGAACTAAAATTAATATTTCTACTATCTAAATATCTCGTATTTTACATAACTGTAATAATTCAATTCGAATATCGAAATTATTATTACAAAAATATTAAAATTTCAACAAATTAGACTCTTGTGAATTTTTAATTTTTAGATTATTATAAAATTCAATCGTGGCTTATCCATCGATTAGCTGTGTACAAAACATAATATCAAGGGGGAAAAGGTACATGAAGTCAAAAAAGAATGTATTTCTTATGCTTCTTCTGTCACTCATGCTTGTTCTATCGGCATGTAGCGGCGGAAACAGCAGCAACAAAACAGATGGGGATACTCCTGGTGAAGATGCCGGTAAAGAAGGCGGAGAGTTAGTATTTGTCATCTCTCAAGATGCGCCGACACTTGATCCTCACGGAATGAATGACACTGCGACAACAAACGCAACTACTCAATTATTTGACCGTCTAACGGAATATGATGCTGACGGCAGCGTAGTACCTGCACTTGCCGAGTCTTTCGAAGCGGTGGATGACACTACTTGGGAATTCAAATTAAAAGAAGGCGTTAAATTCCATGATGGCACTGACTTCAATGCAGATGCCGTTAAAATGACGATCGAACGCATCATCGATCCTGAATTCGCTTCTCCACGTGCTGTAGTTTTGAACATGATCAAAGAAGTAGTAGTAGTGGATGACTACACTGTTCAATTCAAGACAGAAAAACCATTCGCTCCACTACCAGCTCACTTGGCACATAATGCTGGTTCCATCATCGCTCCTTCTGCAATTGAAGAAGAAAACAGCGGCGGTAAAAAAGTTTCTGAAAACCCAGTTGGAACTGGTCCTTTCAAATTCGTTTCCTGGGCTACCGGGTCTGAAATGATCTTTGAAAAGAACGCTGACTATTGGGGAGAAAAGAAAGCTGCTGTAGATACTTTGAAATTCGTAGTTGTACCTGAGCAAGCTACTCGTATGGCAATGCTTGAAACTGGTGATGCTCATGTAGCACAAGTTGGTGCATCTGATGTTGAGCGTGCTAAAGGAATGGCTGATGTTACAATCACTTCCGAAAAGAGTACTCGTATGGACTACTTAGGATTCAACATGCAAAAAGCTCCTTACGACAACCTGAAAGTACGTCAAGCAATCTCCATGGCAATCAACAAATCCGACGTTGTTGACGGAATCCTTGATGGCCAAGGTGTAGCTGCCGTTGGACCACTTGCACCAACAGTTGTAGGAAACTACCAAGACTTGAAGCCTTTAGAATATGACGTAGAAGCTGCAAAGAAATTAATGGCAGAAGCTGGATTTGCTGACGGATTTGAAACTACTCTATTCGTTAACGAAGGAAACAAAGAGCGTGCTGACATTGCACTTCTAGTACAAGATCAATTAGCTGATATCGGAATCACTGTAAACATCGAAACAATCGAGTGGGGTGCATTCCTTGAGAAGACTGCTGCAGGTGAGCACGAGCTATTCATCCTTGGATGGACTACTGTAACAGCTGACGCAGACTACGGTCTATATGCATTGTTCCATTCTTCCGCTTTCGGTGCGCCTGGTAACCGTTCATTCTACAAGAACGAAAGAGTTGATGAACTTCTTGACCTTGGACGTTCTGAAACAGACCAAGCTAAGCGTGACGAAGCATACAAAGAAATCTCTGAAATCCTTGTAGAAGAAGCTCCAATGGTTTACTTGCAGCACCCGGACTTCATCTACGGAACAAATGGTGTGGCTTCTGGTTTATTCGTAAACTTCAGTGGTACTCCATTCTTCAAGGATGTTAGACTAAAATAATCGTTTCATAAAAAGATCCTCCGCTTCTCGAAGTGGAGGATCTTTCTTTGTTTCTTCTATATGGACTGTACTTTTTTATAAGAGACAATGAGGATACTGATGAGAGTCAGTGCAAGTAAAATGAAAAAGACTGGCAATGTCATGGCTTCTGGCAATAGAATGCTTGCAACCATCAAAATCCCTCCGATGATCATAGGATAGGAAGCAGGGCGGATGATCTTATTCCATGCCTGATTGATGGAATGGACTTTCTCATTCCGGGAAGATTGTTCTGGAAGCTTAAATCTAGGAAGGGTATTGGCAGTAGCAACCAAGGAAAAACCGACAATCAGGGGCACCAGCGTCAACAGGTTGAAGCTGTTTCCCGAAACGGTATAAAGAAGCGCGATATGAAACAGGAAAAACAGAAATGTAAAGGAAAGGAATATACTTTCAAGTCCGTCTTTATATCTTGCATAGTAGTTTTGCAGTGCCTTTTGTCTCGAAAACAACAGCAAGTTACCATTCATGAGAACCAGTGTTAAAGGAAGCACCCACACAATTACCTCCTCCTTTCCGTATCTTTCATCCACCACCTGCATATCCGAACCTATAAAATAGAAACTTGCTCCAAAAGCAATAAGTAAAAGCATTACAATCAAACTCTTTTTTATCATGTGTTTGGTCATCCCCTTATCTTTGGTTAAACTGAATTATCCACTTCATAACATCCTGAAACACACTGGAATTTAAAGAATAATACACATACTGTCCTTTTTTTTCTGCATAAACCAGATTTGCATTTTTCAATACCGATAGATGCTGTGAAATTCCCGGCTTGCTCATCTCAAAGTGATCAGCAATTTCCCCAACAGTAAGATCCCCATCACGTAGCAAATCCAGAATCTTTCTCCGGTTTTCATCAGACAAGGCTTTGAACAATTCATTGATTGACACACAGGATCCTCCTTTTAAGCATTTAAGTAATTACTTATTTAATTATATAATAGTGGCAAAAAGCTAATATTGCAAGCAATAGTCGAAAAAAAAACGCTGGGTCATTAATCCAAGCGTTTTTATCTAACTTCAATCTCCTCTTTCCAACTACTTGTCTTTGAACTAACAACAATTAAATTATCATTAACCCATTTAAGATTACCCAGAAATCTTGCATAAACAATTTCATTCCCTACTTCTTCAACAAGTAATTGGTCAATAATTTTCAGCCCTTTATCATTATATATCTCGCATCTTAGCTGAAATCCTTCCGAACGATGTATCCCTCTCAAAATAGCCATTTTTTTTCGATTTGGACTTTTCCTTGGAGTTTTGTCAACTAAAAACACAATTTCATAATTTCGTCTTACAATTTCAGAAAGTGCTTCTTCAACACAAGATAATATCTCTGCAGCAGAAAACTTTGAGTATACCCCTAATGCAGGCACAATATAAGCTTTGACCAAATCAGAAAATGCATCAAATCTTACTTGATCTGAATCTAATTCCAAGAAGTTCATAAAATCATAGGCAACCAATATTTTAATCTCTCCCGCGGCATGGCTCTCATCAAAAGTAAGTTCTTTATTGGAATCTGCAAAACAATATACAACAATACTTTCAAACTGGCCTAATTGAACACCTAATTCAGCTAACTTAGTTGAGAAAATCAATTCAAAGGCTCTCATTTCATGTAATTTATCATAAAGTTTACGTTGACGATTTTTCCTCCAGTCCAAAAAACGAATGCTTAGCATTTGCTGATAATCCTTTCCCGTAATTTAAGTATATTATTGAATTTGAATCCTTCAGTCCGCTAACGGTATCCTTATCCAGAAAGTCGTTCCTTTGCCATACTCACTCGAAACATCTATCCTTCCTTTAAGCAGTTGAATAATCTGAAAGGAAATGGTCAAACCGATTCCCGTACCCATATCTTTCGTCGAATAGAAAGGGGTGCCAATCCTGCTTAACTGCGAGGGACTCATCCCGATCCCATCATCTGATACTTCTATCACTGCATCATCATTTTTCCGGAAAGCATGAACCTTTATTGTTCCACCCTCTCCTATGGCTTCTATCCCATTCTTGATGATGTTGATCAGAACTTGTTTCACTTCATCCTTATTGGCTTTTATGTATAATTCATCTTCTATAGAGTGCAAAAAAGTGATGTTCTGAATATTCGTATATGTGGACATCAGCTGCACCACATTTTCAATCTCCTTTGTCAGATCCATCACATTGAATTCCATCTTGTTCGGTTTTGCAAGAGATAGATAGTCCTGGATGATGGCTTGAGCCCGATCGAGTTCCCCTATCGATATTTCAATATATTTCTTTTGGGATTCATTCAAATTTTCATCCGTGCTCATCAGTTGAAGGAAACCGCGGGTCGAGGTCATAGGATTTCTCACTTCATGCGCAACGGAGGCTGCAAGTTCACTGACGACCTTCAATTTTTCTGACCGTTGCAGTTCTCGTTGCAGATTCATCTGCATATTCAAGTTTTCAATGATCAGCATAACTGTTATCAAAGTCACCAAAGTAACCATCGAAACAAGGATTGTAACGAAGATCTCCCCATGTTCATTCAACAGGATCAAACGTACCGTCCTTGTCAGTGTAACGAAGAGGAATAGAATGGAAACGACCATAATCTTATACGTTTTCTTCATTCCTTGAAACCACATGGAAAAGATGGATAATAACACGGCGAGAATAGCATAGTTCACTACCATGATCAGAAAACCCGGTTCTTCCAGAATGAACAGGTATCCAAGCATCGCCAACATCAAAGTAATGCCCAGAATCCATCCTCCGTAAATAAATGCAAGAATGATAGGAATGATTTTCTGGTCGTAGCTGTCTCCATTGCTCACTTCAATCGGAAATGACATCGTAAAGATGAGCATAATCAGCAATACCATGAGAAATTCATAATTGATCCTTTTCGTGAAATCCGTTATGCCTTTGCTTAAAAATTGATGATAAAAAAGAATAGGAAATAAAATGATTAAGACATGATACAAAACATGCCCGATATTTTCAAACATACCAACTCTCCTACAGGCCAAGTCTCGACATTAATAGACGTAATTATTATTACTTCTATGTACTTCGACTTTCTCATCATTATCTCCTTCTGGCAAACAAAAGAAAAACCAGCTCAATTGGCTGGTTTTTCTTTAAGCATATTTCTTTTCCTGTTCTTTCTTAAAGAACTCCTTCATCGCATGAAAAACGTCAGGCTTCTGCTTCAGGATATAGTGTCGGAACTTTTCATCATTGACATTTTTATAGGCGGACATGAGAGTCGAGTGCCTATTATACTGATTTACCTCTCCATAGCCAAACATATTGGATACCTTCATCAGCTCCCCTACCAGCTTCACACAGCGTTGATTATCAGAGGTCAGGTTATCTCCATCTGAAAAGTGGAAAGGATAAATATTGAAACGCGTTGGATTGTATTTTGTATCGATCAGTTCCAATGCTTTGCGATACGCGGATGAGCAGATGGTACCACCGCTCTCCCCCTTGGAGAAGAAGTCCTCTTCACTTACGACCTTCGCTTCCGTATGATGGGCAATGAATTCAATTTCCACTGTTTCATACTTCGTGCGAAGGAAGCGGGTCATCCAGAAAAAGAAACTTCTGGCCATGTACTTTTCCCACATCCCCATCGATCCGCTCGTATCCATCATCATCAGCACCACTGCCTTCGAATCCGGTTTCACCACTTCATTCCAGGTCTTGAATTTCAGGTCCTCCTGAAAAATAGGGTGGAAGCTCGCTGTCCCTGTCATGGCGTTCCGTTTGTATGCAGACATCATCGTACGCTTCTTATCGATATTTCCCATTAACCCTGTTCGTCTTATATCATTGAATTCATAGTGCTCAATTATATTTTCATCTCGTTCCTTTTGCTGCAGGTTAGGAAGCTCCAACTGGTTGAATAATGCAGCTTCGAGATCCATCAGGGATACTTCCGCCTCATAATAGTCCTCACCAGCCTGATCTCCTGCTCCCTGCCCTTTTCCTGGACCCTTTTGCTGACCCGACCCGTCCCTGGCAACCACATCCCCTACCTGACTTTCTCCATCGCCTTGGCCAACATGCTTGTTTTTGTCATAATTATAACGAATTCTGTATTCATCTAGAGACCTGATAGGAATCTTAACGACCTCTTTGCCATTTGACATTACAATATTCTCTTCTGTAATAAGATCAGGCAAATTATTCTTGATAGCCTCCTGGACCTTTTCCTGATGGCGCTTTTGGTCGTCGTGGCCTTTTCGATGGAGGGACCAATCCTCTTTGGATACTACAAAATTCGTCTCATCTGACATCGTCATTCGATATCCCTCCTTTTATTTGGGTAAAAAAACTTTTCAACTTACCGGAACATTTTTGTCATAAGTCACATACTATATCTTGGTGAAATTTTAAAGAGACCAACCTTCTATCGAAAGAAAGGTTGGTTACTCTATCCTATGCAAGCATTCGAAATAATTGACAGATTTTTTAGATAATTAGGCTCATAAAACGTCAAATTCAGACAAGCGTCATTGCTTTCTTAGTATTAATAGATTTATGCAAGGGTCAGCTCGTTTTATACTGATATAGAAAAATAAAAAACCTTCCGGGCTTCCGGAAGGTTTTACTCCTTTTCATTCTCTTCATTTGCTTCATATTGTTTGGGATCTCGTTCCTGATTGGTTTTATTCTCCTTAAGCTGCTCCATTTCCTTTGCCAGCTTTTCCATTTCCTTTTCGTTTGGTGCCATTGTATTCTCAATTTCAGTAGATTTTTCTTTACTCATTGTTATCACCTCTTATTCTTAATTTTCCCATATTGCGAGGATATGAAACCATCATGTGGATGAATATGTCTTCTTACCTATGGTGGGAGAAGGAGGAGGTTTGCTGGAGTTGGTCGGATGGTGATAAGGGAAAAGGTCGCCCGTGAGATTGAGAAGAGCTTTTGGAGGGTTGGCCTTCTTCAAGTAAAAAGTATATCATAAGGCGGATGATGGACGTTTCTGTTGCCATCTTCAGGAAAAAAGGTCTTCATAAGCTTGATGATGGACGTTTTGGTCACCCTTTCCATATAAAAAGGCTTTCATAAGCTAGATGATGGACGTTTTCCCCGTCCTTTCCATACAAAAAGGTCTTCATAAGCTTGATGATGGACGTTTTCCCCGTCCTTTCCATGCAAAAAGGCCTTCATAAGCTAGATGATGGACGTTTATACCGTCGCCTCCATGCAAAAAGGTCTTCATAAGCCGGATGATGGACGTTTCCCCTATCCTTTCCACACAAAAAGGTCTTCATAAACCGGATGATGGACGTTTCTACGGCCATCTTCAGGCAAAAAGGCCTTCATCAAAGCGATGAAGGCCTAAGCTCAAATCTGCTTATCTATTCAACAAACTTCCAACATAGCGCAGCAGGTCATTGGCAGACGTGGAATTATAGCCATGCTCATCCACCAGTCGTGCCACTACCTCATTGATCTTCTTCAGTTGCGTCTCATCCGGTGTTTTAGATGAAGTCGTGATCTTCACTACATCCTTCAGATCCGCAAATAGCTTCTTCTGGATCGCTTCTCTCAAACGCTCATGGGAATTATAGTCGAATCGCTTCCCTTTTCTCGCATAAGCCGAGATGCGGATCAGGATCTCTTCACGGAATGCCTTCTTCGCATTCTCGGAAATGCCGATCTGCTCCTCGATGGAACGCATCAGCTTTTCGTCCGCGCTCATTTCCTCCCCTGTTAAAGGATCGCGCAGCTTCGCTTTATTGCAATACGCCTCAACATTATCAAGGTAATTATCCATCAAGGTCTTGGCAGACTCTTCATAGGAATACACAAACGCTTTTTGTACTTCCTTTTTCGCGATATTATCATATTCTTTTCTGGCAACCGAAATGAAGTTCAGGAACCGTTCACGATCCTCATTTGAGATGGATGCATGCTGATCCAATCCTTCCTTCAAGGAACGCAGCACATCAAGCGCATTGATGGATGGCACTTCTTTACGAATAATCGTGGACGAAATGCGGTTGATGACATAACGAGGATCGATCCCGCTCATTCCTTCATCCGCATACTCCTTTTTCAGCTCCTGGATATCGACCGAATTGAAGCCCTCCACCGATTCCCCATCATACAGGCGCATCTTCTTCACCAAATCGATATCACCGCGTTTGGCTTCCTTCAAGCGCGTCAGAATCGTAAACATCGCTGCCACCCTTAAAGTATGAGGGGCAATATGAACATTCGCAACATCGCTCTCATTGATCATCTTCTCATAAATTCTTTCTTCTTCAGAAAGCCTCAAATTATATGGAACAGGCATGACGATAATACGAGAATGCAATGCCTCATTTTTCTTATTGGAAATGAACGAACGATACTCTGTTTCATTCGTATGGGCAACAATCAATTCATCCGCACTGATGAGCGCAAATCGTCCTGCCTTGAAATTACCTTCCTGGGTCAAGGACAATAAGTGCCATAGAAACTTCTCATCGCACTTGAGCATCTCCTGGAATTCCATCATCCCACGGTTAGCCTTATTGAGCTCCCCGTCAAAACGGTAGGCACGTGGATCGGATTCAGAACCAAACTCGGCGATGGTCGAAAAGTCGATACTACCAGTCAGATCTGCAATATCCTGTGACTTGGGATCGGATGGACTGAAGGTACCAATACCCACACGCTGATTCTCCGACAGGAAAATCCGCTCTACCAATACATCCTCAATGCGTCCTCCATATTCCTTCTCAAGCCTCATCATATTCAATGGCGACAGATTGCCCTCAATTCGGATACCATACTCCTGATAAAAGTCATCCCTGAGATGATGCGGAATCAAGTGCAGGGGATCTTCATGCATCGGGCACCCCTTAATCGCAAAGATTGCTCCACGATCTGTATGGGAATACTGCTCCAGCCCTCTTTTTAAAATGGTGACAAGCGTCGATTTCCCCCCACTTACAGGTCCCATCAGAAGAAGAATCCTCTTCCGGACATCCAACCGCTTTGCTGCAGGATGGAAATACTCCTCTACCAAGCGCTCCAATGCTTCCTCCAAGCCAAACAAAGCACTGCTGAAGAAATTATACTTCCGCTGGCCATTTACCTCTTCCACACCAGCATCTTTGATCATATTGTAAACCCTTGAATGAGCGGACTGCGCTACCCATGGTTCTCTTTTGATAATCTCCAAGTACTCTCCGAAGGTTCCTTCCCACTTCAGTCGCTGTTCTTCTTCCCGATACTTTTCAATTTTTCTTAAAATATCCATAAGGACCTCCCCTTTATAACATCTTCAAGAGCGTGATAGCGTGATTAATATACTCTATGCTCATCCTGTTTGAAACATGCTAAGAAAAGCGGAGGGCGCTCGACCTGCGGCGTACAAACTGGAGCACACCGACTGAGATATAGGAAACACGGAGAGCGCCAGCGATCCGATGTTGACTTATCGTAGGGAGGTGGGTGAAGTTTGATAGCCGCAAGCGCCCGGAGCTAGACAATAAGAAAAGCGGAGCCGGCTTGCTCAGCCCCGACAAAATAAGCCTGTCATAAATTATCCACACATTCCATTCACATAACTTGTCCTTTGGGATATAATATAGATAGTATGTATACTTGAAACTACCTTACATAAGGAGGAATTAACCATGGGAACAAGCGGTTTCTTGATTCTTGGTGTATGCCTTGCATTCCTAACGGCAATTTTCACTGCTGGCTATGAAGGAAAACCAGGTACTCGTAAAAAGTAATTTGAGCACATAAAAAAAGGCCTCCACACATGTGGGGCCTTTTCTATTTACATATCCGGAAACTCAATCAAAAGTTCCGGATAGCCCTGCTGACGCAAAGCTTCATATATTAATATCGCAGCTGTGTTCGAGAGGTTCAACGAACGCACATTTGTCGTCATCGGTAATCGCAGGCACTGCTCCAAATTGCTCTGGATCAAGTCCTTTGGCAAACCGGTCGTCTCTTTTCCGAATACAAAGAAGTAGTCCTTTTCCTGACTGCTGTAATCAAATGAGCTATGCGGTTTTCTTCCAAACTTCGTAATATAGAAAAATTCCGCTTCCTTGTTCTTTTCAAACAACTCATCCAATGAATCGTAATACAACACGTTTACAAATTCCCAATAATCCAGCCCGGCTCTTTTCAGCATTTTATCATCTGTTGAAAAGCCCAAAGGTCGAATCAGGTGCAAAGTAGTGTTGGTCGCTGCACAAGTACGTGCAATATTTCCTGTATTGGCCGGAATCTCTGGTTGATACAATACTACATGTAATCCCACAATCGTCACCTCAATTAATGCCTCAAATATTTCCTATACAACAATACCTTTTTATTGGACGAGAATCAACCTTTAATTCCTGTCGAGGATATGAAAAAACTTATATTTTATATTTGGCGTATAAGCGGTCGAATCCTCATACTTCCAATACCTCATTCTACTATTATAAGTGTGTGCATTTACCAGTGGCTCATTATTAGGATCCTTGGCCACTACAATCGTAATATGGTCAAAACGCCCATCACCTTGAAAATCATAACAGATAACATCCCCCGGCATTAACAGATCGGCACGTGCCACTTCCCTGGACTTCATTCCTGATTTGGCAACAGGGAGGTACCAGCGAAGTGCATTTGCGACAGTCCACGTGTAGCTCCAGTCTTTGTTCCTCATCCACCATGCCCCGCTTTTTTTCGGATACCCAACCATTGGGGCTCCGCCTTCATGCAAGCATTGAGAAATGTAATTTGTACAATCCACGTCAAATTTCTTGTACTTCGGATTAAATGTGTTCCACCATTGCTCAGCGTAGCGGACCGCTTCCAACCTATTATAAGTAAATCTCACATTCCTATCCCACTCATCCTCCACCAACGGAGCGTGGGGAACTTCTTCCGTATTATTCCCTTCTTCATGCAGGGGTACATCCTGTACAATATCGTCCCCATACCACACTGCGTAACGGTGATCCGCTTCTTCCTCCATGTAAAGCTCTCCATTTAGCTTTATAAGGTACCTCACATGCACCTCATATACAGCTGTCTCCTCATCTTCATCCTTGTGCATGGAGAGGATTCTCCCCGTTGCAACGCACTTCACGATTTCAGCTCCTCTCCTTCGATGCATCTCCTGCTTACGTGAAATCGTATCTTCATTAATAAGCGCCCTACCTGATTGCCTGCTCTTATTTACATACTGATCTATCCTGCTCTGAATATGTAGCTTCAGTTTCTCCTTCATGTACAACCCTCCATTATATTATCCATATATTCATAATATGAAGGAGAGATGATAAACATTAGAAAAAGTTAAAAACATAAAAAAGACGAGAGCCTCAACTCTCGCCTAGCAGCATTGAAATACCCCTATCGATTTCCAAAAGGACATCCTCATCCTGCTCTATCTCTTTAAAATTCTCCAAAGCTTCCAATGTGGACATCTCGCCAATCTTACCTAGTGCCCACGCTGAAGTTCCACGAATGACAGGCCTTGAATCATTCTTCATCAATTCCAACAGATCTGGGATGGCCGTCTTGTCCTTGTAATGGGCAATCGCCAAAATGGCATTGCGCTGAATGGGCTTCTTCCCCCTCCATGATCCAGAAATCATTCCAAACCTATCTTTAAATTCCCTATTTGAAATCGTAAGAAGCGGCTTCAGCTTGGGCTTTACGATTTCTGGATCCGGCTCCATTTCAGGATGCAAATGAAAATCCACTCCCTTGTTCTCAGGACATACCGTCTGGCAGGTATCACAGCCGTACAAACGATTACCGATTTTCGTCCGATACTCTTCTGCGAGGAATCCTTTCGTCTGTGTCAAAAAGGCAATGCATTTATTCGAATCAAGCTGTCCACCTTGAACAAGCGCACCTGTGGGACATACTTCCACACATTTGTTGCATGTACCGCAATTATCCTCCAAAGGCTGATCAGGCTCGAATGCAATGTTCGTAATCATTTCCCCAAGATATACATAAGATCCAAACTCAGGAGTAATAATTGCGCAGTTCTTTCCACTCCAGCCAATCCCTGCACGCTCCGCTACAGCACGATCACTAAGTTCACCTGTATCTACCATGGACTTCATCAATGCATCCGGTTGTCTTTCTTTTATAAAGGCCTCAAGCTGCCGAAGCTTATCCCTAAGGATATGGTGATAATCGACTCCCCAAGAGGCACGGCAGAAAATCCCTCTACGGTCCTCCCTTGTGCTTCTTGGTGCATCCTTCAGCTTAGAAGGATAGGCCAAAGCGATGGCGATGATGGACTTAGCTCTTGGGAGCAGCAAATCAGGATTTGTCCTTAGCTCAATATCGGACTCTTCAAAGCCCGACTGATACCCGTTTTCCTGCTGTACCCGTAACCTCTCTTTTAACCCAGTGAATACCCCGGCACTTGCAAATCCGATTTTGTCGATACCAATCTCTTTACTGAATGCAATGATTTCTTCCTTCAGTTTATGGTTCGCTATATTCAAAGTAAACACCTCCTTTATATACCGGCAAATAGCCTTTCAATTTTTCATCATTTCTATATCCTAAACGAAATATGGTACACTTACCATATTGAAATCATTGGAAGGGATGAAAACATGAACATAACCCTTGATTCTACAGTCAAAAATCTTATCCCGAACGCAAAATTCGGTATCATATTCTATGAAGATATCACAATAGGCAACTCCCCTCAAATGCTGAAAGGTAGAATCCGCCTTTTCCAGGAATCACTGAACATAGATCTTGACGAAAAGGAAATGAATGATATCCCAGGAATAACGGAATGGCGTTCGGTCTTTAAACAAACCGGCACGGACCCATCAAGGTATCGCCCTTCAGTGGAAGCACTATATCGCCGCATTAAAAAAGGACAATTCCTGGATCCATTTAACTCTGCTGTAGATTTAAATAATTTCTTCTCCCTTAAATATGAAATTCCACTGGGTATCTATGATTCCACAAAAATTGACGGGGATATTTATTTCACAATCGGAAAGGAAGAAAGCAGCTACGAAGGACTGAACGGCAGGGAAATCAACCTTAAAAATATGATACATACCAAAGACACCAGTGGCTCCTTCGGCAGTCCCTTTGTAGACAGCAAAAGAACCGCCATCTCGGAATCCACCACTTCAGCCGTGCATATCATATATTTCAAGCCCTCCATGAATGAAGAGGAATGCAAAGAAATGCTGGATGCCATCCTAAAGATGTTCACACAGGTGCATGGAGGCACTGGTAGGGTTGTCATTATCGGGACAGACTCCTAACAAAATAACTTAGATGTGGAAGGCCTCTTCATACATAATGAAGAGGTCGTTATTGTATGAAAAGGATAAACAAAAAACGCAATGTATCGTTTTCAATAAACGAGACACTGCGTAATATTTATGTATGGAGCGGGTGATGGGAATCGAACCCACGACATCAGCTTGGAAGGCTGAGGTTTTACCATTAAACTACACCCGCATAGACAGGTTCGAGAACTTGTCTATACTTTAAGTACCGGTGGCCGGGGTCGAACCGGCACTCCAGAGGAACACGATTTTGAGTCGTGCGCGTCTGCCAATTCCGCCACACCGGCATAACAATAAATCAACTATTCAAATGGTGCCGAGGACCGGAATCGAACCGGTACGGTAGTCACCTACCGCAGGATTTTAAGTCCTGTGCGTCTGCCAGTTCCGCCACCCCGGCTTATACAAATATAAGCCTTCGTTTAATTGAATAGTGGAGGTGGCAACCGGATTTGAACCGGTGATAAAGGTTTTGCAGACCTTGGCCTTACCACTTGGCTATGCCACCTGAATGTTATATGGAGCGGAAGACGGGATTCGAACCCGCGACCCCCACCTTGGCAAGGTGGTGTTCTACCACTGAACTACTTCCGCAAAATGGCTGGGCTAGCTGGATTCGAACCAACGCATGTCGCAGTCAAAGTGCGATGCCTTACCGCTTGGCTATAGCCCAATAATATTGCTATTAATATTTATACTATTTGAATTGATCTATATGACAAATCATTCATTAAAAATATAATGGGGCGACTGATGGGAATCGAACCCACGAATGCCTGAACCACAATCAGGTGCGTTAACCACTTCGCCACAACCGCCACGATATTTATAAAATTGGCAGGGGCAGTAGGAATCGAACCCACACCGGAGGTTTTGGAGACCTCTGTTCTACCGTTAAACTATGCCCCTATAGATGAATATGTTACTCTTTTTTAAAAAATGGTGGAGGGGGGCAGATTCGAACTGCCGAACCCGAAGGAGCGGATTTACAGTCCGCCGCGTTTAGCCACTTCGCTACCCCTCCATATAAGTGGTGCCGGCGATAGGAGTCGAACCCACGACCTACTGATTACAAGTCAGTTGCTCTACCAACTGAGCTACACCGGCAAAAAGAAATTTTCAAGGAAAATGGTGGCTCGGGACGGAATCGAACCGCCGACACATGGATTTTCAGTCCATTGCTCTACCAACTGAGCTACCGAGCCTAATAAATGGCGGTCCCGACCGGGATCGAACCGGCGATCTCCTGCGTGACAGGCAGGCATGTTAACCGCTACACCACGGGACCATTTTGGTTGCGGGGACAGGATTTGAACCTGCGACCTTCGGGTTATGAGCCCGACGAGCTACCAGACTGCTCCACCCCGCGATAATAATAATAATTAAGTTTTAGGCTATACTATTCTATAAAAACTTAATGGTGGAGGATGACGGGATCGAACCGCCGACCCTCTGCTTGTAAGGCAGATGCTCTCCCAGCTGAGCTAATCCTCCTATGTAGGAAAGTTTTTTTCGCTAGCGCGAAAAAATTGGTGACCCGTACGGGATTCGAACCCGTGTTACCGCCGTGAAAGGGCGGTGTCTTAACCGCTTGACCAACGGGCCAATAAATAATGGCGGAGAGCAAGGGATTTGAACCCTTGAGACGGCGTTGACCGTCTACACGATTTCCAATCGTGCTCCTTCGGCCACTCGGACAGCTCTCCATAATATGGCTCCACCAGTAGGATTCGAACCTACGACCCTTCGGTTAACAGCCGAATGCTCTACCGCTGAGCTATGGTGGATCAATATCAGCCTGGCAACGTCCTACTCTCACAGGGGGACAGCCCCCAACTACCATCGGCGCTGAAGAGCTTAACTTCCGTGTTCGGTATGGGAACGGGTGTGG
>NZ_JAFBED010000006.1 GCF_016908565.1 Sutcliffiella tianshenii
CAGATTTGAAGAAAAAAGTCCATGGAAGCTTCGCCAAAAAAATAATAGGGTTGAAATCATTGCCTGCAATTTTACACAATAATCAGGACTTGACTTTCCGAGCATGGTAAAAGGTTCATCATAAGCGGAATGAAAGCCCTTTTCACCTTCCGAGCCATTCAAAAGGTTCATCATAAGCGGGATGAAAGCCCTTTTAGCCTTCCGAGCATGGCAAAAGGTTCATCATAAGCGGGATGAAAGCCCTTTTAGCCTTCCGAGTATGGTAAAAGGTTCATCATAAGCGGAATGAAAGCCCTTTTAGCCTCCAGAGCCAGTCAAAAGGTTCATCATAAGTGAGATGAAAGCCCTTTTCACCGCCCGAGCCAGTTAATAGATAAAAAGTTCATCACACCCACGTAATATCAATTTCCCCCCACCCTCACCCAAAAAAACACTTCTGCCCACCCCCGCCACAGCATAGGTTGTACAAGACAATGGAAATTGTGTGGACTCAAAAGGGAGGAAAACCAATCAATGAAAAAGCTTTTGGGTAATATAGATCCTGCTGTTTTATCGATGGCGGGCATTCGGTTATTTTCGGGGGTACTGGAACTCAGTGCGGCATTTTTAATGCTCTACCTCAACGATGTCAAGAAGGCGGTGGTGGTGAATTCGATGCTTGCCGTGGTCGGTCCGGTCATTTTCATTTCCACGATGATGATCGGGTTGGTGAGTATGGCGAATGAGATTTCCTTTTCTAAACTGGTATTCATTGCGATCGGAGTCGGGTTCATCCTATATGGAATCTATAAATGAGCATATATTGACCAGGCCCGCATACATTGTAAGTAATAAAGGGACAAGAAGGGGATTGTATGATTGCTGGGATTATGAACGTGCTTCCACCAAATCTGGCCAATGTCATTGAAAGGCTGTCACCTCAGACGATGGACAGGATGGAGGAAATTCGGGTGAGGATTAATCGGCCTCTGGAGGTGATGGTGGATGGGCTGCCGCTTTTTCTCGCCTACACCGTCACGAGTGAGGATGGGACTCATCTATTGAATAAAATAAGCAAATATTCGATTTATGCCTTGGAGGAGGAGCTTCGCCGGGGTTATATCACCATCACTGGCGGGCATCGGATCGGCCTGTCAGGCAAAGTGATTACCGAAAGTGGCAAAGTGAAGGCAATAAGAGATGTCTCTTCCTTCAATATCCGGATCGCAAAACAAAAAATAGGAGTGGCGGAGCCTTTGCTTCCTTACCTCTATCAAAAACGTTGGCTCAGCACGATGATCATCGGACCGCCGCAGACAGGAAAGACGACCATGCTCAGGGATCTTGCAAGGGTGATGAGCAGCGGTGTGAAGGAAAAAAACATCGCTTCGTGCAAGGTGGGGGTCGTGGATGAGCGATCTGAAATTGCCGGCTGTGTGGAAGGGATTCCTCAGCATGACTTGGGACTGAGGGTGGATGTTCTCGATGGTTGTCCGAAGGCGGAGGGGATGATGATGCTGATCCGCTCCATGAGTCCCGAGGTAATCGTCGTGGATGAGATTGGCAGAATGGAAGATAGCGAGGCGACCATGGAAGCGGTAAATGCGGGGGTGGGACTTCTCATGTCGGTACATGCCTTTTCCTATGAAGATCTCCTCATGCGGCCGACACTGCGCGAGATTATCAGCATAAGGGCAGTCAAGCGGTTCGTCGAGCTGTCGAGGCACAAGGGGCCAGGCTCCATCAAACGCATATTGAACGAAGCTGGAGAAGAGATATACCGGGAAGAGGGCGTGAGAAGATGTTCAAATTGATTGGCGCGGTTCTTATCATCATTTCCACTTCATGGGCCGGGTTTGAAGCGGCAAGGCATCTGACTGAAAGGCCGAGGCAGCTGCGCCAGTTGAAGGTCGCCCTGCAATCCCTCGAGGCGGAGATCATGTATGGGCATACCCCTCTTGCAGAGGCGACAAGGAATATTGCCAAGCAGTTGGAAAAGCCGCTCACCTGGTTCTTTGAAGCTTTTTCCAATAAGTTGGAGCAGGCAAATCTCCATGCAAAGGATGCTTGGCATCAAAGTTTGGATGAGGTTTGGAATTCGACCGCTTTCAAAAAGGCTGAGCTGGAAATCATGAAACAGTTCGGGGACACACTGGGGCAGCATGACAGGCATACCCAGCAAAAACATATACTTCTGGCAATGACGCATCTGGAACGGGAAGAATTGGAGGCACGGGATAAGCAGATCCGCTATGAAAAAATGGTGAAAAGCTTAGGGGTGCTGTCAGGTTTATTGCTCATTATTTTACTGATGTAAAAAATAGGGGGAAGCATTCATGGGCATGGAAGTGGATATCATTTTTAAAATAGCTGGCATCGGCATAGTGGTGGCGTTTCTGCATACCGTCCTGAAGCAGCTTGGTAAAGAAGAATATGCAAACTGGGTAACATTGCTTGGCTTTATTTATATTTTATTCATGGTGGCAAGTATCGTGGAGGACCTGTTCAAAAAGATCAAATCGGTGTTCCTGTTCCAATGATGAGGGGGGCTGACCTATCGAAATCATTCAAATAGTAGGTCTTGGACTTGTTGCCACCTTCCTCGCCCTGATCGTCAAGGAACAGAAGCCCACCTTTGCGTTCATGCTTGTCGTATTCGTCGGATGTGTCATCTTTTTATTCCTGATTGACCAGGTATTCCACGTCATCAGGATGCTTGAACGAATAGCGGTCAATGCCAATGTGAACCTGATCTATGTGGAGACCATCTTAAAAATTGTCGGGATTGCCTATATAGCCGAGTTCGGCGCCCAGATCACCAAGGATGCAGGTCAAGGTGCCATCGCTTCCAAAATTGAATTGGCAGGAAAAATTCTCATCCTTGCGATGGCCATCCCGATCCTCACCGTCATTATCGAAACAATCATAAACCTGATACCTTCTTAAAAAGAAGTTCTGGGAGGGGGAATTCGATGAAAATACTTCTAGCATTTTTTTCACTATTTATCCTAATTAACTTGCTGCCACAATCTGTACAAGCATCTCCCTCATCACCATCAGAACTCGTGACCGACCAGATAGAAGGGGTAGGCGTCGAAGAGATCAAGGTCTACTGGGAAGGGATCATGGATGAATACGGTGGCTATCTTCCGGAAAGCCAGAAGGGGACGTTCATGGAGTTTGTAAAAGGGGACAAGTCCTTTTCACTGAAGGAATGGCTGAAAGGGTTTGTGAAATACCTTTTCTATGAGCTTCTGGCAAACGGAAAGCTGCTTGGTAGCCTGATATTGCTTACGATATTCAGCATGTTCCTGCAGACGCTTCAAAATGCCTTTGAACAGAAGACGGTCAGTAAGATTGCCTATTCGGTCGTGTTCATGGTCCTCATCATCATCGCACTGAACAGCTTTCATATTGTCATCAACTACACACTTGATGCGATCTCCGCCATGACGGGCTTCATCATCGCTTTGATTCCATTGCTGATCGCGCTGATCGCATCATCTGGAGGGCTCGTATCGGCGGCATTTTTTCATCCGATCATACTTTTCCTTATGAATACGAGCGGCATGCTGATCCAATATGTGGTCCTGCCACTGCTTTTTCTGTCCGCTGTTCTCAGTATCGTCAGCACGTTAAGCGAGCAGTATAAAGTGACTCAGCTTGCACAGCTGCTCCGGAATGTCAGTATCGGTATTCTTGGGATGTATTTGACGATATTCCTCGGTGTCATTTCGGTGCAGGGAGCTACCGCTGCTGTAACGGATGGAATCGCAATCCGGACCGCCAAATTTGTCACAGGGAACTTCATACCGGTGATCGGGAGGATGTTCACGGATGCAACAGACACGGTCATCACCGCCTCTCTTCTATTGAAAAATACGGTAGGGATCCTTGGTGTTGCGACCGTCATACTGTTGGCCGCGTTTCCTGCGATTAAGATCCTGTCGATCGCCATCATCTATAAGCTGGCGGCGGCACTCTTGCAGCCGCTTGGCGGGGGAACGGTCATCACGTGCCTCGACATCATCAGCAAAAGCATCATCTATATCTTCGCTGCGCTTGCCATCGTTTCATTCATGTTTTTTCTTAGCATTACGGTCATTGTGGCGGCTGGTAACATCACCGTCATGATCCGGTAGGTAGGTGAAAAAGTCGTGAGTTACTTAACAGAATGGATTACCACCATCATCCTATTCATACTGCTGGCCACTGTCGTGGATATGCTGCTGCCGAGTTCAAGCATGCAGAAATATACGAAGCTCGTAATCGGCCTCTTATTGATAGTCGTGATCCTGACGCCGATCCTGAAGCTTCTATCGACTGACATGGACGAGATGTTTGCCAAGATGATGACCCATCCTTCCTATATTTCAGAAAAAAATACAGAAAATTTAATAGAAATGAAGAAAAAAGAAATACAAGCCTCCCACTCTGCATATATTTTAGAACAAGCGGCTGTCCAAATGAAAGAAGATGTGGAAGAGGAGTTGAGGGAACAATATGGTTTAACTGTAAAAAAGGTAAATCTTGTTGTGAAAAATCAAGATCAGCTCACCGAGATACCGACAGAAGAAGACCTTGAAATGGTGGAGATAGTTTTAGCAGAAGGAACAGATGAGACAGCCATCTCAGTAGTAAAGCCTGTTCAGATTGACACCTCCAGACCTAATGAACCAGAACCTTCTTCGCCAAACTCCGGTCGGGAAGGAAACATCGCAGCATTCCTATCAGATCGCTGGCAACTACACGAAACAATAATCTCAGTAGATGTGGAAGGGGGGGATTAGTACAAGGTGGAAAAGAAAAATCAAGCATTCATTCCTTGGTTAAAATCTCTTTTATTTGATTCATCAAAAGATAAGAAGTCTTCCAAAAAGCAGTACTTTCTCGTCGTCCTGCTGATTGGTGTAGGCTGTATGCTGTTTGGCAACCTCTTCTTCGGAGGGGAGGAAGCGTCAACATTGAACGCAGCCATCCCGGCAATGACCCAGCCGGAGTCCGAGACACCTGTGTTCAATCAAAAAGATGGTGACAACGTACCTTCTACTATCTCTGACTATGAAGCTAGTTTTGAGAGCCAGATGACAGAGGCACTGGAAGAAATAATCGGGGTCGGCAAAGTCAATGTAGTCGTGAATGTCGATGCAACCGAAAAGAAGGTGCTCCAGAAAAACGAGACCACCTCCACACAAACGACGGAAGAAACCGACAAAGATGGAGGGAAACGTAGTGTCACAGACGGCTCAAAAGAAGAACAAGTTGTCATGTCAAGAAAAGGGAATGACGAGCACCCGATCGTACTGGAAACAAAAAAGCCAGTCATCCGCGGTGTGCTTGTAGTAGCACAGGGCGCTGAAAATATACATGTCAAACAAATGATTTTGGAAGCAGTCACACGCGTGCTCGATGTGCCCCAGCACAAGGTGGCAGTCCTTCCAAAAAAATCTAAGGGGGAATAAGAATGTTATTGAAAAAACAAACGGTCTGGTTATTGACCATGTTAAGTTTAGTATTTGTTCTATCGGTCTACTACTTTTTAGGAAACCAGGAAGCTGATAATATGGCAACAGATGTACCGGGAATCGGTGAAGAAGCAGGAAATGAAGAACCAGCTGATGGGGAAGAAGGAACAGCCGGAACTGACGGTGAAGAAGCCGAAGGTACGGAAGAAGAAGGTAATGAAGTGGTGAACTACATTTCAGGGGATGAAGCCTTCACAGAACTTCGTCTTGAACTAGAAAACGTCAGAAGTCAGCAGCGTGCAGACCTGAATGAGCAAATGGCAAATACAGATCTTCCTGCCGAGGAAATCTCCAAGGCACGTGATGAATTGAATGCGCTGAATCAAACAACAGAAAAAGAGCTTGTCATCGAAACTAGCATCAAATCCAGAAAAGATGTCGAGGATGCAATCGTCCGCGTAACCGGCGATCAGATCAAAGTGACGGTAAAAGTGAACGGCGAACACAATCCGCAAATGGTAAATGAAATCTACCACATCGTCCGCAGCGAATTCACAGATGTCCGAAACGAAAACATCGCCTTCGACTTCGCTACAAGCAATAACGAATAATATAAACCGAACGGGCAGCGCATAAGCGTCGCCCGTTTTATTTTTCTATCAAATGAGTAAAAAAACTTGTCAATATCCAACTTCAATAAGAGAATAGAGAAGTAAAGCGTTTTCAAATAAAAACATAATTTAGCACTAGGTAATAACATCTATTACTATTTCTAGTTGAATTTAGATGGTCGGTATCGTATGATAAATATGAACTCTTGTGGTGTTTACATAGCAAACGAACCATCACCTAAAGAAAAGAACAGGAACTTAAGGAGTGAAAGACATGTTAAAGATCCAAGAAATTAGAGAAATTATCAAACTGATTGACCAATCCAAAATAGATGAATTTTTGTATGAGCATGAAGGCTCCAAGATCACATTGAAAAAGCAAGGGGAGCAAAAGGTTGTCAGTGCGCCGGTTGCACCACAGCCTCAAGCGGTACAGGCTGCACCAGTTGCGGCGGCACCTGCGGCAGTGGAAGTGAAAGCTGAAACTCCGGCACCGGTAAACGAAGCACCAAAAGTGGAAGCTGAAAACCTGCATAAGATCACTTCCCCGATGGTTGGGACGTTCTATGCTTCCCCATCACCTGATGCTGCGGCGTACGTTCAGGCGGGCGATAAAGTAGGAGAGAACTCTGTTGTTTGTATCGTGGAAGCGATGAAGCTTTTCAATGAAATCGAAGCGGAAGTTAAAGGCGAGATTGTAGAGGTTTTAGCTGATAACGGACAGCTGGTGGAATACGGCCAACCTTTATTCCTTGTAAAAACAGTATAAGGAGAGGGTATCATGATAAAGAAGCTATTGATTGCAAATAGAGGAGAAATCGCGGTACGCATCATTCGTGCCTGCCGTGAAATGGATATTGAAACAGTCGCTGTCTACTCTGAAGCGGACAAGAATTCGTTGCACGTACAGCTTGCGGACGAGGCCTATTGTGTAGGTCCGACTGCTTCGAAGGACAGCTATTTGAGTTTTACGAATATCATCAGTGTGGCAAAATTGACTGCATCAGATGCAATTCACCCGGGTTACGGCTTCCTTGCCGAGAATTCCGATTTTGCGGAGCTGTGCAGGGAATGCAATATCACGTTTGTCGGGCCAAGTCCTGAGGCAATCTCCAAAATGGGAACGAAGGATGTCGCAAGGGAAACGATGAAAAAGGCGAATGTCCCGATCGTGCCCGGTTCACAGGGAATCATTGAAAGCATCACGGACGGCGTGAAAATCGCGAGTGAAATCGGCTATCCTGTCATCATCAAGGCAACAGCAGGTGGCGGCGGGAAAGGGATCCGTGTTGCCAGGAATGAAGAGGAACTTAAAAAGGGGATTTCCATTACACAGCAGGAAGCTGCGACAGCGTTTGGAAACCCTGGAGTGTATCTTGAAAAATTCATCGAGGATTTCCGCCATGTGGAAATCCAGGTGATGGCGGATAGCTTCGGTAACACGATTCACCTTGGTGAGCGTGATTGCTCGATTCAACGACGTCTTCAAAAGCTGGTCGAGGAAACGCCATCCCCTGTCCTGGATTCCGAATTGCGTGCGGAAATGGGAGAAGCTGCGGTAAAAGCGGCGAAAGCAGTGGACTATACGGGTGCCGGTACGATAGAATTTATCTATGACTATCAAAACAGAAAGTTCTACTTCATGGAAATGAACACTCGTATTCAGGTGGAGCATCCGGTGACAGAAATGGTCACAGGCGTAGACTTGATCAAAGAACAGATTCGGGTGGCATCTGGGGAAAAGCTTTCTTTGACACAAGAAGAGGTTGTTTTCAATGGCTGGTCCATCGAGTGTCGTATTAATGCAGAAAACCCTGAAAAGAATTTTATGCCATCACCTGGTAAGATAGAAATGTATCTCCCTCCAGGCGGCCTCGGGGTTCGTGTAGATTCGGCTGTTTATCCTGGCTATAGCATACCGCCATACTATGACAGCATGGTAGCAAAGCTTATCACCTACGGGGCAACTCGTGAAGAAGCTGTTTCGAGAATGAAGCGTGCTTTAGGCGAATTCGTTATCGAAGGTGTGCATACTACAATACCATTCCATTTGAAATTAATGGATCACGAGAAATTTAAAGAAGGCAATTTTAATACGAAATTCCTTGAAAAATATGATGTCATGAATTCAAAAATAATAGGAGGGTCCGAACATGAGTGAAAGAAACTTATTGGAAATGGATAATAGCGGTT
Source organism: Sutcliffiella tianshenii (assembly GCF_016908565.1). GTDB lineage: Bacteria > Bacillota > Bacilli > Bacillales > Bacillaceae_I > Sutcliffiella_A > Sutcliffiella_A tianshenii. The sequence goes on from NZ_JAFBED010000006.1 coordinate 8,249, forward strand.
CACTTGGTAAAGTGGAAATCGCGCCAGAAGTCATTGAAGTGATCGCTGGGATTGCTGCTTCGGAAGTGGAAGGAGTTTCACAAATGCGTGGAAACTTCGCCGCAGGAGTGGTGGAAAGACTTGGTAAGAAGAACCATGGTAAAGGCGTCAAGGTGGACCTTTCAGAAGAAGGCATCAAAGTGGACGTGTATTGCGTGATGCAATTTGGCGTTTCCATCCCGACTGTTGCCCAAAAAGTGCAGGACAACATCCGCCAGGCGTTATTGAACATGACGGCTCTTGAAATCACAGAAGTGAATATCCATGTCGTTGGCGTTCAATTTGAGACGCAAAAGAATGAAGTGGAAGTAGAGCAGGAAATCTAAAATATGAACATAGGGGGCAGGCATTCAGGACGGATTGAATGTCTGCCCCCTTTTTATGTACAAAAGGACAATGGTGCCCGACTAAAAATTACTTGTATTCCATAGGAATGTTCGGTACAATTTTAGGCGCTTTCCTTTTTTGAAAGGAACGAATAACACCAGCGAAACTAGGTAATGATGATGTTGAATTGAAAAATGGAATAAACGGATAATAAACGCTCCCCAAAGCCTGTAGAATTATCCGAAAACACGAATGAATATATTCTGCTATGAAATAATGTATGTGTTTTGTGTGAAAAACGAGTAAAAAATGTGTGTTTTTTTATAATAATGTGCTATTATCTTTTTATACTAGTTGAGCACGATAAGGAGATTTACGAATGAAGCGAAGTAAAGCAAGGGAAAAAGCCCTTCAAGCTATCTTCCAGATGGATGTTAGCGATCTAGAACCGAAAGAAGCAGTGCAAAATGTGCTCGAAGAAGGCGAGAAAGCGGATGACTTCCTGAACAACATTGTATTTGGAACAATGGAACACCGGGAAGAAATCGATTCCACCCTTAAACAGCACTTGGAAAAATGGTCACTTGACCGTCTAGGGACAGTCGATCGCACAATCCTGCGTATGACTGTTTATGAAATGAAATACGAAACAGAAATCCCTGTCAATGTAAGTATTGACGAAGCGATTGAATTGGCGAAAGTATTTGGTGACGAAAAATCGAGCAGTTTCATCAACGCGGTTTTATCCAAAGTAAAAACAACTTTTGAAAATTAATAAAGCGTAGCAGGCTTAAGGGGGAGCTATTCATGTCAGCAGTAATCGTATCTGGAAAAGAACTAGCATCAGAGAAAAGAGCCTTCATCAAAACAGAAGTTCAGAAACTTGTAGCGGATAGACAAACGCAACCAGGCTTGGCTGTAATCTTGGTCGGGGATGATCCTGCATCCCATTCATACGTCAGAGCAAAGCAGAGAGCTTGTGAAGAAGCGGGCATGCAATGCATTTTGGAACATTATCCCGAAACACTGACAGAAAAAGAGCTGCTGGAACGCATTACTTTCTATAACCAAGAAAAGACGGTTCATGGAATATTGGTGCAGTTGCCTTTGCCTAAACACATTAATGAACTTGCAGTCATTGAAAGAATTTCCCCAGAAAAAGATGTGGATGGATTCCACCCCGTAAATATCGGTAAAATGATGATCGATCAGCAGGCTTTCCTTCCATGTACCCCATATGGAATAGTTGAAATGATCAAGTCCCTGAACATTCCTATTGCAGGAAAACATGTGGTGGTGATCGGCAGAAGCAATATTGTCGGCAAACCGGTTGGTCAGCTCCTTTTAAAAGAAGATGCCACAGTCACGTATTGCCATTCCAGGACAAAGGATCTTTCCTCCATCACAAAACAGGCTGACATCCTGATTGCAGCCGTCGGAAAAGCAAAACTTATTGGTCCCGACTATGTAAAGGAAGGCGCCATTGTCATTGATGTAGGTGTAAATAGACTGGAGACCGGCAAGCTATGCGGAGATGTGGATTTCGACACGGTAAAGGAAAAAGCGAGTTATATCACTCCTGTTCCTGGCGGGGTCGGTCCGATGACCATCACGATGCTGCTTCAGAACACCCTTCAATCTGCACAAAAAATCGGTAGGGCAAACAAGACGTTTTCCTGACTATATGGTATGTTTAGAGATGGATGGAACATTGGTTCTTCCGTCTTTTTTCATATTCTTTTATAATAGAGGATGATACAAAGGAGCGACATGAATGAGTGATCGCAAGTACTTGACAGTCACCGCACTGACGAAATACATAAAAAGAAAATTTGATGTCGATCCCCATCTTCAGGATGTATGGCTGAAGGGTGAAATATCCAACTTCAAGCAGCACAGCAGAGGACATATGTACTTCACCCTGAAGGATCAGAATGCCAGGCTTCAGGTTGTGATGTTTGCCGGGCAGAACAGGAGCCTTGCCTTTAAACCGGAAGAAGGGATGAAGGTGCTTGTACGCGGGGAGTTGACCGTGTATGAGGCGAATGGATCGTATCAGATGTACATAAAAGAAATGCAACCGGATGGTGTAGGCAGCCTATACTTGGCCTATGAGGAGCTGAAGAAAAAGCTCTCAGGCGAAGGGTTATTTTCCACTGAATACAAAAAGCCCCTCCCGAAATACCCGAAAACGGTCGGAGTCATCACCTCCCCGACAGGAGCGGCAGTCCGGGACATCATCACAACACTAAAAAGAAGATATCCGCTGACGAGGATAGTCGTCATCCCTGCGCTTGTACAGGGTAACAATGCGGCACCCTCCATTGTGAAGGCGATAAGGCAAGCGCATCAAATCGGCGGAATGGATGTACTCATCGCGGGGCGTGGAGGCGGCTCGATCGAGGAACTTTGGGCATTTAACGAAGAAATCGTTGCTAGGGAGATATTTGCCTCAAAGATTCCGATCATCTCCGCTGTTGGACATGAGACCGATTTTACGATAGCTGATTTTGTGGCGGATATGCGGGCACCGACGCCGACTGCAGCTGCAGAACTGGCGGTTCCCCACATCAATGAGCTGATGGAACGGCTCTCAGACAGGAAATTCAGGTTGCATCACTCTTCGAATAAATTGATGCAAGGATATAAGGACAGGCTTACTGCGCTTCAGAAGTCCTATGCATTCAGATTCCCAAAGAACCTTTATGTACAAAAGGAGCAGGAGCTCGACCGGATGATGGATGACCTGGAAACAGCCATGAAGAGGCTTGTGGAAAAAAAGCGTGACAAGCAATTGCAGGTATCTTCATTGCTCGAGCGCAATCACCCGAGAAAACAGATTGAATCGGAAATGAACTCCTTGAAGCAGCAGACCAAAATGCTGACCCAATACATGCAGCAGGCGTTGCAAAAAAAGCAATGGGAATTCAAGAACCAGTTAACGAAAATAGATGGTTTGAGTCCTTTAAAGATCATGAGCCGTGGCTATAGCGTGGCATACGCAAGCAGCGGTGAAATCGTCAAAAGCAAAGAGCAGGTGAAGGTCGGGGACACCGTGAAGGTCAATTTACAGGACGGCACCCTCGATTGTGAAGTGCAAGAGATAAAGGAGCGAAAAGAAGATGAGTGAAAAGAAGGCGAAAAAAGAAGTATCATTTGAAGAGGCCATGAAAGAACTGGAAGCTATTGTGGAAAAACTCGAAGAAGGGGACGTACCGCTAGAAGAGGCCATTTCCCACTATAAAGAAGGCATGAAGCTTTCCAAGCTGTGTCATGACAAGCTGACACATGTAGAAGGGGAAATGGAAAAGATCCTGAAGGAAAACGGCGAACTTGAGTCCTTTGCGATACAGGAGGATGAAGCTTAATTGTCGACACATACCAACCTCCAAACCTTTTTGCACGATAGAAAACCTTTAGTGGAAGATAAGCTATATAGTTATATGGAAACCATCGATGCCCCGTCAATACTCGTCGAATCGATGAAATATTCCTTGAAAGCCGGGGGGAAAAGACTCCGTCCCCTGCTAGTGCTTGCAACCCTGCATTCCTTCGGTAAAAATGAGGAATTGGGTCTTCCTGTTGCTTGCGCGATAGAAATGATCCATACCTATTCCTTGATCCATGATGATCTGCCAAGCATGGATGACGATGATTTTCGCAGGGGGAAGCCGACCAACCATAAGGTGTACGGAGAAGCAATGGCGATTCTTGCGGGCGATGCACTCCTGACCTACAGCTTTGAAGTAATGGAGAGTCTGCTCGAAAAAGGTGTTTCCCCTTCAAAGGTGATACTGCTTGTCAAAGAGTTGGCAAAAGCTGCGGGTCCCACCGGTATGGTCGGTGGACAGGTTGCGGATATGGAAGGGGAAGGTGCCAAGCTGTTGCTTGAGGACCTCGAATATATCCACCGGAATAAAACCGGAAAGCTGCTTGGTTATAGCATTTATGCCGGAGCAGTCCTTGCAGATGCAACGGAAGACCAATTAAGCCTGCTTTCCGAATTCTCCGATCACCTTGGACTCGCATTTCAAATCAGGGATGATATCCTGGATATTGAAGGCGAAGCGGAAAAGATAGGCAAGCCGGTCGGCTCTGATACACTGAACGAAAAAGTTACCTATCCTGCACTTCTGACCATGGAAGGTGCCAAGGAGAAACTGGACCACCACATAGAACAGGCGAAAAAATTGCTTGCGGGCTTGCCCCTTGAATCCGACCTGCTATTCCAACTATGTGACCTGATTGCCAAAAGGGACCATTAATCGACAAAAAACCTATGGAAAATTGAGCATTTCCGCTTTTTATGATATAGTTAGTGGAACAAAGAGTATTGTCGGACACCGGCAATACTCCATCCTGACTAAGGGAAAGCGGCATCATCGTGAAATACTATAAATAATTGTAAAGAAAATACAAATGCTTAACATATAAGGTGCAGAATTATACTATTGTTTTATAAATGGAATGAAGCCATTAATTGGAGTTTAGCTTTTCGCCGTTATCACACTTGTGTTAGCGGCTATTTTTTCAGACGGCAACATAATGGCATCATTTCTTCCTCAGGACGGTCCATAAGTAAACGGTTCCAGAGGACTATAACAAAAAAGAAAAAATAAGCGAATTCAGCAAGGAAAGAGAGTGATCCCTTTTGGATCTTACAAAGATTACAAGTCCGCAATTTCTAAAGAAAATGTCTATTGCCGAGTTGGAAGATTTAAGTGCCGACGTGAGAAAGTTCCTGATTGAGCAATTATCGACTACCGGAGGACATATCGGTCCCAACCTCGGAGTGGTGGAATTGACCATCGCCCTTCATAAAGTGTTTGACAGCCCGAAAGACAAATTCCTGTGGGATGTCGGGCATCAGGCCTATGTACATAAAATTTTGACAGGCAGGGCCTGTGAATTCGGCACATTGCGAAAGTATCAGGGGCTCTGCGGATTCCCGAAGCGCAATGAGAGTGAGCATGATGTATGGGAAACGGGACATTCCTCCACCTCTCTTTCCGGGGCTATGGGGATGGCTGCAGCGCGTGACATTAAAGGCACAAAGGAATACGTCATCCCGATCATCGGGGACGGCGCCCTTACAGGCGGAATGGCACTTGAAGCCCTGAACCATATCGGTCATGAAAAAAAGGATATGATTGTGATCCTCAATGATAATGAAATGTCGATCGCACCGAATGTAGGAGCCCTGCATAGTGCCCTTGGAAGAATGCGCACTGCCGGCAAGTATAATTGGGTGAAAGACGAGCTGGAAGTGCTGTTGAAGAAAATCCCGGCAGTCGGCGGGAAACTTGCTTCTACGGCAGAACGAATCAAAGACAGCTTGAAATATCTTGTGGTGAGCGGGATGTTCTTCGAAGAGCTCGGGTTTACGTATCTCGGGCCGATTGATGGACATAACTACAACGACTTGATAGAAAACCTGAAGTATGCAAAGAAAACAGAAGGCCCAGTGCTGATCCATGTGGTCACGAAAAAAGGGAAAGGCTATGAACCAGCAGAATCCGATAAGATCGGCACATGGCATGGAATCGGCCCCTATAAGATTGAAACAGGCGATGTACTGAAGCCGGTTGGCGCACCTCCTGCATGGAGCAGTGTGGTAAGTGAGACTGTCAGGAAGATAGCGCGTGAGGATGAGCGTGTGGTTGCGATCACTCCTGCCATGCCTGTCGGATCGAAGCTTGAGAATTTTGCGAAAGAATTCCCAGAGCGCATGTATGATGTCGGCATCGCCGAGCAGCATGCGGTGACGATGGCTGCCGGACTTGCGACACAAGGGATGAAGCCGTTTGTGGCCATCTATTCCACATTCCTGCAAAGAGCCTATGATCAGGTTGTGCATGACGTATGCCGCCAAAACCTGAATGTATTCTTTGGTATTGACCGTTCAGGCCTTGTTGGTGAGGACGGGGAAACGCATCAGGGAGTCTTTGATATTGCATTCTTAAGACATCTGCCCAATATGGTGCTGATGATGCCGAAGGATGAAAATGAGGGCCAGCATCTCGTTTATACAGCCAATAAGTATGACGGGGGACCGATTGCAATCCGCTATCCACGAGGAAACGGACTTGGCGTGAAAATGGATGAGGAGCTTAAAGAAATCCCTATCGGTTCATGGGAAGTGCTGAAGGAAGGAACGGATGCTGCAATCCTGACATTCGGTACAACGATCGGCATGGCGCTTGAGGCAGCGGAAGCATTGTCGAAGGATGATCTATCCGTGAAGGTAGTGAATGCGCGATTCATCAAACCGATGGATGAAGCGATGCTGCATGATCTCTTCAAATCAGGCTTGCCGGTCGTGACGATTGAAGAAGCTGTCCTTCAGGGCGGATTCGGAAGTGCGGTCGTGGAATTCGCCAGCGATCACGGCTACACGAACAGAGTGGTGAGAATGGGCATACCAGACCGATTCATCGAACACGGAAGTGTAGCGGAACTGATGAATGAAATAGATCTGACGGCTGCCAAAGTCGTTGAAAATGTAAAATTGATCTCATCAAGAAGAAAACAAAAAAGGGCATAGGACTTATGACGAAAAAAGAAAGACTAGATGTATTATTAGTGGAGCGCGGCCTTATCGAAACACGGGAAAAGGCGAAGCGTTCCATCATGGCAGGACTTGTATATACAAATGAACAGCGCCTGGACAAGCCTGGTGAAAAAGTGGCGATCGATGCTCCATTGACGGTTAAGGGAAATCTTATTCCCTACGTCAGCAGAGGGGGCCTTAAGCTGGAAAAAGCGCTTAAAGTCTTTGAGTTGGATGTAAAGGAAAAGATTCTCCTTGATATCGGGGCTTCCACCGGTGGCTTCACGGATTGCGCGCTTCAAAACGGAGCCAAAATGAGTTATGCCCTCGATGTAGGCTATAACCAGCTTGCCTGGAAGCTTCGGCAGGATGAACGGGTCGAAGTGATGGAACGGACCAATTTCCGCTATGTCACACCAGTTGACCTGACTAAGGGGATGCCCGATTTTGCAAGCATCGATGTTTCATTCATCTCCCTCAAATTGATCCTGCCAGTCCTGAAAACATTGCTGGTTCAAGATAGCGATATCGTGGCGCTGGTAAAGCCGCAATTTGAGGCAGGTAGGGAACAGGTCGGCAAAAAAGGCATTGTCCGCGATCCGAATATCCATGAGGCTGTCCTTGAGATGATCCGTGATTTCAGCTTAAAGGAAGGCTATGATGTACAGGATCTTTCTTTTTCCCCGATCACAGGCGGAGAAGGGAATATCGAATTCCTCCTTCATCTGAAATGGTCCGGACCGAAGGAAGCTGGATCAGACTACCTGAAAAATACCATTTCCCAAGTGGTTGCAGAGGCGCATCAACAATTAAAAGCAGAAAAAGGGGAATGACTTTTCAGTTGTTCCTTTTTTTAACGCGCGGGGATGGTTTTCTTTTACATATGAGAAGGTTTGAATTAACATAAAGCTAGGTATTGTCATGCAACATAGATATATTTAAGGGGTGCCGAAATGACCAAGGGGCAAAGACATATAAAAATCAGAGAACTTATAACAAACAGTGAAGTGGAAACACAGGACGAATTGGTGGACCGCTTAAAAAGCGCAGGATTCAATGTCACACAGGCAACAGTTTCAAGGGATATCAAGGAGCTGCACCTTGTGAAAGTGCCGATGATGGACGGAAGATACAAATATAGTCTTCCAGCCGATCAGCGCTTTAACCCATTGCAGAAGCTGAAGCGATCCCTGATGGACGCTTTCGTCAAACTCGACATTGCAGGTCATATGATCGTCATGAAAACAATGCCCGGCAACGCCAATGCAATCGGTGTATTGATCGATAACCTCGATTGGCCGGAAATACTGGGAACCATCTGTGGCGACGACACATGCCTGATCATCTGCCGCACCCCGGACCAGGCCGAAGAGCTTTCCGAAAAATTTATTAATATGCTATAAAATTTATTGCCGCTTGTCTATGTTCCGAAGTGGGATATCGATGAAAATTTCAATTTATCGATGAATCCGCTCAGGATATCAACGAAAATTTGCGTATATCAACGGAAATTTCAATATATCAACGAAAACACAGCACATATCGATAAAACGCATATTTCGACAAAATTCATCCGTTTGGGCTCCAAAGTCGGCAGGGTCGGGCCTTTGCTGGAAGTTTTTAAAAGAATATTAGCTGGTGATTGGAGCAAAAGGCGAAGACTCCTCGAAAATGCGAGCATTTTCTTCGTGCGATGTTATCGCTGCCGGAGCCTTCCTTGTCCTGCGGGAGATAGCGGTTAGATTGAGACCCCGCAGGCAAAAGCCGAGGAGGCTCAGGCAAGCCTGCGGAAAGCGAAGCCTATTGCGGAAATCAACAGCGGTGCTAAATGGAGCAAAAAATAGAAAGATTCCGTAAAGGAAGTGATGGAATGATTGCAGAATTAACGATCAAAAATTTTGCTATTATCGAATCCCTGTCAATCTCTTTTGATAAGGGGCTGACTGTACTGACTGGTGAAACCGGTGCAGGGAAATCCATTATCATCGATGCAATCCACCTGCTAGCCGGTGGACGGGGCTCCCATGAATTTGTGCGATTTGGGGAAAAACGTGCAGAGCTTGAGGGGCTGTTCCTGCTTGAGGACGAATCCCATCCGTGCTATCGGGTCTGCAAGGAGCTTGGCATAGATATTGAAGATGAGATGGTCGTTTTGAGGCGGGAAATCCATGCGACAGGCAAAAGCGTCTGCAGGGTGAACGGGAAGCTTGTGACCATCGCCCTCCTGCGCGAAGTGGGACAGACCCTTGTCGATATCCACGGGCAGCACGAGCATCAGGAACTCATGGATCCCGATCTGCATCTCGCCCTTCTTGACCAGTTCGGGGGCAAAGCGGTTCAAAAAGAGCTGCTTGCCTATACTGAGATATACAAAGAATATAAGGATGTAGAAAAGCGTCTTCTTCACTTGACGGAAAACGAGCAGAAAGTGGCACACCGGCTTGATCTGCTCCAATTCCAGGCAGAGGAAATCAACAACGCCCAGCTTACCATCAATGAGGATGAAGAGCTTTTTGAGGAAAGAACCAAGATCAGCAACTATGAGCGGCTTTATCAGTCCCTTAACAACTGCTACTATTCCATGCATGGGGAACAAAAGGCACTCGACTGGATAGGACAGGCAATGTCCGAAGCGGAAGGCCTTGAGGAGATCGATAAGAACCTGAAGGATGTTTTTGATACGATTTCAAACTCCTACTACCAGCTTGAAGAATTGTCCTACCAGCTGCGGGACGAAATCGATCAGCTCGAATTCGATCCAAAGCGCCTTGATTTCATCGAAAGCAGACTGAATGAGATCAAGCAGTTGAAAAGGAAATATGGCAGTTCCGTTGAGGAGATCCTGGAATACGCCTCTAAAATCGAGGAAGAGCTGGAAACTCTGCAGAATCGTGATTCACACATTCACCAGCTGCAAGAATCCCTGCAATCGTTGAAGGAGGATCTTGCACTTGAAGCAAAAGCGTTGACGGAAGCCCGAATGAAGGCTGCTGCAAAGCTGACAAAGAGCATCCATAAGGAGCTTAAAGATCTCTACTTGGAAAAAGCGATATTCGATGTCCATTTTGAAGTGAGAAAAGAAAAAGGCCAGGACGGTTTTCTTTTTCAGAAAAATGGCGTGGATATGGTGGAGTTCTATCTCACGACCAACCCTGGCGAACCGTTGAAGCCTATGGCAAAGGTCGCTTCCGGTGGAGAGCTCTCCAGGATCATGCTGGCGCTGAAAAGCATCTTCTCAAAGCATCAGGGCATCACCTCGATCATCTTTGATGAGGTGGACACAGGTGTAAGCGGTCGTGTCGCGCAAAGCATCGCAGAGAAGATCTATCAGGTTTCCGTGGATTCTCAGGTGCTATGCATCTCCCACCTGCCGCAAGTGGCTGCCATGTCCGATACTCATCTTTTCATCAGCAAGGATGTAAAGGGAGAACGTACGAAAACCAAGGTGAACGTCCTTGGTGAAGAAGAGAAAATCCGCGAAATCGGCCGGATGATTTCCGGTGTGGAAATTACAAGCCTCACCAAAGAGCATGCAAAAGAATTATTGGAGCTTGCCGGCAGTATGAAGCAGGCTTAAAGGATTTAGCGTTTCCCATTTTCGACTTGGGGAGCGCTTTTTTTTGTCTATTCTGTCTGCGTGAGAAAATAGTGCTGTTTCGTGAGGATAGAAAGAGGTTGCGTGAGAATTAGTATGCGTTACGTGAGAATAAAACGGAGTAACGTGAGAATAACCTCTCTTTACGTGAGAATAGAGTGAAAACCGATCAAAATTTCCTCCGAAAACTCCACAAACTCACCACAGCTTCATTTATACATCCCTCATACCTTGTATAACTATCCATAATGGGTAGCTTTTTTATTTATATATTGGTTATAAATGTGGGCGTAGAAGGCAAAATTATATAATGTAGCCATGAAAGGTGTGGGATAGGAGCGAGGAGAGTGAAAAAGTTTGAGAGAAGATTTAATTAGAAAAATTATCGGTGTATTTCTCCTTGTTTCAGTCATGGTATTGTGTGCAAGTCAACCATTTAAAGAGTTTATCCAAATTCCCAATAAAATAACGATGTTTGAAGGGCAAGGTATCAATTTTCAGTCATCATTACCTGTAAATGCGGTTGTGAAGGGGAATGAACCTTCTGTTGGAATAGATACGGCAAATGGCGCAGTCGCTCTTAACGGTAAGAAAAGCGGGGAAAGCCAAGTTGTCCTAGAGCTTGCCGGTATCCCGATCAAGCAAGTGAATGTGGATGTCATCCCTGAATATAAAGTGTATCCTGGTGGTCAGTCCATCGGTGTGAAATTAAATACTTTAGGTGTATTGGTTGTCGGTCATCACCAAGTGGATACGGTAGAGGGAAAGCAGTCGCCAGGTGAAATTGCTGGCATACAAGTCGGTGACATCATCACAAAGATCAATGGTGAAACAATTGAACAGATGAGCGATGTCGCCCCATTTGTTCAAAATGCCGGAAAAACCGGTGCTCCGCTCGATGTAGTCATATCCAGAGATAAGAAAACCATCGAAACGAAATTAGTTCCCTTAAAAGACAAGCAGGACAGTACATTCCGCATCGGATTGTATATACGTGATTCCGCAGCTGGAATCGGGACCATGACTTTTTATGATCCCATCACTATGAAATACGGTGCACTTGGCCATGTAATATCAGATATGGATACCAAGAAGCCGATTGTTGTTCAGGATGGCCAGATTGTCCGTTCCACCGTGACATCGATTGAAAAAGGAAGCAATGGGATGCCGGGTGAGAAGCTGGCACGCTTCTCGAGCGATCGTTCTTCCATCGGTGATATCACGAGAAACAGCCCGTTCGGCATTTTCGGGAAGCTCCATCAGGATATCCAAAACGGCATCATGGACAAAGCATTGCCGATCGCGCTCTCACATGAAGTAAAAGAAGGCCCTGCAAAAATACTGACAGTGGTGAATGAGGACAAAGTGGAGGAGTTTGATGTGGAAGTGATCAGCTCGATTCCACAAAAGTTCCCGGCAACAAAAGGGATGGTCATAAAGATAACGGACCCGGTACTATTAGAGAAAACAGGTGGAATTGTCCAAGGAATGAGTGGCAGTCCCATCATACAGAACGGCAAGGTCATCGGCGCAGTGACACACGTGTTTGTCAACGATCCGACTTCAGGCTATGGCGTCCACATCGAATGGATGCTGAATGAAGCGGGAATTGACATCTATAAAAAGGAAAACCTCAAGAAAGTGGGCTGATCCAGCTCGCTTTTTTTCTTTTATTTGGTATTAAATTACGTTATCATAGAAAATATAAAGATTTTTCGACAAACAGAGGGGCAGAATTGCAACTTTATGCGTATTTAGTCGAAAAAAGAAGGAATCTGAAGAAAAACCCTCTTTTTCTAATAATTTTAAGGATTTTTTAAAATATTAGAGGAAAAGTGGTTGCATTGTCGAATTTAACATTTAGAATAAAAATATAGAGAAAATTAAAAACCAAAGAAAAGAATGTATAGGGACTGAGGAGGAAATTAGCTGTATGAAAATCAAAGTGTGTGTCGTAGATGATAATCGTGAATTGGTTGGCCTGTTAGAGGAGTATATTTCAGCTCAGGAAGACATGGAAGTTGTAGGGGTTGCGCATAACGGTCAGGAATGCCTTCAATTAATCCAGGACAAGTCACCGGACGTTTTAATTTTAGATATTATTATGCCTCATCTTGACGGTTTGGGCGTTTTGGAAAAAATGCGCTCGCTGAATCTTGAGAAGCAGCCGAATGTGATCATGCTTACAGCTTTTGGCCAGGAAGATGTAACAAAGAAAGCTGTTGATCTTGGTGCATCCTATTTCATCCTTAAACCGTTCGATATGGAAAATCTGGTAAGCAACATCCGTCAGGTGAGCGGTAAATCTTCACCGATCCTGAAGCGTTCAGGTTCATCGTCCTTCCGTCCTTCAAGCCCAGAACCAAAAGGTAGAAACCTTGATGCGAACATCACGAGCATCATTCACGAAATCGGCGTACCGGCACACATCAAAGGTTACCTATATTTAAGGGAAGCGATCAGCATGGTCTATAACGATATTGAGCTGTTGGGTTCCATCACAAAAGTTCTATATCCGGATATTGCAAAGAAATACAACACAACTGCGAGCCGTGTAGAGCGGGCGATCCGCCATGCCATCGAGGTTGCATGGTCCCGCGGAAATATCGACAGCATTTCTTCCTTGTTCGGTTACACCGTATCCATGACAAAAGCAAAGCCTACCAATAGTGAGTTCATCGCTATGGTGGCTGACAAGCTGCGCCTGGAGCACAGAGCTTCCTGAAAGGGTAAGGAATAAGAATAACGTCTAAAAATGACCAGTAATCCCGATTATTGGTCATTTTTTATTTTCATCAAAAATAAAGAGGCGCACACAATGTCCGCCCCAAGTAAATAATTTACGTTATATTATATGATAAGCTATACTTAATCCAAATCAACTATTCTTCTTTGCTTCCTCGCGTTCGATTTCCACTAACTTTTGCACTAATATGTGCTGTGGAAGGTGCATGATCTGTTCGATCGGTACATCTAATGCTTTGGCGAGTTTTTGGGCGGTTTCTGCGGAGATTTGCAATGGACGCATCTCATTCACCTCTTTTTTTAATATGTAATACATTTATTTTACTAAAAAAAGAGCTTTTTTGTAACTCTTATTCTTAGGGGAATATCGAAAGGTGTGAAAACATGACGAAAATATTCGGTCATCGCGGCTCTGCCGGCACTCATCCTGAAAATACGATGATCAGCTTCGAGCAGGCATATATAGATGGGGCAGACGGCATTGAATTGGATGTCCAACTGAGCAAGGATGGGATACCTGTTGTCATTCACGATGAAAAAGTCGACAGGACAACAAATGGCAAAGGCTTTGTAAAAGATATGAAGCTGAAGGAATTGCAGAAGCTGAATGCGGTCTATAAATTTGCTGATCAATATAAAGCAGCTGCAATACCGACTCTTGATCAGGTGCTCAACTGGGCAAAGGGTAAAGGCATTCTTATCAATATTGAACTAAAGAATGGGATCATCGCTTATGAGGGGCTGGAGGAGAAAGTCGTAGAACTGATAGACAAATATGATCTTCATTCCAACATCATCTTTTCAAGCTTTAATCATTATAGCATTGCCAAACTCCATAAGCTCGTTCCTGATATAGACAAGGCGGTCCTGTATATGGAAGGGATTTATAAGCCTTGGGAATATACGAAATGGGTCGGCGGTAACGGAATCCATCCTAGTATCAAAGCTTGTCCGGCGGTTTTGATCGAGCAATCACAGAAAGCGGGGGTGCCTGTAAGGCCCTTTACAGTAAATGATAAAAAAGTGATGAAAAAATTGTTTGAGATAAACTGTGCAGGTTTTTTCACGGACTATCCGAAAATTGCCGTGCAGCTTAGGAAATAGACAAAAATCCGGTTCTCCGCATCAGGAGTACCGGATTTTTTTATTTTTGAAAACGTTTCTGCACTTTACTGCGCTTGCGATCTCTATAAAAGATGAATCCTGCTACAAACCACAGTCCGACCAGGAAGAAAAGAAGTCCTATCAAGAACTGCAACCAAAGATAAGGAATCAGAGGATGGCCGATGTTAAACACCATGTCCCTCATCAGCTTGATTCCGTATACAGCAAGACATCCCGGTATTAGAACTATGACTAATGCGATTATTCGTTGCATAAATATGTGCCTCACTTTCCGAGCGTTCGAACATATTATATCAGATTTTGTCTTGCTTAGACGAAAAAAACCGTTTATGATAGAAGTATGCAAGATATTTCATACGTTTATAAGAAGACTATGAATTTTCTTTCAATTTACAACTGGATGACACAATAATGGTAGAAGATGATTCACTAGTCGTTCTTAACTAAATAAAGGGGTTTGTTATGCAGACTGTACTGATAGTTGGCGCTGGTAAAGGTGGCTCTGCGATTTTAAAAATGTTAACGCATTCAGGGATGTTTAACCTTGTTGCAGTGGTTGATATTGATAAAAATGCTGCGGGCTTGGCGATGGCATCCAGGATGGGGATACCAGTTGGTGAAAAGTGGGAAGAGTTTCTTGCTGAAAAGATTGATATCATCATTGAAGCCACCGGATCCGAAGAGGTTTTTCAAGAAATAAGAGATAAAAAAGATAAAAGCACGGTTCTAGTACCAGGAACGGTTGCACACATTACGGCAAAGCTTGTGGAAGAACGGGAAGACCTCATTGCGAAGATGAAGTACGAATCGCATAAGCGGGATCTTATCTTCAACCTCCTCCATGACGGCCTATTGGTAGTCGACCAGTCCGGCAAGGTGATCCTGTTCAATAAAAGTGCGCAGCGGATTGCAGGAATAAAAAAAGAGCACATTGAAAACAAGCATGTTCTCGAGTATATTCCGTCAAGCAGACTGATTGATGTGATACATACAAAACGAGTCGAAAAAAACAAAGAAATGATTCTGGAGAACGGCAAGAAAATCATTACTACAAGATCCCCATTGATTGATGAGGATGGAAAAGTGATAGGGGCTTTTGCGGTATTCAAGGATATTACGGAAGTCGTGAACCTGGCTGAGGAAGTCACCAATCTCAAGGGCATCCAGACAATGCTCGAGGCGATCATCCAATCCTCCGATGAAGCGATATCGGTTGTGGATGAATTTGGCCGCGGACTGATGATCAACCCTGCATATACAAGGCTTACAGGCCTGAAGGAAGAACAGGTAATCGGTAAGCCTGCCACTGCTGATATTTCCGAGGGTGACAGCATGCATATGAAGGTGCTGGAAACAAGGAGAGCGGTGCGGGGGGTTAACCTGAAGGTTGGGCCTGGTAAAAAAGAGGTCATTGTAAATGTCGCGCCGATCATTGTGGACGGTAAGCTGAAGGGAAGTGTCGGGGTCATCCATGACGTTTCCGAAATCCAGACGCTTACTACAGAGCTGGACAGGGCAAGACAGATCATCCGGACATTGGAAGCGAAATACTCCTTTGAGGATATCATCGGTTCCTCCGAGGAAATGAGCCTTGCAATCGAACAGGCGAAGCTCGGTGCGAAAACCCCTGCAACGGTTTTATTGCGCGGGGAATCCGGCACGGGGAAAGAATTATTTGCCCATGCTATCCATAATGGAAGTAGCAGAAAATATAACAAGTTCATCCGTGTCAATTGTGCGGCGCTCTCTGAATCCCTGTTGGAAAGTGAACTGTTCGGCTATGAAGAGGGTGCTTTTTCCGGGGCTAAACGCGGCGGAAAGAAAGGGCTTTTTGAAGAAGCGAACAACGGTAGTATTTTCCTTGACGAAATAGGGGAATTGTCTGCCAATACACAAGCAAAACTATTAAGGGTATTGCAAGAAAATGAAATTATCAGGGTTGGTGGAACAAAAGCGATATCCATCAACGTTCGGGTCATTGCAGCAACGAATGTGAATCTCGAAAAGGGCATCGCGAACGGGACCTTCCGGGAAGACCTGTACTATCGATTGAACAGGATGCCGATCCATATCCCGCCTTTAAGGAAAAGGAAAGAGGATATCGAAGCGATAAGCGAGCATCTGATCAGGAAGATCAATCAGGACTATGGTAGGAATGTAGAGGGATTGACGCCTCAGGCGATCCATTACCTGGGTTCCTATGACTGGCCGGGAAATGTCAGGGAGCTTGAGAATGTCCTTGGACGGGCCATCATCTTCATGCAGTATAGTGAAGTGTTCATCGATACGAGCCATATTCCAGCCCTTGCCAAAGGTGAAAGTGTCAGTCAGGAATCTACTGAAGCCATTCCGGAAAATCAGACGCTGATGGAAATGCTCGAAGGGTACGAAGCAAAAATCATCCAAAAGACCCTGAAGAAGAACAAAGGCAATAAAACGAAGACGGCAAAAGAGCTCGGAGTATCCATCCGCAATCTTTATTATAAAATGGAAAAGTTTCAACTTGTATAATATTGCATGCAAAATATTGCACGATGCGCAAATTTTGGCATATACGATTGAAGGTAAATAAAGCGTTTACATGATTTTTGTGTTGGCACGCTTCTTGCATATTATATTTATGGTGTAGAAAGGAAGGGTTGAAGAGATGAAACTAGATGAACTTATCAGCAGAGCAACCCATTTGCCATCCAAAGTAGTAGCAATTGCAGCTGCCGAGGATGCTGAGGTGATGGAAGCGGTCGCCCATGCACTTGAAAAGGATCTGGCTTCTTTTATCCTATTCGGTGATGAGGAAAAGATCACTGGCATGCTTGCCTCCCATCGAATCGAAAGCTCGCATGAAGGCGTAAGGATTGTTCCTGCGGCCACTGCAAAGGAAGCGGCACAGCTAGCCGTGAAGGCGGTTTCCGGTAAAGAGGCAGATGTTTTGATGAAGGGCAATGTCCCGACAGCTACTATATTGAAAGAAGTTCTGAATAAAGAATATGGTCTTCGCACGGGCAGTGTGTTATCCCATGTGGCAGCATTTGAGGTGCCGGGCTATGACCGACTTATTTTTGTCACTGATGCGGCGATGAATATCGAACCGATATTAGAGCAGAAGGTGCAGATCGTACAAAACTCTGTATCTGTAGCCAGGGCATTGGGGCTTGAGATGCCGAAAGTTGCACCACTCGCCGCAGTGGAGGTTGTTAATCCGGCGATGCAGGCGACAGTCGATGCTGCGCTGCTGACCCAGATGAACCACAGAGGCCAGATCAAGGACTGCATCATTGACGGTCCTTTGGCATTGGATAATGCTGTGAGCGCACTTGCAGCAGAGCATAAAGGAATCAAAAGTGAAGTGGCAGGACAAGCAGACATCCTTTTTGTACCTACCATCGAAGTGGGAAATGTCCTTTATAAATCACTTATCTATTTTGCAAATGCAAAGGTCGGTGCCATCATATCAGGTGCCAAAGCTCCGATTGTATTAACATCAAGAGCAGACTCGGCGGAAAGTAAATTGAATTCATTAGCATTAGCCGTCTGTTCTGTTAAATAATATATCTAACTAAAAATCAACACTATCTTGGGGAGGAATTTTATCATGGAAATTTTCAAATATATGGAGACTTACGATTACGAGCAACTAGTTATTTGTCAGGATAAAAAATCAGGATTGAAAGCAATCATCGCGATCCACGATACGACACTTGGACCAGCATTGGGTGGAACTCGCATGTGGACATATGCTTCCGAGGAAGCGGCAATCGAGGATGCACTTCGCCTTGCAAAAGGGATGACCTACAAGAACGCTGCTGCCGGTCTTAACCTTGGCGGAGGAAAAACCGTTATCATCGGAGATCCTCGTACAGACAAGAACGAAGAGATGTTCCGCGCTTTCGGTCGTTATATCCAAGGGTTGAATGGCCGTTACATCACTGCTGAGGATGTTGGGACAACTGTAGCGGATATGGACCTTATATATGAAGAGACTGATTATGTAACAGGTGTATCACCAGCATTCGGTTCTTCAGGCAACCCATCTCCTGTAACAGCTTACGGTGTATACCGCGGAATGAAAGCTGCTGCGAAGGAAGCTTTCGGTACGGATTCATTGGAAGGTAAAGTAGTTGCTGTCCAAGGTGTGGGTAACGTGGCATTCAACCTTTGCCGTCACCTGCATGAAGAAGGAGCACAACTGATCGTGACAGACATCAATAAAGAAGCGGTCAACCGTGCAGTTGAAGAGTTCGGTGCAAGAGCTGTCGACATCAACGACATCTACGGCGTGGAATGCGATATCTATGCTCCATGTGCATTAGGTGCGACAATCAACGACGAAACGATTCCACAATTAAAGGCTAAAGTTATTGCAGGTGCTGCAAACAACCAATTGCTTGATACAAAACACGGCGACATCATCCATGAAATGGGTATCGTCTACGCCCCTGACTATGTAATCAATGCCGGAGGGGTAATCAACGTTGCAGATGAGCTTTACGGCTACAACCGTGAGCGTGCAATGAAAAAAGTGGAAGGCATCTACGATAACATCGAAAAAGTCATTGAAATTGCAAAACGTGACGGAATCCCGACATACAAAGCTGCTGACCGTTTAGCAGAAGAGCGCATCGAGCGCATGAGAATGTCACGCAGCCAATTTTTACAAAACGGACATCATATTTTAAGCCGTCGTAACGGACGCTAATAGTAAATAAGAAATAAGGGACGGGGGCTGTGCCAGGCTTCGTGGAAACACGCTTGGGACACCCCTGTTACCTGTAATAATGGAGGTTTCCACATTGCTAGAAAATGTTTATCGCATACTTGTCATCAACCCAGGATCCACATCAACGAAAATAGGTGTATTCGATAACGAACGCTCCGTTTTTGAGAAAACAATACGTCACGATAGTGAAACGATCAATTCCTTTGCATCAATCTTTGATCAGTACGAATTCAGAAAAACGACCATTCTTGAAACATTGGACCAGGAAGGCATAAACATTTCGAAACTGAGTGCTGTGTGCGGCCGCGGAGGACTTCTTCGTCCAATCGAAGGTGGTACCTATTCGGTCAATGACGAAATGCTGAAGGATCTGAAAGTAGGCTATTCAGGACAGCACGCATCGAACCTTGGTGGAATTTTAGCCTATGAAATAGCAACAGGCTTGAATATTCCTTCGTTTATTGTCGACCCTGTCGTTGTAGACGAGTTATCGGATGTTGCCAGGATTTCAGGTTTCTCACTGATTGAACGCAAAAGCATCTTCCATGCTCTGAACCAGAAAGCTGTAGCTCGCCGTGTGGCAAAAGAGCTTGGCAAAAAGTATGAAGAACTGAACCTGATCGTTACTCATATGGGTGGGGGGATCACAGTTGGTACGCATATCGGCGGGAGAGTGGTGGATGTGAATAACGGTCTGCACGGTGATGGACCATTCAGCCCGGAACGTGCAGGTACTGTACCTGCCGGAGATCTTGTGTCACTGTGCTTCTCAGGTGATTACTACCGTGATGAAATCATGAAAAAGCTCGTTGGGCAAGGTGGACTTGTAGGCTACCTTGGAACAAATGACGCGGTTCAAGTTGAAAAAATGATTGAAAATGGCGACAAGCAGGCCGAGCTGGTATACGAAGCGATGGCCTACCAGGTAGCAAAAGAAATTGCATCTGCAAGTGCCGTGCTGGCAGGAAAAGTGGATGCGATCGTGCTTACCGGAGGTCTTGCGTACGGAAAGGGATTTGTTAAACAGATCTCAGACCGCATCAGCTGGATAGCAGACGTGATTGTACAGCCTGGCGAAAACGAACTTCAAGCCCTGACAGAAGGGGCATTACGTGTGCTTCGCGGCGAAGAGGATGCAAAGATTTACCCAGGCAATAAAGTGGACAGCAAAGTACGCAGCTAGGAAGGGAGAGGCAAACATGGCACAAGAATATGATTTGGTCATACTAGGTGGAGGAACGGGTGGTTATGTAGCAGCGATCCGTGCATCTCAGCTTGGCTTGAAAACAGCAGTAGTAGAGAAAAAGAAAATCGGTGGAACTTGCCTTCATGCAGGTTGTATCCCTAGTAAAGCATTGCTTCGCAGCGCAGAGGTATTTGCCCAGACAAAGAACAGTGAAGAATTCGGCGTCATCTCAGGAGAAGTGAAATTGGACTTTTTCAAGGTGCAGGAGCGCAAACAGAAAATCATCGACCAGCTTCACGGTGGTGTACAGCACTTAATGAAGCAAGGTAAGATAGATGTATTTTACGGTACAGGGCGTATCTTGGGACCATCCATTTTCTCCCCGATGCCTGGAACGATCTCCGTTGAGTTCGAAAATGGCGACGAAAACGAAATGTTGATCCCGAAAAACGTGATCGTAGCTACCGGTTCCCGTCCTCGTTCCCTGCCTGGACTCGAAATCGATGGCACACAGGTCATGACTTCCGATGAGGCACTATCCTTGGAAGAGCTTCCTAAATCCATCATCATCGTTGGTGGAGGCGTAATCGGAATCGAGTGGGCTTCCATGCTTGACGATTTCGGAGTGGAAGTGACAGTCCTCGAATATGCAGACCGTGTATTACCGACAGAAGACAAGGAAGTATCCAAAGAAATGCAGCGCCTATTGAAAAAGCGCGGCATCAAAGTGGTGACAAGTGCAAAAGTACTTCCTGAAACATTGGAAAAAGCTGCTGATTCCGTCACAATCAAAGCAGAGCACAAAGGAGAAGAAAAATCCTTTACTGCTGAAAAAATGCTGGTATCTGTCGGCCGTCAAGCTAACGTGGAAGGCATTGGCCTTGAGAACACGGACATTCAAGTGGAAAAAGGCTTCATCAAAACAAACGACATGTTCCAAACAAAAGAATCCCACATCTATGCTATCGGTGATGTGATCGGTGGCCTGCAGCTTGCACATGTTGCTTCTCACGAAGGAATTGTGGCAGTGGAGCATATCGCCAATGAAAATCCTGCACCAATCGATTACACTATGATCTCCAAATGTGTATACAGCAGCCCAGAAGTGGCAAGTGTAGGATATACAGAGGAAGAAGCAAAAGATAAAGGCTTCGAAGTGAAAACAGGGAAGTTCTCTTTCCGTGCAATTGGTAAAGCGCTTGTATACGGCGAATCTGATGGCTTCGTAAAGCTAGTTGTAAACAAAGAGAACGATGATATCCTAGGCGTTCACATGATCGGTCCACACGTTACGGACATGATTTCAGAAGCAGGTCTTGCACGTGTACTTGATGCGACTCCATGGGAAATCGGACACACGATCCATCCGCATCCTTCTTTATCGGAAGCGATCGGGGAAGCTGCACTTGCAGTCGATGGAAAAGCAATTCATTCATAAAAAGAGAATAAGGGAGCGGCGGAATCCGAAGCCGTTTCCCACTTTCTACATATAGGAGGGTTATACAATGGCAGAAAATCGCCACCAGGCTTTAGGGCTAAGTGATGAAAATGTATTAGAAATGTTTAGAACGATGTTAATGGCTCGCCGCATTGACGAGCGTATGTGGTTATTGAACCGTGCGGGGAAAATTCCTTTCGTCATCTCCTGTCAAGGTCAGGAAGCGGCACAGGTTGGAGCAGCATTTGCACTAGATCGTGAAAAGGACTATGTGCTTCCATACTACCGTGATATGGGTGTCGTTTTGACATTCGGTATGACTGCAACAGAATTGATGCTATCAGGTTTTGCAAAAGCGGAAGATCCAAACTCAGGCGGACGCCAGATGCCAGGTCACTTCGGCCAAAAGAAAAACCGCATCGTGACTGGTTCTTCACCGGTAACGACACAAGTTCCACACGCAGTAGGTGTAGCACTTGGCGGGCGTTTGGAAGGCAAGGACCTAGTGACATTCGTAACGTTCGGTGAAGGTTCCTCCAACCAAGGAGACTTCCATGAAGGTGCGAACTACGCAGCGGTGCACAAATTACCGGTTATCTTCATGTGCGAAAACAACAAATATGCCATCTCCGTTCCTTATGAGAAGCAAGTGGCATGTGAAAAAATCTCTGACCGTGCACTAGGTTATGGTATGCCTGGTATTACAATCGACGGAAACGATCCGTTGGAAGTATATGCGGCAGTGAAAGAAGCGGCAGACCGCGGCCGTCGCGGCGAAGGCCCAACATTGGTAGAAGCAATTTCCTACCGTCTGACTCCACACTCCAGTGATGACGATGATCGTGCATACCGCGAGCGTGACGAGGTGGATGCAGCAAAAGCGAAGGATCCGATCATCAGCTTTGCCGCATACCTGAAAGAGGTCGGCGTATTGACTGACGAGAAAGAGAAAGAAATGAACGACGAGATTGCCAAAGAAGTGAACGAAGCAACAGAATACGCAGAAAATGCTCCATATGCAGATGCTGAATCCGCATTGAAGCATGTTTACGCAGAGTAAGGGGGAACAATCATGGCAGTTATTTCTTATATAGATGCAGTGACAATGGCCATCCGTGAAGAGATGGAGCGCGATTCCAAAGTATTCGTACTTGGGGAAGATGTAGGACGCAAAGGTGGGGTTTTCAAAGCGACAACCGGCCTTTATGACCAGTTCGGGGAAGATAAAGTAATCGATACGCCACTTGCAGAATCTGCAATCGCTGGTGTGGCAATCGGTGCAGCAATGTACGGCATGCGCCCGATCGCTGAAATGCAGTTCGCTGATTTCATCATGCCTGCAGTAAACCAAATCATCTCGGAAGCGGCGAAAATCCGCTACCGTTCCAACAACGACTGGACTTGTCCACTTGTTGTCCGTGCTCCATACGGAGGAGGAGTACATGGTGCGCTTTACCACTCTCAATCAGTGGAAGCGGTATTTGCCAACCAGCCTGGCCTTAAAATCGTGATGCCTTCCACACCTTATGATGTTAAAGGCTTGTTGAAAGCGGCAATCCGTGACGAAGATCCGGTTCTATTCTTCGAGCACAAGCGTGCATACCGTCTGATTAAAGGCGAAGTCCCTACTGATGATTATGTTCTTCCAATCGGTAAGGCGGATGTGAAACGTGAAGGGGAAGACATCACTGTCATCACTTACGGACTATGTGTCCACTTTGCACTTCAAGCAGCAGAACGTCTTGCTCAAGACGGCATCTCCGCTCACATCCTTGACTTGCGTACAGTTTATCCATTGGACAAAGAAGCGATTATGGAAGCGGCTTCTAAAACAGGTAAAGTTCTTTTACTTACAGAAGATACAAAAGAAGGAAGCATCATGAGTGAGGTTTCTGCCATCATCGCGGAAAATTGCCTATTCGACCTGGATGCCCCGATCATGCGTCTTGCAGGTCCTGATGTTCCTGCAATGCCATACGCTCCAACAATGGAGAAATACTTCATGGTCAATCCGGACAAAGTGGAAAAAGCGATGCGCGAGCTAGCGGCTTATTAATACATGTTTTGATACTAGGAAGAGAGTGCCGCTACTTCGCGGCTGACTCTTCTTTACGGAATAAAGGAGGCACTCATCATGGCAGTTGAAAAAATTACGATGCCACAGCTTGGGGAAAGCGTTACTGAAGGTACTATCAGTCGCTGGATCGTAAGCGTCGGTGACAAAGTAAACAAATATGACCCTCTAGCAGAGGTTATGACAGATAAAGTAAATGCAGAAATTCCATCCTCTTTTACAGGAACAATCACAGAGCTTGTAGCGGAAGACGGCGACACATTGGCTGTCGGCGAAGTAATCTGCTATATCGAAACAGGTGAAGGTGGAGCTGGCGATGCTGCTTCAACTGAAGCACCGAAGGTAGAGGCGTCTGCTCCTGCAGCGGCTCCAACGACAAATGCTCCTGCAGCAGCAACACCAACTGACGCGGATGCACCAAACAAGCGCCGCTACTCACCGGCAGTTCTGCGCCTTGCACAAGAAAACAATGTAGATCTTGAGCAGGTAACTGGAACAGGTGCAGGCGGACGTATCACTAGAAAAGACATCCAAGCGGTGATCGAATCCGGTAATATTCCTACGGCAGATTCCAAACCAGCGGCAGCAGCGGCTCCTGCACAGGAAGCACCAAAAGCGGAGAAGGCAGCTCCAGCACCTTCAGCACCAGCGGCAGCAAGCGCATCAAAAGCGGCTCAACCGGTCAATGTCCCTGTTGAAGCGGGAGACATCGAAATCCCTGTAACCGGTGTGCGTAAGGCGATCGCAGCGAACATGCTTCGCAGCAAGCACGAAGCGCCACATGCTTGGACGATGATCGAAGTGGATGCGACAAACCTAGTGGATTATCGCAATTCCTTAAAGAACGACTTCAAGAAGAAGGAAGGCTACAACCTGACATTCTTCGCTTTCTTCGTAAAAGCAGTCGCTCAAGCGTTAAAAGAATTCCCGCAGATCAACTCCATGTGGGCTGGCGATAAAATCGTCCAGAAGAAAGATATCAACATCTCCATCGCAGTTGCAACGGACGATGCTCTATACGTTCCTGTCATCCGCAATGCAGATGAGAAAACAATCAAAGGCATTGCCCGCGAGATCACAGAACTTGCCAACAAAGTTCGCGCTGGAAAATTAACATCCGCTGAAATGCAAGGTGGAACATTTACAGTGAACAACACCGGTTCATTCGGTTCTGTGCAATCACAAGGCATCATCAACTACCCGCAAGCGGCAATCCTGCAAGTGGAATCCATCGTAAAACGCCCGGTAGTCATGGACCACGGCATGATCGCAGTACGCGACATGGTCAACCTGTGCATGTCCCTTGACCACCGAGTACTGGACGGACTTGTTTGCGGACGCTTCCTTGCTCGAGTGAAAGAAATCATCGAGAAGATGTCCAAAGAGAATACTTCTATTTATTGATTTTTGGAAAACCGACGAGGCGCTGTGGCGTTTTGTCGGTTTTTTGAATCTAGTGGCAACTTTTTGTGAGGAAAAATTGCGTTTCGCATTAAATTGAATAAGACTGCGAATCTTCATGAGTTAAGTTGCGAATAGGAGATAAGGTATATTATAGTTGTTGGATAGATTCTCTTTAAGAACAAGAAAAGTAGGTGAACAAAATGGGGAAATATCAATTAGATACCAAAGGTAAGGTAGCTGTGGCAAAGTTTCATGAAAAACAGACACCTGCTAAATTTGATAAAAAGCAGCAACTTGAAAAATTACGTGCGGAGTATTTGGAAAAGAAACAAAAGCAAACAGATAAATAATATGAATGATGAAAAGGGAACCTCCGAAATAAAGAGGTTCCTTTTTTTGCGAAAAACTCGTCTTCTAAAATATGTTACATGGCAAAATAAACTACAACAAAGACTCCGCCCCATCAATAAAGATCTGACTACCCGTAATATGACTGGACGCATCGGACGCCAAAAACGATACAAGATCAGCAACCTGTTCCGGTGTACCCGGTTTATTCTCCAATGGGTGGGAGCCCTCCGGATATTCGATTGGGATTTCTATTTTTTCGAGGTTTTCTTCATCTGGAAAAGTGTTTTTGTCGATGTTGGTTTCGATTGCACCGGGGCATATGACGTTGACCCGGATATGATATTTTGCCAGTTCAAGCGCAGCCATTTTCCCGAATGCTACCTGTCCGGCCTTGGAGGAGCTGTATGCGGACATACCGAAGCCGCGGAAAGTCCTCGAGCCATTGATCGAGCTTGTAATGATGATGCTCCCGCCATGCTCTTTCAAATGAGGGATGGCGAATTTTACGGTTAAAAAGGTGCTCTTCAAATTTGTATCTAGCGTATTATCCCAATCCTCGGCACTCAGGTCTTCAATCGGAGCTATTTTTCCATTGATGCCGGCATTGGCGAATATGATATCAAGCCGGCCCCAGCGGGAGAGCACTTGCTCGAAAGCTTTTTCCATTTCATCCGGATCGGACACATCGACTGTCACCACCATAGCTTTTCCATCGAGTTGTTCGATTTCCTGTTTGACCTCATTTGCACCTTCTTCTTTTAAGTCAAAAAGTGCCACCCTGACCCCGCTTTTTGCAAGGCTGATTGCACTTGCCCGGCCCATTCCCGATGAAGCTCCGGTGATAATAGCCACCTTCTCATTGTGCGCATCCATATTTTCACCCTCCATATCTCGTTATTTCAATCATTTACCCATTTTCAGATGAAAACACTCCTTTCATTTGATTGGCTGAATAGTTTGCCGAACCTCTATAACTATATTAAAATAAATATAAGAACTATTTTGACTAGATAGACATGTAAGCGGTTACGCAGCATAGGGAACGAGGGGATGAAGAATGAGTAATTTAGATGAAATGAAGAATAATAGTTTCCCGAAAGTGACTTTGGAGGAATGGACAGCCCAGGCTGAAAAAGCATTAAAGGGAAAGCCTGTTTCAAAACTGAAAAGCCTTACATATGAAGGAATAACAAGAAAGCCGATTTATACAAAAGTGGACTTGGAGGGAATCACTCCCGTCGATAAAACCGGGGGTGCCGACTGGACAGTAAGTCAACAGTTGTACCCTGGCACATCATTGGAGGAAATGAACAATCAGCTTCTTCAAGAGTTGCAAAATGGATTGCAGGCGATTCACTTCACTGTAAAACCAGCTTCAAATCCGAAGGCGCTGGAGATAACAAGCCTTGAAGCGCTGGAAACATTATTAAAAGATGTACCTTTCGAGCTAGTCCCGCTACAAGTTTACACGGGTTCAAGTGCAACTGCATTTATGAATCTATTAAAGGACAGCAGTATCGTTAAGACCCATGTACACGGAATTATTGGTGCAGATCCAATAGGTGAATTGGCCACAGCAGGTAGTCTTAGTCAGCCTTTGGAACAGCTTTTCGATGAAATGAAAGCGGCCATGGAGTGGAAAAAGCAAAGTGGGACAAGTGTAAAGACTATTTGGATACAAGCTGCCCCTTACCATAATGGCGGTGCAAGTTCAGTGCAGGAACTGGCAGCGACGATGGCAACTGCCGTCACTTATTTGAATGCGTTGATGGAGAGAGGCGCAACAGTGCAGGAAGCGGCATCAGAAATGGCGTTCAGTTTCCCGGTCGGCAGCGACTTATTTATGGAGGTTTCCAAGCTGCGTGCGGCAAGGCTTTTATGGGCCAACATCGTAGCAGCATTTGGTGGTGATGAAGAGGCAAGGAAAATGACCATGCATGCGACCACATCTGTATTCACCAAGTCGAATCTTGATCCTTATGTCAATATGCTTCGCACGACGACCGAAGCTTTTTCCGCTGCGATCGGGGGAGCGGAGAGCATCAATATTGACAGCTATCAGCAAGGTGAGGATGTTTTCTCAAGAAGAATAGCAAGGAACACACACTATATTTTAAAAGAAGAAAGTTTTCTCTCAAAAGTGGTAGATCCTGCCGCAGGCTCTTATTATGTGGAAAAGCTTACCCATCAGCTGGCTGATGAAGCATGGAAGCTATTCCAGGAAATCGAAGGACATGGAAGAATGGTTGGCGCATTAGAAACTGGCTTCTTTCAAGAAAAAACAAGACAGGTCCGTGATAAGCGTTTGAAAGATGTGGAGAGCAGAAAAAAGGTGCTGGTTGGAACCAATATGTATGCCAACTTAGCCGAAGAGCTTTCCAAATTAGAGAAGAAACACATTGCAGCACCATCAGAAAGTGCAGTGATGCAAGTGGAGCCGATTACACCATTGACTCTTTCCCAGTCATTTGAAACCCTCCGTTACCAAGCAAAAGAATATGCGGAAAAGAGCGGTGCGAAACCGGCTATCACACTGATCAATCTTGGCAGCCTTGCGTCACATAAACCAAGAACGGATTTTGCTGCAGGCTTTTTCCATGTTGGCGGATTATCAACCATTGTAAGCCCAAGTTTTTCTAGAATGGAAGAATTGGAAGCTTGGATTGCGCAAGGACCAAAGACGGATTATATATGCATCTGCGGCAGTGATGACACGTATGGAAGCATGTTGGATGATGTGTTAAGCCTTATCCAAAAACATCCAGTCAAAATCCTACTTGCTGGATTGCCGGATGCCGAGCGTCAAGCCGAGCTGAAACAAAGAGGGGTAAGCGACTTTATTCATATGAAATCCAACTGCTATGAGCAGCTGACTGTGATTCACCAAGAAATGGGGTTGACGTCAAATGAAGCCTGATTTTACTACCAGACCGTTAAACAATACTATTGGTGCAGCGGAAACTGAAGCTCTGCACAAAGACACGATAGAAGACCTATTTTATGAAACGAATGAAAAGATAAAGCTGAAAGCACATTATACGGCGGAAGATACCAAAGATGCCGATCACCTTGGCACCTTACCTGGTATCGCACCTTACCTGCGGGGACCTTACCCGACGATGTATGTGAACCGTCCTTGGACGATCCGACAGTATGCCGGGTTTTCCACAGCGGAAGAGAGCAATGCCTTTTACAGACGCAACCTGGAAATGGGTCAAAAAGGACTTTCCGTAGCGTTCGACCTTGCAACCCATCGCGGCTATGACTCGGATCATCCGCGGGTGGTCGGGGATGTCGGGAAAGCTGGAGTGGCCATCGATTCCATTCTGGATATGAAAATTCTTTTTGATGGAATTCCGCTTGATAAGATGTCGGTTTCGATGACGATGAACGGGGCCGTACTTCCTATCATGGCTTTTTACATCGTGACGGCAGAAGAACAGGGTGTCAGCCAGGAGAAGCTTTCCGGTACGATCCAGAATGATATATTAAAAGAATACATGGTGCGCAACACCTATATCTATCCTCCGGAAATGTCGATGCGGATCATCGGGGATATTTTTGCCTACACATCCAAGCATATGCCGAAGTTCAATAGTATCAGTATTTCGGGATATCATATGCAGGAGGCGGGGGCGCCGGCTGATATCGAGCTTGCCTATACGCTTGCTGATGGTCTCGAGTATGTGCGGACAGGACTTGAGGCAGGGATTGATGTCGATGCATTTGCTCCAAGGCTTTCATTCTTCTGGGCAATCGGCATGAACTTTTTCATGGAAGTGGCCAAGATGCGTGCGGCCCGATTCATCTGGGCAAAAATGATGAAGGAATTCGGTCCGAAAAATGAAAAATCGATGGCACTTCGGACACATTCCCAGACATCCGGCTGGAGCTTGACCGAGCAGGATCCCTTCAATAACGTGACACGTACATGCATCGAGGCACTTGCAGCAGCGAATGGTCATACACAATCCTTGCATACCAACGCATTGGACGAAGCGATTGCCCTGCCGACGGACTTTTCGGCACGTATTGCCCGCAATACACAGCTCTACCTGCAGGAGGAAACGGATATTACAAAGGTCATCGATCCATGGGCAGGCTCCTATTATGTGGAGTCCCTGACGAAAGAATTGATTGAAAAAGCCTGGAAGCATATCGAGGAGATCGAGGAGCTTGGCGGAATGGCCAAGGCGATTGAAACCGGTCTTCCGAAAATGAGAATCGAGGAAGCATCGGCACGCCGCCAAGCAAAAATCGATTCCGGCAAAGAAGCGATCATCGGCGTGAACAAGTTCCGCCTGGATAAAGAGGATAGAGAAATAGAAGTGCTTGATATCAATAATGAAGAGGTCCGCAAAAAGCAGCTGGAACGATTGCAGCACCTGCGGGAAAATCGTGACGATGCAAAAGTTAAGGAAGCGCTTGAGGCATTGACCCTTGCAGCGCAGACTGGTGAAGGGAACCTTTTGGAGCTCGCCGTGAATGCTGCAAGAGTGCGGGCAAGCCTTGGAGAGATCTCGGATGCGATCGAAAAGGTGGCAAACCGTCATCGTGCGGTCATCCGTTCGATCAGCGGGGTGTACAGCAGCGAATTTTCCAATGAGGAAGAGATGAAAATCGTGAAGGATAAAATTGAGGAATTTTACGAATTAGAGGGAAGAAGACCAAGGATCATGATAGCGAAGATGGGGCAGGACGGCCATGACAGAGGGGCGAAAGTCATCGCGACTGCATTTGCGGATCTGGGCTTTGACGTCGATATCGGGCCGCTTTTCCAGACACCGGAGGAAACGGCATTACAGGCAGTGGAAAATGATGTGCATGTGATCGGATTCAGCTCGCTTGCTGCCGGACATAAGACATTATTGCCCCAGCTTGTGGAAGAATTAAAAAAATTGAATCGTGAAGACATTATCGTGGTGATTGGCGGGGTCATCCCGTTTCAGGATTATGAATTCCTATACAGTAAAGGCGCTTCCGCTATTTTTGGGCCTGGAACTGTGATTCCCCGCGCAGCGGAAAAGGTCCTTGAGGAAATCTACGACCGCCTTGGCTACGAGGATGTGGAAGCGTCCAATGACTAAAGAAAAGAAAAAGGCGCTTCGCAAACATGAACGAAGCACCGAGGAAATCGTCTCAGGTGTAAAAGCAGGCATCCGGTCTGACCTTGCCCAGGCGATTACGCTCGTGGAAAGCAATGCTGCACGCCATTTCAGCAAAAGCCAGGACATTCTTGGGCAGCTTATGCCTGACACCGGCAAGTCTGTCAGGATCGGGATCAGCGGTGTGCCGGGTGCCGGAAAAAGCACCTTCATTGAAGCTTTTGGCTTGTACTTGTGCAGCTTGGGCAAAAAGGTGGCAGTCTTGGCTGTCGATCCTAGCAGTTCGCGCACAGGTGGCAGTATTCTCGGGGATAAAACGAGAATGGAACAGCTTGCAAGACACCCGCAGGCCTTCATTCGTCCTTCCCCGTCAAGCGGTACCCTTGGAGGCGTGCATCGCAAGACGCGGGAGAGCATTCTCCTGTGTGAAGCGGCAGGCTTTGATGTCATCCTTGTGGAAACCGTTGGGGTGGGGCAGAGTGAAGCGATCGTCAGGGATATGGTCGATTTTTTCCTATTACTTGTTTTGACAGGTGCGGGAGACGAGCTTCAGGGAATGAAGAAAGGGATCATGGAGCTTGTCGATGCAATCCTTGTAAATAAAGCGGATGGCGAGAATGCAGCCAAGGCGAAGAAGTCTGCGGAAGAGTATAGGCAGATCCTCCACTTTCTTCAGCCTGCAACAGAGGGCTGGGAGACAAAGGCGTTCACCTGTTCCGCGCTTTATGAAATCGGGATAGACCAGACGTGGAAGACCATCAATGAATTTTTGGAAACGACCATAGCTTCTGGAGAATTTGATAATAGAAGGAACGAGCAGAAGAAGACATGGCTTTACACCTCGGTGAAAAGTCAGCTTGAGATGATGTTTTTCCAGAACGATGAAGTGAAGAAACAGCTCCCTATAATGGAAGAGGAGATCAGGGAGGACCGGATATCAGTGTCTGTTGCGGTCAACAGACTGATGGAAATCTATAAAAAAGGGCAATAAAAAAAGGAAAGCGGGTCATCACTTTCCTTCATCTAGGGAGTATAGGGGTATGGATATCTAGATGTTACTTTTATAATACCCGTTCCCCTAAAGATTAAACCTGCATTTTATTTTATTTATTAGAAAAAAATTGGTATGATAGGATTAGTAAAATAAGAGGTGATACAACATGAACATGGATTTCAATTTATTTATGAATGATGTCGTCCGTCAGGCAAGGGAAGAGATGGATGCAGCAGGCTATGAACAATTAAGAACAGTGGAAGATGTGGAAGAGGCATTTGCTCGCAAGGGGACTACACTTGTAATGGTGAACTCCGTCTGCGGTTGTGCAGGTGGCATCGCAAGACCAGCGGCAACACATGCTGTCCATTACGATAAACGCCCTACAAACCTTGTAACGGTATTTGCCGGACAGGACAAAGAGGCAACAGAAAAGGCACGCGAATACTTCGAAGGCTATCCGCCATCCTCCCCGTCTTTTGCACTATTAAAAGACGGAAAGATCATCACGATGGTAGAAAGACACGAAATCGAAGGGCATGCACCAATGTCTGTTATCAACAAGCTTCAAGGATACTTCGACGAGCATTGTGAAGAAATGTAATCAGACCGACTGAACCGTAGCTGAAATAGAGCTGCGGTTTATTTTTTTTGTAAATTATCTGAAACTTCCTGCAATTCCCATCGTATACCTATATTATGATGAAAAGGTTAGGGGGCCTATAGAAAATGAAAAAGTATCTTATTAGTGTGTTGGTGGTTTTGGCTATTGAACTCGGAATTCTTTTTGGCATCTCGTTTTTCTTTGACTTTAATCTGCTGAGCACGATGTTTTTTGGCTCCGTCTCATTTGTACTGCTTGCATTCATCCTAGGTTCAACAGGGGATGTCTTCTCAAAAAATTCGCAGGTTGCAGTGTTTGACTCGCTGGCAGGGAGCTATCAGCCGAAACATGAAAAAATGACATTAAGGGTCGGACCGGTTATGGTCGGGTCCATTTTGTGTGTACTCGTGTATTTTGGGATGTCGTTTTTTATGGGCTAAAGGAAACTCTAGTAAAATATGAATTTACTGAAAATACTTGAAATGGAAAAGATTATCTTTTATTGTTTAATTATACAAGCTGTAGAATTGGGGGGAATATCATATTCAATTATCTGAAGTCATCTTTTAAGCAAAGGTGGGCTATTTTTCTTATCATACTTGTCACACTGAATATTATTGGTCTTGGATATATTGGATCGCTTGCAGTATCAGATCGTATCACTATTGAAGCCAGAAACAATCTGGAAGAGAAATGGCGTTATCAGTATGATATTTTAGTACTCCCTGAAGAGGTGAAGGAAAAGCGTGTTCTGGGTGAGGGGTGGGTTCCGCCTCAATCTAATCTGGCCAGCTATGGTGGAATAACGTTGGAGGATCTATCCGCTATTCGTGATATTCCAGGAGTAAAAGTGGCAGCCCCATTATCCATGATTGGTTTTTATCAAGGGGATTTCCTCGATGTTCAAGCCAAAAATGCACAGCCTGGCGAATTTTATGAAGTACATGAACTTAAAAAGGCATTTGATGGCTTGAATGAATACATATTGTATGAAAACAGCTATGTGACTAGTTATTACTCGCCTGAATTGGAGGAATCACTGGTTTACAAACGTTTCAACGAGGAGAAGCGTATTCCAGAAGGCTTCAAAGTAGAGGTTCCGCCGGGCACCATGCTTAGGTATCCTAATGAGTTGATGGTGGTGGCTGTAGATCCCGACGCGGAGGAAAAGCTTTTCTCCTTTTCCGAAAGTGTTGAGGGAGGATTATCTGGTCTCCATGCGCCGATTGAGATTATATCTTTTCAGCCTCACATTCCCTTTATCGCACTAAAAGCCCAGGAATACGAAGTGACAGAATCGATTACTATGAACAAAATTCAAGTGCCTGAGATAGTATCTGAGGAGGAATTGGCAGATGGTGCGGAAAATTATCTGAAAAGCTTACCGAAACAACAGCTTGCCAGTCTTTCCATTCCTACATTTTCAGCAGAATGGAAAAACAAGAAGGCTGAATTGTTTTTGGATGGCAACAGTTATGAAGAGCAGCTTATGCAATATTCCACTTATTCTACTCTATATAAATACAGCCCATTGTTATATGAAGAAATAAGCTTTCTGGAAAATTCCATCCCTTTCATAAGAGCCAAGAGGTTTGATGCCCCTGAGTTTGCGGAGTTTCCCATTGAGTTCCCGAGCTACCGCCATCGCTATGAAGCAGTAGAAGATAAGCATATTACACCGAAGATTATGGGATATTATGATGCAAATAAAATCAGACCCCTAATTGAAGGTGCATGGAAACAAGGAGATCCGGTGGACATCTATACTCCTCATCATAGCATGATCATCAAAGATGGCGCAGGGAGAGAAATAGAACCAACTCCTCTCATCCCGATTCCTTTGAAGAGCGCTTATTATCCAGGGGCTCCAGATCTATTAACTTCCCTGGATGCCGCAAAATGGTTTTATGGAGGAAAACCTCCGGTGTCTTCAATCAGAGTGGTGGTGGATGGAGTAGCGGAACGCTCAGGGGAAAGCCAAAGGAAGATTGAGCAGGTGGCGGCAGCCATTATGGAAAAAACAGGACATCATGTGGAAATAATGCTCGGCTCAGCTGGCGGAAAAGTACATGTACAGCTAGAGGGCACAGCACAGGGTGAAGTGGGAGTGGTGGAGGAAGCCTGGCAGCAGCAAGGAGTCAGCTGGAGCATTGAAAAACAGATGGATGAAACGAATAAGTGGCTCTTTTTCTACTTATTGATCATTAGCTTTGTCTTCTCCTATACTGTCATCACGCATAGTTTACTGAAAAGGGCGATGGAATTTGCCACGCTTCGAGCTATCGGGTGGTCCCGAGGGAAAATTGTACTGGGATTATGTGCAGAAGTACTGACAATAAGTTCATTAGCTATACTTACTATACTTATTGTTAATGGATTCATTGGCGTTCTAGAGGCGTTTCAATTATTCATCATTTGGATGATCTTCCATGCAGTGATTGGAATAGGATATATTTCTGGAGCTGGAAAATCACTTGGGAAATCCCCAAGAGCGGGGTTAAGTGGAGAAAGCAATCAATGGGGCTCAAGTAGACTCATCCCGATCCAAGGGTTGGGGACCTATGTCCTGCACCAAGTGGTAAGAAGACCATTGCGATTCGGTTTATTAGTAGGCACATTGGCAATGACTTTGTTTATCGGTTTGATTTTCGTAGCGACACAGCAGAGTATGTCCGATTTTCTATTTTTAAGCGTCCTGGGAGAAACGATTGATCTAAATATAAAATCGTATCAAAGGATCTTTCTAATTGGTGGAATGACACTGACAATTATGAGCATATTCTTTCTACTTTTTCTGAATATAGTAGAAAGGAAGAAAGAGTTCCTGATCATGCGTTCCATCGGCTGGTCCCTAAAGCAGATTCAATGGTTTCTCAGTTTGGAAGTAATCGTCATTGCCTTTACCGGATCCTTGGTTGGAGTATTGGGTGCATCCATAGTACTTAAGCTATTCACGAGTATCACGCTTCCGTTATGGACTTATATGCTCGCTTTCGGCGTGTCGATCTGTTTGCTGCTTGCATTCACCATTATCATCTCCCGCCTTATAAAAATGAAGTCGACAGTGAGAGATCAACATGCAGCTTAGCGATAATATAAAGGGGTTGTTCGATTGATAAAGTTATGTAATGTTTCAAAGTATTATCAAATTGGAAATGAACAGTTGCATGTGTTGAAAAATGTTTCGCTGACTATTCAAGAAGGGAGTTTTATTTCGGTTATTGGGCCTTCAGGTTCAGGGAAATCAACACTGCTGCATTCCATAGGGGGCCTTGAAACGATTAACAGCGGAGAAGTTTGGGTGGATGGCCAGCCTGTCCACCATCTCAAAGAATATCAGCTTGCTAAACTGCGATTAGAAAAGATAGGCTATATTTTTCAGCAATTTCAACTATTATCCTCATCAACAGCATTGGAAAATGTGATGATGCCATTATTGCGCTTTTTCTCCACTAAAATCATACGGGAGAAAGCGGAGGAGGCATTGATCCGGGTTGGGCTAGGACATCGGATGCATCACCTGCCCTCCCGCTTATCTGGTGGTGAGCAACAGCGTGTCGCGATAGCAAGGGCACTTGTCACAAAGCCAAGAATTATACTTGCAGATGAGCCCACAGGTAATCTGGATTCCGAAAATGGGGAAAATATCATTTCATTGTTAGAGGACATCCATCAAAAAGATGGCATTACCATTCTATTAATCACGCATGATAGGGATATTGCAAACCGGGCCGAAGAAGTGGTCCATTTCTTGGATGGAGAGATAGTAGAACACAGAATGAATGACTTTTTAATAAAGTAAACCAATAAAGGCGCTTGTATAAGCGTCTTTCTTTTAGATGGATAGGGGGAAATTCAAATGCTGAAAGACATAAACGAGGGTTTGATCCTACTGAAAGCCGAGATAAGGAAAAAGGAGAAATGGGACAATCAGCTTAAACATTATAGGATAGAGCTTGCCGACCTGGAGAAGGATGTGTTGAATCTAGAAAACACATTGGATATGGAGCAGAAGGATGTAGAGCGTCTGGAAGGATTCAGTGTGACAAAGTTCTTCCTGACATTGCGGGGCACAGCAGATGAAAGGCTGGAGGAAGAGAAGAAAGAAGTGGCAGCGGTTCAGCTTAGGCTCGAAGAAGCGCGGCTTGCTAAAAAGGAAGTAATGGATCTCATCAGCGACCTTGAAGATAAATTGAACCTGGCTGTTAATGTGGAAAAGGATTATGAAAAGCTTTTTGCCACAAAGGAGCAATACTTGAAAGAGAGTAATTCCCGAACTTCCACATTTCTTTATGAATCTTATGAAAAAGAAGCCGATGTTAAAGCATTGCAAAAAGAACTGAACGAGGCAATCCATGCCGGTAATCAGGTGAATGATGCACTCAACCGTGCTGTTGACTCACTGGAAAAGGCAAAAGGCTGGGGTACTGTTGATATGATAGGGGGAGGACTGCTTTCGACCGCGCTAAAGCATGGACATATGGACGATTCGAGCGGTCACGTCCATGAGGCGCAATACTTGATGAGGAAGTTTCAGAAGGAACTCCTGGACTTGAATAAGACTGCGTCCATGGAACTGGAGGTATCAGGACTGCTGAAATTCTCCGATTATTTCTTTGATGGAATCATCATGGACATGCTGGTGCAGGACAAAATCACCATATCACTGGAGAATACAAAAAGGCAGCAATATGATATCTCAAGGATCCTTTCCGATCTTAGAGTCCAGTTGGGACAGAAAAATCGCGAGCTGGACAGGATACTATCAGAGAGAAGAGAATTCGTGGAGAGTATGTAATAGGTTCTGTTTAAAAATCTAGAGGGGGATCTGTATGGATATCCATAGCGTCATCGATGACCTGTTACATAAAAATATCTTAGAGTCCGAAGTGGCGGAGTATAAACAATTAAATGGAGGCACGACAAGTAAGTTGTATCTTTTGACCTGCAAGGGTGGGAGTAGAGTTGTGGTGAAATCAAATTTACCGCAAGTCATATACTCTGAAGCGAAATTTCTTCAAATTTACCGCGGCATAGAATTACTGCCAAAACTAGTTTATGAAGACATGTCATTCAGATATATCGTTTATTCCTTCATTCCCGGGGCCACCAACTATAACAGGCAAAATAAAAAAGAGTTGCTGATTACTCTAGTAAAATCTTTCATTAACAAGTATGAAGAGGTGACAGATCATCCCGGTTGGGGGTGGCTAGATCAACCGATGGAATCTTGGCATGGTTTTCTCCTGAATGAAGTTCAGGAAGGGAATCAAGTCCTCGAAGGACATTTAGGAAAAGAAGAATATCAGTTTGTTCGGAATATCCTTGATTCAGAGGGATTTAAAAATAAAAGAAGGACTCGTCACCTATTGCATGGAGATTGCGGGGTGCATAATTTCATTTTTTATAATGGAGAGCTGGCCGGCATCATCGATCCGACAGCAATAATTGGAGACCCGCTTTATGATTTGGTCTATGCCTTCTGTTCTTCTCCTGAGAATCTGTCTAAGGAAACCTTTGACGTTGCTTTTGATAATCTTATTACCGGGAGTAAAGAGTATCCTTGTGAAGAAATTTTGATAGGCCTATATCTCAGAATGGAAGCCTGTATAAAGCATCACCCATTGGATTTCCCACAGTATCTTAAAGCTTGGGAATATTGGAAAGGGCTGTACCATGTAGATTCAATTACGTAAAAACGCACATGCAAGCTTTCTACATGTGCGTTTTATCATGCTATCTTTTTTTCTTTTTTGAAAGATCAAGTGCAAGCTGTTTTTTGACCACTTTTTCAAGAGTGACATGGACGTGAACATGCTTTTCATCCAGTGCAGTGACGTTTGTGACCGTAGCCTTGCGTCCTTTTATCACAAGATTATCCCCTACGGCAGGGACGTTATCACAAAGCTGGTTCAATAATTGATTTTTTTCTTCATAATAATGAACAACAAACATTTTCGTCTCCCCTATTTCCTATAAAATATGTTGCTTGGCAGAACCTTTATATAACCTATGAATCATTGGAAGGAGTTAGACCAGGTATCTGTCAGGTCTAAAAAAATAGATTTTAAAACTGTGCAGGAATTCAGAAATGAATATAGAATGTATGTTCTTATGGAAGGATAGGAGGTAAGGAAAATGAATGAGGAAACACTCACGATCAATAAAACCAGCTGGGAAGAAGCTGCTGCCCTTTTTTTTGGCAGAAATCCGCTTCCGGAGTATGGTCCACTTGCGCCTTGCGAAGATGAGCTGAACTTGCTTGGAGAAGTGGAAGGGGCGGCCGTACTGGACATTGGCTGCGGTAGCGGACATTCCCTGCTTTATATGGCTGAGCGCGGCGTGAAGGAGCTATGGGGATTGGATCTTTCGAAGAACCAGATACATGCGGCAGAAAAACTTCTTGAGGATTGTAAGGCACCGGTCCATCTTTTTGAATCCCCGATGGAGGCGAACCCTGGGTTGCCCGAGGGATATTTTGATATCGTGTATTCCATTTTTGCGATCGGATGGACCACGGATCTGTCCAAGACGGTAGAAAATGTATTCCGATACCTAAAGTCCGGCGGTCATTTCATTTTCAGCTGGGAACACCCCCTTTATAGCAGAGTCAGATTGAAAGAAGGAACGTTGATGATGGAACAGGCCTATCATGAAGAAGGCCCATACGATCACGAGGCATGGAAGCTCCCTGCCATGATGCAGCAGGCTAAAGTAAGTACATATATTAATACGTTGATTGATCAAGGTTTCATTATTGAAAGAATCATTGAAGAGGTGCGACTGACGGAAAAGGATAGAGAGCGACATTCCAACCGTTGGTATTCCTATGAGAAGGCGAAAATGGTGCCAACTACATTAATCATAAAGTGTAGGAAACCATAGGTCATGAAAAGTATGACAGGAGCTAATTAAAAAATGAGAAAAAAGGCACTCTTATTTATTTTTGAAGGATATTGTGAATTTGAGATAGCACCTGCAATTTCGATGCTGAGGGATTCGCATGAGTTATACACTTTTTCCTTAGGGAAAACTCCATGCAGATCGGAAGCAGGATTGTTGACGATCCCTTGCATGTCGGTTGATGAAGTGGACCCTGTGGATTTTGATATGCTGATCATACCCGGCGGGGATCTTGAGGAGATTGCGGAAGCTGATGCGCTATTTGAACTCGCTGGGAAATTCGGTGCAGAAAATAAAATAACTGCAGCCATCTGCAGTGGTGTATTCGTGTTGGCGAGGGCAGGGCTTCTGAAAGATGCTCCGTATACAATAACGCTTTCGAAGGAACAACGACTCTTCCTTGATTGTTTTGAAGAGGAGCTATTTTCCTATCGACCAGTAGTTTCAAAAGGCAATGTCCTGACTGCCCAAGGTCATGCGTACGTAGAGTTCGGAATTGCGCTAAATAAAATGGTTAAAGAGATCTCTTGTGAAAAAGAAGATTTTTATAGAGGCAAAGGAAATGCTTTTATGGAACAGGTTCAATAGAAGGATAGATGATTGGCGGTTTACATATTGATAAATACAAAAGAAGAGATACTGGAAGATATAAGCGAAACCTGCCTCCGGGTTTACGGAATGGAAATATTGGACTGTTTTCCGATCTATCGCGGCTGGCTAAATTTGAAGTGGAGGGTCAGGACGGAGCAGGGGAATTACTTGATCAAGCAATTCAACAAGGAAAGATTCCGGAAGTATAGCGATGAGGAACTGCACTTTGCCCATACACAACAGGAAAGATTATTCCGCCACGACGTCCCATGTCCGAAGCTATTCCCGATTGACGGACAGTATTTGTTGGAGTCATGTAAAGGTGAAAGGTTCATGATCATGGAATTCTGTAACGGGAGCATTTTACAACCTGGTACTGCCACCGAATTACAGATGTACCACCTCGGAAAAGCAGCTGGAAGGA
Organism: Sutcliffiella tianshenii; assembly: GCF_016908565.1. Classification (GTDB taxonomy): domain Bacteria; phylum Bacillota; class Bacilli; order Bacillales; family Bacillaceae_I; genus Sutcliffiella_A; species Sutcliffiella_A tianshenii. Next base: position 48,421 of record NZ_JAFBED010000006.1, read on the forward strand.
TGCATCGTGTATTAAATGATGCCGGAATTCCTAAGAAAAATAAGCCAGAGTTCATCGCTCCAAGTTTAGAACACAGAATAAACTACTGGCAATCGGTTATAAAAAACGCACTAGGCAATGGGAAACAATCAATCATTTCAATCATAGAAAAACAAATGGAGGTTACTCAATCAATTAGGCTGGAAGACTTCACTTTGCATGATACAGGATGGGCCCATCGAGACCTTTTCATGGATAATATTCTGTTTCAGGAAGACAAGGTCTCTGCCATCCTTGACTTCGACCGGCTTAAATACGACTACCCGCAACTCGATGTAGCTAGAGCGGTTATATCTGGCTGTTTAGGTGGAAGTGGTTTGAATGTATCAGCCGCCACTGCATTTATGGAGGGTTATAAGGAAGAGCGAAGAGTTGATAGAGGGTATCTATATAAAGCCCTTTGCTTACTATGGTATATGGAAAGCACCTGGTGGATAGAAGCTGATATGGATGAGTTAAAAGGTCCGCCTGTTCGATTTGCCGAGGAGATGGTGTGGTTGGGTGAGAATTTGCAGGAATTGGAGAATAGGTTATATGACTTTTAGGAGGAAAGATGATGCTGAATAAAGTATGCGTGATTACGATAAAAGTAGGGAATATTCAGGAGGCCGTTCAATTTTATACGGAAATATTGGACTTCAAGGTTTCCAAATACTATGGAGAAAACATTGTCAGTCTGGTGCATGAAGGCCTTCCCATTGTCCTTGAGAAAGCGGACTCTATAAAAACAGAAACATATAATTCGGTGCTTCTTGGCATTCTATCACAAGATATAGAAAAGGATTTTGCCAGTTTAAAAGAAAAAGGAGCCACCATCCTGTTTGATGAACCACAGCCATGTCCACCTGGACGATTCTTTGTGTTGGAAGATCCTTTTGGTAATAGGATTGAGGTTGTGGAATTTTCCAATATGGAATAGAGGGAGGAAGATAACTTGATTTTTGAAATGACTTACCAAGTTCGTGTACAAGATATGAAGGATGGGCAAATGTGGTATGAGACATTACTGAATAAGCAACCAGATTTCACACCGCATGAAGGCTTCGCTGAATGGGAACTGATTCCAGGATGCTGGCTGCAGGTTGCTGAGGGAATTCCCTCCGAAGGAAGCGGCCCATTGCGTTTAGGGGTCACTGACATAGAGGCAGAAAGGTCCCGATTGATTCATAGACTTCATGTGGAGGAATTCGAAATTCATTCAAGAGAAGAAGTGCCTGTAAAGTGGGCAACTTTTTCTGATCCTTGGGGTAACCGTATTGGATTGTTTGAATACATGGATAAAGAAGTTGAGAGGGAAAGGGTTTATTCGGTTCTTGGTCTCAAGGAAGGTGTATAAATGAGAAAAGTATTCGCATTTATCATACTTACACTATTAATTGGAACTGCAGTCTACCAGCAGTTTTTCAAAGAGGGGGAAATAAAACCAGCTAGTGCAAAGGGAGAAAAAGCTGTTGATTTTAAGCTGGAGTCCATGGAAGGAAACAAAGTCCGTTTATCGGATTCCCTAGGAAAACCCGTAATCATAAACTTCTGGACTACATGGTGTCCTCCATGCAAAAAAGAAATGCCGGAGATCCAAAGATTTTATGAGGATTACAAAGATGAGGTAGATGTGTTCGCGGTGAACATCACAAGCAATGAAGTAAATAAAGGAGTTGTAGAAAAATATGTGACTACTGGAGGTTTTACTTTTCCAATCCTCTTCGATACGGAGGGATTATTTCGTTATTACGAAGTATTGGACATGCCGGCAACCTTTTTCATTGATGAGGAAGGCGTGATAGTTGGAAAGCATACAGGAGAGTTGGACTATGACAAACTTGTTGAAGCAAAAGAAAAAATATTAGATTGAAGGTGACCAATGGGCATAAGGGGAATATTTTTTGAAGATGCAAGTAAGCAAACGAAGTTTCAAAAAGTGTTAACCAACATATTTTTTATTACAATAATTGTAAAACTCATCAACCGATTTATTTTAGACTTTGCCTGGCTAGAATCTTTGCTTTTATTTGCATAAACGATTATAGGAATTCTATTTTTAATTGAATTGGCAATAGTGTCAAAAAAGAATAAGAAAAAGGAGTAAAGAATATGCTGAAGCGTCCTTTAGAAAATGAATATCCTTCATATTACAACAACTATTTGAAGTTGGTACCCTCAGGAAATCTGTTGGAGATACTTGAAGAACAATTAACAGAGGCGGTTACCCTTTTTTCCGGTCTATCGGAAGAACAGGGTAGTATTGCATATGCAAGTGGAAAATGGACGGTAAAAGAGGTCATTGGCCATATGATCGATACGGAACGGATAATGAGCTATAGACTTCTTCGGATCAGCAGGGGGGATAAGTCGCCTCTTGCCGGCTTCAGCGAGGAGGATTATGCATTTGAGGGGAAGTTTACGCAAAGACTGCTCACTGAATTGGTCGAAGAACTTCAGACGGTCAGAAAATCGACCATAAGTCTTTTACGCGGTATACCGGAATATGCATGGCCTAGAAGCGGTACAGCAAATGAACTTCCCGTTACAGCCCAGGCAGTTGCCTTTATCATTGCCGGTCACTGGATTCATCATATGAGAATCATAGAGGAAAGGTACCTCCAGAATTAATAGAGAGGATGGCGAGGTCATAAAGTGGAGTTTATTATTGAGCAGGGAATATTCCATCAGGCAATTCAAGATGTCAGTAGAGCAGTATCTTCAAAAACGTTAAGTCCTATTCTTTCAGGTATCAAAATAACAGCAGACAAAGATAAGATAGCTTTACTGGCTACTAACTCGGACCTTACCATCGAGAAGGTTATTCCTGTATGTTGCCAACAATCTCATAGACTACAGATTATCCATTCAGGGAGTGTTGTTGTATCTGCTAGATATTTGGGGCAGGTAATCAAAAAGCTATCCGGGGAGATACACATCAAAGGAATAGCTCTAAACAAAATCAAGCTAATTTCCAATGGAATCGAGGCGAACATGAATGGCTTGGACTCTATTGAATTTCCACCACCTCCCATCTTAGATGATTCCAAGGATATAAGCATGCCTTTCCTCGACTTTAAGCGAATGGTGAAACAGACCCTTTTTGCTGTGTCCAAGAGCGATACAAGGCCGGTACTGACAGGAGTTCATCTTTCATTGGAAAATGGACGATTTTCTTGTACGGCAACAAATTCCCATAGATTGGCTTTCAGCAGAGGGACTGTGGATTCAAAAGAAACAGTGTCATGTGTCGTCCCTTTTGCAGCACTAAATGAATGCTCTAAGGTTACGGACATAGATCATGGGAATATGAAACTTTACATAACGAAACAGTACATTGCGTTTCAATTTCCTTCAATTACCCTCTTTTCGCGCCTAATTGAGGGAAACTATCCAAATGTAGAGAGTTTGATACCCAAAGAGGCAAGAACCACGCTCACTTTAAACAAAGAATTGCTTAAGCAAGGTATTGATCGTGCTTCTTTATTTGCTAGTGCTTCTGATAACAACAAAATATTATTGGAAGTCATCGAAGGGTTGCAACTTAAAATTTGTTCCTCTTCCACAGAGTATGGTGAAATTGCAGAGGTCCAAGACATTGTCAGTTTGAATGGCGAGAGTGAGTTGACCGTTACCGTTGATGGCAATTTTATGATGGATGCACTGAAAGCCATAGGGGAAGATGAGGTGCAGCTAAGTTATAGCGGTTCAATGAAACCCTTACTACTGCAAGCAATGGATTCAGGAATGCAATTTCATCTTATTTCACCTGTGAGAACTGCATAAAATATGAAAACATGTAATTGAAAAGAGGAGAAGTGCCATTGTTTCTATTAAAGCTACTTTTATTATGTATGGTGGTAGTTTTTCTGATGATTTCTACACAATTTATCGTCAGGAAGATCTTCAAAATTGAAAAGAAAAAGAGTAGCCTTTCCTATAACTTTGTCAATGAGACACATAAAAAGGTTGATCTTTCCCTCAGGTTTGTCGGGTTGATTTCCTTGATTGCTTTCAATATGTATTCATATGAGAACGGTTATACTTTTACCCATTTTACGGTGGGGTTACTCCTATTTCTAATCATACTCGATTTGGAAAATGCCTATTTTCATTGGAAGTTTGCCCATGAATCTAAACAATATTTTCTGATACTGAGTGGAACGGCAATGGTAATAATTATATACATACTTTTGCTGCCTGTCGGGTTGATGGAGCGTTTCTTTTTATAATAGTCCATTAGTTTAAATCAAATTTTTTAATAGAAAGGAAGATCCTTTATGGAAAAACTACAATACGAACTGTTAACACTCCCTTCCTATAAGGCAATGGGCGTGAAGTGGGAAGGTCCTTACACAGAGGTCGGTAGCTTAAAGAATGTTATTTTACAAATGAGTGATCGGGTTGGTGAATTGCCATCAGCGGTGGAGCCGGAAGTTCAGTTGGGACTATCCTATCATCTGCGCCCTGACGGATTTGTACACTATTCGGTCTTTCGCGTGGAGGAGGAACAAGAAGTGCCAGAGGGAATGGTCGACATTCGTGTCCCAGAAATGACCTATCTGAAGGTGCTTCATGAGAAAGGTCAGGATTTTGACCATACCTACACAAAGATCTATCAGTGGTTTAAGCAGAATGATTATATCCCTTTCAAGGAACCTGGTGTAGATTATTTTGACGACCTTCCAATTAAGCATGAACGGTATCCGGTGGATCGTGACCTGGATGATCCGCATTTTGAGATTTTGATTCCAGTTTCCAAATCCGTGTAAGACTGGTGCTAATATTTACCGCTATTTCCCGATGTATCCCCATATTACAATGATAGATATGTATGGGAACAGGAGGAGCTAGAATCGTAATGCAGCACAGAAGGAAAAAACATAACAGCATGAAATGGATCGGTTTTTTATTGATTCCTATATTTATAGTAAGTGTCGTTATCGTATTAACATCAAATAAACAGGAAACTGAGTCTATAAATACAAGCAAAGTTACTGCTACAAAGAAGGTAACAGTAGATCAGCCGCCGCAAGTAAGTGATATTTCAACTGAGTCCGATTCCACAGAAGAGAATACAGTTAGTGGAGAGGTCAAACTATCCGTAAATGCAACCGATGATCACAACATAAGCAAAGTTGAATTTTACAGCAGTAATGGCGAATACCTGATCGGGACCGTGACCTCAGAGCCCTACACAATTAACTGGGCTACTGAAAGTTGGGTGCCGGATGGGGAACAGATCCTGAAGGTGATTGCCTATGATAATACGAATCAGGTGACAGAAGTGACGAAAAAAGTGATGGTCAAGAATCCAGAGCCTGTTTCTGCAAAACTTGTAGGCTATTACGCGGGATGGGCTGCCTATTCCGGATATGAAGTGGCAGATATAGATGCTGGCAAGCTTACGCATATCAATTATGCTTTTGCCAACGTGACAAAGGACGGCAAGATAGCGGTAGGGGATACCTCGACTGATATAGCAAACTTCCAACAACTGAAAGAATTGAAAGAGCAGCACCCTCATCTCAAAACGCTGATCTCTGTAGGAGGCTGGACATGGTCGGAGAATTTCTCGGATGCGGCACTTACAGAGGAGTCACGGGCAAGATTTGCAGAGAGTGTACGTCAATTCCTGTTGGACTATGGATTTGATGGCGTAGATCTTGATTGGGAGTACCCGGTAGGTGGAGGGGAAGCGGATAATACGAATCGCCCCGAAGATAAAAGGAACTATACTCTCTTGTTGAAAAAGATCCGTGAAACGCTGGACGAGCAGTCTGAGAAGGATGGCAAAGAATACCTGTTAACTATTGCAGCAGGAGCGAGTAAAGTTCATGCTGCCAATCTCGAGCTCACGGAAATTCATCCTTATCTCGACTATATCCAACTGATGACCTATGATATTCATGGAGAATGGGATCCTTTATCAGGATTGAACGCTCCGCTTCACCCTGATCCAGCGAGTGGATTTCCTGGCGAGTGGAGTGTCGGGGACGGAGTGCAAACCTATATCGACGGTGGCGTTCCTCCAGAAAAGCTTGTCATGGGTCTTCCTTTTTACGGAAGAGTTTTCAAGAGTGTCGATGATGCAGGGAATAACGGTTTATACCAGTCGTTCAGCGGTGGGGGTACGTCCCTCAGTTATGCGAAGATAGCCTCTGATTACGTGAATCAGGATGGTTTTTCCCGAGTATGGATAGAAGATTCCAAAGTACCGCTGCTTTTTGATGGAACGACCGTAGTAAGCTATGATGATCCGGAATCAATTGGTCATAAAACGGCTTTCATCAAAGAGATGGGCCTTGGTGGTGCCATGATGTGGGAGCTCAGCCAGGATCCCGATGAGGTCCTCCTGAAGAAGATATATGATGATATGAAAGATGAATAGAAGGACAGTGAAAAGGCTCATCCCGGTCCAATTGGATGAGCCTTGTTTTGTCCAACTTTTCATTTAAATCCTATTATGATCTGCCCGCCATTCCATGATTCTCTTTTTAATATCCTTTGGTGTCAATCCTTCATCCGCTGATACTTTGCTCAGTCCAGGCAATTCTGCATCAGATGCAAAGCGAAGTGCCACAATCTGCCCCAGGGTCAAGCGGGAATCGAATGGTTTACCTGTCAGGATAAAGTGGCGTAAGTTTTCTTCTGCTCGGATGGCTCGGTCCTGAACACGTAAAGGGTAGATTCGCAGCAGGATGAAAGTCACCACGAATGCTGCAGCCATCAGTAAAATTGCAAGGGCTGACCATATATTTTCACCTGATTGGAGTGAAAGCACCAGATTCACGATGGCTGTAATGAGCGAAGCAAGGACCAGTGATAAAAGTACATAATGATAAAGCGGATGCATCCTTACGTGATTTTCGAAGTTTTGTGTTTTCATTAGTTTCTCCTCTTTATTCTCTATTTTCTTATTCCCATTTAAAGGTATAGCTTGCAACAATGAAAGCTCCGACCAGCCAGCATCCCAGGATGAGGGCTTCGGTACCTAAAGTCAGGAACGAGGCTCCTACATTCATCGTTTCCCGTAAAGCATGGCTCAGATGGGATATGGGCAATACGTTCACAATCGGCTGTAAAAACTCCGGCATATCACTGATCGGGAAGAAAACGCCTCCCAAAAACAGTAGTGGAAAGGATAGGAATCCGGCTATCGGTGCGGCACTTTCCGGTGTTTTTGCAATCCCGGCAATGATGAATCCGATGGCCATGAATGCAAGCGTTCCAAGTATCACAAAACTGACCAATGTAAACCATGAGCCCCTCACTTCCACATCAAAGATGAGCTGTGCCACCAAGAGGACAATCAATGCCTGGAAACCGTTCAATAGAAGTCGCGCGGTAATTTGGGCTGCGATAAAAGTGGATGCCTTCAAAGTGGTTCCTTGCATTCTTCGGAGAATGCCGCGCTCCCTCCAGGATGCGATTTGTCCTGCAACCCCGTTCATATTGTTGCTCATGATCATCATGGCCACAATCCCAGGTACGAGAAAGTCGATATATTGCAGATTCAAGGCTTCGATTCCTTCGGGTTTCGTTTCTAGAAGGGGAGAATATTGCACCATTTCCTTGCTGATCGAATCGACTGTACTGTTTACAAGCTGGATGCCAAGCTGTGAAACGGCCATATTTGTTTCATCATAAAATAAAGGTAGTGTAAATGGATTGGTGTCCGGTGCTGCTTCGGCGAAAAAATCCCCATAGCCCTCCGGTATAACGACCACGAGATTCAGTTCTCCCTCTTTTAGTACATCAAATGCTTCATCTCGGTCATCCATCATGGTCAGATCAAGTGCCTTGTAATCTTTGAATATTTCGATTAGCGCCTTGGACTCATCTGACTTGTCTTCATCAATCACTGCAAGCGATACACTTATCTCTCGCCCATTTCCTAAAAAAGAACCAAGCATCACCATAAGGAAGATGGGAAAAGCAAGCGTCCAAAACAGAACTTGGCGATTGCGAAGGAATATCCGTAATTGCCCAAGCGTTAATTGCCAGTATGCTCTCATCCTTCCCGCAACCTCCTTCCTGTCATATGGATAAACACATCCTCCAGTGTGGCGGTCCTGGTCTTTAGGTCCACCAATTCAAGCTCATTTTCAGAGGCAAAATGAATGAGGGCTGTCAGGGTCGCTTGGATGTCATCCGTATAGAGTACATATGTATCGTTCTGTTTTCCAACCTGTTTTACCCCATTCAGTTGTTCAAAGGACACTTCTTCCTTCATGTCTGGAAAGCTGAATTCAACCGCGCTGGCTGACTGTAAACGTTTTACGAGAAGGGAAGGGGTATCCAAGGCGATTAGCTGTCCTTGGTCCATGATAGCAATGCGATCGCAAAGTACATGCGCTTCATCCATATAATGGGTCGTCAGGACAACAGTTTTTCCCCGTTCCTTTAATCGGAGGACGATTTCCCAGAGTGTTCTCCTGGCTTGAGGGTCCAGTCCGGTTGTAGGTTCATCCAGAAACAGGATCCACGGGTCGTGAACTAGTGCGAGTGCAATCGCCAACCGCTGTTTTTGCCCGCCTGATAAACCCTTGATCCTGCTCTTCGCTTTTTCCGTTAGCTGCATATCCTCGATAAGATCGGGTATGTCTACATTCTTTGGGTAAAAGCTCGCATACATCTTTAAGATTTCAGTAACAGTCAAGAGCTCAAATAATGTGGTGGACTGCAGTTGCACACCGATTATCTCTTTTACCCTGTTCAACTCCGATTGAATACTGTACCCGCCTACCATGGCGGCCCCATCATCCGGCTTCCGAAGGCCGACGAGCATTTCCAGCGTCGTCGATTTGCCTGCCCCGTTCGGACCTAATAGACCAAACACTTCCCCTTTATGAACCGAAAATTCAATTCCATTTACGGCGGTAAAATCACCGTATTTCTTCACTAGATTTTGCACTTGGATAATTTCCTGGGGTGTATCCATTTTTCACACTCCATACTATTCTTCATTATTTTAAACACTTGAAATGGTGGGTATTGATTGCCCTAAAGTAAACGTATAGGAGAAAGAAAAAGTTGTCAATTTTCTTATGTTGAACCCCGCCATTATACCAAAATTACATACTCGGAATTTGTCGGTTTCAGAAAACTTACAAAAATAGGCTAAATTCAGTTGCATGATTATGGTAATTGTTATATACTACATTACAACAGTAATGCACTATGTTAGAGGAGGTGCCAAGTTGATTTTAAATGCGGATGGATCAAAGCCTATTTATGTACAGATAGCAGAGTGGTTGGAAGCAGAAATTCTGAACGGAAACTTTGTAAAGGATCAAAAGGTTCACTCGCAATATCAGCTGGCGGAAATTTTTAACATCAATCCCGCAACAGCTGCAAAGGGTTTAAATATTTTGGTGGATGAAAATGTCTTATACAAGAAAAGGGGTCTTGGGATGTTTGTCAATCAGGGAGCGAAAGAGATTATTTTACGAAAAAGGAAAGATCATACTTTAAAAAAACTTGTCATGGAATTAGTGGAGGAAGCGGCGCGTCTTCATGTGGATGAAGAGGAACTGGTCAACATGATTCGATCGCTTGGAAAGGGGGATCAGCGATGAAGGTAGTAGCGTGCAGGGGTCTTACGAAGGCATATGGCCATACTAAAGTGTTAGATGGCATGAACTTCAATTTGGAAGAAAACAAGATTACGGGATTGATAGGAAGAAACGGAGTCGGAAAAACAACATTGTTGAAGCTGATTGCCGGATTCTATAAAGAAACTTCAGGCGAGATCAAGGTTTGGGGGGAACGTCCATTCAATAGTCTCACTGTGTCGGCCAATACCATTTTTGTGGATGACCATATGAGCTTTGCCCCTGCACTGAACCTTGGTGAAATCATTGGGGAAATGGGAAGGTTTTATGCGAACTGGAACGCAGAGCTTGCAAAAAGGCTGTTTGATTATTTCTCCTTCCATCCGAAGCAATCGCACGACACGCTTTCTAAAGGGAAGAGAAATACGTTCAACATGATAATCGGGCTTGCATCAAGGTGTCCATTGACCATTTTCGACGAACCGACAACCGGAATGGATGCAGCAGTCCGGAAAGACTTTTATCGGGCACTACTTAAAGACTATTTGGCTTTTCCTAGAACTATCATTTTATCAAGTCATCATCTTGATGAAATTGAGGATCTTTTGGAAGATATCCTACTGATCGATCAAGGGGAAGTCCTCCTGAACGTTTCCATGGAAGAGATGAAGGAGTACGCAGTGGGCATCTCCGGTAAAGAGAGCGTCTTGGAGGAATGGCTGCTTGATAGGGAAGTACTCTATGCGAAAAGCATAGGTCCTGACAGCAAATATGTCGTTGTGAAGAAGGATTATGGTGTATCAGAGGCTGCTCGTCATGGGCTTACAGTGAGGCCGGTATCCGCAAGCGATGCCTGTGTATACTTGACAAATAAGGCCAAAGGGGGAATCGATGATGTCTTTAAATAAGGTGACGCTCATAGAAGTGGTCAAAAAGCAGTATCTCCATAAACTGAAGGCGTATTCCGGTGTATATACATCCTTGATGGTCATACAGGCAATCGCATTATTGTTTGCGTTCAGTGCAATGAATTCATTTGGAACATCCAGTGAGGCATTCAGTTTGGATATCAACTACTATTCAGTCGATGTCGTGATAGGGCTGACGATGCTCTGGGCATTCATCACATCGATCACAGTCACGTTGAAGGGATATAGAAATTGTGATTTTAACCTGGTCACGAATCGGCTAAGCAGTGATCTTTCCAATTTCGCTTTTCTGGGAACTGTCGGCTTGATTGGGACAATTACTTCACTGTTGTCGAGTTTCCTTATAAAAGTAATTCTGTATGTACTGCCAAGTACCGAAGTGATGTATTTTTCCACCTTGCAGACATCTCCTGTAATTATCATAAAAGGAGCAATAGCCGCTTTTCTATATATGATTCTTTTTGCAGCCCTGGGTTACCTTGTGGGAACACTGGTACAGCTGCATCCATTGGTAAAGGTCGTGCTCCCGGTGGTATTTTTCGGACTTTTACTTTTCGGTGGGATAATAGGAAGAGTGGATATCGTCGAGTCTGTCCTAGGATTTTTCTTTACAGAAGCCTCCTTTCTCCTCTTTTTAATTAAAGTATTGATTACAGTTGCCTCATTACTGTATGTATCAGCGATGATCAATGATAGAACGGAGGTAAGAATGTGAACATTCTGATACCCTTGCTGTTAATGAGTATGATTATTCCAATAGTCATTCTTATCAAAAAACCTATTTTTGCAAAGTCTTCTACCAGGAGCATGAATCTACTGACAGGATATATTGCCCTATTATTAGTGGCGACTGCCGTATTCTACCTTTTGCCTAATAAGAAATATCAACCCGTTGAAAGTATCCCCGTAGCCGATGAAAGCTGGGAAAAGTTATATGAAGATCTCCTGGAAAAAAGAGAAGTGGATCAGAAACATGTCAGAAGCAAAACAAGCTATTCTATAGAAGAAAAAGACCTGCAGCTTGCAGTTACATCTCCCGATTACTATGTCTCTATCATTGTGGAACGGGATGGCAGTTTGGAAAATAGGGTCGAAGCTACATTGTATGCGAGTTATCTGGCAGTGAACGGATTTGATCTTTCCAATGAGATCCCAACGCCGACTTTAAAGCTACAAAATGGCACTTTAACAATCATGCAGCCATCGAAGCTTGAGGTAGAGCTGAATTTGATAAAAAAGGAGTTCGTCTACTCCCAATTCTCAAAAGAAAGCTGGCTTGAGGACGATCGATTTGGTAGCACCCATTCAGCTCCCATCCTGTATCTGAAAGTGCCGGAAGATATAAAAATCAGTACCCTTGAGGGGCTATATTACGACGAAGTAAAATAGCCTATGGACAAATGGACACTTAGATCATCTGGGTGTCCATTTTCATTGGGTTGCCTAGGCTATCATTTTAAACGGTATAATAAAGAAAGGATTTTTTTGTCAGGATTATTGCTTTAGACGTTTCAGTGGCGCAAAAAACATTAAAAAACTGAGTTGATTGTAGCGGAGGACACTTGACTCCTGCGGGAACGCAGAGGGCATGGGAGACCCCACAGGCGAAGCCGAGGAGGCTCCCATCCGTCCCCGGGGAATCTTGTGTCCGGAGCGGAAATCAAAGGGCTACATTAAATGATTACATATATCTAAATAGCTTCAATGAATACCAAAACAGAATTAAGAAAAAACTTCCAACCTTAAGAAATTCTTAAGAAAATAGATCATTTGTTGTTAAGATTTTCAAAGTATTATAGGTTTATGGAATGAAGGCAAGTGGGAGAAGGGTGAGAGATGGAAACGTATACGGTTTTGGTTGTGGATGATGAAAAGGAAATACGGGATGCGATAGAGATCTATCTGAAAAACGAAGGCGTAAGGGTGCTAAAAGCGAAGGACGGGGTCGAAGCGCTCGAGATGCTGCATGAAAATCAGGTGCACCTCATTTTGTTGGATGTTATGATGCCGCGCCTCGATGGAATTTCAGCCACATATAGGATCCGGGAAGAGAAAAACATCCCGATCATCATCCTGAGTGCAAAAAGTGAGGACACGGATAAAATATTGGGTCTGCAGGTGGGCGCGGACGATTATGTGACGAAACCCTTCAATCCGATGGAGCTGGTGGCGAGGGTCAAGTCACAGCTGAGAAGATATGTGAGCCTTGGTACGTTTGAAGGCATCAAGAAGGTCATCGATCTTAATGGACTTACACTTGATAAAGAAGCGAAAGAGGTTGCAGTTCAAGGTGAGCCCGTAAAACTGACACCGATCGAATATAAGATAGTGGAGTTTTTGATGAGCAATGCCGGGCGGGTCTATTCGATCAACGACATTTATGAGCGGGTGTGGAAGGAACCGGGCTACAATGCGGAAAATACGGTGGCGGTACATATTAGGAAAATCAGAGAAAAGATAGAGATAGATCCGAAAAATCCAAGATATTTAAAGGTGGTATGGGGGATTGGCTACAAAATGGAGAAATAGTGTACTGGCCTTTCTGATGGCATTGGTGTTCACCGTTGCACTCAGTGGAAGCATGTACTTTCTGTTCAATCTATATAAGTATGAGAATGAAAGTTATTTCAACACGGATGAGTTTCAGTATGAACTGAGTATGTTCATCAACAACCTGGCAATGGAAGAAGTGTCCTTGTCAGAAGAAGACGTGAAAGCAAATATTACGGTTACACAGGAGGACATAGATAATCATCGCTATCGTTATGGATTTCTCGACGAGCAACTGGCAAATATCCGCTTACAATATGAAAACAGAATACAGCTTGCCGAGTCTGGTGAATCCGACGAGAATGTGGAAGAATTGATAGAAGAACGTGATGCGAAGCTTGAAGATATACAAAAAAACTTTGAAAGTGATGAACATGTAGAAAAGAAGGTCATTGCAGAGAAAGAAAAGATGGTGCAAGAATATTTTAAGGTTCTTGCCCTTCATGAGGCACCGGGAACAAGATTTCAGGATGAGCTTGTTTACTACGCTTCCAATGGAAACTTTTTTTTTACTAACACAGGCTATAGTGAGGATCGAGCAGAAAAAGCGTTCTCCGATGAGAAAATGTATTTCAGTGACAGCTTCAATATCGATGGAGATCTGTTTATCTCAGCAGGCTATTGGCCCAATGATGATTGGATGTACCAGGCGATAGCTCAGGCAGTCACGCCCTATGTAGGGAAAATAGCTGTTCCAACTTCGATTTCGCCTGACAGTGAGATCATGAATGCAAAGTCCAGTTATGAATTGGCAAGAAAATGGTTTTGGAGATTGGGAGTAGGTTCGGCAGTGGCACTCTTGGTCTGGTTACTCATCATGATAAAGGTTGCCAGGCTTCCCAAAAAGACGGGCATGTTGCAAGGCATTTATGAAAAAATACCGGTTGATGTCCGAGTTGGAGTGACTGTAGTAACTGCCTTTTTCACCATGCTAACCTTCTTATGGATCGAAGACAGCATGGAAGTAGGACTGTTTTTCCGTTCCATTTCAGAAACAGCGGAACTTGGCATAAGTATGATTTTAGGTGCTATTCTAAGCTTAATTCTCTATCACCAGCTTAGATTCATTGCTTTTAGTCATAAAAGTGTCGAAACAATCAACAAAGAGTGGTCCAACAGTCTTATAGTTAAAACTCTGAGATGGTCAAGACTGGTGTACCTCAGAATCAAAAGTAGTTTAAAAGAGGCGTTCCTTACCAGGTCGATCGGTATTCAGGCGTTTGTCCTGCTGGCGATAGTATTCTTTTTGGGAGTCACCATCATTACGATATTGATTCATCCGATTTTCTTCTTCCTATACTTATTGTTTCTGATTGTGGTAGGCGTCCCTGCTATTCGTTATTTTATCAAGAGCATAGGCTATTTCAACAGGATAAGCATGAAGACGGAGGAGATGGCTGCAGGCAGATTGGGAGAGGATCTGGAGATAAAGGGGAAATCGGAACTGGCAAAAATGGCTGCCAATTTGAATGCCCTTAACCAAGGCGTGAAGGTCTCGATAAATGAACAGGCCAAAAGCGAGCGATTAAAGACGGAACTGATCACCAATGTCAGCCATGATCTAAGGACACCCCTGACTTCTATCATTACTTATACCGAATTGCTGAAAAGGGATGATTTGCCCTTGGAGGACCGCAAGGCATATTTGGAGATTATCGACCGTAAATCCCAGCGCCTCAAGGGATTGATTGATGACCTTTTTGAAGTGTCTAAAATGGCAAGCGGCAATATGGAATTATTGAAGGAAAAGGTTGATATCAAACAGCTTCTTCAGCAATCACTTGCTGAACACGATAGTTCCATGCTTGAATCAAACCTGCACTTTCGGGTCAGTTCCCCAGATGGACCTATATGGGCGATGGTAGATGGTCAGAAGATGTGGAGGGTATTTGATAATCTTATCGGAAACATCATCAAATATTCATTGGAGCACTCACGGGTATACATCTTTATGCAACAAGCCGATGGCAAAGTGATCATCACCCTTAAAAATATTTCGAAATATGAGCTCAACGATCAGAGTGAAGAGCTATATGAACGATTCAAAAGGGGAGATACATCACGACACACAGAAGGCTCCGGCCTTGGCCTTGCCATTGCAAAATCCATCATCGACCTCCATGAAGGCAGCCTTCAAATAGAGACAGATGGAGATCTTTTTAAGGTTACCATCAGTTTGAGAGTGGTGGACTAAATGGAATTCACCACTATGTATCAAGAGTACTATGACAGACTATTCCGTGTGAGCTTTGCCATTATCCGAGATCGTCAATTGGCAGAGGATAATGTGCAGGAAACCTTCATCAAGGCATACAAGAAACTTCCGGATTTGGAAGACATGCAAAAAGTCGGTGCGTGGCTTTCTGTCATCGCATCAAGAACGGCCATTGATTTTATCAGGCGCGAGAGAAAGATGAAAGGATTTCCGATGGAGCTGTTCATGCTTGACTGCCTTGGGAAAGAGTCAAAGCAGAATGTGGAGGAAGAAGTAGGAGTATGCTTTTTGAAAGAGATCTTAAAAGAAACGCTGGAAGACTTCCCAGGCGAAGACCAAAAGATGTTGGCGCTTAAAATGGATAAAGGCCTGAAGGAGCGGGAGATTGCTACTGCTTTGCACATGAATCCATCCACTGTGAAGTCAAAAATCCACCGTGCAAGAAGAAAGCTCCGGGAACGGATCGAATTGGAATGGAGCGCATAGATGATGATGTTGGTGCAAGGACCACTTGAAAAAAAGTGCTCCTTGCACTTTTTTGGTTTAATAGGGATGTGTCAATCAACAAGATGTATTTGAGAAGTTTATACGGGGACACTCTTTACGGAATTATCTTGAGCAAAAACCAAATTAACCTCTCTCGTCCAGTTTAACTGATATTTCCTCAAGGATTGCTTCAATATCCTTTGTTTGATCCTCTTCGATTCTAGTCAAAGTGGAGCTGATTTCATTGAATCTCTCAATAGCATCGTGTCTGAATAAGTAGAATTCCTCCCTTAATGTATAGGTAGTGTTTGTTAAAGAATGAAGTTCTTCTTTTATCTGATGCTGACCCACTGTTAGTAGGAATGTCTTTTCGTTCAACCCGCCGAGTTCCTCATTCATCCTATTTTGATTTTCGGAAAGGGTGGATGTCTTTTCGTTCAACCCGCCGAGTTCCTCATTCATCCTTCGTTGATTTTCGGAAAGAGTAGATGCCTTTTCGTTCAACCCAATTAGTTCTTTTTTCATTTCATCTTGGGATATCTTGAATTCGATCATATTGTTCAAGATCATGTCCAATTTTTTATCAGCAGTACGCATGACTTCTCACCTCCTTTTCTAGGTCTTTATAATTATAACATGACCATATGATAATTAAGCTATAACCTTAATAACATATTTCAGAATAGTAAAAATATAAAAACTTTATTAATCTTTATTAACTATATTGCATAAATATGTACATGTGTTAAAATACATTTAATCGAATAAACATACAGATAAATAATACTTGAAATAAACACAAGTTTGTTTCATAATTGTATTAATTTTAACTTTTCTGAAAATAGTATAGGGGGAAATTATTGTGAAAAAGTGGTTTATAGTTTCATTGATGAGTATTTTAGTAGCAGGACTACTAGCGGCATGCGGGACATCCGGAAATGATGACCAGGCTGCAGGGAATGGATCCGGTGAAGGGAATGGCGACAAGAAAGTGCTTCGCATGGGTACTTCTGCCGATTATCCTCCATTTGAGTACATCGACACAGAAAAAGGCGAGGAAATCATCGGTTTTGATATTGACCTTGCAAAAGCAATCACTAAAGAACTTGGCTATGAGCTAGAAGTACAGGATATCGATTTTGGCAGCTTGATCACAGCAATGGATGCAGGAAACATCGATTTGATCCTTGCGGGTATGACTCCGACTCCTGAACGTGAAGAACAGGTCGACTTTACGGATATCTATTATACAGCGAATCATATGGTCGTTTCTTTAAAGGACAGTAAACTGGAGAAACTTGAAGATCTGCAAGGCAAAACAATAGGTGTCCAGCTTGGTTCCATCCAAGAGGAAGAAGCGAATAAAATCAAAGAAGGCGGCGTGGATATCAAAATTGAGAACCGTGACCGTATTCCTCAGTTGATCCAGGAATTGAAGACTGGCCGCATCGATGCAGCAATCATTGAAGACACTGTCATCAAGGGTTATTTTGAAAAGGATAAAGACTTGACTGGCTTCCAGCTTGATACAGAAGAAGGCGGATCTGCTATCGCTCTTCCAAAGGACAGCGAAATGACAGAAGAGTTCAACCGTGTATTGAATGAAATGAAAGAAAATGGCGAACTGGACAAGCTGATCATCAAGTGGTTCGGCGGCGAAGAAGAATAATAGATCTGTAGATCAAAAGGGTGCAGGCCGCCCTTTTGATTTTGTTGTTGTAGGTACTTTAGCAGAGAGGAATGGTAGCACTTGAATTTCGATTTCTTAGACTTTAGCGCAATAAGTGGTTCCATTGAATTTATCCTTGCAGGTCTGAAGATGACCTTGCAGGTGGTTGCACTTGCAGGTGTTCTTGGGTTTATAATTGGAACACTATTAGCACTATGTAAAATTGGCAGAATGAAATTTTTAACGATTTTAGCTGATATTTATACATCCGTTTTCCGTGGAACACCGCTTGTTCTGCAACTGATGCTGATCTACTATGGACTTCCTCAGGCAATAGGTGTCAATCTTGAGCCTGTGACGGCGGCCGTGCTTGCTTTCGGCTTGAACTCCGGTGCATACATTTCCGAAGTGATCCGGGCAGGGATCCTGGCAGTGGACAAAGGGCAGCGTGAAGCTGCGATGGCCCTTGGCGTGCCTTACCGCCAAATGATGAAGGATATCATCTTGCCGCAAGCATTGAAAAATATTTTACCAGCACTTATGAATGAATATATTACTCTTACAAAAGAATCCGCCATCGTAACAGTAATCGGAGTCACGGACGTCATGAGACGATCCTACATGGTCGGTTCCAACACGTATGCTTTCCTTGAGGCCTTCATTTTCGCAGGCCTGATCTATTACGTACTTGTTATGATATTGACACTCCTTGGTAAAGTGATAGAAAGGAGAATGAGACGCAGTGATTAAAGTCGAAAATCTGCATAAATCCTTTGGGAAGCTAGAGGTATTAAAAAATATTTCAACTAGTATAAAAGAAGGGGAAGTGGTGGCGATCATCGGTCCATCCGGTTCCGGGAAATCCACTTTTCTCCGCTGCATGAACCTGCTCGAGGAACCGACATCCGGACACATATTCGTCAAGGGTGAAGACGTGACGAGCAAAAAGACGAACATCATGAAGGTACGTCAAAATCTTGGTATGGTGTTTCAGCACTTTCATCTTTTCCCTCATAAGTCCGTGCTTGAAAATCTGACTTACGCTCCGGTATCAGTGAAGGGTGTAAGCAAGAAGGATGCAGAAGCAAAGGCGATGGACCTGCTTGAAAAAGTGGGGCTGTTGGAAAAGGCGAATGAATACCCAAGCCGTCTTTCCGGCGGGCAGAAACAGCGTGTTGCGATCGCCCGTGCGCTTGCAATGGACCCGGAAGTTATGCTGTTTGACGAGCCGACGTCCGCACTTGATCCGGAAATGGTCAAAGAAGTGCTGGAGGTCATGAAGTCACTTGCCCATACAGGAATGACCATGGCGATTGTGACCCACGAAATGGGATTTGCACGCGAAGTGGCAGACCGAGTATTGTTCTTGGACAATGGAATGCTGGTGGAGGACTCCCCGCCGCAGGAATTCTTTACAGCACCGAAATCCGAGCGCGCGAAGGTATTTTTGGAGAAGATGCTATAAGTTAGTAATAAAGAGGTTGGCCAGAAGTCTGTAATTATTGACTTTTGGACAGCCTCTTTTTACTTTGATTTCTTTAGGGATTTCTTAAGTTGCGTTGTAATGGCTTTTTTGAATGTGAATTCCAGTGAAAAGTCCAATAGCAGCGTTCTAATGGCTTTTTTGAATGTGAATTCCAGTAAAAAGTCCAATAGCTGCGATCTAATGGCCTTTTTGAGTGTCGATTTCAGTGAAAAGTCCAATAGCAGCGATCTAATGGCTTTTTTGAATGTGAATCCGGGTGAAAAGTCCAATAGCCGCATCATCTAACATCCGTTGCACGTATCCGTTGAAAGTTCTTTTAAAATTTTTCAGGAAACTGTTTCACAATACCGTCTGAAAGGGCATCAGCCAGTACAATGATATGCTCTTCGCCTTTATCAAAAGCGATGATATCCGCATCCCAATCCTTTTTAATCCTTGCTACAACATCGTCTGTAACCAGTGCCAAATGCATATACAGCAAATCCTTCAAATCCTGTTCCTTCCAATTAGGATTTGCCTGGCTTAGAAACTTGGCGATGTCATCAGCGTTTTGATACCACTCTTTATTGTGTTTATTAACAGCGGCCTGATCGCCTTTTTTGGCTGCATCCACTATTTTGCCGGCAATGAGGATATGATCCTTTAACAAAAGGGTCAGTTTGTCCCCGGCGTCCTTCCCATAAAATGGTTGTATGGCTTTTCCTATGTCTTCTTGATTCTTCAGCAGCCTTTCCAACACTTTATCCTTATCGTCCAGATCTGCCAGTGCGCTCACAATATAATTTCGGGTCCAGATTGTATGATCGATCCAGAGCTTTCTTAAATCCCACTTCAATTGAACAGCTGATTCGCTTAGTTTCTGATTTTGGCTTACGAACTCATTCGCTTTTGCATCCCCAAAGTTAAATATCATAGGAATGACCATAAGCAGGACAGTTAATTTCAATATGACTTTTTTCAAAATATCTTCTCCTTTTTTGAAAATGGTGGATACGCTGTTATTGTTGGATATTTTTATTATTTTAATCACCATAAAGCATATATTCGGTTTGAAAATAAATTGTTTATTATACGAAAGAGAGTTATAATTTTAATGAATAAAAAATAAAAATATTCATAGGTTCATGGAGGCAGAAAAAATGTCCAAGGGATTTACAAATGAAGAGAAGGAAATCATTCATGAAAAACTGTTGTCAAAAGGTAAGGAGCTTTTTGAGAGATTCGGGCTGCAAAAGACATCCATCTCCCAACTGACCAAAGCAGTGGGAATCGCCCAGGGGACATTCTATCTTTTTCACTCATCCAAAGAAGAACTATACTTCACCATTTTGGAACAAGAGGAGGAGAACCTGAAGGCGACCATTCTTGAGCATATAAAAAGTCCCATGACTGCTGGGGCTTTCAAGCAGCTTTTATTATATTCGATCAAAACAATCGAAGAAAACCCATTCATTCAACAGCTCTTTCAACAGAACGAGATGGAGCGATTGGTCAGGAAATTGCCTCCGGATCGTATGGAAAAGCATATAAACAAAGATGCAGAGGATCTGACTCCACTTGTGGAACTCTGGCAATCTGAAGGAACGATGAGGTCAATGCGTCCTGAAGTGGTAAGTGGTGCATTCCGTTCCTTTATTTTCATGGCACTGCATCAAAAAGAGATAGGGGAAGACGTTTATTGGGAGACGATGGAGCTCATGGCGGAAAGCTTGGCAGAACGCCTGTTCAAATAGGGGGAAGAGTCATGATCCAGGTGAAGAATTTATCGTACCGGTTTAAAGGCAAGGAAGCAAACACCATCAAGGACATCACCTTTGACGTCCAAAAAGGGGAAATTTTCGGATTTCTAGGTCCTTCAGGGGCGGGTAAAAGTACAACGCAGAAGATTTTGATTGGTCTTCTCGGGGATTATGAAGGATCTGTCCGGGTGATGGGAACAGAAGTGAAAGAACGAAACAGGGATTTCTATGAAAGGATAGGGGTTGCTTTTGAATTCCCGAATTTTTATCACAAACTATCTGGATATGAAAATCTAGCTCTGTTCAAAGGACTTTATACCGTACCGACCATTCCGGTGATGGAGCTTCTTAAGATGGTTGACCTTGAAAACGACGCCAGACATCGCTTTCACAGCTATTCAAAAGGGATGAAAATGCGTCTGAACTTCTGTCGGGCGCTTTTGAATGATCCCGAAATTCTTTTTCTGGATGAACCGACATCCGGCCTTGATCCCGTGAATGCTAAAAAGCTGAAGGATATGATCCTCAAGAAGAAAAATGAAGGAAAGACCATCATCCTCACCACCCACAATATGCAGCTTGCAGAAGAGCTCTGTGACCGAGTTGCCTTTATCGTGGACGGGAAAATTGCATTGATTGATTCTCCTCACCGTTTGAAGCAGAGTGACGGGGAGAAGAGAATCATCGTTGAATCAAAAGAAGGGGCGATACAGGATTTCCCCTTAGAAAATGCGGGAGAAAACAAAGAGTTTCTTGCCATGCTAAAGTCTAATGCAATTGAAAGCATTTCGACAAAAGTGAAGTCACTGGAAGAAATCTTTATTGAAGTGACAGGAAGGAGCCTGAATTAGATGAAACGGATCCTCCTACTCACTGTTTCGGATATGCGATTTCAATTTCAGCATGGTTTCTATTATGCATATCTATTGATGACCATTATTTATATATGGATGCTGAAATTTGTTCCAGTAGATTACTTGGATAGTGTGACCGTTGTAGTGGTGTTCAGCGATCCATCCTTTTTGGGTGCCTTTTTTATTGGCGGGATTGTCCTGTTGGAAAAGAGCCAGGGGGTGTACGATGCATTTTTTGTGACACCTTTAAGGGTCGGTGAATTTCTTCTATCCAAAATTCTTTCTTTATCTATTATTTCGTTGCTTTCGAGTGTAGCGATTCTTTTGATGGTTCATTCCAACTTTGATGTGATTCCATTTTTGGTTGGTATTCTATTAAGCTCCGTTGTATTTACGCTCATCGGACTCTTGCTTGCGGTCAGAGTGAATACTGTCAATCAATTTTTGCTGACTTCTCCACTGGTTTTAATGGTTTTCTTTGTACCGGTTTTCGGCTTGTTTGAATGGTGGGACTCTATTTTATTCAAATGGCTACCGAGTTACGCAGGACTTTTGTTAATCGAAGGAACTTTTCATGATTTGAATATAGGGGAGTTATTCTTGGCAATTTCCATCCTTATTTTATGGGCTGTTGGACTGTACCTCTGGGCCAAACATGATTTTCACAAGTATATACTCGCAAAAGCGGGAGATGAAAAATGATGAAAGTCAATCAATTTGCAAAAACGGATTTTCAACTGATCAGGAGGGATGGCATTCTTCTCGTCGCGATTTTTGCCCCTATCATTCTGGCATTATTTATTCGGTTTCTTCTTCCTGTCCTTGAAAAATGGCTGATGGAGAACTATTCATTTTCGTTGGAGAGTTATCATGTACCCATTCTTGCGGTGGCATTTCTAACCGTTCCCTCCATGCTTGGAATGATGGCAGGATTCCTATTGCTCGATGACAGGGACGAAGGGATGCTTGCCTATTATGCCGTAACTCCCATGCGGAAATCAGGTTATATGAGATATCGAATGGTTTCCACATTGGTGCTTACCTTGCTGCTTTTCTTTGCCGTCCACTTATTGGCTGATCTTGTGGAACTTCCGTTGATTGCTGGTTTTCTGTTGGCTCTGTTGTTTGCATTGGAGGCTCCAATCTTTGCATTAATGCTCGCGAATTTTGCCAACAATAAAGTGGAGGGTCTGGCACTGAATAAGGTATTGAGTGTAAGTGTGACCTTACCTTTACTCCTATTTTTTATGCCTGGATCGTTTAAATGGCTTTTGGCGATTTTGCCCCCATTCTGGCCGGTGATGGCAATGGCAGCAGGAGTGGGGGACACTGGTTCATTCACCGCATTTATGATTGGCGGTATAGCAGTTCATGGCTTGTATATTGGAGTATTATACCGTATGTTTATTAATAAAACGGAATAGAAAGGAGTGGGGATAATGGCATTTTCGAGCAATCCGAGTTTAGCAACAGCAACCCTCGGGATGGGCTGATTCTGGGGAACCGATGCCCGGTTCGGGTATTTACCTGGAGTGATAAGAACAAGAGTCGGCTATGCTGGAGGTACAACGCCGAATCCGACCTATAAACAGATGGTAGATCATACGGAATGCCTCGAGGTTGATTTCGATCCGCTAATTATCGGTTTTGAAGAGATTGTAAAGCACTTTTGGAGATCCCATAATCCTAACCGGGGTAATTATAAAGGGCGACAATACCTTTCAATTATCTTGTTTCATGATGCTGAGCAAAAAGAAGTGATAGAGCGGGTGAAAGAAAGCCTGGAGAAATCCCTGGCAGGAAAAATTGATACGGAAATCGCCTCCTATCGAGGTTTTACCCTTGCAGAGGAGCGGCATCAGAAATATTATCTGAAACGCTATCCAAAGGCTATGGAAAGGTTGCTGTCATATTATGAAACACATGAGAAATTTGTTGATGGGACACTTGTTGCAAGGCTTAACAGCTTTGTAAAGGGATATGGCACACTTGCCGCTTTGAAAGAGGAAATGGCGGGTTGGAATGTACCGGAAGATATAAGAGTGGAACTTTTTGAATTGATAGATGGAATACGATGGTGACAGGGGATAAATGATGGTCCCATCATGAAAGAAGGCAAGGAAATTGTGTGGTTCCTTGTCTCTTTGTTTTGAGATTTGTAGATAGTCGAAGGAATCGTACCGCGATAAGCAGCAATTGGGGGCAATGACGGTACGAAAGAAGTAGATAAATTACCCATTCAACCAAATACCCTTCAATTGGTCCTGAAAAGAGCATATAAAAAGGCCCTAAAGGACGTCAAAGAAACAACGACTCCTTTACAGCCTAGCATTGCTACTAGTGGTTTAAACTCCGCATCATCAAGGTTCCCCCAAAACCGCCTGATAGTAATCGTTCTCCAAAATCTGTGCCGAATAATAGAACTTCTGATTGACGATGGAAATCATTTGATCCAAGTAGGATTGGTTGACTTCCGCGCCTGCATTTGGTGTGAATTTCTTCGTTTCTGCATTATATCTCCCTTTATCCGTTATGAAGCTTTTATTGCGGAAAATAACAAGCGGGTCAGAGTCTGAAAAGATATCTGTGCCCATCAAGAGCCTCGAGTCATACTCCAATCCCATCAGGTTCGAGAGAGTCGGAAGGATATCAAGGCTTGAAACGGGCTTGGTTATGACCGTTTCATCCATTCCTTTTGCATAGACGATCAGGTTGCTTTTGTATAAGTCAAAATTCCTCTCCACTTCTTTCCCTTCGAACTCATCAATCGTCTTGTAATCGAGTCCGTATGGATAATGGTCGGCACTTAATGCTATTAAAGTGTTATCTGCCACCCCTTCTTTTTCAAGCTGGGAAAGGAGATATTCCATCGCCCTGTCCAGTTCGATCTGGGTGGCCATATAGGCTTTTGCCTGGTCGGATCGATTCATGTGACTGACATAATCCTTGTTTTTGTAGGCCATTTGATTACCGCCAAAATTATATTCCAGGTGTCCGCTGACGGTCATGTAGTAAGCGTGGAAGGGTTCATCTTTCATATAGTCACCTGTTGTCTTTTTCATCATCTCCAAGTCGGAGGACGGCCAGGTTTCCTTGATGTCCAGGCCATTCCCGATTCCCTTATAGCTGTATCCCATATTAGGATGTGATACATGACGGTCATAGTAAGAATAAGTATGGTTATGATAGGCAACTGTTTTATAGCCAAGCTTCCCTAACTGATTCCCCATCACGAATGGTACATGATTGTTTCCTGATTTGGAAAAACTCCAGACTCCCGGTTTCGGTATCAACCCGTTTAGCGCTACATACTCGCCGTCTGAAGTGCTGACATCCCATAATGGAACATAAAAATCAGTGAATTGATAGCCTTCATGCACGAGTTTATGAAGGGTAGGTGTTATCTCCTTGTCCACTCCATAGGGTGAAAAGCCTTCTGCTGTTATAAATATCAGGTTATAGCCTTTGAACTTGCCGGTATAATCGTTCTTCTTTGTAGGCGGAACCTTTGAAAAATATTGATGCATCTTTTTTATGGCGTTCTTCTTTTCCTTCTTGATCAAGGTCTCGAAATCTATTTCCATCATATTGTATTGAGCCGGAATATCACCCGGCAGTTCTTCCGTCGGTTTTTCAAGATCCTCCGTTTTATCGGGAGGGGCGGTCACAAAAGTCGGTTCCTTCAATACTGGGGACCAATCAGTAACCTGTCTCATGAAATCGACGCGCATACTCGTAAGCAACCCCAGTTTTTCCACAGAGAGAACGGGTGAGCTATTGTGAAAATAAAGGTCGTAAGCGGTATTTTGAGATTTATCTCCGCTTGTAACCATCATCAAACCCCCGCCATGCAGAAATAGGGAAAAGGCAAACAAGCTGATTATCACTTTCGCATTGGATTTTTCAAAAGAGAAAGGTCCCTTTCGGAAGATAATGAGCAAAATCATCGGAATGAAGAAAATGACTATCCATAAAAGGTTGCTCCATATTCCGGAAAGTATCTCCCTCCAGAAATCAATGACCTGGGCAGAATTGCCGGCGGAATAAAAAGTATAAAAAGTCCGGAAAAAATCATGATAGACCAATTGACTGGAATAGAAAAAACCTACTATACATAATAAACCGGCACAAATTATAAAATTAAGCTTGCTATGAAAGATCGAGCCGATTGCCAGGAACACCATTCCAATGGAAAAAGAGAAGATGAATGATATCCATAATCCGAGTCCGAAAGGAGCAACATTATGGGCATCCATGATTATTCTGAATAGCAATTCCGATAGAAAAAAAGAAAGAATAAAAAAGCCGAATAAATGCAATTTCTTATTAGTCTTCATTCTCTATCACCTCCCCATGAATAAGTATATGCCTCTTTTTGATTTCTTAATATTCAGATTTTATATTATATTAACACATAGTAGGCATTATTTACTATAAATTCCCACCTCCTGTTGTGGAAGTTCTTGATATGTAGGAACAGTTGGAATACTATGAAAATGAAGATGATAGACAAAAGGAGTGATAACAATGAGAGAAGTCGGGGCATCCATTCAGGAAACGATACAGGTTGCCAAGGAAATTGCCACAAGAGTCATTTTAGAAGCAGGTGCGATTGCGAAGGAACGGTTCGATCAGGCTGCGCAAATGGAGGAAAAGGATGAATTCGGGGATCTGGTCACAGAGGTCGATTATTTAGCGGAAGAGGTCATTCTAAAGGAACTAAGCCAATCGTTTCCGGTCCATCGAATTCAAAGTGAAGAAGCTGGTGATAACGGTGTCGAAAGTGATTGGTTTTGGCAGATCGACCCGTTGGATGGAACAAATAATTTTGCAATCGGGCTGCCAGTTTTTTCTGCTTCCATCACGCTGCTTTTTCAAAACGAACCGGTACTCGGAGTCATCTATGAGCCGATGGTGGACCGCCTCTATGTTTCTTCCATTAATGAAGGGGCACTCTGCAATGGTAAGCCATTAAATATCAGTAAAAAAGAAAATCCAGATCGATTCATTGTCGGCTGGATCCAAGGTCACAAAGTCCAGAATGAAGACAGGGCGGTACGACTGAGAAATTACATAGATTTGAATTGTAAAAGAATGATGAGACTCTGGGCGCCTACTTTACAATGGTGCATGCTGGCAAAGGGGGATCTCGATGGTATCATCCTTTACAACTCGGAAGGGGATGACCTTTATTCCGGGATTCTGATGGTAAAAGAGGCAGGGGGAATCGTCGTTGACTTTGAAGGGAACGAGTTCAGGCAAACGGACTCCAGCAAAGCACCTTACTTTATTGCCTGTCATCCCGAACATAGGGATCATTTTCTGAAACTTGTAAACGATGGGTTGGAGCTTTCAAATGTTTCTCCCTTGGCAAAATAAAGGACAAGAGGTGTGAGTATGAGCAAGATTATCAACTATTACAATCAATTCGATGAATGGGGCCGCTTGGAACGGGAACCCATTGAATTTCAAGTAAACTGGCATTATATCAAGAAGTATCTGCCAAAAGAGGGTGCTATTTTGGATAATGGGGCTGGTCCAGGGAAATATTCAATGGAATTGGCAAGAGAAGGATTCCGGGTCACATTAACGGACCTGACTCCCCGATTGGTCGATATAGCGGAAACAAAAGCGGTTGAACTAGGCTTGAGGGATGCCTTCGATGATTTTCAGGCAGCGGATGCGACAGATCTATCAAGCTTGGAATCAGGGCGATTTGATGCAGCGCTCATGCTCGGGCCGCTCTATCATTTGCAGTACGGGAAGGACCGTATCAAGGCGGTTCAAGAATTACATAGAGTTACAAAACAGGACGGCATAGTTTTTGTGGCGTTCATGCCAAGGAGCAAACACATCCTTTCCTCTTTGCAATCACCGCACAATTGGAAACCGAATGACTCAATGGACGCAATCGCTGAGTTTGCCGATTCTGGCTGTTTCAACCATGCCGATGAAGGCCGTTTTACCGGAGCCTACTATTTCAATATAGGGGAAATCAAGCCTTTCATGGAAGCGAATGGTTTTGAGACCTTAGAGCTGATAGGTTCCAATGTAGGTGCCATGCTTTCCAAGGAAAGCTTGAGCTATTGGAATGAAAGGGGAGAGTCGGAGAGGCAAAAACTGCTTAGACTGTTTATTGAAAAAGCGGCAGACCCCTATCTTCTTGGAGTATCATCCCATCTTCTATATATCGGGCGGAAGAAGGATTGAACCAGTTATGGAGATAAGAGTAATCGGAAACTTGAATACGGTAGATTTGAGTCTTTTGCTTGAGGAAAGCAAAAAAGAAGGATATAGATTCCTTGAGCGATTAGTGCTTGAATATCAAGCTGGCATGAATACATTCAAAAATCCTGGGGAATGTCTGTATGCCGTTTTTGACGATAAAAATATTCTTGTAGCTATAGGGGGCCTCAATGCTGACCCTTATTCCGAAGATCCTGGGGTAGGTAGGCTGAGAAGATTTTATGTCTCTGGAAATTACCGAAGGACCGGAGTTGGTAGCAGCTTGTTGAAAGCGATCATTTCGACCGCCAGGACCCATTTTAAAGTAATGGTGCTTCATACAGATACAGAGCAAGGTGATAGCTTTTATTTGTCACAAGGGTTTGTGAGGGAAGAGCTGTATCCAAATTCCTCCCATTATATTAAATTGTAGATCCGAAGAACAAAGGGGAAATGCTTGCTGTTTCCCCTCTACTAATTACCTGATTGGCAGAACCATGGAATGATATCCCTTTTCATTCATGAAGCTCTCGGTAGTAACATCGAGTTCCTCCAACAGCTCCACCCAAAAATCCTGAGAAACACCATCATTTTTGTTGTTGTCATAGAATTCTTTAAAATCAACTTCTTCATTTTTTTCTCCTACTTTTAAAAATGTTGAAAAAGCTGATATCCATTCCTCATTCAACTCGTTGATTATCTTCAGATTTTCTGCAAAGGTTTCGTCGATGTTGTGTTCTTTTTCCACTGTTTCCAATAGTTCGAGCTTCTCATACTCACTCGTCCCATGCTCCGTTGCATCCTGCATCCATCGAGTGAAGAAGGATTCCATTAAAGATACATTCTCAGTTGTAAGAGCTGTTGTTTCTTCTTTTAGAGATCCAAGTTCCCTCCCTAGTTGTCCATAATGATCAAGTAGCTTTAAATAGTCGTAATAAGTGCTTCTGATAATCTGAGCTTCTTCAATGGTTAACGTTTGTTTTGCCAGCACACGCTCATATATCTCCTGATTGTTTAACAGCTTCTGATACATACCGGAGAAATCGTTGGAGAGGTGGTGGGATAGATACCTTTGATATGCGCTTTTTTCACGATGCTCTACAAAAAGGACTCCTACAAGTAATAGGGAGAGAGCAATTATTACAATTTTCATTTTCATTGTACTCAACTCATTTCTTTTCTACTTTATCCCTTCATCCATATCGCTTTCGTATACCCGATCCGCATTCCTGCCCTTTCCATATTGTTTTGACTCACAGAACCGAATTTCGCCTGGCCGACCACCAAACTGCATTCCTCTCTATAAGCCTGATAGATCCGCTGCTGAATCAGTCCACTTTGGATGCCCCTGTTCCTGGATGACGGCAGTGTAGCTGCTGCTGCAAGCGTGGCGATGTGATCCTTGATGAACACAGCCCCAATCCCTGCAGGTTCACCTTCTACGGTTGCAAGATAGAAGGTCCATTGATCATGGTCGAATAACACTTCATTGTTTTGAGCCACGCCATCTTTAAGGAAAGCAGGCATCTGAAATCCTTGCACATATATGTCGGCATAGGTGGAAGCTTCATGCATTTTCATTTTGCGTATGGAAATGGAATCCTCCACTGGGGCCGATAATTCTGTGATGGGCATGTAAAGCGTAGTATGAAAATCATTCTGGTAAAATCCTAGTCTATGAAGCTGATGAAGCAATTCCGTTGAAGCGTGTGCAGGTGTCAGTTCAAAACGTACGGGAATCTCTTTTTGCCGATAGAATTCAAGAATCTCATCTACATGACCTGCATCCTCGCTGTTGAGCCCTTTGACGGTATTAAAGGCTGGCCCAGGGATATTTTTGCAAGAATAGCAGAAAGCATTCCCGATTTTCTTTATCTCTACCCCCATCGGGTTGCCTTGTATTTCTTGAATGGCACTTAACCTGGAGTGCAAGGCATCTATTTCCGAATTCTCCAATAGCATGGCAAGGTTCTTGTTCACCGTCCCGTTCATATTCCGTCCACCCATTTTTCTATAGATTCTATTACATCTTTTAACACTTCGATGGAACCAAGTACATCATCCTTGTATTGTAAGGCATGATCGGCATCAGGTATGAGCTTGGTAGTGAATAGCGGGTTTTCGTTGACTTCTTTAAACCTATCCTCCTTGTAGCATGGATCTGCATCCCCAATCATACAAATGCTTTTATGTTCACACGAAATCATTGCATCAGAAACGTCTTTTCTTTGAAGTAACGGAGTGAGCCAAATCGCCTTGGCAGAAAGAAAGTTATCTCTTTTCAGCTCGGAACTCATCGCAATGGTGCCAAGGGACTTCCCGACAAAAAAGAAATGGTCATAGTCATCGGTACTGATGACTTGATCCATCACCTCATGTACATCATGGATGATCGCTTTTGTAATTTCCTCCATGCTGAAGGAGTCATAGAAAGGGTCATTATACTGGTAATTGACTTGGAGTACATCCACACCCCGTTTTAAAAATAATCCCGTAGCATAATGAAAAAGAGGTGCCTGAGTGCCATAACCTGCACCGGGAAGCATGATCGCCAAGCTCCTGGATCCCCCATCCTTGCTTAAAATTGTAAAAGGTATGGTTTTTCCTTTATAGCCCTGTATACTGTTTGTCCTGATTTGCATCAATACTGCCCCCATTTTTAAATAGCCGAAAAATTAAAAATACATGCAATAATTTTAGCACAATATTCCAGGATAAAAAGAAAAACATTCCATTTGATCCCAAAACTTTTGCATAGAAAAACATGGAAAACAAACACTAACAGGTATCAAGAAAAAGTGGGGGAATGAAATGAAACAGTTTAATCGAGTCATCCTAATTGTGATCAGTCTGATGCTTGCCGTGACGACCAGTGTACTCGCAGAACGGCAGACATATAAATCAAGGGACGAAATTCCTTCAGAATATAAATGGAAGATACAAAGTCTGTATTCCGACTCTGCTAAATGGAAGAATGATGCAAAAAAAGCGAAGAGGCTCGCTGATCAGTTTATGGAAAAAAAGGGGACGATTCAATCCGAAGAGCAGATTCTGACATTGTTGGAGGAGTACTTTGCGCTTTATCGCTTGGTGGAGAAATTATATGTGTATGCCCGGGTGAACCAGGACGTGGATATCAGCAGTTCAAGCGCCCAGGAGCTATCCAACGAAGCCGAAATGATGATGATGTATGTGGTTGAGCGGACGGCTTGGCTATCAAATGAGCTTCAGGCGGTGAAAAAGGAACAATGGGATTCTTACATCGAAAGCGATAAGCTTTCTCCGTACCGCTATTTCCTGAAACAGACCTTTGAGGAGAAAAAGCACGCACTGCCTAATGAAATGGAGCAGCTCCTGATCAAGACGATGCCGATCGTGAATGCACCAAGTGAGCTGTTCAAGATGATGTCCAAGGATCTTGTCCTGCCGTCGTTCACTGTCCAGGAGAAAGTGTATTCTTTAACGGCACCCTTATACAGCGTGTACATGTCAAGTCCAAACCGCGAAGTCCGTAAAGCCGCCTTTCAGACATACTATCGGACGCTTGAGAATTATCAGGATACCTTTGCTTCGATGCTGGCAAATATCGTGAAAGCCAATAACTTTTTTGCCAGCACCCGGAAGTATCCGAATGCTCTTGAAGCACATCTAACCAGCAATGAAGTCGATCCGGAGGTGTATACCCAGCTCATTGACACGGTAAATGATTACCTGCCGCTCCTTCATAAATATCTGAAGTTGAAAAAGGAATATGTAAAGCTTGATTCTATGCATATGTATGATCTCTCGGCACCATCCCCATTCTCACCGGATGAGGAAATTCCGTATGAAGAAGCGAAGGAAACCGTCATCAAAGGATTGAGCCCGCTCGGAGCAGCATACTTAGCCACATTATCCAAAGGGCTCAAGGAAAATTGGGTGGATGTCTATTCGACGAATGGAAAAGCCACCGGAGCGTATCAGATTGGTTCATATGACGCACATCCATTTGTTTTGTTGAACTATCAAGGACTCCCAAGTGACGTGCTGACATTGGCGCATGAGATGGGACATGCGATGCATTCACACTTCTCAAATAAAAAGCAGCCCTATCATGATGCTAGATACGTGACATTTACGGCTGAAGTTTCCTCGACCCTCCAAGAGCATCTTCTGCATAAGCAGCTGATGAGGGAGGCAAGCACGAAGGAGGAAAAGCTCCATGCCCTCTATCAATATCTTGAGGACTTCCGTGTCACCCTTTTCCGTCAGACGCAATTTGCAGAGTTTGAAAAGATCATTCATGAAATGGCGCAGAACGAAGAGGTACTGCACGCAGATTCACTGAAAAAAGTGTACTATGCCCTGAATGAAAAATATTACGGAAAAGCCGTCAATGTGGACAAGGAGATCGCAATGGAATGGGCAAGGGTGCCGCACTTTTTCCATTCAAGCTTCTACACATATCAATATGCAACAAGCTTTGCTGCCTCAGCTGCGCTTGCAGAGCAGCTAGAGGAGGGCGGGGTGCAGGCTCAGGAGCGAATCTTGAAAGAACTCTTCTCCTCCGGGGGCAGCAGACCGCCGCTTGAGATCTTGGAACGGGCTGGAGTGGACATGAGCAAGAAGGAACCGATTGAAGATACAATGAAGCGCTATGAAGAGCTGATCAGCGAGTTTGAGCAGCTTTTGCAGGGACAATAACGAAAATTTCGGACTTGGCAGGCAACCTGCCGGGTCCTTTGCTCATCTTTTTGGTATAGTAGTACTATGTGAAAAAATGAACAAATGATAGTCGGGAGAGCTTGAAACATGAGAAAATTTAAGATTGGCTATCGGACGGCCAAAACTGCTCTCGGTACAGGTATTGCCATCAGTATCGCCCAGCTGTTGGAGCTGGACTTCTATGCATCCGCCGGGATCATTGCCATCCTTTGCATCCAGAACACGAAACGAAAATCATGGAAAGTGGCGACAGCAAGATTTTTTGCCTGCGCTTTGAGTCTGGTATTCGGATTTGTCTTTTTTGAACTGCTTGGATACCATCCAGTCTCGATCGGACTATTACTGCTATTCTTCATACCTGTCACCGTCATGCTGAAAATAACAGAGGGGATCGCAACCAGTTCCGTTGTGCTCCTTCATGTCTATTCCGTAGAAAAATACTCATTAGGGCTTGTTGCCAATGAACTTAGCATCATTTCGATTGGGATAGGGGTTGCTCTTTTCATGAACACCTACATGCCAAGCGTGGAGAAGGAGCTTACCGGATTTCAAATCAAAATTGAAGAGAACTTCTACAAAGTCTTTTCCGAGCTTGCCTATTATTTAAAGCATGGCGACAACGGCTGGGATGGACAGGAAATACCCGAGACCGCCAATGTGCTGCGTGCAGCGAAAAGCTTGGCATTCCGGGATGTCGAAAACCACTTCAAGCGGGAAGAAAATCATTTCTACTACTACTTCAAAATGCGTGAAAAACAATTGGATGTGATGGAGCGCATGCTGCCGATCGTATCTACCATTGAATACGATGTAGAGCAGGCAAAGATGATCGCCCAATTCATCGAAGACCTGGCAGATTCGATCCACTCCGGCAATACCGCCTACCGTTTTCTGCATCGCCTAAGGAAGATGCATGAAGATTTCCAGGCGATGCCCCTGCCAGAGACTAGGGAAGAGTTTGAAACAAGGGCATCACTTGTTCACCTAACAAAAGAATTGGAGCAATACCTCATTCTAAAAAGTGAGTTTGTCGGATTGAAGGCCACTTCATGAATGGAAACAGCACCTTTCAACCACACTACTACTAAAAAGGTAGGTGGATGAAAGGTGTTTATTTTTACGCTCATTTTCGCACTCGTCACTTCTCCCATATGGCCACTCGGACCAAACCCGCTGCCAGGCGACCCCTATATCATTGTGAACAAAAAGACCAATGAACTCGCCTATTTTCATGAAGAGCAGCTAAAAGAGGTTCATTCCGTAGCAACAGGAAAATCCATCGAACTCACGCCTGAAGGAGAATTCACCATCATCGTAAAAGCCAAAAATCCCTACTACCGCAAAAAGGACATTCCTGGTGGAGACCCGCAGAATCCACTGGGAACCAGATGGATCGGATTCGACGCAGAGGACTCCGACGGCCGGACATACGGTGTCCACGGCACCAACAACCCCGATTCCATCGGACGCTACGTCACCCAAGGCTGCATCCGCCTGCCAAATGAAATGGTAGAAGAACTGTTTGACCATATCCCGATAGGCACAAAGATCTGGATTGTCCATTCTGATAAGTCCTTTGAGGAATTGGGAAGGGAAAAGGGAGCATTATAATAACAGATTGATTGAGTAGAGCTGTCCCATCGGAGGACAGCTTTTTTGCATGGACTTTTGATTGAAGTGTATGGAAAAATTATGATAGTATTTAAATATATGGATGTGGAGAGAAGTGACAGGAAGTAAATTGGGAATCTTATTCGCATGAAGATGTATTCGGTGAAGAAGATTATGTATGGTTTGAAATATTCCAAGCAGGCAATGAAGTATATCAAGAAACAAGATAAAGCAACTAAAAAGCAAGCGAATTAAAAAAGCACTGGTCACCCTGGCTGAGGATTCATATCAGAGAGAAACTCTAGATATATGTTCATTTCAAGGTGTAGACAGTGCTTTTCGTTTAAGGATTGGAGATTTCAGAATTGTTTATGAAGTAGTGAATAACCTACTAATTATTTATATTATTGCAGTTGGTAGTAGAGGCGATATTTATAAAAAAGGGGTTTTTACATAGGAAAAGAAATGTTTTAACAGGGAGAAATAGGTATATATTCTAATATTAATGTCTAATAAGTATTTTGAATATTAAGGTAGTTGGTCATTTAGGGATATTGAATTGGAGGGATATTATGATCAAGAATTTTTTTACAAGCTTATTTGTTAACTGGGAGTTGGTTTATTCAACTCAAGATGTATCTGAATATTCTTCAATAAAAGGAAATCTTGAAAATAATGACGTTAAATATAAAACTAAAACCATTAGTTCTGGTGGAGGAGAAGGCGGGGGTTACGGATTTTCCTCAACTTATCAAATATTTGTACCAAAAGAAGTTGTTCATAAAGCTAATAAGGCGATTCATCATTCAAAATAAGAATCTAGGAATTTAAATTTTGAATATTATAGAACCGCTTTGTCGTATCTAGTTTCTCATATATTTATTGTTACTCCATGGGAGGTGTTCGAGCTGATAATAAGAAAGACAGTCGTGGCCATTGCAACCTGTTCAATAGCTTTATTAACATTCTCGTTATTGAATGGGGTAGATTTTAGTCTTTTTGCTTTGATGTACTTAATGCCAATCGTCTTTTTATATGGTATGCCTGTTTCTGTTTTATCAGATTTTGCACTAAAAAGCTTCAAAGGTTCTACTAGAAGAGCACTTTCGTTATTTATCCATGTTGTCTTTGCTACCTTATTTATTCTTACTCCGACTTTGGTTGGTTGGGAATGGGATATTATGTATATGGATATTCAGGAATTATTGATGAATTTCTTTTTTATTTTGGCTATATTAACGGCTACACTTTTTTGGTTATTAGACGAGATTCTAAGAATCAAACTTTTACAGGACAAGTGTAGATGGGTTTTAAATTTTATTGGAGATTTAAAAGTATAAATTTCAGTCAGGGGGTGTATGATGGGACTTTTCATAGCACTTTTAGGTGTAATCTCTACTGTAGGAGTTATTTATTATATGGGGAAGTCTGGGTTCAAATGGGGTGAGAATATCGACAAGGATGAATAGGAGAGCAGTGCAAAGGGTCGTGGAGGTATGATGATTCATACCGCCTGAATAAGAATAGTGGGAGATGCCTGTGAAAAAGATATATTTGTTAATCAGTTTAGTGACATTGTTTCTGATCGGCTGCACAGATCAGGTATCGGATAAAAAAGATCTTCAGATGCTCTCAAGGGTGGACGTTTTTCCCATTGTGGAAGGCACTAAAATGGAAGAGTTCATAATAGTGGATGAGAAAGAGCTGTCTTCCATCCGTGAAATCTTCGGACAAGTCCAATGGTCCCCAGATGTCGAAGCAGAGATGGAGAGAATGGAAGACTTTCAGTTGACTCTTTTTTATACATATGATGAAAATATGCCGGAGAGACTGTTTGAATATAAAATCTGGTTCAATGAAGATGGAACGGCAACGATCATCAGTGATGTAGCTAGGGAGAATTTCGGTGGGTTGGATAAGGATGGTGCAGGAGAGCTAAAAGAAATATTATCGGTAGACTAGAAGTGATAGAGTCTACAAGATTTTTATTCTAAAAATTATATTACTTCTCTATCTGTTTTAAGATATAATAGGTAAAATATACCACAAAGATAAACTAGATGGAGAGGGAAAACGAATGAATGAGCATGTATACCTTTTAAAACCGACCAAGGAATTTAAAGTGGAGTACTTGTCCTATTTCACCGAATGGAGGGAAAGGGGCGAAGAAGTCATACCTTGGGTGGTCAGTAAAGATCCAACTGATTTTGAGGGTATGGTCCAAGAATTATTGGATGCCGAACAAGGAATAAATCTCCCGCAAGGCTGGGTTCCGGATTCGACCTACTGGCTCTTCAGGGAAGAAGATGAAAAAATCCTTGGTGTCACCAATATCCGCCATAGCCTGACAGAGCACTTGATGAATGCGGGTGGCCATATAGGATATGGCATTCGTCCATCCGAAAGAAGAAAAGGGTATGCCAAAAAGATATTGGAGCTTTCCCTGGAAAAGACAGATTAACTTGGAATAGATAGAGTACTGGTCGTATGCGATGCCTCGAATGAAGGATCTTCAAAAACGATCCTGCATAACGGCGGCGTGGAGGATGAACAATTCGTGGAAGGGTCAGGGAATGTAGTAAGGCGCTTCTGGATTGACAGAGGGGCTGGGCGTTAACTATGGATACTTTTTTCGATCTAAT
The DNA here is from genome assembly GCF_016908565.1 of Sutcliffiella tianshenii. Lineage (GTDB taxonomy): Bacteria > Bacillota > Bacilli > Bacillales > Bacillaceae_I > Sutcliffiella_A > Sutcliffiella_A tianshenii. The sequence goes on from NZ_JAFBED010000006.1 coordinate 85,106, forward strand.
CAATATTGTAACGAACTTCTTTTCCATCTTTTCAAAAGAGGTGACGGAAGAGAAAATTGAGAAGAATATAGATGCTCTTCATAAAAATGATTGGTTTCGTGATTTACTTGCCAACGAAACATATCATCAGATGATTCAACACAACACGGACGTGCGCTATACAATCGGTAAACTCAACATAAAAAAGCTGGAGAAAAATCCAGCAGATCCAAAATTCGAGAAAGCTATAAGAAGGGCTATTCGAAAAGTGGAAGAAAGATAGAAAACAAGAAAACCGAGCCATCCATGGAAGGCTCGGTTTTATCTTATCTATTAAAAGAACATGGATGCTCCAGCTAGAAGGGTTGTAATCAGCATGACGCCAATCATCAAATAGACGACTACTTTCTGCATTTTTCGGTTCATCGAGTTTTCACTCCTCATTCATTTGTGCTCCTTCTATTGTACATGGAAACTTGTCTCTTCTCAAGATACGATAATTGAAGGATTTTTGCAGAATAAGTCGAAATGATATAGAGTCATAGTTAGGACACACAACAAGGGGGATTGTGCATGATAAAGGATGTTAATCATATTGGGGTTGCTGTGAAGTCAATCGAGACAGCGCTTCCATTTTATACAGGAACATTGGGGCTGACCTTTGAAGCTGTCGAGAACGTGGAAAGCCAGCGGGTCCGGGTGGCTTTCATTAAAGCTGGTAATTGTAAAATAGAACTATTGGAGCCTACTTCGCCTGATAGCCCGGTAGCCAAATTCATCGAAAAGCGTGGCGAAGGGATCCACCACGTGGCACTGAGTGTTGACAATATAGAAGACCGAATCCAGGATATGATCGAAAAAGGTATCCAGATGATCGATTCAACTTCACGTAAAGGTGCAGGCGGGGCAAACATCGCCTTCATGCATCCAAAGGCAAGCAATGGAGTACTGGTGGAATTTTGTGAAAAGGCGGCGAAACAGCATGACAATTGATATTTATGAAAAGATAAACGAACTTTATGATAAACGTCGCGAGGTGGAGCTTGGCGGTGGTGATGATCGAATCGATAAGCAGCATGAAAAAGGTAAGCTTACAGCGAGGGAGCGAATCGAGCTGTTGGTGGATGAAGGTTCCTTTGTCGAGTTGAATCCATTCATAGAGCACCGCTGCAATGATTTCGGCCTCCAAGGTAAAAAAGGTCCAGGAGATGGTGTTGTCACCGGATACGGAAAAGTGAATGGCAAGCCGATCTATCTATTCTCCCAGGACTTTACGGTATTCGGCGGGGCATTAGGGGAAATGCATGCCAAAAAAATTGCCAACGTCATGGACATGGCTGCAAAAAATGGCGCACCGATCGTCGGGTTGAATGATTCTGGTGGCGCAAGAATCCAAGAGGGCGTACTATCCCTGGATGGCTATGGTCATATTTTTTACCGCAACTCCATCTATTCAGGTGTGATACCACAGATCTCGGTCATCATGGGACCTTGTGCAGGAGGCGCGGTATACTCACCGGCGATTACAGATTTTGTATTCATGGTTGAAAAGACGAGCCAGATGTTCATAACGGGTCCTAAGGTAATCGAAACGGTGACAGGGGAGAAAATCAGCTCGGAAGGTCTAGGCGGAGCGAAGGTACATAATGCAATCAGCGGGAACGCCCATTTCTCAAGTTCTTCGGAAGAGGAAGTGTTGGCCCAGGTCCGAAAGCTGCTCAGCTATCTTCCACAGAATAATGAAACAAAACCTGACCGTATCTCGTGTGAAGAAGGAGACGACTACCGTGCGGAGCTTGCGGATGCAATTCCGTTTGATGCGATCCGTCCTTATGATGTAAGGATCGTCATCAACCAAGTGGTGGATGAAGGCTCCTTTATGGAAGTGCATAAGGATTTCGCAAAAAATATAGTGGTCGGTTTGGCAAGGCTGAAGGGCGAAGTCGTTGGACTTGTCTGCAACCAACCGAAAGTGATGGCCGGAGGATTGGATATCGACTCTTCCGATAAAGCGGCCCGTTTTATCCGTTTTTGCGATAGCTTCAATATTCCGCTCATCACGTTTGAAGATGTAACAGGATTCTTCCCGGGAGTAAAACAGGAACATGGCGGGATCATCCGTCATGGAGCGAAAATTCTATATGCATATTCCGAAGCGACAGTACCGAAGCTTACGGTCATTCTGCGTAAAGCATATGGAGGAGCCTATGTGGCTTTGAACAGCAAATCCATCGGCGCTGACCTTGTATTTGCATGGCCGAATGCCGAGATTGCCGTAATGGGTCCTCAAGGGGCGGCCAATATCATCTTTGCCCGTGAAATAAACGAAAGCGACAATCCGGAAGAGACAAGGGCACAGAAGATAGAGGAATATCGCGAAAAGTTTGCCAACCCATATGTGGCAGCTAGCCAAGGGATGGTAGATGACGTCATTGATCCGCGGGAAACAAGGATCAAGCTTGTTCAATCCTTAGAGATGCTGCGAAACAAAAAAGATACAAGACCATACAAGAAACACGGAAACATTCCACTATAATAGACTTGTGAAGATAGTAGGCTATCCCTGCTATCTTCTTTTTGGGAGAGGGAAGATTCATGATCAAATTAATAAAAGTGACAAGTGAAGAAGAAGGCATTCTTCATAACTTGATGCAGTTTTACATTTACGAGTTTACGCAGTATCAGAAAGTGATCACCCTTGAAAATGATGGACGTTACAAGCCCTATGACCTTAAGAAATACTGGGACCCTGCCAGTCCATATCATGCTTTTTTCATCAAATATAAGGAAGAGTATGTTGGTTTTGCCCTGATAGAAGAAGGTCGGGATGAGTTACCGAGTTATGTTGAAGAATTCTTTGTCGTGCGCAAATATCATGGGAAAGGCTTTGGAAGACTTGCAGCTCAACGCTTATTTTCCATGTTTGAAGGGAAATGGAAAGTGGTGCAGATCCAGAACAACTACCCTGCCCAGGCTTTCTGGAGAAAAACGATACAGGAGTTCACAAGAGATTCCTACAAGGAAAGCTATGATGACCACCGCCGGTCTGTCCAGGAGTTTGATTCTAGAATATGAGTCTGACCTATCTGCCGGGAAAAATATTTATAAATAGGTTATAATAGGGAAGGATTTAATAAGCATTAGGAGGAACATACATATGATTAACAGAGATAGACTAGTGGAAGAATTTCTGGAGCTTGTCCAGGTTGATTCCGAGACAAGATTCGAAGCAGAAATCTGTAAAGTGCTTAAAGAAAAATTTTCCGCTCTTGGCGTACATGTGGTGGAAGATGACACAATGAACGAAACGGGCCATGGTGCTGGTAACCTTATCTGTACGTTAAAAGGAACAAAAGAAGGAGTGGACACAATCTACTTCACTTCCCACATGGATACAGTGGTTCCTGGTAAGGGGATCAAGCCTTCCATTGAGGACAACTATATCGTAACAGATGGAACAACCATTCTTGGTGCAGACGATAAAGCAGGTCTAGCTGCCATGCTTGAAGCAATCAAAGTCCTGAAGGAAAACAATATCGAGCATGGTAAAATCGAGTTCATCATTACAGCGGGCGAAGAATCAGGTCTTGTTGGGGCAAAAGCGCTTGATCCGTCCATGGTGACTGCTAAATTCGGTTTTGCATTGGACAGTGACGGAACAGTAGGGAACATCATTGTTGCCGCTCCGACTCAAGCAAAAGTGAAGGCGACCATCTACGGAAAAACGGCTCATGCAGGTGTGGCACCTGAAAAAGGCATTTCCGCCATTACCATTGCAGCAAAATCGATTGCAAAGATGCCGCTTGGTCGCATTGATGAGGAAACGACTGCGAATATCGGTCGCTTTGAAGGTGGCGGTCCGACAAATATCGTATGCGACCGTGTGGATATACTGGCAGAGGCTCGTTCCCTTGTACCGGAAAAAATGGAAGCACAAGTTGCAAAGATGAAAGAAGCATTTGAATCTGTGGCAGCTGACATGGGCGGCCGTGCTGAAGTCACCATTGATGTAATGTACCCAGGATTCAAATTTGCTGACGGGGATCATGTGGTGGAAGTGGCGAAGCGTGCAGTTTCCGCTATCGGAAGAACTCCTGAATTACAGACTAGCGGCGGCGGAAGTGATGCGAACGTAATCGCCGGTTTCGGTGTCCCGACAGTGAACTTGGCCATTGGTTATGAAGAAATCCATACTACCAATGAAAGAATGCCGATTGAAGAATTAGTGAAGACAACAGAACTAGTTGTAAGCATCATGAAGGAAGTAGCAAAATAATAGCCTTTTGGAAAAGCTTGGTGAAAATGCCAAGCTTTTTTTTCATGCTTCCATTATAATGAAAGAAAAGCCCATTAGGAGAAAAGTCATGGAATCTAAAAAACTTGTAATCTTTCAAGCTAATCTAGAAGAGTATGGTGTGTCAGTAGAATATGTGGTCTCGATTGAAAAATTGGATAAGGTTACTCCTATTCCCGATATGCCCAATTATATGAAGGGGTTAATGAAGGTCAGAGACGAATTGATCCCGGTTTTGGATACAAGACAGATCTTGTTTCATGACCAAACGGAACTGACGGATAAATCCAGGGTAATCGTTGTTCAAACCACTGAGGTTTCTGCAGCCCTACTGGTAGAGGATGCGAAAGAAATCCTCGATGTACAAAAGGATACAATTAAACCATTAAGTCTTATCGCGGCAAACGGCTCTAATTACATTAGCGGAATGGTCAATCTGGATAAACGATTGATCGCTGTGATAGATCCGGGGAAACTAGTTAACGGTCTTTTAGAAATTGGTGATATCAAGGAAGAAATGCAAAAGCAGTTGGCAGAAGTATCAGAATAGATTCTATTTCATGAAAGGAGATCTTACGAGAGTGAAGGTCTCTTTCTTTGTTTATCGATGGATATTTCTTATAATAAGAGTAACAACACATTAGGATGGTTTGGATGAAAAGAAGCGGTCGGATTATTTTTCATGTAGATATGAACAGCTTTTATGCTTCAGTAGAGATGGCCTATGATTCCACTCTTCGGGGGAAACCCTTGGCGATTGCCGGGAACGTGGAAGAACGGAAGGGGATTGTTGTCACCTGCAGCTATGAGGCAAGGGCCTTTGGTGTAAAAACAACGATGCCACTTTGGGAAGCAAAACAAAAGTGCCCTCAGTTAATCGTACGAAAGCCTAATTTTGAACGGTATCGGAAAAGCTCCCAGGCAATGTTTGCACTTTTAAGGAACTATACCGATCTCGTTGAACCTGTATCCATTGATGAGGGGTATATGGATGTGACGGATTGCACGCTTTCCTTGACGCCCATTCAAATTGCGGAAGAAATTCAGCAGAGGCTGAAGAGTGAGCTATTATTACCTTGTAGTATTGGAATTGCACCTAATAAATTTTTGGCGAAAATGGCCTCTGATATGAAAAAGCCGATGGGAATAACCGTTTTACGAAAAAGGGAGCTTGCCACAAAATTATGGCCGTTGCCTGTTGGTGAGATGCACGGTGTTGGTGCGAAAACTGCTGAAAAGCTTAAAACCATTGGAATAACGACGATAGGCGAACTTGCAGAAGGAAACGATTATCAATTAAAACACCTGCTTGGCATCAATGGTGAAAGATTGAAGAAGCGGGCAAATGGGGAAGACAATCGCCCGGTAGATCCAGATTCTGTTTCAGAGTTCAAAAGCATCGGTAACTCCACCACATTACCTTCAGATACGGATGATGAACAGGTGATAGAGAAGGTGTTGGAGAAACTGGCCGTCTCGGTTAGTGCCCGTATGAAAAGGAAGTCAGTACTCAGTCAAAATGTACAGCTGGTCATCAGATATGGGATAAATCATACGGTGACAAGAAGCAGGAAGCTGGCAAATCCCATTGAATCGGTGGAGCATATTATGGAAGCCGCCTTGTTCTTGCTGAAAAAGCACTGGAACGGCGAGCCCGTCCGATTGCTGGGAATCACAGCACAAGACATGGTGGAGAAGGACCAATCGGTGAAGCAATTGGACCTGTTCACTTTTCAGGAGGATGCCAAGCATGAGCCTCTTCACAAAACCTTGCAAGAGCTGGAAGATAAATTTGGAAAAGGTATCATCAAAAGGGGAATTAAGAATAAAAACACGGTTCAATCAAGTTCCACTGCAAAACTTACTACAAGCTTCCAGAAGGATTTCCTTGAATGAATATTGTCCTGTATACCCAAATCCGGGTGTATGGGACTTTTTTTATCTAGTAGGCTGTCCCTCGAAAAAATAGCTAATAATCTGTCCTACTTCACTATATATATTAGGGAAGGAGGATTTTTGCCATGAGAAAAATGCGTCGGACTTCAATTATCAAAAGGGGACCTCTGCCACTGCGCTATGTGTTTCTTATCACATTTGTCTTTTTTATTTTTCTAACTGTATTCAGTATGATCATCATTAATAACAATCTTGAACCCAATCTGAAAAGCATAGCGAATACGAAGGCGAGACAAATTGCCTCGCAAGCGATAAATGATGCAATTTCCAAGAAAATAACGGATGGCATCGAAATGGATCAGCTGATTGTCGTGAATGAATATTCGGACGGTCAATTAACCTTTAGATTCAACTCCCAAATCTACAATCGTGTCATTTCGGAAGCAACGATGCGGGTGCAAAGATATCTTGATTTAGTAGAAGAAGGGGATCTTGAGGAACTGGAATCTTTCAAGAATGATGTAAACATTGATTATGAAGAATCAAAAAAGCAGCATGGCATTGTTTATGATGTTCCACTCGGTATGGCATCAGGAGCAACCTTATTCTCAAATCTTGGACCGAAAATCCCTGTGAAATTTGAAATAATGGGGGATGTAATTTCAGATATAGAAACCAAAGTAATCGAAACGGGAATAAATAATACGCATCTTGAAATCTATGTAAAAGTGAATGTGAAGATGAATGTAATCATTCCATTGATTGAACCGCCAATCGAGATAAGCAACGTAGTAAAAATAGGAGATATATTTGTTACTGGTAAAGTTCCACAGTATTATCATGGTGGAGGATCCGGAAATGGAGCTTCCAATGGAGGTTTGGCTCCTGTCTTTGTTCCTACTGAGGAAGAGGAATCGGAAAAACTGGAAGATCCTGAAGCCGTGGAAGAACCAGAAGACACAAATGAATAGGAGTTAAACGAAATACAACCCACCTGAATGCCACAATCCAGCAACTACAAAGGTTTGCCAAAGGTGGGTATGGATATGATGTCTGTGTGAGATCGATCAAGCTGAACCTTCCCGGTTTGGCTTTTTTAAATAGGAGATAACATCCTCTTTGCAGATGTTGACGATGGAAGATATCACATCAAGGTCGTTGGTGACCTTTTGGTCGATCATTTTTCTTGCGATTTCCAAGGATAAATAGTAGGAGATGGTATCACTTTTCTTATGATTCATGAGTGGTTTCCTCATTTTCATTCAGTACATTCTTCATCCCGGGAATCGCAATCAGGCAGACGGAGGTAAGAAGGCTAAGCATCAGCATTGGTGCACTGCTTGTCTTATCTGTGATTACAAAGTAGAACAGGATGCCAAAGCCGGCAACAGCCAATAGTTTAAGGAATTGGTAGAAGGAATTTTGGAAGTTTTTCATTTTTATCACCTCATAAGTTTTTAGAACGTTTGTTCTGTTTCTTATTATAAGGAACGTTTGTTCGCATTGCAAGTATTTTTACAAAAAAAATGACACCGTTAATTTACGGTGTCATTCAGAAGAAGTTCTTCAAGCTTTGCGGACAGCTCTGTCAGGTTGTGAACAGTCAGGTCAGCTACGCTGTTTTCATGAATATCGTATGGGTCGATGCAAATGGTGGAGCACCCTAAAAGGGATGCAGGCAGTATTTCATTGATATAGTTGTCGCCGATGCTCAGCATCCGGTCGAAGGGAACGTCCCATTTCTCCGATATGCGAGTCAAAGTTTCAGCTGTATGTATCGGCTTGTTTGCTTCAAAGATTTTATCATGGAAGAAAGAAGTGAAGCCTAATTTTTTGATGATGATGTCGCTATCTGTCTGCGGGCTGTTGGTCATAAGAATAAGGGTGTACTTTTCATGCAGCTTTTCCAATACGTCTGCAAACTCCTTCAAAGGCATCAGTTCAAAGTCATCCGTCATCATATGCTCACGGGTTTGAAGGAAGGCCTTATATGCATCTTCGCTCGTTAAGCCATAGTGCTTGGCGATGGCAACCGGCACCCACCACAGATCGCCGATGCTCAGCATATCCAATAGGTCGAATTGCAACGGATCAGGGTAAAGCTCCTTGATCTCGTGAGAGGGTACAATCTCTCCGTCCCATTTCCAGCCTTGGGTCACTTCGCCATGGTGATGAGCGAGGACAAGGTCTTTTTTAGCATCATAAACCCGTCCTATTTTAAGCGTTAGTTCTCCTTGGCCGAACGCGGAATAGTCTTTTTCAAACCGTTCCTGTGCTTCGGGTGCCAGCCTGTCTTTCAAAAGCTCCGCATAATAACTAAAATGATGTGTGTCTTCGTATAAAGTTCCGTCTAGATCAAAAACAATGGTTGTAATTTGTTCCAAGTGATTCGCTCCTTTATCCGTTCTATTTTCATTGTACTACAAAGAATGCCCGCTTCCATCCCCTTATGCTTTTTTTACAATTTGAGTATAATGGAGGAAGAAGGAGAGGTTGAAGGTGAAAATTACTTTTTTAGGAACCGGGTCTGGAGTTCCGGCCAAGCACCGTAACGTGTCATCCATGGCCTTGCATATAGATGATAAAGAAAGTTCGCTCTGGCTTTTTGATTGCGGGGAAGCGACCCAGCATCAAATTTTACATACATCGTTAAAACCGAGAAAGATATCAAAAATTTTCATTACCCATCTGCATGGGGATCATATCTTTGGCTTGCCTGGTTTACTTAGCAGCAGATCATTCCAGGGTGGGGAAACACCACTAACGGTTTACGGACCTAGGGGGATAAAGGATTATATAGAGATTTCCTTGTCCGTCAGCATGACTCATGTGAAATATCCCTTGAATATCGTGGAGTTTGATGAAGAAGGCCTTGTCTTGGAAGAAGAGGAATACAGGTTCATCGGGAGGAAGCTTGTCCATGGCATTCCATCATTCGGTTTTCGCATCGAGCAGAAAGAATTGCCCGGGGCGTTATTGATGGACAAAGTGAGAGAGTCGGGGATACCTGCTGGACCTCATTATCAGCAGTTAAAAGAAGGAAAGTCGATCAAGTTAGCGGATGGACGGATCTTTGATGGGGTTGATTATATCGGTCCCCCTAAGAAGGGGAAAATTGTTACGATCCTGGGGGATACAAGATACAATGAGATGTCGGTTGAGTTGGCAATGGGAGCTGATATGCTTGTTCATGAGGCGACGTTTGCTGCCGGTGACGAACTGTTGGCGCACGAGTATTTCCATTCCACGACTGTCCAGGCGGCCAAAGTGGCAAAGGATGCCGGAGTCGGGCAGCTCTTGCTGACACATATCAGCGCAAGATACCAGAAGGATGATGTGCTTGTGCTTGAAAAAGAGGCGAGAGAGATCTTCCCACGGGTGAAAGTTGTCGAGGATTTCGATGTTGTTGAGATAAAATAGTCTTTAAAATGGGTGTCCTAGGTGATGGGGCACCCTTTTTTGTGGGGAATGAGGGTTTTGGGTGGAGGTTGGGGCCGGAGAATGGGTTGGCAACAGGGGGGCAACGGGTTGACAAACCGGATATCAACGAAAATGTGGATATATCAATGAAAAAATAAATTTATCAACGAGAATTTTCATATATCAACGGAAAATTCGATATATCGATGAAAACAGACCGGATATCGATTAAACGACATAAGTCGACACACTCCAACACACTCCAACACACGCCAAGCAACACCATAGTCCAATCCCAAAACAAAACAAAAAACCCTGACCGCGCAATTCCACCGCGCGCAGCCAGGGCTCAAAACTTTTCGCATTTAATCAAGGGGGTCAGGCCCCCGCCACACAAAACCTCAAACTCACCAACCACGCTCATACTGCTTCGGTGCTTCAATCTCCACACCAAGCTCTTTCGCGGCGGTTCTTGGCCAGTACGGATCACGCAGGAGTTCGCGCGCCACGAATATCAGGTCTGCACGGCCGTTACGCAGGATTTCCTCTGCTTGCAGGCCGCTTGTGATCAGGCCGACTGCCCCAGTATCGATACCGGCACCGGACTTGATTGTTTCTGCGAATCCCACCTGATAGCCTGGATATACATCAATCGGAGCAGGTACAACAGCACCTGAGCTCACATCCACAAGGTCGACGCCCTGCTCTTTCATCCAGGATGCATAGGTTACATAATCCTCTGCATTAAGCCCTTCAGGATGATAGTCATTTGCGCTGACACGAACAAATAGAGGGCCGCTCCATACCGCCTTCACCGCCTCGATGATTTCACGAAGGAAGCGATAGCGGTTTTCTGTGCTGCCGCCATAAGCGTCTTCACGTTTATTTGTCAGCGGGGATAAAAATTCATTGATCAAATATCCGTGTGCCCCATGAAGCTCGATGATATCAAAGCCTGCTTCCTTGGCACGTATTGCACCTGCCACAAATGCCTCCACCGTTTCTTTTATATCCTCCTGCGTCATTGCAACAGGGGTTTTCATTTTATCGTTAAATGCCAAAGCGGATGGCGCGTAAATATCGCCTTCCACCGTTGCTTTACGACCTGCATGTGCAAGCTGGATCGCAGTGGCAGAGCCGTGCGCTTTCAATTGTCTATTCAATTCCTTGAATCCTGCAACGTGTTCGTCACTCCAGATTCCAAGATCCTGTGCGGAGATCCTTCCTTGCGGTTGTACCGCTGTGGCCTCGACCATGATGAGACCAACCTGTCCGACTGCACGGGATACATAGTGCGTCATATGCCAGTCTTCCACTTGCCCATCCTCATTGTGGCTGGAATACATGCACATAGGGGACATCACAATGCGATTCTTCAAGGTGACGCCTTTAACAGTATATGGTGAAAAAAGAGCTGATTTCATTTGTCATTCCTCCTACTTGTTTCGAGTTCCTAAAATATTATATCAAATGTTTTTTCAGCCTCCAAAAGATAGGTGTTCAATTGCAGGATTTAATAGTATGATAGGAGCAAAATACTACAAACCAGAGGAGGATGGGAGATGCGCTGGCAGACGAAAGAGCAGTTGACGGATCTATTGGTATCCCTTGTCCAACACGGAAGTGTGACATTATCAGGTGAAGAGAAAAGGCTAGCATCTTTTATTTATTATCAGTTGAACCATCTGGATTATTTTCAATCGCAGCCTGGCAATCTGGAGCTGCATCGCATGGAGGACGGGCGTTCTTTTGTAACCGCTCTCGTGAATGGTTCCTCTAAAAAGGATACCATCGTCCTGGTCAGTCATTTTGACGTGGTAGGGGTTGAGGACTATGGCGTGCTGAAGGAATTGGCCTTTCAGCCGGTGGAGTTGACAAGGGAACTGGAGAACCATGCGGAGGTACTTCCCGCCGAAGCAAGAGAGCACCTGCAATCAGGCGATTGGCTCTTCGGACGCGGTGTGATGGATATGAAAGCGGGACTTGCGCTGCAAATGTCCTTGCTCGAAAAGGCGGTTGCAGAAAAATGGGATGTCAACCTGCTGCTTTTGGCCGTGCCGGATGAAGAGGTCAACTCCCAGGGTATGCTTCAGGCACTGCCTGCGCTGAGTGCACTGGCAAAAAAGCATGATATCACCTTTAAGGCATGTGTCAATTCCGAACCGATGTTCCAACAATATCCGGGTGATGACAATCTTTATCTATATTCCGGATCGATAGGGAAGCTCTTGCCCGGTTTCTTCTGCTATGGCAAGGAGACGCATGTAGGAGAGCCACTATCGGGACTGAATGCCAATCTGATGGTTTCCGAGATTTCGAGATTGATGGAGTGGAACACAGATCTGTGCGAGCAGGTAGGCTCCGAAGTGACGCCGCCTCCGACAAGCCTGATCCAAAAAGATCTTAAAAAAGAGTATTCCGTTCAAATACCGCATACGGCGGTTACCTTATACAATGTTCTTTTCATGAAGAAATCATTGGAAGAGTGGGAGAAGGACCTGCTTTCCATCGCAAAGCAGGCTGCTTCTAATATTGAAAGGTTTTCCCTTGATAAAGTGGAAAGGTACAAGCAGTTTACTTCATTCAAGGAAATTCCCGTCAAGGTTGCCGTCTATACTTATGAGGAACTGCTAGTGAAAGCGAAAGAAGTACATGGCAACCATGAAGTGGACTTGAGGATCTCGTCGGTCATCACGGCTTTCTCCCATCTTGATGAGCGTGAACAATCAATCAAGGTAGTGGAAGAGGTTGCTTCCCTCTGCAAGGATCTGGGTCCTATGATCATCCTGTTTTTTGCACCGCCTTATTACCCTGCGGTTGTTACCGAGGATGAAGGGATGATGGAAGCAGCGCGAGCATTTATTTCAAAATGGAAGACGGATGCGAACATTAAATTTGTGGAACAGCGCTATTTCTCCGGGTTGTGTGATCTGAGCTTCATCGGAAAAGGTGATTATACGGCGAAGAACCGCCTGCCTCATAATATACCGGTCTATGGTGCCACCTATACGCTTCCATTCCGCGAAATGGAAGAGCTGCAGATGCCGGTCTTCAATCTCGGACCGGTCGGAAAAGATCCGCATCAGTGGACGGAAAGACTGAACACCAAGTTCTCATTTGAAGAGTTCCCGCCTATTCTGGCTGATTTTGTGAGGAATTTATAATAGTTAAAAAAGAATGGAATCACCATGGTTCCATTCTTTTTTATATACAAATTGGTTAATAATGTTAAAATAGTCTCATAATATTCAATTTTCATGTTTATCGTCTGGGAGGACAGCTCAATGGGGAAGACAATGGATTATCAGATTAGAAACTATGTAGAAAAGGATGCGGAAAAAATAGGTTCCATCAACTTCTTATCTATGCTTTATTATCGGTTCAACAAAGACTTCAATCCTGAAAATATCTTTTGTTCGGTAAATTCTGAAGGGGAAATCCTTGCTTTTGGCCATGTGGTTCCGGATCACACATGGTGCAGGATTGAAGATAGCGACAATGATCCCGATTTCATCCATAAAATAAATCTGGAGCTCGAGATAAATGAGAATTTAGCAGGGGCTGAATCCTGTCTGGAGGAACTGCTGCAGCAACTGTTGATCAAAGCACAAGAAATGAGAGATTCATATCCACTTAAAAAAGTAGTAGTAAGCCATACTATCGACGCGGATGATTTCGAGGAGATGGCTTTCTACCTCTCAAAAGGGTTCGTCGTCACAAGGAATCATATCATCATGAAAAGGGATTTGACAGACCCGATACTTGATGCGCCACTTCCTGACAATATCAGAATTAAGAACTGGAAAATGAAAACCGAATCAGAAGAACAGCAGTATCTTAAAGCGGAACGGGAGGGAGACGGAAATGGGGTTTCCTGGAGCCTCAATCAACTCAGATGGACGAAATCAGGGTCCGAATGGGATACGTTTACCGCTTTTGAGGGAGACGAGGTTGTCGGCAGCTGCATGACATGGGGCCAGGGTGAAAATCGCGGTGCCACTGAAAACATTTTTGTATTGCCAGAATGGAGAAGAAAAGGAGTCGCAAAGGCAGTCATAACAGAAGCCTTAAAGTTCCTGAAGGATAAAGGGAAAACGGAAGCGACCCTTGGTGTCTATGGTGAAAACGAGAAGGCGATACCTTTGTACCTATCATTGGGGTATAAGGTGATTGATGTGAAGATTGAAATGGGTCTGTCTATATGATGCGGTGTTGTTCATGACGTTTCTTTTCCCAAGCTGGATGCAAACGGTCATTCATTTAGGAGTATTAATCTTGGTTATTCTCGTAGTGAGTTATCTGGTTTCATGGATTGCCCAACTTCTTAAATTCAAGAAAAACATTTGGATGATACCTACTACTGTAATCATAGTGGGATTCATCTTGTTGTCCATTATTCATGAATCCTATCGCTCTTCCTATGTGATGGATTACGAACTGATTGTTAGTGGCGCAGGGGAAATCATTGAAGTTGGAAGCCATGATGACTGGTTAATGACGACAGATGAAGCGCTTTTTATTTTTGACGACAGCCCTCTTGAAGAAACGATACTCTATGAATTTACAACCTTGGATCACGATATTTTAAAGATGGAATTGAAGTTTACTTCACATGATTATGATGTTTTTACTCTTAAACAGATGTCCCACAGGTTTGCAGATGAAATCAAGGGTGAGCGCGATGAGAATAGCCCTTTATATCTTTCCTACTACAGTTATTTTTTTGAAGTTTGGAAAGATGCATGGGAAGAGGAACTATCAGCTGCCATTAACAATCTATCTAAGGATGAACTAACAGAAGGGAAAATAAAAGATTTACTTCTTGAAAATGAAAAGCTCGTATTAAATGAATATGAACGTAATGTGTTCCGTGTTCATTTAGGGGAGTGGAAATGATGAAAGTGAGTAAAGCAGTGAATTATATCGAATTCACTGCTTTCTCTATAAATCAGTTCGACGTTCCTTCCTTCAACCTCTCCGCAATCTCCTCGCCCATTTCCCTGGAGCGCTTGGTCGCCCCGTCGATGCAGGTTTCAAAGGCTTCGGATACTTTCAGGTCATTCAAAAGGGAGATTCCGCGTTGCGTGGTGCCGCCGGGACTGGTCACCTCGGCGCGCAATACATCTGCACCCTTGTTGGTCTCCTGCAGCATGTGGGCGGCTCCAATCAGCGTCTGGCTTACGAGCTTCTTTGCGACCTCTGTATCAAGTCCCTGTGCCAATGCCGCTTTCTCCATCGCCTCTGCGATATAATAGATATAGGCGGGGCCGCTTCCGGATACACCTGTTACTGCATGTAGTTGGTCTTCTTCGACTATTGTACATAATCCGATGGCTGAAAAAATGGCATGCACAAGTTCCAGATCTTCGTTTGAGGCGAATTTTCCTTTTGCAATGGCTGTGGCCGATAATGCGATTGCCGCGGATGTATTCGGCATGGAGCGGATCACCCTTAAGTCCTGCTGGAAAAGCTGCTCGATCACGTCACTGGAAATCCCGGCAAGCACGGAGACAATCAGCTGGTCGGAACTTACAAACGGCTGGATGGAAAGTATGCCATCCCGGGCATCCTTAGGTTTCATCGCAAGAAAAATGACATCCGCATCCTGTACGGCCCATTTTTTATCCTCTGTCGTCTTTACTCCATACCTTGTCGCAAGAGCTTCAAGACGACTTTTATCCTGCTTATTGGTCACCACTATATTTTCCCTATCACAAATTTCCTGTTTCACAAGTCCTGCAATAATGGCCTCGGCCATCGATCCGGCACCGATAAAAGCAATTTTCATTCTTTCCACGCTCCTCTTTTAAATAGAAAAAGACCTATCCGTCCTATTGTAAGGACGGATAGGTCTTATCCGCGGTACCACCTTGATTGGTTGGTTAAACCCAGCTTTCATTCCCGTATCGTGGGGTACGATTAGGTTTGCCTAATTGTTCCTGGGTAGGTTCAAAAGAACAGGGAATGAGGAGGTCTTTCAGCCGGTGAACCTCCATCTCTTGCATCCTTCTTCCTTCTACTGATCCCATTCGTCACGTTATCATTTATAATTTTTTACATTATGCAACGTGACGGAAGGAAAGTCAAGGGGATTTTTGTCACGATTCAAGAAAAAAGTTTGAAGTTATTTAAGAATAATGGAAGTGGAATTTTTTAAAAATTTATGAAGATTAACCCTTTCTTTTTTTGTGGAAATAGTGCATCCTTTAAATGAATAGGTATTCAGTTATGATGATAATGCATTATTTTGTTATAATTTTAGTGAACCACCTTTACATAGACAGGAATAAATTAAAAGGGGATTATCATGAATCAGCTTTCTTGTAAGCAAGAAATAAAACAGATCACCATACCGACTCCTTTTGCTGTTGGAGATGTACATACTTATATCATTATCACTGATAAAGTTACCCTGGTCGATGCCGGGGTAAGAACGATGGAAGCGTGGGAGATCTTTCAGGCTGAGCTTAAAAAACATGGACTCAAGGTGCTGGATATCGATCAAGTCCTGATTACGCATCATCATCCAGATCACGTCGGGCTGCTGGATTATCTTCCTGCCAATATCCCCGTTTATGGTCACGAGAGAGCCCATCCTTGGATGACGCAGGATCAACGTTTTTTCACTACACACGAACCTTACTATAGAGAATTATTTGCCCAAATGGGAGTGGAGGAGCGGTTTTATTCCCTTCTCGGGGGCATGGATAAGCCGTTGCGTTTTTCCTGCCATAGAGGATTGACATCTTTTGTGAAAGAAGGGGACAGGTTGGAGGGACTTTCCGACTGGCGAATTTATGAGACCCCGGGTCACGCGAGTAGTCATTTGGTGCTTTTTGACGAAAATAGCGGGACCATGATCGGGGGAGACTTGATTCTTGCGCATATCTCCCCGAATCCATTGGTCGAGCCGCCATACTTGGGTGAGGGTGAACGGAGAAAATCGATGCTCGATTACGTGGCATCCATCAATAAAATGATGAAATTACCGATAAAACGTGTGCTTCCCGGGCACGGTGAAATTGTACAGAACGTGCAACAACTTTTGGAGGAGCGTTTGCATCAGCAGGAAAAGCGCGCAGCAAAGGTAGAGGCTTTTGTAAAAGAAAAGCCTGCAACAGCCTATGAGATCTGTCAGCACCTTTTTCCGAAAGTGTTCGAAAAACAGCTGTTGTTGACGTTATCGGAAACATTGGGTCAAATTGATTATCTGATGGATAAGAAACGGATAGAGGTGGATGCCACTTCCCTTCCGTACCGATATCAAGTGAAGGAAGAGGTGTAATGATGGCAGAAGTGAAGGGTAAATATATTGTCATTACAGGTGCGTCAGGTGGAATCGGAAAAGCCCTTGCCCTCGAGGTGGCCAAACGCGGGGCCACACCTGTGCTTCTGGCACGTTCCTTGGATAAATTGGAGCAGGCTGCGAATGAAATTAAAATGAATACCCGAATTTCGGCGCCTTTTTTCCGTCTGGATGTCCGGAGCAGAGAGGACGTGGAAACTGTTTTTGAAAAAATGCTTGAGCAAATCCCTGCCATAGATGTGTTGGTAAACAATGCTGGTTTTGGGATCTTTGATGAGGTGCATGCATTGTCTCTCGACGATATGAGCGAAATGTTCGAAGTGAATGTCTTCGGTTTGATTGCCTGCACGAAAAAGGTATTACCTAGGATGCTGGATCAAAACAGCGGCCATATCATCAACATTGCATCCCAGGCAGGGAAACTGGCCACGCCAAAATCCAGTGTATACTCTGCGACAAAGCATGCGGTCCTTGGCTTCACCAACAGCTTGAGGATGGAACTGCATGATACAGGCATCCATGTCACTGCCGTAAATCCGGGTCCGATCCGCACCAATTTCTTTGACATTGCCGATACATCGGGGCACTACAAGAAAAAAGTCGATAAGTGGATGCTCGATCCTGACATGGTGGCAAAAAAGATTGCGGATGCCATGTTCACCAATAAGCGCGAAATCAATCTACCTGGGTGGATGAATATGGGGAGCAAGCTTTATCAGATGTTCCCTGGGCTTGTGGAGAAATTTGCCGGCAAAGCGTTTCGTCAAAAGTAGTCTTGTAACCTTTTTTCGGACAATTCGTCAAATAGGAAAAAGAGGTGAAAAAGATGAAGTTGAAATTTTTTGCACTGTTAGGTTGCTTTTTTCTTTTGTTCGGATGCGGGACGGCCGATGAGGATAACAGCACAGGATCGGGCAATGCCCCGCCAACCGACAATATGGAAGATGAGGAGGCGGTGGAGGATCTGACCGGTCATATCATTTCCATTTCGAATGAAGGGAACATCCGTATCCTCGTGACAGGTTCTCAAGCAAACAGCTCCGGTGTGTCCGCCACGATGTACACCTTGGAGGAGAGCACAAAAGTGTCAGATACAGATGGAAAGGCAATGGACGCAGCTGATTTAAAGATTGGCATGAAGGTTACCGTCTGGAATACCGGGATTGTAGCCGAATCCTTCCCGGCACAGTCCGGGGCCTTGAAAGTGGTGGTGGATGCCGGTCAGGACGGTCGTGAACAGGCAGCCATAGAAAAAGCGTTAGGTGACGTTAAAGCAGGGGATCCTTGGCTTGTGGAAGCTGTCGAGGAGATAAAAGAATCCCACTACAAGGTTACACTCAAGAATCTATTGGAGGACAGCGAACCTGTTGAAGTGGAAGTACAATTATAAGCATGAGAAACGGCTCGCATTTTTGACTAATGCGAGCCGTTTTTGATTTTTTTTTCCCATAAGGACTGAAACCCGTACATGAGCAGGGCTTTTATCAGGAAAAGTAAATATAGCTGAATATTATTCATTTTTTTCAAGGCAAAGATGCCAAGGTTCCGGAACCAGAAGTAAAATGGATAAACGAACAAGGCATCCACTACAAGGTTTAATAAAAAATACAATCCGAACCTTCCATAGGTCAGTCGGAGAATCCATAATGACCCGGCAAAGAACGGACCCACTATAAAAGCAAATTCATTGACGAAATAGGGAGGGATTTTCTTGTAGATCTTCCACCATTTCAGCTTTTCCGCAAGGATACTCTCAAGAGCGATGACGATAGACATAAAAATGGTAGCAGGTAAAAAGCGCTTAATATGTTCCCGTCCGAGAAAAGGAAGTGTGAGCAAGGAAACAAACACCATGGTCCATAACACTAATATTGGATGTTTTTTCAATTGCAACTGTTTTCCTCCTTTTCAAGATTGGTTTTTAGTTAGGATGTGTTATTTTAAGGGAATTATGACTCGTGAACACTTTGCATCATGATAAGTATATTTTTCCTAATCATCATCAAGTTATGTGCTTGTAATTTTAATAAATTGCGTTAAATCATTTCTACTTCCAATTTCATGTCGTAAATATATAGAAGACAGAAAGGAGGGGGCGAAATGATTTCGATATGGGAAGAGCATCTTTTTTGGCTCGGAATCCTTCAGGATCATGCTTATTTTATTCGAGAGCACCTTTCACCTACGGAAATCGAGTATGTGAAAACTGCCGAAGCATATATCAATTGGTTCGGTGAACTGAACAAAATGTTAGAAAATATTCCCCGGACCTCAAATCATTCGGATGAGAACATGATGTATTTTTCCCAGAGGGTATGGCCGGTTGCGAAGGGGTATTTCGAATTCGAGGGGAAGCTGCAGTCGCTGCGGATCGATAACAAGGTGAATCTGAATTTATCGCCTACCTATCTTAATGGGACACTCGCGGAAAACCAGGAGTATTTGCGGATTCTAAGCCATCTCGTGCAAGGAAAAGAACCTGTGCCGCTTCCCCTTGTGAATCTGATGGATCTGTGGCTAGAAGACCAACTTGGTCATGCATTGCTTTTTGAGGATTTGCTTGATCCGATTGAACTTGCAGCCAGAAGACAATCGGAGGTATATATTGGTCTGTATCAGGGGTTCTTGGTACAAAACCGGATATTGAAAGGATATCTTCGCTTCAAGGAGCCGGGTTTTGCAAGACAGCGGGAATTCGCAAACGAAGTAGGGAGAACGACCTTGGAGATGTGCCGATACATTTCCACCATGGTCCATAAATTCAAGGAAAACAAACTCCTCAACGACTCCACCTTAAGATTTCTAGAGCATCATTTCCCGGAAACGTGCTATTTCATCAAAAAGCTCAGCTATTATGCGCCAGAGCTGCAGGGTGAAGCGGGTAAATGCTCATTGAAAAGGGTCTCCTATTAAAAATCACCTGCAATGAGGCACTTCCTCCAAAGGAAGTGTCTTTTTGTTTCCTCGGTTCAATAGAGTTCGTGCGGAAAAGTGGAAAGTTCGTGCCAAAGTCACCCGAGTTCGTGCCAAACTACCCCAAGTTGATGCCCAACCACCATCTGGAGAAAACAACCACAAATAAAAAGGGATTTTTCCATATTTACGGAATATAGTCTTTATGCATTATTTTGGAGGGATGAGCTTGGAAATGTTGTTCAAATACAACTGGATGGTTCGGGAAGAGTGGTACCGCTGGTGTGAGGAAGTGGAGGAAGCTGAGTTGTTGAAGAAGCGGACTGGTGGAATGGGTGGTATTCTGCATACCCTTTTTCATAATGCTGATGTGGAATGGAGTTGGATCAGGATTTTACAGGGGAAACCCGACTTTATGGAAAGGTTTGAGAGCTACAACAGTTTGGAGCGGGTACGTGAATTGGATGCTTCCTTTCGCCTGGAAGTGCAGCAATTTGTGGAGAAATGGGACAACGATATGGAAAATAAGCTACTACACCTTCCTGAGGAGGATGGCAGTGTTACGGTATTTACTTGGGGCGAAGTGATGAGACATATCATTGCACATGAAATACATCACATCGGCCAGCTTTCTGTATGGTCAAGGGAATTGGGGCTTAAGCCGGTCTCCGCAAACCTTATTGGGAGAGGACTTGGATCTCATCATTCAAAAAAATGATAGAAGAGAGGTGCACCATGCAAAAATGGTACGGTTCAGCAGGAATCTGCATCAATGAACATAAGGAGATTCTGATGGTCCTGCAAGGGAAGCCCGGCGAAGAGAAGGTATGGACGGTGCCATCTGGCGGATTGGAGAAAAAGGAAAGCTTTGAAGCGTGCTGTGTGAGGGAGTTAAGGGAAGAAACGGGGTATGAAGTGGAAGTGATTGCCCGATTAAAGATCAAGGAAGGAACTACATACGGAATCGACGTGGAGGTCCATTATTTTGAAGTGAAAGTGGTCGGGGGAAAACAGCAGATCCAGGACCCGGACAATCTTATCCATGAAATTGCCTGGAAAAGTGCAGAGGAAGTGAAGGGGTTGAAGCTTTCTTTTCCGGAAGATAGGCATTACTTGCTTGATTTAATGGGATGCATGTTGCCAAGTTGAATAAGTTTTCTGTATAGGTCAAAAGAATGATGTGATTTTATTTTTTGTCTTTTAAAATTAGTCGAAAACTTGAAAATTTCTATATAAAAAGGTGAAGACATGAACGAATTGAAGATAAGAAGTATGATGAAACGCCTGAAGAGCGATGATCCTGGGAAGCGTTTTGAAGCACTTGGGACACTGTATGAATGCAAGATGGAAAAAGACCTGGAAGTCAGGGTCGACCTGTTGAAGGAAATGGTGGGCCTTGCCGCCGGCACTTTTCCAGAGCCTGTGGATGGGTGGGACAACCCTTCCTATTATCTGATCGACTTCTTGTGTGATTATCCGATGCCTGAGGTGCTGGAACAATTATTGAAGTATTTTGACCGTCTCCCCTCGGATGCAAAAGTGAGGGTGATGGAATTATTTTTAGCGACCGAGGATGAGGAACTATTTTATGAAATGGAAGAAAAGCTTGTTGCATTGATGAAAAGCGAGGATGTCCAGCTTCCTGTTGATCAGCTCACCCGATATCCAGTCTTTGTGCGGGATGTAGTGGAGCGCACTTTTGAAAAGATTCATTCTCCTCATTATAAATTTTCGATGTATGAATTTATCTCTGCCATCAATGAATCCGACCTGGAATGGGGCTACAGGAAAGAAGAAGTCCTTCCATTGCTTCACGCCGATTATGAAAAACTGAGGGATGAGTACCTCACCTACGACAAGGATTATCATGCGAAATTTGTTTACACGTCTTGGAAGGAAAGCTATTTTACCCTCCGTTACCATATGAGCATGCTGATCGGTCTGATGAATTATTATTACTCTAAAGAAGCGGAAGTGTATTTAAGGGAAGCGCTGAATTTCAGGGACCCTGTCATCCGCGCCAGGGTGCTTCATGTATGTATCGAAAAGAATATTGAAGTCGAAAAGGACCTTCTGGATGAACTTGCAAGCAATCTTGAAAGTGCGGAAGGCCTCTATTGGGATCTGAAATCCAGTAACAAGGAACACCTTTATCCAATCAAGGAAAAGAAGCAGCCCCTATTGGCAAAAGCTAAACTCTTCACCTATCTTGTCTACCTGAGGGATGAAGAAGGAAGTCTGATGAACAAATTTCCCGAAGAGATCCATATGCAGGATACGATAGAAACTGAAAATCAATACAAACAGCCTGTGCGCTATTATCTGATGAGCTTCAAGGAGTCCGGCACCGACTATGTGGCTTGGGTCGGCGGCTATTCTCTAGAGGACGGGGATGATACTGCGCATGTCTGGGAAGGGACATATACGGATTTCGTGGAGCTCGATTCCAAATCCCTAGAGGGGCATAAGCAGGATTTCTTTTCAAGACGGGAAGAGATGAGTCAGAAATACCATGAAGAAATCCATTATGAAAGTGCCCCGAAATTGTCAAAAGGCTTGTGGTTCTTCTACGCGATCCTTATTTCGCATTGGGTGAGGGTGCTGTTAAACGGGGTGGATGATGAGGTATACATCTCCATCGGATTTACTGCGCTTGGTCTGCTTCTGACCGCCTATGAAATGTGGAAAATCAAACGCAGCAAGATTAGCATCGTGGGACAGGAACTGATTATAAATAAAGGAAAAGACTCGAAAGTGATCCGCATTCAGGATATAAAAAAGGTGAAATACAACAAGAAGCAAATCGAGATCTTCAATAAAGAAAATGCGCTGCAGCTACAAGTTCCATTGAAATGGGTCAATTATGACCACTTTTCTTATGTATTGAGAGAGCAGACACAGCATTTGCGTGAGAGGCCGTTCATTGAAGAGTAGTAGAAAAACTACGACCATTTTTGAATCAGAAAACGCAGGGTTTTGGAAACCCTGCGTTTACATTATTTAATTAATATCGGGTAATGGTATTTAGAAATATGTAATGGAAATCCAAATTACACTATTTTTGCCCCTTTGATTTTCCAAGCAAATTTAACCCTACTGCACCCATTACAAGAGTAGCGGCAATTACTGTCACCGCAAATGTATGGGAGGCAGTGTCGTTTGTTCCGATAGATACGCTATGTAACCACCATAACTCGATTATGACTATCAGTGCCCATAACATATAAACTGCTGCTAATCTTTCTTTCTCCAAAAATTCTCTCCCCTTTATGTAATATTTTTTCGGTCACATTTCTGATTATCAACTGAATACCATTTATTTAAATAGTACCATAATTATT
Source organism: Sutcliffiella tianshenii (assembly GCF_016908565.1). Taxonomy (GTDB): domain Bacteria; phylum Bacillota; class Bacilli; order Bacillales; family Bacillaceae_I; genus Sutcliffiella_A; species Sutcliffiella_A tianshenii. Next base: position 108,255 of record NZ_JAFBED010000006.1, read on the forward strand.
CCATTTTTGAGATTTCTCATCATTTCATTTTTTTTATTTTTCCCCAACTATTCAAAAAATGTTATAATTTTCATAATTATCCCATTAATGAAAGGGTGGGCAACATAGGCTCTCGAATCATGCACCTCATCATTGCCAATAGAATCGCTGAAAAATTCCCCGATCTGAACAGGTCTGCTTTCCTTTTAGGTGGCATCGCAGCGGATGCCGTATCCCCCAAGGATCTTTCCCACTTCTACTCGGGAGATGTCCAGGACTATTCCAGGATAATCGATTACAACGGATTTCTGGATAAATATCGTACGCTGCCGCAGCATGATTATATTCTCGGCTACTACACCCATCTAATCGCGGATGACCTGTGGCTGAAGGGGTTTTACCTGCCATGGCTGAAAAACAGGATGGAACATGATCCGGATATCCTCAGGCTTTATCATGAGGACTTTGGCCTGCTGAATGCGAAGCTGTTGGATTATTACGGACTGGATGTAGAAGTGTTGAAGGAAATGGAACAACCTCCTGCCGCAATGGTTGATCTAGAGGAAGTGACCATAAAGGCCTTGCTCGATTTCCTGCCTTATGTAAAAGGCGATATGCAGTATCCATCCGATGACCTTCAAGCACCGTTGAAGGTTTTCACCCTTGAGCAGATAGTCGGGTATGTGGAAACGTCGGTGGATAAAGGAATCATACATATTAACAAGGCATTCGGGAGTGTGGGGAACAATGAACAATCCTTGGAACAAAGTAATATATAAAATCTGGGCGCCTGTGTATGATAAGTTCTTCAACTCGGGTTCTTTCCTGCAGGCACGCAAGGAAATCTTTCAGGAGCTCCCTTTTGAAAAGTGTCAAAAGATTTTGTTTGTTGGTGTGGGTACTGGAGCGGATCTGGAACTGATTCCCCATGCAAATCTGGATATCAAGGCCATTGACTTTTCTCCGGATATGCTGGAGAAGGCGAAATCTAAGTTCAAAAATTCCCGCATTGAATTTTTGGAGATGGATGCACAGAACATGATATTTCCTAGTCATTCCTTTGACTATGTTGTTGCGAGCCTCATTCTCTCTGTAGTGCCTGATGCGGAAAAATGCTTTCAAGAGATGGAGCGGGTCCTAAAGCAGAATGGCAGCCTGATTGTGTTTGACAAGTTTGCCCCCAAACAAAGAAAGCTCGCGTTTGGCAAACGAGTCATCAGGCCGTTCGTTCAACTGCTTGGAACGGATATCGGCTTGAGTTTTGAAAAACTGTACAAAAAGTATAGCAGGAGCTTGAAGATTGTAGACGACAAACCCATGATGATGAACGGGATGTACCGGAAAATACTGATGAAAAAAGAAGTTTGAAGGGAGAGGGTCACATGTTTCATGTGAATGTGGAAGGCGCGATATTCCGGGATGGAAAGTGGCTGGTGATAGAAAGGAGCAAAAAGGAAGGCCATGCGGGAGGATTGCTGTCACTTGTCGGTGGTACGGTCGATCCGGAAGGCTTCTCTGCCAACATCCTGGAGAGAACCGTCCAAAGGGAACTTTTTGAAGAGGTCGGGGTAAAGGTGAAGGACGAGATGATCTATGTGAGAAACACCTCCTTCATACTGGACGATGGCAGCGAAGTGATTGATATCGTGTATCTTTGCGAGCTGTTGGATGCGGAAGAGGCTTTTATCAAAAGCCCGGATGAGGTGGAGGCGGTATACTGGCTCACCTCAGAGGAGGTCATCATGCACCCGGATGCCCCTGTCTGGTTGATCGATAGCATAAAGGCAGCCGAGGCTGTCATAAAAGTCAAAGCTTGAGGCTCCCGTCTCAAGCTTTTTTACTGGCTCAAATATTCATACACCACATCATTGACGATTTCAAATACATCAGAAGCGTCATCCGTCCGTAAAATCTCCGTAATTTCAGCTGTCATCCTTATATAATCCTCTTCACTCAGCGGCACCGATTCTAGGTCATGCTGGTACTGAATGAAACAATTTCTGATCATCTTGCGCAATAATTTATTTTCCACGTTTTCACCCCATTATTCCTTTAGTATAAAGGATTTGTGCTTAAGATAAGAGCCTGTCGTCGAAAAATGTCGGAAAAAGTACTGGAATTTACCATTGAAACCGAACGTATATTCGCTTATTATTGGGTATATACTACTAATGCGAACGTATATTCTATTTTAGAGAGGTGTGACCCTAAAATGGATTACAGCCAGATGCCAAACAACAAGATTCTTTGCGTAGATATGAAAAGCTTCTATGCCAGCTGCTCGGCTGTCATGATGGGGCTTGACCCGCTTTCCTGCTATTTGGCGGTGGTCGGGGATACAGAAAGGCAGGGGAGTGTCGTGCTTGCGGCTTCCCCGATGCTGAAAAAGGAATTCAGAATCAAAACAGGCTCGCGAAGATTCGAGATACCCAATGATCCGCGCATTCATGTCGTCAATCCGCAGATGGCGACCTATCTCCGCATCTCCACCGAAATAACCCGTCTTTTTAACCGCTACGTCCCAAAGGATGCAATCCACACGTACAGTGTCGATGAGAGCTTTCTGCAGGTGGACGGAGTGGAAGGCCTTTGGGGGGATGCCACCATCATTGCACAGAAAATAAAAGAAGACATGGAGCGGGAATTTCAGCTGCCATGTGCCATCGGGATCGGACCGAATATGCTGATGTCCAAACTCTGCCTGGATCTTGAAGCGAAAAAGAAGGGCATTGCCGAATGGACCTATGAGGATGTTAAAACGAAGCTATGGCCCCTTTCGCCCTTGCGTGAAATGTGGGGGATCGGATCAAAGGTGGAAAAAACACTCAACCGGATGGGGATTTTCAACGTCGGACAGCTTGCGAATTATCCGCTCGAGCTGCTGGAGAAGAAATTCGGAATCATGGGCAATCAGCTTTATCATCATGCATGGGGCATCGATCTGTCAGAGCTCGGCGCGCCCATCATCCAAGGGCAGATCAGCTTTGGGAAAAGCCAGATCCTGATGCGCGACTATACCGACCCGGAGGAAGTGAAGCATGTCCTTCTTGAAATTTGCGAGGAGGTGGCAAGAAGGACGCGTCATCACCGGAAAGCCGGTCGGACGATCAGCCTTGGCATCGGTTACAGCCGCGACGAACTTGGTGGAGGCTTCTATCGTTCCCGGACGATGGAGCGGGCAACCAATATCACGATGGATCTTTACAACACCTGCTTGGAATTATTCGAAGAAAATTACGAGCATAAGACGGTAAGGAAAATAGCCGTCTCCATCTCCAACATCATCGACGACAGCGAGATGCAGCTCAGCCTGTTCGAACTCGAGCGGCCAAAGAAAAGGCAGCTTGGATATGTGATGGATCGCATTCGCGGAAAGCATGGATCGAATGCCTTGCTCCGGGCGGTCTCTTATACAAATGCAGGAACGGCGAAGCATCGCAGCCGATTAGTTGGCGGACATAAAGCATAGAGGAGGTGCAAAAGAATGGCAATACGAGATAGAGGAACCATCAAATGGACGTCCATGATGCTGCCGGAGCATGTAAAGCTGCTGCGGGACTGGACGAAGGAAGATCTATATGAAACAAAACCGGAACTCGATGAACAGCGGCTCGAAGAAATGAATGAACTGTTTTGCGAAGCGATGGAAACGGGTAAGGAAGTAACCATCACCTATTATGAAAAGAGAAGATACCATCTATTCGTAGGAGCGGTGCATCATCTGGATGCCCATCAGCGCCGTTTGCATGTAGTGGATAAGTTTGGTGAGGCAAGCTATCTGATCCTGGACAATATTTTGGATATCTCCTAAAAAACGAACATCCTTCCCAATGAAGGGGAAGGACGCCGATGAAGGATGGTCAGACTGCACGAGGATGTGTCTGACTTATTCCTATATTATACCTGTTCGAAATAGCCAAGCTCCAAAATCGCTGCAAACACGTCGTCACCCTCATCGGAAGTGACTTCGACCTCTTGGCCGGGCTGAAGCGCAAGAGCAAGCACACCAAGCAGGCTTTTCGCATCCACTACCCAATGCTCCTTTTTGAATAGTACCGTGCCAGGGTAAGAGCTAGTCGTATTGACAAGGCTGCTGGCGGATTCCGCAAAAATGGGTTTTAACACTTTAAGTTTCATTTATATCTTCCCCTTTGGACTGTAATACTTATTAGTATAAAGAAAAAGTTGGAAACAACAAGAGAAAAATATTGATATCGATCGGGAGTGAGAACATGAAAATAGATGTGACAGAAAAGACACCGCAAAAAATCCTCACTCCGACAAGCGGATTTCTCGAGGGCTATACCCATTCATTGAATCCATATATCGGCTGTGCCTTCGGCTGCTCCTATTGCTACGTCAGGCAGAGTCCGGTCGGATTGTTCCGGAAACAGGAGTGGGGGACCTGGGTGGATGTAAAAAAAGGGGTGGCAGAAAAGCTGAGGAAGGAGTTGCTGCTGCTTCGGAAAAAAGGAAAGCAGGTTGTCATCTTCATGTCATCGAGCACAGATCCATATCAGCCAATCGAGCACAAGGAGCAGATTACACGAACCTTACTTGAAGTGATGACGGAAATCCCGCCTGACTTTCTGTTCGTGCAGACAAGAAGTCCCATGGTGTCAAGGGATATTGATTTGTTTGAAAAGCTTGGGGACAAAGTGATGGTCAGCATTACCGTGGAAACCGATCTCGAGGAAGTGCGGAAACGCTTTTCCCCCGCAGCACCGCCCATTCCCGCCAGGTTGAAGGCGTTAAAGGAGTTAGGGGATGCAGGCATTCCAGTACAGGCAGCCGTAGCCCCGGCCTTGCCATTTTCGGATAAGTTCCCAGAAAAGCTAAGAGGACTTGTGAACCGTATTTGTGTGGATGATTTTACAGGAGATGGAAGCGGTGGCAAGCGGACAGATCGGTTGAAAATCGATGAGCGGTTTGATGGATCGGAGAAGGAAGAGTGGTATAAAGGAAATGTTCAGAGGCGCGTCTGGGAAAAGCTGAATGAGGTGTTTCCACCCGAGAAGCTGATCCTTAGTCCAGAAGGGTTCATGCCACCAAAAAAGAGTATGGAACCGTAAAGGCCCATACTCTTTTATGTACCTGATAGGCTGAACCGTATCAGTCGTTCAATACTTGCTCAGCCCGCACACAGGACTCGAAATTCCCTTTATGGGAAGCATCGCAATACGGAAGCTTCTTGGAAAGGCCGCAGCGGCAAAGTGTAAATGCCGGCTTGTCCGGGAACTTGTTTCCTTCTGCATCAATTAGCTCCACATCTCCTGTTACACGGAAGCCTCCGTTATCCAGTACTTTGATCGTCACTTTTGACATTGGTAAAACCCTCCTTCATATTCACATATTAGTATCGTACCTACAATTACCCAATTTGACAACAAGAACTTGTACCCCTACCATCCTTTCCAAATGCCTTCTAGTTATACAATCCGTGGAAATATGGTACAATCATGCTAACATTGAAACAGTTGGAGGCATGAAACGTGAAAGTGACGTTTACTGAAAGAGCAGCAGAAAGAGTAAAAGCAAAGCTTGAAAACCAGGAAGGCAAATGGTTGAAGCTTAAATATGATACAGATGGATGTGGCTGTGTTGTCAGCGGAGTCTCCGCATTATGGATCACACCGGAGAAAGAGGACGACGATGTCGCATTGGAGACCAATATCGGTCCGTTGTTGATGGAAAAGTCAAAGCTGCTTTTCTTCGATGAGGATATGACAGTCGATTTCGTAGAGAGTGCAAATACATACATGCTGAAGTGTCCAAGCCAGATTTTGAACCCACGCATGTCACTACTCGTAGTGGGGGGAACGAAATGAGTGTCGAAGGCAAAATCAACTCCTTGAAGAATGCCGCCCAATCCAAGACATGGGCATCCTTCCTGAACAACAATCACCCGTACAGCCTGCTGCACTGGTCGATAGGCGGCATCAATCATGAAGATAAGGATGTATGGCTTCTGCAGGACGAAGTGACATTTGAAGTGCAGGAATTTGCGAGCTTGGATGTTGCCGTCGAGTGGATAGCGGCAAATATGGATGGCATCACAGATGTACTGGGTTAATGAAAAGAATGATGTGAAACGAGCCAGAGATTAAATCTTTGGCTTTTTTGTATATCCGGGAACAAATAAAGAACTTCGTGCACATACAGACACACTAAGGTATACTTTTTACGTATAAAATAAACTAAAGTCAAAAGGGTTGATAAGCATGTTGGATAATTATATAGCAGAGGTGAGAACTAGATGCCTTGAGTATAAGTTAGATCCAAATGTAATTCCTGCCTTTACAAGGTTATCCAATGAGGAGCTTGCTAGAATACAAGGTGAATATAAAGAAAGATTACATATTATCAGATTGTTTATGGATAAATTTTTAGATAAGAGCAAGGGAATTCCCTTATTGGTTGCTGTGACAGATGATAAAGGGAATATTATTGAATATATGGGAGATGAAAGTCTCGAGGATACGGTAGTCAATCAAATCGGACTGCAAAAGGGGGTCAGGTTTACGGAAGAGAAGGCTGGGGTAAATTCCATTCTTGCAGCGCTGGAGCTTAAGATGCCGGTCCAGATGATCGGGGATGATCACTTCTATCATTTTCTCCATCTGACAGCCTGCTACAGTGTCCCGTTGTTTCTTCAGGAAAAAGTGATCGGCACGATTTCCATGATGACATTCCTGCATGTAGCGAATCCGATGATCATGGCCTCGTTGGAAACCGTGGTGGATTCGATTGAGCGGGAATTGGACCTGCGCGAACGGAACCGCTATCTTGATGAAATGAACCAGATGATTCTTGAACAATCCAAGACCGGGTACATCGTCCTTGATGAAAGTGGAAATATAGTAAAAGTAAATCCAAAAGCGCAAGCGATCCTGGACAAGATACCTCATTCCATCAGTGAGATGGAGCAGCTAGGGGAGGTTCATGAACGATACGAAAAAAATGGAGAGGAAATACAAGATTACAAGGTTATCCTCCAGAATGATGCAGAAAATAGAACCTGCCTTGTTAACTTTTTCCCATTTCAGGAAGGGACCCTGATACAGCTCCATGATATCACGGAATATAAAAAGACGGAGTCCTATATCCAAAATGCCGAAAAACTCTCCATCATCGGACATTTGGCAGCGGGAGTGGCGCATGAGATAAAAAATCCGCTCACCACATTAAAGGGCTTCGTACAGCTTGTTCAGGAAAATAGGTACAACGATACATATCCGGCCATCATGCTTAATGAGATTGAGAGGATTGACCAGATTACAAACGAATTTCTTGTACTGTCGAGACCGACAGTACAAGCGAAGGACTGGTATGATGTCCGTGAGCTTGTTAAAGAAATCGGGGTGCTCTTATCAAGCTTCGCCATAAGCAAAAATATCGAAATCACCCATAGTTTTAAAGATATTGAGCCTATCTATTGTGATGCTAATCAGCTTAAGCAGGTATTCATCAATCTGGTAAAAAACAGTGTGGAAGCAGTCGGCCACAATGGAAGGATTGACATAACGGTCGAATCACCCAACCCTGAAAGTATATTGATCCGTTTTATGGATGATGGGGACGGATTCCCTGAGCATATCCTAAAGAGAACGGGTCAACCGTTCCTTACTACTAAGGAAGATGGCAACGGCCTTGGGATCATGGTCTGCAAGCGGATAGTGGAAACCATTCATAATGGCGAGATGATCATTTATAATAAGCAAGGCGGCGGGGCGATAGTGGATATCATTCTACCGCAAACATAAAGGTGTCCCAGTGAATGGGGCATCTTTTTTGGGATTAGTAAACTTGTCATTCAAAAGTGACTATGCCACTATAGAAAATAAAGCTTTACTGAAAAAGCAGAATGGAGAGAGAAACGTGTCAAAATTGCCAAATTGCCCGAATTGCGGGTCTGAATATACATATGAGGATGGAAATATGCTGGTCTGCCCCGAATGTGCCCATGAGTGGACGCTCGAAGCGGATACAAGCGAAGAGGAAAAAGTGGTAAGGGACGCCAACGGCAATGTACTCCAGGACGGGGATTCCGTTACAGTGATCAAGGACCTGAAAGTAAAAGGAAGTTCTTCTGTCTTGAAGATCGGAACAAAAGTAAAAAGCATCCGCCTCGTCGAAGGAGATCATGACATCGACTGCAAAATCGACGGCTTCGGGGCAATGAAGCTGAAATCGGAGTTTGTGAAGAAGGTATAGGCGGAGTTGGATGAAGAAAAACACTAAGAGTTAATTAAGAAAATAGTATGCTAATTCCAGTGCTTTAATAAGGAGTTGTGTCAAATGAATAAAAATAAAAGCACAGAAATAAAACGCTCATCAAAAGCAGAAAATATTCTAGCTCGGATTGATAGTAAAACTAAGCTCGGCGACTTACGAAAAATCGCCAAGGACATTAAAAAAGATCACGAACTAGCTATGGAACTTTGGTCAACCGGAGAGTATTTGCCCAGACTATTGGCAATCTTAATTATGGACAAAAAACTTCTTTCACAAGATTTACTAAATAAGCTCGATAAGGATATGCAGACTCACACATTCGATGAGCGAAATAACTTAATGGATTGGTTAATGGCTAATCAGCTCACTAAAGACAAGAAGAACATTGCATTGATGGAGTCATGGGAAAATAGTCCTTCTGCTCTTCAAAGGCGAGCTTTCTGGTATTTTCAAGCGCGATTGAGATGGACTGGACAAACACCGCCTGATAACACCGCAGAGTTACTATCTGCAATTGAAGCTACTATTACGCAGGAAGAACCGGAAGTTCAATGGGCTATGAATTTTACCGCAGGCTGGATAGGCGTTTATGATGAAAAGTATCGAGCACGTTGTATTAAAATTGGTGAGAAGACGGGTCTTTACAAAGATGAAATGGTATCAAAAGGATGTACTCCCAATTATTTGCCGGAGTTCATTACGATTGAAGTTAACAAGCGAATTAATAATTAGTTACTACTGAAAAATTCATAAGAGTTTGATGTGAAGCTAAAGGAATATAAAGCCTCAATATGGACAGGATCTGAAAGTAAGCTCTTCCAGATCCTTTTTGCTTTGAAGGAAATTTCAATTTTCAATATAGTGCGCCATTCTTGAAGAAGAATCGGTGCTCAATTTGCCTTTTAGGTCCAGATTATAGCATAAAAATTGAAACCGACTGGGGAATTAGCATGTATGACCTTTCGAATAAATTAGAGCAATTTATGAAAAAACATTTTGAAGATCTCGTTTTAGCGCCGGGATTATTTTATTCCTGGAGATATGGAATACGTTTTGAAATTTCCAACCCTGATTTATCTTTTCAGGCAAAGGCTAATCTTATACAAGTTTATGAGCGTAGTACGGATATATTTAAAAGGGTTTTTGATGAAAATGATGAAATTTTATTAGTCACCAATGTGTACTGTCACAAAGCAGATACTTTCCTTCAAAGCAAGCCATTAAATGTGTACCGAAAGTATGTTAAGAATAGACAATCATTGCAATAGGGAGCTTATCTGCAACAAGATAAGCTTCTTTTTTATGGAAAATATATCTTGAGTATATGCCTAAAGTTTGAAATAATTGGTAATAAACAGTAGGGTAGAAGAGTTAAAGAAGGATTATAAAGGGAGATGTCATAATGGGTAGTTTGATTATTGTACTTCCAATCGTTTCGGTTTTGGTTGGACTATATTTTATAACATTGGGACTATGGGAATTAAGAAAAGGCGTAAATAGAAAACAATACATCAAGTATATGTTCACTGGCTTATTTTTGCTCGTGGTTTTAACCCCTATGATATGGCTATTTGGAAGTAGCTCCTTAATGAAAATGGGTTAAGTGTGTGAAAAAATATATTTAGATTAACGGAAGCGATTACAGCAAAGTTCGCGCTCTTTACTTAAGAATCGGGCAGGATTGTGGAATAAGATTACTATTAATAAGTTAAATTCAAAGTGAATATAGTAGGAGGTGGATTGGTGTCTATAAAGAAATGGAGTGTTTTAGCATTTATTATTTTAATAACAATTGGAACTTTTGTTTTTTATCAGCAAACTCATTTGTCAATTTGGGGATTTAACCTTGCTAACAAAGATATAAAAGAAGTTATTGTTTCAACAGATAATCATTCTTATAAAATTACAGATAAAAAACTGGTTATGGAAATTGCTGAGGATGTTTCAAAAATGGAAAAACATTCAAAAGTTGAATCTTTTAATTACCCTCCTCAACAAAAACCCAAACGATATCAAGAACTTTTAATTCGAACAAATGATAAGGTTATATATGGCGGTAGCTTTTGGGTTATGGAAAATACCGTTATGTTCGAAAGTAGTGGTTATTATTGGTCACTTGATTACAATAAAATAAGTGATATATTAGATGCTTCACTTAAAAATGCCGCTAAATTGAACTGAAAGTCATAACACAAGTTTGCTTTTTCTTCCGCAATCTAGGAACTTTAATCGAAGATCACATTACAAGTTCTCTCAAATTCAAGTCTTCATGAAAAGGGCGCTATCCTGTAAACAAGGATCAGCGCTCTTTTATTTTATTGGCCATGGAAAATATCTTATTGAAGGGATTTTTAGATTATGAAATAATTGGAATTAAGCAAACTGGGAGGTTTGAGAAAGAAGAAACTTTCATACTCTCATTAGAAATTACTAGATAGCGTTATTTTCAGGGGAGGGTAATTGATGTATCCAAGAGCAAATACACTAGGAATAATTATGAAGGACAACTATATACTTTTGGAAGAGCAGGAAGGAAAGCACTCAAAAGGAATAGGTTCTTATTACCGCCCCATAGGCGGTACAATCGAATTCGGCGAAAGGTCAAATGAGACATTGGTGAGAGAGTTTAGTGAAGAATTAGGCGTTGAAGTTGTTGTCAGAGGATATATTTCATGCATAGAAAATATATTTAAAATAGACGAAAAAGTAGGACACGAAATAACACAGATATACTTAGTTGATTTTAAAGATACGAATTTATATCAGCAAGAATATTTTACAGTATCTGAAGGGAATAAAATTACTTATGCAAAATGGATTTCTAAAGAAGAAATTTTTTCAGGGGAAAAGGTGCTTTACCCAAATGGGTTAACAGAATTACTGAAAGAGGAAATTTAGGTTAATTCTTTAACTGACTGGGAGCTTTAGTTGAGCAGTTGATTACATGAATAGGAGTGAGAAAATGCTTGACTATATTATGAAGGTACGTGAAAAAGTTGGCACTATGCCCCTCGTTGTAAGCGTGGCAGGCTGTCTAATCTTAGATGAACAGAACCGTGTTCTATTGCAGCATAGAACGGATAACCATAATTGGTCTCATCCAGGAGGAGCAGTAGAAGTAGGAGAATCTGTAGAAGATGCTGTAAAAAGAGAAGTATTTGAGGAGACAGGTTTACGATTACAGAACCTAGAATTTTTTAATATTTATTCTGGAGAATCACAACATTATATTTATCCAAATGGTGATGAAGTCTATTTTGTTAACATTATTTACATATGTAAAAAATTTGAAGGTACACCTATAGCAGATCAAAAGGAAACTAAGAGTTTGCAGTTTTTTGAACTGAATTCTTTACCGAATATGACTCCTAATAATCAAACAATCATAGATGACTTAAAGAAGACAATATCTCAATCAATCTCCCTAAATTGATTTTTAAATTAATGGGGCAATTGCTGAAGAATTGCCGGTTGAGCTTGATCGCTCCATAGAGGGCACGATTGTGGACCATGGAGGTGTTAGATGAAAACTCTCTTATTCATTACGTTTGTTCAATTGTTGACTTTTCCACTATTTCTTATAAACTTCTATACTTTGTTCCCATTGCAGACAGTAAAGTTAATATGGACTTCACTAATTCTTATAGGATTATTCTTTGGGTTTAAAGGAGTAATTACTCATAAGGAAGAAATCAAAATGTTTATGTTATCTACCTTAACTGTAATAACTAGCTTTTCCTTATTGCTTTTTATGTATTTAGTTTCTTTGTCCTCAATGTAAAAAAAGATATAACTACCCTGCTTGGTGTAATAAGAACTTTGGAAAGTAATAATAAATTTTCCGACCTTGAGTTGGAAAGGGAAATCTGACTAGTCGGTGTTCTGGTGATTTGTTTGGAATTTAATATTTAGTAGGAGGACTTTATGGAAAATGTAAAATTAAGAAAAATGTCAGAAAAAGATTTTGACATTTACTTTCAAAATAAAATTGAAAGGTATACTGATGTATTATCCCGGAACATCCATGAACTGGGTGAAGAAACATCTCTTAAGGCAATCAAACAATTAAATAATTTGCTTCCGAAGGGACTTTTTACACCAAACCATCATCTTTTTAATATCTATACTGGGGAACAAATAGCGGGTTATGCCTGGATAAAAATTGAAGTGAAAAAAAAGAGTGCATTTCTTTATGAAATCTTTATATTTGAAGAGCTTAGAGGAAGAGGTTTAGGAACTAAAATCATGGAGCATATTGAAGGTATCATTAGGCAAAAAGGAGTATGCTACTTTAAACTTCATGTATTTGGAAGTAATACTGGTGCTCGAAAACTATATGAAGAGCTTGGATTTGAAGTCGCTGGAATAAATATGTTGAAAACATTAGAAGAAAAAGTACTTTCTTAGCAAAAGGAGCGTTCTGAAGCTATATACAACTGGAATTAGAAAAAAAGAATTAGCATCTGTTATTGCTTCACGTGCGACATTAAATCAAATAATCTTCTCTATTTCTATTTTTCTTATAGGTTTAATCGTTGACTTGTTTGGAGCGCAGTTTGCCTATTTGTTTTCAGGAGCTTTATTATTCATCTCAACTATCATTGGTACATGGAGTTTTAAAAGTGCGAGGATTGAAAGTGATAAGAATATACAGAAAGAAATAAATACGTAAAAGCAATATTGAGTTTGAGAAAGCTGTTCAGCAATCTAGGAGGGTTTGCTCAATAAGCTAAATCAACCATGAGCCGAAATTCTGCAAGTTCTTATTAAGAAAGTGCATGTTTTTGCATACTGCCATAATCAGCATTATTAAAGTGCCAGATACAGATAAATGTACTCAAACTAAATGGCATTTGATTAAGTAAAGTGAAAACAAAGGGGGAAAATCAATGAATAATATGGATGAAAAATTATTTCAATATTATCTTGAACTTAAAAGTCCTGAAGCTGGTGTCTGGAATACCTCTCCACAATGTATCCATACTGAAATGAAAACAAGAGATTATATAAGGAAATCCTTTGCGATTACTGAAGGAATGCAAGTTTGTAATGTGGGAATAGGTACGGGCGATTGGGATGACTATTTAGGTTATTGGATAAAAGACAAAGGAAACTTAACAAGCATTGAAATAGATAAAGAAACATGTGAAATATTTGCATATAGACAAGCGAGGGAAGGACACCCAAATCCTTCTAAAGTAATATGTAAGAGCATTTTTGATCCTGATTTACCTGAAGGGAATTTTGACATTGTTACACTTATCGGCTCAGCTATTAATGAAATCGGCGAATTCGAAAAATGTCTAGATTCCTGTTTTAGTTTGTTAAAACAGAGTAGGTACCTTATGATTATGGCGAACTTAAAATATTCCCCTTTTGAAGTGATAGAAGAATACATAAGAAAGACAGATCATCTCTTAGAAAAGCACGATATTTACGATGATTTCCCTGAATATCCGTTTTATATATGTAAAATAAAAAAATAGAATTAATTAAATGGAGCAAAAGTGCACAAGGGAGCTGCTGTGAGGCAGTTCCCATTCTTTGTTAAAAAAGTAGGATTGTTTTATTAGGGGGTTCTTATGAAAAAGGTTGTAATTATAGGTTCAGGTGGTTCAGGGAAATCCACACTGGCAAGGCAATTAGGAGAGAAACTAAAAATAAACGTATACCATCTTGATGCCCTATTTTGGAAACCTAATTGGGTTGGGGTACCAAAGGATAAACAAATTAAAGTCCAAAATGATTTAATGAAAGAAGAAGAATGGATTATTGATGGAAACTATGGTGGGACAATGGAGATCAGGCTGAATGCCGCAGATACTATAATTTTCCTTGATATTCATAGAACAATCTGTGTCTATCGTGCTTTTAAAAGGATGTTGCAATACAGAAATAAAATACGACCAGATATGGGAGAAGGTTGCGAAGAAAGATTTGACTTAGATTTTATTAAATGGATATGGGATTATCCAATAACTAAGAGACCAGGAATACTAAAAAAGCTAGAACAATTGTCTGAAGATAAACAAGTTATCATGATTAAATCTCCAAAAGAAGTTCAACAGTTTTTAGATATAGTATAATGACTCTTGCTTCTTAATCTTCAACTATCGTGCGCTATCCTGTAACAAGGATCAGTGCTCATTTTTCATTTTTGGGCAAGATTGTTGAATAAGAAATTGCAGGATGTTTTAAAAAAATGCAGAATCTTTACAGAGGTAATTATTTATTGGTTTTCTGGAATTCTAAATATTCAAGGAGGAGATGACTTTGAAACGAATTGACTTTCTTTTAAACGTACTTGATTCAACATTCGATAAAGAGAGTTGGTATGCACCGTTTAAAGATTCTCTAGAAGGACTTACAGCCGAACAGGCTATCTGGAAACCATCTGGTGAGGCAACTAAAACCATTTGGGAGAACGTTAATCATCTTATTTATTACAAAGAGAGACTTGCTGCAAACTTGGAGGGCCGTGAATGGACACATAATCTCGACGGTGATGAAACCTTTTATCTTACAGATCAAACTAATGATGACAAGGAATGGAGGAAAGTCGTTGAACGTTCCGAAAACGCTCAACGCAATTTAAGACATATATTGAGTAAAATTTCCGACCAAGAGCTTGATCAAAATTCACTTGAGCGGAAATTACTGGACATAATGCTTCATGATGCTTATCATACAGGCCAAATTATTCAATTAAGAAAAATGCAAGGGTCGTGGCAATCAAAACGTTGACCGAACAAAGAGATATTTTGTTTAATGAAAAATCGGATATTGAAAAATGGGATTCAATCGTTTAATTCGAGGTATATCTATATATTGAAGAATTAATTTAACAGGTATGAAAAAGCAGGGAATCATGGACTTCCTGCTTTTTCATATCCGTTTTGTTTTCGGTGTAACTTGACCTTTATCTTCCGGGCTTTCCTGTCCAGGAGTCCTTCAATGGTACGATCCTGTTGAAGATCAGCTTATTTTCCGTTGAGTGCTTATCCTGGAAAAAATAACCGTGGCGTAGAAATTGGAATCTATCTTCGACTTTTGCATTTTTCATCCAGGATTCGATTCTGCAATTTTTAAGGACTGTTTTTGATTTAGGATTGATTTTTTGCTCCCATGTTTTTTCTTTATCCTTTACAATGTCTTCATCTTCGAACAGTTTTTCAAAAAGATGAACCTCCGCAGTTTCGCTGTTCAATGCGGAAACCCAATGAATCGTCCCCTTGACTTTTCTTCCGGTGAACCCCGTTCCGCTTTTGGTTTTTTGATCATATGTGCATCTAAGCTCCACTATCTCCCCTGTTGCATCATCTGTAATCACTTCATTACACTTAATGAAATAGGCACCCTTCAAGCGGACTTCGGAATGTAAGGATAGTCTTTTGAATCCTTTAGCCGGCACTTCCATAAAGTCCTCACTTTCTATATACAGCTCTTTTGAAAAGAGAACATCCCTGTGGCCTAACTCTTTGTTTTCTGTATTATTTTCAATTGATACAAGTTCGGTCTTGTCTTCAGGATAATTGGTTATCGTAACCTTTAGAGGATTCAATACCGCCATCGCACTATTCGCTTTTGTTTTCAACTCGTTTCTAAGTGTGCTTTCCAGCATGGCAATATCCACAATGCTTTGATGCCTGATAAAACCGATGTCATTTATGAAATTTCTTATGCTGCCTGGAGTGAATCCCCTTCTCCTTAGCCCGCTTATAGTAGGCAATCTCGGGTCATCCCATCCATCTACGACATTTTCTGTTACCAATTCCCTCAAATACCGTTTACTAGTCACAACGCCGGTTATATTAACTCTTCCAAACTCCCTCTGCTTTGGCGGTTGATTAATATTCAGTTCTGCCAGCACCCATTCGTACAATGGGCGATGATCTTTGAACTCTATCGAGCAGAATGAGTGGGTGACACCTTCAATAGCGTCCTGTAACGGGTGGGCAAAATCATACATGGGATAAATACACCATTGGCTACCCATTCTATAATGGCTTGCATGGATAATCCGATACAGGATTGGATCCCTTATATTCATGTTTGGGGATGCCATATCAATCTTTGCCCTTAACACCATCGATCCTGTTTGAAAGTCACCATTTTTCATCTTCAAAAATAACTCGAGGTTTTCTTCTACTGGCCTTTCCCTATATGGGCTATTTTTCCCGGGCTCTGTCAGGGTCCCACGATATTCCCTGGTCTCTTCCTGTGACAATCCGCACACATATGCTTTTCCGGATTTTATTAAGCTGATTGCTGCATCGTATATCTCGTTAGAATAATCAGATCCATAAAATATCCGATCACCGGGAGGATAGCCGAGCCAATTCATGTCTTCAATGATGGAATCGACATATTCGCTTTCTTCTTTTAAAGGATTCGTATCGTCAAAGCGGAGGTTGAAATCTCCATTGAAATGTTGAGCAATCCGGTAGTTCATATTAATCGCATAGGCACTTCCGATATGAAGATGACCATTCGGTTCTGGAGGGAACCTTGTGCAAATCGTTCTACTGTATGCTCCGTTTTCCAAATCCTCGACAATGACCCTTTCCAAACTGTTAAAGTTCGCTTCCGTTATCCCGTCCATATTAGACCCTCCCAAGATTATTAGTGTTTTTATCCAATAAAAAAAATCTCGTCCCCAAGACTCATTTAGTCTTGGGGACGAGATTTTATATCCGTGGTACCACCCCAGTTTGTCAATATGTTGCCATATTAACCTCATCAGGTACGGTATTAATTCAATACGTATACCCTAGCCCTATAACAGGAGCACCTGTCACACTATCCCTAAAAAAGTTCCAATGTGAATGCTCAGAGCCTTGGTTCGATAAATCATTCCTACTCCTTTTCAGCTTCCGGAGCTCTCTGCAAAGAATTAATTTTATCTACTCTTCTCATCATCGCAATTACAATTCTTGGTTATTAAATTATCAAATATCTTATCAATGTCTTAAACAAATGTAAAGATACTACCCACAAAAATTTTAAGAAGGAGCATAAGATTCCTATTTTGGGAAAAATCTTGTGAAAATTAAGTTTTTTTGAAATAATTGGTATTAGGTAACAGAGGATGATTTTTTTAGGATGTGATTTTTTTGCTGAAAATGAAAGATATTCAAGCTGTATTTATTGACCGCGATGGAACCATTGGTGGTACGGGGCATTTTATTCATCCAAAGGAATTTACTCCTTATCCGTTCAGTCTATCTGCTTTTCAGCTGTTAAAGGACAATGGAATAAAAATGTTTGCTTGTACGAACCAGCACAGGATCAGCAGAGGTGAAGCGACAATCAATGATTTTTCCGATGAATTCATGTCCTATGGCTTTGATGATGTTTTCATTTGTCCGCATAGTCATACTGAACGGTGTGACTGCCACAAACCAAACCCGGGATTATTATTGGAAGCTGCTAAAAAACATAACATAGACTTATCAAAAACCGTTTTTATTGGGGATGTTGGAGAAACGGATATGCTGGCAGCACATTCAGTGGGGGCAACCAAAATATTGGTTTTGACAGGATGGGGCAGGAGCTCACTCGCTGCGTACCGTCATAAATGGAAAGAAGTGGAGCCTGATTTTGTAGCTGAAAATCTATTGGATGCTGTGAAATGGATGCTAGATCAATAAAAATTCGAATTGGATACAAAGGTGTTTTTTCGCGATTAAAGAGTACATAAGATTAATGGGAATCAAAGTGCCGCATTCCAGCAGGACTGAAGAAAGGAGAATGAAAATGATAGAAGCTGATAGATGGATTCTTCAGATTAAATGGATTCCAAGAGTGCATCTTCCTGAAGAAGGCTCCAGATAATTGGATAGAATCGAACCTGATTATAAAATTCTATTTTGGAGGCTTTTACATGGAACAAACATTAACAGTACGTGAAATATTGAATATAAAGGAACCGGCATACATGATCCCGATGTCCATATCTGCGGATAACAAATGGCTGGCTTTTTGCCTGGGAGGAAAAGCAGCAGGGCGAGAATCTGAAGGAGTATCAATGGCAGTGGAGGGTACCACCCAATGGGTATGCAATATGGAGACGGGACATGCTTTTCCGGTAGCACAGAGTGGAAATAGCAGCTGGGCAGGGGTATGGTCCCCTGATGGCAGAACCTTGGCATTTTTTGCAGATATTGATGGTAAGGCATGTCTATGGTTATGGGATTCCAAGGAAAATGGATTGAAAAAAGCATCAGCCCTGATTGTCTGCCCTTTCTTCGGTTTTGAAAAACCCATTTGGAGCAAGGATGGAAAAGATATTATCGTGAAGTCATTACCTCCAGAAGGTTTAAGTGCGGATTTCTATCCGGTTACAGACGAAGATATCCTCCTATCCCCAGATCATAAGCCTAAGGTGTTTCATTCCATGAGTGATAGGAAGGCTGGAAGTAATATTGATGATGATACCTGGGTGAACCGTTATCGGGCAGAAATTAGCAAAATAAACATAGAAACCGGAACTTCCACACTTTTATGTAGTGGACTGAGACCGGTCGCCATGGAACTTTCTAAGGATGGCCGGTCACTAGCCTTCACAAGCTGCACTGGTGAAGAAAGGATGGATTCCCAACAGAATAATTTTGATTTATGGATCTGTTCATTGGATTCCGGAGATCCCCCCAGATGTGTCGCTGGTGGTATCCGCATGAATTATGGGCTGACTTTCGGCTGGGCTGCTAATCATTCAATCTACTATACTACGAGTGGCCATTTAGCTGATGGTGGGTTGTGGCATGTAGATACCTATACCGGGAAGGTGGAGCTGCTCTACAAAAATGAGAAGAATCATCTGGGGCATGATTATGAGCCACCCAAGCCGTTCAATGATGGGAAGGTCGTTCTCATTGCAAACGATAAACTATGGTGTTTCAGTCATGATACAGGCGGATTAGAGGAAATCACCATAAAAGGGGAAAGAATTGTTGTTGCTGGATTTCCTGTAACCGATGATGATCAGATACTACTACAAACCCATAATCCTCATGGTATCCAAGATGGTTTTTGCAGGGTGGATCTTAGGACAGGGGAGGAAACCATATTAATTGAAGAGCAAGCGGGACATCTTCCTTGGTACGAAAGCGGAAGTGCTTCTGGTGAGAATACAATAGCCTATTTCCATCAGGACGCAGACAAACCACCAGCTTTGAAAGTATTTGATTTATTAACACATACTGAAAAGACTATCGAACTGAACCAGATAAACTCTACACTGCTTGGGACGTCTCAATTGATTCGCTGGAAGACCGGCGATCGTGAATTAAAAGGTGCATTGCTTTTACCCAAAAACATAAAAAAACCTGTTCCTGTCGTCATTCGGGTCTATGCCGGTTCGATGCAATCCGAGAGTATCCGGTTGTTTGGACTGAGTCAAACAAAATGTGACAACCATCAACTATTTGCATCCAGAGGGTATGCTGTCTTTTTACCGGATCTACCCAGGTCCTGGAGTCATGAGCCTGCGGATGAAATCACCAAAGCAATAGAAAATGCAGTGGAAGCATTAGTGAAACATCCTGATATTGATCCAGATAGGATTGCCATAATCGGTCACTCGTTCGGAGGTTATTCCGCACTGGTTGCGATCACAAGACTCCAGCTGTTCAAAGCGGCTATCATATCAGCGGGGGTCGCCAATATCATAAGCAACTATACACAATTTGATTCTTGGGATCCTGATACCACTTCCAATTACGGGATGATAGAGGGGGGGATATTCAATATGGGTGCAACGTTGTGGGACGACCAGGATCGTTATATCAGAAATTCCCCCATATTTGATTTTCATAAAATCGAAACCCCAGTCCTCATCGTCCAGGGTACAAGAGACCACATATGTCATGCAGAGGCAGGACCGATGTTTTCCGCGCTGAAGAGGTTGAATAAACCAGCACAGCTTGTGCTTTATGATGAAGATCATCATCAAAGTTCATGGCGCCATGAAAACATAGAAGATTATTACCAACGGGTATTTGATTGGCTAGAAAAGTTCCTCTAAGCATCAAAATAAACATAAATGGAGAGTAATGGTACATCGATATTGCTTGGGAGCCTATCTGTAACAAAGATAAGCTTCTTATTAAAATGAATATACAATAAGTATGCGTCCAATTCTTGAATGACTAGTACTAAACAATCTGGCAGTACTGTTGAAAAAGAGTTTATCCTATAAATTCTGAAGGAGATACTTATATGAGTGGCGATGGAGCAATTTGGAGCGTATTATTATTGAGTCTAATAGCTTTAAATTTCTTAACTATAACTTTGTACAGGAAAGGAAAAATGCCTTTATGGGGGTCTGGTTTAATTATTGGAATTCTAGGACCAATAATTGCTTTTATATCGGGCTTTGTTTTTGTAAAGGTTGATCAAAGTATGGGAGGAAACGGTGTAGGAGCAGCCTTTGGAGCTGCTTTCATAGGTATAGTCATTGTGAGCAATGGAATACTCTATTTCATTATTGGCATCATTTTCGTGATTAAGAATATTATTAAACAACGTAATTTAAACCATTGAAGATAGAAAAAACAAGGAGAGCAAATATATTACTCCTATTTAAAAGTTTTTCAATTATCTTGAAGAGTTTGTTACGAAACGGTTCCCCTCCTTGAATATGTTTTTGACAATGATATTGAATGTTGAGATAGTAAGACTCCCTGGAGGTTGTAAATAATGAATACTTTTTTATTACTACTCCATATTTTTATCTCTTTAGATATTTTTAAATCTAAAAAACAAACAAGGCTTAATTTATTTATTAATAAAATTATAAAGTTTGCAAAGATATTACTGTTTTTAATAATAGTATTTATCGGATACCTATTTGCGTGGCTTACAGGAGATAAACCCTAACTTTTATAAATGACTTATTCCACTATCTGGAGCTTATCTGTCATAAAGATAAGCTTCTTTTTTTTGTAAATAATCATTGAGTTAACGATCCGCATTTGAAATAATTGGTATAAGGTAATCTGGCATTAAAGACTTGAGTTTGAAATGAGGTAGGTGAATTTATTTGAACAAAGTTATCGATAAACTTAAAGAAATAGATACAGAAGAAGTCGGAATCGTAATATATACCAGCAAAGGACAAAGAAATAATATTTCTTTAAATAGTGAACTCATAGTGCCGCTCGCATCAGCAGCAAAAGTAGCAATAGGATTTTGTGTAGCGAAATGGGTAGATGATGATTTCTTTAAATGGGATGACTTAGTTGAAGAAGTCACGTTTAATACAGAAGAAGATAGCAAGGAACTTTATCCTCATCTACAAAATAGAGAATCACTTCCTTTAAGGGAGGCGGTTGAAGTAATGATTGCTTGTCATGATAGCGATGTTGCTAAATGTATTGTGAATTTTTGTGGTGGATGGGAAAAGTTAAATAGGTCCATCCAGTCGTATTATCCGTCAATAAATATTACTGAGAATCCAAGAGATCTTGAAAACAAAGGTGAGCTAAATAGTTTACTTGAGATAATGATACATATTTTTCAAGGCTACAAGACACAACCTCTCCTTTGGACACCAATCATTAATGGTCTGGTTAGACAAAAGGGAGATATAAACCATATTCCCCCACACCATCTAAACCATATGACGGGTGGCTTGGACAATGTGGTGATTGATATTGGCATGATCGGAGACTTCAATGACAACCCTTTTATTTATGCAGTAGGGGCTATGAATTTACCTAATAGATTTAATAATCAGGCTGCTGACAACAAGATTGTTGAAGCTATGAATTTACTTTATGATGAATATTTGAAGAAATAGACAGCGTACTTAATTAAAAGTAGTGAAGCTTTTTATAGGTTCGAGAATAGGGCAAAGGAATATTGAATCATTAATCTACATGACAAAGGGGAAAATGATGAATTTATCATCTGGGAAAGTATTATTGGACGAAGGTGAACTAAAGTGTATCTTAACTGAAATTAAATCTGGAAAATGTCATTGGCATGAGGTAGATAGGAGTTTGTTATTAAAATCTATGCTGGAGCATATCGGTTCAACGGATAGTGAACTCCGTGACCAGTTGATTTATACCTCTTTTTACAGATTGATTATTGAGAGTCATCAAATAGAACCTGAACTATTAATTGAACTCTTAGAAGCATGTTTGAATGAACCACTTTTTAAAGGAATCGGTGAAAAGGATACTGACACAGTGTTCACAAGAGCGTTTACTACACTTTTAATAGCATTAATATTGTTCAGGGATAATACAGGGGATTTTTTACCCTCAAGCACAATCTATAGCATTAAAGAGAATTTAATTAAGTACATCAATCTTGAGGAAGATCTAAGAGGTTATGTTGCAGGTAAAGGATGGGCACACAGTATTGCTCATGTAGCTGACACTTTTGGAGAGTTGGTGAAAAATCCAAAGCTAGATAAAGATAATTACTCAGAAATATTAAAAACATTGTGGAGTAAACTGTTTATATCCAGTAGTGTCTATGTTCACGATGAGGATGAAAGGATATTGATTCCAATTCTTGAAATGCTAGAAAGAGGATTGAATGTAAAAGAAATAGAAGAATTAATAGAAAACTTGCCGACTGAATTAAAAGTACAGAAGGCACAGATTGAAATCGAGAACTATTGGCTCTTAGTGTTTAACATAAAAACATTTTTAAAAAGTTTTTACATTAAAATTAACGGTAATCCTAGACTGCTGCCACTCCAGAAAAATATTGAACAGTGCCTAGCAAGGATCTACTGAAGAGGCATCTTAAAATCTATCAGGTAATTAAATGATTTTTTAAAGAAATAATTTGTGAATGGGTAACACATGATATGAATTTATTTTTCTTGCTGCGGGGGCATTTATGAAAACTCACTATTATTTAGGATGGTTTAGCAATTTCTTTCCAGAGAATTTGGGCAGGGTTTTACAGGAGGATATAACTAATAGAAAATCACTTGTTATGATTAGCTCGAATCCAGCTGAATACGAAGACGATGGTGCTACTGAACGCTCGTGGCTTGACCGGGCCGGGATTGTGTTTGATGAATACCATTTAATTAATTTTCGTCTACAGAAGGAAGATGCCCAAACGTTAATTCGAAACGCTTCAGCCATATTCTTGTTAGGCGGAAACACTCTTAAACAAAATGATTTCTTGCGGGAGTATGGATTGTCAGATTTGATTAAAAAAAGCACAGCAGTAGTAATCGGAGCAAGTGCTGGCGCAAT
Organism: Sutcliffiella tianshenii; assembly: GCF_016908565.1. Lineage (GTDB taxonomy): Bacteria > Bacillota > Bacilli > Bacillales > Bacillaceae_I > Sutcliffiella_A > Sutcliffiella_A tianshenii. Next base: position 131,696 of record NZ_JAFBED010000006.1, read on the forward strand.
CAACATGTCCGCCAAATGGATATGCTCGAGAAAACTAGGATACAAAGTTGAAAAAAGCACAGCTTACAATGGGATCGGCCTTAATGATTTTGGCGTCCTGTCTCATTTTGATCTTGAAAATAACATGGAACAGGTTCAAAGCGAACTGTCCCCCTTGTCGAACGAAATGGATATTTACGTGTCAAACAAAGATTGCGCTGTACGTGTAAAGGGAGACAAAATCGACATCCTTGGTGATGTATATTTACTTTCAGACTCAAGAATTCAGAAGTTGGATGGGACACTCTAATTGAAGTCGAAGGAAGTTTAATCTGAACTTAATTGCCTTATAAATAATTTGAAAATTTCATTAATATAAACGTTTATCTGTTAAAATCAAAAAGAAGAAAACGGAGGAACAAATGAATATAGAACTTGAAAAGCTGATCTTTGTTTTAAACCAACAATTCCAGACGAATATCATCTCTACTGACTACCAAACTATGGCGTTACAGGGGGGAACTGTAGGGAATGTGTACCTGGTAACGGGGATTGCCGAAACCGTGGATGGCGAAAAATTGCCTTACCGTTTAGTGCTGAAAATCCAGAACAAATGGGAGCGTTACGGGGATCCGGGTTCATGGCGTCGGGAATATGATCTCTATTCGTCTGACTTGGGAGAAACATTCTCGCAATCCCTCCGTTGGCCGATATGTTATCATGGCGAATTCAATGCCGAAAATAATGAATACCATCTCTGGCTGGAATATATCGATGGCGTCACCGGTTTAGACTTGACAGCTGATATGTACGAAAAGGCCGCGCTGGAGCTAGGGCGCTATCAAGGCAAGCTATATGCGGAACAACCCGCTGTGCTGCAGAGCCTGACCAACCTGAGCCATCCTGATTTCATGAAGAATACGTATATGCATTACCGATCATGGCCGGTCGTCTTCAATTATATAAGATCAGAAGACTGTGAATTGCCTCTGCATTTGCGGCAAATGCTCATCGATATCGATGAGCAAGCAGACGAGATATTCGCCCGTATTGAAAAATTGCCCCTCGTGCTCTGCCACCGGGACTTCTGGATTACCAACCTTATCTATGCCGACGGGGATTTCGCGCTTATCGATTGGGATACCAGCGGATGGGGCTACCTGGGCGAGGATCTCGCAAGCCTGATCGCGGATGAACCGGATATCGATAACATGGTCGAATACTACCAGCGATGCATCCCTGCGTATTACAAAGGCTTTTCGGAGTATGCGGATGTATCCCGGATCGACGATCATTGTGTTTATGAGATAATCCTTCTCGTATTCGGGTACAGGCTTGTCGAGGGATATCTCCACGCAGAGCATGATGGCGAGAAGGCGACGCATGTCCATACTCTCGAAAAAATCTATGAAATGAAAAACATACCCTTGATGATTTAATGGAATTCAGCCTATCATGGCAGCTTGTTTTCGGTTTTACCCTAATGATCAAATTGAATCATGAAATCACATACCAAAGGGGCGAAGGGATGAGACAGATTATTGCAATGGGTGGTGGGGGTTTTTCAATGGAACCAGAAAACCCACTACTGGATAAATACATTTTAGCTCAAGTGAAAAAAGACTTTCCCAAGGTTTGTTTTGTTCCGACCGCCAGCGGAGACCAAGCAAATTATATAGAAAGATTTTATGGCGCATTTAAGCTATTGCCTTGCCAACCTTCTCACATATCATTATTTGAGCCAGAATTTATAGACTTAGAAAAGTTTGTTCTTGAGCAAGATGTTATATATGTCGGAGGAGGAAATACAAGAAATTTGCTTCTTTTGTGGAAGGAATGGGGCTTAGATCAAGTTCTAAAAAAGGCTTATGAAAAAGGAGTCATACTTGCCGGACTAAGTGCTGGTGCAATATGTTGGTTTGAAGAAGGTTTAACTGACCCATTAAATGCCCCGTTGTATAAACTAGATTGTTTAGGCTATTTGAAGGGAAGTAATTGTCCGCATTATGATGGTGAGAATAAAAGAAAGCCTTCTTATCACCAATTAATCCTAGAAGGGAAAATGAAAGAAGGATACGCAGTAGATGACGGTGCCGCCCTTCATTTTGTCAATGAAACACTAACTAAATCTGTTAGTTCAAGACCAAAAGCAAAGTCTTACTTTGTTAAATGTGCAGATGGTGAAATTACTGAAGATGAGATTAATACAATTTACTTAAGCGGTTGATAGCGAATTCATTATTCAAGGATATGGAGCCCGGTTAGAAAAATATAAACCTTAATAGCCACTCTTCAATAAAAGGAAGGGTGGCTAATCTTATCGAATTTAACAACTATTAGGATTTAGCAAAGGGGTGTACAAATGGAGAATGAATTAAAGATTTACTACGGAGAACACCACTCGCAATTTGGTATATTGCGAGTCCCTGAGAATTCTGACTCATGTCCTGTAATAGTATTGATTCACGGTGGATTTTGGCAAGCAAGATATAACTTAGAAGAGAATAATCCAATTGCTGCGGATTTGACCAAAAGAGGATTTGCAACTTGGAATATCGAGTATCGTAGAGTCGGGGAAGATCGAGAAGGATGGACCAGCACATTTAATGATGTGATTGATGCAATAAACCATCTATCAAAAATTTCTGAGACATATCCTATAGACCTGTCAAAAGTTACTGTTATCGGTCATTCGGCAGGTGGCCATTTAGCACTTTGGTTAGGTTCAAGAATTAGATTAAGTGCAATCGATGGTCTTTTTAACGAGCTTCTAGTTACTGTTCAAAAAGTAATCAGTTTAGCTGGAGTGACAGACTTAGTCAAGATGTGGGAAATCCATGAGCAAAAGAAAATGAAGAGTCACGTAGCTGCACTATTGGATGGATCTCCTGAAGAAGTTTCTGACCGTTATAAAATGACATCCCCAATTGAATTGTTGCCAATAAATGTAGAACAAGTATTGATACATGGTGAGTCGGATCTCCATGTCCCAGCAGATTTAAGTAAGGATTATTACAAATTTGCCGTGGAAAAGTGGGAGAACGTAAAGCTAGTCATTCTCCCGGATATAGAGCATTTTAAAATTATTGATCCTACTTCTTCTGCATGGACCTCTGTTGTAGAGTCAATATAATTTCTTTCTTGAACTAACCAACCGATGGCAAGTGCTTTTACTAAATTGGGCCCTCAAGAATCTTTTGAAAAAATTGGTGTTAATCATCAGGGTTAAAGAGTAAAACGGGAGTAAGGAGGATTTTTGTGGATATTGCGGTATATCTTACTTTAGTATTTTCTTTAATAGTATCTACTTCATTTTCAATTTGGATATTTTCAAAAAAATCCAGTAAACGGTTAGGTGTACTAGTAGGGCTTTTGATTAATACGCTTCTATTATCACTAGCTACAATTGTTTTCTACAAAATATTCAACTTTAAAGAATTAGAAGGACTTTTTTCAAGTTTAGGTATTCTTGTATTTGCTTTTTTCATTCCTATAATCACCTTTATTAACTTTTATATCCTTGAATTGATAAATGGTAAATATGTAATCTTAAAAAACTAACATATGGTATTCAACTATTGTGAGAGAATATGCTATTACTGTTTACGAATTTTGAAATAATATTACTAGGACAGCAATGATGAAGAAAACAAGAGGGGGGAGTATCAATGGACAATAGTAAGGAGCATACAAAAATTCCGGTGTGGGCATTTGAAACAATTGAGATAAAAAAGCCAGATCCTGATTGGAAGTACAAAGGGATTCGTGAAAGAGAGGAACTTTGCATTCTACTTTCAGCTTTTGGTGTAAAGCAAGTAGAACATATTGGCAGCACATCAATTCCTAATTTGCCAGCAAAACCAATTATCGACTTAATGGCTTCAATTCCATCATTGGAACCTCTCAATAAAATTGCGGAAACGCTAAAATCACACGAATGGCATTATGTACCTCCCGAATTAGATAAGCGGCCTTGGAGAAGATTTTTTGTAAAAGTGAAGAACGACAAACGAATAGCACATTTACAACTGATGGCAGAAGGAGAAGAACGTTGGGATCAACTAATTAAGTTTAGAAATAAATTAAGAACTAACTCAGACCTTGCAAATGAATACGGTGCAATTAAAAGTCACTTAGCACAGGAATATAAAAGTGACCGTGAAACATATACAGCTGCAAAAACAGAATTTATTAATAAGGTGTTACATAACTAAAGGGAGCTTATCAAAAAATAGGTAAGCTTCTTTTTTATGGAAAATTTATATTGAGTAAGTGGTTGGTATTTGAAATAAATGGAATCAAGAAATGGGTAGATTAGGGAATTGTTTTATCAATTTCTTAAAATAGAGTCTTACGCAATAGAGAGCAGTACTTTGAAAAATTACGCACCTCTTTTTTTACTTTTTATTTTCTGATATTTGAAACTATTTATGTTTCTCAAAGGTATATTATAGCAGGGGGAGTGATAAAGATGGTACAGGCTTTTCTTGTAATTGGAATTATAGGTATGGTTATATCAGGAGTTTTTTTGGGGGTATGGACAAGCGGACAACAACAAAGAGCTAATTATCATTCCGAGACCACAAGCCACAGAAATTTTAGAACAAAGATAGGGTTATTTTCTGGTTTGGTGGGACTAGTTTCATTAGGCATAGCAGCTTTGATATTTTATATTTAAGATTCACTAAATTTGAAATAACTTATTGCACGAAAGGTTTCAATTAGGGGGATCTTGATGGGGAGAAAAATAGGTGTATTTTTATTTACTTGGTTTTCATTTCTGACTTGGCTTTTCTTTGCTATTTATTTCTCAGACGAAAGTGATTGGTGGACAGTAATAGAGGTTGAACAGACCAGTATTGATACATTTGTAGTTAGCGTATCGTCTACTAGAGTGTTAATTGGTACAATTATCTTTTTTGTTATCGGAATAATAGTATATAAATTCATTAAGCTTTTATATTTAAAGAAGCGTCATGCTTTCCATGATCAACAATAAGGAAAATTGAACGAAGGGATTAATAAGGAGGATTAGATGGTCGGTACAAAACTGTTACTTTTTGGAGCGATGTTTTATTGTGTGAAATTTTTATTAAAGGCCACTCTTATCAAGACATTCAAAGTAAAAAAAGAGCCATATCATGATGAAGAGGGATTCGTGAATAAGAAACACAAAAGCATTAATATTATTTTAGGTCCTATCATCATTATTATTTTGATTTTCCTTTTTTACCTTCAGCATATAGAGAATATTTCACAGATGTTATTTTTAGGAATCTGTTTGTTATTTATTGCGTTATTTCAAGTTATCGAAGCATTTTTTTGGTGGAAGGATGACAAGGAATCAAGATATTTCGTGTTATGTATCGGAGAAGCAGTGTTATTTATTATATTCGGAATCATTATATGGCAGTTTGGTATATTTGGTCTAACCGCCATTTGAAAGAACATTAAACTACAATGGTATTTCAGATATTTAATTAGATATGTCCTAACCCTCAAGAATCGGGCATGAAAATTGAGAAAGAAAAATGGACTGTTTCGGCAGTCCTTTTCTCTTTTCCCTATAAAAATAGAAGTTTCATCACTTTTATGAATAAATTACTCCCATTGTAGAGAAAAACGCAATAGCTAGCCCTAAAATGAATAGTAAAATTCTTTTTACTAATGTTGGTGAAAGCTCAATAAGAAGATCAAAAATCAGTTCAAACAAGCTAATAGAACCGCCCATAGTCATATTTTCAATAGCATTTTTCTTCCCAAAAACAGAAAACCACATAAGTAATAAGCCTAAAATTGCAATAATCCCTAAAAGTATCGTTAACCACATATTGTTTCCCCTAAGATGTTTTATCCTGATTTTAAATTATATAGGAATTATTAACTAGGACCATTCTTTACCAGTTTAAGGTTTGCTTATTCCACAATAGAACGCTTTGGGTAGGCGTCTTTTTTAGTTATGGGAAAAGGATTGAGTTAATTAATCTATTTAAAACAAATGGTAGTAAGCAATAGGGTATTTAAATGAGATAACTATTAAAGGAAAAAGTGAATATTTAGGTGATGAAATGTTATAATATTTAAAAAATTGAGGTGATTTTTATGTGTGGGATTTGAAAATAAACTAAAATTAAGAGATTTGCATATTCCTAAAAGCCGGGAAGAATTAATGCGAAAAATAGAAAGAGATTTATTAGAGGACCAAAACGTATTAGCATTCTTTTATGGTGGTTCAATAGGAGAAGGAAACACAGACCTTTATTCAGATATCGACCTCCGTATTGTAGTTAAGGATGTCTTGTTTGAACAATACAGACAAAACAAAAGAGAAAGGGCTAAAAACTGGGGAAAGGTGTTGTTCTTTGAGGACTTTCCGGGTGCAACGTATAGTATAGCTCACTTTGATACTTTTATAAAAGTTGATTCTTTTTATTATACAAGTAAAGATATTGTTCCTTCAATATGGCTAAAAAACATCAAGATCATTAAAGACCACCAATCTTTACTATCTAGTGTCCTAGCTGCTTCACAACATTTGAACTATGAAATGAATATTGAGCAATTTGATGTTTGGAGATATAAGTTTTTGGCATATGTTCATGAAACCTATAGAAGATGTAAGAGGAATGAAATCTTCTATGCTCTAAATAGTTTAGATTGGATAAGATGGTCTATTGCAACTGGATGGTATATGGATAAAGGATATCCACCTAATAATCCTGGAGATTGGGCCAAAATAGAAGGAGAGAGAAGTAAACTAACAGAAAGGCAGCAGGAATTGTTAAAGGGGTGGCATAGCAGTAGAGATCCAGAGCAAATACTTAGTGTTATGAGATCAATACTTCCTGAGTTCATTGAGGTGCACAGAAAACTATGTGAAAAGTTCGGAGTTGATGAAAATCCTATCCTGTTTTCAAAAATTCTCGAATTAGTTAAATAACATCAAATATATAAAGGGTAGCGAAAGCTATCCTTTATCATTTTTGCTGAATTTAATTATATGGAGTGTATCTGGAATAAACGGATACGCTTTTTCAATATTGAGCAGGATAGTTAAGCATTGTTCGGATGAAATTAAACTGAGGTGATAGATGTGACAAATCCAAGTGAAGGATTTCTCGATATAATCGGTTTAGAGGAAAATACAAGAGAAAAATCTAAATTAAAGGTCTTAATTGACAATAAGTCAGCAGACGCTAATAAAGAAATCTTAGTAAAGATATTCGATTATATAAAAACAATTTATAGAACGGATAAGTCCACTGTACTTTGGTGGGAAGGGGGAAGTCATTCTAATCCTTCTACGAAAATTGTAAGTATTGAAGATATTGAATTCTTACATAATTTGTGGGAAAGAATTGTAGGCAACTATCTTTTATTTTTACCAGAGCAATTTGAAGTGACAAAATTTCATCAAAAGGAAAAGGATGAAGAAGTGTTCATCGGCTTATGTTTAGTTACTTATTCCCAATTAATAATAAAGTCACCAGATGGTTATGAAGTATTATACTTATTCTTGAATAAATGAGACAGAAGACTTGGCATAGGAGGATTGAAATTGAAAAAGGAATAATTTGTGCAATATTCAGATCAAAGCATCATTAGTGGTTATAATTTTCCCAAAGATGACTTTGTATCAATATCGATTGGAATGACTGGCATTACCAAAGACTTAATTGATTTATTAGTACATAAGATGTTCGGTCTTCCTGTTTTCTTTGTACTAAATGCAATGATTTTTGGTTACGAAAAGCAAACTTTAGTTTCAAATAAAATTTCCTTTCATGAGTTTCTTTCTGATGGAGCCGTTATCAAAGTCGATTCTGTAGATAAATTACCTATCATAAGTAAGCTTACGGAAGAACTGGTTTGCAATGGACTGAATGTGTTCATTTTTCACGGGAAGGGTTTATCAGAACAAGAATTAATTCCCCCTAAACACTGGGGAGATAAACCTTTAGAATTTAAAAACTTGAATGTTGAAAAAGTCGAAACCTTTGTCGATATCGAAGAGGTAGGGTTCACAGTATTTACAAAGAGTAGTTTGCTTAATTCTCCAAAAAAAATCTCTCATTATTTTGAAGGTGATTATTATCTCGATGTTAATAATAGCGATATATAACCTCAGGTTATAAAAACAATTTAATTTTCCAAAACCGGGGGGACATTAATGCCAAATAAAGAAAAACGGTTTTACATACCTGGAATTGAAATAAAACGATTAATCAATTCTAATGAGGGATGTATTGCTACAGACAGAATTACAGTAGATGGTTGCAAAGTTGGGTTTATGTATAGGGAAAGCCCGTATCAAAATGATAATCCAGACAGTGGTTGGAGGTTTATGGCTGGGGATGAAGATGATGATTATATGAATAATCCTGATAACCATTCTGTTTATCAAGTGAATACAATATGTAATTATGACCCAGAAATCATCCCTTTTCTTAACTCTGAACCAGGTAAGGCATTCATTCGTGATGGATATGGAAAATTTATTCCTGATGAAGCGTGGGAGACACCTGAAGATTAAACTTTTTCAACAATCATGTAATCTCCTGTATTTATAAAGGGAGGGAGAGGGAGATTGGATGAAAACTCTAAAATATATGACCTTAATATCAGTTTTCACTATGATGCTATCCTCTTGTAGCAACTTCAATTCAATAGGAGGTTGTCCTGATGCTGAAATTGAATGGATTGATATGGTCATGATCAATGATATAAAATACGAACATCATTTCCCCGAGCCTGCTGATGAGAATATTCCCATTGATTTTGAAATAGGCAGAGAGCTTGGAAAAGTAGACTATAAGATGGCTGATAGTGCATGCAGTAACCATAAAATGAAAAATGGCGATGCTGCATATTTAGAAAAGGGCACACCAATTTATGAAATTAAAGGATATCCAACTGCTTTAGTTGTTGCTGCAAATGATAAGGTATTTGTAGCAGACACAAACTTAAGGGCAAAGACGGCAGGGGATTTATATCCAATGAATAAGTTGGTGAAGAATATCTATATTGAAAGCACAGAAGATGGAAGTAGAATACATACATTCTCGCAACCTTCCAAAAATAAATTCCTGGATGCTTGGTATAAATTAAAATTGGAAGATATCCAAACATTAAATAAAGAAGGTAAAATGGAAGGTAAACGTATATTTTTAGAGTTTGAACTTGAAAATGGAGTTTTATTTAGGCAACTTTATTGGGCTGATTCCAATACTTTTCATAATGGAGCAATAGGAAACAAAGAAATAAAAGATGTTATTAACCATGAATTGTCAATGTTAAAAAAGTGATATAAGATGAGGTGTTTACTTGAATGGTTTCACATACAACATAGAGACAGATAGATTAAATATCAGACCATTTATTAAGGAAGATTATTTGAATTGGCTGAATCAATATAATAATAGGATGCCTTCACAACATAAATACGATGATGGAAAAATTGATATGAGTATCTGTACAATGGTTTGAAGAATTGATAGATAAGCATCAGGAGATGGCTTTAAATGATGAGGTGTACATATTCGGGATATTTAGAAAAGAAGATAATGCTCATATTGGTGCAATAGACTTTTCTACTATTATGAGGGAAGATTTTCAATGGGCAAGATTTGGCTATACCATTCATAATCAGTTTTGGAGACAAGGATACGGTAAGGAGTCTGTAAAAGCAGCAATTAAACTTGCATTTGAGAAATTAAATTATCATCGTATAGAGGCCCATATAAACCTTGATAACACTCCATCAATAAAATTAGCAGAAAGCATTGGAATGGAATTCGAATGTATAAGAAAAGGTTTCATTCATGAATTTGGCGAATGGACTGATAATCTAATTTATTTTATAAATTCAAAGTAGATCATATTGAACAATAGCGTTTAAACGCTTGTTCCAAAAGCTTATTAAGAGGTGCGCAATGAGTAGTTTTAATAGAATAGACCCAATAGATGCAGCCCATAAGTTTATTAGTAAGCATTTTCCCGATTGTGACGGGGCTTTATTGGCAGGGAGTGTGGTTCGAGGTGAGGAAACGGAAACATCTGACCTTGACATTGTAGTATTCGATAAAAACCTCCATTCCTCATATAGAGAGTCACTGATTGATTTTGGGTGGAATATTGAAGTTTTTGTACATAGATTCATTTCTTATAAAGAGTTTTTTAAAAGCGATTATGAAAGGGCCAGACCCTCGATGCCAAGGATGGTATCTGAAGGCATAGTCTTAAAAGATAATGGGATCATGGAGTCCATAAAAAAAGAGGCGAAAGATTTATTGGCCAAAGGTCCAGAGAAATGGTCAACAGAGACGATTGAGACTAAAAGGTATTTTATATCTGATGCATTAGACGACTTGATTGGTAGTAAGAATAGAGCAGAAGAAATTTTTATCGCGAGTACACTTGCTGAATTAGTAAGTGAATTTGTATTGAGGACCAATGATAGGTGGGTTGGCGCTTCAAAATGGATTGTAAGGTCATTAAGGGAATTTGACATGGAGTTCGCAGAATGTTTTGTCGACGCTTTTGATGATTTTTATAAAACAGGTAATAAAAACAAAATCATTCAACTTGTGGATGGGATATTAGAGTCCCATGGAGGGCGCTTGTTTGATGGTTTTTCTCTAGGAAAAAAAACTTGAGAAATCCTGAAACGATTGAATACGGGAATATGAATATGTTATTCCAGATTAAAACGATCTTCAACTCGAAGATCGTTTTAACATGAAAAAAAATAATATTATTCCAAAATGTAGAACCCCTATCCGTGCACACTTTTATAATACTAAAAAGGAGTGCGGTGACAAAATGGGTATCATCCTTGTTTATTTGATTATCGGAGTATTGATTAGTGCATCAATTTATGTGGTGGCAGATTTTCGACCTTGGTATTTGTTTGCGGCATTGTGCGTGGCCTGGTTACCTCTAATATTGATTGGGATGATTCTGACTTTATTTATGGATATAGAAGGAATTTCCAATAAACTAAACAGATAAATGCACAAAGCCAAGAAATAAATCCGAATACCGCGACAATGGTCGTTTCGGACCATCCGTACTTTAAGCCAAAATGATAATGAATAGGTGTCATTTTGAAAATGCGCTTATGAGTAAGTTTAAAAGATGAAACTTGTAAAATGACCGAGAGCTGTTCAGCAAAATATATGAAGAATAAAATGGGAATCAAGATTTCAACTTTCTCAATGACTGCAAGAAATGAAAGCGAACCCCCAATGGCCAATGATCCCGTATCCCCCATAAATGCTTTGGCAGGGAAAATATTATAAATGAGAAAACCAAGTAAACATCCAATCATAACTAAACAAAAAATCTGCACCTCTGGACTGTCTGAAACCATAAAAAAGAAAAAGTATGTAGGGATTGCAACAACTCCCAAAAGACCGTCTAATCCATCCGTAAAGTTAATGGCATTTGCAGAACCAACGACAAATAGGGTGATGACAATGACATATAACATCATTGGAAGATCCAAGGAAATATTTTTATAAATACTGATGCTGGTATCCACACCTAGCTCGTTGATCACGTAAAAAAGCAAAGTACCTGTAAAAGTAAATTGAAGAATGAGTTTGGTCTTTCCCGATACCCCTCCTGGATCTTGACGAGAGGCTTTCCAAAAGTCGTCCAAAAACCCTATGAAACTAAAAAGAATGTAAGTAACACACAAAAAATACATCAATGGAGTAGGCGAAAAAAGTAGTGATACTATAATTCCTACAAAAAGAATGATGCCGAACATTAGTGGAGTGCCTTTTTTTAACTGATGACCTTTAGGAAGTTCTTTCCTTATGGGTTGAATGAGATTAAGTTTTCTCAAAACGGCAATAAATAGTGGAGATAAAATTGTAACAACTGCAAAAGCAATCAATGCTGGTATTATTTGATCAATCAATGTTCATTTACCCCTTTGCTCTTTACTATCTATAATAAATTCTATAAAAATCATCCATAACCTCTATTCCATACAATCAATATTGAATACGTATGAATCTATGCAGTAAGAGCTCAAAACTCAGTTCAGATGACCTGAGTTTTTTTCTATGCAACAGCTAGTTTTCAAGTTCAGTAGTATCCAAGATGGACAATTGGTAAAATATATATGGAAAACTAAATATTAGGTGTAACTTTCGGCGGATAAGACTGTCTGTATATGGGAGAGAGGGGAAATGTGATGTCCGACCCTAGGATAGAGATATATGAAAATCATAAACAGGCGATCTATTCGTATTTATATCGCTCCACACTAAACAGGCATATTGCCGAGGATCTGACTCAGGAGACTTTTTTTCGGGCATTCAAATCCCTCTCCACTTATAGGGGGGATGCTTCCATGAAAACGTGGCTTTTTAAGATTGCCCGGAATACCTACATTAATTTTAACGGGAAAAAGCAAACTCAGTTGGAGGTGCAATCTGAGACGTTGGATGAAAGGGCGGCTGTCCGGCATGATCCGTACAAACATGCAGAGGATAAGATGCTGATTCAGATGATTCTGTTGAAGCTACCTGAAAATTACCGGACCTATATCCTGTTGCGTGATGGGAACGGACAGACCTATGAGGAAATCGCAGAAATCACCAATGAGTCGATCGCACAGGTGAAGGTGGGCATCTATAGGGCCAGAAAAAAGTTCCGCGAAATCTATAAGAGGGAGGTGGGGGAGGAACGATGAAGCTAGAACATGAAGTAGTCCGTGATCTGTACCCTTTATATATGGAAAACGAATTAAGTCCTGCAGTCAAACAGGCAGTCGATGCCCACCTGAGTGAATGTGAAGCATGCAGGAACACCTATCAGACAGGAGAAGAATTTTTTGATCATATAAAGGAACTGGAAAATACTGAAGTTCCGAACACGGTGGATGAAAGGGTCAGGATGAAAATCAGACTCACCAGGTATAAGTGGATCACTGCAGTATTAACCGCAATCATTCTGACCCTGCTTGTGAGTGACTATAAAAGTGGAAGAGAAAAGTTGATATTGGAATTTGAAAATTACTACAGAAGTCAGGAATTACTGCCTATTATGTTTAATATAGTGAAAGAACCAGAACATAGTGAACTGGAGTATGTAAGCCGTGCCGTGAATCAACTTTTTGTAGATATGATAGCGCTCGAGGAGCACCTTAATTTTTTCGAAAAACATCAACTAAACAACACGGAATATTACTTAAGCATCAACACCTCAAACTTCAACTCGATGCTTGAAATCATGCAATTCCGTTTTGAGCAGGGGATGTGGTCGGATACGGATGAGGCGGCATATCAAGTCACGCAACAATATTTTGACGAACTCAACCAACTGTCAAACAGGCAATACCGAAAATTCAAGCATGGATTTAGCTCATATTTTGAAACACTCGACGTGGAAGAATTCGACAGATTTTACAAAGATATTAATAACCTGAGTGACAGTTATACTCGTTTTCACAAGCTTCCAGAGGAACTGCAGCCAATGGATGAAAAGGAACTCGCAAAACATGTGGCCCATATATTGGACGTTCACGAGAAAAAGGTGGAATTGAGAAAAGAGAGTCCTTTAAACGATAGTCCCTACACCTATCAGTTTCATATTGATGGGCAATATGATGGTGCGATAGATGGAATCACTGGGCAATTGCTGGAGGTGCGTAGCTATCCTACAGAACTTGGTGGTCCAACTCTGGCGAAAGATGAAACGGAGGAAAAGGTGAAAGGCCATGTAGAGAAAATATATGGCAGCAACTTCACGTACGACCTGGTACCGATCGGGGGAAATGCCAGTAATGAAAGTAAATACTATAAGCTATATAGCTTCAAAATAATACCTAATTATAAAGGCTATCCGCTTTATACTCCGCTTGAACAGGATACAGTAATGACGGTAAATGCAAGAACAGGTGAAATAGATACATTTCGCCATAATCAGGATGTTCCGTCCTATAAGGATATTGAAAAGCAGGACCTTGAAATAGCTGTTCCGTTGGAAACGTTCAACAAGCAAGGATTATCAAAAACCGTGGTGATCTATTCCGCCATAACCGGAAAATTCGAACTGGTCCATATGAATCCTGCACTGGACTACTTTGAAAAGGGGAAATTTTATTCAGCAAAAACAGGCAAGGAAGAGTGGATTCGTGTAGATGGAAGATAGGGTGCGGTATGTTGCAGGCTACAGTACGGATTATGAAACTTTTTCATGTACTTTTCGTATATTCGTTAAATATTCTTTATAGAGGTGACAAATATGGGTGCATTTAATTTAGGGGACGCTCTGTTTCAACTGTTTAGTTTAGGTTTTCTTGTTCTGCTTGTGTTGTTCGTGGCTTTTGTATTCAGAAGCATTAAGCAGCGGACGATTCAACTGAATCGTTTGGAGGAAAAAGTGGAAAAGCTGAGCAATGAAGGAGAAAGAGGGAATTAATAATGAACTGGGAAGTGGCCGATGATGATTTATAAGATTCTCTTAATAGGAGCCATCCTGATATTTATCCTGGAACTCTTTATAGGCCCGCGTTTTTTGGGGATGGAAACTGGGAATACTGGTTTGTTTGTTGGATTGATGATGCTATGTACGGTGATTGGGCATTTATTGAAAAAAGAAAGCGTCAAATAAGGGGAGCCTCCTGTTGAGGGGGCTTTTTCTCATAAAACACAATTGATATAGAAAAAAGATAAAATTGTAGTGAGGTTAAAACTATTTCAGTCCTTAAAACGTTTCAGTAATAGGAAAGTATGAGACATTCAGAAAAAACAGAGTAGATAATTGGAGGGAAGTAGATGAGAGTAAGAAGTATGGTAATATTCTGCTTAGCTGTTATGCTATTTGGCATCGCAACTTTTGCATCCTGGTATGAAGGCAGTGATTTGGTGGAAAGGCCATTTGAATGGGATAGTACCGCAAAAATCACATCATGGTGGAATCACGGGGCAGTGGAACGGGAGAACATCTCACAGCTCGATTATTTCATATATTCGTTAAAATACAAACCCCTTTTTCCAATTTTGATGTTGATTAGCTTCGTTTATATCCTTTTTGCAGTGGGGAAAAGGTGGATGAAAGGAAAGGGGATACTTTCGGTTTATTCGGCAGGGATTGCGGTGATGCTTTTTTGTGGAGCGATGCTTGTGGGAGGATCTCCTACTGAAGGAGGGAAACTGATGATGGCGGCATTGATCGTTTCGGGAGGTCTGCTGACCATTTATGCCAGTTTGAACTATCTTCAATTAACTAGAAATGCTGAACGCTGATAATAGTGAAGCCGGAAACCATGCTGACAAACAATCAGCAAAGTCCCCGGCTTTTTCATTGTTTAATACTTATTTCCGTTCTTATCAACATACACAGATTTCACGATCGTCCTCTCGAACGCATTCCCGTCCTTTGTTACGCCTTTTACATCAAGCGTAATCGTATAGACGCCTTCCTCTTTAAAGTTCATTGCCACTTTTCCTTTATTGGCCATCTTCATTCCGAAGTTCTGCTTCGCTTTCCCATCTTTGTTTACTTTTACGTCCACGTTGAAGTCCTTGATTTTGTTTCCTTTATTCTTCAATTCAAGTGTTGAATCCTCAAGAATGATTTCTTCGTTCAGCTCGGTATGGAAGCCGACGGTCATCAAGTAGGCTGCCTTATCCTTCTTCGCTTTTACCGTCCAAACACCAGCTTCGGGATTGGAGATCTGGAAGGTGTGATGATGTCCGCCTTTGAAAATATCCTGATCAACTGCATGCTTGAAGTCACGGTACACAACACCTGTAGGACTGATAACTTCGATTTTTTTGGTCTGTTTGTCACTTAACCAATCAAGGTCGATCTTCTGTACATTCTCCTCGACAAAGAATGTTTCTTTTCCTTCCACTTGAAACTCACCACCGCGGTGCAGGGCACTGATGTTGGTAGGCTCCTGCTCAACAGGCTCGACCGTCGCACTTACCTCGCTAAGAGCAGCAACTCCTGCTGTCTGAGTGGTCGTCAAATATGGCCGGAAATACTGGAACGTGCCGCCCTCGCGTACGGTAGTGTGGTTCCAGCTGCTCACCTTGACCTCCGTGCTGTATGGGAGACGTGAACTTGCAACGGTAACTGCGCCATCGTTGGAGCCATAGGAGCTTAAGTACAATCCGCCCCAATACAGGGATGAGCCGAAGCTTCCCCATTTTGTGCCTGCCAAGGTATAGATTTTATTGCGAGAACGATTTGTGTGGTTATCAATTTGAGGTCTGTAACTGTTCATATAGCCTGTTTGAAGCGAATAGGTTGCATCGTTTTTGCTTCCAAGAATACTGGATAGCCAACTTGCCCAGCCGCTGTATGCGAGGTCTGCAAGCTGTGAACCGTAATGAGGACTGGATAAGGTGATGAGGTTTGATACATAAGGGTATGCCCCGTAATGGACTAGGGCATTTTGTGAATCGATACCGCCTTTGCTGTGGGCAACGATGACAATTTTCTTATTTCCAAAATGGTTGTAGATATCACGGATTCTCGCACTTACAATCGAACCGTTATCCCACATGTTTTTATCTGGATGAACATCAATGAATGCCGTCTGATAGCCGTTATTCAACGCAGTCTGATACATATTGTTGTTTTCCCACCAGGTTTTAGAAGAGCTGTTGATTCCATGGACAAATACGATCACGGGCTTGTTCGGATCCACATAGCTTGGAGTATCCCCGACATACCACTGCCCTGGAACTCCGCCGGGATCATCTTTACCGCCGATCGTCCCTGCATTTACAGAAACGGGTACCACAAGAATTGCAATAAGCAAAATCAACACCAACCTTTTCATTCCACCACTCCATTTCTTCTAGGAAATGGGAGATCTTCTCCCCATCTATCCTATCGGAAAGCGGTATCATTTCAGAAGTGTTTTTTGAAAAATGAGCGAAAGGACATGGTAGGCTGTCTATAAGATAGGAAAAAAGATTTATCTTTTATATCGTATTTTTGTTGGGGAATGATATGATGTAGAATCTAGCTAGACATAAAAGAAAGGGAGTATTTACATGATAACAGAAGTAGCATTTTTTCATATTAAAGAGGGTTTGGAAGCAGATTTTGAAAAAGATTTCGTCATAGGAGTGCAGTCAATCGCGCAGTCCAAAGGATATATTTCTCATTCCTTACATGCATGCATTGAAACTAAAGGCAAATATATGGTGCAGGTGGAGTGGGAGACATTGGACGATCATATGAGGGGTTTTGTAGGTTCGGAACTATTTGAGGAATGGAACAAAGCGGTTGGTCACTACTTTAAGCCTGACATTTATATGGAACATTTTCATTTGGTCAATAGCAAAGAATGATGAATTTTACTTTCCTGCTAAAAAATTCATCCTGTACATAAATATCCCAAATATCTCGAAAGCAAACATTTTGACATCGAGATATGTATATGATAAAAATGTTAAGTAAATAATAATCCAACAAGAAGAGGGAGAGATTTCTTCATGACTACTACCAATAAAAATTCAGCTATTTCTGTAATGAATGAACGTCATTCTGTTCGTAAATATACCCAATATGAAATGCCACAAGCAGATCTGCAAGCTATCCTTGAGGCGACAATCACAGCACCATCGTCCTGGAACCTGCAGCATTGGAAGTTCCTTGTCATCCAGTCAGATGCACAAAAGGAAAAACTTCTGCCTATCGCATACAACCAGCAGCAAGTGGTCGACAGCTCTGTAACCATTGCCATTCTTGGAGACTTGGAAGCGAACCATAATGCGGAAAAAGTATACGGGGAAGTCGTGAACAAAGGCTACATGACCCCAGAAGTGAAAGAAATGCTCACTGGCCAAATTCATGGTGCTTATACGAACGATCAATTCGCTCGTGACGAAGCTGTGATGAACAGCTCTCTTGCGGCGATGCAACTGATGCTTGCTGCAAAAGACCTTGGCTATGATACTGTTCCTATGGGTGGATTTGACCGCGCAGCATTCAAAAAGGAGTTCAACGTTCCAGAACGCTACATCCCGGTGATGCTGATCTCGGTTGGTAAAGCTGCCGCAGAGGCACACGGAACATTGCGCTTACCTCTTGATGAAGTGGTTGCATACGAAACATTTTAATGGATAGAATGGAAGGCCCGCTTTGCAATTGTTGCAAGGTGGGCTTTTTTTGTTGTATCAAAACAACTCAATCATAACTTGATATACATAGTTGAAGGAAAAACTTACAATAAAAGTATCAAAACGAAGAGGTGATGGAAGTGTTCAATATGAAGAAAATCGGGGTACAGATTGCAAATTGGAGAAAGGCAAAAAAGCTGACACAAATGAATTTGGCAGATCAGCTTGGTGTCAGTTATCAGGCTGTGAGCAACTGGGAACGTGGCGAAACGATGCCGGATATTGCAAAGTTACCAGAACTCGCAAGCATTCTAGAGGTAAGTATTGATGAGCTCCTCAATAATGAAAAAGGAAGTACGCTGATCAACCAGATTATCGAAGGGGATCAGACTGAATACGTAGTTTCCGTTGAAGAGTTTTCCAATGTTGCGCCGCTGCTGGATTCAGAAAAGGCAGATGAAGTATTTAAAGGATTAACAGAGGAGCTCACTATGCATGACATTGCTGCATTTGCTCCATTCATAAGCCAGGAAGTGCTTAATGAGTGTGCCAAGAGAGAGTTTGAAAAAGGAGGAATTCAAGCATTAGTCGGCATCGCGCCTTTTTTAAGCCAGGAAATCATCAACGAATGTGCCGAGAAATCATTAAATGATGAGAAAGGAATCAAATCCTTGGCTCCCATCGCCCCATTCATCAGCAAGGACAAGCTAGCTAGCATCGCCGAAAAGGAATTTGAAACAAAAGGAATAAAGCAAATAAGTGCCATTGCGCCATTCCTAAAAAAAGATTTTATCTCCTCCATAGCAAAACAAAGCTTTGAAAAGGATGGCATCCAATCGATTGTCCCTATATGCCCCTTTATTGATCAAAAGGTGCTAAACGAAATTGCGCTGAAGGCAGTTTCTGAAAAAGGATTAAAGGAAATCCTGCCCGTTGTGCCGTTTATTAATCAGGATTTAATAAATGGATATGTAAAAGAGCGTGTTGGGATATAGTAGAGTCATTCAATAAACGTTTCTTTGGGCAGAGTTGGGTCAGGGTGCTGGGAGCTCGTGCGGAAAGGTCGGGAGTTCATGCCGAACGACCAGCAGCATGATAAAAATAATATAAATAAGCGGAGATTTTCCGGTTAAATGCAGATTGTAGCTTGTAGCGGGGAAAATAAGGGAAGATTTTCCGCTTATGCACAGCAAAATCATCCATTTTTGAATTTTTCGAGCCAATAGGCGGAATTTCTCCGTCTATTTCAGCCTTTTTTAATAGTAATTACTAAATAAGCGGAATATTTCCGTCTATTTATCGGCTCTAGCGCTAAATCTGATCTCCCAACCGATAAGTGCGAACCGTCTTGATCCTAGATGAAGGAATCAGCCGCAAAGATCAATAGAATTTTCACTTAAAATAGAAGGATTTACCAGGATTTTGTCGAAACTTAAGTAAAAATAGAAACTGATTTAAGGTGGAGATTCATATAAACATTGCAATGGTAGACGTAAAAGTGAAATTGAGCGGCCTTCAATTAAATGAACGTGAAACAAAAATTCTAGAAGTGCTGCTGCTGAACATGTGTGCGCAGACGAACGCTCAAGTAACGAAAGGCGGGATGGCTTTGAATCCGTTGGAAAAAACGGAGGAAAGCGATATTTTTCACCAACAATTGGCTTGGCAACAGTCAATCACATCTGAGCAGTATGAACAGATGAAAGAGGAACTCAGCCGCCGCATTACAAATGCCATAAAAATGTGCGAATTGCCTGAAGTTGAAATAGACTATAAAGAGAATGCTTATTTAAATATTTAATTAAAACCGCCTCAAGTATTTTGTCATGAATATATAAGTGGAAGGCGGATCAGAACATGGAAAATGCGCTTAAAAAAGCACACAGCTTCAGCAGCAGGCATAGAAAAGAACTGGAATCGGGTAAGGTATGCGGATGCTTTTATTGCTTGAAAATCTTCAGCCCAAAAGAAATAGAAGAGTGGTGCGATAATGGGGATACTGCTCTTTGTCCTTATTGTGGAATAGATTCCGTTATAGGGGACAATTCCGGGTACCCCATTACAGGAAAGTTTCTAAAGGATATGCATCATTATTGGTTTTAATCAATGATTTGGGGGAGTAAGGATGTTTTCGTACAAAGTAGATAAAGAGATATCCATCGAATTGCTTCAGCTTCATCACACAGAAGAGTTATTTACTTTGATTGATGCCAATCGCGAACATCTTAGGAAGTGGCTCCTGTGGGTGGATAAACGTCAGTCACCAGATGATTTGGAACCGGTCATTCCGATCTGGCTACAAAACTATGCAGATAACAATGGCTTTGACGCTGGTATCAGATTTAACGGAAAGCTTGTGGGGATGATCGGTCTGCATTATATCGACTGGAAGAACAAATCTACGAGTATCGGTTATTTTCTTGCCGAGGATGCTCAGGGTCATGGTATCATTACAAAATCGATTTCGGCATTGCTGGATTACTTGTTTGATAGCCTGAAGATTCATAGAGTGGAAATACAATGTGCGGTCGGTAATACTAAAAGCATTTCAGTCCCCCATAGGCTGGGATTTGCAAAAGAAGGAATTAAACGGGACGGGCAGTGGCTATATGACCATTATGAAGACTTGGTAACGTATAGTATGTTAGATCGTGAGTGGAAAGAAAGGCGTGCGAGGTGAGGAGCATGATTACATATCCAATACTAAAAAAGGGCGCAACTATCGGAGTGACCGCACCTTCATCCGGTGTTCCTGAAGAATTGCACCATATCGTGGAGAGAGCAGTTTCAAGGTTAAATGCGGAAGGATACGAAGTTATTTGCAGTGAGATAGTCTGGACAGATGTGAAGACAAGGTCTGCTTCTGCCAAAAAGAGAGCAGAAGATTTTCAAAGGATGATGGAGGACGAGAATATTGATCTCATCATTCCACCATGGGGCGGTGAGCTATTGATAGAAACCCTGGAACACATTGATTTTGAGAAGATACATCCGAAGTGGGTCATGGGTTATTCAGATACGAGCATGCTGCTGCTTGCCATTACTTTGAAAACCGGGATAGCAACTGCACATGGAACGAATCTGGTGGACCTGCGCGGCGAATATTCGGATAAGACCACTGCAATGTGGAGGAATGTGTTGGCTACACAAAAAGGCAATTCCATCGTCCAGTATTCTTCTGAAAAGTTCCAAAAGGAATGGCATCACGAGAATCCCTCACCTATGATATTCCACTTGACCGAAGAGACGAGCTGGAAGTCTGTTGCAGGTGGAAGTGTAACGATGTCCGGGCGCCTGCTTGGTGGCTGCATCGATATTGTGCGGCATATGATCGGAACACCGTTTGGAGATGTGAAAACGTTCCGCAGCAGCTTTACAGATGGTGAACCAATAATATGGTACTTCGAAAACTGTAATATGAAAACGACGGATCTAAGAAGGACATTGGTGCAGATGAAGCTTGCAGGCTGGTTTGATGGATGCGCAGGCATCATGTTCGGAAGAAGTCCTGCCAATACGCCGGTGGATGATTATCTAATAGAAGATGTCTATCAGGATTTATATGGAGACATTAAGGTACCTGTGCTCTATGACATAGACTGCGGCCATATACCACCACAAATCACGCTGATCAACGGTTCATTTGCTGAAGTGGAAGTGGAGGATGGGAAAGGGATTGTGAAGCAGACTTTCATTTAAATTCTTCCTGAAAATGCTCTACTGATGGAGGAGAGGTTTATTGTTTCCGGATTGTGAAAATAATTTAATATAAAGGAACACATAATAAAAGGAGTCAAAGCGAGACCAACGCTTTGACTCCTGACAGATGAATGCTGCAGTGGCACAGCTACTGTGGGCAAACGAAAAGATCCACCCGTACTGCACATGCAAGCTTTGGACGGGTGGATTATTTTTTTCGATTGATTTCGATCAGGACGACCACAAAGCTCAATAATTCCAGAATGAACATCCCGGACGTTAAAAAGATTTGCAGTTCGTTCATGCGGCGCCACCCCCATTCTCCACAGGGATTTAGCCGATCCACCCGTATTCATCTGTCCTTCATAGTATAGCCAGATTCATGGTGGCCGAACATCCGGTCATCAATTTTTTGCCTATTTTTCATAAAGGTAGCCCAGAAACTCCGGCAGCCTTGCACGCCATGCCGCTTCATTATGGACTGCATCCTCGATTATCTCGAACCGGACATGCGCCACCTTTTCCTTCAACAAATCATATACCGCCTGACTCGAATCGATGTAGACCTGATGATTGATGAATGAAGTATCTTCCTTTGTTCCAATGTCTAAATAAAAGCGTTCCAATCCTGTCAAATCTCTTTCTTTTATGTAAGCTTCGATTTCGGTCTGATTGATCCAGTAAGCGGAGGAGAGGGATCCTATCCTTTTATAGATATTTGGATATCTGCAACCGGCATAAGTGGATATCAACCCGCCCATGGAGCTGCCTGCCATTGCTGTATCATCGGGGATTGTCCGATATTTCTCATCTATCCTTGGCTTTAGTTCGTGCGTGATGTACTCGATGTATTCCTTACCCTTACCGCCAGTAAGATTCTCATCATCAAATAACCGCTGACCCAACTCCCGGTTTTCCCATGGTGCATACTCATTGAAACGTTCAAATCCTTCCCTGTTGCAGTCGATCCCAACAATGATTATTTCGAGGTCGCTCTGCTCGAGATAATCCTTCAACCCCCAGCTCACACCGAAGCTTGCCTCCTCATCGAGAAACAGATTCTGGCCGTCATGCATATATAGAACAGGATAACGTTTTTCAGAAGTATGGTAGCTTTTCGGCAATAGGACACTGACCCTTCTATCGGACTCGAAGGGAGTGATGGTGACAGTAAAATATTCAAGCATATTTATAAGCCCCTTTTTCATTCTTAGTACCTCTTATTATATAAAATTATTGAGTAGATGAAAGCATTTTAATGATAAAATGAAAATATTCAAAAAAGAACGGAGCTGGCAGGATGAAGGTCGGTCTAATCAGGCACTTCAAGGTGACACGGGGGTACCCGGACAATCGGGTGACAGCCGAGGAACTCCTGAAGTGGGTGGAGGAATATGATGCATCGGAAGTGGAAGAGAACGATTTGGATTTAAAAAATATAGATTGGAAGAGATGCTACTCGAGTGATCTCCCACGGGCCGTAAAAACGGCAGAAAAAGCTTTTAAGGGAGATATTACACTTTTGAAGGAGCTCAGGGAAATAACCGTGGCGCCGATTTTCCCGCCCAATAGAAGGCTCCCCCTCAAACTTCATCTATTATCCATCCGCATGGCTTGGCTATTTAACCATAAGTCGCAGCCTGTGAGTAAAAGGGAATTGCAAACACGAATAAGTGATACGTTGGATAAAATACTTTCCAGCAAAGAAAACACCCTCATCGTCAGCCATGGAGGCGTCATGATGCTTTTGCGAAAAGAGTTGTTGAGAAGGGGATTCCGAGGGCCCGAATTCAAGATTGCCAATAACGGTGAGTTGTATTTGTTTGAAAAAAGATGATTGGAATTGGGAGTGACTTTGATGAGAAGGTCAGAGCTTATTGAAACTCTACTAAATACTATATGTGACATTCATCTGCCTCATCCTGTGCGAGTGGGAGTGAGCGGTATTACAGCATCAGGTAAAACAACTCTTGCAAATGAAATTGCAACTGCATTGGAATACAGGGGGGAAAAAGTTATCAGAACTAGTATTGATCATTTTCATAACCCAAAGACAATTCGCTATAAACAAGGGAAAGATTCAGCGATTGGCTATTACAACGATGCGCATGATTATACATCTTTTATGGAAAAGCTGCTGATTCCCCTTGGAGATTCTGGGCACCTTAGATACCAACCTGCATCTTTTAATTTGGAAAAAGATGAATATATTTCGTCCAATGAAGAGTCAGCAACAGAAGACTCCGTGTTAATCGTGGATGGCACATTTTTATTCAAGCAGGAGTTGATCGGTCAATTTGATTTTAAAATATTTGTAGAAACAGATTTTGAGATTGCCAGAAAAAGGGGATCGAAAAGGGAAGAAAAAGCATTTGGTAGTTTGATAAAAGCGGAAGAGATATTTAAAAAAAGGTATCATGCTGCCTCTAAGCTGTACCTCGAAGAGCATGCTCCACAACATTTTGCAGATGTAGTAGTAAATAATGATGACCTTGATAACCCGATACTGTATAAAAACAATATCCATAAACGTGAGAGGTAGAGTGATCACATAATAAAATGAAGGCTTTTGGGTTATCGGTTGAATCCTTTTCAAGAACAATATGAAGGGATAAACAACCTCAAGATTCCAAAACAGCCCCCATCCATTGCGGATCAATATTTCTAGGCCTCTAGATCATTTTCTAAGTACCGTAATGAACCCATCCAGAATGTCATGACTCACTTTAAAGCCTTTTTGCTGATAAAATTCGAGGGCATGGTCATTGCCGTTGGACACGAAGATGAAATGATCCTCCACTTCCTTGAACTGATCCAGCCATTCCATGGACATTCGAAAGAGCTTCGAGCCAATGCCATACTTACGATATCCTTCATCGATATAAAATTGTGATAGACAGCCGACAAGGTCCGCTTTTACCGAAGAGAGATCAAAGAATGTGGCAAAATCACTGACGTAAACTTCCTTTTGAGACACGTTGGTGTACACATAGCCGACTACTTTTTCCTCATCTTTGACTACAACTATATAATTATGAACGGCCTTTTCAATGGAGGGAAGCAATCGTGTATCAAAGTTCATCACGTCAAACCGTTCAGGGGTGATCGTTGCTTTTGATTTCTGAAAGTCCATGAGTGCATTGCATGGTTCCCGCAGGATTTCGATATCGTTAAAACTAATCGTTTCATATGTAAGCTTCATGATTCTTTCTCCTCTTTTGTAATGGATATATATTCATTTTAGTATAAAAGTGGATGATGACAAGTACGCAGTTTCACCTGACCTAGTAAGAAAAAACTGAGTAAGGGGGATTCAATATGGATAGAGATATAAAAGGCAATACCCGATTGGAAAATTGTCCTCTTACCTATTCGAGGAATATGATAGGCGGTAAGTGGCGGTTGCCCATTCTCTGGGCAATCAGGCAGAACGAAACGCTCCGTTATAATGAACTGAAGCGGACTGTAGAAGGAATAACCAACATGATGCTCTCACAATCGTTAAAGGAATTGGAAAGCAATGGCCTGATTGTGCGCAAACAGTATTTAGAAATGCCTCCAAGAGTGGAATACTCGCTTACTGTGGAAGGGGAGGAGCTTGTGGATCATCTGAGAGCCCTCGCTCGCTGGGGAAAGAGGATGCAGGGTCTTCAAGGACACGGTGGAGTGGAATGAAGTTCTTAAACTATGGTTCGCTAAACAAGGATAAAGTCTACACGGTCCCGCATTTTGTCACAGCAGGCGAGACACTTGCTTCCTTAGGATATGCCGAATATTCCGGCGGAAAAGGGCTGAATCAATCCATCGCGCTGGCAAGGGCCGGAGCGGATGTCCATCATGCCGGCAAGATAGGCCAGGACGGTCATTCCCTTAAAGAGGAATTATCACGAGCAGGAATCAAGGTCAAGGGTATATCAGAAAAAGGAATGATTACCGGCCATGCCATCATCCAGATCAACGAACATGGAGAGAACTGCATCCTGTTATATGGGGGCGCAAATAGGGAGATAACAGAATCTGAAATCGATAAGGTTCTTGCAGAATTTGGGGAAGGGGATGTTCTGGTACTTCAGAATGAAATAAACCATCTTGACTACCTGATAGAGTCTGCCTATCGAAAAAGGTTTGCAGTAGTATTAAATCCCTCCCCGATGGATGAATCGGTAAATAAGATTGATCTATCTAAAATGCATTATTTAATTCTCAATGAAGTGGAAGGGCGCGAAATCACTGGACATGGCGAGCCAAAGGATATACTTGATCAACTTATCAATGATTATCCTACATTGAAGGTGGTACTCACTCTTGGTGCTGCCGGCTCTGTATACCGTGATGCCACTCAAGAATTCCGGCAGGATATTTTTCCGGTCGAGGTGGTGGACACTACAGCTGCAGGCGATACATTCCTGGGATACTTTCTGGCACACGTTTTTAAAAACGGTAAAGTGCCAGATGCTCTCAGGATTGCTTCAAAGGCCGCTTCCATAGCGGTTTCGCGAAAAGGTGCGGCGAAGTCGATACCTACAATTGATGAGGTTTTGAGTTGAAGAAAAGCAGTCCATGTGGCTGTTTTTTATTTTTCCACCTTAGATTAAAAAAGCAATACAAATGCAACATTAGTTGGTAGAATATTCTATACAATCGTAGGATAGGAGCTGACAAGAATGAAAGAAATGTTGTTTTCAAGGCAGCTGACGTTGGAGAATGAAAGAATCAGACTCGTCCCGATGTCACAGGAGCATTCAATCGAGTTGTATAAAATCAATGTCCCTGAAACCTGGTCATACATGCTGTTGGAAGTAAGAGAGCAGGAGCAAATGGATGAGTGGGTGGCTGCCGCGGTAAAGCTCTATCAGGAAAAGCTCGCTGTCCCATTCGTTGTCATCCTGAAGGAGACAGGTCAAATCATCGGAACCACACGGATATATGAGCTGAATGAGGTGCACAAGTCATGCGAAATCGGGTCGACCTGGTATGGGGTGGACTACCGCAGGACCTTTGTGAACTCCGATTGCAAATATCTGCTGTTGAAATATTGCTTTGAAACATTAAAGCTGATGCGTGTACAGCTAAAAACTGACGAGCGTAATGTCAGAAGTCAAAAAGCCATCGAAAGGCTCGGTGCCACGAAGGAAGGGATTCTTCGGAAAGAAAGGATTCTTGCCAATGGCTATATCCGGAATGCCGTCCTCTATTCGATTACAGATGATGATTGGAACGGCTTTGTGAAGCAGAGATTCCAAGAGAGGAATGCTTCTTATGAACAGAGAAATGAAGAAACTGTCTGATGCTTTATTCGCAAGCTGGTCGACCGATTCAAGCACAAAGTGGACGGAGAATAATCCGGCAAAAGGTCAGTGTGGAGTGAGTGCTTTAGTAGTGAACAATTTTTATGGCGGGAGAATCCTAAAAACAAAATTGGAGGAAGGTTGGCACTTCTACAATCACATTGATGGAGAACGCTTTGATTTTACAGAATCACAATTCTGCCATCCAATCGTTTACGACGACATCGTTTCTTCAAGAGCAGAAGCGATGAAGGATACTAACGAGGAGCAATATTCCAATTTGTGGCGGCGAGTGTTGGATGAAATGGAGGTAAGAAATGGATGATTTATGTGATCAGACATGGGGAGACAGATTTGAATAAAGAAGGAAGGATCCAGGGAAGGTGCGGTCTGCCGCTTAACGAAATCGGAGTGGAGCAGGCGTTGGCACTCCGGGACGAGCTTGAGCATGTCCACTTTGACTATATATACAGCTCCCCGCAGGAAAGGGCAATTCAGACAGCTGAATTAGTTACGGGTAAAAGCGCTCAGATCGATAGTAGGCTTGATGTTTATGATGTCGGGGAAGCGGATGGACTAAAAAAGGGCGAAGTGAAAATGGATGGCATCGTTCCTGATCGAAAAATATATCAAGGTATAGAGGACATGCAAGACTACTTGACGAGGATATTTGATTTTATGCACGAATTAGAGGATCAGCATCGTGATCAGGAAGTGAATATACTTCTATCGGGACATAGATGCACCACTGGTTGTATTGGAGCATACCTCAAAAGTGCTCCGATTGATAACAACATCCTTGCATACTCATCCGATAATGGGAAATATAAAGTATATGCTTTTAAAGAAAAGGTTCTCACAGAATAGGAGGTAGCCTCATGGACATAAGAAAGCTGGGTAGATCAGATGCAGAGAGTTATTTTGCATTAAGACTGGAAGCGCTGCAACAGAATCCTGAAGCTTTTGCTTCAAGCTATGAGGAAGAAAGCGTCAGAAGCCCTGAAGTATATGGAAACAGACTGGAGGGGGAATCCTCCTATACATATGGAGCATTTGATGAAGGGAATCTGATCGGCATGGTCAGTCTCGTATTGGAAGAAAAGTTGAAGATGAAGCACAGGGCAAATATTTATGCTGTATATGTCACGGGTGCAAAGCGCGGTACAGGGGTAGCAAAGAGGTTGATGAACGTGGCCATCGAGCAGGCGAAAAGCATCGAGCAAATCAAACAAGTGTATCTGACTGTCTCATCTGGGAATGAACCAGCTAAAAGGCTGTATCAATCACTTGGTTTTGAGTGTTATGGCAAGGACAAAAGAGCATTGAACGTGAATGGAAGCTATCTGGATGAGGATTTGATGGTGCTGTATTTCTAAAAAAACGCAAACCGGATAATTATTTAATGGTGCAACGGTGAAAAAACCGCTCCCAGCAATCAAAACATCAAAAAAGCAGGCGGAAAACTCCGTCCTGCTTTCATTGTAAGCCCACTGTTATAAATGCTTGTTCAGCATATCGACATGCTTTTTATGCTCCGCTAAAATGGACTGCACCATGCTCTGGCTTTCCTGGTCAAGGTCACCTTTTACAAACTCGGCCATCATATCGGATCCGAATTCCTCGCCTTTGATGGCTCCCTTAATAATTGCTTCCTTATCCTTGGGATATCCTTTAACCTGGGCAACGCGCTCCTGGAATGCCCCGACCAATCCAACATCATCGACTGCAGTCCCACCAAGATTCTGGATGCGCTCTGCCACAAAAATGGCGTGCATTTTATGGTTCTGCTGAATGGTTTGGAGGTCCTTTTTCACTGCTTCATCCTGTGTGTTCTGGATATAATGCTCGTACGCATGGATGCCCATGAATTCGCCTTCCAAGAATGCGTTTAATTCCTTGATCTGTTCGTCCATTAAAATCTCTCCTTAAAAGTCATCGCTAATTATAGCGTTCTTTTATAAGAGGGAAATTATTCTTCCTGGTGAAATTTCTCTTGATTTCCGTAGCCGATCTCTTCCAAAAACTCATCAATCGCCTTTTCATACTCTTCGCGGTTTTCAGAGTAGCTCATCGCATGGCTGCCGTTTTTTGCTACATACAGCTTCTTTTTATCCTTCTTTTTCTCAAAAAGCTGCTGCGTCATCATGATCGGTATGAAATCATCGGGTTCACTGTGGATGAAAAGCACCGGATTGTCTATGTTTTCAATTACATTGATAGGGGAAACATCCCGGATTGAATATTTGTCGCGAATGCGCAGGAACGTATTGGCAATCGGCATGACAAGCTGCTTTGGTATCCGGAAGTCAGCCTTCAATCGGTAGGTAAGCTGTTCCTCAAGATCGGAAAATGGACAATCAGCGATATAGAAATCAGCACCGTCCTCAAGGCCACCAGCATACATCAGCAATGTCGCAGCACCCATCGATTCACCATGGACCCCAATCACTGCATCCTCCGGTGCCTGTTCCCGTACCCAGTCGACCACCGCTTTTAAATCATGCTTTTCATAAAAACCAAAGCTCGTCGTCTTCCCACCGGATTTCCCGTGCCGGCGGTGATCATACAGGACAACATTCCAGCCTCTTTCCAGGAAGATATTCATGTATTTGATGGAATTCAGGGTATTCTGTGTCACTCCATGGCTGAAGATCATAAATCTGTTGGAATTTGGTACATCGTATAATTCCCCATAAATGTTATAGCCAAGAGGGGAAGGGATGGTGAGTTCTTTTTTTGGAAGGGTGGAGAGGACCTCTTCCTTATAATGCCCAAGCCTCATTTCGCGTTCGAGGATTTCTTCATTAGTCTTTTTGCGTATATACATTACTTTGTTTGTGAAAAAGATCCCGACAAACAGCACATAGGAAAGAATGATGCCAAGTACTATAAACAACCGTTTAAGTTGATTCACTGAGCAAACCTCCAAAATGGATATATATACCTTAGTTTACCATTTGGAATAGCCGGGAGGGAAATGGGAATAACTCTTATTTTAAGGTGAACTGTTTTTCATAATATGCTTCCAATTATCAGGAAGCTCATGGGTCTCTAAATGTTCATACTCCAGCAGCTTTCCTCCTCGTGGACCAATATCAAAAATAAGCCGTTCAATTCCTACTGAGAGGTGAGGACCTACCACCGGTGTCACTTCAAGAGTGACTGTGAAACCGAAGGAGCGGTATCCACCTTCCCTCTCCGCACTGACTACATCCACCATGTACCCATGTACCATCGGAGAGGTGGTTAAATAATCCGAATAGTAGTTAGCAACAGCTTCATTTATATCTTTTGAAAGTAGTGTCAGAAACATATCATGGTACAGTTCTTCCCTTGATTGCTCGGGAGGTTTTGGCATGGCTGTTGCTTGGGGCTCAATCAAGGGAAAAGGGACTAGGAAGTGTATAGAAAATATTAGAGCTGTTGCATATTTTATTATCAAATCGACATCTCCTTCTTTGCGGGTTATGTTTACCTTTTCCTGTTGGGGAACAATTGATGTAAAAAGTGAGCTGGTACCAATGGTTTCCCGGAGAAGGGAGAGACTTTGCTACCATTTTGAAACCTTTTTCGAAATCGAACGTACATTAATTAGAGAGCAAATTGTCGGACCTTGGCACAAAAGGGGGGAAATCGTATGGAGCAGATGTTAGGCTGGTTAGTGTATTATTCAGATTATTTTGTTTTGGCTATCCTTATAGGCGGAGCCTTCTATTGGCTGTCTTTCCGCAAAAAGGTAGTAGTCGGAATCGCGTTGATCATAGTGGCAATAGGTGTGGGGTATCTTCAGAACGAAATGAAGTACACGGACTTCCATGAAATGACTTCTGGCACAATAAAGGATGATTCTGAAATCAGGAGCATTACAATAAAGGTGAAGGATATGGAGAGTGATTCTGAAAAAGATTCCTGGAAAACAATTGGACAAATGACATTAGAGGATGAAGAGCTGGTTGACAGACTGCTTAACGATTTGAAGGGGCTGGAATTGAAGGAGACGAACTACTCGAAATATGAGCTAAACAGTAAATATATTGTCGAAATGCTTGTTGTGAACGAAAAAGATAATCTTTTGGTAACAGATAAGCTGATGTTTTCTATAGATAAAACCCATTTTAGTGGTTATGAAATTATAAGCGATAATGATCATCTGAAAACGATAGAAGAATTGGTAGGTAGCGACAGGATGGAATGGTATGAGGGCGTAGAAGGATAAAGATCAGAAGCACTGGCTTCTGATCTTTTATTTGTTATACAGAAGCAATAATTTCGACCCTGTTCCCGAATGGATCTCGGAATTCAAAGCGGTCATAATTTGGAATGGCGACAGATTCCAGTATTGCGATTCCATTTTCCTTAAGCTTTGCTCGCCATGGTGCCACGTCCTCTACTTGATAGGCGATATGGGACTTTGTCGTGTGGCGATCAAAGCCATCTTCGGTTCCTACATGCACCTCACGATCTCCCACTTGGAGCCAAAAACCGCCTCGACCTTTCAACGGAGCTGGTTTTTCTATTTCATTTAAACCAAGTATCTTGCAGTAAAAATTTCTGCCTTCTTCTTCCGCACCTTTTGGTATGGTGATTTGCGCGTGATGGATACCGGTTATCATCCTTATCCTCCTGACATTTACTAGATTACCAATATTTTAGCGTAATTATCCATTGCTGGGTATCATTTGAGAAGAGGGACCAGGGACCAGTTACTAGGCTCCTAATTTGATTGTTACTGTTGTTCCTTTGCCGACGGTGCTGTTGAAAGATAGGGTGCCGCCCATTTCCTGGATGAGGTGAAAGGTCACCATCAATCCGCGGCCGATGCCGGTGTTGTCGGTGGATGCGCCGAAGTCTATGAGATTGGACAGTTGGGATTTGGACATGCCTATGCCTGTATCACTGATGATGATGTATATTTTTTCGCCTCGTTTGGCAGCCTCTATTTTGATTGTTCCATTTTTGGGTGTAGCATCTGCTGCATTTTTCACCAGATTCAGTAGCAGTTGTTTCATGCGTATGGCATCCACCTCTACATGGAAGGATTCAGGGATCAACTGCTCGATAGTAATTTTCTTCTGATTGGAATAGGGGGTCAATAAATCTTTGATTTCCAGTGCCAATTGATAAAGCGGCGCTTTTGGATTGATGTCTGAAAACTGGCTGGAATAATTCACATAACCATTAATCGCTTTTTTTGCTTTCTTTATTTCTTTAAGTGCCTTTGGAATGCTTGCTCTTCTATGATAGTCACTGCCATTTTGAGCATTCTCCAACAGTTCACTTGTAGTGTCAAGGGACCGCTTCAATTCAAACGACAAAAGTTCAGAAAGCTCGGTAATTAGATTAAGCTTTTCTGCTTGAAAGCTATTCTCTTTCATCCTTGTATAGTTTCTGATTTCTTCAGAAAAATAGATATATATAAAGCTGGAAGCCATATAGCACGCACCCATAATAAGGAAGATGGGTAGGCTTTTTTGGATGATGTAATCAATATTGCCGGAAATCATAAAATGAGCGGTAATTGCTGATACAGCAACAATCCATGTGAAAAAGGCAAGCATAACTGCAAAAAGCAGCTTGGACCTATGGGACCTCTGAAAATATTTTGTTCTTAGCAGGATGAAAATCACAAACAACACAACTGCGACAAGCAATACATTCACAGAGCCGAGCAGGCCACCTAGACTGAACCGATAGACTATAATCAGAGTGGCAGTAATACTCCCTGCAAGAGTACCTCCATATAGGACTGCTATCATCAGTGCGATCCACCTTAGATCCCAAAGGAATCCTTCTCCTGATAGGATAGGGTAGTGCATGCATAGAACAGCGGCAACCCCACAGATTACTCCTAGGAATAATCTGCTCTTTGTGGCTGTGTAATTGGTGACAATGTACTGGTAAAAAAATATAGGAGTGAAAATCAGAAAAAAATTGAGAAGAACATCCCTGATATTCATATTTAATTCCATCATATACTAATCTCCCTGTTTTCCGCTTTTAAAAGGATAAGTGTCTGGTCATCCTGGATGGGGAACGGCTGCCTTTCATTAATAAGATCAAACAATTCCTGTGTTATTTCTTGGGCACTCTTCGATATATCCAATTTTAGAAAACTTTCCTTTATTATTTTGTTGCTATCGTCAAGGTTTTCTTTTCTTTCAATCATTCCATCTGTATATAAAATGATGAAATCCCCCGGATCAAGTAAAGTGCTTTTAGTCTGATACTCCATTTCTGGCATTATCCCCAAGATTGGACCCGTTGTAGAAAGTTCGATGAATCTCCTTTCACGATGCTGATAATGAAGGGCAGGTTCGTGTCCTGCAGATGAATAATGAAACAGGCGGGTCCCGATATGATACGTACCGGCTAACATGGTTATGAATGACGTATCATCCATATACTGATTGGAGAACCTGTTTATCTCCGTCAAGGCATGATCTGGGGTGTTGCCTTGCTCCATTGCATATTTCATCATGGTCATCTGAATGGCTGCAGGAATACCTTTTCCACAAACATCCGC
This sequence comes from Sutcliffiella tianshenii, assembly GCF_016908565.1. GTDB lineage: Bacteria > Bacillota > Bacilli > Bacillales > Bacillaceae_I > Sutcliffiella_A > Sutcliffiella_A tianshenii. The sequence goes on from NZ_JAFBED010000006.1 coordinate 165,283, forward strand.
AATGGCGATGGAGATTTCATCTTCCTTGGGATATAGAGTATAAAAGTCACCATTTAATTCATTAAAAGGAATACTCAGGTAGCCGATATCCACACCATCCGGGAAGTCCGGTAAAGCTGTCAAAAGGGATTGCTGGACCGAGGCGGCAAGTGCCACTTCGTGTTTCATATGTTGATGCTGTACTTCGAGACTTTCCAACTTTTTCTTATCGGTCAAATCAAGAAACGTCACAATCGTCCCTTTAGCCTGCCCGTTTTCATAAATGGGTCTTGTAAAATATTCAACAGGAAAACTTTCGCCTCTCTTATTCCAAAAAAGTTCATTGGGTGCATATGTATGCTCTTCACTTATGGCTGCATGACAGATCGGACACTCCTCCATTGGATAGTCTGATCCATCAAATTTCGTATGATGGATGATGGGATGGCATACACGTCCTAAAAGTTCGTCCTCCCTATATCCGAGCATCCTGGAAGCCGGCTCATTGATAAAAGTTACTTTTCCTTCTTTATCAATGCCATAAATTCCTTCCACCACGCTGTTGAGGAGACGTTTATAGGTGGCAGACATCTCCTCGAGCTCCTGAAACGGCCTTTCCCCGTACCGAATAAAAACAAGCCTGAATAAATAGATGTAGCCGACCACTTTGAAGATATTGGAGACGAAGTTACTCCAGTCCGTTATGAAAAACTGGCTCAATGAAGTCAAAGTTGAGAAAATCAGGAACATGGAAGCTGGTGCAATATATTCCGTGTCTTGGTGAAGACCTCTTTTGGTACGAAAGATAGCTTGTATGAAAATCGCAATGTGAATAAGTGTGATGATGGAAATGAACCAATAGCTCCATGATGTGAGTTCCCTGTTTTGGGATAAGGGAGGCAGGATTGGTGACAGGGTGAAAAGGATGATGGAAACCCCTGCTGTGAAAAGGATGGTAAGTGTGATGAGAATTTGTCTGAAGTCCGGGGTGTTAGGTTGCTTGTCCATTTTAGACACGAGAACAACGAATAGTACCGTTTCAGTGAGCCTTGCCGATAGCCAGAACCAAGAGCTTACAATAGGAAATTCAACCTGGTGTCCAGTAATATCCATGAAAGACAATATATGTATGAAGTCAAAAATACCAACCGCCAGGAATGCACTAGAAAAGATGAATATCCTTGCAGAAGAGGGACCCTTGAAAAAGAGCCATCCTTGCAGCGCAATACTTATAGCGATAAATATGGCCGAAAACTCTAAAATGGTATGGAATATAAGATAGCTGCTATCACTAAAATCTGAAAATCCTAATCTATTATCAAAAAAAATGGATAAATAAAGAGGAAAGCCAAATAAGGCAGCCAGTACTATTGAAACATATTTCCGATTAATGGCTATGACCTCCCTCACTTACTGCATATTATTTCTATTATATTATACACTAATCACTCGAACAGAAAATAGATAAAGCATGACAGGTGCCCTTATACACGCCAAAAGCACGAAAACCCGCAACAAAAGGCGTTGCGGGCTCTTTTTCGTACGTAAGGGTGGTCCATGGGGACAGGTTCATTGTCCCTGGAATTATTGCTCGGAGTTCTGTCGCTTTGTAGGATGAGTTGCACGCTCGACTTCTTCAGCAGATACAACCTGCTTAGCACTCTCTGCGTTTGGCTGCCCTTTTTGACTAGGGCCCTGTTTGTTGTGCTTGGACATTGGAATACTCTCCCTTCCTTGATATCACTTGTTAATGTGGATAGGGGAAGGGTTTTTTATTCATTCGTTTGGAGTGGGACACGTGATCTGTCTCCAAATGTCCTTAAACCTGAGTCAGCGGCCCTGTCCCCTGAAGCTTAAAATATTGGCTTTCATACTGCTTATCCAAGTGGGGCAAAAGATTTTCAAGTGCTTTTACTACCCTTTTGAGGTTGATTCCTGTTTGGATTCCCATCTGCTCGAGCATGTAGACGACGTCTTCTGTCGCAACATTGCCTGATGCTCCTGGTGCAAACGGACAGCCTCCTAGCCCTCCAGCTGATGTGTCGAAGCGGTCGACACCTGCTTGCAGGGCGGCGAATATATTCGCAAGCGCCATTCCTCTTGTGTTATGAAAATGAGCAGTGAGCATGATGCTTGGTAGCGCTTTCTTCAGTGCTGAAAATAATTCGTAGGATTCCTTTGGATTGGCCATCCCAATTGTATCTGCCACGCTGAGTTCATCAACTCCGAAACTCTCAAACCTTTTACACAATGCCACAACATCGCTCACCTCCACTTTTCCTTCATATGGGCAATAGAAGGAGGTGGAGATGCAGGCGCGTACAAAGAATCCTCTTTCTTTCAGATCCCCGATGATCGGGTGGAGCTCAAGCAGGCTTTCCTCAGTGGTTTTATTGATATTCTTCTTATTGAATGTATCGCTTACCCCGACAAATACCGCTGCATTCTTGCAGGATGTGCCAAGCAGGCGGTCAATGCCCTTTTGATTTGGTACCAGTACAAAGTTCCGTGTCTCTTCATCCAAACATTCTTCAATCACAGATGGTGCATCCGCCATTTGCGGAACCCATTTCGGCGAAACGAAAGAAGTGAGCTCCATTTCCTTGATGCCGGCCTTTTTCAGTTGCTGGATAAAATCGATTTTAGCATTCGTTGGAACAAAGGTTTTCAGATTCTGCAAGCCATCTCGAGGTCCTACTTCGATGATGGTCGCCTTGTTAGGAATATTCATTTTGAGTGCCTCCTGATAAATGGAATGTCGTTAGTTCAATTTTAGTTAGAAGGGTGCCATAAAAGCAAGAATAATAGAAATTTTTTAAAAAAAGCAGGAATTTCGACAGGAATCAAGAATTTATTGAAACGAGAGGAGATGGAATCATGTCAAATAAAGAAGTAGTCATTGTAAGCGCTGTCAGGACGGCGATCGGAAGTTTTGGTGGTGCATTGAAGGATGTTTCCGCTCCACAGTTGGGAGCAGTAGTAATCAAAGAGGCGCTCGCAAAAGCCGGGCTTGCACCAGATAGTGTGGATGAAGTGATCATGGGGAATGTGCTGCAGGCGGGGCTTGGGCAAAACCCGGCAAGGCAGGCAGCGATCGGGGCAGGCCTTCCGAACGAAGTGTCTTCCATGACAATCAATAAAGTGTGTGGATCAGGTCTGAAGGCTGTGCATCTGGCGGCTCAAGCTATCATTGCCGGAGATGCGGATATTGTGGTAGCTGGCGGGATGGAAAATATGTCACAGGCGCCATACCTCCTGCAAGGAGCACGCGACGGATATCGCATGGGCGACCAAAAGGTGACAGACAGCATGGTCCATGACGGGCTATGGTGCTCGTTCAATGATTATCATATGGGAGTGACGGCGGAAAACCTCTGCACGAAATATGATTTGACAAGGGAAGAGCAGGACCAATTCGCTGCAAACAGCCAGCAGAAAGCTGTCCAGGCAATCGAGGACGGGAAATTTAAGGACGAGATCGTTCCTGTAGAAGTGAAAAAGAAAAAAGAAATTCTGACGATAGATACTGACGAATATCCTAGAAAGGGAACAACTGCCGAAAAGCTTGGCGGATTGCGTCCTGCCTTCAAAAAAGACGGATCAGTGACTGCAGGTAACGCTTCCGGTATCAATGACGGTGCAGCAGCAGTGGTGGTCATGAGCAAGGAAAAGGCCGACGAGTTGGGCATCAAGCCTTTAGTGAAAATCGTTGCCAATGCCAGCAGTGGAGTGGACCCGAGCATCATGGGCATCGGGCCGGTAACTGCCGTGAAGAAGGCCTTGGAAAAAGGCGGACAGACACTGGAAGAGATGGATCTCGTAGAAGCAAATGAAGCATTCGCCGCACAAGCACTCGCAGTCGGAAAAGAGCTTGAGTTCGACTCCGAAAAGTTGAATGTCAACGGCGGTGCGATTGCCCTTGGTCATCCGATTGGGGCAAGTGGAACCCGTATCCTGGTTACACTCATACACGAAATGAAGCGCCGTGACGCGAAAAAAGGACTAGCTACCCTTTGCATCGGTGGCGGTCAGGGCGTAGCAACGATTGTAGAAAACATCTAACCCTATAGAGAGAGGTGCAACATCGATGAAACCTATTTACACATCATTTACGGAAGCGGTAAAAGATATCCATGATGGTGCAACAATCATGGTCGGCGGATTTGGCCTTTGCGGAATCCCGGAAAACCTGATCCTGGCATTAGTTGAAACAGGTGTGAAAGACCTGACTGTCATCTCCAACAACTGCGGAGTGGACGACTGGGGACTCGGCCTTTTAATGAAAAACAAGCAAATCAAGAAAATGATCGGTTCCTACGTTGGGGAAAACAAGGAGTTCGAACGTCAAGTACTGTCTGGTGAACTAGAAGTGGAGCTGACGCCACAAGGGACGCTTGCCGAAAAAATCCGTGCAGGCGGAGCGGGTATCCCGGCATTTTACACGCCGGCAGGAGTCGGTACCCCGATTGCTGAGGGCAAGGAAGTGCGAGAATTCAATGGAAAAGAATATCTTTTGGAGGAAGCATTCACAGCGGATTTCAGTTTGGTACGAGCAGATAAAGCCGATAAAATGGGGAATCTCATCTACAACAAAACAGCCCGAAACTTCAACCCGATGATTGCAGCGGCCGGTAAAGTGACGATTGCAGAAGTGGAAGAACTTGTGGAAATCGGGGAGCTGGATCCAAACCATATCCAGACTCCAAGCATCTATGTCCAGCGCCTGATCGTCGGCCGGCAGGAAAAGAAAATCGAACGCGTAACTACAAGAGACTAGCGAGGAGGGGAACCTAACATGGCAAAAGAAACAGTGAACACACGTGAGAAAATCGCAAAACGTGCAGAAAAAGAAATCGAGAGCGGCTACTACGTAAACCTCGGAATCGGAATGCCAACCCTTGTGGCGAACTACATATCCGAAAACAAGCAGGTAGTATTGCAATCTGAAAACGGCCTCCTTGGCATTGGGCCATATCCAACAAAGGATAAGGTAGATGCGGACCTCATCAACGCTGGAAAAGAAACAGTCACTGCCATTCCTGGTGCTGCCTATTTTGACAGTGCGGAATCCTTTGCAATGATACGCGGCGGTCACGTGAATATCGCGATCCTTGGAGGAATGGAAGTAAGTGAAAACGGCGACCTTGCCAACTGGATGATCCCAGGGAAGATGATCAAGGGTATGGGCGGTGCGATGGATCTTGTTCATGGTGCAGAGCGTATCATCGTTATCATGGATCATGTAAATAAAGCAGGGGAAGCGAAGATCTTAAAAGCTTGCACCCTGCCTTTGACAGGAAAAGGCGTAGTGGACCGGATCATTACCGACCGTGCCGTGCTAGATGTGACGGAGCAAGGATTGAAGCTTGTAGAAGTCGCAGAAGGGTATACGGTGGAGGATATTCAGAATAGTACGGAACCGACTTTGATAGTTGATGAGCATGTTAGATTGAATGCATTTTAATTTAATTTACTGGAAGCGGATGACTTTACTGTTGTTCGCTTTTTTGAATTTTGAAACTCGATGAAACGGTCTTCATCCGGTTAATGAAGACCGTTTATCTGCCAGATGGCTGAGGTTATGGTCTTCATGGGGTAGATGAAGACCGTTTCTCTAGAGGATGACCGTAGTTTTGGTCTTCATCGGGGTAATGAAGACCGTTTCTTTACAGGAAGACCGTAGTTTTGGTTTTCATCGGGTAGATGAAGACCGTTTCTCTACAGGATGACCGTAGTTTTGGTCTTCATCGGGGTAATGAAGACCGTTTCTTTACAGGAAGACCGTAGTTTTGGTTTTCATCGGGTAGATGAAGACCGTTTCTCTACTGAAGGACCATAGAATTGGCCTTCATCCGGTTAATGAAGACTGTTTCTCTACAAAAGGACCGTAGAATTGGTCTTCATCCAGGCAATGAAGACCAATTCTATATAGTAGGGCCGTAGTTTTGGTCCTCATCTGGCTTGTGGAAACATTCTATCTACTTGGCTAAGGTCGGTTTCTTAGTCCGGATGAGAAGAGGTTAGTGTAGAGGTAGCGGAACAAAGTCCGATTGATTAACAATGCCTTTGAAATAAAAAAGGTGAGTGCAGAGAGGAATGAGATGATGAAGAATGAACATAAAAAGCCAAACATTATTTTTATCATGAGTGATGATCATGCAGCACATGCCATGAGCTGCTATGGGAGCAGAATCAATGAAACACCCAATCTTGATCGAATTGCCAAGGAAGGAATGCGATTGGATAACTGCTTTTGTACAAACTCCATCTGTGCCCCCAGCCGTGCCAGTATCCTAACCGGCTTATACAATCATAAAAATGGAGTAAAAACATTGGGAGATAAATTTGATAGCCGTCAGCCAACTGTTCAAAGAATCTTGGGGGAAAATGGCTATCAGACAGCCCTTTTTGGCAAATGGCATCTTGGACACGGCGGGCATCACGCTCCTGCTGATTTTGACAAATGGACGATCTTTCGCAGTCAGGGCCTCTATCATGATCCAGTCATGTATGAAATGGGAGAGGAAATCACCATTCCGGGCTATGCAACCGACATTGTAACGGACCTATCGATTGATTGGATGAAGTCGCGTGACAAAGACAGACCATTTATGCTTATGTGTCACCATAAAGCGCCTCACCGCCCATGGGATCCGGATGAAAAGCATGCTCACATGTATGAGGATGTTGATATTCCGGAGCCTGAATCCTTCCATGACGATTACGAAGGGAAGGCTGATGTGGTGAAGGAAGCCAAGATGCGGATCGATAGGGACCTTGTTTATCGAGACGTGAAAGCCAATCCCCCTGAAGGACTATCGGCACTTGAATTAAAGAGCTGGTATTATCAGCGTTACATCAAGGACTATCTGCGATGTGTCGCATCTATAGATGATAATGTCGGCCGCCTGCTGGATTATCTGGATGAGGAGGGGATCGCCGAAGATACGATCGTCGTGTATACCTCTGATCAAGGTTTTTTCCTTGGGGACCATGGCTGGTATGACAAACGCTTCATGTATGAGGAATCCCTTAGAATGCCATTTGTAATCCGCTATCCTAAGGGAATCAAGGCTGGCTCCGTTTCAAAGGATTTTGCCTTGAATGTGGATTTTGCCGAAACCTTCCTGGATTACGCTGGTATCGAAATCCCTGATTTTATGCAAGGGAGAAGCTTGAAGCCTATACTTGAGGATCATACTCCGGAAGATTGGCAGACTTCCATGTATTACCGCTATTGGGAGCACCTAAGTCTGGAGCATCGAGTTGGCGCGCACTATGGCATAAGGACGCACCATTATAAGCTTATTCATTATTATGGGGAAGCATTGGGTTCTTCCTCGGCAGAAGATGAGCCAAGAACACCTGAATGGGAATTATACGATTTGAAGAAAGATCCATATGAAATGAACAATGTATACAATGACCTGAATTATGTAGAGGCGGTAAGGAATTTAAAAGAAGAACTAAGATGCTTAAAACAATCTGTGCATGATCATGAATAACGATTGTTTAATAACAATTCCCCACTATATTAAAATTCCGCTACATAATTGGTATACTGGTTTTAACAATTATGGGGAGTGTCTTTCATGAAAAATACATCTTGTTGCGCTGCTAGCAGAGGGACTTCAACTAAAGTAATATTACCTGAAGAACAAAAAAAGCCACTGCGACATTACGAGGATATGGTGACTTTGCCTGGTGGTGAATTTCTAATGGGTACTGAAGATAAAGAAGGTTTTCCTTCCGATGGAGAGGGTCCAATTCGAAAGGTCCGTTTAGCACCATTTGCGATAGATAGCTATTCTGTCACAAACAGGCAATTTAAGGAGTTTATAGATGAGACAGGTTATAAAACAGAAGCAGAAAAATTCGGCTGGTCGTTTGTCTTTCATCTTTTGCCTTCGAAGGCTGTTAAACAAAGAGTAAAAAATGTCGTACATGGAGTACCGTGGTGGCTTGTTGTGGAATGGGCTAACTGGAAGAAGCCAGAAGGCCCTGATTCCACTATTAAGAAGCGCCTCGATCATCCCGTGGTCCACGTATCCTGGAATGATGCTGTGGCTTATTGTAATTGGGCAGGAAAAAGACTGCCTACAGAAGCGGAATGGGAGTATGCCGCGAGAGGCGGATTGGAAAGCAAATCATACCCTTGGGGAAATGATCTATTAGTGGATAACATCCATCAGTGTAACATTTGGCAAGGGGAGTTCCCCGCTGAAAATACACAGGAAGATGGCTTTTTATCAACTGCTCCTGTGGATGCATTCAAACCAAATGGCTTTGGCCTCTATAATGTAGCAGGAAATGTGTGGGAGTGGTGTTCTGATTGGTTCTCACCCATACACCCGAAAGGGGAGGTACTTGAATCGCCAAAAGGACCACACAATGGAAATGCCAAAGTGATGAAAGGCGGTTCCTACCTTTGTCATAAGTCCTACTGTAATAGGTATCGGGTTGCTGCCAGAACAGGCAATACGCCGGACAGTTCAACTGGGAATATCGGCTTTCGGTGTGTGGTGGATATTGATCTGTAAATCAGAATTCAGGTATTTACTGTTTGTACTATTTCTTTGGAGGGATGTTAGATGGGCCTGAAATTCAGAAAAAGCTTCAAAATTGCACCAGGTGTCAGGGTGAATGTAGGGAAACGTGGAATCGGGGCAAGTGTCGGTGTGAAGGGGCTGAGGTATTCGGTGAACTCCAGTGGTCAGCGGAGAACAACCGCTTCCATTCCCGGAACCGGGATATCATATAGCAGCACTTCTGGTAGTCGTAGAAACTATAAATCTTCCTCCTATCAGCGCCAGAGAGAATTAGAGAAACAGAGGAAAGCCCAGGATAAGCTACAGGAACTAGAAAGAAACCGTATAGAAGTGGAGTTGTTTGAAAACAGGCTGGAAATGATCAAGTCGATACATAAGGAGTCCGATGATCCGGTTGATTGGAAGGTGATTCTAGGCTCCGAGCCGCCATTCAGGATAGGGGAAGAAGAAGGTCCGCTAGAGAAGGCAGCCGCCTTGAATCTTGAAAAGTATCGTCCTGGATTTTTTGCCAAACTCTTTAAACAGGATGAGAAAAAAAGAAAGGAATTGGAAGAGGAAATTTTAAAGGCAAGGGATGAAGACAGGAATCAATATGAGAATTGGACTGCTATAGTAAAGATGGCTGATAGAATCACTTCTGGTGATATTGACGCCTATTTCGAAGTAATCGATGAATTTGCCCCTCTTGATGACTTAACTGAATTTGGCAGTGGCTTCGAATTTTTTGCAGAAAGTCCAGATTGCATGGAAGTGGAGTTTGACGTCCACACAAACGATATCATTCCTAAGGAAGTAAAATCCTTAACTAAAACCGGGAAAATTTCTGTAAAAAAAATGCCGATTTCCAAGTTTTACGACATTCAGCAGGATTATGTCTGCAGCTGTACCCTTCGTATTGCAAGAGACATGTTTGCACTTCTGCCTATCGGGACAGTCATCATCCATGCAGTCGACGATCAGCTTGATTCAAGCACCGGCCATTCTGAGAAGCTCACCATCCTTTCTGTCAAAATCAAACGTTCTGAATTAGAAGGTATAAACTTTGATCTGATTGATTGCTCTGACAGCATGGCTAACTTTGATCATCACATGAAATTTAGAAAAACGAAGGGATTTGCCCCGGTTGAAAGGATCGCGGCAGAATAGTAAAAGTTTCAGGGCCTGAACCGTTCATGGCCCTGTTTTTAATTCCTTTTTGTCGTATTCATTTCAACTCCCGAATACATTATCCATGATACCGCTTTATTCCAAAGGGAGAGAGGTGGCATAATGTTTTCGGTTATGGAAATGCGCACATTTGAATTGTTTTCGGTTGAGCATATCGTGACGTTTTTGGTCTTTTTGGCCGTGTGTTACGTGCTGGTTCATTTCAGAAAGAGCCTAAAGCCTTATCAAAAGGGAATCAAATGGACATTATTTGCTATTTTATTAATCAGTGAGATTTCCCATCAAATTTGGGTAGTAGCAACCAATCAGTGGGGGGTGGATGACCTTCCCATCCAGCTTTGCTCTTTCAGCACTTTCATCGCAATGTATCTGTTCCTTAAGTCCAATACCAAACTGTTTCATCTGCTTTTCTTCATTGGTTTCATTCCTCCCATTCTCAGCATGGTCACACCAGAAATGGTCTACAGCTTCCCACACTACCGCTATATCAAATACTTCATCCATCACGCAGCTATCGCTTGGGCAGTACTTTACTTCATATATTATGAGGGTTACCGCGTACCGCGCAAGGCCATTCTTACCAGCTTCCTGACTGCCAATCTGATTGCAGCACCGATCTTTTTCATTAATATCTTTCTCGACACCAACTTCTTCTATCTTGCAAACCCGACAGAATCTAAAACCATCCTATCCTTTTTCGGATCCGGAGTCTGGTACTATATCAATCTAGAACTGGCTGCTTTATTTGTATTTTTCATCACCTATATTCCGATGTGGCTATTGCTGAAAAAAGAAAAACGAAAAAGCGAAGTAGCCTAGGGGAGAAGAGACCTGTCACCATCGCACTTTTTGTGAGATAATATGAAGAAGATAAACCAAATAAATTGGTCTATCTTCTTCATTAAAATAGCCTGTGTTTCACTTACCAGGGATCAGGAAAGGGGTGGTCCTCATCAAAAGAATTATCAGCAGTTTATATATTGCAGCGGGTTTTATCAGTTTGGGGCTGGGTATCATCGGAATCGTTCTGCCTGTTGTACCAACGACTCCTCTATTATTGTTGGCGTCTTTTTTCTTCGTGAAAGGCTCAAAAAAGTTTGAGGTCTGGTTTCAGGGGACTTCGATCTACAAGAAGCATCTTGAAGGCTTTATTAAAGAGAGAAGCATGACGTTAAAGCAGAAGGTCACCATCCTATTGTTCGCCGATTTTACCATCGCTTTTCCGTTTTTTATTCTGGACAGCATCCCGATCAAAATCATGTTCATTGTGATTGTCATTTATAAGTATTATTATTTTATCTTCAAAATAAAGACAGTGAAGCCGAATAGTGAGTTAAGTAAAGTCTAGCTACATACATAATAAAAGGTTCAGCCAAAGGGCTGAACCTATTTATCATTACCATAATGGCGGTTTGACGACCATGAACCATAGCATCGCCAAAAGTAGAATAAGGTAGATCCAAACGGTCCGATTCAGTTTGGCGGCTAGCTCAGCCTTATCGTGACCTTCCTCTTCGAACTTGCGAAGTGTCGGCGAGAAAGCCCGTGCCAAAAAGAACAGGGAGCAGAACAGAATGATCAATGTCATGATGATCCATGGTGTCCCCCAGGTCCATGGCCCAAGAACAACAAGCAGAATGCCTGACCCGACCAAAACATGGCCGGTGTGTTTGGATAGACGGACTACAAACCGAAATGTCTCCAGATAGCCATTCAATGCATGCTCTTTAGCCGAGCTCAGCTTTTTTGCAATCGGTAGAAGGACAAAGAACGGTCCGATAGAAGCTATCGCGCTTAGTACATGTATGTAAATAATGATCCGGTACATAAAATCCAACATGTGCATCCTTTAGTCGTTTACAGGACTGAATTCGTGCACCCAAACTCTCATTTGTGGCAACCATGGCATGCCAGGATGATAGGATAGGATAGACTCTTTATATTGCTCAACAGTCTCATATCCCTCATGACGGGCATGTTCATCCGTCAATTCCCCGAGTGACTGGGAATACACACTCTCTACGACGAATTGTTTACCTTCCAATTCCATGATTTCCCCGACATCAGCATATCTGCCATTTCGGCGTGTCGCTGTTTTCATACCATCCAACACCTTTTTCACATCATCCGGCATCGTAACGAGACGGTCAATGGTACAGGTTTTTGGTGGCAGTGTATTGTTTTCATTATTGTTAGACACAGAAAAAACTCCCTTCAACTTATGTATCTCTCATACTTTATCATACTTTTTTCAGGTGAAACTATAAACACATGTAAAAAGTAGTGAACATTACAAATCATGCCTAGGATGGAGCTACCATAGTATGGTCTAATCTTGGCTGTACTATGAGAAACTTTCTGATTTCGCCTCTTATCCAAGCTACCAATTTCATACGTTTTACTGGATAATAAAAGAAATACATACATATGGGGGAATGTTGAATGTCTATGCTTGAGGGGTTTATCGAAGTGACTGGTGGGAAGGTGTGGTATCAGAAACATGAAGGTAAGAAGGATGGGGTACCTGTGATTGTGTTGCACGGGGGACCTGGATCTTCCCATTATTCCTTGCAGGGCTTGCGAATCCTGGCAGAGGATCGACCAGTCATTTTTTACGATCAATTAGGATGTGGCAAGTCTGATCGTCCAACTGACACTACACTATGGAATCTTGAACGGTTTGTGAAGGAATTGGGTCAAATTAAAGAGGCTCTTTCTCTAGAAGATTTCCACATTCTTGGTCACTCATGGGGCACAACGCTCGCTGCAGCCTATTATCTATCAAATCCGGGTGGCGTAAAAAGCATCATTTTTTCAAGTCCTTGCTTAAGTGCTCCATTGTGGGCAGAGGATCAGGAGAAAAATCGGGAGCTTTTGCCCCTTGATGTTCAACTGACGCTAAGAACATGTGAAGAAAACGGAACAACCGACTCCAAGGAGTATAAGGATGCAACCAGTATATTCAATAAGCATTTTGTTTGCCGGCTTGACCCGTATCCTGAATTTCTTAAAAAAGGGGGTCATTATAAGAATCCGGAAGTGTACAATATCATGTGGGGCCCATCCGAGTTCCATGTGACTGGAAACCTAAAAGATTTTGACTGCACATCGGAACTGAAGGACATTCATGTCCCAACCCTTTACAGTTGCGGTCGTTATGATGAAGCGACCCCTTCATCAACAGAGTACTTTAGTTCTTTGACACCAAATGGGCAATTCCATGTGTTTCAGCAAAGTGCACATATGCCTTATCTGGAAGAGCCTGAGGAATATATAAGCGTCATCGGAAACTTTATGAAAGAAGTCGATGATAAAAAGTGATTGCTAGGTTCGTAAATAAAATTTAAATAGCAGTATAAAAACCACCCTATAGCTACCCAAAATAGAGTGGTTTTTATTTTTTCTTTAGAGACGCGAAATAAGGGGCCTGACCCCTACGATTTTTGAAAGAATAAACAATCGAACAAGCAAATGGGAGGGAAGGATTGCATAGGATAGTAGCACTATAAATATCTCAATGAAGCGGTTTTGTTCTTACAAATACATAACTGGTCATCAATTATATGCCTTCTCACAGGGTAAATCGACAACAAGGGGAACGATAATGAGAAAAACATGGCTGTTGGGTTTTGGGTTCTTTAGCATCAGCATTGGTTGGTCACTGTATAACGGATTTGTTCCGTTCTTTTTGGACAATTATATCGCAAGTACGGCGTTGATCGGATTCCTGATGACGATAGATAATTATATCGCCCTTTTTTTGCAGCCATACATTGGGCAGAAGAGTGACCGGACCCATACTCGTTTTGGTAGGCGGATGCCATATCTGCTTATCGGGATACCGATGGCCGCTTTGTTTTTTGCGCTCATACCCTTTCATACCAGCCTGCTGACCTTGATTGTTTTTATGGTCTGCATGAATTTATCGATGGCCATTTTCCGTTCTCCGACCATTGCTTTGATGCCGGATATCACACCGGAACCCATGCGCACGAAAGCAAATGGCATCATCAATTTCATGGGTGGATGCGGGGCGATATTGGCCTTCAGTGCAGGCTCCTTCTTGTTTCATCTTGATGAATCTTTTCCTTTTTTATTGGTTTCAGCACTCTTCCTATTTGCTTTGTGGGTTGTATATAAAAATATAAAAGAAGATAGGGATGCCATATCCTTTACCGTCACGACGGCGCATAAGTTTAATTATAAAAAGGAACTCAGCAATCAAACGCTATTCTTGTTGGCTGCCATCTTTTTCTGGTTCATTTCGATACAGGGCATGGAGGCATTGTTCACCTTATATGGGGTAAATGAACTTGGGTTATCCAAAAGTGCATCTGCCTTTTCATTAGCTTTCTTTTCATTGACCTTTGTCGCCTCTGCGATACCGTGTGGGTTGCTGGGGGCAAAATACGGCAAGAAAAAGATGATTGTGATTGGTATCATCGGGTTGACCATCGTATTTCTCCTGCTGAACTGGGTGGATTCCGTCTTCTTTTTACGAACTCTGCTGCTGATCGGGGGGATGTTCTGGGCATGTATCAATATCAATGCTTACCCATTCATTATTTCTACTGGAAGTAAAGGAAGCTATGGTGCGCGCACAGGCTTATACTATCTTGTATCATCATTAGCCGCCATCATCTCTCCACCGGTCCTGGGCCTGCTGATCGACATATTCGGATTTGGCATCCTCTTTTTCGCTGCGGCCGTGAGTATGCTCGCCGCGTTAGCTTGTATGCTTAAAGTGAAAGATAGGGAGGGTGGTTTGGTTAAGGAAATTGAGGATTTGGGGAAATGATGAAATCAAAGCATCAAGATCATTCGTACTGAGTGAACTTGATACTTTGATTGTTTCTGAGATTGACTACATAAAAATATGATATTATTTTTTTATAAATGATTTGCGGTTTGAGTAAATAATATAGGGGAGGCTCCCGGATGTTTGCATCATCACCACAAGAAGCATTAAAAATGTACGAGGAAGCAACTAATACTCATGAGTTTGAAAACGTACGTAGATTAATTAGAGAAGATGCAATATATTATTTTTCCAATGCAACGGTTCAAGGGCACAAGCCTCTTAAGGAGTTCTTTGAAAAAACTTGGGATTACATTCGTGATGAAGTGTACAAAATCCATGATGTCCAATGGCTTACAATAGGTGAATCTAATGCAGCCTGTGTCTATAAATTTCAATGGTCCGGTTTGATAGACGGGGTTTATAAAGAAGGTAAAGGTCGAGGGACGAATGTATTTGAAAAAGATGACGAGGGTTGGAAAGTGGTTCATGAACATTTGAGCTCTTGAATGAAGTCATAAAATCCATAAATAAAATACACTTTAAAATGATGCAGTATGAATTAATCTTCCAACAAGGAGAAATAGATGAACCCATCCATAATGAAGAACTCAATAAAATCACTCTGGTTATTACCCGGCTGGTTTATTGGTTGGTTTATTCTTAATCTTTTAGAGATGCCGTACACGCTTGTGAATCTATTTTTTATAGCGATGTTTGGATTTTTAGTAAGTGAAATCATTCAATTGGTCATTTTCATGATGAATAACAAGTAATTAAACGTATTGATTTAAAGTATTTGTTAGAAAAAACCTCACCTATTGATTAGCTTCACTGCAATGGGTGAGGTTTTATTATGATACCGATCTAATCATCTATGCTGATCAACAAGGATTTGATTGCCATCTGGATCTTCTAATGTAAAATAAGCCGGTCCTTCACTTGATTCATCCGCTTCTGTCTGCACGGTTATCCCTTTTTCTTTCAGCTCCTTTTGAAGCTCTCGAACATCCGTAAATGATGCTAGGTTCTCCGCATTTTCATTCCATCCTGGATTAAAAGTCAAAATGTTCTTTTCAAACATTCCCTGGAACAACCCAATGATACAATTTTCATTCTTCATAATCAGGTAATTATGGGAAATATCACCGCCTAATGACTGAAAACCCAATTTTTCATAGAATGCTTTAGAGATTTGAAGATCCTTTACAGTTAAACTTACAGAAAAAGCGCCAAGTTTCATTTTTCCATCTCCTAATAAAAGAATTGTTATGTATGGGAAAATCATGTGGTATGTTCAGTATATAGTTACAGTTAAAAATAGACAATATTCACCATTCTTACAGGGTCATTTTGAATGCTTTTACAATAATCCCGTCATTTGCAGGTTCAAAGTCGTGTTCGGGAGTATGTAGAAATCCGAACCGGGTATACAATTGTAGGGCGCCTTCCATAAATTCGCCGGTGTGAAGGCCAATGGCAGGATACCCTTTGTCTTTGGTCCTGATGATGCATTCATTTACCAGGGTGGAAGCGACTCCTTTCCCCCGCGATGATGGCGACACGGCAAGCATCCGGATCTCTGAATGCTCAAGTACGTCCCCGAAACCCTCATATGCTTTTATATTGGGCGGGAATAGCACGACACTCCCAAGAATCTTCCCTTCAGCTTCAGACTCGGCTACGATGATTTCCACACCTGGCTGCATATCGGCCTCTGACAGGATGGATTTTTTTAACGCTTCCCAATGTGCTTCGGGAAGTAGTGGAGCATATTCATGGTATGCCTCTAGCCGCTGTTGTCGAATGGAAGGGATTTCGTTTGGCATGGCGTCTCTCAGAATCATATCACCCACTCCTTTAGAAATCATATAGAAATTTATCTGACTTTTTGCTCAAGCGCTCACGATGGTGTGGGACATTCCAGCCTGTTAAATCCGGTCCCTTCGGCAGGATTTTGACATCCTCCTTATCTACGAAAATCGTAATCGAAACATGATAATGCTTTTTGATGGCATCAAAGTCCGTTGTATCGCCGAAGCATGCTGTCTGATACAGGTCACGTACATAGCCCCAGAGATTAGGAAACTCTTTTATTAGGTTTCTGTTTGTATTGAAAGCAGAGTAATATGCCACATCGAACCGCACCAAGGTGGAATAGAGACGAACATCTGAATCGGTGATGAATTCGCCGAACAGGAAACGTTGTGTGGAGAGGCGTTCCTCCAACTCATCCAATCTTGCAAACAAGCGGTCATAGGCTTCCTCGTAAACCTCTTGTGATAGGGCAAAGCCGCATTTGTATACCCCGTTATTGATGTCATTGAAAATGACATCGTTCAAGGCGTCGATGTCTGCCTGTAAATGGTCTGGGTAAAGATTTGGGGCATGTTCTTGATGAAAAGGTCTCCATGCAGTCTCCAGGTAATTGGTCAGCTTGAAATAGTCGTTGTTTGCCACCTGTTTGCTCATTAGATCGACCATCACCGGAACCGTCGGCCTGCCGCTGTATTCCGGATCTGTCGCTTTATAGATTTCACTCATGTATCTGATCCCCAAGACAGGGTCGACGCCTGCTTCATCCAAAGAGAACTCCCAATCCACTTGTGCTGTCTTGGGACGGAGCGGGCTTGCTGTCCCCAAACTGATTACCTTATCCAGTCCGAGCAGATTCCGCACAATGACTGTCCGATGGGCCCATGGACAAGCCGGTGTCCAGAGAAGTCGATATCGCTTTGCTTCTACTGGCAACTCGCCGGGCTTGCTCCCGAAAGGGGTGGTAAATCGGTTTGTCTGCCTTTTGAAAGAACCGTCCGTGGATATCTCCTGTGCTTTATTTTGTACCAAGTATTATCATCTCCTTGTAATCATTGTAAATAGTAGCCTTTAGAGTATTGTATTATTTTTTGTATTTTTCAGTCAATTATAAGTGAGGTTTGATTTTTTTTCATAAATGTGAAAGATTTTCCTGTTTGATTCGACTATGTTTATGTACAGTGAAAAGAGGGGGTGCAGGATGGAGCGGAACGAACAGATACAGAATTGGTATAGGGAATATGCAGATGGAATTTATCAATATCTTATATATTATACAGGGAATAAGGATGTGGAGGATTTGGTACAGGAAGTGTTTATACGTGCTATACAGAGCTTCCACACCTTTAGGGGCATTTCCTCTCCCAAAACATGGCTATATAGTATCGCTCGACATGCAGCAATGGACCGCGCCAGGAAAAAGAGGTACAAATGGCTTCAGCTCGAATTTCTTCATTCGATGAAATCGAGCGAAAAGACACCCGAAGAAATACTACATGCTTCAGAGGAGATAAAGGATCTCTATGATTCTTTAAAAAAGTTGAAAGCAAGCTATCGGGAAGTTCTCATTCTGAGGGGAATAAAAGATTTTACTGTCTCTGAAACTGCGGAAATATTGAACTGGAGCGAACCGAAAGTGAGTCTGACATGCTATAGAGCCATTCATGCATTAAAGGAAATCCATCAGTACAAGGAAAGGAGGTAATAAGGATGGGGAGCGACCTTTACGACCAAGAATATTTGAAGAAATTAAATAGAATGCCCAAAATGGAAATCAATCCTGACATAAAAGATTCTCACTTACAATCTATCACTCAATATGAGCAGCAATTTCAGAAAGTTGAAAAAAGCAGGAGTAGAGTGAGGATATGGAAGTACGGTGTGATTGCAGTAACTGCAGCAATGCTTCTGTACTTGTTATTTAATACTGACAACGGAAGACGCCTTGCCACTGACATATGGGAAGGTTTAAGTGATACTTTAAAAGAAAAAGAGGCAGACCATACTATCACCGATCCATTTACGGTGCCAAATCTGGAAAAAGTGAAACTTGAGGATGGTATGAGTGTGGTGGATTATAAGACAGATAATATGGAACGGGGTGACAACCCTTATAATTATCTGCTTAGATCTCTAGTGATTTCACAGGAATTTGATGGGGAAGATCTTAGCAGAGGGGATGTTGTTTATTATGTGGAGCCGGGAGACACCTTCCAAGATATACAATCAGATAATAATAGAATCGCAAGAATCATTGCTATGCCTGGCGAATCGATAGAAATAGTAAAGGGGCAAGTGTTTATTAATGATAAAAAGCTTGATACCTTCTATGGAGATGGATCCAGTAATTTCCGCAACTTGGATCATATGAAGGAATACAATTTTGCAAAAATGACTGTGCCGGACGGCCATTACTTCTTGATGGGGGACTTGTGGTGGCGAAGTGTGGACAGCAGGAAGTATGGGCCCGTTCCAATAGATAATATGATTGGTTTGGTCGAGGGATATAGGTGAAGCGAGCCAGGGGCCAGTACACCGGGTTGGTTATTGATTGTTACCTTAAGGTAGTCAAAAAGCGGTGGGAGAGGGAATCAAAAACCCCGAATGAAAGAACCAAGAAACGTATCCCATTTGGTATTTTTCTATCTTTTTGCAGGAATTCATATTTCGTATATCGAAATGGTAATGGAACAGATTGGAAGGAGTGTGGAATATGATTACTGTAAATAAGAGTGATATTATAGAGGATTTTCACGGGACGAAGGTTGCGGATCCTTATCGTTGGCTGGAGGATAGCAGCTCTGAGGCAACATTGGCATGGGTGGAAGAAAAAGAAAAGGAATGCCTGGCTTATTTTGCTGAAATAGAGTCAAAGTCACACGATAAGCAACGTTTGACGGAGCTTTGGAATTTTCCAAAACATTTTGTGCCGAAAAAGGTGAATGGCAAATTATTTTATCAAAAAAATGATGGGCTGCAGAATCAGGCTGTCCTTTATTTGAAGCAAGACGGTGTGGAGAAGGTCGTCCTTGATCCGAATGGACTTTCGGATGACGGAACGGTTGCGATGACGGATTTTACGGTAAGCAGGGAGGGGCGCTATGTTGCCTATGCTACGGCAGCTAACGGGAGCGATTGGCAGGAGGTTAGGGTCCGGGATGTCACGACCGGTGAAGACTTGACCGATGTAATACAATGGGTGAAATTTACGGCGGTTGTCTGGTCACCGGATGGAAAAGGCTTTTATTACAGCAGGTTCCCGGAGCTCGGCACGATTGCAGACGAAGAGGAAGGTACACATCATAAAGTGTTCTACCATCAGCTCGGTACAGATCAAAGTGAAGATATCCTATTGCACGAACAGCCGGAAGAAAAGGAATTGATGTTCACTCCGATCCTATCTGAAGACAAGCAATATCTTTGCCTGCATGTGAATTTCGGCACGGCATCTGAAAATCGTTTCTATTATAAGGATATCGAAAAGGATGAGAGCTTTACTAAGCTATTGGATCAGCAGGATGCCGAATATTCTTATATCACCAATGAAGGTCCGGTCTTTTATTTCAAAACGGATCTTCATGCGCCAAAAATGCGTGTAATCGCAATAGACATAATGAATCCTGAGCGGGAAAACTGGGAGGAAATCATTCCTGAACAGGCTGCTGTGATGGAGTACATCAAATATGTTGATGGAAAATTTGTCATGGTCCTGTCCCAGGATGCACACCATGCTATCCATCTTTATGATAAAGAAGGCAGGTTTGAGCAGGAAATCGATCTTCCTTTTATCGGATCATTAACGAATTTGACGGTGAACGCCGAGGGTACCGAGATGTATTTTGGCGTCACTTCCTTCATTGATCCTACCACTGTTTATCATTATGATATTTCAAAGAATGAATTGACATTGGTGTCGGAATCCAACATTCCTTTTGAAAGAATGGATTATGAAACGAACCAGGTATTCTATACATCAAAGGACGGTACGAAAATCCCGATGTTCCTCGTCCATAAAAAGGGATTGGAATTGGATGGTCAAAATCCAGTGATCCTGTATGGGTACGGTGGATTCAATGTGAGCTTGACGCCTTTCTTTAACCCGGCAATCCTTCGCTGGCTGGAAAAGGGCGGCGTGTATGCGGTCGCGAATCTGCGTGGTGGCATGGAGTATGGGGAAGAGTGGCATAAAGCCGGGATGCTTGAAAATAAGCAGAATGTATTTGATGATTTCATTGCAGCCGGGGAATGGCTGATCGAAAACCAGTATACCTCCACTGCGAAGCTATCGATCATGGGTGGCTCCAATGGCGGCCTGCTAGTTGCGGCATGCATGGTGCAGCGTCCTGATTTATTCGGGGCAGTGATCTGCAGAGTCCCGGTAATCGATATGCTGCGTTATCATAAGTTAACCATCGGGAAGTACTGGATACCTGAATATGGTAACGCCGATAATCCTGAACAATTCCCTTTCCTTTATGCCTATTCACCGCTTCATAATGTCAAGGAAGGGGTAAAGTATCCGCCGATTCTAATAGCCACGGCAGACAGCGATAACAGGGTAGTCCCGGCACACGCCAAAAAATTCACGGCGACTCTGAATGAAAAAGCGGATCCATCCACGACCGTCATCCTTCGCCTCGAAAAGAAAGCAGGCCACGGCCTTGGAAAACCAACATCGAAGCAGATCGATGAATGGGTGGACTTTTATGCGTTTTTGGAGAAAGAGTTGAAAGAATAGGAAAGATACTTAACAGAAATCGGGTGCCATTCTTATTTAAAAAGAATGGTGCCCGATTTTTATGTTTGTACAATTTTACTGATATACATATTTTTATTTTGGAATAGTGTAACTTTTAATAAAGTGAGCCGTCTTTAAGGCAAGAAATTATTCATCAAGATTCTTTCGCTAGAGAGGGGTGAATGTACAACGTGCAGGAAGAAAAGGCAAAAGAGAAATTAAAAGAATGGTACCACCAGTATAGTGACGATATATTTCGATACATTTTGTTGATGATTGGGGATCATGAACGGGCAAAGGACTTGACCCATGATACGTTTCTGAAAGCCTATCATAGCCTTTCTTCCTTTAAAGGGGAAACGAGCGACAAAAATTGGCTGTACCGCATTGCCAGAAATGTCACCATTGATGATATGAGAAAAAGAAAGCCGTTGAGGTATTTGTTGGATTCCTTCGCATCGCTTACCTCCCAAGATCCCTTGCCGGAAAATGTTGCACAATTGGGAGAGCGGGAGGAAGAGCTTTATCGTGCGCTCCAAGCAATAAAGCGTTCCTACCGGGAAGTGATCATTTTGAGAAAAATAAAAGAGTTGACCATCAAAGAAACGGCAGAGGTCCTCAACTGGAGCGAAAACAAGGTGAAAGTAACTTTATTCAGGGGATTGGAGGCATTAAAGAAACAAATGATAAAGGAGGGCTACAAGCATGAAACATACTGAGGAAAGTGAATTTGATCGGGAGTTTAGAAGCTATGAGTCTATGGATATGATGGAGGCGGACAAACGGGAGGTTTTTTCCAGGCTGATGAATAGTGTGGAATTACCTCAGAAGAAAAGATTGTTCAGGGATGTTTTCAATCCTGTCGTTTCCGCTATTCTAGCAGCCGCATTTCTCATGGTTGGAGGTTATTTTGTAGCGAATCAGATCCTCCAGGAGGATCCTGTTCAACAATCAAGCCCGGCAGCGTATGAAGGGGTAGAGAAGCAGTTATCTGACACGTTCAACAAAGAGGTTATTATACCGAATCATCCTAAGTATCATGCGCAAATGATCTGGGTTCCATATTCGGGCTCATCTATGGGTGGGGGGACTTATGAAAGAGATAGACCACTAGGAGCAACAATTATATACAAGGCTGAAAGCAATACTTTGGATAATAAGGATCTTGAAAAATTGAGGGAAATGGGCGACTTTGTTTACGGCAAACCTGTTATCAACCCTTTTAAAGATATCCATTCTGAAATAAGAGTAGATATTTCCAATGTGAATGCTATTTCCGGCGAGGAGATAGATATTGAAGGCACAAGAGTCTATTATAAGGAAATAGAAATGGATACTGATAGATATATCAAATATAACTTTTTACTTAACCACCTAACATATTCCTTTTCCCATAAAGTGACCGGACCAGAAACTCCAACAGAAGCAAGAGCATTTGTTACATCATTCCTGAAACAGGTAAACAAATGAGCCAAGGGGCCAGTCCCCTTGGCTTTATTTGGCGTTATTTTTGTTTGCATCAAACATATTTTCCGAAACCTTATTCAGCTTTGCCAGGAATCGGTTGAAGCCGAAGCCGATGAAGAAGGCGATGCTGATTTCAGCATAAGGGTGGGCCTCGTTATGGTTGGTGAATTCTATGAATAGGATGCCACTTTGAATCAAGGTCACTGCAATCACTGCTGTACCTGTCGCAAAGAACGGGTAGAAGATATACATGATCCACTCTCTGTGGTTGTGAAGTTCATCCTTCATATAGTGGGTGCAGAACATATAGAGATGCCTCAGCGAACCACCGATTGCCCCTGCAAAGAAATAATAGAGAAGCTGCTCCATTCCCGCGACTTCCGGTAAAGCTTTTACGAGTTGCCCTGTCCAGAGGAAACCGACTGCGATGAAACTCCCGAAGAACAGAAGGAATAGGTACGTGAGAATCACTGCAATTAACCAGTTTTTCACGATAATCACCTCCATGTATCCTATGGGAGAAAATATATTTCGTTACTTTCTTGCATCGAACAAGCAATCTAATACAAAATAAGGAAGATTTCTGCTATTGTAGAAGCAAGTGGACGTGAACTGACAGGAGTGAGAGGCATGTTCTGGAAAAAGAAAAACATATCAGAACAAAAGAAAACTGAGATCATTGATATGGAAGAGATAAACGGACAGACGAAAAACAAAGCAGCTGAATATCTCAAAGATATGAACAAGCTTAAAAACCTGCTAAGAAGAGCGGAAAATAAAGCAAAGAAAAAAGAAGAAGACATAGGATTTGTCCAAGAAACATGGGAAAGCCTGAAAACGATGTTTGAGCTTGTGAAGGCGTATATAAAAGGTGATTACAGGAACATTCCCTACGGCTCCCTCTTAATGATTGTCGGAGCCATCCTTTATTTTGTGATGCCGCTTGATACCATACCCGATGCGATGGTTGCACTCGGATTTACCGATGATGCAGCGGTAATTGCACTTACCCTTAGGAAGGTGAAGAAGGACATCGATAAATTCGTGGAGTGGAAGCAGGAGAATGAAGTGCTTCCCCCGGAAGAAGGTGATGCAAATGAGTCAACTTAATGAGGAAAGCTATGAAAAAGCGATGCTTAATGCAAAAGCATCCATGGAGCTTTCTGGGTTTTCCATAACTGAAGAACATCTGGAACTGGTGCGGGCTAAACTGAAAGGTGAAATAACAGAAGAAGAGTTTTTGAAAATAGCGCTGGAAAAAGCGAAAGAGAAATAGCACAACGTTTTCACCAAGGGGGACTTAATTTTATGGAACTAGGAATAAGTACGTTCGTCGAAACAACACCAGATCCCATTACGGGAGAAGTGATCAGCCATGCTCAGCGAATTAGAGAGGTGGTGGAGGAGATTGTCCTGGCAGATCAGGTAGGATTGGATGTTTTCGGGGTGGGCGAGCATCATCGGGAAGATTTTGCCGCTTCTTCTCCAGCAATGCTTCTTGCCGCGGCTGCGTCACAGACAAAACGAATCCGGCTGACAAGTGCAGTAACGGTGCTATCTTCCGCAGATCCGGTTCGTGTGTTCCAGGACTTTGCGACGCTTGATGCCATTTCAAACGGCAGGGCGGAGATCATGGCAGGCAGAGGCTCTTTTATCGAATCCTTCCCGCTCTTTGGTTTTGATTTGAAGGATTATGATGAACTGTTCGAAGAGAATCTGGAACTGCTGTTGAAAATACGTGAATCGGAAAAGGTCACATGGCGAGGCGGCCATCGACCTGCAATATATAATCTAGGAGTATATCCGAGACCTGTCCAGGATCCGTTGCCGGTGTGGATAGGCAGTGGCGGTAATGCCGAATCGGTAGTACGTGCCGGAATGCTCGGTCTGCCGCTAGTGCTCGCCATCATAGGTGGCAGCCCTGAACACTTCAAACCGCTCGTCAAGCTATATAAGCGGGCAGCAAGCCGGGCGGGTCATGATGTTTCCAAGCTTCCGGTTGCGTCACATTCCCATGGTTTTATTGCAGAAACAACAGAAGTGGCTGCGGATAAATTCTTCCCTTCCACTCAATATGTGATGAATAAACTCGGCCGAGAACGCGGGTGGGGTAGATATGAACGGGCCACATTTGATGCGGCCAGAAGCTTTGACGGTGCCCTTTATGTAGGAGATCCGGATACGGTTGCTGCAAAAATCATCCACCTCCGCAAGAACGTCGGCATCACGCGCTTCATGATCCACATTCCGGTTGGCACAATGCCACATGATGATGTTATGAATGCCATCGAGCTTTTCGGAA
Organism: Sutcliffiella tianshenii; assembly: GCF_016908565.1. Lineage (GTDB taxonomy): Bacteria > Bacillota > Bacilli > Bacillales > Bacillaceae_I > Sutcliffiella_A > Sutcliffiella_A tianshenii. The sequence goes on from NZ_JAFBED010000006.1 coordinate 190,098, forward strand.
AAGAGGTAGCACCTAAGGTTCGGGAGGCAGTGGAAAAATGGGAAGCTGATGAAGGGAACCTTGGATAAATATGTTCAATTCAGAGGGATTAATGAACATTCCTGGTATTTTCTTTGTTGTCATCATATTATATCTGTTTCGTATTGTTTTTGATAAAAAGTACACTAGGAAGTACTGGGAGGTTTGTCTTGATGTAGGAGTCACTTTTCTGATGATTATTATCTTCCAATACTTTATGAAGTGGCTTTTTTTCTAAAAAACTTCTTGACTACCAATTTCACTTTTCTGTATGTTGTATATATAAAAGAACACTACATGTCTGATCGATAGCCTGTAGTGTTTCTTTTTATCTGATATCGAAACGTTTCGACTTAATTGTAAGCGGTTTAATTACGGGGAGGGTATACAATGATCATTCAATTAACAGAGCAGGAAAAGGCAAACAGAAAATTAGATCCGAAAACATTGGCAATTGCTGTGGAGCAGGTCAAGGCAAATGGGTATATTGTGTTTGATAGTGTGATTCCAGAAGAAAAGATTACAAATATCCGTAACCATTTCGATCCTTTGTTCGATGAGTTCATCGAGCGCAAGGGATATAATACAGGAACGAATCGTGCGCAGATGTTCCTTCCTTTCATGGAGCCATTCATTGACGAGGATGTGATCTGCCATCCGATAGCGACTGCGGTCATTGATGAGTTGCTTGGAAAATGGAATCATTGTAACTACTTTGCATCCGATACGCCGATGCCTGGTTCCGACTATCAGAATGCACATTGCGATATCATGCCGCTTTTCCCAGAATTGGCGATCCCGCTGCCGGCCTTCAGTCTTGTTCTGAATATCCCATTGGTGGAGGTGACAGAAGAAAATGGACCGCTAGAGGTATGGCCAGGTGGGACGCATCAGAACCCGGACCGAGCGAACCACGATACTTTGGATAACTCGGTGAATCCTCATATGCATATCGTACGGGCTGCGGAACATATGTATTCCGAAAAGGTGTACATGAAAGCAGGCTCCGTCGTGATCCGTGATATCCGCATGTGGCACCGCGGAACACCGAACAAATCCGATTACCGCCGGACAAACCTAGCGATGATTTTCAACAGAAGCTGGTATGGTGCAGGCTCGTCCATTGATATCCCTCAGGAAACCTACGAAAAGCTACCGGAAAAGGCAAAAGAGCTATATCGCATGGAGAAAATCGGCAGCAAGGTGAAGATGCCGTGGGAATGGTAAGATAGAATTTTGTAAAAGCTCGAGACGCTGAATCGTTTCGGGCTTTTCATATATTTCCAAAGATCCCTCAAATACTATCGTTAAATAACGAATATTTTAATAATTCTATTTTTTCTAAAAAAGACCTTGACTTTAATTTTCATTTTTCTGTATATTGAAAATATGAAAACTTTAAACTCTAAAATTTCAGATTTGACAAAGGGTATTGCCGGTGAATTGCTGGCATGTCAACTTGGGCAAAAGATCCCCACAACTCATGAGTTAGCAAACAAGTTTTCTGTCGGTTATGGAACCATCGAAAAAGCCATGACAGCTTTAAAGGAGATGGAAGCAGTCAAAGTTCAGCCAAAAGGGCAAATGGGAACTTACTTATTGGAGAAAAATTCTGCTGCATTGTGGTCCATTATGGATTCCGGGCCGATTAGAGGATCGCTGCCATTGCCAAATACACTTGAATTTCAAGGGCTGGCAACAGGGTTGACTGTATCATTGAAAGAAAAGAATGTAGATTGCAGCTTTTCCGTTAAGAACGGGGCAAAGCTGAGGATCAATGAATTGTTGAACAACCAATGTGACTTTGTACTCTGCTCTCATCAAGCGGCAGTCTGGGGACGTGGATTATATGATAACCTGATGGTACTCGGTTCGTTTGACGACAAGAGCTATTATGGGGATATGATCATCCTATGTGGGAAAAATGCCCCGGAAGACATGAGTGAATGGAAGGTCGGGGTGGACGAAACCTCCCTGGATCACATCGAGTTTACGAATACTATTTTTGAAAAGAACAAAAAGGTCAAGGTCATGTATATGCACAGTCCCTATCTCATTGCTGATGGTGTGATTGATGCAGCGGTTTGGCATAGCTCCCAGCTCGTACCAACCATGCTGATTGATACGCTGACATTCCGCGAAGTTGACTATGAAGGTAAAAGGCAGGGAGTGAATAGCATGGCAGGTGCTATCCTTGTAAACAAGGATAGAGGAGATGTAGTTTCATTATTGGAGGAATTATGTGATATCGAACGGATCCTCGAGATACAAAAAGAGGTCATTGCGAGAAAGAGAAGTCCTTATTACTAAACGCTACTTGTTTCATTACATGTAGTGTCTCTTTTAAAAGCTCATCGAAACGTTTCTATATTTCAGTCGGAAGTAAAAAATTTTTGAGTGTAAATGAAAGCGTTTTATTAAAACAGTAAATTAATAAAAGCTGAAACAAAAGGCTTTTATATACATCATCATGGAACCTACATAGAAAACTCAAAACTTGGAGGGAATACGATGAAAATTCAATTATCAGAGCAGGAAAAAGCTAACAGGAAATTAGACCCGGAAACACTTGCCATAGCTGTCGAGCAAGTGAAAGCTAACGGATATATCCTTTTTGACAAGGTACTATCCGAGGAGAAAATCTCCAATATCCGCAACAACTTTGATCCACTGTTCGATGAGTTCATCGAGCGTAAAGGCTACAACACTGGTACGAATCGTGCCCAGATGTTCCTTCCTTTCATGGAGCCCTTCATTGATGAGGATGTCATTTGTCATCCCATTGTCACTCAGGTAATCGATGAGATTCTTGGGGAGTGGAACCATTGCAACTACTTCGCTTCTGATACGCCAATGCCTGGTTCTGATTATCAGAATGCCCATAGCGATATTATGCCTTTGTTTCCTGAATTGGCAATCCCGCTTCCTCCGTTCAGCCTTGTGGTGAATATCCCATTGGTGGATGTGACAGAAGAAAATGGACCACTTGAGGTTTGGCCGGGTGGAACGCATCAGAATCCCGATCGTTCCAATCATGATACTTTAAACAATACGGTCAATCCGCATCTGCATATCGTCCGTGCGGCTGAGCACATGTACTCTGAAAAGGTATACATGTCAGCGGGGTCCATCGTCATAAGGGATATCCGCATGTGGCACCGTGGGACACCTAACAGATCAAATGATCGCAGAACAAATTTGGCGATGATTTTCAACAGAAGCTGGTATGGTGCAGGTTCTTCCATCTCAATCCCACAGGAAACATACGATAAGCTTCCAGAGAAAGCAAAAGAGCTTTATCGCATGGAAAAAATCGGCTCTCCAGTTAAAATGCCTTGGGAATAATCGGGTTAGCTTAGTAAATACATTCAACAGGAAAGTGGTGTCATGATGAGATTTTATTTAATAGGTGCTGGTGTAATTGCCAGGTCACATGCGGAAGCAATCAGAAAGCTCCCAGATCAGGAAAAGATTCAAGTGAAAGTCGCAGATCCAAATTCAAAAGCGTTGAATGAATTTCTTCAGCATTATCCAGATGCCTTAGGGTTTTCGGATGCGAAAGAGATGCTAGCAGAAAACGCAAATGAGGACGATATCGTCGTTATCGGTACACCGCCTTTTACCCATTATCCATTGTCCCGCATGTCACTCGAGTCCGGTCGTCATGTGCTTTGCGAAAAACCGCTTGTCATGAATGGACAGGAGGCGCAAAACCTGCTTGAAATCGCCAAACAAAGAGGGAAGTTGCTAGGATGCTGCAGTGACAGATTCATTGGCCTGCCAAAAACGGAAGAGGTTAAAAGACTGCTGGAATCACAAGTTTTGGGTGATATTTATAAAGTTACATTTGTATACCGTGGTCAAAGGTCCAGGCCGGGGGTAGAATATCAGCCGGAGAGCCAATGGTTCCTGGACAGATCCAAAAGTGGGGGAGGCATTGTCATGGATTGGGGTCCTTACGACATTGCCATCCTGAATGATGTGTTAAAGCCAAGTTCTATTGATATTACATCGGCATGGGTAAGCAAGCCCGAAACAGAGGCAGATCCATCAGATGTTGTTTATGATGTGGAAGGCCATGTCGGGGCCATGATGAAGTATCACCTTGATGGGAAAACCGTCTGGGTCCAGTATGAGCGTGCGTCATGCACACATGGCAAACCTTATCATCATGTGGAAATCGAAGGAACTCGCGGTGCATTGGAATGGTCGCCATATTTTGAATCGGACAAGGTTGTGCTCTCTTTTGATAAGAATGGGGAAGTAGTAACAGAAGAAAAAGAGCTTCCAAATCAAGGTGAGATAGGATTCATGGATCATCCGGTCCACTATTTTTATCAGAGCGTGAGGGGTGAGGAATCCCCGGCACTCGTTAACGAACAAACACTGTTTAATTTCTCGTGTCTACAGGGACTGTACGATTGTGCTGAAACCGGAATAGTACAAAAATTGGCAACTGCTGAAAAAGCGGCAACAAATTAAAAAGGGGATTACAGGTATGGAAATCTTAGGGTTCTCAACCGGCTTGTATGGCTGGGCGGAAAGGTACTGGCTCGAGCATAAAAAGGATGCCCCTTGGGAGGAATTGTTTCAAAGCTTAAGAGAAGCGGGATTGGATGCTGTCGAATTAGACCCGCTCCCCGAGCTGGTTGAAATGGCCAAATCTTTTAATCTATCAGTTTCCGGTGCATATGTGGGCCTTCAGCTGCATGAAAAGGAAATCGACCTTGAAGGAAGTATCATGCCCGTTGCACGAAGATTAGCGGAAGCAGGTGGACGGGACTTGCTGATCAATGCCGATCCTAAAGGTGGGTGGGGAGTTTCCCTTCCCAAAACCGATGAGGAGTTTAAACGTCAAGGAGACCATCTATCACGCATTGCGGCAGCCGTCAGTGATCTTGGCCTGAAGATAAGCATGCATAACCATGCTGATGACCGGCATAATGCTGAAGGTGATCTGCGGTCCGTCATAGACTATGCTAGCCCGGAGGTTGGACTATGCATCGACACAGGCTGGGCATATGTTGCCGGATTCGATCCGATTGAATGGGTCAGGAAGTATCATGAAAAAATTTATAGCTTCCATTTAAGAAACCAGAATGGCCGTGTCCCAACAGAGGACCTGATGGAAGGCGATATGGATTTCAAACAGTTGATCCAAGCCCTTCATGATGTCAACTATAATGGCTGGCTCACCTTTGAACTGCTCCATAGCGAGGAAGTACAACCTAGACGAACGATGGTAGAGGATACCAGGCACTCCATTGAATTTTTAAGAAAAGCGATACAGAACCACTGAAATTATTCTTGATTATTAAAATTCTATTATTTCAAGGAGGTCAATGAAATGCGTTCAAGGTTTATAGCAGGTGTTTCCATACTCTTGATTCTTTCCATGGTTATTATGGCTGGTTGTTCCAATTCTTCTGCAGGCAATGACGGAAAGGTTACAATCGACTTCTGGTATACATGGGGAGGCGATGAAGCGGAGGAAATGAAAAAGCTCATCAAGGAGTACAATGACAGTCAGGATGAAGTGTTTGTTAAAGGATTAAGCCAAGGGGATGTACAAAAGCAGATGACATCCATCGTTGGAGGAAATCCGCCTGATCTTGCATCACACCCGGATGAAAACAAAATTGCAACATGGGCAGAACGCGGGGCGATCACGCCGCTTGATGAATTTATAGAAAAAGATAAATATGACATGGAAGATTTCCTGCCAGCTGCAAGAGCTGCCGTTCAGTATGAGGAAAAAACGTATGCGTTACCGATTGTGATGAATACGTGGATGCTTTACTACAATAAGGATCTATTGGAAGAGGCAGGATTGGATGGTCCTCCGGAAACGGTTCAGGAGCTTGAAGAGTACAATGAAAAGCTAAGTGTTGTTAAGGATGGAAGAATTGAAAGACTGGGTATCTGGCCGGCAGGTAATCCATATATGTGGATGAATGCTTTCGGTGGTCAATTATGGGATGCCGAAAAGAAAGAAGTAGCCGTGCTTGAGCCGGGCTTTAAAAATACCATGGAACTGAATAAAAGAATGTGGGATATGTTCGGAAGCGATGCCATCGATCGGATGGCAAGTGCTGAAGGACAGTATGATTCTGCACAGAACTCCTTTTTTACAGGCAAATATGCCATGTCCTTTGATGGGGAATGGCTGGCAACCTTCATCAAGCGCTATGCGCCGAATTTCAACTACGGGATAGCACCTATGCCGTATGATGCAAACAATCCTGAAACGAAAAATTCCGGATTCATCAATGTAGGTACGTTGTATATCCCTAAAGGTGCCTCACATCCGGAAGAAGCATGGGATTTCTTAAGCTGGCTGACCGAAAAGGAGCAGATGGTCAAGTTCGCCGCATCCCTTGGTAACCTTCCAACACGGACAAGTGCTGTGGATGATCCGATTTTTGACGATGTACCTGAGTATGACACTTTCATGAATTATGTTGTGAATGGGAACATGCAATCCGTACCTTCCGTGCCTTTTTTGGAAGAGTTTTTACAGGAAGTGTGGACAGTACAGGATGAAATTATGAGGGACAAGGTGTCAGTCGATGAAGGGTTGCAAAAGATCAAGGATAAAATCCAGCCTATCGCAGACGAAAAGAATCAATAATAGCCTCCATAAGATTTAAAAAATCAGTCGAGGTCTTTACCGGTACATGAAAATGGATCGGTAAAGACCCTTATCCAATTAATACATATACACTAGTCAGTAATCTCCAATAAATCTGAAGGGATGTTTACGATGGCCTTAAGTAGGAGTCAACGACAGTTTTGGCTTGGATTAGCGTTCGCCGCACCGTATATTATAGGTTTTTTGCTCTTTACAGTAATCCCTTTTATCCAATCGCTCTATTACAGCTTCACCTCCTATGATATCTTTTCCCCGCCAAAGTGGGTGGGATTTGATAATTATATCAAGATATTTCAGGATGACCGATTCTATAAGTCTTTGAGCAACACCTTCTATATGGCATTCATTTATGTACCGATTTCCCTGGTAGTAAATCTGCTGATTGCGTTGCTTCTCAACCTTAAAGTAAAGGGAATAGCCGTATACAGGACGATATACTATTTGCCGACCGTGGTTCCAGGGATTGCAATGGCAATATTGTGGCTATGGATTTTGAACCCTGATGTAGGTATATTGAATACGATTTTGCGATCATTAAACTTGCCGGATCCAGCATGGCTGATAGATCCGGATTTCACGAAGCCATCATTGATCATCATGGGGCTATTCGGGGCAGGTGGCGGTGCACTCATTTATCTTGCTGCCCTTCAGGGGATACCGAAAGAATTCTACGAAGCTGCCTCCATCGATGGAGCCGGCTGGTGGCATAAGTTCAGGTATATCATTTTGCCTGCCTTATCACCGATTACATTATTTTTATTGACGATGGGACTGATCGGTGCATTCCAGATCTTTACGGAAGCATTCATCCTTACCGGTGGTGCGCTCGGAGGACCTGATCAGAGTATGCTCTTCTATGCTGTTTATCTATATAATGAGGCATTTGTGAATTTGAACATGGGTTATGCAAGTGCACTCGCATGGATTTTGTTCATTATCGTCGTACTGATAACAATCCTGATTTTCAAGACCTCGATGCGTTGGGTCTATTATGGAGGTGAGTAAGGATGAATGCATCTACAAAACCGATGGTGACAGCCTCTTATGAAAATAAAGTGGGAATGAAGATTAAAAAGAAGAAGATCAAATCCATCTTCTCACATCTGGTCTTGGGGGTAGTCGGGCTATTTTTTCTCTTCCCTTTTATCTGGCTGATCCTTTCCTCCCTCAAAACACCGAGTGAGATCTTTCAATTTCCTCCAACGATTTTTCCGGAGGTGCCACAATGGGACAACTTTATTAAAGCGTTCACTGCCATGCCATTTTGGCACTATACATTGAACACCTTATTCCTTTGTGTGGTCAATATTATCGGTCAACTGATTTCTGCGCCTTTGACGGCATACTCCATTTCAAAAATAAAATGGAAGGGATCGAAGGTGGTATTTGCGATCATCATTTCGACCATGATCCTCCCGGGGCAGGTTACCATGATCCCGTTATACATCATTTTTGCTCAGCTGGGCTGGGTGAATACTTATTTGCCTTTGACGATTGGCGCATTTTTCGGATCGGCATTCAACATCTTTCTGACAAGGCAATTCATCATGGGCATACCGAATGAATTATCAGAAGCAGCACGGATCGATGGGGCATCGGAGCTTCGTATTTTCCTGCAGATCATTTACCCGCTCCTCTTGCCGCCTTTGGCAACGATTACGATTTTCACCTTTACAGGAGTTTGGAATGACTTTATGGGGCCGCTCATTTATCTGAATGATGACAGTCTATGGACAATCTCGCTTGGTCTTCAAGGATTCCTATCACAGCATGGCGGACAGTGGGAATTGTTGATGGCTGCCGCGACCATCTTCACCATTCCATCAATACTGATATATTTCTTTGGTCAAAAGTACTTCATGCAAGCAGGGGCGTCATTGTCCTCTTTTAAATAAGGAAATAGAAAAATAAATGGAGAGAGTGGAACATCTATGAAAACACTAATTATTGTAGCTCATCCCAATCTGAATGAATCCAAAGTGAATGCCATTTGGAAGGAAAGACTGGAACAGGAAGAAAACGTAACAATCCATGATCTATACGGAAAATATCCGACTGGGGAGATTGATGTGGAAAAGGAGCAGAGCTTGTTGCTTGGGCATGATCGAATCCTTTTCCAGTTTCCCTTCTACTGGTTCAGTACACCATCCCTCTTGAAAAAATGGCAGGATGAAGTGTATAAATACGGTTTTGCCTATGGAACAGGGAACCAACTGAAGGGAAAAGAATATGGGCTGGTGATATCGGCAGGTAAACCGGAGGAATCCTATAGTCCGGAAGGTTCGAGCAAATACACCATCGAACAGTTCCTCCTGCCTCTTTCGGCTACTGTTTTACTGACGGAAATGAAATACCTGGATCCATTTGTTTTATACAGGGCGCCGCATATCAGTGAAAGAGAGATCAGGGAGAGTGCAGAGGAACTAGTTGTCTATGTAAAAAAACAGTAGGAAAAAAATAATAGAATACTTGAACGGAGGCATCGGCATGAATGTGAATTTTAATCTTGATTATATCCCGAAGCTTGGTAACAAACAGGATTACGGAATTGGGATCATAGGTGCAGGTTTCATCGTTAAGGAATGCCATCTGCCGGCATATCGGGAAGCCGGCTACAATGTGGTCGGGATCTATAATCGGACAGAAGCAAAGGCGCATGAGGTGGCAGCTCAATTCGAGATTCCTAAAGTATATAGCACACTTGAGGAGATGCTCCTTGATCCGAAAGTGGAGGTAGTGGACATTTCTGTCCCTCCCCACAGCCAGCTTGAGCTTATCAAAAAGGTAGCAGGTCACGGAAAACATATATTGGCACAGAAGCCTTTGGCCATGAATTATCAACAAGCCTTGGAAGCGGTGGAAATCTGCAAGGATGCCGGGGTCGCTTTAGTGGTAAATCAGAATGGCCGCTTCGATCCGGCGATACAGGCTGCAAAAAACCTTCTGGAAAACGGACATATCGGAAAGCCTGTCATTGCATCCATCGAACTGCGCTTCACTCCGCATTGGCAGGAATACCAAAAGGAGTATGACCGTTTGATGTACCTGTTCATGAGCATTCATCATCTTGACCAGTTCCGCTATCTGTTCGGAACTCCAAAGCGTCTTTATGCGAGCTCCATTCCTCATCCGGAGGGTGCATTTAGAGGGGAGTATTCCGCTTCCTATATCCTTGAGTATGATAACGGACTGATGGCCACCGCTTTGGATGACGGATTCACCTGGGACCCGCCAAGCTATGGGGTCACGTACAAAATTGAAGGAACAGAAGGTGTCATCAACATGAACCTCGGCTGGCCAAGCGGGGATCCGAGTAAGATTTCCTTTTACTCCAAGCAGCTTGGAGACGTCTGGTATACACCTACATTGGAGGGAAGCTGGTTCCCGGGAGCATTCCGTTACACAATGGGAGAACTGTTCAAGATGATTGAAACAGGTGAGGAGTCCTTTATCAGCGGCAGGAACAATCTAGAAACCATGGCGATGGTGGATGCCTGCTATGAATCAGATCAAAAGAAAAGAGCGGTCGGGATTTCAGAGATTTTGGAAGGTAATCTTGTTCGGTGATGGTATAAAGAAAATACAATATAAAGGGGAAAACAGAATGGGAGAATCGGTAGTCCGGACTGTTCTGGGGGATATCCCGAAGGATGAGCTGGGAATTGTCTATGCCCATGAACATCTGATCATACAGGGCGGGCTTGGCGTCATGAAAAAGAGCGACCTGAAGCTCGATAGCATCGAAAAAGCGGTAGAGGAAATCTCTGATTGTAAACGTTTTGCCGCCAAAACCTTCGTCGATTTCATGCCGCTGGACTCAGGTAGGAATCCAGTGGCATTGATGGAAATTGCGAGAAAATCAGAAACAAATATCATTGCGACAACCGGATTCCATAAACCATATTATTACGATGATCTGCACTGGATCTATCATTACTCCATCGATGACATTACGGATCTATTGATCCAGGAATGTGAAGTGGGGATGGACAGGCATAGCTATAACGGTCCGTTGGTGGAAAGGGTTTCTGCAAAAGCAGGGGTCCTCAAGGGGGCGTCAGATTACAACGTCATAAAGCCCGTCTCCCAAAAGCTTTTTGAGGCTGTGGCTATGGCACATCTGGAAACTGGAATACCTATCGCAACACATACGGAACACGGTACTTGTGGGATCGAGCAAGTCGAGCTGCTCACAAGATTCGGAGTAAAACCGGAAAATGTGATTATATGCCATATGGATCGCAATCCCGATTTCTATGTGCATAAAGAACTCGCCGAAACCGGTTGTTATATCGAGTATGATAATGCAACGAGGATCAAGTATCATCCTGATATCCATTCCGTGCAATTGATTGAAAGAATGATAGAGGCAGGCTATCAGGATAAGATACTCTTAGGTACCGATTTTGCACTGCGGAGTTATTGGAAAGCGTATGGCGGCGGTCCAGGGATGGCATCGCTACTCGAGTCGTTCATTCCGAGACTGATCAGACATGGCATAGCGGAAGAGCTGGTGATGGGGATCATGACAAAAAATCCGCAAAATGCGTTCTCCTTGAAAGAGAGGGGTAGATAGATGGATTTAAAAGGTAAGGTGGCACTGATAATCGGAGGGACGAGCGGAATCGGCCTGGAAACGGCACGCTGCTTTCTTCAACAAGGTTCAGATGTGGCAATCGTCGGAAGGGATGAAGAGAAAACCGGTCTGGCAGGAAAAAAGCTAAAGGCAGAAACAGAGGGAGACACTGAAGTACTATCGGTCCAAGGCGATGCAACAAGTTCCGAAGATGTGGAACGAATCTTTGAAGAAACCTTGGATAGATTTGGTAGACTCGATATCCTGGTCCATGTTGCTGGCATCAGTGGCAGGAAGTGGGGAGACGGACCTTTGGATGAATGCACGGAGGAGGGATGGGATGTTGTAATGGAATCCAACTCGAAGAGCGTCTATCTGACAAATAAACATGCCCTCTCCATCATGAAAAAACAGAAAAAAGGGTCGATCGTCAATGTGTCCTCTGTTTTGGGCCTTATCGGTACACAGGATCATTTTTGTACCCACGCCTATGCAGCAAGCAGAGGAGCTGTCATATCGATGACCCGCTCGGCGGCTGTCTACTATGCGAAGGACAATATAAGATTGAATGTGGTCTGTCCCGGGTTGTTGGATACCCCCATGTCACAGCGGGCAATCAATGATTCCGTCATTCGGGAGGCGCTCACTTTCTATCAGCCGCTATCACCGCATGTCGGATATCCGGATGATGTAGCCAAGGCAATCGCATTCCTTGCGTCCGATGAAGCAAAATTCATTACAGGCATCGCACTGCCGATAGATGGCGGGTGGAGCGCACAATAGCAAGCAAAATGACATGTGAAGGAAGGGATACCAGATGACAAAAGAAGCAACGATGGGATTGGTAACGGACTACATTACCGGTGTGAAAAATATCGTGACACAAATAGAAGATACACAGATGGAAAATATCATGAAGGCAGTCGAGATATGTACAAATAGTATTTTGAACGAAAATGTTGTTCATTTATTCGGTAGCGGGCATTCCAGGATGGCAGTGGAAGAGATCTATCCCCGCTATGGTAGTTTCCCTGGTTTTCATCCGATGGTAGAGCTGTCTCTGACCAATCACCATAATGTGGTTGGCAGCAATGGACAAAGACAGGCGATCTTTTTGGAAAATGTCGAGGGCTTCGGAAATGTCATTCTATCGAACTATCATTTCGGAGGTCACGACAGTATGATACTCTTCAGCAACAGCGGAACAGGCAAGGTGGTTGTCGACATTGCACTTGGAATGAAAGAAAGGGGGATTCCCCTCATTGCGGTAACGTCACTGGCCCATAGTAAAATGGCCACCTCCAAGCATAGTTCAGGGAAGAAGCTATATGAGCTTGCCGATGTGGTGATTGATAATTGTACGATACCAGGAGATGCAATGGTGAAGATAGACCAGCTTGAAACGCCTGTTGGTCCGGGATCTACGATCGGAAACACGGTCATTGTAAATCTGATCAAATGTCACGTGGCAAAGAAATTGGTCGAGAATGGGAAAACACCGAAGGTCATCACCAGTTCCGTTTTTGTAGGCGAAGAAGAGTCCAAAAAGCTTTTTGAAGAATCGTACGAAGAGTATTGGGCAAGTACACGCTATCTATAGAAGAAAGGAATGCAGCCATGACTTACTATATAGGCGTTGATCTTGGTGGTACGAACATCAAAGCAATGGCAATCGATAATTCCGGAGAGATCTTGCATGAGATGCTGGTGAAAACGGAAGCGGATCGTGGGAGTGAGCATGTCATTTCCAAAATGAAAAGAATGATCGAACAGTTTCAAGAGATGCTTGCTTTTCCGATAAAAGCAGTTGGGGTAACGGTTCCGGGAGTTCTAGGGGAATATAATAGCGTGGTAGAATTGATGCCGAATTTTCCAGACAATCAATGGCGGGGTATACCCTTAAAAGCGAAACTTGAAGCATGCACCGGCTTGCCCATTTTTCTCTTAAACGATGCCAGAGCGGCAACGTATGGTGAAAAGATGTTTGGGGCAACACAGGAATTCCGTGATTTCATCTACATCGCTATCGGGACTGGAGTTGGTGGGGGAATTGTCTCTAATGGAGAGCTGCTTTTAGGTAGCCGTGGAGTTGCAGGTGAATTCGGCCATCAGGTAGTGGAGCCTGGAGGACTGCGTTGCGGCTGCGGGAACAGGGGATGTCTCGAGACTGTTGCGAGCGGCCCGGCGATAGCTACTTCCGCAATCAGATGCATCGCACAAGGACTACCAACGAAAATGAGAGACCTCGTAAAGAATGACTTGAACAAGGTTACAACGGAAGTGGTGACAAAAGCGGCTTTAGAGGGGGATATTGCAGCCCTCGACATACTGGAAAAAGCTGCAAACGGCCTTGCAACCGCAATCCGAAACTCGATTGCCCTCCTGAATCCTGAAGCGATTTGTTTTGGAGGGGGCGTATCCGAGTCAGGCCTCCTGCTTGATCTAGTAAAGAATAAGCTGTCAGAGGAGAACATCCTATTTCCTGAAGCATTGGGCAGTGTAAAAATAGTGAAGTCAAAATTTGATTATTTCGCCGGGGCAATAGGTGTTGCTGCCTGGGCAAGGACAAATTTTTCTTCCAAGCACCTTATTCATTAAAAGATGATGACATATCCCGTAAAGAGGTGACAGGATGGACATTGGTACAATACATGTGGATGTGCTGGTAGCAGGAGGCGGTGCGGCAGGGACCGTCGCTGCCATTGCTGCCGCGCGTCAAGGCTTGAAGGTCCTATTGATTGAATCCCAAGGGTGCCTTGGTGGTTCACGCACAGCAACCGGGGTGGACACTTTCTACGGATTCTACACTCCTGGAAATGATGTCAGAAGAATCGTCGGTGGGATACCCTGGGAAATCGTTCAGAAACTTGTAGAAGAACAAGCGTGTTTTGAAAGACCGAACACTTATGGAGCCGGTACAGGTATTACGTATGATGTGGAAAAATTGAAGATTGTCTATGAAACGATGGCCGTGGAAGCAGGAGTGACCCTGCTATATCACTCCTATGCTTGTGAGGTACATAGTGAAAAAAACCAGGTCACACATGTCATGGTGGCGAATAAAAGTGGAATGACAAAGGTCCAGGCGAAAGTATTCATTGATACGACAGGAGATGGAGACCTAGCCTTTCGGGGAGGTGCCCCTTTTGAAAAATCGTCATTAAACGAGATGCAGTCGCTTTCCACCATCTTTTTCCTAGGAAATGTTCATACAGAAGAGGCAAAACAAGTATCCCATAAGGAACTTGTCCGATTGATGAAAAAAGGGAACAGGCTTGGAGACTACAAGCTACCAAGAGAGGATGGTTCCTGGCACATCACCCCTCACCCTGGCGTGGTGCAGTGCAATATGGTTAGGGTTCCCGGGGTCGATGGAACAGATCCTTTTGCCGTGACATTGGCTGAAATCGAAGGCAGGAGGCAGGTTCAAGAGTACTCGCGCTTCCTGAAGGAAAATATCCGAGGTTTTGAACAGTGCTCATTGCTTTCTACGAGTCAGTATATCGGAGTCCGGGAGACCAGGAGAATCATAGGGGATTATATTTTGACAGAGGAGGATGTGGTAGAGGGAAGGAAATTTGAAGATGTGATTGCCTGCTGCGGTGCACCGGTAGAAGATCACCAGCCAGGAAATGGGACGCGCTGGGCTTATGTGAAAGGGGATGGAATCTATCATATTCCTTACAGGGCTCTTGTTCCCAAGCTATTGGACAATCTGCTCGTTGCCGGCCGTTGTCTTTCCGCCACTCATGGCGCCCATGCATCAGCCCGTAATTCTGCACAATGCATGGCTATGGGGCATGCAGCAGGTATTGCAGCGGCAATCAGTATCGCAGAAAACAAGGCTTTCCATTCCATTGATGTGGATAGCTTGAAGAAAAGATTGATAGAAGAGAAGGCAATCCTGAACGAAGCTGTTGAGACTTCGGTTCAATAAAATCCAATAAGTCTATTAGAAGGGGAGTATCGTTTATGAAACTTGGTTGTATCAATTCTGCATGGTTTGGAAGTAAGGTGGAGTATTTCGAAGGAATCAAGAGAATAAAGGATATCGGGTTCGATACAATCGATATCTTTCCTGTAATGGATTTCAAATCCTATGATATCAAGAAAATAAAAAAAATCTGTGATGAAAATGGCTTGCCGATCATTTCGATGACCAGCGCCTATCCGGAACTGATTTCCCTGGAAGCACATGTTAGACGGTTTGCCATCGACTGCTATAAGAAAATCCTCGATATGGGTGTATTCCTTGATGCGAAAAATCTGTTGGTATGCTTTGGTGAATACATTTGGGAGAAAAATGTCATCGCCCCTGAAGTGCAATGGCAGTATGCAGTAGAGGCGATACAGGAACTAAGCGATTACGCAGAGAAATGTGGCATGGAAATTGTGGTGGAACTAGAGCCTTTCAAGTACTCACTGGTGAATGACATTGATACGATGGAAAGATTTTTGGATGATGTAAATCGGAAAAATTGCCTCGCAAATGTGGACTTGGGACATATGCATGTTCAGGATATCGATGCAAAAGAAATCAAAAGGCTTAAAGGCAGAATCGGTCATGTACACATTTCCGACAATGATGGGACCGTCCATAATGATTGGCCGACAGGAAAAGGAAATGCCGATCTGGCAGGCTACCTGAAAGTGCTTGATGAGGTAGGTTATGATGGAGTCGTTTCCTGTGAGCTTGAGTTTGCCCCTAATCCGGATGGAATCGTCGAATGGGTCACAGAAGCTTATGAAGAGACTGCAAAACTGATGGAAAAGCTGAATTTACGCGAGGTTTCAAGGGATTCTGTAACATCTTAAAAAGCACACAATAGGAACGAGGGGATGCTTTCATGCAGCCTCTTTTTCCCTTACAAGGAGGAAACCTATGATTCAGACATATGCAAATAAACTTTACGAGTGTTGTGAATGGATCATGAAATTGGCATACTTAAATCTGCTTTGGATCCTATTTACCCTTGCAGGTGTGGTTGTGCTCGGCATTTTTCCTGCAACGGTCGCGACTTTTACAGTCGCAAGAAAATGGGTCCAGGGTGAAAGTGATATACCGATCTTCCGGACTTTCTTTCACTCCTATAAAGCGGAATTCTGGAAGTCTCAGATTCTCGGGTTTATCACACTCATTATCGGTGTGGCACTGGCATTATACATTTACATATTCTCTTCACAGACTGCCATGTTAGCTGTCATTCTTAAATCGGTTGCATTCCTTTTATTCTTCGTTTACATATGGATACTTGTATTTGTTTTCCCAATGTTCGTCCATTATAAATTGGATGTATATAGCTATGTGAAAAATACAGTTTTCGTTACGATCATGAATCCAGTTCCAACACTATTCTGTATTTTTGGAATGGCATTATTCGGACTGATCCTAGGTTATTTGCCCGGTCTGATTGTGGTTTTCGGCATCAGTGCACCGGTGTTCTGGATCACCCTCCATACCCAGCGCGTTTTCAGGAAATTAGAAGAAAAGCAGCTTAGCCTGGTTGCTGGGGAGTGAAGCCATAGCTTGTCCTTAAGCCAATTAAAAAAACCGTCCGAAAAGTAATTTTCTGGTCTTTTCGGACAGTTCACTTACCTTATCGCACTGCTACAATTGATTTTCTCTTATACAGCAGTGCCCCCGCTGTAAACGCAACCACACCCCAAAGCACCAAAGTCCCGATTCCCAACCAAAGCGTAGAAGAGAAAAGACTTGTTTCGTACGCCATGCTTTGCCTTAATGCTTCCGCAAAATGTGTGAGCGGCAGGACGTTGGATAGCGGCTGCAGCCAGCCTGGCATCGTCTCTACCGGAAAGAATACCCCACTAAGGAACATCATGAGGAAGTTGACGATATTGGCCATTCCCATGTATGCTTCGGTTGTTTTGCTGAAAGACGAGAAGAAATAACCAAGTGCATTAAAGGTAAGTGCACCGATCAGAAATACGACGAGCAGGCTAAGGAAGTTGATATAAAGATTGGCGCCAAAGACGAACACGCCAATCAAAGACAGCAGGATGATCTGCACTATGCTGAACAAGAGTCGCATCGTCATGTCGCTCAGTCCGAATATTCCCATGTTGGCAGGGGTCATGCGGAGACGTTTGAGCAGACCCTTTCGACGCATTTCAACCAGGTCAATCATGCCGAACATGCCTCCCTGGGCTATCGCGAGTGCAATCATCCCCGTCAGCAGGAAATCGGTATAGCTTAGCTCTGTACTGCCGGAAGAGATTGATTCAAATTTCATTTCGTAGGTTGGTGTTGCCCCTGCTACAAAGAGGTTTGCCTGTTGGATGAATTTATCTAGTATCCCAGAAAGCGCCTGTGCGGTCACTCCCTGTTCATTTTCTTTATTTACAATCAGCGTGATGGAGGTTGCGTCAGCGGATTCCGGCAGGATGATTGCCGCATCGACCTCTTTCTCTTTTACCCAATCCTCAGCCTGTGCCCTCGATACCGTTTCATCGGATTTAATATCCAGTATCTCAATCTGCTTGATCTGGTTCAACACCATATCTGAGGTCGGGTTCGGCTGTTCGTTCACGATGGCAATCTCGGAACTGAATTCATCGTCCGAATCTCCGGTGAAGATGACCATGAACACGACCATCAGGATGACAGGAAAGAAGATTCCCCAGAACCAGGCCTGTTTTTCGCGTATGGTAAGTTTGAGATGGGTGGAGAACATTTTCTTGAACTGATTGAAACTACCCATGCTAATCCCTCCATTCCTTGCCGGTAAAGGAGATGAAGACGTCCTCCAGGCTCATTTCCCGGATCGAAACCTGCTCGATCTGATACTCTTTTTCTTTTGTAAATTTAAAAATGTCGTAAAGGGTTTCCTCAGGTTTGGCCGTCCACAGAATCAGGGACGTCGCTTCCCGTTCCGTCCTGGAAACGGAAGCAAGAGTATTTGCAAAAAACTCGCCATCCTTTGCCGCTTCTTCTCCATCAAGAAACGATAACCGAACCTCTCTTTCCTCGGTAAGCTTTTCTATGAGGGCACTAGGGGTGTCCAGCGTGACGATCCTCCCCTGGTCAACGATGCATACCCTGTCACTCAGCTTTTCCGCTTCTTCCATATAATGCGTCGTTAAAATGATGGTTTTCCCAAGTGACTTCAATTGGAGAATGATGTCCCAAATATTTCTGCGGGCCTGGGGATCTAAGCCGGTCGTAGGTTCATCCAGAAAAACGATTTCAGGGTCGCTGATCATGGCGAGTCCGATTGCCAGGCGCTGGCGCTGTCCACCCGAGAGATTCTTTACCCGGTTTTGCCTGTGCTCCGTCAAATTGATTAACTCAAGGATATCTTCCGTCTGCCGGGCCCTGCCGTAAAAGGTGGCAAAAAGATCAAGGTTCTCTTCTGGAGTCAGTAGGTCGAACATTGCACTGGACTGAGGTTGTACGCCGATCTTCCTTTTTATGTCGTTTGCATTTTTATTCCAATTAAGATCCCCAAAATGGATATGACCATAGTCTGGCGTCACTAGCCCTTCGATCATTTCCAATGTGGTCGTCTTTCCTGCTCCATTCGGCCCGATGATGGTAAACACTTCTCCTGCCTTGACCGAAAAGCTGATATCCTGAACTGCATGGATGTTCCCAAATGATTTTTTAAGCTCTTTTACTTCCAATACGGTGGTCATGTATTCTCCTCGCTTTCCAAAACGTTCCCCATAAGTGGTCCGGAATAGGACTTAACATTCTTTATTATATTTTCGGATTTTTTCTATATGGCTAAAAAGTGAAATTTTACAGAAGTGCATGAGGTAAAGGAAAAAGAGGGATATGTCGTTGGATGTCGAAATGCTAAAAAAGAATAATTTGTAAGTGGGGGATGCAGGATGGAATGGGATGCAATTGTGATTGGGGCAGGTTTGGCTGGGCTGGTGGCAACAGCAGAGATTGCCGATGCCGGTAAGAAGGTGCTGCTGTTGGATCAGGAGCCTGAAGCTTCATTCGGCGGACAGGCATGGTGGTCATTCGGAGGTTTGTTCCTCATAGATTCCCCGGAACAGAGACGGATGGGGATCAAGGACTCAAAGGAACTTGCTTGGCAGGATTGGCTTGGGACAGCCGGGTTTGACCGCTTGGAGGACGAGGATGTCTGGGCAAAAAAATGGGCGAGGGCATATGTGGACTTTGCTGCAGGGGAGAAACGTGAGTGGCTGACAAAGATGGGAGTCCGCTTTTTCCCTGTGGTCGGATGGGCAGAAAGAGGGGGCTATTTGGCGGAGGGGCACGGTAACTCTGTACCCCGCTTCCATATCGTCTGGGGAACAGGCCCTGGGATTGTCGAGCCATTTGAGAAGCGGGTCAGGGAACATATGAAAAGTGGTCTGGTCGATTACAGACCTAGACATCGAGTGAATAAACTGCTTACAGAAAATGGGGCGGTAGTCGGCGTTGATGGTGACATCCTTGTGCCAAGTGATGCAGCACGCGGAGAAAGGAGTTCAAGGGAAATAGCGGACAGCTTTAGCTGTCGCGGGCGGTCTGTACTTGTATCAAGTGGTGGGATCGGAGGCAATCATGAATTGATCCGGAAAAACTGGCCAAAAAGGTTGGGGGATCCACCAACCAGTATGCTCTCCGGGGTTCCCGAGCATGTGGACGGGCGCATGCTTGGAATAACGGAGGAAGCAGGGGGGCGAATCGTAAATAAGGACCGCATGTGGCATTACACAGAAGGAATAAAAAACTGGAGTTCCGTCTGGAAAGAACATGGCATCCGGATTCTTCCCGGACCATCCTCGCTCTGGTTTGACGCCAAAGGACAACGCTTTCCAGCACCTAATTTTCCCGGCTTTGACACACTGGGAACCCTTGAGGAGATCAGAAAAACAGGCTATGACTATTCCTGGTTCATTTTGACCCAAAAAATTATCGAAAAAGAGTTTGCTTTATCCGGTTCGGAACAGAATCCCGATTTGACAGGAAAAAGCATCAAAAAGGTGCTGAGCAGAGTACTGCCTGGTGCACCAGCACCTGTTCAGGCATTTATGGATAAGGGTGAAGATTTTATCGTGGCAAATAATTTGGCAGAGTTAGTGGAAGGAATGAACAACCTGACAGGTGATCATCTATTGGACTTGAAAACCATCGAACGGCAGATCACTGCCAGGGACAGGGAGATAGAGAACAAGTTCACGAAGGATCTGCAGATTACCGCTATTAGAGGAGCACGAAATTACATCGGGGACAAACTGATCCGGGTCGCTCCTCCCCACAAAATACTGGACACGAAAAACGGTCCGCTTATCGCCGTCCGACTCAACATCGTCAGCCGCAAAACACTCGGTGGCCTTCAAACGGATTTATCAGGACGTGTCTTAAACCAAGCAGGAGAAGTTGTACCAGGCCTTTATGCAGCTGGCGAAGCATCCGGCTTCGGCGGTGGCGGACTCCACGGCTATCGGGCAATGGAAGGCACCTTCCTCGGCGGCTGCCTTTTCTCCGGAAGAATTGCGGGGCGAGCCATCGCAGGTGTGTCCGAGGGAACAGGTCAAGCGGCATTGCTTAACAATGGTCATCAGGAGGAGTCGCATGTTTAATGGTATAGTACTTGCTGTTGTCGTGTTTATTTTATCCATCTTTATCATAAGTGTGACCCCGGAATTGGAAAATGCCATGTTGGGTGTACTGGCGGCCTCCATGGTGTTTAATATCTATCTTATTAGATGTATTCATAAAATGAAGAAGTCTTGAAGAAATCTGCTTTCCAATGGAGGTATCTGCCATGAAAATCCACAACACAGTCTCTGACTTTCTGGTAAACTATGAGTCAACGGAAGCATATATAAATGGTTACTTTATGGAGTAAGGAAAACTATCAGGAACTCCTACATAATAACTTGAACAGTTTGAGGAATGGAGAGGTTTGATTTGAAAGCGATTATTTTTGACATGGACGGAACCCTGTTCCAGACAGATAAAATCCTGGAGCTATCACTGGATGATACATTTGATTTTTTGAGGGAGCGGGATGAATGGCACACCCTCACGCCAATTGATAAATACCGGGAAATCATGGGCGTTCCGTTACAGGTCGTCTGGGAAACATTATTACCGCTGCATTCCAATCAAATCAGGGAGAAAGCAAATGAAATCTTCCTCGAGAGGCTAATAGAAAACATCAGGAATGGACAAGGTGCCCTTTACCCAAACGTACTCGAAACTTTAAGCTTTTTAAAAGAAAATGGATATTCCATTTTTATTGCAAGCAATGGGCTGACCGATTATTTGAAAGCGATTGTTACTCATTATCAGCTTGAAGACTGGGTGACGGAAACCTTCAGCATCCAGCAGATAGATTCGTTGGATAAAGGGGAGTTAGTCAAAGGTATCGTGGATAAGTATGGCATTACTTCTGGTGCGGTTGTCGGTGACAGACTGTCGGATATCAACGCTGCCAAAGCGAATCGCCTATTAGCGGTAGGGTGCAATTTTGATTTTGCCAAAGAAGAGGAGCTAGCCTTGGCGGATTTGGTGATTGATGATTTGATGGAATTGAAGAAGATAGTGACCGACACAGTGAACATATAATTGTCAAGGGCGGGATTCCTAATTGGATTCCGCCCTAATTTTTTGAGCAGCGCGTGTCGACTGATGTCTACTATTGCGCTTTGTGCATAAATTCAAATTTTTCACCGTAAAGGTAGGGTTTTTAAGCGCAAATTGATTTTTTTCAGCATAAGCAAGGGGTTTTTCATCGTAAATACAAATTTTTCATCGTAAAGCACTTTCTGATATGGTGCGCCATGGTTAAAAACGAAATATAAAAGGAAATTATTGGACGTTTGTAGAATATAGTACCTATAAAGGAGGAGATGCTGATGTTTTGGGGAATTGTGATTCTTTTTGTCGCTGCATTCTTGATTTTGGGCTATATAATCGATAAAAGAACGGACCGGTATAAGTCAAATGATGATCGTAAAACAAAGGATCAGATAGAGGCCGTCAAAGATGAAACGCAGAAACATCATAATCCAGCCAATAATAATCATTTTTTGCCTTAAGAATAGAATCTCAGTCTAGTAATCGAAGATAATTCAGAAAGGAGTGTGTAGTATTGTTAAGTACCATTTCAAGTCTACGCTCATTTTTCGGAATATTTTTTATATGTATTGCAGTTCTACTAGTCGTGCTTGGCAGCTTCATGCTAGGTGGATTTTTTACTGATGAAAGGAAGCCATCAGCTGAAATGGTTGCCTTTAACAGCCTGTCACAAGAGGAGCAGAGTTTAATGATCAGCCCGAAGGATTCCACTGTCCAGAAAGTGGTGGTCGACGAGGAGTTAGGTGAAAGTCTCGGAAAAGAACATTTGGGGAACACAGTGTATGCAGTTACGTTTCATCATACCGAGACAGCTGATTCAGGAAACTTGATTGTCTTTCTTGATGAAGAAAAGGAGAAGGTCTTGGGTAAGGGGTTTGATGGAAAACAGATTGAAAGGGGACAGGATGGTTGAAGAAGGTTTTCATTTTTATACTTCTCATGCTTACTGCAGCATGCTCTAAAGAATCAGATACAGAAAATAAGAATAATAGATTGGAGTTAAGCAAAAGTTCTGCTGTTACATATAGCTTCAACGGACAGGAGTTTCAAATCATACCTTATTATGAACAGTATTGGGATTACATAGAAGCTCAGAAAACGGATACAGGCAATATAAATGAAAGCTTTCTTTTGCACGTACTGAACCCCCTTAGTACAGAGATATACGGCTATAACCACGGTTTTACACTTGATGACCCACACTTTTATCCCCCAAGAAATATGGAGAAGCTTCAAACCTACATTCAACGGCTTGATCAAGATCACGATAAGATTGTACAGGCTGTAAAAGATGCAATCGACGATTCTGTTCCTATCCTGCCAGGAGGAGATTTCCAAATATATATTATTCCAAGTAACCCTGAAAAAAGTTTGGCTTACATGAACGGTGTTGCAGGTTTTGCCACGACAAAGGACGCAATGGTCATGCAAATAGATCCAAATGAATATACGGAAGAAAGTATAAAAACTTTCTTTGCCCACGAGTACCATCACCTTGTATTCATGGATATTTCAGATTACAGAATCAGTAAACCGCAGCTTCTCGATATCATGATGATGGAAGGAAAAGCGGATGCATTTACGAGCATAGTATATGAGGATTATTATGTTGGCTGGATCGAGCCTCTGGATGATGAGGAGGAACAAAATGTAAAGCGTTTCCTTCAAGAAAAGCAAACTTCCTATGACCATAAAGATTATAGCATCATGCATAACGGAAATGCCCCACTCGGTATTCCACAATGGTCTCATTATCGATTAGGCTATCAAATTATGCAGCAATTCATCAGCAAACATCCTGAAATGTCTGTGGAGGACTGGACAAGGTTGGAGACGGAGAAGATTATGGAGGGTAGCGGAGTCAGTTTGAGAGAGTAGCATCTAAGATTTTTCAAAGTAATCCCTATCATTAAATAGAGAAACTCATTTTCCACTTCTATACCATTTTAATTGGAATATAAATGGTATTGAAGGAGGGGATATCTATTAACACTACTAATCGTCCTAAACATTCCACAAAGAAAATACTCGTTTTTTATATGAATGGCACATTTTTAACTCTATTTATTGCATTCATCATCATCTCTTCTATTAGTACAGTCTTCTCCAGCAGAATGTCTTCTGAAGTTATCACAAAATGGATGAAGAATATTGAAGTGGAACATTTATTCCTAGCGATTATACAGAGTCAAAACCAATATTTCGTGGGTAATGATGTTGAAGTGAAAAAGATCCCCATAGGAAACATGCTCTTTCAATTAGCTACAAATGTTAAACCGAATGATGTCAGAAGCTTATTGGGGAATGAGATTCCTGGTTTTTTTGCCTATGATTATAAAATACATATTGCTGGTGAAGGAACGGATTATACCAATTTGCTTCATGAATCATCCGCCCCCATGGAAGTGCTGTTAAAAGAAAGGGAAATTGCAGAACAGTCCCTCTTGGATGCAGATGAGATCAATACTCCTCTAGTTCCAGATAAGATGCTTGAGGAAGAATTGGTTTATATCCACCATTCACATAGCTGGGAATCTTTTTTACCATTATTAAAAGGAGTATCAGAACCAGATGAAGCAACTAGCAACAATTCGAGTGCAAATGTAATCGCAGTTGGAAATATGCTGAAGAATTCCCTCATGGGTGCAGGGGTAAAGTCAAAGCATAACACTTCCAATGTGACCGAGCAATTACACGCTAGAGGGTGGAATTACTATAATTCTTACCAGCTTTCAAGAGAAGTAGTTAAAGAGGTTTTGTCCACAAATAAGGAAGTAAGGTATGTAATTGATATTCATAGGGATTCGTTTAGAAAAGAAAGAACCACGATAAATATTAATGATAAGAAGTACGCCAGATTGTTGTTTGTGGTGGGGGAAGATCATGCAAACTTTGAAAAAAACTTGGAGTTCGCAGATAGGCTATATTATGCAATTGAAGAAAAGTATCCAGGACTGTGCAGAGGTGTATTGATTAAAAATAAATCGCAAGGGGACGGCATTTATAATCAGGACCTTTCGGAGCGTTCACTACTTTTAGAGGTTGGCGGAGTGGACAATAATCTAGAGGAATTGCATAATGCTGTGGAAGTTTTTGCGGAAGAGTTCAGCAAGCTTGTATGGGAAGAAAAAAATGCAGGTCAATTCTAATTGAGGAGATGAGAATATCAAAAACAGTTATCGCTGGCTTTTCTTTACTTTTTTGTCAACCATCGTCGCCATGACTTTCCTCCAATGGCTTGCAACAATCGCTGTTTTCATAGCAGGTATTATCCTTACATCCATCTCTATTTTTGAAGAGTTTAAAAAGGAAGAGCAGTAGTTTAGGAAAAAAGAGCTCTATCTGGCCATAATTTTAGTTAAGCCTAACAGACCAAGAAGCAGAAATGAACTCACTCTGTTTCTTGGTCTGTTTCCTAATTATCCAATCATAGATTAATATTCTGCCCCTTCATCAATTCCACCACATAGCCACCGATCTGCCTTCCCAATCTTAATCCTTCATCATTGTCGGCTTTGAAATGAACGCCTGCATATAAGCGGGATACCGCGGCATCTTCAGCAATTGATTTAAGATTTGCGGCTTCCTGAGGGAAGAAGTAGCTGATGATGACTTCCGATGCCCCTGCAATGACGGCGTGTGCGGATGGATAGGCAGGGAAACGGGGGGTGTCGAGGACAGGGCTGAAACTGCGGCCATATTGGTTTGGACGTGCTACATCCCACAGGTATTTCAGGTACCAAGAGATGACAAAGACGTCATTCATCGCAGCCTGATAGAAGCCTTGCATCCTGGCAATAGAAGGTGATCCTTTTGGATACTTCGTGCCTAGTTCATAAATAAGTCTACTGAACTTAGCGGTGAATTCCCCAGTTGCCCAATATTGTGCACTCTGAATTTGTTGGGGTGTAATGGCAAGCCTGGTCTGTTCCACCAGTTGCAATTCGGATTCCCAATTGATGTCCAGGGGATTTTTAATCTGCCATTGGATCGGTCTTCCAAAGGGGTCGATAAACCGGCCGTCACTTTCCCTTCTGAAAAAAAACATCGGCCAATATCCTGATTCCGGGGCACCCCTAGGGGGAACCTGCTCACCCTGATACGGATACTCCGACCACCTTCGATACACTGTTCGCATAAGCATAATGCAACCCCCCTCGGAATGTTCTTTTATTTCTTTATGTAGGGTTTGGAGGGAATATACCATGGGGACAGGGCTATAGGTCCGCTTTTTAAACTTAACCGCCATTTAACTAAAGCCCCAAGTGTGGATTTTACTCTTAAAGGAACTTAGTCTCTTTTGTCGAATAATCATAGTACAGCATATTACATAAGGAGAAAATCAAATGAATGTATCCGTAAGACAGGAACAGCCTTCTGACTATCAATTAACGGAGAAGGTAATAGAGAGGGCATTTTCTACTGTGGAAATCAGTGATAAAACAGAACACGAAATGGTTTCGCTGCTGCGGAGGTCAGAAGCCTTCGTCCCTGAATTGTCGTTGGTTGCAGAGGGAAATGAGATTGTAGGACATATACTTTTAACAAAAGTGAACATAGTAAATGAGAATGAAAAAGTTGAATCTTTGGCACTAGCGCCTGTTTCGGTTGTGTCTGAATTCCAAAGCAAAGGAATTGGAAAGAGGCTGATAGAGGAAGCTTTGAGAAAAGCGAAGGAGCTCGGGTTCGAGTCGGTAATTGTCCTGGGTCATCCCACCTACTACCCAAAGTTCGGTTTTAAAAAGGCCTCAATTTTGGGGATAAAACCTCCATTCGAAGTGCCCGATGAAGTGTTCATGGCCCTGGAACTTAAGGAGAGTGCGCTTGACGGGGTTTCTGGAGTGGTTGAATATCCGCGTGAATTTTTTGGAGGGTGAGCGGGACACGGGACCTGTCCCTACTCACCCCATCGAAACTCTATGCTTTCCATTTGATAGAAGCCATCCTTGTACTCGTAGGTTATATAAAAGCTGCCGATAAGTATACCAGGACCAATTTGTGCTCCCATTTTTGCGATAAGGTGATTTTCGACGACCTCGTAGCTAATCAAATTATCTGTCACAATGTTGGAGAATAAGCCTTCAGGTCCTGTCACGATTTTTTCAATGTTATAAGTCTTTTTTCTGTTAAGGATGGTGATAATTGCTTCGGATTTTGTCAGGTTGGTCCTGACATTTTTAAGCAAGATCGTCCTTGGATCATCTACGATTATTTCTCGGTACGCCTCTCCTGCATTAGTCCGCGTTTGGTGTAGAACATGTACATTCTGTTCCAAAACACCAGTTCCATAACCTTGGGTGAGGATGACGATCAATTCTTTTTTGCCGTCCCCATTAATATCATTGTAAAGGAACTGTGGAGCATATGTTTCATTGGATACATTTCTCCAGTAGGGGAAATACTTCGTCTGCCCATTCACGCTCATGCGGAAATTCACTAGATTGCCTTCATTCTCCTGTGCATAGAAAGTGAGCTTGGCTTCGGGGATAGAACCTAGAATCTTTTCTTTTTCTTCGTTCAGTGCGTCAGTATTAACAGTAATGTTTTTAGTGACGGAATTCACAGTAGAGACAATAAAAAATAAAAATGCAATAATCAATATAGCTTGTCTAATTATAGGTATCACCCCTATCTTTTTTTAAAAGGTTGCCCTATTACCATAGATAATATTTAAAAATTGGGAGGAACTTTAAAAGTAGAATTGGAGCTTCAAGGAGGAAAACACTATGAATGAAATAGTTCAATTAAAAGAAAAACATTTCAAGGAAGCAATCGCATTATCCGAGTATGCATTTCAATATAAGGTTCCAGAAGCGGACATCCCAAAACGCATGGAGCAGGTGAAGAAGCATGCCATACTTGGGATTTTTGAGGATGAGCAGCTTGCTGCAAAGCTGCACCTTATCCCTTTGGAAGTACATACAGGTGAGCAGAAGTGGAAAATGGGTGGCATCGCAGGTGTTGCCACCTATCCAGAGTATCGCCGCAAAGGCTATGTTAAGGAATTGATGAAACAATCGTTAAAGCAGATGAAGGAAGAGGGATATCTTGTTTCCATGCTTCATCCTTTTAAAATTTCATTTTATCGGAAGTATGGTTGGGAGCTTCTGACGAATCGAGTCAAATGTACCATAACAAGAGCGGATCTGGTATTGCAGGGTCTAGCTCCTGGCAGTGTTAAACGTGCGATAGAGGACCACAATTATCAAGATTTGAACGAAGTCTATTCTCAATTTGCCACTCGTTTCTCTGGAATGCTCGTCCGAGAGGAATCCTGGTGGAAAAACATATGTGACGGGGAATCGACTGCAATCTACTATAATAAGAGTCAGCAGGCAATAGGGTATATCCTCTATTCCATCAAGGATTCCAAGATGAAAGTGGAGGAGTTTGTCGCACTTACTTCTGAAGCAAGGATAGGTCTATGGAATTTTATCTGCCAGCACGATTCGATGCTCGAACAAGTGGAAATGATCCTGCAGGAAAAAGACCCACTCTTATTCTCACTCCAGGAACCGAATGTGAAGGCAGAGATTGCACCTTACTTTATGGTGAGGATTGTGGATGCTGAAAAGTTTCTAAAAGATTACGAGTTTCAGTGGAGTGACACAGAGGTTTTGTTGCAAATTTCGGATCCATATGCGAGATGGAATGAAAGAACATTTTCCTTGAATAATGGTGAAATAACAGTGATTGACACCCATGGGATTGAAGATGGTTCAATTTTAAAAATGGATATAAACTCATTGTCTACCATTCTTTTCGGGTATAAACGCCCTATGGAGTTGTACGAATTGGAATTATTGGATGGAAGAAAAGAAGATATTGAAAGATTGGAAAGCCTTTTACCGAACCGTCCTTCATTCTTTTATGATTTCTTCTGATTTATAAGCGGGACACGGGACCTGTCCCCGAAAGGCGGCTTACATCATGTTAAACAAACAAAGGATAGATGATTCAAATGCCCTGGAGGGGGAAATGGATGAAGAGATTTATCCATATATAAGTTCTCCGGAGAAACTAGCTGGATTGTACAGGAAGACACTTTTCATAGTAGTGCTTTCGCAGATTTTCGGTGGAGCGGGGCTTGCCGCAGGGATAACTGTGGGGGCGCTTCTGGCATTGGATATGTTAGGGACGGATGCTTATTCGGGCGTTCCGGTTGCGCTGTTTACACTAGGATCAGCAGGTTCTGCACTAGTAGTAGGAAGACTTTCACAAAAATTCGGCCGACGTTCCGGACTTGCAACTGGATTCATCACTGGGGGACTAGGTGCGATAGGAGTCATACTGGCAGCCATAACAAGTAATGTACCGTTGCTATTTGCATCATTTTTTATTTATGGTGCAGGGACAGCCACTAATCTTCAGGCCCGTTATGCGGGTACGGATCTTGCGAACTCCAAACAGAGAGCAACAGCAGTCAGTATAGCACTCGTTTCTACGACATTGGGTGCCGTGGCTGGACCGAATCTGGTAGGGGTAATGGGTGATTTCGCGACATCCATGGGCATTCCCCCGTTGGCAGGTCCGTTTATTTTAGCCTCAGCAGCTTTCATAACTGCAGGTCTTATTCTGCTGGCTTTTCTTCGACCAGATCCATTTTTAATTGCAAAAAAGTTGGAAGAATGGAATAGAAGAAATACGTCCGATATCTCTGAAACTAGCAGTCTCCAGACATCCAATAAAGGAGTTGTGGTAGGTGCCACTGTAATGATCTTGACCCAAGTGGTGATGGTCGCAATCATGACCATGACTCCGATTCATATGGGGCATCATGGTCATGGACTAAGACAAGTGGGTCTTGTCATCGGAATACACGTCGGCGCTATGTATCTTCCTTCATTGGTCACTGGTATGTTAGTGGACAGGGTGGGGCGTACCGCAATGGCAGTTGTTGCGGGAGCCACCCTTCTTCTTTCAGGTCTCGTTGCTGCCTTTGCTCCACCAGGCAGCCTGATCGGAATCATCATCGCACTTGCCTTACTCGGTTTGGGTTGGAACTTTGGCTTGATCAGCGGGACTGCAACTATCATTGATTCCACCACTCCATCAACAAGAGCGAAGACACAAGGATCGGTGGATGTCCTGATTGCATTGTCAGGCGCGTCTGGTGGTGCACTCTCAGGTATGGTTGTAGCTAATTCGAGTTATGCATCACTCTCACTTGCTGGAGGATTTCTAGCGCTTCTACTTGTTCCTGTGGTGATTTGGTCGCGGAAAATAGCAAAATAGGAATAATCAAAGAGTAAGTGGCTTTCTTACCGCCTCACGCTCTTTTTCACTAGGCGGCGGTACGAAATAGTAGATTGCATACCGCCTCAGCCTCTTTTTTCACAGGGCGACGGCACGAAAAAGCGGTTTTCTTACCGCCTCACCCCTTTTTTCCACTGGGTGACGGCACGAAAAAGCGGTTTTCTTACCGTCACACCCCTTTTTTCCACTGGGCGACGGCACGAAAAAGCGGTTTTCTTACCGTCACAGCCACTTTTTTCATTGGGTGACGGCACGAAAAAGCGGCTATCTTACCGTCACACCCCTTTTTTTCACTGGGCGGCGGTATTAAACAGCAGATTACTTACCGTCTCTATCTCTTTTATCACGAGGCACGGCACGAATAGGAACATGAGAAATAAAGCAGGCGACATCCAGTAATCCGGATGCCGCCTTTTCATTTTACTCAATTCTTTTTCAAGCTCTCCATCTCTTCACTCACAACGAAAGCAAGGTCATCATTGCCAAACAGCGATAACACCCCTAAAAGTGTCTCGTAGCTGATGTCCCCAGCTTCTTCCTTCGATACGGTCAGCTCCAAAGCCTGTAATAGAGCAGGGTTGTTCCCCTGATTTGGGTAAGCTTTGATGTAAAGTGCTTCAGGATCGAGTCCATGATTGACGCACCATTGGGCAAACACTAAAATCATCATGTTCTCTTCTTGTTGGTAGTTTTCTATGATTCTCTTTTCTACTTCTTTTTTATCCATCTTCCATTACTCCTTTGTAAATGCTACATTCATTATAGCATGAATGGGGGCCAGACCCCTTTTCACAATACATAAGATAAACTGGGGCCATGGGACATGTCCCCATGTTGTAAAAAGGAGGGGAATACAATGGATAGTCAGTTACCAGAAAAGATTACGTATCTAAAAAATGCAAAAAGCATTGTAGAGCTCAAAAAGGGTTTTTCCTTCGACAAGAAGTATATTATCGATAATGAATACCTTTTGAGATTGTTTCCTAAAGAGGATGTAAATCTGAGAAGAAAAGAGTACGATACAATCCACGCGCTATCAGCTTATTCGGATTATGTTCCTGCTGGAGTAGAGTTCAATACGTTGGAGGAGCTTGATAAAGCATATATGATCCTCACCTACCTGCCGGGGGAAGATGCGGAAACAGCCATGAAAGGATTAACGGAAAAAGAGCAATACTATGCCGGATTTGACGCTGGAAGGGAGTTGAAAAAGCTGCATGAATATGAGGCCCCGGTTGACTATGAACCATGGCACATCCTTAAAAAGAAAAAAAGCGATAAATACTTAGAAGAACTGAAGAAGATAGATATAGACGAAAGTCTGA
Organism: Sutcliffiella tianshenii; assembly: GCF_016908565.1. Lineage (GTDB taxonomy): Bacteria > Bacillota > Bacilli > Bacillales > Bacillaceae_I > Sutcliffiella_A > Sutcliffiella_A tianshenii. The sequence continues at coordinate 221,489 of NZ_JAFBED010000006.1, forward strand.
AGGGATTGATTGAAAGCTACATCCAAAAAAATGAACATTTAATGAAGGAGCGGCCAAATCGATTTCAACATGATGATTTCCATCCCTCCAATCTTGTCATTCATAACAAGGCATTTGCAGGGATCATCGATTTTCAAAGGATGGATTGGGGAGATCCGATCCATGATCTGCAAAAGCTTGGATTCTTCTCCAAGCGAGTGAGTGTCCCTTTTACTAAAGGAGTTGTCGATGGATATCATGAAGATAAAGGGGTGACCCAGGAGTTTTGGGAGCTTTACAATTTGTACAGTGCCATGCATGTCGTGTCAGCCATTGTTTGGGGCATGAAAATGGGACCGGACCAATATGAGGTCCTTTATGGTTATTCAATGGATGTGCTGAAGGATCACGATGACTTCAACCGATCAATCCCATGGTGGTATGATCAATACACTTTGTAATAGAAATTCATAAAACCACACTTAGCTACATCAAGGGCGCCATTGTGTGCTGCAAAGTTTAATAACAATGATGAAATAGTGTATAAAACAGGCGGCATCCAAAGATTGGATGTCGCCTTTGGTTTGAACAATAGTGATATAGAACAGGAGGTCTTATTAATACCAATCCAACATAAAATATAGGAAAGAATTAATAGAAGGTGTTTCTATGCATGAGGTGTCACTTATGTTGGAGATTATCAACATAGTTTCAGAAGATGCAAGATTATATGGTTTTAAAAGAGTGAAACATATAGAGGTGCTGGTCGGAGACTTTTCTAATGTATTGCCTGATGCCATGGAGCTGGCATTTGATTATTTTCGCAAAGAGGGCTATGGAATTCTGAGTGAAAAGACGGAATTATCCATAATCCGTGAGGCGGCGAAAGCAAAATGTCAATCCTGTATGCACGAGTTTGAACCCGACTACCGCATAGCACTTTGTCCAAACTGCGGGCTGACAGACTGTTTGTTGGTTTCTGGTGAAACCTTCCGGGTGGAATCATATGAAGGAAGTGATGAAGATGAAAGTGAGACTTAAAGAAGAAGTATTAAAAGATTTGAACAAGGCTGCGGATTTCAATAGAGCTGCCTTCTCTAAAAACAAAACCCTTGTTATTAACTTAATGAGCTCTCCTGGATCAGGAAAAACAACTTTGCTTGAAGAAACGGTAAAAGCTCTGTCAAATGAGTTTGCTATCGCGGTGATTGAAGGAGACCTTGCAACGGACTTGGATGCCCAGAGATTACGTGCACATGGCATAAAAACGGTACAAATAAATACGGTGGGCGGCTGTCACCTCGATGCAAGGATGATTGCCAAAGTATTGCCGGAACTCGATTTGAAGAAGGTGGATATTCTATTCATCGAAAATATCGGGAACCTCGTTTGTCCTTCGGGGTATGATTTGGGACAAGATTATAAGGTAGTTATTTTAAGTGTTCCGGAAGGGAATGATAAAATCCCGAAATATCCGGTCATGTTTAGGCGTACAGATGTAACGGTTTTAAATAAAATAGATCTCCTACCTTATGTGTCTTTCAACCTTGAAGAAGCAAGAAACGATTTACATGCCATAAATCCACATGCACAGTTTACGGCATTATCCGCGAAAACGGGGGAAGGGATGGAAGAATGGATAAACTGGATAAAGGATGTATATCATCAATTCGTAAAACATTAAGGATAATGGTAAAGGGGAGAGTGCAGGGAGTTGGCTTCCGGCCTTTTATCTATGCCCTTTCAAAAAAATATAAACTTCATGGTACCGTTCACAATAACCTCGATTGTGTCATCATTCATGTAGAAGGCGATTCGGACAATCTAAATAACATGGTTGGTGATCTGCAAAAGTCTCCTCCTAAACTGGCAAAAATTAATGAGATAATTATAAAAGAAATACCTAATGGAAATTTTCAAGATTTTACAATTATTTCTAGTCAAGGTAGCGGCAGCTCCATCCCAAGGATCTCAGCTGATGCTGCGATATGCGATCAGTGTGTGGAAGAAATGAAAGATCCACAAAATCGCAGATACCGATATCCATTCATCAATTGCACCCAGTGTGGACCACGATATACAATCGTTCAGGCGCTCCCATATGATAGACCGAATACGACTATGAAAGAGTTTGCTATGTGCGGGGACTGCCAGAAAGAGTATGAAGACCCTGGGGATCGCAGGCATCATGCTCAACCGATCTGCTGCCCAGTGTGCGGTCCGACAATTACGCTTCATAATCGAGATGGGATTGCTGTAGCAGATGACTATGATGCTATTACTGAAACTGTGAATCTAATTAAAAAAGGAAACATTATCGCAATAAAGGGAATTGGTGGTTATCATTTAGCTTGCGATGCCAATCAAGCAGAAGCGATTCACAAAATCAGATTAAGAAAGAAGCGGCCACATAGACCTCTGGGCATCATGGTAAAGTCCTTAGAGGTGGCAAAATCACTCTGCCACATTACTAAAAGCGAAGAAGAAATACTCACTGGTCCTGAAATGCCAATAGTGGTTTTACAGAAGAAAAAGGGGCGCCTATTGCCGGAAAATCTCTCTCCAGGGCTTTCCACTCTTGGTATCATGTTGCCTTATACACCACTTCACCATCTTTTATTTGAAAATGATATGTTGGATTGCCTGGTCATGACAAGTGCAAATCCGTCTGGATACCCCATCCTTTATAAATCAGACTGTCTCGAACATATAAAAGATATCAGTGATTATTTGTTAAATCATAACCGGAATATTTATCTTCCCATAGATGATTCTGTCGTTCAATTTGATAGGGAAAACATGCTATATCTCAGGCAGGGGAGAGGCATGGTCCCTGACCCAATCAAAACCTATTTCAAAGTGGATGAAATCATTGCCTTAGGCGGAAATCAGAAAAATACATTTGCTGTTGGCAAGCAGCAACATATCGTTCTAAGTCCACATATTGGGGATTTGGATAATGAAGAAATGATTCAGTCCTTTCAAGAACAGCTTCAGCATTTTAAGGCATGGCTTGGTGTGAAGGGGAAATACTTGGCAGTTGATAAGCATCCGCTTTATGCGACTTCCTACATTGGGAAAGAATCGGAAGGTAAATTAATAGCAATCCAGCATCATCATGCCCATCATGTGTCCTGTATGGAGGACAATGGTCTTAAAAAACCTTGTTTAGGCATCATATTGGATGGGACAGGGTACGGGGAAGACGGTAGGATTTGGGGATTTGAATTTTTATATGGTGACGCCGCTTCCTTTGAACGTCTTGCCCATCTGCAATATACACCACTTCCTGGAGGGGAAATCGCGGTGAAGGAACCTTGGCGGAATGCGGTTGGTATGCTCACTTTTTACTGGGGGCAAGAGGGGGTGGAATTATCCCGGAACCTTTTTCCAGAAAAGTCATCTGAAATAAGTATCCTGTCCAACCTAATCAACAACAACCTTCATACTCCTATGGCAGGGACATGTGGGCGCTTGTTTGATTCAATCAGTGCCATACTTGGCATATGTACCATTTCAACATATGAAGGGGAGGCAGCTATTAAACTATCAGATTATATGCTAAGAGAACCAATGGACAGTTCGGCGACCACCTATCCATATCACATAAAGAAAAACATTAGCGATCAACTTCAGGTCGATTTCTCTCCCATGATTTATCAAATCGTCCAGGAAAGGTTAAATCGACAACCACTTCCCACTATCATCCAAAAATTCCATCGGACCATTGTTTCCTGCTGTGTGGACACCATTCTACGCCTTATGAAAATGAGACCTGATTTAAATAAAGACGTTGTGTTGTCCGGCGGATCCTTCCAAAATGTCTATCTTGCCAGGAATATTCAATGCTCTCTTCAAAAAGAAGGATTCAATGTTTATATACAACGGAATGTACCTTGCCATGATGGAGGATTATCATTGGGACAAATAATTATTGCTTCTCAGGCGATAGCCCAGAACAAAAAAGGTGGTGATGATTTTTGTGCATCGGAGTACCTGCAAGGGTGATAGAAATTCATAACCAACTTGCGCTTGTCGATGTGATGGGTTCGAGGATGTATGTTGGTACCATTTTTGTCCCCGAGGTGAAAGAGAATGATTATGTCTTGCTTCATGCCGGCCAGGCCATGACCATCGTCGATGAGCAGTATGCCAATGAAAGTATAGAAGAATGGAGGAAAGTGCTGAATGAAGGACATGGAAATGTTTTCTGAAGCAACCCTGACACGGGATTCACTTACTGCAGTTATTGGAATAGCTGAGAAATTCAAATTAGAAAGAGGTAGGAAACCGGTATTCATGGAGGTATGTGGGTCACATACGATGGCTTTGGCCCGGACCGGAATTAAAAATAGATTAAAAGAGCATGTCTGCCTGATAGCCGGGCCGGGATGCCCTGTTTGCGTCACTGATCAGAAGTCCATCGATGCCATGATACAACTCTCAGAGGGAGCGGATAGGATATTATGTACATTTGGGGATATGATGCGCGTTCCGGGGTCGAAATTTTCCTTGATGAAAGCGAAAACGGAAGGCAAGGATATCCGGGTTGTCTATTCACCTATAGACAGCGTTAAAATTGCGGAAGAAAATCCAAATAAAGAAGTCATTTTCCTGGGGATCGGATTTGAAACGACCATTCCAATCTTGGCGCTTGCTGTTCAGGAGGCAATGAAAAAGGATCTGAAAAATTATTCTATCTGGATGACGACCAAATTGGTGGAACCAGTATTAAGAGCGTTACTTGATTCTGGAGAAGTGCATCTGGACGGTTTCCTTTTACCAGGTCACGTTTCAGTGGTCCTGGGTAAACAGACGTACCATTATTTGGTGGAGGATTACGCCATTTCGGGAGTCATTACCGGGTTTGAGCCTGTTCAATTGCTTAGCGGAATCTATAAATTGATAGAACTTCAACTTAATAAAAAGGTGGATATCCTCAATGATTATACATATGTTGTAAAAGAGGAAGGAAATCTGGTTGCACAACAGTTAATGGAAGAATACTTGATGCCATACGATGAGGCGTGGCGCGGGATGGGCTCCATTCCTGACAGCGGATTAGTTTTGAAAGAAAAATATGCGCAATTTGATGCGAAAAAGAGGTATAAAGTTGCATGTGAGGAACCCAGAAAAACGAAGTGCCGATGCGGGGAAATCATTCGGGGATTGATTACGCCGGAGGAATGTTCCTTGTTCAAGAAGGGCTGTACGCCGTTAAATCCAATTGGGCCATGCATGGTTTCCACCGAAGGAACCTGTGCTGCCCATTATCAATACATGTGGGAGGAATGAATGTGGTTCAGAGGATCAGTCTGGCTCACGGAGAAGGTGGGGAATTGACACACCGGCTCATTCGTGATGTGTTCATCAAGGCCTTCGGTTCAAATGAAAGTAAACAATTGGATGCTGCCTTTTTCAACAGTCCAACAAAGAAAATGGCAGTATCAACGGATAGCTATGTGGTAAAGCCGATTTTCTTTCCTGGTGGAAACATAGGGAAGCTGGCGATTTCGGGTACCGTCAACGATCTATCCGTTTGCGGAGCACTCCCGCTGATCATTACCGTCGGTTTCATTATAGAAGAGGGTTTTCCCCTCGGTGATTTAAAAGAGGTCGTTCAAAGTATGGCCACAGAAGCGGAAACAGCGGGTGTGAAAATCATTGCCGGTGATACAAAAGTAGTGGAAAAAGGTAACGCGGATGGATTATTCATAAATACAACAGGAATCGGGCTGGTTCGAGATGAATGGAGACTGAATCCCGATACTGTCCAGGAGGGTGATTCAGTAATTGTAAGCGGGACAATCGGCGATCATGGCATCTCGATCCTTGCTGCCAGGAAAGAGCTGGGACTTATTACAGAAGTGGCGAGTGATTGCGCATCATTAAATCGACTTATCCAAGAACTCCTGCATGAACTCGATGGAATTCGATTAATGAGAGATCCAACCCGCGGGGGATTGGCTACTACACTATTCGAGCTATGTGAAGATTTTCATTTTACGGTCGAACTTGAGGAAACCTCTATACCAGTACGCAGAGATGTGCATGGAGCATGCGATATTTTAGGCTTCGATCCTCTTTATCTTGCAAATGAAGGTAAAGTTGTCATGATTGTCAACGCCGCTCAACAGCAAAAAGCACTTGAGATCCTGAAGAGACACCCATTTGGAAAGGATGCAGAGGTTATCGGCAGTATAACTTCCTGTAAAAATCCCTCAGGAAAACTTCTTTTAAGGACACCAATCGGTACGACAAGAAGGCTTCATCGGCTTTCTGGTCTTCTACTGCCTAGAATTTGTTGACCATCTAGAATCCCAATCGCATAAAATGGAACTGTCGCTTCAAGGGGGGCATAATATGCAAAACGTTGAAATGCTCAGACAACAATTGAATCACCTTGTTACACAGGCGCGATACGATCTTTATACACTTTCCAACCTTAACGACCAATCCATGAAGCCGCAAATTCTTCAACGGCTCTGGGACTCGATATCAAGCATCCAGTTTCTCAGCGAACTTCTGGCAAACCAAGTGATGGCTTGCTATAAGTCTTCTTCATCACCTCCCCAGGGAGTTTCTCACCAGGGGACTAACACTCAGTCGCAAATACCACCAATCACTCCATTGCCAGGTCAAACTTTACCACAAACAAATCAAAAGGATTTCACTGCTGAAGAATTGGCACGCTTTAATGGTAAGAATGGAATGCCAGCATATGTCGCCGTAAACGGCATCGTCTATGATGTCACGAACAACCGGGCTTGGGCTGCTGCAACTCACTTTGCCTTAACAGCCGGCAAGGATTATACACAGGAATTTGCTTCCTGCCATGCTGGTCAGCAATCTATACTTGCCACACTTCCAATAATAGGGAGGCTGGTGTAATGGATGGACTAATTTTACCTCCTGAGCCATTGACAAACGAAGCCATATCCGCAAGATTGACAGCTGCTGCCATGGAGAAGATAAACAGTGGTCTAATTAAGAAGAAAAATCTCGTCTACCTTGAGCTGAATGGCTGCTCCGGCAATATTATATCTCTTTTGAACGGACAGAATCCCGATTTTGAGTATATGTTCAATTCGATGGTCAATATCCGCTATAGTAACAGTTTGATGGTTTCAGAGGGAGAGATGGCAATAGAAAAGTTGATGGATTCGCTGGACGAGGAATACATTTTGGCAGTTGAAGGGGCCGTCGCCCTAAAAAACAACGGCTTGTATAATGTAATCGGCCGTTGGAAAGGCAATCCCCTAACTGGTTTGGAGGCAGCTACAATACTGGGACAAAAAGCCTCCCATATCTTAGCGGTGGGTGCATGTGCCACTCACGGCGGGGTATCGGCAGCCAAGCCCAATCCATCTGAATCTGTCGGTCTGCAGACGGTCCTCCCTGAAAAGGAATTGATTAAGCTTCCCGGGTGCCCGGTTCATCCTGACTGGTTTTTGGGTACATTGGCGCACTTGCTTTTGTACGGTGAGCCGGAAACAGATAATTTAGGCCGACCGTTAATGTTTTATAGTACCCTCATTCATGACCGCTGTCCAAGAAGGCCATTCTTTGATCGTGGCATTTTTGCTGAAAAGCTGGGAGATAAAACCTGCCTGTTCAAGCTCGGCTGCCGCGGGCCGGTAACAAGGGTGGATTGTCCGACCAGGCAATGGAATGGCCATGTGAATTGGCCGATAGGGGACAATACACCATGTATCGGATGTGCACAGTTCGGCTTTCCGGATGCCATGGCTCCGTTCATTAGTTTTGATACGACAAGGACGGTGAAGGAAGATTAGAAAACGAGTGGTTATCAACCCTTTGACGAGAATAAGCGGATTTATGGAAATAGATGTTATCATTGAACAAAACCAGGTGGTGGAGGCTAAAACGAAAGGGAATCTATTTCGTGGCTTTGAGCAGATGCTCGTGGGCCGAAATCCGTTTGATGCGGTTTATTTTACACAGAGGATATGCGGCATCTGCTCGGCTGCGCACTCCATGGCTTCTTCCCTGGCTTTGGAGGATGCATTGAACATACAACCAATGGAACAAGGCAGATACTTAAGAGACATCATTCATTGCTGTGAGTTTTTGCAAAACCACATCCGCCACTTTTATCAATACACAGTTCCGGACTTTGTGAAGATGGACCAAAACACCCTTTTAGAGTCGGATCATGATGATTTCAGATTGCCCAAAGCTATCAATAATCGAATATCCAAGCACTACTTTGATTCTCTGCCAATAAGTCGTCTGGCCCATCAGATGCTGGCTGTGTTGGGAGGGAAAGCCCCTCATAATCATGGCGTATTTATTGGAGGGATCACGACACAGGCTACAGCAGAAAAAGTGGTACATCTTGATTCGATCCTACAAAAAATCTCTTTATTTATTGAGGAGAAGATGATACCTGATGTTTATGACATTGCCCGCTACTATCCAGATTATTTCCGGATGGGTGGAGGATATGGCAACCTATTAAGCTATGGGGCATTTGACCATTATGAAGAATTAGGTACCTTATATGTAAATCCTCTTGTTTCAACGATGGATTCTGTAAAACCATTCGATGAAAATAAAATCAAGGAAAAAATTGATTATTCCTGGTACAAATCTAAAGAAACCACATATAAACCGGATGATGTAGTACCAGGGCCGGATATGGACAAGAAAAAGGCCTATTCCTGGGTGAAGGCTCCTCGTTATGACAACCTTCCCTTTGAGGTCGGCCCGCTTGCAAGGCTCATCCTCAGTGAGTCATATGACAACGGCATATCCGCAATGGATCGCACGATCGCCAGAGCACTGGAGGCAAAAAAGATTGCTGAAATCATGAACATTCTTCTCAGGCAGCTTATCCCGGATATAGATGTGCAGAAAAAATACGAGCTTCCACAAACAGCAGCCGGAAGAGGACTTGTGGATACAACAAGAGGGGCATTAGGGCATTGGCTCAAAATTGAAGATAAGAAGTTATCTTTTTATCAAATCATCACCCCATCCACCTGGGATTTTTCTACCAGAGATGATAATGGATACCTTGGTGTTGCGGAAGAGGCATTAATCGGTACACCTATCGAGAATCCGGATAAGCCTGCTGAGATAGGAAGAATTCTGCGTTCTTTCGATCCTTGTATGTCCTGTGCCACCCATGTATACCGCCCGGGGAAAAAAGTGAAAACGATAAAGGTGTTCTGATGGAAAAAATAATTGTTTTGGGTATTGGAAACTTGTTAATGATGGATGATGGAATTGGCATTTATCTCGTACAGGAATTAGCAGAAAAGGAGCAGGGATCCCCCATTGAATATATTGTAGGAGAATCGGATATCGACTACTGCCTCGAACAGTTGGAGGGGGCATCCTTTGTTATTATCATTGATGCCGTTCGTTCTGGAAAAGACCCAGGTGAAATAACGGTGTATTCTCTTGGCAATCTGCATGAAAATAATACTCTGGATATCTCCCCTCATAATCTTCACCTTTTTCAGATGCTGTATCACCAGAGAGAGGAGATCAAGGGATATCTTATAGGGATCGAACCTTACGAGATCCAATTCCAGATTGGTTTAAGTGAAAATTTGGAGATCAAACGGAATAAGATTTTCCAAAAAGTAAGAGATTCTATAAATGCTTTAGTATATAAAATTTAGAGGGAGTGGTATCATCAAACCTCTGTGTATTAAAAAGTATTAATATCACAACCCACGGTTAAACTACATTCGAAAGTATCTGTGGGAGGGCTAACGATGGATAACCATAAATATAAAAGCACAGCATCGGAACTTGGTATTATTTGGTCACAATACTTAAATGATAGTTTGTCACGTTGTATTCTTCGCTACTTTTTACACCATGTAGATGATGAAAATATAAGGGATGTACTTAATTATGCCCTCCAACTGGCAGAAGCACACTTGGGAAAGTTAATACAATTTTTTAATCAGGAAGGTCTGCCAATTCCAATTGGATTTACTGATGAAGATGTCAAAGTGGATGCACCCCGCCTTTTTACTGATACATATATGATTGTCTATATACAGGTTATGACTATCCACGGGATGACAAGATATGCAGGTGCAGTAAGCAGTTCACATAGGGAAGATTATATAAAATACCTAATTGAATGCACCAACGAAACAATGGAACTATACTCGAGAGCAACAAAGGTGATGTTGGCAAAAGGAATCGTAACAAAACCGCCTGTATTGAATAATCAACATAAAATAGATTTTGTTAAAAAACAAAATTTTTTAACGGGTTGGTTTGGTAATCGTAGACCGATCAACGCTGTGGAAATCAGTGGAACCTACCTGAACTTGCAGAAGACAATGGCCAAGATGGTTATGGAATTAGGTTTCGCTCAAGTCGCACAATCAAAAGAAGTGCGAGAATACATGGTAAGGGCAAGAAAAGTCTGTCAAAAGCATTTTGATATCCTTTCCACCATGTTGAAAGAAGACAATTTGCATGTACCAAAGATACTTGAGACAGAAGTAACTGATTCTACGGTCTCCCCATTTTCCGATAAGCTTATGCTTTTTCATATTTCTACCTTGCTCTCTTCTGCAATCGGATATTATGGCGAAGCTTTATCGGTAAGCCAACGAAGGGATCTGGCAGCAGGCTATGCACGAATGATAGGTGAAATGGGGATGTTAGCGGAAGATGGGGCTAATCTATTGATTGATAATGGCTGGATGGAACAGCCACCGGCCGCGACTGACCATAATGGCTTGACCAATAAATAATGAATTTGCGCTTTCCTATAACTGGGGAAGCGCTCTTTTTTTAGCAAAAAGAGGAAATGTCGCTACTCTGGTGAATAATAGAATAGTAGATAAATATTACAAAATTATTACATGTAGGTGTTGCTATGCAGACAATAACAAAAATGACGAAGCGTCCATGGTTTCTTGGAATATTGGTTGTAACATTCCTAAGTTTGATCATATGGAACATCCCAATCGAAAAAAGAAAATATGGGCTGACACAAAGCAATCTCGCAACGGATTATACAGGGCTGCTTCCTGAGAGGATCGAAAGAGTAGTTGATGCGGAAAACCGTTCGGAAATACAGAAAATTATCAAAGAGGCAAATGAAGAGGGATACAAAATCTCTCTTGCCGGACTGCAGCACTCACAGGGCGGCCATACCTACTATAAAGATGGTGTCGTACTGGATATGCGCAGTATGGATAAGATCCTGGAAATTGATGAGGAGAACAAAACAGTCCGAGTCGAGGCGGGAGCGTCCTGGGAAGATGTCCAGGAAGCCATCACGCCATATGGACTTGCACTGAAGGTGACACAATCTCAATCCATTTTTACGATAGGCGGCTCCCTTTCCGTCAATGCCCACGGACGCGATATCCGTTTTGGCCCAATGGCTGGAACGGTGGAGGAGATGACACTCTTAACCCCGACTGGTGAAATCATCACGGTGAAGAGGGATGACCCGGAAGAATGGATGAAGTATGTGTTCGGAGGTTATGGACTATTCGGGATCATATTGGATGTCACGTTGGAATTGACGGACAATGACGTCTACACCATCAGGACGGAGGAGTTGAAAACCGAGCAGTATGAAGATTATTTTCAAAAATTAATGGACGACGATAAGACAGCGATGCATTACGCAAGGGTCAGTGTTGCTCCGGAAACATTCCTCGAAGAAATGTATGCCATCAATTATGACTACACAGGAGAGACCGACAAGGATACTCCTTTAAAAAATGAACAAGGAATTCGCATAAGTAAGCTTGCACTTGATATTGGTCGAAAAGGTGGTAAGCTCGAGGACCTGTTCTGGGAATCTCAAAGGCATTATATCGGTTCCATCGATGGTAAAACGGTTACCAGGAATAATGTAATGCGTTCAGAGTCAACTTTCATGGAATACACCACGCCGGGACGTGTCGAGGTGCTGCAGGAATATTTTGTTCCTGTCGATTCCTATGAAGAGTACCTTAAGGATCTGAAGGAATTGCTCTCTTCCAATGACAGCGGGGATGACTTCAAAGTGCACAACATCACTGTCCGCTATGCCGCAAAGGACGATGTGACCTCATTAAACTATGCGAGCGAGGATATGCTCGGCCTGGTGATTCTTATTCAGCATGGATTGCAGGAAGAAGAGATAGAGGGTGCAAAAAAAATCATTCAAAATTGGACTGACCTGACCCTTGAGCATGGCGGTACCTATTATCTTCCTTACTATCGCTATCAGTCTAAGGAACAGTTCAAGGAATCTTATCCAGATTGGGAAGAATTTCAGGAGGAGAAATTGCAAAGAGATCCGAATGAAGTATTCCAGAATCTATTTTATGACTACTATCTAAAAGAAGGAAACGCATCATGAAAAATATCCCCCTCATTGTGACAGTAGGGAATGTCGCCATCTTGCCCTATTACATCATTTGGCTGAAAGAGGCCTCCATGACGTATACACTCTTTGCATGGTTTTTTGCCATGTTCTCTTTTGCAGCTGCATGGGGATACCGGGTTTATCAGGCGAAAAAAAATAAGGGGCAATCCTTTATTTTTCTAGTTTACACAGGGATGGGGGCGCTCTATCTCGCAGTGGGACTGATTCGTTCCCCGTTCGACTCCCTACCTTATGTAGTACTGTTTATCCAAGTATTATTGGGTTTCCAGCAGGGCTATTTCAGGGCCTGGCATATAGAGCAGAAGGAATATCATTTGCATGCGGTGCATCATTATTTACTTGTAGGATTTGCAATGATAGGTCTTTCGCTTGTTAATGTCCTCTCACCAAGTTTTTTCCTGAATTTATTTGGGTGTTTGTTGCTGGTTTGCGCTGTTGGAGAGATTTTGCGGAAAAAGGATGCTGTGGAGAAATCCATTGAAACGGGAGACTGATAGAGATGATAATGGTAAAACCAATCGCAATTGCCAAAAATGACAGAGCAGTAATCGAGGACGACCATTGGGATGGAATCGAAACGAGGATCATCCTGGATGATGCGTTTCCGATTGATGCCCTGGACGGGATAGAGGAGTTTTCCCATCTTGAGGTGCTTTTTCACTTTCATAAAGTGGATGAAGAAAAAATCATTCCAGGAGCGAGGCATCCCAGAAATGACGAGAGGCTACCAAAGGTCGGCATTTTTGCCCAGCGAGGAAAGAACAGGCCTAACCGGATAGGCCTGACAACGGTAAAGCTACTTAAACGAGAGGGAAGAATACTTGTAGTCGCTGGTATGGATTGCATAGACGGGACTCCAGTTATAGATATCAAGCCGGTGATGAAAGAGTTTTTGCCAAAGGGACAGGTGCGGCAGCCAGCCTGGGTGGATGAGATCATGAGGAATTATTGGAGAGGATAAGGGTTCAATTTAGGTTGGGAAAGTGACCTGATCCAAAGGGGGAATTGTGATAAAAAAAGTACTGAAGCTTTTCATGTTGGTTACGGTTTTATCGGTAATTATTTTTCCAGCACCTTCTGCGATGGCATGTGATTGTGACCCTCCTGATTCTGCAACCGAAGCGAAGGAAGTTGCCACAGCGGTATTCAGGGGCACCGTGCTAAAAATTCATAAAAATCAAACCAGGTCTGACGGCGAGCGTTACGATGAGGTGCTCTTTTCCGTTTCTGAATCCTGGAAGGGGATGGAGGATTCACAAGCTAAAATTTATACTGACAGCTCCAGCAGCTGTACTTTTGACTTTCAGGTAGGAAATGAATACCTTCTTTATCCTTACTCTCGTGACGGGGTAATGTATATTATGGACTGTGGCAGAAGCAGTGATATTTCACTCGCAGAAGAGGACCTTGAAGAGCTTGGGAAGGGGACGGCACCGATAAATATAGTTGATTTGGAGGAAAGGCAGCTAGGTGGAGTAAGTGTGGAGACAGTGTTGAAATGGGTTGTTGGAATAGTTTTCGGGGTAGCCGTATTGGTGATGTTCGAGGTAAGGCGGGAAAAAGATTGATATTGTTGGAGCGTTGACTTCTGTGTTGTGGACATTGAGGGGGAGGCTCTTTTTTTTTGATGTGGGAATGAGACCGCGAAACAGAGGAAAAGAGAAAATGACCGTCTCAAAAGCCCGAAATGAGACCACAAAACAGATGAAAAGAAAAAATGGCGGTTTCAAAAGCCCGGAATGAGACCACAAAACAGATGAAAAGAAAAAATGGCGGTTTCAAAAGCCCGGAATGAGACCGCGAAACAGAGGAAAAGAGAAAATGGCGGTCTCAATAGCCATGACCTCTCATTACCGCAGAAATTAAACAATTTTTGATAGGGTTTGCTTACATCCCATTCTTCCTTCCTCCCATTAAAAGTCCTTCAAACACCCATTCCCCCCCCATCCCATATAATACGGAAAATGCTATTTATGGGGAGTTGCGGCTATGTGGTTTAAACGTGTTTTACCGCGTTTGTTTCCTGCTTCGGTGAGGACGGTGCAAGGGACAAAGTGGGGGTATATCAACGAAACGGGAAAGTTTGTATTAAAGCCTCAATATGAGGATGCAAGTGATTTTCAGGAAAATGGTTTGGCCATTGTCAGGCTGAAGGGTGCCGGGGTGATCAATCAGGCTGGCCGCTTTGTCGTGGAACCGAAATACAGTTCCATCTCAGCTTTTACTGAAGGCCGTGCTGTTGCGATCAATGATAAGGGATTTTTGATCATAAATGAAAAAGGTAAAGAGCTGACGAGCACGCCGTATTCATTTATCAGCCCTTTTCAAGAAGGGAGAGCTGTCTTTCAGATAACTGATAAAGACGGAAAGATGGTATATGGCTACCTGGATTTGAATGGCAAGGAGATCATTCCAGCCAAGTACCAGTATGCTTTTGATTTTAATGATGGCAGAGGTCTTGTCCAAGTGAAGGATAAGGAATATGCGTTGCTTGACCCGAGCGGCAAACAGCTTCAGACGTTTCCCTATGAACAGATGAACGGGTACAGCGAGGGTTTGCTGTCATTCCAGAAAACATATCAGGATAAGATGGGGTATGTGGATGAGGCAGGGAAGGTGGTCATTGAGCCGAAGTTTGGCATGGCATTGCCTTTTAAGGATGGCAGGGCAGTAGTGAATGCTTCCACTGATTATAAGAATGAGTTCGGATTGATTGATAAAAAGGGAACTTATATCATCCCGCCTAAATACAATGATATCAATATACTCGGGGGAAACCGGGCATCCGTTGGCAAGGCGATCAATGCAGCGGAACCTTATTTGGGTTCGGTTTATGCGATTGCAGATACCCAAAGCGGAAAGCTGCTGACTGATTTTCTCTTCAGCAGTGTAAATGATTATCAAGATTCCTATAGCTCTGTCACTCAAGACGAAACGAGCTTCTTCATCAATAAAAAGGGCACCCGAGCAACGGGTCTTCCTGTGATTAGGGGAATAGGCACACTTACATTGGCGGGGAGCATCATTAAGGCCTTTGTTGACCAGCGACTAACGTACTATGCCAGAAACGGCAATGTTGTCTATTCCCAAAATATTACCATCCCCTTAACTGGTAAGATATTTATCCGTGAGGAAAAATTCATGCCAAATAAGGATTACCTAGTGTATTTCCCCCAATTGGATGGGATGAAAGATGAAAACGCCGAGAAACGTGTAAATCAAGTGCTGAAAAAGAAATCCCAGGTAAAGCCGATTGATCCGAATGCACAGCTCGACTACAGCTATACCGGTGACTTCTCTGTGAGATTTTTTCAAAAGGCATTGCTCATCCTGGAGCTCTTCGGCTATAATTTCCCATTTGGGGCAGCTCACGGCATGCCAAGTCAGATAGAAGTGCCGGTCAATATAAAGAATGGAAGCATCTATGTTTTAAAGGACCTTTTCAAACCAGGCAGCGATTATGTAAAGGTGCTGAGCGAGATAATCGGCAAGCAGATTGCCGCCGCGGAGGATGGTTACTACTTCCCGGATGCATACAAAGGGATCAGTCCCAATCAGCCGTTCTATGTGAATGATAGATCTCTATTCATCTACTTTCAGCCATATGAAATCGCAGCTTTTGCAGCCGGATTCCCGACATTCGAGATTCCATTTACGGAGATCGATTCAATCATCAATAAAGAAGGCGAGTTTTGGAAGTCGTTCCATTAACGAG
This sequence comes from Sutcliffiella tianshenii, assembly GCF_016908565.1. GTDB lineage: Bacteria > Bacillota > Bacilli > Bacillales > Bacillaceae_I > Sutcliffiella_A > Sutcliffiella_A tianshenii. The sequence goes on from NZ_JAFBED010000006.1 coordinate 237,571, forward strand.
ATTTTCTGGGCACTCTTTTTTTACAAGGGGTGCCTTTTCGTTTATGTATTGAATGCATTTGTCAATAAACCTAACAAACTATTTATTATTTCTAGCTGTCCGCCATATCCATTCATGCTATAATTTTAAAAAAAGGAAAATAATTCCGATTGCTTTGTGAGGAGAATACATATGAAAAATCCATTATCCATCGAACAAATTGAAGAGATCGAAACCTACCTCGATGAACTAGTAGAAATGCTCACTCTCGTTGTCGAAGGTGCATCCATTGGGTTCCTGCCTCCGGTTACGAAAGAAGCTGCAGTGGAGTATTGGAAAAGTGTTGAGGAATCTGGAATCTCACTCTTTATTGCCAGAATACAGGACAGGGTGGTAGGAAGTGTTCAGCTTCATGAATGCTCCAGTCAAAATGGGCGGCATAGGGCCGAGATCGCAAAAATGATGGTACACCCTGATTTCAGGCAGCAAGGTATCGCAAGAAAGCTCATGATAGCTGCTGAAGAAAAAGCGATCCAAGATGGCAAAACATTATTGGTCTTGGATACTAGGGAAGGAACTCCGGCCAACAGCCTCTACAATTCCCTTGGATATGTTGAAGTGGGGAGAATACCGAACTATGCAAGATCCGCAGATGGAACACTCCACACGACAGTCATCTATTACAAACAGATAGGAAGGGTGACTTAATTGATTTATCGTGCCAAAACACAAAGGGGAGTGCTGATATTTTTACTGGCCTTGACACTCGCATCATTGGCATTGAATTTTGATTCTGTTAACCTCTTTTCCTTTCATTTTATAATAATTGGTTTTATTCTTCTTGCCTTGGGAACCAGCTATGAATTGACCATAGATAAAGAAGTTCTATCCTATCATATTATCTTTCTTAAAAAACGGATTTATAAAAGAAAGATACATGCATCTCAGATTGGGCAGTTGAATTTCAAACGCTTCGGATGGATTCAGACCGGTGTAGTGATTTCGATGAAAAAGGGATTCCCGCTAAGGATTGTTGGATTTAAACCGCACCGTTATTTAATTAGATTAGAAGAATTCGCAGAAGAAAATGTAATCTCTATTATGAAAGCAGAAGGCTACAACATATTAATGGATAGAACTAAATAATCGGATAGATTATGAAAATAAGGGAATGATATCCTAAAACGCTATTCGAGGTAGGAAACATGACTTTAGTTATCAAAATCTTTGTCATCTATTTAATAACCATTGCCATCATGCGCCTGATGGGGAAATCCACGATTGTCCAGATGACCCCTTATGATCTGGTTGCCATCATCATTGTTGGTACAGTGGCATCAGAACCCCTGATCAGTACGGAGTTTCTGCCGACACTTGGTGCATTGAGCATTTTGGTAATCCTGCATATCATCTTTTCCAAGCTGACATTATGGCAATGGGGAAACCGGTTTTTTCTTGGTGAGCCAACTCTGCTCGTGAAAAATGGTGAGATCATCGAGGATAATATGGAAAAGACGATGGTGTCGATCGCGCAGTTGCTTTCCATTTTAAGAAGTAAAGGCTACCCGAAAATATCTGATATTGATTATGCGATCCTGGAGCCGATCGGTGAAATCAGCATTATTCCAAAACCGGAGAATACTCCTGTCACAGTTCAGCACCTGGAAATCTCAATTGATGATGAAGGGTTACCTATAGCGGTTATCATTGACGGCAGGGTTCAGGATAAAAATCTGAAATTGCTTGGTAAATCGAAGGATTGGTTAATGGAAAAGCTGCAAACGAACAATCTTGAAGTTAAGGATATAATCTATGCCTATGTGAATGAAAAAACGAAAAGGCTGCAGATCAATAAAAGGAAATAAAGTAAAAGTGCTCAGGAATCAATGACCCCTTGAGCGCTTTTTTTGTATGTAGAATCTGTCAGAAATTGCGTTTTGTGCATATTGTCATGATTTTTCATCGTATTTTCAATGTTTTAAGCGTAAGTGGGGTAGATTTCACCGCAAAATAGAATTTTTGTGCATAAGCAACCCATTTTTGTGCAAAAGAGATTTATGGAAGTATGTTTACCCCAATTTATTAAGAGGATGCCTTGTGATTACTCCAATAATTCCAAAATCCATTCCTTCAAATCGACCATCCGAAGCTTGTCAATGCCCTTATCCGTCCCGGTTACCAGGATGGGGGTGACGGAATCGACTTTGTGCATGGAACCGTGTGCCCCTCCACCGACATGATCCGGTGAGCTTTCCCCGACAAATTCATAGCCCGGTTCTGCATCCGCAATTAAAAATTCCCCTTCTTGCGAGTGCATGGCTCCGTATAACCGGGCTAGTGCATCGGGATAATCTCCATACTCAATATAATTATCTTTCAATTTCATATCTAAAATGGTGACATTTCCTTGGAGCGACCAGTTTTGTTGATATTCATCCTTGAAGGGACCATCTGAATCAATGGAAAGCATCCCTTCATGGTGAGGGGAAAAGACATGGATGCCCTTGTCGTCCTTCCAAGCTATCCAGGCAATCCGTGAGTCACGATTCAAAGTGGACGCAATCTTTCCGCTAGCCGAAAGTTCACCTAGATTATAAATATAGGCCATACGTTCATTCGCTGTGATTACAAGCTCGTCTTTAGGACTTACCTTTTCCCCCAGTTCCAGGACTTTATAGCCTTGAAGTGAGTCTCTTAGATCAATCAGCGCTTCTTTTTTGTCCTCTTTAATTGAAGATTGATTACTGTCCCCGATGATTATCCATACCATATTTTCAAGGGCATCCTCCCAAGTTGGGTATGCATTCAATACTTTTTGAAGCTGTTCATCAAGTTCTTCAATCCCTTTTAATGTTTCTGGTCCTTTCTTATGTACAGGATGGTCATTTTCCGGAAAGTAGAGAATAGTAAATGCCGGTAGAATATTTTTCTTTAAAAGGTAAATCAATTCCTGTGCTGAATAGGCATCATTAAGTCCGAATCTATTCACTGTATGCTTGTTCTTGGGATCTTGTTGTAACAGCCTGCCCATGGAAAGGTAAGTAGGCCCTTTTGTTTGATACTCTTCGGGGAGATCTGTAAAATTTGCAACCGGTTTAGGGATTTTTAATGTATGCCTGACATTTCCCCGATAGATCAATGCATTGATGGAGGCGGACTTCTTCCCTAGTCTATCCAATTCCTCGTGGATGGTGGTGACGTTTGGAGAAAGGTCGAGATTATTATAGTGGTAGAGGCTGTTCTCTGCTATTTGTGTAGGACCAAGCTTCAGGATTTCGAAAAAGCCGTTTCCATAGCTGATGATCCGCTGCTTATTTTTATCAAACCAAATGAGGGCAGGGATTTTATGCTGATCGGGATAGGTGCCTGTGATGATAGAGCTATCAATCGTAACGGACATAGTGGGATAGGAACTCACAAGGGTGTTACTGTAGTTTCCATGTTTCATGAAAAAAGCTAAAGCGGGTGCTTTATTTTTCTCAATGGCTTGTTTTAGCGACTCATCCATTAAAGAGTCAATTACAAGGAGAACCACTTTTTTTGAAGTCTGATTTTGAACATGAGTAATCTCAGCCTCTTGCGTATGTTGATGAATATTACTATCAATAATTACACCCGCAACGATCAAACTGATCATGAAAATGATAAGGAAAGAACGAGTTCTCATGGAAAATCACCCCCAAGCAACTAAAAAGTGTGGACCAATAAACTAAAACTAGTATTTTAACTATGAGTTCCTGATCGTTTGTGCAGCATCAAGCCTATAAAAAAACCTATCATGCCGCTCCCGAAGATGTCAGATGGATAGTGAGAGCCTACCCAGACACGTGAAACCCCTGTAAGCAAGGACAATCCCAAAAGAAAGGATCCAAGTATTCGTTTATAAAAGTAGATAGATGAAGAAAGTGCAAAAACCAGCAACGTATGTTTACTTGGAAAGGAAGAATCTGTTTTGGAAGGAATCAAAATTCCAATGCGTCTATTTACAAAGGGTCTAGGCCGAAAGTAAAAAAGCTTAATAATTCTATTGGTTACCAATGCAGCCAATATCGAAAGTAGGGCATCATTGGTCATTTTTTTGTGACATTTCTTATTCAGCCAAAGAAAAACCATCACAAAGAAATAAACGTAACGGATCTTTCTCGAAATGAGAATCATCAAATTATCTAGAAATGAAGATTGCCACCCGTATCCTCGTAGTCGTCTGAAATCCATCATAAAAACCTCTTTCATTAATAAAATCCTGTGTTTTATTTTTCTAACAAAAGTAGTTTATTATTCATTTGGTCGTTTGCCTGAAAGGAAAGGGACGTTAATCATATTTATTATGTCGTACAAGATATAAAACTTAAGGTTTGTTCATACATTTTGCTTAGGAATTTACTAATTTTGGTGTTTGTACATGTCTTTAGTCATGAACATTTGTGCGAATTATAGCTATTTTCCTCGTTTAAAAATAATAATTTTTTAAGCTCAGTGAGGTGAATGTATGTACATCATCCCGGATAATGCCCAGCATATCGGGGGCCGAGAACAGCAGGAGGATTCATTCGGTTTTTCCGCCTTTGATCAAGAGGACTTGATTCAAAAGCGAGGTTATTTGGCAATCGTTGCAGATGGGATGGGGGGGATGACTGCTGGGAGGGAAGCGAGTGGGATTGCGGTCCAGGCTTTTTTGCAGTATTACCAGGACCTTTCTGTGAAAGGGAGTATTCCACATCTTTTGCGTGCCTCGGTATTGTATGCAAATGAAATGGTGTGCCGTTTTGCAGAAAGTGTTGGTCTTGAAGACATGGTCGGGACAACACTGGTAGCTGCGGTCATCAAAGAGCATCACTTATATTGGATATCGGTGGGGGACAGCCGCATCTATCTGTTCCGCAATCAGGAGCTTATCCAATTGACCGAAGACCATGTGTATGAGAATGAACTATTGGAGGGAGTCGCTCGTGGGAAGCTCTCGAAGGAGGATGTAGAGGAGGACCCCCAAAAGGATGCGCTAACAAGCTACGTGGGATTACAAGCGCTTTCCGATTTGGATGTGAACGTAAAGCCATTTCCCCTTGAAGCCGGTGACCGGATTTTGTTGTGCAGCGATGGGGTTTATGGGTATTTATCGGAGCGGGAAATGATTGAGAGTTTAAAAGAGAGCAGGAAGGATGTTTGTCAATCAATCATCCAAAAGGTATTGGCGCAAGCACATCCATACCAGGATAATGCCACTGTGGCAATTCTAAATGTGCACGAGGAGGCAGTGCTTGCTCCGGTACAATTGATGGAAGGAACACAACGGAATCATCCGGTACCTAGTCGGAAAAAGAAAATCCTTCAGTTAATGCTGACATTCTTAGTTCTGGTCATTGTCTGTGGGGGAGGCTATTTCGGTTATGTGAGTTGGGTTGGAACTGACAAGTATAAAGATTGGATTCCTGATAAATGGGACTTTTTTAATCAAGAGAAGGAAAAGAAAGAAGGTGAAAACTAGCATGTCTTTGAGACGGTCGATCTCGCTTGCAATCATAAGTTTTCTCATGTTTCTTTTAACGGTGCCTCTATTCGCTTCTGCTAAAAGTGTCGAAGAGATGGAGGCAAGTACGGTTCTTATCATTTGTGGTGATATGAATGCGGGTTCTTTTGGAATCGGAACAGGATTTGTTGTCGGGGATGGCGGACATGTAGTGACCAATCACCATGTAATTGCCTGTGCAGAGGAAGGGCAGCCTGTCAGTGTTCTGCTAGATCCAAATAATAATATACCTGCAGCAGTTATATGGGCCTCTCCTGTCAAGGACCTCGCAGTTTTGCAGACACAGGTGAACCTTGAGCGCCCGGCTGTGACATTTACGAAAGCAGAGGAGATAAAAAAGGCTGACCGTGTTTTTGTCATGGGCTTTCCGGGAGCGGCCATTGACTCAAGAGTAGTGGACTTTTCGGCAATGACAGAGGTGAAGGTGGCAGAAGGGATAATAAGCGCCAAGGTCATGTCGATTGATGGTGTAGCTCTTTATCAGACAGATGCCCCGATCAATCCAGGGAATTCCGGAGGACCTCTTTTTACAGAAAATGGAGCAGTTATCGGGATAAATAGCAGTGCATCACTGGCTGCAACGGAAATATTTGATGAAACGGGTGAGAAGAAAATTGACAGAATACGTCTCGGAGACAACATAGGCTGGAGCATTCAGGCAGACGAACTACTGGTGGAGCTTGACCAGCTTGGTATCCGATATGAGTTGGAAGACCGCAAAGAGACTTCCAATGGCGGTGGTGGTCTACAAGGGACCTTAACTCTAATACTGGTCGTTGTTGCGGTAGTGTTGGCCGGAGCGGCGGTTGTTCTTTCCGTGACGAAACGGGGACGCGTCATGGTAAGGGAAGTGAGTCGAAGAGTGCTTCCAGGATCTCAACAGATGAAGCCGCATGATGCACAGCAACCGGGACAAATCATACAGCCGCAAGCATCTGGTCCTTCTTTTAACAAGACTGCTGTTCCTTATCTCATTGGCACCAGCGGACAGTATAGCGGGCAAAAATTCAAGATATCCCAGCCAATAACGCTTGGGAGGAATCCTTCTTCAAGTCAGCTGATCTTTTCTGTTTCGGATATAAGCGGTACTCACTGTCAGGTTGGATTCGATTCATTGAATCGGCAATTCTACGTGATCGATCTTCAATCAACAAATGGAACCTATCTTGCTAACGGACAAAGGATGCATCCAAACAGCAAATACCCTTTGCAATCTGGGAACAGCTTTTATTTAGCGAATCCTGGTAACGGCTTTACTGTCCGATTGGAGAACATGTGATGCTCTGCCGGTGGTCTTCTTTTTCAAAAAAAGGGGGGAGGAGGTACAACGAGGATAATTGTATCGCCGAAAGGATGGAAGATTGTTACTTGTGGGTTGTAGCCGATGGGATGGGAGGACATCATGGCGGAGAAGTCGCTTCGCAGTTGGCCGTGGAAAGCATGCTGCGTCATTTTGAACGGGATCCTTCAGTATCGAAGGAGATGCTCGATGCACATTTTCTGTTTGCAAATGAAAGGATAATGGACCTTCAAAATGAAAATGCACAGTTCCAAAACATGCAGACCACCATCGTCGCGGCGTTGACAAATGGCGGGCAAACAATCATCGGGCATCTTGGGGACTCAAGGTGCTATTTGTTCCGAAACGGCAGGATTGATCTAAGGACCAGGGATCATAGTATTGTGCAAATGATGGTGAAGCATGGGGAGATAACAGAAAAGGAAATGCGTACGCATGAGGACCGCAATAAAGTATTGAAGTCACTGGGAAAGGACAGGGAACTGAAGCCTTCCTATCTCATGGTGGATTCCCCGCTTCAAACAGGGGATGCACTTCTACTATGCACTGATGGATTCTGGGAGTATGTCATGGAGGGTGAGATGGAAGTCGACTATTACAAGTCTCATTCTCCGGAAGAGTGGCTTGCGAAGATGGAAAAAAGGCTGTTGGGTCGGGCGAAAAATAACCATGACAACTATACAGCGATGGCTGTTTTTGTCCTGTGATCGAAAAAAGGGGGTGAATGCATGGTTGATCTTTTCGAAGTGCTCATTCTGTTTATGGTATATGTCATCTTCATGATCGGTATTTACGTATTGAGTGCCTATTGTATGTTCCGACTGGGAAGGAAATTTGGCATCGGAAAATTTTGGGGTTATATGGTGCCTTTTTACAATATGTATTTGATCCACCAGTGCTCCTTTCTGCCTAATAATTACCTCCTGCTATTACTTATCCCGTTTGTCGGTCCTATGATATGGTCTGCTATTGTTTTTGGGGAGATTGCCAAACGATTGGGGAAGGATTACTGGATTTTTGGTCTTGGAACGGCCCTGATAGGTATTCCATTTTTCATCATGGCTTTGGATTCGTCCAGGCCGCAGGAAGGTGCTGTTGCAAATCTTTATGGCGTCCCGCAACAGCTTGCGGTAACCTCTCCATTACAGGAGATAGATCATCAAAAGGATCAGCGTTTTACTGGCTCTACTGCTTTCCTGGTCGGAAAGAGCGGAATGTATCAGGGGGCCGTCATCCCTATTCCTGCAGAAGGTGTCGTGATTGGCAGGGATGCCAATCTTTCGAATATCATCATCAGTGAAGATAGCGTGTCAAAATCCCATGTCAGACTCGCCCTCCACCCTGCCAGATTTGATACAGTCCTTGTTCAGGATATGGGCTCCACTCATGGCACATTCCTTCAAGAGCGAAATGGTGCATGGTTCCCCATTAGCGGGGAGCATCAACTGACAGCAGCCACAAGTTCGATGATCAGAATAGGGTCGTCACAGGAAATCTTTGAAATCAAGTTTGAGCTGTAAAGTGATGCAAAAGAGGTGCATGGCTTGTTTTCAGTTGATGGAAGGGGCGGGACCTACCTGTTTATATTGCGGTTGGAAGGAAAAAATCAAGAATGAATTTCCATCTGCCCTCCCGCATGGTGTGATTCTGCAGCAACGTTATCTGATCGGAAGGGTCCTCGGGCAGGGTGGTTTTGGTATTACGTATGCAGCCTATGATTTGCAGCATTCAACTAGAGTTGCCATAAAAGAATACTTTCCTATTGATATTGCTAGGCGAAACCCCAATAAAGATGTGGAGACAACTTCGGACGGTTATCAGGAACTTTTTCAATATGGACTTCAGAGGTTTCAAGATGAAGCGGGATCACTTGCGCGCTTTACCCGTCATCCTGGCATGGTGGCCGTGTATGATTTCTTCCATGAGCATATGACAGCTTATCTTGTCATGCAGTATGTGGAGGGGAAGACCTGGATGAAGATCATCGAGGAGAATGGTGGAAGGATGGGGGTCGATTCAGCATTGGGAATCCTGATTCCTGCGCTTGATGCCCTCCAGGCTGTACATGAAGTCGGGATGCTTCACCGCGATATCAGTCCGGATAATATTATGGTCCTGCCAAATCGACAGGTGAAGCTGATTGATTTTGGCGCTGCACGGTATGCGATGAAGCAGCAGAATCAGGAGTTTTCGATTATTTTTAAGCCGGGCTTTACACCGGAAGAGCAGTATCGAACAAGAGGGAACCGGGGGCCATGGAGTGACATCTATTCGATAAGTGCCACTTTCTATAAGGCTATCACAGGAAAGATTCCGCGTGATGCGATGAACCGTTTGGAGAAGGATACATTAACACCACCTTCAAGGAATGGTGTTTCACTTTCCCCATCGATCGAACATGCGCTGATGAAGGCTCTTTCTGTAAAAGGGGAAAACCGCTATCAAACAGTCCGTGAATTTAAAGAGGCACTATTACAGCCTCTTGATAAGGGATATCAGCAAGGTACGATGGACAATAATAAAACACCTGCCTGGCTATGGATTGTCGGTTTTGTCATGGTGTTGGTGTTGATTAAACTCATCACATAAAGGGGGATTTGACACATGAGTATGGTGCAATGTTCAAATGGTCATTTCTACAATGCTGCGTCAGGGGGGTGTCCACACTGTCAAGGGCAAGTGTCACCGCCTCAGGCAGGTAAAACGATTCCTGTCATACCGCCGAAAGTGAACATGGACTCCTGGCAGGGAGGGGGAACACCGCAGCCAGGGATTATCCCCCCGAAGCCAATCCAGCAGCAAGGGAAGCAACCATCTTCCGAGGATGCGAAGACAGTAAGGCTTCATCAAAAGGAGGAGGGTGTCGATCCGGTTGTCGGTTGGCTGGTCTGCATAGAGGGAAAAGACCGGGGCAGGGATTTCCGGATCCATTCAGAACGGAATACGATCGGGAGGTCAACTTCAAATGATATTTCCATAACAGGGGATCCGAGCATATCCAGGGAAAATCAGGCGACGGTCATATATGATCCAAAACGCAAGGAGTTTCGCCTGCTGGCTGGAGGCGGGAGGGGTCTTGTGTATGTCAATGATCAGGTGGTAGATTATACTGCACAGTTGAAGGAAGGAGATACCATTGAAATGGGAGAGACAAAGCTGCTCTTCATCCCATTTTGCGGCCAGAAATTTGAATGGTAGATAGTCAGATGAAAAAGGGAAGAGCTTCATTATCTATAATCCTATTTTATTTTATTATCCTGTTTCCCGTTATAGGATTTGCCAATAGCTCACCGATATATAAACCTGAACCAAATGGCACACTCATTCCTGTGCAGGATAGTCCCGTTGTTGTAAAGGGGGAACGTCTTCAATTCATTTTATCAAAGGAAAATTATCAGGCTGATGTAGTAGTAGATTATACATTTAATAATCCTCTTGATGAGGCGATCGATACCTTGCTAGCATTTCCTTATACACCATCACATGCCAGTCAAAGCTTGAAAATCTCGATAAACAACGAACCCCTTTTACAGGATAAATTGCAGATTTACGAAAATAAAGAGGAGTATCGCGATTTCCTGACAGTCTTTCAATCCACCGATTTCCTGTATATAGACCCCTTAACAAGTGAAGATATGGGGAATTGGACCGGGTATGACATGGTGGAGGAGGCTAAGGTCGTGACATTTCCGGTTCGTTTCCCTGCAAATTCGGATGTATCCCTCAGACTGGAATATCAACAGGAATCGGGAATTGATAAATCCAGTTACATCAACTGGGTGGAATTGTACCAATATCTGCTGCAGCCGGCATCTGCCTGGGGGGAGTTCAATGGGCTTGAGGTACAGGTCGCCGTACCGAAAGATCAGTATTTTGCATCCAATCTACCGATGGAAAAGCTGGAGGGGAAATCAGGGTTGTTTGAATTCATGCCAGATGAGATTGTCCATAATCCAGCGCTATGGGATGTCTATCGTGGTAAATATGATAAACTGCCCTCCGGTAATCTTGCATTCTCCACGACCAATGATGAAGGAACTTTCTTGGGGATAATGAACCGGGATTTTTATGACATATTTGGCGTGGTCCTAGAGTTCGCGATATCCACTCTTGTGATTATTGCCACTGCACTTGTAATGATCCGATCTAAAAAAGGATGGGTGCGCCGGATCATTGGTCCGATCCTTGGTTTTGGATTGGCCAATCTAATCGCTTTGTTATTTTATGCCATTTTGATAAATCTCTTTCCATCAATAGGGAACGGCAGCTGGATAGGGGGATATGGCATCATCGTGACCTTTTTCTTTCTGGTAATTTATAATTCAATCATTTATTTTCCTATAATGATGCTTTTGAGGTGGAAGGCAAGGAGGGTTGAGCAGCTGAAGTAAAACCAATAAAGTTCGAGGGGGAATAACATGGAGCCTCATGAGCAACGATGTCTAGGTTGCATGTCCGAAAATGTTGGTCAGAGCCCCTGTCCACATTGTGGCTGGATAGATGGGACACTGCCGGATTCTCCGCAGCATCTGGTGCCAGGCACCATTTTACAGGATAAATATCTGGTAGGGCGGGTACTCGGACAGGGCGGATTCGGCATCACCTATATTGGATGGGATCTTCAGCTTGATATGAAGCTTGCCATCAAGGAGTATATGCCTCGCGATTTTGCTTCCAGGAACAGCGGGGAGGCGGAAGTCACTTTTTACACGGGAAATGTCAAAACCCATTTTGTGAACGGAATGAACAAGTTTTTAGAAGAAGCAAAGATCTTAGCGAAATATAATAATCAACCAGGCATCGTATCTGTCCGGGATTTTTTCAAGGAAAATGGCACTGCCTATCTTGTCATGTATTATCTTGAAGGAATTGACTTGAAAAAATATTTGGAGCAGTTCGGCGGCAGGCTACCATATGAGCAGGGACTCGCCATCATGGTACCGGTCATGGAAGCATTGGCCACCGTGCACAAGGATGGGATACTCCATCGTGACATCAGTCCGGACAATATCTATATCACGATGCAGGGAGAGGTGAAGCTGCTCGATTTCGGTGCGGCAAGGCATGCGGTAAGCGATTCGAATAAGAGTCTTTCCGTCATCCTGAAGCCGGGATATGCTCCTGAAGAACAGTACCGCAGCAAAGGGAACCAAGGCCCCTGGACAGATATTTACGGGTTGGCGGCAACCTTCTATCGGGTGCTGACTGGAAAAGTCCCTCCGGAATCCTTGGATAGGTTGGATGAGGAAAGCCTGACACCGCCAAGCCGGCTCGGGGTAGCGATTCCACCACATGCGGAATCTGCCATCCTAAAGGCTCTTTCCATCCGTTCCCAGGATCGGTTTCCTACCATGGGAGCCTTCCAGCAAGCACTGCTCCAACCTGACAGCAACTCCTTCACTACTCCTGTAAACAATGCAAAAGTATACACAACACCTATTTCTAACACATCTCCTGCCAATGATCCCAAAACTGTCCCCCTACTCAAACAAAACGAGGCAAGCAGCGCCCCGAAAAAGAATAAGAACCTATTGATCTTTGGCCTGTCCTTTGTCGGGTCGATTGTCATATTCTTTTTGGTTTTTTTCCTTATTTCTGTTTTTGGTGATGACGAAACGAAGAAAGTAGATCCTGTAAATCCAGATAAACCTGTTGGTCCGGTGGAACCAGATAAGCCTGATGATCCGGTTGTTGATCCGCCTGAGCAGGTAACGGTACCGAATGTACTTGCATTGACTGAAGAAGAAGCGATTGCAGCGCTGGAGGCGGCTGGTCTGACAGTTGGAGCCATTACGACTGAGGAAAATCTTTTGCTGGAAAAAGGTTATGTGCTGGAGCAATCTGTAGTTGCGGAAGAACAGGTCGAAGGGAATAGCGCGATCGATCTTATCATCAGTGTTGGAGTAGAATTGCCTGTTGATGTGAACGTCATTTACGAACAAGGGATGTCCATCATTCAGGACTATCTGGTGGAAGGGGATACCTACTATAATAACGGACAATTGGAGGATGCCTTAAAAAGCTATACGCAGGGCCGCAATATGGCAAGGGAGTTATATGCCTACAATCAAAGCCCGGATGCAAGATTTGCGGAAGCTATAGTAACCAATTCGATGGCAGAGATCAAGGCCAAATTGGATTATCCGTACTTCGCACTCGAGGATAGCATGGAAAGTGTGTCGATCCTGACCGAGCTGAACAACCCTGCCTATAATGTGTATCTGGCACAGGCCTATAAAAACCTGGCGTGGCACCAGATCCTGAATCAAAAACCCGAGGAATCCGTCACATCCTCCCAGCAGGCAATGGGCCTTGACCCAAACAATAACTTCAGTACTTTGAATCTTGCACATGGACTGCTGCTTACAGATTATTTCGCTGATGCGTTCCGCTTCTATCGCCAGGTGATCCAAAACGATGTCAATGGAATAGGAATGGCAGATATAATTGCGGAAGACCTAGTAATACTTGGGGAAGCCGGATACACGCATCCAGATATGAAGGAAATAAATGAAATCCTACTTGGGAACATGCCGGATGATTCAGAGCAAAGTGGGATTGAAAGGACGATCTATTACCAGGCATATTCAGAGCTTGCCAATGACTTTGATGGATTCATGAGTGCCTTTTATTATGAATCTCCCCAGTACTCTAACCTTTATACCAATTACGAAAGTTTTTATAACACATATCAGATACTCAGTGTTGAGGTGGTTGGATATACCATCAATCAGATTACAAATGGAGAAGCATGGGTGAGCGTATCCAAAAAATATACCTATACCGACGGAACCAATGAAGTGGATGAAGAAGTTACTTTTGAAATGGTCATGTATGCAATGATGGGCTCTCATCTGGATTGGCAGATTGCCGAGTTTAACGTTGCAGGTGAATAGATTGCAAGGTAGAAGGCACTATTTAATCTGGTAGTGCCTTTTTTAAAAAATCAATTCTAAAAAACTTGGAAAATAAATAAAATTAATAGAGATATTTTTACAATTTTGTGATATATTTTTAAACAGGTTGTTTATCGACTTAAAGTGACAAAATACTATTTTTTTTGTAGGAGGATTTCAGATGCATTGGTATACGACTGTATTGAAAAAGTATGTTACGTTTAGTGGCAGAGCAAGACGTAAAGAGTACTGGATGTTCGCACTCATCAACTTTTTGATTTCTATGGCATTGTCTATTGTAGAGCTCGTTGCAGAATTACCTGCAATCTTATCAGGACTTTATGCTTTATTTGTTTTCTTGCCTTCATTGGCTGTGGCAATCCGCCGTTTGCACGATACAGGCAAATCCGGCTGGTGGTTCCTGATTGCACTTATCCCACTGGTTGGTGCGATTATTCTTCTTGTATTTATGTGCCTTGACAGTGAAGAAGGTACGAACAAATACGGTCCAAACCCTAAAGCAGCAGGTTATTAATAGTCTGATAGCTTTTTAGAAAACCGTCCTTTTGGGCGGTTTTTTATTTTTTGTACATATTAATTCAGGTTTCGTTTGGACAGTCGAGAAGATTCATATTAGTATAGGGTTATACGATTTGGAAAATAAATCTAAATTCAAGGCGGAGATAAGCTGTTATGAACAGAAAGGCCATAGTCGTTGGAGCAGGTTTAGGTGGGTTGTCTGTAGCCATTCAATTAAAAAATAAAGGTTGGCAAGTAGAGGTCTTTGATAAAGCTACTTCATTTAAGAGTATGGGTGCTGGAATCGTTTTGGCAGCAAATGGTATGAAGGCGCTTGAGAGGCTTGGTGTAGCCGGTGAGGTAAAGATCTCGGGGAAAAAGGTTGGAAAAGCGGAGATACGGACTTGGGATGGAAAAATATTATTTCAACTTCCAACAAAAGAAATGGCAGAGAGATATGGAACATACAGCTATCTCATTCATCGTGCCAGCCTCCAAGAAATATTATTGGATAAATTCGATGGCGCGGGACTCCACCTGCAAAAGGGTGTATCAGGATTTTTACAGGATGAAAGTAAAGTTACAGCATTATTCACTGATGGATCACAAGTCGAAGGGGATGTATTGATAGGAGCTGATGGTATCCATTCAGCGATCCGTGCAAACTTGATCCTAAATGATAAATTACGATATGCAGGCTTTACTGCGTTGCGTGGCATCTGTTCATTCAAGGATGAGGGTTATGGCTTGAAGAGTGGCGGGGGTTTTGAGGCATGGGGACCTGGGAAAAGATTCGGGTTTTCGCACCTTGGGCAAGATCGGATTTTCTGGTTTGCTGCAATTAATGCGCCTGAAGGAAAAGAAATTCCATTTGGTTCAAGGAAACAAGCTGCGCTTCACCATTTAAAAGGTTGGTACCCGCCGATAGAGGCTGTAATTCAAGCAACAGCTGAAGAGGCAATTCTTCACCATGATATTTTTGATAGAAAGCCCCTTTCACAGTGGGGGAGTGGACGCGTGACTCTGCTAGGGGATGCTGCCCATCCTATGCTGCCGAATCTTGGGCAGGGCGGCGCGCAGGCGATGGAGGATGCCATTGTACTAGCAGATTGCTTATCAAATTCTAAAGATATGGCAGAAGCAATTTTCAAATATGAGAGAGAACGCATAAGGCGTACAACTAAAATGGTCCATCACTCCAGGAAAATGGCAAGAATGATGCAATTGGAGAATCGGGTTGCAATTGGTTTTCGGAATCTAATGCTGCAAGCAGTACCAAGTGACATTTTGGCTTCTCGTTTGCATTGGGTGGTAGGACATGAGGTTTAGCGAATGAATGGACGGTGATTATGTGTTGAAAAAGGCATTGGAGAATGCAGAGGAATATAATGATCCAATTTTATACGATCAGGAAAATGAGAGTTTCCAGGACGATATTCCATTCCTATTAAAGTGGGCCGACAAAGCGGAAGGGCCAATTGTCGACCTTGCATGTGGGACTGGCAGGGCTACGATCCCATTGGCTGAGGCTGGATTTGAAATGATAGGGTTAGATATCAATGGGAATATGCTTGCAGAGGCGAAAAGGAAAGCTGCAGAACGTTCTGTCCTTGTTCAGTGGGAAGAACAGGATTGTACTGATTTTGTTCTTCCGAATAAGAGCAGGATGATCTTTACGGTGGGAAATTCCTTTCAGCATTTTTTGACCAATGAAGATCAGGATAGGTTGCTGAACTCTGTTTGCAAACATCTGGAGTCAGGGGGCATATTCATTTTCGGTACAAGGTTTCCAAGTCCCGGGGAGCTGCTTCAGCCAAGTACGGAGGAATATTGGAGAAGCTATGTGGACAGGGACACTCAGCAAAAAGTGGATGTCTACACGATTAGCGAATATGATCCAATCGAACAGCTGCAGCATTACAAGACAATTAGAAGGATGGAAGAAAGAGAGACCAGTAGCAGGATCACGTTAAGGTATACCTATCCAAAAGAGATGGAGCGCTTGCTGACTAAACATGGCTTCGAGATTGTACACGTATTTCAGGACTGGCAGGAAACCCTTTTATCAAAGGATGCGTATCAGATGGTCTATGTTTGTGAGAAGGTCGGATGAATGGATTCAAATTAGGTCGGCATGTAGCTCTTTCTGCAATCAGTAATCTTCTCTTCGGTTTCGGGTTCTTTTTTGTTGCAGGCTCTTGGGTAATCAGCATCCGATATCTTCTTTCAAAGTTTGGGTGGTTGATTGATTCAACCCTTGAGGATGGCTTTCTCCAATTTTTCATGTTCGTAGCCATCACTTCGAGTCTACTATTTTTCCCTGTATGGATTGTCACCAATAAAGCGATGATGAATGCAATGCCTGTGAGAAGAGGCACATACTTTTTGATAAATGGTGCAGGTTTTCTGACGGGTGTCTTGTTGGGGTTTGTATCGTTACAGCTTTTTTAATGGACCATCGATTATGAGAGATGCCTTTCGGTATGGGAGGTGTCTCTTTTCATTTTTGTGCTTTGAGACGTTTATTTTTTTGTGTGTGTCGAAAATTGCTGAAAGGTGCGTTTTATCGATATGTTGGGTGTTTTCATCGATAAAATTTTATTTTCGTTGATATAAATTTTTTTCCGTTGATATCTAGTACGGAATCGTTGATATATGGAAATTTTCGTTGATATCGGTAACAAGCTTTCAAAAAGTTAGGAGCAAATACCCCCAAACTCCGTAAAAAACTGCTATTTCCCCACTTTTATCCTTACACCGCATCCGCATAACACCGAATGCTTCAGTTTTCTCTCCGGTTTTTCACAAATTCTGCAGATAGTACCGATCATGTTTTCAATTCCTTTCTTCATTGAAAAGTCATTACTTTAATGATAACACCTATTAAATAAAAATTAATATTTATTTATAATAATTATAAAAAGAGTCTAAAAACAACTATTTTATTCCGCATAAGTTACCATTCTGCTATACTACTAAAAAACATATAAAGGAGTTTGTCTTGTATGAAGAAGCAGAGAAAACAACAAACCCATTCTTCCAAACCAAAAGAAGAGAAGCTTTCCTTGAAGGATCAGCTGCAGGGTAATGTCTTTTCAAAATTAAAAACGATGAAAGACCAGCTTGTTCAGACAGAGCAGAAAGCCAAGGAAGAAGAAGCTGCCAGGATAAAAGAAGAAAAACGCCTGAAGGAGAAGAATAAGTCGTTCGAAGAATTGTTTGAGGAAAGCAATCAGAACTGGAAGGAATTCAAATAAGTGACAAGGAAATACTATGTGGTCGATCATAACCCTTTGTGGATGGAACAGTTTAAAACGGAGGAAAAGCTTTTGAAAGAAATATTCGGCAAGGTGGCGGTGAACATCCATCATATCGGCAGCACTGCAATTCCTTCCATAAAAGCGAAACCAATTATCGATATTTTAATAGAAGTCACTTCATTAAGTGAGGTGGACCAGTTAAATCAAAAGCTTGGGAAGCTTGGCTATGAGGCAAAAGGTGAAAACGGAATTGCCGAACGGCGCTATTTTCAAAAAGGCGGTATAAAGCGCAGTCATCATCTACATTGCTTTTTGTCCGATCATACCGAAGTGAAACGCCACTTGAACTTTCGTGACTATCTAATTGCGAATCCCGAAAAAGCGGGGGAGTACAGCGACTTGAAGCATCGTTTATCCTTGGAACATGGCGGAGATCGTGAGGCATACCTCAAAGGGAAAGAGCCACTAATCAAGCAGTTCGATAAGGAAGCGGAGATATGGTCTCCTAAGTATAATTAAAAGTGCCCGACAAAATGTCAGGCACTTTTCTTTCAATCACGGTGTGTATCATATTGCGACTGCTTCAGAAAGGATTTTAATTTTTCCATTTCACTTTCGGTCAATGGAGGGTATTCCATGGCGGAAATGTTTGCCCTAAGCTGATCCACCGAGCTCGCACCTGGGATGACGGCTGCCACTGACGGGTGTGCCAGGCAATAATGAAGTGCGACTGATTGCAGTGGACGGTCCTGAATAGAGTCCTGGAGTTTTCCAATCAATTCCACCAGCTCGTCATAAGAATAGTCCAGATAACCTTTATCTTTTGCTTTTTCTTTTGCTTTTTCCAGCCCGCTGTTGGAAAGCAGCCCTTTAGCAAGCGGTCCCCTTGCAACGACACTGACATTGTAGGCATGAAGGTAATCAAGGTATTCCTCGGGTCTTGTATCAAGCATGGAATATTGCATCATTACGGAAACGATTGCAGAGGATTCTGTAAAACGCTTGATGACATTCGGACGAATGGAAGAGATTCCGTATTCACGGATATAGCCTTCCTTCTTCAATTCCTCGAATGCTTCAATCGATTCTTCTGCCGGGTCCTCGATGGTACCTCCGTGCAGTTGATAAAGATCGATATAATCGGTTTGTAATCTTTTCAGGCTATCCTTCACTCCGGATTTGATGTGTTCCTTTGAAGGATCCCACTCCCAGCCTTCTTTTCCGGGCGTCCATCTGTTACCGACTTTGGTGGCAAGGATAACCTTGTCACGCTGCCCCTTCAAGGCATGTCCGACGATTTCTTCGTTAGTCCCAAATTCATAGAGGTCAGCGGTATCCAAGTAGTTGATTCCATGGTCAAGTGCTTCTTTTATTATATCCCCAGCCTTTTTTCCATCGGTGCCAAGCGACATGCAGCCCAGCCCCATTTTGCTGACTAAAAGATCTGATTTCCCCAGCCTGTTTTTCTCCATTAATATATTCTCTCCTTTATCAAGAATCATTTGTTATTAGTAGTGTAACGAAAAAAGAAGACCCCCGGCAAACGGGAGCCCTCATTTAGCATTATTTTCTTTAAGGTGAAGAATCCATTCCGCAACCGTATCATGCTTTTTTGCATATTCCTTCAGCTTGGAACGGATTTCCCAGGCCTTCCCGACCAGGATGATACTGTTAGGACGTACATAAATCTGCAAGTTTGTAACCTCCTAATCGTTGTATGGTAGAATGTATGAATAAATAATGACAATCAGAACAAGGAGCGTTTTACTATGGATCATTTAAAGGAAACGACTATAAAAAAAGAGAAATTGTTTTCGGGAAGAATCATTGATTTGTATCTGGAAGAGGTTCGCTTGCCGAATGGGAATACGAGCAGCCGTGAAATCATCAAGCATCCTGGTGCAGTGGCTGTGATCGCCATTACTGAGAAAAATAAAATAGTCATGGTGCGTCAGTTCCGCAAGGCGATGGAAAAGGTATTAGTGGAGATACCGGCAGGAAAGCTTGAAAAAGGGGAGGAACCGGCCACGACCGCGAAACGTGAGCTTGAGGAGGAAACGGGTTATACGTGTGATTCCCTGAAACCACTGATCTCCTTTTATACATCACCAGGGTTTGCAGATGAACTGGTACATCTGTTTGTAGCAAATGGTTTGAGAAAGGATACAGTGGATCATCATCTTGATGAGGATGAGTTTGTCGATTTGCTGGAGATCACCTTGGAGGAAGCCCAGCGGATGGTAGAGAACCAGGAAATCTACGATGCCAAGACGGCCTATGCCGTTCAGTATCTACAGCTGCAAGCCATGATGCGAAAGTAGGAGGGTATATGCAGGACTATTTTGCAGATTTACATATTCATTTGGGATCCACAGTGAGTGGCAACCCAGTAAAAATTACTGCATCCAGAAAAATGACCATCGAGGCGGTAATCGAAGAGGCAAGGCTCCGTAAAGGATTGGATATGATCGGGGTCATCGACTGCCACGTCCCGGAGGTTCTGGTGCAGCTTGGGAATTGGGTGAAGGATGGATTGGCCCTTGAAAAACCCGATGGTGGGATCCAGTTTGGTGAGACTACGCTGATTCTCGGGACAGAACTTGAGGTCCATGATGAAAATTGTCAGGGACTCATTCACGTATTATGCTATTTACCAACCCGTGAAACGATGATCGAATTCTCGCGTTGGCTTAGTGAACGCCTGAAAAATATCACCCTTTCCACCCAACGCGTATATGAAAATGCAGTGGTGATCCAGGAAAAAGTGCGGGACTTGGGTGGACTCTTCATTCCTGCACATGTATTTACCCCTTTTAAAAGCCTTTATGGCAAAGGAGTTGAACGCAGCCTGAAGGAAGTGTTCGATCCCGGACTCATTGATGCGGTGGAGCTCGGATTGAGTGCAAATACCCTAATGGCGAGCGCATTGTCTGAACTGGATCGTTATTTATTTGTCTCCAATTCCGATGCCCATTCTGTCGGGAAAATCGCCCGGGAGTATCAGAAAATCAGGCTGATGGAACCGTCGTTTATAGAATTGAAGGCTGCTCTATCCGAAAGTGATGGTAGAGGGATATCAGCCAATTATGGACTCGATCCCCATCTTGGAAAATACTATCGGACTGCCTGTGAAAATTGTTTGCGTGTGGTGGAAGGCGTGGGTACAGTGGAAGGAAATTGTCCTGATTGCGGCCATGCGCGTATGACCAAGGGCGTTTCTGTACGAATAGAAGAAATTCGTGATCAAGCACAATCCATTAGGAAAAGGCCTCCATACATCCACCAGGTCCCATTGGACTTCATACCTGGACTTGGTCCGAAAACGATGCTTAAGCTGCGTGGTGTGTTTGGATCGGAAATGAAGATTTTGCACGATGCCACGTTTGAAGAGCTTTCAGAAGTTGTCGGGGAAAAAGTCGCTCGATTGATAGTGAAGGCAAGAAATGGGGAATTGAATTTCCATAGCGGCGGCGGTGGCAGGTTTGGCCGTGTGAAATGAATAAAGTTAGAGGTCGGCGGTACTTTTGAACGCCGGCTTTTTTGTAGTTTTCATCCAAAACTTTTATACGTCCGAGTCATACTTCCTGTCCTCTTTCATACAATCTAGTAAGAGAGTGATAGGAGGAACTAGGATGAAAAAACAGTCGCGCTTTTCCAATATACTAGGGCATTTAAAAGAACACTCCTCTTTATACTTGTTTACAGTCGTGCTTTTTTTTATGGGAGTGATATTCGGGGCCATTGTCGTCAACAGCATGAATTTTACGCAAAAGCAGGACCTGCTGGTTTACTTGAACCGCTTTTTCGGACAAGTCGCAGAAGGACAGTTTGCAAGTGCGAAGGATATATTCTTTCAGAGCTATTTTCATAATGTGAAATACGTATTGTTGATGTGGGTGTTAGGGATTTCCATCATAGGATTGCCGGTCATTTTGATATTATTGTTCTTAAAAGGGGTAGTAGTGGGATTTACGGTCGGCTTTTTGGTGAACCAATTAAGCTGGGAGGGCTTTTTGCTTTCCTTCGTATCGATTCTGCCGCAGAACATGATTGCCATCCCGGCGTACATCATCATCGGGACTTTGTCTGTGGCCTTTTCATTAAAAATGATTCGCCAGCAGTTCGTAAAAAGAATACAGGAGCCATTTTTTCAGCAATTCTTAAGATACAGCCTCGCGATGGGATGCATCTGCCTGTTGCTCATCCCGGCATCGTTCATAGAAGCAGTTGCTTCCCCGGTATTTATGAAATCTGTCATCTCTATGTTAAAGTAATTGTTATATAAAAATTACTATTATGTGTTATTTGTAATAATTATATTTTCTTTGACAGTTCTCTCCCTATTCGATAAAATAAAATGGTATAGCGAGGGAGGGAACAAGTTATGGAAGACAGAATCGAACGGATTAAAACGCAGCTACATTCCGCGAGCTATAAGCTAACTCCTCAACGGGAATCAACTGTCCGTGTATTATTGGAGCATGAAGAGGATCATTTAAGTGCGGAAGATGTATACCTCCTCGTAAAAGAAAAGTCCCCTGAAATCGGACTTGCTACCGTTTATCGAACTTTAGAGCTTCTTACAGAATTGAAAATAGTGGATAAAATAAATTTTGGCGATGGCGTGTCCCGATATGACTTGAGACAAGAGGGAGCAAAGCATTTCCATCATCATCTAGTTTGTATAGAGTGTGGCGCAGTGGATGAAATCCAGGATGACCTATTGGAAGATGTGGAAGCAATCGTAGAGCGTGATTGGAAATTCAAAATCAAGGATCACCGCCTTACATTCCACGGAATCTGCCACCGCTGCCAAGATCCCGATAATCCAGAAGAATAAAACCGGCATACATAATTGAAATGTCCCAAGGCTATGGCTTTGGGGCATTTTTGATTCTAAAGATATTTAAGAATTGGTATATTCTATATCGTCGTCAGCTGTTGATTGGAGCGCAAGTCGGAGACTCCTCGAAAATGCGAGCATTTTCTTCGTGCGATGTATCGCTGCCGCAGCATTCCTTGTCCTGCGGGAGAAGCGGAGTAAGGGAGACCCCGCAGGCTCAAGCCGAGGAGGCTCCATACCCGCCCGCGTGTCGCTGCGACTTGTGCGGAAATCAACAGCGGATTTAAAAGTGCAAATTTATTCTACAACCTCCCAAAACCATGTATAAAAGCCTGATAAATTGTCATACCTTCTAATAAGACAAGTTATTCGGAAAAATTGCAGGTTGGAGGTTCGTAATACATGAAGAATATAATGGAAACATGCTATAATACATTTAAAGTATTTATATTATTTACCGGCTGCACGGTGCTATTTTACTATGGCATCATGTGGGTCAATCAGGAATATCAGAATTACCACCGCTATGACGAGCCGGAGGGGGCTGCGGTGAAAGTGACAAAAATGATAGAGGAGAAGGATGAGAGCTGGATACAGCGTTTATTGTTTTTCTATCATTACGGGGAGTAGAGTGGCGTGCAGGATCATTTAAAGGATTTTATGCATTATTTGGTAGTGGAGAAGGGTTTGGCAGATAATACGATTGTGTCCTATGAACGTGACTTGAAAGCATATATTCTATATATCAGCAAGGTGGAGGAGGTCGCAACACTCGATCATGTGACTCGGGCGACCATAGTCCAATTTTTAAAGTTCCTACATGAAAAAGGAAAGTCTTCAAAAACCATATCGAGGCATATTGCTTCAATACGCTCTTTTCACCAATTTTTGTTGCGGGAAAAAGTGACAACACAGGATCCGACTGTACATATCGACCGTCCCAAGACGGAGCAAAAGCTGCCACAGGTCTTATCGGTTGATGAGGTGCAGGCCCTTTTGGATTCACCAGATTCAAGTAAGGAAATCGGAATCAGGGATAAAGCGATGCTTGAGCTGTTGTATGCAACGGGTATGCGTGTGTCGGAGCTGATTTCCCTTAATCTGAGTGATGTCCATTTAACGATGGGATTTGTCAGATGTATCGGGAAAGGGAACAAAGAACGGATCATTCCCCTTGGAAAATTAGCACAACAGGCGGTCCATACTTATATAGAAGAAAGTAGAAGCCGACTGAAAAAGAAAAAGAGCACAGAAGCATTATTTTTGAATCATCATGGAAACAGGTTGACAAGGCAAGGATACTGGAAAATCCTCAAAAAGCTCTCCAAAGAGGCGGGAATCGAGAAGGATCTTACCCCTCATACATTGAGGCATTCCTTTGCAACACATCTTTTGGAAAATGGGGCAGATCTCAGGGCGGTCCAGGAGATGCTCGGTCATGCGGATATTTCCACAACACAGATTTATACACACGTTACAAAGACTCGAATGAAGGATGTCTACAGCATGTATCATCCAAGAGCATAAAGGCTGGTTGTCAGAACAGTCTTTTTTTTATTTTTTGATTGCAAGACTGAAAGCGCTTGTTTATACTGAGGAAAGAGGTCAGACTTCTGACAAATCAAGTTGGTATTTCTTATGGTTATCCTCTTAAAAAGAGGGGAAAATACCTAGGACAAAAAACATGAGTTTGAAATAGCTTTTATAGGAGGTTATCAAATGAGTTCTTATACATATAAAAGAGTGTTCCTAGTCGTGATGGACTCTGTTGGAATCGGGGAAGCGCCTGATGCAGAGAAGTTCGGTGACAAGGGTGCAGATACATTGGGACATATTGCTGAGCGTATGAATGGGCTGAATATGCCAAACATGGCGAAGCTTGGCCTAAGCAATATCGAACAAGTGCAAGGTGTTGAAAAGGCAGCCAAGCCGCTTGCTTTCTATACGAAGATGGAAGAGGCATCAAGCGGAAAGGATACAATGACTGGTCACTGGGAAATCATGGGTCTTCGCATCGATACGCCTTTTCAAGTATTCCCTGAAGGATTCCCTGATGAGCTGATTCAGGAGCTTGAAGAGAAGACAGGCAGAAAAGTGATCGGGAACATCCCGGCATCCGGAACGGAAATCCTTGATCAATTAGGAAAAGAGCACATGGATACCGGTGCATTGATCGTTTACACCTCTGCTGATTCTGTACTGCAAATTGCAGCACATGAAGGTGTCGTTCCGATCGAGGAGCTGTATGACATTTGTAAAATTGCCCGCGAAATGACACTGGATGAAAAATATATGGTTGGAAGAATCATTGCGCGTCCTTTCGAAGGAGAGCCTGATAATTTCAAGCGTACATCCAATCGACATGACTATGCATTAAAGCCTTTCGAGCGTACTGTCATGAACGAAATGAAGGACAGCGGCTTTGATGTAATCTCCATCGGTAAGATCTCGGACATCTTTGACGGTGAGGGTGTAACAAAATCCCTTCGCACCGTTTCCAATATGGATGGCATGGATAAGCTTATGGATACAGTTGAAATGGACTTCACTGGGCTCAGCTTCTTGAACCTTGTTGACTTTGATGCGGTCTACGGACATAGAAGAGATCCGGAAGGCTACGGAAAAGCATTGGAAGAATTCGATGCACGTCTTCCTGAAGTATTATCCAACATGCGTGAGGATGACCTACTGATCATCACAGCGGACCACGGAAATGATCCAACCTTCCCTGGTACTGACCATACACGTGAATATGTGCCACTATTGGTGTACACTCCACGAAAAGCAGAAGGAAAAGAATTGGAGATCCGAAAGACATTTGCTGATATCGGTGCAACAGTTGCGGATAACTTTAATACAAAAATGCCTAAGCACGGAAAAAGCTTCTTATCAGACTTAAACTAGGGGGAACCTTTCATGAACGTAGCTGCTATCAAACAATCTGCTGATTATATTTCAGCCAAAATCAAGAACCAACCGGTAATCGGACTTATTTTGGGATCAGGACTCGGCGTACTAGCGGAAGAAATCCAGAATCCTATCACCATTCCATACGGAGAAATCCCTGAATTCCCGGTATCCACAGTTGAAGGGCATGCAGGTCAATTGGTAATCGGAGAGCTTGAAGGAAAAACAGTCATTGCGATGCAAGGTCGCTTCCATTTTTATGAAGGCTATTCCATGGACAAAGTTACATTCCCTGTCCGTGTCATGAAATACCTTGGTGTGGAAAAGCTGATCGTGACCAACGCTGCTGGCGGAGTGAATGAAAGCTTTGAAGCCGGTGACTTGATGCTATTGACGGACCATATCAATAACATGGGCACGAACCCGCTGATCGGACCGAACCTCAATGAGCTTGGGGCGCGCTTCCCGGATATGTCCGAGCCTTATTGCAAGGAATTGCGTAAGCTTGCAAAGGACGTAGCAGCAGAAATCGGACTTAAGGTACAAGAAGGGGTATACGTAGGAAACACAGGACCTTCCTACGAAACTCCTGCAGAGGTAAGAATGCTTCGTACATTAGGCGGAGACGCTGTTGGAATGTCCACTGTACCTGAAGTGATCATTGCCCGTCACAGCGGAATGAAAGTGCTTGGCATCTCTTGCATCTCCAACATGGCAGCAGGAATCCTTGACCAGCCATTAACGCATGATGAAGTGATGGAAACAACGGAAATGGTAAAAGCCAACTTCCTGCAATTCGTAAAAACAATCATCAAAGGTATGTAATTCTAAAATAGAGGTGTTTTTGAGATGAGAATGGTAGACGTTATTGAAAAGAAACGTGACGGAAAAGAACTGACAACCGAAGAAATCCAATTCGTCGTAAAAGGGTTCACAGACGGTTCGATCCCTGACTATCAAATGAGTGCTTTTGCAATGGCAACTTATTTCAAGGGAATGAGCGATCAGGAGCGAGCGGACCTTACAATGGCAATGGTTCACTCCGGTGATACGATCGACCTTTCTGCGATTGAAGGAATCAAGGTCGACAAGCACAGCACAGGAGGAGTCGGCGATACGACTACGCTCGTATTGGCTCCACTAGTAGCTGCAGTTGGCGTTCCTGTTGCAAAAATGTCCGGACGCGGTCTAGGGCACACTGGCGGCACAATCGATAAGCTTGAAGCAGTTCCTGGCTTCCACGTTGAAATCGACAATCAAGAGTTCATTGATTATGTGAACAAGAACAAGGTTGCCGTAATCGGACAGAGTGGAAACCTGACTCCTGCCGACAAAAAGCTTTACGCCCTTCGTGATGTAACAGCTACAGTCAACAGCATCCCATTGATTGCAAGCTCTATCATGAGCAAGAAAATCGCTGCAGGTGCAGACGCAATCGTACTCGATGTGAAAACAGGTGCAGGCGCGTTCATGAAGGATCTGGACGAAGCGAAAAAGCTTGCAAAAGCAATGGTGGATATCGGAAACAATGTTGGCCGCAGAACAATGGCAGTCATCTCCGACATGAGCCAGCCGCTTGGCTACGCTATCGGTAATGCTTTGGAAATCAAAGAAGCGATCGATACCCTTCGCGGAAAAGGGCCGAAAGATCTGGAAGAGCTTTGCTTGGTTCTAGGAAGCTACATGGTCCTTTTGGCAGAGAAGGCTTCCACATTGGAAGAAGCACGTGGGATGCTTGAAGAAGTAATCCGTTCCGGTGCTGCAATCGAAACGTTGAAAACATTCCTTGAAGCGCAAGGAGGGGACTCGTCTGTTGTCGACAACCCGGAAAAAATGCCACAGGCTAAATACGTGGTAGAATTGGAAGCAAAAGAAGCTGGCGTTGTCTCCGAAATCGTTGCGGACTCTGTTGGAACAGCAGCAATGCTTCTAGGTGCTGGCCGTGCAACGAAGGAATCTGAAATCGACTTGGCTGTAGGTATCGTCCTTCGCAAGAAGATCGGTGACAAAGTGGAGGCAGGGGAATCACTTGCAACCATCCACAGTAACCAGGAAGACATGGTGAAAGTCAAAGAAAAGCTTTATGAAAGCATCAAAGTGGTATCCGGTGACGTAACAGTTCCGCCGCTTGTTTATGATACAATTTCCGAATAATACTGTGTATTTCAGCTCCCATTACGGTGGGGGCTTTTTTTTATGATTTCCTTTTATAAGGTACTTTTGACCAATGATAGAACCAGATTATGAGGACCATTATGATACTGATTGATATATTTTCTATCCACCTGACCTCCTTATCACCTATAAATTGCCACGCTGAGGACAAAATAAAAAATATCATCGGGAATTTGATATCTTCCTTCAAGCTAGCTCCTCCTCCGAAAAATTAATTAGAATATCATTTTAACATAAATATCCATTTTGCATTATTCTTTCTAACACCACTTACCAAAAATAATTTCATCCTCTACCAAATCTTAGTATAAAACGTTTCTTTATGGAAAAAATGTGAAGTATGGAAAAAGAATGGAGGTATTAGGATGAAAAAGTTTGGAAGTGCCATAATTGCCATTGCTTTTGCTTTTTCCGCATTCAGCCCACTGGCACAGGCGGAAGAAAAAAGTGTTCAACTTACTGAAAATGCAAGATCTGCAATATTGATTGAGCGGGATACAGGACAGGTTCTTTATGAGAAAAACGGACAGGAGAAATTGCCTCCTGCCAGTATGACCAAGATCATGACGATGCTGTTGATTATGGAAGCGGTGGATGAAGGCAAACTTACTTGGGACGAAAAGATCCGTACAAGTGAACATGCTGCCTCCATGGGTGGCTCCCAGATTTTCCTGGAGCCGGGCGAAGAGATGACGACAGATGAAATGCTGCGAGGCATTGCCATAGCATCCGGAAATGATGCTTCTGTTGCAATGGCAGAACGAATTGCCGGATCAGAGCAGGCATTCGTAGAAAAAATGAATATGAAAGCGAAGGAACTCGGACTCGAAAATACCCTGTTTCAAAATCCGACCGGGCTTCCAGCCAAGAATCATTATAGTACTGCCGCAGATATGGCTGTCATGGCAAAAGAACTATTGAAATACGAAGCTATTACCAAATATACCGGACAATACGAGGATTTTCTTCGTCAAAATACTGAAAAGAAGTTCTGGTTAGTGAACACGAATAAGCTTGTTAGATTTTACCCTGGTGTTGATGGTGTAAAAACGGGCTTTACACAAGAAGCAAAATATTGCTTAACCGCAACTGCAAAGAAGGATAACATGCGCGTGATTGCAGTCGTGTTCGGCGCACCGACACCAAAGGACCGTAATGCGCAGATTACCAATATGCTTGATTTTGCGTTCAGCCATTATAAAACGCATCCGATGTTCGAGCGCAATGTGGAAGTGGCCAAGGTAAAAGTAAGCAAAGGTTCAAAAAAGGAACTGGAAGCTGTAACAAGTGAACCAATCTCCGTCCTCACTAAAAAAGGGGAGAAAGTGGATGATGTGGTCAAGGAAATCAAGGTCGACATGAAGCTTCAGGCTCCGATCAATAAAGGCGATAAGGTTGGTACCATCGTCCTGAAAAAAGGGGATAAGGTTTTATCGGAAAGTGACCTTGTTGCTGGTTCAGACAGTCTTGAAGCTAGCTGGTGGCAGCTGTTCAAGCGTTCCATGGGTCATTTTACAAAATCTGACTGATGAGATTTATGACGGTTTTACACACTCTTTAGCGAATAAACACTAGTTTTGTCCATAAGCAGGAATCTGCTATAGAAAAATAGAAATTGACTCACTGAACGATGATTCCACAAGGAGGAAAGTACAGTGAGTCTTACCGTTGATTTGGAAGTAAAACAGAATGTCCTTTGTATACGATTAGCAGGAGAATTAGATCACCATACTGCTGAGAATTTGCGAGAACAAGCTTCAAGTATCATCGAGAAGCATAATATTTCTCATATCATCTTGAACTTGGAGCAATTGGCATTCATGGATAGCTCCGGTTTGGGTGTCATTTTAGGCAGATATAAACAGATAAAAAGCCATGGCGGGGAAATGGTGGTCTGCTCCATCTCACCGGCAGTCAAGCGATTGTTTGAAATGTCCGGCTTGTTTAAGATCATCCGCCTGGAAGAAAGCGAAGAAAATGCTTTGCAGAAATTGGGGGTGGCATAATGAGAAATCAGATGCACCTTGAGTTTTCTGCACTCAGTCAAAACGAGTCTTTTGCCAGGGTAACTGTAGCAGCATTCATCATGCAGCTCGATCCGACCATGGATGAGCTGACTGAAATCAAGACGGTAGTCTCTGAAGCGGTAACAAACGCCATCATTCATGGATATGACAATGATCCCAATGCCACTGTTTATATTTCAGTAGAACTGGAGGATGGTGCCGTACATATCACCATCAAAGATGAAGGCATGGGAATTGAAGATGTGGAGGAAGCTAGACAGCCGCTATATACTACTAAGCCTGAGCTCGAGCGTTCTGGTATGGGTTTTACCATTATGGAAAACTTTATGGATAATGTAGACATTCACTCCACGAATAAAGGCACCTCGATCCGTATGACCAAGTATCTAGCCAAGAGCAAAGCGCTTTGCAATTAAGGAGCTAAGCCTATGGATGTGGAGGTCAAAAACGAAACGCAAACTTACTTAAAAGATCATGAAGTGAAAGAACTGATCAAAAGGAGCCAAGACGGCGAACAAGAGGCACGTGACCTGATTGTCTCAAAGAACATGAGGCTTGTCTGGTCTGTGGTTCAACGTTTTATGAATAGAGGCTACGAGCCTGATGACCTGTTTCAAATCGGGTGCATCGGATTATTGAAGTCAGTGGATAAGTTTGACCTTTCTTATGATGTGAAGTTCTCCACCTATGCGGTACCGATGATCATCGGAGAAATTCAACGCTTCATTCGCGATGATGGGAGTGTGAAGGTAAGCCGTTCCCTGAAAGAGGTCGCGAATAAAATCAGAAAAGCCAAAGATGAATTATCCAAGCGTTATGGCCGCGTACCTACGATCAACGAAATCGCAGAATTCCTTGAGATTACGGCAGAGGAAGTGGTGCTTGCCCAAGAGGCAGCAAGGGCCCCTTCATCGATTCATGAAACCGTCTATGAAAATGACGGTGATCCAATCACCCTGCTCGATCAGATTGCAGACCATTCGGAAAACAGATGGTTTGATAAGATTGCTTTGAAGGAAGCGATAGAAGAGTTGGATGAAAGGGAAAAGCTGATCGTCT
Source organism: Sutcliffiella tianshenii (assembly GCF_016908565.1). Taxonomy (GTDB): domain Bacteria; phylum Bacillota; class Bacilli; order Bacillales; family Bacillaceae_I; genus Sutcliffiella_A; species Sutcliffiella_A tianshenii. The sequence goes on from NZ_JAFBED010000006.1 coordinate 268,063, forward strand.
ACCTGCGTTATTACAAGGACCAGACACAGACGGAGGTCGCACAGCGACTTGGTATTTCCCAGGTACAGGTTTCAAGGCTCGAGAAAAAAATACTGGTACAAATGAAGGACCGTATGGATGAGTGACATTCTCCGTACGGTTTTTTTGTTTTAAAAATCCCCAAATCATCTATGTGGTAATTCTCCCCATTATTTTTTCCTTTGCATGGTAATTCTCCCACTAACCCATACTACATATACACAACAATAATGTATTTCGGGATGTGTTCGGAGATGGATAAAATCTTGTATATTCGTATGCGCCATCGTATTCAAGCCCGTCCTAACCAGACCATCACAATCGGGGATGTCGGGCAGCTTGTAGGGGACGACGAGGTGGTAAGTCAGGTCAGTGGGATAGCCATCCACCAAGTGAACAGAAGCGATAAGTCCATTGTGGTCCTTGATATCATGCGGGTATTAAAGGAGTTGCGAAAAGCGGACAGTGAACTGGATGTGCAAACTGTCGGGCCTGCACAGACAATTGTAGAAATTGTCTATAAAACGAAACAGTTCCGGCCGATGTTTTTTGCAGCGGTCTGGCTCCTTCTCTTTCTGGGTGCAGCATTGGCCATCATGAATTTCCATGAGGATGTCAGCATGAGGATAGTCCACCAGAAAATTTTCAAGACGATAACAGGACTCGATGATGACAAACCGCTTCTCCTGCAGATCCCATATTCCATCGGATTGGGGCTCGGTATGATCTTGTTCTTTAACCACGTTTTTAGAAAGCGGATTAACGAAGAGCCGAGTCCGCTTGAAGTGGAGATGTTCAACTATCAGCAGGATTTAGATATGTATGTCATCATGCATGAAAATAAAGAAAGCTCCAAACAGACAGATGACCATTAGTATCATATTTGTCGTATTTCTTGGACTGGCAGGAGGGCTTGCGGTAGGTTCGGGTTTTGTGGCATTTCTTGCAGTACTCGGAATCATCCCGAGATTAACCCAGTTGACCAAAACTACCAAGTTCGTATTCAGCTATGAGTGGGGTGTCATTGGTGGTGCTTTGTTCGGCAGTTGGATCAGTTTGAATCATGTGTCGTTTCACCTTCCGGCCATCGTAGCTGTTCCAATAGGGCTTTTCTGCGGAGTATTTGTAGGGTTGCTTGCCGCGGCTTTGACGGAGGTGCTCAATGTACTGCCGATTCTTGCAAAACGGATCGGGGTGGATGGGCAGATGGCCATCTTGTTGATGGCGATAGTTTTTGGAAAAATACTAGGCTCACTTTATCACTGGCTGGTTTTTGTGGACTTATGAAAGGAGATGCAGGAATGAGTGGAAAGATAAAAGATAACTATAAAGAAAATATCAAAAAGTATCAGCCCAAGCCGCCTTATATGTTGAATTGCATCAAAGCATTCCTTGTCGGGGGACTGATATGCATGTTTGGCCAAGCTGTCCAGAACTTCTATATAAATGTATTCGATTTTTCGGAAAAACAGGCAGGTAATCCAACAGTTGCAACCCTTATTCTTTTTTCAGCACTATTGACCGGCTTTGGCATCTACGATAAAATCGGGCAATTTGCAGGAGCGGGTTCTGCAGTACCGGTTACAGGCTTTGCCAATTCAATGACGAGCGCGGCGATGGAACATCGTAGTGAAGGCTTGGTGCTTGGAGTGGCAACGAACATGTTCAAGCTTGCAGGGAGTGTCATCGTGTTTGGGGTAGTGGCTGCCTATGTGGTCGGCTTCCTGCGTTATCTTTTTAGCATGAGTTTCACAGGATAAGGGGGGATAAAATTGAGAATCGTCGGCAAACAAACTTGGGTTTTTCAAAATCCGGTCTATTTGACTGCATCCGGTACAGCTGTAGGTCCGAAAGAGGCGGACGGTCCATTAGGTGTTCATTTTGACCACACCTATAAAGAGCTTCATTGCGGTGAGGACAATTGGGAGCTTGCAGAGCGCAGATTGATGGAGCAATCGATTCAGGCTTGCTTGGGGAAAGTGAATCTTGAATACAAGGATATCGATTTTTTCCTCGCTGGTGATCTATTGAATCAGAATGTCACAGCAAACTATGTTGCCAGACACCATCAGATCCCATTTCTTTGTATGTTCGGCGCCTGCTCAACCTCGATGGAAACTTTGGCAGTCGCATCAGCGCTTGTAGATGGAGGCTTTGCCAATCGTGTTTTGGCTTCCACTAGCAGTCATAACGCCACAGCAGAGCGGCAGTTCCGATATCCGACTGAATATGGCGGACAAAAACCGGATTCAGCGACATTTACGGTTACAGGAGCAGGGACAGCCCTTGTCAGCAAGGAACCGAGTCAAGTGAAGATAACCTCTGCAACGATCGGCAGGGTGATGGACCTTGGAATTACGAATCCATTCGATATGGGATCGGCAATGGCACCAGCAGCGGCGGATACCATCCAGGCGCATTTTCAGGACCTCCAAATTCAGCCTGATGTATACGATTTGATTGTCACAGGCGACCTGTCCGGTGTAGGAAGTCCCATACTAAAAGAAATGTTAAAAGAAGAAGGCTATGATGTTTCTACCATCCATACAGATTGCGGACTGATGATTTTCAGGCCTGACCAGGAAGTTTTTGCAGGAGGAAGCGGCTGTGGCTGTTGTGCAGTTGTCACTTATGGGCATCTATTGAATGAATTGAAAAATGGAACATATAACAAAATACTCGTTGTCGCGACAGGTGCCCTGCTCAGCCCTACCATGATCCAGCAGAAAGAATCGATACCGACCATTGCACATGGTGTTGTATTGGAGAGGGTGAGTGGCTGATGGAATACTTCATCGCATTTGTTGTAGGCGGACTCATTTGTGTGGTTGGCCAAATCCTATTAGACTTTGCCAAACTGACTCCTGCCCACGTAATGAGCACTTTTGTGGTCATAGGTGCGATCCTGGATGGATTCGGACTGTATGATAAGTTCATTGATTTTGCCGGAGCTGGTGCCACAGTCCCTATCACCAGTTTTGGTCACTCCTTGCTGCATGGTGCGATGCATCAGGCAGATAAACATGGATTGGTCGGGATAGGAATGGGAATATTTGAATTAACTTCAGCGGGTATTTCCGCGGCCATTCTTTTTGCTTTTCTTGTGGCAATAATCTTCAAGCCGAAGGGATAGTTCATCATGATAAAAAAACGGGTCATTCTAGTCACGGACGGGGATGTGTACGCGAAAAAAACCATTCAATATGTTGCCAAGCACTACGGCGGCCGATGTATTTCCAGTTCATTCGGCAATCCTACCCTTTTAAGCGGGGAAGAGATAGTCCAATTGATCCTGAAAGCGAAATCGGAGCCTGTCTTTGTCATGTTTGATGACAGTGGTTATCTTGGTGAAGGTGCAGGGGAGGTTGCCTTGAAGCATGTCGCCACCCATCCGCAAGTGGACGTTTTGGGGGTAATAGCGGTTGCTTCCAAGACCCATCAATCAGAATGGACGAAAGTGAATGTCACCGTAGATCGTGATTTACAGGTATCCCACTTCGGCGTTGATAAAAGTGGTATCCAGGAGATGGATATCGGAAGAATTAATGGTGATACCGTATATTGCCTTGATACCATCAAAGTTCCCATCATCGTAGGAATTGGCGATATTGGAAAAATGGCACGTAAAGATGATGTGAAAAACGGTGCCCCCATTACCAGTAAAGCTGTCGAAATCATTTTAGAGAGGAATGGGTATGATGTCTCACAATGGAATGGAAAAAATTCCGATTTCACCGAAACTGACGACGAATGAGAAATTTTTCAAAGATAAGGTTGGCTTGAATGAAAGTTTTGATCTTGGCGTAAGGAAAATCACGGTCCTGGGAAAGGAACTCAATATCTATTATGTCAATGGGTTATGTGATACTAGCTATATCATTGAATTGCTCGAGGAACTGGTACACCTCAATGATGTGGAAAGAAGGTCAAGTAAGGTAAAAGAAATCGTCCATAACCGCCTTGTTCATCAACAGGTCGAAAGCATCGAATATCTCGATGAAGTGGTGGATCAGGTTCTAAGTGGTCTCATCGTCGTACTACTGGAAGGGGAGGATAGTGGGTTTGTCATTGACACACGATCCTATCCGGGAAGGAATCCTGAAGAGCCCGACACAGAAAAAGTCGTACGCGGTGCACGTGATGGCTATGTGGAAAACATCATCGTCAATACAGCCTTAACCCGTCGAAGAATCCGTGATGAGCGCCTTCGGAATGAAATTTTCCAGATCGGCGAACGTTCCAAAACCGATATATGCCTTTCCTACATAAAAGATGTGGCAGATCCGGATCTGGTGGATGTCGTTCGAAAAGAAGTGAAAAGCATCAATATTGATGGACTTACCATGGCGGATAAAACCGTTGAGGAGTTTCTTGTTAAACAAGGATTCAATCCATATCCGCTTGTCCGGTTCACTGAACGTCCCGATGTTGCTGCGACCCATCTGCTCGAGGGACATGTAATCATCATGGTCGATACATCCCCAAGTGTCATTATCACTCCCACGACCTTTTTCCATCATGTTCAGCATGTGGAGGAGTATCGCCAGTCGCCAGCAGTGGGTACATTTGTCCGATGGGTCCGTTTCTTAGGTATCTTTGCATCCCTATTCCTTTTGCCGCTCTGGTTCTTAATGATTTTGGAGCCGGATATGCTGCCTGAAGCGATAAGTTTTGTCGGGCCAAATGAACAATCCAATATCCCCGTTGTGATTCAGATATTCCTCGCAGATATCGGGATAGAGTTCCTGCGGCTTGCCGCCATCCATACACCGACAGCCCTTTCAACGGCCATGGGCTTGATTGCGGCAGTATTGATCGGGCAAATCGCGATAGACGTCGGCTTATTTGTACCTGAAGTCATATTATATGTTGCAGTGGCAGCAATCGGATCCTTTACGACTCCAAGCTATGAGTTGAGCGTGGCAAATAAAATTGTCCGTTTGATTCTATTGGCTCTTGTAGCCATCTTCCATGCACCGGGATTAGTTGTCGGTGTGACGGCATTCATCCTATTCCTGGCTGGTACACGTTCTTTGAACACGCCATATTTATGGCCATTTCTCCCGTTCAGCCCTAAGGCGCTATTTATGATCCTGATCAGAAGGGCAACCCCTGGAGCAAAAGTCAGACCAAGCATCGTTCATCCTAAAAATCGCTTCAGGCAGCCTCAATAAATAAGAGAGTAGTAAGAATATTCGCTTGATAGGGCTAAATAGATGTGGTAGAGTTTATTTAAATAAAGAGCTAAAGGATTATTAGAAACAGCTAAAGAGTTCTGTTTAGCTGTTTTTTTTCATATGCAGGGCGAGTATCCCTTACTGTTTGGACTAATTCGGAATAAGGTATGGTACAACATCTGCTACATAATAGACTATTGTCAGAGGAGAAACGGAATATGTACTTTCATGGAACGAGCCAGGTAAATGATAGAGGACATTTGGAAATAGGAGGAGTGGATACGATCGAGCTTGCACATCAGTATGGCACTCCGTTATATGTATATGATGTTGCACTGATCAGGGAGAGAGCAAGGGGCTTTCAAACCACTTTCAAAAACATGGGTGTTAAGGCGCAGGTTGCTTATGCCAGTAAAGCTTTTTCTTCCATTGCGATGTTCCAGCTGGCAAAGGAAGAGGGGCTTTCCCTTGACGTAGTATCCGGTGGGGAGCTATTTACAGCACTAGTTGCAGATTTTCCGGTTGAACGCATCCATTTCCACGGCAATAACAAAAGCTATGAGGAGCTTGAGATGGCTGTCCAGAAAAAGATAGGCTGCGTAGTGGTGGATAACTTCCTCGAACTTGACCTCCTGCAGGAGATTTGTGAAAAAAATGATTACATCATGCCTATTTTATTAAGGGTGACGCCAGGAATCGAGGCGCATACACATGATTATATATTGACTGGCCAGGAAGATTCAAAATTCGGCTTTGATTTACAGAGTGGCCAGGCAAAGGAAGCGATGGAGATTGCGGTTAAAAGATCTCATCTAGACATATTGGGCATCCACTGTCATATTGGATCTCAGATTTTTGAAACGACAGGGTTCAAAATGGCTGCAGAAAAATTGTTCGATACTTTGAAAGAGTGGAAAGAGGAGAGCGGTTTTGAAGCACGCGTGGTGAATCTTGGCGGCGGCTTTGGTATCCGCTATACAGAGGAGGACAGTCCGATCCCGGTTTCCCGATATGTAGAGGAAATCATCGGTGATGTTCAAACCCATGTTAAAAAATTGAATATGAAGATGCCTGAGATCTGGATAGAGCCAGGCCGCTCTTTGGTAGGGGATGCAGGCACAACCATCTATTCTGTCGGGTCCAAAAAGGAAATTCCGAACATCCGCCAGTATTTGGCCATAGACGGAGGGATGAGCGACAATATCCGTCCAGCGCTTTATCAGGCGAAATATGAAGCGGTACTTGCAAACCGTGTGAATGATAAAGCTGAGGAAACCGTCTCGATCGCGGGGAAATGCTGTGAGTCCGGGGATATGCTGATATGGGACCTACCATTGCCAAAGGCGAACCACGAAGACTATCTCGCAGTATTCTGTACAGGTGCATACGGCTATTCCATGGCAAACAATTATAACCGCATCACTAGACCAGCCGTGGTGTTTGTCGAAGACGGGGAAGCACAGCTTGTCATCAAACGGGAGTCCTTCGAGGATCTCATAAGATTGGACCTGCCGTTTCAGTCTAAGTCTAAGATATTGAAATAATTGGATAGGACCACCACTGGACATTTTTGTTCGGGGGTGGTCCTTTTTTCCCGCTCTTGGACGAAGAGGGCTCCATCTACGAACATTCTCCCGACAAACGCACCATCTCGCTTTCCTTTACCTAAAGAATGCTGTATGATAAAGACTGATTGATACAACCTTAAAGGAGATGTTCTCAATGAAAAAACAAGGATACATACTTATGCAAAACGGCGAAAAAATCGAATTCGAATTATACCCAAATGAAGCACCTAATACAGTTGCCAACTTCGAAAAGCTTGCAAACGAAGGCTTCTATAACGGTGTTACTTTCCACCGTGTCATCCCTGGCTTCGTTAGCCAAGGTGGAGACCCTACAGGAACAGGTGCAGGCGGAAGCGGTACGACAATCAAGTGTGAAACTGCCGGTAACCCACATAAGCACGAAGCAGGCAGCCTTTCCATGGCTCACGCTGGGAAAGACACTGGTTCAAGCCAATTCTTCATCGTTCACGAGCCACAGCCACATTTGAATGGTGTACACACTGTGTTCGGTAAAGTGACTTCTGGCTTAGAAACAGCTAGAGGCATGAAAAATGGCGACACAATGGAAAAAGTGGAAGTATTCGACGCTGAATAATTCAAACCAAAAAAAGGGAGCAGCGATGCTCCCTTTTTTTATCTCTCATAAAGGTGGGAAGTTGGATGAAAAAATCTAACTGGATTTTAGCTGCAGTCCTTTTAGGGATGTCTCTCGTCTGGGGTATCATATATTGGTTTTTTATCGTTTAAGTGACATAGCTTAAACTAAAAAGTTTACATATGAAATGATTATGCTAATATAATCTTGTACACAATTACATATTTGATGTCCTTCGGGGGTGGGTGCAATTCCCTACCGGCGGTGATGAAGCCCTGTGCTTCTTAGTCCGTGACCCGTTAATTTTAAATAGTTAACGGTGGATCTGGTGCAACTCCAGGGCCGACAGTGAAAGTCTGGATGGGAGAAGGATTAAGTTTGCGAAAACAGTGAAAAACACATTTGTGACACTGTTTATTTTCCTATACGCAATTTTAATCTTCTACACCTCTAAGGCCAATTCCTTAGGGGTTTTTTATTTTTATTAATAGGAGGGAGAGGGAACATGGACGATCGGTATTATATGAATGTTGCAATAGATCTTGCAGGAAAAGCTGCAGGACAGACCTCTCCAAATCCGGTAGTTGGTTCGGTTGTGGTGAAGGATGGGGAGATTGTCGGGTTTGGTGCACACCTTAAGGCGGGAGAAGCGCATGCGGAGGTGCACGCAATCAGAATGGCTGGTGAGAAGGTTATCGGGTCCACGGTATATGTGACCTTGGAGCCATGCAGCCATCATGGCAGAACGCCACCTTGCTCAGATCTTTTAATCAGTTCCCAGGTTAAAAGAGTTGTCATTGCTTCTGTGGACCCAAACCCATTGGTTGCAGGTTCTGGGATCAAAAAGCTCAAAAGCGCAGGCATTATCGTGGATGTAGGGGTTTGTGAAGCAGAGGCACTTGCATTAAATGATGTTTTTTTCCATTACATAAAAACGAAAAAACCTTATGTCACGCTAAAGACGGCATCCAGTCTTGATGGGAAAACTGCAACTTACACAAAAGACAGCAAATGGATCACAGGGGAAGAAGCAAGAATGGATGTTCATCGCTACCGACATCGGCATGATGCAATCCTTGTTGGTGTAGGGACAGTGATTGCGGATGATCCAAGTTTGACGACACGGCTCCCGAATGGAGGGAAGAATCCAGTAAGGATCATTCTGGATACCCATTTAAGGACGCCGATCGATGCCCGTGTCCTCACAGACGAAGAGGCACCAACCTGGATTATTACGGGTGCCAGAGCAGATGAAAAAAAGATCGAAGCGCTTATCAATCAGCAAGTGAAGGTCATGAAACTGCCGACAGAAGAGATAAAGATAGATAATCTCCTGACTTTGCTCGGTGATCGTGGCATCACCTCCCTATTTGTTGAAGGGGGTGCAACGGTCAATGGGAGCTTTCTTGAGGCAGGAGCCATCAATCAGGTGATCACTTATATCGCACCTAAATTGATAGGAGGTGCCCTTGCCCCAACTATGATTGGCGGATCGGGGTTTAGGTCGATGGGTGTAAGTATGAACCTTACGATAAAAGATATCACTATGATCGGGCAGGATATCAAGATTATCTCCGTGCCCCTGTAAGGAGGAAATCCAGTGTTTACGGGTATTATAGAAGAAATAGGTACCATAAAGCAGATCATCCGTGGCGACAAGGCCATCGTACTTGATATCACCGCAAAGAAAGTATTAGAAGACGTCAAGCTTGGTGATAGTTTCGCAGTAAATGGTGTTTGCCTTACCGTGACGACGTTTTCCGTTAATCGTTTTACTGTGGATGTGATGCCAGAAACGGTCCATGCGACATCATTGAGCAGTCTTGTGGCTGGTTCCAAAGTGAACCTGGAGCGGGCAATGATTGCCAATGGGCGATTCGGAGGTCATTTTGTAAGTGGCCATGTTGATGGGACAGGCACGATCCAGGATAAGAGAAGTGTTTCCAATGCCGTCTATTACACCATTTCGGTTGATCCTTACATTGCTAGATTTCTCATGCTGAAAGGATCGGTAACGGTGGATGGTACAAGCCTGACCATCTTTGGGGTAGCGGATAATACCTTCACCATCTCCTTGATACCACACACCATGAAGGAGACGATCCTTGGTGAGAAAGGCAAGGGAGATATGGTAAACATTGAAGCCGACATGCTGGCGAAATATATGGATCATCTATTGAATAGGCAAGAACCGAAAGTGGGTTCCAGCATCTCAGCATCATTTTTGGAAGAGCATGGATACAAATAAGGTGGGTGAAGAGGAATGAGTAAAATTTTCAATACCATAGACGAAGCGCTTAAAGACTTGCAAGAGGGAAAAGTGATCATCGTCTGTGATGATGAGGACCGAGAGAATGAGGGCGATTTTGTATCCCTTGCAGAGAAGGCGACTCCTGCAGTCATCAATTTCATGGCAACCCATGGCCGCGGTCTGATTTGCGTACCGGTTGTGGAGGAGTTGGCTGAAAAGCTCGATCTTGCACCGATGGTCAATCACAATACAGATTCCCATGGCACAGCTTTTACGGTCAGTATTGATCATAAGACTACAACGACAGGTATCTCTGCCTACGAACGTTCGGCAACTATCATCGAGCTACTTTCCCCGGCTGCTAAAGCTGGTGACTTCAAGCGTCCAGGTCATATCTTTCCGTTGGTGGCGAAAAAGGGCGGGGTGCTGCGCCGTGCCGGTCATACAGAAGCGGCAGTAGATCTCGCAGTGATGAGCGGTTCCTACCCTGCCGGCGTCATTTGTGAAATCATGAATGAAGATGGTTCGATGGCAAGGGTGCCAGAGCTCAGGGAGATAGCGGACAAGTTTGGTCTGAAGATGATAACGATCAAGGATCTGATTCAATACCGTAACCGGAAGGACAAGCTTGTCCAGCGTGAAGTGGAAATAAAGCTTCCGACAGAATTCGGAGACTTCCGGGCAATCGGCTATTCAAATATTGTCGATGGTAAAGAGCATGTGGCCCTGGTGAAGGGGGAGATTGACCCTGAAACACCTACGCTGGTCCGTGTCCATTCCGAGTGTCTGACAGGAGATGTATTCGGTTCAAACCGTTGTGACTGTGGTCCGCAGCTCCATGCGGCGCTTGCACAGATCGAGAAGGCAGGGAACGGTGTGCTCTTGTATATGAGGCAAGAAGGTCGCGGGATCGGCCTGCTAAACAAAATGAGAGCCTACAAGCTTCAGGAACAAGGCTTTGACACGGTGGAGGCCAATGAAAAGCTGGGCTTCGGGGCAGACCTCAGGGACTATGGAATCGGGGCACAGATTCTTCGTGATCTTGGTATTTCCAAAATGAATCTGTTAACCAATAATCCTCGGAAGATTGCCGGCCTGAAGGGATACGACCTTGAAGTGGTCGATCGCATCGCACTTCAGATGCCGACTAAAGAAGCAAACGAAAACTATCTCAAAACCAAACACAGCAAATTGGGGCATATGCTTCATTTTTAAAAAATATTAACTTTTTACTGGAGGTTTTTTTAATGGGAAATATATATGAAGGAAATTTGGTAGGTACAGGACTGAAGGTTGGAATCGTTGTTGGAAGGTTCAATGAATTTATTACAAGCAAGCTTCTCGGCGGCGCGCAGGATGCGTTGAAAAGACATGGCGTGGAAGAAGGAAGTGTCGATGTGGCCTGGGTACCCGGGGCGTTTGAAATTCCATTGGTGGCAAAACGCATGGCCGATTCCGGAAAGTATGATGCGGTCATTACATTGGGAACTGTCATCCGTGGATCCACTCCGCATTTCGATTATGTGTGCAATGAAGCGGCAAAAGGGGTTTCCCAAGCTTCCATGCAATCTGGGATACCTGTCATTTTTGGGGTGCTGACAACGGAAACGATTGAACAGGCAATCGAAAGAGCAGGTACAAAGGCCGGAAATAAAGGCTGGGAAGCAGCTGCTGCAGCAATCGAGATGGCCAACCTATTACGTGAATTTTAAGATTTATTTCAAAAAGGTATACAATCCCGCGGCGATTGGATAGAATGTATATTTAAGAGTGAGATATACGTACTGAAATGGAACCATTACAAATTGGTTGCCTATACTATTTAGTAAGAAAGTTTTTTCGATAATGAGGGGTAATGTATGTTAATTCGTTATAAAAAGAGCTTTGAAAAAATCGCCATGGGTCTTATGTCATTTATGCCAACAGAAAAAGAACTGAAAAAACTTCAGCAGACGATGAAGGATTATGAAGAAAATGATAACTGGCAGCTTTTCCTTTGGAAGGTTGAGGATATCATTGGAATAATCGGCATTGTCATGGATGAAGACAGCTATACCATCCAGCATATTAGCGTAAGTCCTTCTCACCGCGGACAAGGTTGCGGTAAAGAAATGGTAAAAGCTTTAAAAGAAATGTATCCTGGTAAATCTGTAAAGACAACAGAGTATACAACTGCATTTATTGAGAAATGTGATTTTGAGCAGTGATTTTCTCTTAAGCTTTCTAGCATGTTAACAATAAGTACTCTATAAAAAAGGAAGGCAACCCTTGTATAAAAGGTTAGCCTTCCTTTTTTTGTTGCCGCTTCAACAGTTGCGCAATCCGTTCCTGTATCACATCATCCCGGTTGCGTGTGGAATGCCGATGCACAAGTGATAGGTTTTCAAGATCGCTTGGTGCACCCCATACCAAGTTCTCATCAAGGGCTCTGGTCATACAGGAGGTCAGGAGCATCTCGTCTGTCAATGGCAGATCGAAGCTCTTATAGGAGTCCTTCCTATTTATGCCTTCCAGCTGGATTTCCAATAATTCTATAAGTCTTTTGCTATCTAATGCAAGACGGTCGATTTCTTTGGTGTGGGTGCGGATGATCGAAAGCGCGTTTGTCAGCATCCGTTTGGCGCCGTTGAAATTTCCGCGTCTATGGTGATAGAGTCCTACTGCTATCTGGATCAATCCAACCCAATGGAGATCCCTTTCTCCCGCTTCTTTTTCCTTCCAATGCTCTTCTAACACCTCATGGCATTCGAAATAGTCTCGTTCACAATGAAAATAATGCAAATAATCGATATAGGCTTGTGGATACAATGCTTTTCCCCCTTTTAAAAAGGATAATAATATCTTATCATAATCCTTATAGTACTATAAAATGTTGCCAGAATACTTTATACTATGATAGAGTTCGAAAATATTCGGATGCGTTAATTTGTTTTGAATGAAGTTAGGTGGATGAATACCCGTGCAGGAATATAATGTGAAGGTTGAAGCGTTTGAAGGTCCATTGGACTTGCTGCTTCATTTGATAAACCGATTGGAAATAGATATATATGATATTCCCGTTGCTCAAATTACTGAGCAATATTTATTTTATATACATACGATGAAAGAATTGCAGTTGGATATTGCAAGTGAATACCTTGTAATGGCAGCTACGTTGCTTGAGATAAAGAGCAAGATGCTGCTTCCGAAACACGAGGAGGAAATGCTTCAGGTAGATGATGACTTCGCAGATTACGAGGAGGATCCCCGTGAAGAGCTGATGAACCGTCTGATCGAGTACCGTAAATATAAAGAGGCGGCAGACGATCTGAAGGAGCTTGAAGAAGAGCGGAGTCATCTCTTTACCAGAGCCCCGAGTGATCTGACGGAGCTGATGAAAAATGTGGCACCTGATGAAGTGAAGCTGGATGTGTCTTTATATGATATGCTTGGTGCCTTGCAGAAGCTTATGCGCCGCAAAAAGCTGCAAAAGCCCTTGCAGACGCGGATTGCCAGACAGGAAATCCCGATCGAAAAGAGAATGGCGGAACTTATCGAGGACCTGCGCCAATATAAAGGGAGAAAGCATTTCTTTGACCTTTTCCCGGAGTCGAGCAAAGAATACATTGTGGTGACCTTTCTCGCCATACTCGAGTTGTTGAAAAAGAACACCATAAGGCTTGATCAGGAAAATAATTTTGCAGATATTTATATTTCCTATCAAGAAGGAGGAAAAGAGGAAGTTGGATATTATTAATTGGAAGTCGATTGTGGAAAGTTTGCTATTTGCAGCAGGGGATGAAGGGCTGACGCTCAAACAGCTCTCTACCGTCCTGGAGATAGAAGAGAATGTCGCGCTTGATGCCATCTCCGCATTAAGGGAGGATTATAAATCTCCTGATAGGGGAATAGCCATCATAGAACTTGCCGGCACATTCCAATTGACCACGAAAAAAGAGCATTCCGTCTATCTGAAGAAGCTGGTGGAATCACCAACATCGCAATCCTTATCACAGGCAGCACTAGAAACGTTGGCGATTGTGGCATACAAGCAGCCGATAACAAGGACGGAAGTTGAGAGCATTCGCGGTGTGAAGAGCGAAAGGCCGCTCCAGACGCTTTCCGCGAAGGCGCTTGTGAAGGAAGTGGGGCGTGCGGAAGGGACAGGACGTGCCATCCTATATGGAACTACAAAAGAGTTCCTCGACTATTTTGGCCTCAAGAACATCAAGGAGCTCCCGCCACTCACCGTCACGACCGATGATCCGGATGAAGAGGCAGACCTGTTTTTCGAAAAGTTTCAAGAAACGTTTGAAAATTAAAACGGTTTGTGAAGATATATGGTAAAATAGTATTACATACTAGATTTGGATCTTTTAAGGAGTGGCATCATAACCATGAAAATAACCAGGATCAAAGGCTATGAATTGGAAAAGGCACAATCTAATACATCAGAAGATTTCTTCAACCGTTCGGAAGTGACATTTTTCGAGGATGGCGAGGAAAGAACCTTCCATGTATTATATATCCGCTATTTTGATGAAACATTTCCCGAGTTTTTGAATATTGGGGTTGATGGAGATCCTATTTTTAAAATAAGTGACAAGGAAATCCTGTTCAAAGATCTGGTGGCCCTTACCCTCCTGATCAAAAATCCAAGCTTCCGAAACCGGAAAAGGATCTACATAAACACCCGGGAAGATTTCGCCTCTTATTTTGAAGGCGTCCATATCCAGAAGCTGAAAGAGATATTTGAAGGAGTTCATAACAAAGGGGAATATAACCTAACATCCCCATTGCACTTTTTAGCTCAGCCTTCTGCATAAATGAACAAGCACGTCATAGGTATAGATGGTAAGTCGTATAAATGCATATGCTCATGAATTTTCTATAAAACCTTAACATGGAGGGTCCATTACAAATGGCAAATACGATTGTAAAAGCTCAAACAGAACAAGTAGAGAGTTTTTTAGGAAATACTGTCCATCAATTAAATGAGTTCCTGAATGAAGTGACCTTATCCTCGCTGATGGAAGAAAGTGCCGGAAGTAAGGAATATGTCAGCCTGTTATTGGCAAATACACGCAGGCTTGCAGTATTCTGTGATGAAGGGCACAATGCATGCCAGGTTATCTTAAAGAGTGAGCCGTTCCGTAAATCAGCCGCCGAGAAGGTGCTATATAATATCTACCATCAATGCATCGAGGAGTTCTTTGCTCCAAGGAATGATGCATGGTATGAGGACAGCCGATCTGCCTATACCGGAAAAAACTCGATCCAATTCCATGAAGCGCCACCAACTCAATTGAAGGCTGTGGTACGCCATTTGGAAAGCGAATTCCAAACCATCCGTGAGGAATTGGAATATTACGAAACAGACTACCGGACAAAAATGATGCAAAGCAACTAATCACTCACCCTGCCCCAATTTTGTGGCAGGGTGTTTTTATATTAATGAATAGGACAAATTTCTTTTTTTCTCCCTGAAAGCATAGGATGTCACGATGAATTCAAAAAAGGGAGGACCTCTATGATCAGTCAAAATCAACAGGTTTTCAGGAAATACTTACAGGATACGGAAAATTGGTGTTTGGAAATACTGACGGAAAACGGGGCAGGGGCAATTAGATCGGAGTGGCAGTCGGAGATTAGAAACTTCCTCTCTTATGTTCAAAGCATCCAGGAGAAGGATGCAATCCAGGAATCGGATGTCCTTTATGCTAAGCAGAAGCTCGAAGGTTTTCATGAGGTTATGGAGATGCAGCATAGTTCCAGGCAACACAATGGCCGTGTCCCGATCGGTGGACATAAGCTTCCGCCACTTCCATATGCCTATAACGCGCTTGAACCTTATATTTCAAGGGATATCATGGAACTGCATCACCTGAAGCATCACAAGAGCTATGTGGATGGGCTCAATAAAGCGGAGCTGAAAATGAAGGAAGCACGAGTGACAGGGAATTTTGATTTGATCAAGCATTGGGAAAGAGAAGCCGCCTTCCATGGGTCCGGTCACTATTTGCATACGATGTTCTGGGGGAATATGGCTCCAAATGGCGGTGGTCAGCCTAAGGGTAGGCTGCTCCAGCAGATCAACCAGGACTTTGGCGGCTATGGCAATTTCAAGAAGCATTTTACGGAAGCGGCAGACAAGGTGGAAGGTGTAGGTTGGGCGTTGCTAGTCTGGTCCCCGCGTGCACACCGACTGGAAATTCTCCAAACTGAAAAACAGCAGCTGTTCACCCAGTGGGATACTATCCCGCTGCTTGGACTGGATGTTTGGGAGCATGCCTATTACCTGCAGTATAAGAACAATCGCAGGGACTATATCGACAAGTGGTGGAATATCGTAAACTGGCGCGATGTGGAAAAGCGATTCCAGGAAGCTTCAAAACTGAAGTGGCAGTCTTATTGAATAAAGGAGTCTTTATAAATGATATTACAGTGAGAAGGCCATTAGCGGATGTCTAATGGCTTTTTTAAGTGGAAATGTCGGCGAGAAGTCCAATAGAAGGGTTCTAATGGCTTTTTTGAGCGGATATCCTGGCGAGAAGTCCAATAGAAGGGTTCTAATGGCTTTTTTGAGCGGATATCCTGGCGAGAAGTCCAATAGGAGCGTTCTAATGGCTTTTTTTAGTGGAAAACCCGGCAAGAAGTCCAATAGGAGTGTTCTAATGGCTTTTTTTAGTGGGAAACGTGACGAGAAGTCCAATAGGAGTGTTCTAATGGCTTTTTTGAACGTAAATCCCGGCGAGAAGTCCAATAGGAGCATTCTAATGGCTTTTTTGGAGGGGATTCCAGACGAAAAGTCCAATAGGAGCGTCCTAATGGATTTTTTAAACGTATATCCCGGCGAGAAATCCAATAGAAGGGTTCTAATGGCTTTTTTGAACGTAAATTCCATTGAGAAATCCATTAGACCCTTCACTAAATTCCTAGTTATCCACGACAACCCGTTCCTGACTGTCTTTAACTTAGCGCTGCCTTTTTTTATCGAAAAAATCATAATGGGACAGCTTGTGCATAAACTTGTACAAACATAGACAAGGGATGGGGATTGGATGGTACGAGCTAGAATGATGTTCATCATCGCTTCTATTGTGATGCTGATGTTCAGTATAGGCATTCCTCAAGAGGCAGCGGCCGAGCGGGTTGGCGTAAGTTCGAGGAATGCAATTTTGATAGAACAAGAGAGTGGCAGGGTGATTTTCGAAAAGAATGCCCATGATAAACAGCGCATCGCGAGTATCACGAAAGTAATGACGGCCATACTTGCCATCGAATCCGGAAAAATGGGTGAAATCGTCACCGTAAGTGAAAGGGCGACCCATGCTGAGGGGTCTTCGGTTTATTTGAAGCCTGGGGAGAAAATAAAGCTCGAACATCTTGTGTATGGATTGATGCTGCGTTCTGGGAATGATACAGCCGTTGCCATTGCCGAGCATGTTGGTGGAAGTCTAGAAGGCTTTGTTTTCCTGATGAATGAGAAAGCCGCTGAACTGGGCATGAGTAATACCGAATTCGCAAACCCGCATGGACTGGACGATCATGAGAACCACTATTCGACTGCATATGATATGGCCATGCTTACGAGATATGCCATGGAAAATGAAAAATTCAGGGAAGTGACGGGGACGAAGGTATACCGTGCACCTGCAGCACCGGGTGAATCATGGGACCGCAGCTGGACAAATAAGCATAGGTTGGTGACAGGCATGTATTCCTATGCAACCGGAGGAAAGACCGGATTCACCAAACGTGCCAAACGTACTCTCATCACTACCGCTTCCAAGGATGGTCTCGATGCCATTGTCGTCACACTCAATGGCCCGGATGATTGGCAGGATCATATCTATATGTTCAATAGGGCCTTTGTCGATTACAAGCTATACAACATTGCAAATGAAGGTAAACTTGAGGATTTAGAGGATAGTTTTTATAAGGACAAGGTTTTCATTTCACGTGATATCAAGTATCCGATGACCAAGAAGGAACGGGACAATGTTCGTGTCAATATCGAGCTGGTAAAGCCTCAAAAGGAATGGGAGCGATCTGGAAATATTCCGGAAGTGGTCGGTAGTTATACGTTGATCCTGAACAATGAGGCAGTTATAGAAACACCGATCTATTTCGAACAGGAAAAAGAAGATTCGGGAGGCTTCTGGTCGATCTTCAAAAATATTTTTTTCATTTTCGGTGGTAAACTGCCATGATCAATATCATTTGGGTAGCAATGACGATCATCGGCATTCTTTTTGCCATGATTAACGGAACGATGGATAAAGTGAATGAAGCCATTTTTCTTGGGGCAAAAGAGGCAGTGACCATCTGTATCGGATTTATCAGCATCCTTGTTTTCTGGTTGGGTTTGATGAGGATTGCCCAAGAGGCAGGGCTGTTGGAAAAACTTGCAGTGCTTTTCCGGCCTTTGGTCAGAAGGATCTTCCCTGAGGTTCCCCCCGACCACCCTGCGATGGGGTATATGCTTTCCAATATGATTGCGAATATGTTTGGGCTTGGTAATGCAGCAACCCCAATGGGGATAAAAGCGATGGAACAGCTGAGGGAGTTGAACGGCGGGAAGATTGAAGCCAGCAGGTCGATGGTTACGTTCCTTGCCATCAACACCGCAAGCATCACACTGATTCCCACTACAGTAATCGCAATACGGATGAATTATAATTCGGCTTCACCGACTGAAATTGTGGGGCCGACTTTAATAGCGACTGCATGCTCGACAATCGCAGCTATTTTGATAGACCGCTTTTTCTATTATCGCAGAATGGCAAGGAGGCGGTAGAGATGCAGCTCATATCCTTAATTTCCCTTTGGCTTATACCGTTCCTTATCGGGTTCATCCTGCTTTATGGGACTTTCAAGAAGGTGCCTACCTATGAAACCTTTGTTGAAGGAGGTAAGGAAGGAATCAAGATAGCCATTTCGATCATTCCGTTTCTCGTAGGGATGCTGGTTGCGATCTCGATTTTCAGGGCATCTGGCGCACTGGACTTCCTGGTGGAATTTTTAAGGCCGGCAATGAGTGCCATCGGGGTACCTGCTGAAATTGTGCCTCTGGCAATCATCCGCCCCATTTCCGGCACTGCAGCCCTCGGGATGACGACAGATATGATCGCAACATTTGGCCCGGACTCTTTTATGGGCCGCCTGGCTTCCGTCCTGCAGGGTAGCACGGACACGACGCTTTATGTACTGACCGTGTATTTCGGCGCTGTGGGCATAAAAAAGATGGGTGATGCCCTGAAGGTGGGGCTGCTTGCGGATGTAGTCGGAATCGTTGTGTCGATCCTGGTTGTAACTTTTTTCTTCGGAATATAAAAACACAAGGGGTCCCTTGTGTTTTTTTGTATGTTTATACAACTTGTGACAACGCACTTTTAATGGCGGAAGAAGCGGCTTCTATATCTGAAAAATGCTCGACAATGCCTTGTTTATCCCTGACAATCTGAAAGCAGCGATTATTCCTAAGATAGGTAATGGAAAGCGGTTGATCTGGGATTGTACAAATGGTATATGTTATTTCAGTGTCCTGATAGGTTCCCAACGTTTCAAGCACCTGATCGATTTGCACATTAATCATCAACATTCTCCCCTTAAGAAAAATTGAAAACATTTCCTGCTAAGGATACTATATCAATTAATGGTGAACAGAGAAATAAGGGAAACGGGGTAATTTTTTTACGCCTTTAGTAGTATAGAATAGTACCAATTTATTAAAGCCGGATTTTTTTACTATCCTTTATAAAATAACTAAGGGTATAATTAGAGTTTGTGAATGATGGCAATTATATAAGTATGGAAATCTTGGCTTTTCTTATGAAAGTCATGTAAGATGTTGAATGAGGTGAAAGAAATGGAACGGTTACAGAAAGTGATTGCGCATGCAGGGATTGCATCGAGAAGAAAAGCAGAACAATTGATTCAAGAAGGAAAAGTCAGGGTTAATGACAAGGTGATAAAAGAGCTTGGGGTAAAGGTTTCCCCTAATGATAAAATAGAAGTGGAAGGCATTCCTGTCGAAAGGGAAGAGCCGGTTTATTTTGTGTTATACAAACCAAGAGGTGTCATCTCTAGTGTCAGCGATGATAAAGGCAGAAAAGTGGTAACAGACTTTTTCACGCTTATCGATGAACGGATCTATCCTGTCGGGCGTTTGGATTATGATACGTCCGGATTGATCATCATGACCAATGACGGTGAATTCGCCAACAGTCTGGCGCACC
This sequence comes from Sutcliffiella tianshenii, assembly GCF_016908565.1. GTDB lineage: Bacteria > Bacillota > Bacilli > Bacillales > Bacillaceae_I > Sutcliffiella_A > Sutcliffiella_A tianshenii. The sequence goes on from NZ_JAFBED010000006.1 coordinate 287,892, forward strand.
CGAAATCCCAAGTGGATAAGGTTTACGTTGCAAAAGTGAAAGGAATTCCTTCAAGGGAAGCTATTCGCAGCCTGGAGCGAGGCATCAAGCTTGAGGACGGAAAAACGGCTCCAGCAAAAATCAAATTCCTTTCGATGGAAAGAACAAAGGAAACGGCAATCTTTGAAGTGACGATCCACGAAGGTCGTAATCGCCAGGTGCGCCGCATGTTCGAGGCAATCGGTCATCCGGTGATGAAACTGAAACGTGAACGCTATGGCTTCCTGACGCTCCAAGGATTGAAGTCAGGGGAAGCAAGAGAACTGACGCCACATGAAGTAAAACAGCTTCGTGTAATGGCTACCAAGCCAGGCAAATAACAGCACAATGAAAGCGGAGGTGGGGAAAGAACCGCTTCCGCTTTTTATGATTGGTTGTGTAATCATTTTGTATTCGTTTCCAAGGTCACTAGCTGCTGATTGGAGCAATAGGCGAAGACTCCTGCGGGAGATGGCGGTTAGTGGAGACCCCGCAGGCAAAGCCGAGGAGGCTCTCGCAAGCCCCGCGGAAAGCGAAGCCTAGTGCGGAAATCAGCAGCGGCGCTATATCAGTTCATTAAGTTAAGAGCGAGCGCCCTCCGCTTTTCGGTTTGTCTAGCTCCGGGCGCTTGGGACTATCAAACTTCCCTCATCTCCCCACGATAAGTCAACATCGGATAGCTAGCGCTCTCCGTGTTTCCTTTATCTCGTGAGATTCAGTCCAGTTTGTACGTCCCAGAGCGAGCGCCCTCCGCTTTTCGGTGTTCACATAAGATTCATAAACTAGCCCCGATGGCAAAAGTAGTAAATGTTATAATAGCAAGGATACGATACGACTTATGGTATAGGAGAGTAATGAGGAATGAGTAAAAAGAAACGTTTAGTGATGCGTACAGCGATTCTGCTTCTCCTGTTATCTGCAATAGGGTATACGTTATACGCAAATTTTTTTACATCTAAAGAATTGGTCGGCGAGGGAGATCAGGCCCCTGATTTCGTCTTGAAGGACTTGGAAGGTAATGAAGTAAGACTATCGGATTATAAAGGCAAGGGTGTATTCCTGAACTTCTGGGGAACATGGTGCGAGCCGTGTGAACGGGAAATGCCGTATATGGAAAATCAATATAAAGTCTTTAAAGATCAGGGTGTGGAAATACTTGCTGTCAACATCCAGGAAACAAATGTGGCAGTGGAACGTTTTAAAAACAAACATCAGCTGACTTTCCCTATTCCGATGGATCGCACGGATCAGGTGAGGCAGGCATATGGAGTAGTGCCATTGCCTACGACCATCCTGATCGATGAAAATGGTGAAATCGTCAAAAAGGATTCAGGGCAGTTGACGGAAGCGAAAATAAAGGAATATATGGAAATGATCAAACCGAAATAATAGGGAGTTTTACGTATGAAGGATATAAAATGTGAGTGCGGACATCTGAATCCGGAAGGCACGATTCTTTGTGAAGCTTGCGGAAAGCCGACCGAGAATGAAAAGAGCCGGGAAAAACTGCTGGATATGAAATATGAAGGCAGTGCCAGGCGTTCTCAGACGTATAACAAAACCATCATAGATAAAATATGGAATTTCTTTTCTTCTGTTAAAGTGGGGATCTGGATTATCGTCCTTTTATTGGTTTCATCGGCATTTGGCACGATTTTCCCGCAAGTAGGCTACATACCGCAAAACATCCCTCCGGAAGTATACTATGAACAGGAGCATGGATTTGCAGGGAAAATGTATTATACCCTTGGTTTTCATGATTTGTATGGTTCATGGTGGTATTTGCTTCTGATTGCAGCACTTGGGATCTCATTGGTGATCGCTAGCCTTGATCGATTTGTTCCATTATACAAAGCGTTGAAAACCCAAAAGGTTACAAGACATGAGAGTTTCCTGAAGCGTCAACGTGTATTTGGACAGACGACAGTTGAAAACCCGGATACGGAACTTGCAAAAGTTAAAGCCGGCCTTAAAAATAGAAAATATAAGATACGTGAAGAAAATGGCAATCTATTGGCTGAGAAAAATCGTTTTTCCCGCTGGGGCCCTTATGTGAATCATATCGGACTTATCATTTTCCTAATTGGGGCCATGCTGCGTTTCTTCCCGGGCATGTATATAGATGAAGTGCTATGGGTCCGCGAAGGTGAGACAAAGCTTATTCCTGGTACCGATGGGCAATACTATATGAAGAGTGAAGGCTTTGTCTTTGAAACTTATGACAGCAAATCCTCTGATGAAGTATTTGAGTCTGCCATTTCCAGAGCGGGGGAAGGGGCGATTGCGAGCAACTTCCAGACGAATGCCGTCCTCTTTGAGCGAAAAGGCGACATCGTGGTTGGCGCAGAACCGGAGCTTGAAAAAGTGAAAGAGCATGCAGTAAAGGTGAATCAGCCACTAAAGCATGATTCCTTTGCATTCTATCAAGTTGACTACAAACTGAACGAATTCAGCGCCATGAGCTTCAATTTTGAAAATAAAGAAACACAGGAAGTCTATGGTACAATCAAAGTAGACTTATATGAACCTGAAAAGAAGTATGATTTAGGGAACGGCAATTCCATCGAGCTTGTCAGTTATTTCCCTGACTTTATCCTGAAGGACGGAGAGCCGAAAACAAAGACAAGGGTGCCGGATAATCCAGCCTTTGTATTCCGTATGATCACTCCTGAAACACCTGAAGGCGAAATCAGCCTTGTGGCAATACGGCAGAACATAGAACCGAACGGGACCAATATCAACAAGATGAGCTTTGCAGGTGTCGAGACACGCAATGTTTCAGGTTTGACAGTTCGTAAGGACCATACTCTTTGGATCCTGGGGCTTGGTGGAGCCATCTTCATGCTTGGTGTGATACAGGGTATGTATTGGAACCATCGCCGTGTCTGGGTGCAAACGAGAGGGAATGAAATCTGGGTTGCTGGACATACGAATAAAAACTGGTTCGGCCTAAAGGGCGACATCAATAAAGCACTCCACGAAACGTCGATTGATATACCGGTCGACCAAGTGGAACAAGAGCAGCAAGAAAGCAAGAAAGAGAAAGCGGAGGAATAGGAGGTTCATCGAATGGCACAGATCAGTGGTAATTTACTTTATACCGCATTTATCCTATATCTAATAGGTACCGCCTTTTTTGGTGGTGCAATTCGTGCAAAGAAAAGCAGTAAAGCAGCCAAAATAGGAATATCGATAACTATTTTGGGCTTCCTCGCTCAATTAGGCTACTTTATCACACGATGGATTGCTGGTGGCCATGCACCTGTCAGCAACCTGTTTGAATTTACGACATTCTTTGGCATGATGCTTGTATTGGCATTCATTGTCATCTATTTCATCTATAAAACTAGTACGCTAGGCGTCTTCACCCTGCCGATCGCATTGTTATTGATTGCCTATGCCAGCATGTTTCCAAGGGACATCGCACCGCTGATCCCGGCTTTACAGAGCCATTGGCTTGCGATCCATGTTTCCACAGTGGCGCTCGGGGTAGCAATCTTATCAGTCAGCTTTGCTGCAGGTTTGATTTATCTTGTAAAAGTGGTAGATTATACAAAAAAGGGGAAAAAGACATTCTCGTTGGAGTTGACCCTCTATACGTTGATCTGTTTCCTTGGATTCATTTTCTTATCCATCGGTTTCGGTGCTGCAGGGTATCAGGCTGAATTCTCCTATATCGACAAAAAGGGTGCCGATGCCAATGTCGAATATCATCTGCCTGCATTAGTGGGGCCACATGAAGGGGAACTGCTGACAGACGGAAGAATGGATGCATTGGTTAGTCTGCCGGCATATGTAAACACATTGAAATTGAATACAGTCATATGGTCACTTTTTGCAGGCTTATTGTTATACGGATTGTTCCGACTCATCCTTAGAAAACCTATCGGACAGGCATTAAAGCCTGCAGTGAAAAAAGTCAACCTGGAATTGGTTGATGAAATCAGCTATCGTGCAGTGACGATCGGATTCCCGGTCTTCACCCTTGGCGGACTGATTTTCGCAGCGATTTGGGCTCAGATTGCCTGGACCAGATATTGGGCATGGGATCCAAAAGAAGTATGGGCACTCATTACGTGGTTATTCTATGCGGCCTACTTGCACCTTCGCCTATCAAAAGGATGGGAAGGGGAAAAATCGGCCTGGCTTACATTGATCGGTTTTGCCATCATTCTATTCAATCTGATTGGCGTCAACTTAATTATCGCAGGTTTGCACTCGTATGCTATGTAACGCAAAATATGGAGCCTTCACAGCAATGTGAAGGCTTTTCCTGAAGAATCGAAACAATACCAGGAGGGGAAAACATATGGAGAAAAACGTAAATATTCTTGTTGTGGACGACGAAGATAGAATCAGAAGGCTGTTGAGGATGTATCTGGAAAGAGAGAACTATACAATCGAGGAAGCAGACAATGGGCACACTGCACTGGAGCTTGCACTTGAAAATGAATACGATGTCATTCTACTCGATATCATGATGCCAGGCATGGACGGCATGGAGGTATGCAAGGAAATTCGTGAGAAGAAGGCTACCCCTATCATTATGCTGACTGCTAAAGGGGAAGAGACCAACCGCGTACAAGGGTTTGAAGTCGGAACGGATGACTACATAGTGAAACCATTCAGCCCAAGGGAAGTGGTGCTCAGGGTCAAGGCGTTACTCAGAAGATCATCCACCACCACTTTCCTGACAACGGAAACAACGACAAAGGATGTCATCGTGTTTCCTCATCTAACAATCGACAATGATGCACACCGGGTTACATCTGACGGCAATGAAGTCAACCTGACTCCAAAAGAGTATGAGCTTCTCTATTTTCTTGCAAAATCCCCCGACAAAGTTTTTGACAGGGAACAATTGTTGAAAGAAGTGTGGCAATATGAGTTCTTCGGGGATCTACGGACTGTCGATACGCATGTAAAACGCCTTCGTGAAAAGCTGAATAAAGTATCAGAGCCTGCTTCAAAAATGATTGTGACCGTATGGGGCGTCGGATACAAGTTCGAGGTCGGCAGTGACTCATGATTTGGAAAAGTGTCGTTGGTAAGCTTTGGCTTACCATTTTACTTTTAGTTTCCTTTGTCCTTTTTGTACTGACAATCCTGTTACTGGAGTTCTTCGAAAATTACCATGTCAGTGAAGCGGAAAAGGAATTGACAAAGGATGCAAAGAAAATATCCCTTATTCTCGAGCAGCATGCAGATAGTGAACAGGCGATGAGCATCGCTTGGGAGCTGGTGGATGAAGCGACAAGGGTGGTAGTGTTTTCGGAAAAGGATGACTATAGCCATTCCCCAAACGAATCACTCAGTCATCTTCCCGCTTCCTTTTTTCTTGATGATCCACAGCTGTCCCTTGTGTTCGAGGACCAGCCGATTGTGACGAAAAAAACCTATTTATCCGATGTTAATATAGACGATGAGATGTATGGGGAAATCATGATTGTAGGGATTCCATTACATCTGGATGAAAACAAGGATGGGGCCGTGTTTATTTACCAATCCTTGCTTGCCATCAAGGAAACTACGAAACAGACAACACAGCTCATTTTACTCGCAGCAGGGTTTGCCATTTTCCTTACAACGATTTTTGCATTCTTCCTATCTACAAGAATAACTGCACCTCTCCGGAAAATGAGGGAAGCTGCATTTGAGATTGCACGTGGAAAGTTTGATACAAAGCTGCCGATGCTCACACACGATGAAATCGGGGAGCTTGCGATGGCATTCAATCAGATGGGGCGTCAGCTGAAATTCAATATTAATGCATTGAATCAGGAAAAGGAGCATTTGGCGAATATTTTAAGCTCGATGGCAGATGGTGTTATCACCTTGAACCGAGACGGCACGATCCTTGTCTCCAATCCTCCTGCAGAACGATTCTTGCAAGCCTGGTTCTACCAGGAAGGCAATGACAATGGGGAAGACCTTCCTTCAGAGGTTCGGGATATGTTCCAGCGGGCAGTTTCCATTGAAAAGGAACAGGCGATTGAGCTCACCTATCAAGGTCGCACCTGGGTAATCGTGATGAGTCCGCTATACAGTCAGACATATATTCGCGGGGCAGTTGCCGTTATCCGGGATATGACAGAAGAAAGAAGGCTCGATAAACTCCGCAAGGACTTTATCGCTAATGTATCGCATGAGCTCCGGACACCGATATCCATGCTGCAGGGATATAGTGAAGCAATCGTCGACGATATTGCCGGGACTGATGAAGAGAAAAAAGAGCTTGCCTCTGTCATTTATGATGAATCTCTTCGAATGGGAAGACTCGTCAACGACCTTCTTGACCTTGCCAGAATGGAAGCTGGCCATATTTTACTGAACTATGAACAAGCGAATGTTGCAGTATTTGTGGAAAAAATCATCCGCAAGTTTCAGGTGCTTTCAAAAGAAAAGAACATCAGCTTAAGTTACGAGATGACAGGGCAGGGCAAGATTGCATTTGATGTAGATCGTATGGAACAGGTTCTGACCAATCTGGTTGACAATGCGATCCGCCATACAGAAAATGGCGGGCAAATAGTGATTATCGTCAATTTGTCGGATCTGGGGCTTAAAATGGATGTGAAGGACTCTGGCCACGGTATTCCTGAAGAGGATCTTCCATTTGTTTTTGAAAGATTCTACAAAGCTGATAAAGCACGGACAAGGGGAAGAGCCGGGACAGGCCTCGGGCTTGCCATTGTAAAAAATATTGTGGAGGCGCATAATGGACAGATATCTGTCCATTCAAAATGGAATGAAGGAACGACATTTTCCATGTTTATTCCACGAACAATGAGTTAATATGTTTAACCTTAGCGAAAAATCTTGTTTACTATGAAACATTTTCTTGTCAGCAAGCGGCATATTGTGTAATATGAAAACTAGTTAACTGAATAGTTTAAAGATGTTGGTGTCACCTCGGTGACTTAAAAGGGAATTTGGTGCAAGACCAAAACTGTCCCCGCAACTGTAAATGTGGACGAAATGAGATTACCACTGTATGACCGGCTTGAAAGATCAGGTTGCCATACGGGAAGGCTCAAAGTAGGGTGAAGCATGAGTCAGTAGACCTGCCAATTGTCTAAACTTAGTTTCAATGCTTCGGGGGTTGAGTGAGAGAGACGGCGTTTATTTGTTCGTGCTTTTTTTGCCGTTTACACCTCATCCACCATACAGGATGAGGTTTTTTATTTGGATCTGAGGAGAGTTAACAACAAGAGGGGACATTTTTTGCTTGGCCTATTACATACATAAGGGGAAATGAGACAGATGAAAAAGTTTTTATTAACACTGATTGCGGCTTTGACAATTGCATTAGCAGGATGTGGCACTGGGGGAAATAGTACGAACAGCAACTCGGCTGCTGATGCCCCAAAAGAAGAGCAACAAGAACAACTCGAAACCACCATCAAGCTTACAAAGGATGGAGAAGAATCTATCAGCGAGAAAACGGTGGAATTTGAAGAAGGCGAATCATTGATGGAAGTAATGGAACGCAACTTCGAATTGACCTTGGATGACAGCAAGGAGTTTATCGTAGGTATTGATGGGCTTGAATCTGATACAGCGAAATCCTATTTCTGGACGTATAAGGTAAATGAAGAAGAAATCATGGTCGGTGCCAAAGAATATATGCTTAAGGCGGATGATGTTGTACACTTCGACTATGCAAAGTGGGAATAAGGAATGCCAACTAAAAAGCTCGCTTTATTAGGAGTGCTCATCGCTCTATGCGTTGTGGGGCGGATCGCATTCGCCTCTATCCCTAATGTGCAGCCTGTTACGGCGATCATCATCATCTGCTCCTTTTGGATGGGACCGGTGACAGGATTGATTCTCGCTGCAGGAAGTACGGTTGCCACCAATATGGTACTGGGAAGCGGCACCTGGACGATCACTCAGATCATCGCATGGTCGGTCATCGGGTTGATGAGCGGATTGATCGGTAAATGGTTTCAAAAGACACCCGTTGTCATACTGGCAATCTATGCAGGCTTGTGTGGACTTTTGTACGGTTTTGTCATGTCACTTGAACGCTTGGTAGTAGGAAAGCTTTTTTGGCCCTATTACCTTGCAGGCATCCCGTTCGATGTGAACCATGCTATCGGGAATGTGATATTTTTCATGGTACTCTTTCCGGTATTATCGAGGCTGCTGAAGGAACGTGCGGCATATATGATTCAATGAGCACGAAGGGGAGCCCTTTAAGAAGGGCTTCTTTTTCTTTGTCCTTCTTTGAGACCTTGTCCCAAAAATCGGGAAATCACAACAAAAAAGGTGCAGAAAGACCCCTATTAAGTAGTCAGTACCTACATTATAATGGAACAAAATAGAGTGATTCTTCTGTTTTACATATAAAAGTGTCCTGCATCATGGATGAGAATAAATTCCTAAAAATTCCTAAAAGAATATAGCCAAACTGTAACTTTTGTCATATATTTGTAATGTAACTTTTTTAATATAGTATACGACTAATCTAATGAACGGAGGGAAAGGATGAATACGGTTTTTCAAGAGCTCTATGAAAAATATCACCATGATGTCTTTCAGTTTTTATTTTATATGGTAAAAAACAAAGAGCAAGCCGAGGACCTCGTTCAAGAAGTTTATATAAAGGTTTTGCGTTCTTACGATCGGTTTGAAGGGAAGAGCAGTGAGAAAACATGGCTGTTTTCGATAGCCAAGCACGTTGCGATCGATTCTTTCCGGAAGCAGAAGGGTTGGAAAAGTAAACTACTTGAAACTTTTGACTGGAGTACACAACAGGTGAAAGATCATGCACCGCTGCCTGAAGAGATAGCACTACAAAATGAACAGGTTCAACAAATGTACCGATGCCTGGATAAATGTAAGATGGATCACCGTCTAGTCTTAATCCTGCGGTACATACAAGCCTTATCGATCCAAGAAACAGCCCAAATATTGGGTTGGACGGAAAGTAAGGTGAAAACGACTCAACATAGGGCTTTAAAAGTTTTGAAGGCTCATATGGAAGAACTCCAAGAGAAAGGGGGGAACAGTAATGCGTCATAAACAGCGTTTGGAGGAAGAACAACTCGAAAAGCTTTTACGGCAGATGCCGAGAGTGAAAGATGACCGTGACCCAAAACAAATATTCAGAGAAGTACATGTTGCGCTAAATAAGAAGCCGCGCTCCTTCAACGTGATGCCTGCGCTTGCATTGGCCGCCGCCATATTGATTTTTGCCATTATCTCACCTTTATTCCTGCAGAACATGAACAGCTCCAATACTTCTATGGATCAGGCATCAGAGCATTCAAACAGGGCTGGCGTCATGGAAAGTGCCGAGCGGGATGATTCCGGGGGCATAGCTGAAAAAGAGAGCGTTGGAATACAAAGTATAGATGAAGATGCAATGAAATCAAACGAAGAATCAGAAGTTGCATTGGATGATACGGAAAAGTCTGATGATAATGATTTCGCTGCACTGTCAGATGAACAACCGACCTTTGTGGTATCCAGTGTGATGGAAGAAACGGAAAATGTCATCACAATCGGAGTGTCTGCAAAGGACGCCATGTCCAATGATGGAGCATTCAGTTTTCCGGTTTCCGTTGTTGTACCAAAAACAGATGAAGAGTCTTACATTAATGATCTGGAGAAAATCCGCTACGAACTGGATTATGAAAAATTAGGATTGAGCGTCCCTCATCTTAATGATGGCGCTGTAATCACCGCTGAGGAAAACGAGGACGGAACGAAGAAAGCAAAGATTGAAGTGGGTTCTCTATATAGAGGATACTCGAGCACTCAAAGTTTTACGTTTGCCGATCAGGTTGCCGAAACATTTCGCTTGCACTTTACCACGGTGGAATATACGAACAATGGCAGCAGTAAAAACGTTGAAATGGCTGGCGATGTGAAGAATGGGCCGGAGGATTTGCAAAAGCTGAGGAAAAAAGCATATCTAAAATACAAAGGCACTCAGGATGGTCCGACATTTCTTGTCCTGTCCCAAAAGGACTATGTAGACGTCCAAGAGGCCATGAAGGCGATGAAAACAGCTCCTGATCAGGATTCCGATAGCAGGATTGAAGCTTCGGTACCAAAAACGATAGAAATCACCAGCCTCCAAGCAGAGGATGATCTTGTGAAGATAGTGCTTTCTCCGGAGAGCATTCTCGAAAATACGGAAGAGACCATTTTCGCCTTGGAAGCTATGATGATGACAGCAAAAGAGTTCGGGTTTAAAAAGGTTGTTTTTGAAACCGTCCAGAGCGGAAGTGTGGGGAATGTCCCGCTAAATGAAGCTGTCGAGGTGCCTCTTGCACCTAATCCAATTTCATATCCCCGATAAAAAGCGTGCAGACTGCACGCTTTTTTCTATTTTTCAAAAACCTTCTACATATAAAACAGATAAATGCAAAAGCTAAATTATGGATTTTTATATGTTTTATTAGGAGGTTGTCTATGTTAAGTATCATCGTTGGACTTGCACTGCTTATGCTGCTTGCCTACTTCGGCTGGTCGATCATCTGGATCGCACCCCTTGTTTCTGGCGTAGTGGCACTGCTTAGCGGACTGGATTTATTACCTGCATATACAGATACCTATATGACCGGATTTGTAGAATTTGCAAAGAAATGGTTTCCTGTTTTTCTTCTAGGGGCGATTTTTGGAAAGCTGATGGAGGATACGGGGGCTGCTCAGTCTGTTGCATATAGGATTACAAGGATCCTCGGTAAAAAACGGGCTATCCTTGGAGTTTTGATTGCGGCAGCTGTATTGACATATGGTGGAGTAAGTCTGTTTGTAGTGGTATTCGCCATCTACCCACTCGCAATTGCACTATTCCGTGAGGCGGACATCTCACGCAAGCTGCTTCCTGGAACATTTGCCCTGGGTGCTTTCACATTTACCATGACAGCATTGCCGGGAACACCACAAATCCAGAACCTGATTCCCATTCCTTATTTTAAGACCACTCCTCTTGCTGCTCCTATCATGGGAATCGTTGCTGCCTTGATCATGGCAGTTGGAGGCTATCTTTATCTGAAATGGCGAGAGGGCAGGTTGACAAAGAAAGGAGATACGTTTGATGAACCGAAAGGAGATCAGGAAGTAAAATCCGTCAATAAGGATGAGTTGCCGAACTGGATACTCTCATTTATCCCATTGATCATCGTTGTGGTCACACTCAACTTCTTGAAATGGGACATCATTCCTTCCCTAATTGTTGGGACGCTTGCGATAATGCTGCTTAATATCAAAAAATATAAAAGGTTTATCGGAGCGATCAATGGCGGTGCTGCCGGCTCCGTTATGGCCATAATCAATACAAGTGCGGCTGTCGGGTTTGGTGCTGTCGTCACTGCTGCGCCTGGCTTTGAGACCATGACCGATTTGCTGCTGGGAATCAAAGGCAACCCTCTTATATCAGAAGCCATTGCCGTACAGGTCCTGGCGATGATCACGGGTTCTGCATCTGGAGGAATGGGGATTGCACTTGAAGCTTTGGGAGATCAGTATTATCAGCTCGCCCAATCGAGTGGCGTGTCCCCTGAGGCTTTTCATCGTATTGCAGCCGTAGCTTCAGGCGCATCGATCCTGCCGCATAATGGGGCTTTGCTGACACTCTTCTCAGTAACCGGGATGACTCATAAAGACTCTTACAAGGACATTGCGGTAGTGGCACTTCTTGTTCCCACGATTGCACTGATTGTATCAATCATTTTGGCAAGTATAGGCATTATGTAATATAGATGAAGGAGGAAAAGTAAATGGTACAGGATAAGGTGGTCTTTATAACTGGTGCAGCCCAGGGAATCGGATATGAGGTGGGGGAACGTTTTGCAGAAAATGGAGCAAAGGTGGCCCTCTCCGATATCAATGATGAAGGAGTTCAAAAGGCGGCAAAGCAGCTTTCCGATAAAGGTTACGATGTAATTGGCGTCAAATGCGATGTGACCAATGAGGAAGAAGTAAAATCTGCCCTCAGTCATACACATGAACATTTCGGTTCGTTGGATATTCTCATCAACAATGCCGGTATGCAGCATGTAGCACCGATTGAGGAGTTTCCAACAGAAAAGTTCGAGCTGCTGATCAGAATCATGCTTACCGCACCATTCCTTGCAACAAAGCATGTGTTCCCGCTAATGAAGGAAAAAGGATTTGGACGCATCATCAATATGTCTTCCATCAACGGATTGATAGGGTTTGCAGGGAAAGCTGCTTATAACAGCGCCAAGCATGGGGTTATCGGTCTGACAAAGGTATCCGCTCTGGAGGGGGCTGCCGAAGGGATTACCGTCAATGCGCTATGCCCTGGCTATGTGGATACGCCTCTCGTAAGAAACCAGCTTCAGGATTTGGCAAATACGAGAAAGATTCCTTTGGAAAAAGTGCTGGAACAGGTCATTTACCCACTAGTTCCTCAACAGCGCCTTTTGACTGTGGATGAGATTGCAGACTATGCCCTCTTCCTGGCTAGCGATAAAGCAAAGGGAGTAACAGGTCAGGCAGTTGTGATGGACGGTGGATATACAGCACAATAAAAGACGATCAGAGGTCGCCCGCTTGTTGGCGCCTCTATTTATTTTTGTTCTTGTTTTAACGATTAATGCTTTAAGAATAGTGCTGGTCTAAAGATAAAGTGTCAACATTAAACACCCTGTTGGTCTCCGTTTCAGGTGTTCGCTTTCCGCGGGCGGCCTCGGGAGCCTCCTCGGCGCTTTTGCGCCTGCGGGGTCTCCCTTGACACGCTGCTCCCGCAGGAGTCTCACACCCTCCACTCCAACCAACAGGGGGTGACTCATAGTAAGAAATTTGCCTTACTTACTAAAGGATCAAAAATTGCATTTTATCTTAACTTTTCGTTTCAGTAGCGATTGGGACTCTTCCTAACTGCAAATATTTTTAAACCACTGAGTTGATTGGAGCGGAGGACACTTGACTCCTGCGGGAAAGTAGAGGGCATGGGAGACCCCACAGGCGAAGTGGAGGCTCCCATCCGTCCCCGGGGAATCTTGTGTGCGCAGCGGAAATCAACGGGCTACATTTAAAGTATATATTTATTAATTTATCATCAAGATTTAGAAAAGAGACATTTCCTCCGTGATCCATAGTATAATGGTTGAAACCGATTGGAGGGACGAGCAATGCTGACCGATTATCACAACCATTTGGAAAGAGGAACATTGACACTGGATTACCTGGAGAAATTTATCGAAGTGGCTAAGTTGAACGGAATTGAAGAATTGGGAATATCCGAGCATGCCTATCATTTTTACCAAACAAAGGATATCCTGAGCAACCCTTGGGTGGAGGAACGCCGTTTCTATGATATGGAGGACTACTATGGTCTGTTCAAGCAAGCATGGAACAAGGGGCACCATTTAAAATTCAGCATTGAAATGGATTATACACCAGGAAAGCATAAGGAAATGCAAAAGTTCATCGAATCCTATCCTTTTGATTATGTGATTGGTTCCATCCATTGGGTGGGTGATTTTGGAATAGATCTTGCGGAGTTCAGGAAAGAGTGGGACAGAAGGGATACATATGAAGTATATGAAAAGTACTTTGACCAGGTCGTAACCCTAGCCGAGTCAAATCTCTTTGATATCATCGGACATCTTGATCTTGTGAAAATATTTAAATATGTTCCAAAAGAAGAGGAATTTCTCTTGGCCCAATATGATAGGGCAACAACGGCACTGGCCAATTCAAAAACATGTGTGGAGATCAGTACCGCAGGACTCCGAAAGCCTGTTGGCGAACTATATCCCGATAAACGCCTTTTGCAGATGTGCCATCAAAAAGGAGTGCCGATTGTACTATCATCGGATGCCCATATCCCTGAACATGTCGGATGCGACTATGATCAGGCGGTAGCCCTTGCCAAAGAGGTGGGCTACCGAACCATCATGATATTTGACAAAGGTGAAAGAAAAGAAGTCGAACTGGGCTGACTTATGGAAGCTCCAAGGTCAAGGCGGAGGAGATATCCGGTATGAGAAGGATTTCATCCAGCAGATCTTTCTCGATCGGTTTATCTACAGAAAGCATCATGATCGCTTTTCCGCCTTGAAGCATACGACCTACATGCATCGTTGCAATATTGGTTTCATGCTTACCGAAAATATTTCCCAGCTGTCCGATTACACCCGGCCGGTCATGGTGCTGCACGTAGAGCAGATGGCCGCTTGGGGCATAATCGATATCAAATCCGTTCATATGGACGATTCTTGCTCCGTATCCTTCGATGTATGTGGCACGGACTGTCAGATCGACCTGTTTTCCTTTTGCGCGGACCTCCATTAGATTTGAATATCCATCACTTTCATTACGATGCTTTTCCCCGTAATTTATTCCACGATCCTTTGCAATGGAGGCTGCATTTACCTCATTGACAGTTTGATCGACCCGATCCTTTAGAAAACCGGCAATTACACTCTTCGTGATGATGGAGGTCTCCCATTCCGTTATTTTGCCTGCATATGTTGCCGTAATTTCATCAACAGGACTGTTTGATACCTGGGACAGTAGCGACCCGATTTTTTTACCCAACTGGAAAAATGGTCTTATTTTATTCAAGATTTCTTTAGGGATGGTAGGAAGGTTGATGCTTGTTGTGACCGACTGCCCGTTCAGGAAGGTCAGGACATCCTTGGATACCTGATAGGCGACGTTATATTGAGCCTCCTTGGTTGATGCGCCCAAGTGTGGAGTGGCAATGACATTCTGATGCTGAATCAGCTCCGTTTTGGTTGGAGGTTCGACTTCAAATACGTCAAGGGCAGCACCTGCAACATGGCCTGTATTCAAGTTTTCGAGAAGGGCATCCTCATCGATGATCCCGCCTCGCGCGCAGTTCACTAAAAATACACCGTTTTTAAGGAGCGACATATTCCTGGAATTCAAGAGGCCCCTTGTTTCCTTGGTAAGTGGAGTATGTACCGTGATAATATCTGCGGTACTCAACACTTCGTCCAGGGAGAGGGAAGCAACATCGAGTTTCTCGGCACGGCTTTCAGTCAGAAATGGATCGTAGACTGCCACTTTCATCTGAAAAGCCTTGGCGCGCTTTGCAATCTCACTCCCGATTCGCCCGAATCCTACAATCCCAAGCGTTTTTCCGAAAAGCTCCGTCCCGACAAACTTCTTTCGATCCCAATTGGCACCTTTGACATTGATGTTGGCCTGTGGAATATGGCGCACAAGGGAAGAAATCATGGCAAATGTATGCTCAGCTGTGGAGATGGTGTTCCCATCTGGGGCATTTATAACAACTACGCCTTTTTTGGTCGCCGCTGACACATCGATATTATCGACTCCAACACCGGCTCTTGCAATGACCTTCAGGTTCGGCAATCGGCTTAAAAGCTCCTCATCCACCATGGTCGCACTTCGAACGAGCAGGGCATCAATTTTGTCATAGGAAAAATCAGTGTCCTGGCCTTTTCTGTATACGCGGACATTTTCAGCCTCCAATAAAGGGGCAAGACCATCAGCGCTTATTGAATCAGCAACATATACGTGAAACATATTATCCCTCCAAAATATTATAAAATTTCTGATAACTTATCATCTTAAAGTTAGACTGTCAATATCTTTCACACAGGTCGAACCTATGTAAGCGCTACAAGTTTTTTCAGCCCTTGAAAAAAATGAATTTCAATTCAATTTCTTCCCTTTTTACTATTTTACGAGTATAATAACTTTGTAAATAAAATAACATGATCTATCTTCGGGGCAGGGTGAAATTCCCGATCGGCGGTAATGAGGCGACTCTGAGCCCGCGAGCTATTTTTTAGCAGGATTTGGTGCGATTCCAAAGCCGACAGTCATAGTCTGGATGGGAGAAGATGGAGGTTCAAAGAACGTTAAAAAACGTATGTTTTTAACGCTTATTTGTCTATGCCTTCACATACTCCCGCATGCTTATTGAGCAGCGGGTTTTTTCATGGATGAAGACATGCGCAAATAAACTTTTTTGAATTTCTCTTTTCGTACGAGGTGGATCTCCAACAAAAAGGAGAGAGTCGAATGAATCAGAGAGTACGCATCAAGAAAATGGTAACAGTGGGAATGTTGAGTGGGATTTCCTATCTATTAATGTGGCTGAGTTTCCCGTTGCCACTGCTGCCGCCATATTTATCCGTCGATTTCAGTGATGTTCCTGCATTGCTGGCTGCGATCATCTTCGGACCTGTTGCAGGGATAACGGTGGAATTGATCAAAAATCTTCTGCACTATGTATTTCAAGGTAGCATGACAGGTGTTCCTGTCGGGCAGATGGCAAACTTTACTGCCGGGATATTATTTATCCTGCCTACCTACTTTATTTTCAAAAAAATCCGCACTACCAAAGGTCTAGGATTAGGGTTAGCGGCAGGTACAGCTTCCATGGCCATCATGATGAGTGTGCTGAACTATTATGTGTTCCTTCCGGCATTTACTTATTTCTTGAATGTACAAATGGGCTCCAAATCTGCTGTTATTGAATCAATTGTATATGGTATCTTGCCATTTAATATTATTAAGGGACTGATTGTGACATTCCTGTTCCTTCTACTATACAAAAAACTTTCATTCTGGCTTGAGCGCCAGTGGTTTACGAAAAGCGTCTAATTAAAATAAAAAGGGCCGCACTCCTTAATCGGAATGCGGCCCTTTGCATGTACTATTCAAATTTTAAAGCGTCTCCGTCAAACGGCTCGTCTGCCACTTTGATGGAATCAGTAGGACAGCCTTCGAACGCGTCCATCATGTCGTCTTCCAACACGTCAGGAATTTCAACGATACCTTGGTTGTCATCAAGTGTTACGAATGCAATGCCTTCATCGTCATAGTCATAGATGTCAGGTGCTGCTGCGCCACAAGCGCCACAAGCGATACAAGTTTCTTTGTCAACAATCGTATATTTTGCCATGAAAATAAACCTCCCAATTTGTAACTATACAATAAGATTCACATTTCCAAAAATTAGTTGGAAACGAATTCCTCATACTTTATATTGTAAAACTGTTTTCTTAACTTTTCAATAGAAAAGTCAATGAGAATGCTTATCACATAAGGGTTCTGCCGTTCTATTCATAATCTACCCGACCATTTGTCGAGATAAACATGCCACAATTCTGCAAAATTTTGATAAAATGGAGATAGATGAAAAAAGGTGTTGAATTTTGTTGAAATCATTCGAATATCTCTGCTTATATTGTATCCGTGCTTTCCGCGGGGAGCGAACCACCTCTGCCATTTATCATTTACTAAAAGGGAAAAAGTCATCCCAGACAATTCAGGACGGGAATCTATATGCCATCTCTAATCTATTCGGAATTTTGCCTGAGCTTTCACGTACTGAACTCGATGCTTCGATTGTTCATCTTGAACAGCACCATTTGATTGCACTTAAAGACGACTTTTACCAAATAACAGAAGAGGGAAGAGCGACTCTTCAAAAAGAATCAGAAAACTTTCCATTGTCCCCTTATCTTAATGGATGGGAATACAAAGGAAAAGCAGATGTTTTTTGGAAAAGGTACAGCCTGCTCATCCAGACTCTGTCCAATATACAAATGGGTAGGACAGACTTCATTCCGGTTCAATATGAAGAGACAGTTCAACATTTTGTGAAAAAAATATTATTACAACACGGAGTTTCTAAAAAGGAATTAACAAGCTTAATCCATCAAGAGACCTTAAGTTTATTAAATATGGTGGGAGACCAGAAAGCTTACATATTTGTATCCCGGCTTTCCGGTCATCTGCACAGTGGACTCACCCTTCTGCAGATTTCCAAAAAGCTTGGTCTTGATGAAACCTGGGTGCTTCTGGAGTTTCAAGCTGCCATCCATTATATGCTGCAGCAAATAGAGATGAAAGTTGACCATTATCCAGTTTTGAGCAAGCTATGCTCGGATATGATCAATCGCCCGAATTTGACTGCAACCACACAAAAAACCCTTTATTTATTGGATAGGGGATATAATTTGGAAGAAATCGCAGCTGCGAGAAACCTTAAGCAAAGTACCATCGAGGATCATATTGTAGAACTGGCGCTTCACCTTGATTCTTTTTCCATCTCCCCTTATGTCAGCAAGAAATTGGCCCAGACCATCATGGAAGCGGCCTATGAGTTGAAGACAAATCAGTTGAAGCGGATAAAGGAGTATGTAGATTTGGCTGATATCAGTTATTTTCAAATCCGATTGGTTTTGACGAAGATGGGTGATAAGCATGGATAGTAAAATCCTTTTACAGAAGAAGCTCGGGTTCACCGACTTTAAACCTGGACAAAGAGAGATTGTAGAGGATGTCGGAAAGAAAAGGGATGTTGTGGCACTTTTGCCCACCGGGGGCGGAAAATCCTTGTGCTATCAGCTTTCCGGATATCTGCTGGAGGGACCTGTCTTGATTGTGTCCCCGCTTCTTTCCCTCATGGAAGATCAAGTGCAGCAGATGAAGTCGATGGGTGAAAAGAGCGTCATCGCCATCAACTCTTTTTTGAGCTTTCAGGAAAAAGAAAAGCTGTTGCACGCTGATTTCTCACGTTATAAATTTATTTTTATTTCACCAGAAATGCTGCAGGTCAAACGTTGGCTATCAAAACTTCAGGCTTTGCCCATCGGTCTGTTTGTAGTGGATGAAGCACATTGTGTCTCACAATGGGGCCATGATTTCAGGACTGATTATTTGAAGCTTGGCGATGTGAGGGACAAGCTTGGTAAGCCTCCTTGCCTTGCCTTGACGGCTACTGCGACAGATAGTGTGCTGTTAGACATAAAGAAGTACCTCCATCTAGAAAGAGCGTTTGAACATATCTATTCGATCGATCGGCCTAATATAGCCTATAAGGTGGAACATATCGGATCCAACCGGGAAAAACGGGAACGTTTGCATGACCTTGTAAAACTTTTCCGAGGTCCAGGGATCATTTACTTTTCCAGCAGAACAAAAGCAGAGCAGATCTGTCAGTACCTTGAAGAACAAGGTGTGGAACGCATTGCCTTTTATCATGCAGGACTTCCTCAGGAACAGCGGATTCTGATCCAACAGCAATTCCTCCTGGGACAGCTTGATGTTATCTGTTGTACAAGTGCCTTTGGAATGGGCATCAACAAATCGGATGTACGATATGTCATTCATTATCATCAGCCAACACAGCTGGAATCCTATGTTCAGGAAATCGGAAGAGCTGGCCGGGATGGTGGAAAAAGCATTGCAGTCCTTTTGAAAAGTGACGAGGATATCATGCTTCCTCAGCTCATAATTGATCAGGAGCTGCCAGATCACATATTTGTTTCAACCGTATTGACCGAGATGGTGAGTAGATGGAATGAAGTAAAATCTCTCACAGATGAAATGTTGACTGATCTTGAATTGAGATTTCCGGCCAGCGAGACCCACTGGAGGTATTTAGCCTATCAGCTCTCGACTTTTACGGCTAAAAATGGACCGCTCAGTGTAATGAATCTGGAATTGTGTGTGTCGTTCTTGCAAAAACAGATTCAGGCCCGTACATCTGCAAAACAGGAAAAGCTCCGCTTCTTCCACAATTGGACATTGGAAGCGGATTGCAGGAGACGGGGGATCCTTGCCTATTTTGGTGAAGTGCCAGGCTCTCCGATAAGAAATTGTTGTGATTATTGCGGAATTGTAATGGAAGAGTATTCAATCCATGAAGAGAAGCGGAAAAGCATAACAGGAGATGCCCCTTCTTGGAAACAACTTTTAGCTAAATTATTAGTACAGGAAGATTAAAATGAAAAATAAACAGGCGGAAATGGTTAAGCGAATGAGTGACAAGGAGCTGCTATATCACTTGTATATGTCACAGCTACTCTTTTTCCTCGTTGCAGCTGTCCTTGCTTTTTTCCTTTTTGAGGGATGGGACGACTTTCTGATCCTTCTGGAGTGGGACATACAAGAAATTTTCACCATTGGATCATCAGTAGGGGTAGCAGTGGTGGTAATTGATCTTATCTTAATGAAGTATGTCCCAAGGGAACTGATGGACGATGGCGGTATCAACGAGAAAATGTTCCAAAAAAGAAGTACCCTGCATATAATCGCTTTGGCACTTCTGATTGCCACCGTGGAGGAGTTGCTTTTCAGGGGCGTCATTCAGACTCATTTCGGAATCTGGATTGCGAGCTTCATTTTTGCCATCATGCATATCCGTTATCTACATAAATGGTTATTATTGATATCGGTCATTTTATTAAGCTTTCTACTGGGCTATCTATATGAATGGACTGAAAATCTTCTTGTGACAATTTGGGCACATTTCATCATAGATGTGCTGCTTGCACTGAAAATAAGAAGCGAGTATGTAAAGAAAACAAACGGGGAGGTCAGTGAGGGGTATGAAAACAGAGATGAATAGACAAGATCAAGCAGATTCATTGCGGGATGAGGTTGAAAAAGCTGCAGGTGAAAAGCGTCCTTCCAGGAGCGAAATACATGCCGAGAAACGGAATCGTACGAAATGGAAATTCAATTTCCCTATCGTACGCTTACTCGGAATTGCTTTTTTATTGATCCCGATCACAATTTTGGCACTTCATTTTAATGGCAAGGATGAAAATGTTTTAAAATCTCTTTTCCCTATTAAAGGTAGTGTAGAATCCTATGATCAGATAAACATCCCTTCTAAAGCAGATACAAAAGAAACGATTGAATTTGATCGGAATGAAGAGGAGGATGCCGTAGTGGAAGAGGAGGTGACCGAGCCTGAAAGTACCCCTGTCGAGACCATCAATACGAATGCTCAAACAGGCTCAGGCAAAGCCACTCCTGCAGAAACAAAGCCAGAACCTCCTCCGGTTGCGGCTGAACCTGAAGAAACCGAAGAAGTGATAGATGAAGAGAATATTGAAGAAAATGTGGAATATGTGGAGCATGTGGTCGCAAGCGGGGAAACCTTGTACAGTATCTCCAATGAATACTTTAAGAGTAGGGCTGGAGAGAAGATCATCAGCGATTATAACAACCTGATAAACGAACAGGTGAATGTGGGGCAGAAGCTAACCATCCCGATCAAAAAGAACGGGTGATGAAAAGTGCAGGGACCATACAACGGTCCTTGCTTTTTTGCGTTTAGTGGCATCATACAAGCTCTCATACATGCATAAGGTTTATTAATAGAACATGTATGGGGTGGTTAGGATGGAGCCTGAAATTCAAAGGTTGGATGAGCATACAGATGAAGCGACTAAGAAAACACTGCAGCTTCTTGTTTCAAAGAAAAGGAAGTTCGATCAGTTCAAGAAAAGAGAATGGCACTGGAGATTGTCCACTTTCCTGACGCTGGGGTTATTCCTTGCCTATATCTACTATTTCATCTATTTAAAAGGAGCCAGCTCTGGAGAGATGTTTGCTTATTTCTTTGACAGACCCGTTCATTTTTATGTGGTGATGTTCATCGGATGCCAAGTGGGGATGGTTAAATATTTGTTATACAAAAAGGATAAAGCCGAAAAGGAATACAACGACCTGCGCAAGGAGATGGTGAAGCGCAGCGATGACTACTGGCCCAAGCCCCAAGAGTGGAAACAGCGTTACCAAGTATTTGAAATGATGAAAAAGGAATTCGATATCAATCTATATCATGAAACAAAATAGGCCCTGTAGTGGGTCTTTTTTTAGGTTGTTTTCGCAATGATTGCTGTTTAATAGATATAAAATAAGCTTAAAATGAAGCCCGTTGATTTCCTCTCCGGACACAAGACTCGCCGGGGACGGATGGGAGCCTCCTCGGCTTCGCCTGTGGGGTCTCCCATGCCCTCTGCGTTCCCGCAGGAGTCAAGTGTCCTCCGTTACAATCAACTCAGTTTTTATAATATGTTTTGCTCTACTGAATGGAAAAATGAGACAAAGTCAATAATCCCCAACTATAGTAATGCAAATTTTATCCAATAATTCACCCCTGTTGGTTGGAGTGCAAGATGTGAGACTCCTGCGGGAGCAGCGTGTCAAGGGAGACCCCACAGGCGCATTTGCGCCGAGGAGGCTCCCGAGGCCGCCCGCGGAAAGCGAACATCTGGAACGGAGACCAACAGGGAGATTAGTGCTGACGCATTATCCTTAGCATAGCCCAATTTTTATAAACAACAATATTTACAAAAAGAGCTTTATTTTATAAGAAGAAAATGGCAATCAACTGACCAATAAAGAGTTTTGTGGTATGATTCTGTAACATTCATTAAAGGGAAAGAAGGGATGCTACCCATGATGACAATCATCTATATTTTAGGAGCAGCGATAGTTTGTGGTCTGGTACTGCTGATATACATGTTCAAACAAGCGAAGCAAGAGACAATAAAGGAAGAAAAGTTGGCATTTCCAGAGTTTCCGGCAAGCTTTAAGGAAGTATCCATCTTTTTCATTTCCGATATACATAGAAGAAAACTGTCACCTGACTTCATAGAGCCGATAATGGGAAAGGCCGATTTCGTGGTAATCGGGGGAGACCTTGCAGAAAAAGGCGTCTCGCTCTCGCAAGTTAAAGAAAATATTGAGGTTTTGAAGAAACTTGGTCTTATATTTTTTGTATGGGGTAACAATGATTATGAATTGGACTATCACGAACTGGACTCCATGCTTTTGCAAAATGGGGTGAAGATTTTGGACAATACAGCCTTCAAGTTCGAATCTGATACAGGTGAACTCCTGGAGGTCATCGGAGTGGACGATATGATCCACGATAGGGACGACCTTAGGCTTGCCTTGCAGGATGCCACAAAGGACAGTTTTAAGATCCTTGTAAGCCATGATCCAAAGATAGTAGAAAAATTCTCTGAAGAAGAGAAAATCAGCCTGGTGCTAAGTGGACATACCCATGGCGGGCAAATCCGGATCTTCGGTTATGGACCTCACGAAAAAGGGGCCATACATCAACTCCCGCATACCACACTTCTTGTAAGCAATGGTTTTGGAACTACGATGATTCCCTTGAGACTTGGAGCCCAACCGGAAACGCATCTATTGAAGATCACGACAAAGATATGAAAAAGAGCGGCTGAGTGGTTTGATTTTCAGAATGCTCAACTGTATTTAATTCACTGATTTAATTTTTTTGGTTATTCAAAACCTATACAAAGTTTACACGATGTATTTCCTCCTATATAATTCAACTAAGGATTTTGTTAGAGAGAAAGGGATCTATATGTCAAAAAATGAAGGTAAATACAATATTAAAGCAGCTTCAAAAATGCTTGGAATTCAACCTGGGACGCTTCGTGCCTGGGAAAGAAGATACCAGATGATTGCCCCTGTCCGTAACGACTCCGGACATCGTCTTTATACAGAAGAACATATAAAAATACTCAAGTGGCTTATCCAAAAAGTGAACAAAGGTTTTACCATCAGTCAGGCTGTCTCCTTACTTGAAAATGATCATCAGGCGTTGTTGGAAGGTAATCTTAGTGAAACAGTCCCTGATCATGATTTGTCAAAGGAATTATTGGAGGAACTATTAAAGGCGCTCCTTGAGTTTGATGAAGGTCATGCACACGAAATCATGGATAAGATTTTCAGTTTATATTCAGTGGAAAAGGTATTGATTGATATATTAGGAACATTGCTTGTAAAGGTTGGGGACCTCTGGGAAAATGATGAGATTTCCAGTGCGCATGAGCATTTCGCCTCCGCGTTTCTTCGTTCTCGGATCGGAATGATCCTGCACGGTCTGCCAGTGAACGGATTTTTGCCCAAGACGGTTTCGGTTTGCGGGCCAGGGGAATGGCACGAACTCGGTTTGTTGATCTATACCCTTTTCGTCCGAAGAAAAGGGTTCGAAACCATTTATCTCGGCACTAGCATAGCGGACAATGATATTCATATCGTGCTGAAGGAAATAAACCCGAAGTTTCTTTTCCTCTCCTGCACATTATCTGTCAACCTGCCGAAAACGCTGGAAATGGTGGACGATTTGCACAGGGATTACCCTGAGTTGATTATTGGGCTTGGCGGTTCTGCAGTTGACAGGATGCCAGAGCATAAAAAAACGTCCTATCGGGAATTTTTGATAGGCAATACCATGAAAGAATGGGAAGACTGGCTTAAAGAACACATGAATTCAAAGAATTAATATAATTTACTTTCATTCTATGGGGGAACGTAACGAACCAACTTACCACTCTTATCATAAAATGTAAGAAGTAGCAGGGTGTAAAGGTTGGGAGGAGTCTTTCATGCGGCTGGAACGAATCAACTACAATAAAATAAAGATATTCCTCACGTTTGATGACCTCGATGATAGAGGATTGACAAAAGAGGATCTATGGAAGGACTCGCAGAAGGTTCATCAGCTGTTCCGTGACATGATTGATGAAGCGAGTGAAGAATTGGGATTTGAAGTGAGTGGCTCCTTGGCAGTAGAAGTATATGCTTTGCAAGCACAGGGCATGGTCGTCATTGTGACCGCCACAGATGAGGAATTGCTTGAAGAGGAATTTACAGATGATTACATCGAAATGCAGGTAACCGTCGATGAAAGCCATGAGTTATTTTATGAGTTCCATTCGTTTGAACACCTTATAGATTTGGCTAAGCGTTTAAAGCCCTTTAATATAAATGGTGGATTGATCTATTCATTGGAAAATATCTTTTATTTGCTATTAGAAGAAGAGACCGCACCATGTATGGATATTGACACATTGATTGCCGTCCTTTCCGAATACGGCTTTCCTTCCACCATGACGACTCACCGGGTACATGAGTACGGGAAGATCATCATGGAAGAAAAGGCTTTTCAACAATTGAATGCATATTTTAAATAACCACCAGCCTGTCTACGTTGTTTAGTAGATAGGGCTGGTTTTATTTTATTTACTTAATGAAGGTCTTAAGCAAATTTCCACAGCTTGTCGGTCAAGATCATTACTGCTCAGCATTTTTTGTAACCGTTTACAAATTTTTTTCTAAAAAATTATTTTCTATCTTTGCATAAACGGTAGTAAGGTGTATACTATGTCATGAAGATGGACTTCGTAAATTATGAGTGAAACAATCTAGGAGGGTACTTATGGTAGCCGAGAAAAGCAACGAACAGACTAATAAACATGAAGACAAGCTGGATGTACTGAAATCAACACAAGTTGTGATACATAAAGCCTTGGAGAGGCTAGGCTATCCCGAGGAAGTATATGAACTATTAAAAGAACCCCTTCGCATGTTAACCGTGAAAATTCCTGTCCGCATGGATGATGGATCTGTAAAGATTTTCACTGGATATCGTGCTCAACATAATGATTCTGTAGGACCTACAAAAGGTGGAATCCGCTTCCATCCTAATGTAACTGAAAAAGAAGTTAAAGCGCTTTCCATCTGGATGAGCTTGAAATGTGGAATTGTCGACCTTCCGTATGGTGGCGGTAAGGGAGGAATCGTCTGCGACCCTCGTGAAATGTCGTTCAGGGAATTGGAACGTTTGAGCCGCGGGTATGTTCGCGCAATCAGTCAGATTGTTGGACCTACCAAGGATATCCCGGCTCCGGATGTATTCACCAATTCTCAGATCATGGCTTGGATGATGGATGAATACAGCCGTATTGACGAATTCAATTCACCTGGATTCATCACCGGTAAACCGCTGGTGCTTGGTGGTTCCCATGGAAGAGAATCAGCTACTGCAAAAGGTGTGACGATCTGTATCCATGAAGCTGCAAAGAAAAAAGGAATCGAGCTTAAAGGAGCAAGGGTTGTTGTACAAGGCTTCGGTAATGCAGGAAGCTACCTTTCCAAGTTCATGCATGACGCAGGGGCAAAGGTCGTAGGTATCTCCGATGCGTATGGTGGATTGTATGATCCGAACGGATTGGATATCGATTACCTCCTAGATCGCCGAGACAGCTTCGGAACGGTGACAAAGCTATTCAATAATACAATTACAAATAAAGAACTGTTGGAGTTGGAATGTGATATCCTGGTTCCTGCAGCGATCGAGAATCAGATCACTGAAGAGAATGCCCACAATATCCGTGCGAAAATCGTGGTTGAGGCTGCAAACGGCCCGACTACAATAGAAGGAACACAGATCCTGACTGACCGCGGAATCCTTCTTGTGCCTGACGTGCTTGCGAGCGCAGGTGGCGTAACAGTTTCCTACTTTGAATGGGTGCAAAATAACCAAGGTTATTATTGGACAGAAGAAGAAGTGGAAGAAAAGCTTGAAAAAGTAATGGTAAAATCATTTAATAGTGTGTACGACACTGCACATAACCGCCGTGTGGATATGAGACTGGCGGCATATATGGTCGGAGCCCGCAAAATGGCGGAAGCTTCCCGATTCAGAGGCTGGATATAATTATTTGCACATCCACATACAATCCCCTATCATTAGTGATAGGGGATTTTTCATATCCTATCTTAATTTATGTGTACGGAGTTGAATCAACTTGATTAACAGAGACGCCATCATAGTGGGTGGAGGGCCTTGTGGTATATCCGCGGCAATCGCGTTGCAGAATATCGGGCTATCTCCTCTTGTGATAGAAAAAGGAAATATCGTCAATGCCATTTATCATTACCCGACTCACCAGACTTTTTTCAGCTCAAGTGAAAAGCTGGAAATCGGGGATGTCCCATTCATAACAGAGAACCGTAAGCCTGTCAGGATTCAGGCATTGACCTACTATCGTGAAGTAGTGAAACGGAAAAAAGTTGAAATCAACGCATTTGAATACGTGGAATCGGTACATAAGCAGGAAGATGGTACGTTCCTTGTAAAGACTTCGAAGGAAACGTATCACACAAAATATGTTGTGGTTGCAACAGGATATTATGATAACCATAATAAATTGGATATCCCGGGTGCAGACCTTGAGAAGGTATCCCATTATTTCAAAGAAGGACATCCTTATTTTAATAAGCATGTCACCGTGATTGGCGGAAAGAATTCCAGCGTGGATGCTGCCTTGGAATTGGTAAAGGCGGATGCTCACGTAACAGTTGTATACAGGGGCTCCACTTATTCGCCAAGTGTCAAGCCATGGATACTGCCGGAGTTTGATGCACTAGTCAAGAATGGTACCATCCGGATGGTATTTGACGCAAATGTTACAAGGATAACCGAAGATACCTTAACCTTCGCAACAACTGAAGGGAAAGAGGAAACAATCAAAAATGACTTTGTCTTTGCGATGATCGGCTATCATCCTGATCACCATTTTCTCACCAAAATGGGTGTGGAAATCGATAAGGATTCAGGCCGGCCGGCTTTCAACCCTGATTCGATGGAAACAAATGTTGAAGGCATCTTCATTGCTGGAGTCATTGCTGCCGGGAATAATGCAAATGAAATATTCATTGAAAATGGCCGCTTCCATGGGGGACAGATTGCAGAGTGTATAAAAGTAAGAATATAAAATAGAAGTAACCGTCCGTGTAGACACGTTGTTGTCTGTCGGACGGTTGTTTTATATTTGTTTGAAGGACTTTTTTGAGGTGCTGGATAGGCAAAAGGTCCATCATCAAGCGGATGAAGGACCTTTTCGAGGTGCTGGACAGGTAAAAGGTCTATCATCAAGCGAATGAAAGACCTTTTCGAGGTGCCGAACTGGCAAAAGGTCCATCATCAAGCGAATGAAGGACCTTTTCGAGGTGCTGGACAGGCAAAAGGTCCATCATCAAGCGAATGAAAGACCTTTTCGAGGTGACGGACAGGCAAAAGGTCCATCATGAAGCGAATGAAAGACCTTTTCGAGGTGCTGGACAGGCAAAAGGTCCATCATGAAGCGAATGAAAGACCTTTTCGAGGTGCTGGACAGGCAAAAGGTCTATCATCAAGCGAATGAAGGACCTTTTCGAGGTGCCGAACTGGCAAAAGGTCCATCATCAAGCGGATGAAGGACCTTTTCGAATGTATCAAAGCAGTAAAAGTACATCATGAACCAAAATATGGTAAAGCTTCGCTCGAAAAATAAAAAATTAAGTCTATCTTAAGAAGAGTCTTTGCAGTTCCTGGGAATCCTTCGTTTCTTCCAATGCCACAAGCAATTTGATCCTTGCCTTCTGGCCGTTCAGTCCATTGGAGAAAATGATTCCAAGTTGCTTCAGTTGGCGTCCTCCGCCATCGTAGCCATAGATATCCTGTACAATCCCATTGAAACAGCGGGAAACAAGGACGACGGGGATATTGGCATTTGTCAGTTCTTTTAGACCTGCCATTGTGGTAGGCGGGAGGTTGCCTTGTCCAAGTGCTTCAATCACAACCCCATCAACCCCCATATTCTTCAACAGTGAAAATATGGTTGAATCCATACCTGCATATGCCTTCAGCAGCATCACTTTCTTTGTTACATCCTTGATTGCATACTTATCTTCGGCAACCGGTGAATGATGGAAGGAAGCACCGCGCTTCGTGACGATGCCAATCGGACCGTACTGTGGGCTCTGGAAGGTTGCAATATTGCTTGTGTGTGTTTTAGTGACGTTCTTGGCAGTGTGAATCTCATCATTCAATACTACGAGTACCCCTTTATTTTTCGCCTCGGAACTGGCAGCAACTTTTACAGAGGATAGAAGGTTATATGGTCCATCAGAGCCGATTTCATTACTTGAGCGCATGGCACCTGTCAGGACGATCGGTACTTTTGTCTGTACGGTCAGATCAAGGAAAAACGCAGTTTCCTCCAATGTGTCTGTACCATGGGTGATGACTATTCCTTCATATGATTTCTCTGCCACCTGGGAATCGATGAAAGAGGAGAGCTCCCACATATGATGCGGTGTCATGTGTGGGGAAGGCAGGTTGAAAAGTTCATGACTGTCTATAGTCAAATTTGGATCTGTTATAATAGGCGTTGCGGATAACGGATTTTTATCCCCGGGGGAAACTTCACCCTGTTCGTTTTCTGACATCGAAATCGTTCCACCTGTGTGAATGAGTAAAATCTTTTTCTTCATCTATTCTCACCTCATTAATATACAAACAATTCCAAAAAAAACTGATGTATCATTCCAATAATTACGATAACATGATACGATAAAAAAAAACAGATGGAAACGAGGCTTATTTATGCTGGGCGTTGTATCCGCCGGGATTGCCCCCGGCTTGGCTTTGCTGTCTTATTTTTATTTACGGGATACTTTTCAAAAAGAACCGATATCCTATGTTTTCAAGATATTCATGTTCGGGGCGCTTCTGGTGTTTCCGTTAATGTTCATACAATATGTGATTCAGTTGGAGATGAATGTGGCCTCCAATTCCATCAAAGCTTTTTTAATGTCTGGTCTATTGGAAGAATTCTTCAAATGGTTCATATTAATATATCTTGTTTATCGGAATGTCCACTTTGATGAGCATTACGATGGCATTGTATACGGTGTTGCCGTATCGCTTGGGTTCGCTACAGCGGAGAATATACTGTTCCTAATAGCCAATGGCGTGGAGCTTGCCGTTGGCAGGGCGGTCCTGCCTGTATCAAGTCATGCACTATTCGGGGTCATCATGGGTTACTATTTAGGTAAAGGCAAATTCTCCGTTGACGAGAAAAAGCATAGAATTTGCTTGAGTCTTTCATTATTCGTCCCGTTCCTGCTTCATGGTACATATGACATGATCATCCTCTCCCAGAAGCACTGGGGATTTTATATGGTTCCTTTCATGATTTTCTTATGGTGGTTAGGATTGCGAAAAGTAAAACTGGCAAATACCGCTTTGATTTAGCTTACAAGGATAACATTCCTTGTAGGCTTTTTTATATATGAGTTTGTAGCGTTTACTCATATTGCTAGCTGTTGATTGTAGCAATAGGCGAAGACTCCTGAGGGAGGGAGCGTTTAGTGGAGACCCCACAGGCGTAGTGTACTGAACCCTTAAAATTGGACACTTGTTTTCTAAGCGGCTTGCTCAAAACTAGCCCGATAAGCTACCGGACTTTTACGCTTTAATCTTGA
>NZ_JAFBED010000007.1 GCF_016908565.1 Sutcliffiella tianshenii
GTACGGCTTGATGTTTTACTTCTCGTGTAAATTTAGTCAACTGAAGTACACCTCCTATTGTTAGATGTGTGTCCAACAAAAGGGGTGCACTTCTCTTCGCCTGTGGGGTCTCCACTAAACGCTGCCTTCCGCAGGAGTCTTCGCCTATTGCTCCAATCAACAGCTAGATACATAATAGCAGCTATTAGAAAAGAGGTGGACATATATTCCACCTCTTTCCACTAATTTTAGTATTTAATTAGGAAGTACTTCTTCTTCCCTCTTCTGATTACGGTGTATTCGCCTTCGATACGGTCGGAGTCACCGAGTACGTAAGCAAGGTCCTGCACTTTTTCGCCATTGATGGAGATGGCACCGTTTGTGATATCTTCACGGGCCTGGCGCTTGGATGGCGCGATCTTGCTTGCTACAAGCAATTCCACAAGTTGCAGCTGTTCTTCCTTTTCAATTGTAAAGGAAGGTACATCTGCAAATCCCTGCTTGATTTCATCAGCTGTCAATTCAGAGATGCTTCCGCTGAACAGCGCTTTGGAAATACGGATCGCCTGCTCAAGGGATGCTTCCCCGTGCACCAAATTCGTCACTTCTTCTGCCAGGCGTTTATGCGCTGAGCGTTTTTCAGGTGCTTCCTGCAACTCATTCTCAAGCTCCATGATTTCTTCGTGAGATAGGAATGTGAAGAACTTCAAGTATTTCACAACATCACGGTCATCCGTGTTGATCCAGAACTGGTAGAACTCGTAAGGAGAAGTCTTTTCACGATCCAACCAGACCGCTCCGCCTTCCGTTTTACCGAATTTCGTGCCATCAGCTTTCGTTACAAGCGGAATCGTCAATCCGAATGCCTTTGCATTCTCTTCAGACTTACGGATCAATTCAAGACCCGCAGTGATGTTCCCCCATTGGTCACTTCCACCGATTTGAATCTTACAATTCTGCTCTTTGTATAAATGTAAAAAATCCAAAGACTGAAGAATCATGTAACTGAATTCGGTGTAGGAGATTCCTGATTCAATACGGGATTGCACAGAATCTTTTGCCAGCATGTAATTAAGACCGAAATTCTTCCCTACATCGCGAAGGAAAGTGATGACATTCATTTCGCCGATCCAGTCATGGTTGTTTGCGATTACCGCAGGGTTATCGCCGGCTTTGAAATCAAGGAATTGAGAAAGCTGATTTTTGATCCTGTTGGACCAGTCCACGACGATATCTGACGTATTCAATGTACGTTCCGCTTTCTTTCCGCTCGGGTCTCCGATCAGCCCTGTAGCTCCACCAACCAATGCAATCGGATGATGACCATCCTGTTGGAATCTTTTTAACGTCAAGATAGGCAGCAAGTGCCCGATATGCAAACTATCACCTGTCGGATCAAATCCGGAGTACAATTTAACCTTTTCCTCGGATAATATCTTCACCAATCCCTCTTCATCTGTAACCTGATTCACTAAGCCCCTGAATTTTAAATCCTCTAATAAGTTCATGTTTTTTGCTCCTTTTGTTCAAAATAAACACAAAAAAACCCATCCCTCCATAACAGAAGGGACGAGTTTATACGCGGTACCACCCTAATTGAAAAGCACTATGCTTTCCCACTCAAAAATGTAACGGTTTTCACCGTCTTTTGCTACTAGGCCGAATTCGCCGTTCCCAAAAGATGCTCAAGGAGGTAATTCATCTATAGGGGTGTACTGATTTGCACCAACCATCAGCTCTCTTTAAGCAAGCCCATATACACTACTCTTTCCTGTCTTCGCTCTTATGTTAAAAATAATATACAGTCTTTTTATCACAAGCGCAAGCCCAGTGTCAACAAAATCCTGGAAAAATTAAAAATTTTGTCGCTAGAAATCCGCTATATGCTATAATTAGTATGATTTGCCGGGGGGTAGATAAATTATGTCAAACTACGACAAGTTCAAAGAGAAAACGCAGTCCTTTTATCAGATTTTCGTCAATAAATACACGAAAAAGGGCGCAAACATTACATATTTAGTAGTGTGGAATCTAATCTTGATTTTCCTTGTCATCGGATTGATCGGGGCATCATTCGCTGGCGGTGCAGGTGCAGGATACTTTGCAGCACTCGTCAAAGATGAAAAAGTCCGGTCCTATGAAGATATGAGGAAAAACATTTACAACTATGAAGAGTCAACAGAAATGTTTTTTGCAAACGATGTGTACCTAGGGAAATACCGTGCGGATCTCGTTCGTGAGGAAGTGGCCCTGGAGAACGTATCCGAGCATTTGATCAATGCCCTTGTTTCAACCGAGGATGAGTACTTTTTCGAACATGAAGGCGTCGTGCCAAAAGCGATTGTCCGCGCCCTTGTACAGGAAGTGACAAACTCGGCCAACCAGACAGGGGGAAGTACCCTGACACAACAGCTGATCAAGAACCAGGTACTGAGCAATGAAGTATCCTTCGACCGTAAAGCGAAGGAAATCCTTTTAGCCCTGCGTCTTGAAAACTACTTCAGCAAAGACGAAATACTCGAAGCTTACCTGAATGTTTCACCATTTGGAAGAGATTCTTCCGGTAGGAACATCGCAGGGGCACAAACGGCGGCAGAAGGAATCTTCGGCGTCGATATCAGCGAGCTTACGATTCCGCAGGCAGCCTTCATCGCCGGGCTACCGCAAAGTCCATTCGCCTATACGCCATTCACAAGATCCGCGGAAGTGAAGGATGAGGCCGGATTGGCTCCTGGCCTTGAAAGAATGCGCTATGTGCTTCATCGCATGAATGCCATGGGCAAAATAACTGATGAGCAGTATGAGGAAGCCATTGCGTACGACATCACAAAAGATTTCACTGCACCGACGAATTCAGCGATTGAGCAATATCCGCATGTGACGTTTGAGATTGAAAATCGCGCAAGGGGTATCATATCTGAGCAGCTGGCTGTCCAGGATGGATATGAAATTTCAGACTTGGAAACCAATAAAGACTTAAGAGCCGAGTATAGAAACCTTGCAGATACTGCGCTTAGACAAAATGGTTACCGGATATATACAACAATTGATAAAGAAATCTTTGACAAGATGCAAGTAGTGAAGGACGACTTTCCATACTTTGACGTAACTCACAAATTCAAAGAGAAGACCGATCCAGAAACAGGTGAACTGCTGGACACAAATATGGAGCAGGTCGGGGCAATTATGCTAGACAATAAGACCGGAGCCATTAAAAGCTTCGTTGGTGGGCGGGATTTCTCTATTTCCGAGGTTAATTTCGCTACAGAAACCTATCGTCATAATGGATCGACGATGAAGCCACTGCTAGGGTATGCCCCTGCTTATGAATTGGGGACATTACAGCCTGGAAGCATTTTGGCCGATACCCCGATGTCAGTCGAGCAACCTGATGGATCATTTTGGGAACCGACAAACTGGAACTTGAAATTCAACGGCCTGGTTACAGTACGTGATGCAGTAAGGTTATCCCATAACCTTGCCGCAATTCGCGGGTATATGGGAATATTGGATAAGGATCCACTTGATTTTCTTATTAAACAAAATTTTTCTCAAATCGATAAACAGTACGATGAGGGTAATTTCTCGACCGTACTTGGTGCTCCTACTTACGGAGTGTCTGTAGAGGAAAATACTGCAGGATATGTTACTTTTGCCAATAACGGAAATTACCTTAAACCATATATTATTGAGAAAATCGAATCCAAAGATGGGGAAATTATCTATGAGCATAAAGTGGAGCCAGTGCAAATCTACTCTCCTCAGACAGCTTACTTGATGATTGATACGATGCGGGATGTTATGAGCAGCCGCGGTACTGGTGGACCTGCCGTTAAAAATCTTCAATTTTCGGCAGACTGGTCCGGGAAAACAGGTACCACCCAGGATACAGAAGATGTCTGGATGGTTGCCTCCAACCCTAACATCACGTTTGGATTATGGCTCGGTTATGAAGAAAAAAGAAGGCTGACCAACGATCCTGGCTATACGCCGACACAGCGAAGCCAAATGCTCTGGGCCCAGCTGTTGAATGCAGCATATGAAGTGAACCCGGAATACATTGCACCAACAGAACGGTTCCAGATGCCAGGCGGAATTGTAAAGCGCAGCTATTGCAAGCTTTCCGGCATGCTGCCATCCGATTTGTGCCGTCAAGCCGGTCTTGTCGGGGAGGATCTCTTCAACGCAGCATTCGCACCGACCAAAGTGGACGATAGCTTGACTGTTGGTAGATACGTCCAAATTGGCGGTGTCGCATATGAGCCACTTGGTTCTACACCTTCAGAATTTGTAAAAGAAGGGCCGATGTTAAAGCCTGATTTCTTAAAGAAACTGCAAATCAAAGATGTTGAAGAGCTGGCAAAATATATGGAAAATAAATCAATCTTTGATAACCTTACTGTCCTATCGACAGATCCGTTACCGGTCAACAACCAGGCTCCAAAGCAAGTAGGCGGAGTAAGCATCTCCGGCTCGACGCTTTCCTGGTCTGCAAGCCCGGAAAAAGATGTGATTGGATATTATGTTTATCATTCTGCAAACAGTTCAGGCTCAGCTAAGAAAATTGCTTCTGTTCCTGCAGGAAAGTCAACAAGTACGAACCTTTCTCAAGGAACTGGATTCTATTATGTTGTAGCGATCAATGCCAGTGGAAAAGTTTCCGCTCCATCAAGCTCAGCAAAACTTGGAGATCCAGATAAGAAAGAAGAACCGAAACCTGAACCTAAGCCACCAACCACTCCACCACCTGGAGGCGGCAATAATGGCGGAGGAAACGGAAACGGAAACGGTAATGGCGAAGGTGACGACAACTCCACCGATCCGCCACCTGATTCCAATGGTGATGATTAATATAAAAAAGAGCTCTGAGACGAAATTTGTCTCAGAGCTCTTTTTCCTTTATCCTCTACTTTCCCCTGCAACACTTACGTGCTTCTTCTTAGCTGATTGGAATAAAGAAGTTCCGATTGCGATCAAACATGTAGTGATTAATGTTCCGTGCAGGATCCACACCATATGCGGCATGCTCATGTTGCTAAGTAGCATGGTAGCTGCAAAGAATCCGATGGCAAAACCAAGTGACTTGAGCAGCATGCCTACCGCGAACACCCTTCCCCGGATGTAATTATCCGCTTTTTGCAGCAGGCTTGCATGAAGTGTTGTGAATCCTGCATCAAAGATACCTGTCAGGAAGGCAAAGGCAAGCACAACAGGAACCACGGTACTTGATAAAAACGAGATAAACCCAAGCGACATGAACATGGCACATACAAAGAACACCATATATATTTTCTCACTTCTGATGATGCTTAGACGTGGGATGGTATAAGTGGCAAGCACTGAACCGATTCCCCACACCCCCCAGATCAAACCGTAGTAAAAGCTCTGGCGCTCTGGACTTATATCCTCGGCAAGGAGCGGAATACCAAGATTGTGGGAGCTACCCGCAAAGGCCCCAATCAGGAAGACAACATTGATTTTCAGTAGCATCGGTGCACGCTTCAGGTATTGAAGAACTTCCGAAATATCCTTGCCGATGGAAATGATGTTTTGTCTGACACCTTTGATTGCTTTTGTTTCAGGTACTGCCATATTCCACTTCAGCCGCCATAGTACAATTGCAGATAATATATACGTCCCTGCATCAATCAACAATGTGTATTTATATCCGAGCATTTCCGTGATCACACCAGCCCCTATAAAACCGGTTACCAGGCTGACAGAGGTCAGCCTCGCAATCAGGGAGTTGGTTTCGATGATTTTATCCTGGCCGAATATCTGCGGGATCTCCGCGCTGAAGCTGACCATGAAAAAGCTGTTGATAAATCCAATCAAACCTGATACGACGATGATCATGATGGGATCAGGAAAAGGGATGAGCAGTAGTATCAGGCCTGCACGTGCAAAATCCGTAAACAGCATAATCGATTTACGGTTCCATTTATCAGCCGCCACTCCTGACACCAAGCTTGCCAGCACTCCCCCGACCGTCCTTGCTATCATTGTCGCAGCCAGCCAAACCGGACTGCCGGTCGCCGCATACACAACCACATTCAAAACTATGAGGTCCATAAAAGAACCAAAATCAGATAGTGCCTTCGTATACAAAAATAACTTATGATTTCTCAATGCTGCTTCCCCACTCTCAAGTTCTTGTATTTATTGTAAGCTTGCGGGAAGTGTTTCGCAATACGAAATTTATGTGTTGGGAAATAAAATTGTTTAGGGGAGGATGTATTTTAAGTATCTATTTTTTCCTTGGGTGGTTAAATTCATAGGAGCAAGCAGCCTTCTGGCTCTAACAGGATCAGCTATATGGAGGAAGTCACATAATTCTTTAATAGAGGCTGTTTTACTAATTAGGAGTGCGAACTCATTTAGAGCATTGATGTGAGCTTTTTTACATGTATGTTTACAGTGATGGCATTTCCATCTGGCATTCCATCTTTCCATTGCCAGTTCGCTGCATTTCGGACATCTGACACCTGTTAGCAATTCTGGAATGGATATTTCATAGTAATCTAGGAGATTAATTTGCAATGGGGTGTTGTGTTTAAGGAGGCTGTTGATGACTTTTCTCATCTCTTTCTTGTTCCAACCTGGAGTACCGTACTTACTAATGAGTTTTTCTATTCTGAATGATAGAGCCGTATTTTTTACGACCATTTCTTGGACTAATTGAGGGTTGGAAAGGGACTTTACTATTCCGTTAGGATTTGTTAAAACTACTAACATCTCACCTGGTATGGGTGGTACATCTATTCCTGAAAGCCATTCTCTGAATTGACTATATTGCCTTTTCACTTGAAGTATCGGCTCTGTCATTGCCTTTTCTACCTGTTTGCCTGACTCATCTGTTCTAATTTGGATTAATTGCTGGTGGTTAGGGTCGAACAAGAGGGTGCCAGTTAAGTTTTTCACTTCAAGGATGATGAAAAAGGATGGAAATAATAGTAGAGTATCGATTTGGAAGTAGTAGTCTTTAAAGCGAAGTCGAATATTGTGAAGGATTTTGAAATCAGTTCCGCGGATTAGCGAAAGAAAATAATCCAGTGAGTCCTCACCGTACTCCCCCGCTTTTCTTTTCTCTAAGTCATTTCTAATCCGCTCATACTTGGGATGGCTTTTGGGCAAGCGACTTAACAAAATGGCTAGAATTGTGATAATACCGGCAGTCTCACGTAGTTTTTTAATCAAAAAATCACTCCTTTTTTTGTACAGGATAAGAATTCGGTATTTAAGCTGAAACTCCTGCTGATTCGGGAGCTTTTTCATAACTATTTGATTAGTTCATATGGTAGATAATTTCTATCGGACTTTTTTCTGGCTCTATCGAACTTTTTTTGAGGTTTATCGGACTTTTTTTGAGGTCTATCGGACTTTTTTCAGGCTCTATCGAACTTTTTTCCAAATCTATTGAACTTTTTTCGACTTCTATCGAACTTTTACAAAATATTTCCATATAGAACAAAGCATCACATATTCCGTCAAATAAAACAGCCATCCCCTCCAAAGGGGATGGCTGCTCCACATGACTTCGTCAACGTCCAAAGTCGTAGTGTAAAATTTCGAAAAATCAGTCCTCCATCGTCGACAGGTCACCAGTCGGCAGGTCAAGCTCCCAAGCCTTCAGGACGCGGCGCATGATCTTCCCGCTTCGTGTCTTAGGCAGCTTATCACGGAACTCGATTTCACGAGGTGCTGCATGGGCTGCAAGCCCGCGTTTCACGAACTGTCGGATTTCCTCTTTCAGCTCATCTGTCGCTTCATGGCCGTCACGCAGTGCAACGAAAGCCTTGATGATCTCCCCACGGACAGGATCCGGTTTACCGATGACTCCCGCTTCTGCTACAGCCGGATGCTCGACTAGCTTGCTCTCCACTTCAAATGGTCCGACCCGCTCGCCTGAGGTCATAATGACGTCATCGATACGGCCTTGGAACCAGAAGTATCCTTCTTCATCCATATAGGCGGAGTCGCCGGAAACATACCAGTCGCCTGGCATGAAATAGGATTCGTATTTTTCTTTGTTATTCCAGATTGTATGCATCATGGATGGCCAGCCTTTTTTAATGGCAAGGTTCCCCATGCGGTATGGTGGCAGTTCGTTTCCTTGGTCATCGACAATCGCCGCTTCGACACCCGGGATCGGTTTGCCCATGGAGCCCGGTTTGATTTCCATGCATGGGTAGTTACAGATCAGCTGTGCACCGGTTTCCGTCATCCACCAAGTATCATGCACGCGCAGGTTGAACACTTTTACTCCCCAGCGGATTACTTCCGGATTAAGAGGCTCCCCTACACTCAGGATGTGACGAAGCGATGACAGGTCATACTTCTTCACAACCTCGTCCCCAGCTCCCATCAGCATACGGAACGCAGTCGGAGCGCTATACCAAACCGAAACGCCGAAGTCCTCGATTGTCTGATACCAAGCCTCGGGGCGGAAACGTCCTCCCACAATGACGTTTGATGCACCGGCCAACCAAGGACCGAAGATACCGTAGGCAGTTCCTGTTACCCAACCCGGGTCTGCCGTACACCAGTATACATCCTCTTCCTTAAGGTCCAATACCCATTTTGCGGTCTGATAATGCTGTACCATCGCGTTATGCACATGCAGCACACCCTTTGGTTTACCAGTGGATCCACTTGTATAATGAAGGACTAGTCCGTCCGTCTTATCCACCCATTCAATCTGCAGCTTTTTGCTTGCATCCTTCATACGTCCGTTAAAATCAATAAAAGGTCCTTCTTCTTTTACATTTTCTCCTACTAGCACGACATGCTTTAAAGCCGGCAGGCTATCGAACGGAATGCGCTTGAAAAGTTCTGGCGTCGTCACGATCACCTTTGCTTCACTATCCTCCAAGCGGTCCTTAACGGCACCTTCCATAAAAGCCTCGAATAAAGGCCCTACGATGGCACCTAATTTGATCGCACCGAGTGCTGCAAAATAAAGCTCAGGTGAACGGGGCATGAAAATGAAAACTCTGTCCCCTTTTTCCACATCGCACGTCTGGCGAAGGATATTGCCCGCTTTGTTGGACATTTCCTTCATTTCCTTAAACGTGTACTTTTCATCACGTTCAGGGTCGCGGTAATAAAGTGCCACTTTGTTCTTTCTGTGAGTCAAGGCATGACGGTCAATCGCTTCGTATGCCACATTCACTCTTCCTGTTTCGGCAAAACTGAAGCTCTTTTCCACTTCTGCCCAATCGAAATTATGGTAGGTTTGTTGATAGTCTTCGAGATTATAGTTCCCCTTTGTTACTGGTAGCGCTTCCACTTTCATCTACAACTCCCCCTTATGTAAAATATACCCTCTATTATAGTATAGTTTTTATTTTTTCTCAATTTTTTAAAAAATCGGTGTAATCACATGAATTATTTCCCGATTTTTAGTAGACTTATAGTTAGCAGGTATGTAAGCGTTTTATTTCTCTTGTTTTTTTTCAGTAAAGTGAGAAAATAGTTTTATACTATCGTAGGCAAAAGTGGGTGAATGATTGTTGGAACATAGAAAAACTTATAATGCAAAAGAAATCAAAACGAAAAATAGCCGCTTGATTATAGAAGGACCGGTAACGCCGGAGAAACTCGCAAGCTATGAGTTCCATGAAGATCTGATAGCTTTCAGGCCGCCTGCCCAGCAGCGAAAGGCATTGATCGAGATAGCGGGGCTTCCGGAGGGAAGGATCCTGATTGCTCGGACACATGATACGATCGTTGGATATGTGACTTATTTATATCCTGATCCGATGGAAAGATGGTCGGAAGGAAAAATGGATAACCTGATTGAGCTCGGGGCCATCGAGGTTGTGCCAGAGGTCAGGGGAAGCTCCGTCGGCAAGACTCTTCTTCAGGTATCGATGATGGATGAAATGATGGAAAATTATATTATCATAACGACTGAATATTATTGGCACTGGGATTTAAAGGGTACCGGCCTCAATGTATGGGAATATCGAAAAGTGATGGAAAAAATGATGAATGCCGGCGGCTTGGAATATTACGCAACCGACGATCCGGAAATCAGCTCCCATCCGGCCAACTGCCTGATGGCAAGAATCGGGAAAAACATTGATGCAGAATCTGTACAGAGATTTGATCAGCTCCGCTTTCACAACCGCTTCATGTACTAGCATATGATGTCTTAAAGGAACTTGCTTTACAAGGAGGAGAGACTTTTGATCGTTGAACGAATAATGAAAAAAGATGTTTTTACGCTTCTGCCATCCGATACGGTGGAACAGGCACTTCAGCTGATGGAGAAAAAGAGTATCCGTCATATTCCGATCGTCAATGAAAAACAGCAGCTTGTCGGGATCATTTCTGACAGGGATGTGCGTGACGTACTGCATTCTTCTCTGTTTGAAAATGCAGGCAAGGAGGATTTGAATCAGCCTCTTTCCAAAGTGATGAAGACCAACCTGCTTACCGGGCATCCCCTGGATTTCGTCGAAGAGGTCGCTGCACTTTTTTACGAATATAAGATTAGCTGTCTTCCGATTGTAAAGGATTCGAAATTGGTAGGTATCTTAACGGAATCAGATCTGCTATACACCTTTATCCAGCTGACGGGCTCCAATCAGCCTGCCTCTCAATTCGAGGTGAAGGTGGAGAATATCTCAGGCAAGCTCTCGGAACTGACATCCATCCTTAAAGAGAGAAAACTTAATATACTGAGTGTCCTAGTCTATCCACATGAGGACGAACAGTATAAAATCATTGTATTGCGCGTTCAAACCATGAATCCGACCGGGGTAATCAAGGATTTGCAAAAAGAAGGCTATGAGGTCCTTTGGCCCAATCTGCCGGGAGTCACTTCATGAAAAAAGCGGTTTTTGTTTACTCGGATGATTTTCAAACCTATAAATTCAGCGAGAATCATCCCTTCAACCAGCTAAGAGTGAAACTCACGTATGATTTGCTCCAAAAAGGCAATCTATTTTCCTCCGGGGATGTGGTTCCTCCCCGGATGGCAACAGATGAGGAATTGGCATTGGTTCACGATCCAAAATACATCGAAGCTGTGAAACTCGCTGGCAAGGGACTATTGCCGAAAGAAAAAGCAAACAATTACGGACTTGGAACAGAAGATACCCCAATCTTTCCAAATATGCATGAGGCGAGTGCCCTGCTGGTCGGAGGCACATTGACTGCTGTCGACTATGTGATGAGTGGGAAATCGGAACATGCATTGAACCTTGGTGGCGGGCTCCACCACGGATTCCCTGGAAAAGCTTCCGGCTTCTGCATCTATAATGATAGTGCAGTGGCAATCAAATATTTACAGGAAAAATACAATGCACGTGTTTTGTATGTGGATACAGATGCCCATCATGGCGATGGTGTACAGTGGGCGTTTTACGAGGATCCCGATGTATGCACCTTAAGCATCCATGAAACAGGGCGGTATTTGTTTCCCGGAACAGGGAATGTGAATGAGCGCGGACAAGGGGACGGCTATGGCTACTCCTTCAATGTGCCCGTTGACGCGTTTACCGAAGATGAATCCTTTCTTGAAGTGTATGAACAGGCGTTGACCGAAATTGCAGCCTTTTTTAAACCTGATATCATCTTGACCCAAAATGGTGTGGATGCACATTATCATGATCCCCTTACCCACCTCTCGACCACGATGAAGGTATTTAGGGAAATACCAAAGCTTGCCCATAAAATCGCCCATCAATATTGCAACGGGCGCTGGATTGCCGTCGGCGGGGGCGGCTATGATATCTGGCGTGTCGTACCAAGGGCATGGTCGCATCTTTGGGCTGAGATGACTGATAATCATAATGTCACCGGAGCGATTCCAAAAGAATGGTTAAACGAATGGCAGGCGAAGGCCCCTGTAACCCTCCCTCCAGAATGGGAAGATCCGATAGACATGTACAAAGCCATTCCGCGCAAGCAAGAAATAACGGAGAAAAACAAACAGATCCTTTTAAAAGCACTTTACCCGATCAGTCATCTAAGGAATGAAAACCACAACATAGGCTGAGCCAATCTAAAACACTTTTCCGACCAATAGGGAAAGTGTTTTTTTGTTTTGCATCTCGCATGTACTTTGAAAAAAATTAAAAATTTTCCTCTATAAAAAGATAAGAGATTTTGTCGAAATAATAAAAGAATGAATTTTCTTCAACGATAGGAAGCCTTGTATGAACAAAAGTTTATTTAATAGGAACAGGTGGGTATTTCATGGACAAAACCTCGGTAGTAGGTCTAATTTTAGGATTAATAGCGGTCGGAGTGGGAATGTTTTTTAAAGGAGTTACACCCGCTGCGTTAATCAATCCAGCAGCACTCTTAATTATATTTTTGGGAACTGTGGGTGCGGTAACCATTGCCTTTCCAACTTCGGAGATCAAAAGAGTGCCAAAGCTTTTTGGTATATTATTTACAGAAAGAAAACTAATGGATCCAATAGAGTTAATTAAAACTATCTCAAGTATGGCTCAAGTTGCGAGAAAAGAAGGATTGTTGGCACTTGAAGCAACAACTGTCGATATAGAAGACGAGTTTCTAAGGAATGGTCTAACCTTGGCGGTGGATGGACAAAGTGCCGAATTCATTAGAGATGTATTATCAGAAGAAATTGAAGCGATGGAAGAAAGACATCAATCAGGAGCTTTGATATTTACTCAAGCTGGGACATACGCCCCCACCCTGGGAGTACTCGGGGCAGTCATCGGATTAGTTGCTGCATTGAAATATATGAACGATATTGACGGACTCGGCCAGGCAATAAGTGCAGCATTCATTGCAACATTACTTGGTATTTTTACTGGTTATGTGCTTTGGCATC
This sequence comes from Sutcliffiella tianshenii, assembly GCF_016908565.1. GTDB lineage: Bacteria > Bacillota > Bacilli > Bacillales > Bacillaceae_I > Sutcliffiella_A > Sutcliffiella_A tianshenii. Next base: position 12,794 of record NZ_JAFBED010000007.1, read on the forward strand.
CATTTGCCAATAAGCTGAAGAGGAAATCAAAACAAGAAGCCAAATTGAAATATATGATGATTGAAGGAATATTATCCATTCAGGAAGGCGAATCTCCAAAGGTTATTGAACAAAAGCTCTCTTCCTATCTGCCTACAAGTGAAAGAAAGAAAATCTATGAAGGAAATGAAGGGTTGAAGGATGAGTAGAAGACGGAAGAAGCATCACGATGATGAACATATTGATGAGTCCTGGTTAATTCCATATGCTGACCTTCTGACACTTCTATTAGCGTTATTTATTGTATTATTCTCGATGAGTTCCATTGATGCAAAAAAGTTTCAGGCGCTTTCTGAAGTTTTTAATGAAGTTTTTTCAAATGGATCCGGCATTCTTGAATATCCAAACCCAGTTTCTAAGGAGAACGCAGCTGTTATTGATGTACAAGATGAGATCGAGCCAGATGAGGAAAAAGATGAAATTGATCATAAGGCTGACATGCAAGAACTTGAATCCATCAAAAAGAGGATTGACTCATATATCGCAGAAAAAGATTTAAGTAAGATGCTGGACACTTCATTAACAGATGAAGGGCTGCTGGTCCTAATACGGGATAATGTATTATTTACATCAGGTAGTGACCAGGTAAGAACAGAAGATATGGAGATAGCCAAGGAAATTTCAGATCTTTTAGTGATAAACCCACCAAGAAACATCATCATTAGCGGACATACAGATAATGTTCCAATCAACAATTCGAAATTTGCATCTAACTGGGAATTAAGCGTGATGCGAGCTGTAAATTTTATGAAGATCATCATCGAAAATGATAGACTAGATCCAAGTTGGTTCAGTGCCAAAGGATTTGGGGAGTTTGAACCCATCGCCACCAACGATACCGACGATGGAAAAGCACAAAATAGACGAGTGGAAATATTAATATTGCCAAGAAACTAACGTCAAACCAATGTCGGTTTGGCGTTTTTTTCATCTCTAAAATATCTTTCCCCCAAAGAAAAAAGACCAATGTTAATTGATCTTTTCCTCATACTGCGGATCTGAAATGACTATTTCGACCCTTCTATTCTTTTGAAAATTTTCAGTTGAAGTGTTTGGTACGATCGGTCTTGTATCCCCATACCCTACTGCTACAAACCTCTCGGAGTCGAGATCATGCTCAGCAACGAGGTAACGGATGACACTGCTTGCCCGGGCAGCGGACAATTCCCAGTTTGATGGGAACTTTTCAGTGGAAATCGGCCTGTTATCCGTATGTCCTTCCACTTTCACCAAATTTGGTATTTTCGTCAGTAACGTACCTACTTTATCCAAGAAAGGGTAGGCTGTTGGAAGGATTCGTGCTTCTGCCGTTTCATAGAGTACTTTTTCTTCCAGGACGAGCACGATTCCACGTTCAGTGCGATTTGCAAGTACGACATCCTCCAGGTCGTTCTCTTCCAGGAATTTCTGTACTTCATGCAATAGCTCTTCGAGAGTTTGCTCACTTTCCTGTGGATTCGTCTGATCTTCTTCTTTGTTGTTTGTTGATTCCGTCTCGACAGTGAAATCAGTAGGATGATCAAAAGGGACAGCAGAAGGATAATAATCCAATATATTCGTCTCTTTGAATGATTCTGCAACTGCTTTGAATTTCACCAAATCTATCTGTGACATCGAAAATAACAAGATAAAGAATACGAGTACAAGCATGAAAAGGTCGGAAAATGTCACCATCCATAGCGGTGCACCTGGTGCCTTTGACGATTTTCTCTTCCTGATCATCGTACAGTCTCCTCCATCCCCTCCATCACTTCCACTTCTTCTTTTTCACGATCTTGGGCAGTCAGGAATGCAGATAACTTCTCTTCGAGGATTTTCGGGTTCTGGCCGGATTGGACTCCGATGACCCCTTCAATGATGATCTGCTTCATAAATACTTCTTTTTCTGTCTTATTCCCCAATTTATTAGCCATCGGCAAGAAAACGAGGTTGGCCAATAGGGAGCCATATAATGTCGTCAAAATGGCAATCGCCATGTTGGGACCGAGCGTAGTAGGATCATTTAAATTGTTCAACATGAGGACCAACCCGATCAATGTACCGATCATTCCCCATGCAGGTGCATATTCACCCGCTTTTTCCAATATGTTTTTCCCTTTTAAGTGGCGTTCTTCCATGGCACTTATTTCAGCGTTCATAATATCATGAATGACCTCTGGGTCCACGCCATCCACTGCAAGGAGTATCCCTTTTTTTATAAATTCATCTTCCACATCTTCAAGTTCTGCTTCCAATGCCAATAGACCTTCTCTTCTTGCACGGTCAGAAAGGCGGACAAATGTTTCAATGAGGGCAGGCAGTTCCGTTTCTTCCCGGGAAAATGTCGCCTTCAGCACTTTGGGCATCAGCTTCATTTCTTTCAGATTAAAAGTGATGAAGAGCGCGCCAGTGGTACCTCCCAGTACAATGAATAAGGACGCAGGGTCCAAAAAGCTTGCAGCTCCGGCAAATCCAGAATTGCTTAATATTCCAAAGGCAATCATCGCAAATCCAAGTACAAGTCCAATAGGTGTTAACATATCAAGCTTTTTCATACTTTCTCCCCTGACCTTACAGCGCTTTTTAAAATTTTTGATATAAAAAGAGGACAAATTTTAAATCTTTTTGTCCTCTTTTACTATCTATATCGACAGTTTTTTTATTTTGTTGAGCGCCTAAATTCAATTCGATGGGGAAGTACGACAGTTTGTTCTTCGACTTTTTCCTTGTTCATGAATTTGGTCAATAATCGCATAGCCACAGCACCGATATCATACATCGGCTGAACCACAGTCGTAAGCGTCGGGCGAACCATCGTAGCAAGACGGGTATTGTCAAAGCCGATGACTTCTATATCTTCCGGGATATTAAGTCCGTTATCCTGTGCACCGTGAATCACGCCAAGTGCCATTTCGTCCGTGCCTACAAAGATTGCGGTCGGTCTATCTTCCAAGCTGATGAATTTCTCTACAGCTTCAATCCCTGAATCATAGCTATAATCCCCTTCGATGACGATTTCTTCATCATAGGAAATGCCTGCTTCTTTAAGGGCATTTTTATAACCTGTCAATTTCTTCTCGCCATTGATAGGTTCGTCAAACAGTCCGGATACATATCCAACACGCTTATGTCCTTTTTCAACTAGGGCAGTAACCGCATCAAAGGCAGCTTGGACATAATCGATGGTGACGGATGGCACTTTATTGTCCCTTTCAATGGATGCTGCAAGAACGATCGGTACAGGGGATTTTTCAAATTCTGCAGCAAGGTCCTCTGTAATATTTCCGCTCATGAATACGATTCCATCTACCTGCTTGCCAAGCATCGTATTTAAAAGATGCATTTCCTTATCCACGTTTTGATCTGAGTTGCTCAGGATGATATTGTACTTATACATCGTCGCTATATCTTCTATTCCACGTGCCAGTTCTGCGTAGAAAATATTGGAGATATCAGGGATGATGACACCGACAGTTGTGGTCTTTTTGCTTGCAAGTCCACGAGCGACAGCGTTCGGCCGGTATCCTAATCGTTCAATGGCTTCCAACACCTTTTTCCTTGTGGTCGGTTTTACATTAGGGTTTCCGTTCACTACACGGGAAACCGTTGCCATGGATACATTCGCTTCTCTGGCAACATCATAAATTGTTACGTTCATTCAAACACACACTCCTTCATTTACATGCATCTATGTAGGTAAAACAGTTTTATATAAGATAATAATGGCAATTTCTGCGCATTTATTTTATTATCATACGTTATTATGGTGGGACAAGCAACGAATTTACTGCCTTTTTGTTCATCTTGCCCAATCAAGGGTAAATTATTTGTTTTTTTCGTGATAAAAAGCTTTTTTAATCAAACGCTCTGTAGAGCACCGCTGTAGATTTCCGCACTAGGCGCAGCGACCCAAGGGGCGTTTGTGGAGCCTCCTCGGCTTCGCCTGCGGGGTCTCCACTAAACGCTTCCTCCCGCAGGAGTCTTCGCCTATTGCTCCAATCGACAGCTATTATCCTGAAAATATGCTTTTCACTAATAAAAAGACGAGCAGCTTTTGTGCTCGTCTTGGTTGGTTATCTTTTATGATTTATAAGCATAATGGCTGCGGAGCTCTGTGATGAATTCATTGAACATATCGATGTCCATCTGCTGTGCAGAGTCGGATAACGCAACTGCTGGATCAGGGTGGACCTCTGCCATGACGCCGTCTGCTCCGATTGCGAGTGCAGCTTTTGCTGTAGGCAATAGAAGATCTCTTCGTCCTGTTGAGTGTGTCACATCGACGAATACCGGTAAATGCGTTTCTTTTTTCAAGATAGGCACGGCGGAAATGTCCAGCGTATTTCTGGTGGCACGCTCGTACGTCCTGATTCCACGTTCACAAAGGATGATCTGGTCGTTTCCTTGTGAGATGATGTATTCTGCTGCATTGATGAATTCATCAATCGTTGCTGCAAGTCCGCGTTTTAAAAGGACAGGCTTTCTCACTGCACCTGCTGCCTTCAATAATTCGAAGTTTTGCATATTTCGTGCACCGATTTGGATAACATCCACATAATCACATGCTGTTTCAATATCTGCAGGATTGATGATTTCACTGATGATTGCCATGTCGAATTCATCGCCTACACGCTTCAGGATTTTCAAGCCTTCCAAGCCCAGTCCTTGGAAATCATATGGGGAGGTTCTAGGTTTGAATGCTCCACCACGCAATAGCTTGATTCCTTGGGCTTTGGCTGCTTGTGCCACTTGAGCGACCTGCTCGTAACTTTCCACAGCGCATGGTCCCACGATGAAGTGTTGAGAGCCGTCACCAATCTTGACACCCTTGACATCTACAATCGTATCTTCAGGCTTTTTCTTTCTCGATACCAACAGTGCTTTTCTATGATCATCCTTTTGCAATTCAAGTCCAGCTTTGAAAATTTCTTTGAAAAGATGCTGCAAGGTAGATGTCTCGAAAGGACCATCATTGTGTTCTGTGATCAAGTCGAGCATCTTTCTTTCCCGCACAGGGTCATATCGATTTACACCTTGCGCTTCCTTGAGCTTTCCAATTTCCTGTACAAGCTCACCGCGCTTATTGATGACCTCTAATAGTTGTAAGTTAAGTTCTTCTACTTGTTTTCGCAAGGCGTCTAGTTCGTTATGACTCATTTAAATTCATCCTTTCCTTATTTATAACAGCACCAAGTTATGGTACATTTCTATTAATTAGTTATTATAAACGAACAATTAGTGATTGTCACGAAAAATCTCTTTAATAATTAAACGCTTTTAAGCGATAAAGTATTATATGAGCCTTTATAGAGGATGGTGTACCTATTTTGAATGGTAACTCGAAAGTATTTGCATTGGATATCGGGACAAGATCTGTAGTCGGCCTATTATTGGAACAGCAGAACGAGCAGTTCAAGGTCCTTGATATGGTGACAAAGGAACATGAAGAACGCGCCATGCTGGATGGACAGATACATGACATATTGGCAGTTTCCAAGGTAATCGAATATGTGAAAACGGAACTTGAGAAAAAACATGGTCCCCTTACGAAAGTTTGTGTGGCAGCGGCAGGCAGAGCCCTAAAAACGCAGACCGCCCATTCCACCCAGGACATTAAAGGGAAATCGCTGTTTACAGAGAATGATATTTTCCTATTGGAATTGGCAGCTGTTCAAGATGCTCAAGCACAGCTATTGAAGAATGAGCAGGATTCCGCCAATCAATATTTTTGTGTTGGCTATTCGATTCTCCGCTATTATTTGGACGGTCAGGAAATCGGTAGTCTTCTTGATCAAAAAGGTGAGATTGCTACTGCCGAAGTCATCGCCACCTTCTTACCGAAAATAGTGGTGGAGTCGCTCATATCAGCTTTACAGCGGGCTAACCTGCAGCTTGAAGCACTGACCCTTGAACCGATAGCGGCGATCAACGTATTGATCCCTCCCAGCATGCGCCGCCTGAACGTTGCTCTTGTTGATATCGGTGCAGGAACCTCAGATGTTGCCATTACAAGGGATGGAACCGTCACTGCCTATGGTATGGTCCCTGTTGCCGGAGATGAGATCACAGAAGGGTTAAGTGATCATTATCTTTTGGATTTCCCTCAAGCGGAAAAGGCGAAAAGAGAGATGATACATAAAGACCAGATTACTTTCACTGATATTTTAGGTTTTGAACATACTTTAATGAAAGAATCCATGATAGAACAGATCAGACCTTACATTGAAAAGCTGGCTAAAGCCATTACAGATGAAATCAAACATCAAAATAATAGGCAATCACCAAGGGCTGTCATGCTTGTCGGCGGAGGAAGCTTGACCCCCACCCTGACCTCCGCGATTGCACAATACTTGGATCTACCTGAAAACCGTGTGGCAATTCGCGGGGTGGATGCCATCTCTCAGCTGCAACAATCGGACATTTCCATCAATGGACCAGAATTTGTCACTCCGATCGGTATAGCCATTGCGGCAAAGCAAAAGCCGATTGAATATGTATCTGTCACTGTAAATGAGCTGCAGGTGCGTCTATTTGATGTGAAAAAACTCACTATTGGCGACAGTCTGTTGGCTGCAGGTATTTCCATCAACAAATTGGTAGGGAAGCCTGGGCTTGCCCTGATTGTCACCGTTAACGGGAAGCATATCACACTGCCGGGCAGCCTTGGGTCTGCTCCTGAAATATACAAGAATGGCAAGCCCGCGCAAAGCTATGATTCCATCCAAAACGGGGACACCATTGAAGTGAAACAAGGTGTGGACGGAGTTTCCGCATCAGCTACTGTGAGAGATGTGATTGGTAAGGATTTGCCAAGCATCAAGTTAGAGGTTAACGGAACCACACGTGTTATTGATCCGACTCTTCTCATTAACGAAAAAAAGGCATCTTTGGACGATTATTTAAATGACAGGGATAAGATCGTTTTCAATTATCCTTCTATCATCAAGGAGTTATTGACTGAAGAAGAGGATTTCACTCCTTTTGTCCTTTATCTGAACGATGAGAATACGCAGTTCGAGCATTTTTCCAAGAAGCTTTATGTAAACGGGAAAAAAGCAAGCCTGCAGGATGGTTTCTCCCCGGGCGATGTTATTGAATGGAAAGATGGTTCAGAAGCCACAGTAAAAATGTTATCCGTGATCCAAAACTATGAAACGAAGCAGGAAATATCAGTCCAGTACAATGGACAAAAAATTGTTCTTCATAAAACACTGCTTGAATTTTATCGTAATGGGGTGCTGTTGACTGAAGAGGAAACACTTGCCAATGGAGATCACATCCAGCTCATGGTAAGAAGAAAAGAGCCATTTATCTTCCAGGATATTTTCCGGTTTGTAGAAATCGAGAAACCACTCGGTGCAGGTTCTTTTAAGCTGCAGAAAAATGGGGAGGAATCATCCTTCTATGACTTCATTCAACAAGGTGATGAGCTGGATATCAAGTGGGAGAAGAAAGTATACCAATAAAGCAAAAAACGAACGAGCTACATGGGCCCGTTCGTTTTTATTTTACATTTTCCTGAAGGGAAGAATAAGTGATCTTCCAATGGGAAGCATCCCATACTACTTTTCCATCTTTGAAAAGCAATGCCTGTGGAGATTCGTGTTTAATAGAATATGTATCTGCAATATGGTTGGATAAGGCCCTTGCTTCCTGAACATGCAAATAGTACAAAGGAATCTCATTGTGGTCAGCAGCAAAATTTTCAAATTCCTCATAAGCTGCATGACTTATTGGGCAAGTTGTACTGTTCTTAAAGAAAAGAAATGTACCATTCTCTTTAACCAGCTCTTCGAATTGTTCAACAGATTGAACCAATGTTTTACTCATAGCATTACACCATCCTCTAGATTGTCCCGAATTAAAAACGGCGAAGTTATCATATCACTTCGCCGCATTATACTCAAGTTATTTAGTTTCAGTCAGTTGCTTCTCTACATCTTCCAATGCAGCTTTAGTATCTTCTAGTTTCTTTTTCACTTCATCTGTCATTTCATCAGAGCCGCTTTCAATCGCAGTGGCAGCCTCTGAGATGATTTCCTGAACCTGATCCTGAAGATCTGTAGAAACATCACCGTTTCTATCCTTCAATTGCTTCACTTTGTCCATGACTTGCTGTGTCTGTTCAGTGATAGCCTTTGTTAATTGATTGGACTTCTCACGTGCCTGCTCAGCCAAGTCTGTTGAAAAATCAGTCGCTTGCTGTTTCCAGTTATCTGTTCTTTCCTTAAGTTGAGTCGCTTGATCGGTAATGTCTTCACGAAGCTCTCTGCCTGATTTAGGCGCTAAGAAAAGTGCAGTAGTCGCTCCAACGATTCCACCAATCAATGTACCGATTAAAAAGTCCTTTGTGTTGATTCCATCATTGTTTTTGTTCATTTCTTCGTTACTCATTTCCGATTCCTCCTCATAATTTGTTGATTTTGTTTTTCTGTTTTCTCTCATTCCATTTTTCCACAAGCTCCATTGCAACATTGGACCATTGAACCACCTGGGAAACCTTATCCTGATTCTGATCCAACTGATGTGCTACATTATTTGATAACCGTGATACGGAATGATTAAACCCTTGAATGGAATTACCAACATCCTTAACCGCCGTTACAACCGTATTAAGCTGCTGCGATTTATCTTGAATATCATCCATCAAAACGTTGGTTTTATGTAATATCTGCTCGGTCTCTGTCGTGATTCCCTGCATCTGTTTTTCGATACTTCCAAGAGTACCCGCAACTTGATCCAATGTGCCCTGCACAGAACGAAGAGTTTTCGAAACAAAAATTACTAATACTAAAAATGCAATTGCTACGATAATGGCACTCACGTAGAGCAAGTCGATCAAATCTGACACCTCCTGCTGAATATTTGCATACTAGTTGTTTACCCCACATGATAAAGTTTAAACATCTTATACCACTTCTTATTCTATGAAAAAGACAAAATCCCTGCAAAAAAATGCGCTATCAAAGAAAAAATGCATATATTTTTTGCGAATGCGAAATCAAAAAAATTAAACAAACTCCGTGAATTCGGTTACAATAAAATGGTTACATACTAAACTTTATTATATAGGGGGCAATAATCTTGAAAGATCCTCGCATTCAGACTTTAGCCAAAAACCTGATAAATTACTCGGTTAAATTGCAAAAAGGCGAAAAAGTATTAATTGAAAACTTCGGCCTTCAACGGGAGCTTGTTGTCGCTTTGGTAGAAGAGGCATACAAAGCTGGCGGCTATCCGTTCGTATCCTTAAAGGATGTACAAGTAGATCGCGCACTGCTAATGGGTGCAAATGAAGAACAATTCAACATGAAGGCAGATTTTGAAGCAAATGTGATGAAAAATATGGACGCATATATAGGATTGCGTTCCGGCGATAACATCAGTGAACTATCCGATGTACCGGATGAAAAGCAGAAAATCCAGGGAAGCACAGTCGGCAAAAAGGTTCACCGTGACATCCGCGTCCCTAAAACAAGATGGGTAGTACTAAGATACCCTAATGCCTCCATGGCACAGCTCGCAAAAATGAGCACCGAAGGCTTTGAGAACTTCTATTTTGATGTCTGCAACCTTGACTATGGAAAAATGAGCGATGCAATGGATGCACTTGTCGAGCTCATGAACAAGACCGATAAAGTGCGCATTACTGGGGAAGGAACGGATCTCACATTCTCCATCAAGGATATCCCGGCAATCAAATGTGCAGGGGAAATGAATATTCCTGACGGTGAGGTCTATACATGCCCTGTCAGAGATTCTGTTAATGGGATAATCAGCTACAATACGCCTTCTCCTTATCAAGGATTCACTTATGAAAATGTCAAACTGACTTTCAGGGACGGTAAAATCGTAGAAGCTTCTGCAAATGATTCCGACCGCATCAACAAAATCTTTGACACCGACGAAGGTGCACGTTACATCGGGGAATTTGCCATCGGTGTGAACCCGTATATCCAGCACCCGATGCAGGATATCCTGTTTGATGAGAAGATTGACGGAAGCTTCCACTTCACTCCAGGACAGGCATATGAAGACGCCTACAATGGAAACGACTCCGATATCCACTGGGATATGGTCATGATCCAACGCCCTGAATATGGCGGCGGGGAAATCTATTTTGATGATGTACTGATCCGCAAAGACGGCCTGTTCGTCATCCCTGAGTTGGAAAGCTTGAATCCGGAGAATTTGAAATAAGTTTGATTATAGGATGTGAATGGATTCGTGCTCACTGTTATTGGTGGGGCGGGTCCATTTTTTTCGATTTGTTGGATCGTTACGGCTTCATTGAATAAGTAGTTTTCTTTGATTACTCTTTGATTCCCTTACTCTAGCGGGTTTGGGCTGACCCAGGGTATCATTTCTCCCTTTTGATTCACTCTCTCTGGCGGGTTTGACTGTACCAGGGTATCATTACTCTCTTTTGATTCACTCTTTCTGGCGGGTTTGACTGTACCAGGGTATCATTACTCCCTTTTGATTCCCTCTCTCTAGCATTTTTGGCTGACCCAGGGTATCATTACTCCCTTTTGATTCCCTCTCTCTAGCGTTTTTGGCTGATCCAGGGTATCATTACTCCCTTTTGATTCCCTCTCTCTGGCGGTTTTGACTGACCCAGGGTATCATTACTCTCTTTTGATTCCCTCTCTCTAGAGGTTTTGGCTGACCCAGGGTATCATTACTCCCTTTTGATTCCCTCTCTCTAGCGTTTTTGGCTGACCCAAGGTATCATTACTCGCTTTTGATTCCCTCTCTCTAGCGGTTTTGACTGACCCAAGGTATCATTACTCCCTTTTGATTCCCTCTCTCTAGATGTTTTGATACACTCAAGGAATCAATTCCTTTTTAATGCCGCCCTTTCTATTAAACTCTTCACCTACTCAAGGAGACTTTATGATTCATAGGTTTTCGTACCGCATTGCTCCGTTTTGATCTAAGTGACGGCACGATTCGGGCCTTTTCTTACCGTGCCTCTCGTTGATTAGCCCTTGTCACGGTACGATTCAAACATTTTCTTACCGTCCCCCTCCTTTTTTGACTCTTCTCTCGGCATGATTCAGTCCTTTTCTTACCGTCCCCCTCCTTTTTTGACTCTTCTCACGGCATGATTCAGTCCTTTTCTTACCGTCCCCCTCCTTATTCGACCCTCCTCACGGTATGATTCAACACTTTTCTTACCGCGCCTCTCCTTATTTGACCCTCCTCACGGTACGATTCAACACTTTTCTTACCGCGTCCCCCCCTTATTCGACCCTCCTCACGGCACAATTAAGCCCTATTCTTACCTGGTTCGCCTTCCCAACCCGTATTACGTTTTCATTCCAATTCCCCCCCTGTAAGGAAGCATGCACCATCTCCACACCACCTCTTAAGCCCGCCCAAACAAAAAAGAGAACAAGGCATAAAAACTACCTCATTCTCTTTCAATATTCATATATGCTTAATTCGATTCCGCAGTTTGCAGTTTCTCATAAGCTTCCTGGAATTTTGTGATGTCACCGGCACCCATGAAGATGATGACTGCATTTTCATGGCGTGTTAACAACTTAGTACCTTCTTCACTCAGGATTTCTGCCTTGTCGATTTTTTCTTTCAGATCGTTGATTGTCAGCTTCCCTTGGTTTTCCCTTGCAGAACCGAAGATGTCGCAAAGGTAGACAAAGTCTGCACCACTAAGGCTTTCAGCGAACTCATTCAGGAACGTCTGTGTTCTGGTGAAAGTGTGTGGTTGGAAAACTGCGATTACGTCACGATTCGGGTACTTTTGATTCGCTGCTTCGATTGTTGCGCGAATTTCAGTTGGATGATGGGCATAATCATCGATCAATACTTGGGAACCGACCACTTTTTCGGAGAATCTGCGCTTTACTCCACCGAAAGTCAGCAATTGGCTTTGGATGACCTCTACAGGTACTCCTTCATAATGGCACAGTGCAATGACTGCCAGGGAGTTCATGATATTATGATCGCCATACCCATTGATCTTGAACGTCGCATAATGGTTGTTGCGGACGAATACGTCGAAGGTGGTTCCTTCTGTAGACTTCTCGATATGTCTTGCCTGGAAGTCGTTTTCTTCGCCGAGACCATAATAGATGACCGGAACCTTTGCCTGGATTTTCTGCAGATACTCGTCATCACCACAAGCGATGATCCCTTTCTTTACTTGCAGGGCCATTTCCTGGAATGCATTGAAGACATCATCGATGCTTCCGAAATAGTCAGGATGGTCAAAATCAATGTTTGTCATGATTGTATAATCAGGGTGATAGGATAAGAAATGCCTTTTGTATTCACATGCCTCGAATACGAAATATTCACTGTCCTCCGCACCTCTGCCGGTACCATCCCCTATCAGGAAGGAAGTCGGCTTTGCCCCTTGGATGACATGAGCCAATAATCCGGTTGTTGAAGTTTTCCCATGTGCACCTGTTACAGCGACACTTGTGAATTTCTCCATGAACTGACCAAGGAATTGTGGATAACGGATGACAGGAATATTCAATTCATGTGCCGCCACAATTTCTTCATGGGTATCAGGAAAAGCATTTCCTGCGATTACTGTCATATTATCTTTTACATTGTCCTTGTCAAAAGGAAGGATGGTGATTCCCTTTTCTTCCAGACCTTTTTGAGTAAAGAATTTCTTTTCAATATCCGAACCTTGAACTTCAAATTTCATATCGTGAAGAATACCAGCTAAAGCACTCATCCCTGTACCTTTAATACCAACAAAATGATAAATGGTCATGAAAAAACCTCCAACATTTATCTATATATAATCCGTCTGCAGCCTTCTCGCAGTCGAACCGAATAGTAGTTTTTTATTTGCAGGCAATGCCTCCGTAACTTCGATAGTTACAGTATATGATTTACATCTCAAAGTGATAATTCCCTCATTCGAATGCCATCAAACCATATGTATAGTAATTTTTTGCCCAACAATTTGTTATTATAGCATGTATTTCAATTATGCTCCACTTTATCACAGGAGTGCAGGAAGCACTCCTGATCCTTCATGGGAGAAAAACTGATAGAAGCTTCGTCCCATCAGTTTTAAAAAAGGCTTTATGAAGATGTTAATCCACTTTTTCCAAACGTTCATTGAATCGGTACTTCCGCCCGGATTTAGCTTGAGGTTCCCCGTTCAGCATGACATTGTCCCCGGTAAAACCAATATTGATCTTCAGCAGGCTGCCTCCGATACCATAGATGTCCACCGGAACTTGCTGCTCTTCGAATTCCATGATCCTCTGTTGATTGAAGCCCCCGCTCACCACGATTTTCACATGCTGAAAGCCTTCCTTATCGAGCGCTTCCCTTAATGCAAACACCAATGGAGCATTCACTCCCCGTGGATCAAACGTACCCAATACATCCTGGTTGCGTATGAAGTGCTGGTCGATCATCGTTCTTGATGTATCAATGCGGACACCTTTGAGTTTGTCGCCAAAGACTCTGGCAACCTTTAGTGCATCAGTGATCACATCGTTGTTGTAATCAACCAGGACAAGCAAATCATCCTCTGGGAACTTCTCATGATAGGCCTTGGATGCTTCGACTACATCACCATTGAATAGTTGGATAAGGGCATGCGGCATCGTCCCCATACCTTTTTTACCCCACCACTCGTTCATCGCATGTGTAGCCTGGGCTGTGGAACCGCCGATATGTGCAGCATATCCGTCCCCTGCCTGCTGGGTGAAGTGGTCATCCCGGTCACCCATGAAAATGACTGGCTTCTGCCCTGCAGCCTTGACCACATTATACACATTCGTAGACACTGAAGTGCGCCTTGCCAGGATGCCATCGATGACACCCTCCAGGAACCCAAAGTTTTGATAAGGACCTGTGATTGTGAGGACCGTCTCAAATGGGCTTATTTTATCTCCATCCTTCAGTGAGAAAATTTCCAGGGCATCCGGATCATCTGCAAAGGTTTTTATCAGGGCGATCACTTCGTCCGTACCACACAGTACTGCATGCTCTTTTTGAAAAAATTGCATGGTGACGATATTGTCAGGCTTATAGTCACGTACGATTTCACGAGTTTTAAGGAAATAGACCGCGGAAAACCAGCCTTCTTTCACACGTTCATCGAATTTAAATGTACGATTGGTCAACCTTTTTATTTTCCCTTGTAGCTTTAACTCTATTTCTTTCATCCAAAAAGCTCCTTAAGTCCTCTATTTAATGGCTGTTAAATAAGGAAGACTGGTTACTAAAAGCATAGGGGGCAGGAAAGAATTACCCAACCTCCCTTTACTTGTCTTATTTACTATTATCTATATTATAAGAAGTTTATATCCATTTACAACTTTTCCTTACGTGTTCATCCTTATTCCGCTTCATGCCTGGTTATCAGTTCTTCCTCGGAGACCAATACATCGCGAGGCTTACTTCCTTTTGGACCGGAAATGACTCCTTGGTCCTCCATCAATTCCATCAGCCTGGCCGCACGGTTATAACCGATTCTGAATCTGCGCTGAAGGCTTGATGTGGAAGCGACGTTCTGATCCACCACAAACTGGCATGCCTCAAGGAACAATTCATCTTCTTGAACATAGCTTTCTTTCAACAATTCCGTCTGTTCGAACAGATAAGTGGGTTTTTGCTCTTTTCTAACGTGTGATACCGCTTTTTCGATTTCTTCATCCGATACAAAGTTTCCTTGCACACGGATTGGCTTTGGTGCTCCATTTTCAAGCAGAAGCATATCCCCTCTGCCAAGAAGCCTTTCCGCACCGCCGATATCGATGATCGTTCTTGAATCCACCTGTGAGGATACGGAGAAGGCGATACGAGTCGGGATATTCGCTTTGATCAATCCTGTTATGACATCCACAGAAGGTCTCTGTGTCGCGATAAGCAGATGCATTCCGCAAGCTCTCGCTTTTTGGGCAATGCGGCAGATTGCCTCTTCCACGTCACTTGGTGCCACCATCATCAGATCTGCGAGCTCATCGATGATAATGACCATATAAGGCAAGGTTTCCTGCTTATGCTTTTTTGCACCTTCGTTGTATTTTGCAATATCCCTTACTCCTGCATGAACAAACAGGCTATATCTTCTTTCCATTTCCTCCACCGCCCACTTCAGCGCGGCCGTGGCAGCCTTAACATCTGTGATGACAGGGCTGACAAGGTGAGGAATATGATTGTATGGTGTCAACTCGACCATTTTCGGATCGATCAGCAAGAGCTTTACTTCATCTGGCGTGCTCTTATAGAGCAAGCTCATGATGATGGAATTCACACAAACACTTTTTCCGGATCCAGTCGCCCCTGCAATCAATCCATGAGGCATCTTCTGCAGGTCAAGCACAACCGGTTGGCCGGAAATATCCAATCCCATGGCAACCGTCAAAGGGGAAGCATTTTGAATAAATGATGGATGCCTGATTATTTCCCGGATCAGTACAGGTTTGCTTACCCGGTTTGGGACCTCTATTCCAATCGTATTTTTTCCCGGGATAGGCGCTTCCATCCTGATATCCCTTGCCGACAGGCTCAATTTGATGTCATCACTGAGATTCGTGATTTTATTCACCTTTACCCCAGGCTCTGGCTGTACTTCAAACTGTGTCACCGAAGGGCCCTGTGTTGCTTTTACGACCTTCGCCCCCACCCGGAAATGATGCAGCGTCTCATCTAGAAGCCTTCTTTGATCCTCCACCCATTCCCTGTCATCCTCGGAATGCTGTGGGGGGATATTCAGAAGATGGATAGGCGGCTTCCGGTAGTATTCAAGCTGAACCTCTTCTGTTTTCC
This sequence comes from Sutcliffiella tianshenii, assembly GCF_016908565.1. Classification (GTDB taxonomy): domain Bacteria; phylum Bacillota; class Bacilli; order Bacillales; family Bacillaceae_I; genus Sutcliffiella_A; species Sutcliffiella_A tianshenii. Next base: position 28,586 of record NZ_JAFBED010000007.1, read on the forward strand.
TCTTTTCCAAGGTGCGTTTATCCTGTTTCAGCATCAACACATTATAGGGAATATGCTGTCTCTTATATTCTTTATTTCTATTATTCTCCGATTCCCGCCTTGGCTTTATGGCTGATGCTTCTTTTTGCAAGGACTGGGTTTTAGGTTTTTCCTGCGGCAGTTCCATCTCATTTGAACTTTTTTCTTCGATAGGTGTAAAGGATTCAGTCTGCTCCACCAATACAGGTGGGTACTCTTCTACCGGTTGTGAAACCTCCTCCTCTTCAATTTCGAAGTTGTCCCTTACCTCAGGAGTTGTCTCAATGGGCATTTCCTGTTCTTTGCGGTAATGATCCACTTCTACTTCGGCATTGCTTTTAAATATTTCACTTTTTGGAGTTTCTTCCTCCTCGATTTGCCTGTTATAGTGATTCTCCTCTTTCAACAGTCCAAAGCTGAAGGCTTGTACCTTTTCTTGAGCTGTCTCTGTTATGTTATAAGAGTCTTCTTGGTCGACTGATGCCTCTTCCTGGATAGGATCTAATGTTACTTCTTCGTCGTTCTGTGCTGCAAAACTTAGGCTTTCCAATTCGATTTCCGGAATGACCTCCTCCACCTCCACTTTCTTTCTTGCAGGCGGCCGGAGGCTATATCCATATACCGGGGAAACTACTTCAGTTGGGTGGAACGGCTTCTTTTCTTTCCAGTTCGGTTCCACTTTCTTTGGTGTCACCTTTTTGGCAGTCGGTACTTCTTTTTTAGTTTGTTCTTTTATGATAGGCTCTGGAATCTCCCTGGCTTGTGAAGCTACAGTTTCCTTCTTCTTTTTGGCCGCCATTTGCGGAGGTGGTTCCGTCACATCCTTCTCTCCATCGGGAATTAACGGAAAGCGGAACTTGCCGTTTGGATACTGATAGGAAATCCTTGCCTGTATATTCTTCTGTTCCGTCTTCTGTTCCGGTTTCTTAGCATAACTCTGCTCAATTCTCTCCTGCTCGACATCATCATTCAGCTGAGCAAACAGCTTTTTAAACCAGTTCACATCTATCACACTCTTTCGCACTTTATTTTAGCAAAAAATACCACTAGAACAGTCTAGTGGTATATTCTTTGATTTTACTTCCCAAAAGGTTGTCCTGCTTTGTATTCATCGGCATCAAGAACTAAGATCCCTTTTTCGGCAGGTGCATCCGGCAGGTCCAATTCTTTGGCGGAGCAGATCATTCCGGAAGAAGCAATCCCACGCAGTTCTGCATCCTTGATCAGTAATCCACTTGGCATCACTGCCCCGACTTTGGCTACCACGACATGCTGGCCTTTATCCACGTTAGGTGCGCCACAGACAATCTGAAGCACCTCTGTGCCAACATCGACTTTACATACACTCAGCTTGTCTGCGTTTGGATGCTTTTCCTTTTCCAATACATGGCCTACGACAAACTTTGGGCTCAGGTCTGGGGAAAAGCTCTCCTCGACTCCGTTTTCTTTGAAGGCATCATTGATTTTCTCGGCCACTTCTTCTGTCAGTTCCACTTGGCCGTTAAACTGATTCACTTCGATATACTTTGAAGCATTAAAAAGATTGTAGCCGGCCACTTCTTTTGTTTCACTGTCAAGGATGCGTGCTACGTCCCCTTTTTTTTCGAAGATCCTATTTTTGAGTTCCATGTCTTTTATGTAAATTAGAAGTGTATCGCCAATACCTTCTTTATTATAGAATACCTTCATGTGTAAACCCCTTCTTTCATTTTGTATCCTTATTATTTTTCCCAAGGATGAAAATCGGCTCCAATTGTCCTTCTTCATATAGGAAGGACAGGGCGGTAATCGGTATTTTTCCATTCACAAAGAAACTCATCGTCAATTCAGCAAGTACATCATACCCTACCTCATTTTGAATGTCAGCAACTATTAGTACATCCTGATGGGGCACAGCCACTGTCATCGTTCCTGTAATCTGCTTTTTAAAAGAATCGAGGAAACTTTCATTCAGGATCCTGCTTGCATCATAGCCATCATTGGAACGCACAAAATAGAAAGTGTTGCCCGCTACAGCATCCTCTTTTACATTCGTCGGGAGTGAGCGGACATTGAACATGGCCATCTCTTTTATCGTTTTCTTTTCAAGGCTCTCTTTTTGAAGCAGCTTCTCATCAATCAGTTTATAGGATTTCCCCAGATCGATTGCATAGTAAATACGCGTCTCAGCGGTATGTTCATCGTAGACAAGCGGGATATCATTGCTTGATGTAGGAAAGGAAGTAGATCGGATAACCGGATAGATGTGCCGTTCCGCACCGTTCAATTTAATTGGCACCCTCATGCTCGTCAATGCTTCCTTAACATAATATACGTACTCTTCGATGGCTTTTTGGTCATCAATTTGTTCGTATTTTGCCAGAACACCTTGAAGGGAAACGTTGATCCCTTTTTTGGTTTCTTTATCCTCTACCCGCAACGTCTCTTGTTCTCTATCATATGTAAAAGTCCAATTAGGATTGGACAGCCTGTCTTCCATCATCCGCCTGATTTTATGGACGGTCATTTTCTCCATGAGGAACATTCCCTTCTCTCATTTATGTCAACCTTTATTGTACAACAAAAATAGACAGCGTGTAACTTGAAAGCCGCTTTTCCTCTTTTTTCTCCATCGAACTGAAATTTTCCTGAAACACTATTTTCACGAGCAGGAAAATAATACCCCTTAAAATAAAAACTAGTAGTAAAGTCTCTCCCGTTTCTTGATTACCTCTGGTTCCTTCCACTTATAAGGTGCTGCTTTATTCTTGTAGGAATACTTGCATTAGTCATAAATCCTCGATTTTATTTCATTTCATTTATTTTCCTTTAAGGTAGTCACTAATACCTAGCACTATCCTTACCAATGAATCATTGAAGATATCCTACCAAATATGGAATTAGTAGAATATTTTTACATTATTTCTTTGTTTTGGTTGTATTTGCGTTCTTGTACTATTTTACCATCCAAAAAAATCCAACTAAACCGAAAGAATCATTTTTAGAATATTCTGATATTTTACCCTTTATTTCGACATTCTTCTTCTACATTCTTATTTACTCTTAAATTGTCAACTTAGAAAAACTTACATATACCGGCTTTTTTCTAGTAAAGCGGCCGGTTTCTACCATTCTCGCAAACTAAATGGTAGGAGTATTTGTCAAAGAAAGGGGGTTGCATGTCGTACGGTTGATCAAAACCAATTTGAGGGGGATGTTGAATGAGAAGGAAACGTAATATCGCTAGAGTATTCAGTATCATTATGTGTTTACTTTTGATCGTTCCAAGTTTCACGTTTAACAAAGCTTCAGCTCAAGGAAAGGGTGCTTCAGTTTCCTTGAAGGGGGAATCGAAGCAAGTCGCAGCTAATAAAATCCCAGATCGCCTTTCGACCCAATTCTCCAAGGACGGTGAAAAAGTCACTTTCCTTATCAAATTCAAAGAGCAGGTTGACACAATTGCAGTAGCCAACAAAGCAGCGGAATCAGCAAAGGCCAAGGCTGCTACTGCAAACCAGGAAAAGCTGATGAAACGAAATGCGGTTGTTTCTGAACTGAGAGCGACTGCAATCGAAACACAAGTGAATGTGAAAGAATTTCTTGAAAAAGAAATGGAAGCCGGAAACGCCAAGGATATTCAATCCTTCTATGTGGTGAACGGTATGGCAGTCACTGCTACAAAAGAAGTAATGGAAAAGCTTGCTCAGTTTCCAGAGGTGGATAAACTTCTTCCTAACGAAACAAGACAGCTTGACCCGCAAATTGAAGCTCAAGATTCAAGCAGTGTCGGCCTGGCGATAGAAAGCCAAAAGCCGGCTGCAGGATTGGAAAATATCGAGTGGGGCGTGGCGCAAATCGGGGCTCCGCAGGCTTGGGAAATGGGAGTGGATGGGACAGGAACTGTTGTTGCAAGTATCGACACAGGTGTCCAGTGGAATCACCCGGCATTGGTAGAGAAGTATCGTGGATATGATGCCAATAACCCTTCAAGCCCAAGTCACGAGTATAACTGGTTTGATGCAACTCCTGCCAACCAATCAGCACCTTATGATGATGATGGGCATGGAACGCATGTAACAGGTACAATGACTGGTTCTGAGCCTAATGGTTCCAACCAGATCGGTGTGGCACCTGGAGCTAAATGGATAGCGGTAAAAGCTTTCACACCTTCAGGAGGAACCGATGTTGCATTGCTGGCAGCAGGTGAATGGATCCTGGCACCAAAGGATGCAAATGGCGTTCCGAATCCTGCAATGGCACCTGATGTTGTCAACAACTCATGGGGTGGCGGAGCAGGTCTTGACGAGTGGTATCGCCCAATGGTCCAGGCATGGACAGCTGCTGAGATCTTCCCGGCATTTGCTGCAGGTAATACCCGTGCAGGAAATCCAGGAGGACCGGGTTCGGTTTCCAATCCTGGTAACTATCCTGAAAGCTTTGCAACTGGAGCAACAGATGTAAACATGAATCTGGCAAGCTTCTCCCTTCAAGGTCCATCTCCTTATGGAGAAATTAAGCCGGAAGTTTCTGCACCTGGAGTTGGCGTACGATCTTCCTTCCCGGGCAACCAATATGGTGCTGCCAGCGGTACATCCATGGCAAGCCCGCATGTTGCCGGTGTTGTAGCCCTACTTAAACAAGTCAATTCCGCTTTGACTATCAGTGACATCGAGGAAATTTTAATGACCACAGCCACACCTAGAACCGACTCCGCATTCCCTGAAACTCCAAACAATGGATATGGGCATGGAATTGTGAATGCATTCGATGCAGTATCCTCCATCATCTCTGGCTTAGGGAAAATCAAAGGACAGGTTGCAAAGGATGGAGAAGACGATGAAGCTCCTACTTTTGAACATACTCCCCCTGAAGAAACATACGCTGGAATGAATTTACCACTAAGCATCAGCGTCCAGGATAATGTAAGTATTTCTTCTGTTACACTTCAATACTTGGCTCAGGATGGCAGTTGGGTGAGCATCGATGCCGAGCGTGCATCTGGCACCTATAATGATGCCGTCTACACCGCTTCCATTCCAGGTGAAGCAATCGAAGTTCCATCTGTTTCCTACAAATGGCTGATTGTCGATTTCGGAGGAAATGAAGTTGCTTCTGACACATATGATGTGAGCGTACAGCCTGGAATTGGGCTAGGCTACTCAGAAGACTTTGAATCCGATCCGATTGGCTGGTATTCCTTCGGGGCGGAAAATTCTTGGCAATGGGGTGCTCCAACGAGCGGACCTGGTGCTGCCAACTCCGGAGAGAAGGTCTATGCCACTAACCTTGAAGGAAATTACGGGAACCGTGCAAACATGACACTTGTTATGCCTCCTGTGGACCTGCCTGCAGACAGTGCAGCCTATCTGCAGTTCATGAACTGGCATAACCTTGAAACACGCTATGATTTTGCCCATGTGTTTGTTTCGACTGACCAGGAAAATTGGACACAGCTTCTCCGTTTTGACGGTGTGACTACGGAGTGGCAGGCAAGGGAAGTCGACCTGTCCGAATATGCAGGACAACGCATCTATATCGGCTTTAACGTCACAACCGATGGAAGCGTAGTACGAGCTGGCTGGTATATCGATGATGTAGCCCTTTCAGCAGAATCAAATGCCGCTGAAGCTGCAATCAAAACTCAGCTTGGCGTACAAAAAGAAGATTCCGCAGAACTGAAGGAAGAACAAGTAAACCCGGATAAGATCCATCCTGCAGCAACTCCTGTTCAAAAGGATGCATCAAAAGAAGAATTCAACCCTGCAGCACTTCCATTAAGTGCACAGGTAACGGTTGTCGAGACCGACAGAACAGTAAATACGAACCCTGCAAACGGCCAATATGAATTGCTGCATGCAGCAGGAATCTACACAGTCAAAGCAGAGAGCTATGGATACTACCCTGCTGAGCAAACAGTGGATATCCCGGCAGACGGGGAAGCGGTCGCAAACTTTGTCCTGGAGGAAATTCCTCAAGGTACTCTCACAGGTACTGTTACAAACAGTGCAACGGGTGAGCCTATTGCAAATGCAACGCTCATGCTTGTTGAGGATGCTGCTGTCGCACCTGTTACTACAGATGAGAACGGCAACTACTCTATCACTGCATACGAGGGAGATTACACATTGCGTGTCATGGCACCTTCCTTCTACAGTGAAAATATCCCAGTCAGGGTAGAGCCGAACGGCGAAACGGTACTTGATATAGAGCTTCGTCCATTCATCGGTTACCCTGGCGAAATCGGCTATGATGATGGAACTGCCGAGAATGCACGTGCATTCTATGATGCCGGTAACGGTTGGGCAGTAAAAATGTCCCTTCCTGAAGGACAAAACAGTGCACTTGTAACAGGCGGTTTATTCCGCTTCTGGGATACCGAATGGCCTGTTCCAGGCGGTACTGCATTCCAGGTCGCTGTTTATGATGCATCCGGTGTGGATGGAGCACCAGGCAATAAGCTTGCAGGTCCATTCGATGCAACGGCACTAAGAAATGGGGAATGGACAGATGTTGATCTATCTGAACACGGTATCATCGTAGAACAGGACTTCTACATGGTATATATCCAATCCCATCCGAATCCGAATACGCCGGGTCTTGCAACTGATGAAGATGGCGAATATGCAGCACGCAGCTGGCAATTGGTTGGAGGCGCATGGTCCCCTTCACCTGAAGAAGAAGGAAACTACATGATCCGTGCAAGAGTGAACTTTGAAGTGACAGCACCTAGCATCACTAGTCCTGCAAATGGATCGTATACAAATGAAGAGACTGTCACGGTAGAAGGTAATGCAGCTCCTACCACAACAGTACATGTTTTGAATAATGGTGAAGAAGTGGCCACTACTACAGCTAATGCTGAAGGAACATTCGCTGTCGATATCACCCTGAATGACGGAGAGAATGTCTTGACGGCAAAGGCTTCCACTGACAATGGAACGACAGATCCGTCTGAGCCTGTAATAGTGGTGCTTGACCAAGTAGCCCCTGAGCTTACAATCACAGGCCCTGAAGATGGGTCCAAGACGAACCGTGAAACAGCGACAATCACCGGAACGGTCACAGATGAAAACCTTGACTTTGTAAAGGTGAATGGAACTGAGGTTACGGTGACGGACGGAGCGTTCTCCCACCGTATTCTACTTGAAAGCGGCGAGAACAATATCCAGGTCATTGCACAAGATCTTGCAGGAAACAGTTCTACACAAGACCTCACAATCCTTGCTGATTATGACGCTCCTGTGATTGAGAACTTGAAGCCTACGGAAGATAAGCACTTAAAATCTGGGGAATCTGTAAAAATCGAATTTAACAGTGAACCAGGTTTACGTGCAACATTCTCCATCCGTATGCCATTGACCAATTCTTCATCGATGCTGCAAGACAATGAGCCAAGCAATGCAGTGGAGCTGCCTATGATGGAGCAATCTCCTGGGTACTATGTTGGTTATTGGACAGCAACCTCAAGCGTTGTTGCCAGCGGTGCCGAAATTGAGGTAAAAGCGACTGACGAATATAATAATGTGACTCGTGCGCTTGCTGAAGGTAAATTGTATATCAATGAAGCTGGCGAAGACGATGGAAAGCCTGGCAAACCAGGCAAACCTGGAAAAGGTAAAGGCAACAAGAACTAAAAATCATCAAAAAAAAGGATGCGAGAGAAGTTTTCTCGCATCCTTTCTTATTATAGGGAAGTTAAAAACTGCTCGATCTCTTCCTGAGTTTTTCTATCCTTGCTGACAAAGCGACCAGCTTCCTGGCCATTTTTGAATGCTACAAAGCTAGGGATCCCAAAGACACTCAAATCGGCACATAAATCGATATATTCATCGCGGTCCACATAGATGAATGTATACTCATTGAACTTTTCCATGATTTCAGGCAATACCGGCTCGATTACCCTGCAGTCCGGACACCAGTCAGCGGAAAACATGAAAACCACATTACGGTTATCCTTCAATTCATTATATTGCTCCAAAGATTGTAATTTCTTCATTTTCATTACCCTCCAATATTAATTTTCATATCCCCATCTTTTATATAGGATTTTTTCCTCATCCATTCGGATATGGCTAAACTTACCACAGCCGGGCCAATAATGTGAAGCAACAAGACTTTGAGCAGCACGGATACCGAAAAGCCCATGGACGCAAATGTCATGATCTGACCTACAAAGCCACTCGTGCCCATGCCTGCCCCCTCTTTCACGTTGGTCATGTTAAATATGGTTGTTCCGATCGGAGCGAAGACGACCCCTGCAATGGTCGGTGGTATGATGATCCACGGATTTCTTATTATGTTCGGTACCTGAAGCATGGAAGTTCCGATTCCGATTGCCAATAGACCAGATACTTTATTTTCCCTGTAGCTGCTGACTGCAAATCCGACCATTTGGGCGGCACATCCGATGGTTGCCGCGCCTGCTGCGATCCCCTCAAGGCCAAGCATGAATGCTATTGCCGCACTGGAAATGGGAGCAGTCAGAGCCCACCCCATCAAAACCGCTACCAATACACCCATGATGATCGGTTGCTGTTCTGTTGCCCACATGATGACAGATCCAAGGCTGGTCATTCCGTAATTGATCGGCGGCCCGATGAAGGTTGCAACGAAAAATCCTACAAGTATCGTCACAAAAGGGGTGACAAGTATGTCCACTTTCGTTTCCTTAGAAACTATTTTCCCTATTTCAGTTGCAAAAAGGGCTGCAATAAAGCTACCTGCCGGACCCCCAAGCTGTGCTCCAGCCGCACCTGCAATGACGGTTGCAAATAAAACCAATGGCGGTGCCTTCAACCCATAGGCAACTGCCGCTCCAATGGCCGGACCCATCAGTCCCATTGCGAGGACGCCCATTTCCGTAAACCAAGTCCATTCAAGCTGGTCCCCGACCGTTTTTATTATAAGACCGATAATCAGAGATGAAAACAACCCGAGCGCCATATAGCTCAACCCGTCAATCAAATATACCCTCGGTGACAATGTCACACCCTTCTTATGTAAAAAGGACTTCATTCAACCACCACTTTCCTCCTAGATATTCAATCCCTCAAACTAATCATAGCCAAATTTAGTTTCAGCGCAATAGATATTTCTATTCTTATTTTCATAATCTTTCAAAACCTTATTGTGAATTTTGTTGAATTATGTCTATAATTACTTTAAAATATCTGATTTTTATTAAAACATATAAAATTCGAAAAGATATAAGGATTTAGGGGGGTACCATGAAAACTATCAGAGGAAGAGTCAGATTTATTTTACTAACGGCGATTTTTGGACTTATCGTAGTTTTACTTTTCAACTTCTTATTCTATTTCACTCAGTCTAAGGCCACAGAACAAGAAACTGCTCTTTTTGAAGCGGTGAATGGGAGCAAGGACATCAAATATTCTTTTGCGGATACCCGCAAAAATGAGCAGGAGTTCCTAAGGGTACCAAGTACCGAAACAGCAGAGAAAATAAAAGAGAATCTTGCCGGAATTACTGCTGAATCCGAAAAGCTGAAAAAACAGTTTGCTGAGTATGATGATCTTGTGGCATTATTTTCGCAAATCCAGGCCTCGTCCACCGACTATTTAAATGAATTTCAGCCATTAGAAGAAGCTTATACCGAAATAGGATTTACAGAATCAACGGGTCTGCAGGGACAGATGGGGAATATGGTCCGGAACCTGACCATCAATATACAAGGCTCAAACCAGGTGGAACTTGAAGAGGTCCTGCTTGACTTAAGACTATATGAACAGCAATACCTGGCATCGAAGCAGGAGATTCGCTACCGGGATTTCAAGGAAACAGCGGAAACTTTCCGTACGACTCTTGCCGAATCAGATCTTACCGATTCGCAAAAAGCCGATATCATCAACCTTTTCAATCCATATACGGAAACAATGAATACCCTATATGAAAACTACACCATGTCAGTTACATATATCCGGAACTTTGAAGAGATCAGCAATAAAGTGGAATCAAGCGTCAATGAGGTGGAATCCAGTGTCTCCGCCCTGCAAGGGGAACTGCAAAAGGAATTGAATTCCAATCTTCAAACAATCATGTTTTTGACTCTTATCATCAGTGTTCTGTTGCTATTATTCCTGAGCACCACCGGTTATTTCCTGAATCGGAAAATAGCTCGTTCAATCCGTTCCCTGAAAGATGGGGCATCTAAGATCGGGGAAGGAAATTTCGCCTACCGAGTACCTATCACAACCCAGGATGAAATGGCCGATCTGGCTCATACATTCAACAGCATGGCTGAAAAAATGCAGGTATCCTTGTTAAAGGTAATGGAAGCAACGGACAAGCTGCATTCCTCCTCCCAGAACTTGGCAGCCATTTCAGAGGAAACGACCGCACAATCAACAGAGGTGAATGAAGCAATCAAACAGGTCGCAATGGGATCAAGCGAGCAAGCAAGACATTTGGATGAAAGTACAGAAATTCTGCATCACGTCAAAGAAGCCGTCGGAAAAACGGACCGCTTCAGCAAAGAAATCAAGCTTCAGGCTGATAGCGCCAAGGAGGTCGGGGAAGAAGGATTGACAGTCGTACAAGACCTTCACCAGTCTTCCGAGCAATTCCTGACCCTTGCCAATCATCTGACAGAGCGTGTCCAGCAGGCCACCAAACAATCACAGCAGATTCACACTATCGTAGCAACCATACAGGAAATAGCAGAAAACACAGATCTTCTTGCGCTTAATGCAGCCATTGAATCTGCAAGAGCGGGTGAAGCCGGGAGAGGTTTTGCGGTAGTTGCCCAGGAAGTCCGCAAGCTTGCAGAACGATCCAAGCATGAAGCACTTTCCATTAAAAAGCTTGTCGCTGAAATGGGCAGCCAGATGAGCAAGCTATCCAATGATGCCCTTCAATTCAATGAATACAGGGAGCTGCAGCAGCAATCCGTCACCCAGACAAAGTCATCTTTTGAAAAAATCGCACATAATGTGCTGGAAATCAACCATAAAGTCAATGATGTCCAACAAGCCATCGCACAGGTTACCCATTCTAACGTGATGCTTGAGGAAAAACTATCAGAAGTGCATTACATTTCAGAGGAAGCAGCAGCTGCCTCCGAGCAGGTAAGCGCATCAAGTGAACATCAGATCCTTGCAATCGAGCAGGTGAATGAGGCGGCACTCTCCCTTTCTGATATCGCTACAGAGCTTCAGGAAGAAGTGAGTCAGTTTGTGGTCGTCGAGGAAAACATCGAAGAAGATTCAGCAGTCACAGAGTACCACGAAACTATGGATGAAGCTGAAGAAAATGGTGAGGACATAGAATATCCTGAAGGATCTCAAGAAAGCCAACAGGCATATAAGGAAGCGGCAATAGGCCTGGAAGAAGAAAAAGAATCATCCAAATAATAATAGTATCAAAGAAAGCAGCTGACTCCTTATCTAGGGTTGGCTGCTTTTAAAATTCTTAAATCATTAAGTCATTCAAACAAATTATCTCGCAACCTTTACTTTCATAATAGTCTATCATACTATCAATTTTCTTTTTATCATAACTGGTAATGCAATCTGATAGTACACTAACCCCATAGTTTGATTTACGTAAGTTATAGCAAGTTGACTTAACACAAGCAACAACATCTGCTCCAGTGATGTAGAAGTCGTCTATTTCATTTTTACTAATAAAGTCTGTGAATTCTTCACTTGTTAATGCGTTTCCTTTATATTTTGTAAAAACATTTTCTGATACTATTTTCAAATCCGGAGCTAATTCGGCACCTAGTGTATCTGTTTTAAAAGTTCTCGTACCAGGTGACAAATTCTCATGTCTTATATAAACAACATGAATATTATTTTCGACCGCCCAATCAATTGATTTGTTGATATTGTCGATGATATTTTTGTAATTCTTTGTTATGTCATTTTGAATATCAATTATTACTAAAGCTTTTTTCTGCATAATACTTCCTCCTAATATATCTCTCAGTGCCATTTTGGAACCCCACCCATATTTGTTCTTATAAACCTATTATAGAACAAGAGTTCGATTGTGGCAAATATTAACATAATCCTTTAACATAGCTTAAATAAAAAAAGCCAACCATCGACTGGTCAGCTGTATTCTAATGTAATTAGCCCTCTTCCCCTTGCACTTCCACAGATGATACAATCTCCATCATCGTATCCGCACTCTTTTCCATATTGTCAGGGTCGGTCACAGTCGTCATTTTGACTCCGCCTACTCCAACCGTAATCTCATAGAATTCTTCCTTTTCATCATCCAATCTATCAATGATCACATATCCAAATTCTCCATCTTTGGAAAATGTCTCATCCACTTCAGGACTATCATAGCCTTCAAGTGTGGATTCATAAATAACCTTTGAAGCATCCGGCTCAAAAGGATTGATAAAAAGTATATAGGTCTGTTCTTTATGTGTCAGGACAATATTGTTGGTAGCCGCACTATCCACTTCATACTCAGGTGGCAGATAATAGCTGAATTGATCGCTGGCCTCGTTCGTTTCTTTTTTCTCTTCGCTCAAGGATTCTTCAACCGCTTTCAACGTTTCCTTTGAAGCATCCTCAAATGATAAGGAACATCCGCTTAAAACTAAAATAAAAAAAATAAATATAGAAATAATTGCTCTTCCCAAATACAACTCTTCCACTCCTTTAGTACATTTAGACTAGAAAATACCACTCTATCTATCATACCTATAATAGTTTTGTGTTGACAAGGATATTTTCGAATTATCACTTTATTCCTCTATTTATGATAGACTAAAAAGCAGGAAAACTACAAGAGGTACTATTTGGAGGGATAAGGATGAAACTTACAGTTTATCTGGCAGGAGAAATTCACACAGCTTGGCGTGAGGAGTTGACGGACAAGGTACGGACTCTGGACCTTCCCATCGATTTTGTAGGACCGATGACAGACCATGATAAGTCGGATAATATCGGTGAAATCGTCCTTGGAGAACAAGTGGATGCAATAGCAAAAGATGAAGCCGCATCCCAGATCAACAACCTGAGAACACAGCTGCTCATGAAAAAGTCTGATTTGGTAATCGCCCTATTCGGTGAAAAGTATAAGCAGTGGAATACGGCGATGGATGCAAGCGCAGCGATTTCCCTGCAAAAACCATTGATTCTCATCAGGCCCCAAGCGTTGCATCACCCATTAAAAGAACTATCCAATAAAGCGAATGTGACAGTCGAGACAGTAAATCAGGCATTAAAGGTATTGGCATATGTTTTTGAATAGCAAATAAAAAAGCTCAGAGATTCTGAGCTTTTTTATTTCAATTAATTTGTTCTAGTAGGGATGCAGTCTCCAACTGTTTGATCTGTTCCAGGAACGCTTGGATTGAGGCGTATTGGTCATAGAGCAATACCAGGGTATCTCCTACCCCTGTAAGTTTCCATCCCTGATTCATCGCCTCCAACTCCTTATGGTGCACGTAAATGGCAGTTGAGCTTCTCGCCTCTTCCACTCCATCAGAGAGCAGATTTATCGTTTCGCCTGGAGTTCTTCCCCGCAAATTGTAGTCCTCTTTTATGACAAAGACATCGGCATAGTTTCCTATGATACGTCCCATTTCAAGGATGGTCTGATCCTGCCTGTCACCTGCTGCTGAGCCTACAGTAATGATGCGTCCTCTTTTCAATAGATTGACAGTCTCAAACAACGCCTTTAACCCTGCAGGATTATGGGCATAATCCACCACAACCGTTCGACCGTGGACATTTAACACATTAAAGCGGCCAGGGTTCTGTTCCTCTGTCGAAAGAAACGTGATGACATTGCTCCGCAGCTCTGAAAACGGGCGTCCAAGGGAGTGAGCTGCAGCCAGGGCAGCAAGGACATTTGCAATATTATGGCGCGCTGCCCCGTTGATGGTAAGTGGGATATGGGATACAGGTAGAAACCTCTCCGCTTTCCGATTTTCACAGTACATCACCCATTCGTTCTCCAAGTACCATACCTTCGAACCGTCTTCGATCGCATTCTGCACAACAGGATTCATGATTGATAAGGAGAAATAGACTACTTCCCCATTTGTATGTTCCGCCATGCTTACGCATTTTGGATCATCGGCATTCAATATGCATGCTCCACCTGGCAGAACAACTTCAGGGATGGTCCGCTTCAACTTTTCAAGGTCTTCAAGCGTTTCCACACCTCTTAGCCCGAGATGATCCTCGCTTACATTGGTAACTATCCCGACGTCACAATAGCGGAACGCAAGTCCTTCCCTTAGCATCCCACCCCGTGCCGTTTCGAGCACCGCGATGTCCACATTTGGATTAGAGAGCACTTTCCTGGCGCTTATCGGTCCGCTGCAGTCCCCTTTATCCAGTTGCTGATTTCCGACCCAGACACCGTCCGAGCATGTCAGCCCAACTGTTACATCATCTTTTTGCAGAAGATGTGTGACAAGTCTTGATGTCGTTGTCTTGCCATTCGTCCCCGTAACCGCAACAACAGGAATGGCAGCTTCTTCACGGGATGAGAAAAGATAGTCTACAATCGCTCCGCCTACATCACGGCTTTTCCCTCTGGAAGGGTAAATATGCATGCGGATACCTGGAGCAGCATTGACCTCAAGGATTGCCGCTTCATCTTTTTCATAAGCAAGAGAAACGTCTGTGGAAAGGATATCAATCCCGGCAACATCAAGTCCGACTGCCTCCGCAGCCGAAACCGCCATTCTTCTGTAATCGGGATGAACATCATCCGTCACATCAATCGCCGATCCGCCTGTTGATAGATTTGCATTCCCGAGAACTTCCAAGGCTTGTCCACATCCCAGAACAGATTCAAGGGAGTAGCCGATCTTTTCCAAATGTACGGCGGTACGATCATCAAGAGGGATTTTACTCATTGCTTTCTCATGACCATCCCCGCGTAATGGATTAAGGTTTTCTTCCTCGATCAATTCCCTTATCGTCCTTTTTCCATCCCCGACAACAGTCGGCGGCAGGCGCAGACTAGCTGCGACAAGCTCATGATTCACCACAAGGAAACGGTAGTCCATCCCCTTATAATAACGTTCAAGAATATAATGGGTCCTTTCTTTATAGACGCAATGAAATGCTGCAAGCAAATCTGTGTCATTTTGAATATCGGTGATGATATTTTGGCCCTGCCGTCCATTAAGGGGTTTGATGACTAGCGGGTAGCCGATTTTTTCGGCTGATTTCAACAGGTCATATTCATTGGAGACCACAACTCCAGCTGGCACAGGTAAGCCTGCACCCCTTAAAAGTGTTTTGGTCATATCCTTATCACATGAATTTTCTACTGCCAAATAGGATGACTGGCTTGTGATGGTCGCCTGTACAGACTTCTGCTTTTTCCCTGTGCCAAGTCTGAGATAGCTATTGGCACCGACACGTTCAACCGGAATTTTACGTGCTCGTGCAGCCTGGTAGATCGCATCTGTGCTTGGCCCCAATTTATATTTATGATATAGATTGGATGTATGTTGGATATACGATTCTGCATTCGTCTCTTTACCTGCCAGTATCGCATTGACCATTTCAAGTGCCGCTTCAAATGCATAGAAGCCAGACTTAGGCTCGAGATAGTCATAGGTCACAAAATAGATGCCCTTCCGTTCACTCGTAATCGTTTTCCCGCGTTTCACCTTAATCCCTGCAAGGTGTTGGATCTCGAGTGCCATGTGCTCCAGAATATGCCCCATCCACGTACCTTCTTTAAGACGTTCCACAAATCCGCCTTCATAGCCCCTCGAGCACGAGTGGGTATGGAGGGATGGCAGCACTTGAAGCAGCCTATCCGCAAAGCCCGGAATGGTATTGGAAGGTCTCTCCTCCCATTCTTCTATATCCAGCTCTATACAGATGGTCGGTTTGAAGCTATATAAGTTTGGGCCTGTTAAATAACTGACGCGATTGATTATCATTGATTGATTCCGCTCCTTAAGGGATGATTGGTTCACTTTTGGCTAAATTAAAAATCGCGCCTCCGCCAAGCATATGGAAGCGTATATCCGCTATGGTCATATTTCCCTTGTTTTCCGCTACATCTATATATGTAGATTTCTTGCCATCAAAAATAATCACGTTATATTCGCCGATCACTTCAAACTGTTCTCCCTCATTTTGCACCCATATCGCTGTATTTTCATCAATGCCAATACCTATGATCTGAGGGTTCAATGAAATCGCTCTCATAAGTCGGCTGAAACGATCACGCTGCGAAAAATGCTGATCGATGATGACGTCTTCCATAAATCCGAAGCCAGATCCCATTTCCAAAACTGAAATGTCTTCCTTGTCAAAAAGCTTGGAGGAGATGATCATCAATCTGCTCATCACCGCAGCCCCGGCACTTGTCCCACCTATGATCAATCCATTTTTCCACTCATGGAAAAGATGCCTATAAAAAGAGGTGCCGCCAAGGATACTTGTAAGCCTTAGCTGATCCCCGCCTGTGATATATAATCCCGACAAACTTGCCATTTTTTCCTGCAGGTCATCGTCTTCCGCCTTTTCCCTTGAGTCCAAATGGAAAAGTACTGGTGCTGTCCCATGCAATTCTTGGAACAGTTTATAATATTCAGCCCCTACCTCTTCCGGGTAGCCGGTTGCAGTGGTCAGTATTCCTATTGGGCCTTGGCGGCTTTTGCATAATGAAGCGAATTTTGAGAGAATCTCTTTTCTGTCTGTCTTGTCTTCATTGCCACCAATAATCAGCAAATCACCCTTCGCCATCCATCATAACCCTCTTTACTTTTTATTGAGACGGAATGCTGGTAAATAACCGATTACATTACATCCAATTTTATATACCCTATTTCGCTTTACAATTAAACCTGTTTTCTGAAAAAATCTAAACAAAAATAGAGGGCATACGTTTAATCTGCAGTACGCCCTCTTTCTTCCTTTGAAGCCTTCTATTTTTTTGCGTGGTTCTTGTATTGCCATTGTCCGATCAGGATCAGGCTTACGTGCTTGAACATTTCCACCCGGGAGACTGTACCGTTCGTAAAAATGCCGAGTGCCCCTTCATGCTTCCTGATACCCTCTCTATTGCAATACTGTTCCATTAAATCTCCAAGCTCCACACCCTGCTCTATGGAGTCCCTAAAACAATCGGGAAGCGGAATTCTTGCCCCGCCGGCAATAAACTCATTTCCCTCACTATCCACCAACGCACCCCAGTTACAGACCATCACCTTGGAGCCTTCATCCAATACAACTCCCCCCTCAAGGCCAATGGCTATGTCCGCGCCACTTTCCTTCAGGGTATTCCTTGCGCGCTGGATGGCTCCCCTTACCGTTTCCTCATCCGATATAGGCTGGGCACGTACACCTGAATCTACCTCATGGCTGCTCCAATTGCAGGCAATATCAAGTTGCTGCAAAGCTTCAAGGACTGCTTTATATTTGGCTGGGTTATTTGAACCGATCGCTACTTTAATCATAGGTCTTCCTTTCCTTTTAGTTTTTCCGCATTACAAAACGGTGAGTTTCCCCACCGTTCATTGTCTTTATCTATTTCTAATGCTATCGACTGTTGCTTGATCCGTTGATTTTACCAGCTTCACAATCAATTCACGTGCTGCTGCATAGTCATCTACATGAATGATGGAAGCATGTGTATGAATGTAGCGTGAGCAGATTCCGACGACCGCAGATGGTACCCCTTCATTGGAGGTATGAACTCTTCCTGCATCGGTGCCGCCTTGTGAAATGAAATATTGATATGGAATGTCATTGCTTTCCGCTGTGTCTAGGACAAAGTCCCTCATCCCGGTGTGGGTGATCATGGAGCGGTCATAGATGCGCAGCAATGCTCCTTTACCAAGATGTCCAAACTCTTTTTTATCGCCCGTCATATCATTAGCAGGCGACGCGTCCAAGGCAAAGAAAATATCAGGCTTGATCATATTGGCAGCCGTCTGGGCACCACGAAGGCCCACTTCCTCTTGCACTGTTGCGCCAGAATAAAGGACATTCGGCAACTTCTCTCCTTGAAGATCTTTAAGGAGCTCGATGGAAAGACCGCAACCATAACGATTGTCCCAAGATTTTGCCAGGATTTTCTTTTCATTTGCCATCGGTGTAAATGGACAGATCGGAACGATAGGCTGCCCCTGCTTGATGCCGATCCTTAAAGCGTCCTCTTTGTCATCGGCACCGATATCAATCAGCATGTTCTTGATTTCCATCGGCTTGCTGCGTTTTGCTTCATCCAACAAGTGCGGAGGAATGGATCCCACCACCCCAACAACGGGACCATTATCTGTCATCACCTGCACCCTTTGCGCCAATAATACCTGGCTCCACCAGCCACCAAGCGTCTGAAAGCGCAGCATTCCATTTTCCGTGATGCTAGTGACCATGAATCCTACTTCATCCATATGCCCTGCCACCATGACAGTCGGACCTGTTTCATCCCCGCGTTTAACTCCAAAGATCCCGCCTAGGCGGTCCTGTACCACTTCATCAGAATATTTCTCCAGTTCGCTGCGCATAAAGCGTCGTACATCATGCTCAAATCCTGGTGCCCCTTGCAATTCCGTCAATGTTTTAAAAAGCGATAAAGTTTCTTGATTCACAGTTTTCATCTCCCAAAAATTATTAGTTGACCTGATTATGTAAAATAAAATACTTAGGCTATTTCGTTTAGATTATCGAAATATTTTTATTATTATTGTATCGAACTTTCTGGATACTTTCCACCTTTAACATGACATTTATTTGAATAACAAGTTATACTATTATTAATGGCGAACAGGGAGGAAAATCCCACGTACTTACCAAAAATTGAAAAGGCTTACCTTTTATAGCAGTCTGATAAGAGAGAGGATGGGACTTCAATGAAATGGAAAACGTTATTACTTGGTGCCGGCATCGGAATTGCCGCAGCATACTTCTTTACGGAAGCATCCAAGCAACAGTCGATCAAACCGGAGAAAGCATTGAAAATCGCAAAAGATGCCTTCAAGAAAAAAGGTCCTGTTGACGGTTCATGGATACAGATGGTACCTGAAACCGTAATCAAGCATGACATTACCTATTCCGTATACCGTGGCGGAATATCACGAAGAATTGACAAAGTGCTGGAGCAGTATGAATTTATTGTGGATAAGAGTACCGGAGTTTTGCTGGATGTCAATCAGATTAAATGAACTTTTTAAAGGTGCCTGGTGTGGGAATACCCTGCCAGGCACCTTTCTATTTACTTTTCTCTTTCCACCTTGTCAGAGATCTCAAAATCCTTGTTCCACTTTACCGCCCGGTAGATGGCATCATGATAAAAAGTGAACCAAGCATTGCGGGCAATCCCCTCTTTAATCCATTTTTCCTTTGCATAGATCGACGTCATCGGATAATCATCATAGGCCAGTACCCAAAGGGACGGGGAATGCGCATGTGTAGGCATAAGATCAGCCATATGAAGCAGCACTTCATTCCCTTGAACCAACTCGATGATGCTGTGCCCATCACTATGTCCGCCTGTATGTATCATTTTTATCCCTTGTTCCAGTGTTACTTCCTTTTCGAATGGACGGATCTGCTCCTCGATCCCTTGCCAGTTCATTTCCCAATAGGTATTCCTTGAACGTATATTAGGATTCTTCATTTCCTCCCACTCTATGCTCGATACATGGATGCTGGCATTTGGATACAAAGAGACATATTCCTCTTTTTCTGCATCCCATCTATTCAAGCCGCAGACATGATCGAAATGAAGATGTGTCATAAGTACCATATCGATATCTTCTGTTGCCAGCCCCAGGGTTTCCAAATCTTTTTCAATGGATGACTCCTCGAGAACACCGAAGTTTCTTTTCTGCTTGTCAGAAAGCTTGCCATTCCCGATTCCTGCATCAATCAGAATATTCTTGTCACCAGTCTGCAGTAGAATTGGGTCGGTCCTAAGTTCTATCTGATTCTGTTCGTTAACAGGGTACTTCCTCGACCAAAGCGCTTTTGGCACCACCCCGAACATTGCGCCTCCATCCAGATGCGTGACTCCCCCGTTAAGCCAGGTCAGCTTCCATTGTCCAAAAGATATTGCTTCCATATTTAACTCTCCCCTCGATAGACTTGTCCTTATTTTAACAAAAGAATGAAGAAAGCGCCTTCATAATGAGGCAGCTAAAAAAATAGCCGTTTACACGGGTGATTCGGTGTTCGATTTTCCTTGGATATTTCAGATATCAACGAAAATTTTCATATATCAATGAATCCGATTGGGATATCAACGAAAATTTTCATATATCAACGAGAATTTATTTTTATCGATGAAAACAACTGAGATATCGATAAACCGCACCATCCGACAAATTTCACGCCGCCCTTGATACGCAACAAAGCACCATGTCACAAACTTTTTTCCTAAAAACCAAAATGACCGCTCCCCTGGTATACACCAAAAGAACGGCCACTATCATCAATCCTGATATTTCACTTCACAACGATAAATAGGTTGTCCCAAGCTTGAGAACTTCTCTTCATATTCCGTCATGATATTCCCCTCGTAGTCGCTGTTATGCAAGTCCAGGCTTACGTATTTCAGAAGCAGTCCATAGGACGAGAAACTCATGAGGGAGTATTCGAATAATCCTCTGTTGTCTGTTTTAAAATGAATTTCGCCTTGTTCCACCAATACCGTTTTATATAGATCTAAAAAGTCCTTATATGTCAGCCTTCTCTTTTCGTGGCGACCTTTTGGCCAAGGGTCGGAAAAGTTGAGGTAAACCTGGTTCACTTCCCCTTTTTCGAAAATCTCGGTCAGTTTCTTTGCATCCACATTCAATAGCTTCACATTCGGAATGTCAGCTGTCACTGCGCGTTCCAATGCCTTTACAATGACACTTTCGAATAATTCAATGCCTATATAATTGATATCCGGATTGGCTTTTGCCATTTCCGTAATAAAAGTCCCTTTCCCGGTACCGACCTCGATATGGATCGGATTGGAATTGCCAAACAGAGCAGCCCACTTCCCTTTGTGCTCCTCAGGATTTGGAATGCAATAGAATGCATTTTCTGCAATATAATCTTTTGCCCATGGTTTATTTCTGAATCTCATTATATGTCACCTCATATGCTAGATAGATTTTCTAATTCATCCCTATTCACAGAAAAAAATCGATCCGAAAGACCGATTCTTTTTTTGAGTATAAGAATGATTATATGACGAAAGCTAATCTTATCGTTTATTTTATTTTCAAAAGGAGTGCATGTCATGCCGTTAAATTATCATGATCAGATACACTTGTTAAAGGATATTTTGGCGGATCATCAGATTGATTGCTGCGGTTCTGTTTCTGAGTATGAACAGCTTGAACGAGTAATCAAGTCGCTGATGGTCAATTCCGAGATTGATCAAAATGTAAAAAGTGTCCTTCAGGATATATATACCTACAGTCAGGCTGGAATCAATTCAAGCAATGTCAACGAGCATGTACAGGCCCATCAAGGCCAGTTCACCAACTGGATCGACAGCATCGACCAATACTCATAGTTCAACAGGCAATAACCGTTCCAAATAATTCAGCCAGTTCATTTTTTCTTTTTCAATGTTCTTCTGATGATACCATTGAACAGAAAGAATCGTCTGGGCGATCACATACCAATGCATACGATGGCGCAAATCATCTGTAAGCTCAATGCCATAGATGGACAGCCAATCCTGCCAATCCTGTTCTGGGATGTACCAGTATAAGAGCATGCAAAGATCGATGGCAGGGTCCGCTATGACCGCCCCGTCCCAATCAATGAGGAAGAGCTCATTGCTATGTGACAACAGCCAATTGTTATGGTTCAGGTCACTATGACAGACCACTTTATCCTTATATTGTACATTAGGCATTTCTTGCAGCAGGAAGTCAAGGGATTTTTGAATCACTTCCAATGACAACAGATCCAATGCCATGCCTTTTTTAATATCAGCCAAAATGGTACTTGGCTCTACCGGTTCTTTCCCCAGTCGAGTGAGCATATCAAGGAGCTCTTTAGAGTGGTGTATTTTGTGAAGTAGTTGTGCCACTGTTTCTTTGTTCATGTCACTCGGCTTCAATTCCCTTGCGCTGATCCAATGCTGGGCCGTAATGACATCCCCGTTTTCGAGACGCTTTGTCCAAACTAATTTAGGAACAATTCCCTCTGCAGAAAGAACAGCCAAGAATGGCGATGAATTCCTTTTCAAGAAGAGTTTCTTCCCATCATTTTGAGCAAAATATGCATCTCCGGTCAAACCGCCGGCAGGACTGATTTTCCACTCATCACCTAATAAATGTTCCAACCATTTCACCTTCAATTTCAACACAACTTTTCATCAAAAATTAGACCGCCAAGCACCGGAGCGCTGAGCTGATCACTTTTATCTTTGTAATTCTTCTATAATTTTATCGGACAATACCCGCAAATGTTAATCTATAATAAAAAGCAAAAAAACAGCTATTGGATAATTCACAATAGCTATCTAATAAATTTTATCGTTATTTCCCAATTAAATCAAGTACTTCTGGAACAATTAATATTGTGCCAAAACAATAGTACTGATGGGATCGACGATTATTTCTTTTTGTATAATGGATGGTGCATCAAGGTTCACCTGTAGGTCCTTGACGAGGATCTCCCAGTCTGAATCGTCTGGCAGCGCTATTTTTTCCGGTTGCAGTGCGTTATGGAACACGACAAGCAGCTTATTCCATTTCCCGTAGGCTTTCACGTCCTGCAGCTTAAAAATAAGCAAATGCCCGTTATCTTGCGGGAATGTCAGATGCTTGTGTATTTCTGTAGCGGTGGAAAAGCGGAATGCTCCATGACTTCTCCTTAGTGCAATGAGGCCTTGTACATATGACACCTCTTTTGCGAATCTATGCTTTCTTCCCCAATCGATCCAATTTATTGTATCGGGGGATTTATAGCTGTTCTCCTCGCCTTGCTTTGTACGAAAGAACTCCTGTCCTGCATGAAGAAAAGGGATGCCTTGGGAGAGCAGGATGATGGATGTCGCGAGCATCTGCCTCCGCTGGCGGACTTCTTCTGTTTCATGGCTATTGCATATTGCCATCTTATCCCACATGGTGTGATTATCATGGGATTCCACATAATTGACCGACTGGGTGGGTTCGACGAATAACCCTCTAAAATGGGGATCCAATCCCACACTGCCCGAAAGCGTTTGCTTGAGACTCTGGATTTTATGGGTATTCCCCAATGAAAAACCCCTATCAAACAAATTGAAGGTACTGCCTTTGATGGAGTCCCTGACCATATCATTAAAAAACGCCAGGCCGGGCATTTTTTTCGCATTCATGATCATCGCCTTCTGTTCGGCTGGTAAAGGTGTATTCAATTCCCACCCTTCACCAAGGAGGATGGCACCAGGTTTATGTGTATCGATAAGCTCCTTGATGGCGTTCATCGTGGCCACATCCAAAATACCCATCAGATCGAATCGGAATCCGTCCACATCATACTCTATGATCCAATATCGGATGGAATCCAAAATGAATTTCTGTACCATTCTGCGTTCGGATGCAATATCATTGCCGACTCCCGTCCCATTGGAAGGCATCCCATGATGATCGTGGCGGAAATAATAGCCTGGCACGATCTTTTCAAAAGAGGAATCCTCCCGCACAAAAACGTGATTATATACAACGTCCATGATGACCCTTAAATCTTCTTTGTGCAACTTCCCAATGAGATTCTTCAGTTCCAGTATTCTCGAGTAGGGATCCGCGGGATCTGACGCATAGCTTCCCTCAGGGACATTGAAGAACAATGGGTTGTATCCCCAGTTATAGTCCTTATCAGGCTCTTCCTCATCAACACCGCCGAAATCATTCACAGGAAGCAGTTCCACATGGGTGACTCCCAGCTGTTTTATATAAGGAAGACCGGTAACCCCTACATCTTCAACGGGAGGGTCCTCCGTAAACGCTGCGTATTTGCCTTTTTGACTCATCCCGCTTTTTGGGTGAGAGGAAAAGTCCCTGATATGCAGTTCATAGATGATGGCATCCGTTGCACTTAGAAATGGGGGCAGTGCTGTCTTTGGCACATTGACCTTTTCCGGATTGATAATGACTCCCGCTCCGCTATTTATCGTGGTGGCCATTGCATAAGGGTCCACTGCTTCCCTCCAGATGAGATTCACACATACGAGATAAGTATATTGGAAACCCTCCAGATCGCCTTGGATAGTGATGCGCCAAATTCCTTTTTCCTCTGGGATGAGTGAATAATGGATCGGTTCCTGGCTGTCTGGAGCAAGCAGCTTTATTTTTACCGAAGTTGCGGTTGGGGCCCAAACCGTGAAGGTTGTTTCCCCAAGGTGATAGGCTGCACCCAAATCGTTTTCTTCGTAATAATAGAGTTCATCGAATGCTGCAGTCCTGATCACCGCACCAATCTGCAAATCTGTTTTTCTGCCATGCTCATCCTTCACTTTATATTTAGCTCCTATGGAAATGGGGGCATCTGCCTTGCATCTATATTTCACCGAATGCCCAAGGTTCTCTTTTTCCAAGATGTGCAAGGGCTGCTGATTCTCTTTCAATAGAAGGGTAAAGAGACTTGATTCTCCATGATGGCGGTCAGTCGGCAGTAGAATCGTAATACAATCCATCTCATCTAAATAAGCTTCAAATTCTCTTTTGATGAATATCACACCATATTCCTCCCTTCAAAAAAGGCCTAACTAAAACTAACTCCCTTTCATTTCCATTCAGGACGGTCCACATAGGTGGATTGGCAGTGGGAAAGCAATACCCCTGCCGCTTTCAACTGGTTATGTTTAAGAGGAAGTTTGTTGGCTCTCATCTTCTCAAACCACGATTCATATCCTCTTTTATCAATAACATGGATATCAGATGGCCCGTCTGTGATGTCTATATATCCGTTGTGATGCAGTAGCACCTTGGTTATAGGAAAATCAACATCATGATAGGCAAGAATATTCTTTATTATAGACCCCATTCGATTCAGGCTAATCGTTGGATTTACAATTTTTCTTTCCTTTTCCTTTTCCCTGATCGCCCAGAAGCGTTCGTTGTTTCCAAGCACCACACTGTTTTGCTCTTCTTCCATATACGTAATCGCTATGATTTCGGCAGGGGTGATGAGGATCACTTCGAGTTCAACAGGTGCGTGCTTTACTAGGAAGATAGGTTTATACATGACCAGGTAAGTATCCGGAAAGCGCTGGAGGAAATAGAGAAGCGTCGACTCCCGCTTATAGTTTTTTTGCAGATAGGACATCTCCCGGATCGTGGAACTGGCCCACTTAAGCTGCAAGGGGAGGATCGCATTCAGGAATAGCTGCTTTTTCTCCTCCGGCGACCTATCCCCTAAAAGCTTCGGCAGTTCCCACTCATCAAGTTCTTCCTCGGACTTTACCACCTTCCCGATATGAAGCTCCTCTTCCACTTCCGGCTTCTTTTTCAAAGATTGAAAAAGAGTGGTTAGTTTATTTTGCTTTAACGGCTCCTCCTCTTGAAGCGAGGACAGCTCCGTTTCTGACTGTGGATCCGGCTCCTGCTGCAGGAAGGTGTTCCACTGCTGTTTTTTTAATCGCATATATTGGCTTGGATAGCGATAAACATCCACTTCATAACGAGATATATAATCTTGCAGTTTTATTAGCTGAGCCACATGGGTTCACTCTTTTCTATATCTATAGTAAATACTGTACGGCCACAGGCAGCATAAAGGCATATACAATCGCCGATAGAATCATGCTGATTGAACTGAACGCTGCCTCTTCTTTTCCATACTCCATCGCTTTGGCCGTTCCAATGCCATGAGCGGCATTCCCATACCCTACTCCTATTCCTAAAAAATGCTCGATATGAAACATCTTTAATAGGTAAGGGCCAAAAATGGCACCCATCATCCCGCTTAATACAACAAACGCTGCTGCAAGGCTTGGAATCCCTCCAGTCATGGAAGCGATATCCATCGCTATAGGGGATGTAACCGACTTTGGAAGAAACGTTGCAGCATAAGCACGATCCAAGCCTGCCATTTTGACAAAGGCAAAGCCTGAAATAAGACCAGCTGCAATTCCGGAAGCCACTCCTGCAAATAATGGAAGCATATATTGATAGATCTTCCCACGGTTCCGGTATAAGGGATACGCCAAGGCAACCACTGCAGGACTGAGCAATTCATTGATCCATTTTCCACCGGTCATATATGTTTCATAGTGGATGTTGGTTGCCAAAAGAAGCACGATAAGCAGCATCGTAGTCGTTGCCACAGGCACTAATAGAGGCCAGCCTACATGTTCGTATATCACTTTCATTCCCATATAGGCAAGAATGGTAAGGAAGAAAAATACTATACCGATAATATAGATCACTTTATACGCCTCTCTTTTTTCTTTTATCGGCCAATTCTACGGCTTTTTGACCCACCAGTCCTGAAATGACCATGACCAGGAAAGTACTCAATAATAAAGCGAGTAAAATGAGGGATCCTTTACCCGCAAAAACGTCTGGGTATCGGATGACCCCTACAGTTGCAGGAACAAAAAATAATGGCATATATCTCAGGAGCAGACCGGACCCTTCGTCCAGCAGCCTGTCTTTTACTATTCCGCTTAACAGCAGGAAAAATAAAAGAAGCATCCCGATGATACTTCCAGGAACAGGTATCTCAAAGGTTCGTTGAATCAAAACCCCTATCCAATAAAAAAAGTAGAGGCAGGCTATCTGCAGTACAATTCTAATTCCCTTCATTTAGTTCTCCTACTCCTGTTTTAAAGGGAAAATCCCTATTTTTTCATATTTCGGCAACTTATGTAGATGCGTTTGATATAAAACAAATTCCTTTACTATAAATGTGTCCGTTCTTGCCTGGTCGCTCAAGGCTGAATTCTGTTGGAAAACAGGTCCCTGCCACTTTCTTGCCAAGGTGATATGTGGATGAAAAGACCGTCGATCCAAATCAAATCCAATCTTTTCGCACGCCTCATATACTCTATCCCTTAACAGGTTCAGTTCTGCCGATTCCACTACCCCATGCCAGAAAATCCTTGGCGATTGCGGATTTCCGAATGTCCCTAGCCCGCTCATTTTCAATGAAAAGCCACTCGCATCCTGTGCAATAGCAGTCATGGAATCTTTTATTTCAGCCATTCTTTCTTCATTTACAGCTCCGAGAAAAGCCAGGGTGATATGCAGGTCCTCCGGATGGACCCATCGAGTAAAGGCGAATTCATTTTTCAGTTCCTTCAAGTATATGGACATTTCTTCAATCAGGTATTCTGGTAATGGTATCGCAATAAAAAAATGATTTTGTGTCGACATAGTTTCATACCTTTCCTATTTTATCAAAAAGTTCCGAATTTGCGTGGTTAACAAGAACAATCGCTGCAAATGATAATAATATGTATAGTCAATTCCGTGCAGATCTATCAATTTAATCAGCATTTTATGATACAATACACAGTAATAAATGGATTAGACAGAGAAAGGTTGTGTACTTACCATGAAAGTTGTATCCAACATGGCAGATTTGATCGGGTCCACCCCATTGGTAAAATTGAACCGTATCGTTCCAAAAGGGGCAGCTACGGTCTATCTGAAATTGGAATTCTTCAATCCAAGCGGCAGTGTAAAAGACAGAGCCGCTTTCAATATGATCATCCAGGCTGAAAAGGATGGACTCATCAAGCCTGGCGATACCATCATCGAACCTACGAGCGGCAATACCGGCATCGGCTTGGCGATGAATGCGGCAGCCCGAGGTTACAGGGCTATTCTTATTATGCCAGATACCATGTCAAAAGAAAGAATCAATCTACTTAAAGCTTATGGAGCTGAGGTGGTTTTAACTCCCGGTGATGAAAAAATGCCAGGCGCCATCAATAAAGCGAAGGAGCTTGTAAAAGAAATTCCCAATAGCTTCATGCCGATGCAGTTCGAAAACCATGCCAATTCCGATGCCCACCGCAAATCGACGGCACTCGAGATCATTGATGGCATGAATCAGATCGGCAAGCCGCTCTCAGCCTTTGTTGCGACTGCAGGAACCGGCGGAACGATCACTGGTACGGGGGAAGAACTGAAGAAACACTACAAAGATCTGACCGTCCATGTCGTGGAGCCAGCAGGATCACCTGTCCTGAGTGGGGGAAAGCCCGGAAAGCATAAACTGGTCGGCACAAGCCCAGGATTCATCCCCGACATATTAAATCAGGAAGTCTATGATGAGATATTTAAAATAGAGGACGAGGACGCGTATGAAATCACCCGCCAGCTAGCTGCATTAGAGGGCATCCTTGTCGGACCATCTTCCGGGGCAGCTTGCTACTCAGCCATACAAGTGGCCAAACGTCTCACCGAGGACGATGTAGTGGTGTGCATAGCTTGCGATACAGGGGAAAGATATTTATCGACGGATCTGTTTGATTTCCAATGACTTTTTGAAAAATGTATGTGAGGGGCTTTTCGCGACATGTGAAAAGCCCTTTTTTTGTTTGTGATGGACTTTTTGGGCTTTGGTTGGCGTGGAAAGGTCCTTCATAGGCTTTATGATGGACCTTTTGCCACTCCCTTACCCTTAAAAGGTTCTTCATTCGGCTTATGATGGACCTTTTGCCTCCCCTTCACCCTGAAAAGGTCCTTCATAGGCTTTATGATGGACCTTTTGCCACTCAATCCCCACACAAAAGTCCTTCATGCAGCAACACCAAAAAAAGCTGCCCGTAAAATATCCGGACAGCACACTTTCGAATTCAATTAAGCCTCCGCCAGCGCACGCTCATCGGCTTGTCTGATATATAGGATCAAACCAAGTCCTGCGAATGTTAACATCCCGAAAAAGAGATAAACGTAAGCAACGGAGAAGTATTCTGCAATATATCCACCAAGGAACGTACAGAACCAGCTGCCAAGACCGTTCCCAACGGCTGTATAAAGACTGACGGCTGTTGCCCGGACGTTGACTGGCGCAATGTCGCGGACATATTGCATCGCAGCGGGAATGAAGAGTCCGACTGAAAAGCCTTGCGCAATGGTGGTGGCATACACGATGTATAATGGCGGTTCAAAAAAATAGAAAACCCAGCGAAGCGCAGATACCAATGCGGCACTGATCATGATGGAGTGCAGGCCGAACCTGGATATCCATTTACCTGCAAACCTCATGAAAGGCGCCTCACTCCCTGCAGCCAACAGGAAGGCAATCCCTACACCTGTCACCGTGCCCCCTATATCAGTGATGAACAATCCGAAATAGAAGTTATTCGCAAAGACCGGACCGAATATCAGGAACGTAGTAATAAGGAACAATACAAATTTGGGCATTCTCATCAAAGTGCCTATTCCATCCCTGATATTCACGTTCATCGCCTGGCTTTCTTTCGGCAGGAAGAAAACCACCAGCATGGCTATGAACAGGCCGATGGCAAATACATAGAAAATGACTGTCAGAGAAAAATATTCCGATAGTTTCCCGGAAACAAGGACCGCTATCGCGAATCCGACTGCTCCCCACAACCGGATGGAGCCGTAATTCCCTTTAGTCTTTTGCACATAATTCAAGGTGATGCTATCGGAAATCGGCACAAGCGCACTTTGGGAAAATGCCAGTAGGAATGCGATGACAAGCAATCCTGCATAGCTTCCGACAAAGGCAAAGACAAAGCCGGCCAATCCTGTAAAAAACAATGTGCCAATCAGGATCTGCCTTGGCTTTTGTGTATAATCACTGAACACTCCCCACATCGGTTGTATGAGGATCATTACAACCGGACTGATCGACATGATCATGCCGATCTGTGAGCCCGATAGCCCGACATCCTCCTTGAGATATACCGTTAACAACGGGAATAGAGCGCCAAAACTGAAGAATACGAGAAAATAAAAGCTGTAAAAGTACCGGTTTGTAGACATTGTATGATGAACCTTCTTTCTTGCTGATATATAGCGAAAAGGTTACCAGCTAAAGAAGTCTGGTAACCTTTTCATTCTATCACAATCTTTTTTTTACATCAGATTATTTTGCAAGCTCATAGATCGCTTGAGCATAAATTGCTGTAGCCTTCACCAAGTCCTCGATAAAAATATGCTCATCCTTCTGATGGGCAACATCCTCGCGTCCAGGGAAAAGTGGTCCGAATGCAACACCGGCCTCAAGCGATCTTGCATAAGTGCCGCCACCGATGGACAAGAGCTTCGCCTTTTCCCCTGTCTGCTCCTCATATACCTTCTGGAGGGCCTGAATCAGTTCATGGTCTTTCGGTACGTGATGCGGAGGTGCCACTTCGTATTTCAATAACTCAAAGCCGCCCTCTTCTGCTGCTGCGTTTATTTTCCCGCGAGCTGCTTCTACATCGCACGTCACCGGGAAGCGAATATTTACTCCGAGTGTACCTCCTGTGGATTGGCTATAGGAAAATACACCGGTGTTAACGGTCAAATCACCTGTTATGTCATCTTGGAACGCAATGCCCAGCTTTTTCCCTCTGGAGTCGAATGCCAGTTTTTCAGTAACAAAAGAGACAAATGCCGCACCATCGGCATCCAATGCAAGGGAATGAAGGAACTCTGCCAGATGATACCCTGCATTATTTCCGTTGTCAGGCTCCATCGCGTGCGCAGAAACTCCTTTGATGGAAAGGAACAGCGCATACCCCTCTTTTGTATAGCCGCCTTCTAGACCCTTTGCTTCAATGAATCGATTAAAGCTATGCGTAGCTTCCTCCAGGCTGCCTGACAATTCCAATGTCGCCTTCGCGTGGTCGGGAACCATATTCAGACGTCTCCCTGAATCAAACGATAGCAGAGTGGCAGTTCCAGTTGGCTTACCTTCAATTTGTTTTAGCTTCAGACGGATATCCCCAAGTCCTTTTTCCGCATAGATGATTGGAAAGTCTGCATCAGGAGCAAAGCCCATCGTCGGCATTTCCTCGTTTTTGAAATAGTGGTCCACACACTGCCAGCTGCTTTCTTCATCCGTACCGATAATGATGCGCACGCGTTTTGATAAAGGAAGACCAAGCTCCTTCACTATTTTCAAGGCATAATAGGCCGCCATTGTAGGACCTTTGTCGTCAATGGCGCCACGGGCAAAAATTTTCCCGTCACGGATGGAGGCACTGAATGGGGCATCTGTCCAGCCATCGCCTTCCGGAACCACATCCACATGACAGAGAATCCCAACTAGCTCATCCCCTTGTCCGTGCTCGATGTGTCCGGCATAATGATCAACGTTCTTTGTAATAAATCCATCTTCTTTCCCTATATGTAACAAGTATTGAAGCGCCTCTTCAATCCCTTTTCCAAACGGTGCTTCAGGGGATGCCTCTTCTTCATTCAGCACGCTGTTTATCCTTAAGAATGATTGAGTATCCTTAATGAGCGCTTCCTTTCTTTTTTCCACTTCATCCAGCCAATTGATCTTGGTCATTTTATACGATCATCCCTTCCATAAAAAATGAAACATTGCATTCATCAATAGGACAAAGCCGACTATACCCAATGCCGGATAATAGAGCCATCTTGTGACCGCATCCTGAAAGTGCTCCTTTAATATCCCTTTACCTTTATACAGGTTTAAGAAAGGGTGGGCAGTCAGTTCATCATATACTATATTTAACCACTCTTTCATGAAAAAGAAAAATGCGATAAACAATCCAAACTTCATCCATAGGGGCATATAGATCATCACCGCAATCGTGATGCCAATGATCTTCAGATAGGACGAGACATGCCGCAAATTCCTTAGTAAGTATTTGAAAAACAGTTCCGCAAGGGCATTTTCCGGACGGCGGTCCGTAAAAATCCTTTGGGACTTTCTGAATAATAAAGGCCTTGTCCGTTTGGAAGCCTTCGGAATATGGACGTACTCGGACATGGCGAACATCATCCCGACATACTTTTGCTTTATCTTCTCGTTTTCCGATACATCAAAATCAAAGCTATCCGCTTTCCAATATACATAGTGAGTAGCTGCAACCATGAGCAGAAGCGTGACATTCAAGGAGATACCGAGGGCACTCTTCAATGATAAATAAAAGAATGCTCCACCAAGAACAAAAACGGCAATGCTTATCAATCTGTTACTCCAGCTTTTCCATCTCAAATCAATCAGCTGGCCTATGATGATCAACAAAAGTCGTGTTAACACAATGTAGGTGATATAAGGAAGAAAAGAAAAGGCACCCGGCTCCACCGTATCAAGCAAAAGAAAAGACACACACCCGATCAGAATGGATATCACAGTATTCTTCAATAGGGAGACACAGATGCTAAAACCTTTTATAGACTGGGGGACATCTTTCCGGTGAATAAAAAAATAACTATCCGCTGCTTCCACAAAGATCCTGATACTGCCATTATTTAGTAAAAGATAGATAAGTAGTATAGTCAGGCCAAAAGGTAATTGACTGATTATTTCAACTATTTCAGGAATCGAGTCATAAACCATTGCCCCTACAAATAGGATGGTAAGGAAAATATAGAACAAAATGGTCCAGTCCATGACGACCTTGATGTTCTTCCATTGATACTCCCGGTCCTTCCTATAGCGGTACCGGAACAGTGCACTTCCACTCATCGGGATGCGCTCCTTGATGAGAGGGTGTAGAAACAATCAAGAAGAGAACCTTCAGGCAACCCGCATTCCCTCTGAATATCCTGTAAAGTACCAGAAGATTTCACCTTTCCATCCGAAAGAAGCACAAACCGGTCACAGATTCGCTCCGCGGTGTCAAGTACATGCGTACACATCAGAATGCCTGCGCCTCTTTTCTGCTCTTTTTCAAAAAGCAGTAGCAGATCCTTTGTTGCAATCGGGTCGAGGCCAATGAACGGTTCATCTACCACATATAAGGAAGGCTGTGATAGGAAGGCAAATATCAGCATTGATTTTTGCTGCATCCCTTTCGAGAAGGTCGCAGGTGAGTCATGAATAACATGTTTCAAATCAAACAAATCAAGCAGCTCATCCACTCTAGGCTTCCACTCCGACTCTGGAAGTTCCATCAAGGATGCCATCAGATCTATATGCTCCCATAGAGTCATATCGTAATAGAACACCGGCTTTTCGGGGATATATGCAAAAGAATTATCCGATGGGAGTTTTATTTCCCCTTCATAAAAAGGATTCATGCCAAGGAGAGTCTTAATGGAGGTGCTCTTTCCCGCCCCATTAGGCCCAATAAGTCCAACCATTTCTCCTGCATTCACGGTTAATGCTATATTTTCCACTACCTTCATTTCATCATCATAGCCAGCTCGTTTCAAATGTAAAGTCATCAAGTTCATATTTCTTGCCTCCTCCATTCATTTATACGGAACTTCAGGGACAAGGTTTCGAATTTTCAAAAAAAAGCTGGCACAATGTTGTCGATTAATGTAAAATCATGGATAAGGAATAATAATCCAATTTTATCATAGGAATGTCACATTTTTTGTTAAAATTGTGTAAATAGCATCATTATTCTAGAATTTTTTATGTATAATCGTGTACAATATAAACTAACTTAATACTAAACACCTACCATCAAGAATTATCTAGTAGTAACACGTTAAATACCGGATAAGGAGTGGTTTTTTGAAACCTTCAACAAACCGTATGCTAACCCGTATTAAAGCCGTCTACATGTTTATTCATGAGAAAGGGACTGTGTCCACACAGCAGTTGGTCGATGAATTTGGGATCACCCCCCGAACCGTCCAGCGTGATTTAAATGTGTTAGCTTTTAATGGTCTTGTTCAAAGCCCCACTAAAGGTAAATGGGCTACTACAGAAAAGAAGGTCAGGTTGTCGTCTTAACGTTACATAGATATAATAATTTGCATATTGCGTGGAAAAGGAATCGATCCGAGCGGAGTCGGTTCTTTTTGTTGTCTTTGCAAAGTTAGACAAAATAAAAACAGGAAGGAGAAGATCTCCAGCCTGTTTTATCTTGTATTACTCTACATCAGTTGCTTCTGTAACCTTCTTAGAGATTACCTATTCTCTTTTAAGAGTTCCACTTCTTCATCCGTCAGTTCCCTGTATTCACCGAGTTCGAGATCTGGATCGAGTTCCAGCGGTCCCATACTGAGCCTCTTCAGATAGGTAACCGTTTTTCCGACTGCCTGGAACATTCTTTTCACTTGATGGAATTTCCCCTCGACGATGGTGACTTCTATTTCGGATTGAGGACCGGCAGAAAGTATCTTCAGCTCGGCAGGCAAGGTTTCGTAGCCATCATCCAAGGTGACACCTTCACGGAATGATGCAATGTCCTCTTCCGTTACTTCTCCGTCAATTTTTGCATAATAAGTCTTGGGAACATGCTTTTTCGGTGAAAGCAGCTGATGAGCAAGCTGGCCATCATTGGTCAGGAGCAGAAATCCTTCCGTATCCTTATCAAGCCGTCCCACCGGAAAAGGTTCAAAAATCTTATCTTCCTCTTGTAAAATATCCACAACCGTTTCCTGTCTGTGGTCCTCGGTTGCCGACAAGAATCCAGGAGGTTTATGCATCATCAAGTAGATGAACTCGCGGTATTCCACCACATCATCCAATACCGTCACTTCTTGTTCCTCGGGCTCCACATGAACCTTTGCATCCTTCACTACCTTGCCGTCCACTTTTACAACGCCTGTCTTCAACAGCTTCTTCACTTCTTTACGGGTTCCATAGCCGCTGTTTGCCAATAGTTTATCTAATCTCATAGTTAACTCCTTTGATATTAAAGGCCTCTTTCACCTGTTTTTCTATTTAAAAACGGAAATCTGTTCCCGAAAAGGTACATTAATAAATTGCTGCGATAGCTTAGGAAGAAATAGATTCCCGCTCCAACAGCTGCACTAATGAATATCACGATAATTGCCTGCAAGCGGCCATCGCTGTATGGAATGAATCCTTCCAATAACTGAAGTACGATAAACACTCCCACTATCATCGCAATATTGAAAATGGCCATCAGCATCGTTCTTCTGAACACGATGGAATAGTCGAACCCTGTGTATTTTTTAATTGCCCATAAGTTCATTACTACACTTGCAGTATACCCGATTCCGGTTGCGACAATCGATCCTTCTGCACCCATGAGGTAAATAAGCGGGAAGTTAAGCACAAGCTTCAACCCTATCCCAAGCGCCAATCCATAGACTGTATACTTCTGGCGGTTGATTCCTTGCAGGACTGATGCCGTTACTGTGAAAATTGCCAGCGGGATCGCAGTAGGAGCGTACCAGGTCAGCAAATATCCACCAAGTTCATCGTATGAATAAAAGGCTGCGTATGCCGGCCCACCGAGTATGGAAAGACCGATGCAAGCTGGCAATGTTAAGTAAAGCAGAATTTGAAACGTCTTGCTCATCTGACGATGCAGGACATCCTGGTCATTGCTGATAAATGACCTGGTGATCGCAGGCAATAATGACAAGGCGAAAGCAGTAGCAAGCGTGATTGGGATCATGACAAGCTTTTGGCCGTAATTGTTGATGATTGCAAAAGCATCACCGGAATTGGCATACCCGGCCATCGCCATTATTTTGTTAAAACTGAAGGTATCGACCAATTGATATAGTGGCATGGCAAGCCCGACAAATACGAAAGGAGCCGCATAAAGGACTATTTCCTTGTACATTTCCTTGTAGGATATATCCATGGTACCCTTATCCTTCTCCAAAAGGGTGTCCAGATGCTTTTTCCTGCTGAACCAGTACCATATGAGTATGGCAAGTCCA
This sequence comes from Sutcliffiella tianshenii, assembly GCF_016908565.1. Lineage (GTDB taxonomy): Bacteria > Bacillota > Bacilli > Bacillales > Bacillaceae_I > Sutcliffiella_A > Sutcliffiella_A tianshenii. Next base: position 64,242 of record NZ_JAFBED010000007.1, read on the forward strand.
GCGACCGCCCCGATAAACGCACCAAAAGTGGCATAACCAATTGCGGTAGGCAGACTACCTTTTGTTACCTTCATGATTATATATACACTGCCCAACAAGAATATAATCCTTGCGAGCTGCTCTACAACTTGTGATACGGCTGTCGGCCCCATTGATTCATGGCCTTGAAAAAATCCCCTTATCAAACTCATGACAGGTACCAGTAATAGGGCAAAACTGACCATTCTGATTACCAATGTTATATCATCATAGGAGTGCTTACTGCCTTCATTGATGATCATCGGTGAGAACACCGGTGCAAGGAGATATAGTACGAGAAAGGAAACGACACCTGTTATGCTCATTAATAGAATACCGGAGCGGAACAGCTTTCTCCCTACTGCGTACTCTTCCAAAGCATTATATTTAGCGACGAACTTTGATACCGCCAATGGCACGCCCATTGTTGCCACACTCAAAACAACTGAGTAGAGAACATAGGCATACGTATATAATTCTCCCCCGCTCTTTCCTACCAAAGTATAGAACGGAAAAATATAGACTAATCCTAACACCCTGGAAAGCATCGTTCCCAAAGTTAAAATAAACGTACCTCTTAATATATTCGATGTTGACATAAAATCCCTACCTACTATATGTAACTTTTTGTCTAACCTTAGTATTTTACCATAAAGGGTGTTGACGTGTATGTTTTTTACCAGCCTGCAAGGACGCTTCTATCGAGAGAAATCCTGGAAAAAGCGATGAATGGCGTGTCATCTTCCAAGTTTTCGAATGCCTCTTTGCAAATGACTACTTTAAACTCCCCATAAGCATCCGCCTCGAGAAGAAGCCGGCCTGCTTCCTCGCGGGAAAAAAGAACCCCGAATTCATCTTTGTCATTTATCCTCGCACAAAAAATGTAAGCATCCATCTCTTTTTCATAGAGCCATGCATAAGAATATTTATTTATTTTTGTCGGAATGAGATCATCTAATGATGGTATGGACAAGAGCAGAACGGGGATACCCCCATCAATGGTCCATCCACCGTCTTCTGGATGATGCGCTTCGGTTATATTTGGTGAATAATTCATTGTATACCCCTTTTTCGTTAACTTTATCTCTCAAAATCATACGGAAAGATGTCTATTTTGTCCAACATCCGTTTACAGTATATAATAAAGGATAGGTTTTCTAAATTTAGTTGGTTGGTGAAAAGATGAAATATGATGTAATAATAATTGGCGGCGGTCCGTCCGGTCTGATGGCCTCGATCGCTGCAGCGGAACAGAAAGCACGTGTCCTTCTGTTGGATAAAGGTAATAAGCTTGGCAGAAAGCTGGCTATCTCAGGCGGCGGGCGTTGTAATGTAACAAACAGGCTTCCAGTCGATGAGATTATCAAGCATATTCCCGGTAACGGAAGATTCCTATACAGTGCGTTTTCAGAGTTTAGTAATGAAGATATCATCAAGTTCTTTGAGGGACTTGGCATTCAATTGAAAGAGGAGGACCATGGCCGCATGTTCCCTGTGACCGACAAGGCCCAAAGTGTCGTGGATGCTCTTTTGGATAAAATGAAACAACTGAAAGTGGAAATCCGGACAAATACCGCAGTTGAAACGGTGGAATATGAAGAGGACCGAACGAAAGGGGTCCTGTTGAAAAACGGGGAATTCATCGAGTCCACATGTGTCGTCATTGCGGTTGGCGGAAAATCGGTACCACATACAGGCTCTACAGGAGACGGATACCCTTGGGCAAAAAAAGCGGGACACACAGTGACTGACCTTTTCCCGACAGAAGTGCCATTGACTTCGACTGAGCCTTTTATCCGAGAAAAACGACTGCAAGGGCTCTCTTTACGAGATGTTGCGCTAAGTGTATTGAATCCAAAGGGAAAAGTGGTCAAAACACATCAAATGGATATGATATTCACTCATTTTGGTGTGTCAGGCCCGGCTGTATTGCGCTGCAGCCAGTATGTGGTCAAAACGATGAAGAAATTCAATGTCCGATCCGTGACGATGAGCCTGGATGTCCTTCCAAGCATCAATGAGGAGCAAGTATTCCAGGAGCTTCACAATCTGTTGAAGGACGAACCCAAAAAAGCCATTAAGAATGTACTTAAAGGCATTGTGCCGGAGCGATACTTATTATTTTTGTTGGAGCAATGTGGGATTGATGAACAGGAAATCGGTGCAACACTAGCCCATGAAAAAATAAGGGAACTCGCGAAAATGTGCAAGCAATTCCGATTTGAAGTATCCGGTACCTTATCAATCGAAAAGGCATTCGTGACCGGCGGAGGTGTTTCTGTAAAAGAGATCCATCCAAAAGAGATGGCTTCCAAACAGAAAGACGGATTATATTTTTGCGGGGAAGTACTTGATATCCATGGATATACTGGTGGGTACAACATTACTTCTGCTCTGGTTACCGGAAGGCTGGCAGGCTTGAACGCCGGGAAAAAAGCGGCAAGCCTACGCAGTTACCATTAATACAAACGAGAATACTAGTCCAAGTCCGACTCCATACATGGCGAATTCATTCATAAATGATTTTTCCTCTGTCATTACCGTTTCGTTTTGAGTGTGGTGGTTCATGGTCCATCCATCCTTTCGGGTTATGTTATTTGATTAGACGATAGGCACTAATAATTGTTACAGCTTTTTAATAATTGTTTCTGGTTTTTAATAAGTTACTTATCTCTACCCAGATTTTAGAGCCTGATAAACATCTTTTTCAGATTTTTTCAGGCTCTAAATATTACCATTGCCGAAAAGCAATAAATCTGCTCTTCATCCTCCAATAAGCAGCCCACCTGATACTTGATATCTATCAAATCCCTGTCTGCAAGCCCTCTCAGAAAGTCGTTTACCGCATCCTCAAGGTCCCGTTCATGCTCCTCATCGAACATCTTGATCTGCACCATGGTCTGTCCACCTCCCATTTACTACTATGTATAGGAGGAAAACTCTTTGTTTATACCAGGTTGGTGAGCCTTTTAAAAAAAGCCCCTATGAAAAGGAGCTTTTACTAGTATCCGAGGACTTTCATCATGCCCAAATAGATGAAAACAGCCGCGAACCCCAGAGAATACTTGTTGAATTTAAAATATGTAATGGGTGGGCGCCGTTCTTTCAGTTCTTTCATTAATTCCTCGATGAAGGCTTTATCCCCGAATCTAAGAAATGACACCTGTAGGTCACTTTTATCAAGGTCCTTCCAATTGATCTTGATTTCTTCATCGCCATCATCCAAATAATAGTAGGTGATATAATTGCTGCTTAAGTAATCATCGTTTCCCTTCACTTCTTTAAAATATCCGTAGCCATGACTGTTCAGGAGTTTTTCCAAAATCTCAAAAAATGTGTATGGCTCATAACTAAATACATGCAATTCCGTGTTCTTCCGCTCTTTCACCATCGTCAGCAGACCAATGAGCAACGGTCCGACCACTGCAACAAAGGCCTCCTTTTGCAAATCCATTTGAATGAATGCAATCAACAGTACAAGAGATAACATGGCCCCATAAAGGACGCGCCGGTATCGATCACTGTTCGAAGTGGAAGAAACACCCTTCGTTCTGTATTTTGTAATACTTTCATAGATGAGAAGCAAGCCGATGAATATTAAAAATAGATAGAATGAATGCTGTTGAATGAATTCCATGTGATCCCCCCCTCCTCATAGTAATACGTGTAGAAGGCGCAGAGGTTTCATTTAAGTCTCGAACTTACCCAAACAAAAAAAGACCAGCCCAAGCCGGTCCCATTTACCAAAATAAGATTATTCCACGTCGCCTTCCCACTCCAGCATGCCGCCTTCCATGTTGCGTACCTTGTAGCCTTGCTCCTGCAGGTAGTGGCAGACATTTTCGCTGCGGCGCCCCGAGCGGCAAATGACGATGTATTCTTTATCCTTATCAAGCTGATCCAGGCTTGCAGGGATATCACCCATGCGGATGTGCTTTGCCTGTTTGATCTTGCCTGTTTCGATTTCTTCGTCTTCACGGACATCTACCAAAAGCAGCTCTTCCCCTGCATCCAGCTTTTTCTTCAGCTCATCTGTTGTTATGGTTTTGATTTCTTCCATCATAAAAACCTCGATTCTATGTAGTGTGTAAAGATACATTCATTCTAACAAAAATAAAACAAGACTGCCAAATCTTCGGCAGCCTTGCTTTCAAAAATCATAGTGATCAGTTTGCTACAATATTCACCAATTTCCCTGGTACAGCAATGACCTTGCGAACCGTTTTTCCTTCGATGGATTCTTTTACTGTTTCATCAGCAAGTGCAATTTCTTCCATCTTTTCACGCGTGGCATCTGCAGGGACATAAAGTTTCGCTTTCAATTTACCGTTAACTTGAACGACGATTTCCACTTCATCTTCCACTAGCTTAGACTCGTCATAGACCGGCCAAGCTTCGTATGTGATTGTGCCTTCGTTTCCAAGCTTCTCCCAAAGCTCTTCCGCGATATGCGGACAAACCGGGGACAATAGCTTAACGAATCCTTCCACATACTCTTTTGGAATCACATCCGCTTTGTAGGCATCATTGATGAATACCATCATTTGCGAGATTCCCGTGTTGAAACGAAGTCCTTCGTAATCCTCTGTAACCTTTTTGACGGTTGCATGGTAGGTTTTCTCCAAAGTATCCTCTTCCGTCAATTCCACAACCTTGGAACTAAGCTTGCCATTCTCTTCGACAAACAATCTCCATACGCGGTCAAGGAAGCGGCGGGAGCCATCCAGTCCGTTTGTGCTCCAGGCAATGGAAGCTTCCAAAGGTCCCATGAACATTTCATAAAGGCGTAATGTGTCAGCACCATGAGATTCGACGATTTCATCAGGGTTAACGACATTCCCTTTGGATTTACTCATCTTTTCGTTGTTTTCACCCAAGATCATTCCTTGGTTGAATAGCTTTTGGAATGGTTCTTTTGTTGGAACCACACCGATATCATACAAGAATTTGTGCCAGAAACGGGCATACAATAAGTGAAGAACCGCGTGCTCCGCTCCACCGATATAAATATCAACCGGCAACCACTCTTTTAACTTTTCAGGATCGGCCAATCTTTCACTGTTGGTCGGGTCGATATAGCGAAGGTAGTACCAGCAGCTTCCGCCCCATTGCGGCATTGTATTCGTCTCGCGGCGTCCTTTTTTACCTGTTTCAGGATCTACTACATTCACCCAGTCTTCAATTGCTGCAAGTGGTGATTCCCCTGTCCCGGATGGACGGATTTCCTTTGTTTTCGGTAAAACAAGCGGAAGCTCGCTTTCCGGCACTGCCGTTGTTGTGCCATCTTCCCAGTGGATGATAGGAATCGGCTCACCCCAGTAACGCTGACGGCTGAACAACCAATCACGTAGGCGATACGAAACCTTCTTCTCACCTTTTCCGTTTGTTTCCAACCACTGGATCATGTTTGAGATCGCTTCTTCTTTTCCAAGTCCGTTCAAGAAATCGGAGTTTACGTGCTCTCCGTCCCCTGTGTATGCCTCTTTCGTAACATCTCCACCGGCAACCACTTCAACGATCGGCAGCTCAAATTTAGTTGCAAATTCATAATCGCGCTCATCATGAGCCGGTACTGCCATGATGGCACCTGTTCCGTAGCTCATCAATACGTAATCCGCAATCCAGATAGGAAGCTTTTCACCGCTCACAGGATTTACAGCATAAGCTCCAGTGAACTCTCCCGTTTTTTCCTTGGAAAGCTCTGTACGCTCCAAGTCACTCTTGCTTTGAATCTTTGTGATATAAGCTTCCACTGCATCCTTCTGGTCCTCAGTCACAATTTTCTTCACTAATGGATGCTCTGGTGCCAATACGGCATAGGTTGCACCAAATAGCGTATCAGGACGAGTCGTAAATACGGTAAACCTCTCGTCTGTTCCATCAATCGCAAAATGTACGTTCGCTCCTTCAGAACGGCCGATCCAGTTGCGCTGCATATCCTTTAAGCTTTCCGGCCAATCCAATTCATTCAAGTCTTCAAGCAGGCGATCCGCATACTCGGTAATTCGAAGAATCCACTGTCTCATCGGACGGCGCTCGACCGGATGTCCGCCACGCTCTGATTTTCCATCAATCACTTCTTCATTTGCAAGTACAGTACCTAATGCAGGACACCAGTTTACCGGCACCTCATCCACATATGCCAAGCCTTTTTCATAAAGCTTCAAGAAGATCCATTGTGTCCATTTGTAGTACTCAGGATCTGTCGTATTCACTTCACGATCCCAGTCATAGGAGAATCCAAGGGACTTGATTTGTCTTCTGAATGTATTGATGTTCTGCTCGGTGAACTCGGCAGGATCATTTCCTGTATCCAATGCATATTGCTCTGCCGGTAAACCGAATGCATCCCATCCCATCGGATGAAGGACGTTCTGTCCCTGCATTCGCTTCACGCGTGAAAGGATGTCTGTTGCTGTATAGCCTTCCGGGTGACCTACGTGGAGGCCTGCGCCGGATGGATATGGGAACATGTCTAGTGCATAGAACTTCTCTTTCCCTTTTTCTTCATGTGTTTTGAACGTCTTGTTTTCTTCCCAATACTTTTGCCATTTTTGTTCAATGGACTGATGCTGAAACGACATCTTCTTTTCCTCCTAATCTGAATTACGGAAGCGCCTTGCTCACCCCCGACAAGCATAAGACAGTTTCCGGAGAAGGTCGTTCTTTGACCTTTGCAGGAAAATGGCTTATGACCTCGAGGGGGTAGGCGCTGCAGCTGGACAACAACTAAAGATAAATACAAAAAACCCCTCATCCCTATAAAAGGGACGAGAGGTTTGAATATACATAACCTACCGCGGTACCACCCAGATTATTACCACAAATGTGATAATCACTCGAATCCTTAACGCGGATGATACGGCACAACACTACTTCCTTCATAAGTGAAGGGTTCACATCTGCTACTCCAAGGCGAGTTCATGAACGCTCGTTTGTTGGCTCGCACCATCCGCCAACTCTCTTGTGCTCGTTTCGTCCACTACTGATCCTCTTCAACGTATAAGTTTAGTTGATAATCTGTATTGTAAAGAATTTATTGGAAAACTTCAAGGGGTATTTTCATTAATCATTATGAACGTTTTACGATTTAATTATTCCAATCAATAATCAGCAGCACTCTTTTTTGTTATCAGAGTCCTTTTGGCTGCTCTCGCAGCATTTTTCTTCCTGGACTTCCACGATCTCCACTTTGCAGCAGTCATCCTTCTTTTTCTTGAACATTAAAAACATATTCATCTACTCCTTTAATATCAATTTTTTTGATTAATTTTCGGAAATTTTACTCACAAACGCAACAAGGTTCCTGTTGGTCATTCCAGCTCTTTGTCATCTTCAGGAAACTCGCTTTGAATGGATTGCCGATTTTCTTTCTTTCACCCCTTGAAGCATTTGCCATCATATGAAGCATCTGTTCTTCCCTTAGGCTATTAATTTTTTGATTGTTCATATTTTCCAATGTATAAAAATTGGTATGCATCTTAATCTCTCCTTAAATCAATTTATTTTGATTATCTACTTTGATTATATGCGGAGAGGAAAAAATATGCAACTAATTAAATCAAATTATTTTGATTTATTTTCGGCAAAAAACGCCAGATGCTCCATGGCCCTGGCGTTTTTCCTTATTGCACGGTATATCCTCCATCGATAACAGCAGCCTGCCCAGTGATTCCACCAGCTAAATCACTGGATAGAAACATCGCATAGTCGGCAATCTCCTTTACTTGAAGCAATCTTCTCTGCGGGACTAGAGGATAGATCACTTCTTCTAGGACATTTTCCAATGGAACTTTCCGGGTTTCTGCAAGATCTTTAAGTTGATTACGCACAAGCGGTGTATCTACATACCCCGGACAGAGGGCATTGACGGTTATGCCATGAGCAGCCCCTTCTAGGGCCGTGACTTTTGTTAATCCGATTACACCATGCTTGGCACTATTGTATGCAGCCTTGCCTGCAAAACCGACCAGACCGTTTATCGAAGCCATATTGATGACGCGTCCAAATTTCTGCTCTTTCATGATCGGAAAGACATGCTTGGTGGCTACAAATGGTGCAACGAGCATCACCTTCGTCAATAGCTCGAATTTTTCAGTCGGGAAATCCTCAATCATCGAAACATGCTGGAGACCGGCATTATTGATTAATACATCAATTCGCCCGAACTCCCTGATGGCAGCATCGATTGATTGTTTAATATCATCTTCGGATGTTACATCACACTTGATTCCTAATGTCTTCAATCCTTGCTCATTTAAGGCAGCGCTAGCTGTTTTCACTGTTTCACTGTTCAGATCCGTCAACACCACTTTTGCGCCAGCCTCTGCGAATCGTTTGCCTATTTCATAGCCAATTCCCTGGGCTGCTCCAGTGATGAGGACAACTTTATCTTTTACCACTTATGCTCCCTCCTATCCTATTAGATGCCAAGTCCAAGTGAGAATAAGGCAATTGCTATTGCCACACCGATTAACGGAACAATTACCGTAACAGCTGCGACAGGTCCATAGGCGGCCTGATGTGTCTCTCCACAAATCGCGCGGACCGTCGTTACGACATACCCGTTATGCGGAAGGGAATCCAGCGCACCAGAAGATATGGCAACCGTACGGTGAAGGGCTTCTGGATTTACACCCATGTCGATATAGTGCGGTGCAATCAATGGAAGTGCGATTACCTGACCGCCTGATGCGGAACCAGTCATACCGGCAATGACACTGACTGCAATGGCAGCCCCGATCAATGGGCTTCCAGGAATGCTCGTCATGGCGGACACAACCTCGCCAAATGCCGGCACAGCTTTTGCAACCCCACCAAATCCTACAACTGCCGCTGTATTACCGATTGCTATCAAGGCTCCCATCGTACCTTCGGAAATTGCGTTCCAGAAGGATTTGAAATAAGCTCTACCAACAATATAAGTAGCAATGATTCCACCCAAAAGCGCAATTATTAATGCAGATTGTTTTAAATCGTCATGGAAGTAGAAACTGATTCCCAATACCACCAATAACGGAATCATACTGACAAATGGATTCGGAAGTTTTCTGTTGGCATCCATTATCGGGTCTGTGGCTCTTGCTGTGAATGTTTCGCCACGGCTTACCGCTTTTGAGATCATTCTCTTTAACCACCAGTAACCGAAGATCATCATGAACACTGCAACAATCAAGCTGACTTCCCAACCGGCATAAGGACTTGTGTTAAGATAATCGATCGGGATCCAGTTCTGGATCTCCGGTGAACCCGCAGAAGTCATGGTGAAAGTTACTGAACCGAACGCAAGTGCCGCCGGAATGAAGCGACGAGGCAAATTTGCCTGTTTGAACAAACTGATCGCCATTGGATAGACAGAGAATGCAACTACGAATAAGCTGACTCCTCCATAGGTTAAAATGGCACATGCAGCCACGATTGCAAGTACGGCATATTTCATTCCAAGCTTATCCACTATAAATTTGGATACAGAGTCTGCAGCTCCGCTATCCTCCATTACCTTCCCGAAAATGGCCCCAAGCAGGAACATTAAATACCAGGATGTGACGAAGGAAGAAAACCCGCCCATATAGCTGCTTACAAAGTTAACTTCTCCTTCCCCGACCAATTGTGGAAACAATGGCATTCCACTTAATACTGCAACAAATAATGCTGACAGCGGACCTACTACAAGCAGGTTCATGCCTCTCATCGTTAAAAAAATTAAAAGTGCCAAACCCCCGATAAGACCAATCATGCTGAGCATCTTCTTTCCCCCTCGTTTTACGGTAAACGCTTTCATTCCATCAAAGCATTTTCCTATTTATTTTGTCTTCCATTTTCTTATATGCAAAAATCGTGCCAACTTCACGAATCCACCTCGGACAAATGTTTCAATTTTCCGAACTTCTATATTTTCCGAAAATTTGGACTAAAACTCAAATAATCTTCGTCCGCCTTGATAAAAAGCGAGTCCAGATTTCTGGACTATTTTCCAGAATTCCGGACTCGCTTATCCTATGTGATATTTCTTGATTTTTTCATATAAACTCGATTTGCTTATCCCAAGCAATTTTGCGGCTTCCAGCTTGTCGTCATTCACATTTTCAAGTGTTTGAATGATTGCTTGCTTTTCTGCTTCTTCCAAGGTATCCTTCAGTGATTTGGAACCGAACGGGATGGAGTATGACTCTGTCAGATAATCAGGCAACGCTTCAAGCGTCAGCTTATCTCCTGTGGAAAGGTGTACGGCAGCCTGAATTACATTTTCCAATTCCCTGATATTCCCCGGCCAGCGGTAACGAGATAATACTGCCAGGGCATCCGGGGTCACAGATGTTATTCTCCTGCCGGTCCTTTTACATATTTTCTGGATGAAATGTTCCACAAGCATCGGGATATCTTCTGTTCTTTCCCTCAAGGACGGAATGTGAAAAGGAATAACATGAATCCGGTAGTAGAGATCATCACGGAACCGCTTTTCCTCCATCATCTTTTCCAAAGGACGATTGGTAGCCGCAATCACCCTGACATTCACTTGTATCGGCTTACCGGCACCTATAGGTTCCACTTCCCCCTCCTGCAGTGCCCGAAGCAGCTTTATCTGCATCGGCAGCGACATATCCCCGATCTCATCAAGAAATAAAGTACCACCATCTGCCAATAGGAATTTCCCTTTCTTCCCGCCCTTTTTGGCACCTGTAAAAGCACCCTCCTCATACCCGAATAATTCAGATTCCAGGAGATGTTCAGGTATTGCTGCACAGTTTAACTTAATAAAGGGCATTGAGCTTCTGTTACTCAACTGGTGAATGCTGTGAGCAAAAAGCTCCTTTCCCGTTCCGCTCTCACCCCTGATCAGAACGGACACATCACTTGATGCTATATGCTTGACCTTCTCCTTCAACGTCTGAATGAGCTTTGATTTTCCGATGATGTCCTCTAATGTATATTTGACTCCTGTTTGCTGTTCGTATTCCTGCAGATAGTTCCGGATGCGTCCAAGCATGCTTTTCACATGACTGTTCATTTTATCCCATTCGCTTGTGTCTCGGAAAATGACCGTGCCATACGCACCAATGACCTCTTTATTTCTATTGAAGATCGGCACTCTATTGGCAATCATATAGTTGCCACGTATATATTGTAAGTCCGCCAGCTCCTCCTTGCCTGTTTGGACGACATGGTGCATGCGGGTATTTTCTATCACTTCCGTTACATGCTTGCCTATGACTGTCTTGCTATCCACGTCCAAAAAAGCGCTATAGCTGTCGTTCAAATAGATGATATCCCCACGATGGTCTACCACCACGATCCACTCAAAAGCATTTGCAATGATCGTATCCATCATTTCATCTGTCAGTAAACTATCCTTTACTCCCATCAAGAATCCCTCCTGCATGTCCACTCTACTAATATATCATAAAATTCTGACAAGGTTTCAAAGGAATATTATTGGAGAAAATCGGTTTTCCTGTTTTGCAAAATGTTACAATGAACGTAACATATCAATCTTCATCAGGGAGGAATGCCCCATGCCAGATTGGTCTTACCATGGCATTTTCAAACCTGTCCTTTCCGTGCTGCCACCACTTGTTGCAAGGGAGTTCATTCATCGCGGGATGAACACAATCGCTTCCCTTCCATTCGGGCTGGGTGCACATATCATCAATTTCCTGGGACGTGAAGAATCTTCTCCACTATTACATAAAGAAATCCAACAAATAGATTTCAAGAATCCTGTTGGCTTGTCAGGAAAAATCGATCCGATGCTAACCGGCACCATGGCGTTTTCGAATCTAGGATTTGGTTTTTTGGAGATCGGCCCTGTTACATGGAAACCTCGTGAAAGCAGGCAGCAACCGATAAAAGATAATAAAGCAAAGCGCATAGATTTTCCAGAAGTACAACCATCCGTCGGTTTAGAGAAAACAATCGACAAGCTTAGGAAACTCACGAAAAAACAGCCAATTTTCCTTCGCCTCTCCGGAAGCAGTCAAGAGGTGGAGAGGATGATGGCTGAACTTGAACCATATGCAGATGGTTATATTGTTGAAAATATGGATGCTGAGTTTAGGCGTTACACCAATAAGCCAATTTGGATAGTGACGTCAAGCATGACAGAGTTGTCGCCGATAAAGCTGAGCTCCTTCGATGGGGTAGTACTGGAAGAGAAAACAGGAGACTTCGAGCTTGCAGAAACGGTAGAACATCTTAGACAAAGAGGTTACAAGAAAACCATTGTTACCTCAGGTGGAATTTCTGAGCCCTGGCAAGCCCACGAGCTGATGCGTGCTGGTGCTGACCTTGTCCTACTTTCTGACGGGTATGTATTTTCCGGACCAGGACTGACAAAACGGATCAACGAATCATTGTTAGGGGTGATGGAGCGGCCAGCACCTGTCGGCAATGGGTGGTACTCATACTGGCTTTTCGGTTTATTCATTCTGCTGGGCGGAATGCTTGCCTTTCTTTTTGGGGTGACATCCATTGTTCTGCCATATGATGAGCATTTCCTTGGGGTGAAAAAAGAAGAAATATGGCTTTTTAATGAGCGCATCATGCTGTTTATGGCACATGACAGGCTGACATTGGCAGGGACGATGATTTCGGGGGGAATCGTCTATATGCAGCTGGCTCGATACGGAGTCAAACAAGGTCTCCTTTGGGCCAAACAAGCCATCGATGTTGCGGCCATCATCGGTTTTCTTGGCATCTTTTCCTTCATTGGCTATGGCTATTTCGATTGGCTGCATCTGCTATTTTGGCTGATCCTTCTGCCTGTGTATGCCTACGGTTTTATCAAGACAAGAGGTTTGAACGGTACACCGTCTTCATCCAATCTGAAAAATGATTCTGTCTGGAAAAAGGGAGTGTATGGGCAGCTAGCTTTTGTACTGATGGGGTTTTCCTTTGTAGTCGGCGGGATCGTGATTTCCTATATTGGCGTCACCTCTGTTTTTGTCGCGACAGATATCCAATATATCTGCATGCCCCCAGAGCTGCTCGATTCATTCAACCAGAACCTCATTTCCGTATTGGCCCATGACCGGGCTGGATTCGGAAGTGCCTTATTAAGCGTCGGGCTTCTCGTATTGATGCTTTCCCTCTGGGGGTTTCAGCAGGGGAACAAATGGGTGTGGTGGACCATCCTGATTGGAGGGCTTCCTGCATTCATCACAGGCATCCTGATTCATTTTCTAATTGGATATACAACCTTTACACACTTGTTTCCGGCATACGTGGCTGTCGGACTGTTTTGTGGCGGCTTGGTATTATCATACGAGTTTCTACATAAAAAGGTGGAGACGAATATAGGGTAAAAAAACAGAGCTGACAGCAAGGCGTCAGCTCTGTTTTTGTAAACAATCAGTTCATAGCGCTTATTGGGTGATATCCCGTCTGGAATACCCAAACCATCCTATTATCATGAGAACAGCTGCTACTGCAGTCAATACAAGAAGTGGCAATACATCAAAGTCCTCTGCCGGGATCCTAGGAATATGGGTGAATGGGGACAGATTGGTGACCCATTCCGGTAGCTGAAGCACCCCTCCAAGATATACCACAAAAAATGCAAAACCGACCATTGCCCAGCTAAAGCTTGTTTTTCTGGGAAAATAACCATAAATGGCAACGGCAAGACCGATTGTTACCCAAAGTGCAGGTGTAAAGGAAAGACCAGCAATGGTAAGTGTCCCCAAGTAGCTGGAATCCCCCATGCTCTGACTTCCTGTTATGCCCATACCTACTCCTGCCATCAACATAAGAAATAAACTGCTTAAAAGGGCCACAATCAAGTAGCTCCCCAAAAGTCTTGTTCGGGAAACCACATTTGAGAGCAACGGATCAATGCGACCTGCATTCTCTTCGCTCTTAAGCTTTAGGATGCTTTGTAATGCAGGAATCGACCCGATCATGGCTGCTACCGTCATAAACATCGCGGCAAAGCTGTCCGCGAGAACTCCTCCATCCCTGGACGGGAGCATGCCATCCAGGGAATCACCTATGGAGCCGAACATTTCTTCCGCTTCTCCGATAAATGCCCCGTATGACATGCCAAATAGGAGCATCGCAAATCCCCAAATCAAAAGATTCATACGCTGTAAGCGGAATGCCAGCCCAAGTGGACCATGTAACATGGCGGATGCTTCCGCTCTGCCGCGTCTTGGCCGAATCAGACCTGCCCCCACATCCCTTGTAGCACTAAGCGGAAATGCTATTAATATAAGGATGGTGGTAAAAACCAAACTTAGAAGCAAAGGCCACCACAGATTATCCACATAGGTTGAAGTCTGCTGAGCCCATCCAATCGGAGAAAGCCATGACAGGGTTTCATCTCCAAGATCACCGATGGCCCGCATACTGAAAGCCACAGCAATCGCTCCTGCCCCAAGACCTGACGCCGCTCTTGCATGCTCCATCAACTGAGCGAAAAGCAGGGCAAGCGCTGAGAATGATAGACCTATAGAAGCCAATCCTGCCCCAAACAAGAACGAGCCCTCCCATGTCACACTTTCCACCCCGACAGCCCCTAAACCTAGGGCCACAATTAGCGCGAGCCCCAGATTCACCGAAATGGCCCAGATAAATGCAGCAGTGACAATCGCATGCCTTCCGATAACAGATGCACGGACAAGTTCAGCACGGCCGGTCTCCTCTTCTTTTCTCGTATGCCGCACAATAAGAAACACGCTCATAAGCGCTACCACAATCCCTGCCATACCAAGCATCTGGTGGGACATCATCGCACCAATTGTGTAATCCTCCAGATAAAGTTTTGGTCCTGTCAGGGCAATGGAAGCAGGGTTTGCCATCGTTACTGCGATGCCTTGTCGATCTTCTTCACCCGGATACATCTCCTCGAAGCTGACAAGCGTCGCAAAAATGGTAAGAGTCAATCCGAAAATCCATAACGGAATCTGGATCCTGTCACGGCGCATCATGAATTTCATCAAGATCCAAGTCCCTGCAAACGATTTGTGGCTATTCATGTTCACTCACCGCCCTTTGCATCCTGGATACTCTCCCCGTAATGACGCATGAATAGCTCCTCCAAAGTAGGAGGTGTACTTGTCAACCCTTTGATTTCATACTGAGCCAAGAACTTCAGCACCTGATCCATCCTTGTCGAATCAACCTGGAACCTAGCCTCGTCTCCCACTATTTCGAGTTGATGGACCCCTTCTACCTTGTCGAGCCCTTCGATCCTATTAGAGGTACTCACAGTCATGAATGTTCTCGTCAAATGACGAAGTTCATCAAGGGTACCCGATTCCACGATTTTCCCTTCCCGTATGATGCCCACACGATCACAGAGTTTTTCCACTTCAGCGAGGATATGGCTTGATAAAAGAACAGATTTCCCTTCAGCCTTCACTTCTGCAACACACTCCTGGAAAACGGATTCCATCAATGGATCAAGACCAGAAGTAGGTTCATCAAGAATGAACAACTCTGCTTGGGAGGCAAATGCAGAAACAAGTGCCACTTTTTGGCGATTTCCTTTTGAATAAGTACGGCACTTTTTACTCGGATCAAGTGAAAATCTATCCAGCAACTGGTCACGGCGCTTTTTATCCATATCCCCACGAATGCGACCAAACAGGTCAATCGCTTCTCCGCCCGTCAGATTTGGCCAAAGATTCACATCCCCGGGAACATAGCTTATTCTCTTATGAAGTTCTACCGCATCATTCCAAGGATCTTTGCCAAATAGGCGGACATCGCCACTTGTCTTTCTCAATAGTCCAAGAAGGATCCGGATGGTAGTGGATTTTCCCGCTCCATTTGGACCTATGAAGCCATAAACCTCTCCCTCATTGACCTCCAAGTCCACGCCATCGAGTGCGAGAACCTTTCCATAGTACTTGGTTAAATTCTTTGATTGAATGACTGACATCCTAGCCCCTCCACCCTGTTATTTATAAAATATTTTCTGAAACAGTTCAATATAATCGTCCATCTCCTTGAAAGGTGCATCAACATCAAAGCTTTCTGCGTTATTGGACTTGATCTTCTCCTTGCTTTCGTTACCGATTCCCTCAATGGTCCAATAGATCGTCTTGATTGCTTTTTGAATGTCAATATCATCTCGGAACTTGGAGTAATCAAGGTTTTCATACAATTTTTGATAGCTTTCCTGGGCAAACTGCATCGTTATCCGCTCCACATCCCGCTTCACCTCTTCGGAACCCTCTGCTATCACCCCTTGAAGAAAATTGAAGACCTCCGGATATTTCTTGATCACCCTTAGCTTGATAACGGTGATCTGCTTTAACCTTTCAAGCAGATCTGTTTGATTGAAATCGATTTCTGTCATTATCTCTCGGGAAACCTCTATAGCATATTCAATCAGAAACAAATACAAATCCTTCTTATTATTGAAATAGTTGAAAAGTGAGCCCTTTGAAATACCTGCCCTTTTGACGATTTCGTTGGTCGATGCCAATTGGTATCCCTTGTCTGTAAATTCCTGCATGGAAGCATTAATGATGCTAGCACGTTTTTCATATGCTAAGTTATCGAATTTAGAATACATCTTCATTCACCTTCTTTTCATTTGACCACTCTGGTCACTTAAATCATACACCTACTGACCGATGTGGTCAATATAAATCCTTCAACAAAAAAAGCCCCCGATTAGGGAGGCTTTTCGTCAATTTACACCATCACTTTACATATGTCATTCGTGAATTCCACCGGATCTTGAATTGGCAGACCCTCAATCAGCAGGGCTTGGTGGTATAACAGATTCGTATAAAGCGCCAACTTTTCTTTGTCATTGGCATGGGCTTCTTTTAAGGACTGGAATACATCATGGTTTGTATTGATTTCTAGCACCTTGTTTGCTTTGATGTTTTGGTTGTCCGGCATCGCTGCAAGGATCTTCTCCATCTCGATGGTCACTTCGCCCTCGGTGGACAGGCAGACAGGATGAGTTTTCAGGCGTTTGGACACCTTGACCGCGGTAACCTTACCAGCCAGAAGCTCCTTCATCGCATCAAACAATTCCTTGTTTTCTTCTTGTTTCGCTTCAGAGTCTTTGTCATTATCATCCGTATCGATACCCAGGTCGCCACTGGACACATTCTTGAATTCTTTTTCCTTATAGTTCATCAGCATCTTAATCGCGAATTCATCGATATCCTCTGTGAAATAAAGCATTTCATAGCCTTTGTCCAACACCATCTCGGTCTGTGGCAGCTTTTCTATGCGCTCCTTGGATTCACCTGTTGCATAGTAGATGTACTTCTGGTCCTCAGGCATTCTGGATACGTACTCATCCAAGGTAACCAGCTTTTTCTCTTTGGAAGAATAGAACATGATGAGGTCCTGCAATGCTTCTTTATTCGCACCAAAATCAGCATATACGCCATATTTCAGTTGGCGGCCAAAAGCCTGATAGAACTTCTCATAGTTCTCGCGTTCGTCCTTTTGCATGCTCTGAAGTGCACTTTTGATTTTCTTCGCCAGGTTTTTCGCGATGAATGCCAATTGGCGGTCCTGCTGCAGCATTTCACGGGAGATGTTCAGCGACAGGTCCTCAGAATCCACAAGGCCTTTGACAAAGCTGAAGTGGTCCGGCAATAGGTCCCCACACTTGTTCATGATCAGCACTCCGCTCGAATATAGCTCCAAGCCCTTCTCGAATTCCTTGGAATAGTAGTCATACGGCATATTTTCCGGAATATATAGGATCGCGTTGTAACGGATCGTTCCATCTACACTCACATGAAGGTGCTTGAGTGGCTTATCAAAGCCGTAATGCTTTTCCTGGTAAAATTTCTCGTAGTCCTCTTTTGTCAATTCGTTCTTATTTTTCCGCCAGATCGGAACCATGCTGTTAATGGTCTGTTCCTCACTAATTTCTTCAAGCTCCTGATCGTCTTCGGATTTAGGCTTGGTGGTGGTGACATCCATCTTGATCGGATAACGGATAAAATCGGAGTATTTTTTGATGATCGCCTTTAGGCGGTACTCCTCCAAATATTCATCGAAGCTTTCGTCTTCTGTGTTTTCTTTCAGTTTCAGAATGATCGTTGTGCCGACGGTTTCCTTTTCAGCAGGCTCAATCGTATAGCCTTCTGCACCCTCAGACTCCCATTTATAGGCTTCAGCCTGCCCTAATGCCCTACTGATGACTGTGACGACATCCGCAACCATGAAAGCCGCATAGAAGCCAACGCCGAATTGCCCGATGATATCAAAGCCATCCTTGATTTCATTTTCCTTTTTGAAGGCGAGGGATCCGCTTTTTGCAATGACACCAAGGTTTGCTTCAAGCTCATCTTTTGTCATCCCGATCCCTGTATCGTGGATCGTCAATGTGCGTTCCTCTTTGTTTGGAATCACTTTTATAAAGTAGTTATCCTTATCGAATGTCAAGGAATCATCTGTCAGTGCTCTGTAATAAATTTTATCCATCGCATCACTTGCGTTGGAGATCAACTCGCGAAGAAATACCTCTCGCTGGGAGTAGATCGAGTTAATCATCATTTCTAATAGTCTTTTCGATTCAGCTTGGAATTCTTTCTTAGCCATGCTCACAATCTCCTTCCAGGTTCAATTATGTATTTAGCACTCTCCTATCAAGAGTGCTAACCCCACTAAATAATTATCACATTTGGATATTTTATGTCAATAGTTTTGAGCAAAAAGAAAAGCAGTACGTTTCTCAAATAAACGTACTGCCACTAATCAGGCACTCTTTGTTATTTCTTGGATACCTCTTTGCACCTTCAGTTTCCGGTCATAGATGCTGGTGGTGAAAATGGCGATGACCATCAAGCCCATCAGCACACCAAACAACATTTCCATGCCATGAAGATCCACCAAGATCCCTCCCATCAACGGACCGAGCATCCTGCCACCGGTTGCGGTGCTGTTAACAATGCCCTGATAGAAGCCTTCCCTGCCTTTTGGAGCAAGGTCGTTTGCCACCGTCGGCACGGCAGGCCAGACAAACATCTCTCCAACGGTAAGGATGACCATCGCTGTCACAAATGCCGTGTACTGCTCGGCAGTCCCGGCAACGGCAAAGGAAGCGATGAATATCATCAACCCTACCATGATTTGTGCTTTCAACGTCTTGATATACCTTTTGACGATATAAGATATCAAAGGTTGGGCCAAAACGATGAGCGCCCCGTTGATCGTCCAAAGGATACTGTATTGCTTAAGGGAAATCCCGAGAGACTGCGTGTGCGTTGCAATCGATGTCTGCCACTGTACATAACCCATCCAGCATAATAGATATCCGATACAAACAATCAGAAGCGCATAAAGCTTTGTATGATCTTTTATTTTTTTGGAATGATCCAGGACTGTTGATTGGATCGTCGGGTTCGCCTGAATGCTTCTGTAGCCAAAAAGCGCAATAAAGAAGAATATCGCATATGTCACCGTGTTCGCAAGGAATATGTAGTCAAAGCGAATATCCGCTACAAGTCCCCCGAGCGCAGCACCTATGGCAACCCCCAGGTTCTGCGATACATACATCGCGTTGAACGACTTCCTACCGCCTTCCTTCCATACTGAGCCAGCCATTGCATACATGGATGGAAAAACGATTCCGGATCCGAAACCGATGATGGTCAAATAAATGATGTAGAAATTCCATGAATGGTTCAGCGTCATCCCTATCAATGCAGTGATTGTAATCGATATCCCGAGCAGGATCGATCTGTAACCGCCGATCTTATCGAACAGATACCCGCCAATCAGGTTCCCGATGACACTTGCCCCTGCATTTACCATAAGCACAAGACCTGCAACCGACAAGGATTTGCCTAGAATATCATGAATATATATTGTATTTAACGGCCATAAAAAAGAAGCTCCCGTTACGTTTATTGCCATACCAACAACAAGCAACCAAAGAGCCTTGGGCATTTTCAACATACTGCATGCCCTCCTTTAACCAATTATTTCGAAAGCCAAAATAATTGTAATTGGTTTTGTTCCCAGTTTCAATACAAATTACTTGAAATGGTAAAATGTAATAATTAAGACAATTTGGGGGTCTGGCCCCTTAAAGAAAAAGCGCGGCCTAATGGCCACGCCTTTGTTCTTTTTCACTATGGTTTTTGGATCTGACCGGTTGGGATCGCTTAAGGTTCTGTTGCTTTACATCTTTCACCGGATTATATTCAGCTCCCATTTCTACGGTGTTTCCCGTCTTTTGTTCAGGATTATTTTGTTTGGACCGTTTTTTCATTAGGTTCGCCTCCGATGTGTTAGTGCCTTAGCAAGGTCATGTCATTTTGCAGACTTTGCAGTTGCAGCCTCATGCGATTGAGCTGCTCACGCTGCTGGGCATTGCAGCTCGCAGAAAGATGCATCAGATCATTATAAGTCGTTTCTATCTGTTCCTGTGCATTCGTAAACTCGGTATCATTGTAATGCTCCAGCTGCTTCGCTTCGCTATATTGCGCATGTGCATTCCGTAAAGTATCCTCACATTGCTGAATGAATTGTTCCACTGATTGTCTCGTTGCCATTTCCTTCACCTCACACTTAATTGTGATGCTCCTCTTTATTTTGCACATTTTTCTTTGTGGCATTCGGTAAAAGCGGACAGGAAAATTCTTGTCTATAATGGAAAGTCCGAAATCAAATTGTAAGCCTTCCCTAATACGTGCTAAAATCATGTAGGATTAAAAAAAGAGGAGGAGTACGGATGACCAACATAAAAAGTCAAAATCCGTTTCCATATTCCGTAGAGGACAAGCGATATCACACATGGAACTATCATCTCCGTCAAACCTTCGGGCATAAGGTGTTCAAGGTAGCATTGGACGGCGGGTTTGATTGTCCCAATCGTGATGGCACGGTGGCCCATGGAGGATGTACATTTTGCAGCGCCGCAGGATCAGGTGATTTTGCCGGCAATCGTGCGGATGACTTGATTACGCAATTCAATGAAGTAAAAGATAAAATGCACCATAAGTGGAAAGACGGAAAATACATGGCTTATTTCCAAGCTTTCACCAACACACATGCACCTGTAGCAGAACTCCGGGAAAAATACGAAACCGTCCTAAGTCAGGAGGGCGTGGTGGGACTATCCATAGGAACACGGCCCGACTGTCTGCCTGATGATGTGATAGAATATCTGGCCGAACTCAATGAACGCACCTATCTCTGGGTAGAACTGGGACTTCAGACTGTTCACGAAAGAACTGCTCTGCTAATCAATCGTGCCCATGATTTTGAGACGTATAAAGAAGGCGTCCGAAAACTCCGGAAACACGGCATCAGGGTCTGCTCCCATATTATTGACGGCCTTCCGTTGGAAAATAACGAAATGATGATGGAAACAGCAAAGGCTGTTGCTGACCTTGACGTACAGGGAATCAAAATTCACCTTCTTCATCTTTTAAAAGGTACGCCAATGGTAAAGCAATATGAAAAAGGCATGCTTGAGTTTATTTCCTTCGATGATTATATCCAGCTCGTATGTGATCAGCTTGAGATCCTTCCACCAGAGATGATCGTTCATCGGATTACAGGGGATGGTCCCATCGATATCATGATCGGGCCGATGTGGAGCGTGGATAAGTGGTCGGTGCTGAATGCGATTGATGCCGAACTGAAACGTCGCGACAGTTATCAAGGAAAATACTATGTACCTAAAGAAGAGGCGATGACATGAAGCTTGAGCGGGTATTGCCGTATAGTAAAAAAATATTGAAGCTGGCGGTTTCGGATGGGGACATTGCAGTGGATTGCACCATTGGCAACGGTTATGACACCGTCTTTCTTGCTGAATTGGTTGGTCAAAGTGGACATGTCTATGGCTTTGATATCCAGGAGGAGGCAGTCAGTGCCACTTTGGAGCAAGTGCGGAACAATGGCTTTCAGGATCGCGTGACATTATTTCAGGAAAGCCATGCACGCCTTTCGGAACTGATCCCAGAAGCTGACCACTCCAGAATACGCGGTGCCATTTTCAATTTGGGGTATCTTCCAGGCGGGGACAAAGAAATTGTGACACTTGCCGAAAGTACGATAGCAGCGGTGGAACAGCTTTTGACTGTTATGGAAAAGGAAGCGGTCATCGTGCTGGTCGTCTACCATGGCCACCCCGAAGGCCAGGTCGAACGGGACGCGCTGCTGGACTACGTTTCAGGCCTTGACCAGAAAAGAGCCCATGTCCTGCAGTACCGATTTATGAATCAGGTGAACAACCCACCTTTTATCATTGCGATTGAGAAGAAATAGGATAGCGTATTGGAGAAGAGTCCTTCATCGGTTGTATGAAGGACTTCTTGTGTTTGCTTTACTGTGGAAAGGTCCTTCATCGGCTTTATGATGGACCTTTTGTGCATGCTTCACTGGTAAAAGGTCCTTCATAAGCTTTATGATGAACCTTTTGCACCTGCCTAACCATCAAAAGGTCCTTCATCCGCTTTATGATGAACCTTTTACACCTGCCTAACCATAAAAAAGTCCTTCATAACCTCTATGAAGGACTTTCCACCAATTTCCGACAACCCTACGAACTTTCCCGCCATCGCTGTATCCGCCTGTAAGCCCGTCCATTCATATAAAAGAAGAACGCCGTGCCGCCACTTGAGCGGATGATGCTTTTGGCCATACCCGATACGTTTTTGCAGTCATGGACTTTGCGGTCGGAGAGATATACTCCGAGCAGCCCGCGATTGATCAAGCGGTGGAACTTTTCAAAAGGAAGCCCTGCAGTATACTCGTCCGCCTTTGCTACGAAATGCTTCAGCCGCTCCATCAATACTGCTTCACTCGGGAAATACGTACAGAAATTCAAATCTCCGCAAGCCAGGTCCTCCTCCTGATCGATAAAGTAATCAAGCAGAATGTGCAGACCCTGGATGTACGGAAAGTAACCTCCTACGATTTTTGAGGCATGCTCATCCGAAAAATCCTCGCGAAACGACTGGGACACCAAGCAGAAGATACCAAGTGTCGAACCGGAACACGCAGAAAATTCATACCATTCCATCGGAGGAAGCTCCTCCCTATAGGTGCTGAACCACTTTTCCAGCCGGGGAACCCGCTCCTCCACCACAACATGCTTATGTACCTGCAAGTCGCAGTAATATTGGCAAAGCTTTATTAAATGAGGAAATATTATCGGGTAATGTTCAATATCCTTCAACACGCTTTGGCAGGTTTTTACCAGATCACACAGATACCCTCCATCCTCCTGTTCCTCTCGAAAACGGTAATAGTTCTTCACCGGGGAACCGACAGTCAACGCATCCTTCATCGATTCATGCAACGTTGCAAAGTCCACCGGGTCAAGCGAGGTGCTTCTGTCACAAAGGTTATCCAGATAATCACTGATGGTCTGATAAGCTACGATAAACCTGACTGCCTTTTTTATATCACGGCCTGCAAGCAAGGAAAGGATCCCCCCACCCTCGCAATGAAACGCTTTTGAATCGATACTGGCCAGGGCCTGCGTCTTCAATTCGGCATCAGGTATTTCCGAGGCTCTATTTTTCCAATACGCCAGTTCTTCATAGACAACAGGAAAGACATGGCGATACACACTTTTCATGAGCGAAAAAGGATGGGTCGGTACCTTCAAGCTTATTCACTTCCTTCTAATTGTAAGTCAAAAAAGGCTTTCGCATAACGGAATACCTTATCCCGCTCCGGTTCATTGAATATTTCATGATATAGTCCATCCCATTCCTTATAGCTTTTTTCTTTGGCTGCTAAAGAGTTGAACCATATGACAGATGCTTCTTTATCTACAATCAGATCATCACCGGCCTGCATAAGCAAAATCGGTATATCGGGGAACTTGTCAATGCTCGTAAATGCATGATTCATCGATTGGACGAGCTCCCGATACCATCTGACGGAAACCTTGGTGATATACAATTGGTCATCGCCGGCAGTTTTGATCAGTTCTTCGTTCCGTGTTGCCTTGTCAATTGTGAGGCCGGTATTGAATTTAGTCTTTGGCATGATCAAATTCAGGCCTTTCGAAAGTACATCAAGCCCTTTAGCAGGATGATGAAGCAATTTCAAGCATGGTGAGGAGAGGATGACCCCTGCAACCAGCAAAGGGCTTTTCTCCTGCAAGGTGCGGATGACTGCAAGCCCTCCCATGCTATGCCCGATGACAAAGACCGGCGGCTTCAGAAGGTACGCCTCCTTGATCCAATTTTCCACTTCTTCTATATATTCATCGAACGTGTCGATATGACCTCTTCTTCTAGTGGAAAGTCCTTGACCTGGCAGATCCCCCATCACTACGTTGAATCCATTTGCCTTCCATTGGTCGATCAACCATGGATATCGCCCATGATGTTCTTGGGCACCATGTACGATCACCACGGTTCCTTTCGGATTTTCGACCTCCCATTTCCACATACAAACACTCCCTTAATAACTTCATGTATCTTTCTGATATAATAAAATAAAACAAATCTATATGACAAGTTGGAGGACCTCATGTATAAAATATACCCATATCACGATAAAAAACCCCAGATCGATCCCACTGCTTTTCTAGCTGATTTTTCCGTCATCACAGGGGATGTGACAATCGGAAAAGAAAGCAGCATCTGGTTTCATACCGTCATCCGCGGGGATGTCGCTCCCACCATCATCGGAAACAGGGTCAACATCCAGGATCAGTCCCTATTGCACCAAAGTCCGAATAGACCTTTAATTATAGAAGATGACGTGACAGTTGGCCACCAATGCACCTTACATAGTTCATTTATCAGAAAAAACGCCCTGATCGGCATGGGTTCCATCATACTTGATGGGGCCGAAATCGGGGAGGGCTCCTTCATCGGGGCGGGAAGCCTGGTTTCCCCCGGCAAAAAAATCCCACCAAATTCCCTTGCCTTCGGACGTCCTGCAAAAGTGGTGCGTGAACTGACAGAAGAAGATAAAAAAGACATGGCACGCATTCGCAGGGAATACGTAGAGAAAGGACAATATTACAAATCTTTGCAAAGACCGTTATGATTTCATGACGGTTTTTTTTATTATCATCATCAACATTAACCTATATTTTACAATCCCTTATCATTTCCTAAATATTCACTACTTAAAATAGAGCTATATAGATCAATTTCTTTATAAAGGGGTTGAAAAAAAATGATCAAATTCCTGCACAATTTTTATGACTTTGATTGTCATCTATTCCGAGGAATTAATCGGCATTTTGAAAAGAAGGCATTAAACCTTTTCTTCCGTACCATTACTCATGCCGGTGGAGCAAGCTTTACCATCAGCACTATTATACTGATTATTCTCCTTGGATCCAGTTCTCTGAGATACGCTGCCATCGCAAGCGGTATCGCCCTGGGAATCAGCCATATTCCTGTGTCGATCATGAAGAAATTCTATCCGAGAAAACGTCCTTACCTGGCACTTGCCGAGATAAAAGTGGCCAATAGCCCATTAAAGGACCACTCCTTCCCTTCAGGCCATACTACTGCCATTTTTTCAGCAGTACTCCCTTTCATCCTTTATGCGCCTAGTGCTGCAGTCATTCTTCTTCCTCTGGCAATAAGTGTCGGGATATCAAGGATGTACCTCGGCCTTCACTATCCTTCAGATGTGGCAGTCGGCTGTATCCTCGGCACCTCTGTAGGATGCTTTTCCTACTTGGCTCTTGCTTCTTTTCATCCATATGCACTTATCTAAAAAATTGAAATGGGGGATTCTTGTGAAAATAGCGATCTTCACCGATACTTTTACACCGGATGTAAACGGTGTTGCGAGGACATTAAAGAGGTTTACGTCCTACTTGGAGAAGAAAGGAATTGAATATCGGGTATTTGCACCTGTCAGTTCAGGGGAAGATCTATTTTCAAGTCACGTACATCGTTTTGTGAGTCTTCCCTTCTTCCTATATCCCGAATGCAGGATTGCGCTTCCAAACATGATTTCCGTCAAAGCAGAGCTGCAGAAATTCCAGCCTGACATCATTCATGTGGCAACCCCCTTCAACATTGGCCTTTGCGGTCTGCACTTCGCAAAGAAACTCAACATCCCTGTAGTCGGTTCCTACCATACAGACTTCGATAAATACCTTGAATATTACGACCTTCAATTTCTCTCAAAGTTTCTTTGGACATATATGAGATGGTTTCACCGGCCGCTGCGGAATATTTTCGTACCTTCCATAGATACCCAGGAGCATCTGAAAAAGCACGGTTTCACCAATACCTCCATTTGGCCGCGGGGGGTGGATTGCAATCTGTTTCATCCCGGGACTTCCCCTACCTTACTTAAAGAAAAATTCCATATCAAACGTAAGTACATCATCAGCTTTGTAGGAAGATTGGCACCTGAAAAAGACGTTGCTCTTTTGCCTGCCATTGAAGCAGCCCTGCCGCAGCATATCCGCGAGCAAACACACTGGATCATTGTAGGAGACGGCCCGCTGAAGCAGGATTTAATGAAGCAGGCTCCATCCTATATGACCTTCGCCGGGTTCCGTTCGGGCTCAGAGCTGACCGAGATCTATGCAGCCTCCGATCTTTTTCTCTTTCCTTCTGCAACCGAAACCTTTGGCAATGTGGTACTCGAGTCTCTTGCTTGCGGAACTCCCGTGATCGGTGCAGACGCTGGTGGGGTTCGTTCCATCATCAAAAATGGTGTAAGCGGGATATTATGTCCTGAAAAAAATATCAAAGCCTTCGCAAAAGCCATTGCTTCCCTTATATATGATACATCCTTGCGAAAAGAGATGGGCTTGGCCGGCCGGGAATACGCCCTCAAGAAATCCTGGGACTCCATATTCGAAAGGCTTTTGCTCGACTACCGGGATGCTTTGAATGAAGATATCAAGAAGCTCGCTTAATTCCTTTTACAGAAAAGTTGCAACCTTTAGATATTCTTGTATATAATAGTGGTAATCTGACGAACGGAAAGGAGGGAAAGAGATGTTACTATCTGTAAAGCTTCGCGGGCAATACTTGTCATACTTACATTTATGCCGTGCGATTTTTCATGATTCATTTGTTGACGGGATACGTCTGTCCTTTTTTAACAAACTGAATACATGTTGCAGATAGTAAGAGATCTCTCACCCCTTCATCCCACACATATGGTGGGCATTCAATTGAAAACCATGGGTTAAGAAGACTCCTTCTTACTCATGGTTTTTTGTGTTCAAAAAAATAACTTAAGGAGCTCATTAATATGATGCTATGTACAATAAATGATATAAGCAAAAGCTTTGCAGGAACGAAAATCTTTGAAAACCTTTCCCTCGACATCCAGGAGAAGGATCGAATCTGTTTAGTAGGCAGGAACGGAAGCGGCAAAACCACGATCTTTCAGTTGATCAGCGGAAAAGAGATGCCCGATACTGGAGCGATTCATATTAAAAAAGGGATCAATGTCGGCTATCTATCCCAGATCCCTTCTTTTCCTGAAGGAACGACAGGAGAAGATGTCCTTTCCTCCGCTTTTTCCGAAGCGATGGTGATACAGGAAAAGTTGAGGGCATTTGAGCTGCAAATGACACAGGAAACTGATGATATCAGGCTTCAACGGATCATGGAGGAATATGGTGCCCTTCAGGAGCGCTTCTCTTTTATGGGCGGCTATGAAATCGAGGCCGAGATACAGAAGATAGCAAACGGATTGAAAATCTCCCACCTGCTTTCACAGGATTTTGCCAGTCTAAGTGGTGGAGAGCAGACAAAAATTTGCCTGGGTTTTATTCTATTGCAAAACCCCGAGCTGCTGTTGCTCGATGAACCGACCAATCATCTGGATATATTTTCAGTGGAGTGGCTGGAGCAATATTTGCGCGACTACCCTGGAACAGTTGTCGTGATCTCCCATGACCGCTACTTCCTGGACGAGGTGGCAACTAAAATCATCGATCTTGAAGACGGGGAAACACATGTCTATCATACAAACTACAGCGGATTCATCAAGGAAAAAGAAGAACGCCTTCTCCTTGAATTCGCAGCATATCAGGAACAGCAGAAGAAAATCAAAAAGATGAAAGAGACAATCAAACGCCTCAAAGAATGGGCAAACCAGGCAAACCCGCCAAACGCCGCGATGCATCGACGTGCAAAAAGCATGCAAAAGGCCCTGGACAGAATGGAAAAAGTCAAACGTCCAATATTGGAGAGAAAGGCTATGGGCCTCACATTTGAAGGAAGCGAACGGAGCGGGAAAGACGTCCTATCAATGGAAGCATTGGCAAAGTCCTTTAATGGTCGCAAGCTCTTTGATCAGCTTGATCTTCATGTATTTTTTAAGGAAAGAGTCGCGATCGTCGGGCAAAACGGGACAGGAAAAACCACTCTCCTTAAAATTCTGTTGGGCGAGGAGAAACCTGATTCCGGAGAATTAAAAGTAGGCAGCAACGTAAAAATCGGATACCTCTCTCAGCATGTGGAGGCCGCTACCCCGAAACAGACCTTGATTGATGCTTTCCGGGAATATGTGCCAATCAGCCAGGAACAGGCCCGGCATGTTCTTGCAAAGTTTCTTTTCTACGGTCCCTCTGTTTTTAAACGGGTGGAGAATCTAAGTGGCGGGGAAAAAATGCGCTTACGCTTGGCACAGCTGATGTATCAGGATATCAACCTGCTTATCCTCGACGAGCCGACAAACCATCTGGACATTGAATCAAGGGAAGTCCTGGAGGAAGCGCTAGAGGATTTCAGCGGAACGATCGTCACCGTGTCGCATGACCGATACTTTCTGAATAAATATTTCGAGAAAACCTGCTGGCTTGAAGGCGGGAGGCTCACCACCTATACCGGCAACTACCAATATGCCCGGAATAAGAGAAAAGAATTAATGGGATCTGGCATTCAAGGTGCAGAAGTCAAAGAGAAAATTGCCCCTACCGAACGAGTAAAGAAAAATGCCCCAACTTCCATCGAACCTGAAAGTATCGAGGCTAGATTGGAGAAGCTGGAACTGGCAATATACGAATTGGAAGCACAGATGGAAAAAGAAACAGATCTAGTGGTCCTGCAAGCGTACCAGGATGAATGGAATACAAAGGAAGCGGAACGCGCCTCGCTCTATGAAATGTTGGAGGATGCGCTTTAAACTTTATTGAAAGAGTAGACAGGCGATTCATTTCGCCTGTTTTTTTGTTGAAGGGCTTGTTTGGTGTGTAATTTTGAGAGGATTTTATGTCTTTTTCTTAAAATACGAATGTTCCCAGTGGGATTTTACAGGGGCAAATTAAGATATCAACGGGAATTTTCATATATCAATGATTCCGGACACTATATCAACGAGAAAATTTTTTTATCAATGAAAATAAAAATATATCAACGAAAAGCGGGCACATATCGATAAAACGCACTATTCAGCAAAATTCGACACCACCACCACTATGCAAGGAAACCTAACAATGCGCCCCAAAAAATAAAAACTGCCGCCCAACCAGGTACAAAACCTGGTTGGGCGGCAGCCACAATAAAAATTTAAGCGTTCGCTTGCTCTTTCAATGCATCCGCTTTGTCCACTTGCTCCCAAGGAAGGTCAAGGTCGTTACGGCCAAAGTGTCCGTAAGCAGCAGTCTGCTTGTAGATTGGGCGACGAAGGTCTAGCATTTTGATGATTCCTGCTGGACGAAGGTCGAAGTTGTTGCGAACAAGTTCCACTAGCTTCTCTTCAGAAACTTTACCAGTTCCGAAAGTGTCCACTGCGATGGATACAGGCTGAGCTACACCGATTGCGTAAGCAAGTTGTACTTCACATTTGTCAGCCAATCCGCTTGCTACGATGTTTTTTGCAACATAACGTGCTGCATATGCACCGGAACGGTCAACTTTCGTTGCATCCTTACCGGAGAATGCTCCACCACCGTGACGTGCATATCCGCCATACGTATCAACGATGATCTTACGGCCAGTCAATCCGGCATCCCCTTGAGGTCCACCGATTACGAAACGGCCAGTCGGGTTGATGAAGTATTTTGTGTTTTCGTCAATCAAGTTAGCAGGAACTACCGGCTTGATTACGTGCTCTTTCACGTTGCGTTGGATCTGCTCCAAAGAAATCTCTGGGTGATGCTGAGTGGAGATAACGATTGTATCGATACGTACCGGTTGGTCGTTTTCATCATATTCAACAGTTACCTGAGTTTTTCCATCTGGACGTAAGTATGGAAGGATCTCTTCTTTTCTTACTTCTGTCAGGCGACGGGAAAGCTTATGAGCCAATGAAATTGGTAATGGCATTAATTCCTTAGTTTCATTGCAGGCAAATCCGAACATCAGACCTTGGTCTCCAGCACCGATCGCTTCTATTTCCGCATCTGACATTTGTCCTTCACGGGCTTCCAATGCCTGGTCGACACCCATTGCGATATCAGCGGACTGCTCATCGATGGATGTAAGAACCGCACAAGTTTCTGCGTCAAAACCGTACTTCGCACGAGTGTATCCGATTCCTTGGATGGTTTCACGTACGATTTTTGGGATATCTACATAAGTAGATGTAGTGATTTCTCCAGCAACCAGGACAAGTCCAGTTGTTACAGAAGTTTCACACGCTACACGTGCATTTGGATCATTAGTAAGAATGGCATCAAGGATGGAGTCGGAAATTTGGTCACAGATTTTATCCGGATGTCCCTCCGTTACGGATTCAGAAGTAAATAAACGACGTTGTTTAGTCATTAAAAAAAGTTCCTCCTTTTGTATATGAAAAGCGTTTTACTTCTCTTCATTTATAACAGTATGTTTGATACGGATCTCATTTCCTGTTGTGATGTTCTTTGTTATCTTGTGCAAAATATAAAAAACCTTTCCATAATGTTGAGGAAAGGTTTGGGTTCAAAGATTAGCCTTTCACTCTTATCGGTCAAGGTCGATGCCTTGCTCAGGTTTAGCACCTTTTCTCAAGCGACAATTTTCTTGTCCAAAAAAATTGGCGAAGTGCTTTTTCGCGCTCGCCCATTTACCTTTGAGCAGGTTGCTGGGTTTCATAGGGCCTGCCCCTCCACCAGCTCGGAATAAGAGTATCCGTTCAAGGTTCTATATTAGCGTAATAAAAGCTTTATTGTCAACAGAAAAAGACAAATAATTTATATGAAGAAACAGGAAAAAACATATGCTATCATTAAGTAGGTTTGTACAAGTACATAAGCCTCTTTTTCACAAAATGTTAACGGATTCACACTTTATTTCATAAAATAATTTAATTAGTATGGACTATTTAGTTTAATGTGTTATACTTTTTAACAGATGAGAAATTAATATACAAGTTGAAGGAGAGTTATCCATGATGAAAACGGTTGGTATTGATAATGGTTTAACTAAATTAATATACGGAAGCAACACGCAAATGCAACTTTCTGTTCCTCAATTAGTGGAGAAAGTATTAAACCGCAATGAAGGCAGCCTAACATCTACAGGTGCGGTGGTTGCTACAACTGGAAAATATACGGGGCGCTCCCCTAAAGATAAATTCATTGTGGAAGAGGATATCTCCAAGGATAAGATAGATTGGGGTACGGTAAACAGCCCGATCTCTGAAGAAGTATTCGAACGTTTATATGAAAAAGTCTTAAACTACTTAGAAAACAAAGATGAGATTTTCGTTTTTAAAGGCTTCGCAGGCGCGGATGAAAAATATCAACTTCCTATACAGGTGATCAACGAGTTTGCTTGGCATAACCTTTTTGCCCACCAGCTTTTCATCCGTCCGAATGACGAACAGCTTGCCAAACATGAAACCGCATTCAGTGTTGTCTCTGCACCGAGCTTCAAGGCTGACCCTGCTGTGGACGGTACAAATTCTGAGGCATTTGTCATCATTTCCTTCAAAAAGCGCGTCGTGCTTATCGGCGGTACGGAATATGCTGGAGAAATGAAGAAATCGATCTTCTCCGTCATGAACTACTTGCTTCCTGAGAATGGCATCATGCCGATGCATTGCTCTGCCAATGTAGGACGCGAAGGCGATGTGGCTCTTTTCTTCGGATTATCTGGAACAGGTAAGACGACATTATCCGCCGACCCAAACAGAAAGCTGATCGGTGACGATGAGCACGGCTGGTCCAATACAGGCGTATTCAATATCGAAGGTGGCTGCTATGCGAAATGCATCGGACTGACTCACGAAAAGGAGCCACAAATTTTTGATGCCATCCGATTTGGATCTGTGCTTGAAAATGTAGTTATCGATGGTCAGTCAAGAATCGCTGATTATGATAACTCAACTTTAACAGAAAACACGCGTGCCGCATACCCACTGCAAGCAATGGACAACATTGTGCAGCCAAGCATTGCGGGACACCCGACTACCATTGTATTCTTGACAGCTGATGCAACCGGGGTATTGCCTCCAATCTCCAAGCTTTCAAAAGAGCAGGCAATGTTCCACTTCCTAAGTGGGTACACAAGTAAATTGGCTGGAACTGAGCGCGGAATCACTTCTCCGCAGACAACTTTCTCCACTTGCTTCGGTTCTCCATTCCTGCCGCTTCCTGCAACAACGTATGCAGAAATGCTGGGCAAGAAAATCGATGAGCATAATGCCCAGGTTTATCTTGTGAACACAGGATGGACCGGCGGAGAGTATGGAGTAGGAAATCGCATGAAGCTTTCCTATACAAGAGCAATGGTTCAAGCGGCACTTGAAGGCGACCTTACAAATGTGGAAACGGAAAAAGATCCATATTTCGGAGTGGAAATCCCACTGCATGTACCTGGTGTACCTGATGAAGTGCTACAGCCTAAGAAAACATGGCATGATGGAGAAAAATACGACCTTGCTGCCCGTGAACTGGCTGGCAAATTCAAGGAAAACTTCACAAAGTTCAAAAACGTTCCTGAAGAAGTGCTTGGACTTGGTGGACCAACCGTCTAACTATATATGGAGCCGTCCTGACAGATATCTGGTTATCTGTCG
This sequence comes from Sutcliffiella tianshenii, assembly GCF_016908565.1. Taxonomy (GTDB): domain Bacteria; phylum Bacillota; class Bacilli; order Bacillales; family Bacillaceae_I; genus Sutcliffiella_A; species Sutcliffiella_A tianshenii. The sequence continues at coordinate 97,101 of NZ_JAFBED010000007.1, forward strand.
GACGGCTCTTTTGCATTTATGATTATGGAGAAATTGAAGCGGTGAAAGACTTTTTCAACCGGAGCGGCGCCCTTATTCAACCACTCCCATATCAACCCAATCCTCACCCAAACAACTCTAATCCCCCTGCCCCTTCATCCATCCGCAAAGCCTCTCCACAAGCCTCCTGTTCTCTTTTGGCGGAAAATAATGCGTAAACTGCGGGTAATACCAGCTTTCCACACTTTTCCCTAGCTCCTTTGCTCGCTTTTCCAAGCGATAGGAATGTTCAACAGATACATTTCTATCCTTCTCCCCATGTATGATCAATATGGGTGCCTGAAGCTTTTCAAGTTCATAGAGCGGTGTCCTCGACTTATACTCATCAGGCACCTTTCCCGGTGTCCCTCCTATCACGCGCTTCATCATACGCCTCAGGTCAACCCGTTCCTCATAGGTAAGCACCATATCCGAGACCCCTCCCCAACTGACAACGGAACAAGCATCAGGGAACTGGATTCCGGCCATCAGTGCCATCACCCCTCCACGGGAGAATCCAAATACATGGATACGGCCATCCTTCACCTTTTCATGCTCCAGAAGCAGCCTGTATGCAGAGAAGGCATCCTCCCGATCTTCACCGGCAAAATCTTCATTTCCTTCTCCCCCCTGGTTTCCCCGGTAAAATGGCGCCATCACCACAAAGCCTTCGGAGGCAAATTGAACAATGCGGCCGACCCGGACCTGTCCCACATTCTTGATCCCGCCGCGAAGATATAGAAATCCATCGTACTTTCCTTCACCCTTTGGCTCAGCCAGCATCCCCTTCACCTTTAGTCCACTGCTATAATAGGTCACCAAGGACACATCGATATGCGGACTTGGTGACGGGTAGCGCATCTTCTCTATTATCAAGCCGTCCTTCAATATTTTCCCTCCAATTCCCTTACTGGGCATTCACACATATTTAGGGCAAATCATACTGTATTTTATATAAACATACAAAGCTTTTGCTTATTGCCTGAGGAGGTTGAATATGAGATTTTTAAAGATTGCCCTTAGTATTGGTTTGTGTTTTGTTCTTGTAGCTGCATTGGTGGCCTGTGGTGGTACTAAAAAAGAAACCGTCCGGATTGCGGAGGTTACACGGTCCATTTTTTATGCTCCCCAATATGTTGCGATTGAAAAAGGTTTTTTTGAAGAGGAAGGGTTGGATGTGAAGCTGACCACAACATGGGGCGGCGACAAAACCATGACTACCCTGTTGGCTGATGGTGCTGACGTTGCACTTGTAGGCTCCGAAACGTCGATATATGTTTATGCACAAGGCTCCAATGACCCGATCATCAATTTTGCACAATTAACACAGACAGATGGAACGTTCCTCGTTTCCAGAGAAGAGCTTGCTGACTTTTCATGGGAAGATTTAAAAGGAAGTACATTCCTTGGTCAGCGTAAAGGCGGCATGCCACAAATGGCCGGGGAGTTTGTATTGAAAAAGCATGGCATTGACCCGCAGAACGACCTGAACCTGATCCAGAATGTGGATTTTGCGAATATCCCTAGTGCCTTTGCTTCCGGTACAGGTGATTTTGTCCAGCTGTTCGAGCCTCAGGCAAGCATTTTTGAGGCAGAAGGAATCGGCCATATCGTCGCATCATTCGGAGAAGAGTCAGGCCTGATTCCTTATACCACCTTTATGGCTAAGGAAAGCTATATTAAAGAGAATCCTGAAACCGTGAAGAAATTCACAAGAGCCCTCTTTAAAGCTCAAGCATGGGTTGACTCCCACAGTGCTAAAGAAGTGGCAGAGGTCATCCTGCCTTACTTTGAAGATACAGAAGTCGGATTGGTAGAAACAGTCGTGGATCGCTATAAGAGCCAAGGCTCCTTTGCCACAGACCCTGTACTGGATACTGCAGAGTGGGAGAACCTCCAGAACATCATGGATGAGGCCGGCGAACTGCCAAAATATGTAGAACATGAAACATTAGTAAATACAACCATTGCCGAAGATGTAATGGGAGAAGAATAGGATGATGATCTATGAGCTTCTTATCGATAGATCAAATTGAACACATATATTTCACACCAGAGCGTGCTACAAAAGTTCTAGAGAGTATTTCGATGGCAATCGAGGAGGGGGAATTCATCTCCTTTCTCGGCCCTAGCGGGTGTGGAAAGACGACTTTGCTTTCCATCATTGCAGGTCTTTTGAAACCTACTGGAGGGGACGTTCAGCTTAAGGGAAAAAGGCCCAGTGAATGTGTCTCGGATATAGGATACATGCTGCAGCAGGACTACCTTTTTCCGTGGAAGACGATTGAAGAGAATAGCCTGTTGGGATTAAAATTATCCGACTCCCTGACAGAGGACTCCAAGCGGAGGACACTGCAGCTCTTGAAGGATATGGGACTGCATGATGTAGAAAAATTATATCCTTCCCAATTATCTGGTGGCATGCGCCAAAGGGTCGCACTTGTACGGACACTTGCGACAGATCCCCAGGTCCTGCTTCTTGATGAGCCATTTTCCGCACTGGACTATCAAACTAAACTGAAGCTTGAAGATCTCGTTTTCTCTACACTTAAATCATTTCAAAAGACTGCCCTGCTCGTTACACATGATATCGGGGAGGCCATCGCCATGAGCGATCGGATTTTCCTCTTAAGGGCTAATCCAGGAAGAGTTGCCAAGACCTTTATCGTCCCAACCGAAATCAGGCAGAGCATCCCTTTTGAAGCAAGGCAGCATCCCCTGTTCTCTTCCTTGTTCCAAAAGATCTGGAAGGAGCTGGAGACGCTTGAATCAGCAGACTGACATGAAACTCCTTCATACAGAATACCTGAATAAAAGAAAGAAAATAAAGCTGCAAGTACGTCTCTATCAGCTCATCATCTTTGTCGTCTTCTTTACTTTCTGGGAGCTTGCAGGAAGAAACAGTTGGATCAATCCATTGCTATTCAGCTATCCAAGCAAAATCTACCGGCTTTTCATTGAGAAACTGCAGGATGGAACGCTCTTAAGCAATATCAGCATTACCGTGACAGAAACCATATTCGGCTTCATCCTCGGGACATTGATCGGGACCATCCTGGCAGCCATCCTGTGGTGGTCCCCGATGACCTCAAGAGTGCTCGAGCCTTACTTGGTTATCCTGAATGCCATGCCCAAAGTGGCACTCGGGCCCATTCTGATAGTTGCAATCGGGCCAAACATGGGCTCCATCATTACGATGGGGGCGATCATTTCCGTCATCATTACAACCATTGTCGTCTATACAGCTTTTAAGGAAGTGGATGAAAATTATTTGAAGGTGCTCAGGACGTTCGGGGCCAGGAGAGGACAGCTTTTTACACAGGCAGTATTGCCGGCGTCCTATCCGACCATCATCTCTACATTGAAGGTGAATGTCGGACTATCATGGGTCGGGGTCATCGTCGGGGAATTTCTTGTCTCCTCCAAGGGTCTTGGGTATATGATCATCTACGGATTCCAGGTCTTCAACTTCACGCTTGTGTTATTGAGCCTACTGATCATTGCTGTCTTTGCCACAATCATGTATCAGCTTGTCGACTATTTGGAGAAGAAGCTTGTTAAGAATAATTAAAGGAGGGCAACATTAAAAGTTGCTCTCCTTTATTCTTTGTAAACTGTAAGTAAGGACCGAATCTTTCATGATGAAACTGAAACGGCTGTCTTTCCTTATGTTTTGGGGCAGCTCTTTCAGTAATACCGGACCGTTTGTTTCGAAATATGTAGGTTGTTTCTCTAAACGTGAAATAAGGGCAAAGTATACATTTTTGATGATGACTTTCTCTCTGCCTTCCACTTTGTATTGCCCTATGTAATGCAATCGGGATACGTGTCCGCCTGTTTCTTCTTTCACTTCCCTGATGGCCGCCTGATCGGCGCTTTCCCCTTCTTCAACCTTTCCACCTGGAAACTCCAGTCCACGGTTTTTGTGACTGGTCAAAAGCCATTGATCTTCAAACTGACAAATGACCCACACATGCTTGGGCGTGGATGAAAAGGGATGGTCTTTAAAGGATAACATCACTCGATTATGGTAAATGTCTTCAAACTCATACATACTATCGAAACTCCAATACCTCTTTTTTCTTCTTCCATCTTAACATAGTAGCATCGAAATTGTGAGAGTCAAGTATCCTATATAGACCATCCAGTGAAGAATTTTTGTCATTTATTCTATTAAGTCGTCCATCAGCCCTTCATTTTTGATATGCGCTTTCGTTTCTTCGTCACCAAGCTCATAGATCATTTTATAAACCTGCTGCAAACCGGTGTCATAAGCATCATTGGCCCGGTCGAAATGGTATTCGATGTAAGGAATATGTGCCCGCCAGAAACCTTGCCAATCAGAGGAATAATTTTGATCGAACAATTCCCTGAGGCGGGTTATTTCCTCGTCATTTGCCTGTATTTGATAATCCCATGAATTTGCAGTTCTGACTTGCGAGATATTTCCTTCTGCGAGAGAAATATAATAAGTTTTTTTATCCATCCTTTTTCATCCTTTCCTACAACATCCTTTTTTTATCTTCCCAAAAGGATCTCCGCTTTATTCTGTTGCATGAAAGTTATTAAAGGCCGGACTTTTTCTTGACGGTGTCAATCATTCTTTTCAATATTTCCGGAATCGGTACGCCTATTCTATGAGCGTTTTCCATGATGGATATGAATTCATTTACCAGATAGAAAAGGATAGTGATGTCCTTGATGATAGTAGTACTTAAGATGATGTCCAACACATGTGCAATACTTACCAGCGCAAAGATAAAAACCTTTTGCGCAATCCCTTTAAAACCTACTCTGCTAGATAGTTTCTTTTCAACAATAGCTGCAAATACACCTGTAATATAATCGACTATGACAAAGGCTATCAGGAAGAACAGCAGTTTACTCAACCCACCAAAAAGCAGAGAAGCGATGGAACCTGTTAACGAAACTGCTCCAAAATAAATAATTATATACTTGTCCATGGTCCCCTCCTCTTAATACTCTATTTTATGCCTCCAAAGATTTCGGTGTGTAAGCAGCATCCGCCTTTTTTTTGCATGAAGCGCTGAAGATAGAGAACGATAAAGGGATAGAGTAAATAGCTATCATGGAGGTGAAAGCTGGTGAAATCCATAGAAGGAATGGTAGAAAAATACCAAAAAAGATTATTGAGAGATGACGAAGATGTGGATGCTGTTGCATACTCGGTTGTTAATAGCTTTACGAGGGATCAGTGCTTGGAATTATTGAATGAACTAACAGACGAAGAGCTTCATCAGATTGTAGCACTCTTTGTGATGGACAAGGTGAAGGCTTTACTGATCAACGCGGATGAGGACATGGAAAGGGATGGATCGGGATTCCTCCATTAACAGGGGAAATACAATAAAATAGCCCGATACGCAGGGATCCCCCTGCATCGGGCCATTTTTATGAAACAGTTATTTTCCTAAGAAGGCGTGGAGCATCCAATTATGCTTTTCCACACTCTGATGAATGGCCAATAGCATATCACCTGTTGTTTCATCACCTGCAGAATCCGCAATTTCCATTCCTTCCTTCAACTCTTCGATAAGAGTGGAGAAATCACTGGCGATATTCTTTACCATCTGTTGGGCTGATTCTCCTCCTTCAGCCTCATTGATGGTGGAGATCTCCAGTATTTCCTTCATGGTACCTACCGGCTTGCCTTCGATAGCCAAGAGCCTCTCTGCTAATTCATCAATATGGGTTGCAGCCTCATTATATAGCTCCTCAAACTTTTCATGAAGAGTAAAGAACTCCGGCCCTTTAACAAACCAATGATAATTATGTAGTTTCGTGAATAGGACACTCCAGTTTGCGACTTGCTTGTTCACTACTTCTGTTAATTGCTTTGACATGCTTATTTCCTCCTTGATCAATAAGTATCTGCTCTTTTTTTACCCTTCCTATCTTCCCCATAAACAAATTCATTATCCTGTAATCTGCTTCCTACCCCGGACTAATAATGGTAGAATAGGGGAAATATCACCTTGCAAGGAGGAATACTCATCATATGACTACCGTATTGATCATATGTGTCATCATCGTTCTTGTTGTTCTTTTATTGACCATCTTGACCACTAATAAAGCATATAACTATGAACATAAAATCGACCCGGTGGATCCGATGCCTGAAGAAAAAGAACAAGGCAAAGAGAAGGATAGTTAATGGAGCCCCTAAATATAATAAACCCCCAGCGCCAATTTTTATGGGATGCGCTTGGGGTTTTGTTTTTTTAATATTTTTTAATAATATTCATAGATATACGGTGTTTCAGGCTGTTCGACTTTCTCCAGGCTTTCGATTTCCACATAGGGAAGGTTCCAACCATTATACTCTGTCACAGACAATGTCCCCTTCACCTTTACCCATTCATCGTTTTCCAGGTCACTGGCCCCTTCAAGTGTAGACAATGTCCCGTAGACGGAGGCATCGGCAACACAACACGAAAGGCCAAATCTGGCGACAACGAACTGATCGGATGTAAAGTCGGACTCCCTGAAGACAAAGCCCAGCATTTCAATTTTCTTCCCTACAAATTCTTCAGGGTTCATATCAATGATGTTCATGATGGGAATGTATTTGTCGTCTTCCACTACAATTGTATCCTTTGTCAAAAGCTCAGCCTTCAGTTCTTCGTAGTACCCTTCAGGCGGGGCCTGGACTTCAAATCCTTCAGGATGCTCAAGAGGTGCATCGGCTAATTTTTCATCTATGGATTGCTCACCTGATTCATCCATATATTTTTCAGGGTCTTTCAAATACTCTTCTGCGCGGGAAGTGGAATCTTCACCTTCCGCCTCCGGTGTTCCCTCAAAGGCTCCAGCCTGCTGGCGCTCCTCCACAATCTGCTTGGAATTCGTAAATCCGCGCTTTTCAATGATCGAGCTATCCAATATATTATCCGGGAACATGAAGCCAGTCACTATCGGCAGGACAAACATGGAGTAGATGACAATGGATTGGATTGGTGTGGAGGACTCACCATGGTCAAATCCGCAGTTGCACACCAATTCGTCCTTATTTTTGGAACCGCTTCTCCATATCTGCACAACACCAAGGATAAACAGGACTGCACCAGCAAAATACATGAATGGCATCATCCGTGGCGCAATAAAGTTTGTAATATTTCCGGTCACTAAAAGTTTAAAGAAGAGAAGTGTAAAGCCTAATAGTATGATTCCACGCAAATAGATGTGGAACCCATAATCTCGATTATTTTCCATCCTATCTCATCCTTTCCTTATAACACAATCTGCTGGAAAATGAGGATTGCTGCAAAAACGACAATTGTCACGACAGCCATGAATGCCAACACGAATTTCGTCTTGAAATAGGCAAATAGCATAAATGTATTCTTCAGGTCCAGCATAGGTCCATAGATTAAAAAGGCAAGAATCGATCCAGTTGTAAACGTGGAACCGAAAGATGCTGCAACAAATGCGTCTGCCTCAGAACATAGGGAGAGAACATAGGCGAATGCCATCATGACAGCCGGCGACAAGACCTCATTCGAGCCAAGTGCAACAAGTACATCCCGGTCTAGGAAGGTTTGGAATAAGCTTGCAATGAATGCTCCTGCAATCAAATATTTCCCCATATCGAAGAATTCATCACTTGCATGATAGAAAGTGGCTTTCCACTTATTCGCAGTGGCTGGTTGTTCATCTTCCGTATCCACTCTTCCTTGCAATTCATTTTTCGTCCAGCGAAGCTGATTTTTATTATCAAAAAGTAATAGCATCAACAGTCCGATAACAATACAAAGTACAAATGCCAGGCCAAATCTTCCGTACATGATGATGGGATCCCCATTGAATGCATAAAAAGTGGATGCTACTACAACAGGGTTTAAAATCGGTGCACCAACAAGGAAAACGACCCCTACATGGAGCGGCATCCCTTTTTTTATCAGGCGACGTACGACCGGAATGATGGCACATTCACAAATCGGGAATATTGCGCCAAGAATCGCTGCAGGAATGATGGCGGCAAACGCATTCTTCGGGAGGAATTTTTTAATTTTCTCCTCCGATACAAAAGTCTGGATCAATGCAGATGCAAATACACCCAGTAGTATGAAAGGTACAGCTTCAATGACTATACTCAAGAAAATGGTATTCACATTCAGCCATGAGCCAGGGATCTTCTCAGAGAAATCTTTCATATCCATAAAAAAGAACAGATATAGGAAAAATCCAATCAATAGAAGCCCTATGATATCTTTAAAGAGATTATTGCTTGTCCTCATTTTTCGACTCCTTCTAATTTATCTATTTGCATTATAGCATAGAGGTCTTGGAAACTTTCACTCTAGTTATTAACAATATATGTATCTCTATTAAAAATATGATATTGTAATCAAATTTGCTAGATTTTGTTATGGGCACATTAAACACCGCTGTTTTATATAACATAAGAAATTAAAAAGGATGACCACAGTAGGCCATCCTTCCCTCATTATCATCCAAACACTTTTTTAAGGTCTTCTTTGTCCTGTTCCAACCAGAAGCGCATCAGGCGTTTTGCACCTTCAAGGTCATGCAGTTTTGCCTGGCCGCACTGTTTTTCGTTTGCCGCTGGGATCTCCTCGATTTGCACTGCATCCTTCAACGTATCTTCCATCAGGTCGACAATTTCATCCACTGTCGGCTCGCCGCTTACAACCAGATAATAGCCTGTTTGGCAGCCCATCGGTGAAATATCGATAATATCGAAATGGTCGTATTTTTCCGAATGAGTACGGATATTGAACGCCAACAGATGCTCCAGGGTATGGATCGCATCGGGCTTCATTGCCTGTTTGTTCGGCTGGCAAAAACGGATATCATATTTATTCACAACACCATCTGTCCCGACCTTGTGTACCCCGCAATGGCGGACATATGGAGCTTTTACTGCATTATGGTCAAGTTCAAAGCTTTCTACTGAAGGCATGAAAACATCTCCTTATTGGTAAGTTACACCCATTATAGCACAGATTTAATTCCAATTAAATTCATCTGATTTATATGAATTTAATAAATTTTCCGTTCCCGAAAAAATCAGCTATAATTTATTCTGAGGTGACAGTATATGAAACAGATCTTTCTTTTGCTAATCCGCTTTTATCAAAAGGTCATATCTCCATTAACACCGCCCTCATGCCGGTTCTATCCGACATGCTCCCATTACGGGATGGAGGCAATCAGCCGCTTTGGTGCCATTAAAGGAGGATGGCTGACCATAAAAAGAATCCTGAAGTGCCATCCGTTTCATCCTGGTGGAATCGATCATGTTCCAGAGAAAAAAGAAAAAGCTTAAACCGATTGATAACCATCCACTACCAAATCGAGTTTACCTGTGTTAGGGTCTATCACCAGTCCATGTACAGGTACTCCATCAGGCATCAACGGATGGTTGGCAATCATATCGACACTCTCCCTGACACTTTCCTCGACACTGTCAAAGCCTTTCAGGAAAGTTTTCACATCGATACCTGCGTATTTCAGATCATCGATCGTTTCTTTCTTTATTCCCCTTGCTTCCATTTTTTCTCTAATCGAGTCATAATTCACTTTTCCCATGCCGCAATCATGGTGACCGATGACCATCACTTCATCCGCATTGAGTTCCAACACCGCAACCAATATGCTTCTCATGATGCTTCCAAACGGATGGGATACAAGGGCACCTGCATTTTTAACCATTTTCATATCCCCGTGCTTCACATTCATTGCACTTGGCAAAAGGTCGATCAGCCTAGTGTCCATACAAGACAATACAACTAGTTTTTTATCCGGGAACTTCGTTGTCTTATATTGGACATACTCCTCATTTTCCACAAAGTTTCGATTATGATCTAATATTTCATTCAGCAATTTCATCCTACTACCTTCTTTCTGCAACAAATTTTTCTCTCTTCCAATATGACAAAAAAAAAACATAATGACAATAAAAATGAGTTGTCAGGTGTTCAGCTTTCTTGTACTATAGAAAAGTATAAATCGTAAAGATTACGTTTTACGTACAGAAAGGAAGTATTTTATTATGTCAAAAATACCAGTTACCGTGATAAGCGGATATTTAGGATCGGGAAAAACCACTTTACTTAACCATATTTTATCCAATAGGCAGGGTTTAAAGATCGCTGTAATTGTGAACGATATGAGCGAAGTCAATATCGATTCGGCACTTGTTCAGAATGGCGGCTTTTCCAGAACAGAGGAAAAGCTCGTGGAATTGCAGAATGGCTGTATCTGCTGTACGCTGCGTGAGGATTTGATGAAAGAGGTAGAACGTCTGGTAGATGAAGGGAATATCGAATATATCGTTATTGAATCTTCCGGAATCAGTGAACCGATACCTGTAGCCCAGACATTCACTTATATCGATGAGGAGTTTAATATAGATTTAACGTCCAAATGCTATATTGATGCAATGATTACTGTCGTGGATGGATTCCGCTTCTTTGAAGATTACAATTCCGGTGAAAGTCTGCTTGATCGCATGGAGGGAACCGACGAAAACGACACACGGGAGGTTTCCGACCTTCTCATTGATCAAATAGAGTTTGCCGATATCCTCCTGTTGAATAAGACTGACCTCATCGATTCTGAGGATGTGATGGATATGGTAGCTTTTTTGAAAAAAATGAATCCGCAAGCAAAAATCATTCCAACCGAAAAAAGCTCAGTTGATCTTGATAGAATACTGAATACGAACCTGTTTGATTTCGACAAAGCAAGCCAGGCAGCAGGCTGGATCAAGGAATTGAATGAAGAGCACATTCCGGAAACTGAAGAATACGGCATATCCTCCTTTGTATATAGAAGGAAAAAGCCATTCCATCCCGAGAGATTCATGAGTTGGCTTGAGAATTGGCCGGAAAATGTGGATCGTGCAAAAGGGTTCTTTTGGTTAGCTTCAAGAAATGAAATGGCTGGTTTGCTCTCACAGGCAGGCGCCTCGATCATGCTTCAGGGTGCGGGACTTTGGGTAGCAGCCTATAGTGAGGAAGAGAAGGAAATGACGTTAAAAGAAGAACCTGAGCTTTTGGCCAAATGGGATGAGACTCATGGGGATAGAATGACAGAGTTAGTCTTTATCGGATTTGATCTAGATCGAGATGAGTTAGAAGAGTCACTGGATACATGCCTACTTACTGAAGAAGAAATGTTAGGGGACTGGACAAAATTCCATGATCCGATACCTGCATTTGTTACAGAGTAATAAAAATTATTAATCAATTTCCTTTTCAGTTCTCAAATCGTAATAATTACGATATAATGTTCAAGGATACTCAATGAGAGGAGAACACAATGAAAAATAAATCAATTTTATCCATTCTAATACTTATATTTTTTACATTTTTAGTTGGTTGTAATTCGGATAACCAATCATCTGAAGGAAAACTAACAGTGTATACAACCATATTCCCTTTGGAGGATTTCACAAATAAAATTGGAGGAGATCATGTGGATGTTAAATCCGTCTACCCTCCAGGTGCTGACGCACATACTTTTGAACCTTCCACGAAAACAATGAGTGAGATGGCTTCTGCTGATGCTTTCATCTACACCGGTGTTGGGGTGGAGGGCTTTGCTGATAAGGCGAAAGATGTTCTGGAAAATGAGGAAGTTAAAGTAGTGGCTGCCGCCCAGGAAATTGAGTTAATGAAAGAAGATGAGCATGCCCATGAAGAGGATGCCCACGAGGAAGATGAACACGCCCATGAAGAGGATGCCCACGGGGAAGATGAACATAATCACGCTGATGGAGACCCACATGTGTGGTTAAGTCCTACTCTTTCTATCTCTCTGGCGGAAAATATCAAAAATGCTTTGGTGGAATTAAAGCCAGAGGCAAAAGAAGATTTCGAAGCTAACTTTCAATCATTAAAAGAGGAATTAGAAGCGTTGGATTCGGAATATAAAGAAACGATGGAATCCGCCAAGACAAATAAGATACTGGTATCTCACGCAGCCTATGGCTACTGGGAAAAGGAATATGGCTTGGAGCAAATCAGCGTAACCGGGTTATCTCCAACTCAGGAACCTTCCCAAAAGCAGCTTACTGAAATCATTGAAACTGCAAAAGAATACAACATTCAATACGTTATTTTCGATCAGAATATCAGCGGTAAGATAGCGGAAGTTGTAAAGAATGAAATAAAAGCGGAAGCATTGACTTTGCATAATCTTGAAGCAGCAACTGAAGAAGATGTGAATAATGAAGAAGACTATTTCAGCTTGATGAGAAAGAATTTGGAAACCTTAAAGAAAGCATTAAACTAATAAAAGCACCGACTTTTTACATCCATAAAAGTCGGTGCTTTTTTATCATTTACTGTTCTGTCAGCTCTTTATAGAATCTCTCCACTTTATCCTGCTCCAATTTATCACCTATGAGAACAACTGCTGGGCTCAGTCCATCCGGTTTTTCTATCATGTTGAGGCGCAACTGTCCTGCAGCATATTGAAACTCAAAATATCTCGAATCGTCTGCAAGCTGAATGATCCCCTTCGCTCGGATAACATGCTTGGATAGCTTTTTCAGCTGTTTTTCCAGCACATCCTTTTTAACGGGGCTTTCCACTCTCAGCTTTGTTGCTTCAATATGATGATGGTGATGGTGATGAAGTTCATGAGTGGAATGGGAGTGTGAGACCTCCCTGACATGAAATCGTTTCTCAAGCATCAGCTCCAATGGAACTTCACCGAAGCTTGTTCTGTATATCGGGACATGATCGTCCAATTCATCTGCCAGCTTTGCTTCCACTTTGTTCAACTCTTTTTCGGAAACCAAATCGATTTTATTTAAGACAAGGATATTTGCAGAAGTTACCTGCTCCTTTAACAAGGCCCTTATTTCTTTGGAGCTGTTAAAAAAGCTTTGATACTCCAGGTAATGACTCGCATCAACGAGGCTTATCATGGATTGCAATTCAAAATGCTCCAAATACAACGGGTCAAGCAGGACATCCTTGATCTCCAATGGATTGGCAACGCCTGTCCCCTCAATCAACAGAACGTCAACCTCTTCATTTATATAACCTTTCAAGGTTGTTTTCAGGTCATCCTGGATGGTACAACATATACATCCATTCAGGAGTTCCACCACCTGCTGTCCTTCAAAAAGATGGTTTTCTACATTTTCATCCCCGAGTTCATTCAGGATGATGCCAGGATTTTTCCCAATATTTCTAAAATGACTGATCATATGTAAAAGTACGGTCGTCTTTCCGCTGCCTAAAAATCCACTGATTACATAAACTGGTACCTTTGGATTTGAATTCATACATAACACTCCTTTCTATTGGCCTATCATATATAATACCCATTATATCATTTACTCAAAACGAAATGATTACGTTTTGATTATACTACTTTTCTTCCTCCCTATCAATTTAGAAAAAAATGCATATAAAGTGGAAAAATGTGGACCATAAGTATTAAAAGACAGGAACAGATTTGTGTGAAGGGAAGTAAGAGTATGGATGATGTCGTAATAGCAAGATCCCTGTTTGGAACCACGATGGGATTTCATATCATTTTTGCAACACTCGGAGTCGGGATCCCTCTGATGATCCTTATTGCGGAATTGATGTACCAGAAAACAAAGAACAGGGATTATGCAGTAATGGCTAAGAGATGGACAAAGGCCAAGGCTGTTCTTTTAGGGGTTGCCATTCCAACCGGTACCATTGCAGGAGTCCAGCTTTCCCTCTTATGGCCGGGCTTCATGGAAGTGATCGGAAAAGTGATGGCGCTCCCTTTTCAAATTGAAATCTACGCATTCTTTATCGAAGCATTATTCATCTCCATTTATGTATACGCAGCTGATCGCATTTCTCCCTGGATGCGTATATTGAGTGTGACATTGGTCACGATCGGGGCAGCTGCATCCGCAGTACTGATTACCAATGTACATGCCTTTGAAGGAACACCAGCAGGCTTTCGCATTGAAAATGGGGAAATAGTGGACGTCGACCCTTGGGCTGCCTTCTTCAACCCAAGCTTTATCGTCACTGCTGCCCATGTAGCTGTATCTGCATTCATGACAGGAGCTTTTGTCATTGCCTCTGTTGCAGCCTTTAAAATGCTTCGCAACAAGCATAACGAACGGGTATACAAATTTCATCGAAAGGCATTGGTCATGGGCTTGGTCGTGGGAGGCATCTTCTCTTTCATGACCGCGATCAATGGTCATGAATCAGCCCAGCTTCTGCATCAGTATCAACCAGAAAAGCTTGCTGCTGCAGAAGGGTTGTTTGAAACCCAGGCCTATGCTCCACTTGCCGTCGGCGGATTCACCGACCGGGAAACCCAAGAGGTCAAATGGGGCATCGAAATACCTTGGGCTTTGAGCTTTTTGGCGGATGACCGCTTTGATACCGTTGTTGTTGGCTTAAACGATTTTCCAGAAGAGTACTGGCCTCCACTATTTGTTCATACGTTATTCAACGGAATGGTAGGGATAGGCTCCTTGTTGATATTGTTATCAATGATAGGATTCTTTTGGAGCAAAATCCTGAAAAAGCCAACGTTTCCAAAGTGGCTGATGTGGCTTTTTATGGCAGCTGGGCCGCTGGCCATACTCGCTATCGAATTTGGCTGGATATTTGCCTGCACCGGCCGTCAGCCCTGGGTCATCTATCGTGTCATGCTGACGGAAGAAGCGGTAACAGGCAACCAGAATCTTGCTGTCCTTTTTATCGCATTTGCGTTTATTTATGTACTATTAGGAGTCGCAGTGGTATGGGTGCTGCGTCACTACTTCAAGCGGCATCCACTTGAGGACGAGCTGGATGAAGTGCCTCCTTCCAATTCCGGGGTTCAAGTCTAGAAAGGAACTGATCTTATGACAGATGCAATTCTTGCTATTACTGTACTCTGGGGATTTATATTCATCTATGCGGTAATGGCCACAATGGATTTCGGTGCCGGCTTCTGGTCGATGCTTTATATTAAAAATAACAAAACGAATGCAACCAATATCGCTAACCGCTACCTTTCTCCGACATGGGAAGTGACAAATGTATTCATCGTGGCAGTGGTGGTAGCCATCTACAGCTTTTTTCCGAGTGCCGCCTATACATTGGGAACGGTATTATTAATCCCGGGAAGCATCATTCTGCTACTTCTGGCTGTTCGAAGCGGCTTTCTCGTTTTTTCACATATTGTGGAGGAATACCAAAAGCCATTAACCTATATTTCAGGCATTACGGGGTTTTTGATTCCGGCTTTTCTTATCCTCGTCCTGCCAGTCACTCACGGAGGTTACGTAGATACGGTAGATGGAGTGGATAGGCTCATGCTCGGTCGTCTCCTGACAAGCCCACATGCGCTTTCCTTTATCATATTTGCAATCAGCAGTACTTTATTCCTGTCCTCTTTGTTGCTCGCAGACTTTTCTAAAGTGGCAAATGATAAGGATGCTTATGAAATCTATCGGAGGGATGCCCTTATTCTTGGCCCTGTTTCGTTGTTTGGGGCATTATTGATCATGATTACCATGAGATATGAAGCAGGATGGCTTTTTGACGGAATGATGGATTATCTGGTGTGGTTGTTCATTTCAGCCGGGATGTTTGTCGTAACCGGGATAGCTCTCGTACTGCCGGATAAAAGGAAGGGCTGGACTGGTTTACCTCGGCTTGCAGTGGTTTCTGCATTTATCCAGTACGCTCTGGCAAGCTACGCTTACGGGCGTGCACATTTGCCTTATATCATCTATCCAAATGTCACCATCGAGAACGGATTTACAGATCCAGCCTCATTTCGAGCGCTATTCATTTCCTATATAGTCGGATTTGTAATCCTGTTTCCCGGTTTTATCTACTTTTGGCGTTTATTCATGAAGGACGACCGCTATATCAAGAGTGAAAATTAAAGTCAGGAGGATGCCTCTTGGCTTTTTATATTTTTACACCCTGCTTAATGTCTGCTGAATCGAACTCCATGACCTTTTACAGTAGTAGACAGGCTTGTTGCATTCCTTCGCTTTCTGTTTGATGACTTTTGCCAAATTATGATTTATGTAATCCGTCAATACCAGAATCAAATCCACATGATCAGGGATCGATCGCTTAACCACCTGCACTTTTCTGCCATCCACATGAACAATATCCTCAAAACCGAAAGTCTTCAATTTATCCTGGATGTTCCCTAAATGATCTGCTCCTACAACCATTAATGATGTCATCGCTTTACACCCTTTCCCTACACTTTTAATTGAGAATGATTCTCTCTTGTTGAATCTATAATAATTGAGAATGATTCTCTTTGTCAATAAAATATATAAATTATTCATGTTTTTTAAAATTCCCTGAAATAGGAAGAATGGTATTTGCAAGTGGGGAGAAATTAAGAGTGTATCTTCTACACATAGGTTCTGTTAAAGAATAGAGTTGTTCTATACTAGCTGTTGATTGGAGCAATAGGCGAAGACTCCTGCGGGAAGATAGCGGTAGGCTGGAGACCCCGCAAGGCGAAGCCTGAGGAGGCTCCAGCATCGCCCCTTGGGTCGCTGCGCCTAGTGCGGAAATCAACAGCGGGTTTACAGGGCCACAACTAAAGGAGGACGAGATAATGGCTAGAGATGTTGAAGTTTTATGCGAAGTGGAAAATTGCAACTTCTGGGGACAAGGTAACCGTTGTAACGCCGATGCTATCTATGTAGTAAGCCACAAAGGAAACACTGCACACGATAGCAAAGATACCGATTGCAAAACATTTGAACCTACACATTAATGATGAAAACAAAATGGACCATAGGCATTTTGCCGCTGGTCCATTTGTTTTTTGTAAGTCATGCCGATCGTTTTGTTAAGGATTTTCTAAAAATCCATTTCATCACAATACCATGTTTTGGTGAAAGGAAAAAGGTGAGAACAAACAATACCCCTGCCATCATGGCCATAGATCCGGAAATGGAAACATTATAGAGGTAAGCAAAATAGTACCCCAGTACTGCAGAAGCTACTCCTATGACGGCACTTAATACCAGCATGACACTCAATCTATCGGTTAAAAGGTAGGCGCTTGCTCCTGGTGCAATCAGCATGGCCACGACCAGAATTGCCCCGACACTGTCAAACGATGCGACAGTCGTGATGGAGAGCATCCCCATCAAAAGATAATGCATGAACATGACCGGTATGCCGATTGCTACTGCCATCTCCGGGTCAAATGCACAGATTTTCAGCTCTTTATAGAAAAAGACAATCAATGCGATATTAATGATGAGAACCGTTCCGAGCATCCAGACTGCTTTGGGCCCGAGCTCCATCCCCGCAAAAACGAAGGTATCCCATGGCACGAAGGCAATCTCTCCCATCAACGCATGATCCACATCAAGATGGATCTTTCCTGCATACATCGATACGAGAATGACCCCCAAAGCGAACAAGGAAGTGAAAACTACACCTATTGCTGCATCGGATTGCACACCGGACGAATGGAGAAGCTGAACAAAGAAAGCGGTCAATAGCCCCACCACTAGGGCACCTACGAACATATATATGCCTTCAAGGCTACTGGACACCAGATATGCCCCAACGATTCCAAGCAGGACGGTATGGCTGATGGCATCAGCCAGCATCGCCATTTTCCTTAATATAAGAAAACATCCAGTGATTCCACTCGTGATACCTACAAGCGAGCCGGTTAAGATTATCCATCCTTCATAACTCATAATGGGCCGGCACTCCCTTTCAATATGGATTGAAGCCCAGCTGAATTTCGTTTGCACTTTGCCTCATATAGCGGATAAGCAATCGGATCTTTTCCGAAATCTTTTAACAAAGAGCGGAGCTCCTCCACTATTTCTTTAGGACCGTTCAACAAATCCATGCTGCCTTCTCTCCAATTAGATTCTGGAAACTTACTTTCAAACATCAGATACATATCCATGAGACGGTTTTTGAGGACAATACCATGTGCATGCTTCAGCCCTTTTTCAGTTAAACCGATAAATCCGTTATCTTCAATGAATATCAGCTTTTTCTGTCTAAGCTCTTTTAATACTTTCCTCAATACCAATGTATGTGTAGGCCTGAGGTCAAGGACTGATTCGAGAGAAAAGCTTCCCATTGACTTGCCTTCTGTATGCAATAAAGATTCTTCCGAAAGTTCATATAAGGAAGATAAGACATTCTCGCAAGTAATCTGATTTTTCACTTTCATCTGTTTGATGGCTCTTGGGACTAAGCCTTTTTTTGTTCCAAACATTAAAGAAAAGATAAAACAAATAGTCGCTGCCATGATAATAAGGGGGCCAGTCGGCATTCCTCTGGATAAAGTACTTAACAGAGTTCCGATGACACCGGATATCGCACCCACCAAACCAGCTAAAATTACCATGTGGTCTAATCGTTCGGTCCAGTACCTTGCCGTAATGGCCGGTGTGATAAGCATCGCTGCCATCAGGATGACGCCAACAGCCTGAAGGCCGATTACCACCGCTCCAACTATCAGGGTCATAAGAAGGCCATTCAGCCATTTCACAGGCATTCCCAAGCCTTGGGCAAATTGCGGATCGAACGTAATCAGCTTTAATTCCTTGAATAAGAGGAAGGTGATAAAAATCAATGCCAGTGCTATGGTGCTGATTATTTGCACATCCACCCCGACAATTGCCGCAGCCTGCCCGAAAATAAAGGAATCAAGGCCTGCCTGATTTCCCTTTCCATGATGCTGTACATATGTCAAAAGTACGATCCCGGCTCCAAAAAACACGGAAAGTACTAGCCCGATTGCCGTATCCTCTTTGATTCTGGAATGCTTGATCACTGCCTGTATACAATAGGTCCCGATCAGTCCCGATATTGCTGCACCTATCATGAACCATGACATGGATTTCGCTCCATAGATCAAAAATGCAATACATATACCAGGAAGTGCTGCATGCGCCATGGCATCTCCGAGCAAGCTCTGTTTTCTTAATAATGCAAAGCTGCCAAGTACTCCACTCGCAATGCCAAGCAATACAGTCCCTAATAAAACCCATTGTACATTTGGATCTCTCAGCATATAAAGTATCGTATCCATAATGTCACTCCTACTGTTCTACGATTGCCTGATTTTGATCTAGAAATGCCAGGCGGCCGCCATACGTTCGTTGTAAATTCTCCATCGTAAAGACTTCTTCGGTTGGGCCGATGGCTATTTTCCTCAGATTAATCAACAGCACCCAATCAAAATATTCTTTTACGGTTTGAAGATCATGATGAACGACCAAAACTGTCTTCCCCTGGGACTTCAACTCGTTCAGGATTGTGATGATCGCTTTTTCTGTTGCTGCATCCACACCGACAAATGGTTCATCCATAAAATAGATGCTCGCATCCTGGGCAAGTGCCCTTGCCAGGAATACCCTCTGCTGTTGTCCTCCTGAAAGCTGGCTGATCTGCCTTGTTGCATAATCTCTCATTCCGACTTTATCCAAACACTCGTATGCAAACTCAATGTCTTTCTTGCCCGGTCTTTTTATCCAGCCAATATGTCCGTACCTTCCCATGAGCACCACGTCCAAGGCATTCGTCGGAAAATCCCAGTCAACCGACCCGCGCTGGGGGACATATCCGATCAACTTTCTCTGTGACCGATATGGCTTACCATAAATGGAGATGCTCCCCGAAGCTTTAGGGATCAGTTCCAGTGCTGCCTTTATTAATGTAGACTTGCCTGCACCGTTTGGGCCGATGATGCCGATCAGTTTTCCTTCAGGAACGGTAAAACTGATTTCTTTCAATACAGGTTTCCGATGGTATGCCACAGTCAGATTTTCAATCTTTACTGGTTCCATAATGTTCACCTTACCTTCTTATTTTAGGGCGTTTACGATTGTATCAATATTATGTTTGAACATGCCCAGATATGTTCCTGTCTCCGTACCGGCTTCTCCCATGGCGTCAGAATATAATTCCCCGCCGATGACTACGGTATGGCCACGGCTCTCCGCACCTTTTACCACTGCATTGATGGAATCCTCGGATATACTGCTTTCCACGAATACAGCTTTAACATTTCTTTCCACCAATAAGTCAATGATGCTCTGGACATCCCGTAACCCAAATTCCGCATCCGTACTCAGTCCCTGTAAACCGGTAACTTCCATTCCATATGCCTCACCGAAATATTTGAATGCATCATGTGCCGTTACAAGCACCCTGCTTTCTTCTGGGATGGATGCGATTTGCTCTTTTCCATATGCATCCAGTTCCTTCAAGTCTTTAATATAATTTGCGGCATTCTCTTCATAGGTTTCAGCATTTTCTTTGTCCTGTTCCACCAAGGTTTCCGTTACCGCTTCTACCGCATGGATCCATAGTGTGATATCGAACCATACATGAGGATCTTTTTTCTTTGCATCATCATCTGCGGTAAGAAGCAGTTCTTCAGGAATTTTTTCTCCAACTGCTACAGTCGGTTTATCTTTTGACATTTTTTCAAGGATATCTCCCATTTTCCCTTCCAGATGAAGACCATTATAAAAAATGATATCCGCTTTGCTCAGTTTACCGATATCGCCTTGGGACGCTTGATAAAGATGGGGATCGATTCCCGGTCCCATCAATGATTCGACTTCCACGTGCTCTCCACCGACGTTTGCAACAATGTCGCCTATCTGAGCAATAGTGGTTGTGACCTTCAATTTATCACTTTCTTCTCCTGTTGTTGCTCCTGAGCATGCAGTCAAGCCTAAGCAAAAAGCTCCAAGAAGTAAAAGTCTCGTAAACATTGTTTTCATTATTGTATTCCCTCTCCCATTGTAGAATTGTGTATAGCAACAAATGTTTCTCTAACGCAAGTTTTTTGGTAAAAATATACACATTCTCACCAGATTCCAATTTAATCTATGCGGACTCCAGAAAAAATGTGCCATCGTTTTTGACAAGCTCACCAATTTGAGCTTCAACTTAAAATGTTTCCCTAATACAAAAGTTAAACCCTGAGCAAACTTTTGTCAAGCAAAGTTTTTTGAAAACTATTTTTATTTTGGGGGTCTGGCCCTGGCAGGGGATTGTCCATCAGAGTCGAATTCTTAAAGGTTTAGGGCAAGATGAAAAGCCCCTGCAGCTCTATGAAGTTGCAGGGGCTTTTTGGTTTTATAGGTCTTCTTTTTGGAAGGTTTTTATTTTTGCACTTATTTCTTTTATATATTTTTCGTTCACACTATGGCCGATTCCGGGCGAGGTTGGCACGCTTATCTTCCCTTGAGTGACTACTACCTCCGGCTCGATGACATCCTTCTTCCAATACCGGGAGGAGGACGATATATCTCCGGGAATCGTAAAGTTCGGCAGGGAAGCAAGGGCAATATTGAATGATCTTGAAATTCCTGTTTCCAGCATACCGCCACACCAGACAGGTATTCCATTCCGCATGCAAAGATCATGAATGCGGATGGCATTTGTAAGGCCCCCTACCCGGCCGATTTTTATATTGATCACCTGGCAGCTTCCAAGCTTTATGGCATGGACGGCATCGTTGTAGGAAACAATGCTTTCATCGAGGCAGATTGGCGTGCTTAACGCCTTTTGGAGCTCCGCATGCTCAATGATATCATCCGAAGCAAGAGGCTGTTCGATCATCAGGAGCTGAAACTCATCCAGCTTCTTCAACCTATCAACATCATTGAGTGTATAAGCAGAGTTGGCATCCGCCATTAGAGCAAGCTGTGGGAATTCCCTTCTGATTGCGTGCAGCATTTCATAATCATGTCCGGGATCGATTTTCACTTTAACCCGCTGATAGCCTTCTTTAACACGCAAGTTTATCGCATCAATCATCTTGCTTGGCGTGTCCACACTGACTACAACACCTGCATCTATTCTTTTACGTGTTCCCCCGATAAAGTCAGCTAATGACTTTCCGGCTCTTTTCGCAAAAAGATCCCATGCAGCCATCTCCACTCCCGCCCTTGCCATCGGATTTCCCTTCCATACCAGCAGGGCATTATGGATTTCACCAGGATGCTCCCATTGCCCTTGTAAAAGCGATGGAATAAAGAAGTCCTCCAGCATATGCCATGAAGTCTGAATCGTTTCTTCGGTGTACCATGGGGAAGAGAACGCAACCACCTCTCCCCATCCGCTGACCCCATCCATGTCCGTCATTTTCAAGAGAATGCTTTCCCGTTCGGATACCGTTCCCAAATGGGTGCGAAAAGGCTGAAGAAGCTCCAATTTGGTAAGAAACATCTCTATCTTTTTAATCTTCATGAACATGACCCCTAGCTAGATCAGACTTAGGCAAGTATTCCACGAGCCTTCTTCTTACAAGTTTGTTGGAGGCATTACGGGGCAATTCAATTACCTTCACTATTTTCTTAGGAACCTTATATTTAGCCAAGCGCTGTGAAGCAAAATCAATTATTTCACTTTCTGATACATCCTGACCCCTCAACACCACATAGGCTACAGGTACCTGTCCCCAGCGGTCATCCTCCATTGCTCCCACACCTGCATCTTTGACGGACGGATGTGACATGAGCACTGCTTCGATTTCAGCTGGATACACGTTTTCCCCGCCCGAAATGATCAGGTCACTTCTGCGATCTAAAACATAAAGGAATCCATCCTCATCCAAATAGCCAATATCCCCAGTATGCAGCCACCCGTCGTTGAATGCTCGTTTCGTCGCTTCCTCATCATGAAAATAACCTGGTGTGACATTGGGACCTTTCACCAATATTTCTCCCGCCTCACCTGCATGAGCTTCCTTGCAATCCCCATCAACCACTATTTTTATCTGGCTGGAGAATAGGGCCTTTCCTGCACTCCCGATTTTCAAAAGTGCCGCTTCCGGGGAGAGCGTGACGATCTGTGAGCAGGTCTCTGTCATCCCATATGTCTGAAACACAGGGATCCCTCTCTTTTCGCATTCCTTTAGCATCGGTAACGGAATCGGTCCTCCGCCGGCCAACATGCACCGGAAAGTTGCTGGATACATTCCTTCACCCAAATCCTCCAAAAGCTGCTGAAGCATCGTACTCACAACAGAAACGATGGTAACTCCCTTATTCTTAATATCTTCATTTACCTTCTGGGCATTAAATTTCTCATGAAGAATGACCCTCATCCCATAAATGACACTACGCATTAAAATCGACAATCCACTGATATGGAACAGCGGTACAGCTGCAAGCCAGGCATCCTTTTCATAAAGACCAAGGTTCAATGCAGAACCTGACGCACTCCAAAAATGATTCCCGTATGTTTGCTTTACCCCTTTCGGATTGCCGGTTGTTCCACTTGTATACATGATCGTATCCACAGAATCCAGCTGAAACTCCTTCACCATTGGAAAGGGAGTAGCCTCCCCTTGAAGTAATTCATCCATCGAGATAATGTTACTCTCCTTTGCAAACTCACTTTCCATCAGACTGTCCACCCTCTCGATATCTGTCACGAGCAATTTGGACATGGAGTTCTTTGTTTGGAAGGCAAGCTCCATTGGGGTAAGCCTTAAATTATGTAAAACTGTTATCGCTCCAAGATGCTTTAAAGAGAAAAGAAGCAACACCATTTCCAGGCTGTTTTTCATGAATACTGAAACAGAATCCCCTTTTCTGATGTTCTGGGAAGACAGTTTGGAAGCAAGCTCCATTGACCGTTCGTTTAGTTGGGCAAATGTCAGTTTTTCCTGATCTGTTTCAATCGCTATCCGATCAGGAGTCAGGCTAGCTCGTTTCATCAAAAAATTTGGAACCAACATTACTCTAGCACCTCCCTAATTTGCAATATAAAAAAGAGAGCAATTTAAAAGCACCATGCTTCTAAATTGCCCCCATACATTCGTGATTAAGGGAAGCGAGGGAATTGACCGAAGTCTGGTTTTCTCTTCTCCTTGAACGCGTCACGGCCTTCTTTTGCTTCATCAGTTGTATAGTAAAGTAACGTTGCATCTCCAGCGAACTGCTGGATACCAGCCAATCCGTCTGTGTCGGCATTAAATGCTGCTTTGAGGAAACGAAGAGCAGTCGGGCTGTTCGCCAGCATCTCTTCACACCATTTTACCGTTTCATCTTCCAGTTGCTCCAAAGGTACAACCGTGTTTACAAGACCCATGTCCAGTGCTTCCTGTGCATTGTATTGACGGCATAGGTACCAGATTTCACGAGCCTTTTTGTGTCCTACAATACGTGCCAGGTAACCGGAACCATATCCAGCATCAAAGCTGCCCACTTTAGGTCCTGTTTGGCCGAAACGTGCATTTTCTGCAGCAATCGTCAAGTCGCAGACGATATGAAGGACATGTCCGCCACCGATTGCCCATCCTGCAACCATCGCCACTACAGGCTTAGGTGTAACGCGGATCAAACGTTGCAGATCCAATACGTTCAAGCGAGGAATTTCGTCCTCTCCCACGTATCCGCCATGTCCACGTACCTTTTGGTCTCCACCAGAACAGAAGGCTTTATCTCCGGCACCTGTTAAAATGATGACTCCTACACTTGCGTCGTCACGCGCATAGGCAAATGCCTCAATCAATTCCATGACCGTTTTCGGACGGAATGCGTTATGTACTTCCGGACGGTTGATTGTAATCTTTGCAATCCCATTATATGTTTCATATAAAATGTCTTCAAATTGTTTAGGGCCTGCTATCCACTCTCTTGCCATGTCTGTTTCCTCCCTATTTTTCATTTCGACAAAAACTCACTTACTATTTTACCAAACTTTCTTGGTTGTTCCACATGAATTGCATGTCCTACATCACTTATTTTAACATAAACTGCATTTTTCATGAGATTTTTCATATTCTCGGCGATCCCGACAAACTTTGTATCCTTTTCGCCTGCAAGCAGCAAAACCTTGGCTGTACAGTCTTCAAGGCTTTCCCAATAGGAGGATTGTGAACCTGTTCCTATACCTAATAGACTATTGGCCAAGCCAACGGGCGAGTTTTGGAGCCGCTGTTCTTTGATCCGTCGTTGCTTATCTTCTGAAAGAAGAAATTGTGTTTCGAATAACGGGATGCTTGTCCAATATTCAACAAAGTCTTCCACACCATTCTCCCTTATCCTCATTGCCAGACGGTTATCCGCATTTCTTCTTTCACAGCGTTCCTCTTCTGTCCTTAAACCTGGAGAGGCGCTTTCAAGAACAAGTTTTTCCACGAAGGACGGATATGTTGCCGTAAAAGCAAGTGCGACCCTTCCCCCCATGGAATAACCCACCAAAAAGATTTTTGCAATTCCCATCCTATCAAGGATCACTTTGATATCCTCGACTGTATTCTCCATGGAATAACGCCCGGGATCTGCTGGAATGGCACTTTTTCCATGACCCAAGAAGTCCAATAGGATAAAAGTATACTCTCCCTGGTTTTTGAAAAATGTTAAAGCTTCTTTGATATTATTCCCCGTTCCGGTAAATCCGTGCAGCCATAGAATCGGTGTGGGACCGTCCCCAATCGTCTCCAAATGATAAGATACACCATTTACTTCCATCATATTTCACGACTTAATGACAATTTAATTTCCTGGGAAACACTATTCCACAATTTACGATGCTCATGTTCATTTTCCTCGCGGTTTGTCGGTACCTCGATGATATGCAACCCCTTATTCGACAAGGATTTAGAAAGCTCACTTCTGAACGAATCCCATGAACCTACCAGTGAATAGTTTGCATCATAGAGTCTTGCAGCATGTTCGAAATCCATATTCATCGGCGTACCGAACAACGTCTCGAAATGACTATCGATTTTTGATTGGGGCAGAAAACTAAAGATCCCCCCACCGTTGTTATTGATGAGGACTATTGTCACATCAAGCTTCAACAGTTTTGCCGCAAGCAGTCCATTCATATCGTGATAAAATGATAGATCCCCTATCACCAGTACCAATCGGTCATATGCATTACTTGCTGCCAATGCTGTCGATACGACGCCATCAATTCCATTGGCGCCCCTGTTGGCCAGCACTTTAATGTCTTTATCATTTTTGAGGAAAAATGTATCTGCATCCCTGATTGGCATGCTATTTCCTACAAAGATAGCAGATCCTTTCGGGAGCAGCGCCTGCAGCTCGGTAATGACATTTCCCTCAAACATATTCTCATTCTCATGCGGAGAA
Organism: Sutcliffiella tianshenii; assembly: GCF_016908565.1. Lineage (GTDB taxonomy): Bacteria > Bacillota > Bacilli > Bacillales > Bacillaceae_I > Sutcliffiella_A > Sutcliffiella_A tianshenii. The sequence goes on from NZ_JAFBED010000007.1 coordinate 123,193, forward strand.
GATAGGATATTTTTTGTACGTTCATTTATCGAAACAATCTTCTTCACCCAAGAAGGTTCTTTTCTCGGTGAAATCAAGGTGAGGATCTTTTCACAGAATATGTCCTCCTTGCAATGAACCATATAGCTTGCCTGCATAGTCGGATCACGCCATCCTCCGTCACCGTCAATGACAATATGATCCGCACTTGTTGCACGGGCTATGTATTGCATCAGAAACTTGGAAACAGGCATCGCCCCAAATCGGATGATGACCTCAGGCTCGATTGCTTCCTTGACCGCATCTTCCCTTAAAAAGGCATCATATCCCTCGCATATCATCTCTTTGGCATGTGATCCTGTCCGAAGGCCGGATAAAGGATCTGCAAAAATCGGATATTGTAGTGCTTCTGCAAGTTCTGTTACCCTTTCAGGAAATTCTGAGCCGACAGGCATTTCCCCGCAGACGATAATTCCTTTGTTCTTCTTCGAGAAAAGCTGTGAGAAGAATGCCGTCTGATCTTCGCTGATGCTGAAGCTTCCTACTTGAACATCCACTATAGATCCATTCGCTTCACCATATTTCGTCCAAAGATCCTCTGCTTGAAGATTCGGCAGGAGTGGCTCTCGTAGTGGGAAATTCAGATGAACAGGGCCTCTTGGAGCACTCACGGACGTCCCGATGGCCCTGGCCGCCATGGTCCTGGTATACTGGATCATCGGACGCTCATCAGCAGGCAAACTCATCTCCACAAACCATTTTACATAACTGCCATACATCTTAATCTGATCAATTGCTTGCGGAGCCCCGATATCCCGGAGTTCATGCGGTCGATCAGCCGTCAAGATCAACAGAGGGACCCTTGCCTGGTAAGCTTCCACAATCGCTGGATAATAATTGGCTGCAGCTGTACCGGATGTACAAAGTAATGCGACAGGTTTACCGGTTGTCTTGGCAAGTCCAAGTGCATAAAAAGAAGCAGAGCGTTCATCAATCAGAACTGTCACCTCAAGCTTTGGGTGCTCTGCCATTAATAAAGCGATAGGGGTGGACCTGGAGCCCGGACTGATCACTACATCCGTCATTCCGCTCTGCGTTAGCTCATCTACAAAAGCTGCAAGATAATATGTCATATCGTCAGATGGTTTCATGATTCCTTGATGCCCCCTAAAGCAGATAACATTGGCCTGAATTTCATTTGTGTTTCACGGTATTCACTCTCTGGATCTGAATCTCCGACTATCCCGCAGCCCGCAAACAATGATGCCTCTTTGCCCTGCAGGAGTCCTGAACGAATCGCAACAATGAATTCACCATCATTTTGTTCATCCATCCAGCCAAGCGGCCCCGCATACCAGCCACGATCCAGTTTTTCCACTTCCCTGATCGTTTCCATGGATATTTCCCTTGGATAGCCGCCAAGTGCCGGTGTTGGATGTAATAGATTCACCAGGTCTGCCAGAGTCACTTCTTTACCGGTATTGGCTGTGACCGGTGTATGAAGATGCTGTATGTGCTTCATCTTGTAAAGGTTTGGTTCAGTCGGTGTTGTAACATCATGACATACTTCCTGCAGGGCACTTTTAATCATTTGGACCACTAGCTCATGTTCATGAATATTTTTATTATCAGTCAATAGGTTTTTACCAAGCTTCTCATCTTCCTGTAAAGTGGCGCCTCTTCCAATCGAACCAGCCAAACACATGGAATGTACATGGTTACTGTCCTTTTTCACCAGCTGCTCGGGAGTTGCACCAATAAAGCAATCCGACCCTCGTTCCACGGTGAAAAGATAGCTGTTTGACTGTTCCTCGAGTAGGTTTTCCAACACATGATCGACATTGATTTCGTCATTGAAAAGTACCCTTAGCTCCCTGGCCAGCACCACTTTATCCATCACTCCATCAGAAATCCTGTTTGTAACGGTCTGGATGGATTCCTTCCAATCATTCGGGTCCATCTCTAAACATTTTACAATTTCCGGTGCGAAGGCATGACTAATAGAAGAGCCTTTGCCAAGCTCCTCTTTTATTCTCATAAGCTCCTGGAGATGGGACTCTTCACTATCGCTCCAATAGTTAATGGTCATATAATTTTCATTGTCAATCGAAGTGAACATGATAGTAGGCAGGACGAACAGAGCATCTGCAAAATTGTCCCAGAGCTTTGTTTTTTCCTTCTTTGGATCAAAAGAAAAGCCACCATAAATCACTGGTCCGATTTTTTGGTTATCCTGATTTTTCAAGGATTGTCCGCTAAAACGCTTCCATTCCTTTTCAATCCCGTGAAATCTTTCTTGAGTTCCATTCGCAGTGAATTCCTTTGCCACACCAGCTCCGACCATAACATGGCTTTTTGTTGGATTGGACCAATAAAAACGTTGGCCAGGAAAATGACGTGCACTTGCTTTAAAATATTTCAATGGATCCAGTTGATCCACCTTTTCTGTATAGCTGATAAGTACCGGTTGATTTATGTTGGAGGCTTTCACCTTTGCTTCTTCCCATAAACCCAATATATGATGAAATTGCTTTGTAATCATGTAAGACTCCCCCCGAGGCCTTGTTGCCGCAAGACTTTTGTCTCTCGAATAGCTTCCTTTAAGATACACCTCAAAACCTTTTTATGTCAACAAAATGAACCCTATATTTTCTACTATCTTCATTATTATTATAGCATGTTAAATCTTCCCTTTATTTCTTATGAAAAATCGTTGACACCCTTTGTCCCTTTACATAAACTTATACTGTATTTATAATATTACATTTCTGTTTTTCAACTATTAGATGGAGGGGTCAATATGCAGCCTCAGACAATAACTTCTCAATCCGGTTTTCAAGCGCCTTCAGAGAAAAGATGGAAGGTCTGGTGGAACCTTTTACGTCCACATACATTAACCGCAGCCTTCGTTCCAGTCTTTATCGGAACAGCGCTCGCCCTTTACGAAACTGGCATCGACTGGCCGATGTTTCTAGCCATGCTGATTGCAAGCCTTCTGATACAGGCAGCAACGAATATGATCAATGAGTATTACGATTTCAAGAAAGGCTTGGATAATGAACATTCAGTCGGGATCGGCGGTGCGATCGTGCGTCACGGAGTCAAGCCGCAGACTGTTCTACAATTGGCCTTTATCTTTTTTGGAATTGCCACACTGCTCGGTGTTTACATCTGCATGAATAGTACATGGTGGCTTGCCGCAATCGGGACAGCCTGTATGGCGGCAGGATACTTTTACACTGGTGGTCCCTACCCTATTGCCTATACCCCATTTGGAGAAATTGTAGCAGGTTTCTTTATGGGATTTGTGATCATCCTGATTTCTTTTTATATTCAAACAGGGACAGTATCTTCGACAAGCATGCTTATTTCCATCCCGATCTCCATCCTTGTCGGCGCTATCCTCTTGGCCAACAATATACGTGATATCGTTGGCGACAAGGAGAACGGGCGGAAAACGGTGGCAATACTTGTTGGACGAAAAAATGCAATCACCTTGCTTGCTGCCATGTTCATCATTTCCTATACGCTTATTGTACTCTTTATCGCATTGGACTACGCATCAGTCTGGTCATTATTAGTTTTCTTGTCCATTGTAAAGCCTTTATCTGCCATAAAAGGCTTCTCAAGTAATAAAAGCAATGTAACCATGATGCCTGCTATGGTCGCAACTGCGCAGACGAATACCATTTTCGGCTTTCTGCTCGGAATCGGATTGGTAATCGGATATTTCGTTTCATAATCCAAAGGTTCACACATATTTTGTGTGGACCTTTTTGTATGCTCACTAATTGGTAATCATGTTTTTTCGAGCGAGGCTCATAATACAAATAGACAGGATTTTGAAAGGAGTCTTCATGATGATTTCCCAAGAAAAAATTACTCGCTTAAAACAACAATTGGAACAATCAAAACAGGAAGTAAAGGCTCATTTGGAACAGAATGATCATTATCAATTGGAAGTGGAGCATCCGTATGACACAGTCAGCGAGCTCTCTGCATATGACAATCACCCCGGTGACCTAGGGACAGAGCTTTATGAACGTGAAAAGGACATTGCATTAAATGAACATGCCGAAAAAGAACTAGAGGACATTGATCATGCACTGCAGGCGATGGAAAACGGAACATACGGAATTTGTGAAGTTTGCGGTAAAGAAATCAATGAAGATCGTCTTGAAGCTTTGCCAACCACCACTTTTTGTAAAGAACACAGCCCGGACCAGGCAGTTTCCCATAATCGTCCTGTAGAAGAGGAAGTGCTAGCCCCGGCATATGGAAGATTTGAATATGATGAATCAGAGGGGACCTCCTTTGATTCCGAGGATACGTGGCAGATTGTCCAAAGCTACGGGACTTCAGAGTCGCCGTCCGATTTTTCGGAGGATATCGAGCATTACGGGCGTGCCTATGTGGAAAGTGAAGAAAATGAAGGATATGTCGAAGATTACGAAAATTTTATCGGGACAGATATGTATGGCCAGAACATCACTGTCTATCCTTCAGTAAAACATGAAGCATACGAGGATGCACTTGACGAGGAAGGGACCATGACCTCATTCGGTGATTTGCCAGCCTATGAAAAGGATCCGTATACAGAAGGATAAAGCTATAGGGAAGCTGAAGTGTCCAGACACTTCAGCTTTTTTATATCAGTAAATGTGCACCATTTTGAAAGCTCTCAATACATTATCTTAGACCACTATCACGTAAAGTGAGGGATTTGAAAAATGTATACCCGAGAGATCCTTTCCAGGGAATGGGCGGTTTTTTTGGCGGAATGCTGCCAGATGGCTTATGACCAATACTTTCAAAATGGCATATTTTCCGTTCCATATGGTTTTAAGGTGGTAAAAGAGTTTAAAGGTGTTTCTTTCCATAGTCTTGAATGGTTTGGCTTCATCCTGGAATCCGACGAGGCAATAATCGTTGCCTTCAGGGGCACTCAATCTGATCCCGACTGGATTTCGGATGCAGAAATCTATCAGGAAGCTTTTCCATATTGTGCCGCAAAACCACTTGTCCACGGAGGTTTCCTTTCCATCTATGAATCCTTCCGAAAGGATGTTTTGGAAGGATTGTCCACTCTATCCAAAGAAAAAACTCTTTTTATAACCGGCCATAGCCTGGGCGGGGCGCTTGCCGCACTTCACGCACTTGATCTCTCCGTCAATTCCGATTTTACATCCATCTATATGTACACCTATGCTGCACCGAGAGTGGGAGACCCAACATTCGCAAAAGAGTTCAATCAACATGTGCCAGCCTCCATCCGCTTTGTCAACCTTGCCGATATCGTCCCTTTTGTACCCCCCACTAAAGTGACAGGCCCAATTTCCAAGAAGACCTGGCATTATAAACATACTCTTACCGCGTCCCAATTCCTGTTGCGCAAAGGGTCCATTGTTAAGAACCATAGCATCGAAACGTATATAGAAGCGATGAAGACGAAGCTTTGAACACATCCCCCTCCCAATAAAAAAGAAGAGCGAGATCGCCCTTCTTTTTTATTTTCGGCTGAAACTCGGTTCCAATCCCCAAATTTCATCTGCATACTGTTTGATTGTACGATCACTGGAGAAAAAGCCTGAATGGGCAATATTCTTTGCACTCATAGTCAGCCAACGGGTCCGATCACGGTAGGCTTGATCCACCCTCTCCTGGGCATCCAGGTAGGAAGCAAAATCTTTCAGAACAAAATATTCATCATTTTGCATCAGGAGGCTATCATGAATCGGCTCAAAATGATCATCCACATCAGGGAAAAAGCCATTTATCAGCTGCTCCAATATTTGTTGAATCCGCTTATCATGATGATAGTACTCACTCGAACGGTAGCCCCCGTTTTGGTAGTAGTTAAGCACCTGTTCAGCAGTAAGTCCGAAGATGAACATGTTCTCTTCGCCTACCTCTTCCTTGATTTCTATGTTGGCTCCATCAAGCGTTCCGATTGTCAACGCACCATTCATCATGAATTTCATGTTTCCGGTACCTGAGGCTTCTTTACTGGCTGTAGAGATTTGCTCACTCACATCGGCTGCAGGGAAAATGTCCTCGGCAAGCGATACCCGGTAATTCTCCAGGAAGACCACCTTCAAGCGGCCCCCAATGGCAGGGTCATTATTCACTTTATCTGCCAAGGAATTGATCAGCTTGATGACACGCTTTGCATAGTAGTACCCAGGTGATGCCTTCGCGCCGAATATAAAGGTTCGAGGATGAATCTGAAAGCCGTTGTCTTCTTTTAGACGGTTGTAGAGATACATGATATGAAAAACATTCAATAGTTGCCGTTTATAGGCGTGCAGCCTTTTAACCTGTACATCAAAGATGCTGTCGGGATCAATGACCATCCCGGTCTGCTTTCTGATTCTCTCACCAAGGATAAGTTTTCTTTCCCTTTTCACTCTGTCAAGCTTCTCATGAAAGGAGGAATCGTTTGCATAAACATCAAGTTGCCGGAGCTGGGTGGGATCCTTGATCCAGCCAGTGCCTATCGTATCCTGTATTAATTGGGTGAGCTGTGGATTGGCCTTTAATAGCCAACGCCGATGGGTGATCCCGTTTGTCTTATTATTGAACTTCTCTGGAAAGGCTTCATAAAACAGGCGCATTTCCCGATTCTTCAGGATCTCTGTGTGGATTTTTGCTACCCCGTTCACGCTGAAGCTGCCAACAATAGCGAGATGGGCCATTTTCACCAAACCATGTGCAAGGATTGCCATTTCCTCGATGCGGTGCCAATCGCCAGGGTACTTTTTCCAAAGCTCTGCACAATAGCGTTCATTTATTTCTTCTACAATCATATAGATCCTTGGCAGTAATGGCTGGAAAATGGAAACCGGCCATTTTTCAAGTGCTTCCGAAAGGGTTGTATGGTTCGTATAGGAGATGGTTTGTGATGTGATTTCCCATGCCTGCTCCCAGCTCATATCCTCTTCATCCAACAGTATTCTCATCAACTCTGGAATGGCAAGGACAGGGTGCGTATCATTGATATGGATATTCACTCTTTTATGGAAATCTACCAAACTACCATTTTTCTTACGGTATGAACGGACGATGCTCCCAATGCTTGCTGCAACTAAAAAATACTGCTGCTTCAAGCGCAATATTTTCCCTTCATCATGGGTATCATCAGGATAGAGGAATTCTGACACTGCCTCTGTGTCCCGCTTGTATTGCATGATGTCCTTATTAGTCGGAAATGGGGCAGGCTCGGCACTCCATAGACGCAACATGTTAACTGTGCTTGTCTGGTATCCGATGACAGGCATATCATAAGGAACCGCAGTGATCGCTTCTCCCTTTGCATGCCTGAATTTCTGTCTGTCCCCTTCCAAATAAGTCTCCACCCTGCCCCAGAAATGGACCTCCACCGCTTGGTCAGGTTTCCTTACCTCCCAGACATTCCCGTGTCTCAGCCATTGCTCCGGCAATTCCACCTGATAGCCGTCTACAAATTTCTGGTCAAACAATCCATGTTTATATCTGATACCGCAGCCATGGCCAGGAAGGTTCAAGGATGCCAGGGAGTCCAGGAAGCAGGCTGCCAATCTTCCTAGTCCTCCGTTGCCAAGACCTGCATCCGCTTCTATCTCCTCGATGGCTGAAAGTTCAAGCCCAAGTTCCTTTAGCCCGTCCTCCACCACTTGCTGAATTCCCAGATTCAAAAGGTTATTTCCAAGGAGCCTTCCTAAAAGAAACTCTATGGATAAATAGTATACCTGCTTTTCGTTGGCAGCACGATTACGTTCATTTGTCGCAATCCAATCGGAGCTTATGTATTCGCGCACCATATTGCCGAGTGTATGGTAATGATCTCTTGAAGAGGATTCCTGAAAGCTTTTTCCGTACATACTCTCAAGCTTTTTCAAAAAGGCTGCCTTAAACTTTTCCTTGTTAGAGAACATGCACTCCGCTCCTCGCAATCAATGTTGAATAAAGCTGATTATATTTGAAAGCGGACTTGGCCCAGCTGTAGTCGCGCTCCATGGCTTCTTTCATGATACCGCCCCATACTTCAGGCTGCTGATAGATGTTGATGGCCCGTCTGATGGTAAATAGCATGTCATGGGCGTTGAAATTGGTAAAGCTGAAGCCATTGCCTTCAAGCGTGGACTCATCATAGGAATGCACCGTATCATTTAATCCGCCAGTTTCACGTACAATCGGGATGGTCCCGTACCTCAGGGCAATCAATTGTCCCAACCCACACGGTTCAAACTGGGAGGGCATGAGGAACATATCCGCTCCGGCATATATCTGATGGGCGAGTGCCTCATCAAACCCGATGAAGGTCCTTACTTTTTCAGGATAACGATAAGATAATTCCCTGAAATAATTCTCATACCTGTGGTCTCCCGTTCCCAATACCACCACCTGAACATCATCCTCAAGCACTTCATGCAGCACTCGCGTCACCAGATCCAAACCTTTTTGCTTGGTCAGGCGAGTGACCATGGCGATGATGGGAACATCCTCTTTAACAGGCAAGCCACATAGATTCTGGAGTGCCTGTTTGTTTATTTTCTTATCTTCAGGCTTGGATGCATGATAGGTGGCGGCTATATGCTCATCCGTTTCTGGATCATACATCTCATCATCTATTCCATTGATGATGCCTATCAGATCATCACCACGGAAGCGCAGGACTCCATCCAGCTTTTCTCCAAAATATGCTGTCTGGATTTCATCTTTGTAGGTCGGACTTACCGTTGTAATCAGACCGGATGAAACCAGTGCAGCCTTCATGAAATTGACATTCCCATAAAACTCAAGCTGGTCCGTCGTGAAGAAATGCTCCTCCACTCCAAGCAGGTCCTGCAGGATTCCCCGAGGAAATACCCCTTGAAATTGCAGGTTATGAATGGTGAATACACTTTGGATATGTGCAAGCCGTGGATCTTTCCTGTATTCATTTTCAAGCAGGAAATTGACCATTCCAGTGTGCCAGTCATGACAATGGATAACATCAGGGACAAAATCGATGGCAGTCATACTTTCCAAGACTGCCCGGCAAAAAAAGGAATAGCGCTCCCCATCGTCAAAATGACCGTACAAGGAATCGCGCTTAAAGTAATATTCATTGTCAATGAAGTAATAAGTGACATTATCCAGGACCAATTGTTCAATTCCACAATATTGATGACGCCAGCCTACATCCACATAGGTGGTCTGGATTCGCTTCATCTTCTTTCTATATGGTTCAGGTATCTGTCCATATTTAGGCAGAATGACCCTTACATCCGTGCCAAGCTTCTTCAATTCCTTAGGCAATGCTCCCGCAACATCGCCCAAGCCACCAGATTTAACAAACGGGACACATTCCGATACGACAAACAAAACCTTCACGAATTCATCAGAGCTCCTTGTACAGTACCTTTTCTTACTAGATATGGAGAATCAAGTTTACCAGTAATAGCCGTTCCATCTTCTACTTTAACATCTTTGTCTAGAATGACGGATTCTAAAACACAGTTCGATCCGATCACCCCTTTTTGCATGACAATACTATTTTTGATGACGGTTCCTTTTCCTACTTTCACTCCACGGAAAATGATGCTATTTTCCACATGCCCTTCAATGATGGCACCGTTGGCTATCATGCAGTTCTTTACATAGGCATCCTTGCCATAGCTTGTCGGAGGTTCATCCTTGACCTTGGTGAGGATGGGCTGGTTCTTTTTAAACACTTCCTGCCATACAGAAGGATTCAACAGTTCCAAGCTATGCTTATAATAGCTTTCAATGGAGTCTATGACAGCTGCATAGCCAGTGAACTCATAGTTACAGACTTTATAGCCGCTATTCATGTCATGCACTACATCCATTATGCTTCCATAACCATTTTTTTCGTAGTTCATAAACAGCTTTACCAGCAGATCCTTTTCAAGGATATATATGTCCATGGACTCTTCCTGATGAAGAACATGAGTAATATCACAGCGATTATTTAAATGTCGCTCCAGCATCACCTTGAAATTCATATTGCAAACCGTATAGCTGTTTGAAATTACCACATACTTCTGCGTGCTTCTGAGAAAGAAATCTTCATTCTCCTTGAAATGCTGAAATGACCCTGTATTTCCGTCTACTTCCCCTACAGAACTTGGGAAAAAGAACAGGCCGTCACGTTTCCGGTCCAAATCCCATTGCTTGCCTGAGCCAAGATGGTCCATCAGGGAACGGTACTGAAATCTTGGGAAGATCGCTACACTTTGAATTTCCGAGTTTACCATATTTGATAAGACAAAATCGATCAGGCGATAACGGCCCCCAAACGGGACAGCAGCGATAGATCTCTTGAACGTAAGCTCCTTCATCTCTTCATTGTGAATGGTCGCATCAATGATTCCGAGCATAGATTTATTCATGATTCTCATCCTTCCTTTGGCGTATTCAAATTATGATATAGAGAAAATCCCTTTTTCCATCATTTCTTCGGTAACCAATATGATTTCATCTTCATTCTTTTCAGGACATATCACCACTCCATCAGGGATGACCAGTCCTGATGGTACGATTGCCTTATTGATATAGACATTTTCTCCAATCACTGCATCCGGCATCAGGACAGAGTTTTGGATAACGGAATTTTTCCCTACCTTCACTCCCTGGAAAAGAACAGAATGATCGATCTTCCCTTCGATGAAGCAGCCTTCATTGACAAGCGAATCATTTACATCTGCATATGGTGCAATATATTGAGGAGGCTGGTTAGGGTTTACTGAATAAACACGCCAATCATATTCAAACAAGTTCAGCTCGCAATCTTCTTTCAATAGATCCATGTTGGCTTCCCATAAGCTTTTTACAGTTCCAACATCCTTCCAATAGCCTTCGAAGGGATAGGCTACCAATCTCTTATTCTCTTCAAGGAGCAATGGAATGACATCCTTTCCGAAATCGTGGCTTGAATCCTGGTTACGATCATCCATCTCCAGATATTCCTTCAGAATGGACCATTTGAAAATATAGATTCCCATGGAAGCAAGATTGCTTTTCGGGTTGGCCGGCTTCTCATCGAATTCGATCACTTCGAGCTTCTCATTCGTGTTCATGATTCCAAAGCGACTTGCTTCCTCCCATGGCACCTCCACCACTGATATGGAAACATCCGCATCCTTTTTAATATGATAGTCAAGCATTTCCGCGTAGTTCATTTTATATATATGGTCACCGGACAGGATAAGCACATATTCAGGCTCATACTGCTTTAAGTAGTTCAGGTTCTGATATATGGCACTTGCCGTACCTGTATACCATTTCACCCCGGAGGATTCGGTATATGGTGGCAAAACGGTCACGCCCCCATTTTTACGGTCCAGATCCCACGCACTCCCAATTCCGATATATGAATTCAATACAAGTGGCTGATATTGTGTCAAAACGCCAACCGTATGAATCCCGGAGTTGGTGCAGTTGCTTAATGCAAAATCTATGATCCGATATTTCCCACCGAACGGAACAGCAGGCTTTGCAAGTGTCTTTGTCAAGGAACTCAATCTGCTTCCTTTCCCTCCTGCCAGTAACATTGCTACACATTTATTCTTCATCATCACCCATTACTCTCCCCTCGAATTTTCCTAGGACGCCACATGCTCACTCCATAAGGCGCAACATTGACCATCATATGAAACTCCTTGCCGTGATATGCACCTTCCTGCGCACTAATCTCCCCGGCATTTCCGATACCTGTACCACCATACTTTACGTGATCAGTTTGGAACACCTCTTCATAATCCGCTAAAAGTGGAACGCCGATTTTATACTGCTCATAGGACGCTCCTGTAAAATTACATAAGACCACGAGTGTGTCAGATTGCTTCTTCCCTTTTCGAACAAAGGAAAAAATGCTTTGATTACGATTGTCCGCATCAATCCACTCAAATCCATCAGGTGAATGATCCAGTTCAAATAAAGCCTTTTGACTGTGGTAGAAAGCAAGCAGGTCTTTAACATAAAGATTCATCTGCCTATGTGTTTCATACTCTTCCAGAAGGAACCAGTCAAGCTGCTCAAGGTCCTTCCATTCATCAAACTGGCCAAACTCACTTCCCATGTATAGCAGTTTTTTTCCTGGATGGGCCAAAAGGAAAGCATACAAAAGCCTCAGCTGATTGAACTTATCCTGGTAGTCTCCTGGCATCTTGTTCAATAATGACTTCTTCCCATGGACTACTTCGTCATGTGAAAAAGGCAAAATGAAATTCTCTGAAAAGGCATAAACAATGGAAAAGGTCACCTTGTCATGCAAATGTTTCCTTTGCTCGGAAGGAGCCTCCATAAACGAGAGAATGTCATTCATCCAACCCATATTCCATTTGTAGTTAAATCCTAGCCCACCTACAGATGTAGGCGAGGTTACCAACGGCCAATCAGTTGAATCCTCAGCGACCATCAGTGCACTATAGTCAAATTCAAAAACTGCTTCATTCAGCTTTCTTAAAAATTCCTGCGCAAAAGGATTTGCATGGACTTCCTGTGTATTTGGCCAATAAAGCATATTGGCAACAGCATCCACCCTGAAACCATCTACATGGAAATGCTCCATCCAAAACAACGCATTGGAAATCAGGAAGCTTCTGACTTCCGGCTTCCCCAAGTCGAAATTGGCCGTTCCCCATACCTCATTTTCTCGATCATTGTAGGCTTGATATTCAAATGTGGGAGTTCCATCAAACATCGATAGCCCGTGAGCATCCTTGCAGAAGTGCCCAGGCACCCAGTCCAGGATTACACCGATATCCTCCTGGTGACAAGCATCAATAAAAGCCATCAGCTCACGAGGAGTGCCATATCGGCTTGTAGCGGCATAGTACCCTGTCCCCTGATATCCCCAAGACCTGTCATAAGGGTGTTCAATCAATGGCAACAGCTCTATATGAGTGAATTTATGTTCTTTTACATAGGGAATCAATTCATCTATCAGCTCCATATAGGAGTAAAGCTCTCCGTCCTCCTTCTTTTTCCAAGATCCCATATGTAATTCGTAAATGAACATCGGCTTCTCATACACTTGCTTTCTCTTTTTCCGTCTACGCCAGTTTTGATCCTTCCACTTGTATCCTTCCAGGTCATAGACAATGGAAGCCGTCTTTGGACGTACCTCTGCATGAAAAGCAAATGGATCAGACTTATGTAACACTTCCCCTTCTTTTGTCACTATTTCATATTTATAAAGGTGACCTGTTAGCTCTTGTGGCAATTGAATACTCCAGACTCCCTCATTATTAAGTTTTTCTAATGCGTACTCTTCCCCATTCCAGTCATTGAAGGTCCCTATCAACCTGACCGCCGTTGCATGAGGTGCCCAGACTGTAAACCTGCTGCCGACAACCTTTTTCCGGTGCTTTATAACATGTGCACCAAAAAGCTCGTAGCTCTTATACAAGGTCCCTTCATGAAATAGGTGCAGCTGAAAATCAGTGGCGCTCGTTGCAATCAATATCGTCACCCTTTCGGAATAGTTTCAAAAAGATTATTGTTATACTTTACTATTCTCTTTTTTAAACCATTCTCCTTTTTACGACAAGGACCAATCGCTAGACATGAAAATACAAAATTCACAATTTATTGATATTTTGTCGAAAATGAGCTATATCTTAGAAACCGCTTCCAATACCACCGCTTCAAAGTTCTTGATATGACTAGGAAAATGTAAGGGTTTACAATAAAGAATATTTGACAGGAAACTCAGCTGTTTTATAAGGGATTTTGTCGAAAAGTTTTTTTGTGAAAAAGAAGGTTGAAGGAGGGTGAAAACGGTTTCACAGAAATTACTATACAAGAATAATATAATTACTATTTGAATTTTGGTTTTGTTTGGTGGTTTTTAGGGTATAAAATTTAGTTAGAGGAAGTTGCTTTTGAAGAATTATCTGCAGCAGATTGAATAGGAGGGAACACGCTAATAATCTCAAAATCAGGAATCAACAAAATAAGTTAGGCCAGTATTCCAACAAAATGAAAAGAATGGCTTAATCAAATAAATAAAAAAGCCATGATATTTATAAAAATACCACAACTTTTTGATGACCCGTACGGGATTCGAACCCGTGTTACCGCCGTGAAAGGGCGGTGTCTTAACCGCTTGACCAACGGGCCGCATTATTGAGTTTTGATGGCGGAGAAGGAGGGATTTGAACCCTCGCGCCGCTTACACGACCTACACCCTTAGCAGGGGCGCCTCTTCAGCCACTTGAGTACTTCCCCGAATATGGCTCCACCAGTAGGATTCGAACCTACGACCCTTCGGTTAACAGCCGAATGCTCTACCGCTGAGCTATGGTGGAACGGTATTTGCATACAAAAAAATGGTGGGCCTAAGTGGACTCGAACCACCGACCTCACGCTTATCAGGCGTGCGCTCTAACCAGCTGAGCTATAGGCCCCTATGGAGCGGGTGATGGGAATCGAACCCACGACATCAGCTTGGAAGGCTGAGGTTTTACCATTAAACTACACCCGCATAAAAAAAGGGCGACTGATGGGAATCGAACCCACGAATGCCTGAACCACAATCAGGTGCGTTAACCACTTCGCCACAGCCGCCATAATACTATTCTTTTGTAATACTGGTGCCGGCGATAGGAGTCGAACCCACGACCTACTGATTACAAGTCAGTTGCTCTACCAACTGAGCTACACCGGCAATATAAAAATGGTGGCTCGGGACGGAATCGAACCGCCGACACATGGATTTTCAGTCCATTGCTCTACCAACTGAGCTACCGAGCCACTATTAAGTTAAAATGGCGGTCCCGACCGGGATCGAACCGGCGATCTCCTGCGTGACAGGCAGGCATGTTAACCGCTACACCACGGGACCATTTGGTTGCGGGGACAGGATTTGAACCTGCGACCTTCGGGTTATGAGCCCGACGAGCTACCGGACTGCTCCACCCCGCGACAATAAAACAAATATAAAATTCTCATCATTCTTATATATAAAATGGAGGAGGAAGGGGGATTCGAACCCCCGCGGGTTTTGACACCCCTGTCGGTTTTCAAGACCGATCCCTTCAGCCGGACTTGGGTATTCCTCCGAATATAAGAATTTCTGGTGGACCTTGTAGGACTCGAACCTACGACCGGACGGTTATGAGCCGTCTGCTCTAACCAGCTGAGCTAAAGGTCCTTTTTTGGTAGCGGCGGAGGGAGTCGAACCCACGACCTCACGGGTATGAACCGTACGCTCTAGCCAGCTGAGCTACACCGCCAAAAAAGTGAAGTTTATATTTCTATAAGTGGAGCCTAGCGGGATCGAACCGCTGACCTCCTGCGTGCAAAGCAGGCGCTCTCCCAGCTGAGCTAAGGCCCCAAGAATAATGTGTAAATGGTCGGGAAGACAGGATTCGAACCTGCGACCCCTTGGTCCCAAACCAAGTGCTCTACCAAGCTGAGCTACTCCCCGTAATTGGCGCGCCCGAGAGGACTCGAACCCCTAACCTTTTGATCCGTAGTCAAACGCTCTATCCAATTGAGCTACGGGCGCTAATATATGAAAGTTGCA
>NZ_JAFBED010000008.1 GCF_016908565.1 Sutcliffiella tianshenii
AATCCAGATTAAAGCGTAAAAGTCCGATAGCTTATCGAGCTAGTTTTGAGCAAGCAGCTTAGAATATAAGTGTCCAGTTTAAAGGGTCCAGTACACTTCGCCTGTGGGGTCTCCCATGCCCTCTACGTTCCCGCAGGAGTCAAGTGACCTCCGCTACAATCAACTGAGTTTTATAAATATTATTTTCTATCAGTATTGCTTTAAAACAAAGTTCATTTGCTAATGAAATGAAAATCGATAAAAAACAATTTTTCACCCTTTGGTAAGGGATTCTTTTAAATGAGAGTCACCCCTGTTGGTTGGAGTGCAAGGTGTGAGACTCCTGCGGAAGCAGCGTGTCAAGGGAGACCCCGCAGGTGCGAAAGCACCGAGGAGGCTCCCGAGGCCGCCCGCGGAAAGCGAACACCTGGAACGGAGACCAACAGGGTGTATAATGTTGACACCTTCTCTTTAGTCCAGTCCTACGCCTAAAGCAACTTTCTTTATGAAAAGACCCTGATTTTCACTTGTCACCTTACAAACATCGCAACTATCGCAACGACTGGAATGGCTGCCATTAGAGCATTACCTACAAGAAATAGGGAATTTATCGTGCTTTTTACTTCCGGGTAGTTTGCAACCAGTTCATTTCTTTTTAGAAGATTTAAAATGGCATTGATAACGACACTGACGATGACAATGACTAACGGGATGATCAGGTCTGCGTCAGAATCAGCCAATGTCATAAATCCAAACACAATCAGTACAATCGGAAGGGCTTCAATAAATGCTACAAACATAAATAGCCTTGTTTGTATATTGGAGATGTTCTCCGGGTTCATTGCCAGACTTTCCATACTTGATCTGAGCAGTAAAGCTATTCCAAAGCATGCAACGACTGCTGCAATGACAAATAAATAAATGGCATCCATACTTTTCTTCCTCCTTAAAATGTTACTCCAAGAAATCATTTTACCTCATTCATACTGGCAGGGGAATCCAATAATTAAAAGTTCAACGGCATGACTACAAGCAACAGGATATCAAACACCAAATGGGATATGATGACCAGAAGCAGTGAACGTTTCCATTCGTAAAGTGCCCCCCAGGCAATTCCCGCAGTGAATGCAGCAGCCACTAGCATAAGATTTCCTGACCATAGATGTGCAAAAGCATAAAAGCAGGCTGAAATGAGAACACCTACAAGGCCGCTTTTCCATTTTAAAATGGCAGGTTGTATATACCCTCTCCAAAAAAACTCCTCACCCGGAATGATAATAATCACCAATAGAACGTATTGCCATAGATTTGACGGCCCCACAATCGCATACAAGCTTTTAACCTGTGACAAAAATGGAAGATCAAATTGTCCTATCAACAAATAGGCCTTCAAAAAAATAAGATATAGCAAACTGCCTGATAGCGCACCAAGGAAAATAGACTTTAATGGTGAAAGACGCTCTGTATGACCTCTATTAGAAAATTTCAGGCTGATTAAAAGAAGGAGCGTCAAAGAAAGAGGAAATAATAGCCAGAAAAATTCGTTAAAAGTAAAACTGATTCCCAATAGGATATTGGCCAATATCCATACCTGCAGGACAGATCTAAAACTACTCATTTTTAACATCCCTTTTCCTGTTATTGCATTCATTGTAGCAGAAGAACATGTCTTTAAGAATAAATGTTTTTCCATATACAAATCATAAGGACAATCTTCGAAAAGGAGCCGATTAGAATGACACAATCTAAAAGTCAGCAGGAACGTCAAAGGAAAGTACGAAAGCAATCACAAAATGAACATGGAAAAGTCAAAAGCTTCGATCAATTAGCTGATGAAGCAGGAAAGAAGAGCAATCAATAATCACTCCTCGTCTAATGGCGCATCCAAATGGGTGTGTCATTAATTTTTATGATTTTTAAAGAAATATTGAAAATAATACTTATGTACCGTTTTCAACAGCTGTTGCATAGTTGAGAAGTGTACATCGCATACTATGGGAAGAAATAACAGGTGAATGGGGTAGGCAGAATGGCAGAAAGCTACAAGAAAAAGAGATATGCTGCGATTATCAGTCCGTTTACAACGAGCATCCTTCATTACCGTAAACCTTTTGTTGTGGCGTGGTGGGCTGCTTCATTCCCCGGTTTTGGCCATTTTATGCTAAATAAATATCTGACGGCATTTATATTGATTTCCTGGGAAGTCATCATAAACAACGCTGCCCATCTGAACGAAGCTATTTATCTTTCTATGATTGGAAGGTACGGGGACGCAATGGAGGTTTTAGACCAGCGCTGGATCATCCTTTATATTTGCATGTATGTTTTCTCGATATGGGATAGCTACCGTTTGACCATAGAGATGAATAAGCATTATACGATGGCTTATCGGGATAACTATCCGATTATCATCAAAAATACAAGTTCGCTTGAAATGAATCTTGTTGATAAAAAAAGCCCGATACTCGCCTTGTTCTGGTCGCTTTTGACACCGGGACTAGGGAATTTATATGTTACAAGGATCCTTTCTGTCATATTTATCTTGACCTGGTGGCTGATCATTACATATCAGGCAAATGTATATACCGCCATCCACTATACATTAATGGGAGATTTCAGTCATGCCAGTCAATCACTTATACCTCAATGGTTTCTCTTTATTCCATCCATCTATTGTTTTGCAGCGTATGATTCCTATGTAAGTGCAGTGGAGATCAATAAACTCATTGACCGATATATGAGCAGAGAGCTGAAGGAAAAGTACCAGGACCTCGAATTTAAAATGCCATTATAGAAAAGAGTTGAATGTAATTGTACATTTTCGCAACCTTTAAATACAACATGGAAATGGAACTTACATTACGTGAATTGGAAGAGCTGGGCCTTTCAAAGGAACATTTGCTGGTCATTCCATTGGATAAGATCAAGTACCAGTCCAAGTTGATCGATTCCATGCATCGTTCGGATGGGCGAAGTTTGATGGATTTATCCGCAATATTTGGAATCATCTTTATGTTATTAGGTGTCATCTACGGATATGTCTTATATTGGGGGCCGATTCTATGGGGGCTGATCGGATTGGTTTTTGGTGTGGGATTAGGCTTTATTGTCGACTACTATATTACTAAGAAAAGTGAAAATAATATGAGGAAGCGTGGGTCGGATGCGGACTTGATTTTGATGATACGATGTGAAAAGGATAATCAGGAAAACATAGAAAGAGTCCTTTGGAATAATCTAGTTTTAGGTGTGGGTGTCCTTGAAAGATGAAGGTCCTTTTAAAATCAGGTTCCTGCATGGGTGCCTTTTTTTGTTGTGATTAATCAATACCTCTCCTTCCCTCTGTTGTCATAATGCTAGAGGAAAGGGGAGAAGGTTATTGAAATATAATATGGTTAAACTCCTTTGACTTGCCCATTGAAAACAATAATTCTTTCAAGATTTGATTAAGTCGAAGTTTCTCCATCTCCAAGTAATTTTCATTATTCATCGCTTGGAGCGAGTGCTGAGTAAATCTCCATATTGCTTCCTTTCTTGGTGCAACGGAATGGTTGGAAATGATGGTAAGTGCGTGAAATATAGATGTGACAACATCGTAATCCGACTTCCCGTACCGAATGAGAGGAGAAAATGAAATATTCAGGTATTCAAAAAAATCCGGATTACGAACAATTACCCTCAAATTTCTATTTTTATCATTAAAATATGTTGCGGGTTCAGGCATAGAACTCAGTCTAGAAAGTATGGTGCTAAGTTGCTCGATACAATGTATGGCAGTTATCGGATCATTTATGCTTGTTGAAAGAGCCCTTACTCCGATTTCTGTAACTTTTCTTATGCCAAACTCAATATCCTCCAATGGCGCACGTGAAAGGGATACAGAAATATGGTCCATGAATAACTTTTTTGAAACATCCTTTTCATTTTTATAAATGGCTATCAAAGGGGTGTCTTCGTTTACATAATCTCCTTGTTTACGCTCTACCTTTACGATACATTCGTATTTGCTACAAGTCTCTACCAATGAGGGAATATCTATATATTGGATGTATCCAGCTTTATCGCTCATATAAATAATAGGTTTCTTGGTTGAAATTTCTTCGCTTTCCCAATCATCCCATGGTGAATCTATGTGAAGATTTTCCTTACTGAGTAAACGGTCCTCCATACTATCGAGGGTTTTCACCGTTATATTGTGGAGTAGATTGCTCACTTGAATCCAGGTTGTCACATGGTGAATAAAGAACACGAAGACAATCAAGCAGAGAATGGCAATGCCAACGGCGAATGCAGGGACTAGGAATAGCTGGTTTTCCTCGGTCTCTTTTAGTAAAAGGAGTAATAGAATACAATAAATAAAACCACCAGTAAAGATACCTAACACTCTTTGAGTAGCATGGTCTGTAATGAAATTCTGCAGAGCCCTGGGGGAAAACTGCGACAGATAAGTGGTAAGCACGACAAGGATTGTGGAAAAAGTGATGGTAGTCATCGTCAATAATGATGAAGCGATTGAACTGAGTATAGTTTGGGAAAGAGATATATCTGATAACAGAATAACAGGGATCCATGTATCTCTTCCTCCTTGAGCTAATAAGATATGGTCAATAAATAAGGATAAAAATGCCAAAAATACAGAAAGTATCCCATAGAATGCTGGTAGATACAGAAAACTGCTTTTTATCCGTAAAAGCGCAGCTGATTTAGCCATTCCTTTTCCTTCTTTCCTTGATAGTAAAAGATAGTAGATTGTTATGGTGAAATATGTTATAGTAACAAAGTTAAAAAGTTAAATTGAATAAAGTCTACGCATCTTGATGCAGTAGGAGAGGTTCTAGCAAATACCCTCTATAAAAAACTAAGGACTGAACATAACTATATTCCTTAGGATATAGTTTTTTTTATTTGTTCCGATGTTATACGCTAGCCTCCATCATCAGGTAGCGTTTTTTCTGTTTTAAATAGAACAAGCACGTTATGTAAGGAGAGATTTTTATCATGAAAAGACAAGAGAAGGCAATGGTAGTATTCAGCGGCGGCCAGGATAGCACTACATGCCTACTGTGGGCAATGCGGGAATTTGCAGAAGTGGAAGCTGTCACTTTCCATTACGGTCAGCGACATGAATTGGAGATCGAGTGTGCCAAAAGTATTGCGAAAGAGCTTGGAGTAAATCACCGTGTACTTGATATGTCACTTTTGAGTCAACTGACGCCAAATGCCTTGACTCGAACGGATATAGAGATAGAGGAAAAAGAGGGGGAGCTCCCTAGTACGTTTGTGGATGGCAGAAACCTGCTATTCCTATCCTTTGCAGCAGTTGCTGCAAAACAGATGGGTGCAAAACATATTGTCACAGGAGTATGTGAAACTGATTTCAGCGGCTACCCGGACTGCAGGGATGTATTCATAAAATCGTTGAATGTCACACTCAATCTGTCCATGGACTATCCTTTTGTCATTGATACGCCATTGATGTGGCTGAACAAAGCGGAAACGTGGCAACTCGCAGATCAACTGGGTGCCCTGGACTTCGTCAGAACCAAGACCCTGACATGCTATAACGGCGTCATATCAGATGGATGTGGGGAATGCCCGGCCTGCAGGCTTCGAAAGCGTGGACTTGACGAGTATTTGGCAATAAAGGATAAAGGGGCTGTGTCCTCATGATGCAACAGATGTATCCACAGGTTTTTCATGATTTTCAATATGAATTGAATAAGGATATGCATATTGCTGCAGCACACTATATTCCCTCTGATGCGGCAGGAAAATGCAAGCAGGTCCATGGGCATACGTACTTTGTCAATGTGACGGTTGCTGGGGATGATCTTGATGAAGCGGGCTTCTTGGTAAACTTCAAAGATCTGAAGGTGCTTTTACATGATAAGTTTGACCATACCATTTTAAATGACCATCTAGATGTTTTTCGCCCGGACAACCCGGATTTCTTTCCTACCACGGAAGTAGTGGCCAGAACCATGTGGGAAACTGTCGAGAACCACCTGTCGGCACTCCCGAATAAACCGACATGCCTCCAGGTCTTTGTTCGTGAGACGCCTACCAGCTATGTAGTATATCGCCCTAAAAAGAAAAGGAAGAAAGATCAATGAGCACCAGACTACCGGTTTTAGAGATTTTTGGACCAACCGTCCAAGGGGAAGGGATGGTCATCGGAAGAAAAACAATGTTTGTACGGACAGCAGGCTGTGATTATCAATGTTCCTGGTGTGACTCCGCCTTCACTTGGGATGGCAGTGCAAAAGCTGATATCCTCCAGTTGACGCCTGAAGAAATCTGGGAACGATTGGGGAGGATTGGTGGCAGGAAATTCAACCTTGTTACCATTTCAGGGGGAAATCCGGCTCTTTTAAAAAACATGGGGGAGCTTGTGGAGCTATTACATCAAAACAATATTCAAGTTGCACTTGAGACGCAGGGCAGCAGATGGCAGGACTGGCTCTATGACATTGATGACCTGACCATTTCCCCAAAACCGCCAAGCTCCTTGATGAAAACTGATTTCAACGTGCTCGATGATATCATCTCACGGATAAAAAAAGAACAAACATCGTTAAAGGTGGTTGTATTTAATCAAGAGGATCTGGCATATGCCAAAAAAGTGCATAGCAGATATCCAGAGCTATCCTTTTTTGTCCAGGTAGGCAATGAAGACACGGCCACTGTGGATAACGATAAACTGATACAAAAACTTCTAAATCAATATGAATGGCTGATTGAAGAAGTGATGCAGGATGAGGACTTAAATAACGTAAGAGTGCTGCCCCAATTGCATACCCTTGTATGGGGAAATAAGCGTGGAGTATAGATCATAAGGAGTGTTTAATATGTCAGGAAGAAAAGACCATGAACTTGAAGGTGTGACTTTACTGGGTAATCAAGGAACAAGCTATCTATTCAACTACTCTCCGGATGTCCTGGAGACATTTGAAAACAAACACCCGAACCGGGACTATTTTGTCAAATTCAATTGCCCTGAGTTTACAAGCCTATGTCCGAAAACCAATCAACCAGATTTTGCAACCATCTACATCAGCTATATACCGGGAGAGTTGATGGTGGAAAGCAAGTCACTGAAGCTATACCTATTCAGCTTCCGCAATCACGGAGATTTTCACGAGGATTGCATGAATATCATCATGAACGACCTGATCGAGCTGATGGATCCCCGCTATATCGAGGTATGGGGTAAATTCACCCCTCGTGGCGGCATCTCAATCGATCCTTACACAAACTATGGGAAACCTGGAACAAAATATGAGGAAATGGCACAATACAGACTGATGAACCATGACCTCTATCCGGAAAAGATAGATAACCGTTGATATTACAAAGGTACAACATACTGTTGTGCCTATTTTTTTTGCTAAAAAGGAGGGAATCTGAAAATAATACATATAGAAAAAGGAGGAATGAAACATGTCACATGAAATGGTAAAGCTCTCATGTGCTGAGATCAGTACACTATGGACGTTATACCTTAATAATTCCATGTCGGTATATGTGTTAAAGTATTATCTTGAATATGTGGAAGATCCTGAAATACGTAAAGTGATTGCTGAGGCCTATGATATAGCCTCGGATAATGAACAGGAAATCAAACACGTATTTTGGAAAGAGCAATATCCATTGCCTATCGCTTTTTCTGAAAATGATCTGAACTTAAAGGCACCACGGCTATTTTCGGATACCTTCAAGTTGTTCTACGTCCTGCAAATGGCAAAAATCGGTATGGTTACATATAGTGGCTGTCTTGCATCTATATCACGGAAAGATATTCGCTCCTTGTACCAAACCTTCCTTTTAAAAACAGTCGATGTTTTTCAAAAGGTGACAGACCTTTTGCTTGAAAAAGGATTGTATGTAAAGAAGCCATATACGACTATACCTTCAAGTGCAATGATGGTCGAATCTACGAACTATTTCAGTGGAATCAATCCTTTTGTTGATAAACGGACACTTAATACAATAGAAGT
The DNA here is from genome assembly GCF_016908565.1 of Sutcliffiella tianshenii. GTDB lineage: Bacteria > Bacillota > Bacilli > Bacillales > Bacillaceae_I > Sutcliffiella_A > Sutcliffiella_A tianshenii. The sequence continues at coordinate 7,977 of NZ_JAFBED010000008.1, forward strand.
CACTCATCTGAGTATGAATATTGAGACGAATCAGATAGGTATGATGCTAAGTACCGCCTTTTCCCAATCTGCGATGAATGAAGAAGTGCGGGAATATATGGTGAAAGTGAAGAGTTTGGCCAAAAATCACATACATACCTTTATTCAAACCCTGACAAAGGATGATGTGCAGGGGCCGATGTCTTCGGATTTTTCGATTACCGCTTCAACTGTGCCGCCATTTTCCGATAAACTGATGATGTTTCATATCGGTCTCATGTCAGCAGCAGGCATCGGGAATTACGCAACAGCCGCAGCTGCAAGCCAAAGAAGCGACCTTGTCATCAAATATGAAAAACTCTCATCTGAAGCGGCCTTGCTCGCAAAAGAAGGAGCTGATCTTATGGTGAAACATCGCTGGATGGAGAAGCCCCCATCCACAGCAGACCGCAACAGATTGGCTGAAAAACCTCAAGAGTTGTAGAATTTAGAAGGATTTGTTATAAAGAGAATAGAAATAGGTAGAGGAGAAATTTTTATGAATAATACAAAAAGCGCTATGATCCTTGGTTCTACAGGTTTGATCGGAAGGAATTTGACGAATGAAATTTTGGAAAATTCCGAATATAGAAGTATTTGTACCATGGTTAGAAGGCCAACTAATCTTAGTCATCCAAAGCTGAAGGAAGTGGTCATTGACTTCTCGCGACTTTCAGACAATGCCTCTGAGTTTCAAGTTGATGAAGTATTCATCTGCTTAGGCACCACACGAAAACAGGCAGGATCGAAGGGAAGTTTTAAAAAGGTCGATTATGATTACGTAGTGGAAGCAGCCATGCTTGCAAAAGCACAGGGTGTCCAAAGGATCGCCGTGGTTTCGGCAATCGGGGCAGATTCCCAATCCCGTTTTTTCTATAGCCGTATTAAAGGACAGATGGAAGAAGCGGTGAGCAGTATAGGGATACCTTCCACCTATTTCTTCCGGCCTTCCTTACTGCTTGGTGAAAGAAAGGAAGTTCGACCAGGTGAAAAAATGGGGGAATGGCTTGGCAAAGTGGTACAGCCCATATTAATCGGGAAGCTTGGAAGGTACAGATCCATCGAAGGTGAAAAGGTGGCCAAGGCAATGGTAGCATTCATGAAAAATAGTAAAAAAGGAGTACACTTTGTAGAGTCGGACCTCATACAAAAGATAGGCAGCCTATGACTAAATGTTAGTTTTTCCTCCTACATCTGCAAATTTCGTTTTCGATTTGAAATATAAGGGAATACATCTTAAAAAATAGGAGTGTATACCATGTGCCATTATAAAGAATTGCGCAGAATTCGGAAATCTGGCCATTTAACCATTCCCAAAACAATACGAGAACAGCTGGAAATTTCTGACGGAGATGTATTGATGATTATGGAAAAACCCCTTGGACTCGTGATGAAGCCGATCGAAGAACAACATGTTTTTAACGAGTCGGTAGTTTCCAATAACGGTAAAGTGAATATTCCGATAGAAATCAGACGGAACCTGAACATCAGTGAAGAAACCCATTTTACCGTTAAACTTGATATGGAAAAAAGTGCGGTTGTGGTGGATATCTTAGAGGAAGAATTGGGATAGGAGGGAAACCTCGGCTACAAAAAAGGAAGCTGCATATGGCAGCTTCCTTTTTCCTTACAGGAAAATGTAATCCAGTACCTTACCTTTTTAATATTGTCCTATGACTTTATAATTTTTGTGATTCACAACCGTCCTTTGTTCAAGCTCCAGATCACGATAGTTATTCATGTAAGTCAGATCGACTATGACGGAGTTTTCATTCACTTTTTCAACAACGCCTTGAAGTCCTTCCCTAAATTCAATAATATTCCCCACTTCTGCCTTTTTCATCTCTCTCTCTCCTTCATTTATTTATATGTTAGAAACTAAAGAATGGAAATTAATAAAGTTATTATATACAGTTTGCATTATTTTTGTAAAAACGTAAATAGTTTGAAGATAGTTTTTTCTAAATTTTCTTTAATTTTGAAGTAACACCTGTTTTGAATGGGCATATCATGTAGAGAGTAATAATTTGTGAAGAGCAAATTAACTCTAATCATATTATTCCTTATCCCCCATAGAATCCCTTCTCCCAAAAAGAAGGGGTTTTTTCTTTTCAAATGAAGTTTTTTCTGAAATAATACGATATTATAATAATGATTTGTACAGTTTATGGACGAAAGCGGGGAAAAGTCATGAATGAAGAGTTAGCAGCAGAGATTCTTGATAAATTGAAAAATGGAGAACTTCATCAGTATCTGGTTACAAAAGAAGAATTCATGGAGTTCCGAAAAGTGCTCGTCTCAAGAAACGACTTTAAGCATTTCAGGGGAATTGCAAAGCATAATGGAGAAGTAGTCTACCAATACATGCAAGAAGCCAGAAGCTGATACTTAATCTGCTGGGATGACAGCGGATCAAAAAAACCATTGTCATCCCCCCTACTAGTACACCATTTTTTTAATATTTCTTAAAGCTCCCCTTCTCCAGGATTTCACTGCGCTTGCCGTCGATCCTGTCTCCCTGGCAATTTCCTCTATTTTCTTATTATTTATGATATATTCTACTAGCCATTTCCTTTGATTTTCTGTAAGATTCTGAGTGTAGGCTTCCAGGTCTTCCCTGATGGTGGATTCATGGTAAGGGATAGAAGCCAGTCTAGTTTCATCGGAAGGTTCTTCTGCCGATGAAAACCTGATTTCTTTTTTTAGGTAATTAAGCAATTTCCCCCGAATGGTGGAATATGCATAGGAAGTAAATGCACCTTTTTCCGCTTTAAAAGTAACGGTAGCTTCCCAAAGGGCAATCATTCCTTCCTGCAGATAATATTCTTGATTTTTATAGATGTGAAGCGAATGGATAATGTGATGAATCATGGGAGTATATTGCTCCAGTACTTCCTCAAAGGGTTCCTTCATGATAGCGATCCTTTTGAAAAGCCGGCTTTTCATTATTCCGCGGTACTTACAATGTAAGAGGTTTTTATTTGTTCTGCACATGTCGGAACAAATGATTATTGTATAGTAAAAAAGCTAGTATATTAAGTTTTCAAATGTGTTATCTGGGATATGGAGGTTACCTGCAATGAAATACAATGAATCTAGTAGAAAAAGGGGTAATGGCCATGGATTATAAAAAGGAAAATGAACATAAGCTGACGAACCAAGCGATGTATTTATGGAAGAATAATCAGGAAAAGACGGTCCAGGGATTCTTATTGTTCCCGGAAAATATTCCTGATATCCAGTACATAAAAAAGCTCCTCCGTCATATTTATATGGCAAAAGAGACGATTAAGATGTCGATTTGGTTTGAAGGAGATGTTATACAGATTACAGGACGCATCCAATCATTTCGATATAAAGCTAACAGGCTGACGATAAAAGATACAGATAAAAACATTTACCATATCAGAATTTTTGATGTTGTGGAGATTATCAGGCGTCCACAAAAATAATAGGCGTTAAAAATGAAGAGTCCTTTTGGGGCTCTTTTTTTTGTTGGAAGCATTTAAGAACTCGGTAATGGATTTTCTTGTATATTAAGGCGCTTTCTAGGAAAAATAACATATACAAAATGCTGTGAGGAGGATTTAGATTGAAGAATATTTTTAACAAGCTCTTTAAAACAAAAACTAGATCTAAATCTAAATCCGATTCAGGACTTGTAGAAAATTTGTCCGTAATTGAATTATTAGAACAAATGCATAAATCTGTGGACTTTCTGAGATTTACATGCCACACAGAGGATGGCAGGAAAAAAATCTGGGTGAATTACTATTACACTTTGATTGATACGGATTTCCTGCACAGAGATATTCTTCATACGATAACAACCAGACCTTGGAATAGTCTAGAGGATCTAAAGGATCTTCTTCCAATAGAAATAGTGACCATTTCGAAGGATGCGAATGAAATCAGGGGAAAACTCCTTTCTGGCTTCATGTACCTGCAGCTTCATGAACATGATCAGATTGGATTGCTGGTAAGGTCGGAGTTTGTTCAGACCCGTGCTGTTTCCTTACCGGAGGTTGAGTTCAGTGTAATCGGGCCAAAGGAGTCATTTGTTGAAAATATAGATTCAAACTTGAACCTTATCCGAAGAAGATTGAAAACACCTATGTTAACTGTCGAACAGAAACAATTAGGAACGATTTCCAGAACAAAAATAGCCATCATGTATATTGATGGCATTACAAACAAAGATAATGTAGACACCGTCAAAGAGCGGCTGTCAGAAGTGCAGTACGACCATATTAATGATAGTTCGTATATTACTCAGTTAATCTCTGACAATGCAAATACAATATTTCCACTGCTTTTGGATACAGAAAGGCCTGACCGTGTTACTTCCGCTTTAGTTGAAGGGAAAGTCGTCATCATGGTGGACGGGTCCCCGCATGGACTGATCGGCCCAACTACACTAGTAGAGTTCTTCTCCTCTTTTGAGGATTATTACTTAAGCTATTGGCTGTCATCCTTCTTCCGGTTGATCCGTCTTTTCGGAGTTGCCTTCTCCATCTTGGTGACCCCGGTCTATGTTGCCGTATTGACTTACCATTATGAGCTTATACCAAAAGATCTGCTTAGCACGTTGATTTCTTCAAGAAGAGAGGTACCATTGCCGCCAATACTCGAGGCGATCTTTTTGGAATTGACCATCGAATTACTAAGGGAAGCCGGAGCCCGACTACCGACAAAGGTCGGTCAGACAATCGGTATCGTAGGCGGGATCGTAATCGGGACCGCGTCGGTTGAAGCAGGTCTTACGAGTAATGTGCTACTCATCATCGTAGCCTTGGCAGCACTTGCTTCCTTTACCACGCCGGTCTACAAGATGGGTAATACCATCCGTCTATTAAGATTCCCGTTTTTATTGTTTGCGGAGCTATGGGGATTGCTTGGTATAGTTTTTTGCTTTTCCATCCTGGCTACCCATCTTTTAAGATTAACCTCTCTGAACAAGCCATACTTGGAGCCGATCTATCCTCCGAGAGTCCAAGATATGAAAGATGCTTTATTGCGCTTTCCTTTTTCTTTTCAAACCAAACGTCCTGAACAATTAAGGACCCAGAAAGCAGAGCGGATGACAATGAAGAAGAAGCGGAAAACAAAGGATATAGATGGCGAATAGCCAATGAAGGGAGGCAGTACATTGCAACAGGTGCCAAAAAAGTTCCAGGTTTCACCTTTTTTAGTGTTTTTTCTGATTCATAGCACACAGTTTGGGGTGGGGGCACTAGGCTTCCAGCGAATCATTGCAATGGCTGCCGGTTATGATGCCTGGATAGGGATTATTATATTTGGGCTATACACAAACTCCATCATCTATTTCATCTATAAAATTTGTGAAAAAAGTAACGGGGATTTGGCCAGCGCACACAAATTGGCATTCGGAAAATGGATTGGGAACCTTTTTAATCTGTTTTTTGTCGTTTATTTTATCTTTACGACCGTGACCGTACTTAGAACCTATATTGAAGTGATCCAGGTTTGGCTGTTCCCCGATTTTAAGACTTGGTTGTTTTCCTTGTTTTTCCTGCTTCTCGTCTATTACATCATTACAGGAGGTTTCAGGGTGATTACCGGAATTGCCTTCCTTGGAGTCGTTCTTCCTTCCTATCTCGTATTGACACTGATACTCCCTTTGGAATATGCCAATTTCAGGAATTTGCTGCCTATCTTTGATCACCCAATCAAAGATATCCTGATTTCGGGTAAGGATATGACCTTGAGCATGCTGGGGTTCGAAACCCTGCTTATTTTCTACCCATTTATCAGCACTCCTGAGAAATCAAAAAAATGGGCACACCTGGGGGTTTTTGCCACTTCGCTGCTTTATCTGTTCCTTACCATTGTGACTTTTGCCTATTTCAGTGAAGGAAAGCTTGCGAAAAACATCTGGGCAACACTTTCAATCTGGAAAATCATTGAACTGCCTTTCGTTGAGCGGATGGAGTATATAGGGATAGCAAATTGGTGCTTGATCATCCTTCCCAACGTATGTATATTTCTTTGGTGTTCGAGCCGCTTGGCTAAAAGGATCTTCCATACGAAACACAGAACCACACTCATCATCATAACCATATTCGTTTTTTGCATCATGCAGTTGTTTGAAGACAGAAAACTCATAAACGATTTGAACAGTTACTTGGGTGAGATTGGATTTTACATGGGATATGTTTATATTCCTGTGCTGTTTGCCTTCGTTTCTTTTGCAAGATGGAGAAAGGAGAGGAAAACAAATGCTTCTGCGTAAATGTTGTTATATTATTTTCCTTCTGTTTCTCCTGACAGGCTGCCTTGAAAAAGAGATAGTCGATGATATCAATATTGAGAGTGTGGAAGGATTCGATCTATTGGAAGGGGATGATGTCATGGGGACTTTCGTGATCCCCATCTATCAGGCTGACAAATCCATCTCAAATGAAACATTTTCTGCCGTAGCCAATATGAATAAGGATCTGTTAAGAGAACTGCAGAAGAAATCCTCTGCTCCAATTGTGAACGGTAGCTTGGAGCTTGTGTTATTTAACAAGGAACTAGCTGAAAAAGGAATCATAAAATTGATAGATGCCCTGCAAAGGGATTCAAGTATCGGGACTGGTCTATATCTGTCGATTGTGGATGGAGAGGTAAAGAAAATCCTGGAAGGGAATTTTGGAACAGAAGGAACTGGAAGATATTTATCCGGCCTCATCAAACATAATATAGAACGGCGAGATGTGCCGACAACCAATTTGCATATCTTTCTGTCAGACTTTTATCAAGAAGGAGTGGACCCGAATCTTCCCTTACTAAAACTAGTCGATGATAAGGTGATGATCACTGGAGTCGTAGTGATGAAAAAGGGGAAGCTGTCAGTTATCGTTCCAAATAAACAGCTTTTTTATTTTAAATTCCTGGTCGATGAGCATACCGATGGGGCAACAGCAATTAAATTGCCTGATAAAGAAGAATATGTTTCCTTGAGGAGCATCAAGACGAAAAGGGATATCAAGGTGAAGTGGAAAAACGGAGAACCGGAATTCCATGTTCATCTTAAAATGGATGGACTAATAAGGGAATATTCCGGAGGCAAAGTCGACCCTAAGAAACTAAAAGAGTTCCAAAAAGTGTTCGAAGAAGATCTAATACGGCAATCAACCGAATTGATAGCTACCTTTCAAAAAGAAAAAGTTGATCCGATAGGCTTCGGTTATGAAGCCAAATCCCGCAAGCGTGGGTTTGATATGAAAAAATGGGAAGAGCAATACCCGAATGTGAAAATCAAAGTGACTTCTAAGGTGAGAATAATCGGAACCGGTATTACAGAGTAATGCAATATCCAGGATCGGCAGAATATACTAGAGAAAACCCAATCAATCAAGGGAGAGAAGATAATGCCGCAAAAAGTATTGTTATTCTGTGATCCGGGCATAGATGATTCCTTGGCCATCATCTACGGGATCTTAAGTAAGAAGATTGAATTGGTCGGCATCGTGACCAGCTATGGAAATGTCAATCAAGAACAGGCCTCACAGAACGTCGCATATTTATTGGAATTGGCCAACAGGAAAGATGTCGTTCTGATCGGTGGCGCAAAAGGACCGTTATCTGGGGAGTTTACACCATTCTATCCCGAGATACACGGGGAGGAAGGACTTGGCCCGATACGACCGCCAGCAACCATTAAAGGGGAATTGCTTAACTTCGATACGGTTTTTAAAATAATTGAAAAGTATGGGAAGGAACTGCTCATTGTCGATGTGGGGAGAAGTACCTCCCTTGCCTTGGCATTTAATCTGGCCGGGGAGGAGATCATGAATTCTGTCAAAGGCTATTATCTGATGGGTGGGGCTTTTTTAGTTCCCGGCAATGTAACGCCAGGCGCAGAGGCAAACTTCTATGGGGATCAGCTTGCTGCTGCCATTGTGACGGGTAAAGTGAAGAACGGGGTTGTTTATCCACTGAATGTGACCAATGATGCAATCATTACACCGGAGATCATCAACCTTATTGTGGCAACTGAAAATAATCCATATCAGCCCCTGATTAAATCCATTTTCGATTATTATTTCGAGGCATACCAGAAGCTTGTCCCAGGCATTAAGGGCAGTCCCCTCCATGATGTCCTTACCTTATTTGCCATCTCAACTCCAGAAGCTTTTAAATATGTTGAACGAAAGATTTACATCGGTACAGAAGAAAATGATCTGCGGGGGGTGACCATAGCCGACTTCAGGCCAAAGCCAGACATTAAACCCGGGGAAAATAAGGTAGCAATCGCCATGGAGGTTGATGTCCAGGCATTTATTGAAGATTTTATCAGGGTGATGACCAATAAAATTCCAACCGGAGAATGATAGTTTATCAGATATATATACCTAAAATATACAACAAATGGTAAATGATTGGTTCTAAAGTATTGAATTCTGCGTAATATTAGGTGTAGGTAATTACCTTTAATAGGAATGGGGGACAAGGAATGGGAATCAGGTTAATCAAGATTTCAGCGGTATATTTTTTGATCGGCGTTGGTATTGGTTACTATATGTCCACGGTGCACGATTATAGCCTTACGCCTGTTCATGCTCACATCAATCTCCTGGGCTGGGGCACCTTGACGCTTGCAGGCATCATTTATCATTTATTCCCTTCAGTCGGAAAAACCAAGCTTGCCCTGGGCCACTTCTGGTTGCATAACATAGGCTTGCCATTGATGATGATCGGTTTGGCATTCGCAGTCCATGGGAATGATTCCTACCTGATTGCAACGATCATCGGGGCAAATGTAACTGTCTTAGGTGTCCTTTTGTTTGTGATAAACATACTAAAAAACTTGAAACAGCCTGTAGAGGCAGAATGATGACAAGAGGGATTGACAGCAGCCACAGCTGGTAATCCCTCTTTTTATTCCTATTTTCAGATAATTATATATTACTTTTTTCATAGATTTGTTATGATGAAAGTAGTTAGAATATTACATATGATTTTTTTAAGGAGTAGTAAAAATGCCATTTCAACGATGTATAAGCTGCAAAGAAAAAATATCCTATTCGGAAAAACTGGCTTCAATTTTCTTCGGATATCGTCCAATAACCTGCAAAGCGTGCGGGACGGTCCATGAAGTGGATGAGCGATACCGTTTTTTATTTTCTTTATATACAGTCATGATACCGGTAATACTGGTTTATCTGCTTACAGCGATCTTCGGAATCGGGTCAAGGCTGGCTCAGGTATCAATGGTATTGCTTTTTGCAAGCATCAGTGTTTTTTATGCGGGGAAACGAATAAACTATCATAAAAGCAAGGTAGAACCTATAAAAAAGAGAATCAGTAAGCGATAATTAGGGGGAAAAGAATGGAATATGTCTTTTATGCTGTGATTACTGTCATTGTCATCTACATCCCGATGTTCTATCGGCTAAACCGCACCCTCAGAAAGCTCGAAGACAGAATAGTCGATCTGGAAACAAAATGGGAAACCAGAAACGTTGTTCCACTTCAGAAAAAGAAGTGATTTTTTCATAAGAAAACGAGAGGCGCTCCAAATGGAGATCCTCTCGTTTTTTTGTTTTCAAACCTGATTCAGTACCCAGATTAAAAAGGTTGCAACAATAGCCAGTGAAAGTGCATGAAGAACGAATGAACTGATAAATTCTTTTGCGAGTACTAAATAATGAAATTGGCTTCTAGATTTGTTGCGGACAATTCTTCTTCCTCTTGTATCCATCACTTCACTCCCAAACACATGAAGAAATTAGTAATTTTATTATACAAAATATTCTAATAAATTTTAAGCTATTATAGAGAAATTTGTAAAAAAAACTAAATTTATGTACATCCTTGTCAGTATTTATTTTGAATTTCTGACGTAATTATTTTATCGGCATAATATTTTCTATGTTTAGATAAAAAACCAGAAAATATATTTGCAGAAGCCTATTGACGTTGAGAATTGACTTAGTGTACTATCTAACTAGAACACGGTGTATGAATTCATTAGTACACTAGTATTTTGGGAGGGGTTATGATGAATGCTGCATTCATGGGATTGATAAGGAAGGAATGGTTGATTTCCAGGCTGAGTTTTATGCTTATTACCCTTGGGCTGCTAAGTGTGTGGTTGATATCACTTGGTTTTACCATCTACCATGGGCAACCTGGAATCGGGCTTGTGGTGACGACAATGATACTTGGCGGGCATATTTTTTATATCGCCATCTTTCTGTTAAGCGGGTTGATCATGGAAGGGAAGACACAGCTGTGGCTGCATTCTCCTCAATCAGCTTATAAAATCCTGTTAGGCAAAATAGTGACAGGGGTGTATATGCATCTTGCGAGCTTCAGTATCTTTATACTGGCAACTATCGTACTATTCGAAGCTTTTCCGACTCTCGAAGATTTCAACTACCTCTCTTTGTTTGTCTCTGGAGGGTTTGGGATAACAGCAATCGGGATCGAATTGGGCCTCTATCTGCTATTTTATTGGGCTTTCTACCATGCAACAGGCACCCATCCGGTACTAGGCAAATATAAAGCGCTCATTACTCTATCATTCGCGTTTCTCTTGCATTCCCTTCTCGCTTATCTTGGAGACACTTCTGTCGTGAATTTCATTTCAGGTTTATGGCCTTTGCCATTTGAAAATATCGTCGGTCTTTATTTTGAAATCGCTAATGGGGGAGGAACCATCAATCCTGACAGCATTCCATTGACCATCGGCTATTTACTTCTTTATTTGTTCAGAATTTCAATATGGTTTTTAATTTCTGTTTGGCTCTTGGAGAAGGTGGTGGAAGTGAAATGAGTAATAAATATGATGCGGATAAACCGATTTATCTTCAAATCATCGACAGGATAAGCAGGGAAATCGTCCGCGGGGACATTAAGCCTGGAGATAAACTGCCATCTGTCAGGGAAATGGCGATTCAATCCGGGGTCAATCCAAATACGATTCAACGAACCTATAGTGAATTGGAGAGGATGGAAGTCGTGGAAACCAAAAGGGGACAGGGAACGTTTGTGACAGAGAATCTGGGGATGGTGGTGCAATTGAAGAAATCGATGCAGGCAAGTGTTGTGGAGAACTTTGTCAAAAGTATGAGGGAAATTGGTGTAGTGGAAAAGGAAATCATCAATAGTGTGGAAGAATTCTTGTCCAAGGGGGAAGGGAAGAATGATTAGATTTGATAATGTCACAAAAAAGTTCGGTAAAGATTATGCGGTAAAGGAAGCAAACCTTGTTTTGGAACAGGGGAAAATAATCGGTCTTCTCGGCCCAAATGGCAGCGGGAAATCTACTAGCCTCAAGTTGATGGCAGGACTTGCGAAACCGAATGTTGGGGAGGTCACGGTGAACGGTGAAGTTGCCACACGCAGAGTCGCAAAAACAGTTGCATACCTGACAGAACTGGATTTCTATTATGAACCGTTTACTGTAGAGGACATGATCAAATATTATGCCTCACAGTTTGAAGACTTCCGGATGGATAAAGCAAAAGAGCTGCTGCAATTCATGAAACTCGAACCGGGTAAGAAAATCAAACAACTCTCCAAAGGTAATAGGGGAAGGCTGAAGCTTGTCCTGGCACTTGCACGGGAAGCGGAATATATTTTACTGGATGAGCCTTTTTCAGGCCTCGATGTGATGGTAAGGGACTCGATCGTGAAAGGGCTTCTCACCTTTGTGGACTTCGGAAAACAGACAATCGTGATTGCCACACATGAGATTGATGAAATCGAACCTTTATTGGATGAAGTAATTTTAATAAAAAATGGAAACTTTTTAGCCAAGGAAAACGTAGAACATATCAGGGAAGTGGAAGGGCTGTCCGTCAAGGAATGGATGATCCGTTCATTTGAGGAGAAGCTGGCATGATGCGGATGAAAGGGTTGTTATGGAAGGACTGGAAGCTGGCAAAGAAAACCTTCTTGCAGAATATTGCGGTGATATGTGTGGCATGGAGTTTAGGCATCGGTTTAGCACTCTACTATGAAGAACCCATGGTAGCAACGGGGATAGGTATGTTCCTTCTAATCACTCATTTATTATATATGGGTGTAGGGTTACCGATCCTGATCCATCAAGAAACGAAAACCATGCTCTGGCTACACAGTCCTTGTTCAGCCTTTGCTTTATTATCCAGTAAATTTCTTGTATCTTTTTTGACCTTATTATTATCCCTATCCTTTATATTTATCCTGGTCTCTTTATCGAATGCTTTATTGGAGACGCCTGTATGGATGGATGGTGAAAAGTGGTGGGAGTTGGCCTTTTTATTTGCCGGAATTACACTTGTGAGCGTCTACCTTGGTTTTTGGGGGTTGTTCATCTGGGTGCTAAACGTCAGTGTCCGGGCAAAAAGTATCATTGGTAAAATAATCCAAGTTATTATTGGTTTATCCATATTTCCGATTTTCCATATACATCAGTGGTCAGCAGAAACGAGGCTGATTACACACATTTCGGAGATAGGGAAATTACCGATGCCAACTTTTGAATCTCAATTTGAAAATGATAATTTTACTTTTGGGATGACGATGGGAGAGCTGTCAATCGGTTATTTAGGCTTTTATGCCACGATTTGTGCAGTATTATTTGTCATTTCTGCACTCTGGATGGAAAAGAAAATGGAAATGTAATGTAAGGAGGGGGAAAAGTGATGAACGAAGTAGCAGTTAAGCTAACGAATGTAAGCAAGGAAATCAAAGGGAAACAAATCATCAAAGGAGTTTCCTTTGAGGTGTACAAAGGGGAAGTGTTCGGATTCCTTGGACCGAATGGAGCTGGTAAAACCACGACCATCCGGATGATGGTGGGATTGATGGGTATTACATCAGGTGATATTTTCATAGAAGGGGCAAGCATAAAGACCGACTATGAAAAGGCGGTCAGTCAAGTTGGAGCCATCGTCGAAAATCCTGAAATGTACAAATTCCTGACAGGATACCAGAACCTGATGCAGTATGCGCGCATGGTGCCCGGGGTAACCGAAGACCGCTTAGCGGAAGTGATTGAATTGGTGGGGTTGACAGACCGCATCAAGGAAAAGGTGAAAACCTATTCCCTGGGAATGAGACAGCGCTTAGGAATAGCCCAGGCATTGCTGCATAAGCCTAAGGTACTGATTCTGGATGAACCGACCAACGGGCTGGACCCTGCAGGCATCAGGGAAATCCGTGATTATCTGAGAAAACTTGCTCGCGTTGAACAGATGGCCATTGTTGTCTCAAGCCATCTTTTATCGGAAATGGAATTGATGTGTGACAGGATCGGCATCATACAGCAAGGGGAACTCCTTGATATCCAAAGCGTCCGTGACTTTATCCAGGATGGGGTTTCCTCCTATCAATTTAAAGTTGCACAGATGGATGCGGCAAGGGAGATCCTCGATTCAGCCGGTTTGACAGTAACAGAGGTGGAAGGCACCCTGCAGGTGGTCCTTGAAAAAGAAAGAGTACCGGAAATAGTTGCAAGTATGGTAGCTAACAAGATTGCCATTTTTGAAGTGAAAGAAGTGACAAAAACCCTCGAAGATAAATTCCTGGAAAAAACGTCACAGAAGCGGGGTGCATAGGATGATAAAGCTTGTACAAAACGAATTAATCAAATGGTTCCGCCGTCCAAGTTTTTATGTAATGAGCATCATTCTGATCGGACTATCCGTTATCGGAGTGGTATTTACAATCATGATGGGTTCCATGATGGATGACCCGAATCAAGGCGGGGGACAACAGCTTGGCTGGAAAGAGCAGCTTCAACAGGATAACGAAAACTATAAAATGACGATGGAAAGCGAACCCGAAGGTGATTACGGTTACTTGGAGCGCCGATATGCTATCAATGAGTACCGCATCCAGAATGATCTGGAGCCTACCACTGAAAATTCCGTTTGGACATACGTCAGCGACAATCTCGGGTTAACGAGCATCATCACACTTTTCGTTGTGATCATCGCTGGTGGCACAATTGCAAGTGAATTCACATGGGGCACCATCAAGCTACTCATGATCCGCCCAATAAAAAGAAGCAGGATCCTAATAGCGAAATACCTGTCGGTTCTGGTGTTCATGGTGATCTTTTTCTCTATTTTCTTCGTAACATCATTTATCGCAGGAGCCATCGCATTCGGCATGGAAAGTGCACCTGAGCTATTATATATGAACGGGGAAGTGTTCGAACTGCATCCGTTTTTCTATATCATGATTAAACTGCTTTTGAGTTCACTTGGTGTCATTATGTTCGCTACCATTGCCTTCATGATTTCAAGTGTTTTCCGCAACAATTCCCTGGCAATTGGGATTTCACTGTTCCTCCTTTTCACAGGGGCACAGATCACCCAATTGGTCGGAATGAAATTCGAATGGGCGAAATATTCCCCATTTGCAAACACCAACTTCAACGCCATCATCGACGGCATGCCAATCGTGTCCGGGACCACATTCTGGTTTTCGATAGTGATGTATCTAATTTACTTTGTACTGCTGCATGTGATAAGCTTCTTTACTTTTGTGAAGAGGGATATTGCGGCATAGGAACTAATCATAAGCCACCTTTTTCTATTATGAAAGAGGTGGTTTTTTTGTGTGCGACTGTATTTTCAAATTAAGTAATCTTCCATTCTCCAATTAAAATCCCTCCAACCCAAAACCTTTCCACCACCTATTTCGTTTAAACCTATGTATCGATACAAAATACAAAAGAATAGGTGATTGGTAGCTATGATTAAAGTGAGCGGTCTTTCCCATGATTTTATTGTGGGGAAGAAAAATAAAGAGACGCGGGTGTCGGTCCTGAAAAATATCGATTTGTCCATATATGAAGGGGAGATTGTATCCATCATAGGAAAGAGCGGATCGGGCAAGTCGACATTGTTGAACCTGATGAGCGGATTTATGAAGCCATCGTCCGGTACGGTTGAAATTGCAGGCACGGATGTGACGAAGTTCAATGAATCGGAATGGTCTGATTTCCGCCTGGAGAATATCGGCTTCATTTTTCAAAGCTTTCAGCTGATTCCAAGTATGAGCGCGTTTAGCAATGTGGAATTGCCCCTGAAGATAAAAGGAGTACCAAAAAAAGATAGAAAAGCACGTGTGCTTGAAGTATTGGCCCGGGTTGGCTTAAAGGGATACGAGGAATATTATCCAAGTGAACTTTCAGGAGGACAGCAGCAGAGGGTTGGTATTGCCAGGGCGCTTATTACGAATCCAGGCATCATTTTTGCAGATGAGCCGACGGGGAGCCTTGACAGTGAGACGGAGCAGGAATTCCTGCAATTCATTCAGGAGTTGAACAAAAAGGAAGGTATCACCTTTATCATCATCACACATGACAAAGATGTCGCACGTATAGCGCATCGCACCATTGAACTGGCAGAGGGCTCTGTCATGGAAAGAGGAGAATTGTATGAAGTTCAAAGATAAGCATCAATTTGTACGTGAAAATATGAAAAAGAACCGAAGCCGTGTTTTCATGACTATACTCGCAACCGCAATGGGATGTGCCTTCTTGATGGTTTTGGCTTCCGTAGGTTTTGGATTGCAGGAAACAATCATAAAGGATGTCACGCAGAACGGTGTGGTAACAGAGGTCGAGGTCAGCGGGAAAAGTAATGGGGAAAATCCTGAAACAAGCGCAGGGATGACCCAAACTGACGTTGAATACTTCGAAGGAATGGAAAATGTTAATACGGTTGTTCGCCGCAAGCAGCTGAACAACTGGGAATCCTTCTATACATTGGGGGACTACTCAAGCCATGCCGAAACAAGGGTCGTCGACTATCCGTCTGAGAAAAAAGCGGGATTTTCCTTGTCTGAAGGGCGTATGCCAGAGTCACCTGATGAAGTGGTGGTAGGCTATCATTTAAAGGAAACGTTCGGCAAGGAAGTGGACGGCCAATATCAGGAATATCAGGATGAACTGATCGGAAAAGAAATTACCTTATCGATCCCGCAGTTTTTTGATGAGAAAAAAGAGACGAAGGAATTCACGCTTACGATTGTCGGGATTGCAGATGAGCCTGCCAATAAAAACAACTACCAGAATTTCGTCAATATCCAAGAAGAAAAAATGCAGGAGATTGAGGATTTTACCGGGACTGCGTATGGGACATTGATCGACCCTTCCATGCCGGAGGAGGCGAAAGAGGAATTGAAAAACCAGGAATCCACTTATTCCTATCTAGGGGTATATGCAACAGATATGGAACATGTCCAAGCGATATTGGATAAGGCGAGAGAGGATGGTTATTATGCATATTCGCCACTTGAACAGCTGAAGGAAATCAATCTATTGTTTGCAGTTTTGAAAGTGGGTCTCTTATTTGTTGGAACAATTGCTGTCATCATCGCATCGATTGGGATATTCAATACGATGAGCATGGCAGTCACCGAACGGACCCAGGATATTGGAATCATGAAGGCGATTGGCGGCAGCCCGAAAATGATCAAAAGCCTGTTTCTTATGGAAAGCGCCTATATTGGCGTCATCGGGGCACTAATCGGGACAGTTGCTTCCTATCTGATCAGCTATGGTGTCAATCTGGCTTTGCCACTTGTCATCAAGATGATGTTCAACGAAGAAATGGGTACAAAGGTCATGCTCTCGTACATACCTTGGTCCTTGACTGCAATTTGCGTAGGGATCAGTCTTGTGGTAGCTATCCTTTCGGGGTTGAAGCCGGCTGCGAAGGCAACGAGGATCGATGTACTGAAGGCATTAAGAAGGGACATATAAAACTTAGATGCTGCCTCCTGATGGATAGGCAGTTTTCTTATGTTCATAATGTGGTATAGAAATAATGGAGTAATCGCTTAAAATAAGTAGGTGATCGTGATGAAGCTTTTGAATGTATCCTATATGAAAAAAGGCAGGATGATCGGCTTTTTCGATAAATTTCCTCATTCCAAGGTACTTTTCTCGAGAGTGAAGAAATACTATTTTGTCTCCACAGTATATTGGGACGAAAGGGATCAGGTCGTAACCCGTGCAGACCTTGAAAAGATGGAACTGCTCTTAAACAACTATTTTGGCACGGAAGCCTACTATAAAAACCGCAAAGCAATGTCCGACTGATGGACAAAAAATAGGTCAATGCCTTAGACCCTTTGATGAAGGAGGAATTAAGGAACTGACCTATTTTTTATGAAGGTTTGATGACCATAAGCAGGAAAATCAAAAAGCCCAGGAATGAAACGAACATATACAGATTACTGAGGGCATTCAAAATCAATACGTGTTTAAGGGGCAATTGGGTGGAAGCGCGATTATCCGGATGAAGGAGCCAGTGCTGCAGTTCATACAGTCTAGGTGAGATAAAACCTATAACAAGGACTTGGATGGCAAGATAAAGGAGAAGGGGTGCAAAAAGCCAGAGTTGGAGAATGGAACCATAATCCCCGAATATGACGAGCAGAATACCGGTGATGACTGCGATCGTCCCACCGATTTTTGG
This sequence comes from Sutcliffiella tianshenii, assembly GCF_016908565.1. GTDB lineage: Bacteria > Bacillota > Bacilli > Bacillales > Bacillaceae_I > Sutcliffiella_A > Sutcliffiella_A tianshenii. Next base: position 25,430 of record NZ_JAFBED010000008.1, read on the forward strand.
GAAATAATCCAGTTTATGCTGCAAAAGTATATTATGGCGCAGGTCTGTGATTGTTTGATGTTTTCGCAATAGAATATTTCCGAAAAATGTGGGGCCAATTCCGATAATTGCAACCAAGACATGAAACCATACCAGCCATTTCATAGGCATCCCCCCATAAGATTATTACTACAATATATGAGGGGAAGGAAGGTTTCATGTACCGGGAAGCAATATTAACAGATAATGCCTTTACATTTCGTCTGGTGCACTCATTCCCAATAAAGATAAACTCTCCTGGATGACGAGTGTTGTAGCATATACTAACGAAAGTCGGGCCACTTTTTCCTCATCTTCTGTGAGGAACTTTTCATGCCCGTACCAACTATTGAAGCTTTGACACACATCAACAATGTACTTGGCGACGATGGATGGATCGAATCCGGCGCAAGCCTTCTCAATGGTTTCAGGGAATGCATATAGCAGTTTCGAAAGATTCCAGGAATAGTCATCTTTAAGTCCCGAATAGGTTATATCCCCATCATTTACCCAGGATGCTTTTCTTAAAATAGAGCTAGCCCGGGCATGGGTGTATTGGACATAGGGGCCGGTTTCACCTTCAAATTTGAGCATATCTCCCAAAGAAAATTCAATGGAGTTCAAACGGTAGTTTTTTAGATCGTGAAAAATGATGGCACCGACTCCGACTTGTTTGGCAACTTCCTGCTTATTCGGTAGCTGTGGATTTTTGGCTGCAATATTTCTCTCAGCAAGTTCGATGGCCTCCTGGATCACTTTTTCAAGGAGAATCACTTTACCTTTTCTGGTGGACATTTTTTTGCCATCCTTCAATAAGAGGCCAAATGGTATATGATGCATATCCTTGGCCCAACTCTCTCCCATTTTTGCTACAACGGCTTTTACCTGTTGAAAATGGATTGTCTGCTCCTGTCCGACGACATATAGTGCTTTAGCAAACTTATACTCGGCCTTTCGATAAAAAGCGGCTGCAAGATCCCGTGTGGCATATAGGGTCGCACCATCCGACTTTTTAATCAGGCAGGGAGGAAGGGACAGGCTTTCATCAAGCACCACCACTTCAGCTCCGTCCGAATGGGTTAATAGCTCCAGCTCTTTCAGGCGTTCAATGATTGCATCCATCTTATCATTGTAGAAGGCTTCCCCGTTATAGGAATCAAATCTAATCCCTAGAAGGTCATAGATTCGCTGAAATTCATGGAGGGATTCCTCTCGAAACCATTTCCACAAGGATCGTGCATCCTCGTTCCCGTCCTCCAATCTTTTAAACCATAGACGTCCTTCGTCATCGAGTGCTGGATTGTCTGCAGCCTCTTGATGGAACTTCACATATAACTTCAGTAATTCAGGTATCGGATTTTCCCGGACTGATTCTGCCGACCCCCATTTCAAATAGGCAACAATCAATTTTCCGAACTGTGTGCCCCAGTCACCAAGGTAATTGATGCGGACTGTTTGATAGCCGCACTTTTCCAGGATGTTTGCTATGGATGTACCTATGACGGTGGAGCGAAGATGACCCATGGAAAAGGGTTTTGCGATATTAGGGGAGGAAAGATCAAGCACCACGTTTTCACCCTTGCCGATGTTAAGGTTTCCATAGTCCTTCCCCATTGCTAATATATTGGATATAATTTCCTTCTGCACTTTTTCTTTTTGTAAAAAGAAATTGACATACGGCCCAACGGCTTCCGTTTTCATGACCCAAGGATCTTGGATCTTCCCGGCAAGAGAGGATGCTATTGCTTGAGGAGCCTGCTTTCTGATTTTTGCAAGATCGAATACCGGAAAGGCGAAATCCCCGTGATTAGCGTACTTCGGTTTCTCGATTCTAATGCTTATCTGCTCAATGTTCAGTTCCGGAACGGCTTGCTGGATGGATGAGGCGATGATGTGAATGATATTCATGTTTAAACACTCCTTTATTGAGAAATAAAAAAAGCCCGTCTCTCCAATTTAATGAAGAGACGGGCTTGTAATCCCGCGGTACCACTCTAATTGCTTTTTCATACGAAAAAAGCCGCTTTAATCCTCTAAAGGGGATAAATCTGCTCCATTTCCAAAGTGCGCTTCCCTTATCACATCGCATTAGGCTTCCACCATCCCTAACTCGCTACAGGCCCGCAAATAAGCTACTCTCTTTTTCATCAATGGCTTATTATGAATATTACATTTATTATAGAGCTTTTTTTAAAAGTTACAATATGTATTATCGTTTAAGATTGGTTTTACTTGAAAGTTGACCAGTTGATAGATCAATCGTTGGAGGAACAAAGATGTTCATCATTTCATCCAGCTCTTGGCTAAGTTTTATGGTTTCATTAGAGGTTAAACCTGTTTTTTTAGCAGTTTGCATCATCTGGTTACGCTTCTTTTCTACTGCAAGTTGTATAAGCTTCATTTTGTTCACTCCCTCTAACGATATATCCCATTATAAAACAATTTAAACTGTAAGAAAATAGGTTTTGTGTAAAAAGGAGGTATTATCGTAAAAAACTTCGTATAACGAAAAGAAGTATTCATCATCAATCTTTTTAAAGAGTGGATTTTGCTCGAAAAAGGTATATTTATCACTGCTTTTGTCGAGAGGCAGGGTTTGGGGAATGAAAAGGAGAAAATGATTTAAAAAGCTATGAAAAGAATAATGGAATAGTGAGTTTTTGTTGCAAATATATTGAGGCTAAGGGGGATTGAGCGATGAAAACGGTAAGTGATAGTTTGGAAAAAATGAATATGTACGCCAATGAAATGGTCAGGCAATTGGTGAAAAACGAGGCACAACCGCAACAGGAGCAGCTCAAGAAAGCGCTCGAAAATGTCCTTCGTGCGATGGTGGACATGACCAATATTCAATCGGGACGAGAGAAGGATTCCCAAGCTACGCTTCAGACTACTTTAACGAGGATGAGAATTGCGCATAATTGCTTATACCCGTATGCAAGCAGCCGATTACAAAGAAATATGCAACTATCAAAACCATTAGAAGAAAAAGAAATCAGTACTCCAACCAAATAAGTATCTTGGACCATATGCTTAATGCATGTGGTCTTCTCTTTATTTGGGAATGATATTGACTTTTATGAAAGAATGTATAACAGCATTGAACTCGTCTGGGAATTTGGTAGGTACCTGGTGTTTGGCTTTTCCGATATAGGTGACTTGTGTATCGGGATGGAGGGCTTTGAATTCATTTTGATAGTGGTGTACATAATAATCTCTTTGCCCATACACAAGCAGTATCGGTACTTTAATCTGTGCAAGTCTTTCTGTACAGTCGTATCTCACTCCCTCGAGATACATTTGTTGAAGAATATGTGCATCCGTTTTATTGATATAAGCTTCGAGTTGTTTTCCATATTCCCTTGAATAGGCGTGTGCATGTCCGATGACCTTTGCTAGGATGGGAATGGCATTAAACTTTGCTGCCAGGATGCCAAGGAGGAACTCCCCGAATAAAAGGTATGAGTTTACTTTTGAAAAAGCCCCGACAAGAATGAGGCCCTGAACAAGGCGGGGGTAGGTGACGGCGAATTCCATGGCAATGGATCCCCCATTTGAATAACCGATCAATACCAATTTATTCAAGCCCAATTGTTTGCAAATATCATATATATCTTGAGCTAGTACCGGGAATTGTATTTTCTTTTGGTTACTGCCGCTTTTACCATTTCCCCTCAAGTCAAGGAGTAGTAATCGATAATGCTTGGCCAATGGAAGTTGCCGCATGAATGTGATGTGCCCCATTCCAGGAGGGTGAATAAAGATCAGTGTGACGGGCCCACTTCCAATAAGCCTGTAGTAGATATCGACATTATCCCTAGTTGTAGCATATGGCAAGAATACTCGCTCCCTTCCTTTTTATTCGGAATAGTAATGCAAAAGGACTTCGCGTACGATCAAGCCGAATGCAATCCCGGGTATGACAAATATCATCGGGAGCCAAACTGGTCCAAGAATTGTTCCATAGACTTTTACTTTAGCTGATAGCATAAGCCCTACAGTGACGAAGTAGGCACAGCTTACAAACGGCAGATAAGAAAAAGGTGCGCTGCCTCCCCCTGCATCCTTATACGCATCCCACATTGCAAAAAAGTACAAGCATGGATAGAACATCAACCAGAGATAATTTGCATCCTCGAACGCTCGATTGATTTCCCCATTGAAGCTATACATGATAATGGAGTTGAAATTGGCTTGTACATTAATGAGGACCTCCAAAATTATGAAGGTAATACCTTTGATATAACGCTTGTTCAATAATTGGCCAAATCCCGGTAACGCAATGCTCCAAAGCAGCCTTTCCAAAGACTTATTCATCGGAAAAACTCATTCTATTGTTGTTCCCGAACAAAGCCATGGCACACTCAGGTGTCCGATGATGTAAAGCTATTCGGTTTTGGGAAAAAGCCAAGGATAACTTCATTGCCATTACTCCTCCAACACACATAATCTACTCTTAGGCTAGCCTATAGTAGTGCAAATTATGTTCATTTATCCATACAAAATAAAAAACGCAGAGAGGATCTCTACGTTTTACTTCTTCATCCATTATTAACAAAGGTAGGCTGCACCTATTATCACAAGAAGAATGAACAAAATGATGAAAAGGGTGAAACCAGTGCCATGATTATCGCATCTTCCGCCATCTGCTTTACTCATTAAACGTATCTCCTTTCAAGCTAAGATACGATACTTTATGTTACAAACACCCATGATGTATGGGCGTTTGCCCTATTGTTAGGAACTCTTTTCTGAGTTTGTAATAGGACATAACCCATAAAACATAAAAGTAAATAGCGATATTTTATTGCCAGTGCAAGGGAGGGAATGCATTGATAAAAAGAATAAACAAATTGCAGATCGAATTGCCGATGCCCAAAAGCCCGGATCCGAATGGAGCGGCAGCGGTACAGGAATTGCTTGGCGGAAAATTTGGCGAGATGTCCACCTTGAATAACTACATGTTTCAATCTTTCAATTTTCGTAACAAGAAAAAGCTGAAACCCTTTTATGATCTGGTTGCAAGCATTACAGCCGAGGAATTTGGACATGTAGAACTTGTGACAAATACAATAAACTTAATGTTGAAGGGTGTAACGTATCCAGCGAATCCAAATGCAGCACCTTTGCGTAATACGAAAGACCTTCGTAACACCCACCACTATATCGTCAATGCACAAACAGGAATGCCGGCTGATTCCATGGGGCGGGCGTGGACAGGGGATAATGTTTTTAACAGCGGTAATCTCGTTCTAGACTTGCTGCATAATTTCTTTCTGGAGTGTGGGGCGAGAACCCATAAGATGCGGGTGTATGAGATGACAGATAACCCGGTTGCACGAGAGATGATCGGGTATCTACTTGTAAGAGGGGGCGTTCATGTCGTTGCCTATGCAAAAGCATTGGAAATCGCCACAGGTGTGGACATTACGAAAATGGTTCCCGTTCCATCTTTGGAAAACAGGGCATTCGAAACGACAAGGAAATTTGAGGCAGAAGGAGTACATCGAAAGTTGTACACCTTTAGCGAGAATGACTACAAGGATGTCGCTCTCATATGGAAAGGAAGCCATCCGGAGGACGGTGGAAAGCTTGAAGTAATACAAGGCACCCCGGAAGGAGGCCCAATCCCCGATTTGGAAGATCTTCCGGAGGAGTTTGCGCCTGGTATATCACCGGATGATTTTATGGAAATTGCTAAAAGGCTGCAGCGTTCTGCTGGAATATAAGTTTGTAACTCCTAGGTGAAATCCTGGGAGTTTTTTTATATACAAATAATGGAATCAGAGGAAAATAAATTAGCGTTATTTGTTGGAAAATTCGTGCTAAGATAATTTTGTATTGATTAACAAATTGTGAGAATAGAGGAGAATTGTACATCATGAAAAAGAAAATCATGGCAGGCGCCCTTGTAACCACATTCCTGTTTTCCGGACAAGCCTTTGCTGCTGAATATACTGTCAAATCAGGAGATTCATTATCTGTGATAGCAAAAAGACACGAGACTAGCTTGAACGGATTACTCAATTTAAATCCAACGATAAAAGATCCAAACCGTATTTATGTTGGTCAAAAAATCACTGTGCCAGACGGCTCTCCGCCGGCAAGCACCCCGAGCCAGCCGGCACCGGTTACGACGACTACATACACAATCAAAAGTGGAGATTCATTATCCATAGTGGCACAACGTCATAATTTAACACTGCAAGCACTATTGAATGCCAATCCATCCATCAAGGATGCCAACCGCATATATGTAGGACAGGTCATCACTATACCGGGAACAGGGCAAGCGGCCCCGGTTAACGGCGACACGGCTTGGCAGACGAAAGCAAGCGCCATCATTGAAAGTGGCAAGAAATATTTAGGTGCCGGCTATCTTTACGGTGCATCCACAACAAGAACGGATGCATTTGACTGTTCCTCCTTCACTTTAAGGGTATTCCAGGAAAATGGGATCAACCTTCCAAGAACTTCATCCCAGCAAGCGAATGTAGGGAAGGAAATTCCGCTATCACAAGTGCGAAAAGGGGATCTTGTTTTCTTTGACACAGATGGAAATGGAACAATCAATCACGTTTCCATCGTTGTGGACCCAACCACCATTCTGCATTCTGCCACATCAACCGGGGTTGCCTATGCTACCATGAATACCTATTGGAAGCCGAGAGCGGTGAAGGCAGTAAGAGTATTCTAATTTACAAAAGATTTAAGGTTTGTTTATTTTGGGTTAATAAAAAGGAAGTATAGTATGGTTATAAGGTTGTTCTTTAATCCCTTGCTGCAACAAGGATAGGCTGCACCTTTTCCATGTCGTGAAATACTCCCCTTTTCATAATAGAAACTAAGCAGCCACAACCAATAAAACATGAAGGCAACCTTACCCAAAAGCAGCCTTCAAAAATGAGGAGATGTGTGTTTGAACACATCTCCTTTTGCATGGGTATTTTCCCTCCGCCACAAGTCGTAGATTCCATCCTTATATAGTGGGAGGAATTAATGGTTGAAAGAAGGAGTGTAAACCATCCTGCAGTACGTATTTATAAAATCCTGATCATTCTATAATTTGGTTATAACAAATCAAAGGGATGATGGAGGATGAAAACAATGCTGTCACTCATTTTCGGTAGTAAAAAGAACCAGGACTATCCAAGCAAGCATGCTTCAATAGATGAGAAAAGAAGAGAAATTTTCGCCAAATTTTTTTACCTGAACAAGTTTTGATTAGAAAAAATGAAGAAGCCGCAGGCCATGCGGCTTCTTTTTGTATAATGGAAGTAGAAATTTTTTAATTTATTGAGATTTTCTTTTGACTACACCCGTTATACATAATGAAAGTCGATATCAAAGCGAGGTTAGAGGATGAAGGACGATTCCTATTATATAAAAGAAGTGCTCCGAGGTGATAAGCAGGCCTATACTTTTCTTATCAACCGCTACAGCAATAAGCTTTACGCAGTCATTTTAAGGATGGTCAAAAATCATGAGGATGCAAAAGACCTGGTCCAGGAATGTTTGATCAAGGCCTATTCACAGCTTGAGAAATATGAAAGCACAGGGAGCTTTGCAAGCTGGCTATACCGTTTATCCATCAATCATTGCATGGACCAGTTCAGGAAGAAGAGGTTTCAGCTAGTGGAGCTGCAGGAGGAAAGTAATCAAATAAATTCGGCATCTACACCTGAAAGCAAATATTTGCAAAAAGAGAAGTACGAACACTTGGAGAAGCTGTTGGAGTTGTTACCACAAGAAGACAGAATGATACTCCTCCTGAAATATACAAGAGATTTGAGCTACGAGGAAATAAGTGAACTAGTGGGGCAGCCCATCAGTACTGTAAGGAACAAAATTCACAGGGCAAAGAAAAAAATGAGAAAACAAATTATGGAGGAGAAAGGAGGATATTTCCATGAAATGCTTTGATTTTGATACACTTGCAGCATACTTTGATGGCGTCCTGGAAGATGCAGAATCCAAAATGGTCGAAAAACATCTGGAGTTTTGCCCGATGTGCCGGGAAGTGATGGAGGCCTTGAAAAAGGAAGAAGCATTTCTGGAAGAGGCAGTTCAGGCACCGAAACTCCCTCACGATTTTGATCAGCACGTATTGAAAGATCTGAGTCCTTATGAGAACAAGAAGAAAAAGCAGTCATGGAAATATCAGTTCTTGACAGCCTGCAGCATTGTTTTGGCGTTTGGGTTGGGAGCTTCCATGTATCCTCAGCTTAACACTTTATTTGGGGAAGATACGACAGTCAGTAATTTAGGGCAACAAAATGAAGAAAAAGCCTTATATAGTGTAGAAGACAATGGGGTGAAAGTTAACATCACTGAAGTCAGTTCAAGCCCGGTTAAAATTGAGATCTTTTATGAAATAGAGCCTACAGATGAAATGCGGGAAAGATTCAGAGGCAATCTGCTGGATAATGGAGTGAATAATGTTCTGATGTCCAAAGATTATGAGTTTCCTTCCATTCTCCTTAAAACAGAGAATGGTGACGAAGTTCCTTTTGAAAACCTGGATTTTACGAGCCCGGAAAGTTGGAATGGTTCAATCATTATGTATCCGCAAGCTCAAACTCCAGATTATTTAGCAGTTGACATTGCAATCAATGAAATACTGGATGAAAAGGGTGATTGGTCTTTTTCGATACCTATCGATTTGACTGAATCCAAAAAAGAAACCACAATGCTGAAGTTAGACGATACGCTTGGAATAGAAGGTTTATATCAACTGCAATTACTGGAATGGATAGATGCACCGAATGCTAAAATGCTGAAGTTCGAGTCAACATTCTCGGATGCAGAACTGTCTAGGATTCAGAATTCCATGAAGGATCGTGATGAATTTCTTACCTCTTCAGGTGTCCACCTTTGGCTTGAGCCTATTTATAGCGTGAAAACAGAAGCAGGGAAGAAACTGCCGTACAGTGGTGCTAGCGTATCCTCCACCAACGGCAATCACTATCTGATGGAAACGGAATTCAGATTAACTGAAAGAGGGGAAAGGCCATCCGAAAATTATAAAGAAAGAGAAAAACATATTTTTGAGTTGAGCGGATTTTCAGTGAAGGAACCAGTGAATGCACAATTTACACTGGATATTCAACAAGGAACATACATCTTGGACGATAAGTCGACAGATGAATGGATTCTTACCGGTTATACTGCAAAATTGGTGGACGGTAACCTGAAAGTGAAGGTGACTGGCAAAAGAGGAATCGAACAAGCAACAACGCTCGGATGGAAGCGAACAGGCCAGGATGCTGAGACAATTTATGCCCCGATAAACGATGAGGGAGGATTCGAACTGGAATTTGAAATGCCAAGCGCTGAGGACGGTGTCCAAACAGTGACCATAGATTTTCTTTCCACCGACAAAACCGTGTTACTTCCTGAACCGATTAAAGTTCCTTTAGATTAATGAAAAAGGCAGAAGTGAACTCCTGAATTTCAGGTTTGCTTCTGCCTTTTTGTAAATGTTCGCATAATTCAGTGAAAAAAAGGAAGGGAATGGTATAATGGACAGAGAGAAATAAAAAGTCACCGAGAACTATTTAAAAGGGTGGAAAATGGAATGATCGAGGAGACAGTGAAGGTTAAAAGTATTTTAGACGGCAACAAGGATGCCTATGATTCTATCATTGAACGATATAAAAACAGACTGTATGCCGTAACTCTCCGGATGGCTGGTTCCGAGGATAAAGCGGAGAGATTGGTGGAAAAAAGTTTCATCACAGCCTATGAAAAGCTTGCTCTGTATGAAGAGAAGGATTTCTTTTCCGACTGGCTTTATCGCCAGACCCTAACACTCATAAAAGCGGAAGTGGCCTCTTATGGAAAAACCAACCCAGAGCATTATATACAATTCTACAATCCTCGTTTTCTTGAGATAGAAGAAGCGATTGCAAATCTTGAAAGTAAAAACCGCTTTGAATTCCTGCTTCACCATGCGCTTGCAGAAACACCTGAAAAGCTTGCAGTGTTCCTGGATGAACAGGTAGAGGACATCAAGTGGAGATACCAGCAATCCCTAAAGGCAATAAGGGAAAGACTGTTAGAGTTTGATCCTGAGACGAGCAGTGAAGAATGCTTTTCTTTCGATGAGCTTATTCAATATTTTGATGAAGTTCTTATGGAAGGGGGAAAAGAAAAAGTCGAGGATCATCTGGAATTCTGTCCTTCCTGCAGGGAAATCCTGACAAGCTTGAAGGCGGAGAAAAAGGGCTTGGAGGATGTCATCCATACACCGAAACTGGATGATGCTTTCAATAGGAGAGTTTTGAATAAACTTACCCCTTATGTGAAAAAGGTGCCAAAGCATCGCACCTGGAAATACCAGCTTGGTGTGATAGGGATCATGGCTGCAGTTTTCATGATCGGTGCCGTTGTGGTGCCTAACCTGAAGCCTTTGGCGAATAAAGTGGCTGCTTACATAGAGTATGGCACCATCTACAACGTCTGGACGGAAGGCACGTATAAGGCAACGGATGAAGATTTGTCGTTTGAAGTTAAGAGTGTGGATATCGATCCATTACATATGGTGGTCTATTATGAGGCAAGAAGGAAGGACAAGTTAATCCGAAATTTTGTGGATTTTGATATTTTCGAGCCTAATGCCGTGCAGCTTGTCGATGAAAACGGTAAGAAATATCCGATTGAAGTGACACAGCCGATGGGCAGCATGTTCTATACACCACCTCAGGGTAATGAAGCAGACAATCACCAATCCTTTGTTATAAGGGCTATAGAGGAGGAAAAACTGCCGGATAAGTTTAAGCTCAAGTTCAAACTCCGAAGAATGCAAGGCATTACAGGAAACTGGGAAGTGGAAGTGCCGATCAGGTATGACAAAGTGGAGAATAACCTTAAGGTTGTGGAATTGAATGAGGTGAAGGAGATCGATGGAAAGATAGAGATCGAGTTCCTCACGATGATCTATGGAAAGCATGGAAGCAGGTTGACATACAACGTCAGATTGAAAGAGGGAGAAAAAAAACGACTGGAAAATCTCTTGAAGGAAACAAGAGAAGGAGATCCTGTTCTTGAGCGCTATCAATACGCCTACGCGGATATTCAATTGATGAATCAGGAAGGACAATATATGGTTCCGCTCTACTATCACTCCCAGTTGATGGAATGGACACCTGGTGAAAGGATCACCCAGGACTACTCGCTTTATCATTTTGACTATGAAAATTATCAGAATCTCGGCAAAACAGAGAGTAATGGCCCCTACTTCGCCGATGTCAGAAATATTCATTACAACGAGCCTTCATTTGTCTCACTATCCCTGCCTTTGGAGGAAGCTGAAAACAAACCGCTCAATATCGAACTGGAAGGTTTGACACTGAAGGATCTGACTGTAAGGCCAAAAGAAAATGGGGAAGATGACAGAAGCTATCAGATTCTCATAAATGCAGTTAGGAATAAGGGCGAAAGCGAAAAGCAGTATCATTGGAATGTAGTGGGAGAAAACGGGGAGTATCTGGAGTTGCATTATATGGGTAATCATATACCTCCAGACATACAAGGGGAATTTGAGTTGTTCAATGCGGAAATCTTCCCCAGAGACATCCAGAAAGAGATGGATAAAGTCACTCTTCAGGCAGAAGGTGCCTATAATTTTTACATGTTTGATGAAGGTGAATTAAGAATTCCGTTGTTTGAAGAGGAGTAGAATAAGGCTGAAGCTGAAAAAACCGGTTATCTTTTTAACCGGTTTTTCCATTTTTTTAGGGATACAACGTGGTTGATGAAAATAAGGAAACACTTCACAGTTTACAGGTTGGATAAAATTATGTATATTATGTTTAAGTGTTTAAACATTTAAATTTATAAACAGAAAGGTTGAAAAATAGATGAATAATCAAACGGTATTAATAACCGGTGCTTCTAATGGGATCGGAAAAGAGCTTGCTTACCATTTTGCCAAGGATAAGTACTCCTTGATTTTAGTAGCAAGAAGTGAAGATAAACTGGAAATGCTCGCAGCAGAGCTAAGGGAGAAATACGCGGTCGAAGTAATAGTGAAAGCTAAAGACATTTCCCAGGAGGCTGCCATCCACCAGTTGGCACAAGAGCTGAAGGACGATGATGTAAAGGTGGATGTACTGGTAAACAATGCAGGATACGGGTTATATGGTGATTTCGTTGAGACGGATATAAACGACGAACTTGGCATGATCGACTTGAATGTCCGGAGCCTTACACTTCTGTCAAAACTGTTTTTACCTGGGATGCTAGAGAGGGACCGTGGTGGCATTCTGAATGTGGCATCTGTAGCGGCTTTCATGCCCGGACCATTCATGGCCGTATATTATGCGACGAAAGCATATGTCCTTTCCTTTTCAGAAGCATTGGCAAATGAAGTGAAAGGAACAAATGTTACAGTGTCTGCCCTATGTCCTGGTCCTACTGAAACAGGCTTTGGTGACAGGGCAGATATAGGTAAATCCAAGCTGTTCGATGGTTCCTTGTCATCTGCGGCTAGTGTTGCACAAGTGGCATATCAGGAGTTCAAAAAGGGAAAAGTGATTGTGGTGCCAGGAATGCAAAACAAATTCCTTACTAAACTGATCCGGTTCCTTCCAAGAAAAGCAGTAACCGATATTGTCCGGAGCGTGCAGGCAAAAAAGTAGAAGATAATGTCCGAAGCTGCCAATTTCTTGGTATACTATTGGCAAAGATGCAGGATGAGGGTGTTGGAATATGAATCAACGTGCTATTCAAACTTTCCGGGATTGTATCCCTTTATTTCAGGTGCTTGCCGATGAAGCGAGACAGGATATCATCCTTCTGCTTGCTGAACAGGAATCACTTACCGTAAATGAGATAGCGGAGAGTTCCCGGTTATCAAGGCCGGCAATCTCCCATCATTTGAAAATATTAAGAGACAATAAGCTGGTTTCCATCGAACAGAAGGGGACTCAGCGGATCTATTCCCTGACCCTGGATACCTCGGTCCTTATGCTGAAAAACTTGATCGAGCTTGTGGAAGAGGAATGTTTATAGTTAGAGCCGCAATTTTTATTGCGGTTTTTTATTTTGTTTTTGTGGACACTTAAATAACGCGTGTCCATTCTCACGTCGGTGTATTTTCACACCCTGGTTATAAGTTTAATGAAGGAATCAAAAGACATGAATGATGACCTCACTCGCGGTTTTTGAACGTAGTGGGGGAATCAATGTGCATGATTGATTCCCTCACCCCCTGTTTTGAATCGTAGTGGGGGAATCAAAAGGCATGAATGATTGCCTCACCCCCTGTTTTTAATCGTAGTGAGGGAATCAAAAGGCATGAATGATTCCCTCACCCCCTGTTTTTAATCGTAGTGGGGGAATCAAAAGGCATGAATGATTGCCTCACTCCCTGTTTTTACTCGTAGTGAGGGAATCAAAAGGCATGAATGATTGCCTCTCTCCCTGTTTTTACTCGTAGTGAGGGAATCAAAAGGCATGAATGATTGCCTCACCCCCTGTTTTTGATCATAGTGAAGGAATCAAACGGCATGAATGATGACCTCACTCGCGGTTTTTGATTGTAGTGAGGGAATAAAAAGGCATGAACGATGACCTCATTCACTGGTTTCCGAGGAGAGAAGGCGTCATTTGGCATGACTGATTGGTTATCTTACTGCCACATGGGAATCAAATTCGTTACACGGTTAAAAGTAAGCGCTATAATAAAAGTAGATACATACTTTTGAAAGGACGTGTACATATGGAATTGAATCTAAAAGGGAAAAGGGCGCTGGTGCTTGCATCAAGCCAAGGATTGGGCAAGGCGATTGCGGCATCTTTTGTGAATGAAGGGGTAAATGTGGTTCTTGCCAGCCGGAATGCGGAAAAACTGAATGAAGTCCAAGCTGAACTCGAAAACCTGCAGGGTGGTCAGGTGAGGTATATCCAGACAGATATTACACAACCTGATCAAATTAAACAAGCTGTGGAGCATACGATAGATTCTTTTGGACAATTGGACATCCTGATAAATAACGCTGGCGGCCCACCTGCAGGTACGTTTGAGCAGATAACGGATGAGCAGTGGCAGCAATCTTTTGAATTGAACCTATTAAGCTATGTGAGAATGATTCGTGAGGCATTGCCGCATTTAAAGAAAAATGGTGGGAAGATTATCAATATAGCGTCATCGTCCATTAAAGAGCCGATTCCAGGTCTGCTTTTATCCAATACGTTCCGGACAGGGATTGTCGGAATGACGAAAACGTTGGCTAGTGAGCTTGCGAAGGACCGTATCCTCATCAACACGGTGGCTCCAGGCAGGATAGCTACGGACAGAGTTGCGTTCTTGGATGAAGTCAACGCAGAAAAGCAAGGGATCACAAAGAGTGAAATGGAAGAGAAAATGAAAAATACAATTCCCCTTGGTCGATACGGGGAGCCGGAAGAGTTCGCTAAAGTCGTTACTTTCCTTGTATCTGACGCGAACAGCTATATGACCGGTAGCTCCTTCCTTGTGGATGGCGGCATGGTCAAATCGATCTAACGATGAAGAGAAGGGAAAATAGAAGTAGATGAAACATTTATTACTGCTCGTTGTCATAGGTTTTGCAATCGGGATTGTTCTTGGCTTCATGAATATTTCCTTTAATTTCTGGATTTTTGTTGGCTTGCTCGTTGTGGCATTTTTTGTTTTATCCTTGCAGGATATCCGCTTCATGTTTCTATCGAAAGATGTGAAAAAGATGGAAAAGTATTTAATCAAGAAAAAGCATGAGCCTTATTATGGCTTCATTTTGGAGCTGGCTAACGGAAATCTGCCTGAGGCGAAGAAGCAGTTGGAAGACCTTGAAAAGAAGTGGAAGGGCAAAAAGACTGCCATATTCCGGGCTCAGTATTATCTCCGTGTCGGAAATATAGTAAGGGCGAAAGAGGAAGCGGAATTAATCGAGCAGCCTGATATGAAGAACTATGTGCTTGCCGCCATTGCTGCAATGGAAAAAGATGATGCAAAGGTGGAAGCCCTGAAGCCTGCACTTAAAAAGGAATGGATGAGGCATGTCATTGAAACAGAGAGAGCCATAAATAAGAAAAACCTCTCCGTGGCAAAAGAAAAAAAAGAAAAGGCATTAGCATCTACAAAAGGACTGCAGTATTTTATGATCTTTAAAGAATATGAAAATCTATAACTTGACAGGGAAGGTTATTCGACTTTACACTTAAAATAGTTGATAGTTATTAGAAAATTTTCAGTATTGAGGAAAATGCAGATGGTCTTAGCTCTAGAACGCAGAATTGGAAAATATGCCGTGCTGCTCTCGATGAGTACGGAAAAGGATGAATTTATTTTTACTCTTCCAGAGCATTGGGGTACTTGTGTAGGAAAAGTCGGATCGATGGATTCCCAAAAGGTGGTTGCTGCAATAGAAACGGCAGCCAAAAGGGAAGGAATCATCAAATCGGATGGCTATAGGGAAACACATGCACTCTATCATGCTATCATGGATGCCTTGAGTGGCGTGACACGTGGCCAGGTTCAGCTTGGATCTGTGATGCGCACGGTCGGCCTCAGGTTTGCAGTGGTAAGGGGAAACCCGTATGAAGAGGTGGAAGAGGGCGACTGGATTGCAGTTGCGCTATATGGGACAATTGGTGCTCCAGTACGAGGATCGGAGCATGAGACAATTGGACTTGGCATCAATCACATTTAAATATTGACTATGCCCATAGTTGCTGATTTATAGGGGGCTGTACTTTAATGAACGTTTATTAAAGTGCGGCCCTCTTTTGTGTTTTTTATTGATTAGGAGAGGGATGATTTTTGTGATTATATTGAATGGGCAATCTTTGACCTTGGAGAAAATGAAGGCGATTTTGTTTGATTAGGAGAAGGTGGCACCTTGTAAGGACGCGATGCAGCGGGTAGTCGGAAGCCGGGCGGCTGTGGAAAATATAGTGCTCGAAGGTGAAGTGGTGTACGGAATTACGACTGGATTTGGGAAATTCAGTGATGTGCTGATCCCGGTTGAAGAAACAGAAATATTGCAGAAGCATCTTATCCATTCCCATGCTTGCGGGGTTGGGGAAGCTTTTTCTGAAGTGATTGGAAGGGCGATGCTTGTCCTGCGGGCAAATGCATTATTGAAGGGGTTTTCCGGTGTAAGGCCAGTGATCATTGAAAGGCTGCTGGAGTACGTAAATGAAGGCATCCATCCGGTGGTCCCTCAGCAGGGCTCACTTGGAGCTAGCGGAGACTTGGCTCCCCTTTCCCATCTTGCACTGACACTGCTCGGTGAAGGAGAAGTATTTTATCAAGGAGAGAAGGTTCATACGAGTGTTGTGTTGGCTAAAAAAGGGATCGTACCTCTTGAACTGAAGGCAAAGGAGGGGCTCGCACTCATCAATGGTACCCAGGCAATGACGGCTGTAGGAGTGGTGGCCTATTTGGAGGCTGAGAAGCTTGCATACCAGGCGGAATCGATCGCTGCACTGACATTCGAGGGGCTGGAAGGGATCGTGGATGCATTGGATGAAGATGTGCATCTTGTAAGGGGATATCCGGAACAGGTGGAAGTGGCTGCAAGGATCAGAACCCTTTTACATGGGAGCAAGCTTGTCACAAGGCAAGGAGAGAAACGTGTGCAGGATGCCTATTCACTAAGGTGCATTCCTCAGGTTCATGGCGCTTCATGGCAGGTCCTCGGCTATGTGAGGGAAAAGCTTGAGATCGAAATGAATGCAGCGACAGATAATCCGCTGATCTTCGGTGAAGGTGAAAAAGTAATCTCGGGTGGAAACTTCCACGGACAACCGATTGCTTTTGCGATGGACTTCCTAAAATTAGGTATGGCGGAGCTAGCCAATATATCAGAACGGCGAATTGAGCGGCTGGTGAATCCCCAATTGAATGATCTGCCGCCATTTCTTAGTGCCAAGCCGGGACTTCAATCAGGCGCCATGATCATGCAGTATTGTGCAGCATCCCTGGTGTCGGAGAACAAAACTTTGGCTCATCCGGCAAGTGTGGACTCCATTCCGTCTTCGGCAAATCAGGAGGACCACGTTAGCATGGGTACCATCGGGGCAAGGCACGCCCATCAGATCATAGCCAATGTCAGGAGAGTCCTGGCCATCGAATGGATGTGCGCCATGCAAGCCGTGGAATACAGGGGCGTTCACCTCGCTGCCCCACTCATGCAAAAATGGCACCAGGAAGGAAGAGGCATCGTCCCAAGCATCACAGAGGACCGCATCTTCTCCAAGGACATTGAAGCCCTAACCGAATGGATGCAATATCGGGGGAGCATACTGTGCGGAGCTTGAAATTCCTGCCGGGGTCTGGCCCCCATCACTAAAATATTTTTGATACTTTAAAGCGCAACACCTTATATCGTAAACAATTAAACGATTCATAAATGGGAGGATGAAGAAGGATGGAAAAAGTAAATGTGATCAGAGCGCCTCGAGGCAGTGAGTTGAATACGAAGGGCTGGGTGCAGGAGGCGGCGCTGCGGATGCTGATGAATAATCTGGATCCCGAGGTTGCGGAGATCCCGGGTGAGCTCGTGGTTTACGGAGGTATAGGGAAGGCTGCACGAAATTGGGAAAGCTTTGATGCGATAGTGGCTTCCTTGAAGGAATTGAAGAATGATGAAACGCTGCTTATCCAATCAGGGAAGCCTGTTGCAGTATTCCGGAGTCATGAGGATGCGCCGCGCGTACTTTTGGCCAATTCGAACCTGGTTCCAAAATGGGCCAATTGGGAGCATTTCCATGAGCTGGATAAGAAGGGCCTTATGATGTATGGCCAAATGACAGCGGGGAGCTGGATCTATATCGGGACACAAGGAATTCTCCAAGGGACGTATGAAACCTTTGCGGAAGCGGCAAAGCAGCATTTCAACAATACGCTTAAAGGCACCATCACCGTCACTGCCGGACTTGGTGGCATGGGTGGGGCCCAGCCGCTGGCAGTAACCATGAATGGAGGTGTATGTTTAGCGATCGAGGTGGATGAGCACCGCATCGACAGAAGAATTGAAACGAGATATTGCGATATAAAAATGACAAACCTTGATGAGGCAATCAGAAAAGCGGAAGAATATAAGGCTGCAGGAAAACCTTTATCCATCGGGCTTTTAGGGAATGCGGCTGAAATACTGCCACAGCTTGTCTCCAAGGGATTCACTCCTGATCTGCTGACAGACCAGACGTCTGCACATGATCCACTCAACGGATATATCCCTGTTGGTTTGACGTTGGCAGAAGCATCCTCTCTCAGAACCACTCAATCTGAGAAGCTGGTGAAGCTGGCGAAGGAAAGCATGGCCATTCATGTGGAGGCGATGCTCGAGTTACAGAAAAAAGGGGCCATCACCTTTGATTATGGAAATAACATCCGCCAGGTCGCTTTTGACGAGGGAGTGAAGGATGCCTTTGACTTCCCTGGGTTTGTGCCTGCCTTTATCCGTCCTCAATTCTGTGAAGGTAAAGGGCCGTTCCGCTGGGTGGCGCTTTCCGGAGATCCACAGGACATCTATAAGACGGATGAAGTGATTTTAAGGGAGTTTGCAGATAATGAGCATCTTTGCAACTGGATTAAAATGGCCCGTGAAAAGGTGGCATTCCAAGGGCTGCCTTCACGCATCTGCTGGCTAGGATATGGTGAACGTGCCCGTTTCGGAAAAATCATCAACGAAATGGTAGCAAAAGGTGAACTTTCTGCACCGATTGTCATTGGCCGTGATCATCTTGACTGTGGCTCTGTAGCTTCGCCAAACAGGGAAACCGAAGCGATGCTCGATGGCAGTGATGCAGTGGCGGACTGGCCGATTTTGAACGCCCTGATCAATGGGGTAAATGGGGCGAGCTGGGTCTCCGTCCATCATGGCGGGGGAGTCGGAATGGGATACTCCCTCCACGCTGGAATGGTGATAGTTGCTGATGGTACGGAAGCGGCTGCAAGAAGGCTGGAACGCGTACTGACCTCAGATCCTGGGATGGGTGTAGTAAGGCATGCAGATGCAGGATATGAGCTTGCTAAAAAAGTGGCGAAAGAAAAAGGTGTCCACATCCCACTATTGAAGGAGAGTGAATAAAGGATGCAACTTGACACTCTCCTAGTAAACTGTGGCCAACTTTTGACCATGGATCATGAAACCGCACATGCCAAAGGGGAACAGATGGGATTTCTCCCGCACATCCAGGATGGGGCAATCGGGTGGAAGGACGGCATCATCACCTTTATCGGCACTTCAGAAGAGGCAAAGAGCCTGGAATGTCCTAACGTGATAGATTGCCAGGGCAAGCTTGTTACACCAGGGCTTGTCGATCCACACACCCATCTCGTTTTTGGAGGATCGAGGGAACATGAAATCGCCTTGAAACAGCAAGGAGTGCCATACCTGGAGATCCTACGGCAGGGAGGTGGCATCCACTCGACTGTGGAAGCTACAAGAAATGCGAGCTTTGAAGATTTGTATGAAAAAGCGGCCTTCCATCTTAAAAGGCTAGTCAGTTACGGAATCACCACAGTCGAAGCTAAAAGCGGCTATGGATTGGAGAAGCATGCGGAGCTGAAACAGCTGGAGGTCGTAAAAAAGCTGAAAGAAGACACTGGTATGGAAATTGCGTCCACGTTTTTAGGCGCCCATGCCATCCCAAAGGAGTACAAGGAAAACCCGGATTCATTCCTGAGCGAAATGGCTGGGCTTTTTGAGGAGATAAAAGAAAAAGAACTGGCAGAGTTTGTGGATATATTCTGCGAGGAGGGCGTCTTTACAATCGAACAGTCAAAAAGATTCCTCCAACTGGCAAAAGAGGCGGGCTTTTCTGTGAAAATCCATGCGGATGAAATTGTCTCCCTTGGTGGCACGGAACTTGCGATCGAACTGGGAGCGGCATCTGCAGATCATCTGATTGCTGCATCAGACGGGGCAGTGGGAATGTTCGGGAGATCGGATACGGTAGCGGTCCTCTTACCTGGAACTACCTTTTATCTGAATAAAGATTCCTATGCCAAAGCGCGTGAAATCATCAATGGAGGGGGAGCGGTCGCGCTTGCAACAGACTTTAATCCTGGGAGTTCCCCAACCGAAAACATCCAATTCATCATGAATCTGGCCATGCTCAAGTTGAAAATGACATGCGAGGAGATATGGAACGCAGTAACGGTAAATGCAGCCAAAGCCGTCCATAAGGACGATGTGTCAGGAAGGCTGAAAATTGGTCGTAATGCCGATGTCGTGGTATGGAACGCCCCGAACTATCAATACGTTCCTTATCATTATGGAGTGAATCATGTGCATACCGTTTTCCAAAAAGGAGTGGAAGCTGCAAAGGGAGGTGCCTATCTTGAATAGACTTCCATACATGCAAAAAGCAGGCGGACCACCATTTGTGGATCGGCATTATCCGAAGGCGGCGGAGCTACTGCTGCCGTGGGACGGGAAGGAGCAAGTGGAGGGGCTAGCCGTGATCGGAGTGCCCCTTTCCAAGCCTTCCATCAGTCATTCAGGTGCCAGTTTCACACCGGGCGTGTTTCGAAGACTGCTGCAGTCGTACTCCACTTATGCCGTAGAAGATCAGACTGAACTCCTCTCATCGTCTAAGGTGGTGGATATGGGGGATATTGTCATGCATGCTACCAATGTGGAGGAATCCTACCGCAGAATAGAAGAAGCGGTATCAGCCTTTGTTGAAGAGCATCCATCCTGCCTTCCGGTATTTATTGGGGGGGATCACTCCATCACCTATTCAACGATTAAAGGGCTAACGGGTATAAAAGGAAATGTGGGAGTCATCCAATTTGATGCCCATCATGACCTCCGCAATACAGAGGACGGTGGGCCGACAAATGGCACCCCTTTCCGGAGGCTGCTTGAAGCGGACTTGTTAAAAGGGGAGAACCTTGTACAGATAGGGATCAGAAATTATTCCAACTCAGCCTTTTACCATCAGTATGCACGTGAGCAGGGCGTGACGATCTTTTCGATGGCTGACGTGAAAAAACAGGGGATCGCCCAGGTTATTGCGTCTGCCATTCAATACTTGGAGTCCAAGGTGGAGCATATTTATATATCCGTCGACATTGATGTGCTCGATCAGGCATTTGCACCGGGATGCCCGGCGATAGGACCGGGTGGGATGACAAGTGATCAGCTTCTCGAGGCCATTCATCTTTTAGGGAAGCATAAGAAGGTGTGTGCCCTTGATATAGTGGAAATCGATCCTACCATTGATTTCAGGGATATGACAACCCGGGTGGCGGTGTTTTGTCTGCTGGAGTTTATGCGCGGGCGTGAATCCAAATGAAAAAAAGCTTTGGCCGTCGTTGGTTAACCGTTCCATTTTAAGGTGCTACTTTAAAAATATGTGCCGAAATGACAGTCGTATGGGCATCTTTATTGGTATATAAAAAAGTGAAACTCGCCGTAGTGATTGGCGAGTTTCAGTAGTTTTTCCGCTTATGCACAGCAAAATCATCCATTTTTGAATTTTACGAGCGAATAGGCGGAATCTCTCCGTCTATTTCAGCCTTTTTTAATAGTAATTACGAATTAAGGGGAATTTTTCTGTCTATTTATCAGCTCTAGTGCTTAACCTGGTCTCCCAACCGATAAGAGCGAGCCTTCTTGATTCTAAATCAAGGAATCAAAGTTATTAAAATTTCGTAGAAACGTAGACAGATAAGGAGAAAGACGTATGCATATCCATACGTCAATTCTTGTGTCATTTAATTAGAATGCACCTGTAAACGGAACCCTTTACGTTGTCGGCCAAAGCTTTTCCTGTTACTGCTTCTTCCACAATTTATACAGAGCCTGAGTGCCGCTGTTTTCTTCGCCCTTTTGCGATAGTTTCACATACATTTCCTTTGCCAGTGCCAATCCGGGTACATCCAGTCCCATTCGTTCTGCTTCATCAAGGGCGATCTCCATATCTTTGATGAAGTGCTTGACGAAGAATCCAGGTTCAAAGTTATCGGCAATGATCCTAGGGGCCAAATTACTTAGTGACCAGCTTCCTGCGGCTCCGCTTGAGATGCTCTTCAACACATCCTCCGGATTCAAACCAGCAGCATCTGCGTAAGCAAGTGCCTCACAGACCCCTATCATGTTTGTAGCGATGGCAATCTGATTGCACATTTTGGTATGCTGCCCGGCTCCGGCTCCACCCTGATGGATGATGTTTGATCCCATTAGCTTAAAAACGGGAAGGCATGCTTCAAAGGCAGATTCGTCCCCACCAACCATGATTGTCAATCTTGCTTCCTTCGCGCCAATATCCCCACCCGATACCGGGGCGTCCAAGCTATGGATCTGACGCTCCTTCGCCTCGATGAAAATCTGCTTTGCAAGTGTTGGCGTGGAGGTGGTCATGTCTATCACAAATGCCCCTGTTTTGGCATTCTCAAGAATTCCCTCCTGCCCAAAATACACTTCCTCCACATCCTTTGGATAACCGACCATCGTAATGATATAATCCGCATCCCTCACAGCCTCCCCGGGACTGCCGGCCCAACTTGCCCCCTGTGCCAAAAGAGCCTCCGCCTTCTCCTTGGAACGCGTAAACACAACCACATCATAACCACCACTCATCAAATGCCCAGCCATGCTGCGCCCCATCACACCAGTACCTATAAACGCGATTTTTTTTGCTTCTACATTCATGTTCAAAATCCTCCCGGGGTCTGGCCCCATATTTAAATTTTTGTAGTCAATGTATTTATCATTATACCAAATGTGTGGTTTGGGGTTATATTTCTGTAGTTTAAATCATTTCAAAATTATTTGAAAATCAGCACTGTAATAGTTAAAAATACGCTTTTGGAGTCGATGAGAGAGTTATAATGTGAGTTTATATTTAATTTGTTATAATATTTAGAAAAATAAAGAAATTTGTAGTATAATAGGGAATGTTGGAAATAATACACATCATTTAAAAAATGACAGATAGATTGATAGAATTAGAAGGGAGGAAGAACGTTGGAAAAGCCTAACTATTTATTGAATAAAGGAAAAGACCAACATGTAGAATCCATTTCAAAAATTCATCTCATCATAATCATATCTCCGACTGGCAACATACAATATGCCTCTTCCTCATGTGTCTCAATACTCGGTTTTCACAAGCATGAACTCATTGACACAAAGCTGGAAGACTGGATACATACAGAGGACCTTTATTTAATTGAGAGCTTGATATACCAACCCTCACACCAAGCACAATGTTTTTTTAGGATGAAAAGGAAACATCAAGGATTTGTTTGGATGGAAGCCATACTTTCAGAAATACAGGATCCCGCACAGCAATTTGAAAAAGAAATTGTACTGAAACTGTCTCAGACAATGGATATAGGTAATAAATCCCCCCAACAGTCTAACTTTATTTTGAAGACTGAGACAGAGGAGAATGGTCAAGTCAATAAAATAAATGAAATCAAAGAGTTAACAGATAAAGAAGAAGGCTACTCCGCATTCGACTTGATTGAGCATCTGCCAAATGGCCTTTTTTTAACGGTGGATGGAGTCATCAAATATGTCAACGAAACGGGCACAAGGATGCTTGGTGCCTGTCAGAAAAGCCAGTTGCTCGATACTTCAGTCTATGACTACATCGAAGAGACCTTCCATGATATTGTGAAGCAGCGAATCAGATCGGTTCAACAAGGATTTCGGGTGGGGCTCATGGAACAGAGATGGTATCGATTAGATGGAAGAATGATAGAAGTGGAAATCATTTCGAATCAGACGATGTACAAGGGCCAGCCGGCTTCATTTGTGATGCTGATGGATATTTCCCATCGGAAAAACTTTCACAAGATATTGCAGAATAGTAGGGAACGTTTTCGGATGCTTGTGCAAAACTCGATTGATACTATAGGCGTCATTTGTGAGGAGAAGTGGACATTCATCAACGAGTCCGGAGTGAAGATGCTCGAAGTGGATAACTATGGGGAATTGATCGGGAAAAGTGTTTATCAAAATATTGGAAAACAGGATTTTCAATATATATGGAAGACGATACATGCACAATCCAAGGGGGAAAAGCTGCCAACCTTTGAACAGGAATGGACTACAATGAAAGGTCATAAACTCTACACCGAAGTGATCGGGATCCCGACCACCTATCTTGGAAAAAATGCGATGCAGGTGATCATCCGCGATATAACCGAGAGAAAGCAGGCAGAGGCAGTGATGCTTCAATCTGAAAAACTTTCTGTTGCCGGCCAGCTTGCTGCTGGAATCGCCCATGAAATACGAAATCCACTGACCGCAATAAAGGGATTCTTTAAACTCCTTGAGCGGGAAATGGATCAAAAGAAAGAGTATTTCCATATCATTGAGTCTGAATTGAGCAGAATCGAATTGATACTTAGCGAGCTTCTCCTGCTGGCTAAGCCTCATAAGGTCCGTATTCAAAAAGTTTCCCTTGATACATTGCTCAAAGATGTCACCACACTACTTGAAACACAGGCAATCATGAATAATGTCTGGTTTGAAATGAAGCTTGATGCAAAGGACCCGTATATCCAATGTGACGACAATCAAGTGAAGCAGGTGTTCATCAATCTCATTAAAAATGGAATAGAAGCCATGTCAGGGGGAGGGAACATTTTCATTGAAACGGAGGATGAAGGGGCAGAAGTGATCATCCGGATCAGAGACGAAGGCCCAGGCATAGCGGAAGAGATAATAGCCCGTCTTGGGGAACCGTTCTTTACGACCAAAACCACCGGTACGGGACTCGGTCTCATGATCACCTTCAACATCATCAAGAACCATCATGGAACTGTCAGTGTCAAAAGCGAAGTGGGTCAAGGTTCCACCTTTGAAGTTCGTTTTCAAAAGGTCGGAAGATAATACTTTTGTACTAATTAAAATATTCCTTTTTACTAATGGTTTTAGGACTCTATTTTCATTACGATGGAAATGTGCCGATCCGGTACGAGGAACTACAGTTGGGAAGTGAGAATTCATTGTGCCAGCTGTAGTTCCTCTTTCTATTGATACAAAATATATAAACAATTTAAGAAACGGCAGGGAAAGATATGAACGGGAAATGGAAGGGAATACACATCTCAGAACTTTATATGGGGTTTGTAACTGTAATCGGGTGGGTTCTTGTGCTTCTTCAAGTACTAGCCTTATCACCGGTTGAAGTTTCATTCACCCTGCTTTTATTGATTGTTTTTCTAGGGATTTGTGAGTATTATCCAATGCCTGTACCAAAAGGGCACACTACACTTACATTTCCTATCATCTATATGATTTATGTTGTGTTCGGTTTGGAAACAGTCATCATCATCTATGCTTTCATAGTTCTGGCAATCAATCTAAGTCATCGCAGGCCTCTGCGAATTATGCTGTTCAATCCTTCCCAGCTTGCTATCAGCTTTTATCTTGCACATGTTCTCCATCAAATTATGATGGGAACTTTTCTGACAGTCACCATTTCACCACTATTGAATGGATTGATTGGCTTTTCTTTAATGATCATTCTTTTTTATATATTGAATAACGTGATTGTGGATATCGTTCTCTGGCTGAGACCTGAACCCTATACATTAAAGATTTGGTGGGGCAAAACACAGGGGGAGCTCATCAGTTTTGTCATCTCCTATATCTATGGCTGTCTCATTCATATACTGGGCAGTCAAAATCGTGGGGAAGTGGATATCTTCTCATTCTTTTTCTTCTTCTCTCCGCTCGTTGGACTTTCCTTGCTCAGTTCCATCATTGCCCGCCTGAAAACGGAGAAAAACCGAATCAGGGCATTATTCCAATTCTCCACGGAACTGAACAAGTCCATACCTTCAAGGGGTTGGGAAAATTTAATAAAAAATTTGCTGCAAGAATTGATGCCTTATGAAGATTGCATCCTTTTTGTGAAAAATGAAAAAGGTATCTGGGAACAAACAATCATCAAAGGCGAAATCCTCTCCAGTCCGTCTCTTGATGCTCTCCTGGAATTGGAGAAAATTTCACACTTACAGGGTTATGATCATAAAAAATCAGGGAAAGGACCTTTAGCGCCCTTTCTGAGGGCTTCCTCACGATCTGTTGTTTATTCACCGTTACTTTTTGAAGGTCAATCAATTGGCTGTTTTGTCGTGTCAAAAGGCCGCACCAAAAGTTTTACTATCGAGGATACCCGCTCCATTGCGACCATCGCCAACCAACTGGCTGTATTTTTGAAAACAAGGCAGCTTGTAAGTGAACAGGAGCGTAGAATCATTCTCGAAGAGCGGAACAGGATTGCACATGACATCCACGATGGAATAGCCCAAACCCTGGCAGGTGCTGTCATGAAGCTGGATACTTCCTACAAAAAATTGGAGACACATCCTTCTGATGCCAAGCTCCTCATTGCGGACAGCATCAAGAAGCTGAGGGAAAGCCTTAAGGATGTCAGGGATTCGATTTATGCGCTCCGTCCATATCCAACAGAGGAGCTGGGATTTCATTTGGCAGTGGAAAAAAAGCTGACCGAGCTGAAAAAAGATCCAACCTTTACATTGGATGTTCAGCTTCAGGTACGTGGAAATCGGGGATCCATCAGTCCGATGACAGAGAAGGTCATGTTCAGCGTGTTCCAGGAAAGCATCCAAAACTGCCTGAAGCATGCGAATGCCACACATCTGCATATCCTGATCAGCTACCAGTCAGATCATATTGTCTTGAAAATGAAGGATAATGGCCAGGGGTTCTCTTTGTATCATGCAATGATAAAAGCGATGAATCAACCTCACTACGGAATACTTCAAATGAATGAAGCGGCAGAGAAAATTGGCTCTGCCCTTCAAATCGACAGCAAGCCGAATGAGGGAACGGAAATTACACTGACAGTTCCCAAGTTGGGATTAGAAGGGGAGATTGATAATGATTAATGTTATGCTTGTGGATGATCATGCAATATTGAGGGATGGATTAAAAACAATCATATCTTTGGAAAACGACATGGATGTGGTGGGGGAGGCCACCGGCGGTTCTGAAATGGTTGCATTATTGAAAACTATAAGCCCGGATGTCATCGTGATGGATATAAACATGCCAGAGAAAAATGGGATAGAACTTACTAAAATTGTGAAAAAAGAATATCCTGACATAAAAGTGCTAATCCTTACAATGTATAAACATGAGGAATATTTCATGTCTGCATTAAAAGAGGGGGCAGACGGTTACTTATTGAAGGACTCTCCTTCGGAACAGGTTGTAGATGCCATCCGCACGGTTCATCGTGGGGAATCAATCATCCATCCTGCCATGACCAAAAAGCTCATCAGCTATCATCAGCAGGAGGCACAGGCAAAAGAGGAGACAGTTTTAACAGAAAGGGAGAAGGAAGTTCTTGTTTGCCTTGTACAGGGGCTTTCCAATAAAGAAATCGCCGGCCGTCTTTTCATCAGTGATAAAACAGTGAAAATCCATGTAAGTAAAATATTCAAAAAGCTTGATGTGAAAAGCAGATCCCAAGTAGTCATCTATGCGGTGCAACATAAATTGGTACAGCTTCCTTAAAACTTTTAGTGGATTTTGACAGAATATTCCCTATACAAATACAAGAATCGGTAGTATCATATTAGACTAATCTTTGAAATAGGAGTTTTTCGTCATGAAACAGCATGAGCAATGGACATCAAAAATCGGCTTTATTTTAGCAGCAGCAGGTTCTGCCATAGGCCTCGGCGCAATCTGGAAATTCCCATATATGGCAGGAACGAATGGTGGCGGAATATTCTTTTTAATCTTTATTCTATTTACTCTCCTTATTGGAGCCCCGATGCTACTGGCGGAATTTATTATCGGAAGGTCCACGCAAAAAGATGCCATTACCTCTTATAAGGTGCTTGCCAAAGGGTCGAAGTGGCATTATATCGGGATATTGGGAGTGATTGCCTCCTTTATTCTCCTGTCCTTCTACAGTGTGGTAGGCGGATGGATTGTCACATACCTTGGAAAAAGCTTTATCGGGGGGTTATCCAATTTCACATTGGATGAATACAGTGGGCTTTTTGAACAGACCATCGCCAGCCCTCTTCTCGTGCTTATTGCACAGTTCATCTTTATTCTCATTACCATCTATGTGGTACAGGCTGGTGTACAAAGCGGGATAGAGAAAGCAAGCAAAATATTAATGCCTTTATTATTTATCATCTTTCTCGTTCTTCTTATCCGCTCTTTGACATTGGAAGGAGCATGGGAGGGAGTACGATTCTTCCTTCAGCCGGACCTGTCCCTCATCACACCAAATACATTCCTGATGGCATTGGGACAAGCACTGTTTTCCTTAAGTGTCGGTATTTCCATCATGGTTACATACAGCTCCTACCTGACAAAAGGCGAAAACCTTGTCAAATCGGCAGGTTCTGTGGTCGGATTAAATATCATTATCTCCCTATTATCCGGTCTCGTCATTTTCCCGGCAGTATTCGCACTTGGATTGCAGCCTGATGAGGGGCCGGGATTAGTCTTTGTTATCCTTCCTGCGGTGTTTGATCAGCTTCCATTCGGCGTGATCTTCCTTGCGATGTTTATGATTCTTTTGCTGTTCGCAACACTGACATCAGCTTTTTCCATCTTGGAAATCATTGTTGCAGTTATTGTGAAGGACAACCAGGAGAAAAGGAAAAAGGTAGCCTGGGTTACTGGTATCATCATTTTCATAATGGGTATACCATCTGCCTTATCATTTGGGGTCCTATCGGATCTTACGATTAATGGCTTGATTTTCTTTGATGCAGCCGATTATCTTGTCACAAACATTGCATTGCCTGTAGGGGCATTGCTGATCTCAATATTTGTGGGACATCGAATTCCCAAGGATATCCTAAAGGATGAATTCTTCCAGGGTTCAACTGTAAGAAAATCGGTATTTTCCATCTGGTACTATCTCATTCGATATATAATCCCAGTAGGAATTCTTCTCGTTTTTATTCAATCACTCGGACTTATATAAAAAGCGAACACCAAAGCGCATGCTTCGGTGTTTTTTTTATGTTCTCCTACTACCAAGGTACTAATGAAGATAGTACGGATACTCTGTCTTTTACCACCGATGACTAATAGTTATGCATTTGTGGGTATGAGAAAATACAAATAATTATCTTACTATTCAAAAAGTTGCGGAAGGGGAAAAGGGATGAAAAAAAGTATGGCTTATCTATCGGTGGGGGCTCTATTATTGGCATTGATTTTTACGGGTTTCTGGCCACAAAATGTTACAAAGGCAACTTCAAATGCAGATACACCAAGGCTGGATGAAAACTTGGCAAAGGTTCTGCAAACTGCAACAGGACCTGTTGAGATTATCATTACATTTGAGCATGATGGTGGCATTGGGCAAGACCAGATAGATTTTTTAAAAGGACTTGGAATAAAAAAGGGGATGACATTTCAAAGCTTGCCGATTGCAGGTGCCCTTGCTACGAAACAGCAAGTGGAAATGCTGATGACAGAGGAAAGTGTCGTTTCCGTCTATCTTAACAAAAAGCTAGAATATGAAAATGAAGGCTCAACCTCCTATACGGGAGTAGATAAGGTCAGAACCGATGAAGACCTCCGCACCCAGAATGGAGGTATGCCGATAAGTGGAAAAGGCGTCGGTGTGGTTGTGAACGACAGTGGTGTGGATGGTACACACAATGATATCAAGCTTGGTCGTAACCTCGTACAGAACGTGTTTGCAAGCTCCAACCTGAATGCATTGACGGGTGTTCTTCCTATCACATATGTGGAAAATGTACCAAATACAGATTCCGACTCTGGGCACGGAACACATGTGGCAGGAACTGTAGGGGGAACAGGAGCAATGTCTGGTGGAAAGTATGAAGGTGTTGCACCTGGCGCGAAGTTGATTGGATACGGTTCAGGCGCTGTGGTAGCCATGCTTGATACAATCGGGGGCTTTGATTATGCCTTGACACATCAGCAGGAATACAATATCCGACTCATCACCAATTCCTGGGGAGATACAAGTGATGCAGGAACAGATTTTGATCCATACCATCCAATAAATATTGCAACAAAAAAGCTATTTGACCGCGGGATTATTACGGTATTCTCAGCAGGTAATTCTGGTCCCGGAGAGGCGACAATATCCGGTAATTATAAAAAGGCACCATGGGTCATAACTGTAGCTGCGGGTACCAAGGATGGGGAGCTTGCAGACTTTTCTTCGAGAGGCGTGAAAGAAAACGGTGGGATCGTTGATGTAGATGGCGTCACTTATATGTGGGAGGATAGTCCAACCATCACGGCTCCGGGAGTGGACATCATCTCGACAAAAGTGCTTTCTCCGCTATCGGCGTTAAGCGCCCAAAAGGATGTGGAGTACATTGACCCGGCTCACCTGCCGTATTATACCACCTTCAGTGGAACCTCCATGGCTGCCCCGCATGTTGCAGGGATCATCGCGCTGTTATTGGAGGTAAATCCAAACTTTGATAGCTTCGAAATAAAAGAAATCTTACAAAATAGTGCTACTAGTATGCCCGGCTACGAAAAATGGGAAGTAGGGTCTGGGTATGTCAATGCTTATGATGCAGTTATGCTAGCACGAACCCATTAATTCTACAGGAAAATAAAAATATAAATGAAAAGAGGTTACTTTATGAAAAAAATGTTCGCTGCTGCATGTGCCCTGATTCTGATTCTTTCCTTGTTTTCCAATGTTGGTGCCCAGTCCACGTCCGCAACGGGATCTGTAGTGAATGAAAAGGTATGGTCGGTTTTAAGTGATGCTACAAGTACAGCACAGGTGATTGTCACTTTCAAAGAAGAAGAAAGGGCAAACTCTGAACAGCTAAGGTTTCTTGAGGAAATCGGGATCACTTCAGCGGTTGTAATGAATTCCTTGCCGATAGTGGGGGTTGTTGCTACCAAACAGCAAATAGAGGAATTAGGTGCTTCTCCAGAAGTCCTTTCCATCTACCTGAATGAAGAATTGTCTTTTTACAATGCAGAGTCCACAGACGTGACAGGTGTAGATAAGGTTAGGACGGACAATTCCTTCCTCGAAAAGAATGGCGGCATGCCTGTCTCAGGTAATGGTGTTGGGGTAGTGGTAAATGACAGTGGAGTAGATGGAACCCACAAAGACCATGAATTAGGACGCAACCTGGTGCAGAACGTATTAGGTTCTACCAACCTTCAAAGTATTACAGGAATTCTGCCAATCTCCTATACGGAAAATGTCCCGAACACCGACACCAACTCCGGACACGGGACACACGTGGCAGGAACAGTTGGGGGGACAGGTGCGATGTCAGGCGGAAAGTATGAAGGGGCAGCACCAGGTGCCAGTCTTATCGGATATGGGTCAGGTGGGGCGTTGTTTGTGCTGGATGGAATCGGAGGATTTGATTACGCCATTACACATCAACAGGAATATGACATTCGAGTCATTACAAATTCCTGGGGATCCAGTGGTGATTTCGATCCGAACCATCCAATCAATATCGCAAGTAAAAAAGCGTATGATCGGGGCATAGTCGTTCTTTTTGCAGCTGGCAACGAAGGTCCTTCCGAAAACACACACAATCCTTACGCAAAAGCCCCATGGGTAATTTCTGTTGCAGCAGGTGTGAAGGATGGGACTTTGGCTGACTTCTCCTCACGTGGTACAAAAGGAGAAGGAGGGAGTTTTACAATGGATGGAAAAGAATGGACGTGGGAAGATCGGCCGACGGTGACTGCGCCTGGTGTGGATATCATATCCACGAAAGTTGTATCCCCCCTTACGGCACTGGCAGCTGAAAAGGATGCAGCGTTAATCGAGCCGGCTCATCTGCCATATTACACCACGATGAGTGGAACTTCCATGGCAACACCTCATGTAGCGGGAATTGTTGCATTGATGCTTGAAGCAAATCATTCCTTATCACCTGATGAGGTAAAAAATCTTTTGCAGGCGACAGCGACGAATATGCCAGGCTATGAGACATGGGAAGTAGGAGCAGGATATGTGAATGCATATGCAGCAGTGGATGCATCATTTAATGACAAAAATTATGGTTCTACTCTAACAATGAATCAAACTTATCATTCGGATGTGGAGACATCAACTTCCAGGGAAGAATTTGAGATGGAGAGTTCATTATTGACAGATGGCGGATATGAATTTGCTGTAGAGGAAGGTTTGACCAGCCTACTGGCGAGAGTGGATGGAAAGGGTCTTATGGAAGAAACGGGTAACCCTATCAATCTCGTACTTATTGCACCGGATGGAACGGAATACAGCTCTGGGGTAAGTCTGCTTTTCCCTCTATATACAGATCGGGTAGTACTTGTGGATAATCCCCTGCAAGGTACGTGGAAAGCGGAGATACGCGGGTTAAGGGGGAATGAGCTGAACCCGATTGGAATTTCCCTCCCTGAAAACGTAAAAGGCACCCTGGCTTTTACGAAGATCAATGGATTTACCGGTTTGAATGATATTGCTGGCCATCCCGCAGAAGCGGCGATCCAACAAGGTGTGAAGGAACGTCTATTTGATGGATACAGGGATGGAACATTTAAACCCGACTCCCAACTAACAAGAATGGACATGGCGAAGTCTCTATTAATGGGAGCGGAAATACGCCAAAGTCTGCCTTCCCAAGCATCATTTGGTGATGTATCAAAAGCTGACCTTCCTTTTGCAGAGGCGGTGGTGGCAAAGGGTGCTGCGTTTCGAGATCAATCTCACGAGTTAAAAGGGGTAATGCAGCCGACAGCTTCAGGAAAATTCTCTCCGAAAGCTACCGTGACAAAAACGGAGCTTGCCTATACCCTCGTGCAGGGGTTGGGCCTTGAAAAAGAGGCGATGGCGCATGAAGGAGACGTTAAAGTTACCTATAAAGATGAGCGCATCGTGCTGAAAGATCAAGTAAATATCCCCGACGCCTTAAAAGGGTATGTGCAAGTGGCATTAGACCTGAACATACTGAATGCAAACTTTTCAGTGACACAAGGCAAATATGACCTCAAGCCGAAAGTGGAAGCAACCTTCGCTCCTGATGAAGTGGTGACAAGAGGAGATTTCGCGGTGGCATTCACGAGATATTATCAGGTGTACTTTAACTAAAAAGTAGATAGTGATTATGGAAGAAGGAACG
Organism: Sutcliffiella tianshenii; assembly: GCF_016908565.1. Classification (GTDB taxonomy): domain Bacteria; phylum Bacillota; class Bacilli; order Bacillales; family Bacillaceae_I; genus Sutcliffiella_A; species Sutcliffiella_A tianshenii. The sequence continues at coordinate 58,509 of NZ_JAFBED010000008.1, forward strand.
GAAACATTCCTTCTTCTTTTTATTTTGGGTTGGGAAAGTGCCGAAACATTTTGTTATATAAAATGTCTTTAAATTTCCTGTTTTCCCAAACAAAAAATTCTTCATCAGAAAATAAGATAGGTTGTGCAAAGAAAAAGAGAGGAAGGAGGAGAGGGGAACGATGCCATTATTTACATAATTTCTCATTGGGCAACAAAGGCAAAAAAACACCATTAATACCTATATTGAAAGTCTGACTTTCCCAATATGAAATTAAGATGACAGGTGGTAGACTAGCTATAATAGTTCTTAATATTAAGAATTATCAAAACACAACTAAGGGAGTGGAATGATTGAAAAATTGGATTAAAGGATTTTCAGTATTCATTGTAGCGTTATTGGCATTCTCATTATCGTTCGGATCTGCACAAGCAAATGCTACAGGTCCTGGTGTGAATGAAAAGAAGCAATATCTTGTAGGTTTTAAGACAAATGCAAAAGCATTCTCAGCTAAAAATATGATTACCGCTGCAGGCGGGGAAGTGGAACATGTATATAATTACATGGATGTACAGCTAGTCACTCTTCCTGAAAAAGCGGCGCTTGCGTTGAAAAATAATCCAAACATCTCATTCGTGGAGGAGGATGCAGCAGTATATGCTACTGCACAATCCACTCCATGGGGCGTAACGCATATTAATGCACATAAGGCTCATGCTGCAAATGTGACAGGATCTGGTGTGAAAGTGGCAGTATTGGATACTGGAATTGACGCTAGCCATCCTGACCTGAATGTTAAAGGCGGAGTAAGCTTCGTATCCGGTGAGCCAAGTGGATTGACGGATGGAAATGGTCACGGCACACATGTTGCCGGAACGGTAGCGGCATTAAATAATACAGCTGGAGTATTAGGTGTTGCATATAATGCAGATCTTTACGCAGTAAAAGTACTGAGTGCTTCAGGAAGCGGGTCTTTAAGTGGTATTGCTCAGGGAATAGAGTGGGCAATTGCAAATGATATGGATGTAATCAATATGAGTCTTGGTGGAAGTACAGGTTCAACCGCATTAAAACAGGCTTGTGACAATGCATATGCTAGCGGCATTGTTGTTGTAGCTGCAGCAGGAAATTCAGGAACAAGAGGCAAACAGAATACAATCGGCTATCCGGCTCGGTACAGTTCCGTTATTGCTGTTGGTGCAGTGGACTCAAACAATAATAGAGCATCATTCTCCAGTGTCGGTGCAGAACTTGAAGTGATGGCTCCCGGCGTGAGCATTCTTAGCACAACTCCAGGAAACAGCTATTCTTCCTTCAACGGAACTTCAATGGCTTCTCCTCATGTTGCAGGGGCGGCAGCGCTGATCAAAGCCAAGTATCCTAGTCTATCAGCTTCACAGATCCGGGATCGCTTAAAAAATACTACAACTCCTCTAGGTGATGCCTTCTATTATGGAAAGGGAGTCATCAACGTGGAGAAAGCTTTACAATAATTTGATAAAAGTTCCCCCTTTTATTAATGGAACACCTGACAATTGTCGGGTGTTTTTTGATTATATTGATGGTATTGATCAGGATCTGATCATAAAGTCTCAGGAAAATACCATGATACACCATTGGGAAAACGAAAAGGAAATCTCCCTCTAAAAGCCCGCAATCGGTATTTACTTTCCCAATAACATTCCGTGAAATGCTGTGCTAACATCATAAGTGACTAAATAATTTGATTATTTAGATTCTTTCTAAGGGGATGATCTACATATGAAAAAGTTTTTATCCGTATTATTGGCAATAGCTTTGGTCCTCTCGTTCTCATTTTCTCCAGGGGAGGCAAGTGCAAAAGGAAAGCCGCTATTCAAAGATTATCTGATTGGATTGAAGAACCCTGTCTCCAATCAGACAAACAAAATAGTTTCCACTTTGGGTGGAACGGTCAACCATCAATTCAAACATATGAATGTCCTTCAGGTCACGTTGCCTGAAGCGGCAGTCGCGGCATTGGAGAAAAATCCATTAGTAGAATATGTGGAAGAGGATATCGAGTATAAAATCGATGCTCAATCTGTCCCTTATGGAATACCTCATATCAAGGCGGATGTTGCGCATTCCCAATCGGTGACAGGATCAGGTGTAAAGGTTGCAGTGCTTGACACTGGGATCGATGCAAGTCATGAGGATCTTAACGTTGCAGGCGGAGCGAGCTTTGTAGCGGATGAACCTGATGCATTAACAGATGGAAATGGGCATGGAACGCATGTGGCAGGGACCATTGCGGCATTAAACAATAGTGCTGGGGTAATCGGTGTATCATATGATGTGGATTTATACGCAGTTAAAGTACTGAACGGATCGGGAAGCGGGACTTTAAGCGGCATTGCCCAGGGAATCGAATGGGCAATCGACAATGATATGGATGTCATTAACATGAGTTTAGGTGGCAGTACAGGATCATCCACCTTGAAGCAGGCAAGTGATAATGCTTATAATAGCGGCATTGTCGTGGTAGCTGCTGCAGGAAATAGTGGTTCATTCTTCGGATTGATCAATACCATCGGATATCCGGCAAGATACGATTCCGTCATTGCAGTGGGAGCGGTTGATGCAAATAATAACCGTGCATCTTTCTCAAGTGTCGGCAGTCAGCTTGAAGTGATGGCACCGGGTGTTGACATTAACAGCACATTGCCTGGCAACCAGTATGGAGCACTGAATGGCACCTCGATGGCGAGCCCTCATGTAGCCGGGGCAGCTGCTCTCATCTTAGCGAAATATCCTAATATGACAAATGTCCAAGTCAGGCAAAAACTCCGTGACACAGCAACATATCTTGGATCAGCATTCAATTACGGACATGGTGTCATCAATGTGGAAGAAGCATTGAAATAAGAAACTGATATTAGCATATAATGCATAAAAAAAAGAACAGGGAAAAGCCTCCTGTTCTTTTTTTGTTGACATAACAAGGGGTGCCAGACCCCTGTTGTTATGTCAACTCCTTTAAAAACTTCTCCATCCGATCCATTGCTTTTTCCAGTGATTCCATTGTATATGCATAGGAGAGGCGGACATATCCTTCTCCAAGTGGGGAAAAGGCACTTCCGGGTACTACTGCAACCCCGGCTTCTTCCACCATCTTCAATGCGAAATCAAAAGAGGGCATATTGTATTTTTCTATGGAAGGAAATAAATAAAAGGCACCTGATGGTTTTACTACATCCAGCCCCATCCTAAGCAATCTTTGATACACATATTCCATTCTATCCTGATATTGCACTTTCATTTCCAACGCATCATCTTTTCCGTTTGTCAATGCTTCGAGGGCTGCATATTGAGAAATGGAGGAGGTACAGGATACATTATACTGATGCACCTTCAGCATCTGTTTCATTAAGTATTCCGGACCGAAGACCAATCCTATCCGCCAGCCAGTCATGGAATGGGACTTCGAAATACCGTTGATTACGATGGTCTTATCTCGCATCCCTTCAATAGTAGAGATGGAAAAATGCTCATGATCAAAGACCAACTCACTGTATATTTCATCGGAAAGGACAAAGATATCCTTATCCTTCAACAGCTTGGCGATACTTACCAGTTCGTCCTTTGGGAGTGTAACACCTGTAGGGTTTGATGGGTATGGCAGGATGATGCACCTAGTCTTTTCAGTAATATGCTCCGTGAGCAGATCTGCAGTCAATTTGAATTCGGTAATGGTAGTGTCGACATGGACAGGCGTTGCCCCGCATAGCTTGATGATCGGCTCGTAACCGGGGTATACCGGTCCCGGCAAGATGACTTCAGTCCCTGGCTCAAGGATGGTGCGAAGCGCAATGTCAATACCTTGGCTAGCACCGACAGTGACAATCACCTCAGCTTCAGGGTTATACGTTTGTCCATACTTTTCAGATACAAATGAACAGGCAGCTTTTCTTAATTCAAGGATTCCTGCATTGTGGGTATAACTTGTATAATTTGATTCTATAGCATGAATAGCAGCATTTTTTACATGCATGGGTGTGGGGAAGTCAGGCTGCCCGATGGTAAGGGAAAGCACATCATCGTACTTTGCAACCAGATTGAAAAATTTGCGGATTCCCGATATCTCTATATTTCGAACGTTCTCATTGATTAGATGCTCCATCATCATTAAACTCCTTTTTCTATTACAAATAGGACTGATTTCACTTTCTACATAGTATAAGCCAGTTTTTTTCTCCTGTCCAAAGGAATATTCAGATAAATGTAGTATTAGTACTGACAGCCATCTGAAACGGAAGGAGTAATTGACATGGTTAAAATATGGTTTGTCCTCATTGCGTTTTTGGGAGGGATACTTGGAGGGATCCAGGCTCCGGTAAACAGTCAGCTCGGGAAAAAGATCGGAAGTCTTGAAGCATCATTTGTATCGTTTTTCATCGGGACTCTATTTCTACTATTATTGACAACCTTCTTTGGAAAGGGAAATCTGATGCAACTGCCACATGTTCCAAAATGGCAGCTGGTGGGTGGCTTCCTTGGAGCGTGCTTTGTCACATTTGTCATCATGGCCGTCCCGAAAATAGGTGTGGCATTAACAATTATTTCTTTAATTATCGGCCAGATGATCGTAAGCATGGTGATCGATCATTTTGGATTATTCGGTTCTGCAAAAATAGCGCTAAATTACCAAAGGCTTTTGGGTGTTGTAATGATGCTGGTTGCCCTGGTTTTTATTTATCGCGGCACTGTCGTAGTGAAGTAAGGGATAATCCAAATGTAGGTAAATAGGTATGAAGTGGGGAATCAAGGTGCCCAGAATGGATAAAAACAACCTAAAGTGTATACATGTTTACGAGGGAAGTCCTAGAAAAATATGAAACAAGTAGGATAGGAAAAAAAATACATGTGCTGTATGATATAATTAAACACAGAATATTCACATAAATCAAAATATTTCTCTTCTCCATTGCCTTACGTAATGTTACTCCTTTCATCTTAGTATTACTGGGAATTGGTGTCTGTTGGATTCCGTCTGAAAGGGGAAAGAGTAATGGACATTTTGTTCGAGATTTGGTTAAGGTTGTTTGAGGTGTATGCGGAAGATTTGTTTTTCCAAGGTGAATCATCAGGGGTCTTTTCATTCTTGCTTATTGGTGTATTGGCATATCTGTTCAAGCAAGAGAAAACAGGGCAGAGCCAGAGTGGGAATGGCTGTACCTGTTGCAGAAAAGAGAGAGAAAAGAAGCAAACAGATGAGTCGTCCCAATAGAATGCATGAGTAAAGAAGCGGATTCTATCCGCTTCTTTATTCTTTAATGTGTGAAAATTGATCAAGCAGTTCATTATATTGAGTGGATAAACGATTGAATTTCTCTTGGTTCCTATTGCTCAGCGCTTGATCTATTTCGTGCATAAGCCGTTTTTGATGATATTGAAATACAGAGGAGTCGACAATGAGTTGTGCCATTTTCTCCTCTTTCGTCATATCTAAGTTTTGGATATTCGATACAAATTGTTCTGGTTGAAAAGCAAAATGTTTATTCATAATTTTTACCCCCTGTGCGCAATTTTGGTTTAGTGTATCGGGTTAATCATGAAAGGAAAGGTTAGAAAGAACCCTGCTCCTTTGTCCTATTATCTGATATTTTCCTGGATTTGTGAAGAAGTATTTTTAGAAAATTTAGATATATCAGAAAAAATAGTGGTAACTTTGTTAATCAGTGGCAGTTGACAAAGACGAATATTCGTTTATTTGATTAATTTTTATATACCCATAATTAAATGAATGAAAACAAAGTTGATCAAATTACGCCTTTCCATAAATAGTTTAGCCTTTTAAATTCGTTAAAAAGAGAGAAAGAAGTGAACCGTTTTTTAATTTTCACTTGTTTTTTGTTGTATAAACGAATATTATTATTAAGGTTTCATTATTACATTCGTTTTTTGGAGGGCAAAACTGTGATTGAGAAATTATTTGGACTTAAGAGTTCTGGAACAAATATAAAGACGGAAGTGTTGGCGGGTATTACCACCTTCCTTACAATGGTATATATCGTAATCGTGAATCCTGCGATTCTATCAGCTGCAGGAATTCCATTTGAACAAGTTTTCATGGCTACTATCATTGCAGCAGTGGTTGGCACGCTTACAATGGGCCTTTTAGCGAAATATCCAGTAGCTGTAGCACCCGGTATGGGGCTGAATGCATATTTCACAACGGTTGTTGCCAGCCAAGGACTGACCTATCAAGCTGTGCTCGGGACCGTATTCCTTGCAGGACTGATCATTATCATCCTAAGTTTAACGAATCTAAGGAAAGCGTTGATTGAAGCTATCCCGGCGCCACTGAAGTATGGCATCACGGCAGGTATTGGATTGTTCATTGCTTTTCTGGGCCTGAAAATGGCTGGTATAGTGCAGCCGAGTGAGGCAACGCTGATTACACTTGGGGATTTTACTGAGCCTGCAACAGCATTAGCCATAGGGGGATTGATCTTAACCTTGATTCTGATGGCTAAAAGAGTGACAGGTGCCTTGTTCTTCGGGATGATTGCCACTGCGGTTGGGGGATATTTCTTGGACCTACTGAAATTCGATGGTTATTTTTCTGTTCCGCCCTTGCCGACTTTCATTAATTTAGGGGAAGCGGTAAGCGGGGTATTTTCAAACAGCTTATATACAGTTGTTTTTGCATTTGTTCTGGTGACAATCTTTGACTCGACCGGTACACTTGTTGGTGTATCCGAACAAGGTGGCTTTATGAAAAATGGAAAGCTGCCACGTACCAAGCAGGCTACGTTATCAGATTCATTTGCGACTACAATAGGGGCAGCGTTTGGTACAAGTCCATCTTGTGCGTACATTGAATCTTCTTCAGGTGTTGCTGCAGGCGGGAGAACCGGGTTGACTGCAGTGGTTGTCGCGGTGTTATTCCTAGTGTCGATGATTTTTTCTCCATTTATATCGGCAATTTCCATGTTGCCTGCCATTACTGCACCAATTTTGATCATTGTGGGATGTTTCATGATGGAAGGCCTTGCGAAGATTATGTGGAACAGATTTGATGAAGCATTTCCTGCGTTTGCAATCATTCTTATCATGCCACTTACTTCTAGCATCGCTACAGGTATTGCAGTCGGTTTCATTTTGTATCCGATCTTGAAGGCTGTCACAGGTAAGTGGAAGGAAGTACACCCACTCATTTATATTTTTGCAGTGATTTTCCTTGTTCAGATGATTTACTTCCCTATGCATTGACAGGTTAGGATGGAAAAGTAATACGAGCAAAGGCTTTAAGGCCTTTGCTCGTTTTTGATTTTTCTGTTATTTTCAAATAACCCGTCCAGTGCATCACTGTGCAACTTTTCCAGCCATGCCAGCTCCACCTTACATAATTCATGTGCATTCTTCATGATGGAAACAGATCCATGGGGTGCACCATCCCCGTAAAATTGATAAACCCTTTCAAGCATTTCCAATTGGAATTTTGTGTGCTCGATCCGATCTTTCAGTATCCTGCTAATCATCTTGGAATCCCCAAGGTGGATAAATGCAAGCGCGGTATACATTGGATGATAGTAATTCGTTTCTGCTTTGAATTGTTTCTTTAACAGTTCCTGAAAAGTGCCTTTTCCTTTTTCAGTTATATAATAAATGGTTTTATCTGGCCTTGACTGATCCTTTACAACTTCCCGGACAGCGATTTGCTCTTGTTTAAGCAGTTTTTCCACTGCATAGTATAAAGAGCCTTTTGCAAGTTTTATATAATGCTCCATATGTCTTTCCTGCATCACCTGCTGCATTTCATAGGGATGTTTATCCCCTTCCATTAATAACCCGAGTATCACAAGATTCATTGCCAATTTCATGCACCTTCTTATAGGAACTTCTTTCTCATAAAGAATTATATTCTTCTATTATAAAGGAAAGAGACCTTTAGTTCCTAAAAATATCACTTACCTTCATTCAGGATGTGCAAATGTATAGAGCACTTTCGTATTTTGTCTTCATTTCGACTAGACAGTCTTTGAATCTAAAACCTATAATAGGTAAGGTATGCTTTCTTGAGAAGGGTACAATATAGTAAGTAATAGGATGACAATCATTGATTTTCCACTTTCGGTAAATCGATGTATGTAATTGGAGGAACCCCGTTTAATGATCTTTCTGATTAAACCATTAATCGTCAATATAACCATCATTTTTTCGCTATTATTCAATTCGAACATGTTTTTCCCTTTTAGTAAACGTAAGCCGTTGAACTTCAAGCAACAAACGATCTTTGCGCTTTTCAGTGCTTTTGCTGCTCTTTTATGCATGCTTTATCCGATAGAAACCTTGAAAGAAACCCATTTTGACCTCAGGATGATCCCTATTCTCCTAGTGACATTATATTGTGGTGTGTACCCCGGACTTTTAAGTGCAGCCATCGTTTCGGTAGTTCGATTCCTTATTGGAGGTGAATTCCTCTATGTGGGAATTGCAGTCTCCATATTGGCTTTTATCATAGCAATCACTTTTCGGCCGGTGTTCTTAAAAAGCGCCAATAAAGGATTGTACGGGCTGATCATTCTAGTCTTTTATTATTCTGGATATATCTTTATCCTCTATAATACTGTTTCTTTTTTGGATATCAGTTTTTATCTCGTATACTTTTTGGCTTTTTCTGCAACGTTCCTTTCATTGATTTATGTTGTGGAGCATTTGATCTTGGCGAACCAGCAATTTGATGAAACATTGTATCTCGAGAAATTATCCACCATTGGGCAAATGGCGGCTGCATTTGCCCATGAAATTCGTAACCCCATCACGACTGTTCGTGGATTTATCCAGTATTTGAATACAGACACAAAGGATGATAGGCTGCAACAGTTCGCCCCCTTGATCCTGGACGAGTTGGATCGTACTAACAAAATTATTACGAATTACCTGACAGTTGCGAAGCCCACTTCTTTTTCCTTGAAATTCGTCGACCTAAATATGGTCCTTACCGATTCTGTGGAATTGCTAAGACCTTTTGGTTCTTACCGTAATGTATCTTTGGAACTCGATTTGGAAGGGAATCATTTCATCTATTCGGATGAACAACATTTAAAACAGGTGATCATGAATATTATAAAGAATGGCATAGAATCCATCGATGAGGAAAAGGGGGGATATGTCAAAATAGAGAAAAAGAATGGTGATACAAAAGGTTCTGCCGTTATCACGTTCACAGATAACGGGATCGGGATGTCAGAAGAACAACTCGAAAAAATAGGTCTGCCTTACTATACGACAAAATCAAAAGGAACTGGATTAGGCAGCATGATTACAAACAGGCTTGTACATGAAATGAAGGGTAAAATAATCTATGATAGTAAAGTGGAGCACGGTACAAGAGTGACGATTATTTTGCCGACAGCGAGCCAGTATCGAAACTAATTTAAAAAGGCAGACATGGACATTGTCCCTTTCTGCCTTTTTAAATTAATTATTTTTCTCCAACGTAACCTCACCAGTTGTTGGATCTACCATATACCATCCACGGGACATTTTTTCTGGCTGATTATTGAAATGAACCAGTTCGGAAACATGAAATAGATAAAAATCTTCCTTGAATCCTTCGAAAGTGACCGATACACCTTCATTATCTTGTAATTTCAGGTGTTTTCTCACAAGCTGCTTAGCATCTTCCTTAGAATAAAAGTGCTTTTCTGAATTGATTTTCTCAACCGCCTGCGGCACCTGGTTTCTTGCCCCAATCAGCATTTCTTCATTAGATGGCATTTCACCCGGATGTTCAGTGTCTGTCAGAGTAGAGTCGTTTTCCCCTGCTCGATTGTTATCTTCCTGCATCCCACACCCACCAGCCAATACGACTACAGTCAATAGGAACAATGGCATTCTCATTTTTTCATTCTGCTCCATTCAAATTTATTTGCTATTAGTATGATTATGGGGAGTGTCTACTATTCATCTTTTAACTGTGTATTGAACGGTCATGTATGTTCATATCATTATTATAAGAACTACTGAGTGCAATATTAATCATGTTAAATCTAAGTAAAGAAGAAGGAGTGGGAGGATTCATTAGAGAATACTTCATTTATCAATATTTATTGGGGGAAAGAATGTGGCAAACTTAGAGAATAAAGTCGAAAGTCACCTTTACCATGAACAAAAACCAAGATCTCCCTGGCAGCTCTATTTTTCATTGCCTATATTATCTTGGGCATTATATGATTTTGCAAACACCATCTTTTCATCAAACATCATTACAATATTCTTTCCTTTTTATCTGCAGGAGGTAATTGGGACGAATGAACAGATGGACCAGATTGCCAGCACATTTTTATCCTATGCAAATGCAACTGCCAGTTTCTTTCTGGTTCTTTTTTCTCCATTGTTTGGTGTGCTGATTGATCGTACTGGAAAAAGAAAATCCTACATCATCCCATTTACATTGATGGTAGTATTATGCACCATTTTCATGGGGGTTTTTGCTTCTTTGGAGAGCAGCCGACTACTCTTCGGATTGCCGATCTCCTTTATTGGAGTGTTGCTCCTGTTTGTGGTCGCCAAATTCTTTTTCCATTCATCTCTCATTTTCTACGACACCATGATGCCTGATCTTGGTTCGAAAAAAGAGATGCCACTCATTTCTGGCTTCGGTATAGCAGTGGGATACTTGGGGACATTGTTAGGTTTAACCGTATACCTTTATGTTGGAGACAGTGGGTTCCACCGGGCATTCATCCCGACAGGCATATTATTTTTACTATTTTCCCTGCCTCTATTTTTCGTTTACAAAGATAAACCCATACAAGTTACGGAAAAAAAATCTTTTATCAGCGGTTATAAGGAAATTCTTCAGACATTCAAGGAAATGCGCATATACCGACCGGTTTTCCTGTTTATGATCGCCTATTTCTTTATCAACGATGCCATTGCGACAGCAATTGCCATGATGGCGATCTATGCAAGGTCCATCGGAGGGTTTACTGCATCTGAATTCATTCTGCTGTATCTGGTTTCGACCGTTTCGAGTATTATCGGGTCATTCATTTACGGGTATATTGCAAAGAGGATCGGTTCGAAATATGCGGTTGTTTCTGTTGCCGGGCTGTTGATCGTTGCGTTACTGTTCGCCGTATTCTCGATTGCCCCATGGATGCTCTGGACAGCTGGAAGTCTATTTGGAGTTGCATTGGGAGCTACCTGGGTCACATCGAGAACGTTCATTATTGAATTGACCCCGGAAGGGAAGAGGGGACAGTTCTTCGGGCTATTTGCATTTTCAGGAAAAGTATCCTCCATTGTTGGTCCTTTGATCTATGGAACGATCACGCTTCTATTGGCGAGCCATGGGAATTTAGCCAGCAGGACGGCGCTTGGTTCATTGATAATACTTGCATTCATAGGGCTTATAGTGACTTTGAAAGTGCCATACAAAAAAGAAGCATAGAACAGGAGGAAGCTGAAATCAGCTTCCTTTTTTAATTTTGGAGCATACTATTTTAATTATCTTTTTATAATCAGTACAATCTATGTTGACAGAAAAACAGTTTATTAATATAATGTTTTATATAATAATCATTATAAAATAGTAATTTTTATAAAGGAAAGGGAGAGTCAGCATGAAACTCAGAGAACAAATGCCTGAACTGTCAGGTGCAACGGAATGGATCAATGAGGAAGTGACAAAGGAGGATCTGATCGGTAAGCCTACACTGATTCACTTCTGGTCAGTAAGCTGCTATTTATGTAAGGAAGCGATGCCTGAAATCAATGATCTTCGTGATGAATATGACGACGAGCTGAACGTAGTGGCTGTCCACATGCCACGTTCCGAAGATGATCTTGATCTTGGTGTCATCCGCTCCATGGCAATGGGACATGACATTACCCAGCCGATTTTCGTTGACAGTGAACACAAATTGACAGATGCCTTTGAAAATAAATATGTACCCGCGTACTACGTATTTGATGCAGAAGGGAACCTGCGTCACTTCCAGGCAGGAGGAAGCGGAATGAATATGCTGAAGAAACGTATCAACAGGGTTCTTGGTGTAGAAGAGAAGTAAAAAAGGGGCCAGGCCCCTTTTTTTTGTTTGCAATCAATTATGAAGGAATAGTAGCTATTTAGTGCTTGTGTCAACCATGCCCGTAATATTTTTTACTCCTGGACTCATATACATATAGAAATAAATATAATGAATCAAGTTTACGTATTCTTTGAGAGTGTAGGGGAGGCGGGAAATGAAAAAGAATAGCAAGCAGGGAAATCCATGGGAAAATATGAACGAGAAAATAGATGATGTCTTAGGGGAGAAATTTTGGAAGGATGTATTGCCTGTCATACCTAAAAGGGTCCCGTTGGTTGATATATATGAAACACCTTCATATGGGTATATGATACTGGAGCTGCCGGGACTTCATTCAACAAAAGATGTTCAGATAACCGTTCAGAACAATCAGCTCTTTATAAAAGGGACCATCCCCTATCCTTATCAGCTACCAAAAGAGAACCTCCTTCAAAGTGAGAGATTCTTCGGCACATTCAAGCGTGCAATATCAATCCCCTTTTCTTTTGTTCCACAGAAAATGACGTCCCAATATAAGCAAGGAATCCTTTTGCTTGCTTTTCAAAAAGCAGATCATGACATTGATGTTGAAATTGTTTTTCAAGATTGATAGAGGGGGCAGAAAAGATGAAATTTGAAATTCATTCCTTCAAAGTAGACATCCTCATGAATTCCTCGTCACTTAACAAAGGCGATAATACAATTTTCAATATAAAAGTCGAGAAGCAGGAAAATGAAGGGGTGGGGACCATAGCCGGGGAGAAGAACCGGATGAATCATAATACGGGCATGGTAAATCGACGAACTGGAACTGAGCCGGATCAACAAAATCAAACTTAGTTGGTTGTGATCTAGATGAATGAAGATAAATCTGTTGAGCAGAAAATAAAAGAACTTGAGCAGAAGCTGGCTATCCTTGAAGATCGGATTGCAGCACTGACAAAGGAGAGGGCCATCCATTATCACATTCAGCATCTGGATATTAGAGAGGCCACATTCGATCAGCTCCATTATCACCTGGATTCAATCAGTATTGAAAGCTTAAGCGGGACATTGAATATAGTCAATAATTTTGATGGAGGATCACCAGGAAAACTGCAACCGACCCTACCTGATAATCAGAAACAAAAGCCTACTTCTTTTCCGGAAAAGGTAAAGGGAAAGGATGAAAGCAATTCAAATGGAAAGAACGGGAAAGTAAAATCCCACTCACATCAAAAAGAACGTCCCAAAATGGACCTGATTGTTACCCCGAAAACAAAAGGATACTCTGTCGCCTTCACAAAAAAGGAGGAAAAGAAATGAGTTCTTCATATTCTCCCAATTTTTTTATAGGAAGTATCCGGATAGGAGTGGTGGAGAGTGCATCCTGTATAAACATGGGGAACAATTACCCTGCACAGTTCCAAAGCAATAAAAAGCATAATCAGGGAATAGGGAATATCAGTGGAGATGAACTTGATATCCATGAAAACAAAAGTATGGTGAGCGATTCCTCTTTTATCGTTATGTTGCACCAACTGGAAAACCAGGAGCTCCCTCAATGGCTCCAGGATGTGATAAAGGAGAAGCAGGACGCGGATTCCAAAAACGAAAATGAAGATGACTAGCTTCCTTGTTTTATCTGTATGGGCATATCAACCAAATCCGGGTCATATACAATGTTCATGTTGGAAGAAGAATGATTGTCAACGCCCACTACCATCCCAAACCCCATATTGACCTTTTGGCTCGTACTCCAATTGGACTGAACATTATGCCCGGTAAAAACTCCTGAACTATTCATGATAGAGGTTATTTCAATCCGGTCGAGAAGAAAATGGACATGTTTTGGCTTAGCATCTGTATGTCGCATCGTATCCTCCACCTCCTAAAATTGGGCTGTTGGTTGTGGGTTATTCAACTCTGGATTTGAGATGGTCGTATCGACACCATCAGTATCTATGATAACATTGAAAATTCCATTGATGCCTACCACTCCAATTTCAATTCCATTCCCCATATTGATTTTACCCTGTGTCGACCAGTCGGGTTGGTTATTTTGACCAGTGGAAACGGCCGAACTCTGACTGATGGAATTTACATTAATTTGGTTAAAGATAATGGATACCGGCATTAATATTCGCTCCTCCATACTTCATTGTATTTTAGTGTATGAAATAATGAAGAGAAGGTTATCAGTAATTAAGATGACATATATTCAGTTAGGCTATAGTACTATTTTAATAAAATTATTCATGATTCTATTTAACGAGGCATACCATATATAAATTTACGCCAAAGTTAGGGGAAATCATGATGGTAACCAAGCAGATTGTCGTTACACTTACAAATGGCCTCCACTCAATAAATGCCCAGTCATTTGTACAAAGAGCACTTGCGTTCCAATCAGAAATCAAAGTTGTCCGACATAGCAGGATAGTGGATGGAAAAAGCCTGCTTGGCCTTTTGTCATTGGGGATTGCCAATGGCAATGTCGTGACGGTGAAAGCGGAAGGTTCCGATGAAAAAGAAGCGGTAGCCATTTTGACATCCTTCCTGAAAAGTGAAATTGAATTCGAATGAACGTACACGCAGATATAGCATCTGCGTGTTTTATTTTTACAGAATATAACATTGAAAAGACGGACAGGTTTCCTTTATACTTTCCGAATATATATGTTGCCAGGTTTATTATTTCTATAAATCTGGGTAAATATCTTCGTATAGAATAGAAACGGAGGAGAACATCATGAAAACTCGCGATTCCTTCTTTGACAATGCGAAGTTTATCCTAATCTTTTTAGTTGTATTCGGACATATCATTTCCCCTTATCGAACCAATGATGAGTGGTTGGTGTCCATCTATCACTTTATATTCATCTTTCATATGCCGGCATTCATTCTATTGGCCGGACACTTTAGCACTAACTTTCATAAAAAAGGCTACTATACTAAAATAGTGACAAGATTATTGGTCCCATACCTTATTCTGCAAACCATCTATACACTGTTCTATAGCCAGCTTTATGCATCAACTGAATATTCCCTGCAATATTTCACTCCAAGATGGGCTATGTGGTTCCTGTTGAGTATGATTGCATGGAAGCTTATGCTGCCGCTATTTGCCAAGCTGAAAGCTAGATACAGTGTTCCCTTGGCACTGGCCTTGGGAGTCGGGATAGGATTTTTTGAAATTTCCGAGCGTTTCCTGAGCTTGGACCGGACATTTTACTTCTTTCCTTTCTTCCTGATCGGGTATTATTTGACGCGAACCGATCTTTTTGAACGAGTGAAAAATGGGGCTTATCGCCCTTATGCCGCTGGTTTCCTGGTCATTCTATTCGTTGCGATCTACATCGTTTTAGGTGGGATCGATGGCGCAAGTATCCTTTATGGGACATATACTTTCTCATCTGTCATGGATATGCTCGGGCGTATTGGCATCTATGCAGGAAGCTTCCTGGTTACACTCGCATTTTTTGCCCTTGTTCCCAAGGAGAAGTATTTCTTCACAGGAATCGGCAGAAGATCATTTTATGTATATATCCTTCACGGATTTATCATCAAGTGGTTTTTTGAAACAAGTTTCAGTGATGCCATAAATTCGGGACCTGGCTATGTACTGCTGATCCTTCTTAGTATCCTGGTAACCTTTGCAACAGGTAATAAGTATGTGGTCAAAGCAATTCAGACGCCATTTGGTTATATGAAGGAAGGATTGTCCTTGAAGAACGGATAGAAAGAAGAACCTCCATTGTGATGGAGGTTCTTTTTTATCGGTCTAGCCAATCCTTTAAATGAAGTGTTCCCATTCTAGCATCTGGTTCTCCTTCAAGATTTGTAATATACTCCAGGGAATTTCCATCTGGATCGGAGAAATAATAGCTCGCAGATGGCATCCAGGCATGGACTACTGCATCACTGGTATCAAGTCCGAAGCTTTTTGTTAAAGGTATGTTCTTTTCATGTAGAAATGCAGGGATTTCAAATAACTGGTCATATTCCACGTAAAAAGCGAAATGTGCCGGGATGAATTCTTCTTTTTCTACCTCCCATATTCCAAGCATCTGTTCCTTCATTCCGGGGTCGCCAAGCCAGAAGAATGCTACCCTTCTTTCTTGAATAAAAGTCGCCAGCTTCAATCCTAGCTTCTTGTAAAAACTGATGGCTTCCTCCAAGTTTATTGTTTTGATATGCGTTTCAAAAAGTTTTGAGTTCTTCATTTACGGATTCCCCTTTGTCATCTTGATACTTTAAGTCTATTCCAGATAAGGATGAAGGAAATCCAAGTATAGTAGTATCTTCTCCTACATCTTTAGCAGGAGAAAAAAACTGCGAATCAAGAATTAGATTCACAGTCTGGTGGTCATATATCTGTTACTTTCCCCGTTGATATCTTTCTATTGACCGTCCAGATGCCGAGCAAGGAGAGCAGGGTGGTCATAGTAATGACAATGGGCAAAAGGTTGGTTAACTGAGCCATCACACTGTAAAGGATGCTGATGGAAACCATAGGTATGATGACGGCGAGGAACTGTATCTTTCTATTCACTCTGGTCATTAAACTGCTGCAGATATACACAATTCCACCGAGCAGCGTGATGGACAAAAGTGTGAACAAACTATCCATTTACGGCATGACCTCCGTTAAGATTAGTGGTTAATGATACACTGTCTATTCCATTATTATACCATGAGGATGGATGAATATTCAGAAAAAACAAAGTGGAAATTCCCAAAATGTATTGACAGTCTGCCAAAGGAAAAATATACTAATAAGGATAACAATACGAGAAAAGGAAGGTACAAGGTGCGATGTGGAATTAATCTGATTTTTAGGAGAGAACTCATGATGATGAATAGAATGAGGAACCTAGAGAATTGGATTAGTCTGCCCATTTTTGCCTTCCATAAGAATCGTTTGAAAACCGCTAGCTGTTCAGCATAGTGTCATTTTCCGATGCTTGATTATGTAAAAGGCTTTTTAAGGCATGTCATGTTTTCATGCACAGGACTTATCAAAAACCTCTCTAGGATTCCTAGGGAGGTTTTTTGTGATGAAGGATAAAGCTGCTCATTTTATAACCTTACGTAAATAATGCTAAAACAAAATGAGGTGCTGTGTATGAGAAACATTATTTTACAAGCTAAGAGTATCAACAAAAACTATGGAGAAAGAAATATTCTGAAGGAAATTACGTTGGACATAAGAAATGGAGAAAGAATAGGGCTGGTCGGCTGGAATGGAACAGGGAAAACGACACTGATGGGAATTCTGATGGGACTGATCATGCCGGATGAAGGAAGTGTCACTAGGTATCCAAAGGACTTGAGTATAGGTTATCTTCCGCAATCCACAGATTATGAAGGTTTACTTGATGAACATATGCCAGAAGGAAAAGAAGAACTTCTTTTAAGGGCAACAAGCCGGTTAGGGCTGGAAAAGCTACAGAATTGGGAGACGGAGCGTTATCGCAATTTGAGCGGAGGAGAAAAGCTTAAACTTGCACTTGCAGCAATCTGGGCAAAGAACCCTTCTCTTATCTTCCTCGATGAACCTACCAACCATCTGGATCTGAAGGGAGTGAACTGGCTTGTTGATGAGCTGAACAATTTCCATGGTGCTGCAGTAATCATTTCCCATGACAGATTTTTCTTGGATAGAAGCGTCACGAAAGTGTACGAGATAGAGGATGGTCAGTTGAAGGAGTATGAAGGGAACTATACGGAATACCGGAACGAAAAGCAGCGACTTTATGAACAGCAGGTGAGAGATTACGATAAACAGCAACGTAAAATCCGAATGGTGGAAGAGCAGATTTCAACGCTAAAGCAATGGTCTGAAAAAGCCCATCGGGATGCGGGGAAAAACAGGGGTGATTCTGAAAATAGGCAGATGGGGTTAAAAGAATTCGAAAGAGTCAAGGCCAAGAAGAAGGACAATCAGATAAAATCAAAAACAAAGAGGCTTGAGCTTGAGCTTTCCAAAAATAAAGTGGAAAAGCCAAAAGAGGAAACCCAGGTACTGTTTGACTTTGAAGCATGGGGAAAGCGTGGCAAAAGGATCCTAGAGGCCGAAGATTTAACAAAAGAGTTTGGTGATCGGGTGCTGTTCAAGCAGAGTCATTTTTATGTAAAGCACGGAGAGAAGGTGGGGCTTCTTGGATCAAATGGTTCAGGAAAGACGACTTTCATCAACATGATGATGGGAAGTGAATCCATTTCAAAGGGATCTCTATGGAAAAGCGATACATTGAAAATAGCGTATTTGAGTCAGGATGTCAGTGATATGCCTTCTGAGAAAACAGCGATGGAATACCTTGACTTTAGCGGCTGGGAAAGGATTTCAAAGGCAAGAACCATTTTTGCCAATATGGGGATGAAAGAGGAGAAGCTTTTGAAGCCGATCTCCACGCTGAGCCTGGGGGAGAGAACCCGTGTCAAGCTGGTAAAAATGATCATGCAGGAATATGATGTACTGATTTTAGACGAACCGACCAACCACCTGGACCTTCCAAGCAGGGAAAGGCTAGAAGAAACCCTGGAGAGTTATCAGGGGACTTTGATTGTTGTTTCGCATGACAGGTATTTTATAGAAAAGCTATGCGATAAGCTGCTCCTGATTGAAGATCATCAAATAAAAAGGATTGAAATGGGCCTAAAGGATTATGATGAAAAACAAAAAGAAAAGATGGAGCCTGATAAAAAGGAAAAACAGGAAATGAAGGCCATCCTGGATACGAAGATAACCGAACTTTTAGGGAAAATAAGTATGCTTGTCCCAGGAACTGAGGCGTATGCAGAGATGGATGAAAAGCTTTTGGAACTGATGAAGAGAAAAAAAGAAATCGGTTAATTGAAAAAGTCTTAAGTTCAGCATTAATCTAGGGGGAAATACAAGAATGATAGAAGTAAAAAACATAAGCAAATACTACAGATTGTTTGAACGGGAGCCTGGACTCAGAGGTGCAATCCGCGCATTATTCAAAAGGAAATATATCAAAAAGACGGCAGTCGATAATATCAGCTTCCATATCCCGAAAGGTGAAATTGTCGGCTATATCGGCTCAAATGGGGCAGGAAAATCCACCACCATCAAGATGATCAGTGGAATACTGACCCCAGATGCCGGGGAAGTGGTCGTTGGAGGTATCATTCCATATAAAAACAGGACTAAAAACGCGAAAAGTATCGGTGCAGTTTTCGGTCAAAGAACCCAATTGTTCTGGGATATCCCTGTACAGGAATCATTACAGCTGTTAAAGCACATCTACGAGATACCTGAAGAGGCGTATCAAAAAAATATTGAAAAATTCAAGGATGTCCTGGATCTCGAGCCGCTGCTTTCAATTCCGGTCCGCCAATTGTCCCTGGGCCAGAAGATGAGATGTGAGCTTGCAGCAGCTTTCCTGCACAATCCATCAGTTGTTTATCTGGATGAACCGACTATCGGATTGGATGCATCCGTAAAAATAAAAATCCGTGAGTTCATCAAACAGATGAACCGGGAACATGAAACGACCATCATCCTGACCACTCATGATATGCAGGATATTGAAGAGCTCTGCAATCGCATCATCATCATTGATAAGGGTACCATCATCTATGATGGCAGTTTGATAGAGTTGAAGCAGACGACGAAATATAACCGTACAGTAAAATTGGAGCTCGAAGGATCTGCGGATGACTTTGTCATTCCAATAGCCCTGCAGGATTATGTGCTCAAAGAATTGGCGGACACCCAGCTTTTGCTGCACTTCAATAATCAGGATATCAACGGGAGCCAGATCATTGCCGAGGTGATGAAGCATCATGTCATCAATGACTTCACTGTGACTGAACCAGGAATCGACAAGATTGTCCAAGAAATATATGAGCGGGGGTTGGATCATGCGCAAGTATTGGGAACTGTTAAAGTCTCAAATTAAAATTGAAACCGCTTATATAGCCTGGTACTGGGCAGATGTCGTCTCTACATTGCTGCGATTGGCCATCATGTATTTCTTCTGGCTAGCTGTTTATCAAAACCGAACAGAAATTTCCTCCATTACATTTGATAGCATGATCACCTATGTGGTCATAGCCATGATGCTTGAAAGTTATGTTTCCGGGGCTGGGGACCAGCTAACACGCAATATTAAGAATGGGGATATTGCACTGGAATTACTGAAGCCGTATGACTATTTGACAAAATTGATTTATATGGATTTCGGTTCCAAAGCAAATAGTTTTGTCCGTACAACGATCCCTATGTTCATCGTGGCTATGGTGTTCATCGGGATCCAAACGCCTTTATCCTGGCAAAGCTTCCTGTTATTCATCCCAAGTATGATGATCGGGGTCCTGATTGGTACTCAGCTTGATTTGATCATCGGGGTACTTGCATTCTGGACGGTAAATGTTTGGGGGTTACGGGTATTAAGGGAGGCAGTCATCAAGTTCTTTTCAGGCGCGCTGATCCCTTTGACGCTTTTTCCAGATTGGTTTCAGCAGGTATCAAGCTTCCTGCCTTTTGAGTCCATGATTTTCGTGCCCGTCGCCATCTATACCGGTCAGATACCCTTTGGATCCGAGGCATTGATGGCCTTTGCCGCCCAATTATTCTGGCTGGTTGTCCTATTTTTCCTTGTACGGATCGTGTGGTCACAGGCTGTGAAAAAAGTAACGGTGTTTGGGGGGTAAAGGGACATGTGGAAAAAAACTAAAAGATACAGCTTTTTATATAGTAGATATTTTGCCAACCATCTGAAAGTGATGATGGAGTATAAAACAGATTTTTTCATCGGACTATTTTCGGTGATGGTGCAGCAGTTCACTGCTTTATTTTTTCTTAAGATCGTTTTCGACCATATCGATGTGCTTAAAGGCTGGACCTTTTATGAAATTCTTTTCATTTACGCCATCGCTTTCCTGGGGCGTTCGATTCATCATATATTCTTTGACAATCTTTGGACCCTTGGATGGCAATATGTGCAAACAGGGAATTTCGACCGAATTCTTCTGCGCCCTGTGAATCCATTGTTTCAAGTGGTAGCGGAGCGTGTACAGCAGGATGGCTTTGGTCAGCTGATCATCGGGGGGATTGTACTCTCCATTGCAAGTGCACAGCTTGATATCCAGTGGTCGATTGGCACGATTCTTATGCTGATCGTTTTTATCCTTTCGAGCGGAATCATTTTTGTCGCAATCAACCTGTTTTTCATCACTTTCTCTTTTTGGATGGTCGACAGTCTTCCTATTGTCGTCTCGGTATTCCAATTAAGTGAATTTGCCAGATATCCTTTAACGATCTATCCGCGTGCCATTACGCTGATTATCACATGGGTGGTACCTTACGGATTTACAGCATATTATCCTGCCACTTATTTTTTCGAAGGAAGCGCACATATGTGGTTTGGTGTCTTGACTCCGATTATCGCTGTGGCTTCTTTTATGATCGCATATTGGTTTTGGAACAGGGGTATTCGAGCATTTACGAGTACAGGGAGTTAAAGAGAAGTCAAACCGGACGATGCTTTGGCATCGTCCGGTTTTTCTTCGTATACCGAAAAAACTCCTCTCATCACTTTCCGATTATGTTACAATTACTTTATTGAGTTAAAGGAGTGTTTAGATGTGCGAAATATTCCTTATTTCTATTTAGTTGAAACATATATTATTGGTACTATCGGTGGATATTTATTTTTCTTAGGCGGTCTCCCCTTACCCTGGGTGCTGGGGGCATTAACCTTCGTCATGATGTATCAAGGAATCAGCAAGCGGAAGATGTATTGTCCTGATCAGCTCAAGCAAAGCGGATTTCTGATATTGGGGATGTTCTTTGGCCTCTTTTTTACTGCAGAGACGTTGAGTACTGTCGGCCCATACGTGGTGCCTTATATTGTTTCCACTATAATTCTAGTGGGGATCAGCATCCTGAATAGCGTCGTTGTAACACGCTGGATACCGGTTGATAGGATAACCAGTGTTTTCGGTTCCATCCCCGGCGGACTTTCTGAAATGGTCATAGCAAGTGAATCATTGAATGCACGTTCTTCATTGGTCGTGATTTTTCAAACTGTACGTTTGCTTACCGTCCTCTTTCTTGTGCCATTTGTGGTGGTACATACTTTTACCAATACAGGGTCTGGTTTGGATGCGGCCCTCCCAGGTGCAACCTATGCTTTCGGAGGTTGGGAATATCTATGGTTTGTCCTGCCTGTAATAGGTGGAATCCTGTTTCGGAAAAGGATCCCTGCTGGCATCGTCATCGCCCCGATGACCCTGACAGCAATGATGAATATACTTTTTATTGACATGGCTTCCCTTCCGCCGCTGCTTCTCGTATTTGCACAAATCACTGTAGGCATCGGGATGGGGAAAGGAACTGCTTTTGCCGATCTGAAGCTTGGGGGAAAATATTGTTTGGTTTATTTTGGCCTGACGGTAACCCTCATTCTGGTGTCATTCGGCTTAGGTGTTGGGCTGGCAGCTTTCACTTCTTTGAACCTGCCGACTGCCATTTTAAGTGTTGCACCTGGTGGGCTGATTGAAATGGTATTGACGGCATCCACTGTCGGAGGAGACCCTGCAGTCGTCAGCTCTCTTCAACTGGTCCGTCTCTTGTTCATCATCATCGTGGTGCCACCTGTGTTGAAATGGTATTTTGGCAGAAAACTAGAAGCCGATAGGGCAGTATAGATACTGACATGGCCCATACTATAGTGTGGGCTATTTAATTTACAGGTCATTTAAAGGAGAAATTCCAATATACATAGAATTAGTTACTATCAAAATATTCCTGGAGGCATACATATGAAAATTTTAGTGATTGGCGGCACTCGATTTTTAGGTAGATTCATAGTCGAAGAAGCGTTAAAGCAAGGTCATGAAATAACTCTATTCAATCGCGGCAATCATCAAGGTCTATTCCCTCAGGTAGAAACGATCATTGGAGACCGCAATAAGGATTTGGCACTCCTTGAAGCTGGTAAATGGGATGTTGCGATTGATACGTGCGGCTTCACTCCCCTGCAGTTATCGGAAGCCACTAAAGCTTTGGCGGACAAGGTGGACCATTACACCTTCATTTCCAGTATTTCCGTATACAAGGACTGGATCCCACATGGCTTGGATGAAGACTATCCTACTCTGTCATTGTCAGATGCGGAAGCAGATAAAATTGGATTTGGGACAACCGAGGATATCAATAGGCATTACGGAGCCTTGAAAGCAATGAGCGAAGCCGCTGCAGAGAAGAATATGCCTGGTAGTGTGCTCCATGTACGGTCCGGCCTGCTTGTAGGGCCCCTTGATTATTCAGATAGATTCTCATATTGGGTAAAAAGGATTGCCGAGGGCGGAGAAGTCCTGGCACCAGGAAGAAAAAGACGCAATGTTCAAATGATCGATGCCAGGGATATGGCACTTTGGATACTGAAAATGGCAGACGAGCGGGTTTCCGGAGTGTTTAACGTCACAGGGCCAACCAGTCCGATGACCATGGAGGAATTCCTTCTAACCTGCAAAAAGGTAGCAAACTCAGATGCCGAGCTCGTTTGGGCAGATGAAAGCTTTCTACTTGAAAATAAGGTCGCACCTTGGACAGAAATGCCATTATGGATTCCAGAAGAGCATCCTTTGACAGAAGGTGGCCAGCCATGGCGCGGTGCCAGTACCATTAGTATTGAAAAAGCCATTCAGCATCGTCTTACTGTCCGCCCGGTTGAAGAAACAATCAAGGATATCCTTGAATGGGAAGAGACTAGAAGTGAAGAGGAACGAAAAGCCGGTATTCATCGGGACAAGGAAAAAGAAGTGCTGGAGGCTTGGAAAAGCAGCCAGCTATCATAATCACTCCTGTGAAAAGAAGTCATAGTCTGGCTTCTTTTCGCATTTTAGCTCATGGAGGTTCAAACGTGGAATTTAAAAAATATTTACAAGAAATCGGACAAGTTTTTATTGATGAATTGGAAGACAACTTAATTGGAATTTATATTCACGGCTCCATTGCAATGGGATGCTTCAATCCTAATAGAAGCGATGTCGATCTTTTGGTGGTGGTCAATGAGGACATAGGGGATGATGTGAAAAGAAGAATGATCTACCGTCTACTCTCCATTACCCAGGGACATAAAAATCCATTGGAAATGAGCATTATCCAGGAACAATACCTAAAGGACTTCATCTATCCGACGCCATTTGAACTGCATTT
Organism: Sutcliffiella tianshenii; assembly: GCF_016908565.1. Classification (GTDB taxonomy): domain Bacteria; phylum Bacillota; class Bacilli; order Bacillales; family Bacillaceae_I; genus Sutcliffiella_A; species Sutcliffiella_A tianshenii. Next base: position 82,707 of record NZ_JAFBED010000008.1, read on the forward strand.
CTTCCATCCACGCTATTTGATTGATGATCAATTTATTTGTGGTGGTGAAGGGTTCCGTGACCCGGACCTCGCAGCACATATAGTTGTTACCTATAATAGGGGTGCTACTTTCTATGGGAAAGATGTAAAAAAGACCTTTCATCCGATTGATACCAGCTACTATATTGAATCAATCGTACAGGATGTAGGGGATGCCAAAACAGGGATTGTAGAAAACCCGGTCTATTACGTATTAAACTTATGCAGGGTGCTTTACTTCCTTAAGGAAGGTGTCGTCTCTTCAAAAAAAGAAGCTGGTGAATGGGGAGTGGAATCATCATCATACAGTAAACTTATTTCTGAGTGCCTTGCAAGTTATGAAGGAAAAACGGACGAACCTTTCTTTATCAATAATGAACTCTTTAAATTTGCCGATCTGATGCTTGAAGAAATTAATAGTTTAAAATCAATGCAGCACAGCCACGATAACTGATGGCTGTGCTTTTTTATGGAAATTGGGAAATTCATTTCATCGATTAAAAACGGGCTCATCCGGTTTCAAGAAACAAGCGACAAAAATCCTTCAGATGCGTCAAAGTAAGTGTGAAGCAAAAATAATTGACAAACTGGAGTGTTACAACATGAAAAAACATCAAAAAATAGCCTTGGCGTTAGCATTATCACTAGGTTTATCCGGTGCAGCGGGATTCTCCTCACATGAGAAGGCAGCAGCAGCCTCTTATTCCAAGGAAGTGATTGTAATTAAAAAAGGGGATACCCTATACAGCCTGTCGAAAAAACACGGTGTTACCATCGAAGAACTGAAAGAAATGAATGATCTTACTTCTTCAAAAATCATCACAGGGAAAAAACTTGTCATTCAGGAGGCTTCTGTAGTGACAGTCAAAAAAGGCGATACGCTATATTCTCTGTCAAATGGGCATGACACCACTGTAACCAAGTTGAAAGAATGGAATAATCTCTCTTCCAACAGGATCTTCACTGGTCAGAAATTGTTAGTAAAGGCACCTGTTATCGTCAAAGTGGCACAAGGCGATACACTATATTCCCTGGCAAAAAAATACGATGCATCCGTTTCTGACCTTAAGAGATGGAATGGATTAACATCAACTACGATCAAAATCGGCGAAAAATTATTTGTGACACCAGCACCGGAAAGCTATACCATAACGATTAAGAAAGGTGACACTTTATATTCAATTGCCAAAAAATACGGGATGACAGTAAAAGAATTGAAAGATCTAAACGAACTGACTTCCAATACCATCATTGCCGGTGAAAAGCTTAAGTTGAATTAAATAATGGGGTAAAGTGGAGTTTGTCCCTGCTCGTATGCGGATTGTTTATAATAATGAATTCATATATCCACGAATATTTTGATATATCGATGGATTGGATCCTGATATCAACGAAAAAAATGATATATCAACGAAAAATTTCATTTATCCACGAAAACGAGACAGATATCGATAAAACGCATATTTCGACAAAAAACTTCACAACTCTTCCTATAACCAGTTGCTTCAGCCAAAGAATTCCTTTCCCTACAAATACCAGCAGTTCTTTTCATTGACACCCGATAAGAAAAGTCATAAGATACTTAAGGTGATTATTGCTACGACTTACGAAATAAAGGGAATAATATATAGAAAGTGGGAGTTACTTTGGCACCTGAGCAACGAAAAAAAATGTTAGTTTTAATGGTCAATATGTTTATCGCCGTCGGTAGCTTCGGTATCATCATCCCGATCCTTCCAGCTTATCTGGAATCGATCGGTGAAGGTGGAATGGCGGCAGGATTGATGATCGCAATATTTGCTGGTGCTCAGCTTGTGATGTCTCCTGTTGCAGGCAAGTGGGCCGATCAGTATGGCCGAAGGATCATGATCATTCTTGGGCTTGCGGGACTGACCCTATCGATGTTTGTGTTTTATGGTTTTGATTCTGTCTGGATGCTGTATCTATCCCGTGTGATAGGTGGAGTCGGTGCAGCACTGCTGATTCCGGCACTATTTGCATATGTCGCGGATATTACCACAATGGAGCAGCGCGCGAAAGGGAACAGTTATATTTCGGCCGCAATGTCCCTGGGGATAGTCATTGGGCCGGGGATAGGTGGATTTCTGGCGGATTATGGCCTGAAAATGCCTCTATTGGTATCGGCATTGATTTCTCTCCTTGCGACAGTCTTTTCAGTTTTGGTATTAAAAGAAAGTAGAGAGAAAGAATTGAATCAATTGATGGAAACAGTTACAGACCCAATGGTGAAAAAACTGGCTCAATCAGTCAAAAAACCATATTTTATCCCGCTGGTCATCACACTTGTGATGAGCTTTGGATTAATGGCTTATGAATCTGTCCTTGGATTATTCATAGACAACCAGTATGGGGCAACTCCGCAGGAAATTGCACTTATGATCACTGCAACTGGAATTGTCAGTGTAATTGTACAGTTGTTCATCGTCGATCGAATTGTACGGGTCCTTGGTGAAGGGAAAGTATTGAATATTTTCATCACTGTGGCAGCTGCAGGATTTTTATTCTCGTTATTTGCTTCGAGCTATACATTTTTCTTCATCATCACTTTAATCATCTTTTTGGCTACTTCGATCCTGAGACCTGTCATCAATACGTTGATCTCCAAGCTTGCAGGAAATGAACAAGGATTTGCAATGGGGATGAACAATGCCTATATGAGCATCGGCAATGTTCTTGGGCCGACATTGGCCGGGATCCTGTATGATGTGAACATTTCATATCCGTTCATTCTTGGACTAGTGATCTTAAGCTTTACCATCACATTATCCATGTCCTGGCAGAACCGGGAGCGAAAAAAGCTAGTGAGTATAGAAGCAAAGTAAACTTACGGAAAAATTCTCCACTTTAGCCTATTTACTTTTTGATGCAGATGGTCTACAATAATTTTTGTAATGACAATTTTCTGAAAGCGAGGGATGTTTTATGGAACGATTAAATGATATGAACGTTAACCAACTAAATAAAACTGCACAGCCCTTGCAAGGAAATCGATAAAATTTTATTCCCAGATGGATAAGACTGTAGATTCCCATGGGCTGTGAAATCAGCGCCATGGTTTTATAATTTTTTATGAAAAGACCGTGAGAGCGGTCTTTTTGTTTTACCCAAAATTAATCTACTTTCCATTGGAGGAATAACATTGAAACTTAATGAACTAGGTTGGAACGACTATTTGAATAACAGATTTGCAGCATACGAAGAACAAGGCTTCACGGTTGGAAGAGTGATGCTTGAACATAAAAGAATATACAGAGTTGAAACAGAGAACGGTGAATATTTGGCAGAGGTGTCAGGAAAATATCGCTTTGAGGCAGAAAGCCGCGAAGACTATCCGGCCGTTGGCGATTGGGTTGTCCTTAGTGAAAGGGCATCTGAAAGAAAAGCAACCATTCAGGCACTGCTTCCCCGCTTCAGCAAGTTTTCCAGAAAAGCTGCAGGACTTACGACGGAGGAGCAGATTGTGGCTGCAAACGTGGATACGGTCTTTTTGGTGCAATCACTCAACTATGACTTTAATGAAAGAAGGTTGGAACGATACTTGATCATGGCATGGGAGAGCGGTGCCACCCCTGTTATCGTCCTGACCAAAGCAGATTTGTGTGAGGATGTGCCCGCAAAAATAAAAGATGTGGAAGCTGTTGCGTTGGGTGTTCCGGTTTTAGCTGTCAGTGTAAAAGATGAAACGGGATTGGAAGAGTTAGCCCCATATTTTACTACAGGAAGAACTGTTGCACTTCTGGGATCATCAGGTGCAGGAAAATCGACCTTGACGAACTACCTGTTAGGAGAAGAAAAACAGGTCATTCAAGAGGTGAGGGGTGACGATGACAAAGGAAGGCACACAACTACCTACCGAGAACTTTATCTTTTGCCGACTGGCGGGCTAGTGCTTGATACGCCAGGAATGAGGGAACTCCAGCTCTGGGAGGCAGACGGGGCTACGGTCGGCCAGAGCTTTCAGGATGTGGAAGAACTGGCTGAACAGTGCTATTTCAGGGATTGCAAACATGAAAATGAGCCCAGCTGCGCGGTAAGGGAGGCAATCCGTGAAGGAACATTGGAGGAAGCAAGGTATCAAAGCTATGTAAAGCTGCAAAGGGAGCTTGCCTATCTGGAACGTAAATCGAGTAAACGGGCACAATTGGCAGAGAAGGATAAATGGAAGAAAATCTCGACAAGTGCAAAAAGCAGGAAAAAATAGCACGCAAAAACACAAGGGCTCCTTGTGTTTTTTCATTTACACTTTTCGGACATTTCAACACAAAAAAGAAGCTGAACATAAAGTTCAGCTACGTTCAGCTTTTTACGCAGTGATCTGGACTTTGCTAGCACTCTTCATAAAAGAAACAGCAAGGTCATTGAATCTTTCACTTTCTTCGATATTGCAAACATGTCCGCAGTTTTCGATGATTTCCATAGTTGCGTTTTCTTCGTTGGCAGCATATTTCTTTGTGCTTTCGAGGAACATATGGTCTTCGGAACCCGATATATAAAGCTTGGGGATTTTATTTTCCGTTTCTGCCAATTTATCGTAGGTGGTGTAACCGTCTAGTCCGTATAAAACCCATCCAAGATAAGCTTCTTTAGATAGTTTATAAGCTTCCTTGATGAAAGCTTTACGGGAATCGGAGTGATTGCGCTTCGGTAATAGAACTCTCGCAAATATTCTATAAGGGACCATGTGTGGAAGCATTTTTCTCAAGGGATAGAAAACGGAAAGTCGGCAAAGAAACTCGCCCCATTTTTTCAACTTCGGCGTGGCGCCTCCTAGAATCATCGACTTGATTGAAGAGGGGGAACGCAGGGCAATTTCCTGCATGATGATGGTGCCAAGGGAAATGCCGACAAAATGGGCGGATTTTATTTTTAGGTCTTTCAAGATTTCAAGGGTTTTATCACAAGAGTACTCAAATAGATCCACACCTTTTGGATATGGAGTTTTTCCATGTCCAGGTAAATCTAGCAAAAGTACATTATATTCTGAACGGAAGGGTTTCAATTGCTTGTAGAATATGGAAGAGTTCCCTCCAAAGCCATGAAAGAGCACAATCCATTCTTTTGAAGATGGGTGAATGAGAGTTTTATAGAACATAGGTTTCCTCACTTATGTTGCATATTTAGATTCATAAATCCATACCCGGTCAATGGGGTAGAAAAAACTTGCAAGTTTAAGTATACACACTAATGGAGCCATTTCTCAACCTTCTTTTTCTTACTATTTTGTGACATTGGGAATATTTGTATGATGTATCGCTATCCATGCGAAGTGATAGGAGGGAAATTGCTTTCATTTGTTCTCATGTTTGCATGAGAATAATGGTAAAATATAATGGCAACAACAACTTAACATCCAATCATTTAGATGTGCATGCACTTAATAGGGAATCTGGTGTAAATCCAGTACTGTACCCGCAACTGTAAAGCTGACGAAATAGACTATCCACTGTACTTTTATAAGTATGGGAAGGGCTAAAGTAGGGAGAAGCTAAGTCAGGAGACCTGTCTGATTGATCTAGTACTATCTACTTCGGGAGGTGAGAGATAGAACGGGGGATTGTAAGGAAGGCTTTTACTCGAGGCTTCTATTTCATCCGTCTTTCACTCATCCTTTTAAGGGTGAGTTTTTTTATTTGCACTAACACCGCTATTGATCTCCGCAATAGGCTGCGCTTTCCGCGGGGCGGTGCTGGAGCCTCCTCGGGCTTCGCCCTGTGGGGTCTCCAGCCTCCCGCTGCCTCCCGCAGGAGTCTTCGCCTATTGCTCCAATCAATAGCTAGATTATCTAAACATCTCTTGTTTCTTACTAATAAGGAGGGTAAATTACTTATGGATACAAACAATTCCGTTTCTTCCAATGTATCAAGGACAATACAGACACGGCTGGTTTTGCCGCCTGATACGAATCATATGGGTACCATTTTTGGAGGAGTGATTCTTTCTTACATAGATGAAATTGCCGCCATCACTGCAATGAAGCATTCCAGGAACGTAGTTGTGACTGCCAGCATCGACCAGGTGACTTTTCTTTCCCCTGCAAAAGTCGGGGATATCCTGACGCTTGAGGCGATAGTAGCATCGACAGGTAGGACCTCCATGGAGATTTTTGTGAAAGTGGAGAACGAAAATTATGAAACCGGGGAAAAAACGACAACCACTACATCCTTTTTGACAATGGTTGCAAAAGGTAAGGATGGAAAGCCGACTCCGGTTCCTGGGGTGATTCCTGAGACGGATGCAGAAAAAATACTTTTCGAAAGTGCTTCGGAACGCAAAAAGAAACGTCTGGAAAAAAGATAGGAGGAATTTACCATGGTTTAGTAGAAGTATGGGGAAAGAAGAGAACTTGAAAGGCGGTGGTGAGAAGTGTTGGATTCTTATACAGATCCGGATGCTCTAATGGAAGGTACATTACTCTTGTCCTCGTCCCATATCATTGCACTGCTTATCGGTCTGTCACTCATCCTACTGTTGTATTTTCTGCGAAACAGGGAAAAGGCCAAAGTGTATGGAAGGTGGGGCATATTTGGGGCCTTACTGATGTCAGAGGCATGGCTGAACTATTGGTACCTTTCGACCGATATGTGGGATATTGCCTATACGCTTCCGTTTCAGCTATGCTCGATCAGTTTGTATTTATGCATGTGGATGCTGATAACCAAGCAAAGCTGGACATTTGAAGTCGTTTATTTCCTGGGACTTGGTGGAGCGCTCCAGGCTTTGCTTACACCGGAGCTTTTCTATGATTTTCCGCATTTCCGGTTTATTCATTTCTTTATGGCACATACTGCCATCATCCTGTCAGTTTTTTATATGCTTTGGGTAGAGAAGAAGGCCATTACTTTTAAATCCATGGTGAAGGCATTTGTGGCACTGCAGTTCATTGCTGGTCTAGTTTTCTTTATTAATGCGCTGACTGGAGGAAACTATATGTTCCTGGCCAGAAAGCCTTCCAATGCAAGCATCATTGATTTATTGGGGCCATACCCGTGGTATATTCTTTCGCTGGAATTTGTTGTTATCATCATGTTTTTTATTCTGTACGTACCATTACAGATCCTCAAAAAGAAAGCTTCACAGAACATCGACTTGGGAAAAACGTGATAAGGGCCCTTTCAACATGCTTGAAAGGGCCCTCCTGTTAATATTTCTTCAACGTGTTTTTTACATATTTATATACGCCGAAAAAGATTACGGCAAATACGATTACAACAAGAACATCTATAAAGACAGCCATTCCCTTATCCTCCGGTACATTTTACATTTAATATATCTTTATTCCCCCCATTTTTCAATGCATTGTGCATAGTACGGGTTAGAACCAACAAACATTTTGTAACAGTCCTGTCACATTCCCGCATTCCGTCATAGTATGTAGAAAAGACGGAAGGGGGGGACATGTATGCGAACCCCGCTAAAATACATTCTTTCCTTATTATTGCTGGCTTCCATTCTTTATGGAGCCTTGGCTGCATTGACGTATAATACCATCCAAATAAAAATCGAGAAGCTCGATGTACTGGAGCAGGAATTGATGGAAAAAGAAAAACAAGGTGAAGTTTCATATTCTTTCAAGCAAAACTATAAAAAGGAATATGATACGTATATGCATTTGCAGACCCGTCTACAATCATTTTGGATGAAGTGGATATTCGATTTTCCGGAATATAAGACCCCGTAGTTTAATATCAAAAAAAATTGGTACATTATCCCTATGAAAAAGCGTCCACCCCTAGCTGATAAAGGCTTTTCATATCACCATCAACTGTTTTAGGAAAAAAATAGTAATCAAAGTATGTTACACTATATGTAAGTCGAAATAGTTGGAGGGATCATCTTGAAAATAAATGTCTTTCTAGATGATAGTCGCACATGTCCAGAAGGGTACATCCTTGCTGAAGACATTGACGAATGCCTCACCTTGTTAGAAAATAATGCGATTGAGCATTTATCGTTGGACCATGACTTATTGAACAGACATCGGAATGGTCTTTTGCTCGTTCAAATTATGGTGGAGAATGAGCTATATGCGGAAAGAATTACGATTCATTCTGCAAACTCAGTTGGCAGTAAAGCAATGTACACATACTTGAAACAGGCGCAGAAAGAACTGAAAATGCCACAGACGATTAAAGTGATTTTAAGGCCATTACCTTTATTTTAATAGATAACTATGTGAAAAAATCAGACGAAAGTAACCGTTCCTACTTCGTTTGGTTTTTTTATTTTTGATAAAATGGGTCAAAAGAGCAGAGAAAGGGAGGATGCTGAGTGGATTTCATCTACGATCATATTAAAAAGGATCTGGAAATTTTATTTGTTGGATTCAATCCAAGCATTCGTTCAGGGGAAACGGGCCATCACTATGCCAACCCGAATAACCGCTTTTGGACAATCCTTCATCAAGCGGGGATCACCCCGAGAAAATATGCCCCAACAGAAGATTTTAAACTCCTCGACTTGAATTTTGGCCTCACCAATATAGTGTCCAGACCGACAGTCGGTGCAGCGGATATAACTAGGGAAGAATACCGGACTGGACGGGAAGAATTGAAAAGGAAGATTGAACTCAACAAACCTAAAATTGTCTGCTTTGTCGGGAAGGGTGTATATCAGGAATATAGTGGACAAAGAAAGATTGCTTGGGGGATACAGGATAATCCGGTTGTCCCAGGTACCATTGACTTTGTGGCTCCATCTTCAAGCGGGCTTGTAAGGATGAAGCTGGAGGAGATTGTGGCAATTTACAGTGAACTCGATTCATTAAGAAAATGAAAGTTAAAAGAATCAACCATCAAAGAGTTCTTGACGGGCTTTTTGAAAGGTTAGAGAAAGGAAAAAGCCCATCATACCTCTAAATTCCCTCTAAACTTGTGAAAAAACGATATGATCTGTTTTCAAAAAATCTTTGATTACTGAGGCACTAGCACCAAGCATGCAGGCATTTTTTCCAAGCGTCGAAATTTTCAACTCCTTGCGGTGGTTCATGATGGAAGTCAAATTCTTTTCGACTTTTTCCAAGATTGCCGGGTGATACGAGAATATTTCACAGTTGATGATGACTTTCTCGGGATTGAGGATATTAATAATGTTGTTCACTCCAATAGCTAAGTGGGTGGTATAGTTTTTGATGACTTCCTCCACTTCAGCTCCTCCTTTTTCAATTATTTGATGCAGTTCCTCTAAAGGTAAATCCAACCTGCCGATTCTTTCCCTTATTTCCTGCAAGAGCACTTTCTCTGAAGCATATTGCTCAAAGCATCCCTTATTGCCACATGTGCAGGTACGTCCTTCAGGTTCGATGATCATATGCCCGACTTCCCCAGAAAATCCTTCAAAACCCTGAAACAGCATCCCTTGGATGATAATGCCCATCCCGATTCCGGAATACGTTGTAATACATGCAAGATTGGTGCTTTCAGAGGAAAATACTTGTTCTGCCACTGCACAAAGATTGGAATTGTTTGCAATGATAACTGGAACTTGAAAGAAAGATTCCATGGACCGTTTTAGGTCAATATTCCTCCATTGATGCTGTGGCGTAAAAATGATAGTTTGATCATTATCCACAATGCCGTGGACTCCGATGCCGATGCCGATCATTCCATACTTAGATTCAGGCAGTGTCCCCCTCATTTTATTTATGATCGTTTTCAGTTTTTCTTCCACGGCAAGAAAGCCAGAATCTTCAATGGAATGAATCTCCTTAGCGACAATCTTCCCCTTTATATCTGTGGCAGCGATGCTTATGCTGTTTACATCAATGTCAACTCCAATGGCATATCCACATGAACCGTTGAAAGATAAATATATCGGTTTTCTGCCACCGGATGAAACCTCCGCATGTTGTTCCAATAGTAGTCCTTCACCGAGCATATCTGCAATCTGCGAAGAAACGGTAGCTTTGTTCAGGCCGGTAGATTTGGCAATCTCTGCACGTGAAATGCTTTTATGCTGCATTATTTGTTGTAAAATGATTTTTCTATTTAATTGACGGATATATGAAGCATCACCAGTATGCAATAGAATTCCCCCAGATTTAAATAATTGAATTGTGTGTAAATTTCCCCTTGATAAGAAAATAGGGGATGTGTATGATTATATAAAATATAGTTTGTTTAGTAAATAAACTAAGTGGGGGATGAGGAAATTGAAGCCTTTTATCCATGATGACTTTTTGTTGCCCAATAAAATGTCACAAATACTTTACCATGATTATGCAAAGGATCAGCCAATATATGATTATCACTGCCATTTGGATCCAAAGGAAATTTGGGAGAATAAGCGTTTCGCTTCCATCGGGGAGATCTGGTTAGCCGGTGATCATTATAAATGGCGAGCGATGCGAATAAACGGTGTACCAGAGCGGTATATCACAGGCGCTGCACCTGATGTGGAGAAATTTTTCCAATGGGCGAAGACTGTCCCGCATACCTTGGGGAACCCTCTGTATCATTGGACCCATCTGGAACTGGCGAGGTATTTTGACTTCTATGACTTATTGAACGAAGGCACGGCACAGACTGTGTGGGATAATGCAAATGAAAAATTGGCAGCGGATACATTCAGGACGAGGGAGATTATCAGCCGATCGAATGTGCGTATGATCGGTACGACGGATGATCCTACAGATTCACTCGAATATCATGAGTATCTGGCGGAGGATAAAACTTGGCAACCGGAAGTTCTACCGACATTCAGGCCTGATAGGGGAATAGAAATAACGAAGGATACCTTTCTACCTTGGATGGAAAAGCTATCTAGAGTAACAGATAAAGAGATTGCAAGATTGGATGATCTGCTTGATGCCTTAAAGGAGAGAATGGACTATTTCCATGAGAAAGGGGCACGACTCTCCGATCATGGAATGGGCGAAATGGTTTTTGAAACTGCCACAAAGAGTGAAGTGGATGCTATATTCCAAAAGGCATTGAACAATAAAAGATTGTCCATGGATGAGGAGAGGAAATACAAGACTTTCATCCTTATATTTTTGGGGCAAGCTTATGCTGAAAAAGGGTGGACGATGCAGCTGCATATCGGAGCGATGAGAAACAACAATAAAAGGATGTTCGAGAAGGTAGGAGCGGATGCCGGGTTCGATACGATAGAAGATCATCCTGTGGCCAAGCCTCTGGCCAAGTATCTGGATGCCCTCGATTACACCGATCAATTGCCAAGGACCATTCTTTATAATCTTAATCCAAAAGACAATTTTATTTTTGCTTCCTTGGCAGGCAGCTACCATGAAGAAGGGGTACCAGGGAAGGTGCAGTTTGGTTCCGGATGGTGGTACAACGATCAGAAGGATGGAATGGAGCGGCAGATGACTGATTTGGCCAATATCGGATTGCTAAGCAGATTCATAGGGATGCTGACAGATTCGCGCAGTTTTTTATCCTATACAAGACATGAATATTTCAGGCGTATCCTTTGCAACATGATTGGGGGATGGGTCGAAAAGGGTGAGGCGCCTCATGATGAGAGATTGCTTGGTTCATTGGTGAAAAATATATCATTTGAAAATGCAATGAATTATTTTGAACGTTCAAACATTGCGGAGGTGAAGAAATGAAGCTGGCTTTTCGTTGGTATGGGGTGGAAGATAGTGTCTCACTTGAGTATATTCGCCAAATCCCCGGGATGAAAGGAATCGTCTCGGCAATCTATGATATTCCTGTCGGGGAAGTATGGCCGCAGGAAAAAATCGATCATTTGAAGAATGTGATAGAAAAAAACGGACTGTCTCTGGCAGTTATTGAAAGCGTTCCGGTTCATGAGGATATAAAATTGGGACTCCCTTCAAGGGATATGTATATTTCAAACTATATATCCACCTTGCGGAATCTTGCGTCTGCAGGGGTGGAAGTGGTCTGTTATAATTTCATGCCCGTCTTTGATTGGACTCGTTCGGATCTATGGCACAGGTTGGAGGATGGTTCCACTACACTGATTTACGAGGAAGAAACAATAGAAAAAATGAACCCTGCATCCGGCGGCCTTTCATTGCCGGGATGGGACGCTTCCTATAAAGAGGATGACCTGAAGAACCTCCTTGCGTCCTATCAGGATATCACCGAGGAGAAGCTATGGGAAAACCTCTCCTATTTTTTAAAGAAAGTCATACCCGTTGCACAAGAAGTCGCGATTAAAATGGCGATACATCCAGATGATCCCCCATGGTCGATATTCGGTTTGCCGAGAATCATAACGGATGGGGCAAGTCTACAGAGATTGATAGAAATCGAGCAAAGTCCGTCCAATGGCATTACCTTTTGTACAGGATCATTTGGAGCAAAGTCCGATAATGATCTTCCAGCGATGATCCGTGCATTCGGCTCGAGGATCCATTTTGCCCACTGCAGAAATGTAAAAAGGACCGGAGTTAAGACCTTTGAAGAAACCTCCCATCTATCATCAGACGGATCTGTGGATATGGTGGAAGTATTAAAGGCTTATCAGGATATCGGTTACACAGGTCCCCTGCGTCCGGATCATGGCAGGATGATATGGGGAGAAAGCGGACGTCCGGGTTACGGTCTTTATGACAGGGCACTTGGCGCAGTCTATCTAAACGGGATCTGGGAAGCGCTCAGTAAAGTCAAAGGAGATGGGCAAACCTTATGAATATTCCATTCCAGGTGAATCTAGAAGGAAAAGTGGTTGTGGTGACCGGGGGAAGCGGGGTGCTCGGCTCGGCGTTTTGTAAAGCTCTTGCTCAATGCGGTGCCAAAATAGCGATCATCGGGAGAACAGAACATAAAGTGCACAAGCTCGCAGCCGATATCAACGAAAAGGGTGGTACAGCGATCGGGTTGGCTGCTGATGTATTGGATAAAGCGGAACTTGAGGCTGCAAGGGAGAAAATCCAACTGGAATTTGGATCTTGCGATATATTGATCAACGGTGCAGGGGGCAATCATCCCAATGGTACGACAGACCTTGAATATTACAATCAGGGAGATCTGCAAAAAGATGTCAGGACATTCTTTGATTTGGATGAAGAAGGGATCAATTATGTTTTCCAGTTGAATTTCCTTGGGACCCTGCTTCCGTCACAGGTATTCGGGAAAGACATGGTAGAAAAGAAAAGTGGGACGATTATCAATATTTCTTCGATGAATGCATTTTCTCCACTGACCAAAATTCCTGCATATAGTGGCGCGAAGGCGGCGGTCAGCAATTTCACTCAATGGCTTGCAGTACATATGTCAAAAGCAGGAGTGAGGGTGAATGCCATTGCACCGGGATTTTTCCTGACAGACCAAAACAGGTCACTTTTATTGGATAATGATGGTGTACTCACCGAACGGGCAGAAAAAATAATATCACAAACTCCAATGGCCCGTTTTGGAAAAAGTGAAGAACTCATCGGGACGCTGCTCTGGCTGGTGGATGATTGTGCTTCCGGTTTTGTGAATGGTGTGGTTGTGCCGGTTGATGGCGGATTTTCCGCATACTCAGGAGTGTAAATGAAAAGGGGGATGAAAGAAATGAAGCGGTACAGGGTGTTAAAACAACTCATTGACCAAGGAATCGTGGCAATCATTCGCTCGGAAAGTCCAGAAGGTGGTCAAAAGCTGGCAGAAGCATGTGCAAATGGAGGGGTAACTGCGATTGAAGTGACTTTTACAGTCCCGGGTGCCGATAAAGTAATAGCTGCACTAAAGGAAAATATGGGACTGCTTGTTGGGGCGGGTACTGTCCTTGATGCTGAAACAGCCCGGGTAGCCATCCTGGCAGGATCTGATTATATAGTCAGCCCCTGCTTCAACATAGAAACTGCGAAACTATGCAACAGATACCAGGTTCCCTACCTCCCAGGGTGTTTGACAGTAAGGGAAGTAGTGGAGGCACTCGAATATGGAGTGGACATCATCAAACTATTCCCGGGTAACCTGTTATCACCGGACGCAATAAAAGCCTTTAAAGGACCGCTCCCTCACGCTTCCTTTATGCCTACCGGGGGAGTTACCCTAGACAATATCGGAGACTGGTTTAAAGCCGGAGCCATTGCAGTCGGAGTGGGTGGGGAACTTACCGCTCCTGCTAAAGAAGGAAACTACCATGGAGTGACTGAATTGGCAAGGCAATTTGTTGAAAAAGTCCATGAGAGCAGAACAATCGGAGTAAGGCCATGAAAGTGGTGACTTTGGGTGAACTGATGATGAGGCTTACTCCTCCGAATTACAGTCGTTTAGTGCAGGCAACTGAGTTCCAGGCGGTCTTCGGGGGAGGAGAGGCAAATGTAGCGGCTTCCCTTGCATTGTTCGGACATAAGGTACAGTTTGTGACGAAGCTGCCAGAAAATGAGCTTGGGACATGTGCCATCAGGCATTTGGAGCAACAAGGAGTCCAAACTGAATTCATTGCCAGGGGAGGTGAAAGAATCGGCCTTTATTTTTTGGAACAGGGGATATCGGTCCGACCATCGCAGGTCATCTATGATCGCAAACATTCTTCCTTTGCCAAGGCGTGCCAGGGTGACTTTGATTGGGAAGAGATTTTTGTAGGTGCCGACCTTTTCCATACATCAGGAATTACTCTTGGAATCAGTGACAAAGCAAGGGAAATTGCATTGACAGCCATTAAAGAGGCTAAAGAGCGGGGCATCACGACAAGCTTTGATATTAATTATCGAAGTAAACTCTGGGGGTTGGAAGAAGCTCGTCCGGCTATAAAAAGCATACTTCCATATGTGGATATATGCTTTGGCGGCTACTTGGATGCAGTTAAGATCCTCGAAATAAACAGCCCGGTTTCAGGCAAGGATAAAGCCGGACTATATCAAGATCTATTTCAGCAGTTGTGTGCCACATATGGAGTGAGGAAGGTGATTTGCACGTTTCGGGAGACCCTTTCCGTAACAAGGCACTCTCTTACTGGCTATCTCTATTCTAGAGGAGAAAGCATACTTGCCACCGAGTCACAGACCTTTGACATACTTGACCGGGTCGGAGGAGGGGATGCGTTTGCTGCAGGCTTTCTGCATGCGCATCTTTCAGGATGGGGCGATGAGGACGGTTTGAACTTTGCACTTGGCGCTTCCGTATTGAAGCACACCATTTCAGGAGATGCGAACCTTGCAACAGAAAAAGAAATACAAGCATTTGTGGCAGATGAAGGTGTAGGCGGGATTGTGAGGTAGTCTTCTGTTTAAAGCCTTCCCTCACAATGGCTATGTTCATTCATTTAAGAAAAAATCAAACCCCTCTCTTCATGAAGGAAAGGGGCATTGATTTCACCTTGAATGATGCTTGACATCATTGCTTTCCTGCAAGCTTCTCAAAGACTGTTTGATTTCAAGCATATTTTCAATTTGAAGGGTAAGTGTATGCTTTATCAAAGAATTTCTATCCTGTTGTCCATCCTTTAGATGGGTGATATCACTTTTTAGTACCTGGGTGTCATTTTTCATGGAAACTTGATCTTTCTGTATTTGCAGCTGGATCGCTTTTATTTCTTTTAGTTCTGAAAGTATCTCGTTTAATACTTTATCCATTTTTTTCGCTCCCTTTTGTTGTCATATTGCAACCTTTTCTATTGGCTGAATCACCGGAAAAATCTTGAAAACAAATGCATATAGTATAAATTCACTCTTTTGCCACTCTTTAAACTCCAGAAATGAAAGAAAATAAAAAGCAAATGCCTGGAATATGTTCCCCAGGCATTTGCTTTTCTTATTGATTTGGATAGGTTTCCTGTAGAAAACGAACAGATTGTTCGATCAGTTTTTTTAATACATCCACATCAATGTCAGCCAGTTTGTTGATGTACACACAAGCTTTGCCGGTGGTATGTTTACCGAAACCCGCCAGAAGCTCTTCGCGTTTAGAGTCACCTGTGGCAAAATAGAGGCTGATTTTCGCTTTGCGGGGGGAGAAGCCTACCAGGGGTGCATCCCCCTCATGTCCGGTTGGATATTTATAATGATACGATCCAAATCCGATGATGCTCGGTCCCCACATTTTTGCTTGATGACCCGTTGTTTCCGTAAAGATATCCAACAGTTTATAAGCATCCTCCCGCTTTTTGGGGTTATCGACAGCTTCGATGAATTCAACAACACTATTATCTGTTTCTTTCGTCTTTAATTCGTACATAGACAAGCTAAGCTCCTTTCGTTCCTATCGGTCGCTGGCCAGTGCCCCTGCGAGGGTAGGCTTAATGGAAACCTTATCAAAGGATAGGCCAAGATTGACTGTCGTCTGTGCGATTTCAGGGCGAATCCCGGATAGTGAAGTCTTTACACCTATGAGATTCAATGCTCTGATCAGTTGGAAAATCTGGCCTGCTACCATAGTGTCTATGATGACTACGCCTGATAGATCAATGTAAAGATGATTGACTCCCAGCTTCGAGCATTGCTCCAGGGTATGCTCGAGGACAAATTTTGCTCTGCCTGTATCGATATCCCCCACTAATGGGAGCAGCGCCCTATTATTATCCAAGGCAATGACAGGGGAGCTCAGTTCCTGGATCATTTCCTGCTGGGCCTTAAGCGTTTGTTCAGATACTTTCTGATGTTCTTCCACAAACTTCAATACGACTTTATCAAAAGCTTTCATAATCATTTTCATCCAAATGACTTCATTCTTTTGTTCCTCTTCATGTGTGGAGACGAATTCGCTGATGAATTGCAAATATTGTTCCCTTACTCTGAAAAACTCTCTTAAAGTGAAGTGGATGGGGGTTCTCAGGTGCTGCTCGTCCTGAGCAATGGATAAAATCCAATGCTGAAAATCATGGAAGAACTTTGTTTCCTCTTCTATGAAAACTTTACAAAGTTGCAAGTGGAAATCATAGTTCTGCTTTTTTAAGGTTTGAATGACCTCAGGATTTGTGGACGCATAAACACCTGTTGAATTATCCTTATCCAGACTTTCGTACCATTCCTCTGTAAGCACCTTCGCTTTATTCAATAAAAATGAATGCAATTCTTCATTTCTGTGCATACTTGCATCTCCTCTTAGTAACCTTTAGTATAATCAACCAAATTAGTAGGCAGCTGCTTCCCATCCAGATAGTGAACAAGATTAGGGAGGAAGATATTTTCTATTACCCGTTTAGTATAGTATTCCGTTGAGCCTGAAGTATGGGGGGTGATGATGACATTGTCCATGTCCCATAGAGGACTTTCTACTTCAAGAGGCTCTTTTGAAAAAACATCAAGGCCTGCACCTGCAATTTCCCCTGATTGCAATGCGACGACAAGCTCTTCTTCCTTTATGATCTCACCTCTGCCGATATTGATGAGGAAGGAGGATTTCTTCATCAGCTTAAATTCTTTTTCTCCAAACATCTGGAAGGTTTGCGGGGTAAGGGGAAGGGTGATCACTACATAATCGCATTCGGGGAGAACTTGATGAAGTTCGTCTGGGGTATACATGCGGTCAACATTTTCTTCCGCTTTTCCAGAATGCCTGACTCCGAGTACTCTCATTCCAAAAGCTTTAGCAAGTTTTGCAGTTTCGCTACCAATTTCCCCAACGCCTATGATTCCGATTGTCTTGCCGTGCATTTCAAGATTCATATGTGCATGATGCCATTTTCTTTCTTGTTGATTTTTCACATATGTATGTATCTTCCTTGTAAGTGCCAACATCAGGCCGATGATGGTTTCAGAGATGGGATATGCATGCACCCCATTTGCGCTTGTCAGTGTTATACCCTGTGAGTTGAGCTTATCAAGTGGCATCGTGTTTACTCCGGCACTCCACGCCTGCACCCAACGGAGTTCCGATCTACCATGTAGGGACAACTCTTCCAGCTCCTTCTTCCATCCTGCAATGATTTCTGCCTTATTTGCATATGGTGCCCAAATATCCTTCTCTTTACCGACAATCAACTCCCAATCGGGAACAAGGTTTTTTATCTTTTGTGTATATTCATCGCCAATATCCTGTGTAACAATCAATATCCTTTTATTCAAGGTGTGTGTCCTCCAATAGTTGTGATTAACTATATCTTACCAAAATAGTTGGAAAGTAGATAATAATAAGAACATATGGCAGAGATATTTTTCAACCAGTAGATTCATAGGCAACAATCAACAATAAAGTGTAGTCAATAAATGCAGTTTAGGATTGAACTGTCCATTTTTTGGACAATAACGTTCAATCAGAAGCCATAATGCATTGGCACACTTTTTGCATTGAATATAATAAGTAAGAACATTGGAGGGTAAAGAATGAAAATCAAGGATATATGTGCATTGGTAACAGGTGGGGCATCAGGTCTTGGGGAAGCGACGGTAAGGAATATTGTCAGACAAGGTGGAAAAGCACTTATATTGGATCTTTCAGAAGAACGTGGCACGATGCTTGTGGAGGAGTTAGGAGACTCGGTCCTCTTCATCAAGACGGATGTGACCAATGAACAGGAAGTCAGAGAAGCATTGAACAAAGGTATAGAAAGGCTTGGTTTCATTAATGCTGTAGTCAATTGTGCGGGCATTGGCGTCGCTCAGAAAATCCTCGGCAGGAAGGGGACGCATCCACTCGATCATTTTTCAAAAGTGATCAACATCAACTTGATAGGTTCATTCAATGTCATCCGCTTGGCTGCTGAAAGAATGGTGTTGAATGAACCAAATGAGGAAGGAGAACGTGGAGTAATCATCAACACGGCTTCTGTTGCCGCATTTGATGGACAGATCGGACAGGCTGCCTATTCCGCTTCCAAAGGTGGCATTGTGGGTATGACTCTTCCGATTGCAAGAGAGCTTGCTTCATTCGGTGTAAGGGTGATGACGATAGCTCCTGGATTGTTCCATACACCGATGTTTGATTCACTGCCACAAGAAGCGCGGGACTCTTTAGGAAAGATGGTCCCGTTCCCGCCTCGGCTTGGCTATCCTCATGAGTATGCCCAGCTTGTTCAAAGCATCATGGAAAATCCAATGCTGAATGGTGACACAATCCGCCTGGACGGGGCAATCAGGATGCAGCCGAAATAATTTGCAGAATAAAAGAGTGCGAATCTTTTTTATGGGATTCCCACTCTTTTTGTTTCAATTTTCTAACAATTAAAAAGAAAATCCTTTACAATGGTAGTATCTGATGGAAAAGGGGATTAAGGATGATTCCATTAAAAGATATGATAACACCTGTACAGGATAGCACAACGATACATACTAGCTTGAAAGAAGCTTTGGAAATCATGAAACAAAATGGGTGGAACTTATTGCCCGTAACGGATGAAGGGGATAAATTGGTAGGTGTTTTTACAAGGTCGAGCCTTTATCGAATGATAATGGATAAAAGGGACCTGGAGACATCGATCGAAGAATACATAAAGAAAAAGGTATCGACGCTTCCGATCACGGCCACCTATGAAGAAGTAGAGGGGATTGTCCGGACAAGCAGGGTCGGTACAGGCGTTGTGGTGGATCACGGGGAGCGGGTAATGGGGCTTTTCACAAAAACCGATATGGTATTAAGCCTCTTGAAAGCGACCAATACATTAAAGGAACAGCTTGAAACTGTCTTGACACATTCGACCATCGGGGTAATGATGACAGATGAGTTCGAGCGGGTCATCTATTCCAATGAGCGGGTATGCAAAATGTTGGGAATATCAACTTCAGAGCTTCATTCGGCTGAATTATTGACGGTTTTACCCGAAATCGGACAAGCAATAAAACATACTGACACTATACAACCAATAAAGCTCGATCGGTTGAAAGCGGTGCTCACGATGATAAGTTATCAGAATGAACGAAATAGGGTGGGACATATTTTCCTGTTTCAGGATTTGTCGGAGGTAGAAAGCATTGCACAGGAGCTTGAATCAGTAAAAAGCTTGAAGCTGTCCCTTCAGACTGCCATCGATCATGCATACGATGGGATAATGATGACAGATGAAAAACAGTGCATACAGATGGTAAGTCCTTCTTTGTTGGAACTTTTCCAAATGGAACAGAAAAACATTCTTTTTAAAAAGGCGGATAACGTTTTTCCACAGTTTCAATTGTCGAAAGTTTATGAGAGCGAAACGGCAGAAGTCAGTGATTTCAAAGAGATCAATGGGATAAAATATATCGTTCATCGCATCCCGATATTGCAGGATGGCAAGGTGGTGGGTGCGATCGGGAAAATCATGTACCGGCAGCTGAATGAAGTCAGTGAGCTATTCAAAAAACTTCAGAAAGCCGAAAACAAAGCGAACTATTACCATTCCCAATATCAGAAGGCCGAGTCTGCCAAATTCACTTGGGACCATATCATAAGCAAAGACCCCTATATGGAAAAGCTGAAGAAAAGTGCCGTGAAGGCTGCAAAGGGCCGGTCAACCATTCTGATCCGCGGGGAAAGTGGTACGGGGAAAGAATTGTTCGCTCATGCTGTCCACAACAGTTCAGCACGAAAAGAAGGAAAGTTTGTCGTAGTCAACTGCGCAGCAATCCCTGAAGACCTTTTGGAATCAGAGTTTTTTGGCTATGAAGATGGAGCTTTTACGGGTGCCAGGAATAAAGGGAAGGTAGGGAAGTTTGATCTTGCCAATGGAGGGACACTGTTTCTGGATGAAATAGGTGATATGTCTTTGAATCTCCAGGCAAAACTTCTGCGTGTACTACAGGAAAGGGAATTCTACCGGGTTGGAGGGACCAAGAGGATTCAAGTGGACGTCAGGATTATAGCCGCTACCAATCGTAACCTGGAAGAGATGGTAAAAGAGGGGACATTCCGTGAGGATCTATATTATCGCTTGAATGTGATTTCATTTCATATCCCACCTCTCCGGGATAGAGTGGGCGATATTCATCTGTTGATCGGTAAAATGCTGACAGAATTGAATGCCGCATTAAATACCTCAATCACAGGCATGGAACCTCAAGCAAGTGCTATCCTTGAAACCTATCAATGGCCTGGTAATGTAAGAGAACTTCGCAATGTCCTGGAAAGGGCGATGACATTTGCGGAGCATGGAAGAGTCCAGCTTGAAGATCTGCCTGAATATATGGTGGGAGTGCGGCGTGAAAAATACATACCTACCTATTTGCCGGAAGAGAAAATGGCTGAAAGCGCAGAAAGGAACGCAATCGAAAATGCGTTGGAAAAGACAAAAGGAAATAAAGCCAAGGCTGCAAGGATTTTGGGGATAAGCAGATCTGGACTCTATGAAAAAATTAAAAAGTATCAGCTGATATAGTGAAAAAACGAGCAGTCCAATCCATTTACAGTGTCATGTCAGAAGTGTCCATTTAACGGACACTTTTTTAAATTATTGTTTTAAAAGGTAGATTTAACAACGTTTACTATATTGGCACAATTATTGCATCTAAACTTTTAACACCCATAAAAGGAGGATGAAAGATGAACATTGGAATGTATCTATCGCAAAATGCAAGAAAGGTGCCTGATAAACTGGCGATAAGCTGTGAGGACAGGTCCTACACTTACGACCATTTTAATCGCGAGGTAAACAGGCTGGCAAATGGATTACTGGATATGGGCCTTGCCCACGGGGACAAAATCGCTTTCATGATGAAGAATTCCGACCATTTTGTGTTCTCTTATTTTGCGGGAGCAAAAATAGGTGCTGTCATCGTACCGATGAATTTTCGATTAACTTCATCGGAAATAAGCTATATCCTCGGACAGTCGGAGGCGAAAGCTGTAATATGCGACAGCGAATTTGAAGGGGTAGTCCAGAAGGCGATGGAAGGTACTTCTGTTATGAAGGTGGTGGTCGTGGGAACACCAAAAATCGCTGAACATCGATCCTACCATGAAATCCTTTCTGAAAACGAATCGGATCCCGATGTTGCGGTCACAGAAACCGATGATCTGGAAATCCTCTATACATCAGGAACGACAGGCCGCCCTAAAGGCGCATTATTCGATCATCGCCGAATATTCAATGTTGGCTTATCGATGATGATCAGTATGGGGATCAATCAACAAGAGCGTTTCCTACATATCGCCCCGCTGTTCCATTCAGCTCAGTTGAATCTTTTTCTTGTATCGGGAGTTGTACTTGGCGCAACCCATTATATTCACAGGGACTTCCATCCTGTGCATACCCTTCAGGCGATACAGGAGCATCGGATCACCCACTTCTTTGGCGTCCCGGCCATGTTCAACTTCCTGCTGCAGGTCCCTGATGCTGACCGATATGATCTATCATCCATCAGACGATGCGGATATGGAGCTGCACCGATGGCACCGGAACTTGTAAAGAAGAGCATGAACCTTTTTAAAAATGATCAATTCTACAATCTTTGCGGACTGACAGAAGCAGGACCAAATGGGATACTGCTGGATCCAAATGGCCATAAGAACCATCTGGGGAAAAACGGCAAGCCTTCATTCCTGACGGAAGCCAAGGTGGTCGATGAAGCGGGCCGGGAGATAGAACCTGGTGCTGTCGGTGAATTTATCCTTCGTGGCGAGTCGATCATGAAAGAATATTATCGAAAGCCAGAAGAAACGAAAGCGACGCTAAAAGATGGCTGGCTTTATACAGGAGATTTGGCCACAGTTGACGAAGAAGGTAATATCACCTTGGTGGACCGCAAAAAAGATATGATCATCTCAGGCGGTGAAAATGTCTATTCCATTGAAGTCGAAGAAGTTCTCTATGAACACCCTCAGGTTTTGGAGGCGGCAATCATCGGACTCCCTGACGAGGTATGGGGTGAAGCGGTTTGTGCCGTTGTTGTCCCACATCAGGACCAGGTGGTGAACGAAGAGGAACTGAAGCAGTTCTGCCGCCAGAAGCTCGCTGGCTACAAGGTACCAAGAAGGATTTTTATCGAAGAGGCACTTCCCCGAAATGCATCCGGGAAAATACTGAAATATCAGCTGCGTCAGCAACTAAATAAAGTGAAGGCTTAGAGGTGGTAAAATGAAATCGCTTTCAATGAAAAAAGGAGTTTTGGAGCATCCATACTTGACGGAAGAGCATCATCAATTCCGAAAGTCATTAAGGAAGTTTTTGGAGAAGGAAGCGTATCCCTTTTATGAGGATTGGGAAGAAAACAGAATCATTCCCAGGTCTTTTTGGGAGAAGATGGGGGAACAGGGCTATCTATGCCCCGATATCGATGAAAAGTATGGAGGAAGTGAAACTGACTGGGGCTATTCGGTTGTTATCAACGAAGAGCTGGAACGGGTAGGTACGGGCTTGATCGGGATTGCGCTTCATAATGACATTGTTGTACCATATCTAACCTCATTTGGGACCGATGAGCAGAAGGACCGCTGGCTGCCCCATTGCGTTACTGGAAAAACCATTACTGCAATCGCGATGACAGAACCTGGAACGGGATCGGATCTTGCGAATATCAAGACAACAGCAAGGCTTGACGGTGACCACTACATTGTAAATGGTGCAAAGACCTTTATCACAAACGGCATCCATGCCGACCTGGTAATCGTGGCATGTAAGACGGATACGGAGATCCAGCCAAAGCATAAAGGTGTGAGTCTTCTTGTCATCGAGAGGGGGCACCCGGGCTTCAGCAGGGGAAGGAAGCTGGATAAGGTGGGACTGCATTGTCAGGACACTGCAGAGTTATACTTTGAAGATTGCAAAGTGCCAAAAGAGAATCTCTTGGGTGAAGAAGGAAAAGGCTTTTTGTACTTGATGGATAAGCTGCAGCAGGAGCGCCTGCTTGTTGCAATCGGTGCCCAGGTTGCGTCTGAGGAGATGCTGCAGGACACGATTGACTATGTCAAAAGCAGGGAGGCATTCGGGAAGCAGATCAGCCAATTCCAGAACACTCAATTCAAGATAGCGGAAATGGCGACGGACGTCGAAATGGGCAGGGCGTTTCTCGATAAATTGATCGGGGAGCATATGCAAGGTGAAAATGTAGTCACGAAAGTTTCCATGGCAAAGTGGAAGCTGACGGAGATCGCCCGCAATATCGCAACCCAATGCATGCAGCTGCATGGTGGATATGGCTATATGGAAGAATACAAAATTGCAAGAAGATACCGTGATATTCCGGTCGCGAGCATCTATGCTGGGACAAATGACATCATGAAGACCATCATAGCAAAAAATCTGGGACTATAAAGAAAGGAAGTTATGCAACATGAGAGAAGTCGTCATTGTCGAAGGGGTACGCTCCCCTGTAGGAAGAAGAAACGGACTTTTAAAAGATATGAGACCGGATGATCTGGCCGGCGAAGTTTTGAAGGAACTGGTTAACAGGGCAGGCATAGATGCAGGTATGGTAGAGGATGTTATTCTGGGCTGCGTCACACAATCCGGGGAACAGGCAGGTGATATTGCCAGGGTAGCTGCCTTGATTGCCGGTTTTCCGATCGAAGTGCCTGGCACCACCCTTGACCGCCAATGCGGGTCCAGTCAGCAGGCTGTTCATTTTGCCTCCCAGGCGATTTTGGCTGGGGACATGGATATCGTGATTGCAGGCGGTGTGGAGAATATGTCGCGTGTGCCGATGGGATCCAACTATCAGAAGGCACCATTCAGTGACAAGCTGACGGAACGCTACGAAATAATAAACCAGGGATTGTCGGCAGAAAGGATTGCCGAAAAATATGGTTTCACAAGGGAGGATTTGGACCGCTTTTCCTATGAGAGTCATCAGAAGGCATTGAAAGCACAGGCAGAGGGCTATTTTGAAAAGGAAATCATGCCACTCGAAGTCAAACAGCCTGATGGGTCGACCACTGTCATAAGAGAGGATTCCGGTCCGAGGGCAGAGACTTCTGTCGAAGCTCTTGGAGCATTGAGGACTGTATTCAAAGAGGATGGAGTGATCCATGCAGGCAATGCAAGTCAGATCAGTGACGGTGCTGCGGCACTTCTTCTCATGACAAAAGAAAAGGCTTTAGAGCTTGGATTGAAGCCCCGTTTCAAAGTCCATACAAGGGTAGTGGTCGGTTCGGACCCGACCTTGATGCTGACAGGCCCAATCCCTGCCACGAAAAAAGTTCTGGAGAAGTCCGGTCTATCGCTAGAAGATATCGACATTTTCGAAGTGAATGAGGCATTTGCGCCTGTTCCGTTGGCATGGCTGAAGGAGACAGGGGCAGATCCCTCTAAGCTGAACCCGAATGGAGGGGCGATAGCACTTGGTCATCCGCTTGGGGCTAGCGGGGCAAGGATCATGGTGAGCATGATGCATGAACTCGAGCGGACTGGAGGAAGGTATGGGCTGCAGACGATGTGTGAAGGTCACGGGATGGCGAACGCGACAATTATTGAACGGTTAACCTAAACTACGAGGTTCAGGAGGAGAAAGATGTCTATTACCATAGGAAAAATCTTTGATCTTGCCGTACAGAAGTTTCCTGATAAAGAAGCGATATTTGATGTAAGGAAGAATGTCCGCCTAACCTATAAAGAATGGGATCATGAAGTGAACAAACTAGCCAATGCGTTTGTTCAGGCGGGTGTGAAAAAAGGGGACAGGGTATCCACTTTCCTTTTTAACACGGAAGAACTGGCTTCAACCATGCTCGCTTGTGCAAAAATCGGCGCTATCTTCAATCCAATCAATTTTCGGCTGGGAACAGAAGAGGTAGCTTATATTCTGGAGGATGCACAACCGAAGATCGTAGTGATGGAGCAGGCGCTTGATCATGTAATTTCCCAGATCGCCAATCGCTTTGGGGAGATCAGCTTCTGGAAAATTAACGGGGAACCGTCAAGCTATGCAGCAAGCTTTCAGGATAAGGTAGCTTCAGCTTCAGATCGAGTAGTGGATTCGGATGTCCTGGAAAGTGATATCTATGCCATCATGTACACAAGCGGTACGACAGGAAGACCAAAGGGTGTCGTCCACCTTCATCGTGAAATGGCGGAGCAAAGCCTGATTGTGATAGCGGCAACCAGACTGGAAGCTTATGATGTTGGTCTGGTGACAGCACCGATGTTTCATTGTGCCGAGCTGCATTGTGCGGTGATTCCAAGAATTCATGTGGGGGCAAGCAATGTCATCCTACATCATTTTGAGCCGAAAAAAGTGCTGCAGCTGATTCAGGAGGAAAAGGTAACGAAGTTCTTTGCAGCACCGACAATGTGGAATA
This sequence comes from Sutcliffiella tianshenii, assembly GCF_016908565.1. Lineage (GTDB taxonomy): Bacteria > Bacillota > Bacilli > Bacillales > Bacillaceae_I > Sutcliffiella_A > Sutcliffiella_A tianshenii. The sequence continues at coordinate 108,752 of NZ_JAFBED010000008.1, forward strand.
TGCTCCTTCAGGAAAACCTGAACGCCTATAATTTGGAGAGCCTGAAGCTTGGGTTATACGGGGCAGCACCAATGGCGCCTGCTCTTGTACGCGCCTGTCACGAGCAGTTGGGCATTTCACTTGTACAAGCTTATGGAATGACTGAAATGGGCCCTGCCATCACCTTTTTATCGGAAAAGGATCAGCTGACAAAGGCAGGCTCTGCCGGTCAGGCGTGCTTGAACCATGAAATCCGTATTGTAAGGCCGAATGAAAATGGCCCATCAGATCCCGATGACATGATGCCGGCAGGGGAAGCTGGGGAAATCATCGTAAAAGGACCTTGCATGATGAAAGGATACTTCAACAGGGAGGAAGCATCACAACACTCCATGCATAAAGGCTGGTATCACTCAGGGGATATCGGTTATCTCGATGAGGAAGGTTTTCTATGGGTAAAAGACAGAGTGGATGACATGATCATCAGCGGAGGGGAGAATATCTATCCCCGTGAGGTAGAGGATGTCCTTTATGAACATAAGGGAATACTCGATATCGCTGTAGTCGGTCTGCCTGATGACAGTTGGGGCGAAACCGTCACTGCGTTTGTCGTGAAAAAAGATCCTTCCCTGACTGAAGAGGAGTTGGATCAATGGTGTCAGAGCAGCGCAAGGCTCGCCCGATATAAGCGCCCAAGAAAATATATGTTTGTCGATGCGCTTCCCCGAAATGCGAGCGGGAAAATTCAGAAGTTTGTTCTGAGAAAACAGATGGAGGAAATCTACACGGGAGAGAAAGCTTCCACATGATAGAGGGGATGCTCGAAGGAATCAGAGTGATTGATTTTACCAACTACCTCCCGGGGCCTTTTGCCTCGCAACGATTGGCGGAGCTCGGAGCGGAAATCATCAAGATCGAGTCCGTGCAGGGTGATCCGGCCCGTCATACCGGTTTGAAAAGGGATGGGACAGGCATTGTCTATCTTGCAAACAACCGGGGGAAAAAGAGCATTTCGGTAGATCTGAAAAAGGAAGGCTCCCTTGATGTGATTTTGGGCCTCATTGATAGTGCAGATGTTGTAATGGAAAGCTATCGGCCAGGTGTGATGGAAAAATTGGGGCTTGACTATGAATCTGTCAAAAAGAGAAACGAAAGAGTCGTTTATTGTTCCATAACTGGATACGGAGACAAGGGCGAATGGAGCAGTCTTGGCAGCCATGATTTAAACTATATGGCGTTGAGCGGTGTATTAGCACAGTTGAAAGATAAAACAGGCAGACCCATTCATCCCTCCATCACCATAGCCGACTATTTTGGAAGTTTTGCTGCATGCGAACGCATACTGGCAGCGCTTCTATCAAAGATAAGGACCGGCAAAGGAAGCTATCATTGCATTTCCATCACAGATGTCATGGCCACCATGATGGGAAATCATTTGGCAATCTATGAGGAGACAGGGGAGCCCTATGGAATTTCACAACTTAACGGGCAGATCCTCTGCTATGGAATCTATGAAACAATGGATGGAAGATTTATCACCCTTGCGGCTTTGGAGGAGAAGTTCTGGATTAACTTTTGTAAAGCAATAGACAGACCCGATTGGAAAAACGCCCAATTCTCCTGTCAAAAAGAGAGCAACCCTGTTTATCGCGATCTGAATGAGCTTTTCCTAAGTAAATCATTTCAGGAGTGGATAGAATTTGGGAGACAGGTTGATTGCTGTCTGTCACCAGTTTTGGAAGTGGGGGAATTGGAAAACTTCCCTTATTTTCGGGATAAAGGAATGGTGCATAGGACAGAAGAAGGTCATCTTGAAGTGAGTATGCATGATGGTTCCGTAAAGGGTACAGGCAAGTCGCCAAGCCTAGGTGAGCATAATAGTCTGCTTGATTCACAGGTACGGCAATGAAAACCGGTTCAGAAAAACTGCAATCTATTAAAAAGTGAATGAGGAAGGGGTAATCCAAGATGATGAATATACCTATGACTGTCAGTTCGCTACTAGAAAGAGCAGAAAAGTTCTTCCCGAATAAAGAGGTTGTTTCCCGCACACTCTCAGGTGTCGAGCGCTTTTCCTACAGGAAGATAGGGGAGCGGACAAGAAGGCTCTCAAGTGCACTCGAGAAATTAGGTGTACAAAGAGGGGATAGAGTGGGGACGTTTGCATGGAACCATCATCGTCACCTTGAAACCTATTTTGGGATCCCTGGTATGGGGGCAGTGCTGCATACGATCAATATCCGTTTGGCCCCTGAGCATGTCTCCTATATCGTGAATCATGCCGAGGATGTTGTGCTCCTTGTGGATGAAGATCTCCTGCCTCTCGTGGAACGGGTCAAGGATCAGCTCGACACGGTAAAAGCGTTCATCATCATGACGGATAAAAAAGAGCTGCCGGAGACAAGGCTTCACCCTGTGTTTTCCTATGAGGATTTATTGGAAGAAGGAGACCCGAACTATTCCTTTGTAAAAGACATCGATGAAAATGACCCTGCCGGGATGTGCTATACTTCGGCAACGACCGGAAATCCAAAAGGGGTCGTCTATTCCCATCGATCCCTTGTACTCCATAGCTTTGCACTTGGACTGGCTGATACTGCCGGGCTGTCCGAATATGATATATGTATGCCGGTGGTGCCGATGTTCCACGCGAATGCATGGGGGCTTCCTTTTGCAGCAACCTGGTTCGGTACGACACAGGTACTGCCTGGCCCGCAGTTTACGCCTCAGCTGCTTGCAGAGCTTATCGAGCAGGAAAATATCACGCTCACGGCAGGGGTGCCGACCATCTGGCTTGGGCTATTAAATGAACTGGAAAAAGGGGATTACGATACATCCAGCCTGCGAGCCATCCTTTGTGGAGGATCGGCAGCCCCGAGAGGGATGATCAAGGCCTTTGAGACAAAATATGGCATCCCGTTCCTACATGCATATGGAATGACCGAGACGACCCCTCTGGCGACGGTCTCCCGCCTGAAGAGCCATCAGACTGGTCTTGATGAAGAAAAGATGCTCGATATCCGATCCATGCAGGGGCTCCTTGTCCCGGGACTGGATATGAAGGTAATTGGACCTGACGGGGAAGTGAAATGGGATGGCCAGGAAATGGGTGAGCTATGTCTCCGGGGACCATGGATCGCGGACGAATATTACAAGGATGAACGATCTCGTGATGCTTTCAAGGATGGTTGGCTTCATACCGGGGATGTCGTCACCATCGATCCAGAAGGCGTCGTGAAAATAGTCGACCGAACAAAAGACCTGATAAAAAGCGGTGGCGAATGGATTTCATCCGTTGATCTGGAGAATGCCATCATGGCACACGAAGCAGTCTTTGAAGCAAGCGTGGTGGCTGTTCCCCATGATGAATGGCAGGAAAGGCCAGTGGCGTGTGTGGTCCTGAAGGAAGCATATAAAGGGAAGGTGGAGAAACAGGAGATATTGGACTTCATCTCTCCGCAGTTCGCCAAATGGTGGCTTCCGGATGAAGTGATCTTTATGGAGGAAATCCCAAAAACCTCTGTAGGTAAATTCCTCAAGCGGGCACTTCGCGATATGGTGACAAAGGAAATGAGCGGCGCAGTGGAATAGGGGATTGACTTGGATGGCGGGCTTCCGGTTTTGGGAGGCTCGTTTTTTTTGTGGAGGGGGGCGGGAAGTTGTGATGTTATGTGGACGGAGGTTGTGCGAAAATTGTCGTTTTGTGCGTTTTATCGATATGTGATTCATTTTCGTTGATATATAGAATTTTTTATTGATATATTAAAATTTTCGTTGATATCGTGTTCAAAATCATTGATATATCGAAATTTTCATTGATATCCGGAATTCATCAAGGTTCTTCAACATCAGTTCAAAGAGTGAAGCCATATAAATACCGAAAATCACAGCATTAGTACCATGTTAAATGTTAAGATGGAAGTAGAATACCATAATTTAGTACGATGGCTTATCAAATTACATATGGAAGACAAAAAATCTTAGAAAGGACAGGGCCGATATGAATAAAAAGGTTATTTTAGCCGGCGGAACAGGCTTTATCGGGAAGTATCTCGAAAATGAGTTCCTGGAAAAAGGCTATGAAGTGAAAATTATCTCCAGACAGCCGCAACATATCTCTTGGGATGATAAAAAAGGAATTATTGCTGCCCTAGAGGGGTCGGAAATGCTGATCAATCTTGCCGGAAAGTCTGTCGATTGCCGCTACAATGAAAAGAATAAAGAAATGATCATGAAATCAAGGACGGAAACGACAGAAATACTTGGTAAAGCCATTCTGGAAACTAGGCAGCCACCTGAACTTTGGCTCAACTCCAGTACCGCAACCATTTATCGCCATGCAGAGGACAGGCCGATGACGGAGAAGGATGGGGATATCGGTACAGGATTCTCAGTGGATGTCGCGAAGGCATGGGAAGAAAGCCTATTCCAATTTCAGCTTCCACACACAAGGCAAATAGCGCTAAGGATTGCCATCGTGCTTGGGAAAGATGGCGGCGTGATGATTCCATTCAAGAACCTGGTGAAATTCGGGTTTGGCGGTGTGCAAGGTCCAGGGAATCAGATGTTCAGCTGGATACATATTGAAGACGTCCATCAAATCATCCTTTTCTTGCAAAAGCGGAAAAATCTTTCAGGAGTATTTAACGTCGCTGCTCCAAATCCCATTTCAAACCGTGAGTTCATGGCTTCCCTAAGGCAAAAAATGAATCGAAGAATCGGTCTCCCATCCCCGGAATGGCTGCTTGAAATAGGTGCAGTCGTCATAAGGACGGAAACCGAATTGATATTAAAAAGCAGATGGGTGATACCTGAAAGGCTGGAGCAGGAGGGCTATACCTTCAAGTATGAAAAAATAAATGAAGCATTGGATGAGATTATCGAAGGTTAATAAAGACTGGAAGCATTGACCGATTAGTAAGCAGTTTCAACTTTCATCACGAACCCCGATCCGTTTCAATTTCCGGATTAAGGGGAATGTTCCTTATAGACAGAAGGGAGCAGATTATGATGACATTATCAAACAATGAAATTAGTGTGTTGAAACAGAAGCTGACCGCAATGAAAAAGAGCATAGAGGAAAAACAGGAAAACAGCCTGCTTGACGAGTCCATGAGGGAATCGACAGGTGATATCACAACCGGAATCGGCAATCACCTTGCAGAAGGAAATGCCGAGCGTGTCGAGCGGGAACAAGAGCAAACCTTTGAACAGATCGATGATAAGGTTCTTGGAGAAATTGACGAAGCATTGCACAGAATTGAAGAAGGTTCTTATGGTGTGTGCGTTGATACAGGTGAAGAGATTCCCTATGAACGTTTGGAAGCATTGCCGTATGCAAAAAGGACTGCACAAGCACAGGAAAAATATGATCAAGGTTATTGATTTTTCAAGGAGCCACCTTTTACTAAAAAGGTGGTTTTTAATTTTGGAAAAAGTTTAAAAATCACTTGACATTATTTTCTATTCGCAATATAGTTTAATTAAACAGTGGTCAATTAATTTAGAGGAGTCCTTATGTCACCAAGAAAATCTGTCGCAGAAGAACTTACACAAGATAAAATAATGGATGCAGCTCGGGAACTGTTTACAAACAAAGGCTACCAGCACGTCTCGATGAGGCAGATAGCTTCATCACTCGGTTATAGCCATGGATCCCTATACTATCATTTCAAAAATAAAGCGGAACTTTTTTATGCAATGATCGAAAACGATTTTAAGTGGTTGGATCAGTGGCTGGACGAGGTTTTAGCATCTAATCTGACAAACGATGAGAAAATTCGTGAAGTGCTTTTGAAGTTCATTCAATTCGGACTTGAGAACAAAAGCCATTACGAAATGATGTTTATGGTGAGTGACGAAGATGTACGTAACTATATCAATACAGGGCCTAATAAATCCTATGAGAAATTTGCATACTCGCTCGTCACATTGAGTAATCATAGGATATCCATTCAAAAAACCTGGTCCGTATTTCTGTCCCTGCATGGTTTTGTGAGTCATTATTGCAGATGTGAGGAAAGCTTCGAGGAAGTGGAGCCGTTAGCGAAAGGACATGTAGATTTTATCCTGAAATCTTTGGGGTAAAATTTTTTATCAGTATTTGACCAATGGTTAATTAAAGGGGGATTTTAGATGAGAAAAGCATTAGTAATCGGTGCATCAGGTGGAATGGGCTATGCCATCGTTAAGGAATTAGTCTGTCGAGGAATAGAGACTGTAGCTTTCGCAAGAGATGGGGCGAAACTGGAAGGACTATTTGGAAAAGAAGAATTAGTGGCGATACAGCCTGGAGATGCAGAGAATGCGCAACAGCTAATAGAAGCAGCCGAAGGATGTGATGTAATTTTTCATGCCCTGAATATCCCTTACTCACAATGGAAAGAAAAGTTACTTCCTATCGTAAAGAACATTATAAAAGCTGCAGAAATGACTGGAGCAAAGCTTGCGGTTGTCGATAACATCTATGCTTATGGAAAAAGCAGTGCAAAATTATTATCAGAGGACACAGAGAAAAGGCCGCACACGAAAAAAGGGAAAATCCGATTGGAAATGGAACAACTTATTTTCAATTCAGACGTACCTGCTTTCATTGCGCACTTTCCGGATTTTTATGGTCCGAATGCAACCAATACCTACATGCATTATACGTTGAACCAAATAGTGTGGAAAAATAAAGCGGGATATGTAGGTCCGAAAACTATTGCAAGAGAATTCCTCCTCACCACTGATGGTGCCAAAGCAATGGTCACATTGGCGCTCCACCCGAAAGCGTACGGACAGAACTGGAACATTCCTGCTAACAGGACCATTACAGGTAATGAACTGGAGCTATTGATAAAAAATGAACTGGGAGAGAAAAAGTCCCTCTACTCCATTTCAAAACCGATGTTTGCTTTTTTTAGCCTGTTTGCCGGTAAGGACATGAGAGAGGGGCTGGAGATGCAGTACATTGCCAATGAGGCAACAATCCTTTCTGGGTCAAAATATGAAAACGAAATAGGACCACTACCCCGTACTTCATATGAAAAAGGACTGAGGGAGACCATTCAATATATGAAAAATGGGAAAGATTGAGTAGAACTTTATAAGAGCCTCTGAACATCTGATTCTTTTGGAAGCCTAATGGCTTTTTGGAAAAATGATTTAAATGAAAAAGCCAATAGCGGAGTGCTAATGGCTTTTTTGAACGATTCCTCCAATGAAAAAGCCAATAGCGGCGTGCTAATGGCTTTTATAAACGATTCCTCCAATGAAAAGGCCAATAGCGGCGTGCTAATGGCTTTTTTGAACGATTTCTCCAATGAAAAAGCCAATAGCGGCATGCTAATGGCTTTTTTGAACGATTCCTCCAATGAAAAAGCCAATAGCGGCGTGCTAATGGCTTTTATAAACGATTCCTCCAATGAAAAGGCCAAT
>NZ_JAFBED010000009.1 GCF_016908565.1 Sutcliffiella tianshenii
GATCAGGTAGATAGGTTCGAGGTGGAAGCATGGCGACATGTGGAGCTGACGAATACTAATCGATCGAGGACTTAACCCAAAAACAATGAACGACATTTGTGAATCTTGATATGAAAAAGCGTTATCTAGTTTTGAAGGAATATAGCAAATAATGCTTGATTTTCTTTCAAAAGTTTATATAATATTAATAGTCTGGTGGCGATAGCGAAGAGGTCACACCCGTTCCCATACCGAACACGGAAGTTAAGCTCTTCAGCGCCAATGGTAGTTGGGGGCTGTCCCCCTGTGAGAGTAGGACGTTGCCAGGCTAGTATCGTTCCACCATAGCTCAGCGGTAGAGCATTCGGCTGTTAACCGAAGGGTCGTAGGTTCGAATCCTACTGGTGGAGCCATGCTTCCATAGCTCAGCAGGTAGAGCACTTCCATGGTAAGGAAGAGGTCACCGGTTCGAATCCGGTTGGAAGCTTAGTGAATATTATATAGGCCCGTTGGTCAAGCGGTTAAGACACCGCCCTTTCACGGCGGTAACACGGGTTCGAATCCCGTACGGGTCACCATAGTTTTTTCGCGAATACGAAAATAACTAAATTTTTTCACGATAGTGAAAATAACTATCCATTCAATGGAGGATTAGCTCAGCTGGGAGAGCATCTGCCTTACAAGCAGAGGGTCGGCGGTTCGATCCCGTCATCCTCCACCATGATTTTTTCACATAGTGAAATTAATTTCATATCCCTTGGAGGGGTAGCGAAGTGGCTAAACGCGGCGGACTGTAAATCCGCTCCTTCGGGTTCGGCAGTTCGAATCTGCCCCCCTCCACCATTCAACTTCGAAATGCAGATTCCGAAGTTTTTATTTGGAAAGCAGTATAAATCCTCAAGTATTAGAAATAATAATTGAAGTTAGGAAATACTCTTTTCGGGTAATATTACATAGAAGGCATTCAATTTTGAATGTGACTTCATCAATGGGCTATAGCCAAGCGGTAAGGCATCGCACTTTGACTGCGACATGCGTTGGTTCGAATCCAGCTAGCCCAGCCAACGTGCCATTAGCTCAGTCGGTAGAGCATCTGACTTTTAATCAGAGGGTCGAAGGTTCGAGTCCTTCATGGCACATATATTTTTACAAGACGCAGAAGTATTCCTGATACTTCTGTTTGTTTTAGGGGCCTTAGCTCAGCTGGGAGAGCGCCTGCTTTGCACGCAGGAGGTCAGCGGTTCGATCCCGCTAGGCTCCACCAACCCCAAAATACGAATACATACCATATTCCAAACCTTAGATTCCTTAGCGGATCTAAGGTTTTTTGTATCCCTTAAGTAAATAGACTCACAATTCTAAACTGCATATATATTCAAATTTGTGTCGAGTTGAGTCATAGACCCTTTTCACTATACAATAAATGTAATAGGGATAAGGGAGGACACTGTTCATGAAAAAGAATATCAGCATTATTGGGGTGCCTATGGATTTGGGGCAAACACGTCGTGGAGTGGATATGGGTCCTAGCGCGATTCGTTATGCAGGAATAGTGGAAAGGCTGGAACAGATTAATCTTGAAATTGAAGATTTAGGTGATATAGAGATCGGGTCGAGAGAAAGGACTGCCGGTGAAAGTAACCTGAAGAATCTGAAGGCAGTCGCAGAAGCGAGTGAAACGCTTTCCTCAAGGGTGGACGAAGTCGTCAAACAGGGTAAGTTTCCATTGGTATTGGGAGGCGACCACAGTATTGCGATTGGGACGATTGCTGGACTTGCAAAGAATTATTCGAACATGGGGGTCATCTGGTACGATGCCCATGGCGATTTGAATACAGGGGAGACCTCACCATCCGGTAATATTCATGGAATGCCGCTTGCGGTCAGCCTTGGTTTGGGAGACCCGGCTTTGACCGGTATCGGAGGAACCGGGACGAAGCTGAAGCCGGAGAATATTGTAATCATAGGTGCCCGCTCACTGGATGAAGGGGAAAAGGTCCTGATTAAGGAAAAAGGAATCAAAGTGTTTACCATGCATGAGATAGATCGCATGGGTATGACGGCTGTCATGGAAGAAACGATCGCCTACTTAAAGGATAGAACGGATGGGGTGCATCTTTCCCTGGATCTGGACGGATTGGATCCACATGATGCACCTGGTGTAGGGACACCGGTGATGGGTGGTATCTCCTACCGTGAGAGCCATTTGGCGATGGAGATGCTAGAAGAGGCCAATATCTTAACCTCAGCGGAGTTTGTGGAAGTGAATCCGATCCTTGATGAACGGAATAAAACGGCTTCAGTGGCGGTTGCCTTGATGGGCTCCCTTTTTGGAGAAAAGCTCCTTTAGAAGCAAAAAATAAACCAGCAACGTTAATTCGCTGCTGGTTTTCTTTTTATTTGAAGGTAAAGGTATTGATTGATTAATCTATCAAGCGAGGTACTCGCATCAATTACTTCTTTTGATTGAAGGTGATTGGTGGAGGAAAGGGAAATCATTTCTTCTCTTTTTCTCTCGATGGCTTCTTTCAAATGGATGGGAGATTGGGCAGACATCTGGAAACACCTCTCTTAATGGACTGGAAACAGTAATTTTAGTAAATAATACCCTGATTTATCCTTTTTGAAACATTTTTAGTTATTTTTTGTTAAAATATAATTATAGAAAAAAATGAAACCTTTTTTAGGCTAGGCTCGTAGAAAGAGACGACCGCCAGACAACGGGGGAACGGAATGGATGAACTAATAAAAAAGAGAATCAAGCAGATAAAAAAAGGCGATCAGGATGCGTTCGGGGAAATTGTGGAGATATTTAAAGACAAGATTTTTCAGCTTGTCTATCGGATGACCGGGAATGCGCACGAGGCGGAGGATGTTGCACAAGAGGCGTTTATCCGTGCATATATCAATATCAACAGTTATGATACAAACCGGAAATTTTCCACCTGGCTATATCGGATCGCGACAAATTTAACGATTGATCGTATCCGCAAGAAAAAGCCAGACTATTATCTGGATGCGGAAGTGGCCGGGACGGATGGACTGACGATGTATTCCCAGGTGGCAGCAGACATTGCGCTGCCCGAGGAGGAAGTGGAAAGCATGGAGCTGCAGGGTGAGATCCAAAAGCAGATCTTGAAGCTACCAGACAAATACCGATCTGTCATCGTATTGAAGTATATCGATGAGCTCTCCTTGATAGAGATCAGCGAGATACTTGAAATTCCGGTCGGGACTGTAAAAACAAGGATACACAGAGGGCGAGAAGCACTGAGGCAGCAATTGCGCCATGTTTAATTCTGGAGGTGTAAATGAAAATGAAGAAATGTCCGGAACAAATCGTCCAGTATATGCATGAGTATTTAGATGGTGATCTAGAGAAAGATCGAGAACAGGAGCTGAAAAACCACCTTCAGGAATGTCAGGATTGCTATCAGCAATTTCACGAACTGGAGAAGGCGATTGCCCTTGTACAGAGCACCTCTCATATAACAGCACCAAATGATTTCACGCAGAGAGTGATGAATAGTTTACCGAAAGAGAAGAAAAGGATCGGAATGAACCGCTGGATGAGAACGCATCCGGTGTTTGTGGCAGCAGCCATCTTCTTTGTACTGATGGCCGGGAGCATGTTCGGCGGCTGGCAGGAGGATAAATTGTCCTTCACCAATCAGTCAGGTCTGGTTGTCGAGGATAATACAGTGGTCGTGCCTAAAGGTGAGATCGTCGAGGGGGATGTCGTGGTGAAAAACGGCAATATCCGTGTCGAAGGGGAAGTGGACGGAAATGTCACCGTCATCAATGGAGAAGTCATCAACGGTGAGAACTATCTGGCTTCCGCGGGACAGGTAACAGGCGAGATCGAAGAAATCAACCAAGTCTTTGAATGGATCTGGTTTACGATGAAGGACGGCTTTAAAGAGGTTGTAGGAGTTTTTACAGAGTAAAGTGATAAGCGAAGGAGATGCTTGAATGATCAAGCATCTTTTTTGCTTGTTTTCTGGTTATATTAACTATAATTGAATTTATGCTATAATAACATAGTTACGGTTTTCGTACTTGATACATAAATCTCGTACTGACAAAGGAAGTGATAGGATGCCTTTTGAGATACCTTTTGGAGATATACCATATTTAGGTTATTTAGCGAATGTAATTGATATATTATTGGTCTGGTTTGTGATTTACAAACTCATCATGGTGATACGGGGTACAAAGGCGGTCCAGCTGTTGAAGGGGATCACGGTCATTGTCGTTGTCAGGATCATCAGTAGCTTTTTAGGACTGAGCACCCTGCAGTGGCTGATGGACCAGGCGTTGACCTGGGGATTCCTCGCGGTCATCATCATCTTCCAGCCGGAGCTTCGTCGTGCCCTTGAACAACTGGGACGCGGGAAATTGTTCTCAAGAAGCGGCATACCGGATGAGGAAGAGCATGCCAAGATGGTGGAGGCTGTCGTAAAATCGGTGCAGTATATGGCAAAGCGCCGTATCGGGGCACTTATCACCATTGAACGGGAAACTGGAATGGGCGACTACATAGAAACAGGGATACCTTTGAACGCAAAGGTATCATCCGAGCTTCTGATTAATATCTTCATTCCGAATACGCCCTTGCATGATGGGGCGGTCATTCTGCAAAAGAATCAGGTTGCGGCGGCAGCTTGCTATCTGCCCCTGTCTGAGAGCCCTTTTATATCCAAGGAGCTGGGGACTAGACATAGAGCGGCACTCGGAATCAGTGAAGTGACAGATAGTGTGACCATTATCGTATCAGAGGAAACGGGTGCAATTTCCGTTACGAAAAACGGGGAGCTGCACCGCGATTTAGAACCGGAAATCTTCAGTGACCTGTTGATGAAAGAGATGGATACAAGCCTTAAAACAGCTTCCTCAACACGTTGGCAATGGAGGGTGAAGAAGGATGGATAGATTTATCACCAATCGATGGATCATGAAGATAATTGCTCTTGCATTGGCCTTCATGCTCTATATGTCTGTGAACATCGATACAACATCCACTCAGCAGCGCAATAATACTGCTTCCCCTTTTCCGAGTTCACCGAATGTGGATGTGGAAACTGTGACAGATGTCCCTGTAGAGACGTACTATGACCGGGACAATCTCGTCGTAAGCGGGCTTCCGCAAAGTGTCGCAGTGACTCTGGAAGGACCTACCGGCACGCTGAAACCGACTGCATTGCAAAAGGATTTTGAGGTGTTTCTGGATTTAAGCGACCTGGAACTTGGAACGCATCAGGTGCCATTACAATGGAGAAATATCTCCGAAAAGCTGGATGTGACAGTGGAGCCGGGCTTTGCAACCGTGACGATCCAGGAGAAAGTAACACAGGATTTCCCGGTAGAGGTTGATTTTATTAATAGAGCACAGATTGAAGAAGGCTATCAGCCGGAACAGCCGATAGTGAAACCGAACATCGTGAAGGTGACCGGTTCCCGTGAGTTGATTGATAGCATCGCACTAGTGAAGGCACGGGTGGACTTGAAGGGCGTCAATGAGGCGATCAATCAGCAATCCAGGGTGACTGTATATGACAGCGAAGGGAATACCTTGAATGTGGAGGTTGAACCGGCTGTTGTGGATGTGAGTGTCCCTATTACGAGCCCATTTAAAGCGGTGCCTTTAAAAATCAACCGCAAAGGCACGCTCAAGGAAAACCTGAGCATCACCAAGGTGGAAGCCGTACCTGGCGAAGTGACGGTCTACGGTCCAAAAGGTGTGATTGATGGGTTGGAGTATATCGATAACATCGATCTGGACCTTACAAAAATAACGGAAAGTACCACCATTGAAGTGGATGTTCCTGTACCGGATGGCGTAAAGCGTGTGGTACCGGAAAAAATCAATATTAAGGTAGAGGTAGAGAAGGAAGAACAGAAAACGTTCACCAATGTACCTATCGAATATATCGGATTGCCTGAAAATATGGAGCTTGAAATGGTAGACCCGGAGAGCGGGAAGATGGATCTGACAGTCCGTGGTGCCCCAAGTGTGCTAGAAGGCTTGGAAAGTACGGATATGGAAATGTACATTAATGTCACAGACCTTGGAGAGGGGGAGCATGAGCTGCCTCTTGAAATCACCGGTCCGCAAAATGTATCCTGGGACCTGCCGAAGCGAAACGTGAAAATCAGATTAATAGAAACTATAGAGTAGGAAAAAGGAGCGAGTTACTTATGGGTAAGTATTTTGGAACGGATGGAGTGCGTGGGGTTGCCAACTCGGAACTGACGCCGGAACTGGCATTTAAATTGGGGCGTTTGGGAGGATATGTGCTGACAAAGGACCATTCCCGTCCAAAAGTATTAATAGGAAGAGATACACGCATTTCTGGTCATATGCTTGAAGGCGCACTTGTTGCGGGACTATTGTCCATCGGTGCGGAAGTGATGCGTCTTGGCGTCATTTCGACTCCTGGGGTTGCACATCTGACAAAGGCATTGGGGGCACAGGCCGGTGTCATGATCTCCGCCTCCCACAACCCGGTACAGGACAACGGAATCAAATTCTTCGGTCCGGACGGCTTTAAATTATCCGATGATCAGGAAGCGGAAATCGAAGCGCTCCTTGATGAGCCGACAGACAGCCTGCCACGTCCAATAGGTGCAGACCTTGGACAAGTGAATGATTATTTCGAAGGTGGACAAAAGTACCTTCAATTCCTGAAGCAATCAGTGGATGAGGATTTCTCCGGCATACATATCGCATTGGATTGCGCGCATGGTGCAACTTCTTCCCACGCAACCCATCTTTTTGCGGACCTTGAAGCGGATATCTCCACCATGGGATCTTCTCCGAACGGGTTGAATATCAATGATGGTGTCGGGTCGACTCATCCTGAGACACTTGCAGAACTTGTAGTGGAAAAAGGAGCGGACATCGGTCTTGCATTTGATGGAGACGGCGACCGTATCATTGCAGTGGATGAGAAAGGTCAGATCGTCGATGGCGACCAGATCATGTTCATCTGTGCCAAATACTTGAGCGAGCAAGGGCGCCTGCGTCATAACACAGTGGTATCAACGGTAATGAGTAACCTTGGCTTCTACAAAGCGCTTGAAGCGGCGGGTGTGGAAACGAAGCAGACGGCAGTCGGGGACCGCTATGTAGTGGAAGAGATGAAAAAGGGCAACTACCTATTAGGTGGAGAGCAATCCGGACATATCATCTTCCTTGACTACAATACAACTGGTGACGGAATGCTGACAGGACTTCAACTGGTCAATATCATGAAGCTGACGAAAAAGAGCCTTTCCGAGCTTGCGGCTGAAATGATAAAGTTCCCTCAGCTCCTTGTGAACGTAAAGGTGTCAGACAAGCACCATGTAACCGAAAATGAGAAAGTGGCAGCCGTGATCGCGGAAGTCGAAGCGGAAATGGAAGGCAACGGACGTATCCTTGTCCGTCCTTCCGGTACGGAGCCGCTGGTTCGCGTCATGGCAGAAGCGCCGACACAGGAGCTTTGCAACGAGTACGTAGAACGCATCGTAGCAGTCGTACGTGCTGAAATGGGCATCGAATAATATACACCAGTAACGCTAAAGATATGCATACATCGCACGTAAAACGCGGTGTGTGCATATCTTTTATTATAATTGCTTCTATTAATTGGAAGATAATTAACATAATGATTGACGGACTGGCCAAAGGAAGGTAAGATATTATTTGTTGTCATTGATGACGGAAAGGAGCATAGAGGAAATATTTTTTACAAAAGCGCCTGAACTAAGCGACGAACGGGTATTAATAGCTTAGTTGACGAGGTGGAGGTTTATCGATCTATCGGCGGATGCCTCCCGGTTGCCCATCAAAACCGACTAAAGACAGGTTCAAAGCATAAAGGCAACTTTATGTACAAAGACTTGTACTATGATGGAAAAATAATATGTCAAAAGGTAATGTGGGGGCAGGATGGTCCCCTTGTTAAGGTGTGCTTTCCTGTCCCTGCTACTTTAGGGAGGAAATCAAATTATGTGCGGAATCGTAGGTTATATCGGAACACAAGATACAAAAGAAATTCTTTTAAAAGGCTTGGAGAAGCTGGAGTACCGCGGTTATGACTCAGCTGGTATCGCTGTCATGAACGAAGATGGCGTACACGTATTCAAGGAAAAAGGCCGTATTGCAGACCTTCGTGAAGTAGTGGACGCAAACGTTGCAGCAACAGTCGGAATCGGTCACACTCGCTGGGCGACTCACGGTGTACCAAGCAAAGTCAATGCGCATCCACACCAAAGCACTTCCGGTCGTTTCACACTTGTTCATAACGGCGTAATCGAGAACTATGCAATCCTTAAGCGCGAATACCTTCAAGGTGTGAACCTTGTTTCTGATACAGATACAGAAGTAATCGTTCAGATCATCGAGAAGTTTGCCAACGAAGGGCAGCATATCGAGGTTGCCCTCCGCAACACGCTTGCGATCCTTAAAGGTTCTTATGCGATTGCATTAGTGGACAACGAAGATCCTGAAACGATCTATGTCGGGAAAAACAAGAGCCCATTGCTTGTTGGTGTCGGAAAAGGCGACTTTAACGTAGTGGCAAGTGACGCAATGGCGATGATCCAGGTAACAGACCAATTCGTGGAATTGATGGACAAAGAAATGGTTATCGTACGCAAAGAAGCGGTAACTATCAAAAAGTTGAACGGTGAAATCGTTGAGCGCGCTCCATATACAGCAGAATTGGATGCAAGCGATATTGAAAAAGGCACATACCCACATTACATGTTAAAAGAAATCGATGAGCAGCCATTGGTAATCCGCAAGCTCATCCAAAAATATCAAGATGAGAACGGCACATTGACGATCGATGCCGACATCATCAAAGCTGTGAACCAGTCAGACCGCATCTACATCGTAGCAGCAGGAACAAGCTACCATGCAGGTCTTGTCGGAGCACAGATGATTGAAAAGCTTGCAAAGGTGCCTGTTGAAGTGCACGTAGCAAGTGAATTCAACTACAACATGCCAATTCTATCCGAAAGACCGCTATTCATCTTCATTTCTCAAAGTGGAGAAACAGCGGACAGCCGTGCAGTACTTGTACAGGTGAAAGAATTAGGATATCCGGCATTGACTGTAACAAACGTACAAGGCTCCACGCTTTCCCGTGAAGCAGACTTTACGTTACTATTGCATGCAGGTCCTGAAATTGCAGTTGCATCCACAAAAGCTTACACAGCCCAATTGGGTGTACTTTCAATCTTCGCGGCAGTACTTGCTGAGTCAAAAGGCTACAACCTTGAGTTTGACCTTGTCCAAGACCTTGGAATCGTGGCAAACGCAATGGAAGTACTTTGCGACCAGAAAGAAGAACTTGAAGACATTGCACGCAAATTCCTATCTACAACAAGAAACTGCTTCTTCATCGGCCGTACAATGGACTACTATGTAGGCCTTGAAGGTGCATTGAAACTAAAAGAAATCTCCTATATCCAAGCGGAAGGCTTCGCTGGAGGAGAATTGAAGCACGGAACAATCGCCCTGATCGAAGAAGGTACACCAGTTATCGCGATCTCTACACAAGAACACGTAGACCTAAGCATACGCGGTAACGTCAAAGAGGTAGTAGCACGCGGTGCAAACCCTTGTATCATCTCCATGAAAGGCCTGGAAACAGAAGAAGACAGCTTCGTTGTACCACCAGTAAACGAATTGCTATCTCCACTGGTTTCTGTTATTCCGTTGCAGTTGATTTCTTACTATGCAGCACTTCACAGAGACTGTGATGTTGATAAGCCACGTAACTTGGCTAAATCAGTGACTGTAGAATAATAATCAAAAAAGACTCAACCAAATTTTCTTGGTTGAGTCTTTTTTATATGGTTTAATTAACTCGCTCTTTCCTCAAGCTGTACTGTTTGAGGCTTTCCTTTTTTAAAATTCCCCCAAACATACCCTAACACAGCACCGATAATCGCCGGGAAGATCCAGCCTAAGCCTACTTCATATAAAGGAAGGATGGTAGCAAAAAGGTTTTCAAGAGGCGCAATGCCCATACCCGCAGCCTTTAATGCATCAGATATTGCAACGATAGACGTGAAAATCATGCTTCCCTGATACACTTCTTTTCTTCCGTCAAAGAATGAATGTAAGAATGTTAAGGCCATTAGACAGACGACAAATGGATAAATGGCGACTAATACCGGTACGGATACGGCGATCAATTGTGTTAAGCCGACGTTTGCGAATATGGCACTGATCGTGGATAACAGGATGACAAATGTCTTGTACGAAATGCTTGGCAATAGCTTATGGAAATAAGAAGAACATGAAATGATAAGGCCGATACTTGTGGTTAGACAAGCGCCAATTACGATCAGGCTTAACAGAAGTCCACCGTAAGATCCAAAAAAGTGAGTGGAAGCACCTGATAGCACCGCTCCTCCATTTTCTAATTGCCCAAGAGCTTCTACACTTGTAGCACCAATATAGGATAGTGAAGTATAGATGATGGCAAGAAGTCCTGCCGCGATACTGCCTGCTTTTGCTACAGCGATCATGATTTCCCTTTTAGTTGTCGCACCTTTCGCTTTAACGGCGTTGATGACAACGATCCCGAATACAAAGGCAGCAAGGGCGTCCATTGTAAGATATCCCTCTTGGAATCCTGTGAAAAAGGAGCTATCTACGTAACTTTCTGCAGGGGCTTGGAAGCTTCCGATAGGAAAGATAAATGCCGTTGCTATTAAAATACCTAAGAAAATCAGTAAAAGTGGCGTTAAGACTTTCCCTACAATATCGACTATTCTAGAAGACTTCAAAGAAAAGAATGCAGTTATTCCAAAAAATAGAATGGTATAGATGATTAAACCGGCGCTACTGCTTTCCTCTGATAAGAACGGCCTGATTCCCATTTCAAAGGAAGCAGTCCCCGTTCTCGGGATTGCAAAGAGAGGGCCTATTGCTAGATATAAAATAACGGTAAATATAAGCCCAAAAACAGGATGTACCCTACTTGCTAAAGACTGGAGATCACTTTTTCCCGAATACCCCAAAGCTAATACACCGAGTAAAGGCAATCCAACTCCGGTAACGATAAAGCCCGCATTGGCAGACCAGATATTCGTTCCTGCAGATTGACCGAGCATGGCAGGGAAAATCAGATTTCCCGCACCAAAGAATAAAGCGAAAAGCATAAAACCTATGGCTAGTACAAATGAAAATGGCATTCTATTATTCATCCAAAGTCCTCCTGGCAGTCTAGTGATCTAGTTGTTGCTAAGTAAATATATATATAATTTTTCAGTGAGGTAATATATTGCATACCACAAGATATCATATGCAAAATATTTATGCAATATATCACGCCTGGTTAGTGCATGTAATATATTGTATTTAAACGCAGAATACTATACACTTTTAACATATCTAACTTGAATTCATATTGTTTTTTGTGAAATTTTTAAAGGTGGTTGTTCATAATGCCCATACCTACCAACTATTCTTCCCCCACTCGCGTGTCTGCAAAAAAGCGCGCCTTTGCTCAAATTCAAGAGTGGATTATCGATGGAACGCTTAAACCGAAAGAAAAGCTGAATGATGCGGAACTTGCACAAGCTTTGGGTGTGAGCAGAACGCCTATAAGGGAAGCGCTGCAATTACTTAATGTTCAAGGTTTAGTGGAAATGTTTCCGGGGGTAGGCACTCAGGTCACCTCTGTTAAAAAGGAAGACATAACGAAAATCCTGCCTCCATTAGGCGCTCTGCAGGCCCTGGCCGCTGAACTTGCAACACCCATCATTAGTCAGCATACGATTGATGCATTGCGTGAGATAAATGCTACATTCGCCCAAGCCATTAAAAAAGGTGATTTTTATTCGGCTTTAAAGCAGGATGAACAGTTTCATAATATTATTGTAGAGAATGCACAGAACCCTTATCTAGCAAGCTCAGTGTCAAATCTTCAGGCACATGTTCTGCGTCTCTATTTTTATCAGTCCATTATTCTTACGGATACCTCCATAGAAGAACATGAGAGCATCTTAAAAGCATTCGAGAATCGGGATAAAGAAACAGCTGCCAAAATAGCCCGCACTAATTGGCTGCGTGCGATTGATGAGTATTATGCAGGACAGGATGATAGTGGGGAATAGACAAATTATACTTTCGAACGGAGCATATCTATGGAAATTATCGAACTAAGAAATAAGGATAGGTTGCTTGATCAGGCAATCGAAGTATTTTGGCAGCAGTGGGGGAGTGAGGAGAACTTCAAGTTTTATGAAGATGCGATTCTTCATTCAGCTGCAACCTCATCTGATATACCAAGATTTTATGTGGCAGTTGAAGCGGGAGAGATCATTGGTACGTATGCCATTTTAAGAAATGATTTGAATAGCCGTCAGGATCTGTGTCCATGGTTGGCATGCCTTTATGTGGCTGAGGAGCATAGGGGGAAGGGGATAGGTGCAAAGCTGTTGGATCACGGATTAAGCGTGGCGGCAGAAAAAGGCTATGAGAATCTATACCTCACGACAGATATAGAAAATTACTATGAAAAGTACGGCTGGAAAAATAGCGGTATCGTATATGGAGCAGGCGGCGGCTCGATCAAGCTTTATGAAAAAGGGACCGCCAAATAAAAGAAAATCCGGATGAAGGGCCATAACCCCATCCGGATTTTTTTGCATTATTTTTTCACTTTTACATCATAACGATCTGCATCCATCACTTTCACCCATGCAGCCACAAAGTCCTTCACAAACTTCTCCTGGCTATCGTCTTGCGCGTACACTTCGACGAGTGCGCGGAGGACGGAGTGGGATCCGAATACGAGGTCTACTCTTGAAGCGGTACGGACGAGTTCGCCTGTACGGCGGTCTCGTGCTTCGTAGTAGCTTTCCCCTTCAGCAGGCTTCCACTCGACGCCCATATCAAGTAAGGTCACAAAGAAATCATTTGTGAGCGTACCTACCCGTTCGGTGAAGACGCCGTGCTTGGTGTCGCCGTGGTTGGCACCCAGCACACGCAAGCCTCCGATGAGAACGGTCATATCTTTTGCAGAAAGGTCCATGAGCTGAGCCTTGTCCACCATGAACTCTTCCGGTTTTAAGGAATAGTCTTTCTTATGGTAGTTGCGGAATGCGTCTGATACAGGCTCAAGCACTTCGAAGTTTTCTTCGTCTGTTTGGTCCTGAGTGGCATCACCGCGACCTGGTGTGAATGGAACTTTAACATCAAAGCCGGCGTCCTTGGCAGCTTTTTCAACGGCTGCACTTCCGCCAAGTACGATAAGGTCTGCAAGGCTGATGTACTTGTCGAGGCTTTGTTGCAAATCTTCTAATACATTGATGGCTTTTGCAAGCTGTTCTGGCTCGTTAGCTTCCCAGTCCTTTTGCGGGGAAAGACGTACACGGGCACCATTTGCACCGCCGCGCTTATCTGAATGGCGATAGGTGCTGGCAGAAGCCCAAGCCGTTTTCACAAGCTCGCTGACAGAGAGACCGCAATTCAAAAGTTTCCCTTTGAGATCTTCAATTTCAGCATCGTTTAATGTGTAGTCAACCTTCGGGACAGGATCCTGCCAAATGAACTCTTCTTCTGGCACTTCCGGACCAAGATATCTGTCGCGCGGTCCCATATCACGGTGGAGCAGCTTGAACCATGCGCGTGCGAAGGCATCGGCAAACTCGTCCGGATTCTCATAGAAGCGGCGAGAAATCTTTTCATATTCCGGATCCATGCGCATCGCCATGTCGGCTGTCGTCATCATCGTTTTTACTTTCTTGGACGGATCGTGGGCGTCTGGAGCCAGGTGATCTTCATCCGGATCGATCGGTGCCCACTGATAGGCGCCAGCTGGGCTCTTCGTCAGCTCCCATTCATAGCCGAACAGCATTTCAAAATAGCTCATATCCCATTGAGTCGGTGTCGGTGTCCATGCACCTTCGATTCCACTTGTTATTGTGAAAGCACCGTGTCCGGTTTCGTGTGTGCTTTTCCAGCCAAAGCCCTGATGCTCAAGGCCTGCTCCTTCCGGCTCTTCTGTCACATGAGACGGGTCACCGGCGCCATGTGCTTTTCCGAAGGTGTGACCGCCGGCAGTGAGTGCCACGGTTTCCTCATCGTTCATACCCATGCGCTTGAAGGTATCGCGGATATCAAAGGCACTTTTCTTCGGATCTGGTTCGCCATTCGGCCCCTCCGGATTTACATAGATCAAGCCCATCTGCACAGCAGCAAGCGGATTCTCGAGGTCACGCTCACCGGAATAACGGTTATCGCCAAGCCATTCCTTCTCTGGACCCCAGTTCACGTCCTCTTCAGGATGCCAGATATCTTCGCGGCCGCCGCCAAATCCGATCGTCTTTCCACCCATGGATTCAATCGCCACATTCCCGGCAAAGACGAGCAGGTCTGCCCAGGATAGCTTGTTGCCATATTTCTTTTTTATCGGCCAAAGAAGACGACGGGCCTTGTCCAGGTTCCCATTGTCCGGCCAGCTGTTAAGAGGAGCAAAACGCTGGGAGCCGCTTCCGCCGCCTCCGCGGCCATCCGCCTGACGGTATGTACCTGCAGCATGCCATGACATCCGGATGAAGAACGGGCCATAATGACCATAGTCCGCCGGCCACCAATCCTGGCTGTCTGTCATCAGATTATGTAGGTCCTGTTTCAGGCCAGCATAATCCAGCTTTTGAAATTCCTCTGCATAATTGAAATCTTCCCCGAGCGGGTTTGTCTTCGTGTCATGCTGGTGAAGCACATTCAGATCAAGCTGATTCGGCCACCAGTCCTTGTTTTTTGTACTTTTGATCGGTTTTTCAGAACCACTTTCACCCGTAAATGGGCACTTTCCAACGTTCTCATTGCTCATACATTTTTCCCCTTTCTGTTTTGAGAAGAGTAAACAGCAAACATTCATGCCTTTCAACGTACGAAATTGCAAATAGAGACAACATCAATTCTTACATTATAATTATAATAAATAATCCTTGAAATAAAAAGAAATATGCAGAAAATTTTAAAAACTAATGCAATATTACTAATAATAAGATAACTATTAGTTGGTTTTTTATACCATGAATTAAAAAATGGCTTTGGACCGGAAAGTAGTGAGTACAAAAAAGACCGCAGGAAAAATAAAAATACCCTCCAAGATTTTTTGTCCTGGAGGGTATTGATAAGATTGACCTTATCTTGGCAGGTCAAAGGTTACTGTTTTTTCACCAAATAAATATTCCTTTTCGCCAAAGAATGGACCAACTTCCATCTTGAAGGTCTTAAAGAGCTCAAATTCATCCTTGCGGAAAAGAAAGACGAAATATCTTTCAGCCTCTTCGCCGGGCTTGACGATATCAGGCTTGCTGGGCTCAGCAAAACCGTTGTTTCGGGCATAGCCACGATCACGATCAATCTCAACCTTTGCTGGAAGGTTGAACAGGGTCAGATCCTGGTCGGTATTGTTTTTCACCTTCGTCTTTACCGTCAAGGCGACCATTTCCACATCCTCAAAGCGGGATTCGTTCCCGTCTGTCGGGATGACCGTTGTATATTGGACGCCTTCGAGGGTGATTTCTGTGTCTTCGATCTTCTCTGTGGTGTTGATATCGGTTTTCTCAAAAATCATTTCCTTATCGGCGATATTGTTCGTGGTAAGCTGATCAGGATAGAAGGACTGTGCCCCAGCAGAGGACTCCTCATGGTCTCCGCTGTATGTAAAATCAAAAACCTTCTCTGTCATAAAATCTCCTGCGCCTTGGAAATCCTCGCTGTGGGAAGCGCTGGATTCAATGATGAATTTAGGATTGACACTTTTCATCATTTCGTACTCGTCCTCGCTCATTCTAAAGGTGACAAGGCCAGAAACCTGTTCCCCGTCCTCATACATGTTAATGTTGCCGTCCATACCAGGCTCATATCCCTTTGGCCTTAACCCTTTTCCGTCCTCGATGTAATCCTTTGAATTAGAGGGGACATAGGTATATTCATCCTGCAGACGAATATTCATGGTGCCGTTAAAATAAACAGGCTTACCGGTTTGATTGTCTACAGACACTAGCGCAGAGATGATGTACCCTGTGGTAGAATCATTGAACCTAGTTGCATTAGACTGATTCATGTCTGTCACTTTTACGATTTCATACTCGTCCACCGTTACCTTAAATCCGTTCTCATCACTAACAAAGCCTGGCTCTTTGTTGCTATATAAGACTTCCGATTTACCGCCTGTGCTTTCTTCGATGTAGGGATTCAGTGTCTCCCCATCGCTTGCGCTTGCAGCTTCTTCCTCATCTGGAGGAGTTTTCTCGCCATTCTCGGCATCCTCTACATTCTCTTCAGGTGCAGAAGCAGTTTCCTCCACCTCAGGCTCTTTATTTTTAGGTGCTTCCTCAGATCCTTGTTCACCGTTCCCGCATGCTCCAAGTAATAGGGCTGTGCACAGGAAAGATGTTAACATCCAAAACTTATTTGCTGACAACAAAAACCACATCCTTTTCTTTTAATTAATTGAAGGAAATATCCAATTTTATACGCACCTTTAATAATTTTCCATTTTAATAGACTGCTAAACCTTTTTCTGAGAGCTCGTAATGTAAGAGTGTGCTGAAAACTGCGATGGAGTGGACGCCAAGGTAATTTGGCATAGCCTTCCCACCGGCATAAAAGACTCCTCCCGTTCCAACATGCTCTTATAACTTTTGGTAGAATCCAAGCGCATTTTATTGAAAAGCCATCACAAATAAGCTAACGTTCAAGATAGAAACAATACCTGAATGGAGAGAGCGTTCATGATGTTAGCTTTAGGTATTCTAGGTGCACTAGTTTTAATAGGGGGACTTTTTGCAACAATCCAGTTAGCGGGACGGGGGGACAAAGAATATCAAAATGAAACAAAGGGGAATGTTACCCGCCTGACCCTTATGTATATAGCATTATTAATACTAATCATTCTAGGTTTTTTCATTTATTTAAAATGGTTTGTATGATTCCCATACGCATCGCGAAAAGGCCCCTGTCTTTGAACAGGGGCCTTTCATTTTATAACTTAAAAGAACTCTTCAGCGATACTATCTCATTGAACACGACTTGATCCTTCGTTGTAAGCTTAGGATCGACATTGAAGTAGCCGTGGCGGAAGAATTGGAATTTCTCCTGTGGCTCGACGCCCTTCATGTTTGGCTCGACAAAGCCGTTCATCACTTGAAGGGAGTTCGGGTTGACGTAATCGAGGAAGGATTTTTCCGTTTCCGCGGCTGCATCATCATTCGCTTCTACATCTGCTACATCCTTCACTTCCGCTTCTTCAGGCTCCTCATTTAGAAGCAATGGCTCGAACAGGCGGAATTCAGCCGGTACGGCCTGTGATGCTTCGACCCAGTGGAGGGTGCCTTTTACTTTACGTCCGGTGAAGCCTGTGCCGCTCTTTGTTTCCGGATCGTACGTACAGTGGATTTCCACGACATTGCCGTTTTCGTCTTTGATGAAATCCTCGCACTTGATGAAATATGCATGCTTCAGGCGAACCTCGTTGCCAGGGAAGAGGCGGAAATATTTCTTTGGCGGATCTTCCATGAAGTCATCCTGCTCGATATAGATCTCCCTTCCGAATGGAATTTGTCTAGTGCCCATTTCCGGATTTTCCGGGTTGATCTCCGCATCCAGCATTTCCACTTGGCCTTCCGGGTAGTTGGTGATCACCACTTTTAAAGGACGAAGGATTCCCATTGTACGCGGAGCCTTCAGCTTCAAGTCCTCACGGATGAAGAAGTCGAGCATCTGGGAATCGACAAAGCCGGATCCTTTGGTGACGCCTGTTTCACGGACGAATGCACGGATCGCTTCCGGTGTGTAGCCTTTTCGGCGCAGACCGGAGATCGTCGGCATACGCGGGTCATCCCAGCCATCGACGAAGCCTTCATCTACAAGCTTCTTCAGTTTACGCTTACTCATTACCGCATTTGTAACGTTTAGACGGCCGAATTCAATCTGTTGCGGGGAGGCTGTCATTTCCGTCTCTGCTACTACCCAGTTGTAAAGGGGACGTTGGTCTTCGAACTCGATCGTACAGATGGAATGGGTCACGTCCTCGATTGCATCCTCGATCGGGTGGGCGAATGCATACATCGGATAGATGCACCATTTATCTCCCGTATTATGATGTGTAGCGTGAGAAATACGGTAGATGACCGGGTCACGCAAATTGATGTTAGGTGATTTCATATCAATTTTTGCACGCAGCACCTTTTCGCCGTTTCCGAATTCACCGTTGCGCATGCGCTCGAAAAGGTCCAGGTTCTCCTCGACGGAACGCGTGCGGTAAGGGCTGTCTTTTCCAGGCTCTTTCAACGTTCCGCGGTATGCGCGGATCTCGTCCGGTGAAAGGTCATCCACATATGCTTTTCCTTTATTGATGAGCAGGACGGCCCTGTTATACATTTCCTCAAAGTAATCGGAAGCGAAGAATAGTCCGTCCCAATCATATCCGAGCCATTTGACGTCCTCTTTGATTGCCTCCACATATTCGGAATCTTCTTTTAAAGGATTGGTATCATCGAAGCGCAGATTCGTCCTTCCGTTGAATTCATCTGCAAGGTCGAAGTTGATGACGATGCTCTTGGCATGTCCGATATGTAAGTAACCATTCGGCTCCGGCGGGAAACGGGTGATCACATGGTTCCGTTTACCAGATTCCAGATCCTCTTTTATGATATTTTTAATGAAGTTAGAATGTTCCAAGTTATTCAACCTTCCTTATTTGGATGATGGGGAAGCCCCACACTTATGATAGTCAATATTGTAACACAAGATATGGGAGGCGCAAAAGCTTATCGGAGGCATTCCGGCAACTTTCAACCCTGTTGATGACCGCTGTTCACAGGCGGCTTCTTAGGGAAAACAGTATAGCTGAAACTGTAAAGGAAATCTGCCCCAAGAATGATGGCCCACAGTCTCATGATGTTGACCAATTCCTCTGTACGCGCGGGATCTCCTACAAGGACGATCATCCCCAATAGAAAGGCATTTCCGATTATCCATCCGAGCAGGTGGCGGAACCAGCCGTTTCTTTCCATTTTTGCATGGGAAGGTCCATGTGTACTCTTTTTGAGCGGTTTAGGACCATTTGAAAAGTGGTAGGCAAAGCGCTCATCCGCCCATCGGATCATGCTTTTACCGAATGCAACCGTCACACCGAGATAAATGGCCGCCAACCCGTGGATGGAAGTAGCCTGCTGGCCATTTTTCAGATCAATGATGGTTGCGACGACAAGCACAAGGTCGATTACCGGAGTGCTTGCCAAGAACATCATTCCGGTCTTTTTCCATTTAAATATGTATCGAGATATCAAACCCAGCAGAATAAAAATCCAAAAGCCAATTTCACATGCAATGATAAGCCAACCAATCATTTATAACCGCTCCTTTTTTAATACAAGTGTGTTAAAAAGATGATAACACAACTGTATTAAAAAAGGCAAGATGTGGTACAATAAATGCATGCCTAAAATAGTAGATCATGAAAAACAAAGACAATTGGTTGCAGAAGCAGTATGGAGAATCATCCGTCGTGAAGGGATGGAGGGAGCCACTGTCAGGAGGATCGCCGAGGAAGCTGGCGTGTCTCCTGGCTCTCTGCGGCATTATTTCGGGACACAGTCTGAGCTGCTTGCATTTTCGATGAGCCTTGTGTCGGAGCGGGTGAAGGAGCGGATTGCCCGTTTGGAGTTTACTGGCGAGCCTCTTGAAGATGCAGAGAAGCTGCTCCATGAATTTTTACCGCTTGATGAAGAAAAACGTGCGGAAATGGAGGTATGGATGGCTTTCACGATCAAAGCACTTTCGGATACCACCCTATATGAATTAAGTTCCCGGGTCTATGCAGAAATGAAAATGGCCGTAAGCTTGATCATCGATACGCTGATAGAAAAAGGTCTTGCACGAGAAGAAATAGACCGGGACGCACAAATCGAAATCCTGTACTCGCTCCTCGACGGCCTGGCACTCCACGGTATCATGCAGCCGGACCACGTGAATGCGGAGGCCATGAAAAACAGTATAGGGTACTACTTGAGAACGATTTGCCGTTGAAATGTCTTGGAACAAATAAACACCACCAGCTAGCTTGTATACCGTTCGTTTTGTGGTGCTTGACAGTTTTGAAGAACCAGCAAAAGTAAAATAAGCGGAGAATTTCCGGTTAAATGCAAAATGTAGCTTGTTTCGGGGGAAATAAGGGGAGTTTTTCCGCTTAAGTACACCCTAAACCCCAATTTTCGCTCTTTTAGAGTCAATAGGCGGAATTTCTCCGCCTATTTCAGCCTTTTTTCATGGTAATTACTAATTAAGCGGAATTTCTCCGTCTATTTATCAGCTCTAATGCTTAGCCTGAACTCCCAACCGTTAAGTGCGAACCCTCTTGAACCTTACAGCTTTCCTACCACCGGTGGTGTTCCTCTATTCTTCCTTAGGATGCCTGAATGAAAAATAACAGACAGCCAAAGACACGACCGTCAAGAATAGAAAAAATAAAGCATAGAGAGGCTTAAATTCAATCAAGAAAAAGTGATAGGTGGTGATTGCGGTAATCAAACCTATCACCGCAAAAACTATTCCTGTAAAAAGATTGCCCAACACGACTAGACAACCAGATGCTCGGTACAATGCTTTCATAATTTCCTTTCCTCCCCATGGTTATTCTGGATCGCGAAAACGGAACATGGATTCATAATAGACTGTCCGCTCGTCGGTCTTGAAGGAATACTTGCTCCAGACGCTCGTCTTTTCGATGGTTTCCTCTGTTTCCACCACCCTGAGCTCATTTGGACCGATTTTCATTACAAGTGAATCGATTACTTTCAATTCTTCGTTATCCTCATTCAAGGCGCGGATCTTCACTTGTACTTCCTTTTCCTTGTCCAGATTGTTTTTTACAAAAAAGATATTGTCATATTGATAGTCAGTGCAATCGCTCAAGCAATCCTTCGTCGACTCGAGGAAAAGGACTGTCATTTCCTCTTCCTGCGCGGAGGCTTCTATCTCACTCATGGCCGCCTCGATATTCAGGACATAGTTCGCCTTCTCGCTAAAAGGCAGGATCCATGCAAACAATAGAAGGAATACGAACCCTAAAGTACCGGTAAACGCCCACATCGCATTGGGATTATGTACTTCTTTTGGCATTCCGCGATGCAAAAATGAAACAAATAAATTGATCAGGGTGAGGATCAGTACAATGCTTCCTGTTACAATGAGCCCGATCGTCAAATCGTGTACATTGGGAAAGATGGAAAGATTGTATGTCTGATAGAAGTAGAAATTGGCGATTCCGGATAACAGGATCAAAACTAGCAGAAGCAGCATCGGCTTTTTCCACTCCGCTTTTTCCCTTTTCCCGCTTTTCACATCCATTAAAGACCATACGATCCAGATGAACGGGAGAGTAAAGATAATAATCATGATAGCGACCATAGGCAGTATCTCTTCCTTTCATAATGTATTGAACACTTTTGTTCTTTACCCGTTATGATGTAAAAAAATCCCACTTGCAAAAGAATTTCTGCCACATTTTATCATAGAAGACCAATCCCTATTTGTAATCTGCAGAAATACCCAATTTAATTGGATGCTGTCCAAAATGAAACATAAGAATGATAAAATATAAGAAAGTAAATCCAAAAGGAGTTCAAACCATGAATTCGGATAAAACGATCATTGAAAAATTGAATCTTACCAAATATTCCAGCCGGCTTGTAATGGGGGCGCCGGAGGACTTGAAGGACTTCAAGGGACTCGAGCATGATGCTTCCATTCAAAAGGATAAGTACGATCTGGTATTCCTGTTTATCTATTCACTCGAGGAGTTCGCCGACTATATCAAGCTTTTGGTGGAGCGTGACCTTGTATTGGACAAAGGCTATGTATTTTTTGCCTATCCGAAGAAGAACAATCCAAAGTACAAGGAATATATCGAACGCGACCGTTTCATCGAAGCGGCCAACATGGATGAAGAGGGCTATATTCCAGGGAGCAACCTGAAATTTTCCAGAATGGTCAGCTTGAATGACGTATTTACCGTGGTGGGACTTAAAGCAGCAGCAAAGAAAACGAAAAAAGCGGAGAGCACGAAGAAAAGCCAGTGTGTGGACGATTACATCGTACATATCGATGATATCCTGGAACATTTGAAAAACAATGAGGATATATTGAAGACATACAATGAACTCACCTACGGCTACCAGAAGGATTGGGCGCGCTATGTGTACAGTGCCAAAAGAAAGGAGACGCAGGAAAAGCGGCTCTTGGAGATGGAAACCATATTAGGGGAAGGATACAAGTCGATGGATCTGTATCGCAGAAAGAATAAGTAAGAGAGGGAGCTGCCGAAAAGTCTCGTGCAGCTCTTTTTTTTGTCGAGAAATATGGGAAGAGCACAGCCCCTATTTATGGTACATTAAAAATAGTGGGAGGAAATGGCAGACATGGAGAAACTTAAAAAGCTATTTATGGCGGTTGCGTTGATAGGGCAGGTTGTGGGAATCGTACTCGTCTTTGTTGACGTACTGCTTGCCGTGATTTTTTACATATTATATGGATTGGCCGTTGTCGCATTGTTCATTGTATTGATCATGGAACGCGACAAGGAAAAAGAGGAGGACGACAAGAATGATTATAGTGACTACTGAAACGGTACCAGGCAAGGAAATTAAACAATTGAAGGGATTTGTCCGCGGTAATACGGTCCAGTCGAAGCATATCGGAAAGGATCTGCTCGCCGGCTTGAAAACCATCGTCGGGGGAGAAATCAAGGAATACACCGAGATGATGACAGAGGCGCGCCAGAAGGCGATTGCCAGAATGGTAGAGGATGCGAAGGCGAAAGGTGCCAACGCCGTCATCTGTGTTCGACTTGAAACGTCCAGCATCATGGCGAATGCGTCCGAGATCATTGCTTACGGGACAGCGGTAGTGGTGGAAGAATAAAATAAGAAGCGCTTGGGACATTCCCAGGCGCTTTATCTGTTATTGATTCTTATTTTGCTTTTTTGTAGCAGGGTCATCCATATCCATCATGTCCTTCATCTCGCGCTTGAACTCAAACAGCGCCTGTCCGGCCGCTTTGCCAAGCTTAGGGAGCTTGTTGGGACCGAAGATGAGGAGGGCGACAATCAGTATGACTGCAATTTCACCTATACCCAGGTTCATATGTGTACACTTCCTTTTCCTTTTTGATTAGCAGGTTAAAAGGATGTGAAGAAAGATAAATAGTTGGATTGATAGAAATGAGGGGATAAGAAATACCTGGCATGCGGAAATACACCCAACGCAAAAGAAGGGAGTAGGTGCCTCGAAATGATGGGAGGGATCTGCCATTTTGGATTTACCGCTGCCTCTTCATTCTTGCCTGAAGAACCATTCGCATCATTGCCTTTGGAAGGCTGAACTAGTGCCAGCTCGTTTTCCATGCTGGCTTCAGATAGAATGTGCACTGTCTGATTGCTCACAGTTTCATGCTTTAAACCCAAGTAAAATACCATGCCAACAATCAGTGGCAGCAATAACCCTTTCTTCATCGTTTCTCCTCCTTTCGTATGGATTCCACTAAATTATACTTGATAATGTGATATCCGCAATAAATATAGGGGCCAGGCACCCTGGTAATTATTGCGGCTCGACATGTACATGGACACTGAAGACGCCATGCTCTTTCATCAGTATCGATTCCACGTAGGTGGCGATGTCATGGGCTTCTTTTATATCAAGGTGGGGTTTCACGAGGATGACCACGTCCAGCACCTCGTTATTGCCGTAGTTCCGCCCTTTGAGCTCCTTGATCTCTTCCACGCCGTCCGCTTCCTGGATGACACTTTCGTAAAATGCCAGCTTCTTTTCATCAAATCCATCCGAGAGTTCATGGGAGGATTGCCGGAAGATACCCCATGCTGTCGTACAGATGATCGCGCCGACAATGATGGCGGTGAGGGTATCGAGCCAAGGCATGTTGAACTGTGAACCGATAATACCGATTGTCGCCCCGATGCTGACCCATGCATCGGAAATGTTATCCTTCGCCGCAGCCATGACCGCTTTGCTGTCGATCTTTTGTGCCAACCGTTTGTTATAGCGGTATACCCCATACATGACAACCGCAGAAGCAAGGCCGACATATCCTGCCAACATATCCGGAGACTCATTCCTGCCCTGGAATATGGTACTGATCCCGTCCACCAATACTTGAATTCCTACGGCAAACATAATGAAGGAAGCAATCATGGAAGCAATCGTTTCACTTTTCCAATGGCCATAGGCATGGTCATCATCTGGCGGTCTTTGTGCAAGCTTCAGGCCGATCAGTACGGCGACAGAGGCTATGATATCCGTTGCATTATTCAATCCATCCGCTCGAAGTGCAGAGGAGTCGCTTATGTATCCGATAAACAATTTTATGGCAGACAGAACAAGATAGGCGATGATACTGATGATCGCCCCGCGTTCGCCAAGCTTCAGATTCTGATATTTTTCCTGTTCCATTTCATATAATGCCTCCCTTAAAGGTCTTTGACTATCATACCAATAGGAAATCGGGTGGGTCTAGAGCAACCTTTTTGCCCATTTTTATATATGTAGGAGAACAGAAATATTGTTGGAAAAGGGAAAAAGAGGCATCCCAGGAAGACTTTTGCCCCCATATGGAATGCCTCTTATTCTATGAATCTACTATTTCACCACTTTTACAATCTTCGCATCCTTGCTTTCCACACCGGTGTTGGAAACCGAGGTCACACCATACGTGTACTGCTTGCCTTCTTCAACTGTGCTGTCCACAATAGTGGTAACGCCATCTGCAGAATAAACGACATCCACGATATTCGCCGGATTGCTGTAATCCCCTTCTTGAAGTCCGTCGAAGCGGTAGATGACATATTTTCTTGCATCAGAGTGCTTTTTGTCATCTATGGTAAGGGTGATGCCATTTTCCGATTTGTCCGCTTTCACCGTGTTCGGCTTCTTAGGAAGCTCTTCGCCATTCCATGCTGTAGCAGGAACGAGAGCCGGCTCCGTATAGATTTCATTCGTAAGGATATCTGCATATCCTAAGCTGTTTTTAATGATCTGTCTTAGGGAGAAGTGCATCTGACCTTGTGTGTTTTCGTCCTGGCGGTTGTCAAGGATCTGGCCAGGAAGCTCGTATGGGTTATACCAGTTCTGGTCGGGGTTGGCCCCCACCTTATAGTCGGCTGTACCAATGTAGAGGTTCACTGGATGATTGTACGCATATTCCTCTACTTCGTTGCTCCACCAGTCAAGCAGGATGGAGTAGTCCGCAACTGCAAATCCGCGGGACCAATAGATCTGCGGCGTGATATAGTCGATGCTGCCGTCCTTGATCCACTGTCTTGTATCGGCATAAAGGTCATCATAGTTCGTTTGACCGGCCTGTGTCTTACTTCCAGTCGGGTCCATTGCAATATTTCTCCATACACCGAACGGAGAGATACCGAACTGCACCCAGCTCTTTGTTTCCTTGATGGTGGAGTTGATCGCTGCAACGAGTGTGTTTACGTTATCGCGTCTCCAGTCACCGATGTTATCGAATCCGCGCGGGTCCGCCTCGAATTGTGCTTGGTCAGGGAATTCCTCCCCAGCTCTGCGATATGGATAGAAGTAATCATCCATATGAACCGCTTCAATGTCGTATTTGCTTACAAGCTCTTCGACAGTAGAAAGGAGATAGTCCTGTACCCCTTGGATGCCAGGGTTCAAGTAGTATTGAGGACCATATTTCACGATCCACTCCGGATGTTCTTTTGCCACACTTTCGGGTGACAGGCTGTCCAATGATTCAAACGGCATCGTTACACGATATGGATTCACCCACGCATGCACCTCGATGCCGCGCGCATGGGATTCATCAATCATGATCTGCAGCGGGTCATAGCCAGGATCGGTTCCTTGGGCCTTTCCAGTCACATACTTGGACCACGGATCAATTTCAGACGGATAAAATGCATCTGCCGTAGGCTTTACCTGATAGATGATGGTGTTGAAATTTTTCCCCTTAAGAAAATCAAGCGTCTGCTCAACCCAAGCGGTATAATCCGCTTCATTCATGCCAGCTCTCATATCAATGTTCTGAACGGTGGCAATCCAGGCTGCCCTCATCTCATGCTTTGGTTGGTAAGCCATTTCTGCACTCCCTTTCGCGGTAAAAAGAGGGAGAGTTAAGGTGAACAGTAATGCCGTTATCATTATGTATTTACATGCTTGTCCAATTTTCATTTGTAGCCCCTCGCTTTCATATTTTGTTTGTTAACGCTTACAAAACTAATCGTTGAAATAATATTTCAAGAAAAGTTACAATAGTTGAAATATTATTTCTGTTATTATTATAAAAGTAATGACAAAAATGGTATATAGAGCCAAAGAAGCAAATTACTGAATATTCAAACTTGTATTCTTGGTAGTTTCGACACAGGTTGCGTAGTTATTTGGGACTAATTCGAGCATCGAAATAATTTTGTTTAAAAAAGCTATTTACCTTTACGCTACGTCAAGGTGTATAGTGAAATTGTCAGGAGGTGAGCACATGGAATATACCGTGCAGAAGCTAGCGGAATTGGCGGGGATAACGGGTCGGACCTTGCGCTATTATGATGAAATCGGGATTCTTAAGCCGGCAAGAATCAATTCATCTGGATACCGCATTTATGGTCAAAAGGAAGTGGACCGCCTGCAGCAAATCCTTTTTTACAGGGAGCTGGAGGTGGATCTGGAGAGCATCAAGCAAATCATGACCTCTCCGACCTTTGACCCGGCTCATGCATTGAAAGAACATCGCGAAAAACTTCTGACAAAACGTGAGCAATTGAATCAGCTGATTGCCAATGTCGATAAAACATTGGCGGCGCAGGAAGGGAGAATAACAATGAGCGACAAGGAAAAATTCGAAGCATTCAAGCAGAAGCAAATAGATGAAAACGAAAAGAATTATGGCAAGGAAATCCGTGAGAAGTACGGAGAAGAGGCTGTCGAAAAATCCAATGCAAAATTCAAAGGCATGAGTAATGATCAGCATGCCGAAGGGGAAAAACTCGGGCAAGAGATTCTGGATGTTCTGGATGCTGCGATGCAGACGGGCGATCCTGCCGGGGACCTCGGACAAAAAGCGGCTGCACTGCATCACAAGTGGCTGGGCCTATACTGGGACAGCTATTCCAAGGAGGCGCATGCAGGACTTGCACAGATGTATGTGGATGATGAGCGGTTCACCGCATACTATGACAAGAAGACCCCAGGCACCGCAGCATTTTTGCGGGATGCGGTGTTTGTTTATACGGGGACGGCGAAGGACTGAGAGAATAGTTTGGCAGGCGGCGCGTGAGGTGCTGCCTGTTTTTTTTTGAGGGAAAAGGGAAGCGCGAGGATTAATGTCGGTTGCGTGAGGAAAAGTCGGGCTAATGTGAGAATCCGGGACGGTTACGTGAGGATAAAACGGAGTTCCGTGAGAATAGGTCCGACTTGCGTGAGGATTAGGCAAGATGAAGGTGCGAAAAGGTGCTCAAACGAAGTTACACCATCCAAAGAAGAACGGATTTTATGAAAATAGGTGACTAGCCACTTCCACCGCATGTGGTAAGCGGCTGAAAATGAAGTTCGAAAGAGAAAAGGCTGGAATAGAAAGCGTGAGAATGCAGGCGGGTTGCGTGAGGAAAAACTGAGTAGCGTGAGAATCCAGGACCGTTACGTGAGAATAAAACGTGGTGTAGTGAGAAAAGTTGGAGTAGCATGAGGATATTTGAATGCCCATAACCCATAATCATGACTTGTTTTTTAATAAGAAAGCAACGCGATTTCCTTTTCAATAAATCCGAACACAAACATTTAAAGTATGTTTCAATAAGCTTGTAACGGATTTTAAACTCAATCGACTATTAGATATAAAGAAAAGAGCAGAGGGGGCATTCGGTTGGGGGAACATAGTAAAAGGGATGCGTTTATTCGAGAGGTGTATCAGCCATTTTATCAGGATGTATATCAATTTTGCCTTTATTTTACGAACCATGAAGAGGAAGCGAAGGATCTCACGCAAGAGACTTTTATTAAGGCACTGAAAAACATAGATAAATTTCAAGGGAGATCGAGCACGAAGACTTGGATCATTTCAATAGCAAGGAATACTACTATAGATCATCATCGAAAGAAGAAATTTCAAAGGCTTCTTCCGCATAAATGGGCAAAGGAGCAAATTACGTCCACATCTTCTTCAGATTATAAAGTAGAAAATCAAGGTGATTGGGAAGTGTTACAAAAGTCGCTGGTGAAATTGAAAAGTGACTATAGACAGGTGGTTATTTTGAGAGCATTAAAGGATTTTTCCGTCAAAGAGACTGCCGAAATACTTGGTTGGAGTGAGTCCAAAGTACGCGTTTCCTATCATAGAGCCTTAAAAGAAATGAGAAAAACAGTAGGGCTGGATTCGGAAGGAGTGGTGTTCTATGAAGAAGCAGAATAGCTTGGAATGGTTAGAGCCATTGAAAAATAGACCAAACCTCTATATGGATGAACAGGATAATCTAAAGATTGAGAGAGTATTAAAAAACAACAGTCTCAAACCTAGTAAACCCTTCTACATTCCAGCTTTACTGGTAACGGTGGTTGCTGCACTTGTAATAGCTTTTAATTTCCTGCCTCTGGTTTTCGATAAGGAAAAGGGAGCACCTTCCTCTGCGGAAGAGAAAAGCTCTCTTTCCACTGAGCTTCTTGAAGATTTATCAGCATTTGAAGAGATAGATAAGCCCATTTTCCATGCTGCGTATCTACCATTTGAAAGAGCAAATATTGTGTCTGATCAGCTTCCTGGACCATATTGGAAATATGTTGATGTGAGATATTCTAGTCCCAAACAAGAAATTATTTCTTTGCAGGTGTATTTTTTTGAGGCAGATGCAGATTTAAACTATGATTTCTCAGAAAGAGCAGTAGAATACAAAACGAAACAGGGAAAAAATATTACTTACGAAAAAAAAGCAAATGGTTATAGTGTTGTATGGAATGAGAGCGAAAATATCCAACTGCTTTTATTAGTAAGTAATCGTGATTATCCAGTAGAAGAAATTGGAAAAATAGTAGATTCGGTTAAAAGGTACGAATAGTTAAACGCTCACTTCTGTCGACGGAAGTGAGCGTTTTTATAAAATTTAAAGGTTTCTCACTAAAAAATAAAGAAATAATAAATTAATAGTTG
This sequence comes from Sutcliffiella tianshenii, assembly GCF_016908565.1. Lineage (GTDB taxonomy): Bacteria > Bacillota > Bacilli > Bacillales > Bacillaceae_I > Sutcliffiella_A > Sutcliffiella_A tianshenii. Next base: position 29,190 of record NZ_JAFBED010000009.1, read on the forward strand.
ACCCTGTGGTGTACCCCACGGTTTATGATAGGAGGGGGAGGGAAGGAATGTATAAGGTCAGTGAGTTTTCAGAGATGACGGGGCTGAGCAAGGAGACGCTCCGGTATTATGCAGAAGTGAAGTTGCTCGAGCCAGCCTACATCGACCCGAAGAATCATTATCGTTATTACGATGATGGCAGCTTTTTTTTGGCAGTTCTATTGGGGAAGCTGAGGCGGTTCGGTTTTACGATACAGGAAATGATTTCGGTGATGGAGGACGAGTCCTTCGCTCACTTGGAAGAGTTGATTCAGCAAAAGAAAAGGAATATACAGATGCAGATGGAGGACCTTCAATTGAAATTGGAAGAGATGAGGGAATTTCTGGAATCTGGGAAGGAGGAAGAAGGATGATTCAGTGGAAAGTGGAGCGGGTGATCCCTGTTCATATCGAAAAGCTATGGGAGTTGTTTTTGGACAAGAATATCAAGAGGACGATGCCGAAAGTGGAAGAGCACATCCTGATCGAGAAGACCGAAGGCGAAGTGGGGGCGAAGCATCAGCAGAAGTATCGCGAGGGTAAAAGGGTAGAGACATATATTGTGGAAACCTTGGCGTATGAGAATCAAGCGGACCATAAGCTGAAGCAAATCGCCTTTGTACTAGGTAAGGCTTTTGAAATCAACCTCACATTTGAGCTTCAAAAAATAGACGAAACGAACACAAGGTTCATTTATTCCGGCTACAACAAAGGTGTCAATTTTGTAGGGCGTGCCATGCTGAAGCTAGGAAGCGAGAAGGCCAACCAGAAGGTCGTGCAGGAATACATGGATAGGGTGGAAACAGAAGCAATGAAACTGTAACACTAGAAAGAGCTATTAGCCCAGTGGGCTGATAGCTCTTTTGCGCTGGGCTTAATTTGATAGCCGTTGAAGCAATTTACTTATCAGAAAGAACACTCCACCAATCCCAAGATACACCCACCATTCCAAGTCAAGGTTTGGCCCGAAGTCAGGAGCAAGCCAGGTAATCAGCATAATAAGAGCCATTCCCCCGGCTCCAAATAGTCCGGCCTTCCAATACGCTCTGCGCTGTTCTTTTTTCTGCTTGAATAGAGTGGAACGCATAAGCTTGAAAATGACATTGACACCTAGACCGGAAAACATGATGACTGCCAAGGCGAGAATCATCAGATTGCCAAGGGAGATTGCATCCCGGACCTCAACGAATCTTGGCAAAATCAAATGAACCAACCCCAGGATGAGACCGAACCAGGCTAAGGAGCTTGCAACCTGGGAGAGAATAAAAGGAATGGCTTTGCGTTTCTTCTCGCTTGGAAGGCCTGATATCAGTTCTTCCGCATAAGCCTTGGGGGCGTCCCCGAAAAGGATGCTTGCGGATTTCCCTTCCTGCTGAGCTATCAAGAGATGATCAAGTAGCTCAAGCAACAGCTCTTCGCCTTCGCGTTCTGCAATTCGAAGGTCTGTTCGGATGTACAATAAGAAGTCTTCATACAGTTTTAGATTTTCTTTATTCAATAGCTCGCGTTTTTCTTTGTTTTCTTCAATATAGTACTTGGTTGAATTTGTTTTAAGCATCTTTTTCCCCTCTTTGCAGTAGTTTGCTTACAGGACCGGCAATCAACATCCACTCGTTTGCTATGCTGTCGAGCTCTTCTTTTCCGCTGTCTGTCAGATAATAGTATTTTCTGTTGGGACCGGATGCAGAAGGCTGCATTTCCCCTCGTATGAAGCCGTTTTTCTGCAACCTCAGAAGGACAGGGTAGATGGTACCCTCGCTGATATCCGGCAGCCCGACCTTCTGCAGCCTCTGTGACAGCTCGTATCCATAAACGGCCTGCTCCTCGACGATGGACATCACACATGCATCCAATATCCCTTTTAATAGCTGGCTTCTTGCTGCCATATTTTCACCTCATCATTGGTACTTTGTTATGCAAGGTAGTGGTGTAAAAAAATTTGCCCGCCCTGAAAGCATCAGCTACCTTGCATTGCCTGATACCATCATTATATGCGGAGCTATCTTGTAATGCAAGGTATAAATGGAAAAATATTTATTTTTTAGAGGAGTTTAGGTATGTGTAGGAAATATATTAAGAGAAGGGGGGATTCTGATGAAAGTTCAATTTAAGGTGCTGATTATAAGCCTCGCATTCTTGCTTCTTGCCGCATGTGGAGTTGCAGATGGCGGAAAAGTGACGGCAAGGGATGTACTGAAAAATAATGAAGACGCAGATATCCTCATGTATAACGATTTCATCTATAGCAATGTGACAGACCTGGATTGGATCCAGGAGGATAAAGAAAGTTATTCAAAGGGTGAACACCTCGGTGACATTAAAAAGACTACTTCAAGCAGTTTCTGGTTCCGCGATTTTTACGCAACGGTGCTGCCAAAAGGAACGAGCATCTACTCTACCAATGAAGATAAGGAAGGGGTTGGCATGATCCTTGTCGAAGTTGATGGGGAGGTCTTGTATTATATGCAGTTGCTGGAAGGATAAAAAAGAGCCTGATTTTCATAACGAGTTCCGCGTTACCAATCGCAAACACAAAAACTTATAATAAATTGCCTATCAACTTGCACGAATAATAGGTGAATATGCAGGTTAATTTGAACACTATTTGCAACATAACTCCAACCGGTGTAAGACGGCAAATACACCTTCAATTTAGTTTCAAATTCAGATACATGAATTCGTGAAGTAAAATAGCATAGCATTTTTAATGAAGGTTTTCTGGAATTTTATGTTAAAATAAAACAAGTTACAACGTAAGCGTTATTCCATTAAAGGGCAGGATAGTGGAAAAGTTTTTAAGCAATAAAACAATGTGGATGGGGAGATTCTGTGCTTGATATTCCTCACGATATAAAAACCCAAAAAAAATTAATTTCTACTCTAATTTTTTGGGGGCGGGTCTGTTTTTATTTTAGGCTGGTATTCTTAGCTTCATGCTACTGACCAACCAATGGATACGTACGGCTTTCTTTTAGCGTGTCATTTATTAGTTCTACTTCCCATGCATGAAAATCTAGGGCTGCCAATTGAATAGCATTTTCAAATACTGTCCGATCTGCGTCCGTCACTTCATTTTCATCCATCGTGTATTGTACCTTAGCAACATCGTTCGTAATAGACGAGTTTACAATCTCTATCCCTTCAACAATCGCTGACGAATAAAACATATCGGCCTCAACTGACCGCATTTTCTCAATTGTTTCCGGGAAAGACAGTGGCTCACCGCTTTCATTTACAACTTGCTCGCCTAACTCACCACCAGCAATAAATAGCGTTTCTTCTAACTCTTTATCATAGACCGCATAGTAGCCTCGTGTTTCTCCCCTTTCATTTTTAACAACGATCGTATCATCGACTGTTCTTTCAGCTACGGTTATCCTTTGTTCACCGTCAGGATTCAGGAATGTAATGTATTCAACCCCGTAAAAATCACTAATTCCAAATAACGATTCATAAAATAAAAGACTTTGCGCAGAAGTTGCGGCTAATTCATTCCCCTCTTGATTAAACTCGACGTATAAGTTAGGCCTTTCAAGTGTCAAATCAGCATACGAACTGAGTATATCCTGCTCAGAAGGGTCATTATTGAATAATGACGTTTCCAAGCGCTGTTCCGGAGGGCCCATTTGTTCTTTTTCCCTATCACGGTCTATAGCGTATGCAATATAAAAACGGTCAGGTTGATTAATGACTTTAGTGTCAATAAAATAATTCGGATTCAACTGAGCTCCGCCATAAACCTCAGTATCGCTCCCTTTTTCATTAGATGTTCCAGTTTCTTCTTCATTGGATTTACCAGTTTCTTCTGACGCGTCCACATTCTCAGCGTCTCCATCATCCGATGTGCCTTCTTCCGTGTCTATGTTGACATCGCTTTCAACATTATCTTCGGCATTTTCCTCAGTGTTACCATTAATTTCTTGTGAAACCACCGTTTCGTTTTCAGCCGGATCAGCAGTCTGCGAGTTTGTCTCCTCCCCTGAGCTTGAACAGCCAGCAATTAAAAAAGCGGCTGTAAACAATCCGGAGATTTTTGTCATTTTTCCCATTTTTAACGCCCCCTCATTTAGCTATACCCCCCCAAGCAGGTTAATAAAAGTTTTAAGTATTAATGGGTGGTTAAATGAATGGTAACAACCTGATTGTGAAGAATTGCACTTAAACAAACGGGTGCGTTAGTTCAATAACACTCTTCAGCAATCTGGAGCTTTAATGGAATAAGCAACTAATAAAATCTAAGGTTTATATGTAACTCAGTTCGTTTTCGAGCTGGGTTATTTTATATAAAAAAGCACTGCAAAAAGCAGTGCGATTTCATTGACATATTAACTTGCATTTAATGATGCAAAAAGTGTTTTTGCGAAAGGTAACGGAACCCGTTGTGATTTTCAGGCTCTTTTTGAGGTTTATGCAGCCATGCCTCTACAAGCATCGGCACATCTGAAGCAAGCCTCTGCACACTTCTGGCAATGGTCATGATCATGCTGCTTGCATTCGTTCCCGCACGCTTCACAGATTTCCGCACAAAGCTGGCAGATCTGGCTGACAAAAGGGCTGTTGGTCTGCATCGCTTTCACTGCAAGGCTGCATATATCCGCACATTCCCGGTCGAGACGGATGCAGCCTGCCATCATTTTGACATCGTCCTCATTCAAGCAAGCGTCATAACAGGAATTACATGCTTCCAGACATTCCAGGCATGCTTGGATACATGCTTCGTATTGTTCTTTGGTCATCAAAAATTCCTCCTTTAATAGTTGCTTTCCTAATACCTCTACCCCTCCTCCATCAGATAAAACGTATTTTTTACATTAGATTGGAAAAAGAAACCCTGATATGCATGTCCAATCTGCCTGCGGAATAAAGTGTAGGAAGGAGGGATATCATGGACGGATTTTTTCTATATATACTTTTTTCCATCTGCATGTTTATTGTGCTGGTACTGGTCTTTTCAAAAAAAGAGCAAGGTAGAATGGGGTCGATGCAACGGATGGTGCTGGCGATGGGATCAGCCATGTCCATTGGACTGACGATCGGCGTGCTTGCTGGTGTCATTTTTAAAGGCAGTTTATTTGAATCGACCATTATTTCCGTGCTGCTAGGAGTAACGGCCGGTATACTTTGTGGTGCCTTTTTCGGTTTGCTTCCGGCAGTGGAGGGGGCAATGTCCGGGCTGATGGGCGGGATGATGGGGGCGATGCTTGGGGAGATGCTCAGCCTCACAGAAGCTGCGACGATGCTGATGGTTTTACTTTTGCTCTGTTCTTGTTCGATTATGTTGGGTTTCGCCATCCGTTCGGAAAAAGAAAAAGTGAAGGTTACATGGATATGGAAACCGATCGTGGTTCTGCTCCTTCTAGGGGGATATATGGTTGTTGGTATCCACTTAAGCGAAGATGTCGGAAAGCAGCCTTCATCTGGAGAGCATCATCATTAGATTTTAAACAAACGTTTGATCAAGAATGTGGCAGGACTCTCCTTCCTTTTTGTAGAAATATGTCTATAGGAAAAAGGAAAATAAAGGAGACGTTTGAATGGGACAACCTATTATCCATACATATGAAGAGGCCGTGGACGTTATAAATGAATGGGGATTACTGCCCCTTGCACCACTTTTTGAAGAATATCCTTCCTTGAGCGGGGTGACGGAAAAAGAGAACTGGTACACGGATACCGCGCAAGACCCATGGAAATGGCGCACCCGATTCGCTGCAGATGGAGCTGCCGCCTACGGGAAGTTCATGAAAAAGAAGGCGGTGTTCATCTCAAGGGGGCTTTTGCCTTTGATGGTGGCGGCCCTTGGCAGCAGCCGATCGGTAAAGGATAGATATGAATCTGGTAATATCTCAAAGGATGCACTGAATCTATATTCCATCATTTCAGAAGAAGAAGGAATCGATACAAGGGTCCTGCGGGTGAAGGCCGGCATGAAGGACAAGGAGAAAAAGAAAGCTTTCGATCAGGCGTTACTGGAGCTGCAGGGAAGCCTGGATATTGTCGTGAGCGGAACGAAGGAAAAGCAGGACGAAAATGGCGAGAAGAACGGCTGGAGCAGCACCTCCTATGAAACGATGGGGGAATGGATGAAAAAGCACAATATCGAAGTGACGGGGATGGAAAAGGAAGCGGCGAATCGTGAGCTTGAGGGACATTTTTCAAGGATAGCGAGTGAAACGGCGATGAAAAAAATAAAGAAGGCAATCGGTTAATCAAACGTTTGTTTAAAAGGGGTGAAGCGAGATGCGTAGCATGCTTTTATGGGTGAAGTTCGTATTCATCTGCACGTGCCTGCTGCTTATTCCGATCTTTCATACTCTTTCCGAGACGAACTTGTCTGCTTATCTCCTTATTGCCGGAGTCTTTCTGGCAATCTATTTCACTTTGCCCTTATGGAAATGGAGATGGGCCGCCTATGCGCTGGCAGGTTCATCTCTTGCGGTGTTGCAGATCTTTGTTCTGGAGCCTACCGATTTGCTTCCTTGGCTCTTGTTCTATTTTTTCATCATGGATGGCATGATTGCGAGTTCCAAAATAAGTGGACTGATTGCGGTCCTGCTTCCTTTTTCAATAGTGTTATTCCAATTGGAGGAGCCTGGACTGGGCCTCTTTCATGCGATGTTGAGCGTGCTTTTGATAGGGATGGGGGCTCTTTTGCAAACCTACTATAGTGATCATGAAAAAATAGATAAAGAGTGGAAGGCGCTCTTAATGGAATATCGACTACTGAAAAGACAGGTGACGGAGAACGAGGAAGCGGCAAGGGTCGAGGAGCGTAACCGGATTGCAAGGGATATTCATGATTCGGTCGGACACCAGCTGACTGCGCTGATGATGCAGCTTGCAGTGGCGGAGCAGTCTGCAAAGGAGTCCGAGGTGAGTGGAATACTTGGACAGTCCAAGCAGTTGGCCAGGGAAAGCCTGGATGGCATGAGAAAAGCGGTGAAGGCATTGCAAGGAGAAGAAGACAAGGGAATTGCGTCCGTGATTCATCTTATCCGTAAGCTTGAGGCGGAGAGTAGGATGCGGGTGCAGCTGACAACCAAAACCGGTGTTCTGTCTGTTCCTCTGACAAATGAACAGAATATTACCATCTACCGGTTTGTCCAGGAAGGATTGACCAATGCGATGCGGCACGGGAGCTCACGTGAAATTAGCGTGACGGTGGAGATCATCGGGGAGCATAGCCTTCAGATTGCGGTCGTGAATAAAATAGATGGACCGCTTCAAATTGTAGAAGGCTTCGGTATGGAAAATATGCGCAAACGCTTGGAGGAGCTTCAAGGCCGGATGGAGCGTGTGGTGACAGATGGGGATTTTACGATCAAAGGGATTTTTCCTCTGAAGGGGGAGACATAATTGATACATATTTTATTGGCAGAAGATCAGGCGCTTGTCAGGCAGGGAATCAAAATGATGATCGAGCAGCACGCCAATTTCAAAGTGGCTGCAGAAGCGACCAACGGCCAGGAAGCGGTAGAGGCGTTTGAAAGGCATGTCATCGATTTGGTGTTGATGGATATCAGGATGCCGGTAATGACCGGAATTGAGGCGACGAAACGGATAAAAAGCAGAAATCCGCAGGCGAAGATCCTCATTCTCACCACATTTGCAGATGAGGAATATGCGATGGAGGCTTTGAGGCTTGGGGCGCTGGGCTACTTGTTGAAGGATGCTGATGCCGCGAGCTTGATCGCCTCCATTGAAAGCGTGCTGGACGGAGGGATCTCCATTGATGCGTCGGTTGCAGGAAAAGTGGTGCCAAGGCTGATCCAGCCAAGGGTGCCCAAGGAAGACGTGACCCTGCTGACAAGTCGGGAGCGGTCGATCCTGCAGCTGGTCGGCGATGGGAAGAACAATCAGGAGATAGCGGAAATGCTCCATCTATCGATCGGTACCGTAAAAAATCATGTGACTGTCATTTTGCAGAAGCTCGGGTTGCGCGATCGTACCCAGCTGGCCATTTATGCGATACGGAATGGGTTGATATGATGGGTGGAATTCCGGATATAAACGTAAGAAAGAGGACCGGAGTGCAGCGTAAAAAGCTGCACTCCGGTATTTTTTTTGCTTTTGCTTGTTTGTGGAGCAGAGGCAAAACGGCGGTCTTTTTGGAAGTGAATGTAAAGTCGATCGATTAGTATGGGTTTTGGATCGATAACTTCTACTTTTGGATCGTTAACTGCATCATTTGGACAGATTAGTGCTTGTTTTGGATCGATTCCCGTCCCGCGCCGTCTTTGCAATAAAAGAAATTCAAAGATTCCTGTGTACGAGCCGCCCTCGCAGTAAAAAAATCCTAGATTCCGCCCCCAAAACAATAAAAAATGACTTAAGTCACCCCCACAAGCACCATCTAATGACTTTTTACAGGTTAACGCGCCATCAACCGATAGTAAGATAAGAGTATCAAAGGGGGCTATCAGATGTTAGAAGCGATCAATTTAACAAAAACCTTTAAAAATACGCAGGCGGTCAAGGGCGTGAACTTATATTTGGAAAAAGGCGAGACGGTGGGGCTGCTCGGGCCGAACGGAGCGGGCAAGTCGACGACGATCTCGATGCTGTCTTCCCTGGTAAGGCCGACGACAGGGGATGTGCTGCTCAAAGGGGAAAGTGTGAAGGAGCAGCCGAAGCACTTGCGGGAGATACTCGGTGTGGTGCCGCAGGATATTGCCGTTTTTCCTGACCTGACGGCAAGGGAGAATATGGAGTTTTTCGGCAAGGTGTATAAGCTGCCGAAGCGGGAGCTGAAGTTGAGGATAGAAGAGGTGCTGACACTTGTCGGCCTGGAGCATCGCCAAAAGGAGCTTGTCAAAACGTTTTCCGGCGGGATGAAAAGAAGGCTGAATATCGCTGTTGCGCTTTTGCACGAACCGGAGCTGCTCATTATGGATGAACCGACGGTCGGCATCGATCCGCAGTCACGGAATTATATCCTTGAGACAGTCAAAAAACTGAATGAGGAAAAAGGCATTACCGTCCTGTACACCAGTCATTACATGGAAGAGGTGGAGTTCCTGTGCCGCCGGATTTATATTATGGACCGCGGGGAAGTGATTGCGTCCGGTTCGAATGAGGAAGTGAAGAATATCCTCTCCTCCGAGCACTCGATCGAAGTCGAGGTGGAGGTGGTGAAGGAGGATTTCCTTCAGAGGCTGCAGTCGCACCCGGCCATATCCCGGGTCACCTCGACGGAACATAAAGTCATCCTGCTTGCCCCAAAGGAAATCAATCTGCTTGAGGACGTATTTTCGATTGCGAACCAAAGCGGAACGACCTTAAAGGGAATCCAGATCCAGGCCCCATCGCTCGAGGACGTGTTCCTTCATCTGACAGGCAGAACATTAAGAGATTAGGAGGGATGGACCATGCTGTTAGCTTTTATAAAAAAAGACCTCCTGCATCTATTAAGGGATAAAAAAGAAGTGTTGATCCTGATAGCGATGCCGTTTATCCTGATCACGATCCTCGGTTTTGCGCTCGGAGGGGTGACCAACCAAGAAACAAAGCTTGATATAGCGGTGGCTGTGGTGGACCAGGGTGATGTTGCGGGAGATCTGCAACTGCTCGAGGAATGGATGACCGGACAGAACATACCGGAAGCGGCGCAAATGCAGATAAAAGAGGCGGCGGAGCAGTCATCGCTGCCGGAGATTCTGGTAGATCAGGTCATGAAAGAGGAACTGAAGGAGCTCTTGACGGTCACGGAAGAAAGATCGCTCTCTGAAACGCTCGAGGAGGAGAAGTATGCGGCCGTGTTGTCTTTTCCAAAAAACTATCGTTATGAAACTTGGAAACAGCAATTTTTCGATGCGGAAGAAGCAAACAAGGAATTTGAGCTTTTTCTGAACGAGGAAAATGGCCTCGAAGCGAACGTCGTTTCCGACCTGATAGAAAATTTCACTAGTCAGATGCGTTTGTTTACGGTGCTGAATAAGGATGCGCAAATGGCAGGTCAAACTCCTCTCGACTTTACAACTTTTGCAGAGGAAATCAAAGGTGAAAAGGTTACCTTGGATGGGAAGGACCCCATAGGTTCCTTCGATTATTTTGCGGTAGGGATGAGTGTGATGTTTGCGCTGTATGTCGTCTCCTTTGTCGCAGGTTATGCTTACCATGAGAAGAGGACGTTTGTTTATGACCGGGTCCTGCTGGCAAACGCCCCTCCATGGTTGTATGGGGCAAGTAAATGGATTTCAGCGGTACTTGTCGTATTTGTCCAGCTTTGTGTGCTGTTTGGATTGAGTGCACTTTTGTATAAGGTGTATTGGCCGAATGTGGTTCATTTCCTGCTGATCACGTTCTTGTTCAGCTGTGTGATCGGCTCGTTCGCGGTCCTGATCACGGCCCTGAACTATCGTTTTGAAACAGAGCGGATTTCCACAATGTTTTCAGGTTTCCTGGTCAGTATCCTTGCCTTTTTAGGGGGCAGCTTCATCCCGTGGCATGATGTCTCGGAAGTTATGTGGAAAATAGGGTCTTACACACCAAATGGTGCTGCCCTGCAGGGGTATCTTCAAGCTATGCAGGGTGACACACTGGGAGATCTCATGGATCCGCTCCTCACATTAGGTGTGACAGCGGTCCTGTTATTGATTATTGCGGTGTCCCTGTTCCCGAAAAGGAGGTTAGGATAAATGCGCACGATACTATGGATCCATATTCGTCATCTACTCCGTCAGCCTTTTGCGGTACTTGGGATGATCGTACTGACAGTGATATTTGCGGTGGCAACCGGCCAGGTTAATCGCACCTCCGTCATGGAAGTGCCGGTTTTTACGGAAAACCTCTCAGCAGAGGAAACAAACGCGCTCTTGGAGGAATTAAATAAAGAGGAAAGCATGGTTTTCCAGCTGGAAGACCAGAAGCAACTCGAGGAAAAGATAAAACAAAATGCAATAGACATGGCCGTTCAATTGGAAGAGGGGGAGTATACCATCTATACTACCGCAGAATCAGCGAACATTTCGATTGTAGAGGCTCATGTCAGGAATGTTTTGCAGACAGAAGCGGTGTTGAAGGAGACTTCTCTGGCGTTTGATAAAAGTGTGGGTGAGTTAAAGGAGCTGATCGCTTCCAATGAGGATCTCTATGCGGTGAGCACGAAGTCCTTCCAGGAGGATGATTTCATCTATGATTCTTCCATTCAGTCATTATTCGGTTTTTCACTGTTCTTTGTCATCTTTACGGTTTCTTTTACCGTAAGCACGATCTTACAGCAAAAACAGAATGGAATGTGGAACAGGTTGATTCTTTCTCCGCTGTCCAAGTCCCGAATTTATTTGGGTCATCTCGCATTCAGTTTCCTGCTCGGATATGCGCAGCTTGTGCTGATTTACACTTTCTTTGAATTTGTAATAGGAGTCGATTTGTACGGGGGCTATCCGTTTGTACTGATTGTGGTGATACCTTATCTGTTTGCGCTTGTGTCATTGGGAGTATTGATCAGCGGACTCGTGACCAACCCCCGCCAGCTCGATGCCGTCATTCCACTTATCGCTGTCAGCATGGCAATGATCGGGGGAGCCTATTGGCCGCTCGAGATTGTGCAATCCGATATCCTGATCACCCTCTCCAAGCTGGTCCCGATCAAGTACGGCATGGATATGCTGAAAGGCGCGACCATCCTAGATTGGTCCTTCGGTCAATTTCTTCTTCCTGCATCGGTGCTGTTCTGCATGGGAGTGCTGTTCATGGGGATAGGGCTGAACCTGATGGAGCGGAGGGCGGAATGATTTTTTGAAAAAGGCAGTGGATATTTTCCGCTGCCTTTTGATATTTGAAGCGGATCCGAGTCAATGCACGCCCTGACTCGGATCCCACGCTTCCTGCTGCTTCCTGATATGGACGATTTGACCGATATGGTAGGCGTTATGGATGGTGAGTTGGGTGATGTCCCCGACCCATTTATTCAGTGCCACTTCGTCACAATCGTTGAGGGCTTTGCTCCAATCGGATAGGATGCTGTTCATTCGGTCGAGGGTAATGCTCCAATCCGGATCGGTAATTTGAAAGGTATAGTCATTGCTTTCGACGCCTTTTGGGACATCGGTGCCTTGCAGTCTGAATAGGTATCTTTCGTTGTAGTAATTCAGATGAGAGACAATTTCCCAGATGGAGTTTGAGGATTCATTCATTTTCCATGATGCTTGATCTGTGGAGAGGTCCTTGATGGCATGATACAGGGAAACGAACCATGCGTTCTGGTTGTGGCATGCGCTTAACTGCTCGAGAAACACTTCTTTTACACTCATGTTTAAGCCTCCTCGTTAAATATCTCATTTTTCTGTACATTCCCAATATAGCACGCTTACAGGAAAAAAGCCTACTGATAAAGTAGTCAGCAGGCTAAAGCTTCATTGTTTATAGCACGTTAAAATATCTCGCTTCCGGATGGGCAAAAACGATGGCCGATACGGATGCTTCCGGCTCCATCATGCAGCCATCAGTCAGCTCGATCCCGATATCCTCTGGACGGATCAGCTTGAACAGCTTTTCTTGATCCTCGAGATTCGGACAGGCCGGGTAGCCAAAGGAGAAGCGCTGGCCCTGATATTTGGCGGCGAAGCGTTCTTTCATCGTGAAGCTTACTGGATCTGGGAATCCAAAGCGGTCGCGCATCTGCTGGTGCACGAGTTCCGCCAGTCCTTCCGCGGTTTCGAGGGCAAGTGCCTGAAGCGCGTGGCTTTCCAAGAAACGTCCTTCTTTTTTATAGCTGGAAGCAAGCTCCCGGATGCCTCTTCCGGCCGTGACTGCAAAAAGTCCGACATAGTCCATCACGCCGCTATCCGTTGATTTCACATAATCGGAAAGGCAGAGGTAGGGCTCCTTCTCCTGTCTCGGAAACTCAAATCTCTCGATGACTTTGGAATGATCCTCAGGATGGTAGATCAGTAGGGTATTGTCCTCCGACTGTGCCGGGAAAAATTGATAGACGGCTGCAGGGGTGATCAACCCTTTCTGCTTCGCTTCCGCTAGCAGTTGATCGACTACTGCCTTCACTTGAAGGGTCCGTTCGTCCTTTTCTGCGATCAGGTTGGCGATTTTGCCTTTTACCCCAAGGTGATGCCCGATCAGCATCTGCATATTGATGTAAGGCTCCACATGCGAAATGGAATAGTTCCGCAGCAGATGACGCTTCGTATCGCTCGGCTCAAAGACCCGGACATCACGCGAGACCTTGGAGCGAACCTTTACTGCCGTTGCCACGGCCCCTTGATCCGCGGGAATGGCAGGAACGTCGACCAGCTTGCTTTTCTTCTCCTGATGGGCAAGTGTCAGCTCTGCAAGTTCCTCGGGAGAGCGGAGCTGGTTGGCAAGAGAGAGGCCATTCATCGCGTCTTTTGCGTATAATACAAGCCCTTCATATTCTTTGGAAATTTTATTGTCGGTGAATTTCCGTGAAAGTGCGGCGCCTCCGACCATGATCGGGGTCGAGATGCCGGCCTGCTTCATGTCGTGTGCGGTGATGACCATTTGCTGCGCCGATTTTACAAGCAAGCCGGAGAGGCCGACAATGTCCGGCTTTTCTTTTTGAATCGCCTGAATGAGATCATTCGGTGTGACCTTGATCCCTAGGTCCACCACATCAAATCCGTTATTGCTCAAAATGATGTCGACGAGGTTTTTCCCGATATCATGCACATCCCCTTTGACGGTAGCCAGCAGGATCTTTCCTTTGGAGGAGGAGGCATCATTCTTCTCCATATGAGGCTCAAGATAGGCAACGGAAGCCTTCATGACCTCTGCGCTTTGCAGCACTTCGGCGACGATCAGTTGGTTATCATTGAAGAGCCGTCCGACTTCCTTCATGCCGCTCATCAACGGTCCATTGATAATATCGAGTGGGGTAGGGTAGGCGGCAAGCGCAAGCTCCAGGTCCGGAATCAGCCCTTCTTTTGTCCCTTCCACCACATAGTAGGCAAGGCGTTCTTCAAGCGGCATGTCTGGAAGGGTGGACTTCACTTCCTTTTTTTTGCCTCGGTAGAAGTCCGTGAACTGTGCCAATGCTTCATCCGTTGTCGCAAAAAGAAGCTTTTCCGCCATGGCTACCTCCTCTTTTGGAATCGAGGCAAAGCGCTCCAGCTTTTCCGTATTCACCAACGCATAGTCCAGTCCTGCCTGTGTACAGTGGTAGAGGTACACGGCATTCAGCACCTCGCGTCCGACAGGCGGAAGACCGAATGAGACATTGCTGATGCCAAGGACGGTCAAGCATTGCGGAAAATGCTCCTTGATGAGGCGGATCCCTTCAACTGTTGCATTGGCAGAGCCGATATACTGCTCATCCCCGGTCCCCACCGGAAAGACAAGCGGATCAAAAATAATATCTGTCGGGGAGACCTTGTACTTATTCACCAAAAGGTCATAGGAGCGCTTGGCAATTTCGAGCTTGCGCGCCGCCGTCACTCCCATGCCCTCTTCATCGATCGTCCCTACCACGAGCGCTGCGCCATATTTATGGACGAGTGGGATCACTGCTTCAAAGCGCTCTTCGCCATCTTCTAGATTGATAGAGTTGATGATGGCCTTCCCCTGGGAGTATTTCAACGCCGCTTCAATGACAGCCTCGTCCGTCGAATCGATTACAAGCGGCACCTTGACCTTCTTGACTACTTCCTGTACAAAAGCGGTCATGTCTTCAAGCTCATCGCGGTCAGGATCAGCGAGGCAGATATCGATGACATGCGCGCCGCCTTTTACCTGGGCCCGTGCAACCTCTGCAGCCTCTTCATATTTCTTTTCTGCAATCAATCTCTTAAACTTGCGGGAGCCGATGACGTTCGTTCTTTCACCGACCATGATCGGTCTGAGGGTCGGATCGTCATAGATAAAGGATTCGATCCCCGAAACTCGGTGGTTTGATGGTGCTTCCACCTGGCGCGGCTGATAGTCCTTCATTTTCTCCGAGATGGCACGGATATGTTCCGGTGTTGTTCCGCAACATCCGCCAACGATGTTCAGCCACCCTTGCTCGGCAAACCCTGCAAGCTTGGCAGCAAGGGAGTGCGGCGTTTCATGGTAGTGGCCCTCTTCATCCGGCAGCCCTGCATTCGGATAACAGCTGACTGCACTTTGGGAAAGGCCGGATAGGGTCCGGATATGATCTTGCATGAATTCCGGTCCTGTTGCACAGTTCAACCCGACCGCGAGCGGCTTCATATGCTCGACTGAAATGTAGAAGGCATCGATCGCCTGGCCTGCAAGCGTGGTTCCCATCGGTTCAATCGTTCCCGAGATGATGATGGGGATCTTGCCGCCTGTTGCTTCAAAGGCCTGTTGGATGCCGAGGAACGCACATTTTACATTGAGAAGATCCTGGCTTGTTTCGATCAAAAGGCAGTCGGAGCCCCCGTCGATCAGCCCTCGTGCCTGCTCAGCGTAAGCTTTGGTAAGTGCATCGAATGTGGTTCCACCCGTGACACTCAGTGTTTTGGTGGTCGGGCCGATGGATCCCGCAACAAACCTTGGCCACTCTTCCGTGGAAACCTGGTCTGCCGCTTTCTTGGCAATTTCAGCTCCCAATCTATTAATCTCATAGGCGTGTGCACCGAGGTTATATTCATCAAGGACAAGGTTGGTCCCGCCGAATGTATTGGTCTCGATGATATCTGCACCGGCTTTTAAATATTCGAGATGGATGGTTTCGATGACATCGGGTGCTGTGATATTCAAATACTCATTACAGCCGTCGTATTCCTCTCCGCCGAAATCTTCGGCAGTCAGGTTTGCCTGCTGCAGCATCGTCCCCATGGCGCCGTCCATGATGAGGATCTTCTGTTTCATTTGCTGTTCTAATAATGTGAGTGTCTTAGACATTGTGCATCCTCCTTGATGAATGGAACGGTCCATATTTTTTGGCGTAGGTGGCAAGCTCCACCGTCAGCTCGTATCGCATAAATGGGGTGATGAGATAAATGCCGTTAAAAAGCTCCAATGCCGCATCGAGCAGTCCTTTTGCAATCGTCAATCCTTCCTGGCTGGCCTGTTTCGGGTCATCCTTATGCTTGCCCATCGCTTCTAATATGTCTTTGGTCAGCTTGATGCCGGGAACCTCATGATGCAGGAAATTGGCATTCTGGCTGCTGGTCAGTGGCATGATGCCGATATAGATCGGTGCATCGATGTGCCTTGTTGCCTGATAGACCTCCATAAGCTTCTCTTCTGAAAAGACAGGCTGGCTGATGAAATAATCCGCACCGCTCTCGATTTTCTTTTCCAATCGCTCCACCGCCTTGTCGATGAGCCGGACATTCGGATTGAAGGCGGCCCCGACAGAAAAGCTCGTGCGCTCGCCAAGGTCCTTCCCAGAAAGGGAAATCCCCTGATTGAACTGTTTGATCATATCGATCAGTCCGAATGACGTCACATCATACACCGAGGACGCACCGGGAAAGTCGCCGACCTTGGTCGGATCGCCGGTTACAGCGAGCACATCATGGATGCCAAGTTGGTGCAGGCCCATCAGGTGGGATTGAAGGCCGATCAGGTTCCGGTCGCGACAGGTAATATGAATGAGCGGGCGCAAGCCGATTTCCGACTTCACGATCGATCCAAGCGCCGTGTTGCAGACGCGCGGGGAGGCCAATGAGTTATCAGCCAAAGTGATGGCATCGATTCCTGCATCCTTGAGTGCCTGGGCCCCCTGCATGAAGCGGTCCGTGTTCAGCTTTCTTGGTGGATCAAGCTCCACGATGATCGACTGCTCCTTTTTCGCCTTTTCGAAAAGGGGAGGGGCTGTCTTTTTAGCTGGTGGTGTCACAACGGTCATTCTTTCCCGGGTCTTCACCTTTTTTTCTGTTACAGGCGCTGCGCCTTTCAGTGCAGTGGAAAAAGCCTCGATATGTGCAGGCGTCGTCCCGCAGCAGCCACCAAGGAGCCGCACCCCCTGATCGCGGAAGGAGAGGGCAGCCTCCGTGAAGTAATCTGCATCACTTTCATATTGCAGTTTCCCATCCACATAGGACGGCAAGCTGGCATTCGGATAGGCGGAAAGATAGGCGTGCTTCGGAATTGCAACCTCCTCGAGCGTGGAAAGCATATGATATGGCCCAAGCCTGCAGTTGAGCCCGACGATATCCGCTCCGAGCGCTTCAAGTCGGGAGAGTGCTTCCGAAATTGGCACCCGGTTCTGCATGAATCCGACCTCCTGCAAGGAAACCTGGGAGATGATAGGAAGCGTCGTTTCCTTTCTTGCGATGGAAAGGACGGTCTCGAGCTCCTCGAGGTCATAGAAGGTTTCAAGGAGAATGCCATCGACCCCTTCAAGCAGCAGGCAGTAGAGCTGTTCACGGAAGGTGCGCTTGATTTCTTCGATTGGCGTCGCCTGGGGCTTGATGCCACGGATACCACCGATTGTTCCTACCACAAATGCATCGTGATTGGTGACAGCCTTTCTCGCCAATCGTACAGCCGCGCCATTAATCTCTTTCACCTGATCCTGCAGGCCGTAGCGCTCCAGCTTATGATAGTTTGCTGCGTAAGTATTGGTCTGGATGATATTGGCTCCTGCATTCAGGTAGGCCTGATGGATGTTGTAGATCTGATTGGGCTGGGAGAGGTTCAGCTCCTCAAAACAGCAATCCGAGCCGTAGGAATAGAGAAGGGTTCCCATGGCACCGTCCGCAATCAATATTTTATCCTGCTTTATGCTATCCAAGATTCCCATGGTAAACCCTCCCGTTGACATTTGCTTTTACTACGCTGGTTGCTTGCAATGCTTTTTCAAAATCATGAATCAGGTCCTGCTCATCCTCCAAGCCGACCGATAGTCGGAGCAGGGAGTTGGAAATGCCTCGTTTTGCGCGTTCCGCTTCCGGCATGGCGGCATGTGACATTTTTGCAGGATAGGAAAGAATCGATTCCACAGCCCCGAGACTCACGGCGAAAACCGGGATTTCCACGCTTGAGACGAAGGTGCGAAGGGCTTCTTCATTTTCCAGCTCGAAGGAAAGGACGGCGCCTGCGCTCTTGGCCTGGCGGTGCTGCAGCCCGCAGCCTTTATGGGAGACGAGCCCTGGATAGTAGACCTTTTTTACGAGCGGGTGCTTTTCCAGGTAAGCCGCGATTTTGCTTGCCGATTTTACCGATTGCTCCATCCGGACATGCAGGGTTTTCAAGCCACGTAGGACAAGCCATGCATCCTGCACCCCAAGGATGGCGCCGAATGAATTTTGCAAAAAGCTGAGTTTCCCTGCCAACTCCTCATCCCGTGCGACAGCAAGCCCAGCTACGACGTCGCTATGTCCGGATAGGAATTTCGTTGCGCTGTGGAGCACAAGGTCAGCGCCAAGCGTGAGCGGCTTCTGGAGCGCAGGTGTCAAAAATGTGTTGTCCACGAAGGTCCAGGCACCTATCGACTTTGCAAGCTTTGCGACCGCCTCGATATCCGTCACTTTCAGAAGCGGATTTGATGGCGTCTCGACATATAGGACCTTCGTATTCGGCAGTATGGAGGCTTTCACATTCTCAAGATCGGTCATATCAACAAACGTATATTGAATGCCGTAGCGCGAAAGCACCTCGGATACCATGCGGTAAGTGCCCCCGTACACATCCTCTGAAATCAGGACATGGTCTCCCTGTGACAGGAGCAGAAAAGCGGTGGAGATGGCCGCCATCCCGGAGGAAAATGCAAATCCCCTCGATCCTTCTTCGAGGTTGGCAATCGTATCCTCAAGTGCCTCGCGTGTCGGATTCGCCGATCGCCCGTAATCGTATTTGCCGAAATGGTCGACATCAAACTGATGAAAAGTGGACGCATGCTGGATCGGCACACTCACCGCGCCAGTCACAGGATCGACTTTGTGCTTGTTGTGCAGGAGCTTCGTTTGAAAGGAATGGCTCACGACAGCACCTCCTTTGCGATGGTTGCGGTCTTGGCTGCCTGCTCGAATGCAAGGTTAAGGTCATGAATCAGGTCATCACTATCTTCAATTCCGACTGAAAAGCGCAAGAGACGGTTGCATACTCCCGTGCTTAAACGGATCTCTTCCGGGATATCGGCATGCGTCTGTGTGGCAGGGTAGGTGATGAAGCTCTCCACACCGCCCAGGCTCTCAGCAAAGGTAATGAGATTGAGATTTTGAAGGAAGGGGTTCACCCACGATTCTTCTTTGATGCGGAAGGAAAGCATTCCGCCTTTTCCAGGGTAGAGCACATCGGTGACCGCCCCGTGCTGTTTCAGATAGTCAGCGAGAATAGTTGCGTTCTTTTGATGCCGTTCCATCCGGAGGGCGAGCGTCTTCATGCCGCGGATGAGCAGCCAGGAGTCGAACGGGCTGAGCACAGCACCGGCCGCATTGTGATAGAGTGCTAGTGAGTCGCATAGCGCACGGCCCTTTGCCACGATCAATCCTGCAAGCACATCGTTGTGGCCACCCAAGTACTTGGTTGCACTATGCACCACAATATCGGCGCCAAGCTCGATCGGCTTTAAGAGAATGGGAGTATAAAAAGTATTGTCACAGATCAATAGCAGTCCATGCGCTTTTGCCAAGCGCGCCACTGCCTCTATATCCGTTTCCACCATCAGGGGATTGGTAGGGGATTCTACAAAGATGGCTTTTGTTTGCGGGGTGATCGCTTCTTCAACCTTGGTAAGGTCACTTGTTTCCACATACTTGCAACACAGTCCCCATTTTTTATAGCCTTCTTCAAACAGACGGTACGTCCCGCCGTAAAGGTCCTTGCAGACAATCAGCTCATCACCGGACTGGAAAAGGGATAGAACGGTAAGGATCGCCGCCATGCCGGAGCTGCACGCATAGCCCTGGTCGCCATGCTCAAGATCCGCGATTGCCTGCTCGAGCAATTGACGGGTCGGGTTTCCGGAACGAACATAATCGTATCCCGAGGACTGACCGATTCCTTCATGACGGTAAGCGGTAGAAAAATAGACCGGTGGATTCACGGTGCCTGTGGCCGTTTCACTGCGATTGCCGATTTGCGCGAGCTTCGTTTCTGTCTTATACATAAAAATATCCTCCTCTATGGTAAGTGGACAACGTTCATCACCAGAGAGGAGGACAGGGACTCTTTTAGGGAAAATAAAAAAGCCTTCTGTAAGAAGAAGACTTTTGCAAAAAAGTTCATTCTTCTCATCTGTACAGGTTTTTAAATGAAAACCTGCTGGAATTAGCACCTTTTCAGTCGTCAGTGAAGACGCTGCTGGTTGCTGAGGTGTCTACGGGCCATTTCCCTCGACCTCTCTGGATAAGAAAGTTCACTATGAAATTTACGGATCATTTTGATTATTTAACTAATTTACAACAGGTGAGGGTGGAATGCAATGGTTTTTTCCGAATGGATTAAATTATTTTTATGCAGGGGGTGGGGGGAATAGACTTGAATTGTTGGGTGAGGGCCTTCATATTTGTCCTTTCTACGGCTGATTCTAACAAATCATTCTCTCATTCTAACAAAATTCAGGAACATTCTAACAAACTTCAGAAACATTCTAACAAATCGGTCCTTCATTCTAACAAATCGGTCCTTCATTCTAACAAATCAGCCCAGCATTCTAACAAATTGCTTTTTCGTCCAACTTTAAAAGGCCTAAGAAAAGATTCATTCCCCTCCTTTTCGGGAACATACAAATTGTCATAAAAAGGTCAATCTCCAAACGGGCAATTAGTACCGTGATGCATTATAATGAGTATAGTATGTGAAATGTTTCACGTACTCTCGAACCACACTAAATTAAACCATTTAACATATACGCCAATCTAAAAGGAGAAGTGGCAAAGGATGAAGGATCTTAAAACGATAGCAAAGGCACAACGGAATACAAGGGCAGTGCTTATTTTCCTTGCTGTTCTGTCGGGGTTCACTGTCATCGGGCAGGCTTACTTTTTCGTGACGATAGTGGATCGCATCTTCCTGAAGGGTCATACATTCGAGGAAATCATCCCATTCCTCTCGGGCCTTTTGGCTATCATGGCGTCAAGGGCCTTGCTCACCTATCTGAACGGGGTGGCAGGAGTGAAGATGGCCTCCAAGGTGAAGCGGGATTTCCGCCATGCACTTTTAAATAAATTTTCTAAAAGCCCTATTCTTGCGTCCTTGAAGGGTCAGTCCGGGCAGAAGGTGAGCGTGATGATGGATGCGGTGGATGAGATAGATCCTTATTTCAGCCGCTATATCCCCCAGATGATCCAGTCATCCGTCGTGCCGATCATGATTCTGGTTGCGATTTTCACGCAGCATATGAATTCTGGCTGGATCATCCTCGTGACGGCGCCGTTCATCCCGATTTTCATGATTGTGGTGGGGCTGAAAACGAAGAAGAAATCCGAGGAGCAGATGGATAAGCTAGCGGCATTCTCAGGGAGGTTTCTTGATACGCTGCAAGGCTTGACGACTTTGAAGCTGTTCGGAAGGTCACAAAGACAAAAGGAAACCATCCGTGACAGCAGTCTATCCTTCCGTGAAGCGACGATGGAAGTGCTGAAGATCGCGTTTCTCTCATCACTCATGCTTGAGCTGATTTCGATGCTTGCGATCGGGCTTATCGCATTGGAAATCGGCCTGCAGATGGTCGTGTTTAAAAATATGACATTCTTTCCGGCGTTCTTCGTGCTGGTGCTCGCACCTGAATTCTACTTGTACCTGAAGGATCTCGGCAGTGCGTTCCATACAGGGCGCGGCAGCATGGGAGCGGCGAAAAAGGTGACAGACGAGCTTGCGGTGGAGGAAGAACCGATCGAATGGGGCAGCGAAGAGCTGGCCAACCCGGAAATGCCTCCGGTCATCGAGCTTAACAGCATCGGTTTCAGTTATGCGGAAAACGGCTTTACCTTGAAAAACATACAAACTAAGCTCCCGGCTTACGGACAGATCGCCGTCGTCGGCCGAAGCGGGGCGGGAAAATCCACGCTGCTTAACTTGATGGCAGGCCTGATTCGCCCGACCGAAGGGGAAGTGCTGGTAGACGGCCGGCCGTTATATGGCTACAAGGAATCAGATTGGTTCGATCAACTCAGCTACATCTCACAGAATCCATATCTTTTTTCCGGGACGATTGCCGAAAACATCGCCATTGGTGGAAAAGGGAATGCGACCCGTGAGGAAATGGAGCAGGCGGCAGAAAAAGCCGGCATCCTCCCACTGATTCAATCATTGGAGCATGGATTTGATACAAAAATCGGGGAAGCGGGGAGAGGACTTTCCGGAGGCGAAAAGCAGCGGCTTGCTTTGGCGAGGGCTTTCCTGAAGAGGCCGAATATCATTCTTTTCGATGAACCGACGACAGGACTGGACCTGCAGACCGAGCGGATTTTGCAGAGATCGATGGAGGAATTGGCGAGGACGTCGACCGTCATCACAGTGGCGCATCGTCTTCACACGATTAAAAAAGCGGATAAGATCCTACTGTTGGAAGCAGGCGTGCTTGTTGCAGAAGGAACACATGAAGCGCTGCTAAGCACGGTTCCCGCTTACAGGCAAATGGTTTCCGTACAACAGGGAGGTGAAGAGGAATGAAGGATTTAGCGATCGTGATAAAGCTGATGATGGTGGAGAAGAAGGATGTTTTCCTTTCCATCTTGCTAGGATTCACGGCAGGAATTGCGGCAGTGGGGCTTTTCGCATCAAGCGGATACTTGATTTCAAAAGCGGCGCTCATGCCTCCGATCTACGCGCTGACCGTCATGATTGCCCTCTTGAAGCTGTTTGGCTTTGCGCGCGCGCTTAGCCGATATGGCGAACGGTATTTTTCCCACCGTGCGACGTTTACGATCCTTAGTAACTTACGGGTTTCTTTTTATGAGAAGCTGGAGCCGCTTGCCCCGGGGATCTTCCAAAAATATCGGAGCGGCGACCTGCTCTCAAGAATCGTCGGGGACGTGGAGAGCCTGCAGAACTTCTTTTTGCGCGTCTTCTATCCGCCAATTGTACTCGTCATCGTATTTTTGAGTACGATATTCTTTCTCTCGTTCTATTCTGTTTATATTGCACTCGTGATTTTCTTGGGGCTGCTTTTAACAGGATTTATAGTCCCGGCGATATTCGCGTGGAAGCAGCGTAAATTATTGAGCAAGGTCCGCGAGCAGCGGGGTGAGCTTTCGACGGAAGTAACGGAGCTATTGTACGGATTCCGTGATTTGAAAATCTACCAGAAGCTTGCTGGAAAAGAGGAGCAGCTCGTGAAGGCGGCCGACTCTTATCTGAAGGAGCAGGAACGCGAAGGTGTGCAGGCGATGTTCAATCAATCGGTGAACTCTTTTGCCTCACTTTTTGTATCCTGGATGGTGCTTGCGCTTGGGGCATTTTTAGTGGTGGAAGGCGATTTGAACGGTTTGTTCCTGGCGATGCTCGTGATGATCTCGTTGACCGTCTTTGAAAATGCCACTCCGATGGCGGTGTTCCCGAACCATCTGGAGGATAGCCGCAGGGCGGCAAAGAGACTGTATTCGGTGGTGAAGGACGAGAAAAAGGTGAATGGTACGGATTCTTTAGAGCCGTTGCCGTTTGGTAAAGCACTGGATGTGGAGCTTGAGAAAGTCAGCTTTACTTTTCCCGACGAGCCGCGGATTACGCTGAATGAAATCAGCTTGAGACTGTCTGCCGGATCGAAAACGGCGATTGTCGGTCCGAGCGGTTCCGGGAAATCCACGGTTCTGCAGCTGCTCCTTAAAATCCAGGAGGCGGACTCCGGTTCAGTTCGCATCGGAGGTATCCCGATCTCACAGATTGAACAGGAAAACCTTTGGGAGAGTATGAATGTCGTGCTGCAGGAGAATCATTTTTTCTATGGCAGCATCCGCGATAATCTGTTGCTAGCCGGTGAGGAGCTGGAAGATACGGCGTTGTTGTCGGCACTTGCGAAAGTTCGACTCGACTATTTCGCGTTGGAGGATCAGGTGCTGGAAAAGGGAGAAAACCTCTCAGGAGGAGAAAAACAACGCTTGGCCATCGCCCGTGCAATGCTGAAGGGCAGCCGCTTATGGCTCTTGGATGAGCCGACCTCGTCTGTCGATGTGTTGACTGAAAAAACGATTTTCCACCACCTTTTTGAGCAGGCGAAGGACGATACGCTCGTTCTGGTGAGCCACCGATTGACCGGTTTGGAAAAGATGGACCAGATCATCGTCATGGAGCAGGGACGCATCGTGGAATCGGGAAGCTATACCGAACTGATGGAGCGTAAAGGGTACTTTTATGAAATGAAACAGATAGAGAAGAGCGTGTTTATGTGATTTCTGTGAAGATCGCCCCGATTTTTGGAGTGGGGCGGTCTATTTTTCCGTTGTTTAACTGAGGGTTTTAGGGTTCGGAGCTGTGCTGTGGGAGTCTATCGAACTTTTTTTGAGGTCTATCGGACTTTTTTTAAGATCTATTGAACTTTTTTTAAATTCTATCGAACTATTTTCAAATTCTATCGGACATTTTTCACGTTCTATCGAACATTTTCCAATTATTGGGTCGATTTTGACCCGAGCAGTGCATGGCCCGGACCGGCACACAAATAAAGCAGCCAACTCCACCGAGTCGCCTGCTCCACAAAATTAATCCTAATCATCCCATTCTACATAAAGCATTTTCCCTGTCACGGCATCCACATAGACGGTAACATCCTCATCGTCGTCGCCATTTTCCTTGCCTGTATCAATTTCGATTTCATATACATGGGATCCGTTTTCCCGATCAAGCTCCACGCTTTCCACGGTTCCTTTGACTTCTTGTAGCGCAACCTCTTCTGCTTTTTCCAAAGTGATTAACGTTACGTCTTTATCTTCTGTAGAAGCATCCTTTTGGCGGTTACTGTCGTCGTCACGGTTTTCCTTTTTCTCTTTCAAAATTTCGCCATTCTCCTCGGAGATTTTGAAATCATATTCAAACTGGCCGTCCTCGACTTCGATTTCATATACGTAGCGGCCGTTTTCACGGTCCTTTTCCGCCTCGGTGATGACGCCGTTCTTTACTTTTGCCAACGCGATCTCGGATGCTTCATCGAGCGTGATTCCCTTTTGATTTGTTTCTGCATTTTCCACCTGCTGAAGGTTCTGCTCCTTGTTATCCTTCTTCAATACCTCTGCCCCAACACTGACTCCGCCGATCAAAACGGCTCCTGCCATGACTGCTGTGAAAATTTTCATTATGTTTTCCTCCTTTAATTTCTGTTAGTTTTACTTGCTACACTTACACTATAGCCAGCGAACATTAATAGAAAAGGAGTGCAACATTAAAAATTTTTAATGAAAGCAAAAAGGACGATCTGGCAAGCGCGCAGCAACTAAGCAGCGCTTGTCAGATCGTCCATATTTTAGTCCCAAGTCAATGATAGGATCTCTCCGGTATAGGCATTGATGATGACAAGTGCCTCCGTTTCTTCGTCGACTTCGATTTCGATTTCGTAGACCCTTATCCCATCCTCATCATCGAGTTCGATGTCGTCCACTTTCCCTGAAACCTCCTGCAGTGCGATTTCTATCGCCTGCTGTTCGGTTAATATCGTAGGGGGAGGTGCTTCTTCAGAAGGCGGCGTTTCTGCAGGGGGGTCAGTCGGTTTCGGTTCCTCGTGAGCAGGAGGGGTTCCGTCAACATTTGCTTGCAGTCGCTTCAAAGAGGTGACCTCACTGGATTCCCCGTCGATGACGATCTGGTACACACCTTTTTCATTTTCGATCATGACAACATACTCAGGTTCCTTCAGGGAAATCGATTGGATGGTACTGCCTTCATATTGCGTCTCAACCAGTTCCTGGATTTCCTTTTCTGAAGCAAGAGCTGCAGTCTCCTTGAAAAAGAGGAAGTAGACGGAAACTGCCCCGGCTATCAGTAATAATAGAACTGCAAGCAATATCCATTTACTTCTCATCTTTCTGTGCCTTCCTTTCAGCGGTTTTAGGGAGAGTCACCGTCACCGTCGTACCCTCTCCCTCGGTGCTGTCGAGGGTGATGCGGCCTTTGTGCGCCGCCACTAATTTCTTGGCGATGGAAAGACCGAGTCCTGCCCCGCCAGTCTCACGGGTCCGTGCTTGATCCACCCGGTAAAAGCGGTCAAATATCTTATCCTTGTCCTCCTCTGGGATCCCGACCCCTCTATCCTGTATAGAAAAGGAAAGGGTCCGCCCAGTCTCGGTCAATTCCAACGTGATAGGTTCCTGACTGTATTTCCGGGCATTGTCCAGTAAAATATAGACCACTTGCTTCAACTTGTTCTCATCGGCCAATAAGCGGAAGTCTGAACCATTGGTAATAATCTCGATATCACGTTTAAAGGTGACGCTCATATGCTTAGCGGCATTTTCACATAACTGCAGTAGGTCCAGCTCGTTCTTTTCAAGCGCCAATCTCGAATCGGCATTCGCGAGCTCGAGCATCTGCTCTGTCATCTCCCTCATACGTACCGCTTCCGAGTAAATCGCATCGACCGACTCCTCAAGAAGCTCTGGATTCTTCATACCCCAGCGCTTCAGCATGCTTGCATAGCTTTCAATGACCGTAAGCGGCGTCTTCAGTTCATGGGAAGCATCGGAAACAAATCTATGCTGCTTTTGATAGTTCTTCTCCAAAAGGTCGATCATCTGGTTGAAGGTCAGTCCCATTGTATAGAGCTCATCCTTGGATGATGCGGTCGGCTCGATCTTCTGGTAGTCCCCGGTGGATTGGATCTGCTTCATGGTGCTTGTAAGTGCATGAATCGGTGTCAGGATCAGCCTGCTGAGCATATTCCCAAAGAACAATGCAGGTATGAGGACAAATAGGGATGCCAGGGAAAGAACGATCAATAAAGTCCGCAGCGTATTCTGCGATTCCTCGAGACTTTCTGTCACTTCGAGCATTACGATGCTGCCGTCAGTCCAGATGAGAGGCATCGATACTACGGCATAGGCAATATCATCGAACGTGCGTATTTCCATCGATTGCTCGTTCTGAAATTTGGTGGGCAGCTGCCTCATATAAGCTTTGCGCGAGGTGGCAAATACGGATTTCGTGTCCTCATTGATCACCCGGATCATGCCGTTTCCAGGAAGATAGGCACGCAGCAGATTATCGAGATTATCATCGAGTGCTATCGCGTCGTTCACCTCTTTTACCACCGTCTTGGTGTGCTCTGTCACACGGCTCACTTCATTGTCAAAAATGATTCTTTGAAAAAGGAAATAGATGGCCCCGTTGATTAAGAGGAGCATGATGACGAGCCAGACGCTCGAAAATAAGAGGATTTTACTTTTTATCTTCATCCGTCTACTCCTTTAAGCGATAACCGACACCGCGGATTGTCTGAAGGGATTCTGTGATGGGCAGTTTTTTCCGGAGATGCCTCACATACACATCTACAATATTCGTGTCGCCATAATAGTAGAAGCCCCATACGTTGGTGAGGATCTGCTCGCGGTTCAGGGCCTGGCCCCTATTTTGAATAAAAAAGACTAGGAGCTCGAATTCCTTTGGGGTGAGGTCGATTTGTTCGTCCCCGTGTTTCACTTCTCTTGTCTTTTCATTGACGGAAAGGTCATGAAAGGTGAGGATGCCGCTTGCTTCCACTTGTGCACTTACG
The DNA here is from genome assembly GCF_016908565.1 of Sutcliffiella tianshenii. Classification (GTDB taxonomy): domain Bacteria; phylum Bacillota; class Bacilli; order Bacillales; family Bacillaceae_I; genus Sutcliffiella_A; species Sutcliffiella_A tianshenii. The sequence goes on from NZ_JAFBED010000009.1 coordinate 56,713, forward strand.
GTCCGGATGGTGGCCCGGACTCTGGCAAGCAGCTCCTCGATTTCGAATGGCTTTGTTATATAATCGTTCGCACCAAGGTCGAGTCCGCTCACTTTGTCGGGGATGGAGTTTCTCGCTGTCAGAAGGATGACCGGCGTGGTGGAGCCGGTGGTCCGTATCCGGCGCAAGACCTCCAACCCGCTCAGCTCAGGAAGCATGACATCAAGGAGCACAAGGTCCCAGCTTCCTTCCTTGAATTTCTCAAGCCCGCTTGCCCCGGTAAAGGCAGCATCCGTTTCATAGCCTTCATGCTCCAGCTCAAGCTGCAGGACCCGCGCGATCTTCTTTTCATCTTCGATTATCAAAATATTGGTCATCGCTATTTCTCCTGTTCTGTAAAAATAGGATTCGTTTGTATTCTTTATAACACAATTTGCTGCTGAATTCCTATCAGAGCGTTGACGGGCAGAAAAGGGAAGTAGTATAGTGGAATTAATTGAAAATCATTATCATTAGTGTCCCGAAAAAAATAATACTAGAATCTGAGATTTATAGGTACAATATAGAAAACTACTACATAGAAAAAGGAGGGGAAAAGCGTGCTGCGACGTTTTTTTTCTTACTATAAGCCATACAAGTGGCTGTTTATCCTCGATTTTTCCTGCGCGGTCCTTGTCGGGCTGCTCGAGCTTGCCTTTCCGCTCGCCGTCAATCAGGTAATCGACCGGCTCTTGCCGGAATCAAACTGGACGCTCATTCTCTGGGCATGCCTTGGGTTGATGGCAATATACGCCATTAATACCGGCCTGCATTTTATAGTCACCTATTGGGGGCATATGCTCGGGATCAATATCGAGACAGATATGCGCCGCAAGCTTTTTCAGCATATGCAAAAGCTTAGCTTCAGCTATTATGACAACAACAAGACTGGTCATTCCATTTCCAGGCTGACAAAGGATCTCGAGGAAATCGGCGAGGTTGCGCATCATGGGCCGGAGGATGTGTTCGTCGCCGTGATGACCTTGATCGGGTCATTTGTGCTCATGCTCTCCATCAACTGGAAGCTCGCGATTCTTTCATTTTTGGTAATTCCATTATTGATGGTGCTTGCCATTCATTTTAATAAAAAAATGACCCGTACCTTCCGCCGGATGTTCGGGGATGTGGCGGAAATCAATGCAAGGGTGGAGGACAGCATCGGCGGGATCCGTGTCGTGCAGGCCTTTGCCAATGAAAAGCATGAGCAGAAGCAGTTTGCCGTCAATAATGAAAACTACCGGAATACAAAACTTGCATCCTATAAAATCATGGCACAGAACGTGACGGCAAACTATATGCTGATGCGTCTTGTCACCTTGTTCACCCTACTGTTCGGTACATTTTTCGTCATCCGCGGCAACCTGACCTATGGGGAATTTGTCGCGTTCATTTTACTGTCAAATGTTTTAATGGGGCCGATCCAGAAAATCAATGCAGTGATTGAGAGCTATCCAAAAGGGATTGCCGGCTTCAAGCGTTATGTGGAAATCCTTGATACGGAGCCGGATATTGCGGATGCACCGGGAGCGGTGGCGGCAGAGCTTGATGGGGAGATTCATTACCGGAATGTTTCGTTCGGTTATGAGGGAACGGAGCGGGTATTGAAGAATATCAACTTGAACATCCGTGTAGGAGAGACGGTGGCGTTTGTCGGGCCATCTGGTGCGGGTAAAACGACGCTATGCAGTCTGCTGCCACGGTTCTATGAGCTTGAGGAAGGAAGCATTTTGGTTGATGGCTATGACACACGCGAACTGACATTACAGTCCCTGCGCAGCCAGATCGGTATCGTCCAGCAGGATGTATTCCTTTTCTCCGGGACCGTGCGAGAAAATATCGCATACGGCAAGCTCGATGCCACAGATGAGGAAATCATGGAAGCAGCGCGCCGCTCGCAATTGGATGAGTTCATTGCCTCACAGCCACATGGTCTTGATACAGTCATTGGGGAGCGCGGCGTGAAGCTATCCGGCGGGCAGAAGCAGCGTTTGGCGATATCCCGTATTTTCTTGAAGAACCCGCCGATTCTTATTTTGGATGAAGCGACATCTGCTTTGGATACGGAGACCGAACGCGCCATCCAGGGGGCTTTGAATGAGCTTTCCAAAGACCGTACCACACTGGTGATTGCACATCGACTGGCAACCATCAAAAATGCCGACCGGATCATGGTTGTCACAAAGGACGGGATCGCTGAGCAGGGCCGACATGATGAATTGATCGAAGCGGAGGGAATCTACAGCAGGCTCCATGCCGCACAGTTCGGATAAGGCGATTTATTAGTAATCCGCGTTTCGAAAAATAGCCACCGGGGAATGTAAGAGTTAACAACAACTTTTACTTTCCTAGGAGGAATAATAGATGAGAAAAACAATTTTAGGAGTATACGATTCGGAATTGGAAACGAGGAATGTGGTAGAGGGCCTGATCGTCCATGGCTATACGGCAAATGAAATTTCAGTAGTTTCCCAGCATAAGATGAGCAGCTCAGATTTTCCGGAGGGCACCAACGTCGAGAGGATAACGACTGAGCCGGAGGATGACTCTGTCATGGATAAGATCAAGCACGCCATCATGCCAGATGAAGCACAAGAAACAGAAGGTGTCGGCAACCGCCTGCTTAAGATGGGCGTATCCGACAGGGAAGCGCCGATGTATGCAACGGATATCGAGAACGGCAGGATTGTCGTACTGGTGGATGAGGCAAGCCATAGAGGCACGCCGGTAGAAAGCACCAAGCCGATTTCCGTCATGGAGGAGCAGACAGAACCTTCCTATCGTGTAGAATCATCGGCAGTGCATGAAAGCCCGAAAGAGCATAATCCATTCACCGGAATCGATGAAGAAACAAAGACAGTCCGTGCCAAAAGGGAAGCGGATATGCTGAAACAGGCAGATCTATATAAACTGTGAGAAGGGTGCCTACACTTTGGTGTAGGCGCTTTTTTTTGTGGGCGGGGTGGTGCGTGGAGCGGTTGTTGAGGTGGTGTTCGGGTGTGATGCTTTGTGATGCGTTGCAATGCTGCGATGCAAAACCAATGGCAATTTTCCTTTAATTGGAAAACGGACCGATAACGTGGCATTTTGGATCGATTGACAGGTGGAATGGACCGATTAGGGCATGTTTTAGATCGATTACCGGACATTTTGGATCGATTATTGCCGCTTTTGGATCGATTAACAAAATTCAGCCCCCGAACGCCCACGATCAATCCCCATTTCATAAGCACAACCCAGCGCCAGTCCAACAACAATAATCCCTATACCAAAATAGCTAAAATTAAACAAACGTTTGATTAAACGGCAAAAAAGTGTAGACTTCCCTTAGAATGCAGCCGATTTTCAAAAAAACACTTATAAAATTGTTATATAAAAATAAAGAGGGGCCAGACCCCCTTGCTAACACAAAAAAGCAAGCGGAGAAAAACTTCACCTCCGCTTGCTGCATACCCTATGTTCTACTCCAAAATCCGATTAGATTTATTACCATTCCCGTTATTCTTCAACAATACCTTCAAACCAGACCCCATATCGGAAGCCAGCACAAAATTCTTGTCTACGAATACGCCCCAGACATTCGCACTTTCCGGAGTATAGCGGCCAATTTCGGTCGGCTCGGATGGGTTGGTGATGTCCACGGCGATCACTCCGCCTGCATAATAGCTGAGGTACAGCGTATTGCCATGCACTTTCGGATCATGCACCGTGTTGGAGAATGTCGCATAAGTAGGTGGCGCATCCTCTGGGATATCAGTAGTCAGATCTGTCTTGAACTCGCTCAGCAATACAGGGTTTGTCTTATCCCTGATATCAAAAATGCGCGTATAGCCAAACGCTGCTTCAAAGCCGGACTTCAGCGGCTGATACACCTCACGCGTTTCGATCAAAATGGTATCCCCTTTAGCCAGAGCAGCGGAATGAGCGGAACCCTGCTGGTCGGTGGCAAACTCGGTGCGTCCCAGATAAACTGGTTTTTCGGGATTCTTCAAATCAAAAATCACCGTTCCCAGATCCCACATGGAGACATATGCATAGCGGCCGTTATTGTCCGCGATGACACTATGGTTGAACACTGGACGGGTCTTTCCGTCCGGGGAATCCCAATGGTAGCCGTTAAAGTCGGTCCCGACCTCTGGTACGCTGCGGGGATCGAACTGCCATAATGTCGTCGGTTCCGTTGGGTTGGATACATCGACCACCTGGAAGTCACGTGCCTTTCCATGACTGTAATAGTCGGCGTAAGGGCTTGCTGCAAGCACCAATGCCCGGTTGCCCTGCATCGTCAAATAAAGCTCATGCGTCCCGGTTGTCTGTTTCGTAACCTCCCAGAATCCCAATTTTTGAGGCTGATAAGGATCGGTTACATCATAAAGTAAAAAGCCTCCTTTGGAATCCGGATTATTCCTGTTCAGCTGCTGCACACTCACTACAGCCAAATCCCCTTTGAAATCAGCGGTGTTTACCGACTTCACAATCACTTTTTCATGCCAGGTCCCCGGGATATCATTATGGGCAAAAACAGCCACCTCTTTTGGATTGGAAGGATCCTTCAAATCGAGCACACGCACGCCGCCATTCCCGCCATTGCGTGTGTGGGTGCCGACATAGGCAAATCCTTTATGGGAATAGACATCTGCAAAAGAATTCTGCTTGCCATCTTCACGAACCACGTTCATCTCAGGGGCTGCCGCTTCATATAAGTGTTTTAAGTTTTTGCTTCCTTTCATCTGAGGAACAGCAAGATCGTCATAGTAAGTACGATCCCCTTTGATTAAACCCGTTTCATCCAAGGCGTCATGGGCAAGTCCGACAGGCGCCAGAGCAGAAAAGACAAGCATCCCTGCAATTGAAGTTTTGAAAAGAAAGTTCTTTTTCATATTGTTCCTCCTATTATGTAGAGTTTCGGAAAGCTAAATAACTTCCTTAAACTACATAGTAAGGAGGAAATTCCATCAGCACAAATTCTTATAAGAATATTCAGAAAACTGAACTTGATACCTCTGTCCCTTGAAATGAAGAGTATTTTTTAAATGGGGGCCAGGCTTCCTAGTAAAGGATGGATTTTCGACAATTATCGACGGAGTATTTCTGCACAAAACAATTTGTAGGATAAAAGTTTTGTTTTTTTAACCCGTATTCCATGAATCATTATAGAGATTCAGTTAGTATGAATAGTAGAAAACAGTAAAAGGGTGGAGAGTGTTGGAGAAAATAGAACTAAGTTATCGTTTTAAGCCAAGAGATGGGAAAGAGGGGCTAAGAAACCTGCCCCGTGCAAGACTCACTGAAAGGCTGATGTTTATCATCATGCCGCTGGTGGTGATCCTTACAGCCATTTATTCCGGAATGAGGGATCCATTTGGGATAATATTATTATTAATATTTGGGTCCGCGATTTTCTTTGGGATTTTTTATGTGATTATTTTCATCGGATTATCGGCAATGGGTAGAATCTTTTACAAGAAGACATTTTCTGATCCTTCAAAAAAGATCAGGATCACCTATCATCTTGGAGACGACTTTTTTACAGCCGGCAAAGATAATCTCCAAATTCCGATTGATAAAAATTTAAAGCTTGTCACGACAAAACGCAATCATCTACTTTACTTTGGCAAAATGATGAAAGCGAAGGTCCTGATCATCCCTAAGGAATACGAAGGGGACAAAAGATACCAGGAGCAGGTCGTCATTTTTATCAATGAGGTGAAGAAGAGACTGGCAGCATAATTGATATAATTTCACATACTCTTTTGAAAATCTCCCACATTTAAGGTAAAATTCAAAGAGGAAAAGCTATCCGGGAATAAGCGGATGGCTCTATTAAAAAGATGACGAAGCAAGGAGAATATACCATGTCAAAAGTATTCGTATTAGGACATAAAAACCCGGATACAGATTCGATCTGTTCCGCGATTGCATATGCAGAATTGAAAAAGCAATTGGGGATGGACGCAGAGCCTGTTCGCCTTGGTGAATTGAACGGGGAAACGGAATATGCGCTAAAAACTTTCAACGCAGAAGTGCCTCGTCTGATCGAGACAGCAGCAAACGAAGTGCAGGAAGTGATTCTTGTAGACCATAACGAATTCCAACAAAGCGTGAGCGACATCGCTCAGGTCCGTGTGCTGGAGGTTATCGATCACCACCGAATCGCGAATTTTGAAACAAGCGACCCATTGTACTATCGCGCGGAGCCGGTTGGATGTACGGCTACTATTCTTAACAAGCTTTATAAAGAGAACAATGTGGAAATCACGAAAGAGGTTGCGGGTCTGATGCTTTCTGCCATCATCTCTGATTCCCTGCTATTCAAATCCCCTACATGCACAGAGCAGGACGTGCAAGCTGCAAATGAACTTGCAGCCATTGCGGGAGTGGATGCGAACAGCTATGGCCTGGACATGCTGAAGGCTGGTGCCGACCTGAGCGACAAAACTGTCGAGCAGTTAATCACCCTGGATGCAAAGGAGTTCCAGATGGGCAACTACAAAGTGGAAATCGCGCAGGTGAACACTGTCGATACAGCGGACGTATTAAAGCTGCAGGAAGAGCTTGAGCTTGCCATCCTTAATACGATTGCGAACAAAGGCTTGGACCTGTTCGTATTTGTCGTGACTGATATCCTGACAAATGATTCTGTTGCATTGGCTCTTGGTAAAGAGACGGCAGCTGTAGAGAAGGCCTACAACGTTACATTGGAAAACAACACCGCACTATTGCGTGGCGTGGTTTCCCGTAAGAAACAGGTTGTTCCGGTATTGACGGACACCTTAACAAAATAAAAAAAGCTGGCAGTCATCGGTGAAAACCGATTGCTGCCAGCTTTTCTTTTTTCCTCTATCTACGGCCGTCTGCGTCCAGCGAATAGATTCCAGACCAACGCGATAAGTGCTACTACTAAAACGATATGGATTAAGTTACCTGCTACATCAAATGCGAATCCAAGTAACCATAATATGATTAAAACTGCAAATACGGTCCATAACATATGCGGCTGCCTCCTCAACATCTTATTTGAAGCTTATGATTGGTTTTCCCTAAGCTATTTCAAACTAAACATAGTAATTTTTTTCAAAAATGGATAATCAATATGATAGCTGTTTTGTGATCGGCTCCACTTGTTTTTTCGGGTGGAGCCGGTCAACTTTTACTCATGTTCTGTGCCGCGGTCAGACTCGACGACGTCCTGCAAATAGGTTGAATACGATTGCCAACAGGGCAAGTACAAGAAGGATATGAATAAGTCCTCCGCCGATTTCCATTGCGAATCCTAAGATCCAAAGTACGATTAATACAGCAAATACTGTCCATAACATAATAAGTTCCTCCTCGAAAGTTGTTTTGGTAAATTTTTTCAACGTCTACACTCTGGTTAATTCCCCAAGCTTCAAATTGTTAAACAAAAAATTTATTTCGGGAAATAGTGTAGGAGGATGGAATCAATTTTACATTTCAGCAAATTTACATGTTTTAAAACTATCTAAGGTGGAATTCATTAACTAGTGACGAGCAGGCTAGAATGTCACAAAAACATTTGGAGGTGATTTGAATGAATCAGGCAACCATGAAAGGTAAGTGGAACCAGATGAAAGGCGACGCTAAGAAGAAATGGGGCAATCTCACAGATGACGATCTTCAGCAGGTAGAGGGAAATCACGACAAACTAGTAGGCAAGATTCAAGAACGTTATGGAAAATCAAAAGAAGAAGCCGAGCGCGAAGTAAACGACTGGCACAAAACATACTAAATAAGAAAAGAGGAGATGGATAAAATGGCTAACAACAATAGTAACAATAATGATAATAACAATAACAATAGCAATAACGGAAACAACAGCAACAGCAGCAACAACAGCGGAAACAACAATAATAGCGGCAACAACAGTAACAGCGGAAGCAACAATAATAGCGGCAACAACAGCAACAGCGGAAACAACAATAATAGCGGCAACAGCAACAACAGCGGAAACAACAATAATAGCGGCAACAGCAGCAACAACAGTAATAGCGGAAACAACAGCAACAGCGGAGGCAACAATAATAGCGGCAACAACAACAGCAACAATAGCAGCTCCACCAACAGCAGCAGTAACAGCAGCGATAGCAGCGGCGGAAATATGAGCCGTGAAGAGGCAGGAAGAAAAGGTGGAGAAAAAGTAAAAGAGAAATATGGAACAGAGCACTTTGCAGAGATCGGCAAAAAAGGTGGAAACAGTTCCAACAACAACTCTGATAGCTCCAATAATTCCAACAACTAAGCTGATATGTACTTACAAAAAGCAGCCTCAGACAAAGGCTGCTTCTTCCTATTAAAAGCAACGAAAAGGAGAGGAAATAGAAATGGCACATGAAGATATCACGCAAAGACAAACAGACGGACAGCCGGCACAGGAGCAGAAAAAGCAGCCTGGTGACGAACATAAAATGGTACCTGAACCACTTTTCGATGACCCATCCTATAAAGGGAGCGGCAAGCTCAAAGGGAAAAATGCCATCATCACAGGCGGGGATAGCGGGATTGGAAGGGCGGTTGCCATCGCGTTTGCAAAAGAAGGCGCCAATGTCAGCATCGTGTATTTGGACGAGCATGAGGATGCGAAGGAAACGAAGCGTCTTGTGGAGGACTATGGGGCAAGATGCCTCCTGTATTCAGGGGATGTAGGGGAGAAGCGTTTTTGTACAGATGTAGTTAAGCAGACGGTAGAGGAACTCGGAGGTCTACATATTCTTGTGAATAATGCGGCAGAGCAGCATTACCATGAGAAAATCGAGGATATCTCAGAAGACCAGCTTACCCGCACCTTCCAAACCAATATTTTTTCCTATTTCTATTTTATTCAGGCGGCCATGCCGTATCTGAAAGAAGGCAGTTCGATTATCAATACGGCATCCATCGTTGCGTATAAAGGGCAGCCGGTTCTGATGGATTATGCGGCAACAAAAGGCGCGATCGTCGCGCTGACCCGATCCTTATCCGTCAATATCGTCGGAAGCGGAATCAGGGTCAACGGGGTGGCGCCTGGCCCTATCTGGACTCCTTTGATTCCTGCATCCTTCCCTGGAGATGACGTGGAGGATTTTGGCACCGACTCTCCGATGGGACGCCCCGGGCAGCCGGCAGAGCTAGCCCCAGCGTATGTATACTTGGCTTCAGACGATTCCACATATGTATCCGGTCAGATGATTCATGTAAATGGCGGTACGGTAGTAAACGGATAATGAAAAAAGGCTCAGAGCTGACTCTGGCCTTGGCCTTTTTGAGGTGCTAAGAAGTGACAGTCGTTTGTGCATCAATAGTGGTATATGTAAAAAGTGAAACTCGCCGAATTAAGCGGCGAGTTTCTTTATTAGGAATTCAAAAACTGATTTTCGAAGAGCAATTAAAAGTAAATTAAGCGGAGATTTTCCGGTTAAATTCAAATTGTAGCTTGTTTCGGGGAAAATAAGGGAAGTTTTTCCGCCTATGCATTGCAAAATCACCCATTTTGGGATTTTTCGAGTCAATAGGCGGAATTTCTCCGTCTATTTCCGCCTTTTTTAATAGGAGTATTAAAATAAGCGGAATTGTTCCGTCTATTTTTCTTTTCTAGCGAGTATCTCCCAACCGATAAGTGCGAGCCATCTATGATCCTAGATGAAGAAATCAGCAGTCCTGTAGAAACGTTGGAAAATAAGAAAAAGACGTATGCCGATTCATACGTCAATTCTTGTGTTTTTTGCCTTTTTATAGGTTCCGCACATTCCGGTCATGAAGCAGGCTTAATTCAAGGTCTCGCGAGAGGATCCTAAGTGCTTCCCCTCCTGCACAGCTGTTCCCTTTTCTGTTGATGGCAGGACCGATGATGCCGATGCCCATGCGCCCGGGAACGGATCCGACAATCCCGCCGGAAACCCCGCTTTTTAAAGGGAAACCGACCTCCACGGCATAGGTGCCGGATTCATTGTACATCCCGGACGTCAGCATAATCGCTTTTACTGTTCTGATATTCTCCGCCTGGATGATTTGTTTTTTTCCTCCGATCAGCCTTCCATGATTGGATAGGAAGCAGCCCATCTTGGCCAGTGCGAGGGAATTGATCTCGATGGAGTTCACTCGATTATAAAGGTCCAGCGCGGCATCTGACTCTTGGCTGGAAAGGACTCCGGTGCTTTCCATGAAATAGGAAAGGGCCTTATTGCGGGCGCCGTTTTTACACTCAGCGTTGTATACTTCCTCACTCATGGTGATCTTATCGTTTTCCGTGATTTTACGGAGGAAATCGAGAATCCTATCAAAACGCTCTTCCACCGTAGTGCCTTTGATCAGACTTGCGGTTGCGATTGCCCCCGAATTGATCATCGGATTATAAGGGCGCCTTCCACCGTATTCCTCCAGGTTGGAAATGGAATTAAAAAGATCATCCGTCGGTTCCATACCGACCTTCTGAAAGACTATGTCCTTTCCGAAATCCTCCAAAGCCATCAACAGGAGAATGACTTTTGAAATGCTTTGAAAGGAAAAGTTGTCCTGGTCTTCACCGGCAGAATAGGTCTCCCCGTCAAGCGTAACAATCGTTACTCCCAGATTGGTAAGATGGGATTGGTCCAAATCGGGGATATGGTCGATGACCTTTCCGCGGGAGGCGAAGGGCCTGCATGCCTTTACCACTTCTTCTATATATTCATTTGTTAACTCCACCAATTGTTTTTCCTCCTCAGATCTTGCTTTTTTCCTATTACATCTATACCCCAAAAATGGTGGAATATAAGCAGGAAGGGGACGCGGGGGCTAAACCATAAAAAAATGCCATCCCTTTGATAGGGACGACATGTTTTACATCATAGATTTATTTCATTCAGACTATTTGCTTTTTGTTCTGTCAGATGATAGATGTACCGATAAAATCTGACTGTAAGGATGGCTAACAAAGCAATGGTAGCGAGCATGGTGAAGAGAATCCATTCCTGCGTCCAGCTGTTGAAAATGGCAAACACGCTTCCGGCGCCATAGAGCAATCCCAGAAGGTAAAGCGCATTGAATTTAGGTAGTATGACTTGGATGATGCCAAAAACACCAAATGTGATAATACCGCCGATGAATAGCTGGATAAGCAATACAAATAGAAATTCCATCTTCCAACCTCCTATAGTCTTGTAGAAACTATTTGCAACCATACAATATGACCTGGTGTTAATTAGTTTCTGCAAGAGGAGGGCAGTATCCTTTCAATTTTTCATAAATCGTTCCAATAGGCTAGTTTCTCCTGTCATTCACTTGCTTTAAAAGGAAATTTGTACTGTCTTTTTGCAGTATTAAAGTTGGAGAACTCGGCCTGAAATTCATTGTTTCGAACAAATGTCACTTCTTTTCCATCATTGAAGTAGAACACCATTTTATGTTTTTCTTCTTCTGTAGGAGGAGAAACGAGAATGACCTCTTTTACATCCTCCCATGAATAGGAATTAGTTTTAAAAGAGAAAGGTTCACCCCAAGCAATTTCCTCGGTACTCAAGGATTTGTAAGAGAAAGTTCCCATCACAAATAATACTCCCGCCAATACCAGTCCAAGTCCTGTTAAAAAGACGGCCCTTTTGACAAAAAAGGATGAAAAGCCTAAACCCAGTGCAAGCATGAGCGCGGAAATCCCATACATCCCATAAGCAGTCATCGGAGTCTGAAGAAGCCAGACGCTTACATCATCGAACATAATCCCTTGAAAAATGAACGGTCCAACCAGTATGTAAAAAGGAGCCAAAATTAAAACCGCAATCGCACCCATCATATAAAGATGCTTTTTTTCATAGTTAACCAACGTAATCCCCCTATATCCCCTGAAATTAATTTTAAATTTCTAAATATTTCAATATAATTATACACCATTTGGTAAAAGATGAGAATTAATTTGTTAGAGGTTATTGGAGTGAAAATAGAGAATTAATGATTAGGAGACAAAAGGGGGTAAAACCGATGGAAACTTATATTTATGTATTACGCTTACCGGAAAGGCTTTATGAAGCAGCAAACTGGACAGAGGAAGAGGGAAATATCGTATCCAAGCACTTCCAGTATCTGAAGGAGAACGTAGAAAAGGGCATTGTGATCCTTGCAGGCAGAACCGACCAGACCGACGCGACAGGTTTTGGCATTGTCATTTTTCAGGCTGAAGACGAGGAAGCAGCAGAACATTTCAAAAATCATGACCCGGCGGTGCAACAAGGTGTGATGACAGCGGAATTATCACGCTATCGCCTCGCGCTGCTCAATGAACAGTTCTCTCTGGTGGCAAACTAAATAAAAGCCTGTGATATCACAGGCTTCTTCTAATCATATGTTGGCGAAATGCTGACTTTCCGTTTCAAAGGCATTCTCTTCAATCTCAAACCCAAGATCTTCAATCATTTGATAATCCTGCTGGGATGCCTGGCCGCTTGTTGTTAAATAGTCACCGACAAATATGGAATTTGCCATATAGAGTCCAAGGCTCTGCAACGTGCGCAGATTATATTCCCTGCCACCTGATATTCGGATCTCCTTCGTCGGGTTGACAAAGCGGAACAATGCTAGGATCTTCAAGCATTTAAGTGGTGTCAAATCATCGAGATGCGCTAGCTTCGTTCCCTCGATCGGATGCAGGAAATTCACCGGAATGGAATCCACATGCAGGTCTTTCAAGCTGAACGCCATCTCCACAATATCCTCCAAGGTTTCTCCCATTCCGCAGATGACACCGGAGCACGGGGAAATCCCTGCGTTCTTCAACGTTTCAAGCGTTTTGATGCGGTCATCATATTGATGGGTCGTCGTGATCTCGCTGTGGTGTCCTTTGCTTGTATTGATATTATGGTTAAAGCGGTCCACCCCGGCTTCCTTGAGAAGGTGGGCCTGTTCATCATTTACAAGTCCGAGGCAGGCACAGATCTTGATGCTTTCAATATCCTTCTTGATATCCTGGACGGCTGCCACTACGGTGTTGACATCGCGATTGGTGGGCTTTCTGCCACTCATCACGATGCAATAGGTTCCGATTTTATTTTTCTTGGCTTCCCTTGCCCCTTCGACAATCACCTGTTTGCTGACTAGGGGATAACTGTCGATTACCGTATCTGCTTTCATAGATTGTGAACAATATCCGCAGTCCTCTGGGCAAAGGCCGCTCTTGGCATTGATGATCAGATTGAGTTTTACTTTATTGCTATAATAATGTTTTCTTATTTGATAGGCAGCATGAACAAGCTCCAGTACATTTTCATCACTTTCCGTAAGAATCCCGAGTGCTTCCTCCGTAGTAAGGGAATAACCACCAATCACTTTCTCCGCAAGCTGTTTCCAAGTCATTATGTATCACTCCTAGGTCATATGTTAACTAAAACTTATTTAAAGTTTACATATAGCGAAGCAGATAGACAAGGATTATTTTTAATAAGGCTACCTTGGTAATAATCCGATAACGTTGAATACCCTGTTGGTTTCCGCTTCAGGGGTTCGCTTTCCGCGGGCGGCCTCGGGAGCCTCCTCGGCGCTAAAGCGCCTGTGGGGTCTCCCTTGACACGCTGCTCCCGCAGGAGTCTCACCCCTTACGCTACAACCAACAGGGGCGACGGATAAACCAGCTTTTATTTTTCTAATGGATTCAATGATTAACGGGAGTGCGTTTCTGAAAACAAAATATTTGTCCGTCGATAGCTGTTGATTGGAGCAATAGGCGAAGACTCCTGCGGGAAGGTAGCGGTAGGCTGGAGACCCCGCAGGGCGAAGCCTGAGGAGGCTCCAGCATCGCCCCGCGGAAAGCGCAGCCTAGTGCGGAAATCAACAGCGGTGTTTAACAGATAAAAAAGAAAATTGCAAATTATCATGTAAGCGTTTATAATGATTTTTCCGGCTAAAAAAAGAACATAAGAGCGTTGCGTACTTTGAAAATGTAACCCAAGGATTGTACCATGAATGGAGATTTCTCTAGTTCATGGTTTTTTGCGTCTCCAAAACAAGCAAGGAGTGTGAAGAGGTTGGGAGAAAAAAAGAAGAAGCATCCTGAATTTGATCAGGAAGTCGAACGGCTTTTGTTTACGAAAAAATATATGGACATTGTCATCAAGGCGTCTGAAATGGACGAAGAGTCCTTTCGCTCAAGTTTCAAGGAAGCACTCGAAGGAATGGACTTCAAGGACAGCAGTTTCAGCTATATGAACATGCTGACCAACGCCAATCTTTTGCAGCGCACCCAAGAAGAAATCCGCAATTTGAAAAAAATCTACAACAAGCCTTATTTTGCTAGAGTGGATTATAAAAGAGAGGGCAAAGACCAGGAGGAAATCTTGTATTTCGGAAAGGCATCCCTCTTTGATAGAGAAACACAGGATCCCATCATCGTGGACTGGCGTTCTCCCATAGCCAACCTATATTATGACGGCAGACTTGGGGACGTCCAGTATGAAGCGGAGGGGGAAGTCTATGACGGCTATCTTTCCTTGAAGCGACAGTACATCATGGAGGATGGGGAGCTTGAGGAGATCAGGGATGTAGATTTGACGACGACAGATGAGCTCCTGCAGGAATCCTTGTCTGGAAGCTCAAGCAATCGCCTGACCGATATTGTATCCACCATCCAGGAAGAGCAGAACAGGATCATCCGTGCGGATCTCAATAAACCTATCATTGTACAGGGGGCAGCGGGGAGCGGGAAGACGACGATCGCCCTGCACCGGATTTCCTACTTCATCTATACATACCAGGAGCATTTCCGTCCCGAGCAGCTGATGATCCTGGCACCGAATAACCTATTCATCGACTACATCTCAGAGGTTCTCCCGGAACTCGGGGTGGACCGGATCCTACAGACCACTTTTATCGATTATGTGAAAAGCTGTATCGGCAAGAAAATAAAGCTTCGACCGCCGTCCGAAAAACTGATGGGCTTCATCAACCACGAGTATGAGGATCCGGAAATGGTGCAGTGGCTGGCAAGCTTCAAAGGTTCACTGGAGTTTAAGGAGATTATGGATGCCTATCTGACCGATATCCTGGAAACCCTGCTGCCAAAAGAAGATTTCTATTTGACTGAGAAATTCAAGCTGTATACGGCTGAGAGGATGGAGCAGCTGATCAAGCGGGAATATACCTACCTCCCCTATTACAGGCGGATCGAAAAGGTAAAGGAAGTGCTGCAGAACTACGTACGGACGGAGAAGAAGACGCTGATACTAAAAGTTGAAAAGTTCTATGACCACAAGCTGGATAAGGCCCTTTTCAATTCCAACCTTGATCCGGCAAAGCGGAAAAGCTATGTGACAAAAGCGATGGACAAGAAGGATGAGCTCGTGAATGAGATCATGAGGGAATCCCGGACTGCAGTGAATGCTTTTATCAGAAAGCTTCCAAAGCACACACTCTTCTACTATTATGAACAGCTTGTCACAGACAGGGAGCGCTTTGCGAAATACGCAAAAGCATACCTGGATGACTATCAGATCCGATACTTCATCAACCACCAGATCAAATTACATAAACAGAAAAACTATGAACTCGAAGACCTGGCCGGGCTCCTTTACCTGCAGCATAACCTTTTTGGAATAGATAAGGACCTGCGTGCAAGGAATGTGGTGATCGATGAGGCGCAGGACTACAGCTACTTTCAATTGGCAGCATTAAAAAGCGCCCTTGAAACGGACATGTTTACGATAGTGGGGGACCTTGCGCAGGGGATCCATTCCTATCGCGGCATTCAGGACTGGAATAAGGTGAAGGAAGAAATCTTCCCAAGAGCTGCATACACTACCCTCCAGAAAAGCTACCGGACAACTGTGGAAATCATGCAGGCTGCAAATGACATATTGGCGTTGCTGCCATTCGAACTGCCTCGCGTAGAGCCGGTGGTAAGGCATGGTGCGAAGCCGAGGTTCGTAGAGTGGAGAGAGAGTGATGCGAAAATGGTGGCTGTGATGGCCCAAGACATTGAAAAACTGTATGCGGATGGACGGAAAACGATCGCGATCATCGGGAAGACGGAGAAGGAATGCGGAAAGATCGAATCGCTTTTCCGGAAACATACAGATCTGTCAGTTCAATTGCTGAAGGAAAATGAAGAAATCAATCAGAAGGACGTCGTCATCGTACATGCACAGCTGGCAAAAGGACTCGAGTTCGATGCAGTCCTGCTATGCGCGCTTGATGAGGTGTATACAGAAACGGAAATCGATGTAAAACTCTTATACGTTGCCATGACCAGGCCGCTGCATCACCTAAGCTTCTACGGAAAAGACCATACCGCCTTCCTGCTCGGACACGTGAGTGAAGGACTGGTCGAACTGAGTGACCAAGCAGGCCAGGCCGAACTAGTAGACCAGGTAGACCAGGTAGACCAGGTAGACCAGGTCAATTAGATAAATTATCATACTAAAACAACTCTCAAACACTACAAATTACAAACACATCAAAGCGCCCTCCACTGTAAGGTGGAGGGCGTTTTTCCAGGTTTCTGGACGGGGTCAGGCCCCTATCTTTTTCGTAAAAACAACATACCCACCACCCCTATCGAGAAGAGGGTGAGGATGATTTTGCCTTCGGTTCCCCATTCGAGTACGCGGTAGACGGAGTAGGCTTCGAGTAATAGGGCGGGTACTTTTCCGAGTGTGCTGGCGATGGCGAAGTGAATCAGGCTGATCCTGCTTGTCGCACCAGCCAATGTGACGAGGCCAGATGGTGCAAACGGAAAGAGCCTGAGGCCGAGTACGAGCAGGAACGCTCGGTGTCCTTCCGTTCCTTGCAAACGGATCAGCCATTTATTACGCTCAAGCGCCTTCGGGGAGAAAGCTTTCAAACCCTTCCGGTAAAGCAGGAAACTGACAACCGCACCAACCGACTCGCCAAGAAAAGAAACAAGGGTGCCCACCCAAAACCCGAAAAAGGCAATATTCGCCGCGGTGATAAAGACGCTTGGGACGAATGCGAGAATGCTGATGACTGTATTGAAGATAATACTAAGTAAAATGGCGAATGGCCCGGCTATATCCAGCCATTCCAGAACAAAATCTTTCCACATATTTGAACGCTTCCTTATCAACGAATTTTTTTATAATTATAAAACTTTAGGCTTTACATACCGTATAGGGGTATGTTACTTTAATAACGAGAGGAGGTCAACAACCATGGAAAACCTTCCAATAGAACCTATTTTAAATCAAGATCCAGAATCAAGCGAGTGCTGCCATGTCGAGAATGGGGAGCGGAAAAGCCACCATTCGGAAACAGTCAAGAAAAGCCTGATCTCCCGATTGAACCGTGTTGAGGGGCAAGTCAGGGGAGTGAAGCGCCTCATTGAAGAGGATACGTACTGTGATGATGTGCTGACGCAGATTGCTGCGATCCAATCCGCCTTGAACGGCGTCGGAAAGCTGCTGCTTGAAGGACATTTGAAATCCTGTGTGGTCGAGAGAATCCAAGAGGGCGACACGGATGTCATTGATGAACTATTAGTAACTGTAAAGAGATTAATGAAATAAACATAGAGGAGAGATGGAGAAATGGAACAAGTAACGTTAAAAGTAAATGGGATGTCATGTGGGCATTGTGTGAAAGCAGTAGAAGGAAGTGTCGGTGAACTATCTGGCGTGAATTCCGTAAAAGTGGACCTTGCGTCCGGTACAGTAGCGGTTGAATATAAGAGTGAAGATGTAACTTTGGATCAGATCAAAGAAACAATCGACGAAGAAGGCTATGAAGTAGAATAATGAGAACAGCGTGCTTTTTACAAAGCGCGTTTTCTTACCAATAAAATATACCCCATACAGGTATATGGGAGGCTGAAAGCGATGAGTCAAAAATCTAAAGAAACGCAAATGCAAATATTGGGTATGACCTGTGCAGCCTGCTCCACAAGGATTGAAAAAGGATTGAATAAGCTGCAGGGTGTGGAGAAGGCCAATGTCAATCTGGCATTGGAAAACGCCTCGGTAACATACAATCCGGACGAAGTGAGTCCAGGAGAAATCGAGAAAAAAGTCCAAAGCTTGGGGTATGAGGTGGTAAAGGAAAAAGCGGAGTTCCTCATTACCGGAATGACGTGTGCCGCCTGCTCAAGCAGAATCGAAAAGGTTCTTAACAAGCTCGATGGCATCAATAAGGCAACAGTCAATCTGGCGCTCGAAACCGGGACGGTGGAATATAACCCGTCCAGACTTACACCATCCGATATCATAGCAAGAATCGAAAAAGCAGGATATGGTGCAACGGTAAAAGTGGAAAAAAATGAAGGTGCAGAGGATTTCAGGCAAAAGGAGCTGGAGAAACAGAAAGGCAAATTTGCATTTTCCCTGATTCTCACGATTCCGCTTTTATGGGCAATGGTAAGCCACTTTTCCTTTACTTCGTTCATCTACTTGCCCGATATGCTGATGAACCCGTGGGTGCAGATGGCTCTGGCGACCCCGGTCCAATTTTTCATTGGCTGGCAATTCTATAGAGGTGCCTATAAAGCGCTGAAAAATAAAAGTGCCAATATGGATGTGCTGGTAGCGCTGGGAACAAGTGCGGCTTACTTCTACAGTATCTACCTATCGATCGCATCCATCGGTTCTGGTGCCCACATGGTGGAGCAATATTTTGAGGCAAGTGCGGTCATCATTACGCTCATTATTTTAGGGAAGCTTTTCGAAGTGAGAGCAAAAGGACGTTCTTCCGAAGCAATCAAAAAGCTGATGGGACTGCAGGCAAAAACAGCATTGGTTGTCCGAGATGGAAAAGAGATGGAAGTTCCGTTGGAGGAAGTATTGGTGGGCGATATCCTTTCCGTGAAACCGGGAGAGAAAATACCGGTCGACGGTGAGATTTTGGAAGGCCAATCAGCTGTCGATGAATCCATGCTGACTGGTGAAAGCATTCCTGTCGATAAGCAGATCGGTGATACGGTCTATGGCTCCACCATTAATAAAAATGGATTTTTGAAAATGAAAGCAACAAAGATCGGCCGTGAAACGGCGCTCGCGCAAATCATCCGGATCGTGGAACAGGCGCAAGGCTCTAAGGCGCCAATCCAGCGCCTGGCAGATAAGATTTCGGGAATTTTTGTTCCGATAGTGGTTGGCATTGCCATACTGACTTTCCTTGTGTGGTATTTCATCGTGGACCCAGGCAACTTTGCGGGTGCCTTGGTAAACCTGATTGCGGTGCTCGTAATCGCCTGCCCGTGTGCACTTGGGCTTGCAACGCCAACCTCCATCATGGCTGGTTCCGGTCGTTCGGCAGAACTGGGAATTCTTTTCAAAGGCGGCGAGCATTTGGAGCAGACACACCGAATCACAACGGTGGTGCTGGACAAAACGGGTACAGTCACTAACGGTAAACCTGTTTTGACGGATGTTTTGCTGGTCAACCAAGGGGAGGAAGAAGAAATCCTGCGTTTGGTCGGTACAGCGGAAAAGCAATCCGAGCATCCGTTGGCACAGGCAATGGTTGATGGAATCAAGGAAAAAGGAATCGAGCTTGGCGAAACCACGACATTTGAAGCAATACCGGGATATGGGATCGAAGCGGTTATAAATGAAAGAAAAGTGGTAGTCGGCACACGCAAGCTTATGAAAAAGCATGACATTGATTTGACCGATGCCGAGAGCACAATCCAGGCGCTCGAGTCTGATGGAAAAACTGCAATGATGGTTGCGGTGGATGGCGATTATAAAGGGATCATTGCTGTTGCAGACACAATCAAAGAAACTTCTGCCGCTGCGATCAAACGATTGAAGGATATGGGCTTGGAAGTAGTGATGATGACAGGTGACAACCAACGCACGGCGCAAGCAATCGCCGATCTTGCCGGTGTGGATCGTGTCATCGCGGAAGTACTGCCTGAGCAGAAAGCCGAGGAGATCAAAAAGCTTCAGGCTGAAGGGAAAAAGGTGGCAATGGTCGGTGACGGCATCAATGATGCACCTGCCCTTGTAACGGCTGATATCGGAATGGCCATTGGCACAGGTACGGATGTTGCCATGGAAGCTGCTGATATTACCCTGATGCGCGGTGATCTGAACAGTATTGCGGACGCCATCATGATGAGCAAAAAGACCATCAAGAATATCAAGCAGAACCTTTTCTGGGCTTTTGCCTATAACACGATCGGAATCCCTATTGCAGCTCTTGGATTCCTGGCACCTTGGGTAGCGGGGGCCGCAATGGCATTCAGTTCCGTTTCTGTTGTGCTTAATGCATTAAGATTGCAGAAAATAAAATTATAAAAGAGGATGACAGATATGAAAAAATGGATCTTTTCCGCAGTTATCTATCTATTGATCGTGATAGGAGGGTACAGCGCTTATTCCTTCTTTGCGCCGGAGGATAGTGCCACCAGCGATCATGACGAGCATGAGAAGGCAACAGAAGAGCATGCACATGGGGATGAGGATGCTACAGAAGAAGACGGAGAGCATGGAGGTCATGGAGAACACGGTGAAGGCGAGTCTTCTGGTGAGGTGAATTCGGAAGTAGTAACCGAAAATGGAGCCATCACTGTGTCCCTCAAAGACCAGGATGGCAAGCCGATGGATGAGCTTGACGTGAACCATGAAAAGCTGATGCACCTTATCGTGATCAGCGAAAACCTGGAAAGCTTCCATCATCTGCATCCAGAAAAGACTGATCCTGGAGTGTTCGAGGTCCAGGCAGATCTGGAGGAAGGCATGTATCAGGCGTTTGTAGATATCAAGCCAACCAATCTGGAGTATAAGGTTGAACCGAAATCGTTGATGATCGGGAAACATGAGGAGCATGAGGACGACGGAGAGCATAAGGATGACCATGCTCACCTTGAAGCAGAAACAAATTGGACGAAAGAACAGAACGGCTATAAAGCAACGCTGAATGTGGAAAGCTTTTCGATGAAGGAAAATGTGGTCCTATCCTTTGACTTGAACGGGGCAAAACCGGAAAACTACCTAGGGGCATTAGGGCATGTAGTGGTAGTGGATGAAGCGCTCGAACAATTCATCCACGTTCATCCTGCAAGTGAAACGGAACCTGTATTCGAGGCACATTTCACAAAGCCTGGCATGTATAAGCTTTGGGGTGAATTCAAATTGGACGGCAAGGTATATGCCTTCCCATTTGTCATCGAAATCACGGAATAAAGGGGTAGACAAATGACTGAGGAAAAAATGGTGAAACTAGCGGTCAACGGGGGGATTTCATTTGGCGCCAAGCTGACCAGCAAACAATTGCTCATACTTGCCGCTTATATGAAGGAAGAAGATGAAATAGAGCTTACGACCTTTCAGCAACTCTATGTGGATATTCCGGAAAGCAGGCTGGATGAAGCGGTGCTGGCCTTTGAAGGAGCAGGGCTTGAGTGCTATCCTGTCGGGAACTATGTGAAAAGCCTTCGTACCTGTAACTTTTGTAAAGGTGAGTTGGAGGAAGGCATGCCGATTGCAAAGGAATTGAACAGGCGGATTGCAGGAAAGCCGGTTCCTTTCACATTGAAGCCTGCTTACACGGGCTGCCCAACCGCATGCGGGGAGCCATTGGTCAATGATATCGGTGTAATCAAGCGCCATAATGACCGATATGACTTGTATGTGGGAGGCAAGGGCAAAGGCTTGGACGCAAAAACGGCAGAGCTTTTTGCCGCGGAAGTAACCGAAGGGGAGCTTTACGGCATGGTAGACTTCCTGATAGATACCTATGCTGCCAATGGCAAAAAACGCGAGCAGTTCGGGAAGTTTGTCCGCAGATATGGTTTGGAGAATTTAAGAGAAGAAGTGTCGGCAGTATTATGAGAAAAATGAAACAACGTTCTAGCGCAGGGATGCGTGTGGGCGTTGTTTTTTTATTTTTACATGTGACTTTTTAACCACTCCTCTCGTCTAACAAAAAAAGGAGGGTTTTATTACCATGCAAAAAAGGGCACTTATCTTTTTCCTTATCATTGTAGCGATGTCTGCAGTGTTCGGTTTCATTTACTATAAATATGATCCAACTTCCGCAACAGGTTCAGTGAACAAGGGCAACTGGGATAAAGAAAATGGACTTCCTACAGTAGGTTCCAAAAAAGAACTGAACAAGCTTTTTCAGGATAGACTTGAAAAAAGGGAAAAGCAGATGGGCGCTGGAATAGCCTTTGAAACAGCTGAGGATTCTTCTGCCGGTGCAGAAGCGGAGCGCTCCGCCGACAACAGCAAATCGGAAGGGGACAGCTCATCCTCCGGACATTCGGACACCAATGTTCAGGTAGAGGGCGTGGATGAAGCGGATATCGTCAAAACGGATGGTGAATATATCTACCAGGCGATTGACGGAAAGCTGAAAATAACAAAGGCGACTCCGGTCGACTCGATTGAAATAATCACAGAAATAAAATATCAGGATTTTTCTCCATACCAGATGTTCTTGGACGGCAACCAATTGGTGCTTATCGGCCATCATTGTAAAGAAACCTTCGCGCCACATTCTACAAAAGAGGGCACGCGTGACCTGATCATGCCGATGAATGAGGCGACGAGAGTGATTGTCTATGATATTTCGGATGCGGCAAATCCGAAGGTCCAAAAAACGCTTACCCTTGAAGGAGGATACTTTTCAAGCAGGAAGATTGACGAGAAAGTCTATGTAATCGTGAATCAGTATCCAAACTATTGGATGCTTGAAGAAAATCCTGATGTGGATCTCCGCCCAAGACTTTCTGATACAACTGGGGAGGAAGAGTCCGAAGACATGAAGCGCATCGCCTATTCCGACATCCACTATTTTCCGGAATCCTCGGAGGATAATTTCATGACCATCGCCTCCTTTGACTTGACCAAGCCGGACCAGGATGCAACAGTCCTCTCCTATATCGGAAGCGGGCAACAGGTCTATATGTCCAAGGAAAATCTATATGTGGCCGTTCCAAGCTACAATCAGAGTGGACGGATGATGCCTGCTGATGTCAATACAGACATCTATAAGTTCTCCGTAAACGGATTGGATGTGCAGTTCGCGAGCAGCGGAAGCATCCCGGGCTATCTGCTCAATCAGTTTTCCATGGATGAGTACAATGGATACTTCCGTGTCACTGCAACAGATGGTCAGGCATGGGATGAAACCTCGCCTTCACGCAACAACCTATTCATCATGGATGGAA
Source organism: Sutcliffiella tianshenii (assembly GCF_016908565.1). GTDB lineage: Bacteria > Bacillota > Bacilli > Bacillales > Bacillaceae_I > Sutcliffiella_A > Sutcliffiella_A tianshenii. The sequence goes on from NZ_JAFBED010000009.1 coordinate 79,811, forward strand.
GCATGAAGGTGATCAGTAGCGTCGAGGACCTGGCAAGGGGGGAACGGATCTATTCGGTGCGTTTCATGGGGGAGAAGGCATATGTGGTGACATTCAAAGAGGTGGATCCATTGTTCGTGTTTGACCTCAGCGATCCCAATGCACCAAAAGTATTGGGAGAGCTGAAAATTCCAGGGTTCAGCAACTATCTCCACCCATATGATGAAAACCACCTGATCGGTTTTGGTCAAAACACGAAAATAGAAAAGGATCAATTCGGCACAAGGGTCGTGACGGACGGGGTGAAAATCTCCCTGTTTGATGTAAGCGACCCGGCAAATCCCATTGAAAAGCATACAGAAGTGATTGGCGGGCAGGCGACCTATTCGCCACTGAATTACGACCATAAAGCACTTCTATTCAACAAGGAAAAAGACATTTTTGCCTTCCCGATCGTCATGTACCGTGAAAAGGAAAAGCACGACTACCGCTTCGAATTTGAAGGTGCCCTGGTGTACGGAATCGACCCTGAAAAAGGCTTCACCCTCCACACCAAAATGACCCATCAAGAACAAGGCACACCATACGAAGACTGGGAAAACACCATACAAAGAGTATTGTATATAAATGACCACCTCTACGCGGTTTCCCCAAAAAAGATAACCGCTACGGAAATAACTTGGTAATGAGTTATTAAAACAAGGATATGTAAAGCAAAAGTGTTGATTTATGGATGACAGCTGGTGATTGGAGCAATAGGCGAAGACTCCTGCGGGAATGAAGCGGTAGGCTGGAGACCCCACAGGGCAAAGCCCGAGGAGGCTCCAGCATCGCCCCGCGGAAAGCGAAGCCTAGTGCGGAAATCAACAGCGGTGTTCAATAGGAACAAAACATCCCACAGAAAGAGCGCAAAACTCGCGCTCTTTCTTCAATCTAAAACACAAAAAATCGACCAATTCCAGCAAATTTATTTCCCGGGTAAGCAACTTGTCGAATTTTCTCATCCAAAATAGGTTTGTACTTAACATGCTAGTGGAATGACATTCATATATTAAGAAAAGATTTTTCGAGAATGACGTACTTAAATGATAGATCCAGTTTCGAATTCTTATTTGTAAGTGATATAATAGGAACAACCAAGAATGAAATGATCTTTTTTTAAATATATCGATGACTCGCACGAGGGGGAGCAACATGAAAACAAAATTGCATTTATTATATGGTGGTAAATCAGCAGAACACCAAGTTTCATTACAGACTGCATTGGCAGTGACCAAAGCATTGGATACAGAAAAATTCGACGTTTATCCGTTATACATAACCGAGCAAGGTGAATGGCGCAGCGGCAGTCTTCTATCAGGTCCGGCAGAAAGTGTCCAGCAGCTTAAATTGGAGGGCGGCGGCACGACGATAGCACCATTGGCATTGCCATCATCAGAAGAGACAGAAGAACAGCAGACTGTTGTATTCCCGTTGTTACACGGACCGAATGGAGAAGATGGTACCGTACAAGGGATGCTCGAACTGCTTAACCTTCCTTACGTGGGTAATGGCGTATTGGCTTCATCGGCCGGTATGGATAAAGTCATCATGAAAAACCTATTCGATCAAGCAGGGCTTCCTCAAGTGGGATATGTACATTTCCTTCGCTCCGAATGGGAAAAGGCTGCAGATGCCACTTATGAGAAGGTGGAAAAAGAGCTTGGATTCCCTTGCTTCGTAAAACCTGCGAACCTAGGTTCCAGTGTTGGGATCAGCAAGGCGAAGAACCGTGAAGAATTGGCAAAAGCCTTCCGTGAAGCCTTCGAATATGACCGTAAAATCATTGTGGAGCAAGGACTTGAAGGTGCGCGTGAAATAGAAATCGGCGTTCTCGGAAACGATGAGCCTGAGTGCTCCGTAGTAGGTGAAATTGCCCCTAAAACAGAATTTTACGATTATAAAGCTAAATATGAGGATGGGGATACGGCAATGATCATCCCTGCTGAAATCAGCGAAGAGATCTATGAGCAAGTTAAGGAAATGGCGATTACCGCATTCAAGGCGATCGATGGATCGGGATTGGTCCGTGCAGATTTCTTCCTGACAAAAGAAGGGAAGTTGTACATTAATGAAGTGAATACGATGCCTGGCTTTACACCGTTCAGCATGTTCCCTCTTTTATGGCAGCACACGGATGTCCCATATCCGGAACTGATCAAGAAGCTTGTAGAGTACGCGCAAGAAAGACATGCGGATAAACAGAAAATTAAACACACATTCTAAGATGACAGATAGGGGATGACAAAGGAGTTTTAAGAAATTAAAACGTCCATGTCAGCCCCTTCTCTATGCAAAAAGAAACCGGGAGAGTGAATCAGGATGATTAAAAGAACCTTGAAGGAAATACAGGAGATGGCAAAAGGCGAAGCGATAGCTCCTGAATATAGTGAAGTCATGGTGGAAGGTGTATCCAAAGATACGAGGGAGGATATGAATGGCAAGTTATATATCCCGATTATCGGGGAGAATTTTAACGGCCACAAATTCGTCCAACAGGCGATTTTGGAAAAAGGCGCTGTCGCTTCACTATGGCAAAAGGACCAGCCGGAACCGCCCTCAGATGTGAACTTGATTTTTGTAGATGATACGATAGAAGCGTTGCAAAACCTTGCAAGCGATTATCGCGATCAAATCGGGATGAAGGTAGTCGGGATAACAGGAAGCAACGGAAAAACCACGACAAAGGATATGGTGACATCCCTCCTTCAAACCACTTTTAACGTACATAAAACAGCCGGCAACTATAATAATCATATTGGCCTACCTCTTACCATCCTATCTATGAAAGAAGACACGGAAGTCGCGGTCCTGGAAATGGGGATGAGCGGCAGAGGGGAAATCGAGCTTCTCTCCAATATTGCAAAACCCGATGCAGCGATCATTACCAACATCGGGGAGTCCCATATGCAGGAACTCGGCTCAAGGAAAGGGATTGCGGAGGCGAAATTGGAGATTGCAGCAGGTCTTAAACCAGGCGGGAAACTGATCATCAATGGAGACGAACCGTTGCTGACAAATAAAATTTCCGATTTTGATTGTGATGTGATTACTTTCGGTTTAAATGCCGACAATGATTATGTTGCACAAGCTATCGTGCTTAAAGGAAACGGCACGCAATTTATAATAGAAGAAACTGCTTACATGATTCCTGTTTTAGGTGCCCATAACGTGACAAATGCCCTAGCGTCCGTAGTGGTGGGTAAACTCTTTGGGGTGAATGAAGAAAATAGGAAAAAAGGATTGGAAAATCTCTCCCTTACGGCCATGCGAAATGAAGTCGTGGAAACTAATGGCGGATGGACTGTGATCAATGATGCATATAATGCCAGCCCAACCTCGATGAAAGCTGCGATAGATCTTTTGGGTAGTCTGACAGGCTACACGAAGAAAATTGCTGTGCTTGGCGACATGCTCGAGCTTGGTGACCAAGAAATCTCCTTCCACCAGGAAGTGGGGAGATATGTGCAAGGCAAGGAGATTGACTTTGTATTCACCTATGGCAACCTCGGCAAAAGCATCGCTGAAGGGGCTGTATCCGTCCTTGGTAAAGATAAGGTGAAATCCTACACCGATAAGAAGGTACTGACAGAGGACCTTTTGAATATCCTGCAAAAGGATGATGTGGTAATCGTGAAAGGATCAAGAGGCATGAAGCTCGAAGAAGTAGTGCAGGGACTGCAATAAATATGTACTAAATTATTTTTCAACATACGTTTTGTTCCTGTTGCACGGGGAAAACTATTTAAGGTAAAGGAATACAAACAAAGCCAAAAGCAAAAAGTAGAAAAGAGCAATAAAAGTGGAAACAAACGCACACATTTATTGAAAATGGTGGAAATGCTTGTATATGACCACAAAGGGCTATATGCTTAATAAGAATGAAAAAGTCATTTTTGAAAACAAAATGGCTTGAAAATGGTACGGTGTTCTTATGGAAAAAGAACAAGAGGAAGATGGTTTTCTCCTATAAGTTGGCATTAACGTTTATTGCTATTTATTAGCTGAAGTGTTATGATTACAGTTAATGTGTTTAATAATGTCTACTTATAAGGAATTAGGCAGCGTCTGACGTTTGCCTAATTTATTAATTTGTATAGATAAAGGAGTAGGAATAATTTGGCGTTTTTTAAAGATTTAGGTTTATCAGATGATATCATGCAGTCAATCAACAGAATGGGGTTTGAAGAAGCTACCCCTATCCAATCGGAAACAATTCCTGTTGCACTAGAAGGGAAAGACGTAATCGGTCAGGCCCAGACTGGTACAGGTAAAACGATTGCGTTTGGTCTGCCATTGCTTGAAAATGTTGATGTGAAAAATGAATCCATCCAAGGGATCGTTATCGCTCCAACGCGTGAACTAGCAATCCAAGTTGCTGAGGAAATTTACAAAGCTGCTTACCATAAACGTGTACGTGTACTTTCTGTATTTGGTGGCCAGGACATTTCAAGACAGATCCGTTCATTGAAAAAGAACCCTCACATCGTAGTTGGTACTCCAGGTCGTCTACTTGACCATATCAACCGTAAGACTCTACGTCTTCAAAATGTGAACACAGTTGTTCTTGATGAAGCGGATGAAATGTTGAACATGGGATTTATCGAGGACATCGAAAAAATCCTTGCTGAAACACCAGAACAAAAACAGACATTACTTTTCTCTGCTACAATGCCTGCACCTATCCGTGCAATCGCTGAGCGGTTCATGACTGAGCCTGTAAGTGTAAAGGTACAAGCGAAAGAACTGACAATTTCCAACATTCAACAATATTACGTGGAAGTCCCTGAAAAGAAAAAGTTCGATACATTGACTCGTCTTCTTGACATTCAATCTCCAGAGCTTGCAATCATCTTCGGTCGTACGAAGCGTCGTGTAGATGAGCTGTCTGACGCATTGAACGTGCGTGGATACTCTGCAGAAGGAATCCATGGTGACCTTTCCCAAGCGAAGCGTATGAGCGTACTTCGCAAGTTCAAAGAAGGATCCATCGATGTACTTGTTGCAACAGACGTAGCAGCTCGTGGACTTGATATCTCAGGTGTAACGCACGTATATAACTTTGACATTCCACAAGACCCTGAAAGCTATGTTCACCGTATCGGGCGTACAGGTCGTGCTGGTAAGAGCGGATTGGCGATCACTTTCGTAAGCCCTCGTGAAGTCAGCTACCTGCACCATGTGGAAAGAGTGACAAAGCGTAAAATGGATAAAATGAAGGCTCCGACACTTGACGAAGCGTTGGAAGGCCAACAAAAAATGTCCATGGAGAAAATTACGCAAGCAGTTGAAGCTGAAAATCTTGGCTTCTACCGCAATGCAGCAGAGCAATTATTGGAAGAGCATGATGCAATTACATTAGTATCTGCAGCTCTTAAATTGTTCACAAAAGAGCCGGACGAAACTCCTATCCGCTTGACTGAAGAAGCGCCTATGCACTCAAGAAGAGACCGTGGCGGCAACCGTGGCGGCGGAGATCGCAATCGTGGCGGTGGAGACCGTAACCGTAGCGGCGGCCAAGGCGGCAGCAAAGGCAACTGGTCTAAACGTCCAAGCGGCAAACCAGGATCAGGTTCTGGTTCAAGGGACGCAAGTGCCAAACGTCAAGGCTTCAAACGCTCTTCCCGTAAGGAACGCGTATAAATAAAATGATAAAAAGCAGAAGAGGCTTGCCTCTTCTGCTTTTTTTTGTTGTTCTGGGACAGCTCCCTTGTCCCAGAAATTTGGGCATGCTAAATCTAAACCCAAACGATAGTTCAAGGAGTGAAGAGGATGACGCTTGTCAGACTAGGGTATGTGGCGATGAGTATGCAATTGCAAAATGCATCTCCGTCGAAGACAATGACATTTGCACAGTTCAGCAAACTGAAGGACCGGGATGCGGCGATAGATAAGCTGGAGCGTATTTCGGTGACAAACCTTGAGAACTGCTTGCGTTTATTAAGGCATAATGTTGCAAATGATATAAAGTTTTTCCGTTTCAGCTCAAAGCTCATTCCCCTGGCGAATCATGAAGAACTTAGTGACTGGAAGTTCATGCGGCCGTTAAAGGGGATACTGAAAGAGATCGGGGATTATATCGAGGAACATCCGATGCGAGTGGATTTTCATCCTGATCATTTTGTGCTCTTGAATTCCAAAAACAAGGATATCCTCAACCAGACCATCAAGACGCTGAGCATGCATCGTTCCCTCCTGAAAGGGATGAGGGTGCCGACAGAACACCGCTGTGTTTTGCATATCGGCGGAGGCTATGACGACCGGGAGCTTGCGCTTGAGCAGTTTATACATAACTGGGCCCTTGTCCCGCAGGCACTGCAGGAAATGCTGATATTGGAGAATGACGATACTACATTCCATCTGCGGGATGCTTTGTATGTTTGTGAAAAACTCAATGTCCCATTGGTATTCGATTATCATCATCATTTGGCTCATTTTGAAAAGGAAGAATGGGAAGAAGAGTGGGAGCGGGTCGTGGGAACGTGGGAATTCTCGCCGCTGCCTGTAAAAATGCATATCTCAAGCCCAAGGGATGAAAAGAATTTCAGGGCCCATGCAGATTATATCGACCCAAGGATGTTTATGGATTTTTTATCGAAAATCAAGGGAAGTGTCGAGGAGATCCATTGCATGATCGAGGCAAAGAAGAAGGATGAGGCATTGTTCCGCCTGATGGAAGACCTAAAGGGATATCCGGAAATCGAAAGGGTGGACGGAGCTTCATTCATCGTCCATTAAATTTTCCAAATTCTTTCTATGAATAGTATACTGAGGGAAGATGAAATTTAGAGAGAGAAGAAAGGTGGGGAGCGAGATGAGGCCTGAACCTAGTCAGAGAATCAATAGGAAGGCACTGTCCGTATGGAGGATAGCGGCTGTGCTCAATGGTTTATTTTATATAGCGCTATTTGCAGGCTTTTGGTTTGTCCAGCAGTTTTTCGACACACCATGGTGGCTTATTGCCGCGGCTACCGGGCTGCTAGTGCTTTTCCTGATAGCGTCCATTTTTATTTTTCCTTCCTTGCAGTGGAAGCGTTGGCGATATGAAGTGCATGAGCATGAAATCGATATTCAGCGAGGCATTTTCATTAAAAGGAGAACGCTTATCCCGATGGTCCGTGTCCAGCATGTTGATACAAAGCAAGGGCCGATACTGAAGAGGTACCATCTGTCGACCGTCACGATATCCACTGCGGCGACGGTTCATGAGATACCAGCTTTGGACGAGGAACAGGCAGATACGTTACGGGATTATATATCGAGGCTTGCGCGGGTGACAGAAGATGATGTCTGAAAAAAGAAGGATGCACCCTGCCGCGATTGCAGTGAGCGTATTAAAGCGGATGAAAAGCATTGTTTTGCCATTTTTGTTTCTTGTTTTCCTTGCAGTGAAGGATGGGGAAACCCTTGGCCTTTTAATATTTGGCGCTGGCCTGGTCGTGGTTTTTGCTGCGACTACAGGCTGGGGTGTTGCCGAATGGTATCGCTTCTATTATTGGGTCGAGGATGGGGAGTTGCGTATTGAAAATGGCGTCTTTGTGAGACAGCGCAGATATATCCCCCAAGAAAGGATCCAGACGATCGATACCTCCGAAGGGATCATTCAGCGTATGTTCGGCCTGGTGAAAGTGCAGGTGGAGACAGCTGGGGGCGGTACGGAGGCAGAGGCGGTACTCTCGGCGGTGACGAAGGAAGAAGCAGAACGGCTCCGTGATGTGCTGCTAAAGAAAGGGCCGGGCGAAAGTGTTGTGGATGTGATGGACGGAGATCCCGGTGCCCTGTTGAAGGAGCGGGAGATTTCCAAGCCTACATACACAATATCTTGGAGATCCTTGTTTTTGGTCGGGACCACCTCCGGGGGGATCGGGGTCGTATTATCCGCGGTCGTTGCATTCATTTCCCAGCTCGATCAGTTTGTTTCGTATGAAGATGTGGTCGATCGCTTTGACCTGGTGGTGCAGACGAGTGTGTACTTCATCGCTTCGGTTGCCTTTTTTGTCCTTTTTTTGGCTTGGATGATTTCCATTGCGATGACCATGATCAAGTACGGGAACTTCACTGTAGTCAAACAAGGGGACGAGCTTTTGATTTCAAGGGGTATCATCGAAAAGAGGCAGCTGACGATCCCGCTCGGAAGGATCCAGGCGATTCGGATCTCCCAGAATCTTTTAAGGCAGCCTTTTGGGCTTGCAACCGTCTATGTAGAAAGTGCGGGTGGTGCCGGTGGGAAGGAATCGGATTTTGCGACCATCCTGTTTCCTTTAGTGAATGTAAAAGAAGTGAGCGGACTCTTGCAGGAATTCACACCGGAGTACATCATGCAAAAACACATCCAGCCGCTTCCTAAACGGTCGTTGCCCCGCTATCTGATAAGGTTGGTCCTTCCGGCATTACTCGTATCCTCCGTCGTGTCCTATTTTTTTCAGCCGTATGGATTCTTTTCATTCATACTTGTTGGCCTTGCAGGAGCACTGGGGTATGGTCAATATAAGGCAGGAGGGTGGAATGTGAGAGGCTCGCAGCTCCAGTTATCCTATCGGTTAGTGAATAAAAATATCGTGCTGGTCCATAGAAAGCGCGTCCAGGCCTTTGAATGGAAGGAATCAGAATTCCAAAAAAGGCGGCAATTGCAGACAATCAATGCTTCCATCAAAAGCAGTGTCACCTCCAAGAGCTTCCGTGTCGTGGATGTAGAGAAAGACGATAGCGTGAAGATATTTGATTGGTATACGTATGAAAAAAAGCAAGGATAGCAGGGTGAAAGCCCCTTGTATCCTTGCTTTTTTCTACATGAATCTGGATAAGGCACCCAAGGCGACAAGCACGATCAGCACAATCCAGAAAATCGATTGGCCCTTGCCTGCGGTAGAAGGAGAGCGCCTCATATTCGGAAAGATCTGGCTTAACGAGCGGGTGTAGGTTCCCTTGCCAAGAAAAATTGGTGCCATGATCGTTCCCGCCAGGAATCCGAAAAGGTGTGCGTAGATATTAACGTTGCCTGTGAAGAAGGTCATGACCAGTGAAATGGCCAATATGACGAGCACAATTTGGGAATTCGCCGTGTTCAGCATGTCGGGGCGGAAGAACACCATATAGAAGTAGATGCCGAATAGGGCGAATATTGCCCCTGAAGCCCCGAGGTGGGAATAATAGACCGGTGCCAGCAATAGGGTGGCAACATTGGCAGCTATCCCTCCGAGCAGATACATAGAAATGAACTTTACTTTTCCGAGCAACCTCTCAAGGCCCGGTCCAAATAGGACGAGGGAAAGGGAGTTGAAAAGCAGATGTGTGATGGATTCATGCAGGAAAATGGGGGTGAAGAGCCTCCAATATTCCCCTTGGAAGACCAATAGATTATAGCCTACTGTCAGGTGGAGGAAATTCTCGGAGAATTGAACAATCAGCCACAGCACTAGATGAATGGCTGTGATTGTGGTAATAATAGGATATAATTTTGTGAAAGTACGAAAGTTTTCAGTCCGGACAAACATATTTTTCACTCCTTCTAAAATTAGAGTACCACGACTGTTGTGAAAAGTCTTTTAAGTAAGTGTTCAAAAAGGAGGATAAAAAGAGCAAAGAAGTTCGAGGAAGCGAAGTCTCGAGCACCACAGCGTATGATTGAGATACGTGAGGAGCGGAGAGGCAAGCTGACGAAGAAATTCGAAGCTATTTTTACCGGACTTTTTGAACAGTACTTTAAGTAACTTGTCATACTATAAACATATGTAAAAGGGAGGTCGTTGTATGATTATCGGCACAGGCATAGATATCATAGAGCTCGAACGGGTCGAGAAATTGATGAACCGTCAGCCGGGCTTTGTGGAAAGGGTCCTCACTCATGAAGAAAGGACGCAATTTCAAGGGTTGGGCGAAAAAAGAAAAGTGGAATTCCTCGCAGGCAGATTTTCCGCGAAAGAGGCTTTTTCCAAAGCTTATGGTACCGGGATCGGGAAGGAACTTAGCTTTCAGGATATGAATATCGCCACGACAGAAAAGGGAAAACCCTTTTTTACAAGACCATTATCTAGTAATGTCCATCTTTCCATTTCTCATAGCGAGCAATATGCGGTTGCCCAAGTAATTATTGAAAGCTTGGAAAGCTAGTCTGCATATTCCCTAGGCTTGCCTCATATACATAGTTCAGAAAGGAGACAAGGTGTACAAGTAAGAGGTGGCAACCCTGTTATCTCTGCAATCTCACTTTTTCTCTAAGATAAACATGTAATTAAGGCAAAGGGGATGAAAAATTTGAGAAAAGCATGGCTTTTGTTAATGGTGGGAATTGTGAGTATCCTTGTTCTTGCCGGATGCGGTACAAAATCGAAAGAAGACGTCACGCAGGCATTAGGTAAAAAGGTAGAACAGATGAAAAGCTATGAATCCAATGCAAAAATGACGTTGCAAACTGGCGCAGAGCCACAGGTGTATGAAGTGCAGATCGGTCATAAAAAGCCTGGCTATTATCGTGTGAACCTGAAGAATGCCCAAAAGGATCAAAGCCAGATAATCCTTCGCAATGATGAAGGGGTCTTCGTACTGACGCCTGCGCTTAATAAAAGCTTCCGTTTCCATAGTGAGTGGCCGCAAAACAGCAGCCAGGCATACCTTTTTGAATCTCTTGTGAACGATATCAAAAATGATCCGGAGGCAACGTTCACTGCAACGGAAGAGAATTATGTGTTCGTGACCAAAACGAACTATCAGAATAACAAGCTATTGCCTACACAGGAGATCACAATCAATAAAAGTGATATGACTCCAGTCAGCGTCAAAGTGATGGATCCTGACAAAAAGCCGTTGGTGCTTGTAGAGTTCTCCGACTTCAAATTTGACGCAAGCTTTGATGAAGATGCGTTTGATGTGAAAAAGAACATGGCTGGTGCGCAGGTAGGTCTGCCGACATCTGGTCAGGTAAATGAAGAAAGTGCCGAATTCAATGTCCTGATGCCGACTGATGTTCCTGCGGGATCTGAAGTCAAAGAGCAAACGCAAATCACGACAGATGACGGAAATCGTGTAGTCACGACCTTTACCGGGGACAAAACGTTTACACTGGTCCAGGAAAAAGCACGCTATTCCGAGGTCAGCACATCCACTTTTGTCAGCGGAGAGCCGGTAGATCTTGGATTCACGGTAGGTGCGCTGACAGAAAACACCTTGACATGGAACTACCAGGGTATGGATTTCACCTTGGCATCCCAGGATCTGTCGCAGGAAGAATTGATGATGGTCGCGCGCTCCGTCCAGGGTGCAGCGGTTAAATAAAATTTGAATATCAAACGAGCAGGTCCCTAGATGGGGCCTGTATTTTTTTATGTGGCGGGGGCAGGTCACTTGTACCGGGTGGGACAAGGGAGCTGCCCCCGTGGTATGATGGTGGAATAAGAATTGTAGGTAAAGGAAGTGCAAGGGTAATGTCAAGCTTTCATCGGGACACTTGGGTTGAAGTTGATTTGGATTGTATCTATGAGAATGTGAAGGCGGTGCAGGAGCATGTGTCGGACGATGTGTCTGTCATTGCTGTTGTAAAGGCGAATGCTTACGGTCATGGAGATGTGCAGGTGGCGAATGTCGCGCTTGAGGCAGGGGCGAAATATTTGGCCGTTTCTTTCCTGGATGAAGCTATGTCGCTTAGACAGCAGGGAGTGAAGGCTCCCATCCTCGTTTTGGGTGCATCTAGGGTAAGTGATTTGGAGCTTGCGGCCAAAGAGGACATTACACTGACTGTTTTCCAAAGGGAATGGCTGGAAGAAGCAAGCAAGGTCAGCCTCGGGGATGCTAGCATCAACCTTCACTTAAAGCTGGACACTGGCATGGGCAGGATCGGAGCTAGATCGAAGGAAGAGGTAAAAGAGATCGTCTCTCAAATCAAGAGCATGGATAACTTCCGATTGGAGGGAGTCTACACACACTTTGCTACAGCTGATGAGATCCATTCCACCTATGTGGAGAAGCAGTTCGAACGATTCAATGAACTCATCTCCGAAGTGGAGGAGCTGCGATCGGTCCGTTTTATTCACTGCGGCAACAGTGCCGCCACTTTAAGGTTTCCAAAAAGGATTTTTAATGCGGTGCGGGTGGGAATTGCAATGTACGGCCTCACTCCATCCCCAGAAATGGTGCCCTCCTTGCCTTTCCTGTTAAAAGAAGCCTTTTCCCTTCATACAAAATTGGTACATGTGAAAAAGCTGGCCTTGGGTGAAAGTGTAAGCTACGGTGCAACATATACGACGAAGGATGAAGAATGGATCGGAACGGTGCCTGTCGGCTATGCGGATGGATGGACAAGGAAACTGCAGGGAATGAATGTACTGGTAGATGGCCAATATGCTCCGATTGTTGGAAGGATTTGCATGGATCAATTCATGATCAAGCTGCCGTATCAACTTCCGGTGGGAACGGTCGTTACATTAATTGGAAAACAGGAGGAGCAGAAAATAAGCTCTGACGATGTGGCTGATAAACTGGATACCATCAACTACGAAATCCCCTGCATGATCAGCTATCGTGTGCCGCGCATGTTTCTAAGAAATAGGAGTATAATGGAAGTGAGAAATTATTTGCAAGACAAACCAATAATGGGATAAAAGCGGGGCATTTGTATAAAAAAGGCTTTTTGAAGCGATAATAGGTAGGAATTCAGGAAATTGACTTTGCATTTTCCGGCATTGATGGTATTATGGAATATGGAATAGTATTAATTATATGTGTCTGTAGTTCTTGGAGGTGTATGCTGTGTCTGAATCCAGCGCAACAACTGAAATCTTAATTCGATTACCTCAAAACTTAGTATCGGAGCTAGATGGATTGGTGAAACAAGAAAACGGCAATCGAAACGAATTAATTTATCAAGCGACAAAGATGTATCTTCGCGAGCGTAAAAAGCGTCAAATTCGCGAGTCCATGAGACGTGGCTACATGGAAATGTCTAAGATTAATTTAAACATTGCATCTGAAGCTTTTCTTGCAGAATATGAGGCGGAGCATACGGTTGAACGCTTAGTTAGCGGGGGGTAATCATTTGATTGTCAAACGCGGTGACGTTTATTTTGCTGATTTATCCCCGGTAGTCGGGTCTGAGCAAGGAGGCGTTCGACCAGTACTTGTCATCCAAAATGATATAGGTAATCGCTTTAGCCCGACCGTTATTGTAGCTGCAATTACTGCTCAAATTCAGAAAGCGAAACTCCCTACACATGTAGAGATCGATGCAAAGCGTTATGGTTTTGAACGTGACTCGGTTATCTTGCTCGAACAGATTAGAACCATTGATAAACAAAGACTGACTGACAAAATTACTCATCTAGATGAGGAAATGATGGACAAAGTAGATGAGGCGTTACAAATAAGTTTAGGACTTATCGACTTCTAAATATTTGTATCCTTTCCTGTTATGAAAGCTATTCACTAAAGCGAGTGAGTAGCTTTTTTAATTTGTGTCCGATAAAAACAAATTCCTGTCCATATTTGATACCACCAAATTTAGGTAAATAAACCACAATTATGGATGGTTTCCCAATGAAGAAATTTGACAGGTAAAATAAGAAAAATTTATAGTGTAGGTAGCGGAATTTTTAAATTATTGTCGAATTTATATATTATTCACCATAAAAAAGGAGCCGGGATAATGAATCGAGAGATAATGAGTTATATCGAAAAGAACCGTGAATCAATCTTCAACCAATGGATAGAAGGAATGGACGAAATAGGCGAGAAGAAGGAACTGAAAGCGATTTCGGAAAAGGTGTACCTAAGTACAAGCCGAGAGTATATCAATTTACTTTTGAATAACATCAGCCAGAATCCGGACAACCTTTCCGCTAAATTGACTGACTTTGCGGAAAAGATCGTACGCTTCGGCTGGCCGCTTGTATATGTGACGGAGGGCTTATCCCTGTTCGGAAAAATCGTGTTTGAGGGGATGACGGAAGAAACGAGTGACTCTGATAAAATTAGCATCATGTATGATTTTGACCAATGGCTGCGTCCTGTTTATAACGAGATCGTCAAAACCTATACAGGCACATGGGAGCATACGGTTTCCATGCAGAAGATCGCCCTGCAGGAATTGGCTGCACCATTGATCCCGGTATTCGATAAAATCTCTGTCATGCCGTTGGTTGGCACAATCGATACAGAGCGCGCAAGGCAAATCATGGAGAATCTTCTTCAGGGTGTCGTGAAGCATCGCGCAGAGGTTGTATTAATTGATATCACTGGTGTCCCTGTAGTTGATACCATGGTAGCTCATCACATCATCCAGGCTTCGGAAGCGGTCCGATTGGTCGGGGCGAAATGCCTGCTTGTGGGCATACGACCTGAAATCGCACAAACGATCGTTAATCTAGGAATCAACCTGGATCAGATCATCACGAAGAATTCGTTGAAAAAAGGTATTGAAACGGCATTGGAAATAACAAATAGAAAAATTGTGACTGCGGGGGATCCAGAGTGAGAATTCCAATATTAAAACTTCATAACTGTCTTCTTATCTCTATCCAGTGGGAATTGGATGACCAGACGGCATTGCAATTCCAGGAAGATCTTCTAAATCGGATACATGAAACCGGGGCAAATGGAGTGGTGATCGATCTTACTTCTGTCGACATGATCGACTCCTTCATCGCAAAGGTGCTTGGTGATGTAATCAGCATGTCAAAACTTATGGGTGCACAAGTTGTTTTAACAGGAATTCAACCGGCTGTTGCCATTACTTTAGTTGAACTTGGGATTCAGCTTGACGAAGTTTTCACGGCGTTGGATTTAGAAAAAGGTCTGGAGAAATTACAACAGGAATTGGGGGAGTAAATGATGACTGTCCAATCCTGTGTGAAAATAAGGAATGAATGGGACATTGTAGCTGCCAGGCAAATGGGTAGGAATGTTGCCAAGGATCTAGGCTTCGGTACTGTGGACCAGGCCAGAATCACCACCGCTATTTCAGAATTGGCGCGGAATATTTATTTGTATGCAGGAACAGGTCAAATATGTATAGAGGAAATGAACGAATACGGAAAGATGGGCCTTAGGGTCATCGCGACAGATGACGGTCCCGGAATTTCGGATATCAGGCAAGTCATGGAAGACGGTTTCTCGACGTCAGGGGGACTTGGAGCGGGTTTGCCAGGGGTGAAGCGTCTGATGGATTCCTTTTCGATCGACTCTGAATCAGGTCAAGGGACGACAATAAATGCAGTAAAGTGGGTTCGTTAAGGGGGGATAACCCGTGAATTTTGAGGAGATAGAATTACAATATAAAGAGATATTATCAGCTTATCTGAACAGGCAATCAGAGGAAGCTTTGTATAAGGGGCAGGAATTCAGCCGCAAGCTTTTGGCTGAAAAAGTTTCCCCAGAAGAGATAATCAGTGTCCATAAGGCGATGCTGCAGGACCTGTCACCGGATATCCCTGATGACATCCTGCATTCACTCGATGTGTTGCTCGAAGTGATGATCGGGTATGGTATAGCTTACCGCGAACATCAGAGCCTGCGTCACCGCCAACAAGAGATTCAGACGGAGATCGAGATCGCCGTCAACGTCCAGCAAACCTTGCTGGAAACCAAAATCCCGCAAACGGATGCCGTGGAAATTGGTGCAATCAGTGTACCGGCGAAGATGATGAGCGGGGACTATTATCACTTTGTGCACAATGAAAACGACTCGTTCAGTGTGGCGATAGCCGATGTCATCGGGAAAGGCATTCCCGCTGCCATGTGTATGTCGATGATCAAATATGCAATGGACAGTCTGCCTGATACAAGAGTTGCGCCAAGTTACGTCTTGGGCAATTTAAATAGAGTAGTAGAACAGAATGTGGATGCCAGTATGTTCATTACGATGTTCTATGGAATGTATGACCTGACAAATCATCTCTTTTCCTTTGCGTCGGCCGGTCATGAACCGCCTCTATACTATGACTCGGCTACAGACAGTTTTTATGAGCTGGATGCAAGGGGATTGGTGCTCGGAATCGATCGCCATGCGACCTATGAGCAGTTTGAAAAGCAGATCGGGATAAATGATTTGGTCATTCTCTTCAGTGATGGCGTCACAGAGTGCCGGACAGAAGAAGGATTCATAGAGGTTGATAAAATCATCGATCTGATCAGATCCTATATCCACCTGCCTCCTCAGGCAATCGTGGAGCTTGTTTACCGCGACCTTGAAAAGATTCAGGATTTCCAGCTTAGAGATGACTTCACTTTGATAATTTTAAAAAGAAATGTTTAGATATTTGTAAAGCGGGTATTTAGTATTGGGATGACCAAAAATGGAATTCTAATTCATGTTTGAGGTGACGATGTAAATGAATATGGAAATTCAAATAAAAGAAGATTTAAACCAAACGATTGTTGTATTAGAAGGAGAAATCGATGCCTACACCGCTCCGAAGGTGAAGGAAAAGGTTGCCCCAATGCTTGAGGGCTTCAGTGGAGAAATCGTTTTTGACTTATCGAATGTTAATTATATGGACAGTACAGGTTTAGGGATGTTCGTCGGTTTTTTCAAAACAGTAAAAGCAAACAACGGAGTCTTCCGTCTGATCGGGCTTTCCGATCGTCTGAAAAGACTGTTTGATATTACTGGTTTAGCAGGAATAATGGAAATTAAATAAGTTCACTAAAGGTGGGGGAACAATGAACCGGGCTTATGATTATATAGAAATGGCTTTTCCGGCCAAGGCTGAATATGTAGGAGTGATCCGTCTTACTCTATCCGGAATAGCTAATCGTATGGGATTTTCCTACGATGAAATCGAAGATATCAAGATCGCTCTCAGTGAAGCGTGTACCAACGCTGTCGAGCATGCATATAAACAGGAAGAAGAAGGAAATATCAGATTAGGTTTTGGAATCTATAAAGACCGTCTGGAACTGGTGGTTGCGGATAACGGGAAAAGCTTTGACTTCGAAAAAGTCAGAGAGGAGCTTGGACCTTATACCGAATCACAACCCGTAGAAACTTTGCCTGAAGGAGGGTTAGGGTTATTCTTAATCCAAACGCTGATGGATGATGTGAAAGTACACAGTAATCAGGGCGTTACAGTCTTCATGACAAAGTATGTACAAGGAGAGCAGGTGGAAAGGGATGCAGAAACAATCTCCGTCCAATAAATTGGATGTTAATATGCTATTGGAGCGGTACCAACAGGAAAACTGTGAAGTATCGCAGTTGCAATTAGTCGAGCATTATACTGCACTTGTTGAATCCATCGCTCGTAAGTATTCGAGAGGCAAAGCCTTCCATGAAGATCTTTCCCAAGTAGGGATGATTGGATTGCTTGGTGCCATGAAGCGTTTTGACCCAAGCTTTGGAAGAAGCTTCGAGGCATTCGCTGTTCCTACGATAATCGGAGAAATCAAACGATTCCTAAGAGACAAAACGTGGAGTGTCCATGTACCTCGCAGAATCAAGGAGATTGGTCCGAAAATAAAATCGGCAGTTGAAGAGCTGACGAATGAGCTGCAGCGTTCACCAAAAGTATATGAAATTGCCGATTTTCTAGAGGTTACAGAGGAAGAAGTATTGGAAGCGATGGAGATGAGCCAGAACTATCAAGCGCTTTCCGTCGATAACGCAATCGAGGCTGATTCTGATGGAAGCACCGTCACCATACTTGATATAGTCGGTAACAAAGACAGCGGATTTGAACAGGTGGATCAACAGATGCTCCTGCAAAAAATATTCCATGTACTTTCCGAAAGAGAAAAGCAGATCATTGAATGCACCTTCTTCCATAACATGAGCCAAAAGGAAACCGGTGAGAAGCTTGGCATTTCACAGATGCATGTCTCAAGACTGCAAAGAAAAGCCTTAACAAAACTGAAGCAGGCATTTTTAGCTGATAACTCTAGTGCGGAGATCTTTTCATGATTGAAAATTTCCAACATGAAAAAGTGAACGTTAATGCCTATCAGAATCCCAAAAATGGAATGTATTTTTGCGGAGATAGTTATTATGTGAATGCTACAGATAACTATTTTATATGTGTCGTAGCTGATGGCTTGGGTAGTGGGGAATATGCACATGATGCTTCGCAAGCGGTAATCTCCGCTGCCAAAGCCAGAGAAAAGGAAGATGTCACTGAGATTATGAAGGCTTGTAACGAAGCAATGAAAAATAAGCGTGGAGCTGCAGTATCTGTCTTTAAGGTAAACTACGACAAACAAGAGGTTGTTTACAGCTGCGTTGGTAATATCCGCTTTTTCCTTTACCCTCCGTCAGAAAAGCTTATTTATCCTCTTCCGGTCAAAGGCTACTTATCTGGAAAACCTCAAAATATGAAGACCCATCGATTTCCTTTTTCATCAAAAATGAAGTTCTTTGTATACTCGGATGGTTTGAATATTCCTTCCGTCCGCAAATACATCAAGGATATTCCCTCTGCCACTTCCTTGCTTGAGATTGCAGAAATCTTCACAACGGATGGCATGGACGATGTAACCATCATATCAGGTGAAATTCTATAGTGTTGATGCTTTTGACTAACGACAAATGTTGTTAGTCTTTTCTTTTTTCATTCAAACTTTGATAAAATAAAAGAGGGATTTTACGTTGGGAGGCCAAAATTGTGGAATGGAATCAAAAAAACGAGCAGCTGCTCAATCAACTTGTTAAAGACGTTGAGGTTACTAAATCACAAGCAAAAAAAGTGATCTCACTATTGGAAGAAGGGAATACGGTTCCTTTTATAGCCAGATATCGCAAAGAGCAAACGGGCTCACTTGATGAAGTGCAAATTCGCGCTGTCATGGAAAAGTGGCAATACATACAAAACCTAGAGAACAGAAAAGAAGAGGTTATCCGTCTTATAGATGAACAAGGCAAACTGACAGAAGAACTTCGCGGCAGTTTGTTGAAGGCATCGAAGCTCCAACAGGTGGAAGACCTTTACCGACCATATAAACAAAAACGCCGTACAAAAGCGACCATAGCAAAAGAAAAGGGACTCGAACCATTTGCTTTATGGCTATTAAGCTACCCTTCCGCACCATCGCTTGAAGAAAAGGCACAGGAATTCCTGTCAGAGGACAAAGAAGTATCCACTGTGGAGGAAGTGTTGGTGGGTGCAAAGGATATCATTGCAGAAATGGTATCCGACGAGGCAGCTTACCGCCAATATATCCGAGACCTGACCTTTAAACAGGGCAAGATCGTGTCGGTTGTTAAATCGGAAGAGAAAGATGAGAAAGAAGTCTTTGCCATGTATTACGAATATGAGGAACCGATCAATAGAGTGCTTCCGCACAGGATACTCGCTGTAAACCGTGGGGAAAAAGAAGATATCTTACGCGTATCCATTAAGGCGCCGGCTGAAAGAGTCCTTTCTTATTTAAATAAACAGGTTATAAAAAAAGAACACTCCCAAGCTACGCCCCTAGTCAAAGAGGCGATCGAGGATAGCTATAAGCGCTTGATCGAACCTGCCATAGAACGGGAACTGAGAAAAGAGCTTACGGAAAAAGCGGAGGAGCAGGCCATTCACATCTTTTCGGAAAACCTGCGCAATCTTTTGCTCCAACCGCCTTTGAAGGGCAGAGTCGTTCTTGGGGTGGACCCGGCATATCGTACCGGATGTAAACTCGCCGCGGTGGATGAAACCGGCAAGGTACTGACAATTGGCGTCATCTATCCGCATGCCCCGGTCAACAAACGAAGAGAAGCGATCCAGAAACTATTGGATGTCCTGCATACCTATCATATCGAGGTTGTAGCGATCGGGAACGGGACCGCATCAAGGGAAACGGAACAACTGATTGCAGAAGTGATCCAGCAGTCAGGAAAAAGCATCTCCTACCTGATCGTAAATGAGGCCGGTGCAAGTGTCTACTCCGCCTCGGACCTTGCGAGAGAGGAGTTCCCAAACCTTCAAGTAGAAGAAAGAAGTGCCGTTTCCATTGCCCGCCGCCTGCAGGACCCATTAGCGGAGCTGGTAAAAATCGATCCGAAGTCTGTCGGTGTCGGCCAGTACCAGCATGACGTTGCCCAAAAGAGGTTGGCGGAATCCCTGAACTTTGTGGTCGAAACAGTAGTAAACCAAGTAGGGGTGAATGTGAACACCGCATCATCCTCTCTTTTGCAGTATGTGGCAGGATTATCGAAAACGGTGGCCAATAACATCATCAAAAAGAGGGACGAGCAAGGAAAGTTCAGCAGTCGTTCGGAATTGAAGGGGATCCCAAGGCTCGGGGCAAAAACCTATGAGCAGTGTATCGGATTCCTGCGTATCATCGATGGCAAGCAGCCATTAGATCGAACAGACATCCACCCCGAAACCTATCCTGATGTAAAAAAACTGTTAAAGCAATTGGGAGTTTCCGAAAAGGATATCGGGACCGAGAAGCTGCAGCTTGCATTGAAGGAAGTGGATGTCCAAACGCTATCAACAGACTTGAGCATCGGTGACATTACGCTTCAGGACATCATAGATTCCCTGATCCGACCTGAGCGTGATCCGCGCGATAATATGCCGACACCTCTGTTGAAGCAGGATGTCCTGCAGCTTGAGGATCTGAAAAAAGGGATGGAACTAGAAGGTACCGTCCGCAATGTCGTGGACTTCGGAGCCTTCGTCGATATCGGAGTCAAACAGGATGGACTCGTCCATATTTCTAAACTGAGCAACCGCTTCGTGAAACATCCGCTTGATGTCGTCTCTGTAGGGGATATCGTGACAGTCTGGGTGGACGGTGTGGAGGCGAACAAAGGAAGGGTCTCCCTCACCATGCTCTCACCGGAAAAACAAGAAGTGTAGATTACGATAGAATGCCGCCCCCATTGAAAAGGGGCGGCATTTATCAATTATCCATTCTTTTTATGATAAAAAAACCAGCACTGATTCAGCATCTTTATCTGGTATCTGTCTTTTTCTAAATAGGCGCGTTGCATCTGCTTTTTAAACCAAGAGGGCATAAGGCTTACCTCCTTAAATTTAAATACTTTTCCTTTATGTATAAGTAGTTTATGCATTATACTTGTGTTGGTTCGAATGAAAGGAAGATACCCATGGATGACAAACAGCTGCAAACCCTGATTGAACAAACCTCTTTGAAATTTTTCAACCTGCCATTTATACACAAGGGAACCTTTAATCCGCGTCTTAAGACGACAGGAGGTAGGTACCTGACATCTACAGGCAATATCGAAATCAATAAACGATACTACGATGCCTTAGGGATGGACGAGCTGATCGGCATCATCAAGCATGAGCTTTGCCACTACCATCTTCACCAAAGAGGGATGGGCTATAAGCACCGTGACCAGGACTTCAGGATCCTCCTGAAAAAAGTAGGTGCCCCGCGCTTCTGTACACCGATAGAAGCCCGAGTTGGAAAGCCGAAAAACTATCGCTTCTACGAATGTGTAGAATGCCATCAAGTATATAAACGTGTAAGAAGAGTTAATATAGTGAAGTACCGTTGCGGGAAGTGCAGAGGGAGGTTAAAAGAAGTCAAAGACCGTATTGACAGAGGGGAATGATCTGTGATATTTTATTAAAGTCGCTATTTTATAAAGCGCACGAAACATTATAATCATATATCTTTTACCGTTTTAAAAAGGCTTGACATTTTAAGACAAGCTTATTAAAATAAAAGAAGTCGCCTGATTGATAGTCAGTCGATTGGCAAAAGGTTTTTGTACCGTTCCACCATAGCTCAGCGGTAGAGCATTCGGCTGTTAACCGAAGGGTCGTAGGTTCGAATCCTACTGGTGGAGCCATATTCGGGGAAGTACTCAAGTGGCTGAAGAGGCGCCCCTGCTAAGGGTGTAGGTCGTGTAAGCGGCGCGAGGGTTCAAATCCCTCCTTCTCCGCCATAATATTCAAGGCCCGTTGGTCAAGCGGTTAAGACACCGCCCTTTCACGGCGGTAACACGGGTTCGAATCCCGTACGGGTCACTACTAAGTGGGATGCAAAACTGCATGTTTTGCTTCCCATTTCTATCCTGGAGGATTAGCTCAGCTGGGAGAGCATCTGCCTTACAAGCAGAGGGTCGGCGGTTCGATCCCGTCATCCTCCACCAGAGGGACTTCAATCCTTTTAAATTAAATCTATTTGATGGGCTATAGCCAAGCGGTAAGGCATCGCACTTTGACTGCGACATGCGTTGGTTCGAATCCAGCTAGCCCAGCCATCTTTATACTTTGTTTTTACACCTTGCGGGTGTGGCGGAATTGGCAGACGCGCTAGACTTAGGATCTAGTGTCATTGACGTGGGGGTTCGAGTCCCTTCACCCGCACCATATTATTTTTCAGCCTTATATATGCGGTCGTGGCGGAATGGCAGACGCGCTAGGTTGAGGGCCTAGTGGGGGCAACCCCGTGGAAGTTCGACTCTTCTCGGCCGCATCGAAATAACTTTTTAAAAAAAGTGTTGACATTGAATGGCTCACTTGGTATTATAGTTAAGTCGCCATTGAGCGGCTAACGAAAAACACAACTTCATTTAGCGCCCGTAGCTCAATTGGATAGAGCGTTTGACTACGGATCAAAAGGTTAGGGGTTCGAGTCCTCTCGGGCGCGCCAACATATAAATTAAACGGGGAGTAGCTCAGCTTGGTAGAGCACTTGGTTTGGGACCAAGGGGTCGCAGGTTCGAATCCTGTCTTCCCGATTTTGTTTTTAGCGGGTGTAGTTTAATGGTAAAACCTCAGCCTTCCAAGCTGATGTCGTGGGTTCGATTCCCATCACCCGCTCCATAATGATTTAATGATCTTTGAAAACTAAACAAAACAACAGCGTCTAAGTTAATCTTTTAACGAGATTAACCATAAATTATGTAACATAAGCTAGTCAACATTTGAGCATAAGCTCAAACTCTTTATTGGAGAGTTTGATCCTGGCTCAGGATGAACGCTGGCGGCGTGCCTAA
>NZ_JAFBED010000010.1 GCF_016908565.1 Sutcliffiella tianshenii
AATCCAGATTAAAGCGTAAAAGTCCGATAGCTTATCGAGCTAGTTTTGAGCAAGCAGCTTAGAATATAAGTGTCCAGTTTAAAGGGTCCAGTACATTTGCGCCTGTGGAGTCTCCCTTGACACGCTGCTCCCGCAGGAGTCTCACACCTTGCACTCCAACCAACAGGGGTGAATAGTAGTATAAAATTTACTTTCCTGAAGTTGGGGAAATTTGTTTTATTTTTTCATACAGTAGAGCAAATAGTGTTAAAATACTGAGTTGATTAGAGCGGAGGACACTTGACTCCTGCGGGAAAGTAGAGGGCATGGGAGACCCCACAGGCAAAGCCGAGGAGGCTCCCATCCGTCCCCGCGGAAAGCAAGTGTTCGGAGCGGAAATCAACGGGCTACATTTGGAGCTTACATTTTATCACTATAGCAACAATGAATGCGAAAAGAGTCATTGAAAAAAAGGGCTTTCTCATGTTGATATGAGAAAGCCCTCTTTGAAACTTATACTGGATATACTGGGTGCTTCCTATGACTGAAGGTCATTTGCTTGCTTGAATAATAATGGAATCGGCTGATCAGTACATTTCGAAGATCTTTGGCTGGTACGATATCGTCAACAATCAATTCGGACGCAAGTTTATAGATATCAATATGCTCTTTATATTCCTGATGCTTTTCCTGAACATAAGCCAGTCGCTCTTTAGGATCTTCAATCTCATTGATTTTATTGGAATAGACAGCATTGACCGCCGCTTCCGGCCCCATGACCGCAATTTGGGCAGTTGGAAGTGCGATGCAGCAATCCGGTTCAAAAGCCGGACCTGCCATTGCATATAACCCCGCACCATATGCTTTTCTGACCACAACGGAAATTTTAGGGACGGTTGCAGAACTCATCGCTGCAATTAATTTTGCACCATGACGGATGATACCCGCGCGTTCCACTTTCGTGCCGATCATAAATCCTGGAACATCGGCAAGGAACAGCAATGGAATATGGTAGGCATCACAAAGCTGGATAAACTTTGCTCCTTTATCTGCAGAATCCACAAAAAGGACTCCACCTTTCACTTTTGGTTGATTGGCGATGATACCGACCACTTTACCATCGATCCTAGCCAAACCGGTGATCAATTCTGGCGCAAATAACCTCTTGATTTCAAAAAAACTGTCCGCATCTATTAATTGATCTATCGCCTCATACATATCAAAAGGGGCATTCTGGTTTACCGGGATTATGTCAGCCAGGTTTCTCCCTTCTTTCGGAGTCACAGGGTCGACCTCGGCAGTTTTCGCTTGATAGCTGCTTGGAAAATAAGTCATATATCGACGGGCCATGCCGATTGCTTCCTCTTCGGTAGAAGCAAGCACATCTCCGCAGCCGCTCACCGAACAGTGCATCCTTGCTCCGCCCATTTCCTCTAAGGTTACCTTCTCTCCGATAACCTTTTCGGCCATTCTCGGTGATCCGAGATACATGGATGCATTTCCGTCCACCATCACGACAATGTCGCAGAATGCCGGAATATAGGCACCGCCTGCAGCGGATGGTCCAAACAAAAGACATACTTGTGGTACCATACCGGAAAGCTTCACCTGATTATAAAAAATCTTCCCTGCACCACGCCTGTTCGGGAACATATCCAACTGATCTGTTATTCTCGCACCGGCAGAGTCTACCAGGTAAAGGATGGGTACCATCAGCTTTTCAGCAGTTTCCTGGATTCTGATGATCTTTTCGACTGTCCTTGCACCCCAGGAGCCTGCTTTTACGGTTGAGTCGTTAGCCATGACACATACAGTTTGACCATGTATCTTCCCTATCGCCGTAACGACACCATCAGCAGGGAGTCCTTTTGCTTGGTTGTTTGCAAAAATCCCATCTTCTTCATATTGCCCGTTATCAAACAGCAGTGCCAAACGGTCCCTAACGAACAATTTGTTTTGTTCTTTCAGCTTTTCGTGGTATTTTTCACTTCCACCACTTTTGATCTTATCTACATTTTCTTGATACTGTTGGTCCAAATCGCTTGTTTTTAACATTTAGGGCCCTCCCTCTTAGTTGACTTCATCGTCTATTCAAGCTCGAGAAGAACATCTCCGTCATTTACAAAATCACCTTCTGCAGCGTTAATGGATGCAACCTTCCCATCTACTGCTGCCTCTAATGGGATTTCCATCTTCATGCTTTCAAGGATGATGACAGTTTGACCTGCCGTGACTTCATCCCCTACCTCAACTAAAATCTTCCAAATAGTCCCTGCCATTGATGCTTCGATTTTCTTCATTGTGATTTCCTCCTATGATTCATGATGTATGTGCAAACCTCAGTTTGCAATCGGCTTCATGGATTGGATAAAGCCGGTATGGTAATTCCCTTGAATGAATTCATCCGTGTTAAGGGCATGCCTTAAAAACGGCAGGTTGGTCTTAATCCCTTCCACTTCCACTTGTTCCAGATATTCCTTCGCACGCTCGATGGCTTTTTCCCTTGATTGTGCACTTATGATGATTTTCGCTATCATCGGATCATAAAAAGGCGTAACTTTCAGGTCAGGGCCGTAACCGCTATCTATCCTGATACCTTCCTGTATGGGCATATGCCATTTTTTTATCAGGCCAGGCGAAGGAAAGAATGTGACTGGATCCTCAGCATAGAGCCTGAATTCGATGGAATGGCCTTTACTTGTAATTTCCTCCTGTTTTAGGGGAAGGGGGTTCCCGGAAGCAACCAGAAGCTGCCATTCGACCAGATCAAGTCCTGTTATCGATTCAGTAATCGGGTGTTCCACCTGTAATCTTGTATTCATTTCAAGGAAATAGAAATTCTCATTCTCATCCATAATGAATTCCACTGTACCCGCATTGCAGTAATTCACATGCTTGGCTGCCAAAACTGCCGCCTCACATATTCTCATCCTTGCGCTATCACTGATTGCAGGACTTTGCGCCTCTTCGATCACTTTCTGGTTGCGGCGCTGTACAGAGCAATTTCTTTCAAACATATGTACAACATTCCCTTGACTGTCGCCAAAGACCTGCACTTCAATGTGTCTTGCGTTCCCTACGTATTTTTCAATAAACATATCTTCATTCTTAAAATATGCTTTTGCTCTTTTCTTTGTCTGTTCATAAGTATTCTCGATATCCTGTTGGGTTTCACATCGGTGCATCCCAATGCCTCCACCGCCACCGCTTGCTTTAAGCATGACAGGATAGCCCATCTCCATTGCCAACCGGCACGCCTCTTCCAGGCTTTCCACCGGTTGTTCGGACCCTGGCACGACAGGAACCCCTGCTTCGATCATCGTTCTTCTTGAAGAGAGCTTATCCCCCATCAGTTTGATTACATCGACAGACGGACCGATGAACGTTAGCCCTTCTTCTTGGAGCCTCTCACTGAATTCACCGTTTTCCGATAAAAATCCATATCCAGGATGTACGGCATCCACTTTTTCTTCTTTTGCAATCTCAATCAACAGGTCCACATTCAAATAGGATTTCTGGGGTGGGGCTTCACCTATATGTCTTGCAATAGTTGCTGAATGGACATAAGGCATGTCTTTATCAGCCTCTGAATAAACTGCAACAGTTTCAATGCCCAACCGATTGCATGTGCGGATGATCCGTTCCGCTATTTCTCCCCGATTGGCAATAAGTATCTTTTGCATAGAGCTGTCTCCCTTCACTAGAAATTTCCTGAATACTAAGCAAAAAATCCTCTAACATACTATTAATTCTACATAATCCCTTCAATTCCTTCTAAAATTGCAAGCGCTTTCTAAAATTATTGCAGAATTTTTTGTTATTTTGTTATATAATTAATATTAAATTAATGCTTTCCGCTTAATAAGATAAAAGGAAAGCGCTTCATATGCAGCAGTTGACCAGAGAGACTTGAGGGGGAAAATCGCATGACTGTAAAAAAACTATCGATTAACTATAAAACCCTGGAAGAATTCAAGCAGTTCCGTGAGTATGGCATTCAGGAGCTTTCCATGCTCGAAGACCTACAGGCAAATATGATTGAAAATGATAGCGAGTCACCGTTCTACGGAATTTACTTCGGGGAAAAATTAGTCGCCAGAATGAGCCTTTACAGAGTGTCCAAGGAATTGGATAAATACTTCGAACCAGCTCAGGACTATCTCGAGCTATGGAAACTCGAAGTATTGTCCGCCTATCAAAGAAAAGGCTTTGGAAAAGAACTTGTTGAATTCGCGAAAGGTTTCGGTTTACCGATTAAAACGAATCCACGTGTAAAATCGGCAGACTTCTGGAATCGAATGGGATTCACTTCTGTCAACTATGACGTGGAGCGCGATTTGGGGGAAAACCCATTGGTATGGTATCCGGAAGGTGTATCCGCACAGGAAAGAACCCAAAGCGGGACTATTGAATCTGCAGAATGAACAAAAGGGAAATTGCCGGTATGCAATTTCCCTTTTCTATTATAGAAATCTTTTTTTCATCTCGGGGCTTGGCAGCATGCATTCATCCTTTTTTCCAAACCATCTGTAACGATTTTTAGCCACATATCTATAAACTGAATCTCTTATTGGCTTAGGAACGAGTATGAGTGGATAAAGCAGCTTCCATGGCCCATCCAGTCCTTTAAGCACTTTTAATCCAGCCGATGATCTTGTGAACCTTCTATTACCCTCGATCAGATAGAAGGTATCGAAATCATCAGAGGGCAGGGAAAGGCTTTTTAATAGTAATTGGCCCTGCTCGGATTGTAAAGAGGCAAACTTGAATCTTCCCTTTTTATCATTTCTGATCACAAAAATAACAAGGGAATTGCACATATTGCAAACTCCATCAAATAAAAGTACTGGTTGGATATGCTGTACGTTTTTGCTAGGCATAAGGTAAACCTCGCTTTTTGTTGTATGCCTCTATTATACCACTAATATCTGGAAGAAGGAGGTTTTGATCCAATAAAAAAACCACCCAGCTGCTAGGTGGCCACGTGATGATGCAATCCTATTTTTCCACTCTTTCCAAATTTCCGTTGCGATCCATTTGAAACTTCACCTTTTTATTCTTCTCATCGTCCTGGAGCACGACCATCTTTCTTGCCCGCTCCATTATTTCAATCAGTGCACGATAGTCTTCTTCTACAAGATTCATCGAAGTTTCAAGCTCCAATTTCGCTTGCCCCAGCAGCTGCACTTCCCCTTCAAGCTTTTCCACCTTCCTTTTAAGCTGAAGGTTTTCGTCTTTTAGTTTCGTGTACTCATTCTCCAATTGCTCCAGATGGTTCAGATAGCTTATTACCGCAGAAATGGTCATGTTGTCTGATACATACAATTTTTCATTTATGCTGTTGAATTCCGGTATTTCAGGATCTGCTGATTTTGCAGCATGTTCCCTTTTGATTTCTTTCCGCTGCTTTTTGGCAAGTTCGATACCTGATTTATATTGCTTTCTTACATATGAATTCCACCTGAAGCCACATGCGGCAGACGTCCTCGATAGTTTTTTTCCCACTTCCTCGAACGCAGTAAGCTGTGTGCCCCCATCTCTTATATATCGTAACACCACTTCCGCCAACAAAAGATCTTCATCTTGAGTCCATGCATCTTGACGAACAGTAGACATAGGCGCTATCCCCCTCACACACTTTTTTATCCTATACATATGCGTGTAGTAGAAAAGATAGACTAAATGAAGCACCAAAATGAAGTGTCCCCTTATTTTTTCTTACTTTGAAGGAATCTTGCCACAGCCATATGATGTTCATCCTGTTCCCATAGATAGGCACATTGCTCTATTTCCGCTAGCATTCTCTCTTTCAGGTTTGTCTGTTCCCATTTGGTTATTAGTGCCTGTTTATAGCTTCTAAGCACAGCAGATGACTCGACAAGGGATTCTACCACCATGCTCCCCACTTCACTTTTCTCTAAGACCTTTTGAATGAAACCTAACCGCTCCGCTTCTACTGCTGTATAGATGTTGGCCGAGTTCAACATCTGCAGCGCCTGAGGTGAAGGGACCTTTTCAAAAAGCATGCTCGCCCCTCCCCAGCCTGTGGTTATACCTAAATCACCTTGCACAAAACCCATCCTTGCGTGAGGCATTGCCCACCTTTGATCACAGGCTGAAGCAATTTCACATCCGCCTCCTATGGCGGTCCCATTGATCAGTGCGTATGTCGGGAGTGGAAGTGTCATCAGCTTAAAGAGGATTGCGCCCATTCTAGAGAGCATGGCATATGCATCCTCTTTCGTGTACAAGGAATGGAAGACAGATAAATCTCCCCCGGAACAGAACGATTGCTCGCCGGCACCTGTGATGATGAATGCGCGGACCAAGGGATTTGCTTGTGCCTCACCCAATGCATGCTCCAGATCGTTCATCACATCATAGTCGATCGCATTTCTTTTCTCAGGCCTGTTGATCCGGAACCAGAATAGCCTGTGTTCATCTATGTAGCTTTCCGTTTTTGAAGTTTGCATGAAAGAATATGCTCCTTTATCGGGTTAATATTTTCATCATAACTGATTTTTTGATTGTTGTATTACAAAATGATTAAAACAAATAAAAAAAGCACAAGGGACGGTCCCTGTGCTTTTTTCATTATTTATTTACTACTTCTTTCCCTTTGTAAGTACCACATGCCGGGCATACACGGTGTGATAATTTCTGTTCACCGCAGCTTGGGCATTCTACCATACCAGGAACTTGTAGTTTAAAGTGTGTACGACGCTTTCTTTTTACAGTTTTAGACGTTCTTCTGAAAGGTACAGCCATTCTTCCCACCTCCTTAAAAACGAGCATCCATTACAAGCGTAATTTCTACTCTTGGTCTTTCTCAAAAAACTTAGCCAGTCCTGCAAGCCTTGGATCAACCTTTTTCTCTTGATCCTCGTCTGTAATGACGCCCCAGTCTTTACCCGATTGGGGAGCAGCCTCTTCCTTATCGGGAGAGTCTGAGAAAATCTGCATCGGCACTTCGAGGATGATTGCCTCCTTGATGATTGGCATCAGGTCGACAACATCACCTTCAACCGTGTGCAGCTCTTCTTCATCACTTTCATACTCGGCAGGCTGAAAAAGATAAGTTTCAGTTGTTTTTATCGTAAAAGGATAGTCCACATCAACCAATGTACGTGAACATGGTAAAACCATTCTACCTTCCACAGTTAAATGAAACGTAGCTTTTTTCGAACTTAAATCAGCTCTACCAGTTACGTGAACGGCTTCAATAGATCGAATATCACTATGTGTCGTAATTTCACTTACATCAACTGTTTCATCGATTTCTAAACCTTTATGTTGTAACTGATTTAACTGGAATAATGTCCATTTCAACAAGATATTCACCTCAAGGCAACAAAAGTAATTATAGCTTTCACAAGATTATTTGTCAATATTTTTTCTTTACACTATAATTATAGACATAATCCCATGATTTGAACAAGTACTTAACAAAAATAGCTGAAAAATAACCGAGTAATTAATATTACCATCAGACAATATGCATCTCTACATATTTGTCTGCCATAAGGGGTCTGAATATGAAATCTTTAGGCGTAATTGTTGAATACAACCCTTTTCACAACGGACATAAATTCCACCTTGAACAATCAAAGATAACAACCGGGGCCGATGTTGTAATCGCTGTAATGAGCGGCCAATTCCTGCAACGCGGAGAGCCTGCCCTCGTTTCAAAATGGACCAGGACAAAAATGGCGCTGCTGAACGGTATCGATATTGTCGTGGAATTACCCTATGCTTTTGCCACCCAAAAAGCGGAGATATTTGCGAGTGGATCTATTTCCATTTTATCAAGCCTGCATTGTGATACCGTCTGTTTCGGAAGCGAACAAGGAAACATCCACGACTTTGAGCGGACTTTGGCCATCATGGATTCAAAAAAAGAGGAGTACGACCTCAGGGTGCAGTCTTACAGTCAGGAGGGCTACAGTTTCCCGAAAGCGTCCTCCATGGCATTTACTGAGATCACCAAAAATGACAGGGTCCTTGATCTGACACAGCCAAATAATATTCTTGGCTATCATTATGTAAAGTCGATTGGTGAACAAAATAGCCCTATGAAGGCTTTCACCATTGAACGGACAAGTGCAGGCTACCATGATCCCGATTTCAACACTACTACCATAGCCAGTGCCACAAGTATCCGCAGGGCTTTATTTAATCATGGCGGCCAGATCGAAAATGTACAACAGTATGTTCCAGAAGGCACCTATCAGTCTCTTGCACATTATCAGCGTCAGGCTGGCGGCTTTCATCGATGGGAGGATTATTTCCCTTTTCTGAAGTACCGTATACTTTGCAGCACCCCTTCTGAGCTTGCCGAGATCTATGAGGTGGAGGAGGGACTTGAGCACAGGCTGCAACAGACCATGAAGGAAAGCCACAGCTTTGATGAGTTCATGACTAGACTTAAGACGAAGCGATACACTTGGACGAGATTGCAAAGGATGTGCACCCATCTTTTGACAAACACCAAAAAAGAGATGATGCAGCGAATTACATCAACCAAAAAGAGTGAGTACATACGATTGCTTGGGATGTCAAAGAAAGGGCAAAGTTACTTGAAGCAAGTGAAAAAAGACACTGATATACCTTTATTGTCCAAGGTTACAGCTATGGAAAGCAATATGCTGAATATGGATATCAGGGCCACCTGCACTTATGCCATGAAATTCCCTGAACCTGCCCGCAGCGAATGGATGGGACTGGAGTATTCAAAGCCGCCTATTAGATATAACGAAGAAACAAACACATTCATTTAAGCAAAAAGACATCGCCCATCTAAGAGTTAAAGATGGGCGATGTCTTTATTTTTCCTTAAGCTTTTCAAGATATGCGATTGCATCATCAAAAGTATTGACCGGAACAATTTTCATTTTCGTCTTGATGTCTTTTGCAGCGACAAGCGCTTCTTCGTAATTGGAATTTCCAGCCCCGTTTTCGTTGGGAGCGAAGAAAATATCCACACCCGCGTTATCGGCCGCGACTATTTTTTGTGAGATGCCACCGATGCGCAATACTTCACCTTTTTCGTTGATGGCACCAGTTCCCGCAATATTATAGCCTTTTGAGATATCTTCCTCCACCAGCTGATTATATACCTCAAGTGTAAACATCAGGCCTGCGGATGGACCTCCGATCTGGGCTGTATCGATGGTGATTTCAGGATCGGTTGTAATTTCATAATCAGTCAACAAGCTGATCCCTATACCTGGACTGCCTTCTTTTTCAGGATGTTCTGCCAATTTGATGCTCGTAGTTTCCTCTTTCTTCTGACGCTCATATGTAACTTCAATTGTTTCACCGATCTTTTTGGCACTTACCTTTTCCATGAAAACTTCTGATGTCGGTGTTTTCTCCCCGTTGATATGGGTGATTCTGTCCCCGATTGCCAATTTGCCTTCAGCAGGCATTCCTTCAAGCACAGAAAAAACATACACCCCTCTTGAAATCAGCTCTACATCCTTTTCTGCTTTCGCATAGGCAACCTTGATGGCCGTCTCTTTGGAGTTTTCCATCATATGGAGCTGGCGGTAATTGTATTCCTCATCTGATTCATCTTCCCTGCGGATCTGATTGATTGGATAGATATGTTGGTAATCGCTGAATTTAGCAAAGGCATAGGTGAAGACATTCGCTTTCCCCATTTTTACCGTTGTCAGCATAAAGCTCCCGGCATCATCCTTATCTCCCCCATCTACAGATACCAGTGGTGCCAATTCTTCTGCTGATCCCGGCCTCGTCACATAATATGGCAAAGTGACAAAATTCAATACCACCGCAATAATGACCCCGATTATCAAGGAATTCCTATACATTTTACTCTTCATTCTGATTTTTCCCCTTCCACTCCTCAATCCTCTTTCGAATGAGAGGAATATGCCTTTTGGTCTCTTCTTCCCCTATCCGGATAATTTCCTCTATATTGGTGAACGCACGTGAACTATAGTGTGCCACAGGGGGCCGTATCATGATATCTGACTCAAGTTCGCTTCGTTTCACCAGTTCATTTTGCATGATATCGATCGTCTGAAGGATCACATCGAAAATCGAGTCCACCGGCTCGTTCGTTTTTACATGGGAGACATCGATGGCAATGACCAGGTCTGCCCCCATCCCTTTTGCCACGCTGACGGGTACACGGTCAACCACCCCTCCATCCACCAAGAGTCGGCCATTCAGCTTCTCAGGCACAAAAATCCCCGGAATGGAAATGCTTGCCCTGACTGCATCGGCAATGGATCCTGTTGTCAAGACAACCTTTTCTGCCTTCTCCAGATCTGTAGTAACGATGCTAAGCGGTATGGCAAGGTCTTCGATATTTTTATTCTGGGTGAACATCCTGAACAGGTCCTTCACTCTGTTCCCGCTGATAAAGCCCATCTTCGGGACAGTAAAGTCCAGATAATACTTCCGTTTGAATGCAGTTGCAATTTTATATAAACGGTCCATATCATGTCCCATCGCAAAGAAACTGCCGACTAATGCCCCCATACTGCTCCCGGCAATCAGATCGACCGGGATATTCTCTTCCTGCAACACCTTCAGCACACCAAGATGGGCAAAACCCCTTGCACCACCAGACCCCAGTGCCACTCCGATTTTAGGTTCCATACACATCACCCCAAGCTTTAACAGCCACCTAAAAGCCTATTAAACCTTCTATTTTCTTCTTATACATTGTACGCTTCTTAATTTTATTGGTGAGCAAACTGTAGAGACTTGGGTCATTTTCTGTTCTAAATCCCTACCCTTCCCACGTATATTGAAAGGTAAGATGGACAAACCACCAAACCATTCAAAGGTAATTATTAATATTCTAACAAAAACCCAATCATTCTTGTACTAAAAAGAAAAGCGGAGGGCGCTAGGAGGTTGAATGAGTGAGCTATTCCAAAATGAAAACTTTATTCTTTGCTTTTATTATTTCCCTACTAGCACTATCGCTTATACTTAATCCCCAGGCTTCATTCGAAGCAAGCTTGCGGGGATTGAAAATGTGGTGGGAAATTGTCTTTCCTTCCCTTTTACCATTTTTGATTATCAGTGAACTTTTGATCGGATTTGGGGTTGTCGCCTTTATTGGTGTTTTGCTGGAGCCTTTGATGCGACCATTGTTCCGGGTACCAGGCGTGGGGGGATTCGTTTGGGCAATGGGTATGGCCTCAGGCTATCCATCGGGTGCAAAGCTTACCGTAAGACTCAGGAAGGATAACCAGATAACCGCTTATGAAGCAGAGAGACTTGTCTCTTTTACAAATTCATCCAATCCGCTTTTTATATTCGGCGCAATTGCAGTCGGATTTTTCCATAACGCAAAGGTGGGGATCATTCTTGCCTTGGCCCATTATCTAGGAAACATATGTGTAGGCTTGGTGATGCGGTTTCATGGACCTTATTATAAAGGTAAAAAAATGGAGCGCCATTCCGCCTTTAAGGGAATATCCTTGAGAAAAGCATTCAGCGAGCTTCATCAGACACGCCTTAAAAATCAAAAGCCGCTAGGGAAATTGCTGGGGGATGCAGTATTGTCTTCTGTCCAAACCTTGTTGATGGTGGGAGGATTCCTCATACTTTTTTCTGTACTGAACAGTATGTTGGCACTGATTGGGGTAACTGCACTGCTGGCAAGTCTGCTCGGACTCCTCCTCCCCCTTTTCCAGATTTCAACTGAACTGAGCATACCTTTGATATCAGGTATTTTCGAGATAACTTTAGGTGGTAAATTGACCAGTGAAGTGATGCATGTTTCCTTGATGGACCAGATCATCATCACCAGCTTCTTTCTCGCCTTCAGTGGCCTGTCCGTCCAGGCACAGGTTGCAAGCATACTTGCTGAATCGGATATCCGCTTCAAACCTTTCTTTATTGCCAGAATCATGCATGGATGCTTTGCCGCTCTTATCACTTTCCTTCTTTGGAAGCCGATTGATAAAAAATTGAACGGATTGGAAAATGCGAGCATTGATATTCCTGTCTTTGCGCCATTTCTGCCAGCAGGATTTTGGGAGAAATTGATGACAAACTTGGAGGTATACGGTCCAATATTCACTTTGGCAGTTCTATGGGTGTATTTAATTATCTTGCTTACTAGAAGACTTAAAACAGTTTCCTGAATACTGCCGATGAAGGACTTAAATAGAAAATCAACTCCCTCTCAACCCTAAACCGAGTTTCTTTAATAGGAATAAAAATACTCAGTTGTTTTAATCTTTTAATGTCCTTTATAGAAGAACAAGCAAAAGTAAAATAAGCGGAGTTTTTCCGGTTAATTAGAGAATGTAGCTTGTTTCGGGGAAAATAAGGGTAGTTTTTCCGCTTATGCAGAACAAAATAGCCCATTTTCGAATTTTTCGAGACAATAGGCGGAATTTCTCCGCCTATTTCACCCTTTTTTATAGTAATCACTAATTTAGCGGAATTATTCCGTCTATTTATCAGCTCTAGTGCTTAACCTGATCTTGCATTGATCACCCTTTTCAATTGTACAAAATCATGAGTCTTTTCTTGTGTCATTTAATTAGAATGCACCTTTGGACTCAAATAGAAAACCAGCACCATGTCTGACGGGTGCTGGTTTTACTTATGTATTACTTAATTACTTTTGAATTTCTTTTTCAACGCTTCTTCTACGACAGGCGGAACCAGTTCTGAAACGGAGCCGCTGTATTTTGCCACTTCTTTTACAATGCTTGAACTCAGGAATGAATATTGATTATTGGTCATCATGAACAAGGTTTCAATGCTTTCATCAAGAACCCTGTTCATCGAGGTGATCTGCATTTCATATTCAAAGTCGGAAACCGCCCTAAGGCCCCTGACAATTGAGCTCGCATTCTTGCTGCGTGCATAATCGATCAATAAGCCATGGAACTCTTCCACTTCCACATTGCCAAATTCGTTTGTGACCTCCTGAAGGAGTGCCACCCTTTCTTCCACCGTAAACAATGGCTTCTTTGAAGTATTATTCAACACACATACATATACCTTATCAAATACCTTGGATGCCCTTTTGATTATATCCATATGACCAAAAGTAACCGGATCAAAGCTACCTGGACAAACTGCAATACTAGCCACCTTAATTTCCTCCTTCATCACCCGTTGCGAATTTATATACTGAAATCACGGTCAGCCCGTAATGCTCCTGCCTTGTCCGTTCATAGCTTCCAAGAGTGCTCGGCAATTCGACCTCATTGCTATGCTCTGCCATGATAAGCCCAGTTTTGGACAGTAACTGGAATTCACTGATTTTAAGTATAAGATCTTCCAGATGATGCCTCTTGTATGGAGGATCCAATAGGATCAAATCGAATGAAATCTCCCTTTTATTCAACGCATTCAATGCCCTCATCGCATCGTTGCGATAAATTTCCACCTGGGACCCCAGTTCAAACGATTCCACATTTTGTTTGATGGTCTGAATTGCTTTGCCATCTTTATCAACAAATATCACATTTTCGATCCCTCGGCTAAGCGCTTCGATTCCAAGGGAACCGCTCCCGCCAAATAGATCTAATGCAGAACCTCCATCGAAATAAGGACCGATGATATTAAATATCGATTCT
Organism: Sutcliffiella tianshenii; assembly: GCF_016908565.1. Taxonomy (GTDB): domain Bacteria; phylum Bacillota; class Bacilli; order Bacillales; family Bacillaceae_I; genus Sutcliffiella_A; species Sutcliffiella_A tianshenii. The sequence continues at coordinate 13,563 of NZ_JAFBED010000010.1, forward strand.
TTCACTTTATCTGTAGTGGGACGTGTATTCATCCCTGGTACCGCTTTCAACTGTCTACCTTTGAACTTGCCTGATACTACTCTCATTTTCTCACCACTACTTCTATTTCTATGAACTCAATTACCAATATCCTATCATATTCGACATAAAATTCAAAAGTATTTATCAAGATGGAAGATAGTTGAAACTTGTGTGTATAGCTTTCCTTTATTTGGTTCATACTTACCTATAACAACATCTATTCGTGTGATGTTGTTGCCAACCGCGGAGAAGACTTACGTTTCCCCATAAGTTCTTCCTCCGGTTTCTCCTCTCCCTTTGCCTTCTTAACCTTGAATTTTTTCAAGGAATGGAAGGACCCTGCATGGGTATCCTTGCAGGGTTTTTTTTTATAGTATTGGCATATCCATGTCAAAATCAAGTAAAGTACATGAGTCGAACTCGGTGTTGCATACATCTGCCCATTGGTGAGGGGTTAAAATATCATTGCTTAGAATATATCCTTCCAGTTCCTCCAAGGTCATCGATTCAAGCAACACCTGCTGTTCTTCATTTATGAGTCCCCTAGACAACAGGTAGAATACCACTCCTGTGGCGAGAATGCCCCCTAACGGAATTTGATGGTGCTCTTGGGGAGATTTAGAGACGGAGAAATGATCTTTTGCATATAAAACAAGTAAAATACCCAATAAACTTAAGAAAACCATTAGCATATGCTTTCCTCCCTTTAGATGGTTTTTGGGCTGTACTTCTATTTTTATGCGGAAAGTGTTAAAGTAAAACCGGGATGATGATAGTTACATGTTCTTTGAGAGGAGATTTAAAATGATTCAACGATTTATTGAATTAGGGGAAGGTTATTCCGATATTTATGAGTTGCTGGAATTGGCAAGATGCAATAGTGAACGCCTGCAGCATCTTATGATGTTCCACACCGTAAAGGACGGGAGAAACGTCACTTCACTGGCGGCAGTCATGAAACCGACAAATCCAGGAGATTTTCAAGCGATATACATATGTTTAGAGGGGATACCAAATCCCAATCATCTGCAAAATAAACGGGTGGCATTATTTGAAGAAATGGCTGCAAGCCTTGATAAGGTAATCATCCAGATGGATATCAAGCCATCCACCACTTTTGCCGAAAAGGCATTATTCTATCAATACATCATAGGGATATTGCGTTTAAATCATTATATTCCGCCATTGAGATAAAGCGTCATTTATATTTATTTGTGTTTATTCAAGTGAGAAATAGGCAATTAAAGACAAAAAGCAGTACAAACCCAACTTGATGTCAAAAGTTTGTACTGCTTTTTCTTATAGTCCCATCTTATAGTCATATTCCTTGGCTTTATCGGGCCTTGAATTCTCGTAATGGGTTTTGATTGATGGCTTGTGTGATACTTCCACTTTCTTCACATAGGACTGTTTGTTCAGCTTTTCGACCAAAGTGTCGGTATCTTCGCTATTACAATAGAATACTACATACTTCAATTTTTTTGATATATAAATGACATTGCCATAACGTCGCAGCAGCTTAGCCTGCTTTAACGAATGTAGCCACACTACAATGCCTTGTCTTTGTGTCAGCATATGTTTTTGCCCCTTTTATCATTCTAGCTTGCCGATATCTATAATATCCCTATATTATCATATTCTTTCGACCTTTTTATTATTTTAGCACGTATGAATGGAAGATGACATACATAAACGCCCCGATATTTGTGAAAATTCATTACTTTACTTATCATACAGGTCAGGAGGTTACCGGGCATGGAGCTTGAACAGATCTGGTTTACTTTTTTGGATGAACTGAAGAGCGATGAACTGGTTGAAGGTTGCTTCCGAAAAAACATCACCGGCATACCTTTTCTCTATGTACATGTTTCCGCAGAAAGAGTGTCTGAGTGGGAATCAAGAGGATCTTCCATCATAGCAGTTTGTTCCAAAAAGGCGATGTTTCGCAAAAAGGTCACCGTGGAAACACATTTTGTCCGGGTAAGTAATAACCTATATGTTTATCGGCATCGATTCTTTGTTCCCCAGGAAAAAATGTTCTGTTGTGGGAATCTATGTGCGGATTGTATCCGTTTGCGAAAAAAGGCATAAAAAAGAGACTAACCTTTAGTCTCTTTTTTGTACGAACTTGAGGATCAGCTTGCTTTACACCCGCATCCTCCACCAGACCCACAGCCTCCGCCGCAGCTTGATAAAGAATCGAAAAATGGATTTCCGGTCGGGACCTTCACATTAAGAGAGACAGACTGTCCTATCATGACACTGATTTCATCCAATGTTTTTTGAATGGCATCCTCAGCCTGCTTGAACGCATGGATGGTCTCATGCAGATCCACTTTTCTCTTAAGCTCCCTCGTTTCGAGTGTCACTTTCCGATAATCGGGATGGTATTTCCCGAAGCGTTGAACTTCCTCGTAACGATCCTTCATATGTTGAAAAGCACGGATCAATTCCTGTGCTTCTTTATCCTGATGTACATTATATAGACAGCGATGATAGTCTTCGGCAAGATCGGACTGCCAAATCATTTTCGCCAATTCTTCTGCTTTTTCTACCATTTGAACATGCTCAAAAGTAGCGATCATATTGGAATACACCTCCAATTCCATCATATCATGAATTTCAATGGAAGTATAATACCTAACCTAATTTATCTCTACAACAAATGACTCTGATAATCCATATTCAGTCTGATCATTGTGCATAAGCTTCACTGTTATCGTGTGGGTTCCACTTGGGATCCCTTTTAGAATGAAGGCTCCCTTCGACACTGTCTCCAAAAGTTTTCCATCAACATAAACCCCCAGCCGTCCCTCTCCTTGCTTTCTTTTACTTTTTTCATCGGTAAAATGAAAATCCGGTCCGACAATGCATTCCATATACACATGTTGACCCTTGATGTGGTGATGAATCGTCATCGATAAAGGTTCTTTTGCCTGAATGGACATTTTTGATACTTCTGTTGCCATTTCATTCACAAGGCTGTTTACTTCTGGTTCCTTGCGTTTCTCTTCCTTACAGCCTGTCAGAAAAACTAGTGTGAAACAGGTCAGGATTACTAATAACAATTTCATGTTGGATGCTCCTCCCAATTTTTTTCTTAGTGTGAGGCATTGGGAGGGATTCTATTCCTATGTAAAAGGCACCTCATCATTTCGAGATGCCTTGGTCTCAGTCTTTCTCAGTCCATATTTTTCATCGTCTGGAACATATGGACCATCATGGACGCCATTTGGACTGAGTTCTGGAATTTCTCCACCTTGTGGGGAATGGTCTGCTTGTAATAATGCATGGAAGCCAGCTCAAAATCATCCAGTTTCTCCGGATTTCTCGTAAGCGTCCGATACCAGGATGGCTGTTCATGCAAATAGGATTTTAAAGTCTTCTTCTTCTGGATATATTCGTACACATCTTTTCTCATGGTCTTCATCCATTCCTGATCGCTTAATCTTTTCTAAATGAAAAAGGATTTTTGGCACCTTGTGATGGCGAACTTCCTTTTGACGAGCTTGGGATAAACTGCTGAATCAGCTGTTGGATATTACCTATTGCAGAATTTACGTTGGTTAGATGATATTGCATCTGATTCATATCCATCTTCTTTAATGATTGTAGTAACTGAGGAATAACATCTGATTTTGACTCCTTTGAACTCTTCTCCTCTTCCTGAAGATTGGGATCCCTGAAGCTTTTCCAGCTTTCATCCTCCTCCCCAAGCAAATACCATTCTTCAAAGAGCTCCTGCCAGGTTTTTTTGTTGCTTTTCACTTCCTGAGCAAGTTTAGGATGCCTTTTGACAAAAGCTTTGAACTTTTCAATACTTGGGTGCTTTTCCTTCGTTGCCATTCTCTCACCTCTCTCCTCTATATGCCTAGTGTATTTTATTGAATAAAAAGAAAAAGCGTTCGCCTATTTTTCTTTTCTTTACATGCCGATAATTGGTAAGATAAGGGGAGACTGCTTAGAAAAGAGGAACAGATATGGACTTAGCACAGCAATGGAGTGAATTTTTGATAGAGGCTACAGAAGAGGAACGAGAGGTTGCCTCTTTATATCTTGAAAGCTTAAAGCGAATACAATCTGGAAAAAACGGTACTCACATCGGTGCACTCATGGGCATCAAAAGTGAGTTTCAAGAGCCTGATACATTGACGATGACCATCCCAAATACGGCGATCCTCCAGAATTCATTGGACATATTGCATGGCGGCCTGACAGCCACCCTGCTTGATTCTGCAATGGGTACATTGGCCTTCAAGTTGATACCTGAAGATAAAGCAGCTGTCACGACAGAGATGAAAATCAACTATGTTGCCAAGGGTGTAGGAAATGAGTTTACCTGTGTGGCAAATGTAATACATAAAGGCTCTAAACTTCTTGTCATGGAAGGCAAAGTGTTCAGGGACGACCAAACATTGATCGCCCACGCAACGGGAAGCTTTTTTATCATCCCTAAAAGGGTATAACGAGGTTGTTATTATGGTAACTGCAATCGTCATTCCTATATTGATCCTATATTTTTATTGGGTGACTAAAAAAGAGAAAGCCAAGCAGCGACAAAATTGGGAGATGCTCGATCAGGTAAGGCTGGAAGCGAGGATATATGGTACTATCACTTATTTGCATACTGAAAAAAAGCGCTATTACCATGAATTGTACATGATGGTGACCACCATCCGGATGCAATCTGGGGACAGGACTATTACTGCTGTGTATCGTCAGCCTTTTAAGCAAGGCTGGAAAGAATTTAATCTTCACCCTGGCAGCATTGTCACACTGGAAGGACAATGGGAAAAAGACACATTTATTGCAGGAATCATAAAAAAAAGCTGAACATCGCGAGTCCCCGCGATGTTCAGCTTTTTTCACCAAGTTTCAATGAAATTCTGGGTGTAATATTTTTCATTCACCCCGACTCCCAGGTGGGTGAAACGTTCATTGAGCAGGGTCTTCCGGTGACCTTCACTATTGAGCCAACCTTCCACGGCAGCTATCCCATCCACATACTGGGCTGCTATATTTTCTCCTGCATATTGAAACGGGACATCCCCCGCTGTCAATCTGTCTGAAAGACTTCCAGCCGTTGGAGAAGTGTGGGAAAAATAATCCGACTCATTCATATCTTTACTGTGCATAAAAGCAACATCAGCAGTTTCTTCGTGCCACTGCACAGGCGCCAGTTCAAATCGGTTTCTTATCATATTGGTAAAATCGATGATCTGTTGTTCTGCCCCAGCCTCCACTGCTGCCCATTCTTCAGGGGAAAGCTCCTTCGGGTCTAGCAATGGACCTTTATAAACAAGCTCATATGGACGTTGCTTGATCAGTGTCTCAGCATTCAAATACCGGACACTGGAGAGCGTCTTATCAAAACTGTCAAAGTATAGTTGTGCATACACATCTCCCAAAAGGACCAATGGACGGGTCTGAAGCTCTTCTTCTTTCATTTCGAAGCGATAGGATCCCTCTTCGTATAAAACAGTGACTGAATCTGCAAAGGACCATTCCTTATTGAGGGAATCATAAGATGTGCCGATCTGGAAGGGATTGTTGTTACTTGCCTCCCCTGTGCTGAAAGCAGTTACCACTTTTCCATCCTCCACTCCGAATTGGACATATTCTGCAGGATGATCATGGTAGATATACCATACATAGTCATAGGCGGATAAATCTTTTCTTTTTGGTTCTCCGTATGTATCCAGCAGCTCACTAACGGATTTACCGATAAAAGATGCAACCCCTTCCGCAGTGTCTGAAGATTGGATCTTGGGCTGGATGACCGCCTGCTCTTCCACATTATTTGATTCACCCATCTCTGTATGAGGCTGATTGCCCAATAATCCTTCTAGCTGCTGAGGTTCAACATTGACAAAGAGATAAAGGCAGAAAGCTACGAACAATAGTATGAATAGTCCCCTCATTTTCCGGTCGATACCTCCTTTTCTATTAATATATTTGATAGAGTTCCCATACATTCTACTTATGTATCTTAAAAGGTAGAGTTTTTATCTTTATCCCTTTTATACCCAACTTCGGAAGAATGAATACGTTTTTTTCCATATTCACATCTATTATAGAAGATTTGCAAGTGGGATGACAAAATTAAAGACTGCAGCCTTTTATCATAGCTGCAGTCTTTTCTTAACGTTCCGAAATATCGCTTAAGGCATCTCCTGCACTGTCATCAGACAATTGGTTGATAGCAAGATCCCCTAGTGCAAGGATTCCGATCAACTGCCCATGCTCTACCACCGGAAGCCTTCTCACTTGATGCTGGGCCATAAGGTGGGCAGCTTCTTCGACAGATGCTTCTGGAGTGATGGTTACAAGATGATCGCTCATCACATTTGTGACAGGATTGGAGCCGGCATGCTTTTCAGCTATTCCTCTAACGACAAGATCCCTGTCTGTTATCATTCCTATCAGCTGATCATTCTCCACAATGGGTATTGCTCCCACATTCAAATCTTTCATTTTTGTAGCAACTTCATACACATTGTCCAGTGGTGTGCATACATCTACATTAGTTGTCATCACTTCTCTTACCGTTTTCATAATGTCACCTCGTATTTTTCATTAAATTGGATAGGATACATAGTAGAGGAAGATTAGGACCTTTTGCCTCACAGATAGTTTGACCATTTTCTACAAAATCATGACTTTTTCTAAAAAAGTGCGACGAAAAGGCGAGTTCGCCTATTCCTTTATTGAAAGTTATCCTTATTCGTACTATTATTAACAAGGAGCGTACTTTTTTGGTAAGGATTGAAAGGGAGTGTACATACATGAGAATTGAAAACACTGGAATTGAAAATGAAGTTGTAGAACTATCCCGTTTAACGGATATCATGGAAGACTTAGGTTTCGTACTTGCTGGACAATGGGATTACGAACGCGTGACCTTTGACCGTAAATTTGAAAATAAAGGGGACGTATATTATTTGCGTGTCCAAGGCTTTGCCGTAGAGGGAGATATTGGTGGATCTCACGCAATGATCAAGCTAATGACCCCACTTCTAGGCAAGCATTACTATCCGCATGGCGTTGAATATGGAGAAGGCGAGACTTTTCCTGCAAATGTTGTATCCACATCCAAATCTCTACTTGTTCAATCAAAAGAAAGAATGGATGAAATGAAATAATTGAAAGAGAGGGTGAATCAGTCTGTGCATGTCACGGTGATTCGCCCTTTTTTTTAGCTTCTATATACTCCCCCTACATGTACTCTGACCGCTTTAACCTTATATCCTGTCATGACCTCGATCTCATGCTTGATATGCTTTTGCAACCTGAGGCATGCATCCGGGATGGAAGTGTCATATGCCACCGCGATGAATATATCCAATGTCACCATTCCCTCCTTATCCAACTGAATGATAACCGATTGCCTCTGTTCTTGTTGCAATAAGGAATATACTTTTGTGAGGAGCCGTGGGGAAATCTGTTTGATGCCTTGGATATCAGAAACACATATGGAAGTGATCGTTTGCAGCAGTAATGTACTTACCTCAATCTGCCTTTTTTTCGTTTCCATAAAAGCCTCCTTATTTTTGACTTCACAAAAAATGATTTTGATATAGGGAATGCCATCTCCTCTGCGATAGCTTTATATTTCCCTTAAGCCTGCAACGATTATCAAATTTTCTCTTCCTATGCATATTTATTTTTCTACATACTATTATTTCAGTAAAATCCATACTATAATCTATATTAGAGAAGTATGTGTTTAGAAAGGAGTCATCCATTGTCCTCTTTGTTTACGAAAAAAACGCTATTCATTTTTATTATCATTGCCGCAATATGTGTGGTAGGTTACTTCATATTACCGGTATCCATACCGATCATACTGGCACTTGTTACTGCATTTTTTTTAGAGCCACTCGTGAAACTGCTGCAACACCGTGTTAATTTAAAAAGGAATCTTTCCGTGCTGATTGTATTTTTCCTTTTTATGGCTTCCATTGGTGCAATCGGCTATTTTATCACTACAAAGGTGATTACTGAAGCAATCAACCTTGTTGAAAATGCTCCTTCCTACATAAATGAAGTGAATAAAGTATGGCGGGAATTTCAAGCAGATCTACATAATGCATCTGAAGACCTGCCGCCTGAAGTTGTGGATGCAATTAGTGAACAGGTGGAATCGTTCCTATATGACCTTAGGATATTTTTGACGGACTTCCTGAACATCCAAAATATAAGCAGCCTCTTTACGGATATACCAAACTATCTCGTCAGTTTTCTTGTTTATCTAATCGCCCTATTCCTATTCCTGATGGATATGCCGCGACTCAAGATAGGATTCTATTCCCATTTGAAGGAGTCTACTGCCAATAAGGTCAAATTTATGACCTCTAGACTATCCTATGTTGTATTTGGCTTCTTTAAAGCCCAGTTTTTAGTCAGTGTCATCATTTTTTTCGTTTCATTGGTGGGACTATGGTTCATTGCACCGGAAACGGCATTGATCATGTCACTGGTCATCTGGCTCATTGACTTCATCCCGATCATCGGTTCAATTGTCATACTCGGTCCATGGGCGCTTTTCCATCTGATAACCGGTGATATCAGTCTTGGTACACAACTTACGGTCCTGGCCATCATCCTTTTAATTATCAGAAGGACAGTAGAGCCAAAAGTAATGGGAACTCATATTGGATTGTCCCCTCTTGCAACATTGATCGCAATGTATCTGGGATTGAAACTTCTCGGGATCCTCGGTTTTATTGTAGGACCCCTGATCTTGATCGCATTCAATTCCGCTCGTGAAGCTGGAATCATTAAAACAAACTTTAAAATCTGACATATCACAAAAAAGGTGCCCGGAATATAATCCGGGCACCTTTATTAGGTGTGTTGCATTGATCGTCAACTACATCATAATCCCAAAATAGCTTTAAATACTGAGGTCGTTTCCCCGCCCTGGTAGATGACATATAAAAGCAGATAGACAGCTACCCCTGTGATGCCTGTACAAAACCAGATTATACTTGTAATCGGTCCAAGCTTCCTGTGCTTGGAAAGGTTGTTTTTGTATCCTGACCATAATGTGATGATTCCCATCACAGCCCCTATCGTTGCCAGTGTAATATGGAACAGCAAGAACAAGGTATAATAAATCTTTACGCTATCTGGTCCGCCAAAGCTCGTATTTCCCACAAATATCGTTCTTGACGCATAAATGATAAAAAAGATGATCGCAAAAACCGCAGCAAGAAGCATGGTTTTCTTATGTGCCTCAATATTTCTCTTACTGATTAAATACCAACCGATACCGACAAAAATAGCACTCAGTACAATAAAGAAAGTACTGATGGTTGGTAGAATTGGAATCGAATAATCCATGTATTTCTCCTCTCACACTTATGCTCTACTCAAGACTATTTTAGTGAACTCCCCTAAATCTTGCAAGACGAATGTAGAACGTTCATGATATTGTAAAATTCTCTTACTCAATAGAAAAACAGCAACATATCAAGGTTGCTGTCAAAGCTTTTTATCACTCCACTACTTTTGGATTCATTGACTGGGATAATTCCAACTCTTCCTTTTCTCTTTCACGGCGCGCCCATTGGAAGAACACATATGCCAAGATGCTGCCGTACATGATCTCTTGAATGATCTTCATGATGACTCCGCCTAGCTTTTGATCTTCAAGAAGAGGAAGGGCATTGAAAAGTTCCGGTCCACCCAAATCCAAACCTGCCAACGTTCCTGCAGGCACACACAGTTCAAGTGCTGCCAGCCACGCTGTCATTTCCGAATATGTGGCATATAGCGGTTGATCGGCAAAAATGATCAGTGCACATGCTGGTGTCAATAGTATGCCATCTCCCATGATGTAGCCAATTTTCACAATCCCAGATAGCCTCTGTTCTTCGGGGAGAGGATTTACAAGCGGCCACCACATGATGAATGCAGCTACGAACATCACTGCTGTATAAGTCGTATGCAAGGTCATATCCACTTTCACAATATCAAAAATAACCGGGATGTGGTAGATCGAGAATATGGCATTAAATACGATCAGTGCAATCAGTGGTTTGGTGAAGAATCTGAATACAGGCTTGACTACTGGCAGGTTGATCGCTTTACGCAGAAGCCATGCAGGCATTCCCATCAATAATAGCGGTGGAAGCACCAGGTAGAGTACTGCCATCTGCGTCATATGGGCACTTAACATCAAGTGGCTCAGAAGATCGACAGGTGAACCTTTGACAAGATAGAACATAATCAGACTGACAATAAAGAAGGTTCTTTGCTTATTTGTAATCGCTTCTGAATCCTTAAAATGCTTCCGTCCACTTCCAGTTATATAAATATACAAAGCAATGATTGCAATGGTCGTGATAAGTAAGTATGGGCTCCAGAGCGCCTGAAAGCCAAACATATCCAAGTTGCCAAACATGAAAGAAGTCACCTCAATTTTAATGGTGCCACAATGGACACTTATTTCCATACGACCATTATACTACACCCCCCTTCCCCCTTCAATGTGGTGCAGTGCCGAGTATGCGTGTGTCAGGGCAATTGTCATGAATTGGACATACGGTGACGCCATTGCAGTTGAGTAACAAAAATATAAAAAGCGGAGTACCAGATAACTGGTCTCCGCTTTTCTTTTTACCACCAAATGATTGTCGTAAACGCTAAGATTGTGATCAATCCAACAGCTAATCCAGAGAATAGGAACAATGAAGGCACTTCGTGACCTTTATGGTTCATATGCATGAAATAGTAAAGTTGGAAAATGCATTGTACCACAGCCATCAAGATGATTACTGGTACAATGAACAATTTAGACATTTCCGCTCCAACTGCCAAAAATGCAAGAAGCGTAAGGAAGATCATCAAAACAAATGACACTACCTGATACTTCATCTCTTCTTTGCTCTTTTTACGACGATATGCTAAATCTACTTTTGGATTTCCTGTATTAGTTTGATTTGCCATATGTCATCACACCATTCCCATTAAGTATACTACAGTAAAGATGAACAACCATACAACGTCGATAAAGTGCCAGTATAAAGATGCTACATAGAACTTAGGAGCATTGTACAGGTCAAGGCCACGTTTCATGTTACGGATCAACAATGTACCGATCCATAAAAGACCGAAGAATACGTGGGCACCGTGAGTACCTACTAATGTATAGAACGCAGAACCGAATGCACTGCTAGTAAATGTGTGTCCCAAATGAACGTAGTGGTTGAACTCGTAGATTTCAAGGATTAGGAACGCTAATCCAAGTAACCACGTGATACCCATCCACAATTGCATTTTCTTGAAATCGAAGTTCTTCATGTGATACATAGCGTACACACTTGTCAATGAACTTGTCAAAAGAATCATGGTTGCCGCAAATACTAGTGGTAAGTCAAATAGTTCTTGAGTTGTTTTACCGCCAGCAGTTGAATCATTCAATGCAAGATATGTTGCAAACAATGAAGCGAAAAGTACTGTTTCTCCACCAAGGAAGAGCCAGAAGCCTAAAAATTTGTTCTTGCCTTCAAGGGTCGCTTTTTCAGGCGATGCAGGAAAAGTTTCTGCAGTTAATTTTTCTTCTGTATGCATTATAACTTCGCCCCCTTGTCATCATCTTCAGCCAATAGATCTTCCTTATGAATATGATACCCATGATCGTCGATTACAGAACGGAAGAACATTGCGCTGAATGTAATTACCAATCCAAGGATCATCACAGGTAATCCCCATGCATAATCCAATCTGTACATGACACCAAATGCGGCTACAAATAGACCGAACGAAATGATGAATGGAAGAATGGAACCATTTGGCATATGGATATCTCCAACAGGCTCAGCAGGAGTCATACCTTTTTTGCCTTCCATCTTTTCAACCCATAGAGGGTCTAATCCACGTACAAGTGGAGTTTGCTTGAAGTTGTATTCTGGCGGCGGAGATGAGATGGACCATTCCAAAGTACGGCCATAACCCCATGCATCGCCAGCAACCTTCTGCTTGCTTAATGCAGTTTTTACGATATTGATGACCAGTACGATTGTCGCGATAGCCATGAAAGCAGCTCCGATTGAACTGATCAAGTTGGAAAGATCCCAACCTTGATCCGCTTTGAACGTGAATACACGGCGAGGCATACCCATCAGTCCAAGGAAATGCTGGATAAAGAATGTTAAATGGAAACCGAAGAAGAACAACCAGAAAGTGATCTTTCCTAATGTTTCATCCAAGATTTTACCAAAGATTTTTGGCCACCAGTAGTGTAGACCAGCGAAAAGACCGAACACAACTCCCCCAACGATTACATAGTGGAAGTGAGCTACTACGAAGTAAGAATCATGATACTGATAGTCAGCAGCAGCTGAAGCCAGCATTACCCCTGTAACTCCACCAAGTACGAATGTAGGGATGAAGGCTACAGACCAAAGCATCGCAGTGTTGATTTTCAGCTGTCCGCCCCACATCGTGAACATCCAGTTGAAGATTTTGATACCTGTAGGTACGGCAATCGCCATTGTTGCAACAGCGAAAATTGCGTTCGCAATCGGTCCAAGACCAGTCGTGAACATATGGTGAGCCCAAACCATGAATCCTAGGAAACCGATAAGTACGGTAGCGAATACCATGGATGAGTAACCGAATAGACGCTTTTTAGAGAAAGTAGAGAATACATCAGAGAAAATACCGAATGCAGGCAAGATCAATATGTATACCTCAGGGTGACCGAAAATCCAGAATAAATGCTCCCAGATTACGGTGTTCCCGCCAAGAGCAGGATCAAAGAATGCAGACCCGAATAGACGGTCAAGCATCATTAGAGCCAATCCAACCGTTAATGGAGGGAAAGCGAATAGAATAAGTGCAGATGCTACAAACGTAGACCAAGTGAAAAGCGGCATACGCATATAAGTCATACCAGGTGCACGCATGTTGATGATGGTAACAAGGAAGTTGATACCACCGATTAACGTACCGATACCTGAAATTTGAAGTCCAAGTGCATAAAAGTCAATTCCATGACCTGGTGATGCAAGTGATAGGGACGCATAAGATGTCCACCCAGCATCAGGTGCCCCTCCTAAGAACCAGCTAAGGTTAAGGAAGATCCCACCGAATAGGAATAACCAGAATCCAAGTGCATTGATGAACGGGAATGCAACGTCACGTGCACCGATCTGCAATGGGACAGCAGCGTTCATAAACGCAAACAATAGCGGCATCGCTGCCAGGAATATCATGGTTGTACCATGCATTGTAAGTATTTCATTATATAATCCAGCTGCAATGAAACCGCTATCCGGCACTGCTAGTTGGATACGGATAAGCATCGCTTCGATACCACCGACGACAAAGAAGAATCCGCCGGCAATTAAGTAAAGGATGGCAATTTTCTTATGGTCGACAGTTGTCAGGTAATCCCATAGAGTGGCGCCGAATCCCTTTTTCTGTGCTAACGTACTCACAATGTAACCTCCTTTTCGTGAAAATCTATTCTACTTTTAGTCCAGATAAATATTCAACAAGTGCTTCGATTTCATTTGGCTTAAGTTCGTCATAAGCACCAGTCATTTTGTTTCCTGGTTTGAATGTCTCAGGATCCTCAAGCCAATCAGCCAGGTTCTCCGGAGTATTCGCTTTATGCCCGGCAACCATTTGTCTGTTGCCGAAGTTAGTCAGGTTAGGTGCAACACCTTTTTGATCAGCGGAAACCGCGTGACAGGTGATACAGCTTTGTTCGAAAATTTCTTCCCCTGCTTGAGCAAGTTCAGTTTCAGCAGTTGGCTCTGCATTCTTCATGTTTTCAATCCATTGATCGAACTCATCACGAGGAAGAGTTTTTACTTTAAAGTCCATTAATGCATGGGAAGGTCCACAAAGCTCAGCACATTTTCCGTAGAAAAGCTCTTCAGGTGCTTGCCCTACACGTTTGGAGTCGAACTCCAACCAGAACTTGTTTTCGTTGTCTGTATTCGTATCCATTTTCCCACCAGCAGAAGGAATCCAGAATGAGTGCTTTACATCGCTTGCTTTAAGGTTGAAGTAAATCTTCTCATCTGTTGGTACATAAAGGTCCTGACTTGTTACAACCTCTTGGTTAGGGTATTCAAACTCCCACCAGTAAAGATGAGCAGTAACATTGACAACAAGTGCGTCAGTCTCCTCTTTTTCCATTTCCTTTACATCTGCCAATTGGAATGTGTAGGAAACAGTCGGAACTGCCAAGATCAATAATAGTAAAATCGGAATAACAGTCCACGTAATTTCTAATTTGTGGCTTCCTTCAACTTGCTTAGGAATGCGCTCTTCTTCTCCATCACGCTGGCGGAATTTAACCACAACGTAAACGAAGATAATGGAAACAACCACTACTACAAGAATCATAATTGCTGAACTTAACAAGATCAGTGATTTTTGCATATCTGCTACCTCACCAACCGGCTGAAGTGTAGATAAGAATGGTTTACCACAGCCTGCTAAGAATAGCGTCATTACACTAAAAAGCGATAGAATTCGCCAATTTGGTAGCCATTTCTTCATAGCTTAATCAAACCCCTCTTTCATATTTAGTAAGTGAAGTAGAATGTATTGATAAATTCCTTCCAATCGAAGAGAAAGAATTAAATCATGATTTTGGAAGCGTAAAGCGCCTTTTGCAAGCTGAGCGATAAAGGGATGCCCGGCAGCTGCAGGTAGATACTATCCGCTTATATGTAGCCTCGACAAGCATAAGGCATTTTCCGAAAGAGGTTAACAACATCTTCCGGAAAATGACTTATGGTATCGAGGTCCCAAACACATTCTTTCTTCATTTGATGCAAATTTTGCCTCTAGTTGTTACTATACCACAGCTTGCTCCCTTTCACCCTTCAACTTTTCAGTTTCCGTTAAAAAAAGACAGTCGTTCCAGTATTGGATGTGGGCTTATACTGTCTTTTTTAGAAAATGGTCAAAATGATCATGGAAACAAAAAGGATGGTCAGATAATTCAGGGAATAGACGAACATCAAGGTTGCCCACTTCATCTCATCCTTCATCTTGAATCCTGCAAAGCTTAGTGAAAGCCAGCCAAGATTCAATAGGGTTGCCAATATGACAAAAGCAAGGCCAAGGTCAAACATATAGAATGGCAATGGCAAGAGACATGCCACCCAAACAAGCATCTGTCTTCTGGTTATGTTGAAACCATGTACAACGGGTAGCATCGGAATGCCTGCACTCCGGTATTCTTCACAGCGACGAATCGCGATCGCCAGGAAATGTGGAATCTGCCAAAGGAACATGATGAAAAATAGCATCCAGGCAATAAGCGAAAGATTTGGATCTACCGCTGCCCACCCTATTAACGGCGGGACTGCTCCGGAAATACTGCCGATGACGGTATTCAAAGTATTCTTTCTCTTGGACCACATGGAATAAAGGACCACATATGTGAAGGCACCTATCAGACCGATGATGGCTGCAGTATAAGTGGTGAGGGCCAAAAGGATTGTGCCGATTACAGTCAAAGCCAGACCAAGATAAAGTGCACCGACCGGGTTCATCCTGCCTGTTACGGTAGGGCGGTTTTTGGTTCTCTTCATCAGGTGGTCGATGTCGCGGTCGATATAGTTATTTAGACTACAGGACCCCGCCACAACCAACGAGGAACCGATGATTGTGTAAAGAACAACATCTATATTGGCTAAAAAACTTCTTTGGGTGAAAAATAATGCCAACCAAAGCCCAGTAAAAGTAGTTATAAAATTAGAATTGACAATTCCTATTTTAATAAGCGCCAAGAAGTCCTTCCAAACAGAATTCACTTCTTCCTCTTGAGGACGGTCATCTGACAAAGAAGCAGATGCTTGATCCAAAGTCCTCAAATTTGCCATTTATATTCCTCCTTTGAACCTTGGTGCATACATGATAAACACATTATATCCTGTAAGATCAGGATTGAATCCGTTTCCACTAAGGAACTATGGGATAGTGTAAAACATACGAAAACACAAGGATGTTAAGTAACATTCTCTCTGTATATTAAATCATATTTGCCTAAAACATTGTGAATTATATTTGAAGAAAATATGACTAATTTGTGTCACCTGTACAGAATATTACCTACATTCTTTAAATCAGTATATAATAGGGTTTGTTGACCATATTGTTGATTGGAATGCTACTTTTCAACAAGTCCCATATATATTTCTAGCAAACTCCACACCAATATTCAACCTTTTTCACGATAATAAATCCGCTTTTGCAACAAAGGATTGCTTATTGTCAATTTTCGTTACATTGTGTAGTATTGGGAGGACGTTTACTATTTTACCATTTCTACTTATTTTAATATATATAGGAGAAATAAATTCTTTGTTAGAAGGTGAATCGGTTGTATAGATTATTGAAATGGTTCGCCGTTTGTACTTCTATTATCATGCTTTTTGTACTTATTGGGGGAGCACTTGTCACAAAAACCGGATCTGGCATGGGTTGCGGTAGATCTTGGCCACTATGCCACGGCGAACTTATCCCTAGCAATATCGATTTTGCACTGATTGTCGAGCTGAGTCATCGTATTGTTTCAGGCTTGGCTGCCATCGTGGTATTGGTCCTTTCAGTTTGGGCCTGGAGGGTAATAGGCCATAAAAGAGAAACGAAATTCCTTGCGCTGCTTTCTTTTGCAGTGCTCATGCTACAGGCTCTTATCGGGGCAGCTGCCGTAGTATGGGGACAGTCATCAGCTGTTTTAGCGCTGCATTTCGGGATTTCTCTTGTATCGTTCGCATCTGTTTTTCTTTTGACACTACTTATCTTTGAAGCGGACAAGCGATTTGACGCAGAAACATTGATCATTGACCGCCGGATGTCTTTTCACATCATCGGGATCATCACCTATTGTTATACTGTTGTCTATTCTGGCGCTTTGGTCCGCCACGTCGGTGCAAGCTTAGCATGCCCCACATGGCCGACATGTACACGGAATGGAATTGGCCTCCCTACACAAATGCATGAATGGATTCAAATGGGGCACCGGGCAGCTGCCGGACTCATCGTAGTCTGGATCTTATATGTAGCAATTCTCGCTTTCAGGAAGTACAAACATCAGCCAGTCATTTATAAAGCCTGGATGGTTTGTGCAGTGTTGGTCCTGTTGCAGGCGACGACAGGTGCATTAGTCGTATTTACTAAATTGAATATCTTTGTTTCCCTATTACATGCCCTGATCATTTCCTGTCTTTTCGGAGTGCTTAGCTATCTACTGATGCTAGTGACAAGAAATAAAGTTAATAGGCAAAAACAGCAATAAAGAAAGCGAGGAGCTCCCTCGCTTTTTTATTTTGCTTTTTTAGTATCCTACTATGAAGCTATAAAAACGGAAAAGCCCCAAAGGAGTATTGGGGCTTTTCTTTATTTGAAGCTATTAGATTTGTTCCAGTTCTATTAATAGATCGCCTGTTGCGATTCCTTCACCGGCACTTGCATGAATTTCCTTGACCGTTCCGCTGAAAGGTGCCTGGACGGTAGTTTCCATTTTCATGGCCTCCGTGATCATGAGGTGATCGCCCTTTGAGACTTTCTCCCCTTTTTCCACAAGCACCTTAATGACTGTCCCTGGCATCGTTGCACCGATATGCGTCGGGTTGCCTCCATCCATTTTAGGCTTGGAAACAACATCCGATTTCACGCTTTCGTCCTTGATATTCACTTCACGAGGCTGTCCATTCAATTCAAAATAAACGACTCTCGTTCCGTCCTTTTGTGGTTGTCCTATCGAAACAAGTTTTACCATCAATGTTTTACCTTGTTCAATTTCCACCTGTATCTCTTCACCAAGCCTCATCCCGAAAAAGAATGTCGGAGTATCGATTACAGAAACATTTCCGTATTCCTCCTGCTTCTTCTGATAATCCATGAATACCTTCGGATAAAGAGCATAGGCAATCATCTCGTGGCTTGTCACCTGACGATTTAAAGTATCAAACAGCTTTTGGCGGATTTCTTCAAAGTCCACATCATCCAAAAGTTCACCAGGTCTGACTGTAATCGGGGATTTGCCCTTCAGAATCACCTTCTGCAACTCTTTCGGGAATCCACCGTGTGGTTGTCCCAGGAATCCTTCAAAAAGTTCGATGACGCTATCAGGAAAATCAATGGATTCCCCCTTTTCCAGCACATCTTCTTCTGTGAGGGTGTTTTGTACCATAAATAGCGCCATATCCCCAACCACTTTGGAAGATGGTGTGACCTTGACAATATCACCGAACATATCATTCACACGGCGATACATCTCCTTCACTTCCTCCCAGCGTGCTCCAAGGCCCACGGCTTTTGCCTGCTGTTGAAGATTGCTATATTGCCCACCCGGCATTTCATGCATATATACTTCAGAATGGGGGCTCATCATTCCGCTTTCAAAATCACTGTAATATTTTCGGACATCTTCCCAATAATGGGATAACTGTTCTAACGCTTTCACTGATACGTCAGGTTTGCGCTCAGTCTCCTCCAGGGCGTAATACAAGGAGTTTGCACTTGGCTGGGACGTCAACCCTGCCATTGAACTGATGGCAACATCGACAATGTCAACTCCGGCTTCGATCGCCTTTGCATACATGTAGATCCCATTACCGCTCGTGTCATGCGTATGCAGGTGTATCGGAATATCAATGGTTTCTTTTAAGGTGGAGATCAGACGATAAGCAGCCTGTGGCTTAAGAAGCCCCGCCATATCTTTTATAGCAAGGATATGGGCACCGCTCTGTTCAAGCTCCCTTGCCATGTCACAATAATACTTCAAGTCATACTTTGTTCTGTTCGGGTCATTGATGTCTCCCGTATAGCAGATGGCAGCCTCGGCGATTTTCCCGCTATCCCTTACAGCATCGATTGCCAAGGTCATCCCTTTCACCCAGTTCAAGCTATCAAAGATACGGAACACATCCACCCCGGCATGTGCGGATTTTTCCACAAATTCTTTTATGAGGTTATCCGGATAGTTTTTGTACCCTACTGCATTCGATGCCCGCAGTAGCATTTGGAAAAGTACGTTTGGAGCCTTTTCTCTAAGAGTGAGAAGACGGTCCCAAGGATCTTCACTTAAGAAGCGGTATGCAACATCAAATGTAGCTCCCCCCCACATTTCCATTGAAAAAAGGTTTGGAAGCAATTTCGCTGTCGGTTCCGCGATCTGCTTGATATCATGTGTACGCAATCGGGTTGCAAGCAGGGACTGATGCGCATCTCGGAAGGTCGTATCGGTCAAGAGCACTTCCTTTTGCTCCCCGATCCATTTGACAAGTCCTTCTGCACCTCTCTCATCCAAAATCTGTTTCGTCCCGCTTGGAACCGTATCCACTCCCTTTAATTGAGGCATTCTAGGATTCGGGAATATAGGCTTCTTTCGCTTTTCCACGCCCGGGAATCCATTGACAGTCACATTCCCGATATAGGTCAGCATTTTGGTTCCCCTGTCTTTACGCTTAGGGAAAACGAACAATTCTGGAGTAGTATCGATAAAGGAAGTATCGTATTCTCCATTCATGAACTTCGGATGGCGCACGACATTCTCCAGGAAAGGGATATTCGTTTTGATACCACGAATACGGAACTCTTTTAAATTCCGCTCCATCTTGTTCGCTGCCTGTTCGAAAGTCAATGCCCAGGTGGAGAGCTTTACAAGCAAGGAATCGTAGAAAGGCGTTATCACTGCCCCTTGATAACCATTACCCGCATCGAGGCGCACACCGAATCCTCCACCAGATCTGTAAGCCATGATTTTCCCGGTATCAGGCATAAAACCATTCAATGGATCCTCTGTAGTTACCCGGGATTGTATGGCAAAGCCATGGACCCTGATATCTTCCTGTTTAGGGATACCAAGCTTACTGCCATGCAGGGCATGTCCTTCAGCAATCATGATTTGTGATTGTACGATATCAATCCCAGTGACCATCTCTGTGATGGTATGCTCGACCTGCACGCGAGGATTTACCTCAATAAAGTAATATTCATCCCCTGCCACGAGAAACTCCACTGTTCCGGCATTAATATAATCCACATTCTTCATCAATTCCACTGCAGCATTGCAGATCCTGTCACGCAATTCATCCGGGATGGAGACACTTGGAGCAATCTCGACTACCTTTTGGTGACGGCGTTGGATGGAGCAATCACGTTCGAATAAATGGATGATTTCTCCGTGCTGGTCCCCCAGGATCTGGACTTCGATGTGCTTCGGGTTCTCAATCAGCTTCTCTATGTATACATCATCGTTGCCAAAGGCAGCTTTCGCCTCCGATTTTGCACGCTCGAAGGATTCTTTCAGTTCCGATTTGCTGCGTACAATACGCATTCCGCGGCCACCGCCACCTAAAGCGGCTTTGATCATCAACGGGTAGCCGTAAGTTGCGGCAAAATCCATCACTTCATCCAGTGTATCAACAGGTCCGTCTGTCCCTGGGATTACCGGGATGTTTGCCAGTTGTGCCTGACTGCGGGCCTTCACTTTGTCACCGAACATATCGAGATGTCTCGAAGTCGGACCGATAAAGATTATGCCCTCATCTTCACATTTTTTGGCAAAGTGAATGTTTTCAGATAAAAAACCATATCCAGGATGAATGGCATCCACGCCATTTGTTTTGGCTATTTCAATGATGCCGTCGATATCCAGATAGGCATCGATGGGCTTCTTCCCTTCTCCCACTAGATAAGCTTCATCAGCTTTATATCGGTGAAAGGACCCGATATCTTCATTTGAGTAGATAGCAACCGTTCGAATATTTAATTCAGTACAAGCTCGAAAAACACGAATTGCAATCTCGCCGCGGTTTGCAACAAGGATCTTATTGATTTTCTTCGTCATTTTGTCTCCCCCTAGTAGCTACTTCTCTGCAGAAAAGTTTAGAATATTTTTTCAATTATACATATAATTATACCTTATGTATTTAAATTTTTCCTTCTTTTCACATCGGATTTGGAAAAATGTAAATATTTGCTTATCTTTTCAGGTTAATAAAAACGCTCAATCAACAATTGTTTTTGTAGATTGAGCGTCCTATTCATTCAATTTTTCTCCCAGGCTTCATGCAAGGCAGACAATTCCCTCTCAAGCTTTGAAAGGATGTCTTTGCCTTCCTTTTCGGAAATGAGCCCTAGGCGAACAGCAAAGTCCATTTCCCTGGACAACCCGAACATTTGGGTATCCAGGACCTCTTCGTAAAGTGGACATTGAGGCATTGTCAAGTTATCCATTTGTACTTGAATCAACTTCAAAATTTTATCTGAATCAGCCTTTAAAAGCGAAATAGCTTTATCACGATGATCGACCACGATATCTGATGCCAATATCGATCCCTCCGTTTACGAACAAATACCTATCTTATCTATAAATATTATCGTTATTCTGGTAAAATTGCAAGCTTCGTGCGAAAAGATTGGTTTGCAGTTGTGATTATGGTTTATGCTTAATCTCTTACGCTTTCAGTGGACATGACAAAAGTTATTCTAACCTATATAATGAAGATAAAGATAAACAAATTAGGGGGACAACATGGAATCAATCATCAGAATTGAAGGAAAGGTGCAATATTCCATCACATTAGATCCGGGTGTATGGATTTTTGACGATCGCCGTTTGGATTTGGATACATACTTTACAGAGCAGAGTGCTGAGGAAATTGACGAATTGGAGGCCTACACGAAGGCTGCTTCTAAACAGTGGGAGCGTGAAATCAGCGAAGGCGCCATTCAGCCGCCTACCTTAAAAACAGAGCGGAAATACAAAAAAGAGCAACTTTTGACAGGGTCCTTCGGTATTAAGTTTGCTCCATTCCTGAAAAACGCCGAGCCCCTTGAGGATGCCTCCTCTGTTGTCTTCGTCAGCGGAAAAACCGAAGTTGAAATCCCCCTCGCCAAAGCGCAGGATGTGGTGTTCGGATTTTCCCAAAAAGGAAAACCGTTGAAAGATGATGGACCTGTCCATGTATACTTCGGAGACGGATCCAATCAGCTTTCTCCTTTGAAACATGTTAATCGCATTATTGTGAAGTGAATAAGCAACCTCTTGGGTCTGAGTATAAATAGCTCAGACCCTTGCTTTTGCAGCATTATATATCATATGAGCAAAACTCGCCTATAGCAGGTCTGCCGCCAATTTGGCAAGCATCGACCTCTCCCCCTTGATCAGCTTGACATGCCCTGCCAGCTTTTGATCCTTAAACCTTTCCACCACATAGGTAAGGCCATTATTATACTCATCCAGATATGGATGGTCGATTTGTTCAGGGTCGCCCATCAGGACTATTTTACTGCGTTCCCCTACCCTTGTAAGAATGGTTTTCACCTCATGCTTTGTAAGGTTCTGGGCTTCATCAATGATGATGAACTGTTCTGGGATGCTTCTTCCTCTTATATAAGTGAGTGCCTCCACTTCAATAGATCCCATTCCTGCCAGAATGGCATCCAGTTCCCCCGGTTTCTTCGTGTTGAATAGATACTCCAGATTGTCAAAGATAGGTTGCATCCACGGCCTGAGTTTCTCCTCTTTTT
Organism: Sutcliffiella tianshenii; assembly: GCF_016908565.1. GTDB lineage: Bacteria > Bacillota > Bacilli > Bacillales > Bacillaceae_I > Sutcliffiella_A > Sutcliffiella_A tianshenii. The sequence goes on from NZ_JAFBED010000010.1 coordinate 36,102, forward strand.
CACCTGGCAGAAAGCCTATATCCTTCCCTACAGGGACAATCGGTCTTGCTACGAGCAGTTTTTTGTAACGGTTCAGGTCTTCGGTCTGCAACAGTCCTGCAGCCAAAGCCAAGAGCGTTTTTCCGGTGCCCGCTTTCCCTGTCAGTGTGACAAGCGGGATGTCAGCCCTGAGAAGCATTTCAAACGCCATTGTCTGTTGTACATTTCTCGGCCTGATTCCCCATATGTGATCCTGATCAAACACAAGCTTCTTTACCTTTTTCCCAGTCCCGTCTACTAGCCCCAGTGCAGAACCTGACCCTCCCAAAGCATCTTTCATGATGATGAATTGGTTAGCATAAAAAGGGTGATTAGCGAGCTCAGAGCCATTAATCTCCCCCTTTTCATAAAAAAGGTTCAGCTTATCAGATGGAACATAGACCTCCAAGAACCCTTTATAAATATGATCCACTTCGACTACACGATCATTCAGGAAATCCTCGGAAGTAAGTCCGATTGCATCTGCTTTTACCCTTACCAGCGCATCTTTGCTCACTAGTATGACGGCTCTTCCATCCTCTTTTGTCTGCTCTTCCAACGAAAGGTTTTTAGCTACGGCAAGGATGCGGTTATCGTTTGTCTTTTCAACAAAGATTTCTTGGAGCTGGTGGAAGCTGCGGTGATTAAGTTCGATTCTCAACGCCCCGCCATTGTGCAATGGTATTTTCTCGTGCAGTTTGCCCGTTTCCCTTAAAGAATCGATGATTTTTGACACTTGCCTTGCATTTCTTCCTATTTCATCCATATATCGTTTTTTCGAATCCACTTCTTCCAGAACTACTGCCGGAATAACCACTTCATTATCAGAAAAAGAATAGATGGAATATGGATCCTGTAACAATACATTCGTATCTAAAACATAAATTTTATTCAACCTGCCGCCTCCTACTCCTGGCTCTATATTCTAATTTTTCTTTCTGGAGTGAATCAAGGCATCCATCCCTTCAGATTTTATGGCCTTTTTATGCGCCGATCGCTTTTTGCTTGACCTATTGAAGGGACAGACCGTTGATAAAATATATGTCTAAATGAATAAAGATAGAAGAACAAATGAACAATAAAATCAAGCGAATTGAAAATTGGTCAAAGTACGTTAAAGGAGTGGGTATAATGAAAAAACGACTATTTCTATTATTGATAGCAATACTGGCTGTTTCAGGCTGTAATAATCAACCCCGTAATATATCACGGGAAGAAGATGATAAATCTCAGATTATCCATGTAAAGGACTCTGCTGACATACATGTGGATAGGAAGACTGGACAAGAGGTTTCCGCTCATCTTGTAGAATTGGCTACACGGGTACCGAATGTAAATGACGCTACCGCCGTAGTTTTGGGACCATATGCTGTTGTTGGTATAGATGTCAATTCCGACTTGGACAGAGGAAGAGTCAGCACCATCAAATACTCAGTTGCTGAAAGTCTGAAGAACGATCCCTATGGTGCTACTGCAGTGATTATCGCTGATGCGGATTCCTTTGTCCGTTTGGAAGAGATGGGAAGGGACATTCAGCGCGGAAGGCCAATTGCAGGCATCATGGAAGAACTTGCTGAAATAGTAGGTCGTGTCATGCCGGAGATTCCAATTGACCTAAAAGAACCGACTGCTCCAAATCCTACTGAGCAGAACAATTCTCAGCTTCCCGAAGACCAACAGAAGCAATTAGAACAAAAGCAGCAAAAGCAGTCCAATAACCAAAAGGATGAAGAGCGTAATAAAAAAGTAGAACAGGATTAAAAAAAAGTGCCGGACCACAAATATACTTGTGTGTTCCGGCACTTTTTTTGGTCAACTTATATCCTTTAGAAGTTTCATTACCTGTTGGTCCAGTTTTTTTGCAGCTTCCTTATCATATGTTTTCTCGAACCGGGGTTCCACACAAATCTTGGCACCATAGAACATCACGTCACGTACTTCTATGATTTTCAATGTGACGAGGGCAAGCTTAAGCGGAAGTCCGTCTGTCTCTTTTTCTTTTACAACGGCCGTGGTATGGATGGAATAGACCGATTCATTCGCATATAAAGTCACCACAACATGTTCATTGTTTTCGATATTTTGTACAATGCGGGACTTCGCTGTAACAGCAAGCTGAATAGTCGACTCGTCACTTGCATAGATCCATGACACTGCGCTGACATTTGGACCACCCGTTTCAAAATCCACCGTGCTTATGTTTACAAGCTTTTCTGCCTGCAATGAGGAGAACAGCGATTCTACAAGCGTCGATTCCACAAGATTTGGCATACATTTTCCCCTTTCAACTTTTATTTTTATCATAACACAATGATCCTTTATAGCGTGCCACTATCAATTTGAAATCTCCTGTTACTTCTTTTGTTATTCTGTTCTCTCCCCATTATGCTATACTATACGTAATATTGGATTAGATGAGGTGGAATATGAGAGTCAAATGTGTCATTTGCGATAAAATCGAAAGTATAAATGATGAATCACTGATAGCAAAAAGGCTTCGAAACAGGCCCATCCACACTTATATGTGTGATGATTGCAGTGCAAGGATCGAGAAAAGGACGAATGAAAGAATCGCGACTGGAAACTTCCGCCTTTACGAACAGAAGCAGAACCAGGATGAGTGGTAAAAAATGATACAACGAGGGGCACTAACAGGTTTCCTCAGCGGCTCGATCATGGGGCTTGCGATGAAATTCTTGGAGGCTATTTCCTCCAAGAAAGTCTATGTATTATTGCTGAATGTTGATTTTATTCCTTATATTGATAGCCGCGACCTTCCGGAGCTTGCGGAATTCTCATTACATGTTCTAATGGCTATCCTGATAGGGATAATCTTCGCTTGGTTAATGGAAAGAAATGCAGACTCTAAAAACAGTCCATATTTTTGGTCTTTCCTATTAACATTGCCTACTGTGTTTCTTTACTTCCCCTTGACCATTCTTGCGACAAAGGATACTCCCGCAGTGAATGACCCTATCAGCTTTTCCTTATGGACAGTCGGTCATATCCTGTTTGCAATACTGCTTCCTATTTTTTATTCTCCCAGACAAAAATAAAGAGGATGACTCAGATGGTGTGCTTCACACGTGTGAGTGATCCTCTTTTTTCATTTACTCATAATTATGGTATTTTTCCGGTTCGTTCTTGATCTGTTCAAGCATGACATCGATCAATTCAATAGGGAAGCGGTTTTTATGAGTTTCCCCATCCTTTTTGTACGATACATAGTACATCGGGTCTTCCTTCGTTACCGATATCTCCTTGAGATGATGGTCATCGATCAAGATGGATTCGAACAACTTCATCGTATCCTGTGCGGATTTATCATCCGGTCTGGCTTCAGCAACCACTTTAATAGTCAGCCAATTATAAAGTGTATCCTGCAAGGATCTCATCACGAGTCCTCCTTTAAGATTCTGTGCCTTCCTCTTGCTTATGGCGGCGCAATCGAATTTTATAGATGATCAGAATCAATGCTGCAACAACCAATCCTTCTGCAACCGGCAGGAAAATCCCTAAAAATGTCAGTACGGTCCCACCCAGTGCCAAGAATAGATAGATAATAGCAGACTTTAAGATTGGCAGCTTTAATGCAAAACCAAGCTTGTACACCAAAATGGACAGTGCCAAGATGGTCAGGTATAGCAACCACATGCCTAATACAGGGTTTTCAACCACATTGTAGAGGCTGGCAAAAAAAGAAAGATATTCCGGTACTTTTTCTTCACTCACGGGATCCTCACCTTTCCCTTCCTTGATTTAGAAAAAGGGGAGCAAGGATAGGCTTTTGAAAACCCATCCATGCTTCCCCTATTCATTTGCAAATTAAGCTTCTGCGTATTTCTTTTTCTTTGCTGCTCTTTCGCGTTCGTTTTTGTCTAAAAGCTTCTTGCGCAAACGGATGGACTGAGGAGTGATTTCACAGTACTCATCATCGTTCAAGTACTCTAAAGATTCTTCCAGAGTCATTAGACGAGGCTTTTTCATACTAACCGTCTGGTCTTTTGTTGCAGAACGGACGTTAGTAGCCTGCTTCATTTTACATACGTTAACTACAAGATCGTTCTCACGGTTATGCTCTCCCACGATCATTCCTTCGTAAACTTCCGTACCTGGCTCTACGAAGATGACACCGCGGTCTTCAATTCCCATGATGCCGTAAGTGGATGCTTTTCCTGCTTCCATGGAAACAAGTACACCCTGGCGGCGTCCGCCAACCTGACCTGCAGCCATTGGCTGGTAGCTGTCAAATGTGTGGTTGATGATTCCATATCCACGAGTCAAGGAAAGGAATTCAGTTGTATAACCGATCAATCCACGGGAAGGAACCATGAAGATAAGACGAACTTGGCCATTACCGTTATTGATCATGTCCACCATTTCACCTTTACGGGCACCGATGGATTCCATAACTGCTCCAGTGTAATCCTCTGGAACATCAATTTGAACGCGCTCAACCGGCTCTGATTTCTTGCCATCAACATTTTTGATGATAACCTCAGGCTTGGATACTTGAAGCTCGAAACCTTCACGGCGCATGTTTTCAATCAGGATAGACAAGTGAAGCTCTCCACGACCTGATACGACCCATGCATCAGGGGAATCAGTCGGATCTACACGTAGACTTACGTCCGTTTCCAACTGAGCTTCAAGACGCTCTTCGATTTTACGGGAAGTGACAAATTTACCTTCTTTACCTGCAAACGGACTGTTGTTTACAAGGAAAGTCATTTGTAGTGTCGGCTCATCGATACGAAGTACCGGTAAAGCTTCCTGATGGTCAACCGGGCAAACTGTTTCCCCGACGTTGATATCTTCCATCCCGGAAACAGCAACAAGATCTCCAGCTTTCGCTTCTTCGATTTCCACACGCTTAAGACCGATGAAACCGAACAGCTTTGATACACGGAATTGCTTAACAGAACCATCAAGCTTCATCAATGCAACCTGCTGGCCGACTTTCATTGTACCGCGGAAAATACGGCCTACCCCGATACGACCTACATAGTCGTTGTAGTCAAGAAGGGCAACCTGGAATTGAAGCGGCTCTTCACTGTTGTCGATTGGAGCTGGAATGTGCTCGATGATGGACTCATAAATTGCTTCCATGTTCTCATCTTGCTTCTCTGGGTTTGTGCTTGCAGTTCCATTAATGGCAGAAGCATAAACCACAGGGAATTCCAATTGCTCTTCTGTTGCGTCAAGCTCGATGAATAAGTCGATTACTTCATCAACCACTTCAGTCGGGCGTGCAAAATCACGGTCGATTTTGTTTACTACAACAATCGGTGTCAAGTTCTGCTCTAGCGCCTTCTTCAATACGAAGCGCGTCTGAGGCATACAGCCTTCATAAGCATCAACCACTAAAAGTACACCGTCTACCATTTTCATGATACGTTCCACTTCTCCACCAAAGTCGGCATGTCCTGGTGTGTCCATGATGTTGATGCGTGTATCTTTATAGTTAATTGCCGTATTTTTTGCCAATATGGTAATCCCACGTTCTCTTTCTAGATCGTTTGAGTCCATGGCACGTTCTGCTACCTGTTCGTTCGTTCTGAACGTACCAGCTTGGTGTAGCAATTTGTCTACTAACGTTGTTTTACCATGGTCAACGTGAGCAATAATTGCGATGTTTCTAATATCATTGCGGATGTTCACTATTTCATCTCCCTAATTTACAACTTAATAACTTTAGTATTATACCACAAACATAGTAGAAAAGACGAAGAGACTTCTGTAAAATATGTGTTAAGTGTTGAATGCGTTAACATAAAGGAGGGAAAATCATGAAAAACATTCAATGGATCTTCGTACTTTTCGCTTGTTTAGCGGCTACCTCCATGGGATTGATTGGTATAGCAATAGCAGAAAGAAGCTTAACAGGTATAGTATTTGCAATTATTTTATTATTTATAATAATGGGCTTCGGATTCAAGAAAAAACGAAGCATGAGGGAAAATAATCGATAAGATGAGTTTCTTTCATTTTTTTACAGGTGCGGATTTTTGTGATCAGTTCAAATTGTCGTTCATACCCGTAAATAAACCCCCGCGGTTCAATGCCGCGGGGGTTTTAACCATGCGTCTATGATTTCTATTTAAGCTTCGACAGATAATCTTTACTGATTGTTTCATGCAGGCCTGGCTTGCAGACAAACACACTGTTCTGGCCGAGGAGGTTCAGTTCTTCCCCATGCAGGGTCGTCACTTTCCCGCCTACTTCATTTACCAGGATAAGCCCGGCGGCAAAATCCCAGGGAGATAGACGTAGCGTGATATACGCATCGATCCGACCAGTCGTTACATAAGCCATTTCAAGTGCAGCAGATCCGTAAGAGCGTGTCCCCCTCACCCTTCGTACCAGCGGGGCCAGTATGGAAGGATCGATTCTTTTATTTTCTGTAATCCAAGTTGCATTCAATCCTATAATGGCCTGTTCCACAGCCACTTCTTTTAATGGAGGCAATTTTACATCGTCAAGGTATGCCCCCTCCCCGGCTTTTGCATGATAAAGCTCATCATGCACGACATCATAGATCAACCCTATTTTACCAACACCATCATGGTATACAGCAACAGATATCGCGAAATTCCTCTGCTGGTGCACGAAATTCATCGTTCCATCAATTGGATCGATAATCCAGACAGTCCCGTCAAGCTTATCTATTTTGTCACCGAAGCCCTCTTCGCCAAGTATTTGATGATCAGGATAGGTGTTTCTGATTTTTTCTATAAAGAATTGCTCCGTTTCACGATCAATATTCGTTACAAGGTCATCTGGAGAAGTTTTCGTATGTATCATCAGCTTTTCATTAAAGGAAGCGCGTATCCTTTCCCCAGCCTCTCTTGTCCATGTCTTTGCATTCTCATCAATTTGCGACCAGTTCATTACGACTCCTGCCCTTCCACATCTATGTAATACTTTTCAATACAATTGTTCTTTTTAGCTTACTGAAGTGGGCATTTAAAATCAAGTAATGCGACACAGAGAAAAACGAACCTCTTACAGGTTCGTTGGGTAGCACCTGCCACTAAACCTCTAAACTCAACATTTCCTTACGCAATTTCTCTAATTTGACTTTGCTGCTATTGATCTTATCGGCATTGTTTTCTGTCATTGCATCAAACAATGTTACCAGTTCATAATCAATTTCAAGTTTCAGCACTGCCATCTGGTTTTCTTCCTTTTTCTTTTTCCAAGGTTTCACTACTTGCTTCATCCCAATCCCTCCCTCAGGTGATTTTCATGGCTCTTAGATACTCTCAACTTTTATGGTTGATATATCATATGAAGGGATTAAAAGTTGGTAACTAAAATGTGCAATAACCCATAAGAAAAGGTAAGAAGGTGAATCTTTTTGAAAAGGCATTTGGCTATGCTAGAATATTCAGAGGAATACTTATATGTGGAGTGATGATTGTGGCATCAAGGAAATTTAACGGTTTTAAAAAAGCAGATTTCAATGTTTTCAAAATTGATGGGCTAGAAGGGCGAATGGCTGCTCTCCAAGAAAGGATCCAACCGAAATTCCAGCTGCTTGGAGAACATTTTGCGCCCTCTTTGACAGCGATGACCGGTGATGAAATGCAATACCATATTGCAAAGCATGCAAGACGCACAATCAACCCGCCAAAAGATTCATGGGTCGCATTCGCAAACAGCAACCGGGGATATAAAATGCTGCCCCATTTTCAGATTGGATTATGGGAAACGCACGTTTTCGTATGGTTTGCCGTGATCTATGAAGCGCCGATCAAGGAAGCATACGGGGAGAAGCTAATTGAGGATGTAAAGCAGATACGCGAATCGATTCCCGCAGATTATGTTTGGTCCAAGGATCACACTAAACCTGAGGTCATCCGTCAAAGTGATCTATCAGAGGACGAGCACAAGGACCTTTTCCAACGGTTAATGAACGTTAAAAAAGCGGAAATCCTATGCGGCATACAAATTCCCCGAGAAGAAGCGGTCACACTCTCAGGTGACGAAACGATCGCAAGAATAGAGGAAGCGTTCCAAACGCTGCGACCTCTTTATAATCTGACAAAGAAAACAGCAGTATCCTAAAAAAACAAGAATCGGCTTTAGTTCCGATTCTTGTTTTTTTACATTTTCACTCTATCTCCCGATTCCAGGCTTTTTGCTTTTTTAATCGTCTGATAGGCAGAGAACCCGCTCAACTCTTCATACTCGTTAGCTAGGTTTCTCTCTTCTGCTTTTCCAGGCACTATTTCCTTGAAGCGGCGATATACGCTCATCAGATGATCCCGCTCGATTCCTTTGTCATACGCCTGCTCCACCGCTTCGTAAAAAGCAATCACATCCACGATTTCGTCTGTTGTCCAGTCATAGGAAATGGGATAAGAAAAGTCCATACTGTCACCTCATTATGTAAGCTCATTTCGTTACATAGTATAGCACTTACTTATCTTAGATTGTCCAGTCTTTGCGAATTTCTTCCGCTTGCAAGATGATTCTCCCTATCAGTTCACCTGCAGAGGGAACATCATCAATCAAGCCCATCACCTGTCCTGCCCAGGCAAACCCCTGTTCAACTTCCCCTTCATGGATGAACCGTTTATTTGCCACTCCACTTATATATTCCCTTAATCCTTCATACCCCTCAGCGTTCTTTTCACGCGCCAATATCTCTTCCGTCCATTTATTGTGAATGGCCCTGGCAGGTGCACCTATGCTTTTTTTAATGATGACTGTATCATTTTCCGTACCTTTGACAAGCATCTCTTTATAGATGGGATGCGCATGCAGGCATTCTTTCGTTGCAATGAATCGAGTACCCATCTCGATCCCTTCTGCTCCTAAGCTTAATGCCGCCATCAATCCCCTTCCGTCCCCTATTCCACCTGAGGCAATAACAGGTATGGATAGGGCATCCACCACTTTTGGGACGAGGACCATCGTCCCTAAATCCTGCTTTCCTAGATGCCCTCCCCCTTCCTGCCCCACGACCATGACAGCGTCAGCACCCAATTCCTCGGCCTTCTCGGCCTGCCTTCTTGCAGCAACCAGTACAAGCTTTTTACAAGGGGTGTTCTCCAACCTTTTGAAAATCGGGGCAGGGTTCCCTCCAGTCATGGATATCACCGGTACTCCTTCTTCTATTGCCACATCCAGCATATGTTCAAAAGGCCGACCATGCTGACCAATGGCATAATTCACGCCAAACGGCTTATCAGTCAGACTCTTCAATTTATGTATCTCTGCCCTGAGCTCTTCAGGGGTATCGAGGCTCATGGCTGTGATTTGCCCTAGTCCGCCGGCATTTGAAACCGCTGCGGCAAGATCAGCATAAGCCAGATAGGCCAGTCCTCCTTGAATGATTGGATATTCAATATGTAATAAGTCTGTTATTCTAGTTTTCCATTTCATCATGTATTAGCTCCTTTCCATTGTTCAATATATTCTTTTTCGAAAGCTCAAATCCTGTTTTTTTCAACGAATTATATATAAGAAAAATCTATGCAACCTTACTTTTAAATGCTATAATTCATTTGTTTTATGTGTAAGTTTGTTCTGCGTTTTAAGATACGTTAAGATGAAGATAGATTTTACATGATAAAAATGTCAAAGAAATTATGTAAAGAGGTGCTTAGTAAAATTGACATACTCCCAAAATGAAACACCATTGTTTACTGGCTTGATCGAACACGCAAAAAAGAATCCAGTTCAATTTCATATACCCGGCCATAAAAAAGGGGCAGGCATCGATCCCGAGTTTCGTGCATTCATCGGTGATAACGCACTGTCCATCGATTTGATAAATATAGGTCCCCTAGACGACCTGCACCAGCCAAAAGGTATGATTAAAGATGCACAGGATTTAGCTGCGAAGGCTTTCGGTGCCGATCATACTTTTTTCTCTGTACAAGGTACCAGCGGAGCCATCATGACAATGGTCATGGCTGTTTGCGGACCTGGTGAAAAAATCATCGTCCCTAGGAACGTGCACAAGTCTGTCATGTCTGCAATCGTTTTTTCGGGTGCTGTCCCAATATTCATTCACCCCGAAGTAGACAAAGAACTTGGGATTTCCCACGGCATCACTACCGATTCTGTTGAACGGGCCCTCAAGCAGCATCCGGATGCAAAGGGTGTTCTTGTCATCAATCCGACCTACTTCGGCATTTCAGCCGACCTGAGCCAGATTGTTGAAATTGCCCACAGTTTCAATGTACCGGTACTAGTCGATGAAGCGCACGGGGTTCATATCCATTTCCATGAAGAGCTTCCCCTGTCCGCCATGCAGGCAGGAGCAGATATGGCGGCAACAAGCGTGCACAAGCTAGGTGGATCTATGACACAGAGTTCCATCCTGAATGTACGCGAAGGACTTGTGAATGTGAATCGAATTCAATCCATCCTGAGCATGCTTACGACGACATCAACCTCCTACCTTCTATTGGCAAGCTTGGATGTTGCCCGTAAGAGGCTTGCGACAGAAGGACATATGTTGATTGAAAAAACGATCCAACTTGCCAACGAGACAAGGGATGCAATCAATGCGATTGACAATTTATATTGTGTTGGACCGGAAATACTGGGAAGAAAGGCAACTTTCGATTACGACCCGACAAAATTGATCATATCTGTAAAGAAATTAAATCTTACAGGATATGACGTAGAAAAATGGCTCCGTAAAAACTATAACATTGAAGTGGAACTTTCCGATCTGTACAATATCCTATGCATTGTAACCCCTGGTGACACCTCAGTTGAAACCGGGATATTGCTTACTGCATTAAGGGAACTTGCAAATCAGCAACGCGACAAGGCTGAAGATCAAGAAAATCAGGTCAAGGTATTTTTGCCTGACATTCCAGTCCTGGCCATTGCACCTCGTGATGCTTTCTATTCAGAGACGGAAGTCGTGCCATTCGAAAAGTCAGCAGGAAGGATCATCGCTGAATTCATCATGGTGTATCCTCCAGGCATCCCTATCTTCACACCTGGGGAAATCATCACAGAAGAGAACCTGGCCTACATTTCCAAGACATTGGAAGTCGGTCTTCCTGTTCAAGGCCCTGAAGACTATGAACTCAAAACGCTCAGGGTCATCAAGGAACATAAAGCAATCAAATAAAACACAAAGAAACAGCAGTCGGGATTGCGACTGCTGTTTTATTTATATCTGCTATCCATCATCATTCTATTAATCTAGGTCTTCCACTTTCTCAGAGCACTTACATTCTGTACATTTCGCATAATAAGTCGTAACTTTTTCATCCTCGAAGTGGTCTACCGCGCTGTTGCAAGTTTGACAAATAATTGTACCCATACACATTTACCCCTTTTCAAAGTATATTTTATTGGAAAACAGTTTGTGTATCAAGAAATTGTAAGCGTTTTCTCTTATTAAATACATCATAAACCGTTAAATGTGTTATGTCAATAACTAAATTGTATAACACATTTAAAAATAGGTAAGTTAATTATATATACTCTTTATCATGAAGAATAATTCATTGACGAAAAGGGCCATCACCTATTATCTGGTGATGGCCCTTAAACTATGGAGATTTTTATTCGTACTGTTCTTGGAAAGGAGTTGCAGGAATGGCTTCGGAAAAGAATTCCGCTAGATCTTCCGCTTGTTCTTTAGAGTCGATTCGGAAAACATGTTGAAGGTGATTTAGGTCGGTAATATCTTTGGGATCGAGGAGCGTGGAGCGGCCGGTTTGCATACAGATGACAAGGGGTTTACCAAAAAACAAATTCGTATAGACGATACCGAAATCATACCTTGTATCCTTGGTGGTGAATCCTACGAATCGCACAGGGACATTCTCATTGTTATCATAAAGCTTGTCAAATAGGTTCATACGGTTCCTCCTTCTTAATTTTTTGTTTATTCAGATATTTATTATATCGCAAAAAATGGGCTAATTGCAAGAATTTTAACTTAATGATTGTCACAGACTTTCTGCAAGTGCTAGAATTATATTTAATGAAGAATTGTCATATTTAGGAGTGAAATGAATGGCTAGCAGCGCGTATATTAACCTTGTTCCAAAATCTCCAAAGAAAACCCTTACAGTACAAGATGTAAAGGAACTGCTCACCTACTATAAAGAAATTACGGAAAAAACGGGAAAGCAATTGGGATGGGAATATAGCCAAGCGGCTTTCCCATATGAAATCAAGGAAACTCCGGAGGGACAAGGGCAATGGTTCTACCTCAAGGCAAAGGAAGACCGTTATAAGATGATCCTGATAGGTGTAGGCAGCCAAGCACCAATCGATGGGGAAGATGAGCCACTATCCTACATACAAGTTACACTGCACGATCAAAGTACACATGGAGACAAAGGAAAAGCCAATGAGCTCTGCAAGTTCCTAGCCAAGAAGCTTGAAGCGGAGCTAAAACTATTTACAGGAAGCATCATGTATTACTATAAGCGTTAATGAACCGAAAAAGACCCGTCTGATATTGTCTGACGGGTCTTTTCTGTCTCTATGCCCATATTGTAAACTATCCTTGCACAGATGTCAGAAAAAAAAAGAAACCCTGCATGGAGGGCTTCCTGTTCAAACTTCTACAATTCCGACTGATCCGTTTTTACTTCAATCAGGCTTGGATCGAGCATTTCATACCCTTTATCCTGCAAGCCTTTGACAATATCAGCAAGTGCTGCATTGGTCCATTCACGGTCATGCATCAGTAGGTTAGCGCCACTTCTCAATTCCTTTGCATTTACCATGATGTCCGCTATAGCATCTGCAGTAGTGTAATCCTGTTCCCAATCATAACCGTAAGTCCAATTCATCCTTACCATTCCTTCACTTGCCACCAGTTCATCGGAATAGTCCGTGTTGATGCCAAACGGCGCCCGGAAAAATTTAGGCTGTTCACCGATAATCTCTTCAATCAAATCATTCAATCCTACAATTTCTTCATATTGTTCCTCTTCAGTTAGCTGCCTTAAAGATTTATGGTTCATCGTGTGATTTCCAATGGGGAAACCCATTTCATGGATTTTCTTCAGTGTCTCTTTTTCTTCCTCGGTTTGCAGGAAATGTCCATTGACAAAGAAAATCGCCTTTACGCCAAGTTCCTTCAATGTTGTAGCCATCTCCATGGCGTAGCGGTCAGGAGCATCATCTATAGTGAGTAGTACCACTTCAGCGTTTGCTTCACCAATTGGCTGGACGGAAGAATCTGCCGGATTGACTGTATACTGGGGTTCTTCTGATTCACTATCAGCAGATTCGGGGGCGGTAGTTGCCTCTTCGGCATTTTCCGAACCTTCTTCTTCCTCTGGGACACCTTCACTATCTTCCTGGGTTTCTGATACTTCCCCTTCATCATTATCGTTGTTCTGATTTGACTCTGTTGCAGTTTCCCCTTCATCCGCCTGGCTGTTTTCATTTTGAGGTGATTCAGCACAAGCTGTCAGGAGGAGCATCAGTAGCGTAGGCACTATCCATTTTTTCATGTTCTTTCCTCCATATGTAAAGTTCACCTATTATCATACTAGCTTACATTACCCTGTGGCAATCCTTTTACCGAATTTAGGGGCATTGTCTAAAGATGGGACTATAACAGATAGTACAAAATGCCCAGAATCAAAAAATCAAGTAATAAAATAGACTCTGGAAGCTAAAATAGAAAAGGAAGCTAATCACAGTAGTAACGGCAGCCTGCTTTTTCTTATGAATGATCGAGTGTGCCAATACATAGCAGAGATAGATGAATACCCCAAGGAGAATGACTTTAGCCTGCAGTTTATCTCTTACAGAAAACCATTCGATGAGACTATAAGCGCCAAAAAGGACATTCTGTATTAAAAACACTACATAATTTTTCATAAAAGCAGCTCCTTACTGCATATTTCTATTATGGTAATAGCCTTTTTCGATCAACAGGAAACCTAATAATATTTATGCTGGAAAAGAACAATCTATTTTTCAATTTTGTAACATTTCCATGACAAGCATTTATTTGCTATTTTTTCATGATAGAATATCACCGTATAGTTACATAGTAGGAGTTTTGATTCCGAATCGATTTTTGGTTAAATATTTAGCATTCTTGCATACATACATTACTTTTTACAGAAAGTGAGGATTGCCATGATCAGAGGCTCTGTCATTTTGATAACGTTGTCTTTTTTCATATTGTCTTCCTGCCAAGAGAATAAAACAATTACTCACGTTCAATTCCCTGAGCATTCCAAGACCTTAGTTTTTTTTACTGATGAAAGTAATATCCAGGAAGAAAGCACTTATTATGATGCTATCCTTGATTTAAAAGGGTCTTATCCGAACGAAGTTGCCAATCTGATGGTCGTCCCATTAAGAGATGAAAAAACATTATACAAGCAGTTCAATATAAAGAGCACTCCCTCTTTATTGGTGGTGCTCGATAACGAGGTAGTAACACAAGTGGATGGAACTCGCCAAAAGGAAGATATCGTCGGTTCCATTGAAAAAGCATTGAGCAAGTCCGGAGAGGCCCTTCATTGAGGGGCTTTTTTTTATGAAAGAAATACAAAAAAAGCACCCGGATTTCCGGGTGCTTTTTTGATTTATTTCACGATATGGATCGGGCTACCCATTGCTACTTCTGCAGCTTCCATTGTGATTTCTCCCAATGTTGGATGAGCATGGATGGTCATTGCGATATCTTCAGCTGTCATTCCAGCTTCGATGGCAAGTCCAAGTTCAGCAATCATATCTGATGCACTGGATCCAGCAATTTGGGCCCCAATGATCAAACCATCCTCTTTACGTGTCACTAGCTTCAAGAAGCCGTCAGTAGCGTTCAGTGCAAGTGCACGACCGTTTGCTGCAAATGGGAATTTGGCAGCCACTACTTCTAATCCTTCTTCTTTTGCTTGAGCTTCTGTATATCCTACAGACGCCAATTCAGGCTCAGAAAATACTACAGCAGGAATTCCAAGATAATCGATCTCAGCAGGGTGTCCAGCGATAGCTTCTGCAGCGATCTTACCTTCATAAGAAGCTTTATGAGCTAGCGGTGGTCCTTCAACGATATCACCGATTGCATAGATGTTAGAAACACTAGTGCGGCACTGCTTATCGATCTTGATAACTCCACGGTCCGTCATTTCAACTCCAACCTGGTCAAGACCAAGTTCGTCAGTGTTAGGGCGACGGCCGACAGTAACCAATACGTAATCAGCGTCGATGGTTTGCTCTTCGCCTTTTACTTCGATTGTTACTTTTACTCCATCTTCCGTTTCTTCAACGCCTTTAGCCATCGCTTTTGTGAAGATCTCCACGTTTCCTTTTTTCTTCAGGTTACGTTTGACAAGTGAGCTCATTTGCTTTTCGAATCCAGCCAAGATCTCATCTGCAGCTTCAACAATCACAACTTCCGTTCCAAAGTTGGCATAAGCCGTTCCAAGCTCGGTACCGATGTAGCCTCCACCGATTACAACCAATTTCTTTGGAATATCCTTAAGTGCCAATGCACCCGTTGAATCAAGAACACGTTTAGAGTACTTGAATGTCGGGATTTCAATAGGGCGGGAACCTGTCGCAATGATACAATTGTTGAATTTGTATGTTTGCGCAGAGTTTTCGTCCATGATACGGACTGTGTTGCCGTCAACGAAATAAGCTTCACCGGATACAATGTCGACTTTATTCCCTTTTAAAAGGCCTTCTACTCCACCTGTAAGTTTTTTAACAACTCCAGCTTTCCATTCCTGTACCTTTGTGAAGTCCACTGTCACGTTCTCAGCAGTGATTCCCATGTCATCAGAATGTTTAGCTGTTTCAAAGCGGTGTCCTGCAGAAATAAGAGCTTTGGAAGGGATACATCCTACGTTCAGACATACTCCTCCAAGTGTCCCTTTTTCTACGATTGTTACTTTTTGTCCAAGTTGAGCCGCGCGGATTGCAGCAACATATCCGCCAGGGCCCGAACCGATGACAAGCGTATCTACATCAATTGCGAAATCTCCTACTACCATTTAAATTAACCCTCCATTAACAATAATTGTGGATCGTTCAATAGACGCTTGATATGGTTAAGCGCATTTTGAGCAGTAGCGCCATCAATCATACGATGGTCAAAGCTTAGTGATAATGCAAGAACAGGAGCCACTACAATTTCTCCGTCTTTCACTACAGGTTTTTCAGCGATGCGGCCGATACCCAAGATTGCAACTTCCGGGTGATTGATTACTGGAGTGAACCATTGTCCACCAGCTGAACCAATGTTGGTGATTGTGCAAGAAGCGCCTTTCATTTCATCGGATGCCAATTTACCATCACGAGCCTTACCGGCAAGTTCATTGATTTCATTGGAGATGGAGAAGATGGATTTTCTATCTGCATCTTTCACTACAGGAACTAGTAAGCCTTTTTCAGTATCTGCAGCAATTCCGATGTTGTAATAGTGCTTGTGTACAATCTCGTCTGTAGCATCATCCAAAGATGTGTTAAGTACAGGGAACTCACGTAAAGCAGATGTAAGTGCTTTTACTACGTATGGTAAGAATGTTAACTTAATACCTTTGTCCGCTGCAACATTTTTGAACTTTTTGCGGTGAGCAACAAGGTCGGTCACATCGATTTCATCCATCAATGTAACGTGCGGAGCTGTATGTTTGGAGTTTACCATCGCTTTTGCAATCGCACGGCGCATTCCACTCATCTTCTCACGTGTTTCCGGATATTGACCAGCAGGGATTGCTTGCTTTTCTTTTTTAGCTTCTGTTTTAGCTTCTTCTTTTGCTGCCGGAGCTGCCTCAGTTGCAGTAGTTTCCTCTGCTTTTGCATTGCCTCCGCTTAAGAATGCATCGATATCGCTCTTTAGGACGCGGCCATTATCTCCGGAACCGGCTACCTGACGGATCTCAACGCCTTTTTCACGGGCATATTTACGTACAGAAGGCATAGCGATCACGCGTCTGTTTGGATCAACTTCCACTTGCTCCCCTGCGCCTGCGCCTGTTTCAGCTTTTGGCTCTTCTTTTGGAGCTTCTTCTTTTTTCACATCTTGACCAGCTTCAGCAGTTGCCTGAACTTGTCCTTCTGTTTTTTCATCTGCTTTTTCTTCGTCGCTTCCGTGATCGTCACCTTTGAACTTAAGGTCCTCATATCCTGGAGCGTCAAGCGTGATGATTGTTTGTCCAACAGTACAGACAGTGCCTTCTTCCACTTTCAATTCCGTTACTTTCCCTTTTACAGGAGATGGAATTTCTACGACCGCTTTATCATTTTGCACTTCACAAAGTACATCATCTTCTTCGATTTCGTCACCTGGTTTTACAAACCACTTTACGATTTCACCTTCATGGATACCTTCACCGATATCTGGCAGTTTAAATTCGAATGCCACAGTATTCAACCTCCTATTAATGTTAGCACTTTAGTTTATCGATAAAATGGAGAGCCCACTCTTGCAATGCAAAGAATGGACCTCCTTACCGATTGTTATATGAATTAGAAGTTCAAGACTTTTTTCGCTGTTTCTAGAACATCTTTATGGTTTGGCAGCCATACGCTCTCAGCTTGAGAGAATGGGAATACAGTATCAGGAGCTGCAACGCGCAATACCGGTGCTTCAAGGCTAAGGATCGCACGGTCATTGATTTCAGCTACGATGCTTGCACCGATTCCTGCTTGTTTTTGTGCTTCTTGGACCACAATGGCACGGCCTGTTTTTTCAACAGATGCAATGATTGTTTCGATATCCAAAGGACTGATTGTACGCAAGTCGATGACTTCTGCAGAAACGCCGTCTTTTTCAAGTTGTTCTGCAGCTTTTAAGCACTCATGTACCATCGCACCGTATGTGACCATTGTAATATCTGTGCCTTCGCGTTTAACGTCAGCTTTCCCGATTTCGATTGTGTACTCTTCTTCAGGTACCTCTTGACGGAATGAACGGTATAATTTCATGTGCTCCAAGAAGATAACAGGATCGTTATCACGGATTGCGGAAATCAAAAGACCTTTCGCATCATAAGGTGTTGCAGGGATTATCACTTTAAGTCCAGGTTGTTGAGCAACCAGTCCTTCCAAGCTGTCTGCATGAAGCTCAGGTGTGTGAACTCCTCCACCGAATGGGGAACGGATTGTCACTGGTGAATGCCAGCGTCCGCCAGTACGGTAACGCATACGTGCAAGTTGTCCACTTACGGAATCCATTACTTCATAAACGAAACCGAAGAATTGGATTTCCATGACAGGACGGAATCCAGTTACACCAAGGCCGACAGCAAGACCACCAATACCTGACTCTGCAAGTGGCGTGTCAAATACACGGTCTTCCCCGAATTCAGCTTGAAGGCCTTCTGTTGCACGGAAAACCCCACCGTTTTGACCGACGTCCTCACCGAAAAGCAAGACGTTTTCGTCGTTTTTCAATTCTGTGCGTAACGCATCAGTGATTGCCTGAATCATAGTCATTTGCGCCATGGCTTACTTCGACTCCTTCTCTTTGTAAATTTCATTTTGTTCTTTTAGGTTGTATGGTAGCTCTTCGTACATGAAAGAGATTAAGTCCGTTACTTTTTGCTTAGGTTGTCCATCCGCTTTTTTGATTGCTTCTTTGATGTCTTCCTTCGCTTGTTCGATCACTTTGTTTTCCTCTTCTTCGCTCCAGATACCTTTGTTCTCCAAGAACTTGCGGAAACGAACCAATGGATCCTTCTTTTCCCACTCATTATCAAGCTCTGAAGTACGGTAACGGGTTGGGTCATCACCAGCCATCGTATGTGGACCATAACGGTATGTCAATGTTTCGATCAGAGTAGGACCTTCGCCGTTTACAGCGCGCTCACGTGCATCACGAGTTGCCGCATATACAGCCAATGCGTCCATTCCATCTACCTGCACACCAGGAATACCTGCTGCTACAGCTTTTTGAGCAATCGTTCCTGCCGCAGATTGTTTTTCAACAGGAGTGGAGATTGCGAAACGGTTATTTTGTACAACAAAAATCGCTGGCGCTTGGTATGCCCCTGCAAAGTTCAGACCTTCATAGAAGTCACCTTGAGATGCTCCACCGTCACCTGTATATGTAATTGCAACGGATTTTTTCCCTTTTTTCTTCAATCCAAGTGCCACACCGGCAGTTTGAATGATTTGTGCACCAATGATGATCTGTGGCGGTAACAAGTTAACACCTTCAGGCATCTGGTTTCCGTGGAAGTGGCCACGGGAGAATAAGAATGCTTGGTATAATGGAAGTCCATGCCAGATCATTTGTGGAACATCACGGTATCCTGGCAGGATGAAGTCTTCGCTCTCCAATGCATACTGGGAAGCCAATTGGGATGCTTCCTGTCCAGCTGTCGGAGCATAGAAGCCCAGACGGCCTTGTCGGTTTAAGCTGATGGAGCGCTGGTCAAGGACACGTGTGTATACCATGCGGCTCATTAACTCTTTTAATTGATCATCACTTAAGTCAGGCATTGCAGCTTCATTCACTACTTCGCCCTCTTCATTTAAGATTTGAAACGTTTGGAATTGCTCTTCCACTTTCGCTAACTGCTGCTTTGGATCGAACTTGGCATTTTTAGTTTTTGCAGCCATCTACGTCACCTCTTCCTTTCTATTAAGAGAACTGATTGATACATAGTTTACATACAAAATTAGGGTGCCCAAAAAATTACTTAAAAAGACATTTTTCTGCATCCCACACAAAATTGTACTATTTCTCTTCATGATGATTCCCAATATGAAATCAGTCTGCATGAATAATCATCTGTATTAATTCTACATTTAAATATATTAATACAACTTTTGAACAAGTTCAAGTATACATCCAAGCAGATTATTCCGTCAATCTCTTTGCATTCATTGATATTTGACTAAAATTATACTTAATGCCATTTCACCGATCGCCAAACTGTACTAATACAATTTCACTTCCTGTATCATATAGCCTGATCAACCTGATTCTCAAGTTATACTATCATAACAAAAAAGTGTACACTAACCCTTTCCCTTTCTCCTATAAACATAACCATCCAAACCATTTTGACTATTTTAAAATATATTTGTCTGCCATTGTTATAAGACAATACTTATTTATTGTCATCATTTTCGCCATAAAAAAAGATCGGCCCTGTTTTAATGGGCCGATCTTTTATTCTAATTAGTTTTTGTATTCGACATTCAATCCGGCATTTTTATAAAAAGAGAATTTCGCTTCATTATATTGCTCTGTAAATTCATTGAATGCTTGATTGGATTCTTTGATCTTAACAAGCAGTTCATTGATTTTATTGATTTGCAGTTGCAGTTCTTCCAATGTCAGATCCTCTTTTTGGAAAAGGGCATAAAGCTCCTTGTCCAATTGAATGGCTTCCATATAATGACCCGATAGAGTCATATATGCTTCATATCGTTTTTCCATTAACTGATACAAGCTTTGCGCTTCTTTTTTCAGATCCTCGTCATCCAAGGATTCAATGGAAGTTTTCACCTCTTCAAACTGCTCTCTTGCCGCTTCGATACTTTCTTTTTCAGCCATCATGGCCTCTTCTCTTTTTTCCACTAAAGAGGAGCCTTCTTGTGCAAGTTTGACAATTTGATCGAATTCTTTCATCCCAAGCGTGATGATTTCATCATAGATTTGTTTTTCCTTCTGCTCAAGGTCCAATAAAGGAGCTTGCTGCGCTTCAAAGCTTTCTTCCAGGTCCACTACTTTTTCAAGTGTCTCAAATATCTCCTGCTCCGGCGTTTCTCCATTGATACAGCCCGTTAATAGCAGTGAACTTGCCAAAGTAAGAGATGCAACTGTTCTTTTCCAATGACGCAATTTAAATCCCCCTATCATTTCTTCCACTTTAACTATAAAATTTATCGCGTATTTTGACAACATCTATTTGAAAACTATGTAAGAATAACGTAAATAATCCAATTCCATTATATAATATATGTATTACCCAGTAGAAGCATTAATGCCCCTTCCTTTCATTTCCCATGCGGTAGCTTTTTCTGTTAAAATAATTTAATTAATGATTGAATATGATATATGAATCAGTTTTTTCGAATGGAGTGTTCTTTTATATGTTAACGACAAATGAAATCATCAGGGAAGGCCATCCTACACTAAGAATGGCAGCGAAGGAAGTGGATCTGCCACCTACACAAGAAGAAAAAGACACGTTAAATGAGATGTTGCAGTACTTGATAAATAGTCAGGATCCAGAAACAGCAATGAAATACAACCTTAGACCAGGGGTTGGACTTGCCGCTCCTCAAATCAACGTGCCAAAAAGGATGATTGCCGTCCATATTGCCGATGAAACAGGCAAACAGCACAGCTACGCCCTGCTTAATCCAAAGATAGTCAGCCATTCAGTGGAAAAAAGTTATTTGACTACCGGGGAAGGATGCTTATCTGTTGATAGGGAGGTAGCTGGTTTCGTTCCGAGGTATGCAAGAGTGACAGTCAAGGCAACAACCGTTCAAGGAGAGCAAGTGAAGCTTCGACTGAAAGGTCTTGTAGCGATCGTGTTCCAGCATGAAATCGATCACTTGAACGGTGTGATGTTTTATGACCACATCAATAAACAGGATCCATTTCATATTCCTGAAAACGCAGTGGCCATTGAACGATAAAAAAGGTGAATCCATGGGATTCACCTTTTTTCTTTATATAAGTCCAACAGATTCCAGACCGTTTTTGATGCCGTCCTTTGAGACATCTGTGGTCACCTTGTCGGCAACCTTCAACAAGTCGGAATGTGCATTGCCCATTGCAATCCCAGTACCGACGTATTCAAGCATTTCCAGGTCATTCAATCCGTCTCCAAAAGCAAAGACATTTTCCTTCTTGAATGGCAGGCGTTCGAGCATGCGCTGGATACCGATTGCTTTTGAACCACCCTTTGGCAGGATGTCTGTTGAATAGGAATGCCAGCGTATAAAATGAAAATCCTTATACGCATCAAGATATGTTTGCTGGTCTTTCTCCTCTATGAACAGAAGCGCCTGGTAGATTTCCGTTTCATCAAGAAAGCCGGGATGAATCTCCGGATGCGTAAACTTCAAGCTTCCCATGCTTTCATGGATGAATGGATGGTCTCCCACGTTCGCTTTCATTGTTTCATGATTTAAATACACAAGGGGATGCTGTTGTTTTTCGGCATATTTCCGAAGGATCTGCATCTTCTCCACGTTTAGGGGATTCTTATAGATGACCTCTCCTTCAAAGACTACATATTGTCCGTTAAAGCTTACAAACGAATCTATATCCAGCTCCTCCCTGAGGTCCTCAAACATGAATGGTGCCCTTCCTGTTGCGATTGCCACATATACACCGTTCTTTTTCAATTTTACGATAGCTTCCTTTGTTGAAGCAGGAATTTCTTTATCATGGTCAAGCAATGTTCCATCTATATCAAAAAATACGATTTTCTTGTTGTCATCCATCATTTGAAACCACCTTTGATTTAAGCAACTATTTTGTTGGCCAATTTTTGTTTTTTCGTTTGATACGACGATAAGTATACACCACTGAATATCAGAACTAAACCTATAAGCATCGAGAGGCTGATATGCTCATCCAGCAAGAGGCTTCCCCATAGCATAGCGGTGATCGGTACGATATAGGTGACAAGGGAAGCAAATTCGGCACTGCCCTCTTTTACCATATAATAATAAAGTAGATAAGCGATCCCCGATCCGAATACTCCAAGCCCGACTAAGGAAAAAAGTGTGGAAATACTCGTTATCCCCAAAAAGGCTTCCGGTTGAAAAATCAGTGCGAAAAAGCCTGAGACCATCCCTGCCAGCCCAAGAGTACTAAAGGAAATTATTGTGATAGGAACATTTTTCAGATGCTTTCTGCTCAGGTGCGCCCCGAATCCATAGCAGATTGTGGCACCGAGCATCGTCCCGACTCCCATAAGACTATTATTGAATAACTTTACAATATTGAGGTCCAAAAGAACAAGAATGCCGAAAAAACCGACTCCTACACCAAGCCACTGAGTTTTTTTCATTTTACTTGAAAAAAGGGAAAATCCAATCAAGATCGTCCATATCGGGGTGGTGGCATTTACAACAGAAGCCAAACTGCTGCTGATGGACATCTCGCTCACTGCGATAAGAGCCCACGGAAGAGCATTATTTAATATGGCGATTAAAAGTAATGGTATCCACGGGAGGTTTTTTAGAAGCCTTAAGTTCCCTTGGAAGAAAAGCAGGATGAACAATGTCCCCACACCGAATATACATCTCCAGAAAACCACACCCCACACTCCCAAGTCACCGACAAGCAATTTAATAAAAAGAAAAGACATGCCCCAAATAAGGCTTAATGTTAATAATGCCAAGTACAATCGCTTCATTTTACTTACCACCTTGTTTTCTTAGGGTAACGAAATAATAGTTTACAATTAACCTACATGAGGAAAGCGTTTACTGTCAATAAGTTTTTCCACCCATTAATGCTAGTGAAACTGATTGCAATATAAAGATAAATAGCCAAGCTTATTCCCAAGTCAGCAAAGATATGATAGGCTAAAGTCAATACGATTTATCTTAAATAATGAGCTTATATGCCTCTGACTGTTATTGGCCATTCCTTGGATAAAATAAAGTACATTTTTCCTAATAACTAATTGTCCCGATTGTGCATACTAACATTACTACAAACAGACAAACCTTGATAACAAGGAGTGAGGCGCAAATGCTTAGAAGGCTTCGAAAAAGAATAATGCGACGAATGAACAACTTCCTTAAAAGAAAAACGATAGCATAAGAAGTTTTGATCAATGAGTCCTTCATTTTTGAGGGGCTCTTACATATATGTAGGGAGAATTAATTTTACAAGACCAGTTCCTCTAACTATAATAAGAATAAATACAGTGCTGACAGCCATGAATGCATGGTCTTTTTTTATACATAATCAGTCCCGGACTTTTAATTTTTTGCCATTTGGAGAAAATAGAATGTAAACTCGCATGAAACACATGAAATATCCTACTGTTTCGTATATAATATAGGATATTAATGGCTTTCATGCCAAAGTACGGCTATGATATGAATCGAGAAAGCATTGATTATTAGCGCGTTGTCTTTTTGTAAGGTTGCCTAAGGCATAGATGAATCGCACAAAACGGAGAGTCGTCGGACACTTCTGCCTATGCAGCCAAACATAAAATAACTATAGATATACCTTCACTTTCCTCTTCTGCTTGCATCATTGACAGGGTACGGAAGTTTGGAGGAGAAATTTTTAAGGAGAGATTAAAATGATATTTAAAGTGTATTACCAGGAGAATATTGCAGAAGCACCGGTAAGGGAGAATACCGAATCATTGTATGTAGAAGCTTCTGCTGTTTTTGAGGTGCGCAGGAAATTAAAGGACAAACCATACAATATCGAGTTCATCCAGCCAGTGGACGGGGCTTTTTATGAGTATGAAAAACAATCTGAAAACTTTAAAGTATTGGAGATATGATAGAAAATGAAATTTGTAAAAAATAATCAAGCAGCGGTTTTCGCTTTAGGAGGACTAGGTGAGATCGGGAAAAACACCTACGCAGTCCAATTCCAGGATGAAATCATTCTTATCGACGCTGGAATCAAATTCCCTGAAGACGAATTATTAGGAATCGACTATGTTATTCCTGACTACACATACCTGGTTAAAAACCAAGAAAAGATCAAAGGGCTTTTCGTCACCCATGGTCACGAAGATCACATCGGCGGTATTCCTTACCTTCTGCGTGAAGTGGATATTCCCATCTACGGAGGTAAACTTGCACTAGGATTGATCAAAAACAAATTGGAAGAGCACGGTCTGCTTCGTAAAGCGAAGCTTATAGAAATCCAAGAGGATGACATCATCAAGTTCCGTAAGACATCTGTCACTTTCTTCCGCACAACACACAGTATTCCTGACTCATACGGAGTGGTCGTTAAAACCCCTCAAGGGAACATCGTGCATACAGGAGATTTCAAATTCGACTTCACCCCTGTAGGTGAGCCGGCAAACTTGACGAAAATGGCCGAAATCGGGAAAGAAGGAGTACTTTGCCTACTTTCTGACAGCACAAACAGTGAAATTCCTGATTTCACGATGTCTGAACGCCGCGTTGGCGAAAGCATCCAGGATATCTTCCGTAAAGTGGATGGCCGCGTCATTTTCGCAACATTCGCATCTAACATTCACCGTTTGCAGCAAGTAGTGGAAGCTGCTGTCGCTCATGGAAGAAAAGTTGCAGTATTTGGACGCAGTATGGAGGCGGCAATCAATATCGGTCAAGAATTGGGCTATATCCGCGCACCAAAGGATACGTTCATCGATACGCACCAGATCAACCGTATGCCTGCAAACAAAGTGACGATCCTATGTACAGGAAGCCAAGGGGAACCGATGGCAGCACTTTCCAGGATCGCAAACGGCACACACCGTCAAATCCAGATCATCCCTGGTGATACAGTTGTATTCTCTTCTTCACCGATCCCTGGTAACACATTGAGTGTAAACCGTACAATCAATATGTTATTCCGTGCCGGTGCTGATGTCATCCACGGTTCATTAAGTGATATCCATACTTCCGGTCACGGTGGGCAACAGGAACAAAAGCTTATGCTTCGTTTAATCAAGCCTAAGTATTTCATGCCGATCCACGGTGAGTATCGTATGCAGATCACTCATAAACAACTTGCGATCGATTGCGGTGTTGCGGAGGAGAATTGCTTTATCATGGATAATGGTGAAGTATTGGCACTTTCCGAAACAGAAGCTTCAGTAGCAGGTAAGATCCCTTCCGGCAATGTATACATTGATGGAAACGGTATCGGGGACATCGGAAATATCGTATTGCGCGACCGTCGCATTCTTTCTGAAGAAGGACTTGTTGTGGTAGTAGTAAGCATCAATATGAAAGACTTCAAGATTGCATCTGGTCCCGATATCATTTCCCGTGGATTTGTATATATGAGAGAATCCGGTGACCTGATTAATGATGCACAATCCTTGATCACAAAGCACCTGACCAAAACAATGGAGCGTCGCACTACGCAATGGTCTGAGATTAAAAATGAAATCACAGATACCCTTGCTCCGTTCCTTTATGAAAAAACAAAACGCCGTCCAATGATCCTACCGATCATTATGGAAGTTTGATTTTAAAAGCCACGAGCAATTCAATTGCACGTGGCTTTTTATTGCCCATCTGTATGGTTATGAAAGTAATACTGTTCCTCTTTATACTTGAATTCTATTTTGTAATCCGAGCCTACTTTAAACTTTTCACAATATGCTGCCGCTTCCCCGCTATCAGCCCCCACAAATCTATAACTGATACCAGACGCTTCATCCACGACATCACAGTGATATTGATTTGGTTCCGTTGTTGTTTCACTCAAGCTTACAGCTTTAACTGTAATGGTGGCGGCCCCTTCCACCACTGGGCGGTTCTCATTCACGACAAACCCAATGATGATAAGTATGATCCCTGCTAATACAGATTTTAATGCAAACTTATTATCACGGCGTGTCAAAATGTAGAACATGCCAAGCCCTATTGCACCTACTCCGATGGCATAAAGCGATAAAACCAAATACATGATGATCCCCAACCTGATCACTCCCTTGTCCCCGTTATAGGTTATATATGATTCCACACCCGATTTATGCCGAAGAATCTAGCTGATTTATTTTATATACGATTTATCTTGGAAAAAGTTACAAAAAAAAGTGGGATTTCGATATCCCACTTTTTTCTTACTTATTCCTCAACCAAGTTCTTTTCAAATCGATCGATATCCTTGTCAGCGCCGATCACAATCAGAATATCGCCTTGCTTGATCCCCTCGTTAGCCTGTGGTGAAACGATGATATTTTTCCCTCGTTTTATTGCGACAATGTTTATCCCATATTTTGCACGGATATCAAGGTCTATCAGCGTGTAACCGCCAAGCCTTCGGCTTGCCACAATCTCCACGATACTGTGTTCATCAGAAAGCTCCAGATAATCAAGCACATTATTAGAAACAATATTATGAGCTATCCTTCTTCCCATATCCCGTTCAGGATGAACCACTTGATCTGCACCTATCCGGCTGAGCACCTTCTCGTGATAGTCGTTTGTGGCTTTTACCGTAATATGCTTGACCCCAAGCTCCTTCAGGATAAGGGTGGTCAAAATACTCGCTTGGATATTGTCACCGATCGCAACAATGACATGATCAAAATTCCGTATGCCCAGGCTTTTCAATACCGCTTCATCCGTCGTATCGCCTACAACTGCATGTGAGGCTATGTTAGCGTATTCATTTACCTTGTCTTCATCGTTATCTATTGCTAGGACCTCTACTCCCTCTTCACTCAAAGCCTTTACCATGCTTCCTCCGAACCGGCCAAGGCCGATTACCGCAAACTCTTTTCTCTTCAACGGATTTCCCCCTATTACAACGTTTTCAATTTCTTATATTGTACCATATTTTCGAGAAATCTATGGTTGCATGGTCACTCTTCATTTATTTTTACAATCACTTATTCATATACGTTTTTAGGATGTAAGATTGTGAAAGAGGTAGTGACGGTTTGAAGACTTAGTTTTCGTACCGTGGGTGGGCGGAAATCGAGGAGGGGGCGGTATGATTACTCGCTATTCGTACCGTGATGGGGCGGAAATCGGGGCTAGGGCGGTATGATTACTCGCTATTCGTACCGTGAGAGGGCGGAAATCGAGGATGGAGCGGTATGATTACTTGCTATTCGTACCGTGAGAGGGCGGAAATCGGGGCTGGGGCGGTATGATTACTCACTATTCGTACCGCGAGTGGGCGGAAATCGGGGCTAGGGCGGTATGATTACTCGCTATTCGTGCCGTGAGATGGCGGAAATTGGGACTAGGGCGGTATGATTACTCACTATTCGTGCCGTGAGTGGGCGGAAATTGGGGCTAGGGCGGTACGAGTGGACAACGTGGAGCAAAAAAATCCAGCACAATTAGAATTAGCATTAATAAAAACCTCCCATTATTTAAATAGGAAGTTTTACCATTGTAATAAACTCCACTCCATTATGCTCGAATACGTCTCTCCTTACGAATCCATGATTGGAGTATAGTGTGATTGCCCTCTTATTAAAAGAGGCTACAGTAAGCCTGAACACCACTTGTCCATTGCTTTCCTGAGCCAGGGAATCCAGGATGAATGACAAAAATAAACTCCCCTTCCCCTTACCGGTCAGTTGCGGTTTCATGCCTAGACCGATATCCAAACAGTCTTCCGAATAGGCCCCGCTCGCATGCCCTGCTGGAACCTTTGCAGAATCCCCATGGCAATAGTAACCAAAAAGACTTCCCTCCCCAACATACACTGAGTGATAGCTTCCATTCAACAATTCCAATAATGCCTCATCACTTTTTTCATTATTATATAATTCATACGGCGGGTCGTAACGCCAAGAAAGAATCTCATCGGAATCAGACCTACTCATCTCCCTGCTGAAGAATTCCACCTATGTTCCCCCTTATTTAAAGTCTTTTTGACAATGTGCTGTAGAGCACCATCCCCACGATTATGATTGCAAGACCAACTGTCGCAATCGGACTTGGCAGCGGACTTGATAAAAGGATCACCTCTCCAATCAGTACGAATATGACTTGTGTCGATTGGGTTGCTTCAACCGAGGCGAGCTTCCCTTGATTATCCCTCACCCGGTCTGTAGCGAAGAAGAATAATGTGGTGGCGATGACGCCCGAACAGAAGGCGACAATGAAAGTCTGCAATACTTGGCTTGATGAAGGCGGGCCTACTTTTACCATTCCTACCAAGGCGACTATAAGCCAAACCGGCAAAGTGGCAATAGTCATCCCCAGTATCCGCTGAAACGTATCAAGCCTCCCGCCACAAAGCTCCATCATTTTCCGATTGCCAAGAGGATATGCAAATGCAGCTAGGATGACCGGCACCACTCCGTACATGAAAGCTGACAGCGAAATGCTTTGCGCTTTTTCCCATTGGATCAATACAACACCAATGAAAATGACCATCGATAATCTGAGAGCCTTATAGGGTATTTTCTGTCTGACAGTCATAATGCCTGCTTCTGATTCCCGGGTATGATAGAAAAACGGAGCAAGGAGAATTCCTGCTATAATTGTAAGCTGCCACGTTCCTGCGACAAGCCAGCCAGGACCAAAGGCAGCCGCGAATGTTATCGGTCCATAAAACAGAACAAAACCAACTACACTCCAAATGAACCACGCAAGAGGGTATCTTGCCATTTCGACGAGGACCTCTTTAAGATTACGTCGCAATACGACAATAACAAGGAGAAACGGCACCATGAAAAAGAAACGCATTGAGGAGCTCCACAACCAGCTCCCTCCGGAAAGCTCCATGGACCTATTCAAAATAAAGGTTACTGCAAAAAACATGGAAGCTAATACTCCTATCACTATCTCCTTCATCAGGTTCATCCTCTCAATTCCCCATATTATATTTAGATACAAGCTAAGGCACCGGCTGATTGCACCGGTGCCCCACTTATGCTAAAAATGTCTTTTATCCTGCATCCTGCATCGTAAATTGAGCTTTAACCAAGTGATAGTATATCCCTTTATGCTCCATCAACTTATCATGGTTACCCTGCTCCATGATGTTACCATGGTCGAGGACGAAAATATTATCTGCTTCCCTGATCGTCGATAAACGATGGGCGATGATGATAGCCGTTCTTCCTTTCAACAGCTTCTTCAACGCCAGTTGGATTTGAACCTCTGTTTCAGTATCAATGCTTGCTGTAGCCTCATCCAGAATGATGATACTTGGATCTGCCAGCAAAGCACGAGCAAAAGAAATCAGTTGCCTTTCCCCGACAGAGAGGACATTACCTCTCTCTTCCACTTCCGTTTCATAGCCATTTTTCAAGCGTTCGATAAATGTATTGGCACCAACTGCTTCTGCAGCTGCCTTCACTTCTTCATCTGTTGCCGTCGGGCGTCCGAATCGGATATTGTCATTGATGGTTCCTGAGAATATAAAGGTATCCTGAAGAACTACGCTGATTTGAGATCTCAAACTTTGCAAGGAAATGTCCCGGATATTATTTCCGTCAATCTTCACCTCACCGCCTGTTGCATCATAAAAGCGGGAAATGAGATTGGCAATGGTCGTCTTTCCAGATCCTGTATGGCCGACCAAAGCAACGGTCTGACCAGCTTCCATTTTCAAGGAGATACGGTTTAAAGCTGTACGCTTTCCATCGTACGAGAATTCCACATCTTTAAATTCAATTTCGCCACGAATTTCTTCAAGTCTTACTGCATTATCCTTTTCATCGACGATCGGCTTTTCATCAAGGAATTCAAATATTCGTTCTGACGATGCCATACCGACAAGCAACATATTATAAAGCTGCCCAAGCCTCGAAATCGGCTCCCAGAACATACCAAGGTAAAAGGCGAAAGAAATGAATACACCGATTGTCAGGGTACTTGAACCACCTTGGAGACTTGATTGAATCAGATATGCACCAAACCAGATCAGAATGGCTGTACCGACCGCATTGGTCATCTCGACAAATGGCCGGAATATCGCATTCTGTTGGGTGGCATTTCTCCAAGACTCGAAGTTTTCGGTATTGATACGGTCGAAGAATGCGATGTTCTCCCATTCCTGTGTAAAGGATTGCGTGACACGCACTCCTTGGATACTCTCATTCAAGTGGGAATTCAGCATCGCTTGCTTGATCCGTACATCCTGCCAGGCTCTTCTGATCTTTCTTCTAAGACTAGTGGAAATGAAGAACATGAGCGGCAATATAATCAGGATTGCTGTAGCAAGCTCCGGACTAAGTGCAAACAGGATGACAACAATTCCTATTAATAGGATAAAGTCCATTAGAAGATTGATGACTCCGTTTGTAAACAATTCCTGAAGGGAGTTGATATCATTCATGATACGGACAAGGATGGACCCTGCAGAACGCTGATCGAAAAATCTGTGGGACAATCCCTGGACATGGGTGAACAAATGTTTCCGCAAATCATAGATGACATTCTGCCCAAGCATATTCATCCATCTGATACGCAGCGCATTTGCCACGTAAGAGACGATATACAGACCAGTGATCAGTATGGCAAGGTTCACTAACAGATCCATATCCCTCTCGCCGATCGCGAAGTCAAACATGTATTTACCGATGATGATAGGAATGGCGAGCCTTACCCCTGTCGCAATCAGCATCGTGATGATGGCCAGCGGCAGAAGATTCTTGGAATATGGCTTCATATAAGAAAATAGGCGCCACATCTGCTGCCAGTTAAACGGCTTTTCAATGGCATTATCGGTAGAATAATAGAATCTCTTTTTTACATTATCGTTCATTTCTATTTTTTGTTTCTTTCGCACTCTTTTTCACCTGCCTTCAATTTGTCTGTGCTTGCAAAACTGTTTTTTGGTCCTTATATTGAATATCGTAGATTCGACGATACGGTCCATTTATCTGGATCAATTCTTCGTGTGTACCTCTTTCCACTACATTACCTTCATCCAATACAAGTATTTCGTCAGCGTGCTTTAATGATGAAATGCGGTGTGCGATGATAAAGGTGGTTCTGCCAGCCAAAGCCTCTTTCAGCTCTTTCTGTATATTGAATTCCGTCTGCATATCCACAGCGCTTGTGGCATCGTCGAGTACAAGAATAGTCGGATCAAGAATCAATGCACGTGCAATTGCAATACGCTGCTTCTGTCCACCAGAGAGGCCCATTCCCCTTTCACCAAGCATTGTATCGTAACCGTTTGGCAACTCCATGATAAATTCATGCGCTTGTGCCATCTTTGCAGCACGGACAATTTCATCCATGGAAGCATTCGGTCTGCCATAAGCTATGTTTGATTTGATCGAGGAGGAGAAAAGAAATGATTCCTGCAGGACAAATCCTATCTGATTTCTAAGTGAATGAAGTGTATAGTTGTTTACTTCTTTTCCATCAATCAATATTCGGCCTTCTTCAGGTTCATAGAATCGGGTTATCAACTGGGTAATACTTGTTTTACCTGAACCTGTAGCCCCGATCAAACCGATCTGTTTTCCAGGTGGTGCATCAAAGGACACATTTTGAAGGGCTGCTTTCTCTTCATTCGGATAGCTGAATGTCACATTTTCAAATGTTACATGCCCATTTAGGTTAGGCACATCTTTTGCACCAGGGATATCATGAATATCCTCTTCTGCTTCGAGTATCTCCAATAGACGTTCCCCGGAAGCCTTCGCTTGTGAAAACTGATTGATTACAAACCCAAGGTTGGCAATCGGCCAAACGATGTACCATACCAAGCTGAAAAATGCCACCAGGGCACCTTCCGACAGCTGTCCATCGATTACCAAGTATCCCCCGAAGCCCAGGAGTCCAACAACACAGGCATTTCCGATAAACTCCATAAGCGGGAAATACTTTGCCCAAACATTGGCTGTAGAAATGAATTTATCCTTGTAATCGACATTGGAATTGTTGAATTTGTCGATTTGGTAGCCTTCTCGCGATAAAGATTTTACAGTATTGATTCCGCTGATATTTTCTTGTACATTCGTGTTCAGCTTTCCGAAAGATTTTCTAATACCCCTGAATGCCGGATGAACCCTTTTGTCAAAACGATAGGTGACAAACGCAAGAAACGGCATTGCCAATAAAGTCACGAAAGTCAAAGCCACTGAATAATAAAACATAAGGCTTAAGCTGATCGTTACAAGCAATGCAAACCTGATCAATTCTGAAAATCCGTACGACAGGAAGAAGCGGAAACCTTCCACATCTGCTGTCAGCCTAGACATCAAATCCCCTGTTTTGGCATTGTCATAATAGCGGAAAGGTAAAAATTGCAGTTTTTCGTAAAGCTCATTTCTAAGACGGTAAACGGAACGGATTCCGAACACATCCCCCAGGTATTGATTGAAATACGTAAACAGGCCTTTTAAAGCCATGATTCCAATGAACCCAAGTGCGATATACGGTACATATTGAAATTGCTGTTTCTTCATTACTTCATCTATGGTCACTTGCAAAATGACTGGATAGATCACAGTAATAACTGTAACCAAAAGTAAAAAAATCAATGAAATATAGAAATTTTTACGGTAAGGCCAGTAAAATTGTTTTAATTTCTTAAAAGTCTCCACATGTATTCCCTCCCTTTGTTCACTCATGCTGGAAAATATAAGATAGTATCTAATATATCGAGTTTCGAAATATTTTTCCAGTGTTTTTTACAAAAATTAAAATTATTTACACTATTATTTTATACTCCCCGTCGAATGCCTGTAAGCATCACGAAGTCTGATATTCTCTACATCTTTAGATGGAGAAAAATGAATAACTTTAGAATATATGCCCAAAGATGAATGTAAAGAATAACAGCAAGCAAAAAAAAAGAAAAAGGGCACTATACCCTTTTTCCTGATCTAGCTTATTTATCATTTTCCCCTAGTACACGGTTTACACGTTTCTCCAGCATTTTCATTCCACTTCCACCTGCCTGGAAATGTCGAAGGTTGCCCTCTGCATCGAATACATAGTATGCAGGTACATATTGGTTTTCAAAAGCATCGGTCAGCTTATGATCATTATCCACGAAAATGGGCTGAGTGATATCATGCTCGCTTGCCACTCTTTTGATCTCATCCATATTAAGGTCCTCCTCTGAGCGAGGCATGTGTACTGCAATGACATTCAATTTATCCCTATAGTTATCACGGAATTCATTCACTTGGGGCATTGCTTCTTTGCATAGGTGGCAGCTGATTGACCAAAAGTGGATCAGTGTCGGTTTTTCCCCGATCAATTCCGCTTTCGTCACTTCTCCATTTAACCATTCCGTTGCACCAGAAAGCTCTGGCATTGGTGAGCGCAATTTCATATTCAGACCTCCAATTTTTTATGTATATAGTGAAAGAAAGGCCTAACGACATCGTTAGACCTTATTCTTCATTGAATGAAATTATAAAGTAGCTTGTCCTGGCTTCCAGTTAGCCGGGCAAAGACCACCAGTTTGTAACGCTTGAAGTACACGCAATGTTTCCTCTACGTCACGGCCGATGTTGTTGTGGAATACAGTTTGATACTGCAGTTCCCCTTCAGGGCTGATGATATATAGTCCGCGAAGCGCGATACCTTCGTCTTCGATAAGTACTCCATAATCACGTGATACTACGTGGTTAGTGTCTGCTGCTAATGGATATGCTAACTCACCAAGACCATTGCTTTTGCGGTCTGTGTTAATCCAAGCCAAGTGAGTGTGGATTGTATCAGTGGATACTCCAATGATCTCTGCATCTAGGTCTTCGAACTCATCATAGCGATCGGACATTGCAGTGATTTCAGTTGGGCATACGAACGTGAAATCCATTGGATAGAAGAAAAGAACTGTCCACTTTCCGTTTTTCATGTTCTCTTCCAAGCTTACTTTACCAAATTCTTTATTCGGCATAACAGCGTCCATCTCAAAACGAGGAGCTTGTTTGCCAACCATGCGTTCTGCCATTAAAAATCCCTCCAAGTTGTATTTATTGAGAATATAACTCATACATTCTCAATTACATTTTGTAATCAACAGTATCCATTATAAAACAAACAATATTTTTAGTCAATATTAAATAATAATCAATTTAATATAGGATTGATTAAAAGGAATCTGCCGTTCAGATATCCCTAATTGTTATTCCCCACTTCTAATGGAATTACACGTTCATAAAAAATGTTGGGAATTATTTCACATAGTAATCTTAACATTCTTTTTTAAGGGAATAAAATAATTAGCATTTCCTTTATTGATATACCGTATCGTTTGGATTTGCGGTGACAATCCTATATAATGCGGTACTAGAGGTTTATGAATTAATATCAGAGAGGAGTAAATACAAGATGATCATTGACTTTTCGGATTTGGATTTTTATGCAATCCTGGCAGCCGTCGGAATTATCTTCCTGAAGTTGCTTGTCATCATTATTGTCTATGCCATCGTAAAATCGATAGGGACCAAAATAATCACCCGATTGTTCAAGCGTGCCACCGCTAAACAAGGAATTTCTGCAGGACGAGGAAAGACACTCGAGAAATTGACCACCAATATATTTACATACGCATTGATTTTCTTCTTAGTGATCATGGTGCTCGAAAATGTATTCGATGTCCGTACAACTGCAATTTTGGCAGGTGCAGGGATTGTCGGATTGGCTATCGGTTTTGGGGCTCAGGGAATTGTAAGTGATGTTGTTACAGGATTCTTCCTCCTATTGGAAAAACAAGTGGATGTTGATGATTATGTAACCACGGCCGGATTTTCGGGAATAGTGGAGGAGGTCGGTCTAAGAACCACCAAGATCCGTGACTTTGACGGGTCGCTTCACTATCTGCCTAACAGGGAAATATCCAGTCTGACCAATCACTCCCGAGGAAACATGCGCGCCCTTGTCGATATCGGTATTTCCTATGAAGATAATATCGATCATGCCATCGAAGTGATACAAGGAGCCTGCGACGCGATAGCTTCAGAGGATCCTGCCATCAAGGAAGGCCCGAATGTGATAGGTGTCCAAGGCTTGGGTGCATCCGATGTCGTTATTCGCATCATCGCTAAAACAGATAACATGATGCAATGGGCCGTTGAACGCAAATTGCGCAAAGCAATCAAAGAGGCGCTTGATGCTAATGGAATCGATATCCCTTATCCACATCAGGTCAATGTCGAGAAACAACAAAATAATTAATTCAAAAAGGCGGGGGGCAACCCCGCTTTTCTTTCGCCAGAAAAAGAAGCCGATAAAACGGCCCCTTTAGTGGTTTAATCGGCTTTCCACCTGTTGACATACCTCATCTGCAGAAAGTCCATGAGCAGCTATTACGGAACCTGCAGTAACGGCATTGGACATTCCCATGACGTTATTGTCGATTCCGGTCACCACACAGCAGTCACAGCCTTTAGCATCGTCCTCATTGTTTAACTGAACCACGTCATATCCTTTTTGCTGCAAAGCTTCTTGAACAGCCGTCAAAGACTGCTCCACACCTACTTTTGGCATAATTGGTCCACCTCCTCCTTCTTAATTTGTCTTTTTCCAAGAAAATTATTCGAAGGAGGCTTATCTACATTACCTACTCGTTCCCTTTTTTAGTGAGGTAGGAAATAAGCATGCTCATTCCCACTCCGATTGCGTCTTCCTTGGGATCTAATTTGGAATGGTGAAGACCGTATGGAGATTCCACTCCCAACCAGAACATGAAACCAGGTATGTTCTGGATCATATAGCCGTAATCCTCGCCGGTCATGGCATGCCGGCATTCTACGACATTGACATTCGTTTCATTTTCGACAAATGACATGAATTCTTCTGTAAGCCTTGCGTCATTATCCACCTGGTGATACATGCATCCATAATCGATCGATGTCTCACAGCCATAGCCGATCTCCACTCCCTGGACAAGTGCCTGGATCCGCTCTTTCACCTTTTTCATGCTTTCCACCGACAGCGTGCGGATCGTCCCCTCAAGCCTTGCACGCTCTGCAATGATGTTTTGGACCGTTCCCCCTGTAATCTTCCCGATGGTGATGACAGCACTGTCCAACGGATCGACATTTCTTGAGATGATGGTCTGCAGCTGGCTTACAAGCGAACATGCAGCCACTACCATATCATTTGTCTGATGTGGATAAGCAGCATGCCCGCCCTTCCCTTTCAAATCGATGAACAGCTCGGATGTATTCGCAAATAGAAGGCCAGGCTTCGTGGCGATGGTGCCAACCGGGTATTCCGGGGCAATATGAAGCGCAACGATCATATCCGGTTTCCACTCTTTGAAGATCTCAGACTGAATCATCGGGAGTGCCCCGCCAGGTCCCTCTTCGGCTGGCTGGAACATGAATAGCAGATTGTCTTTGGGTGGATTACTAGAAAAATGCGTCAACACCCCAAGTGCAATGCTCATATGAAAGTCATGGCCGCATGCATGCATCATTCCTTCATGCTTGGAGTGGAACGGAAGATCTGTTTCCTCTGTAATCGGAAGGCCGTCTATGTCTGTACGATAGCCGATGGTTTTGGATGGGGCAGTCCCTAATACTCGAACAAAGATACCGGTTTCCCATTCCCTGATTTCCATGTGTTCCTGTGGAAGATTGTTTAAATAATGAAGAAGATATCCTTGAGTCCTGTTCTCCTGGAAGCCCTTTTCCGGGATCTGATGGAGATCTCTGCGGATCTGGATAAAAGGATTAATCACATTTGTCACATCTTTCGCCTCTTTCTCTTTGGTTGCATTCTGGCATGGAGCCTTTTCTTTAAAAAGAAGGCGCGGATCTGTTCCATCCACGCCTTCCCTTATTGAGCTATTTTCAGCAAGATTACAGTTGACGAAGCTCTTGCTTGATTTCTGTTTTGGATTTGGTTTTTTCATCGATATCCTTGATTTTACGTGCAGGTGTCCCGGCAACCACTGTATAAGGGGCAACATCATCAATAACGATCGCTCCTGCTGCTACAACAGCACCTTTACCTACTGTCACTCCTTCAAGGACCACTGCATTCGCCCCGATTACCACATCGTCTTCAACGATTACCGGCTTTGCAGAAGGGGGCTCGATTACACCCGCAAGGACTGTTCCGGCCCCGATGTGACAGTTCTTGCCTACTGTTGCACGACCACCAAGCACAACATTCATATCAATCATCGTGCCTTCCCCGATGACTGCTCCGATATTGATGGAAGCACCCATCATAATGACGGCATTATCCCCGATTTCCACTTGGTCACGAATAATTGCACCCGGTTCGATCCGCGCTTTGATACCTTTTAGGTCGAGTAAAGGAATCGCCGAATTGCGACGGTCGTTTTCCACTACAAAGTCCTCGATTTTTCCTTCATTCGCTTTCAATACTGCCTCAAGCTCGGACCATTCACCAAACACGACACCACTGTTGCCATTTATAAAGGATTTTGAAGAAGAGCCAAAATCGATTCCTTCCAATTCACCTTTTACATATACCTTTACAGGTGTAGATTTTGTACTATTTTGGATAAAAGAGATAATTTCATTTGCGTCCATCATTTTCATTATGTATTCCTCCTAAAGCATATGTTGTCTTTATCCCTTTACTCTATCAAACAAAAAAAAGAGTGACAAGTGAAAAAATTTCTAATTTCAAAAAAAAGACTGACAGACAGCACTCATACGAACGCTTTCTGCCAGTTTAGATCAATTTGCTTTTTGAACCATCTTATTATTCATTCTTCCGATAAAGTGAACAATGATCATTCCCAATACAAAAGTGACTATGCTTGCTATATTCAAAAACAGACTGGATGATATCCCAGGAAACACCACAATGGTAGACCCCAATACAAGTCCAATTATACAAGCGAATGTCAATCTCGGATAAGCATTCATCAAGAATTTTATAACCTTGCTGCTGATAATGAACCCTACTCCCCCACCTGCAACGAGGGCAAGGATGATCGGGATATTCAATGTATGCAAAGCATTAAGTGCCGTATAATATACGCCCATGATGAGAAGCATCAAAGATCCGCTTACTCCTGGAAGCAGCATGGTCATGCTTGCTATCCAACCTGCAAAGAATAACCCGATCGCTGTAGTCACTGTCAGGGTTTCGATTGGTGCCATGGTAGATTCCTTTAAAAAGGCCATGGACGCAACAAGGATAAAAGCAAGCACCAAGGCCAAGTAATCCTTTTTTGTAAAAGACTTCTTCAAATCTGATTCTTTGACCAGCATTGGAAGTATCCCGATGATGAGACCAAGAAATAAAAACTGTGTCGGTTGATAATAATTGTCGATAAAATATGTAATCACCTTGCTGAATAGTAATATGGAGGTTCCTACCCCTAACACCAATGGCAGCAAGAAGCGCAGATGGTGCAGCCAATCCCTGCTGAAGAACCCGCTGATAGCATCTATCAATCGATCATAGATCCCCAAAATGAAGGCGATTGTTCCTCCGCTTACTCCCGGGACGACATCGCTGACTCCCATAATCATTCCTCGAAAAATGTTTTTCCATTCCATCCTTATCGTTCCACCTTAAAAATCAAGTCTATGTTATACAAGTCTATATCATACTATTTTTAGATGCGAGAATCCATTAAAAACTAATTGAGGCTTTTATTATTTTGCCCTTTAGCCGCTTCTCCCAATACATCCAGGAAGGCTTCCACCTGTTTCAACTTAAAGGAAGACTCATACCCTATCAGCCACGTATCCCTGTGCAGTGTGGAATCTTCATTCCTGGTGAGAGGTATCTTATTGATTGTTTCATATTCCTCCTGCAAAGTTACAGAGGGAAGAATGGCATACCCTATTCCATTCAATGCCATCTGCTTGCAGGTTTCAATCTGGTCGACAACAATCGTGCGTTTTGGTGGTGTCTGAAACTGTTTATGCCACCAGACCTGGATTTCCTGATAATAGGTCGAATCACTCTTGAATTGAATGAAAGGTCGTTCTGTATGGGGCAGCTCCTCTAGGGATTTAATTTCGGTGTCTACAACGTAGAGGTCGTCACTCAGAAGATGCTGTTTGATTCCTTTCCACTCCGGGTTTCCCCTTATGATTCCAATATGCACCTCGTCTTCGTAAAGACTTTTCACAATGTCACTGCTCCAACCCGTAACTAATGACACTCTGGCATTGGGATATTTTTGGATATATTCCTTCAATATTTTCGGCAGCCAATATTGCCCTATGATCGTTGCCACAGCTATTTTCAAGGTTCCATGGACTTCCTTGTCCAATGATGATATTTCCTCCCTGACCTTCGCATCTTTCGCGAGCACCTCATCTGCAAACTCCACAATCTTTTCACCTGCCGGGGTGATAAGAAGCCCCTTTTGCGTCCGAATGAAGATTTTAGTGTTCCATTGTTTTTCTATGCTTTGAAGGCGCTGCGACAGTGCCGGCTGCGAAACGAATAATCGTTCTGCTGCCTTTCTCATATTTTTTTCCTTTGCTAAAACAGATAGTATGTAAAATTCCGATGAATTCATGAAGCTGACCTCGACTCCTTGATATAAGTTTTTCTTATATTATATCTTAGTTTTTTCGATATTTCATTATGACCATAAAAATCATACAATGATAGGGAAATGACTCTTCAAAAAGGGGGAGATGCTTATGGAACTTTCTTATTATTTTCTAATTATTATCGGATTTATTGCAACCTTCATCGGAACTTTGGGCGGCGGAGGGGGACTGATCAGCCTGCCAGCGATGCTTGTTCTAGGGGTGCCCATACATGCAGCCATTGCCGCCAACAAGTTTTCCAATACTTTTAGTTCTACGGGAAGCTTCTATACCATTTGGAAGAGGAAGGAAGTGGATCTCAGGTTAGGTCTGAAGCTTGTTCCATTTACACTGTTGGGCGGGTTGTCAGGAGCGTTGCTGGCGTCCTTTATATCAGAGGGGATTCTTTTGAAAATCGCGCTCGTTCTTCTGGTATTTGCAACCATCCTGAATGCACTTAAATCACGCAGGAAAAATGAATCAGCCAACAGTCGCAAACAGAAGCTATTCTATCCGACTTATATCTTTATAGGAGCATTTGATGGCCTATTCGGGCCTGGCCAAGCCACTCTTCTTATGCACTCTTTTCTTAATGCAGGCTACTCATTTGTAACAAGCATCGGGCTTGCCCGGCTTCAGACACTTTCTAGCTGTTTCATTTCTTTTCTTGTGTACTTTTCTATGGGACTATTTGATTGGCAGGTTGGTGTCCTGCTTGGGATCGGCTCTTTCATTGGCGCTCAAGCTGCTGTCAGGCTCGCTCCTAAATTGTCGAAGCTGCCATGGAAGAATATCCTGACAGGCTTTTCCGTATTTCTGATTGGATACTTGATCGTAAAAATATATTTTTTATAACGGGAATAGGCATCCAAATGTCCAATTGGACTTTGAATGCCTAATTCATTACTCTTTCTTTGGCAACAGGAGGATTAGCAGGAAACTGATTACGGCAAAAACAGCCACCGCGATATATACTGTCTGCAAAGCAGAAGTCAAGCCATCCTGCAGCAATGTCCGCATGGATTCAGACAACTGATTTCTTCTCTCTTCATTTAATAGCAGGGTGGTGGAATCCAGCGAAAATTCCTGGTTCACCCCGTTCTCCTTTAAATGCTCCTGTATACGGGAGTTTAATATACCTCCCAGCAGGGCAGCTCCGATAGTACTTCCCAATGTTCTCATAAACATATTCGAAGCGGTTGCCACTCCCCGTTTTTGCCATGGGACAGTGCTTTGAATGGAGACGATGAAAGACGTAGTGGAAAAGCCCATACCCACACCAATCATGAAAGATCCGCAAGCCGCCCATAGCGGTCCATCTTCAGGACTAAGCGTCATAAAAATGATGCTTCCGAGTATCAGGGCCACTCCCCCGATGATCGAGGTTGTCCTGAATCCGATTTTCAGTAGTAGCCTCCCTGCAATCATGGCAGCAATCGGCCATCCTATTGACATGGTGGTGAGTGTAAAGCCCGCAACGATCGGCGGCCTCTCCATTACCCCTTGTACAAATGCCGGAAGGAAACTTGATATCCCGATCAACATCACCCCCGTTGTCAGGGACGTGCTATTGGCAATCAATATTGAACGTTCCTTCCAGATATCAAATGGCATCATCGGATCGACAGCACGTTTTTCCTGAATGATGAAAAGTGTAAATGCAATGGCAGAAATGGAGATCAGCAAAAGAATCGGCTTGGACGTCCATTCATAGCGGACTCCCCCCTCCACGAGCACATACATCAAACTTGAAACGGAAACAAAAAGCAGCCCTGCGCCAGCATAATCTATGGAATGCTTTTTCTTTTCGATACCTTCATGCAAATAGAGGATAAGACCGATGATCGCCAGGATGCCAAGCGGGATATTCACCCAAAATACAAAGCGCCAGCTTACGTACTGCACGAGCAGTCCCCCGATCGCCGGTCCAAGAATTGCTGATATCCCCCAAACACTTGATAAGTATCCTTGAATTTTTGCCCGTTCCTCTTTTGTATACATATCACCCACAATGGTGGACGCAATCGGCATGACAGCCCCAGCTCCAAAGCCTTGGATAAATCTGAAGAAGATCAACATTTCGATCGACGTTGACATGCCGCAAAGAATGGAGCCAATCAGAAAAACGATAATCCCAAAGATCAGTATCGGCTTTCTTCCAAAAAGGTCTGAAAGCTTACCGTAGATCAGTACAGTAACGGCATTCATCAGCAAATAGGATGAAAATACCCAGCTGTAAAGTGAAAAGCCACCTAAGTCCGCCGCAATTGCCGGCATCGCTGTCGAGACAATCGTAGCCTCCACAGCTGCCATGAACATGGCAAGCATGATTGCTGCAAGCACAAATGGCCGCCTCGTCCTTTTTCCTTTGGCCTGTCCGATCGCTTCTCTTTCTCTTTCCGCAGTTACCATACCGTTCCCTTCTCTCTTCCTAACAATTTTTTAACAACTATTTCGTGCCTCTATGTAAATTGTAGCGTTCATTCATTATTATGCAACCATTTATACACAATTAAAAAAGACCCTTTCAGGTCTTATTGGCTTTTGCTTTGCTTTTGTATTTCAGTGTTAAGTCTTTCCAATATACTTCTTCGTGT
This sequence comes from Sutcliffiella tianshenii, assembly GCF_016908565.1. Lineage (GTDB taxonomy): Bacteria > Bacillota > Bacilli > Bacillales > Bacillaceae_I > Sutcliffiella_A > Sutcliffiella_A tianshenii. The sequence goes on from NZ_JAFBED010000010.1 coordinate 78,718, forward strand.
TAGTATACCTTCAAAAACATGCTCATCATTTTCAATGCAGACAAATGGATGGTCGACAAGAAGCTCCAAGCCATTCTCCACACTGTCGTTTACATTCAGTCTTGGGATTATTTTATTCATCACATCTTCCACAACCATTTCTTCCAGCCTTTCGAATTCAATGCGTTCCAGGCCAAGGATGGAATCCATAATTTGTGTTGTGCTGATTAGACCGTGCAATTGATATTTCGGATCAAGAACAGGGACAGCCGTATAGCCGGTTTTGGTTAGCACCAGCAATGCATGTTCCAGGTTGTTCCTCACCTGCACATGTGCCACACGCTCTGCAGGAATTATCAATTCAGATAAAGTCGTTCCTAATAATTCACCTTTTTGGAGGCTGATCATGAATGTTCTTCCTCTCTAAATTTACTCTCAAAAACAGTATATGACGATTTACGTAATTGACCATTATCATTGTAGCATAAATTTTAATGGGACTCGACTATTATATAACAAGTACCTCCGCTTTTCATTCGACAGAAAAAGCTGCCTATCCGGCAGCTTTTATCTTTTCTATATAACCTTATCATAAATCTGAATCAGCTTTTTATAGGTGGAGCTTTCGAGCTTCTTTTCTCCCATCTCCATATCATTGATTTCATTTGCGACAAGTTCTTTGGCAAAATTTGTTGAAACCAACAATGATATCAATAATTCCTTTTCCTCTTCGGTAAATTGGACCATCCAATCATCATCCCCTATTCTTCGAAAGCTATTTCGTGTATCGGTTAGCATAGCAAAATGCAGCATATGCATCGGGTTTAATCTTTGCGTCAAACCCCATCGCGACTATTCTTCCTGTCATTTCCTGGATGAAATCCTTTGTTGCACCCCTTTTACCGATATCCAAATGAATTTCAAAACGGAAATCAGCGCCTTGTTCCAAATGAGGGATGATCAAATCTTGGATAGCTGCTAAACGTTCATTCGAAAACAACATCGCAACTTCCTGACTTAAAGCAGTTTCAAGTGAAATTTTCTCGTGCAGGCTCCGAATTGCCCTAGAAGCAATATATGGCCTGACACACCCCCAGGCTCCCTTACCCACCCGATGCAAATGAATAGCCGTCATAAACTTTGTTTCCGCTCGATGCACATGCGAATCTGTTCCGATAGACAATAAGTAGGAGGCTTTTACATCTTTCTGGATAAAAGAAAGTATCTGTTTATAAGCTTGTTCAAAAGTAAGGTAGCCGTGGGTGATATTATAAAACTTACTGGGGTTATCCATTAAGCCACTTCCTTTTTTGTACTTTCCTACTTACTTATATGATGAAAAGGTGGAAAAAATTAATGATTTTCTCTTCCTTTGGCAGGCTGATTGACCTAAGAAGAGGAATTTTCCCCACAAAAAAAGAACCAAGCACCTTTTCAGGAGCTTGGTCAGCCTTTGCTTGTATGGATTTGTCTTTTCGTATAAGTACAATGAGGACATTTAAAAATCACATTCTGATTGGATTGTGCAGTCAATACCTTGTCCAGTGCTTCCTCTTTGTTGCACTTAGGACAATGAACCATTGGCATCATTCTTACCACTCCTAACGTAAATGTTTCTTAAACTCCCCGTTTTCCACGAAAATCTCATCCTTGTCGACGGCATGGGGATTTGCCAGCACCAGACCGATATTAGTGGAAGAGCTCTTATCATCGACTATCGTAAAGGGCACGTTATGCTGATTTGCCATTTTCGTATATTTGGAAAGGTGAGCATAATTGATGTCTCCATCCAAATAAAGGCGGGAAGCAGGATATTTCTTCATCAAGTCACCAAGTGGCATATACACTTTTGCCTGCATCACCTGCCCATTGGTGAGTGCAAGGATGACGCGTTCCCTTAACTGTGATAGATACTCTTTCCTCTCACCAGGTTTTATTTCTGGTGTTCCTTTTAAACCTTTATCAATATAATCATCTATGTTCTTTCCCATGATACACTCCCTTTTACTGTGGCATCAGGTGAGTTTTCAGCATTAATGGATCAGATCGAAAATTTCTATAGCAATCATATCGATATTATCAAATTGGTACGTTTGTGGACTTTCACCTTTAATAAACACTTCTAGTTCATATGTATTCGTTTTATCAAAAAACTTTACGCTGCATACTTTTTCTCCATTTACTTCAAAGAAACGCTGAGCGGGCTCGTTTCCAGCCTCTGAAGTTTCTTTCAAGTCATTTAATCTTTTTACAATCCCTACTAATAGTGACATGTCACAACTCTCCTTCTATTCCTTCTACCTATATCATTCACCTACATCGCGTTGAACATTCGTTTTTGCAAGTAAAATATAGTAGAAATTTTTTTATATTCGTGCTACATTTTTATTTCCCTCTTATTGTAGTCTAAAACGATCCCTAAGAGTGAAAAAAGATGTGAATTTTTTTCTAACGAGGAGTGCAAATAAATGAAAGTGACCGTGTATACACAGCCAGACTGCCCACCTTGCCATGTGGTGAAGCAGTTTCTACAACATCATAATATCCCTTTCGAAACTGTCGACATCTCAGAAGATCCGCGCGCTAAGGAATATTTGGTCTATGAACTGCAGTCCTTTTCCACTCCAACTGTAACAGTGGATGAGGATGTTGTAAAAGGATTCGATTTACAAACCTTGCAGAAGCTCCTGCATATAGAGGAGTAATCCAACAAGCAAGAGAGTACATCATACCATTAAAAACCTTATGAATAAAAGCATTTTATCAAAAATAAAAAAAGAGCTGGGGACTCAGCTCTTTTTAGCTTTTATCTTGTGACGAGCATTTTAGGTTCGGCTTCGTGAATGAAATAATGGGAGGCGAACATCGGCAGGAACTGATAGAATGCCAACGTCGGGTTCTGTGTACCTGGAATGAAAACAAAGCTTGCAAATGGTTGGGTCAGTTGATAAAATGAAAATGTTTTTCCCTTCTCTTTTTGCTGATCATTTACTACATTCATTGCAGCTGTTTTCTTCTCGTTCTTTAGACTTTCCATCGTCCTTGCATCACTGACTTCTTTTAGAAACCCTGGTTGTTCCTCGTCATAACCATAACTGACAACTTGAAGACCCTGTTCGTTCTGTTCCAATTCCACAAATTCATAATGGTCCGGATACAAGTACCCCTCAGATTCATCAACATCAAAGAACTCATATACATAAATCCTTCCGCTTGCTTCATCCTGTTTAATCTTGGTATTCTCATCATAAGTAAAGAATGGAATGTAAAAGTGCGGTACGTCTGTTCCATAAGTGATATAACCTTTTTCCTCTTTAAAAAGGTGTGCATCCAAAAATTGCTCCTGATAATCACGTGTAAAATAAGGATCCAATACAGCCTGGATTTCTGTCATATCCCTATGCTTTTCTCCTAATGTGAATTGGGCTGCTTGAGCATCTTGCAAAATAGAGAAAACTTCTTCTTTCTCAGTAGGAGCTTCCGCTGCCGCATGCGTTACGCCAATTAGTAATATGAATATGATTGCAACTGATAGTCTGATATATGCTTTAAGCAAATGATTCTCCTCCTATTTAAGATGTCCTCTAATTCTACCAAGTTTATCCTTTAGAGTGGATGGTAACCGTTCGCAAAATTCCTTGACCATTTGACAAAATATTCGATATACTATTTTTTACCCTTCAAGCACTTTCACAAACAATTTCTGATATAAAATTACTCAAAAATAAAAATAAGGTCTTTTTTCCTAATGGATCGTTCGAATCAATTCAGTTAATTTTTACTATAAAAATAAAAAAACTGACTAAAAATCTCGTCAGTTTTGGTTAGGCTAAATTAGGATGACAGCGCTATATACGCAATAAAAATCAATGCCAAAGATATGGCAATAATGTAAGCCAAAAACACTGGGTTCCTTAATACATAATGATCCTGCACCTTCTCACTTATTGCAGAGTCCATTTCAGAAGTCTGACTGGAATTGGAGCGTCTGCCCACTTTATAAGCGTATATACTTCCAATCCCAACGACTAATACGCCCAGTATCAATAACATAAAATCGAAAGATCCCATTATTCTCACCTCGCGAGCTTTGTTACTCTTAAGGTTTACTTTCAGTTTGTTTCTATACCTTCCTTTTACAAGAAGTCCTGGTTTTCATATAGATATTCATATGCCAGATCTATATAGATGAACTGTCCTGTGTTGATTGGATAGGAAAATGTGCGGACAGTTTCGCCAGTTTCAATATCGCTATACAAATCTGATAATAGTCCTTTTTTCTCTGCCCTCATTTTCATGACATACTCCAAAAAATATGGGCGCCAACTCCAGTTTTTTTGTTTATACCCGGACTGCACCTCCCATTTCCCTTGTTTTTTCACCAGGTTGGATGATAGTTGGAATCCATTTTCATCACAAACATACATTCTGAAACTGATATCGGAAAAATCTTTGGTAATCAACCTAAGCCAATTATCAAGATCCTCGATTTTTTTCTTTCCTATTAATTGCTGGATTTTATTTTGAAGCATTTCTGTTAATTGCTGAATGGCTTCAAGTTTTCTCTTTTCATATCTGATAAATTGCTGGAACTTATCAATTAGCACAGCTTTAGCGTAATCTTCCTGGATAAACGTCGGACCGGGTTTATGTAAATAATATCCTTGATAGTATCTTCCTCCATGACGCCAGGCATATTGAAGCTGATAGGATGCTTCCATATTCTCATACAACAGGGTCGCCCCGATTTTCCTGGACAAGACTGCAAGGGAAAAAAGCACGTCCTGGTGCGCACTTAACTCATAGCTTTGACGGAGTACTTTCAGGTCCACTTTTAGAATATTAGGGGATAGCCTGCCGATCCGGTCAAGGTCCGAACCTGATTCACCTATATTGGATACTGCAATCTGTATACCAAAGGTCCGGTAATAATTGATAAGATGCTGCAGATGCTCAACATCTCCATCATATGTATGTTCATCGATTTCCAGGACGATATTTTCAAGCTTCAACCCTTTGGGCACATATGAAAGTAATAGTTCCAACATTGATTCGCCCTGATCATCCAATAATACCCTTGCATTCTGATTGATGAAAAGAAGAAAGGATTTTTTTGAAGAGGTGTAATCTTTCAAGGCGTGATGGATGATTTTCTTTTCCACTTCCAGAAAGTATTCATCCGGGACATTATTATCACGGAAAAATGGGCCAAGGCTAAGAATATTCTTTTCATCCATTTTTATCCTTCCCAACACCTCATATCCCACTACCTCTTGCTGGTCGGCACTGAATATTGCTTGATAATGGGGAATGACCCTTTCTATGTTTGTCATGATATCTAATGGATCCATACCCTTCTCCCCTTTTGCCGTATTTCCGAAAATTATATCATGTTTCACAAAGAAAAATACAAAAAAACTGCTGGATTTCAGCAGCTTTCCAAATGTGTCGATATTACATTGGCTATTACTCTCTTCTGGGTATTTTCAATTCCATCCCGGGGCATAAGCAGTCTGTCTGCAGTTTATTCATTGAACGGATAGCGGCTTTGGAGGTATCGAAACGTTCTGCAATTTTGTGAAGACTGTCCGATGCCACAACTGTATGTCGATAGACCGGTACTTTGAGCTCCATTCCCACAAAAAGTGTATCACTTTGCATCTCATTTTCCTGCCTTACAAGAGCCTCTTTTGTTTGCAGCTGCTGGCAGATGTCCTTTAACGTATCATCTGGCATTACCTTGTAATATCCATAATCAGGGGTGTCTGATTTCCTTATTGCTTCGTTTTGTTTTTCCTTCATGACAGCAACCAAAAAATTCTGGAATTTGACCCGGTAGCCATTCACCTTCGTCTGGGGAGGAAGGAATTGTTTGGAGTATTGCCTTGCCAGCACCAACAGACTTCCTTTTTTTTCAGAACCGTTTTTAGGCTGGGCAAGCTCCACTGCAAATTCATAAAAAGCCTCGGACGGATTAATGTACAGAGTCAACTGTTTATTCTCCTCGTCCCATTCATGTTTATAAAACAAACTCAACTATATCCCTCCCAGATTCATATTAATTACTTTTAGTATGTATCCAATCTGGAAGGATATATCCATATGTCTGCTAATATCGACCAATTAAAATGGAAATCTTAAAACGGAAAAGGTTGAAGCCATTGTCCGCCATCCATCGTGACACATTCCCCGTTTATATATGCTGCCTTATCAGAGCTTAGGAAATAGGCGAGTTCGGCTATTTCTTCCGGAGTCCCGAATCTTTTGAGCGGAACACTTTCAGCTACTTTCCTTGCCTCTTCCTCCGATTGCATCAACTTATCCGCTCCACCTGTCCTTTCAATGGGACCAGGGGCGATGGCATTCACCCTTATGCCATATTTGGTACCCCATTCCACCGCCAAAGTCCTGGTCAATGAAAGAACACCAGCTTTTGCAGCTGCTGAATGCACGACGCCTGCCCCTGCATTCCAAGCATAGGTGGCCACCATGTTTATCATGCTTCCCTGATGCTTTCTTTCCATCCAATACTTTCCAACAGCAGAACTGCAATAAAATGTCCCATTCAATACAATATCAATGACAGACTTCCATCCATTTACCGACAGCTTTTCTGCCGGACAAATAAAGTTCCCTGCAGCATTGTTTACCAGTACATCGATGCGGCCGAATGCTTCATCCGTCATTTTCACCATATGCTCTACATGCTCAGGTTCACGCACGTCCATTTGCACGGTTATGACGCTACCGTTTCCTTGTGCTTCGATCTCTTCCTTCGCAGATGTCAGCCTATCCATATCTCTGCCTGTGATCGCTACATTGTACCCTTCTTTGGCAAATTTGATTGCCATATATTTTCCCATCCCACTTGAACCGCCGGTAATGATTGCAACTTTTTTATCTTCCATTTCTGATCCCCCTTATAGCATTTCTTCTATTCTATCTTAATTATCAAAATACTCAAAATGTTTTATTGTACTTTTTCCATAATAAAACACATAAAAAATAGAATAATAGACCAAGGTACTGTGGGCAAGATGATGGTATAATGATTTTTAATGCGTCCTGGCCTCACGGTTGGATGCACAATCAGAAATCCAAATTTCTATAGGATAGGTTGATTTTCTTATGAAAAAAATGACTAGACGAAACTTTTTGAAACGTATGCTATCCATTCCATTCATTGCGTTCATTTCCAGTGGTATAGGTTATTGGTATGCTAGATATATAGAACCTAAGCAGATAAAACTAGAATCTCATCTAATTACCCATAAAAATATTCCAAAGGGCTTTTCCGGGATGAAAGTGGTGCAATTTTCCGACACGCATGTAGGCCACCATTTTGAAAAGAAAGACTTGGAGAATGTAGTAAAAAAAATAAATGATGAACAACCTGACGTGGTCATTTTCACAGGGGATCTAATGGATGATCCATTAAATTATCCTCAGGCTGATCATCTTATTTCCATATTGCACAAAATCAAAGCACCACACGGCAAATTTTCCATTTTTGGCAATCATGATCATGGGGGCTATGGAACTGAAATCTATGAAGAGATAATGGTTGCTTCCGGATTTACAGTCTTAAAAAATGAAAATACCACTATAGAATTGATTGACAATAGCCGTATTTATATTGCAGGAGTGGATGACCTGATGCTCGGGCGGCCGGATTTCCGTTCGACTTTGCAAGGGATTCCCGAGGATGCATTTTCCATACTGCTCGCCCATGAACCTGATGCGTCAAAGGAAATTTCAGAGGAGTTTGCTGCTTGTTTGCAGTTGTCTGGGCATTCACACGGTGGACAGGTTCAGCTTCCTTTCATCGGTCCATTGATAACGCCGCCACTTGGATCAAAATATGTGGAGGGTTTTTACCAATTGAATGATCTGACACTTTATGTGAATCGTGGCCTTGGGACTACAAGGCAGCCTTACCGATTTCTTGCTCCTCCTGAAATTACTGTTTTCACCCTTGAAAAGCCTAAATAATAAATGGGCATTGACCAAGGAGTGATGACAAGCGCACAACCTCCTTTTTTGCCATACAATATAACGACTAAAAAAGGAGGCTCATGTCTATATGTATAGAAACAATCCTTATGGTTCTAGATTTATAGGCGGGTTTGGATTCCCATTCTTTCCATTTTTGGGAGGTCTGGCATTAGGTTCCCTGCTTGCTCCGAGACCATTTTACCCACCTTATCCGCCTTATCCACCTTATCCGCCTTACCCGCCATATCAACCTTATCCGCCATACCCTTGCTGCCGTTAATGTAATTAAATTAAGCTCTAAAAAACCGTCGCTATCCGATGCGACGGCTTTTTAATTTGTATACTTATTCTTCGTCTTCTTTTACATGATAAGCAAGAGCAAAGAGAGTCAATTGGCAGTTTATGCGATGAGCATCATCCGTATGGACATAATGATAGACACCATTTTCGTCCTGCTCCCGTGCCTTTACATTGTCTGAGAGCTCAAGGGCAAGTGCACTCTTGATCCGTTTTTTTAAGTGACTTGCAAATACAGGGAAAAGAATTTCCACTCTTTTTTCCATATTACGGGTCATCATATCAGCCGAAGACAAATAGATTTTTTCTTCTCCATTATGATGGAAATAATATATTCTGCTATGTTCGAGGAATCTGCCTACGATGCTGCGGACCCTGATATTTTCACTCACCTTTTTCATCCCCGGACGTAAACAACATATACCTCTGACAATGAGCTCAATTTTCACACCTGAGGAGGATGCTTCATAAAGTTTCATGATAAGTGATTTATCTGTGAGCGAATTCATTTTTGCGATAATCTTTCCATTACCGTATTGGAGATGATATTGAATCTCCTTGTCTATCAATTTAATAAATGTTTCCCTTATATCCATTGGTGACACAGATAAATGATGAAACTCCGGTTTTTCTGTATAACCGCTTAAATAGTTGAAAAAGTTCGTGGCGTCGATCCCAATTTTGTGATTGGCCGTCATGAGTCCGATATCGGTATAGATCTTTGCTGTGGCATCATTGTAATTTCCTGTTCCCAAGTGAACAAACCGTTCTATTTTTCTATTTTTCCGTCGGACAACCAGCGTGATTTTACTGTGAGTCTTCAGGTGAGTCATTCCATATATGACATGGCAGCCTGCCTTCTCCAGTTCTTTCGCCCATTGTACGTTATTTTCTTCATCAAACCTAGCTTTCAATTCCACGAGTACGGTGACTTGCTTACCATTCTCAGCCGACCGTTTCAAGGCTTCTATTACAGGGGAGTCCCCACTGACCCGATACAGTGTCTGCTTGATTGCAAGAACGTCGGGGTCATCGGCAGCGTCCCGGACAAAATCCAGAACGGGCTCGAAGGATTCGTAGGGGTGATGCAATAAAATATCCTCATCCAAAAGCTTATCAAAAATATCTTCCTGAAACCCTAATTGTTTGGAGGGCTGTGGAATGAGGGTTTCAAATGTCAAATGCTCCTTTATCTGTGAAAGCTTCTTGTAAAGCGAAAAAAGGTAGGTTGGATCAAGCGGGCCATCCAGTTCATAAATATCCTCTTTATCAACCTCCAGTTCTTCCATTAGATAAGCCAAAATCGAAGTGTCCATCTGTCTGGTGCGAACCTCAAGCCGCACAGCCGCCCCCCACTTCCGTTTTTTTAGCTCTTTTTCAATTTCTTTCAAAAGATCACGCGATCCTTCTTCAAGTATTGTCATATCAGCGTTTCTGGTAATCCTGAATTGTGTGACTGCGATAATATCATAGCCTTTGAATAATTTGTGGATAAAGGAGGTAATTACATCTTCAAGCATGATATAGCTGATTCCATTGCCGTTTTCAGGGAGTTTGATGAAACGCTCCAATACAGATGGAACCTGTACAATAGCCCGCTTTATCTTATGTTCTTCCGGTTCTTCATCATCCTCCAAAGTTATTGCTAAATTGATAGACTTATTGAGAAGCATAGGAAAAGGCCGGTATGCATCTACCGCCAGAGGTGTAAGTACAGGGAAAATCTGTTCATCGAAATAGTCTTCCAGGTACTTTTTTTGATGAGGGTTTAAGCTTTCCATATGACAAAATCGCACATTTTCTTTTGATAATTCTTCGTTTAATTGAAGCAGGGTCTGATAGAGTAAATCAACAAGTAGGTGGGTTTCTTGCGATATTCTGCAAAGCTGCTCTTTCGGGGTCAGGCCGGCTTTGTTTTCCGGTTTATTATAACCTGCCTTCACTTGGTCCTTTATACCGGCCACCCTGACCATAAAGAATTCATCAAGATTAGAGCTGAATATACCTAGAAACTTGAACCTTTCCAATAACGGATTGGTCAAGTCAATCGCCTCTTCGAGCACACGCTTGTTGAAAGCGAGCCAACTAAGCTCCCTATTGTTGTAATAAAGTGGATTATTCAATTCAATTTCTTGAGATCTTGTTGCATCCATATGGGAACACCCTTTGCCTTTTTTTCTTCCTTTAACATGACAAGCATTAAATAAACATGTTCCTAATAAAATCTCAGATGTATTGGATGCTTCATAAGCTTCTCCAAATGTTTCTTTTGCCTTTCCGCCTGGTATTCTTCCGCATCAGACTGCATGCGGGTTTTTATATGGAATAACAGCCCATCAGCTTCTTGTGTCACTTCCACATTATCCACCACATTTCGTTTGGTGGCGTTCAAGCTATAGGAAAACTTCAGCATTGCTCCATACAATCGAAGTACCCTCAACTCCTCCTCAGCGAACCATTTTCTGAAAGGATTGGCATACTGCTTGAAGACAGTCTTATTTTTAAAGGAAGCCATCAGTGCCAATTTAAGGCGTTCCTTATGCATAAGGCCATCTATCGTACGGTTTGCCAACAAATAGAACGTATGCTGACTGCTTGATTCGGCATCAATGTAATCGCCCAATTGAAAAACGTTGGCAGCTCTTTTCAGCTCCATCCGTTCCTGCTCATTTACAGCCAACACGTTCAATCTATTTAATTCGTCTACCATACACATCAAAATTCGTGTAACCTGTTTGACTTCCTCCATATTTATTTCATAGTCTTTAGTCAAATCATCAAAACTGCCTGTAAGAACATCAAAGGCTTTGGTTGGATGGATTTTCATGCTCTCATAAAAAACACCTTCCCTCAGGCCCTTACGGCTAAGTATAAACGAGGGCGCTTTCGTGATGGATGCAAGTTCATCAAAAACCATCAAAGCAGGAAGCATCAACTCGGCCCGGTCCTTGGATAGTCCCTCCAGCTTAAGCAGTTTATCAAGGGGAAGAGAATTAACATATATACCTAACAACCTGATGTCTTCTGGGGGCATTTCATATAAGTGAAGACCAGCCAAGGGATAATTTTTCATAGCTTGATCTATTTGGACCATATTTCTCGCGCTCCCCCCGATGCCTATAATGGGAAGCATTTTATTTTTGATCCAGTGCAGTGAATCGAACTGGGATCTGATAAAATGATGGATCTCTTCCTTTTCGCTTTGTGTGGGCAATTCGTTTTTTACAAATTGTTTTTTTAAGGAGAGCGCCCCAAATGGGAAGCTGTGGTATTCTACAAGTTCCCGGTCTTTGAAATAGGTGATTTCCGTGCTTCCCCCTCCAATATCGATAGTAATTCCTTCTGTAAAAGGGGTGGTATTCACTACTGCCAAATAGCCGAAATATGCCTCTTCATATTCCGATAATATAGTCATGGAAAAACCCGTTTCCCTCTGTACCATTTCCTGAATCACTTCCCTGTTGGTAGCTTGCCTGATGGTTGCAGTAGCAACACATTTCACTTCCTCCAGTTGATGGAAATCGGTAATGGCACGAAAACTTGATAAGGTTGTTATTAATTTATGCACGCCATTTTCACTTAAATACTCGTCATGATTCAAATAGTTTCTCAGTCTTGCAACAGATTTAACATTTTCCACTTCTTTAAGACGTCCGCTTTTATCCCTTTTATAAATAACAAGGCGCATTGTATTTGATCCAATATCAATAATTCCATATTTACCCTTCATGAGACAACATCCTTTTTTTTAATGGCTGTAATATGTAAATAAAGTTAGAAATATTATACCTTTGACAGCAGCTTTTCAAACTTATCTGGAGGTGATCGGATTGGCGATTCATATTGTCAGGAGTGGTGAGACTTTAACTTCCATTGCCATGGATTACCGCAGGACAGTACCACAGCTTTTAGCAGTGAACACACTTGCCAATCCCAATTTAATATTTGTAGGTCAGCAGATTGTAATTCCAGGTTTGCCCCCTAAAGAAAGTATTCCATTTACAATCGAAGTCTCTGTGTCCAGTCGCACGTTGACACTCAAGGAAAAAGGGGTGGTAAGGAAAATCTACCCGATTGCAGTTGGCAGAATGCTGTTTGTAACACCTGTGGGTGACTTTGTGATTGTAAATAGACAACCGAACCCAGGTGGTCCATATGGTACGATGTGGCTCACTTTATCCAAAAAATCCTATGGTATACATGGCACTAACGATCCGGCCTCCATCGGAAACGCAGTATCCAAAGGATGTATCCGTATGCAGAACGCTGCAGTCAATGAACTCTCATCCATTGTACCCAATGGGACGGCAGTCTTTATTCGCCCTTAAAACCATATAAATCAATCAAATCCTCTAGCAGCGCTTCCAATTTTTGATTATAATGGGAATAGTAAAAGTACCTAATAAAGGAAGCGATTGCTTGTATCAGAACATCTACCACCATTTTGTGCGACACCTTCTATTAAACTATCTGATCGGATCCTCGATAGCGGTATTAGGCGTTGGTGGCATACTAATATTTTCAACACTTGATCTTTCTTTCATTGAGATCCGTGTCATGTTCTTCATTTTATTTACCTCTGCCATGGTAATGGGAATATGTGAATACATTGTTTTTAGAAAACATACAAAGATTATCAGAAACATCCTATGTTCAAAATATCCTACATATATCGAGTGTAAACTTGCTTTCATACATACGCATCGTTTCCCATTACTTACTGTTAAGCGGATAATCGGACCACATTTTCTTGGCCTTTCGATACCTGCCATAACCTTGGCACTCCTTTGCATCAGACTGGAATGGCTGGATATGCCGAGAGATTACGTGGTTTATGCCTCAATTGGAGCTTTATTGATTGCAGGGATGCATGCTTTCATCGAATACTTCCTGACAACCCGTGCCATACAACCTGTTCTGGCATCCCTTCAGGATTTTTCAAAAGAAGTACATGGACAACCGTTATCCCTAGAGGGGGATGTTCTTGTATCCATCCGTACAAAATTCTTGCTAAGCGCCTTATTCATCGGGATTTTCCCAGTATTACTTTTCAGTTTGGCGACACAGGTACGGTTGGATGAGATGCATCTAGAGGACAATTTACCTGATTTTTGGAATTGGGCATTCATCATTTTACTTGTGGCAGCTATATTTTCCTCATTCGGGGCGTTTCTCCTTTTCCGTGATATAATTCAACCAATCAATACGTTATTAAAAGGTATGAAGGACGTGAAGGAAAATCAACTTGTACCTGCAAAAGAGCTTTATGGGGATGAGTTTTCAAATGTAATCAGTGGTTTTAACTCCATGGTCCAAGGCTTGAAGGAACGTAATGAAACGAACCGTCTGTTACTGGAAAGTTTCTATCAGACCCTTTCGACAGCTCTTGATGCGAGGGATCCCTATACAGCCGGGCATTCTTTGCGTGTAAGTGAATTTTCGATTTTGATCGGAAGGAAGGCAAATCTATCCCTTGAGCAACTGGAGCAGCTTAAAAACACTGCACTTCTTCACGATATAGGGAAAATCGGAGTCAGGGACGATGTCCTATTGAAGGATGGTAAACTTACAGATGAAGAATTCGACCAGATAAAGCTCCATCCGGTTCTTGGGGCGAATATACTGGAGCAGGTGCTCCCTAAAGAGGCGATGTCAAATTTGATCCCTGGGGTGAGAAGCCATCATGAAAGATTTGATGGCTACGGCTATCCGGATCGGCTTTCAGGAACAGAGATCCCCCTCTTCGGGAGAATCATCGCTGTTGCCGATGCTTATGATGCCATGACCTCCGATAGACCTTATCGGAAAGGGATGACCACTTCACGGGCCTTATCTATTCTTCAATCTGGTAAAGGCACTCAATGGGATCCGCAGTTTGTCGATTGTTTTCTTGCAATCATGGAGGAAAGAGAAGGAAACGCCCTTATTGCTTCCAGCATTTAAGTCAATATGGGCATTCCCTTCCCTTTTTTAACAAAGATAAGTATAATGGAGAAAAGAAAGGAGTTTATTATCGAATGCCCAATCAACGCTATACAAATCAAAGAAATACAGAAGCCCCAATGCAATCTTCTATTGAAAACCTCTCTCGTGCCATTTTTACGGTGAATCGCCATGCGAAAACAGCACCAGATCCTAAATTTCTTTACACTCTGAAACGCCAAGCACTTGAAAAGCTGCTAGCAGAAGGCAAAGCCACCAAAAAGGGACTTCATTTTTCAAAGAACCCGAAAAACAGCCGCCAGCAGTCTGATGTATTAGTGTCAGCCGGTGAGTATTTCTTTCATCTGCCTCCAACGAAGGAGGACTTCTCGGAACTGCCTCATCTTGGTGAACTGAATGATCATTATCGCAATCCGAAAGCGAATATGAGTTTATCTGTAGCTAAAACCTTATTGCAGCAATATGCGAACTACTATCCGACAGAGGATAAAAAACAACCGGGTAAGAAAACCTATCAAAAACCGATATTCAAACGCCTAGGAGAAAGCTATTAAAAAACGCCAACCAATCCCGAATGATTGGTTGGCGTTTTTATTGATGCTGTTGTAGGAAAACATACAAAGTTTCCGAATATAATCGAGGCTGATCCCGATGGACTAGATGCCCAGCAAACGGGATGACGGATATTTGTATGGCTTCATTTCTTTTTCTGTAACATCCTGCCGCTTCAAATTCCAGTGAGGATTCGCCGCCGACCAGGCACATGGCAGGGATACTAAGCTCTTCTACAGCTCCAGTTTCTTCAAATGGGTAGAAGTTCTCTTGATGCCAAGAAGCAAGCATCGCCCTCCAATCATTTTCACCATGCAGTTGATTCATATACTCTATCACTTCTTCCCTTTTGAAAAGGTCTTCATGATGTGCCGCCTCCTGCTGGGTCAACTCTTCCCAGATCTCGGGTTTTTCAGGAAAAACCCCCGAAAACGTGACTGTTTTCACTTTATGAGGATATTTTTTGGCAAAAAGCAGTGCCCCAATCCCGCCTAGTGATACTCCAGCCAGGTGACAGGTTTCAACATCCAGATGCTCCAACGTATCCATGATATCTTCTGTACATTGTACAAAATAATCTTCAATCGGACCAACTGATTTGCCATGCCCCCTTAAATCAGGCCGGATAACTTGGAAACCTTTTGCCGCAAAGAAGTCCCTCTGTTCTTCATACTCCGACGCACCGGACATCCCTCCCGAATGTATAAGGACTAATGGATGTCCCTCACCTGTAATTTCTGTATGCAGAATCATTCATATCCTCCTTTAATTAAGCGAATAACCATTCATCCATCAACTGAATCAATTTGCTCAATTGCGGTTTGCTGATCTGAGCATTTGCCCCTACCTGTTCTCCTTTATGATAAAGATGTTCTGTGATCAGGGAAGAGAAAATGATTACAGGAATAGTGGAGAGTGCGGAATCGCCCTTCAGTTTTTTTGTTAAATGATGACCGTCCATCAATGGCATTTCGATATCCGTGATCAAAAGATCCACCTTCTGCTCACCATGCCTGACCTTCTCATCAAAAAATGTCCAGGCATCTTTTCCATTTTCAAAAAAGATCAAATGCTCAAAACCTGCTGCAAGCATGGTTTCCTGCAACAATTTACGGAGCATCGGGGAATCCTCGGACAACACGATCACCTTTTCAGTTCTAGCGGGATTAATGGCTTGTGTGAACCCTTGCACGCTGCCATCAACATTTGGATAGATATCAAACAGAATCTTCTCCACATCCACGAGCAAGATCATTTTCTCCTGCCTTTTAATGACTCCTGTAACGTGATCTTCAAATCCTTGATTAAGTGAAGCAGGCTTCTCCATTTGAGACCATGACAGACGGTGAATTTGCGTTACATGATCCACACGAAGGATCACCTTCATGCCATTGAACTCCGCAACGATGAATTTATCCTCCTGATAGGAACTTTCCTCCTCGATGGATAACGCCTTCCTCAAGCTGATAACCGGTAAAACTTCACCCCTCAGTTCGATGATTCCTTCCACATTGGGATGCGAATGGGGGATCTTGGTGATTCCTACCGGATTGATGATTTCCCTCACTTTCAAAACATTGATGCCAAAGCTAGTATCAGCCATTATAAACTCCAGGAATTCCACCTCATTGGTGCCGGAATCCAATAATATGCCAGATCTATTTTCCATATCGTGATCGTCCTTCCGAAAGTAAATGCCTACCATATCTTCATTATCGGAAATTATTTGTAATAGTTAAGAAGTACCTATTAATCTCAATTCTTCCCTTCCATTCCTTCATCGGCTTTCCGTATATATTCTTCATATTCTCCTTCAAGGTACATCCATAAAAACCAACCTGCCAGGAGCCCGGTGATGATGAGGGACACAAAATTTTTTATTAAGAAATTATTGAAAGACAGATAGCGAAGAGTATCTGTCGTTAATGCTGCATTTATCAATGTCAAAGGCAATGCAAAACATAGAAAACCAAATTTCAATACAAACAAAAGCATACCTTTTTGCCTAGTTTTTGCGAAATTCTTCATTTTCTCTTCCCTTGTCCACCTTTTGAACTTTTTGAAGAACAGTAGAATTGCACACCAAAACATTATTATTGAAACAAAATAATGGGGTATTGAAACAATCAATCCATACTCTGTTGTCCTACCCCAGTAAAAAACAACCCCAGACCACATCAGTAAAACAAAAATCACTAAGAATTTTAATAGATTCATAAAACGCACCCTTTTATGTAAATTAATGTCTAAAGGTTATTATTCTATACCTTTATGAGAATACCTACTTTGCAGTTAAATTAATATATTCCGAAATGAGTTATAATGTAGAAAAGGGGGCAATCACATTGATAAAAGCAGTGATATTTGATTTCGACGGCCTGATCATCGATACTGAAACGATTTGGTATGAAAGCTTCAGGGAAATCATGAAGCAGGAGCATCAACACGAATTGTCCATCGAGGATTACAGTGCCTGCATCGGAACCAGCAGCAGTGTCCTTTATGAGTTCCTTCAACAAGCGGTACCCGAAATGGAAGAGGAAAGAATGAAAGAATTGACAAATGCAAGCTATATGGAGAAAGCGACGCGACCTGAGCTTCGTCCAGGTGTACTTGCTTATTTGGAGGCTGCAAAGAAAAATGGATTGAAAATCGGACTCGCTTCAAGCTCAGGTCGCGATTGGGTGGTAGGGTATCTGAAGCAACTCGATATATTCAGCTATTTTGAAACGATCGTCACCAGGGATGATGTCGAAAAAGTAAAACCAGATCCTGCTCTATACATAAAGGCATTACAGAATCTAGGCAAAAAAGGAGAGGAAGCGATAGCGTTCGAGGATTCCCTTCATGGCTCCCATGCTGCAATGGCTGCCGGCATCCATTGTATCGTGGTTCCAAATCCGGTAACCTCCCATATGGATTTCAAAGACTACCATTTGCGTTTGTCTTCAATGGAAGAAAAAGAACTTGAAGCAATATTGGAAGATTTTGATGTAGTAAAGTAATATGTTACTTAAAAAAAGATTGGTTAAGGATAAGGTGTTCAACAAAAAACGCCCTGTTGGTTTCCGTTCCAGGTATTCGCTTATCCAGGAAGGCTTCAGAAGCCTCCAGCAGCGATACATCGGTCACAGAAAATGCTTGCGCCTTGCACTCCAACCAACAGGGGTGAATTATAGGATAAAATTTGCTTTACTAAAGTTAGGAAAATTTGACTTTGTCTCATTTTTTCTTTTCAGTAGAGCAGATAATATTATAAAAACTGAGTTGATTGTAGCGGAGGACACTTGACTCCTGCGGGAACGAAGAGGGCATGGGAGACCCCACAGGCGAAGTGTACTGAACCCTTAAAATTGGACACTTGTTTTCTAAGCGGCTTGCTCAAAACTAGCCCGATAAGCTACCGGACTT
>NZ_JAFBED010000011.1 GCF_016908565.1 Sutcliffiella tianshenii
TATTCCTCTTTTCATTGTTTATCGTGGTTGAAAACAGTGTTGCCAAGAGTGAATAAAATGACTCTTTCTTTTTACACAATTATATGGACTTAATCGGAAAAAGCCAATAGTAGGGGTCTAAAGGACTTTTCAAGGGGATTGTCGGAAGAAAAAGCCAATAGAAGGGGTCTAAAGGACTTTTCAAGGGGATTGTCGGAAGAAAAGGCCAATAGAAGAGGTCTAAAGGACTTTTCAAGGGGATTGTCGGAAGAAAAGGCCAATAGAGGGATTCCAAAGACTTTTTGAAAAAGGAAATCTGGTGAAAAGTCCATCAATCACAAAAAGTCCGACTCCGCCTCCCATCAGGACAACCTCCAATCAGAACCAATACGGAGGTATCATAGGAACGCCTAAGACCTCACCCCGTAAAAGTGGATTAACACGGAATATGCCGATATTCGGGTGTTTTTCCGCTTTGGCACATTTTACCGCCCATGCTATGATTAAATATGTGTTTAATGCAAATACTGCGAGGGTATCTACAAAACTGGATACACAAATTAAACACATTTAAATATGAAGGGATTGGTTTATTATCCATCAAGTACAAGTGAAGTACACTGGCGAAATGGAAAAGGCAATGTATCAGGCTTATGGTTTTGGTTATGAGGAGTACTCGCGTAAGCTTTCCAAGCGTTTGGAGGTAGAACAGCATAGAGATGCAGAATACAAGAAAAGCTTGGAGATCGTTGCAGAATTAAACCGTAAATTCCACCCGTAACGAACTTATCATTTTGGATAGGTTCTATATCAATAGAAGACAACAAAAAAGGGTAAGTGATATTCTCCAGCTTGATGGAGGTGTCACATACCCTTTTTTATTTATAGGTAAGGATGATTCCTCGTGAATAGTGTAAGATAAATGATGTACTTAATTCGACATAAACCCTTTATTTTCGGTATAATTTGAGATGGTCTCTTACAAATCGGAAAAGGTTGCTAACACTTTCTATTTGTTATAAGATTGTAATGAGAATAAAATGAGAATTAAAACAAGAATGTGTTTTCATATAGAAGCACAGATCATTGGAGGTATAGAGTCATGGGTTCAACGTTAACAATCAAGGATTTGCATGTATCTATTAACGATAAAGAAATTTTAAAGGGTGTAAATCTCGAAGTAAAAGGCGGAGAGATTCACGCTATCATGGGTCCGAATGGTACAGGTAAGTCAACGCTTTCCTCTGCTATCATGGGTCATCCTAAATATGAAGTAACAAGCGGAAGCATCACGTTTGATGGCGAAGATGTGCTTGAAATGGAAGTGGATGAGCGTGCGAAAGTAGGTTTATTCCTTGCAATGCAATATCCAAGCGAAATCAGTGGGGTAACAAATGCTGACTTCCTTCGTTCTGCAATCAATGCCCGTCGTGAAGAGGGCGATGAAATTTCCTTGATGAAGTTCATCCGTAAAATGGATAAGAATATGGACTTCTTGGAAATGGATCAGGCAATGGCGCAGCGTTACCTGAACGAAGGCTTCTCTGGTGGGGAAAAGAAGCGTAACGAAATTCTTCAATTAATGATGATCGAGCCTAAGATCGCGATCCTTGATGAGATCGACTCCGGTCTTGATATCGATGCTTTGAAAGTTGTTTCCAAGGGGATCAACGAAATGCGCGGAGAAGACTTCGGTTGCCTTATCATCACTCACTACCAGCGTCTATTGAACTACATCACTCCTGACCATGTTCACGTTATGATGCAAGGACGCATCGTGAAATCCGGCGGCAAGGAATTGGCTCAGCGCCTGGAAGCAGAAGGTTATGATTGGATTAAGCAAGAATTAGGTATCGAAGACGAAACAGTCGGCCAAGAAGCGTAAGCAAGGAGGATTATCATGACGTTAGAGACAAAATTACCGTTTGATCAAGACTACCTCACTAACTACTCTAAAGAGTTAGGGGAGCCTCAGTGGCTGTTGGATCTTCGCTTACAAGCTTATTCCTTGGCAGAAGAACTGCCATTACCGAAGCCGGATAAGACGAAAATCACAAACTGGAACTTCACGAATTTCCAGAAGCACACTGTAGAGACTTCCATTACTTCTGTAGACCAATTACCTCAAGAGGTAAAGGCGTTAGTAGATGGAGAAAATATATATGTTCAAGTGGATAACACACCTGTCGTTTCCACAGTCAAAGAAGAATTGAAAGCTCAAGGTGTTATTTTCACAGATATCTTCACTGCTGCAAAAGAGCACAGTGACCTTGTGAAAAAATACTTCATGCAAGACGGTGTGAAAGTGGATGAGCACAAACTATCAGCTTTACACGCAGCATTAATGAATGGCGGAGCATTCCTTTATGTTCCTAAAAACGTAGTGATTGAAGAGCCGATCCAGGCGATCTACCTTCATGATAAGGCAGATGCTGTATTCAACCACGTATTGATCGTGGCGGAAGACAACAGTGCCGTAACATATGTGGAAAACTACCTTTCCAACACAGACGGCGAAGGTTCCATCTTTAACATCGTGACAGAGGTTATCGCTAACGGTAACTCAAAAGTGCAATACGGGGCAGTGGATAACCTTGGTAAAGGTGTTACTACCTACGTTAACCGTCGTGGAGTGGTTGGCCGTGACGCGACACTTGAGTGGGCACTTGGCTTGATGAACGATGGGGATACCATTTCTGAGAACGTGACAAACCTGATGGGCGATGGCTCCGTTGGTGACACAAAAACAGTTGTTGTCGGACGTGGAGTGCAAAAGCAGAACTTTACAACGAAGGTTGTTCATTTTGGCAAGAACTCAGACGGTCAAATCTTGAAGCATGGCGTAATGAAGGACAGCGCAAGCTCCGTATTCAACGGAATCGGTAAAATCGAGCATGGAGCTTCCAAGTCGAATGCCGAGCAGGAATCCCGTGTGTTGATGCTTAGTGAAAAAGCACGTGGGGATGCAAACCCGATTCTTCTAATTGATGAAGATGACGTAACAGCTGGTCACGCTGCTTCTGCAGGCCGTGTAGATCCGCTTCAGCTTTACTACTTGATGAGCCGCGGAATTTCCAAGCAGGAAGCTGAGAGACTTGTCATTCACGGATTCTTGGCGCCGGTAGTACAACAGTTACCAATCGAAAAGGTAAAGAACCTGTTGATTGATGTAATTGAAAGGAAAGTCAAGTAATGAATATCCAGGAGATACGTCAGCAGTTTCCTATTTTGCATCAAGAGGTCAATGGAAATCCGCTTGTGTACTTAGATAGTGCTGCTACTTCTCAAAAGCCCCTGGCGGTGATTGAGGCCTTGGAAAAGTACTACAAAGGGTATAACTCCAATGTGCATCGCGGCGTTCATACACTTGGTACAAGAGCGACTGATGGTTACGAGGGTGCACGTGATAAAGTGAAGAACTTTATCAATGCCGCTTTCAGGGAGGAAATCGTATTCACGCGTGGTACGACGACCGCCCTCAACCTTGTAGCAAGCAGCTATGCCCGTGCGAACCTTAAAGAGGGCGACGAAATAGTTATTACCTATATGGAGCACCATAGTAATATCATTCCTTGGCAGCAGGCGGCTAAAGCGACAGGTGCAACTTTGAAGTACATCCCACTTACCGAGGATGGTTCGATTTCACTGAAAGATGTTGAGGAAACTGTTACAGAAAACACGAAAATTGTTTCTGTGATGCAGGTTTCCAACGTATTGGGTTCCATCAATCCTATTAAAGAAATCGCTGCAATCGCCCATAAGAATGGTGCGATCATGGTGGTGGACGGTGCCCAGAGTACTCCGCATATGAAAGTGGATGTACAGGACCTGGATTGCGATTTCTTCGCACTATCCGGTCACAAAATGGGTGCACCGACTGGTATTGGTGCCCTTTACGGAAAAAAACACCTTCTAGAGAACATGGAACCGATCGAGTTTGGCGGGGAAATGATCGACTTTGTCGGATTGCAGGAATCCACATGGAAGGAGCTGCCTTGGAAATTTGAAGGTGGTACCCCTATCATCGCTGGTGCAATCGGACTCGGAGCGGCTATTGATTTTCTGGAGCAGGTGGGAATGGATAACATCCTGGCTCATGAGCATAAGCTTGCAGAGTATGCCATGAACAGAATGTCTGAAATAGAAGGTATCACAATCTATGGTCCTAAGAAGCGTGCAGGACTTGTTACCTTTAATATAGAGGATGTACACCCTCATGATGTAGCTACTGTCTTGGATGCAGAAGGAATCGCTGTTCGCGCGGGACATCACTGTGCACAGCCTTTAATGAAGTATCTTAACGTTTCTTCCACTGCCCGTGCTAGTTTTTACCTGTATAACACGGAGGAAGAAATTGATAAGCTAGTAGCATCATTAGTGAAAACAAAGGAGTACTTTAGCAATGTCTTTTAATAATTTGGATACCCTTTACCGTCAAGTGATCATGGATCATTACAAGAATCCCCGTAATAAGGGGAAGCTTGAGGAAAATGGAATTACCATAGATATGAATAACCCGACATGTGGGGACCGCATTCACTTAACGTTGAAAGTGGAAGATGGAAAAGTGGCAGATGCAAAGTTCGATGGAGAGGGCTGTTCGATCTCCATGGCTTCCGCTTCCATGATGACACAAGCGGTCAAAGGATTGGAAGTCGAGAAGGCATTGGCGCTTTCCCAGATTTTTTATGATATGATGCTAGGTAAGGAATACGATGACGAAGATTTGGACTTAGGGGATATTGAAGCACTGCAAGGTGTAGCAAAATTCCCTGCACGCATCAAATGTGCCACCCTTGCATGGAAAGCCATGGAAAAGGGCGTCAAGTCGGAATAAGCTTTAAGGATAGGGAGCTTTAGGAACCTGGTTTCTAGAGCTCACCTCTTGAATGGAGGGAAAGAGAAAATGGCAAAAAAAATGCCTGAAATCGGCGATTACAAGTATGGTTTTAAGGATAAGGACGTATCCATTTTCCGTTCCGGCCGTGGACTTACGAAAGAGATCGTAGAAGAGATCTCCCGCATGAAGTCCGAGCCTCAATGGATGTTGGATTTCCGTCTTAAATCATTGGAACATTTCTATAACATGCCAATGCCTCAATGGGGCGGCGACCTGAACAGCCTTAACTTTGATGAAATTACGTACTACGTAAAACCATCCGAGAAGTCTGAGCGCTCTTGGGATGAAGTACCGGAGGAAATCAAACAGACGTTTGATAAACTGGGTATTCCTGAAGCAGAGCAAAAATATCTTGCTGGTGTATCCGCTCAGTATGAGTCCGAGGTTGTTTACCACAACATGCAGGAAGACTTAGAAGATCTGGGTGTCGTTTTCAAGGATACAGACACAGCTTTAAAAGAAAATGAAGATATCTTCCGTGAGCATTTCGCAAAAGTGATCCCACCAACTGACAACAAGTTCTCAGCATTGAACTCAGCAGTATGGTCCGGTGGTTCTTTCATCTACGTCCCTAAAGGTGTGAAAGTGGAAACTCCACTTCAAGCATACTTCCGAATCAACTCTGAGAACATGGGTCAATTCGAGCGTACGCTTATCATCGTGGACGAAGGCGCGCATGTACACTATGTAGAAGGTTGTACAGCACCTGTTTACACAACCAACTCCCTGCACAGTGCGGTAGTTGAAATAATCATCAAAAAAGATGCATATTGCCGTTACACAACGATCCAGAACTGGGCGAACAACGTTTACAACCTTGTAACGAAGCGTGCAGTCTGTGAAGCAAACGCGACAATGGAATGGATCGATGGCAACATCGGCTCCAAGCTGACGATGAAATATCCAGCAGTCATCCTAAAAGGTGAAGGCGCACGTGGTATGACTCTTTCCATCGCATTAGCTGGTAAAGGGCAGCATCAGGATGCAGGTGCAAAAATGATTCACCTTGCACCAAACACATCTTCCACGATCGTTTCAAAATCCATCTCCAAGCAAGGTGGTAAAGTAACATACCGTGGTATCGTGCATTTTGGTAAAAAAGCTTCCGGCGCTCGTTCCAACATCGAGTGTGACACACTGATCATGGATAACCAATCCACTTCTGATACGATTCCTTACAACGAAGTGTTCAACGATAACGTATCCCTTGAGCATGAAGCGAAGGTATCCAAAGTATCCGAAGAGCAATTGTTCTATCTGATGAGTCGTGGCCTTTCCGAAGAAGAAGCGACTGAAATGATCGTAATGGGCTTCATCGAGCCATTCACAAAAGAACTTCCAATGGAGTACGCAGTAGAAATGAACCGTCTGATCAAGTTCGAGATGGAAGGTTCTATTGGGTAATCGATAGCAATAAATAAACCCACACTTAGGTGTGGGTTTTTGTCTTATTAGGCTGAAATATGCGAATTGTGCATAACTGCCCCGTTTTTGTGCATAAAATGATTTTTTTCATCGTAAATCGAATTTTTTGCGCTCAAATCAAAATTTTTGTGCAGAAAGTGCCGGGAATTGTGCATAAGCGGTGAATAAGTCAAACGCTCCATAAAAAGGCACACCTTCTAAACCAATTCCTCCCCGACATCATCCTTCAGATCATCATCCTTATCCTGCTTCTTCTGTTTCTCCAGATAATCATTGATTTTTAAATTTACATAGATGAATCCAGCAGCTATGAATGCCGAGAAGATCCAGCCATTGACCTTCATGAAGAAAAGAATGCGGTCATAGCCTTCCACTCCATACACGCCAATCAAATATTGCTTCAGACCAGCCGAAAACAGGCCTCTCAATGCAAAAATCCCTGTAATGATATAGAAGGCAGGCAATAATTCCTTTTGCCTATACAAGCGAAGGCTGTCCTCTCTTTTGTGGCCCTGCAGGTATGCGATATCAGCCAGGAAGTAGAGACCCAATGGCTTTTTCACGATCATTGTCGCTACAAAGAATAGGGCGAATCCAGCACCGACATAAACGGAATTCTGGAGCATATTGAATGCCGACCCCGACAGTATGTCCACAATGGTTGAGATGAATAGTGAAGCAAGAATGAACATGCCTGTGACATTATATTGCTTTTCTATCAAAAATCTCACGATGGTATAAACAAATCCAGGGACTGTGGATAGGAGAAGGGCGTAATAGTCTCCCAGGGGGTCCTGTCCATATTTCCAGATCATATAGGGCATTACCAGGTAAAACAGCAGATCAAAAAAGACTATCTTATTTTTCATATATCCCCCGCCTCTAAAAATTCTATTTTCTCTATTGTACCAATCTCTCCCAAATCCAACACTATATATTTCAGAAAGGATGCCGGATTATGATAAAATGAAAAAAATGAGGTGATACGGATGATCTATATCGGGGTTACAGGCTGGGGAGACCATGACTCCCTCTATACTTCAGGGGTTGCAGCCAGGGATAAATTAAAGGAATATAGTGCCCACTTTCCTGTGGTGGAGGTGGATTCCTCGTTTTATGCTATCCAGCCGAAGCGGAATGTGGAGAAATGGGTGGCTGATACTCCGCCAACTTTCAAATTCATTGTAAAAGCCTATCAAGGGATGACAGGCCATCAGCGTGGTGATATTCCTTTTGAATCCAAAGAGGAGATGTTTGAGGCTTTTCTTCAATCGATCGAGCCCTTTAAGGATGCTGGCAAGCTCGCCATGGTGCTGTTTCAGTTCCCGCCTTGGTTTGACTGCAATAAGGAGAACGTGAGCTATATCCGCTGGTGCAAGGAAAAGATGAAGGATACAAGAGTCGCGCTTGAGTTCCGCAATCAGTCCTGGTTTTCGGAGCCTTTTAAAGAACAGACTCTTTCGTTCATGGAGGAGGAAGGCTGGATTCACAGCATATGCGATGAACCTCAGGCTGGAAAAGGCTCCATACCGACGGTCCTTCATCCGACTGACAAGGAGCTTACGTTGGTAAGGCTGCATGGGCGGAATGTGCACGGGTGGAAAAAAGCGGTCTCGGGTAAAGATTGGCGGGAGGTCCGTTATCTTTACTATTATAATGAGCAAGAGCTGCTGGAATGGAAAAGTAATCTGGAACAGATAAAGAACTCCACAGAGGATATTTATGTGCTTTTCAACAATAATTCCGGTGGTCACGCAGCAGAGAATGCCAAAACGATGATAGAAATGCTGGATCTTGCGTACGAGGGTCTGGCACCAAGACAACTGGATTTATTTTAAATAATCGATGAGCCTTGATGATAGAGGAGAGAGCGAGATCGTGCAGATACGGATATTACATACTAACGATATACACAGTCATTTTGATGCATACCCTAAAATTGCAGCTTTTCTGAAAGGGGATAGTTCCGGAATTCCATTTGCGCTAGTGGATATCGGTGACAATATGGACAGGTTTCACCCCATCACCGAGGCAACACAGGGCCAAGCGAATACAAGCATGTTGAATCTATTGAAATATGATTATGCGACGATTGGAAACAACGAGGGAATCACCCTAGACTATCAGGCACTTTCAGAGTTATACCGGGATGCTGATTTTCAGGTTCTGGTAGCTAACCTGTTTGAAACCAGCGGGGAATACCCGGGATGGGTCAAACACTACGCATATAAGCAGATGGATGAAGTGAGGGTTTGTTTTATAGGGTTATCTGTATACTACCAGCATTTTTATGAGCTGTTGGGCTGGAAGCTCGAAGACCCTTATTCAATGCTGGAAAAAATCCTGCCAGAGGTGAGAGCCGAAGCGGATGCCGTGGTCGTGCTGTCACATCTCGGCATCTCAGATGATGAAGAGATGGCTAGAAGGTTTCCTGAGATAGATGTCATACTTGGTGGACACACCCATCATGTGTTGCCTGAGGGGAAAATGATTGGAAACACACTCGTTTGCGGTGCCGGGAAGTATGGGCAGTTCATCGGAGAGGTCACAATTGGGTTTAATGAGCAAAAAGGGATAACCGTCAAAACAGCAAAGCTGCATTCGATGGATGGGATACATCCCGATAACGAAGTGGAAGAGATAATCAATAAGATGGAAGAGGAAGCTTCAGGAGCATTGAAGTACAAGCTTGCTGAATTGCAGGAGCCGATGAACATCGACTGGTTTGCCCCTTCTCCCCTTGCAAACCTCCTTGCAGAAGCACTAAAGGAGTGGTGTGAGGCAGATATCGGAATGGTCAATGCAGGGGTGCTTCTCGAGTCCATTCCGGCAGGTGCTGTCACAAGACAGGCATTGCATCGCATATGCCCCCATCCGATCAATCCGTGTCGGGTGACGCTCACAGGTGAGGAGCTTCGGGAGGTACTGCAGCAAGCCATCCAGCCTGAAATGGAAGAACTGAAGGTAAAAGGCCTTGGCTTCCGTGGGAAAGTGATGGGAAGGATGGCGTTCAGCGGATTGGAAATGGAACATGAGATTTTCTCAGATGGGTCGATACAAGTGAAATCTCTCCTGATAAATGGGAAAGAGGTCAAAAGCAATGATGCCATTTCCATTGGGACAATCGATATGTTCACTTTCGGTCGGATGTATCCAAGCATTGTGCGTGCAAAAGACAAGAAGTTCTATATGCCGGAGCTGCTTCGGGACGTCCTTGCCGAAAAGCTTTCTCAGGTTAGGCTAAGCTAATACCCATTTTTCACACTCTTTTGTGCTCCTGTCATAAATTGATAGGAGAAGGGAGCGTGACAACTATCTATGATTGAAATGACGCCAATCAAAATCAATGACTTTACTTTTACAGCAATCACTGTCAGATTGCCTAAAACCAATTTTCTTGCTGTAACCAGTGACAAAGGATATATCATGTGTGGAGCCCTCGATGTTGCCCTTTTGAATGAAAAGCTGAAAGATCGTCGGATCATTGCTGGGCGAGCGGTGGGTGTTCGGACAATTGAGCAATTAATAGAGGCCCCTTTGGAATCGGTTACGTATGAAGCGGAAAGTCTGGGTATTACAGTCGGGATGTCCGGAAGGGATGCTTTGTTGAGAATGAAATAAAAGACCTTCGATGCAAGGTCTTTTTTTTATGTGTCGAAAGTTTTATAGGAATATTTATAAAAATTTTATTAATAATGAAGTTTTCTTTCATTGTTTTTACTATAATGGAAAATATATAGATTTTGTCGAAATATGAAGATAGGAGAAACTATGAGATTATTACCCACTAAGTCCATGAAGCCGGGAATGAAGCTAGCCAAAACTATCTATAATGAGCAGGGAAGAGCCTTGTTGAGTGCGGGAATCCCTGTAACTGCACGAATGATCACACGGATGCAGCAGTTGAATGTTACATATGTTTATATAGAAGATGCCAGGACAAAGGATATGGAAGCCCCGACCATGATTTCGGATCAAACAAGAAAAAAGGCGATCACTACGATCACCGATACCTTCAGGCTGCTTGAAAGCGAAAAGAAGCTAAGCAAATGGTTTGTGATGGATCAGTCTTCTAAGGATCTGAAAAGCCTTATCCATACTTTGCTTGCAGATATGAAGGAAAACCAGGAAGTGGCGACACTTTTAACAGATGTTTATATACATGATAATTATGTCTTCACCCATTCATTGAATGTCACGTTATATGCTCTTTCCATCGGTCTTAAACTGGGGCTGCCCAAGAAGGATCTTGAGATCTTGGGGCTTGGGGGGATTCTTCATGACATCGGAAAGATGCAGATACCTTCCGAGATATTGTTCAAACCGGGGAAACTGACAAGTGAAGAGTTCACGGAAATGAAAAAGCACACCACCTATGGATATGATATCCTGCGGAATATGCATACGATTCCGCTTCTTGTCGCTCATTGCGCTTTTCAGCATCATGAAAGACTCAATGGCAGCGGTTATCCAAGAGGGGTCAAGAATGAGGATATCCATCTGTTCGGCAAGATCCTGGCCGTGGCGGACGTCTTTGATGCAGTAACCTCCCATAGAATCTATCGAAGTGCGATGCTGCCTCATGAAGGCCTGGAAATCCTGTATGCAGGCTCAGAATCCCTTTATGAACCGGCAATCATAGATGCTTTCCGGAAATCTGTCGCCATTTACCCTTTCGGTCTCACAGTGACGCTCAATGACGGGCGAAAGGGGATTGTAGTGGGGCAGAATAAGGATATCACGGAACGCCCGATCGTACGTATCATTGAGGAGGAGGGAGCTGAGCTTGACTCGCCCTTTGATATCAATTTGAAGGATCATCTGGATGTAAGTATCGTGGATTGTGACAATCAAGGGAGTATGTCGGCAGTAAGCTGATATTAGCAAAATATTTCCTTTGTCCCCGTGTAATTTTTGTGATATAGTAAAACAATAAAATCATATACTTCCCTTATCATACGATGAGGTAGAGGCTGCATAGCATAAGAGTAAAACTACTGGAGGGTGACACCTAAGATGGTAGAAGAAAGGATGCTGTGCCGAAGCGGAATGAGTCGTCAAGCTTATTTTGCTGGGGTTATCTTGAATAAGGATAACACTGCCATTATGACCGGTACGGACGGGTTCATAATGGAGGGCTACTGATCGGATGGAGGATAACATACATTACATACAAGTAATGATAGTTATTTTCTATCATTGCTATTTATTTTGTACTCAGAGCCCCCATTATTGTAAACCGTTTGGACAGGTCAAACATATTACAATTTTTTGGGGGTTTTTTGTATGGAAGGAACAATTTATACTTTGATTCCTCCGGTGCTTGCAATCCTGATGGTTATTTTGACCAGAAGGGTATTGTTATCACTTGGAGCAGGGATCTTGGCATCTGCACTATTAATTGCAGATTTCAATCCGATTACGATGCTTGTACTGATATGGGACACAGTGCTTGGCCTATTTTATTCCGTGGAAGATAAAGAATTGAACTTATGGAATATTTATATCTTAATTTTCCTGATCATCCTGGGAATCATTACGGCGTTCATCTCACTTACAGGCGGTAGCCGTGCATT
The DNA here is from genome assembly GCF_016908565.1 of Sutcliffiella tianshenii. Taxonomy (GTDB): domain Bacteria; phylum Bacillota; class Bacilli; order Bacillales; family Bacillaceae_I; genus Sutcliffiella_A; species Sutcliffiella_A tianshenii. Next base: position 11,881 of record NZ_JAFBED010000011.1, read on the forward strand.
TGGAGATTGGGCACAGCAAAAGATTAAAACTAGAAGAGGCTCCAAATTCTTGACGGCAATTCTAGGTATCATCATTTTTATTGATGACTATTTTAATGCTTTGGCAGTAGGTCAAATCAGTAGACCATTGACAGACCGTCATAAAGTATCTCGTGCTAAACTTGCATACTTGATCGACTCCACATCTGCTCCTATCTGTGTTATTTCACCGATATCAAGTTGGGGAGCGGTAATCATCGGGACAATTGGCACCGAGGTATTACTAAAGCAGGGCATCAACAATATTTCGGCTTTCAGCGCATTCATGCAGATCATTCCAATGAACTTATACGTGTTTTCCGCACTATTGATGGTTTTTGTTGTTTGCTTCTTCAATTTCAACATTGGGCCGATGAAGAAACATGAGGATCGTGCAATGGAGACAGGTCAGCTATATGATCCTGAAAAAGAGGTTCCAGGAGAACTTGCGGATGATCTTCCTACAAGTACAAAAGGCACGATCGGATATCTTGTATGGCCAATCGTTTCCCTGTTTGTCGGTGTGATCGGTGCGATGTTCTATACCGGTGCAACTGCCATCGAGGGCGATGTAACGCTTCTTGGCATCTTTGAAAATACAGATCCTTCCGCTTCCTTGTTCTATGGCGGGATGTTTGCATTGCTTGTGTCCTTCCTTTTCTTGTTCCGTCAGATTTCCAAAGGTGGAATAAGCGGGAATGTTGTTGGAAAAGGAATCTGGGCTGGTACAAAATCCATGCTTCCAGCAATCTATATCTTAATATTCGCATGGACGATCGGTGGATTGATCGGGGAGCTTGGAACAGGCGATTACCTAGCTGGTGTTGTAGCAGATTCCAATATGAACATCGCTTTCCTTCCGGTTGTAATCTTCATCATCGCAGGCTTTACAGCTCTTGCCACAGGTACTTCATGGGGGACGTTCGGACTATTGCTGCCGATTGCAGGTCAAATCGCAGCTGCAACAGACGTCAGCCTCCTATTGCCGGCCTTGGCTGCAGTGCTTGCAGGAGCAGTATTCGGAGACCATTGTTCGCCGATCTCCGATACGACCATCCTTTCCTCTACAGGGGCAGGGTGTAATCATATCGACCATGTCATGACACAGCTTCCATATGCATTGATCTGTGCAGTGATCTCCATTATCGGTTATATTGTGCTTGGGTTGACTGGTAGCACTTTATTGGGTCTATTAGTTGTATTTGCAGCATTTGTCATCTTGGTATTTGCTACTAGGGCAATGAAAACTGCCTAAAATACTTTTCATATATATTAAAAAACACACTTTCTTATTGTGCTATATCTTCTAGCATAATGGAGAGTGTGTTTTTTTATATTTTTTTCAATTAACTTTCAGAGAATAATTATACATGTATAAATGCTGATGCGGCGGTATCTTAATAGTGATTCTCTTAAGATTATGAATATTTATTCAATATCGAACTTTGTCGTCTTTGCTCGAAAAGTATAAATGAAAATAATGTTTTGACATAGTCATAAAGTCTAGTTATACTATGTATAAATTATATTAAATAGTCTGAATAAAGAAAAGATTTGGACTCTTTTATCTATTATTTGGAAATTCTATGAGTTCAACGGGGGAGGATATTACAATGGAAAATCGACCGCAATGGGGGACAAGGGCAGGATTTATTTTAGCGGCCTGTGGATCGGCCATTGGATTGGGGAACATCTGGCGCTTCCCATCCACAGCATTTGAAAACGGGGGAGGAGCATTTTTCCTACCTTATCTGTTTGCTCTATTAACGGCAGGTATCCCGCTTTTGATTCTCGAATTTACACTGGGTCATAAGTATCGGGGGTCTGCTCCGCTTTCCTATGCACGATTGAGCAAAAAGTATGAATGGCTTGGATGGTGGCAAGTAGCAATAGCATTTATCATTTCCACTTATTATGCTGTCATCATTGCATGGGCGATGTCATACTCAGTGTTTGCACTTAATTTGAGCTGGGGAACAGATACAGGTGCTTTCCTTGGGGAGTATTTGCAGGTGGCTGCCCCAGGTGAGTTCGGAAGCTTGGTCCCTAAAGTTCTGATCCCATTATTGATTGTTTGGGCAATTACGTTGGGAGTACTATTCAAGGGTGTTAAAAAAGGGATTGAAGTTGCGAATAAAATTTTCATTCCGGCACTTGTCATCCTATTCTTGATTATTGTTGTACGCGCTTTGACATTGGATGGGGCTGTTCTTGGATTGGATGCTTTCTTCAAACCAGATTGGCAAGCATTAAAGAGCGGTGAGGTTTGGGTAGCCGCATATGGACAGATTTTCTTCAGTTTATCCATTGCTTTTGCCATCATGGTAACCTATTCAAGCTATCTGCCTAAGAAATCGGATATCACAAATAATGCTTTCATTACTGGGTTCAGTAACTCTGCATTTGAATTGCTTGCAGGAATTGGGGTATTCAGTATTCTTGGATTTATGGCAATGCAACAGGATATGTCTGTAAAAGAAGTGGTAGCAGGCGGTGTTGGTCTTGCTTTTGTGGTTTTCCCTGAAATCATCAATCAATTTCCGGCGTTCAAGGAAGTATTCGGTTTCCTATTCTTTGCTTCCCTCGTTTTGGCTGGTTTATCTTCCCTGATCTCCATCGTAGAAACATTTGTTGCCGGGGTACAGGATAAATTCAATGTTTCACGTACAAAAGCTGTACTTTTTGGTGGAGGGCTCTCTGCTGTAATCTCCTTGATCTTTGCGACACAAGGTGGATTGAATTTCCTAGATGTTGCTGATTACTTCATCAACCGTTTCGGGGTGGCACTAGCAGGGTTAGTACAGGTAATCGTAGTTGTATGGCTAGTAAAGCAGTTGAAGCCGCTTCAACAGCACGCGAACTTGGTTTCAGATATTAAACTGACAGGGTTCCTAGGTTCTTGGTGGAAGGTTTCTCTTGCATTCATTACACCGCTAGTACTTGGTTTCATGATGTTTGACTTAATCCGTACGAATATAGATACCGTGTATGGTGCAAAAGATGGTTATTCACGATTATTCACCATTCAATATGGCTGGGTAGTAGCCTTGGTAGCGCTTCTGGTAGGGGTTGGATTATCCTTCTTTAAGTGGAAAAAAGCCGAGATCGTATTGCCTTCATCCTCATCAAAGGAGGTAAATAAATAATGGGCTTAAGTTCAATCGTAATGATGGTTGTCGGTATGGTGATCATATGGGGTGGCCTTGCAGGAAGTATTGCATGGGCTATGAAAAAGTCAAAAGAAGAAGCAAGGTCATAAACGGAAGAAAGCTGTTGGCGGTAAACAAACGCCAACAGCTTTTTTCTGTTTACCGCTTTCTCCGATCCCCGCGCTCCCATGATTTCAAATGCGGAAAAGGATCGAATGACCACTCTGTATAGCCATTATCCTTGTACATGCCGTAATGAAGATGCGGCGGGAACTTCCCTGCCGTTCCAGGTGGTCCATAGCCTGAGCTCCCGACAGAACCGATCATCTGCCCGGGCTCTACCACTTGTCCCACTTCAAGGTCTTTCGCGAAGCCGTTCAGATGGGCAAAATAATGATAGGTGTTATTGATGTCCCTTATCCCGATGCGCCATCCCCCGAATTTGTTCCATCCCTTGATTTCGATGATTCCATAGCAGGTCGAGCGAACGGGAACACCGTAGCTTGCAAAAATATCCGTTCCCTCATGCATTCTCCTTCCACCCCAGCCCCTGGCATCTCCCCAAGTATTCTTGTAGCTGAAATTGGAGCGGATCGGCAATGGGAAAGCATGCTTATCAAGCTTTAGCGTTTGGTAGGTTTGATATAGTCTCAGATGGCCCATGATCAGACCGACAGTTTTATCTCTCTGATAATAATCCCATAATGCAATTTTCAGGTTTTCTTTATCTGTACCATAGGATTGGAGGTATGTGGCGAAAGTATAAAGTACATCCTCGTCATTGGTGGAATCGGCGATGCCATCCCCATTTCCATCCTGTCCGACTCCGCTGAAGAACTGGATGCTGCTCGGATTCGTATCTTTTGGATTTGGATTAAGAGGGCCTGCCCAGATTTCCGGTTTATAATAAATGCCGATGACACCTGTCGCCTTTGGAATATCCCTTCTGGCGCGTCTTACATTTCTCTCGTATTGGTCGACGGCTGCAAAATAGTGCCAGGGTATTTGTGTGATGGATTGCATTTTTGTATATAACTCATTTCTTTTTTGGTAAATCTGCTCTTCCGTCATACTTTCAAGTGTTGTGGCCGAAGCAGAGACCGGTATATAGCCTATAAGTAGAATGAAGCATAAAAGTAAGCGTATCAAGGTTTTTTTCTCCTTTCCAATCATGTTAAAACGTTAGCGCTATTTTCTTGTCTATTGTTAGTTTGGTGTTTTTTCCATAATTCATAAATACTAATTCATGGAAGAGGATTGTTGGAAGCTTTTGCACTTGTGTAAAGGGAGGATGTTTGGTAAAGTGACATGGTAGAAACATGTCATTTTCCCTATGGGTTTAATAAGGATATCTGTCGTCTTTTGAATACTTAGACAATTTGGAGTTGATCATATGGCAAAGAAAGAAGACTACATAAGAAAACCGGATTGGCTTAAGATTAAGCTGAATACGAATGAAAACTATACAGGCTTGAAGAAGCTGATGAGAGAACGTAATTTGAATACGGTCTGTGAAGAGGCAAAATGCCCGAATATCCATGAATGTTGGGCTGTAAGACGTACAGCGACCTTCATGATCCTTGGGGCAGTATGTACCCGTGCATGCCGCTTCTGTGCGGTTAAAACAGGCTTGCCGACGGAACTGGATACACAAGAGCCGGAACGCGTAGCAGAATCCGTAAAACTGATGAACCTGAAGCATGCGGTAATCACTGCTGTAGCCCGTGATGACTTAAAGGACGGTGGGGCAGCGATATTTGCCGAGACTGTAAGGGCAGTCCGCCGCGAAAACCCATTCACGACGATTGAAGTGCTTCCATCCGATATGGGCGGCGTGTATGAAAACCTGAAAATGCTCATGGATGCGAAACCTGACATCCTGAACCATAATATCGAGACAGTGCGTTCCTTGACGCCTAGGGTCCGTGCAAGGGCAACTTATGAGCGTTCTTTGGAATTCCTGAAGCGTGCAAAAGAAATGCAGCCTGAGATCCCTACTAAGTCCAGTCTGATGATCGGCCTTGGGGAGACCAAAGAGGAAATCATCGAAACAATGGATGATCTTCGTGCTAATGATGTGGATATCATGACAATCGGACAGTATCTGCAACCATCCAAAAAGCACATCAAGGTACAGAAATACTACCATCCGGACGAGTTTGAAGAATTGCGCCAAATTGCCATGACAAAAGGATTCAGCCATGTAGAAGCTGGTCCTCTTGTACGCTCCTCCTACCATGCGGATGAGCAGGTCAATGAAGCTGCCAAAGCAAGACAAGCTCAAGCATAATGAGAAAAGGGTCAGGCCTTAGGGGCCAGACCCTTTTCACTTTTATGGGTTATTCCTCATTTTTTTCGCATGCTCACTGTATTCCTGTTCAAGCTCCTCGTTCATTTCGCCACTGCCTTCACCGTTTGCATTTTCCCCTTTGGTCAAATCTTTTCCTTGGGGAGATTCAAGCATGGTATCGATTGTACTTTCAAGGATCTTATCGATGTTCGGGCTCGATACCGTCAATGTACGGAAGCGTTCAATGTCGGCAATCATCTGCGGATTGTCGGAAACATAGACATGATAGAAGCGTGGCACAAAGGATAATCCCGTTTTGCTGACTTGGTCCGCTATCTGTTCTCTGTCCTCGCCACTTGTATTATAGGCGATCAGTACCTCTTCATCTGTGACAAGCGTCGCCACATCGTCGATTTCCGGTAGCTGTACCACCATCTTTGAAATGATATTGGCCAGTTCCTCATAATCGACTGCTGCGATGTTCTCGTTGTAACGCTGTGAATTTTTTACAGGTGATGCCTGTTCACGGACAAAACCGAATTTCTCATGATCTTTTGAGCGGCCGTTTCGGACGTCATATAATTCATACCTGTCATGATGACCCGTATTCATTGGACTGCCATCTCTAGCGGTATATCCGCTCCGGGCCTGTCGTTCCTCAGGCGTCGTATCGAATTGGCAGGCAGTTGTCAGTGCAGCGGATAAGCCCAAAATAGCAATTAGCTTAAACATCTTGTTCAATGGTAACACCCCCTTATCTATAGCATGACCTTTAAGAATTATTTTTGTCTTAGAAATTGATGGAGAATGGTCTATAATGTAAGTAAGAGAAGAAATGGAGGATCGGAAAATGATTTGTATAGGGAACCATTGCTATGAATTGATTGAAGAGGAAAGAAATGGGTTCAATGAAGAAGCATTCAAAGGCCGATACATCGAGGTTCTGAATAAATACGATTATATAGTGGGGGATTGGGGCTATAATCAACTCCGCCTGCGCGGATTCTTTGAGGATCAGAACCAGAAGTCGACACATGATACAAAAATCAGTACTCTCCCTGATTATATCCTGGAGTATTGTAATTTCGGCTGTGCTTTCTTTGTATTGAAAAAAGTGAAAAAAGCATGATAAATTAAAAGCCCGACAACAGATGAAATTCTGATGTGCGGGCTTTTATTTATGAAGGAATATCGTTTGAATCCGTTGGCTCTTCCTTTTGGTCGGGATGGTCATGGGTCGGGTGTGCTCCGGGATGTTTCCTCGGTAGATCGTCGTGCAGCGATTTATTTTCATAATTGAATGCACTGTAATACCGCTGCCCATCTTCCCAAGGAGTACTCTTGTTTTCAACAGGTGTGTTCTTCCCTCGCGGAGAACCATATGGACCTTCTGGAAGCGTCTCGGGAATCAAGTAGTTGTGCGAGTTTTCCACGTTAGTGAAATCACTGTATAGTTCCTTATCCTTTTTACTCAAGTCACTCAATCCTTTTCATGATATTTTTCTTAGCTTTACCAACATGAAAAGGATTATGAAGATTAGACCACTTCGTATAAGAAAGACCGTAATTCCTCGGCTTCATCTTCTGGCAGCTGGTAGGCATGCTCGATATAACCTGGCTCATCAAGATCATCACTGCCTATAATTGCAAAGCGATTGCTCTGAATGTTAAGGACAAGGCTTTTGCCGTAATAGCGATCCGATTTGACAATTGCCAGATCAAAGCGTGTATGTTCCCCCATGAAGCTTACAAAACGTGTTTTGGTTTCCACCATATCATCATATAGAAAATATCTATCTCCCATCGTTCTTCCTCCTAAATGTAGCGAATCATATGCTTTTTCTAGTATAACAAATTCAGCCGCTTCCTTGTTACAAGTTATTTCTTTGACCTGCTTTTAAAATTGGGACAATCTTCTTATTTTTTATGATAAAATAAGAAAAAACACCATATAAACTCAACGATGGAAGAAGGGAGCCACCTCATGGGGCGAAGCTGGGATCATATACAGAACTTCTATAGAAAAAAAGGCTCACATCTTGTTAAATTCGTGCTTCCATCTAAATATTTACGTTATTATCCGCCCATATACAACCTTAGAAACCCGATTGAAGAGCGTGTCAAATATACGCTGAAGAAAGGCTTTCATATAGCAGTCATTTCTTTTTATTTCCATAGCCTCGATCAGATCATCACGAAAGTAGGAAGACGTAAGTTTATCCGTTGCCGCGAAATTGTAAAGGAAAGACTTCAAAAGACAGTAAAACAAATATTTCCAGAGGACCAAATTGTGTGTCTACATGATCAGTATAGCGATGGGATTTCATTATTGATCCGGGTGGACGAGCATGCATACAGCACCACAGATCTTGCAGAGAAGCTCACCCTTGTTAAGGAAGCAATGGAACAAAGGCGCTATCGGCTGCTGGACAATAAAAATCTGATGCTCGAATACGGGTATGTGTTTCTTCAACGTGACCGCTATTCCTTGTCCGAAAGTATGCTTCGCGCGCATCTTCAGGCCATGGCGATGGCAGAGAAACAGGATAAGCTGCAATACCATCAGCTGTTGTTTGCCATGAATCAGATAGTTGCCTTTAAGCAAATCACCCTATTGGCACAACCCATCATCGATGTTTCCAATGGCGGGATAAAGGCGTGGGAGCTTTTGACGCGTGGACCTAAGCAATCACAGATGGAAAACCCCTTGCAACTGTTTTCCATTGCCAAGCAGACAAATACCTTATTTGACCTGGAAATGATCATTCTCGAAAAAGCTTTTCAGCTTATCTATCAATGCCAGATGAAAGAGGCAGTATTTATCAATTTTACACCTACTACATTGAATGAAGTGGAGCTGCTTGAAGAAGTCCAGGCACTTATGAGAAAATATCCGGAGATAAATCCAAGGAATATCGCGATCGAAATAACCGAACAAGATTCTACGGATGGTTTGTTGCAGTTTGAAGACAATATAACTTCCTTAAGGAATCTGGGCTTTCAGATTGCGGTGGATGATACCGGAGCGGGATATGCCAGTTTACATACCATCAGCAGGATCATGCCGGATATCATCAAAATTGACCGATCTGTCATCAAGGACATCGATACCAGCCTTGTCAAAGAAAAAATGCTGCAGGGGCTCCTCATGATTGCCAATGAAACCGGCTCTGTCGTCGTTGCCGAAGGAATTGAAAAGCAGGAGGAAGTGCACATCCTTTCCAAGCATAAAGTTGATCTGGCTCAAGGGTATTTCTATGCAAAGCCTAAGCTCCTCCATCCAATCACATAAAAATTTCAGCATAAAGGGGATGTTTGTATGTACTTTGTCGACCGGGAAAAGATGGAACAAACACTTGCTTACATTGAAGAAAATATCACGATATATTCCAGTCACCAAACATGGGATACACCTGTGGAGAAAAAAGCCCTTGAAAGGATAATGGTGTCTGTAATCGAAGGGATATTGGACGTCGGAAACGCAATGATAGACGGTTTTATCATGCGCGATCCCGGCAGCTATGAGGATATCATAGATATTCTAGAGGATGAAAAGGTGGTTCCGGCTTCCTTGGCCGGACAGTTGAAGGTTCTCGTTAGATTGCGGAAGACACTCGTCCAGGAATATCTCGACATTGACCATCAAGATCTGAAGACCAAAATATCCGAGGGGAAAGACGCTGTCATGTCCTTCTGTTCGTCTGTCCGTCATTACCTCGAAAATGAACTTGGGCCAGTTTCGGCTTTTAAGAAATAATTATTATTAAATTCCTATTAAAGCAAGTGAGTCGGTGCTGAAAGCTCGGTTCGCTTGTTTTTTGTTTTGAACACCGCTGTTGATTTCCACACTAGGCTGCGCTTTCCGCGGGGCGTTGTGGAGCCTCCTCGGCTGTGCCTGTGGGGTCTCCACTAAACGCTATCTCCCGCAGGAGTCTGCGCCTATTGCTCCAATCACCAGCTAAGCTAGCTAGGTAAATTCTAAAATATTCTTTAACAGTGCCCCTTAATTAAAGTGTTTTCCCTAAGAAAGAAAAAATATTGAGGACGTAATGCGTTACCTGCCACCCCTGTTGATTGAAGTGCAAGGTGTGAGACTCCTGCGGGAGATAGCGGTTGACTTGAGACCCCGCAAAGCCGAGGAGGCTCAAGCACCGCCCCGCGGAAAGCGAACACCTGGAACGGAAATCACCAGGGAGTCAAACAGAACACATATAAATTTCAGAACAGACCTGTTTTTTAAAAATTCAACAGAAAGGTCAATGCATTTTATTAAATCCCGGGATTATGCTAACATGAACTAGTCTATTATATATAAGCATAAAAAGTGGAGCGTGAAATAGATGAAAAAGTACCAAGGCTATCTGATCGATTTAGACGGGACGATGTATCGCGGTAAAGAAAAGATAGAAGAAGCGAGCGATTTTGTTCAGCATCTCTATGACAAGAAAATTCCATACCTGTTTGTAACAAATAATTCTTCCAGGACACCTCAGCAGGTGGCACAAAAGCTGAGAGACTTCGGGATTCCTACACTGGATGAACAGGTTTTCACCACCAGCAATGCAACAGCCAACTATATTTTTGAGTATAAGGCAGACGCGAAAATATATGTGATTGGGGAAGAGGGCATCCGCACGGCACTGACAGAAAAAGGGTTTGAGCTAGTAGAAGAAAATGCCGATGTCGTCGTAACGGGTATCGACAGGTCCATCTCCTATGAAAAGCTTGCACTGGGAGCAATCAATATCCGAAATGGTGCAAGATTCATTTCCACCAATGGGGATATTGCAATCCCGACAGAACGCGGCTTGCTGCCTGGTAACGGATCGCTCACTTCGGTGTTGACCGTATCAACTGAAACTCAGCCGACTTTCATTGGGAAGCCTGAAAAAGTAATCATGGAGCAAGCCTTGAAGGTGCTGGGAATTGCACCGGAAGAAACGCTGATGGTAGGGGACAACTATCATACGGATATCAAGGCCGGCATGAATGCTGGGATGGATACGCTTCTTGTTCACACAGGCGTGACCACAAAAGCACATCTGGAAACCTATCAAGAGAAACCGACATACACGGTCGATTCATTGAAAGATTGGATTCAATATTTGTAATAAAAAAACCTGGCGTCCCTTACTTATAGGGAACGCCAGGTTTTTGGTTATTCTGTATTCGCTGCACGGTGTGCCAGACGGCTTGATGCAGCGGCTGCGATTGCGCCTACAATGTCATCCAGGAACGTATGCACCTTACCTGAGCTCTTGTCATTTAAGGTTCCGAGTATCCCGGGCTTCTCCTTATCAATATAGCCGTAGTTGGTAAAGCCGATGGAACCATATACATTTACAATGGACAAAGCCAATACTTCATCCACTCCATATAATCCCTCATCCTGCTGAAGGATCCGTAAAAGAGGCTCTTGAATCTGTCCCTGTTCAGCAAGTATATCAAGTTCGATTCCCGTTAATATGGTGTTTTGGACTTCACGCTTGGCAAGCACTCGATCGATATTTTCCAGGCATTCCGATTTCTCGAGGGCGGGGTGGTATTTCGATTGCAGAAAATAAACGAGATCTGCAATGTCATCCATGGTAACTCCGCGTTCCTCCAAGAGTTTTCTAGCCTTTCTTTCTACTTCATCCATTTCCTTAAAATTCTTCATGCGCTCACCCATCTTTTATAATATAGTAAAAAATGATTTCTTTTAGGATAATCACTCGTAAGAGAAAATGATTACCCCATTACAGTACCCTCATTCTTTTAATTAATATACATAATTGCCTAGAAAGGAAAACTTATACTTTTTGGGGAATCCCTGTGTGAAATAAAACAACTTAACAAGTTTTCTTTCCTTTCCTCATATATTTAGGTTACGAGAGAGAAGGAGGGAGCAAAAGTTGAAGCAGACAATCTATGAACAATATGAATTGAGGGTGGAAAGAAAACAAAAGGTACGACACTATGATGCTTTTTGGGCGAATCGAGTGATGTACATTTTAGTGCCTGTTGGTCATCTTGAGGAGGCCGAGATAGAAGAGCTGCAAAGCTTAAGTGAATATATGATACGCACCCATCAGGATATATATGTTAGTTCTTTTGTGAAAAATAAAAGTGAGTCTTACACAACTGAAATTGAAGGCAGGAAAATGGCACTATTCCGGATGCCTTATGATTATAGCTCCAGAAAACTGGTCGTTGGCAAGGAGCTCGCACTGTTTCACCTGAACGGCAGAAGCTTTCCGGCAAAGGTGACCTCCATCAACCGGATCGGGCAATGGAAGAGCCTGTGGGTAAAGCGGATCGATCAGATGGAGCACTTTTTTCGCGAAAAGGTAAGAAGTAATCCGATTGATGTATTCGATACGCTATTTGTTGAATCCTTTCCGTATTATATGGGGCTGACAGAGAACGCCATTCAATATTTGGTGGATACGGAGCTTGACGACAGCCCAATGATAAATGACGCAGCCACCTTGTGTCACCACAGGTTCACCAACTTGACCTGGCAGCAATCCCAATGGATGAAGCTTCCTACCGATTGGATATTTGACCATGCTGCACGCGACCTGTCCGAATGGATCCGGGCTGAATGCAGGAAGGGTCCCGACATGAATCCAGGTAGTATTCAAACTTTTTTAAAAGACTATGAAAGAGTATCTCCCCTCTCCAGCTTTTCTTGGAGGCTCCTGTATGCCAGGCTTGTTTTCCCGGTCCATTATTTCGAATGTGTAGAGGATTATTATACGAGCGGTCCGGTTGCGGACAAAAAATGGCATGAAGATCGGCTTAAAGGTATCCTGCAATCCTCCGACATGTATGAACAAGTGTTGGGCAACTTTTATGACCTGGCAGGCGTACCAGCCAAAACATACGGAATACCTGAATTGGAATGGGTGAAAAGATAACCGCTCAAAAATGGTCATTTTCTCTATATAGGTATGTAAGAATAGGAAAAACAGTGATAAAATACTTACTATTCACACCATTCGTTCAACACTATTTACAACAAGGAGTGTAGCAAATGTCCAAGCCGTATGTATTTATCACGAGAAAGATTTCAGAAGAGGTATTGACACCTCTTAACCAGATAGCAGATGTGCAAATGTGGAACAGTGAAAGCGAAGCGGTACCTAGGGAAGTGCTGTTGCAGGAAGGGAAAAAGGCGGATGCGCTGCTAACGATGCTTTCGGATTCGGTTGATGAGGAATTGCTTAATGTTGCTTCAAACTTAAAGGTGGTCGCGAACTTGGCGGTCGGCTATGACAATATCGATTTGGAAACAGCGGCTAGGAACGATGTCATCGTTTGCAATACACCGGATGTACTGACCGAGACTACGGCAGATCTGGCATTCGGACTTATGCTCTCAGCGGCAAGAAGGTTAGCCGAAGCCCATCTTTTCGTAAAAGAGGGACAATGGCAAAGCTGGAGTCCGTATCTTCTGGCTGGAGCTGACGTACACCATAAAACAATCGGCATCGTAGGTATGGGCAGTATAGGGACTGCGGTCGCAAGACGGGCAAAAGGGTTCGGCATGGAAATCCTATATCATAACCGTAGCCGCCATGATGAAGCTGAGAAAGAACTCGGAGCAGTCTACAAGTCATTTGACGAACTGCTTGAACTATCCGATTTCGTGGTATGCTTGACTCCGCTTACTGAAGAAACGAAGAATCTTTTTGATGAGGATGCATTTAAGCGTATGAAGGCCTCCGCTATTTTCATCAATGTAGGAAGAGGACAGGTCGTGGATGAAGGGGCATTGATCCACGCATTGGAGCAAAAGGAAATAGCAGGGGCAGGCCTCGATGTATTCTACAAGGAACCAATCGGGGCGGACCATCCGCTGCTTAAGTTCCCACAAGTAGTCGCCCTGCCTCACATCGGAAGCGCAAGTGTAGAAACACGCACCACCATGATGGAACTATGCCGAGATAACATCATCGCCGTACTCGAAGGTAGAGCGGCGAAGAGTGTGGTAGGCAGGAAGTAAAAAAAGGAGGGGCCTGACCCCCGCCGCGTTAACGCACTAACGCAGCGGGGGCCAGGCCCCTTTTATTAAAGATTTCGATGCTTCATTAGGAGAAGTGACTGAATGGGATGATCCCCTCATCCCCCTGTTTGAAGCTGAGTGAGGGAATCAAAGAGGTAAAATGAATCCCTCATCCCCCTGTTTGAAGTTGGGGGAGGCAATCAAAGAGAGGAAATGATACCTTCATCCCCCTGTTTGAGCGGAGTGAGGGAATCAAAGAGACGAAATGAATCCCTCATCTCCCTGTTTGAAGCGGAGTGAGGGAATCAAAGAGACGAAATGATTCCCTCATCTCCCTGTTTGAAACGGAGTGAGGGAATCAAAGAGGTGAAATGATTCCCTCATCCCCCTGATTGGAGCTGAGTGAGGGAATCAAAGAGACGAAATGATCCCCTCATCCCCCTGTTTGGAGCTGAGTGAGGGAATCAAAGAGATAGAATGATATCCTCATGTCATCACTTACTGAGTGAGCATCTCATCAGATAGTTAAAACCCTCCAGATCCGCCCCCGCCTCCACCAGCGCCGGATCCGCCTCCTGCACCTCCACCGCCTCCGCTGTCACTCATTGTGCTTGCAGCGTTGCGGCTTGCTGTATGAAAGCTTGATGAGGTGGCATTCCCTATCAGTAATAGGGTGGTGACATCCATTCCAGAGTAAGCAGGGCTAACAGGGTGTGATCTGCTGATCGGTATTTGGAAGCCGGATACGAATTCTTCATTTTTCTTTCTCATCGATTTTTCGTTGATGCCGAGTGCATAGATGAAGGCCCGCATCTTCTCATCTTCCGTCCAGGAGTCCCAGTCCTTTTGGGACAATGAGGTAAATCTTTGCTTTAACTGTCTCCATTCCAACAAAATTGAAATGCCTTTTTCCGTTTTCGGATGATAGACAATGGCATGGAGGATGATGGCAAAGAACAATACTAGGGTGATGAAGAAAGCAGGAAACAGGTCATAGATAGGGAACAGAAATAAAAACGGCACGAGAAGAATGCTTGTGAGTCCAACTGCTATTCTGAACCCTTCTTTCTTTTCATAGAGTCCCTGTCCCTTCACTTCTTCCTTGATCGCCTGTGTCCACATGCTTTGATATTTCGAGAATTCTTCATGATTCACCTTGAATTTCATGTATCTGTTCAAATCCTCGATACTGAATTCATTATGTGCCCCCATTTTGTCAAAAAGCCAGGTCATGAGGATTTTTTGGTGCTTCAGCGGTACGTCACGATTTACTGCCAAAAATCGATCATTTGATAGTTTTTTTACATAACCAAGTCTTACAAGATCCAATAATCCTGCAGCAATCGCTTGACCAGGCAGTTGGTGATGGGTGAATAGAATGGTGGCAGGCATGCTGAGACGCTGTTCTGGTGTGCCAGTAAAAGATCCCATTTCCCTGATTGCTGAGCGTCTGGTTTGTTTTCCTTTTATCATCGTTAGAACGATAAGCAGTCCCAATACGAAAGAGAAAAGCGGTAATAGAATATAGCTTGTAGTAGAAAGAACCCCACGCACCTTTTCGTTTTGCAGCGCCTCTTTTATTCCTTCTTCTTTTGCGGATATTATCTGTTCCTTCATCGGTTCTTTTCCACTTAAGGGAGCGGTTGAGAAAAGCTTGGAATCATAAGCTACCCGGATATCGCCGTTTTCATGGCTTGGCACATAACCAAGCTCAAAGTGAACCTCTCCTTCCGAACCGGGACTTTCTGTTCCAAATGCTTCGTCATAGCCAAAAGCGATGACTTCGTCTGCAGGAGAAGGGGGATAAACTGTTACAGAAAAGTTTTCATAGTCGGACTCGTTGCCATCATCAAAAAATGGCCAATAAAATTCCGCCACATCAGGATATACATCAACACCTTTAATTATGTCGTATGTAATCATGACAGTAAAAGTCTCCGTATCCCCACCACGATAAATGCGATAGAGGTTGTCTTCCTGCTCCATCTTAAGCAGTACATCTTCTTCCCTTGCTTCAAGATTTCTTATCTGTGTGCCTCTCTTTGGAATGATGGTCCTTGTGATTCCGTTAAACTCTCCTTCAAAGGAATATGTATGGGCTTCATAGACTTTAACGTTTCCATTCTCTTGGAGGTATGCATCTATCTGTACGTCATTGATCTGATACTCCACTGCCAAAGCCTGAGAGGGGAGCAATAGCAGGCTGACTAATAATAAAGGGATTAGTATGTAATTGATTTTCATAGCATCCACCTCGTTTCTACAAATTAATACGTCATTCATCGTAAAAGGTTTCACTAGGTATTATATTAAAGGATAGAATTTTCAAATAAATATCTCTTACTCTCCCAGCAGGTAAAACGCTTACACGCAAAAAGCGCCTAAAATAACCCCTTGTCAGCCAGTAGAAAGCATTTTATAATGTCCATTATACAAAAACAAATGTACGCACTGAAAATACACAAAAGGGCTGGACCCTCAAAAGGGAGTAGATTTGATTGAAGGAGATTTCATTGGGATTACTTGGATTAGGGACGGTTGGCTGTGGTGTAGTGAAGATTGTGGAGAATCATCAGGACAAATTGAAGCATCAAGTAGGTTGTTCGGTAAAAGTGAAAAAAGCATTGGTAAAGGATCTTCATAAGGATCGGCTGGTCAATATCGACGAAAAGCTGTTAACCTTGCATGCTGAAGAAGTGCTTGAGGATCCTGAGATCGATGTGGTGATTGAAGTGATGGGAGGAGTGGAAGAAGCGCGTCACTATATTCTAAGGGCGTTGAAGAACCGAAAGCATGTGGTAACTGCCAATAAGGACCTGATGGCTGTTTATGGATCGGAGCTTCTGGCTGCAGCGTCAGAGAACAATTGCGACCTGTTCTATGAAGCGAGTGTCGCAGGTGGAATTCCAATTCTGCGCAGTCTTGTGGACGGGCTTGCTTCCGATCGAATTACAAAAATGATGGGAATTGTGAACGGAACGACCAACTTCATCCTGACTAAAATGAACAATGAAGGTTCCTCTTATGAAGAGGTTCTGCATCAGGCACAGGCACTTGGGTTTGCAGAAGCTGATCCCACTTCCGATGTGGAGGGAATCGATGCTGCAAGAAAGATGGCGATACTTGCTACACTCGGCTTCTCGATGAATATTGAATTGAAGGATGTCCAGGTGAAAGGAATTTCATCCGTCTCTGAAGAGGATCTGGAATACAGCAAAAAGCTTGGCTACACAATGAAACTGATCGGCATTGCACACCGGGAAAAAGAAAAGGTGGAAGTAAGCGTAGCACCGACACTCCTACCTCATGCCCACCCTCTGGCAAGTGTGCAAAATGAATATAATGCGGTATATGTGTATGGGGAAGCAGTAGGGGAAACGATGTTTTATGGACCTGGTGCCGGCAGCCTGCCAACAGCAACTGCCGTCGTGTCAGATTTGGTCGGGGTGATGAAGAATATGAGGCTCGGTGTCAACGGAAAGAGTATGGTATCCCCGCAATTTCAAAAAACGCTGAAGGAAAAGGAAGAAGTACAGGCAAAGCATTTCCTGCGAGTCCATGTGAAGGATGAAGTAGGCGTACTCTCCCATATAACCAATCTTTTTTCCAATAAAGGAGTAAGCTTTGAAAAAATCCTCCAGCTGCCTTTGAAAGAGGATGCATTGGCCGAAGTGGTGGTCGTCACACATCATGCTTCCTTACAGAGATATGAGGACCTTCTTGAGGAGCTTGCAGGCATGCCGATGGTCAAGGAAATCAAAAGCAGCTATCGGGTGGAGGGGGAGGTGGCAGTATGAAATGGAACGGATTGATTGCCAACTATAGCAGATTCCTCCCCGTGAGTGAAAATACGCCGGACGTCAGCCTCCATGAAGGCCATACGCCACTGTTGTTTTTAGAGAACCTCTCCAACCTATTGGATATCGAACTTCATGTAAAGGTGGAGGGAGCGAATCCGACAGGCTCCTTTAAAGATAGAGGGATGGCGTTGGCAGTGGCAAAGGCGAAGGAGGAAGGAAGCAATACCATCGTCTGTGCTTCGACGGGAAATACATCCGCTTCTGCAGCAGCCTATGCAGCCAGGGCGGGAATGAAATGTGTTGTCGTAATTCCAGACGGTAAGATTGCACAAGGAAAATTGGCTCAGGCGGTCATGTACGGAGCGGATGTCTACTCGATAAAAGGAAACTTCGATGAAGCCCTGCAGCTCGTGAAGAAACTGTCTGAGGAATTGCCGATCACACTTGTAAATTCCTTGAACCCGTACCGGATCGAGGGACAGAAAACAGCAGCATTCGAAGTGTGCGACCAGCTCGGAAAAGCGCCTGATGTGCTGGCGCTGCCTGTAGGAAATGCAGGGAATATCACTGCCTATTGGAAAGGATTTAAAGAGTATAATCAGGAGTTTCAAACCGGCCTGCCAGAAATGAGGGGATTTGAGGCGGAGGGTGCAGCAGCGATAGTGAAGGATAGCATTATCCCTGATCCAGAAACGATAGCCACTGCCATCCGGATCGGTAATCCCACAAGCTGGAAACAGGCAGTGAGGGCTACGGAAGAATCAAAAGGAAAGATCGATTTTGTCACAGACGAAGAAATGATTAAGGCATATCAGTTGCTTGCCAGAAGGGAAGGCATCTTTGCAGAACCGGCTTCGAGTGCCTCCTTGGCGGGGATCATCAAACATCTTCAGCAGAAGGAACTGGAGAAGGGGAAACGAGTCGTAGCGGTACTGACAGGCAACGGATTGAAGGATCCCGTTACGGCAACTGAGCATGCCAACGTGAAGGTTCAGAGCCTTGCAGACTACAGGCAGCTTGCAGCCTCATTTGAAGGTGTGTCTGTATGAAGGAGTATAAGAATGGATATGTCATAAAAGTACCAGGGAGCTCAGCAAATCTTGGACCGGGATTCGACTCTATCGGTCTTGCAGTTACAAAGTATGTAACACTTTTCGTGCAATATGCCAAAGAGTGGCGCTTCACCTCCGTGCCGCCGTTATTCCTGAATGAAGAAGATAACCTGCTTCGGACAGTCTGTTTGGAGCTTGAGGCACTGTGGGAACAAAAGGCACCGCCTGTTCATGTGCATATCATGAGTGACATTCCGGTGGCACGTGGTTTAGGGAGCAGTGCAGCCGCCATTGTAGGTGCAATCGAGGTCATGAACATCATATGCGAAAAAAATCTGACACCTGATGAAAAGCTTCAGCTCGCAGCAAGGTTTGAAGGACACGCAGATAACGTTGCCGCATCGCTATATGGGGGACTCGTCGTATCCACCTTTCAAAATGGCTGCTATGAGTATATCAAATTACCGGTGCCGAATATGGAATTGGTGGTAGTGGTGCCGAACTTCGAAGCGAAAACAAGCGAATCAAGACAGCTGTTACCCGAGGTACTCCCGTTTAAAGACGCGGTGCTTGGAAGCAGTCATGCGAATGTACTGATCGGCGGGCTATTGATGCAGGATTGGAAACTTGCAGGTAAGATGATGGAAAGTGATGTGTTCCATGAGCCTTACCGGCTGAAACTATTTCCGCAGCTCTCCCACATTCGGGACAAGGCGAAAGGGGCAGGCGCATTCGGCGTGAGCATCAGTGGAGCGGGCCCGACCATCATCTGCTTTTGTAAGCGAGGGGAAGGACGAAACGTCAAAGAAAAGCTGCAGGAGGACTATCCGGAATTTGTTGTTGATCATCTGGAAATAAGCGGTGTAGGAAGCGAGGTACACTATAATCATTTTTCATGTGTATAAAGCCATCAAAAAAACCGGGATCGGCTTAAATGCCTTCCCGGTTTTGCATGATTAGATTGAATTAAAATACTTGTTCTACTTCCACGATGCCTGGAACTTCTTCAAGAAGTGCGCGTTCGATACCAGCTTTTAGCGTGATAGTCGAACTTGGGCAAGAACCGCATGCTCCCAATAGACGAAGCTTTACAATTCCATCCTCTACATCTACAAGCTCGCAGTCTCCTCCGTCACGAAGAAGAAATGGACGCAATTTATCTAATACTTCCTGTACTTGTTCAATTTGTTCATTGATTTCTGGGTTAGACATATTTATCGCTCCTTTCCATACCATATTTATATTATATAGCGAATGCACCAAAAAATCTATTGCCTTGCACTGGGTGTTTTTAGGAATTCGAATTAATTTTATGAAAAAGTAAGCGTTTTACGGTAAAATGAAAGAAAAAGAGTCATGGAGGCCGTGTCATGTCGAAACAGGCAGTAGAAATTAGCGTTTATGGGGCAGAGGTGCTTTGTCCAAGTTGTGTAAACCTTCCATCATCCAAGGAGACATATGAATGGCTGCAGGCGGCAGTCGCTAGGAAATTTCCAGACCAGCCCTTCCATATTTCCTATATAGATATATTTAATACGGAAAATTGTGAGGAAGAGAAAAAGGAATTTGCTAGCCGTGTGGTCGAAGAAGACATGTTTTACCCTGTTGTCGTCATCAACGGGGAGATTGTGGGGGAAGGGAACCCGAAGCTGAAAACCGTTTATGCGGAAATGGAGAAATACGGATACATCGCTTCATAAGAAAAGCGTGAATGAGAGTGCTCATTCACGCTTTTTTTATTAACCGTTATGATATTTATACATCCAAAGGATCCCTGATTTTAATAGTCGGGCTACCCTTCCTGTAAGCGGGCGTTCGTTCACAAGGCCGAAACCATGCTTTTTCCCAAGAGAGCCAAGAACTCCTTTTAATTTGATTGGAGGGAATTCCTCCGGGGGAGCTTCGCCATTCCAACGCTTTACAAGGACCTGGACGATCTGTTCTGCTTGTCCCTCTGCAAGCTGTGCACTAGGCGCATGCGGGAGGCTTGCACAGTCGCCTACAACATATACATGTTCATAGCCTGGGATATTGTGCTGTTTTGTCAGGACTACGCGACCTTGATTATCTTTTTCGACATCCAGCTCACGAACAACCTTGTTAGGCTGAATTCCTGCTGTCCATACGATCACATCACAATGTACCGGTTCATCATGGTTGAAAAGAGTTTTTTCTTCCACACGGGTAATATTGGAACCATTGACCACTTCCACACCGTGTGTCTCAAACCAGTTCTGTACGTATTGGCTCAAACGTTCTGGGAAGCTGGAAAGAATGATGTTACCTCTATCGAATAGTTTAATCGTCAGATCGGGACGGCTTTCATGAAGTTCACTTGCGATTTCGACCCCGCTCAAGCCTCCGCCGACAATTGCCACCACTTTGTTAGCTGCTAAGTCATTAAGTGCCTGATAAGCTCTTCTTGAGTTGTTGATGGTTTGGATGCTGAAGGTATGCTCTTTGGCTCCTGGGATATTGTGATATTTATCTTCACAGCCAAGCCCTATGATAAGATCATCAAATGATAGGGTGCTTTGGTCTTCAAACTGAACAGTTTTGTTTTCCATATCGATGCCAGTAACTTCACCGTATTTAACGGAAAGCTTGTGATGTTCAGGAAATGTCACGCGAACATGGTGATCAGATATCGTTCCTGCAGCAAGTGCATAGAACTCTGTTTTTAAGCTGTGGTAGGGAGCGCGGTCCACTAGCACAATCTCCGTATCTTCTGGTAACTGATTTGGAAGAAGACGTTGCAAAATACGCATTCCCCCGTAACCTCCGCCAAGCACAACAAGTTTTTTCATAGCAGCTAAACTCCTTTTCAAGCTCGTATCTATTCTTATTGCAATAATATCTAGTAATCTAGGGAAATTATGTGAAATAGCGCACATATGATAACCCGTTTGCGCTTTCATTCATCAATGTGTATAACACGTTTAAATAAAATACCATTAAAAGTATATCGAAATTATGACAAAATAACAACATTCTTTCACAAAATACTTGGAATAATGACTGATGAAAAAGCAGGAAAAATGTAGAGGAAAAGCTAAAATTATACAGAAAAAGAATTCGGGTCACGCAATAAACCAAATCATTGACGTTATTAGGAAAAAAAGGTAGCATGAAGGTGCAATAGAGGGGTGAATAAGTTGAAACCGATTATAGAGTTTTGCATCAGTAATTTAGCCAGCGGATCCCAAAAAGCACGTGAAGTGCTGGAGAAGGATCCAAACTTGGATATAGTGGAATATGGATGTCTCGGGTATTGTGGGAAATGTTTTGACTCTCTTTTTGCACTTGTAAATGGGGACGT
Organism: Sutcliffiella tianshenii; assembly: GCF_016908565.1. Classification (GTDB taxonomy): domain Bacteria; phylum Bacillota; class Bacilli; order Bacillales; family Bacillaceae_I; genus Sutcliffiella_A; species Sutcliffiella_A tianshenii. Next base: position 33,499 of record NZ_JAFBED010000011.1, read on the forward strand.
TGTTGTAGGAGGTACTCCTGAACAGCTGGTTGATAACATCTATCAATATTTGGAAGAGAATCCAATGTTCTAAAAAAATCAGCACATATGAAGCGTGCTGATTTTTTTTATGCTTGCATATGAAGCTGTTTTTGAGCAGTCCTGATTTCATACCAACGATCGCGTGATTTCTCCACCAATCTCACTTGGGTGTCCTTGTCTTTGTGCTGAATGACCAACTGGAAATAACGAATCGCTTGTCTTGTATTTCCTAAACGTGTGTGGAGTTCCCCGATTAAATATAGCAATTTGATCTCACTCATGCTTGTCTCTGCAAAATCTCCGTTAGAATAGGAACGTTCAAACTGATCTGCTGCGAGCTTCAGAAAACGTAATTCCTGAATTTCATTTTTTTCAACTGTCCGGTAGATCCATGCCAAGCGCAAATACATACCAGACATCACAATGGAAGCTTCTTTTTTTATTAGTCCTGAATAGATCCCCAACTTATAGGTGTTGATGGCAGTTTGAACAGTCCTGACTTCACCATAACTTTTTTTCTGCCAATGTTTTTGGATTTTGTTTCGGATGGCATCGATCGTGCCGGGTGGAAAATAGGAAGTGAACTCATCTGTCATGGAATAACCGCAGTTTGGACAGACACTTACATAGTAGAGCAAGGGATTTGTTTCTACAGAATCGTAAACTGAACAAAAATCTGTGTCATGGGAAATAGGCCGGATGAAGCGTGATTTTACCTTTTTTGTTGTGAATGCGTAATCACAAATGCTGCATGTATGATTCCGGTTGAATAATCGCTCCAATACCAACACATCCTTTTTGTCATGCTTCTTATAATTCAAAAGTACCACAATTCATGTCAGATGGAAAGTTGTAAGTAGAGCTTTATGCCTAAATGTGAGTAATGTTTCTTTCACGCACGCATACATCATTTTTTAAAAGATGGGTAATTTAATGAGGAATAGTCGGCGTTTATCATCTATGTAACAAATTAACAAAAAAAAAGTTCTTTCAAACGCTTTCATTTCGTAGTAAAGTGTTATTGTGATAGTTAGATGTCTGACGACAAACAACTTGCAGAAATTTCTAATAGAGGTGAATATTATGAATAATATCCTTTGGGGATTAATGGGGATTGCAGTGATTTTTGCCATTGCATTTCTTCTTTCAGAAAATAAACGCAGAATCAGCGTCCGTACTATTCTGGGCGGACTGACAATTCAATTGCTATTCGCGTTTATCGTACTTAAATGGGAGTTGGGAAGACAGGCTTTTCTTGGATTGACCAACTATGTACAAAATGTAATAACGTATGCAAACGATGGAATTTCCTTTTTATTCGGTCCGGTTTTAGGTAACCCTGGATCTGAAGCAACTGGCTTCGTCTTTGCATTTCATGTATTGACCATCATTATTTTCTTCTCGGCATTAATATCTGTACTTTATTATCTTGGCATCATGCAAATCATTATCAAATTCCTTGGTGGTGGATTGGCTAAACTATTGGGGACAAGCCAAACGGAATCACTTTCAGCCTCTGCCAACATTTTCGTTGGACAAACTGAAGCACCATTGGTAATCAAGCCTTACATCAAAACGATGACAAAATCTGAACTATTCGCCGTAATGACTGGTGGTCTTGCTTCTGTAGCCGGTTCTGTACTTTTTGGTTATGCGGCACTTGGGATTCCATTGGAATACCTGCTTGCGGCAAGCTTCATGGCAGCTCCAGGTGGACTGATCATGGCAAAAATGCTAATTCCTGAAACAGAAGAGGCAAGAACTCCAACCAAAGCGGAAATCGAAGAGGCTGAAGATGAAAAGCCTACAAACGTAATCGACGCTGCAGCCCGCGGTGCATCTGATGGATTAAAGCTTGCATTGAACGTTGGTGCAATGCTACTGGCATTCATCGCATTGATTTCCCTTATCAACGGAATGCTAGGTGGAATCGGTGGTTGGTTCGGTGCTGAAAACTTCACACTGGACTTCATCTTGGGCTACCTGTTCGCACCACTTGCCTTCATCATCGGTATTCCTTGGAGCGAAGCAATCGCTGCTGGTAACCTGATCGGTCAAAAGCTTGTATTAAATGAATTCGTTGCATACTCCACTTTTGCTGGTCAGCTTGATATGTTCAGCGGAAAATCCATTGCGGTAATCTCTTTTGCACTATGTGGATTCGCGAACCTTTCTTCCCTTGCGATCCTTCTTGGAGGACTGGGAAGCCTTGCTCCTAGCCGTCGCCCGGATATTGCAAAATTAGGGTTCCGTGCAATCATTGCAGGTACACTTTCCAACCTGTTAAGTGCTGCGATTGCAGGTATGTTCATTCTATAATTTTTACGTTAATAAGCTCACACGTCTATTTTGGCGTGTGAGCTTTTTTGTGGAATATGGAACTGTCCCCACAACAAGGAAAAACCCACGTCATCGTGTTTCTTTCCGGGAAACATTCGATACATGGGTTTTTCATATAAAACGGGGGATGTTTCTATTGTGTTCAATGTTTTATGTATTTATACTTGTAGGAAATAACAATTTTTCTTGGAGGATCTTTAAATATGCGCTCCTTTCAATTTACAAAGATGCACGGATTGGGAAACAACTATATATATGTCAATATGTTTGAGGAAGACTTAAAGGAAGAAGAGCTGTCATCCATCGCGATCCAGGTGGCGGATGTCCATACTGGGATAGGATCTGACGGAATGATACTGATTTGCCCATCTGATGTGGCACCCGTTAAGATGAGAATCTTCAATAATGATGGATCGGAAGGGAAAAATTGCGGCAATGGCCTTCGCTGTGTAGCAAAGTATGCGTATGAGCATGGTATCGTACAAAAAGAAACCTTTGAAATAGAGACATTATCCGGATTGGTGGAAGCGAATGTGGAGCCGGAAGATGGAAAGGTACACATTGTAACTGTTGATATGGGAGCTCCACGCTTGGCAACAGAAGAGATCCCGATTCTTGTGGATAAACAGGATAGGCTGGTGAACGAACCATTCCTGGTTGGGGAAGAGACCTATCATATCACCACTGTATCCATGGGCAATCCCCATGTGATCTTCTATCTGGATGATATCAAGGATGCTCCGCTGACGACATTAGGCCCAATCGTGGAGAAGGATCCAAGATTTCCTGAGGGCGTGAATGTGGAGTTTGTGGAAGTGGAAGCGGAGGATGAACTTCACTTTCGCGTGTGGGAGCGTGGCTCAGGTATCACACAGGCATGTGGAACAGGGGCGTGTGCCGCGGTGGTTGCTTCCGTCCTGAATGATAAGACAGAAAGAAACAAAGAGACCACCGTGCATTTAGCAGGAGGCGACCTGTTCATTACATGGACAACAGAGGGTTCCGTTAAAATGCGCGGCCCTGCCGAAACCATATGTGCAGGGACTTACTATTATAAATAACAAAAATGGTACCAGTATGCATATACTATAGAAAAGCTGTTAAATTGAGGGAAGCAGTATTAACAGGTATAATAGGAAACATAAGAGTGGAATTTTTTCAGGAGGTGTAAAAAATGAAAGATATCATCACTATTACAGAAGCGGCGGCTTTTCAAATAAAAGATATGATGAAGGATTACGGAAGCGATGACGTGTTCCTTCGTGTCGGAGTAAAAGGTGGGGGCTGCAGTGGCCTTTCCTACGGTATGGGCTTTGAAGAAGAAAAAGGCGAGAAGGATATCGAGCTCGAGCAGCACGGCATCAAAATCCTGATTGACGACGAAAGCAAACCGATCCTACAGGACGTCAAAATCGATTTCAAGCAATCCATGATGGGCGGCGGATTCACCATCGACAACCCGAACGCTATTGCTAACTGTGGATGTGGTTCTTCATTCCGAACTGCAACGGAAGCGGGGAAGCCTGAGGAGTGTTAATAGGACAGAAAAGCTCTTTAGCGGATTTTCCGCTAAAGAGCTTTTTTACTTTATTTTGCCGATTTCCATCTATAAAAGAAGCAGCCACCCAATACAAGCACCACACCCAATGATCCGACCACCAGATTGTGTGTGGAGGGGGAATCTGATGCTGCATCACCGGGTTTGCTTGGTACGGTACCTTCCCCAAGTTCGTTAAGATCATCTTGTGCATAGGCCAATTCCGCGGTTCTGGAGCACAACGAAGTAATATACTTTCCTTCTTCAAGGGTTGCATACACGATATACTCTTTGCCCTTTTCAAAATTTACGCCACAACCTGCAGAGTCTAAGGCAGTGTCCATCGTTACCTCTTTCGAGTCCATCCCTTTCCATGATTCTTTCACACTGATTTTTGCTCTAAGCGTACTGTCGTCCGTTTTGACATCGATCACTTTTCCGGAGAAGACAGCACCCGATTTTTCCATTTCCTCTGTGGGCGTTCCAGGTGGCAGGCAGGAGCAGGCATAGCTAGAAGAAGAAAAAGGGAGTGAAAAAAGACTGATCAGGAAGAAAAGGAAGCCGATTTTCATTATTTTCATATGTTTTTCACCTCGCCTTTATATTGTTAATTAGTTTGACGTAAGAAGGAGGTGGGAAGTTACATAGGATGATGAAAATAGTGTGTTCCCCTTAGCGGAGATTTCAGGAGGATTTAGTCTTATGCACAAAAATCTTGATTTGCGCTCAATTTTGCAGGGTTTTCGGTGAAAAATTTTCAAATGCGTGCAAAAAAAAGATTTTATGCACAAAAACTAACCACTTATGCACAAAGCGCATAATAAGACAAATAACATCAATTTCCGCAGCGGAATGCAGTGCGCACCCCAACGCCGCCCAACCAAATCCCCGCAAAAAAAGACCAACCCCCAAAAGGGTCGGTCTTGCACACATTATTTAAAACAAGCTCGTACTATGGAGCGGCTGTACTTTAGCCTTTGGATCGATATAGGATTTAGCGTTATTCACCGCAGTCGGTGCTTCGCCAAATCCGCAAGCAATCAGTTTTACCTTGCCATCGTACGTGCAAATGTCACCGGCAGCATAGATTCCTTGGATATTTGTTTCCATTTTGGAATTGACCACAATGGAGTTTTTCTCGATTTCAAGGCCCCAGTCTTTGATCGGACCCAAAGAGGACACGAAGCCGTAGTTAACGATGACGTCATCTACATCAAGAACTTCTCTTTCTTCCGATTTCACTTTTTCAAGCACCACTTGATTGATGGCATTTTCGTCACCGATGAGTTCAACTGGTACGTAAGGGGTTTTAATTTCCACCTTGGAGTTCATCAAGAGTTCCACACTGTGTTCATGCGCGCGGAACTTGTCGCGGCGATGGATCAGGGTCACTTTTTCAGCAATCGGCTCGAGCATGAGGGCCCAGTCCACTGCAGAGTCACCGCCACCGAAGACCACTACCTTCTTCCCGGCGAACTTGTTCATGTCATCCACAAAGTAATGGATGTTTTTGTTTTCATAATCTGTGGCATTTTCCAACTCAAGTCGTCTCGGTTGGAAAGCGCCGTTTCCTGCTGTTATGATGATAGCTTTGGAATAGTGTGTTTCTTTATCCGTTGTGATCTTGAAAGTTCCGTCACCCATTTTTTCCAACGTTTGAACAGACTGTTCCAATGCAACCGTTGGCTCAAACTTGGACATCTGCTCTTTCAGGTTGTTGATCAGCTCTTGCGCACGGATTTTCGGAAAGCCGGCAATATCGTATATGTACTTTTCCGGATATAACGCAGATAATTGACCGCCCAATTGTGGCAGACTTTCGATGATTTTAACACTCGCCTGTCTCATTCCCCCGTAGAAAGCAGTGAACAAGCCTGTCGGTCCTCCACCAATAATGGTGATGTCATATACTTTTTGTTCTTCGTTCATCTCTGTCTATCCCCCTAAACATTGATATAACTTCCTAACCCTATCATAGCATAAATTCAGAATAATATCTTTTTTTCATTAGGACGAATGCTGTCACGCTTTGGCAAAACGGCAGTAGAATAGTAATAATAAGGGGTTGAACGAGTTTCTATGCCGCTATTTTTATCTAAATTTTCTAAAGGTTTCAAAACAATCTTTTAGTCTTGAAAAAAGTCAAGAAAAAGAATATGATGTTATGTAGGCAATTACAGTTTTGTGACAAATAAAGCACTTTTATGCCGTCCTTGTTCGTGAATTGTTTCACAAACATTTTTCTTGTTATTTATCATTAAAAATCTTCGTTTAAGGGGATTGTAAGAATAGGTTTAGTGGTATTTGTCTAACGTCTTTATTTTTTTCTCATTTATACTTAATAAAAATATTCTAAAGGTGGATGTGATTCGATTGAAAAAGCCAAGTATAGTAATTTTAGGTGCAGGTTATGGTGGATTGATGACGGCAGTTCGTCTTCAAAAGATGATCGGAGTAAACGAAGCGGATATCACTCTTGTTAATAAAAATGATTACCATTATGAGTCTACATGGCTGCATGAAGCATCAGCAGGGACTTTGCCTGCAGATCGCACACGTTATAAGGTGTCGGAAGTAATCGATAAGAGCAAGGTACATTTCCTGCATGACACAGTTACAGGCATCAACAAGGAAGCTAAAACTGTTGCATTGACTAAAGGTGGAGAAATCTCTTATGACTACCTTGTTGTAGGATTGGGTTATGAAGCCGAAACATTTGGCATCAAAGGTTTGAAAGAGCATGCGTTCTCGATTGCTAACCTCAATGTTGCACGTAAGATCAGAGAGCATATCGAGTATCAATTTGCGACTTACAACACAGAAGCAAACCGCCGTGATGATCGCTTAACGATTGTTGTCGGGGGAGCTGGATTCACTGGTATCGAATTCCTTGGTGAATTGGTTAACCGTGTTCCTGAGCTTTGCAGCGAGTTCGATGTACCAAAAGAAAAAGTTCGCATTGTATGTGTAGAGGCTGCACCGACGGTTCTTCCTGGTTTCGACCCTGAGCTTGTTGAATATGCAGTAGGTACATTAGAGCGCAAGGGCGTCGAGTTCAAAATCGGTACTGCAATCAAAGAAGCAACAGAAGAAGGCATCATCGTTGCAAAGGATGAGCAAGTGGAAGAAATCAAGGCTGGCACTGTAGTATGGGCTGCTGGTGTTCGTGGAAATCACTTGGTGGAAGATTCCGGGTTTGAAAATATGCGCGGACGCGTAAAAGTAGATCCTTACCTTCGTGCACCAGGACATGATGATGTATTCATCGTTGGGGATTGCTCCTTGATCATCAATGAAGAAATCAACCGTCCATACCCACCTACTGCACAAATTGCGATGCAGCAAGGGGAAGTATGTGCGAAAAACCTGGCAGTACTAGTTCGCGGTCAAGGCGAATTGCAAACATTCACTCCTGACTTAAAAGGAACAGTATGTTCACTAGGTGAAGATGATGCGATCGGTGTAGTATTCGGACGCAAAATAATGGGTTCTAAAGCATCCTTCATGAAGAAAATGGTTGATAACCGCGCTCTTTACATGATCGGTGGAGCCGGACTTGTAATGAAAAAAGGTAAATTCAACGTATTGTAATTCAATAATAAAGCCGTCCTTTTCCGGACGGCTTTTTCTTATGGGATTTTACTGATAACATATAGGATAGAAGAAAGTCTAAGGGGTTGCGATTATGTCTAAAAGAGGAAATGTCTGGTTGGCTGTAGCGGGTGTCGTAAGATCAGAGGATGGAAGATGGCTCGTGGTAAAAAAGAAATATGGTGGCCTTAAAGGTAAATGGTCCTTTCCTGCAGGCTTCGTCGAACAGTATGAAACGGTGGATGAAGCGGTGAAAAGAGAGGTCTTGGAAGAAACGGGAGTCACGGTTACAGTAGAGGGCCTGATTGGGGTTCGATCGGGTGTCATTAAAAATGAAATCAGTGACAATATGCTCATATTTCTATGCAGACCACAAGATGATGCCGTGATATTCCAGCAAAGTGAATTGTCCGATGCAGCATTTATGACAAAAGAAGCGTTGGAGGATGATCCCGACACATCCTTGCTCATCCACTCTTGCATCAATCAAGTTAATCTTTCCCTTCTGAAAGGAACGGAGCCTATGAATCCTGGTGATATTTTTGGTTATAGCTCGTATAAGTTATTTTTCTAAAGATTCTAAAAATTTAAGAAAATAAGAGAAAAGATTAGAAACCATTATATGTTATCGCTTACATTGGGTTATTTCGCTCATTTCGTCCCTTTCCAGAAAATATAAATGATGATATATTATCAGAAAATTAAATTAAATTTCTGTTTTAAGAGAAAACATCATCTGGAGGGATAAGGAATGAAAAATCAACTGCAAACAGAGAAAAAGGAATGTGTTTACTGTTCTGGTAAAGGCTATTTTCAATTACTGTTAGGCGGATCTGAGACCTGCAATTGCTGTGGTGGCAGCGGTAGAAAATAAGATAAATGGCACTATCACATTGGTTCGGACAAAATACCGACAAATGTGATAGTGTTTTTTCATTTGACTTCCGAATATAATTGACTCGTATCAAGCCATTCAGTACACTAAGAAAAGATGTGTATTGGAGGTGCATGGTATGAATATACCGATATTGCTTATTTCGATCGTCCTATTTTTTGTGTTATTCTTTGGAATTGGATTCCTTCTAAATATGTTATTGCGCATGTCCTGGATAATGGCAATCATCTATCCTGTAGTATGTATTTGGATCATCGTGCAAGATGACGTGAAGCTTATAGATTTTTTCAGAAACACGGGAGAGGCATTTTCCACGGTAGGAACAGGAATCGCATCATTGCAGATGGCAGATATATCGATTCTGATCAGCGGTTTCCTGGGAGCAATCTGTTCCGGTATTGTGATAAAAATGCTTAGAAAAAGCGGATATCAGATGTTTTAAACAAAAGAATCGACAAAAGTCGGTTCTTTTTTTATGGGAAAAATTTAATAGATTGTTAACATTTACTGGAAAGAATAACGTGTTTACTAGACAAATCTTACAAAAGTGGAATATTTCTTGGTGAAAGAGGGAAGAAATACTTTGTGAGAGGAGTGATTGTATCACATGAAAACGGCGAAAACGATATGCCGAAGGATGGTTACAGCGGTTTTGTTTACTATGGCGCTATTTGTGACCTTCCAGTCTTTATCCGGTGTGGAAGCATCGACCATACAGAATTGGCTTAAAGAAAATGAAATTTATGCATCGAAAGAAACAGACGGGCATGAACATAAAAGTTTTTTCAAAAAAATCGGTTTGGATTTTAAAAGTTTAAAGATTGCTTTTGCTACTCCGACACTTGTTTCTTCCAAAGAGGCGGTGGAGTCTTCCAAAAGGCTTGAGGATATGGACTGGAGTGGTTATGAAGTTCAGACGGTATCTGCAACCGGATATACTGCAGGCATAGAATCTACCGGGAAAAATCCCGATCATCCAGGCTATGGAATTACATATTCAGGGCTTAAGGTAAGAAGAGATCTATATTCAACCATAGCAGCAGATACTAGTGTCTTTCCAATCGGGACCATTCTATTTATACCGGAATACGGATATGGAGTGGTGGCCGATACGGGCAGCGCCATCAAAGGAAAAAAGATTGACCTTTATTATGAGACGGTGGAAGATGTTTTCTCCCAGTGGGGGAAAAAGACCCTCGAAGTCTATGTGGTGAAAAAAGGTGACGGGAAAATTACAGAAGAAGAGCTCACTTTATTGAATGAACAGGAAACGATGCAGGTGTTCCGACAGAAGTTTATAGCTGACACTGAAAGATAAAGTGGGACAAGCGGGTATTGCTGACAAATGGTCGATTCTATCGTTAAAGATAGAACGACCATTTTTTATCTGTGGAAAAGATATCAGGATGCAGAAGCTTGGCAAGTTTTTGAAGTCCTTCCAATAGCCTTGGAGAGGGCCGGCAAAATAGACGTTCTTCCAGCACAAAGATGTTATCCTGTTTCACTGCTTTCATTTCTGTCCAGCCAGGCCTTCTACGAACATGGTCAGGGTTCATTTTGGATTCCTTTACACCGACCCATATCATGCAAATGACATCAGGATTCCTCTTCCTGACATCCTCCCAATCAGTCTGATGGCTAGCAACTTCCTGGTCAACATATATATTGCTGCTGCCAGCCAGTTCACTTATCTCTGTCAGCCAGTTTACTGATCCTGGAGTAAAGACCGGCTTTGGCCACCACTCCCAATATACCTTGGGTTTCATTTTGACGGTTGTGGCCATCTCTTTGTACGATTTTATGAATGCCTCCATGGACTCCACTACTTGTCTGGCAAGCTCTTTCCTATCAGTCAGCTCCCCTACTTGCAGTAAGTCGTTTTGAATATCCTTCAAAGTTTGCGGATTCAATACAATATGTGGGATGTTTCTTTTCTGAAGTGATTCAATATTACGTTCCATTCCCGGTACACTAAGGCTAGCGAGAACAAGGTCGGGCTTCAGTGCTTCCACTTTATCCATATCGATTTGAAGATCCGGTCCCAGTTTAGGAAGATGGGTTACCTCTTCAGGCCAATCAGAAAAATCATCCACTCCCACCAGATCATCAATGAGATTTAAGTAATACAGTAATTCCGTATTACTAGGACATAATGAAACGAGTCGCATTCTATCACCTACCAGATCTCTGTAAAATAATGAAGCACAAGTGTAAGGAATATTCCTGTTAAGCCCCCAAAGAAAACTTCAATCGGTTTGTGTCCGAGAAGTTCTTTCAGGTCCTTGACTTTTTCCTGTTCGTTCATCTTTGGCCATTTTTTTGTTTCTTCAACAAACCGGTTAAAATCCCCGACCAATTTATTCAACACTATTGCCTGTTCCCCGGCATGCCTTCTTACCCCTGTTGCATCAAACATGACAATGATGGCAAAAACCGTCGCCACAGAAAAAATCGGGGAAGCTAACCCAACCTCCAATGCCACTCCTGTTGCCAAGGCGGTTACTGCAGCAGAGTGGGAGCTTGGCATCCCCCCGGTGCTTGTTATGAGTGTCCAGTCAATTCTTCTTGTAGCAATGAATTGAATGGGGACCTTTACAAACTGTGCAAAGAAAATTGCTGCAAGTGCAGCCCATAACGGAAAATTATCGAATAATTCCATGTCTCATCAATCGCCCTTTCTATGATGAAATGATAGATACAATAATTACTGGTGGACTCTTCCTTACTATACCCTTTCTTATTCGTTGTAGAACTCATCTTTGGTGAAAATTCCCTCTAAAAGCTTCTGTCTAATAATTATGAATTATTTTATTGCTTTTGTTAAGATAATTATAAGAGAATTTTACTTGAGGGGACTTTGTCATGGAGATTTATCCGGAAGAGTACTATGATTTTTTCATTTCTTTTAACGAGGGGGATTATTATACATGCCATGATCTGTTAGAGGAAATCTGGATGACGGATAAAGATAATTACTTTCTGAAGGGCTTGCTGCAAATGACGGTGGCCATTTACCACTATGAGTACGGGAATGTGAAGGGTGCGCGACTGATGATGCACGCAGGTCACGTGTATATCCAGAAGTATCGTCCAAAGTTTTGGGGAGTGGACCTCGAAAAGGTCAATACATTCATATTGGAGTGTTTGAGCATTTTCCCTGAGGATATAGATCGGGTACCTTTTGAGGAGGTTTCTTCATTGCCTCCACTTCCCTCTCTAGTTCTTTATCTTGAAGATGATTAGAAACTCGAAATATTTCCGCTTTTTCGATATAATAGAAACAAATATGTGGGAGGTGCCAAAGGATGTTCACAGTACAGAATCATACCGATTTTACAGAGAGACAAACGGCAATCATTGTAGGGCTTTCAGAAAAGAATAAAAAGGTGGAAGGCCTGCTAGGGGAATTGGATGCTCAGCTCGACGGTCAGATCACCGACTTGTTGAAGGAAGGCGACATCAGCTCCAAGAAAAACAAAATCTCAAAAATACATACGTTTGGTAAGACAGCTTTTAAAAGGATTTTTGTTGTAGGTTTGGGCAGGGAAGAGAAATTGAACTTTGAAGAGCTGCGAAAGGTATTTGGCCGAGTGGCAAAAACGGTTCAAGAGTCAAGGTATACAAGCGTTGCTATCGCTTTGGATACTTTCCTGACAGATAAAGTGGATGTGTTGGACGCTGCCCATGCGCTAGGGGAAGCCATTCCAATGGCAACATATATGTATGATGGATATAAGAAGAAATCCAATGAGCCAGAGATCAAGCTTGAGAACGTCACGATAGTGACAGATGCCGATAACGAGGAGATTAAGGCAAGCTTGAATGTCGGTTACCACTTCGGAACAGGGACAAACTCTGCACGTACGCTGGTAAACCTTCCAGGTAACATGCTCACAGCGACGGATATGGCAAATTACGCTTCCGAACTATCAGAGAAATACGGCTTTGAACTTGAAATCCTTGAAAAAGAGGATATGGAGAAACTCGGAATGGGTGCACTGCTTGCAGTAAATAAAGGCTCAGTCGAACCTCCAAAAATGATTGTCATGAAGTATCAGGGCAAGGACGAATGGACCGACGTCATCGGTCTAGTCGGTAAAGGGATCACCTTTGATACTGGCGGATACTCCATCAAGCCGAAGGACGGCATTGTCGGCATGAAATCCGATATGGGTGGAGCGGCAGCGGTTCTTGGTGCCATGGAAGTGATCGGCGAGCTGAAACCGGAGCAGAACGTTCTTGCAGTTATCGCTTCAACTGATAATATGATCAGCGGAAACGCTTTTAAGCCGGACGATGTTATTACAAGCATGAGTGGTAAAACGATCGAGGTCTTGAATACCGATGCTGAAGGCCGTCTAGTATTGGCGGATGCCATTACGTATGCCAAGCAGCACGGTGCCGACTATCTTGTGGATGTTGCAACCCTTACAGGCGGTGTGATCATTGCACTAGGAAACCACACTACAGGTGCACTGACAAATAATGAGGATCTTTTCGAACAGATTCTCGAGGCTTCCTATGAAGCGGGGGAGGAAATGTGGCGCCTTCCTATCTTCGAGCATGCCAAGGAAAGAGTCCGCAACAGTAAAGTGGCAGATCTGAACAACTCACCGGGCCGAGATGGGCATGCCATTTTTGCAGCCGCATTTATCGGCGAGTTTGCGGAAGAGACGCCTTGGGTACACTTGGATATCGCCGGGACAGCAACAGCGAAATCCAATCATGACCTCGGCCCGGCAGGAGGAACAGGTGTCATGGTTAGAACACTTGTAACTTTTGTTCTGCGTTTTGGTGAAACGGAAGAAGAATAATGAATATAAGACACACCTTCTTATTGGAAGGTGTGTTTTTATTTTGCATATTAAGCTACACTCTAACCTTCCTCTCTTTTCCTATCATTTTATGTTGACACCCTTTTGCAATGATGATAATTTAATTATATGCTTTTTTACTCTAATTCTCTAATAGTTTAATATAGTAAAGCAAAAGCGCACTTAAAGAAAAGAAAGGAAGTAACAACATGAATGCAGTCCTCATAGCAGTTTTAGTCATGCTTGTATTAAGTTTACTTAGAATAAATGTAGTATTGGCACTTGTATCAGGTGCACTGATAGGAGGTCTAGTCGGCGGGTTGGGCCTTGAGACGACGATCAACACGTTTACCGATGGCCTCGGTGGTAATGCTGCAGTTGCCTTAAGCTATGCTTTGCTTGGAGCTTTTGCAGTTGCCCTTTCCAAGACAGGCTTGCCTGATGCGCTTGTTGAAGGTGCTTTGAAGCTAGTCGGATCGAAGGGGGATACCCGTAAGAAGGCTCTGTCCAAGGTCCTTATTCTTATGATCATCCTTGCTGTGTCGATTATGTCCCAAAACGTCATACCGGTACACATTGCCTTTATTCCCATTCTCATACCGCCATTGTTGAAAGTATTAAATGAATTAAAAATAGACCGCCGTCTGACAGCGACCGTTATCACTTTCGGTTTAACGGCACCTTATATTCTATTACCGGTTGGGTTCGGGGGGATTTTCCATGATATCCTGAAAACCAATATGTCGGAAAGCGGAATGAATATCAGCCTTTCAGATATCCCGATGGCGATGCTTATCCCGACAACAGGAATGGTAGTCGGTCTGCTGGTTGCGATTTTCTTCAGTTATAGAAAAGAAAGAACCTATATACAGGAAGATATTGCAGGGCAGCAAACAGAGAGCTATACAGTAAAATCACTGATTGTTGCGATTGTTGCTGTAGTCCTCTCCCTTGCATCCCAGCTATACTTGTCTGAAGTTGTCGGGGTTCAGGGGATGATCTATGGATCTCTCGTAGGTATCATCATCCTATACATTGGTGGGGCTATGAAATCCAATGAAACGGATGTTGTTTTGGCTTCAGGCATGCGCATGATGGCATTCATCGGATTTGTCATGATTGCAGCATCCGGATTTGCAAGTGTGCTAAGGGAGACAGGCCACATTGAATCATTGGTGGAGACCTCCGCTACCTGGATTGGGACGAATCAGCTCTTGGCAGCGTTCGCGATGCTGTTGGTCGGCTTGCTGATTACGATGGGCATCGGCTCTTCGTTCTCGACGATCCCAATTATTGCTGCCATCTTTGTTCCTCTTTGCATGGAGCTTGGTTTCAGTCCTATGGCTACCATTGCCATCGTCGGAACAGCAGCTGCACTCGGTGATGCCGGTTCACCTGCGTCCGACAGTACTCTCGGCCCGACATCCGGTCTGAATGCAGACGGACAGCACAACCACATCTGGGAGACTTGTGTACCGACATTCATACACTACAACATCCCATTGATAATCTTTGGCTGCATTGCGGCGATGGTTTTATAATGAAAAAAAAGACCTGCTACTGTCCTTGGTAGCAGGTCTTTCTTATTTATTTGTTATTAAGCGACTCTCCGTGTATGGGAGATGTTCGTTGTCTTATTCAAAGTGTAGTAGAGTCTTGGTGCAATCATTGCGCAGATAACCGTAAACACCAAATCTTTTACGGAGAACCATGCCATAATTCCCCATGCTGCTTTGTAGCTCATATTTCCTTCCGCTACATTGTTTACGATAAACCACATATAAGTTGTTCCGATTACATAAATAAGGATGATACCAACGAAAGAAGCTGTCATAAAAGTGGCGAGACCCGGCTTTTCGTTTCTTTCCACGATAAGACCAACCACAAATGCTGTTACGATATAAGAAAGAATAAAGCCGCCTGAGCCGCCAAGCACTGCACCCATACCAGATCCAAACTGCGCGAAGACAGGTGCACCTGCAACTCCTACCAATAAATAAACAAACATACTTATTGCCCCTAGGCGTGATCCCAAGAGTATCCCGGCAAGTATACAAAAAAATGGCTGCATGGACAATGGGATGCCTGCCACTTCCAAAAATGGTGCCCAGGATGTGATATTGGCACCGATCGCCATCAGTGCAACAAACATTGCCGCATATGTAATATCCAATGTCTTCATTCTACGCTTCATAATGTAAACCCCTTTGTCTGATGTAGTTAACAATAAAAATGATAATCTATCAGACTCTTGTCTGTCAACATGATTTTAATGCAGGTTGACATAAGAGGCGAAAAAAAAACAACCTCCGCTGAATAAGCGGAGGTTGTTTGCTATCTTGCGGATTTACGATATCCTGCTGCAACCGCAGCTTCCTCTGAATCAAACCATTCAATAGCTTTGGTTACTTCATAGAATTGTCCTTCCGGAACATGATAGATGAGTTCACCACGTGAATTCTGGTTGCCTTTTATTTTCACAGCTGCTTGAGCTTTATTGTCAGAACGTAATCTTGTGATAAATGCTCCTACTAGACTACTGATAATAATTCCATTGAAAAGCACTGCTTTCTTCATTAGTCTTCCTCCTGTCCATATCTGTTCTATATAGGGTGGTCAACACCGCTGTTGATTTCCGCACTAGGCTGCGCTTTCCGCGGGACGTTTGTGGAGCCTCCTCGGCTTCGCCTGTGGGGTCTCCACTAAACGTCTCCCTCCCGCAGGAGTCTTCGCCCATTGCTCCAATCAACAGCTAGCATACATTAAAAATTATTAAAGCCTACTATATTAACTTATAAAGTATGAATTACATATTTCTTACCCTTCCTTTAAAGTTCAATAAACATTGTAGGGGGTAGAAATTATTCCTATAGAGGTAGCTATTACTAAAATCATGGGCAATACTACCCTTTTTACCCCATTTTTGTTTAACTATCGGCCATAGCGTGAATATAACGAGAAACAGAATAAATTTTATCGAATAAAGGAGTGGAAGATTCATGGATGTAAAAACGAGCGCATTACAACTTAAGGGTAACAAATGGGTGAAGGGTGCTGTGATCGGCAGTCTAGCCGCAAGTTCCGCATTTTTATTGAAGTCGGACTCTCGAAATAAGGTGATGAAATTTTTTCGAAGAGACAAAGACAACCAAGAACATGAAGCAACTGAAGAAAAAGCTGATTAAAAAGATAAAGCGAGAAGCGACAGAGCAGTATATCGACTATAAGAAGCAGAAGACGAAGGAAAAGATGCAGGGGAAAATCACAGCTGCATCGGGATCGTTGGAAGAATCCAGAAGTGATCTAGCTGATAACGTCCACAATAAAGCGGACGAAATGAAAGTGAAAATCCAGGAATCTCTATTAAAAGTCAAAGACAAACTGCAAAAAGTGAAAGAAGCTGGAGAGGCTCTGCAAGGTGACACAGGAAACCGGAAGAACTCCAGTGATATAAAGTCCTATACAGAAACAAATAAAGTAACGGATATAAAGGGAATGAATGCAGTAAAAAGCAATGTGGAAATCCCGCATGCAAGTGATACTAAAGGAGTGAAGTAAATTGGCAGCTATTCAAAAGAGTACAGATGGTTCAAGTTTAGCAGAAGTAATCGATAGAATTCTAGATAAAGGGGTCGTCATCGATGTATATGCCCGCGTTTCATTAGTGGGTATCGAGCTTGTGACAGTTGAAGCACGCGTCGTTATTGCGAGTGTGGACACTTGGTTGCGTTACGCTGAAGCGGTCGGACTGTTACGGGATGACCTGATGGATGATGAATTCAAATTATCCGAACAAGTAAACGAAAGACAAAAAGCTTAAATTTGACAATAGAATAGGCAGGGGACAAGGCACATACGATATGTGCCTTTGTTCCATTTCAATGAATCGGTGGGTGATTAGGATGAGTATGAAAAAGGTATTAAACGAAGTAACGGAGTTCTTTTGTGAATTTGTGAAGCCTCCATATAAAATTACGTCCGTTCAACCGACAGACCAAGGTTGGGACGTCATTGTAGAGGTTATTGAAGAGAAGGAATATATGAAGGCATATGCCAAAGATCAGATGGTTGGCGTCTATCATGCAAGATTAAATAAAGAGATGGAAGTCGAATCTTATGATCGCAGGAGCCTTCGTGCAAGAAGTTCCCTGGATTTATATCAAGAGTAAAGTCGTTGAATTGTCGTGGAGGTTGGGAAGATGAATAAACAATTGGAGCAGGAGATTGTCACACATTCCACAGTGGATGAAATCACATCGAGAACTGTAGATTATCTAAAAAACGGTTTCCCTGTGCATTTTACAGGACCAACAGGAGTAGGGAAGACCTCCATCGCACTTCATGTCGCGAAAAAGCTTGAAAGGCCCATTGTGGTTTTACAAGGGCATGAGGAAATGACCAATGCAGATTTGTTGGGGGACTTCAATGGTTATACAAAGAAACTCCTTGTTGATAATTATGTCCGTTCTGTTATGAAAAAAGAGGAGACCATGCGTGAGAATTGGCAGGAAGGCCTGCTGCTCGAGGCAGTGAAAAATGGTTATACCCTGATATATGATGAGTTTACCAGGTCAAAGCCTGAAACGAACAATCTGTTTTTATCGGTGATCGAAGAGGGAGTACTCCCTTTGTATGGATCTAAACATAAAGAAAAATGGATTCCTGTCCATGAGGATTTTTCCATCATTTTTACAAGTAATCCATCTGAATATGCAGGGGTTCATGAAACACAGGATGCACTGCTTGATCGGATGATCACGATGGAGCTTGACTATATGGATCCTGAAGCTGAATCTGCCATCCTAAGTCAGAAGGCGGAGATAGCAGAGGAGCAGGCTGAAATGATTGCGGGCTTTGTATCCAATTTACGTGATAAATGCTTATCAAAAAGTAAGCAAGGACCAGGAATACGTGCCGCGCTGATGATTGCGACGGTATCTAAAGATAAAGAAATGAACATCAGTGCAGAGGATGAGGAATTCAAGCAACTGTGCATCGATGTATTGCTGCATACCGTTCACAAGGGGATGCAATATGAAAAGAAATCAAGAAGCTTATCTCTTATCACACAAGAGTTCAAGAAAGCATTTGGAGGGAATAACAATGGAAAGTAAACAAGGTTTTTATACATTTTGTGCGATTCCAAAACAGGATAACGAATTAACGCTTGGAAACGTGGAACTCGAAGGCCAGTCCACTCCCTTGCAATTGATCGACTATAAAGAATTCTCCATGGTAGTTGCAAACGCCCCAATCAAAATCTATCACCCGAAAAAAGACAATCTGCTCACCCACCAATCTGTGGTCTCCTCCATGATGGAAATATCCTCTGTCATCCCTATGAGTTTTGGGAATGTATTTGAATCAGAGGCGGATGTGCAATTTTTAATGAAGTCCTTGCACGATGAGTTTGTTGAGATTTTCACCAAAATAGAAAATAAAATTGAAGTCGGTTTGAAGATCTTGGGTAAAGATGAATGGCTGAAAAGTGAAATCAATAAAAATCAAAAGGCAATCAAGCTGAAAGAGAAAATCAAGGGGAAATCTGAAGCAGCCTCCTATTATGAACGCATCGAGCTGGGTGATATGGCACAGCGTTTCATGAAGGAAAAAATGCAAGCGTGTATGAAGGAAATCTTCCTGCCACTTGCGGAAAAAGCAGTTTCTGCCAAACAGAACGAAACGATTGGCGGGAAGATGCTGATCAATGCTTCCTTTTTGATCGACCGTGAAGATGAAGCGCAATTTGACGAGCTTGTTAATGAACTATATGAAAAATGGTCCGATAAAGTGGAATTCAAATACACAGGTCCATGGCCGGCATACAACTTCATTGATATTAAGCTGAAGGCGAAGAATGCTTAATGATCCATAAGCTGTTGACCGGACCGATCGGCGCGCTCGTCAAGCTCGGTGAAAAGATACAGGAAGAAGTGGATAAAGAGCTGTATGATCTTGATACGATCCAGCAAAAGCTCGTCCAGCTTGAGATGATGGCTGAAATGGATGAAATCACAGAAGAAGAACATGCCGCGCAGGAAGAAGTGCTACTTGAGCGATATGAGATAGCCAAGCTTCGTGAGCAACGGATGTTTGATGATATGAAGAAAAGAGATGGAGGTGTATAAGTAATGGAAGCTATCAGTACAGAACAGCTATTTTACTTATACGGATTAATCCCGGCTAAAGAAGTCGAAGAAAGACCATTGGATGCGATTCAAGGAATTGATGATAAACATGAAATCTATACAAGGCAGCTTGGAGAGGTGTTGGCTGTCATGTGCAGATTGGACGCCGAGGAATACTCGGAGGCTGCTATCGAGGAGAAAATGAACGATATGGAGTGGCTGAAAACGAAAGCTTATCATCACCATGAAACCTTGGCCACCCTGCATGAATCATACACACTAGTTCCTCTTAAGTTTTGTACAATCTATAAGAGCGAAGAAAATCTGGCCCTGACCATCGAACAGCAAGAGAGCAAAATCACAAGTCTTTTTGCAGAGCTTGCCCACAAAGAAGAATGGAATCTGAAAATCTATTGTGAGGATGAAAAAATCAAAGAGGAAATCATGAATCATTCTCCAGCCATAAAAGAGCGGGAAGAAGAAATAGCCGCTTTAAGCCCAGGCAGGCAATTTTTTGAAAAGAAGAAGCTGAAGAACCTGATCGATCAAGAGACAACAGAAGCAAAGAGGAAAAGCTGTGATATCATCCACGAGCAACTTGGGCATCATTGTTCCGATTCGGCGGTAAAGAAAAATTGGAGCCAGGAGATGACAGGCAGAAAACAGGATATGAACTGGAATGGAGTGTATCTGATTCCAAAGGAGAAGCGTGAGGAATTCATCCAGGAACTTCAGCGTTTGAAAGAATCCCATACCGATACAGGGTTTACGATGGAATATACAGGACCATGGCCTTGTTATTACTTTGCCAATCTATAGAAGGAAGGGTTCACAATGCCAGCACCTAATGGAGTAGATCCGAATCAAGATGTATCCTTGCTCGATATCCTGGATGTCATCCTCGACAAAGGGGTTGCCCTTAGAGGTGAGCTGATCATCTCGATAGCAGATATTGATTTAATCTATTTGGACTTGCGTCTGCTCATAACCTCCGTGGATAAACTCATGCAGACCAACGAGCGGAAAGTCATAGATGAGGAGGAAGAAGAATGGAACACCAGCCACAGAAAAGCGGTAGAATCCAGCTAGATCCGGATAATGTGGAACAAGGGCTTTCCCAATTGGTACTGACAGTGATTGAACTGTTAAGACAGTTGATTGAAAGGCATGCGTTGAGACGCGTGGAGCGGGGCAATCTGACAGACGAGGAGATTGAAAAGCTCGGTACCGCATTAATGAATCTGGAATTGAAAATGGAAGATTTGAAAGAGATTTTCGACTTGGATGATGAAGACTTGAACATAGACCTAGGACCCCTAGGGAACCTGTTGTAAACTTTTTGAGCAATTAAGGAGCTGTTAATTATGTCCATGCAAACCCCGGGTCAATCTAGTAACCTAGTGGAAGTATTGGAAAAGATATTAGATAAAGGTGTCGTCATTGCAGGGGATATCAAAATTGGCCTTGCGGATGTCGAACTGCTGACCATCAAAATCCGTCTGCTTGTTGCATCTGTCGATAAAGCAAAGGAAATCGGGATGGACTGGTGGGAGACAGACCCCTATTTCTCCTCCAAGCAGGCTACCCGTGATTTGGAGTCACAAAATGCAAAGCTGCTCGAGCGAATCGACCAGCTGGAAAAGCGTCTAGAAGCACCTAAAAAGTAATTGCCATTATTCTATTTTATTTAACTCTATAAACACCGCTGTTGATTTCCGCACTAGGCTTCGCTTTCCGCGGGGCGTTTGTGGAGCCTCCTCGGCTGCGCCTGTGGGGTCTCCACTAAACGCAACACCCGCCGGAGGTCTTCGCCTATTGCTCCAATCAACAGCTAGATTCTTTAAATCATCACTGGTTTTAAAAAGAGGCCCTTATATCACAAAGGATACACCATAAAAATAGTATAGTGCAGACGGTATGTGCCACCTGTCAACCCTGTTGATCGGAGTGCAGGGCGTGAGACTCCTCGAAAATGCCAGCATTTTCTTCGTGCGATGTATCGCTGCCGCAGCCTTCCTTGTCCTGCGGGAGATAGCGGTAGACTTGAGACCCCGCAGGCAAGGCCGAGGAGGCTCATGCACCGCCCCGCGGAAAGCGAACGCCTGGAACGGAGATTGACAGGGAGTAAGCAGAACACAATATTATTATATTTTTTAATATGATGAAAAAGCAACGGACTATTTCGTTGCTTTTTTTTCTGTGTCTGAAAGTGGAATTATGCTAATCTAGTGGAAAGGGAGGGATGATGGTGGAGAAAATAGCTGTAATTACAGGTGCCAGTCGTTTAAGGGGAATCGGGGCTGCCATTTGCCGTGAACTTGCGGATGCAGGACACCACATTTTTTTTACATATTGGATGGACTACGACAGGACAATGCCATGGGAAATGGAAAGCAACGAGCCTCTGCTGCTGAAAACCGAACTTGAGGCAAAAGGCGTAAAAACGGCGAGCCTGGAATTGGACTTGTCCCGCAGTGATGCGGCAGAGCTGTTGATGGACGAGGTGCAAAAGCAGTTGGGGATGCCAGATATCCTGATCAATAATGCCGCCTATTCTACGAATAACGATTTTTCCGACTTGACTGCCGAAGAGCTGGATAAACATTATTTGGTTAATATCCGCGCCACCACTCTATTAAGTGTTCAATTTGCAAGAGTGTTTGATAAGCAGGCTGGAGGAAGGATCGTCAACCTTACATCCGGCCAATCACAGGGGCCGATGCCTGGGGAACTGGCATATGCTACAACAAAAGGGGCAGTCGATGCACTCACCCTGACTCTTTCTGCGGAATTGGCCCCATTGGGGATAACCGTCAATGCTGTAAATCCTGGCCCGACTGACACGGGGTGGATGACTGAATCCGTCAAAAGGGAGCTTGCGCCCATGTTTCCTTTTGGCAGGGTGGGAGAGCCACGCGATGTAGCAAGGACGATACGATTCCTCGTAAGCGATCAGGCGGATTGGATCACGGGACAGGTCATTCATTCAGAAGGCGGATTCAGGAGATAGATAAAAAAAGGCTCGTTTCACCACATTTTATGGTAAAACGAGCCTTTTCTTATATGAATCTGCAATACTTCCAATCAATCAAACATAAACTGCTTCGTCCTGTACTTCACACTCATGACAATTCCCATTGCAATCATATTGGTCAGCAAGGCACTGCCCCCATAGCTCATGAACGGGAGCGCCAAACCGGTAATCGGCATCAATCCGATCGTCATGCCGATATTCTGGAAGATCTGAAAAGCAAAAAGTCCAATGACCCCTGTCACCAAGTAGGTGCCAAAAGGGTTATCACAGTGAATGGCAATCATGATCAATCTGTAGATCATAATAAAATAAATTGAAATGACGATTGTTGCCCCGACAAATCCAAACTCTTCCCCGATCAAAGCAAAGATGAAGTCAGTCTGCACCTCGGGTATTCTGCCGCTTTGTGACTGGACTCCCTCTAACAGACCGCGTCCTGACACTTGTCCTGCCCCGATACCCTTCAGCGCTTCCGTCAATTGGAATCCATAGGAGGACGCATATTCCTCCCTGCTTAACCAGCCGTATATACGTTCAAGCTGATGAGGTTCGATGAATTTGGTGAAAAGTTCAAAATTATAATTATGCAGATAGACCAGTGTCCCTAACACTGAAATGATGAATCCCGCCAACAGCGACAATACTTTCCAGGAGGTACCGCTGATGAATATCATGGTGATCATGATCGCTGCTATTACCAGTGCCGTACCAAGGTCTGGCTGTTTCAGAATCAGCAGGAAAGGCGGCATCGAATAGGCGATCAGTTTAATGACCACGATAGGCGGAGTCTTAAAGTCCAACTCATGCTTTTCTTTCACCCATTTATTGATGACCCCTGCCAGGATGATGAGTAAAAATATTTTCATGAACTCCGAGGGCTGAAGCATGAAGCCCCCAAGATTAATCCAACGTTGTGAACCGTTTCGGACCGTCCCGAATAACTCGACGGCTACCAAGAGAATCAGTCCGAGCGTATAGAAGGGAAGGGCAAGGTTCTCCAACAGCTCATAGTCAAAGAACATAATGGAAACCATGATTCCAACCCCGATGATGTACCAAACAATCTGCCGTTTAAAAAAGTAAAAAGGGTCATTTGCAAAATACTGACCCGAAGCACTATATACTGCCACTAAACTTATAATAAAAAGTAAAAACAGCAGAAATAACAACGTATAATCGACCCGACTATACTCTAGCTTGTTATTTTCTGTCCCCATGATGTTTGTGTCTCCTCTCGAGCCTCAATAGCCAGTTTTGCATGTTTCGATAGGTGGACCAAAATTCCTGCCGCAAAAATCGTAATCAGCAAGGAAGAACCGCCATAGCTGATAAATGGCAGTGTTATCCCTGTGATAGGTAACATCCCATTGACAGCTCCGGCATTCATGAATACTTGAATGCTGATCTGGAAAGTGATCCCGAATGCAAGAAGCTTGCCAAATGGATCTTTGATGGCAACCCCTATGCGGACACCCCGAACTAGTACAATCAAGTACAAAATAAAGAGAAATATCACGCCGAACATACCCAATTCCTCTGAAATGACAGCCAGGATAAAGTCTGTGTGTGCCTCAGGAAGGTAACCAAGCTTCTGTATCCCTTGAGCGAGGCCCCTTCCCCACAAACCACCTTCACCAATGGCAATATAGGAGTTGATCAATTGATAGCCATCTCCACCTGCATCGGCAAAAGGATCGACAAAAGAGGTCAATCGTTTTAGCCGGTAGGTGGCTGTAGTGGCCAATAATCCAATGACGCCTATCGCCACTGTACCTAACATGAGAATATGCTTCAATCTTGCCCCTGAACAGATCAATATTGCGCCGCAGCCTCCGATGATTGCGGTCGCTGTCCCCAAGTCGGGCTGTTGCATCAACAATACGAAGATCAGTCCCAAAACCAGAAGTGGCGGAGAAACCCCTTTTTTAAATTGATGTATGTATGGCTGCTTCCGAGCATAAACCCTTGCGAAATAAATCAGCATCCCGAGCTTTGCAATCTCGGCTGGTTGAATGGTGAAACTTCCTACCGGGAACCAGCTTCGCGCTCCGTTTACTTCTTTTCCTATTCCAGGAATCAATACTAATAGTAAGAGGAGAATGATTACTGCAAGCATGAGTGGAGTGAATCTATCGTATACCTTATATGGAATGATGATGGCGGCGATAAAGACGGGAATTCCTACGTAGAGCCAGACCTTCTGCCGGTTAAAGAAATAACTCGCATCATCATAAGTCTCCAGGCCAAAAAGCATCCCTGCACTGTATATCATGACCAGACCATAGACACATAACAAAACAAGTGCTGTAATCAAAATCCAATCTAGCTTTTTAAAATGTGTAATCATTATATAAACTCCTTTAAAACAAAAGAATCTCCCAAAATAATTATACAATACAAGAGGGTATGATGATATGAAAAGTATATTACAATTACATACAGCCAAACAAAAAGAAGCTATGAATCTCTAGCTTCTTTGATGGATTGATTGTTTTCGTATGAAGAATGCATCCTCCATGGTGGGAGGGGTATTTACAAAACCTGGGGCGGGCTTTTGTTGTGCTGC
Organism: Sutcliffiella tianshenii; assembly: GCF_016908565.1. Classification (GTDB taxonomy): domain Bacteria; phylum Bacillota; class Bacilli; order Bacillales; family Bacillaceae_I; genus Sutcliffiella_A; species Sutcliffiella_A tianshenii. The sequence goes on from NZ_JAFBED010000011.1 coordinate 58,425, forward strand.
GCATTTTACAAGCAGGCCTTTGGGAAGGCGACCGGCATATACGATAAGATGCCTTTTTGAAAAGTCATCATAGTCCTCGTCTTGCAGTTCCCCCTTCCAAACACTTGAAGGGAGGTTCGCTTTCCACATGGCCTTACTTCCTGAAAATAGGAATGCACCGCGATTCATCCATAGTACGGAATGGCAAATTTCCTCCCATTCATTCAGTTCATGTGTGGCCACGACAATGACACATTGTGAAGAAAGAGTAGTTAAATAGTTCAACAGACATTTGCGTTCATGAATATCCAAAAAGTTTAATGGTTCATCCAAAAATATATACCGGGGCCTTCCGATGAAAGCCTGGGCAAGTGCCAATCTTTGCTGCATACCCTGGGAAAGTCTTTTGATCTTTTTCTTGGCCACATCCTCCAGATGGAAAACCCGAAGCAATTCTTTTGTTTGCTGCAAGGCAAAAGACTTCCCGATTCCCTTGAGCTGAGACATATACAGCATCAATTTATAGGGGGTATAGTCTTGATATAGTTCTATGCCGGTTGGGACAAATCCGATTTTGCTGCGCACTTGTACAAGATTGTGGTCCATTGTATCACCGTCGTATTGAATGGCCCCCTTAGGAGCGGTGAAGGCCGTCGCCAACAGATGAAGCAGTGTCGATTTTCCGGAACCATTGTTACCTACAAGTATGTTTATCCCATTATTCATTGTAAGGTCATCAATGGACAATGAAAAATTTTTGTAGCTCCAATTCAGGTCTTTTATCGTAATCATAAGGATGACCCCGTTATTGTTCCATGGATTGAAGTACCAGACTTCTTCTGAATGCATGGAAGAGGAGTAAAATTCCCAGAATGACCATTGCTCCTTGAATACTTGCAATCTGGCTGGATGAGATACTCAGTCGATAGGACATATCCCTGACCATGATGGTACCGATGAATATGGCGATCCATGATACCAATCCCATCCCAAACCCTATTTTCACACCTTTGTTCATCATGCAGTAGGCAAACACACCGAATATGAATATGGCTGGTGCAATCCAATGCAATAAGAACGGCAGCAGATAGAACTGCGACATGACAAAGCTAAGATAGATCGAACTGACCAGGCCAAAAAGAAGGTTCATGGCAAATATGATGATCATCCTGCTCAATAGAAGCAAAGCAGGAGGGAATGGCGTAATCCCTTCAATGGTGCGCATCTGCTTGTTCCAGGTCTGATAGGTATAAAATACTCCTACCAGCATGGAAAGGGGGATGGCAAACATATAGAAAACAGGTGCACTTGAAACATCGACACTGGAAGTATAAAGGGTGAGCATGATGAAAATGATGGTGCTGGCCACCCAGAAATGCCATTGATAAAAGGATACCTGTGCCTTCAGTTGGGAAATGAGCGAAGGTGCCTTTGCTTCGTATTGAAACTCTTCCAAGTCTTCATTGGAAATCTGATTAAAAGCAGGCTGCAGGGCTGCAAGCAAGGCTTTTGTATCCTGACTTGTCGGCGTTTTTACAATATATGAAGAAAACATATCCTTCATTTCATCTTCTAGTTGATATAGCTCTTGGTCGTTCTGATGCTGATGTTCCTTCATTACTCTCCGCCTCCTTTTCCATTTCTTTGGATAATACCCCTTTTAATTTCTTTAAAGCATGGAACAGGTTGGACTTGACTGTTCCCAATGGAATATCCAATATCTCTGCAATTTCCTTCAATTTCAAATCCTGATAAAAGCGCAATATGACAATCTGCTGTTGTGCTTGGGATAAAGTGCCAAGGGACGACAATACTTCTTTGCGGGTTTCCTGCCGTTCATATATCTCCGTGACAGACGCTTTATGGTCAATGGAGATCGGCATTTCATCTTTAGCGGTTCCTTCCGTCCGATATTGGGCGCTTCGCCAAAAATCCCTGCATAGGTTGGATGCAACCCGATATAGCCAAGCCTTCGGATAGGTTGGGATACTCTTTATCTGCAACTGTTTAATCAGTCGGATAAATGTTTCCTGCACAATATCTTCTGCTTTTTTTGAATCCTTCAATAGTCTCTCCACATACTGGTGAATCGCTGCATGGTATCGATGGACAAAGGCTTCAAAAGCTGCCTGATTTCCTTCAGCCATCTGTTCGAGCAGCTGTTCATCACTGATCACAGTGCATCCCTCCTTTTAGTAAAATCTTTTCTCTTTTTATTCATTCATGAATGTATTCCATTTAATCTTCCAGTCGTAATATTTGTAACCTGGAGTGGGGCTTCCTTTAATGTCCTCATAAACTTCACGAAGAAATTGCTTCATTTCAGCTTTGTTTCCATTTTCCCATTCCTTTGCCACCAGGTATACTATTTCCTCCTCTGGAGCAAGATCTTCCTGTGAGAGCCTATTATTCAACTTTTCGAGCGTATTGTTGCCTTCTTCATATTCAAGGTAACCCAGTGAAGCCAGATTCCAATAATTAGTTCCGTTAAAAAGCCGGAAATCATCCCAGTCGAATTGGTAATGCTCCTTGAAAGCTACGAACAGATAGGCTTGAATCATTCCATGGTAGATTGTGAAATCGTTCGAAGTTGAGTAAGGACTTTGAGGATAGAACTCAAAAAGTAAGTCAGTAATGAATTGTGCCTTCACATCAAGGAATAGATAGTCATAGTCTGATTCATAGTCGGGTCCGTATGACAGAACGTATTGCCTGCTTCTCTCATCCACAAAAAAAGCATCATCAATTATATTGGTGTAGTAATTTTCAGAACCGGTATATTCCAAAGACGGTAAATACACAAATTTTTCTTTAAAGCTATTGCTGATGGTAAGCCAACTGTTCAAATAGGGAAGGACTCCTTCTAGTTCATCCAATTCATCTTCAATCTGTTTGATATGTTTTTCCATGCTGATAATATCCGTCCCAAAAGACAATTCCTTCTCAGCCAAGCCTGCCTGTGAAAAAAGGGTGAGCCCTGGAGTGGTATTGCTTATAATCATAATAGAGCCATCAGGCTGTCTGGCACTTTCCTCAAAAGTGCCGAAAATAGGTTGTTCAAAACCCCTCAAATTGACGGAAAAATTGGTCTGGGGTATATTCTGGCTTAATTGTGCGGAACGGTGATAGTAGTTGGTGAAAAGATTTTCAACCGATCCATTCACGTATTTCTCATATACAGGGAATTCCCCAATAATCGGATACCAGGCGATATATGACGGAAGAAACATATTGTCATCCTGCAGGAAAGCATAGTTTTTCTCATCTGAATAGGAGTAGCCCCATTCATTCAATGTTCCCTGATAGGTGACCGACAAGGTATTGGATGGGGAGTTTTCCAGATTTTCAATAGTAACGCTACTATTCTCCCTTTGATAATCAAGTTCTTTACCGTTCCACTTGATGAACTCTATCTCAAAGGTTGGATAAAGGGTAAAGGTTAGATGATTCTCTTTGAGACTGTCTATTATTATTTCAGAACCGACACGTATGGCAGAGTCCCCGATGCGTTCCACATCCAAACTATAGTTCTCCGTTTTCAAAAAGGAAGTAAAGTCTATGTTTGATTCCTCAAAATGCTCTTGGTGCACTGCATATTGGAAAAGCTTTTCGGATTTTTTTACCTTCTCTGTCCATAAATTTGTATAAGGAGCAGCAGAAGCAATGGTCACTCCTAAAATAAGGAAAACACTGATGGCTGCACTTCTTTTTTTGGAGGAAAGACGGTTCGTTCCCGCTCTCCATACTGTCAGGCTCAAAAGCAGCAAGCTGAAAAAGAAGACAAACACGCGGGAACGCAATGCTTCCTTCTGTGCCATGTCAAATGCCCAGCCCTCCGAAAGATATTGGGCAAGGAAAAATTGACTCAGGTGAAAGGTTTTTAAATAGTAGAGGTGATATCTTTGAATGATAAAACCTTCCATGAAAAATGTCCCGAACATCCAGGCACAGAATGTAATGATATATACAATGCGATTTGGGATCATCGCAGCCAAAAACATCCCCAATGCAATCGATACCAAGTAGGATACTTGACTTTGAAGTGCGAGCACCGACCCGTGATTCACGAGGAAATCCAGCTGCTCCCCCTGAACCATTCCAATAACGGTAAACGACACTAGGAAAATAATCGTATAGATCAGGCTATAAAGGTTGATGGCACTGAATTTTGCAAGTATGATCCCCCGATAGGAGGTGGGCAGGGAATTCGTCCAGTCCAGCATCACGGTCTGCTTTTCCCTTCTGATGCTGAGTACACTTGCAAGAAACATAACCCCTAAAGAAACCGTGTGGCCCACAGCAAGGAATTCATTCGTGCGCTGTAAGATGGGTTGTGCCGCCTGATATGGTCCCTGAAAGGTAAACCAGATATAAATAGAAACAAGATAAAGTAGTGGAGCGATGAGAAATAGCCAATTCTTGAAAATGAAGGTAAGCTCCAATTGAAGTTGTCGAATATAGGTGATCATGATCTTCCCCCCACTATCGAAAGATATCCCTCTTCTAAAGTAGGTTGGGTAAGAATGGCCCCTGAATAGGGCTTTTCATCATTCAATATCCGTACTTTTATGAAGCTTCCATACTGCTGCTTGATGGAATAGATCAAGCTCTCATTTTTAAGATGGACCAATTCATTCTTATGGACTTCCATTTCCCAGATCCTTCCATGGGCTTGTGCCAATAAATCATCCACGGTCCCATCCAGGACAACCCTTCCTTTATCCAATACTGCAATCTCATAGCAGCTGCTTTCAATATCGGTCACAACATGTGTGGATAGAATAATGGCTTTATCTTTCCCTTCCACGGATAAGAGATTTCTGAAGCGCAGCCTTTCTTCCGGATCAAGCCCTACGGTAGGCTCATCGAGTATGACGACTGAAGGGTTGCCGATAAAAGCTTGTGCAATCCCTAGCCGCTGCTTCATCCCATGGGATAAAGCCTTTACTTTTTCATTGGCTTTTTCCTGTAAATTCACTTTTTCAAGCAGCTCTAGTATGGTCGTTTTACGGCGTGATTTACTTCGGATACCTTTCATCACCGCAACATAATCCAATATCTCCATAGGTGTCAATTGGGGATAAACATGAAAATGCTGAGGAAGATAACCGATCATGGGACGTACCTTCTCCGGATGCCTTGTAAGGGAAATGGAGTTCATCCATATATCGCCGCCAGTGGGCTTAAGGAGCGTTGCCAGTATTCTCATCAATGACGTTTTTCCGGCCCCATTTGGTCCCAGAAGTCCAAATATGCCATTTGTTATGCTTAAATCAATCGAATCAAGTGCTACAGATTCTTTATAATGTTTTGATAGATTTTTAATTTGTAACATGGGTGATCCTACTTTCTTATAGAAAACATTTATGCCTTCCATCATTATAACGAAATGGAAGGGAAAAGGGTTTAGGTTAAAGGATAAAAAAGATTCGGTTGAAAAGTTTTTCCGCAATTCTAAAAAAGTGATTGACTAAGGATGTTGTGTATCATATACTAGGTTTCGAAAGCGCTTTCGTTTCGAGTGAGGGAGAAAATATGACAACAATTTATGACATTGCTGAAAAAACAGGGTTTTCTATCACTACGGTTTCAAAGGTTTTGAATAACTACACTGATGTGAGTGAAAAAACCAAAAAGAAGGTATTAGCGGCTGTGGAAGAAATGGGATATTTCCCAAATTCACATGCCAGGACATTGACTACCAAAAAGTCATGGACACTCGGTGTTGTATTCATGGAGTCACTCGGCGGAGGGATGAAGCATCCATTCTTTAACGCAGTTATTGAAAGCTTCAAACAAAGAGCTGAGCTATCCGGATATGATATGCTCTTTGTTTCAAGGAACATACAGAATGAGAAGAAAAGCTACTTGGATCACTTTCAGTATAGAGGAGTGGATGGAGTAGTCATTGTATGTTCGGTTGTTGATGATCCGGAAGTGAAGAAATTGATGGAATCCAATCTTCCGACAGTTGTAATCGATATGCACAGCACGAAATCAAGTGTCGTGTACAGCGATAATAGCCATGGAAGTGTATTGGCTTTTGATTATTTGTACGCTTTGGGTCATAGGAAAATAGCTCATATCTACGGTCATCAGGAAACATTTGCAGGTACTGAGAGATTAAAAGGGTTTCTGAAAGCTGCTGAAAAGCAAAAGCTCGATATCCCCAAATCGTATATTGTAAGCGGTGAGTACTTCTCCATAGAGGGAGGAGAAAAGGCGATGCATACATTATTATCCTTGGAAAACCCACCTACCGCTGTATATGCAGCAGGGGATAATATGGCGCTCGGGGCAATGAAGGCAATCAGGGCAAAAGGTTTAAAAGTGCCTGAAGATATATCTGTAGTAGGTTTCGACGATATTGAAATTGCAAAACATCTTAATCCTGCCTTAACGACAATCAGACAGAATATGGATTTGATCGGGTCACAAGCAGCAGATGTACTTATATCACAAATCAACGAAAAAAGAAAAACCAGTGTAGCCATCACCATTCCAGTAGAACTGCTGGAAAGAGATTCTTGCATGCCGATAAAAGGCTGACCGTTTTTTCTCTGGTTCAACAAGGATTGTAGGATTAGCATATCCTCCTTTCCTGTTTCCGATGTTTACGAAAGCGCTTTAGTATTTTTTAGGGATTTACGAAAGCGCTTTAGTAATATAATGCAAGGATAGAAAATAAAAGAAATCTTAATGGGGGTAGTTCAATTGAAGAAAAGTCTATTATTAATGATTACTGCAATTCTTTCTTTATCAGTTTTTGCTGGATGCAGTAGTGACAAAACAGCTTCTAAAGCTGATTTGACTGTTTGGTCTTTTACTGACGAATTGCAGGAACCTATCAATGTGTTCAAGGAAAAGAATGGCGTTACCGTTGATCTTACAATCATTCCGATTGAAGATTATCCAACTCGTTTACGTCCTGTGTTAGAGAGCGGAAAAGGTGCTCCGGATGTATTTACCGGGGAGCTCGCGTTCATTAAGGATTGGGTGGAACAAGATTACTGGGAGGACCTTTCCCAAGAGCCTTATAATGTGCAAGATTGGGAAGAAGACTACGTTCCTTATGTATTCGATTTAGGGAAAGACTCCGAAGGAAAAATCAAAGCCGTATCCTGGCAGACGACTCCTGGTGGAATCTTCTATAGAAGAAGTATTGCAAACGAAGTCCTAGGTACTGATGACCCTGCCAAAATCGGGGAAATGCTAAGTGATATGGATGGATTGTTTGAAGTTGGGGAGCAATTGAAGTCGGCTGGATATCGTTTATTCCCGGATGAAGGAGCGGTACGTTGGTTTGCACAAGGTCAAGATCCGCAGCCATGGGTGAACGAAAATAATGAATTGGTACTTACAGAAGGCAGAATCAACTACTTTGATTATGCTAAGGATTTAAGAGAAAAAGATTTGACTGCATTTGCTCCTGAATGGTCCCCTGCGTGGTTTGCTGCAATGGACGAGCCGATCAATTACAATGCAGGATGGGAAGAAGTGAAAGAAGACGCAGCAGATCAGACGGAGGTATTTGCATACGCACTACCGACTTGGGGTCTACACAGTGTATTGAAAACGAATACCAAAGAAACAGTTGGAGATTGGGCAGTGACAAACGGACCAAACCCATACTTCTGGGGTGGTACTTGGTTAGGAATCTATAAAGGCTCTGACAATAAAGACTTAGCGTGGGAATTCGTACAGATGATGACTCATGATGAAGAGTTCTTGACAGATTGGGCAACAGAAACGGGAGATGTCTTATCTTACCTGCCGGTTACTGAAAAGATCAAAGGTGATTTCTCAGAGCCATTCTTAGGTGGCCAAAACAACTATACATTCTTCTTGGATGAAGCACAAAACATCAATCCAGGTATAGTAACAAGATATGACCAACAAATCGACGGCTTCTTCGGATCCATGGTCGGTGAATATGTCGAGGGAACAAAAACGAAAGAAGAAGCAATCGAGGAATTCTATCGTTTAGTGAAAAATGCATATCCGGATATCAAAACACCGGAATAATGTGACAAGTGGATGTGATGGGAGCAGATAAATCGGCTCCCATCACATCATTTAAAGTGAGTGGTTCAAAAAGGAGGATAAAAAGAGCAAAGAAGTTCGAGGAAGTGAAGTCTCGAGCACCGCAGCGTATTGTTGGGAATGTTGCGGAGCGGAGAGGCAAGCTGACGAAGAAATTCTATAGCTTTTTTACCGGACTTTTTGAACATCCTCTAAAAGAAAGAAGGCGATTACTGTGAAGAAAAAAGATCACTATGGATACCTGTTCATCCTGCCATTTTTCATCGTCTTTGCGATTTTTAGCATTTATCCAATACTATTAACCTTCTATTATAGTTTTACCAACTATTCCGGTATGGGAGTACCTGAGGTTGTTGGATTGGCTAACTATACAAGACTGCTGAGTGACAGCTACTTTTTACAGGCATTTTTTAATACTTGGTACATTTGGGGAGTCAATTTCTTCTTTCAAATGCTGATTGCATTGGGGCTAGCCATTTTGTTCTCAGATATTCGTCTGAAAATGAAAGGCCTAGGATTTTTCCGGGCGGTCCTTTATCTACCGAACCTGATTACCATTGCTTCCGTAGCTTTGTTGTTCGGAATTTTACTAGGATGGCACCATGGTACGTTAAATCACTTATTGATGGACTTAGGGGTCATCTCTAAACCTATCAATTGGCTTAACGACCCGACGACGGCCAAATGGTCGGTTGCACTTATTGGAGCCTGGATGTGGTTCGGTCACACTTTTATAGTCTTGATGGCCGGAATCTCAGGAATCTCCAAGGATTATTATGAAGCGGCACTTATTGACGGAGCTAACCGTTGGAAAACGTTGTTCCATATTACACTGCCTTTATTAAAGCCGATCATGTTATACATTATGATTACTTCTTTGATAGGCGGATTGCAGATTTTCGAACTTCCGATGCTATTGACGGACGGAATGGGTGCGCCGCAAGGATCTTTAAATACGATGGTTTTATATATGTATAATCAGGCATTTAAATTTAACAACTATGGATACGCCGCAGCGGTAGCATACGGATTATTCTTAATAACTTTAATTTTCTCGTTTGCAACATTTAAAGCTATGTACCGCAAAAGCATGGATTAGGAGTGAGATGGTGTGAATAAAAGGATTTTTGTAAAAAGCATCCTATACGGGCTTTTAATATTGCTTGCGATTATTAGCTTTATCCCTTTTTATATGATGATTATCAATGCAACCAGGTCCAATTCGGAGATCCTTAGACAAGGATTTACCATGATTCCCGGGTCTGCCATTATGGAAAACTATGAAAGACTCATGAGCTTCGTCAATATTTGGCAAGGCTTTGGAAACAGTGTATTCATCGCAATTTGTGTAACATTATTAAGCTCATATTTTTCCGCATTGACGGCGTATGGGTTCGCAATCTATAACTTTAAAGGTAAAAATTTTCTATTCGTATCCGTTTTAATATTGATGATGGTACCAGGTCAGCTAGGACTGATCGGTTTTTATGACCTTAACAAAACATTGGGTACATTGGACAGCTATATTCCTTTAATCATTCCGGCAATAGCAAGTCCATTCGTTGTTTTCTTCCTACGACAATTTCTTGTCTCCACCTTGCATCCGACATTATTGGAGGCTGCCAGAATGGATGGAGCAAGTGAAATAAGGATTTTCCACACGATAGGCTTACCTATCATGATGCCGGCAGTAGCCACCATGGGTATTTTCACATTCATCGGATCCTGGAACAACTATATCACCCCATTGGTAGTGCTATTCAGTCCCGAAAAGTACACATTGCCTGTTATGATGGGCTTTTTAAGAGGATCAAAAGTAGCGGAAAACCTTGGTTCGATGTATCTCGGAATCGCTATTTCCGTTGTTCCGATCATGATTATTTTCTTATTCTTATCCAAGTACATCATTAGCAGCATTTCAGCAGGATCAGTTAAAGAATAGCCAATACAACTAGATAAATAGAAGAGGTGATCGGCATGTCAAGTTTTTCAAAGGACTTTATTTTTGGAACAGCAACTTCCTCCTATCAAATAGAAGGAGCGCATGATGAAGGCGGGCGCACTCCCTCCATCTGGGATACTTTTTCAAGAACGCCAGGAAAAGTGTGGAATGGGGATACGGGGGATATTGCCTGCGACCATTATCACCGTTATGAAGAAGATATTAACATCATCAAAAGCCTTGGTGTGGATTCCTACCGTCTATCCATTGCATGGCCAAGAGTATTTCCAGAGCAAGGCGTCTATAACCAAGAAGGAATGGATTTTTATAAAAAATTGATTCATGGCTTATTGGATGCAGGGATTAAACCAATGGTTACCTTATACCACTGGGACCTTCCGATGTGGGCTCATAAACAGGGCGGATGGGTAAACCGCGAGTCAGTTTCATGGTTCCTTGAGTTTGCTGAGAAGTGCTATGAAGAATTAGATGACTTAGTCTACTCTTGGATTACGCACAATGAACCATGGTGCGCAAGCTTCTTAAGCTACCACCTTGGACATCACGCGCCTGGTCATACGAACCTGGAAGAAGGGGTGAAGGCAGCGCATCATATCCTGCTTTCACATGGAGAAGCAGTTAAATTGTTAAAAGGAAAATTCGGCTCTTCTACACCGATTGGGATTACCCTTAACCTTGCACCGGCATATGCTCCTACTAATACGATCAATGACCAGATTGCAAGAAACAATTCAGACGGCTATGCCAACAGATGGTTCCTGGATCCAATCTTCAAAGGCTCCTACCCGATGGATATGATCAATTTGTTCTCTAAATTGATTCATAACTTTGATTTCATCCAAGAAGGAGATTTGGAATCGATCTCAACGGCATGTGATTTCTTCGGGATCAACTATTATGCAAGATCATTGGTTGAGTTTGATCCAAGTTCACCAATGCTAAATAAAGGTGCTTATTCCGATTATCCGAAAACGGGGATGGGCTGGGATATCTCTCCGAAGGAATTCAAGGAACTGATTAGAGGCCTGCGAGAAAACTATACCAGTCTGCCAATCTACATAACAGAGAACGGCGCGGCATATGACGATTTCGTCGAGAACGGATGTGTCCATGATAAAGAGCGTACTGACTATGTAGAAAAGCATATTAAGGCTGTAGCGGAATTGAATGAAGAAGGAATGAATATCGCAGGATACTTCCTCTGGTCCTTGTTTGATAATTTTGAATGGGCATTCGGATACGACAAGCGATTTGGAATGGTCTACGTCGATTTTGAAACACAAGAAAGAGTCCTTAAAGATAGCGCAAAGCGATATAAAGAAATCATCCAAACAAGAAATATCTAGCCACTCTTCCCTGAGTGGTTTTTTTATAAGGATCTTTTGAAAAGGTTCTCCTCGGAAAGATTATTACTTGATAATAGGGCTGGGCTAAAGATTAGAAGTCCACATAAAACACCCTGTTGATTTCCGTTCCAGGCGTTCGCTTTCCGCGGGCGGCCTCGGGAGCCTCCTCGGCGCTAAAGCGCCTGCGGGGTCTCCCTTGACACGCTGCTCCCGCAGGACAAGGAAGGCTTCGGCAGCAATACATCGCACGCAGAAAATGCTTGCATTTTCAAGGAGTCTCACGCCTTGCACTCCAACCAACAGGGGTGACTTAAGTTAGAAATTTACCTTACTAAAAGAAAAAATGGGTTTATTTGGTTTTTATTTTAGTAACGAATTTATTGTTACTAAGGCTGTTGATTAAAGCAATTAATGCTTTATCCCGTGAGTTGATTGTAGCGGAGGACACTTGACTCCTGCGGGAAAGTAGAGGGCATGGGAGACCCCACAGGCGAAGCCGAGGAGGCTCCCATCCGTCCCCGCGGAAAGCAAGTGGCAGGAGCGGAAATCAACGGGCTACATTTGATGAGAACATTTTGTCTAAGCTGCATCAATTCAAGCTGAAACAAACTTAATAAATGAAAGGAGGTGGTAAAGTAAGAGATTTGCAGAACCACATTTGAATTTTGGGGAGGAGAAAGATGATGGTGAAAAAAGGGGTAAGTGTAGCTTTGGCTTTGTTGTTGATGTGGGCAAGTTTGGCTCCCGCCATGGCAAATGAAAATGCCAGTGAAAGAGCGGTGGAATCAAAAATGGATAAAAATTGGCAGCTTGTCTGGGAAGAGGAATTCGAGGGAAGCACCCTTGATGACAGCAAATGGTCATATGATAAGGGGAATGGCTTTGTCCAGGAAGACGGCAACTATGTTCCTGGATGGGGAAATGAAGAACTGCAGTATTATTCACAGGATAATGTGAAAGTCAAAGACGGAATGCTGACAATCGAAGGAAAAAAAGAAACAGTTTCGGATGATAGAGGGACATATGACTATACGTCCGGAAAGATTCATACAAAGGGTAAGTTCAATCAGAAATACGGAAAATTCGAGGCGAAGATCAAATTGCCTGCTGGGCAAGGATTCTGGCCAGCTTTTTGGATGATGCCAGAGGAAGACAAGTATGGTGGATGGGCAGCTTCAGGCGAGATCGACATCATGGAGGCGGCTGGTGGCACACCCGATAAAATGGGAGGAGCCATTCATTATGGTGGCCAATGGCCAAATAACACCTACACGGCCAAAGACTATCATTTTCCTGACGGAGAAGATATCACGGACTTTCATGTTTATTCAGTGGAATGGGAACCTGGCGAAATCAGGTGGTATGTGGATGGTGAGCTGTTCCAGACTTTGAATAATTGGAGCAGCATCGGTACAGGAAATGCAACCAAGTATTCCTACCCGGCTCCATTCGACCAGGAGTTCTATCTGATACTGAACCTTGCAATCGGAGGATGGTATGGAGGAGGTCCCGATGATTCGACCTCTTTCCCTGGAGAGATGCTGGTGGATTATGTAAAGGTGTATAAAATGGAAGATAGCGAGTATAGAGAGGCGATAGAACCTGTTTTTGAACCGGAGGAATTGCCAAGCGGTTCCAAAGAGGCGATTGATGGCAACTATATTTATGATACAGACTATGAGAGAGGCTTCACTACTGTAAAAGCACAAACAGATCAGCTAAATGATACATATTGGAACTTTGTTCATTTAGATCAGTTTGGAGGCGATGGGGCAGTAAGTGTGGATACCGTCCATGAAAAAAGGTTTGCAAAAGTGGACATCTCCAAAGCGGGAGGACAACCACATTCAGTCCAGCTCATCCAGCAATTGCCGTTCGGGAAGGGCAGAACCTATAAAGTAAGCTTTGATGCAAAAGCTTCAGGTAACAGAAATGTAAATATGAAGGTAAGCGGCGGTGAAGAAAGAGGATGGTCCCTTTACTCCGCAAATTATGAAGTGCCGTTAACGGATGAAGTTCAATCTTATGCATACACTTTCCAGATGCAAGCCGAATCCGATTCAAAAGCACGATTGGAGTTCAACATGGGTCTGAATGGCCAGACAGTCTGGATAGGTAATGTGAAAGTGGAAGAAGTGGATGCCATCGATCCATACAACGAAGACGCAGCGAAGCAACCGCTACGTAATGGCAACCACGTTTATAATGGTACCTTTGATCAGGGCCGCATGGACCGAATGACATATTGGAATTTTATAATAAACGGTGCAGATGCACAAGCATATGTAACAGAAGAGCAAAGGGCGCTAGAAGTGGATATCAACGATGGCGGGGATGTCCCGGCATTACAGCTTGTCCAAAAAGGCATAAAACTTGAGAAAAACAGCGAATATCTGTTGAAATTCACAGCAAGTGCTGCAGCCGACAGGGATGTTCAGGTTGCCTTGGTAAGCAAAGACGGTTCTGTCAATTACTCTGGTTCACAAACAGTTGGATTGACCACGGTAAGTGAAGAAAAGACTGTTGCATTGACAATGAATGATCTGGAAGACCTTGAAGGCCAGCTGGTATTTTATTTGGGAGGCAGCAATCATGATGTCAGGCTGGATGATGTGACACTATTGCAAGTGTCAAAGCCTGAAGCAGGGGCTTTACCCCTTCATGAGATATTCCCACTGAAGAACGGAAATTTTGCAGACGGATTGAATAGCTGGAATTCCCATGTTCAAGGAATCTATGATGGACCTTCCAAAGCGAATTTTCAAGTGGTCGACGGCAAGGCGGAAATATCCATTGATCATGAAGGAAACAATCCTTGGGACGTGATCTTCATGCAGGAAAATCTCCCTTTGAAATCAGGATACCGCTATACTGTTTCTTTTGATGCGAAATCAAGTGAAAGCCGTGATATGGAAGTAGTAATGGAAGATAGTCAATATACTCGATTCTTATCGGAGAAAGTGCAATTGACCTCAGAGTTTGAGCGATACACATTTGAATTCGATATGGAAACTTCGGAGACAGCCGGCTTAAAGTTCCTGCTTGGGAAAATCGATGGAGCGGATATAATCGGCAAAAGTCACCAGGTCACTATTGACAATGTACTGGTAGAAATCAAAGAAGAAAGAGAGAAACTGTTTCCTCTGAAAAATGGAGACTTCGGATTGGAATTGGAGCATTGGAATTCCCATGTCCAAGGAGTCTATGATGGACCTTCCAGCGCAACGGTGACAGAAGAGGAAGAAGAAGCGGTAATCAAGATCGACAATCTGGGCAATAATCCATGGGATATCTCCTTTTTCCAAGAAAACCTTGAGTTGACGAAAGGTAGGACATATCTATTAGAATTTGATGTCAGGTCAACGGTAGATAGGAAAATGGAAATAGTGATAGATAATGGGGCGCCAAACTATACCAGATATTTTGAGAGAATCCTGGAAATATCCCCGACAACCGAAACATTCACATTTGAATTTGAAGCGGGTGCCGATGATATGACAGGCTTGAAATTTCTACTGGGTAAAGTGGATAACATGGATGTTCCAACAGCCCATGAGATTATCATAGACAATGTAAAGTTGGAAGTGAAGGATGCCAGGGGCTACATTGAAATGAATGAGCAGCCAGAAGGTACAGATCCTGAAACTCCTGAAGAACCGGAAGAGCCAGGGAATGAGGAAGAAAATCCTGTCATAACGGATCCTGATAAGGAAAACCCTGAAAATACGGAAGACGAAGACCAAGATAAAGACAAGGATAAACAAGAAGAGGAGTCTTCTACACCAGAAAAAGAAAAACAAAAAGGGAAAAACACATTACCGATAACTGCTACATCAATTTATACGTATTTAATGTTTGGAGTTATCTTACTTTCATTGGGAATGGCCCTAATCTATATTCAACGGAGAAGGACTTCCTAAGCCTTCCTTTAAGAAGCGAAACAAGGACTGCGATCAGGCAGTCCTTGTTTTATTTATGATAAGCGCCCTGCTATCGCCATCTCAGCGTTATCGTCAAATGACAGCACTCCGTTTCCCCGACAGAAGAGGAAAGCTTTAAATTGATGCCATCCGGGTTGTAATCGGCTTTTACACCGGCATGTACCCCTGTGCTTTTTAAAAGCTGATCCACCTTCTCCATCTTCCCTTCCTGTGCGGCACCCATCACTTCAGAAGCAAAATCTTTAGATTCGGATAATTTCTTTAAGATAATGCTCGCTTCCTTCATCAGCTGCTGCATTGCGCCTGCGGATTCAGTGAAAAGAGTTGGGTCGACTCCGGGGTATGAACGATACTTCGGGATATAGGTCCCATTTAAATAAGGATAAACGGGAAAGTACGTGTTGCGGGGATAGTAATGTGGCTGGGGATATTGATGGTAGTACATGACTTTTCCCTCCAAACCAAATTTTTATTACATACTCAATATATGTAAAAATACCGGTTTGGAGAGTTGTCAGCCAAAGGAAGTGGCCATTCAGGGCTTCTGCAATTGCTTCAGGACAAGGCGCTCCCAAATTTTCCAGGGGATGAGCCTTTTAAGGGTAAGCATAAAGTTGACCCCCTTCCCGACTGTATAGCGAAGGGATGGAGCCCTCTGGGATTCTGCAATTATCAGCGCCAGGACACCAACCTCAATGGGGTCACCATACTTTTCTCTATCTGCTATCATTCTATTATTTATCGATGTAAACATGCTTTTGTATGGGGAAGCGTCACCACCCGCATTTTCCGAAAGATGTGTGCCGCTTGTCCATATATTTGTCTGAAAAGAACCTGGCTCCAAAAGCACAACATCTATTCCAAAGTCTTTTACCTCCAAGCGGAGGCTTTCACTGTAACCTTCAAGGGCGTACTTGGAAGATACATAGGGGGAAAGTCCGGGAAAGCCTACCAGACCGCTGATCGAGCTGATATTGATGATCCTGCCAAAGCCTTGCTTCCTCATGAGGGGGAGCACAGCATTAGTCACGCGGATCACACCGAAAAAGTTTGTTTCAAATTGCAGCTTATATTCCTCTATGGTAAGCTCTTCGGCGAACCCGGCGACGGCAAACCCAGCGTTATTGATAAGCACATCTATCCGATTGTAAGCTCTTAATGCAGTTTGAAATTGCGCAACAGATTGGTCATGTGATACATCTAAGAACATAAGGGTAAGATTCCTTCGTTCCTGTTCAGATAAGCCAAAGAGGACATCCTGTTTTTTATTTTCCTGCCTGATCGTGGCAATCACGTGATAGCCAGCCTGTAAAAATACTTTCGTGAACGTTTTTCCAAAGCCTCCGGAAGCGCCTGTAATCAGAACCGTTTTAGTGGTGGTCATGCACAATCTCCTTTCCATACATGTAATATAGAAAAATCTGTCAGCGAGTTATTTAGTTTAGAGAGCTGAAATAAAAGGAATAAAGAGGTAACACGAAGAAGAACAAATAAAAACAATTTGTATCAAATCCTTCGCTGAATGCGGAAAGAAGGGATCGCATGGATTTTGATATTATTTTACAACTAATACGTGACTATGGATATATAGGATTGTTTTTTTGGCTCTGGTTAGGCATGTTTGGCATACCGGTCCCAAATGAAGTGCTTGTCAGTTCAATAGGAATCATTGCCTATAAAGGAATCCTGCAGACCACCCCTGCACTGCTGACCATCTATTTGGGCGTGATTTCAAGTTTGACCACGTGCTATCTATTGGGGAGGTGCCTTGGAAGCGGGTTATATTCCACCTTGGAGAAAAATGAAAAAGTGGAGGCCTCCCTGGCAAGAGGGGAAGCGCTCATCAATAAGTATCATGCGTTTGCTCTATGCATCTCCTACTTCCTTCCCGGAGCAAGAAATGTCGTGCCATTTTTAGCGGGCTTTATGAAACTCCCATTTTATCAATTTGCGTTGGCTGCCTATTCAGCTGCCATAGTATGGGTGACGATCTTCTTCTTTATGGGGAATTATGTCTGGCATCAGGCGCAGTTCATCGTGCAATATAGAATCGAGCTTTTACTTGTATCAGCCATTTCCTTTGTCTTGTACTATATTTATAGATGGTATAAAGAACAGAATGATCCCACCTTTTCTCTTCAAAAATACAGATAAAGTATTATTTCCACCCACATCTTCATACATTTAGTTACAAGAATATATGAATAGTCAATGAAGAGGCGGGTGTGTATGGAAAGTCCAACATATCGTAAAATGCTAGTCCAAGGAACGGCTAAAAAAGAAGTCCGGCCAGATATTGCGTATATCCAGTTGGGGGTGGTTACGGCCAATCCGAACGTACAAACGGCCCAGGAGGAAAATCGGATAATAGCCAACAGAATGATCCAAGCCTTGCTTCAAGCAGGAATCGCCCAGAATGATATTGAGACGTCCTCTTATACCTCCTTTCCCAAATACACAGACCAGTCAGGCACACCAGTATTGACATCCTATGAAGTACGGCATATTTTCCGGGTAACGGTAAGGGATATCCGGAAAGTGGGTTCTGTTGTGGACATCGCCTTTGAGAATGGCGCCAACATCTCGGAAAACCTGACATTTGAAGCTACCAACTACCAAGCGATATACCGCCAAGTGTTACAGCAGGCAATCCTTGATGGCTATAAAAAGGCTTGTGCCATGGCAAGGTCCATTGGGGTTTGTGTTCACCCTGTCCCAGTAAGGGTGGAAGAAGTGGCCCAGCAAGTGTTCTTTGGGCCAAGATATGCAGGCTTTGCCCTGCAGGAAAAAGCAAGCACCCCCATCGAACCCCAGGAGATCACCATTAACGCTACAGTGAATCTTGAATATATATATTAAAAATAAAACAGACCGCCTCCATTTCATGATTTCACATGAAATGGACCGGTCTGTTTTTTCCACCATTAAACCTACCTGAACAGACAGCAAAGCTCCTCGGATAACAGGTTGTCAACTTCCTTCTGATTCAATGAATAATAGCTCCATGTACCTTTTGTCTCTTTTTTAATAATTTCCGCATCAAGCAGAATTTTCAAATGATACGAAAGCTTCGACTGTGGCATCCCGATCAATGGGACCATATCGCATACGCACATTGCTCCGTGTTGACAGAGAAGGTTCATGATGTGAAGCCTTTTTTTATCTGCAACCGCCTTGTATTTACTTTCATATTTCTCAAATGTCTTCTCCAACGAAATATCATGTAGAGGTATTTCATTATTCAACGCATTTCACCTCTAATTATCATTTGTCTTTTATCATTATATGCGATAACCAAGGACTGCTCAACTCACAGGATTGCAATAATTTAAAAGGTCGTTTTGTGTTCATAGTTGCTGTTTAGAAAATTTGTACACATCAAATGTAGCCGTTGATTTCCGCTCCGGACACTTGCTTTCCGCGGGGACGGATGGGAGCCTCCTCTTCGCCTGTGGGGTCTCCCATGCCCTCTACTCTCCCGCAGGAGTCAAGTGTCCTCCGCTACAATCAACTCACGAGTTAAACATTATTTGGTATTGGGAGCATAATACCAAATTAAATTCGCGACTGAAACGAAAATTTAGATATATTGCAATTTTTGTATCTTTAGCAAAACCCCTTTTCTTAAAGCAACAACTCTAAACGAAAAGAGCCTTTGAAAAAGCCTTGTTCTTCCGGAGAGGTAAGTGAGGAGGTTGAATATTATGTGGGATTGGCCGGCTTTACTCCCGATTTTTCTATTCTTTTCTGTAATCTTTCTTTCTGCAATAGTATTATTGAAGAAAGGGAAATGATAGGAGGAAAAAAAGTGGAGCTAACCAATACATTAATTGAAACACTCGGGATGGAAATCATTGAATTGTCAGAAGAAAGAGCTGTGGCAACGATGCCGGTGGATAAGCGTACACATCAGCCATTCGGATTGCTGCATGGGGGAGCATCTGTTGCACTGGCAGAAACAGTGGCAAGTATCGGAACTTTTAATCTGATCGATCAGGAGACTGAAATTTGTGTCGGCCTCGAAATAAATGCGAATCACCTTAAAGGAAAAAGGGATGGGGTGGTGACCGCCATCGGTACGGTGCTGCACCGAGGAAAAACGACAATGGTATGGGATATCAAAATTGTCGATGAGAATGAGGCGCTTATTTGTGTTTCCAGATGCACGATGGCGATTTTGAAAAAAAGATGATTGTAAAAGGAGGAAGTGGCGTCTTAAAGCTCCACTTCCTCCTTTTTATCTATCTCAAGTCAAGTGCATGCACATGCTTCATGCCTTCCCGCTTGCTGAGCGGTGCCAATTCATTGTTTTGGATGAATGTTGTGACAGCATCCGGGGCAGTTTTACTATATTCCCTCAGAGCCCAACCTATCGCTTTTTGAATGAAAAATTCGTTTGAATCTTTCCTTCTTTTAATTAATTCGAAAAGTTTATCTTCATCTGTCTTTTGTTTGTACTTTAATTGAAATAGGATGGCAGAACGTTGAAGCCAAAAGTAATCGTCCTCTATCCATCTGTCAGGATAGTCGGCAATTGCTTTTTTGTCTTTTAAAAGGATTGCACCGACATGTTTTGGTGCAATATGATCGATGGTATCCCACCAGGAATTTGTCACTATCAATTTTTCAAGTAGCGGCAGGAAATCTGCATCCAATTTCTTTATGTTGATATCAATCATGGCAAGTGCTGCATAATGGAACTCCCGTTCAGGCTGACTATACAAAAAGATGACAAGCGGTTCGAGCCACTCCAGAGCGGGCTTACCGTTTTCAAGCAAGAATCGGCGTAAAATATCTTTTCTTTCCGGGGTCCTGATGCCTAGGAACGGAAAATGATTTCGCATATATTTTTCCATGGGATCCTTGTGTTCGCGATTGGATTGAGTGTGGAATGCATGAAGGATACTTGTTTTGTAGTCTTGTAGGGTCGACATGACGGCCTCCTTTGAACGGGTATTTTAACAAAATAATACAGGAACAAGCTAGAGAAAGGAAGAAGGAATAAAAAAGAGCGTTGCAGCAGGTGAATGCTGCAACGCTTAATTGGATGATTCCACAGTTTTTTCTGCTCTTTGTGGATGGGTGATCCCGTAGAGCAGGATGATTCCTGAGCAGAGGAAAATGAAGCTAGTTACATAAAATACTGTCGAGATGCTATAGAAGCTCGAGATCAGTCCGCCCATTGCAGGACCGATGACATTCCCGAGAAACCGGAAGCTTACATTATAACCGAGTACTTCCCCCTGCATGGAAAGTGGAGCTGCAGATCGAATGTAGGCAGTCATACATGGGATCAGTCCGCCTACGACCATTCCGAACAGGAATCTGAACAGTACAAGCTGCCATAATGATGTAGACAAGGCCTGCGGGATAAAAAGCAGGGAGCTTAGGAACATCAATAGTACAATCACCTTTTCATAACCGATTTTATCTCCAAGCTTTCCCCAATTACGAGATGCCAGCAGATTGCCGAAACCTGTTGCAGAGAAGGCAAATCCAGCAAGCAGGGCAAGGTTGGCCGCACCGGTCAATTCGCCTACATATAGTGTCAATAATGGTTGAATGCTGAAGTTTGCAGCTTGTATCAATAAGGAGAGAAGCATGATTTTAAGCAGCATCGGTTTTTGGACAATGTATGCCAAAACCTCTTTGCGCGAATAGCTTTTCTCTTTATCGCTTTTTGGCTGCTTTTTCTTTTCTTTAATGCCAAATGCTACGAGTAAAACTGCTAAATAGATGACTCCTGCGGTAATGAAAAAAGTATAAGTAAACCCAAAGGAATCGGCAAGCATCCCACCAAGCAATGGACCCAATAACCCTCCGGAAACAGTGCCTGTCTGCAATGTCCCGAGTGTCCTTCCGGCTATTTCCTTGGGAGTCTGTGATGATATGAGGGCCATGGAAGTCGGAATGAAACCGGTAACCAATCCCATGAACATGCGCAAGATAAAAAGCCCCTGTACACTTTCGACAAAGCTCATCAATAGAATGCTAGTCGCGATCCCGGAACCAGTTAATATCAGGATGGGCTTATAGCCATACTTATCGCCGATTCTTCCCCATATTGGTGAAACCAGGAACGCTGTCAGGAATGTAATCCCAAAAATAAAACCGGACCAGCGCTGGACATAGGAATCAGAGTAATTCCCGAACGTTTCAATGAATAAAGATAGAAAAGGGAGAACCATTGTAGCACTCGCAGCAACGAAAAAGTTCGCAAACCACATGATGAACATGTTCCGTCCTGACGTAGAAATATTACTCACCTTCTTTGGTTATTTCGAATATTAAATATTTCGTATAACTAAATAATAACGCATCATTGGAAAAAATCAACCAAAAAGGCGAAAAACAAGCATATTTTTTGAAAATTGTATGAATTATCGTACTTAAATCCTATATACCCGTGATATAATAAAGTAATAAAATTCTGAAAATTTATAGAAGGGAGGGTTAAGATGAGTCTTCCTCCATTGTTTTTATTTATCGATTTTGAGTTCACCATGCCTGAGAACAGGCACTACCCCAAGAATTTCTTTCCTGAAATCATTGAAGCAGGCATCGTTGCAGTAGAGAAGGATCAAATCATCCAGCAATTCTCCACATATATTAAGCCTAAAGCATTTCCTATCCTGACGGACCGCTGCCGATCCTTTTTAAATATCAGCCAGAAAAAGGTGGATGAGGGGATAAGTTTCTTTGAATTGATTGACGTCCTGAATTCCTTTAAAGCAGAGGAAAGAGGGACTGTCATAACATGGGGCAACATGGATATGAGGGTACTGAAGAACAATTGTGATTATCATGGCCTGCCGTTTCCCTTGGCATGCAAACAAGTCGACCTTTCCATGGAATATAAAAAGTTCTTTGGAGATCAAAATCAAACAGGACTTTGGAAAGCGGTACAGGAATATGGAAAAGAAGGTACAGGAAAACATCATCGGGCTCTGGATGATGCCCTGACGACCTATAACATATTCCGGCTGGTGGAAAAGGATAAAAGCTACCTGGCAAGGCCGAAGCCCACTACCATAGGAGACAGGATCGACCTATCTAAAATAATGAATAAGTATGCCTTATAAAAAGCCAAATCACCTCAATAGTGATTTGGCTTTCAGTTTGCAAGATAGAAATTTTATAGTTTATATTCCGTCTCTAGGACAGACAGATTCTGGAGACATTTTTGTGCCCATTCACTCTTATCATCATGGAGTGCCTGTTTGGAGCTCTCGAGTGCGATCTTCAACGATTCTTTGTATTCAATCACTTCTCCACCGTAGAGCTTCACCATATTTTTCGGGATGTTTGTCTGTTCATTATGGGCAAGTGCACGCCTTTCATGAAAAAGAGGAACGTCCACTTCCTTCGGGGCATGAAGATCCCCTTGTTGAGGATGCTTCAGCACAGCCTTCACCTTCACTAAATAATGCATGGGACGGACATCTGTCACCTCGCCTATGTATTTTCCCGTCTTATAGATGCCTGTAACGATCGAGCCAACTTTAATTTCTTCCACTTTAAGTCCCCCTCAATTTTTAAATGATGATTTTTCTCACTATTTCTAGTAATATCTTCTATAAAGAATAAATAATGGAGTGTGAAAACAACATGAAGAAAATTTGGTCAGTACTGATGCTTGCTCTACTTCTTATTGTAGCAGGTTGTGGACAAGGTACAAGCAACAACAATGAAACTGAAGGAACCGGTGGTGGGGAAGAGGCTGCCTATGAATATGATAAAAAGGACGATAAGGTTGAAATCACTACATCAAAAGGTAAGATCGTAGTCGAGTTATATCCGGATGCGGCACCCAAGGCTGTAGAAAATTTTGTCACGCATGCAGCAAACGGTTATTATGACGGGTTGATTTTCCACCGCGTCATCCAGGACTTCATGATTCAGACTGGTGACCCGCAAGGAACAGGCATGGGAGGGGAAAGCATCTGGGGCGAGCCGTTTGAAGACGAGTTCAGTGAAAATCACCCGCATATAAAAGGGGCCCTTTCCATGGCAAACTCAGGTCCTTCGACTAATGGCAGTCAGTTCTTCATCGTACAGGCATCCGAGGTTACAGAGGATATGATCGCCCAAATGGAAAGCGCACAATTCCCCGCCGAAACGATTGAATTGTATAAAGAGCATGGGGGAACGCCTTGGCTGGACAATAAACATACCGTGTTTGGACAAGTGGTGGAAGGCATGGATGTTGTAGATGCCATTGCTGAAGTACCAGTGGACGGCTCTGCAAAACCAGCAGAGGAAATCAAAATCGAAAGCATGAAGCTAATTGATTAAGCCACAAGATGTTTCCCAAAAAAACAGGAGTTTGTTATACTGAAACATGACTGTTCCCAATTAGAAAGGTCGTGTTCCAACCGTGATCATCACATCAATGATATTACAATTGTTTCTCTATTTTCCTGAGGACAAATCAGAATATATCCCTGCTGCCATCACTTTCACCATTTTCTTTATCGGAGCGATTTTCGTTTTCAGGCTGATCATGAAAGTTTCCCAAAAAGAATCGGAAAAAGCGAAGGAATTAGAGGAAAGATTAAAGAGAGAAAAAATCATAAAAGAATAAATGATAAAGCGAGATGGACCCTATGTATATGGGGGCATCTCTTTTTTTGGGTGTTTTCGCATTAGATTATGTACACATGAAATGTAGCCCGTTGATTTCCGCTCCGGACACTTGCTTTCCGCGGGAACGGATGGGAGCCTCCTCGGCTTCGCCTGTGGGGTCTCCCATGCCCTTTACTCTCCCGCAGGAGTCAAGTGTCCTCCGCTACAATCAACTCAAGTTTCAATCTCCTTTGCTCTACTGAAGTGAAAAAATGAGACAAAGTCCAATTTTTTAAACTTTAGGAAGGTAAATATTATACTATTATTCACCCCTGTTGGTTGGAGTGCAAGGCGTGAGACTCCTGCGGGAGCAGCGTGTCAAGGGAGACCCCACAGGCGCAAAAGCGCCGAGGAGGCTCCCGAGGCCGCCCGCGGAAAGCGAACGCCTGGAACGGAGAACAACAGGGTGTCTATTGTTGACACCTTATCCTTAGCACAACCTTATTGCTTCATGATCTTTACGGAAAAAGCTTTTTTTATTTCCGTAAATACTTTTCCTTCTCTACGGGGAAACTTAGGAAAAAGAGTGTTATGGAGGAAAGTATGCGTAGATTGATACCTTGCTTAAGTGTACTGCTGCTATTGGTGTTGAATGGTTGTATGGAAGAAAAAATAAACGCCCTGGACGTGGAGGTTTTCAATGGGGCCGGTGATAGCCTTGGGGTGGCAAAAATCTCCGAGGACAGCAAAGGAGTGACAGTAAAGCTGAACCTTGAAGGGCTTCCTCCGGGGGAGCATGGTGTACATATACATGAAGAAGGCTTGTGCGATGCGCCTGATTTTAAAACTGCAGGCAATCACTTTAACCCGGATGACAAAGAACACGGTCTACTGCATCCAGAAGGAGCCCATGTAGGAGATCTGCCAAATATCATTGTTGAGGATGACGGTACAGTGATTGCTGAGCTGATGGCGCCTGCAGCAACATTGAAAGAAGGGAAAGCGTCTCTTTTCGGAAAAAATGGCACTGCTATCATCATTTCTGAAGAAAAAGATGACGGAATGACACAGCCAACCGGAGAGTCTGGCGCAAGAATAGCATGCGGGGTCATTTCCAAAGAGGTGGCAAAGAAAAAGAAAGTGATAGAAGAGCCGGTAGATGAGGCGGAAAAGAAGAAGTAAGCTGTTTAAAAAGCAGGCAGGAAAACAAATCGTTTTCCTGCCTGTTTTTTATCTTTTTCTATGCCAGTTAAAGGAACACATCCATTATTTTTGTATTATTTAAGAAATATTCGTAATCTTATTGACATAGTTCGTAGTTTTGCGATAATTTTAAATTTATAGATAAAGGGGGTTTCATCTTTGGAGATACTACTAATACGACACGGACAGTCGGAGGCAGACCTCATTAACGTGCATGAAGGGAGAGCTGATTATCCTCTTACGGATCTTGGGCGGGAGCAGGCAAAAAGATTGGCATGCCGCTTAAATGAGCATTGCCCCCCGGATATCATTTGGACCAGCACTTTAAAAAGGGCATCGGAGACAGCTACCATTCTTGCAGATACAGTTGGTTGTATGCTGATGAAGGAGCCGGGATTGATGGAATATAATAATGGGGTACTGGCAGGCATGCAGAGGGAAGTTGCCGCGACCAAATATCCATTGCCGCCTGGAGGAAGGAAGCCGCACGAGAAAATACAAGATGGGGAATCGGAATTGGAATTCAGGCTGCGCACAGAAATCGCCTTCTCCAAAATACTGTCAGAAAGCTATGCCGTTGCAAGGATTGCAATTGTGTCGCATGGAGGGACAATCTCGAACCTGTTGAAATCATTTTTACAGTTGCCCGTTACGGCGAATGTAAGTTTTTATACCGGAGACACAGGGATGCATTTATTGCGAAAAAATGGAGATAAATGTATATTGGTTTCCTTGAATAATACGGAGCATCTATTGAACTTATAAAAAATGGGTTGTGCCATTTCAGCATAACCCATTTTCATTTTCTCATGATCAGGTGAGGGCCTTTTTTAAACGGTTTAAACCATCAAGCAAGGTTTCTTTTGGACATGCTACGTTCATTCGGATAAATCCATCGCCCTCTACTCCGAATTTCTTCCCGAAATCGACTGCGAGCTTGCCTTTTTCGAGTAATAGGTGTTTAATCTGTTCATCCTTCAGATTAAGGGTTCGGCAATCAATCCAAAGCAGATAGGTACCTTCGGGCTTAGCTACTTTAAGGGAAGGAAGCTCTCTATTGATGAATTCGATCGCAATCTCCATATTCCCTTCGATATACTCCAGTACCTCACCAAGCCATGTATCCCCATGGCGATAGGCAGCTTCCATGGCAACGATGCCGAATGCATTCAACATGATGGTCCCTTGCTTCATCTGAAACAGATTGATACTTTCTCTTATACTCTTATTCGGAATAACCATGACAGCTGCCTGTAACCCTGCAATATTGAAGGTTTTGGTCGGTGCGATACAGGTAACGCTGATTTGGGCAAAAGCCTCAGAAATGGATGCAAAAGGAGTATAGGAATGCCCTTTTAATACATGATCCCCATGGATTTCATCTGCAACCACTTTTATTTGATGCTTCACACAAATGTCCCCAAGCTGTTTCAGTTCTTCTTTGGACCATACTGTTCCACCTGGATTATGTGGGTTACATAAAAGAAGAAGCTTTACATCTTCATCAATCATGCTTTCAAAATGGTCCATATCCATAGAATAGCGCCCATTTTCAAAGCGCAGGGGACTTGTGACAACCTTTCTTCCATTTAGATTGATCATGTCATAGAAAGGATAATAGACAGGAGAGAATACTATCACTTTATCGTTTTGTTCGGTCAACGATTGGATCGCCGCACTGAGTGCAGGAACAACACCAGATATATAGGAAAGCCAATCCTTCTCTACGTTCCAGTCGTGCCGTTTCATCAGCCATGAGACAACTGCTTCACTGTTGGATGAAGGTACAGATGTATATCCATAAATGCCATGCTCCATTTTTTCTTTTATTGCGGCAGTTACCTCGTACGGAGCCTGGAAGTCCATGTCGGCGACCCACATCGGCAATACATCTCCATACCCGAAGACACTTTTTGTTTCGTCCCATTTTACACAGGATGTTCCTGTTCTTTTTATCATTTGATCAAAATTATATGTACCCATTCCTCTGCTTGCCCCCTTTGTTTCTTACATATTAAAAAATTTATCGATTCTTGTCCAATACCGATAAAGTAACGGGAGTAATCGGATTAGCACGTTAAACTGGTAACCTTAACAAGTATCCAGTACCCCCACTCAACATTTTCCGTTTAAAGAGTTATAATATAAAGACAAGTAAAAGATAGAAAGCAAGGTGTGCAAATGGATATGAAACCGAGCATCAATGTTCGTTTAATGGAGAACCTGCTTCAATGGGATCCATTGGGATATGGAGTGGATGCATACGAGACGGAATGTGTGGATGTAGTCCAGGCTGTTCATGAACTTGATGA
This sequence comes from Sutcliffiella tianshenii, assembly GCF_016908565.1. Taxonomy (GTDB): domain Bacteria; phylum Bacillota; class Bacilli; order Bacillales; family Bacillaceae_I; genus Sutcliffiella_A; species Sutcliffiella_A tianshenii. The sequence goes on from NZ_JAFBED010000011.1 coordinate 85,777, forward strand.
AATAAATAGTTTGGCAAAAAGAATTCAGGCAATATATGAGTTTTCGTTCGAGGAGAATATACCGCTGTCCCATTGCCGGGACAAGGCAATGGAGCTCCTGAATATTAAAAATGAAGACTCATCATGTTCCATCTAAAAAAGAAAAGCCGCCAGGGCTTTTCTTTTTTTACTAATACGAAGTCTGGATGAAATCGAGTATGTTTTCCGTTACATCCTGCGGTTTTTCTTCCGGGAGCAGGTGGCCGGTTTTTTTATAGGTGATGAGATGTGAGTTTGGCAGATCCTTGTTTAATCGCTTGCCTATTTCAAGGGGGACTACTTTATCATCCTCTCCCCAGATCAGGAGGCTCGGTGTTTCAATTTTCTTTAGGATATCTGATGCAAGATCACCCTCCCGATCGCGGATCATTCGAGTCAGGGCGTGGAAGATCTGATCATCATAAAATGGTTGGGTGTATCCTTCAATCATTTCATCATCAATCAGTGAATGGTCATAGACCACATTCAATAGGTTCTTAAGCGGTCCCTGCCTTGCCAACCAGAATTTCAGATAGAGATAAAAATATGGAATTTTGGATGAATAGACAATTCTGGCAGGAAGCCTTTTCAAATAGCCGGAACTGCAGAGCAGGACTACTTTTTCGACAAGCTCCGGTTTCTGATTGCTTACATTAAGTGCTATCTGTCCACCCATGGAATGCCCGATCAATACCGTCCTTTTGATGGAAAGCTTATCAAGTAGAGCAATTACCACCCTGGCAAGGTTTTCATAGGAATAGACAAACTTCTTCGATTTTTCGCTTTTGCCAAACGGAGGAAGATCAATCGCCAAAACAGTGTAATCCTTTGTTAGTAAAGGAATCAATCTCCTGAAACTGAAAGACGACGACAAAAAGCCATGGATCATCACAAGTGTAGGCTTTGACAGTCCACTAGAGTGGGAATCATGATGGAATTCGTAAAATACATTGATGCCGTTTATGTTTGCTGTAAAGTGATTCGTCCTCATCTTTCAACACTCCATCCACAATGATATAGGTATTTTAACCTCTATAAATATTTTCAAACATGTGTAAATTTGTTAAAAGTTTTTGTAAAATAACAGTAACCCAATCAGAGGAATAATTTGTTATAATGAGACATCGTTTATCGAAAAGGAGTTGGACCTGTACAATGCAACTAACAGAAAAAGAATTGGACATACTGCAGATCATTGAAGATAACGGACGAATCGAAGTTGGTGTCCTGGCAAAAATGGTAGAACTTTCAGAAGTGGAAACAAGGGGTATATTAGATCGTTTGGAAAATCAGCGAATTATTGTAGAATATGGTGCCATCATCGATTGGCGCAAAGTGGACAATTTTGAAGGGGTGACTGCCATGATAGATGTGAAGGTCACACCAAAACGGGATGTGGGCTTTGATGAGATCGCAAAAAACATTTACCGTTTTCCCGAGGTTAAATCTGTCTACCTGATGTCAGGTGCATATGACCTTTCGGTAGTGGTCGAGGGAAGGTCGTTATCGCAAGTGGCCAACTTCGTCTCTGAAAGACTGGCGACATTGGATTCCGTCATTTCGACGACAACGCATTTCATAATGAAAAAATATAAACATGATGGGACGATCTTTGATCAAGGAGAAGATGATCGACGAATTGTGGTGTCACCATGAAAAACCGGGTAGCGCATCATGTGAAGAAGCTTCAACCATCAGGAATCCGCCGTTTCTTCGACTTGGCTGCGAATATGGAAGGTGTAATTTCCTTGGGGGTGGGGGAACCGGATTTTGTCACCTCCTGGGGTGTGAGGGAAGCTTGTATCACTTCATTACAAAACGGCTATACTTCCTATACCGCCAATGCAGGCTTATTGGAGCTTCGCAACGGTATCAGCCAATACCTCGAAAAACAATTTGATGTTACATATAGTGCAAGCACTGATATAATCGTAACGGTTGGGGCAAGTCAGGCGTTGGATCTTGCCATACGTGCAATTGTAGATCCGGGGGATGAAGTAATTGTCATTGAACCAAGTTTTGTATCCTATGCTCCGTTAATCGAACTTGTTGGAGGTAGGGCAGTAAAGGTCGGTGCAGATGCCAAAAATGGATTTACGGTGGATATGGAGGATCTCGAGAATGCCATCACACCAAATACGAAGGCAATTCTTCTTTGTTTCCCCAATAACCCAACAGGTACAATGCTTAGCAAAGAGGAACTATTTGAAATAAGTCTGCTTATAGAAAAATATGACCTTTTAGTCCTTTCGGATGAAATCTATGCGGAGCTTTGCTTTGATGCCAGTTTCACCAGTTTTGCAACCTTGCCGGGAATGAAGGAACGGACGATTTTGATTTCCGGATTTTCAAAAGGCTTTGCGATGACCGGCTGGCGTTTAGGGTTTGTTGCAGGGCCGACAGATATAGTGGAGGCAATGCTGAAAATACATCAATATGCCATGATGTGCGCTTCCACCATGGCTCAGTATGGTGCGATCGAAGCATTGAAAAATGGGCGGAATGATATTGAGGATATGAAAAGAAGCTATCGCAGAAGAAGGAACTATTTTGTTTCATCCCTGAATGAAATAGGATTGCCGTGCCACGTCCCAGGAGGTGCTTTTTACGCCTTCCCATCAGTAAAACAGACAGGCCTATCTTCTCAGGAGTTTGCGGAAAAGCTATTGCTCGAAGAAAAAGTGGCAGTCGTCCCTGGTGACGTATTTGGAAAAAGCGGCGAAGGATACATCAGATGTTCATATGCATCAAGTATGGAACAGCTTCAAGAAGCAATAAAACGAATGGAACGCTTCGTCAAAAACTATAGATAAAAAGAGGGCCAAATCCTAATTGGATTTGGCCCTAAACAAAAGGGGGAATACTAGAAAGCCTTGATAGTTTTATGATTCCCACTTGAAAAATAAAATAAACATATTTTTTAAATATTTTATTAATTTATTTTATACTTTTTTTCAAAAAGCATTTGCATCACATTTAGGAAGTCCTCATCTGAATATTCTTTTGCTTTTCGCAATATCAACTTAGCACGCTTAACGCCTATTTCCTCAATTAATTGTGCAAGCTCATGGTCTATCCCATGCGAGTTGATATGTGAAGCAGATTCGAGCAGTTCAGAAGCAGGAACGTCAAGGACAGTGGATATTTTCAAAATCGTTTGCATATCCGGGATTTGTTGACCACTTTCATATTTCTCGATCGTTGCAGCACCGACCCTCAGCTTTACAGAAAGTTCACTCTGTGTGAGCTTTGCACGCTCACGGTATTGTCGTATATTTTCCCCAACATTCTTCATTTCCCTCGCCCCTTTTCCTATTTCTAACTTAATCATATCATGTAGTTCTTGTTTTGAATTTGAACATTTTTTGTTTTTTTCTATATGCTAACTATGTTTGCTTTATAATAAGTCTAGACTAAAAACTAAATCTGAACATTCAACTCCCTGTTGGTCTCCGTTCCAGGCGTTCGCTTTCCGCGGGCGGCCTCGGGAGCCTCCTCGGTGCTACGCACCTGTGGGGTCTCCCTTGACACGCTGCTCCCGCAGGAGTCTCACACCTTGCACTCCAACCAACAGGGGTGAATTATAGGATAAAATTTGCTTTACTAAAGTTGGGGAAATTGGACTTTGTCTCATTTTTTCTTTTCAGTAGAGCAAATAATGTTATAAAAACTGAGTTGATTGCAGCGGAGGACACTTGACTCCTGCGGGAAAGTAGAGGGCATGGGAGACCCCACAGGCGAAGTGTACTGAACCCTTAAAATTGGACACTTGTTTTCTAAGCGGCTTGCTCAAAACTAGCCCGATAAGC
>NZ_JAFBED010000012.1 GCF_016908565.1 Sutcliffiella tianshenii
TCAGTCATGTCTGCCTTCATGACAACCATATCTGACTTCATCTCAGTCATGTCTGCCTTCATGACAACCATATCTGACTTCATCTCAGTCATGTCCAATTTCATTTCGTTCATCTCTACCCTTAAGCCACTTGTTTCCGATTTAAGGTCATTAATGTCTGCTCGCATACTTTTCGATTCTGTTTTTAGGTCATTGATGTCTCCTCTCATACCTTTCACTTCAGTACTGAGCCCAATGAGTAGCTCAAGTATTTGCTTTTCCACGTTATCACCTCCTCTTTCATTATAATGGATATGAGTGCGACAAGCATAGTTTTCACTAATAAAACTTTTGGCTATTATTGAGTCAAATTGAATTAGGGAACGTGTCCCCGTGGTCTAACAGTCAAAAAAATAAACACTACAACACCTTTCATTATTGCTCCGAAAGTCGTCGTAGTGTATCTATTAAATACGTTCAATCCTCGCCACAGCTTCACAATGTACCGTATGCGGAAACATATCCACCGGCTGCACTTCAACTGTCTTATATCCTCCCTCTTCAAGCACTCGCAGATCACGTGCAAGTGTTGCGGGATTACAGGATACATATACCACTCGCTTCGGTTTCATTTCGATGATGGTCTGCAGTAATGCTTCGTCACAGCCTTTTCTTGGTGGGTCGACCACGAGGACGTCGGCTGTGTTTCCTTGTTTGTACCATTTCGGGATGACGACTTCTGCTTCGCCGACTGCAAATTCTGCGTTATTGATCTCGTTCAGTTCCGCGTTTCGTTTGGCATCTTCGATGGCTTCAGGGACAATTTCGACTCCGAAGACTTTTCGGGCTTTTTTGGCAAGGAATAAGGAGATGGTTCCGATGCCACAGTAAGCGTCGATGACACTTTCCTCGCCTGTCAGCCCTGCATATTCGAGCGCCTTTTCATAAAGGACCTTCGTCTGTTCCGGGTTGACCTGGTAGAAGGATCTAGCAGAAATGGCGAACTTGATATCTCCGATAAAGTCGTAAATATACTCGTTGCCCCAAAGGACGCGGGTTTCGTCGCCAAAGATGACGTTGGTTTTCTTCGGGTTCACGTTTTGCACGACTGATTTCACTTCAGGCAATGCCGCGGCGATCTCTTCCACGATTGCTTTTCGGTTTGGGATGTCCGGGGTGCGGGTGATCAGCACGACCATCACTTCCCCAGTGACAAGGCCATAGCGCGCCATCACATGTCTTAGAGTTCCTTTGTGTGTTTTTTCATTGTAAGCCCGGACGCCATGCTTTTCACAAATTTCACGGACGGTTTGTACGACCGTGTCGTTGATTTCCTGCTGGATGAGGCATTCCTTCATGTCGATGATCTCGTGGCTGCGCTGCTGATAGAAGCCGGCGATCAGGCCGCCTTCGCGTTCGCCGATCGGAACCTGGGCTTTGTTGCGGTAGCGCCATGGATTGTGGTCCATGCCGAGTACGGGGTGAACCGGTATGTCCTTTAGGTGTCCTATGCGCTCAAGGACGTCCTGGACCTGCTTTCTTTTTGCGATAAGCTGACCCTCATAGCTCAGATGTTGAAGCTGGCAGCCGCCGCATTGCTTGTAGATCGGGCATGGGGCATCCACACGGTGCGCGCTTGGCTTTTTGATTTCCTCCAAGCGACCGAATGCATAGCCTTTCTTGACCTTGATGACTTTTACCTTTACTTCCTCATCCGGGAGGGCGTTCTGGATAAAAATCGGAAAGCCGTCTATTTTTGCTACTCCGGCACCGTCATGCGTCAAATCCTGGACAGTGACATCGTAGAATTCATTTTTTTGTACAGGTATATCTGTCATAGTTATTCTCTTCCTTCACGTTAACATGCTTTTCCGATTGTACCATATGAAGGGGTGCGGGGAAAGCAAGGGGACGGTTCTCTCATCGGAATGAATTGTATGATCTTAATATTAGAAGCTGCTCACTAAATCTGATTTAATTAATATAGTATGGATTCAAATTGTAGTAACTTACTCTCGAGGTATTTTTAGAAGTTAGTAGGAGTTTTAATAGTGGATTTGTTACGTTGGGATATTAATATACTAATTTACACATTTCAATAACATTTGCCAAATCTTAATATCAGATGTGATCTGCATATTTTTCATCATAATTGTTATTTTCCTCTTCAAATAGAAACTCGAAGGAAGGTCCAACAACAATGCCTTTCTTTAGTTCTTCATTTATCTCATCTTGCTCTTTGATTTTTTCCCGATTTCTAATCATATTTTAAATCACTCCTTTCAGATTAGTTCAATTTTAGCATACCGAGAATTGTTTTTCCAGAAAATACCCAGAGGCATCAGAAGACAAAGCAAGGGGACGGTTCTCTGCTTCGGAAGCAGAGAACCGTCCCCTTGCACTTTTTAATGAACCTTCAACAACTTAATCAACTCAATTATCTTTTCATTGTCACCCGGATCCACGTACACGAGCTCTGTGGTTTCGATGATTTCCTCTGTTAATTTCTGCATATAGTTTTCAGGCAGGTCATCAGGGACATTGGTTTCCCAGCGTAATGGTACGTTGTACACGTTAATCGTGCCATCTCCATTGCCGCTATAGGTGACCGATCCATCTACAAGACGGCTGCCTGCAAGCTGGATGACGTCCTCAGGATAGAGGGAGCTGGTGTCGTCATTCGGATTGATAGGCGTGCCTGCTGGAATTAGATGTGCATTCAATTCGTCGAGCTCTTGATTGGGACCAAGTTGAAGCCAGACGCGGGCATATTCGATCTGCTTAGCAGTATACCCGGACATATCCCCTTTATTGTCTGTCTTCAGGTCACTATTTTCAAAATCCTGTATCAGCAATACGGAGAACTCCCCATCGTAGGAGACCCAACTTACCGAATCGATATGGATATCCTTCTCGACCTGCGGCAATTCCTCCATGATCTTTTTCGCCGTCTCACTCAACGCTTCAATTTCTTCATATACTTTTACATGACCCTTCTTGAACTTCGCATCCATCTCGTCACTATATTCTTTCGTATCAGGAAGGATCTTGACTGTATAATCTGTCCGGCCAGTGTTCTCAGTTTCCCATTTTTCCGCCACATAATGGACGTTATCCATCGCGTATTTCTCATTCAAGTATTTTTCCATGTCAAAAGTAGGGGGACTAGTCTCTGTCTCATTTGACGGAGTGTCTTTCACCTCTTCTGACTCGGTTTCCTTTTTTGGTGGTTCCTTTTCTTTACTAACTTCCTGTTTATCCACGGAAGCCTGTCCACCGCTTTCCGTTGACTTGGAACAAGCACCAAACACGAGCAGGATTCCCGCCAGTAACATAATAAAAGCTATTTTTTTCAAACCTTCCACATCCTTTTATGCACTTCATTACTTTTCTAAAAATCCTTTTTTAAAAGTTAATTTCTATAATATTTTTCAATCACTTGGGCCACAACGACTCTTGGATTATTTAATCAAACGTTTGTTTAAAATATGCTATTTCAAAAGACCAAATCCAATTGTATGAATACTTCCTTCTTCCCCTCATAAACATGGATTTATATTGAAATATGTATTAAACTAACTAAGTGAGAATGATTATCAAATTCAAACGTGTGTATTTCACATTGACTTTATTAATACATTTGAAAAGGAGATTCTACGATGGAGCATGCAAAATCAAGATTAGCCGAGATCATTCGGGAACGCCGTTCGGTCAAGGCTGGTTACACCGATAAGGAAGTAACTCAGGAGACCGTTCTTACATTGTTGAATGATGCCATCTGGGCACCGAACCATGGATTGCGGGAGCCTTGGCGCTTTATTTTTGTCTCATCAGCCGAGAAGCAAGGCTTTGTGGAGGATCTCGTCAAAACGTTTCCTCCGGATATGCAGGAAAACCGACGTAATTACTTTAGCCAACCTGCAGCTTTCCTCATCGTCGTGATGGCGGAAGACCCGAGACAAAAACAATGGGAAGAGAATTTCGGTGCGGTCAGCTCGCTTATCCAAAACTTCCAGCTGCTTGCTTGGGAGCAAAAACTTGGCGTGGTCTGGAAAACAAACACTCAAATCTATGACCCAAAAGTGCGCGACCTATTAGGCGTCAAGCCTGGAGAGAAAATTGCCGGGTTCCTGCACATGGGTTATTTTGAGACAGTCCCCCCGCAGAGAACGCGAACACCAGCAGAAGCTAAGCTGACGGTCTATAAGAAGTAGCAGGAGCAGGTCCTCGGCCCGTTAAAGCGCTGAGGGCCTCTTCACTTGTTGGATAATCGAGCTAAAAGCACCTTTACTATCTGGAACTCTTCCGACTTTTCTAATATAGGGTATTTTTAAATTTTGCCGGCTTTTTCACATACCCTTCAATGATATAACCACATTCCGTGCAGATGATGTACTCGACCTCTGATCCCAAACTCATTTTATTTTTCGGGAACATCACTCCATATCCACTATGCTTCCCCACCCCCAATTCCTTCGCACCGCATTTCGGACATTCTGCTGCTTTCATATTTGGCCCCCTTTTGTCTCCCTACTTATTAGTACGAGTTTGACCGTCTATTTGTTTCACTTTTCGAAATATTTATTGCGAAAACCTTTTCTAGAAATCCTTTTTTAAAAGTTAATATTTCAAATTTTTTTCAATCCCTTGGGCCACAAGAGCTCGCGAATTTTTTAATCAAACGTTTGTTTAAAAAATGCTATGTCAGGAAAATCCGCAGGGCATTCCCCTCCATCAAAAAAGCGACCCTCTATGAAGAAGGTCGCGCCTTTGCTAGTCAGAATTCCGTACAACAAGATAGATGATGAAGCCGATCGGGCCGAGCAAAAAGACGACGAGGGCCCAGAGACACCCGATGTTCGATCCCCTTTTTTCTGAAGCGTCACTGTACACCCAGAACAGGGCGATGATGCCAATCGCAAACCAGAGTAAACCGAAGATTGCTTCCATGGTGCGTCACCCCTTATCTATTTGTTTCGTACAATCAAATAGGCGATCAAGCCGATCGGGCCGGCAGCAAATACGACAAGCGCCCAAAGGCAGCCGAGATTGGTGCCCTGTTTTTCCTTGGCATCGGAATAGACCCATATGACAGCGACAATGCTTAAGATCCAGATTAACAGGATGATGGTGCCGAATCCGACTCCAACAATTGATGCGTCCATTTTGTTTCCTCCATTCCGTAACATTTCTACTTTATTCTACGAGTATATGTACCGATAAGTTTCATTTTTCCAGTTTGTTTAAAATGTAGGTTTTAGGGGAAGTTAAAACCAATTTCAATTCTACATATTTAGGAGGGTCTTATACTTGAAACGAATATTCGGTGTCCTTCAAAAAGTCGGGAAAGCGTTGATGCTTCCGGTGGCGCTGTTGCCTGCTGCCGGTATCCTGCTTGCCCTTGGTAATGCCTTGAAAGAAGAAAATCTGATTGAGCTGATGCCGTTCCTCGCAGCGGACTGGGTGCAGATGGTTGCGTCAGTCATGGATGCTGCCGGTGGAATTGTGTTCAGTAACCTGCCTGTGCTTTTTGCCGTCGGTGTCGCTGTCGGACTTGCTGGCGGGGAAGGGGTTGCCGCGCTTGCTGCGATCATCGGCTACCTCATCATGAATGCGACGATGGGTGTTGTGCTCGGCGTCGAGGAAGGGATGCTCAAGGATCCGGCCTACGCCAATGTGCTTGGGGTCAATACGCTTCAGACCGGGGTGTTCGGCGGGGTTATCGTCGGGATACTCGGTGCCTTTATGTACAACAAATACTATAATATCGAATTGCCGTCGTATCTCGGATTCTTTGCCGGGAAGCGGTTCGTTCCGATTGCAACCGCTGCCTCTGCCGTTGTTCTCGGGATATTGATGACGTTCATCTGGCCACCGATCCAGGGCGGCTTAAATACCCTGTCAGAAAGCATGATCAACACGAACCTGACTTTGTCAGCCTTCATCTTCGGGGTCATTGAGCGTGCCTTGATCCCGTTTGGATTGCATCATATTTTCTACTCGCCGTTCTGGTTTGAGTTCGGGTCCTATACAAACGAAGCCGGCCAGGTTGTCCGCGGGGATCAGGCGATTTTCTTTGCCCAGCTGCGCGACGGCATTAAGCCGACTGCCGGGACATTCATGACAGGTAAATTCCCGTTCATGATGTTCGGTCTGCCTGCTGCAGCACTGGCGATCTATCACACGGCACGTCCTGAGAAGAAGAAGGTCGTCGGAGGGATCATGGCCTCTGCTGCTCTTACTTCCTTTTTAACAGGGATCACGGAGCCGATCGAGTTCTCGTTCCTGTTTGTCGCACCTGTACTGTTTGGGATCCATACGATATTTGCGGGACTATCGTTCATGGTTATGCATATGCTAGATGTAAAAATCGGGATGACGTTCTCCGGAGGGGTCATCGACTATCTCCTATTCGGGGTCGTGCCGAACCGGACAGCCTGGTGGCTCGTCATCCCGGTCGGTCTCTGCTTCTCTGTCATCTACTACTTCGGTTTCCGCTTTGCGATCCAGAAGTTCAATCTGCAGACTCCGGGTCGTGAGGATGTCGACGAAGAGGAGGACGGGACAAGCACTTCCACTGCCGGCGACCTGCCATTTGACGTGCTCGAGGCGATGGGCGGAAAAGAGAACATCGGCCATCTTGATGCATGTATCACGAGACTCCGTGTTCAGGTCAATGAAATCAGCCAGGTGGACAAGAATCGCTTGAAAAAGCTTGGTGCATCCGGTGTGCTCGAGGTCGGCAACAACATCCAGGCGATCTTTGGACCTAAATCGGACACGCTCAAATCACAAATCAAAGACATCATGGACGGCAAAACGCCGCGTCCTGTGAAAACCGTACCTGAAAAAGAAGTCGAACAGCAGATCGAGGAGGTCAACCCGGATGCCTTGCAGACTCACTCCGAATCGGAAGGCTTCCTCTGCCCGATCAAAGGTGAAATCAAGCCGCTCGATGAAGTACCAGATCAGGTCTTCTCAGGAAAAATGATGGGTGACGGCTTCGCGATTTTACCTACTGAAGGTGTCGTGGTCTCCCCTGTCGACGGCGAAATCGTCAACCTGTTCCCGACCAAGCATGCGATCGGTATCCAATCGGATGGCGGCCGCGAGATTCTGATTCATGTCGGTATCGATACCGTCAACCTGAAGGGACAGGGCTTTGAAGCGCTTGTCGCGCAGGGTGATAAGGTCACAAAAGGTCAGGAGCTGCTCCGCTTTGATATCGATTTCCTGAAGCAGAATGCGCCATCAATCATGACGCCGATCATTTTCACAAATCTGCATGATAATGAAAAAGTGAAGCTGAACAAGCATGGCGAAGTGGGGTTGAAGGAAGAGGATATTGTGGAGATTTCGAAAGGGTAAATTCAAACTCGCCTCATTCGGGGCGGGTTTTTCTTATATATTGAATGAATTTCACCGTGCTATACCAGATAACGATGCCAACCAAACTAATATTGTACTCATCACTATCGACAATAAAGATTTTCAAGAAATCTATATTGAATATGTAACCGATACACATATAGACAGCCAATACCACAAGCACGATGAGATATTCTGCCTTTTTCATGGCAATTCCCCCTTCAGTTCCATCTTCTGATACGCAACGGACTATCCTCCTTTTGCATACATTAAGGTAATACCTTCAAAAGGGAGTTGTGCCCCGATGACCACTAATAATAATGATTCCTTTGACTATCTGCTGCGGACGCAGTTCTCTTTTACGGCCGACGACCCGGCGCTGGCAAACTTGTTAAAAGGTATTGCCGATCAGAAAATAAACATCAACGCCTTCGCCCAGTTAAAGGGCAATGACACCAATTATGTCAGACTGGTGGTCGGTAGCAGTGAGGCTGAGGCTCCAATTGAGCTACAATCGGTTCGCCGCATCTTGCGCAGTTTGAAGATACGGTTCCAGGAAAAACAGGTGATCCAGATCATCCGCCTCCGTGCAGGTCGTGCCGGTCAGATTGACGACATCTATTCCGCACTCTGGTGCAAGGTGGAAGTACGGTCGATCTATATCGGCGAGAAAACTAATGTGTATGTAGATTCAACAGACCTCGACCAGGTAATCGCCATTCTATCCTCCGAAAACATCGAGCCCTGTTCCTGAACCTGCCAAGCTTTTATAGTCTTCGGCACCGAACTATAGGTCAACACCATCTACTTCAGCGAAGACAGCAACCTTTATTTAGATGCCTCCCATATCGGCCAGGCGATCAAAATCCTATTTAAGATCTACATTCTGTACAGTACAGAGAGCCCGCAAGCTACTTTCGAAAGATGGCCGGATTCTCGATGCGGGTCGATACCACCTCGCCGCAGCCCAGGCAGAATGTATAGATTTTCTCTGAGCTTTTGCCAAGCTTATTATTCAACGGTTTTACCCGCATATAATCTGTTCCTTCCGCAAATTCGGTGTGGCTGCATTTTGGGCATTTGGTTTGGGTCATGAGCGTTGTCCTCCTGTATATGTTTTACTGTAATACGTCATATTGGAAGTAAAGGTTTCGTATTATTAAAAAATGCACACACCAGCATTACCGGATGTGTGCATTCTTTGTTTTACTTCCCGTACATCTCTTCCCATTCCTCACGCAGCACGCCAAGCTTCACAGAATCATAATACTCGCCATTATAGGAACGCGCCTTACGGATGCGCGCCTCCTCCTGCATGCCAAGCTTCAATCCGACCTGGATCATCCGCATGTTCCCCGACCAGGTTGTATACCCGAGCCGCGGGATATCCGGGAACCTCCGGAACAGATGCGACGTCCAGATTTTGATTGCCTCTGTGCCAAACCCGCCGTTCCAGTGATCAGGCGAATAGATGGTGATGCCCATCTCCATCCAATTCGTCGGCTCATACTCCCAATAATAGAAGACACTGCCGATGATCTGATCTTCCGCCATGATGAGCCACTGAGTATCTAAGCCTTGCTCGATCCGCTCGAGCATCACAGACCGATACGGCTCATAATCAACCCGCTTCCACGGAAAATACGGCGCATCCCATTTCTTGAACTCCGGCATTTCTTCCCTGTAAATCAGATTCCATAGGATCGGGATATCCTTTATCTCAATAGGTTTAAGACTTATTTTGCTTCCTTTGATCATATTTGCGTTTACCACTGTTCTCCTCCGCTACATCGATATTTATGATGATATGTTCGTTAAGTACCATGTGTTTTTTCATCATGTTCATCGCCTCCTAGAAAATGTATACTTCTTCTTTTCGACTAAAATGACCATTCTCCTTCTAAAGTTGTTGAGGATTTGGGATGGAGGAGCTGATTGACACTTGTTTAGGTATAATCTAGACCCACTACTCCCCGCTCAACAGATACTCCCGCATCTCCTTCGTCACCTTAGCAGATGTCTCATACACGCCGTCGCCCTCTATGTACATAAAGTAACTCTTTTCGCCTTCTTTTCCGAGCCAGAGGTGGATCGCATGGGTCGGCAGCCTGGCAGCGTCTTCCGCCTTGTATTCTACCATCACATCATAGTCGGGATTGTCCAGAGCTTCCCCGCCGCTCTGCAGCCTCGCATTGGTGATTGCCCGCTCCCAGAACTTAAGCTCTTTTTCCTTGTTGAAGGAATGGAGAATCTCCTGGTTCATGTCGCCACGTCCCTGGGATTCCGATACATTCACCGTCTCGACGGATTCATCTAATAGACTCATTGTTTCATAGGATTGGCAGCCTGAAAGGATCAGCAGAAGTATTGCCCCTACTAGGAATCGTTTCATTTTTCTTTCACGTCCGTTCTTTCTAATTGCTTGAACTTACCTTTAATGTGGGGAAGCATTTCTAATTACTGTTTTAAAAACTCATGGGCTTGTTTTAGAATCTGCTTTTGACTGTCATACACAAGCAATTTAAATGCATCTGGAAACGCAGCCCATCTATACATCTCGATTTCACTTTCTTGTATCGTTACAGAGGTACTATTGGGTCTTCCTAAAAATAAGATAACTTCTTTTTTAACAGTTTCAGAAATCTTATATTCCATACTTATCTTAAAATCCTCTAGGATCACAACATCCAGACCTGTCTCTTCCTTCACTTCTCTTCTTGCTGCATCGATCTCAGTTTCGTCCTCTTCCATGTGTCCTTTCGGGAACCCCCAGTGACCATTAGCTCTACTTTTTACAAGTAGATACCGAATGTCTGGTTTGCCTTGATATATGATCACGCCACATGACGTTTCTTTTTGCATGGTTCTATAACCACCTCTCAAGCAAAGTGCCCGCAAACCGTATTAAAGAAAGCTTTATAAAACCTTCTTAAAACAAATTATACGATTCGCTTCACTGAATCCTAATTTAAGGTGCATGGCCAAGCTTTCTTCATTTTCTAATTCACAGTCACTGGCAAACTCGCTACACCCTTTTTCCTTAGCCCAATCCTCACAGGCTTGAACTAGTTGCTTGGCAATGCCCTGTCTACGGAAGGATTCTTTCACGTAAAGCCCTTCTAGATATCCAACCGGACTTGAACTTGTCCCTTCCACATAATCATATCGCAGTTGGCATTGTGCAAATCCGATTGCCTCATTATCGTGATAAGCCAGTATAACCTTTGCGTCAGGCTGAGAAATAAAATTCTTCATCTCTTGTACAAATTCCTCTAATGTGTGATCTGGCCAAAGCAGTAAAGCAAGCTGAGCAGCTTCTTTTACTTCCGATATTGTCGCTTCTTTTAGCATATAGATCCGCCCCTTGTTAATAGTTATTCCACTCCACTTTCTAAAATCGTGAAGGTCCCCTGATCACAATCGATTTCTGCCATTGCACCATATGGCAAAATGAATTTCGGTTCGGTATGACCGAAGTTCAAGTTATAAAGAATCGGCAAATCCCCCAGACCATATTCCTTCATTACTCTTTGTATCTCTACTTTATACTCGTCATAATACTTCTCGTCCTGTGGTTTACCAAAAATGATTCCATTCGCTTTCTGCAATATCCCTTGTGCAGCATAATTCCGCAACCAATATCTTATATACTCTGGTTGTGGCTTTTCTTCGGATGTTTCAAAGAAAAGTATGCTATTCTCCCAATATTCACTCTCCGGCCAAAGCTCTGTTCCTTTTGCAAGCTCAAGTACTTCTATGCAGCCGCCGATCAACTGTCCTTTTGCTACACCTGCGCCTTGTAGGACCTCGTAACCTGAGTTTTTCCTCATTGTCCGACGGCGGTCCTTATTCTCTTCTATCCATTCTAAACGTTCACTCGTCCATTCTTCAGCCGGTTGGATCTCCCCTATGATTTCATTGGAAAAGAGCGTTCGGTTCACCATTTCAATGGTGTACGGATCCATCTCCACGTTTTCAGCAAAATCGGTTAAAATGGCCGGACCATAAAAAGTTGAAATTCCTGCTTTCAGACAAAACAGATGTGAAATCGTCACATCGGAATAACCCATGAAAATTTTCGGATTATCACGTATCACATCAAAATCCATATAGGGAAGCAGGCGGATACTATCATCCCCGCCGATATTTGTAATGATCCCCTTTATACGCTCATCTTTAAATGCAGCCACCAAATCCTCCGCACGCGCCTGCGGATTCTCATAAACATAGTCTCCACCCTTCAAACTATTCGGCATCGGGATTACCTTAAGACAGAAAACCTCTTCTAATCTCTTTACACCCTGCTCATATCGCCATCTTAATTCTGGCTCACCTGCACCTCCCCAGGAAGGGCTTACTGTTGCAACAATATCTCCTGGCTGCAATTTTTTTGGTTTGATAAACATTTGATTTCCACCTTTCATTAGACGTTTTCCCAATGGCTCAAGCAGTGCCTTGGTTCACCATTGCGGACGTTTCCCCCACGGTTTCAGTACCCCTACTACACTTACTTCCGGCCTTGAAGAAATCGCATTGGTTACTCCCCTAGCTATTTCATCATTTCTTAGCCAGCGTGAACCTGCACCTTCTAGTACAAATCCTAGCTGAACCTGATGATAGCTACATCCAAGGGGCGTTTTTGCCGCAGCTTTTATCTCTTCCAAGTCCGAACTGCTCCCGAGTATATGAAACAGCGACCAGTCCCCACTGTTTTTACCGACCGCTGAAATCACATGCCCCAAGGCCCGCGGAGCAACAGAATGTATCCACGCGACAACTAGCTCGACCGGTCCATTTTTCTCGATAGCACGTTCCAACGTTGCAGGAAACTCTTTATCATCCTTGTAATCTACCAAAACCGGATTAATCTGCTCGCTCCTTGCAGTCAGCTCCTCCATCCTCCTGGCATCACGCCCCACAACAGATACCAGGTATCCTTCACCTGCAAGCCACAAGGACACTTCCGCTAGCATTCCCGACCCGCCAATCACCAAAGCATGCTTCTTCACTCTCTCACCTTCGAAAACACGCAAGTATCCCTTAGCTCTCCATCCGCTCCACGATCATCGTTCCGAAGGACACCCTCAAGCGTATAGCCCAAGCGCTCAGCAACCGCACGGCTTTTCACGTTCTTTGGGTCGCAGCGGATTTCCACCCGGTTGGCAGCAAGCTCCTCAAAAGCAAATCTAGTAATCCCTTCGACCGCCTCCGTCATATAGCCTTTTCCGCTCTGCCTTGTATCGATCCAGTAGCCGATCTCAAACTTCGGTACATCCCAATTTATGCGGTGAAGACCCGAGGATGCAATGAACTCTCCAGTTTCTTTATCAAAAACTAGTAATCTCAGATCCTCTCTTTTCAAAAACTTCATATGACTCTCACGAAGGTTGGTCTCTACCCCATCAAGCGTCTGTTCGAATCGGGCAAACGGCAGCCACGGCTTCAGTTCTTCTAGCGAGGCTACAACCGCTTCATAGACAGCAGGTCCATCCCCCGGCATCGGCATTCTGATCAATAGTCTGTCTGTTGTGAATTCTGATGGAAACTCTTTTAATATCGGATTTGTCATCTTGTGCTTCTCCCTTTTTAAAAAGGCTCCCCCCTATCGGAATAGAGTGAAGCCATTATATAGAATATTTTAGTTTTTTATCTTGTTAGATTTTCTCCATATAAGTCCCGTCTTCATAGACCATATAGACACCAACCGTGCCCGAACCGCCGTTCTTCTGCAACTCCTTGGATACTAGTTTGATTGTATAAAAGCTACCGGAATCATCCTTCTCCAACGTGCCGCCCATATCATCAAAGACAATATCCCCGTTGTCCTCAAGCTCAAGTACATGCTTCAGATACTCGATGGCATCGGCGCTTGAGACGATGCTTACACTGCCTTCGGTTGTTTTGGTTTTTGTGTCTTTTTCTTCTGTGCCAACATCTTCCGACCCTTCATGTTCTGAGTTGTCAGTGGCAGTCGAGTTCTCTTTTTGACCAGCATTCCCATTTGTCTCATTGGTTTCCCCACAAGCTGCCAAACCACTCACCAACATCAACAAACATACCCAAGTGAAGAATTTTTTCATGATTCCTCCCCCTTGTTAAAAATCACTGTTCTTCATTGAATTCAATGAGATTCCGGTCCGGATCCATGCAGAAAATCTGTTTGAAGCCGCTCTTGCTGTCCGGCTTGGCTTTGACCTCGAGCCCCTGTTCCCTCAAATACTTCAAAGTCTCTTCATAGCTTTTCACACGAATCGCAAAATGCCCGTCCCGGCTGTCGAGCTTATCGCTTGTCCGCAATGTTTCCGCTCCGCTGTTCTGAATCAGATGCAGCTGCGCAGTCCCTACCTGATACCACGCACCCGGAAAATCAAAATCCGGTCGCTCAATCTCCGCAAACCCGAGCACCGACCCGTAAAAGTGCTTGGATTTCTCGATATCTGTAACACTTAAGCTGACATGATGAAAATCTTCCAGTTGAATCACAAGACCACTCCTTTTTTAATGTTGTGGACAATTATAGCATTTTTCCAGAATTTACTTAACCCGTGGAAGACATTTACCCAAGTAGTAAGTTTGAGACCACCATACACAAGTTATGATTCCCTCTCTCGGGTGGATTTCATTGAGTGAAGGTATCATTCGGGGGTTTTGATTCCCTCTCTCCCATGGATTCCAACGAGCGAAGGTATCATTCTAGCGTTTTGATTCCCTCTCACGCATGAATTCCAACGAGTGAAGGCATCATTCTAGCGTTTTGATTCCCTCTCTCCCATGAATTCCAACGAGTGAAGGTATCATTCTAGCTTTTTGATTCCCTCTCACGCATGAATTTCAACGAGCGAAGGTATCATTCTAGCTTTTTGATTCCCTCTCTCCCATGGATTCCTACGAGTGGAGGTATCATTCACAAGCTTTGCCCCCCTCACCCGCATTCATTGAAGAATCCATCCCCTACTTCGGCAATACCCGCCGCCCCGTCACCAGCTCAAAGCTCCGCAGAAAGAACCACGTAAACCCCGCATAAAATCCAAGCCAAGGCCGCTTAAAGGATGCCGGCTTGTTACCTTCAAAGTAGAAATGACCGATCCATGAAAAAAGATAATGCAGCAACGCCAACACTATTGTCACGTATAGGTTGAAAAATAAGAAAATCCACGCCAGGAAGGCAAACAGGAAAGCGAAGTAATGTAGAACCTGATTCCACTTATTGCTATGTGCACGTTGATAATGCACTAAGTCACTCCTAATTTTTTCTCTCATTCACTATGCCTCCAATTTTCCCTCGCTAAAATGAACCTGCTTGGAAGGAAGTAGCACGGTAATAAATAGCACCGCAGCCAAGACGACTCCTACTGAACAAAACGCGATGCACGCAGTCTGGATCGTGAACCAGTCTGCCGCGACTCCGAGGATCAAGGTCAACACAATCTGGACGATCGCCTGCAGCATTTCGGCGATGCTCCCGAATCTCCCCATGATTTCCACCGGTACGCTTTGCTGGAAAAAGGTCGCATAGCCAGTATTCGCAAATGCCATGAAAAATCCGAGGAACACGAAGGAAAGTGTGGCCGTCCAAAAACCGATTGAAGAATAGAACAACAGATAGCCTAGACTTGTCAGCAGCATCCCGCCACCGATATAAAAACGAAGTGAGACCCGATTTGCCACGATGGCGGCCACTCCTGCACCTCCAAGCGCCCCAAGACCGGTAAGACTGACAATCCAGCCATATTCCTGATCTGTCAGCAACAGATGCTGCTTGATGAACGTCACCTCTTGTGAATCCAGCGCAAAACCGGTCAGCATCGCCCCTTGGAACAAAAGATAGACGGTCATGAAGAAAGTGGCACCCACCGCAAATTGCCTCACGATCCGCCAATCTCCAACAAGCATGCTCCAGGTGATCGGATCGCGCTTTTCTTTTACAAAATCATCGACATCCGGCAATAGGTAGATGAAGAACGCACATACCAGGAAGGTCGCGGCGTTGATGAAAATACAGAGCTCTGTCCCGACAAGCATGATGAGAACCCCTGTAAGCGCTGGGCCCAACAGGAAGGCACCAGAGCTTGTCATGCTCATCAAGGAATTGAATCGCTTCCGGTCTGATGCGGGAATCAATTTCGTTATGTATACAGAAGAACTTGGGCCGAAAAACGCGCCGACAATATTGATCAGCAAAAGTAGGAAGTAGATGACCCACAAGGACCCGATGAAAGGGATCAAAAAGACGAGCAGCCCGCGGATTACATCCACCCCTATCATCAGCTTCCGTTTATTCGTGCGGTCGATGACACTGCCAGACCACGTATTTGTAA
Source organism: Sutcliffiella tianshenii (assembly GCF_016908565.1). Classification (GTDB taxonomy): domain Bacteria; phylum Bacillota; class Bacilli; order Bacillales; family Bacillaceae_I; genus Sutcliffiella_A; species Sutcliffiella_A tianshenii. The sequence continues at coordinate 15,666 of NZ_JAFBED010000012.1, forward strand.
TAAGAATCGCAATCGGCCGGATGACATAAAGCCCGGCAACCGCAGCCGCCGAACCGGTCAGATCCAGTATCGATAGATTGATAGCGATGAGGTAGATCCAGTTCCCGAGATAAGAGACACCGATGCCCGCAAGCAGTAGAAAAGGATATTTCCAGTTTTTCATCTACTCACCCGCTTTGGCTTTTTCGTAGTCTTCCCTCAAAAGTCCATAATAAGTAAGGTCGATATATCGTCCAAAGCGCTTCGCATGCTGTCTCCAGGTTCCTTCATGCGTCATACCGAGCTTCTCCATGATGCGCCAAGATCCTGGATTATCGCTGTATGCCCCTGCAAAAATCTTGTTCAGCTTGAGTTCCTCAAAGCCATATTCCGTCACCGCCTGAGCAGCCTCTGTTCCAAAGCCCTTGCCCCAATACGGTCGGCCGACCCAATAACCAAGCTCGCCGCGCTCATAGGCCGGAGTCAGATTGATATTGATCAGTCCTATCAAGCTATCACTCTCTTTTTCCACCATCGCGAATAGTACAAGCGTTTCTTTCTTACTGAACACTTCAACAAATTCCTTACCTCCGCCTTCCTGGTAAGGATGAGGGACATTCAGCGTAGTTTTTGCAAGCTCATAATCGCTTGCCAGCTCCTCGATCCGTTCTGCATCATCGATATGTACCGGCCTAAGAATAAGCCGTTCGGTCTTTAGTGTTGTCAACATTCATTCTCTCCTTTTTCATTACTTTCCATGTCGGCTCCAGCTCTATGAAGCTTGCATCTTTCTTTTCAGAAAAAGAAACCTGAAGAAACTCACCTTTAGCATTGAAAAATGTAGCAACATCCCCCTGCCCCGATTCACTCAAAAACAGGCGGTCAGTCGAAGCAGCCCTGTCTAACCACCCACACTTCCCATGTTCCCCTTCGTACAGCGTGACCGAAATGGATCGATACGTTTTCCCTTGATTATTCTCAAGAAAAATGGTGTCATGAATATGCTCCATAAAATGCTGATAGGACTGGCTGCTCTCCCAAAAACCGAGAATCACCGCTTCCCCCTTTTCGCTCCAGCCTCCAAGCTGCCCTAGAAACCCTTCCATATCTGCAAGCGGGCTCCATTGTTCCTGGGCTCTTGAAAAATCCACACGACGCTCTTCCTTTACCTGACACTTGATGTATTTGATCAGCATGGCTACTCCACCTTAATAATGTTCGGTTCATCCTTCACAAACGGACCGATTCCGTAAAAAATTCCCAAACCCAACGCAATAACGATTATAATGGAAATAACAATTATTTCTAATTGGCTCTTACTATCCTTGGCCTTCACCTTCTCACGATACTTCACCTGAACACGTTTCTTCTTGTCATCTAGTTTCATCGTGACCCCTTCCAGTAGTAAATAATTGAATTTTTAAAAATATAACACAATAGATTGGTAATTTCACTAGGAATTGTAAATTATTTCGTGGGGGAGTTTTAAAATGGAAAATTTTAATTGGTCGCTGTTCGGCACGATTATCCTTGTTATCACAGTAACCTGGTTTGGCTCTCACCATCTCACACCCTCAGGCGATAAATATGCAGGGATGTCCATCGTCCCAGAGCATCACGAAGATATTCCTTTTTACAATGGCTTGAAATTTAAGGATCAACGGTATGTCACTAAAGGTGATCAGTGGCAGGATATTTATCAATATTATTTAAATGAGCTACCAGAATCGGGGTGGAAAGCGGAATTTATCTACTCTGCCCTTGATGACGATACTTCGGAAAATGATTGGAGCGGCTTTTATTCAAATTGGACGAAGGAAGGGTTCGATGGTGTGCTCAGGATCTCGGCCAGCTACAATCAAGTAGCCGAACAAACAGAGGTTACGTTTGATAAAACCCCGATTCTCACTGCGACAAAATGGATAGAGGATACACCGGATCAGCGGGTCTGCATCTATCAGGATCCCGAAGATCAAGGTTGTACAGAAATTACCGACGAGCCTACGATTATGTCTATCGTGCAATTTATCAATGAGTCATTCGATTGGGACGGAAAAGCTATGCCACGTATTAAAACAAGTTTGATAGAAATCGGTAATACTACCGTCACCGTATTTTATGAAAAGGATCAAGAAATATATTTTCAGTCAGATAAAGGGATAAAAAGGATGAAACCAGACCCCGACTTTTTTGAACTTACTGACTTAGATATAGGAGAATGAACCCATGAAAATCAAAATATTCATCCTTACATTTATCATCATCTATTTACTGCTCAGCCTCCCAATCATGTTCGGCTTCGGCTGGTCCGTCGATTGGGTGCAGGGCGCGACGTTCTTTCAGAAAATGAAGGTTCATGTGGTGGAAGGGCTCTTTAGTTATTGGATCCCGAAAATCCTGATTGCCGGAGTGGCAGGTATCCTGATATCTATTAAAGCGGGGGGAAAATAATGAAAAAGACAATTACAGTCCTATTTTTACTATTCATCATCGCCGGATGCAGCAAATCCATTTTCCCATCCGACCTTAAACAGGTGGATGTCTTTGAAATGGCCTCCTTTTCGGAAACTGTGGATGAATCATTGCGTACTTTTACTAATGAAGATGATATCGGAGTATTCACCAATGCTTTTGAAACTGCAAAAAAGGAGCAAGGCATAGCTGACATGGCTGATCCGCAATATAAAGTAATACTCGGTGACAAAACATATTTTATGTGGCTTCCGGAAGAGGCTGGCGACATGAAAGGCTCTATCATGGATGTCACTGATACTCATACCCTCTATGTTCTTTCCAGACCATCCACTGATGAGCTTGTAGGGGTGTTAAAAAAGTAGATTGATGTTTCGAACTAATCAAAGGGAGTTAAATTCCCCAGCCCCCACACTCCCCCGATACATATCCAAAAACCGCTCCGCCACATTAGACAGATAATATTTCTTCATCCAGGCAATTCCATATTGCGATACAAGGTCGGCGTCCTCCAACGAATAGGAATGGACATCGGCCTTTTCGAAGATGTGCATCGCATTTTCCGGTACCATGGTTGCGCCGAATCCTTGCTGAACCAGCCTTGAAAGCAGGCTCAGATCCGAGCACCCACAGACAATATTGGGAGTCAGTCCCTGCTTGGCAAAGGCTTGAACGGTGAAGTCATGGAGGCCCTGTCCCTTTGTGCTTGGCAAAATAAGCGGCACCTGAGAAATGGTCGAGAGCGTTACTTCAGCGGTCCAAGGCTCCCTGTTTACAAAATAGAATGGTTCGTTTTTTAGCATGATGCTTGAGAACTCCTCGGAATCCACTGGAAAACGGATAATGGCGATGTCGATTACCCTTTCTCTCAAAAGCTGAAATAATTGCACGGATTCATTTTGATGGATTTCATAAGTGACTGCGGGGTACTGCTCCCGGAATTCAAAAAGAAGCTGTGGCAGTGATGTTTCAGACAGTGTGTTCACACCGAATTTCAGCGCTCCCTTCAGCCCCTGTCCCACTTCTTTCACTTCCTCCATGCCCTCTTCCATCAGCTTGGTGATCTGGACGGCATGATGGTATAACCGCTCCCCAGCTTCTGTGAGATGGAGCTTTTTGCCTTCTCGGTAGACAAGTGCAACACCAAGATTCTCCTCCATCTGCTTCAGCTGCTGACTCAACGGCGGCTGGGACATATGCAGCTTTCTGGCTGCCTGTGATATGTTTTTTTCTTCTGCAATAATCGTAAAATAGCGTAACTGCCGGATATCCATTACTTTCCCCCTCATCTATACGTTTTACATATGATTCCTAAACAAAACAAATATCATACATATAGTTGTACATATGGTACCATATATTAGGGGAAAGGCAGGATGAATATATGCGAACAATTCTATTTCTTTTGATAATGATCATTATTTTAATGCTTGTGAATATATGGGGTTCCAAAGGTACGGAAAAACGGGTGGTCCCATTACATAATATTGAGGTTTTTGCGGAAAAGGATATAAGAGGAGTCTTACAATGAAAAATCTGCTATCATCTTTTACAGTCTTTTCATCCATACAATGGCTGTTTTTCATTTTCGCCAACACTGTAGTCGTTCCTCTTTCGATTGGGGCGGCTTTTGACGTTTCACCGGAAGTGAGCAGAATGATGCTGAGTGCGTCGCTCTTGTTCACAGGCCTTGCGTGCATTTTCCAAGGCTTGCTGGGCCATCGCTATCCACTGTTGGAAGGTCACTCCGGCCTATTATGGGGCGTAATGCTGAATCTAGGACTGACCGCTTCATCACTCGGGATGAGCTTTACCGAAATCGGTGGTGGCCTTGCAACCGGCCTTCTGCTTGCAGGCGCTGTCACGATGCTGATGGCCCTATTCGGCTGGACCACCATCCTTCCAAAAATATTTACCCCGATGGTAATGACAGTCTATCTATTCCTGCTGACATTTCAGCTCATGATGGTGTTCTTTCAAGGAATGCTCGGAATAACGGACGACGGCACCATGAACGTAGGAGTCAGTCTGCTATCCCTGTTCCTTGTCATCTTTGTCAGTGTACTGAAAATAAAGGCACCAAAAGCGATCGGGAATTTTGCGATACTTATTGGAATTGTTGTGGGGTGGATTCTTTATGTGGTTCTATTCCCTGAAAGCGGACAGGAAGCCCCGGCCGCAGCCTTTTCATTCGAATTATTTCCGCTTGGTGCACCAAACCTGGAATATGGCATCATCGCCGTTGCATTCTTCGCAGGTGTGCTGAATCTGAGCAATACGATTGCTAGCGTTCAGGCGGCAGCTGAGCTATATCGGGAAAAAGCAAAGCCTGGCCAGTTCCGGAACTCGTTCTTTTTTACAGGATTGTTTTCGATGGTTGCATCCTTGTTCGGTCTCGTGCCGTACACGCCGTTCACTTCCACCATCGGATTTTTACAGAGTACACGCATTTTGGATAAGCGGCCGTTCTTTATAGGTGGGATGTTACTTGCTGTGATCGGTCTACTGCCGCCATTGACCTCATTCCTTGTGACGATGCCGATGACAGTCGGAAATGCGGTACTGTTTGTGGCGTACCTGCAGCTATTCGGCACTGCATATGGAAGCCTGCGTGGTGCGGCTTTCAATTCGGATACGATCTTCCGCCTTGCAGCACCTGTCTTGTTGGGAGTCTGCTTGATGAATACGTCACCGGCCGTATTTGGACCGCTGCCCGTATTACTGCAGCCGTTTTTGACAAACGGATTGATCATGGGGGTTTTACTATCCATCGTGTTGGAAAAAGTCACGAACTGGGGACAGTTTGAGGATAAGGAAGTTAGGAGAGCTTGAGAAATGTTTGTTTCTCAGGCTTTTTTTTGTCCCTCTACTGGATGCGCCATCAACAAACATAGCCGTCCGATATTTCAGGACGGCTTTCTTTTAATTCAACTCCAACTGCCTCATCATCTTCCTCTTCGCATAAAAATAATAACCTGTCTGAATCATGAGATAGATCCCCGCAATCGTAAGGAAATGAAGGAAAAAGCTTGGGTTCTGCATGATTCCCCCTGCATCCTTGGCAAAGACAACGATGTAATGGAAGGCTATCGCCGTGCCGAGCAGCGGGGCAAAGAAGAACAACACCTTCAGTTCACCCGCGATGAGACGCTGGATTTCCTTTTTCGTAATGCCGATTTTGTACAACTTGCGGTATTTCTCTTTATCCTGCTCGATGTTGGAAAAGACGTTCAGATACAGCAGGATGAACGAGCCGAAAAAGAAAAGCACGCTGATAAAGGTGGAGACGAAGAACATGATTCCGCCTGAGTTTCGTTGGTAATTGTAATCAGCGATTTTGGATGAAGGCGCGAGCAACTCCTCTTCAGTGAGATAGGAGAAGTGCTCATTTAGGAACGGTGGTGTTGTCTGGTTGTTTTCCATCAGTTTTTGCTCAAGCTCCTCCACATCATCCTCTGACTTCTTCCAGTCTTCCACGTTCACAAGGTGGATGCTGTTCTCCCCCTTGGATAAACGTTCCCTCAGCTTCTCATATTCCGAATCATCGACAACGAGATATTCCGTGTATACATAGTTCATGTAGTTAATGTGTTTTTTCACAATCGATTCCTTAAAGTCCATTCTGATGTTCCCTTCATCAAGGGTTAAGCCATTTTCGTAAATGGTATCCCCTCCGGCATATTCCGGCTCCTGATTATGAAAATAAAGGTATTCCCCCTCTCGGACTTCCTTGGACGACCCTGTCAGCCGTTGAAAATCAGACAAGGGCACGAAGGTATAGCGATTGATCAGATCCTCCCAGTACGGATCCTCTTCATAGTAATCGAAAAGCTGGAGAGTCAGATGTTCTTTTATCGGATTAGCATCAAAAATGGCTTCAAGCTCCTTCTCCGAAATGTTGTTTTTCGTTTCCGTTTCTACATACGCAATGTCATATGGGTGATTTTCGACCACCTGCTTTTCTGTACCCGAGTAGATGAACAGGAGTAGGGTCGTGTAGAAAATCGTCACCATCCCCATGACCGTCACGAGCATCAGGATCGCTGTGAGCTGCTTGAATTTATACTCAAGACTCGTCAGGAATAACAGCTTCCTATAATAGAAGGGTTTATGTTTCTTTGCCATCTCGATAAGGAAGCTCATCGATTGCGAGAGTGCGATATAGAGGCCAAACAAGAGTGCGATCGTCCATATCAGGAGAACCATTCCATCGCCACCTGGGTTCGACTCGTTCAGATAGTTGAAATAGAGCATCAATGCGGAAAGACTGACAAGCGCGACCCCGAATCCACCGAGCAACGGGCTTCGCAGCTTGAGCTTATCGGAAACACGGTCGCTCTTCAGGCTATCTGTCAGCGATCGGAACAGCGTAAGGTAAAGCGTGATTCCAACAGATATGAAAAAAACGATCATGAATGCCGCGATGGAATATCCGAACATCTCGGATGAAAGATGAAACGGTACCTGCCCCATCCCGGCACTGTTCATCAAAACAAGGAAGAATAACCTTGAAAAGACCGCCCCGGCCAACAGCCCGCTTGCGATGGAAGCTGCCGCGATCACGCCATTTTCGACGAGCAGGAGCCTCACGATATCACGGTTGGACATGCCGAGGGTCATCAGCAATCCGAACTCTTTGCGTCGTCTTCTCGTAAAGATCCTGTGGGCATAGTTGATGAAAAACACCGTAAAAACGACAAGTGCCACTCCAGGAATGGCAAGTGCGTCCTGGATCGATTCCAGCTCCTTGACCTCCACTATCCTTTTGTTAAAATAAACCGTTGCATACATGAAAAAGAACATGACAGCAAAGCTATTGCACAAATAATAGAAAATATATTTTCCCTTATTCCGCTTTGCCATCTTCCAGACAAGCTGATTAAAGGTCATGGCTTCTGCCTCCAAGCACGGCAAGGTTATCCATGATCTGGTCCAAAAATTCTTTTCTGTCGCCCTTTCTTACGATATAGGAATCGATCCGGCCATCTTTAATGAATACCACCTTGCGACAATAGCTCGCCGCAAACACATCATGGGTGACCACCAAAACCGTCGTATGCAGTTCCTCCACTATTTTTTCAAAGCACTCCATGATGACCGAGGAGGATTTGGAATCGAGATTGCCGGTGGGCTCATCGGCGAAAATGATGCCAGGGTCGTTCACAAGTGCCCGGCTGACCGCTGTGCGCTGCTGCTGACCGCCGGATATTTTGAAAGGATATTTACTCAGAATGGTATTGATCCCGAATAGGTGAGCGAGCTCATTCACTTTTTTCTCCATGTCGGTAGCCGTTTTTTTCTCCAGCACCATCGGAACCATGATGTTCTCCCTCACCGTCAGGCTGTCGAGCAGATTGAATTCCTGAAAAACAAATCCCAGACTCTTGCGGCGGAACAGTGCCAATTCATCTCCGCTCATCGAACTGATCACGCGGCCCTTGATCTCTATCTCGCCTGAAGTCGGCTTATCGATGCCGCTCAAGCATTGGAGCAGTGTCGTCTTCCCGCTTCCCGACGGCCCCATGATCGCGATGAACTCACCTTTATTTATCGAGAGGTCCACCCCATCTATTGCCTTAGTGGAGCCTTCGCCAGTGGATTCCCCGTATATTTTAACTAGCTTGCTAGCTTTTAAAATCGGTTCTGTCATTACTATGTCCCCCTCTGCTTTCTATTTTCATCCTACTAGGTTTATCGGCTGGCAACCATTTTCCCCACTAAAAATACCTTACAGTTTTGTAAGGTATCGGATGGTGACCGCGGTTCCTTTTGTTACTTCCGATTCAATGCTGATTGTGTGGTTCAGCTTGTCGGCAATTTTCCTGCAGAGGTAAAGGCCGATTCCTGAAGAGTTCCGGAACGTTCTCCCGTTTTCACCTGTAAAGAATGACTCAAAGACCCGCTCCACGTCATATGGCGGGATTCCAGCCCCTTCATCGATAATGGAAAGCAGCGTATCTGTACCAACCTTCTCCACGACGAGCCTCAGCTTTTTGGTGCCACTCTTCAAACTTGAATACTTAATCGCATTTGAGATGACCTGTTCGAGCATCACTTCATTCCATTTAGGATCCGTGATAATGGATGTTGCCTCCTCCTCACATTCAATTGTAGGAAAAATAGAATGATAGATAAGTTCACTTTTTCTACTATTGATGATTTTACGCAAGGATGAAAGCAGGTCCACCCCCTGGACTTCCAGGTCATTTTCAAAGCTGTCCATCCTGATCATCGTCAAGCCTTGTTCGATGGAGTTATGTAATCTCCTGTTCTCGAACTGGACCTTCTCCAGCACCCCAGGATTATCCTGGGTTTGCAACTCATTCTGAATCATCAATTCCATCACGGACACCGGCGTCTTGAGATGGTGCATCCAATGGGAAAGAAAGTAGAGCCTTTCCTTGTTCTGCTCCTTGAGGTCGTTCACGGCGCTTGAATGTTCACGCTCTGTCTTCTGGATCCAATGTTGAAACGACTTTTGTTCTTCGGTGTGTGGTTGAAATTCAGCAGGTTGATTTTGGATCATCTCCTCTAGGGCCTGATTCGGTTGATAATAGCGGAACCAATCCACTACCAGGTAGACCGCCAGCAGGAATCCCCCTATCGACAGCGGATACCATACCTCCGTGTTTGCAGGCTCGCTCAGGTGGAAAAATGCAACAACGGAAACCATATTGAAAAGATAAAAAAGAATGAGAACAACTCGATCCCTCAGGAATTTTTTGAAAACGCTCTTACCCATTGGATTCACCAGGGACACTCAGCATATAGCCTACCCCTCTTTTGCTCGTGATGACGTTCGGCAAGCCGAGTGATGCGAGCTTCTGCTTGATCCGCGTCATGTTGACGGTCAACGTATTATCATCGACAAACGTCACTGTATCCCACACTTCTTCCATCAAGCTCTCCCGCGAAATATATGTATGATGCTGTTCCATCAGCTTTTTCAACAGCTTGAATTCGTTTTTGCTAAGATCAAGCTTCTGATCTTTGAAATTTACGCTAAGCGTGTGATTATCCACGCTCAGTGATTCCACCGACACATTTGCATTTTCCTGTCCTGCATATTCCCCATATGTACGTCGTATCGCTGCTTTCACCTTCGAATGCAGGATCTCAAACGTAAAAGGCTTTGTTATATAATAATCGGCACCAAGCTCGATCGCCATAATCTGATCCATTTCCGAGCTTCTTGCAGAAATGATGATGATCGGCACCTTCGACTGCTGGCGAATGCTCCTGCATAAAAAATAACCATCATAATATGGCAGATTAATATCCAATAAAACCAGGTCCGGCTGAACCGCCGTAAATTCCGCGACGATATTACGGAAATCCGTCGGGGCATGCACCTCATACCCGTACCGTCCCAAGTGTTCGCTTATCAGCTCACTCAGCTGCCCATCATCTTCAATAAGCATTAATCTGTGCATGGTAAAACTCCTTTTTTAAAAAGCATGGTTCTGGTAGATTGGTAGATGTTTGCTACAGGTATATTTTAGCAGAAACCGGACCTATTTGATTAAATCATGATGATTTGATCAATTCGGTTTATTATCTATTAAAAACTCGATCAAATCGTCTTGATTATGCGTCCTAAACACGATTTTCTCATGATCGAACACAACGAAGGTCGGGGTTCTATCAATCTCCAAAAAGTCGTATTCATCCCTGATAAATTTGAGCGACTCCTCATGCCACATGGACTGCACATGATGGATGGAATGCTCTTCAAGCAAATCAAATGTGATGGTATCGACTTTTCCCGCTACAAAAATGGCATATTTATTCTCGTCTTCTGCTACGAGATTCTGCATTTTCTCATTGCGTTCCATGAAAGAACACCCTGACATGAAAATAATAGTAAATAGGATAATTATTAGATGATGATTTTTCATTGTGACCTCCTCCATAAAAAAAAACCGCCTTTACCAGGCAGCCTTCACCATATATTACATTCTACAGAGAGCCGTTTTTTCCTTCTGAAAATGTCACTTGAACCATCCCTTCATCCTAAACCAGATATACAAGCTCACTCCCATAACCGCCATGACACCAAGCGCAACAAAGTATCCGTAATGATATCTCAGCTCGGGCATGTTCTCGAAGTTCATTCCATAGATTCCTGCAATAAAGGTCAACGGAGCGAAAATGGATGTGATGATGGTCAGGACCTTCATGACATTGTTTGATTGATGAGAGTTCAAGGACAGATAATTGTCCCTGATATCTGCCGTCAACTCCCTGTTGTTCGTCACCATTTCGGATAGCTTCAGGAGGTGGTCATAGATATCAGAGAAATATTCCTTTCTTTTCAAGACGCCACTCAGACGATGAGAATTCAGCATCCGGTAGAGCAGGTCGCGCATTGGATTGATCGTATGCCTCAGGTTCAAGAGCGCATATCTTGTATCGAACAGCTCCTCCATCAATTGGTTCATCGACTTGTCCTGGGTATTGTCCTCGATCTTATCAAGCTGATCTTCCATTTTATATAGGAAAGGAAAATAATTATCCACGACATTGTCCAGGACTTCATAGAAGACGTAATGCTCATCCCATTTCTTCACGTTTTTCGGACTCGTCATCAAATTGTCCCACACATCATCCACCTCTTTGGAAGGGGCATGATGGAAGGTGACGACCAATTTATCCCCCAAAAAGAAATTCAATTCCTCTTTCATGATCTCTTCATCCTTTTCCTCGATGCAATGTGTCACATAAAAGGTGTGGTCATCATAGTAATCGAGCTTCGGACGCTGCAATCTATGTATACAATCCTCAATCGCCAGGGGATGGAAATGGAATGTCGTCTCCAAATGTCCGATCTCCGCATCTGTAGGCTGATTAAAATCAACCCAGACCCATTTATAGGCATTCACATCCAAGTTATCTATCGAAATATCTTTATCTAATTGATGATCCTTTGTCATTCCGGCAATCCGTATCATACAATCTTCCTCTCGCTGTTTCTTTCCTTTACTTATACCCCTTTTCAGGAAAATTAAAATCAGGCGTTGACTCTTGGGTTACCCAAGACCCTATACTTAAGATAGACGGCAGAGGTGCACATCTGTAAAGTCTGCTTGGAGGAGTGAGAGCATGTTTAAAATCGGGGAATTTGCAAAGCTGAGTGGCTTGTCCATTCATACGTTATACCATTATGAGGGCATAGGCCTGATCGAGCCAAGCTTTGTTGATCCGCATACCAATTATCGATATTATGACGCGGGTCAGCTCGTGTTGATCAATAAAATCGCTGCGCTGAAGGATGCTGGATTCTCACTTGGGGAAATCGTGAAGGTTCTTTTGGACACGCCTGTCAACAAGGAACTCATCCCTATGCTTGAATCAAAAGCCGAGTCCCTGGAAAAATTGCTCGAGCAGGAAACCAACAGACTCGAACGTCTCCGTACCAACATTTTTCTTATAAAAAACGGAGGGGTACCGATGATGAATGACATCTCAATCAAAAAAGTGGAGCCGATATTAGTGGCATCCATCAGGGAAGAGTTTAAAGAAGAGAGCTTTGATGCATTTTGCGAAAGACTGTGGGGGCAGGTAAACGATCACATTGACCGTTCAGAAGCCAAGCGGACCATCCCCTGTATGACGATATACCATTCAGGCTTGTATGTTCACACGGATTCTGCCATCGATCTCGAGGTTGCAGAGCCGATCACGAAAGTGATTCCCGGGAATGCAACAGTGAAGGTGCACGAGCTGCCAGCCGTGGAAAAGATGGCATGTGTGGTGCATAAAGGACCCTTTTCCACTATCGGAGAAACATCGCGTGCCTTGTTTGAGTGGATTGCAGAGAACAGGTACAACGTGATGGGACCTGTACGTGAAATCTACCACAAGGGCGACTGGGTGACCGAGGATACGAATGAGTATGTGACAGAGCTGCAGGTGCCGATTGAATAGCAGGAAAAAACCCACCGCAATTCAGGTGGGTTTGCTTGTTTTACTCTATCCCTTCCGGCAGCCAATCCGGATCTAGTTCCACGGCATCTGATATATTTATCCCATTCGGGAACAGTCCTATTCCATGGAAGGTATCCGCCAGATCCTGCTGAACCTTTACGGCGTTTTCATCCACCTTCAACACGCCAAAGTCCCTTCTTTCATTCGCGTTAATCAATGGCGCCTCATCGAGATTAAGCTCTTCCGCAAGAATTTCTGCTACCTCTTTTTTGTTTTTGTTTGCCCATTGGTTGGACTTCTCCAATTCCTCCAAAATGATTTTTACAAGCTCCGGATTGTCTTCCAGAATCTCTTCGGAACCGAAATAGAAGGTTCTATTCTCCGTTAACCCTTCCCCATTCACAATTGTTTTAGTATCAAATAAACTTTCAACAATGGATAGATAAGGATCCCATGTTCCCAGGACATCGATCTTATCCGATGAAAAAGCGGCTGATCCTTCAGCGGCGTCCGCATAGTAGACAACATCTACATCATTTTCCGATAATCCTTCTTTCTCCAGTGCCTTCAACAAAAGATAATGCATGTTCCCGCCTTTTGTCACCCCTACTTTTTTACCTTTCAAATCTGTAACTTTCTCAATTCCTGAATCCTTCTTCGCTACAAGGGCGACCCCTTTAGGGTAGGGCGTTTCAGAAGCAGCATATTGGATCGGCTTTCCACCAGCTTGGGAAAAGACACTATTCGCATCCGAAGCATGACCAAAATCGATATGACCTGCATGCAAAGCTTCCAACAAGGCTGTTCCGATGGAAAAGACCTTCCATTCCACCTCATAGCCCTCCTCCTTCAGTCTGTCATCCAGATTCCCCCTTGCTTTAAGAATGTTCAGCGTGTTGCCTTTCTGATAGCCGATAATCACCTTTTTCTCAGCACCAGCTGCATCCCCGCCCGTACTGTCCGAGGAACCACACGCTACTGCTACCAATAAGCTTGCAATCGCAATTAATGTTAATAAAATCCTCTTCATCTCTACACTCCTTCTCCCTTATCCAAAATTCTTTCAAGAATCATGTTCTCATAAACTGTAAACCTCGCATCCTTTACACGGGGACGCTGCAAATCAATTTTCACATCCAAGGAGATTCCTCCATCTTCTATCAGGACGACCCGGTCAGCGAGAATGATCGCTTCACTGACATCATGTGTCACCAATATCGAGGTGAAGCGCTGCTGCTTCCAAAGCTGTTCAATCAGTGATTGCATTTCAATTCTTGTTAAGGCATCCAGTGCACCCAGCGGTTCATCAAATAGAATCAGATCCGGATCTCCTGCCAAAGCCCGGGCAAGTGATACCCTCTGCTTCTGTCCGCCTGATAAAACCCCAGGCCACTCGCTGCTTTTTTCAAGCAGGCCCACATTACCCAAAGCCTGCTCCGCTTTGGTGCGGTCGGAATTTCCAACCCTGACGTTGGTCAGCACGTCTTTCCATGGGAGCAGCCTCGCATCCTGGAACATCATTCTTGTTGTTTCCTGCACTCCTTTTACTTCCTTGCTGTTGAAGGTGATTACTCCCCCTGTTACGCTCTCCAATCCCGCTATCGTTCGAAGGAGGGTGCTCTTCCCACAGCCGCTTTTACCCACAATGGCTACAAACTCTCCTGGTTTCACATGGAAATTGATATCCTTCAGAACTTTTAACGAACCAAAGCTTTTGTCCAGATGTTGAATATTGATCTCTACTCCTGCCACTATAACGCTCTCCTTTTCAACTTTCTTGTCGAACGTTTCTTGCTTTTGAAGAAATTGGGATGCCATTGCAGCCACCTGCGTTCAAGCAAGGTTGCGATGTAGTCTGACAGCTTTCCTAACAACGCATATAAAATGATACTCAGTATCACAATGTCCATCTGTACAAACTCCCTAGCAGAAGTTGCCATATAGCCGATTCCGGAATCAGAACCGATCGTCTCCGCCACAATCAGCGACATCCACATGATCCCCAGGGCATATCTCACCCCGACCAGTATCGAAGGCAATGCTCCGGGAAGAATGATGTTCGTGAACAGCTGCCACGGCTTCAGGCGGTAGATGCGTCCCATTTCAAGCAGTCCCTTATCCACGTTCTTGATTCCATGGAAGGTATTCAAGTAAATGGGAAAAGCCACACCAAGGGCTACCAGAAATATTTTTGCCTCCTCCCCGATCCCATACCAGATAATGACCAATGGAATCAGTGCCAAATGGGGGATGGTCCGGACCATTTGGATAGAAGTATCGAACAATCTTTCAAAAATCAAGAAGGTTCCATTTATCAGACCAAGTACAAGTCCTATCGAGCCTCCTATCAGAAACCCTATCAGTGCCCTCCCTGTACTCACCGCTATGTAGTCGAACAGATCTCCTGACTTGGTGAGTCTGATTGCCCCTTCAACCACACTTAGCGGGGTTGGCAAAAAGTTCTTGGCGATATAACCTGCCTGACCGAGCACCTGCCATACTCCGATAAAGATCATTGGGACCAGCCAAGGAAGAACATGATTCACAAATCTACTATTTTTTCCTTTCCACATTTGAATTCCTCCTGTTACTCACCATAAGCAAGCAATACTTCATCGATGTGCCGGATAGCTGCACCCGCTAACAGGGCTGATGCGATACGGCTTGTTTCCTTGATTTCCTCTTCGCTGATGGACCGGATTACCGCCTGCTCCTTGAACAAGGCGATATGGTAGCGGCTTTTTAAAGCGTAACTAATGGATAACCCTATTAATGTCTTTGTTTTTCCATCCAGGTGGAAACAGTCTTCGTTTATGGGATATGTAAAGAACTCTTCTGCACTTAAGGAAGAAAACTCTCGTAAGTGCTCTTCATCATCAGGCAAAGGGTATGCCTGTATCGACGCCGAAATCACCGCAGCTTCCACCAGCTCTTCCACACTTGCTCCTGCCTCTTTTGCTTTTTTTGTATGATAATCTACACAATAGCTACATTTTGTTACATGAGTAACTGCCACCGCAATGATTTCCTTGGTCTTTGGATCAAGTGAACCTCCCGACCATACTTCATCTGCAAAATTGCGATATTTCCTGAATGGTTTCGGCGCTTTTTTCAAAGCCTTCCCTAAATTCGTGCGAACCTCTTGATATGTAGCCATACTGTTTACCCCTCCCGATTTTTCGAGCATCAAAATATAATTAAACTTATATGTTTGGTTGGTTTAAGTTATGCACATTTCCCCCCAATAAAAAAACCCCCTTCCAATAAATAAGAAGAGGGTTCATTAAAAAATCCCCTTCTCATCTTCCAGAGCATGCTCTGTTGGAATTAGCACCATTCAATCCTTCGATTGCGGTTGCTGAGGTTTCGCAGGGCCAGACCCTCCACCTCTCTTGATAAGAAGTAATTCGTATTTAATTTTATTCCAAGTTAACAGGTAAGTTTAATTGTTTATCAGCATAACAGGTATTTATTTACTTTACAAGAACTTTTTCAATTTTTCTAACTTTTTATCTATCCAGTTTGAAACCTCCTTACACCCTCTGCGTAATAACTACTACAGAGGGAAAATTATTCAAGGAGGAATTTTACATGAAAGAAAAAGGCTGTATCAAATGTGGCTCCACCAGCGCAGGAACAAAGGAGATCGCCACTACCGGAACAGGGCTTTCCAAAATGTTCGATATCCAGCATAACCGCTTCATCGTCGTATTCTGCAAGAACTGCGGCTACTCGGAATTCTATAACAAGGACACCTCCACCGCTTCGAATGTGATCGACTTCTTTTTTGGCGGGTGAGGATTTCTCCGCTACTGCTTGGTGTGGTAGCGGGTTTTATGATTCGGTTCATCTGAATCTTTTACTTAGGCAGGCCTTTCCTTTAACGAATAACCAGCAAAGGAAGAATAAGCGGAGTTTCTCCGGTTAAATGCAAAGTATAGCCTGTTTCAGGGGAAATAAGGGAAGTTTTTCCGCTTACGCACACTAAAACCACCCGTTTTTAAATTTTTCGAGCAAATAGGCGGAATTTCTCCGCCTATTTCAGCTTTTTTTTAAAGTAATTTCTAATTAAGCGGAATTTCTCCGCCTATTATTATCCTAAATAACTAGATGAAGGAATCAGCTGCAAGATCAACCAAATCGAAAACGAACTGTAAATGATAGTAGACCTGATTTTGTAATTTTATCCTGGTGACGCCTTTCTTCCTAAATTGGCTCAGCTTTTATAATGAACCTCTCCTGAGTAACATCAAAATAGCCCTTTGACTCGATCTTGCGGTGGATCCCGTAAAGCTGTTCCATATAATCGCCCATTTCAAAGTCCGGGATTTGCCAGGGAATGGCCTTCAGGTAATAGACCAATGCCCCGACGTCATAGAAGCGCTGAACTGGGGTTTCCTCTTTGGCGAAGACTACTCGGAACCCGTTGTCCTCGAGTTCTTTTTTAGCAAAATCTAGCTGCCAATGAAGATATTCCTGGTTGAGCGGAATTCCGAGTGCCTCATTGATCTCGGCACAATCCGCTCCTCCTACCTGTTGCGTCAGAAAAATCCCATTTTCCGAAATGACCCTTCTCACCTCTTGTGCAGAGTATGCTTCATGCTTGTTGATGATAAGATCAAACTGCCCATTTGTAAAAGGCAGCAGGTTGTCCTCGTCTACCTCTACCACGGTTACCCCCAATGGATGGAGCCGCTTTTTGGAGATGGGAAAATTGGGTTTGTATCCTTCCGTTGCGAACACGGAATGTGGAAACGGCTGGAGTTTGGCAAGAAGCTCTCCGCCTCCTGTCCCCATATCAAGCAAGCTTGTCGCTTCCGTGATCAACTTTTTCGCCATGCTGCCGTAAGACCAGGATAGTAGACTTGCAGCCATACGTCCTGTATCCGTCACATAGGAAAAATCCCAGCCGGAAAAATCCTGTTCGGCCTCTTTTAAATAGTGGATGAATGATTTGTCATTTATCATGGATTACCTCCAATTTTAGTTTGCTTTGTTTAGGCCAGCCCGCCGGAGGTCCGCGGCTGCGTTTTTATATATCATGCTCCAATAGATTCATAGTGAGCAGTCCTTTCTTCTTTATCTCCTTCTAATATACCAAATGTTCCGACTGCTTTCTGCCGCATAAAAATAAATATTTCCAGCCACCTGTTTTATATTCCCTTGCATCCGACCATATTGATACTAAGACTCTGTGAAAATATCAGTTCTAAGGTCCATTTTTTTCACATATACAGGTATTAACTCTTGCTATGGGACAAGCAATCGAATTGGAGGGGAAATCTTATGAGGGATTTAAAAGCCTTGGAAAGCTTGCGTGGCACAAGCATCCTTGTCATGGTAAGCGGCATTTATGAAGATGTCCTGGAACCGCTCGCGAGGCATCTTGAGGCTATGGAGGAATCGGAAGGTCTATCACTCTTTTTACGGACCGGTGGCGGGGATACAACCACGGCATTTAACATAGTGAATCTGATCAAGCAATATTTCAAAGAGTTTGAGATTATCATCCCGACTGTGGCCCATAGTGCAGGAACACTCTTGACACTCGGGGCAAGCAGGCTAGTCATGGCCAAGCAGGCATCCTTAAGCCCATTTGATCCATCTGTCCGGAATGACCGCATCAACGATGGCATGAATATAAGCTGGCGCGATGTTAGTTATTTTATGTCCAGCGCACGCGAAAGCTTCAACCTGTCGATTTCCGCGGATCCAGCGCAGCCACTGCAAGCACTTATAGAAAATCAGGTTCACCCTTTACTGCTGGGACATGCGGAAAGAACCGTCTCGCAGATCAGGACGTATGCCCCCCTTCTGCTGGGCAACCGCCACAACCGGCCTGCCGAAGAGATCATCCATCATTTTCTGGAATCCAATACACACCATAACTTCCGGTTCTATCGGGATGAGGTCAGTCGCATAGGGCTAAACGTTGTGCATCCCACCAAGGTGGAAGAAAAACTGATCCTATCCATTTTTGAAGACATCTCAAAGGAGCTCGATCTGAATAACCATGAAAACAAACGGGGTCATGTAAAGGCGCTGATTCAGTCTAGTAAATACGGCAGGTCAGTCTGCATCAACACCAAGGAATTTGAAGGTTGGATGGATGAAGATGAAAGATTTACGAAGGCGAAATTATTGTCCTGACGGAAAGGAAGGCATGTCGTTTGGGAGACATGCCTTCTTTTTATTTTGAGGAAAATATAGCCATCTAATCAAGTTGTGCAAACCCGATTATCTTAAAGTCAAATCCCTCTTTTGCAAACGTATACTGATACGTTTTTTCCCCTTCAGGTTGTTCAGCTTGGATTAACAACTCATACTGGGAATAGTTCCTTTTGAAATCTAATACTTCTATATTTTCCAAACTACCAATATTGGGGTAGGATTCCGTAATGATATAGTGAGCAACCATTTCCTTGACAACTGCACCCTCCGCCAGCTTTTCCAGTTCCTTGGCGCTAAGATCCGGGCTGGCTAGCTGGTGATACATCTCGATTTTTTCGATCCCGACCTCTTTCAAATAATTTTCAGGATAAAAATACGGCGCAAAGAATTCATGTGCAAAGAAAAGTATAAGAAGAATGCTGGCGATGACTTCAATCCGAAACCTATAGCGAAGCGTTTTCAGCCATTTATTCAATCTAACAACAGTCAGCACTATTGTAATGATTGCTAGAAGATAAATCACAAGCTCAACGAAACGATTTATTATAAGAAAACTGAAGTATTGATCCACACTATAGAAAAGGAAGAACAAAAATACGGTCACTAAAAATAGAAAAACTTTATTGAGCATTATTTTCCCCTTTCAAAATATTCTTCAGCGACAGCCATCAGCTTATGTGGTCCTGCACCTCTATTCGAAGAAATAACCAATATGCTGCCTGAATCCGGATAGTAACCGGAGGCAAAGCTTACACCGGGATCATATCCCATCACATGATACTTATATATCGCATCGTTTCGTTTGTCGATCCATATACCGTATCCGTAATATTCATCTTTCCCAACCTCTACATGAGGAGTGAGGAGCAGGCTTGTGATTTCTTCATTCAATAATTCCCGTTCCATCAAGGCTGTCCAAAGCTTCGCCATATCAGGTGCTGTAATATAAGCCCCGCCATCTGCTCCACCTTTAACTGGTAACGAATAAATATTGCTTCTCCAGGTTCCGTCTTCGTTATCTATATAGCCTGTCGCTGTATCGGCAGGTAGCTGGTCGAAGGAGAAATATCCGGAGTCTTTCATCTCGCATGGGAGAAAAATATTCTGCTCGACATAACGAGTAAAGCTTTCCCTGGTGACGCGTTCAACCACCATGCCCAATAAAACAAATCCGGCATTATTGTAATGGAATCTCTCACCAGGCGTGAACATCATTTCACCGTGCTGGAACATCGGCAAAAAATCTTCCATTTGCCTTATCTGATACATCGGTCTGCCTTTCCAGAGATCCTCATAATCCTCCATTTCCTCTTCTTCAAAATAATCCGGTATTCCCGATGTATGCGTTAAAAGGTGATGCACCGTAATACCCTTATCAAAATGAGGAAAATCACTGAACGTCAGCACTTCACTGATCTTCGTCTCGAATGAAAGCTTCCCCTCCTGGACCAGGCGGCCTATTGCGATTGCGGTAAAAAGCTTGCAGCCAGAAGCAATCCCGAATCTGGTTTCCACCTTATTTGGCAATCTATCAGACCGGTTGGCATATCCATGAACAGATTTATATACAACTCCATTTTTGTCCTGCCTCCATACAACACCAGAAAAATCTATCTCTCTGGCTTTTTCCTCTATTACATTATGTATCTTCATTCATTCACACATCCTATTGTTTTGTTCCAATGGCAGGTGGTTAGGTGCTCACTAACAATATTACCATATTATTCATAAGTGATTTCATTCATCTCTACCAACAACCCAAATATTCCGAACCTTATCTGCAACAGTTCCTCCCATTCCCTGATACAATAGTAAATATAGAATGCCGAAGGGGGAACTCTCTATGAAAATACTTGTTGTTGGTGCAGGGGCAGTCGGCGGCTACTTTGGCGGCAGGCTGTTGGAAAAAGGCGAAGACGTGACGTTTTTGGTAAGGGAAAAGCGGAAAAAGCAGCTGGAGGCGACCGGCCTGGTCATCAAAAGCGTGCATGGGGATGCAGTATTGCAGCCTTCGCTCATAACAAGCGGTCAACAAGTGGAAGCCTATGACGTCATTTTGTTATCCATGAAGGCTTATCACTTGGAGGCTGCGATTGCGGACTGCATGCCGTATGTCGGACCGCAGACGATGGTTGTTCCGTTGTTGAACGGGATTTCACATGTGAACAAGTTGGTTACCGCTTTTGATGAAAAGAATGTCCTCGGTGGCCTGTGCTTTGTGGAAGCGACGCTAGATTCAGAGGGCAGCATCGTGCAGACAAGCGGCATCCATGATCTCGTTTTCGGGGAACGCATTGGAGAACAGACCGAGCGAGTGTTAAAGCTTGCGGAAGTGTTTGACGGAACGAAGAGTAATTTTGTCCTATCCGAAAATATCAATCGGGATATGTGGCATAAGTATCTGTTTATCGCCACTTTGGCTGGTGTGACGACGCTGTTCCGCTCCCCGATAGGGCCAATCAGGGAAGATTATCTGGGAGCTGCAACCATAAAAGATACCTTGCATGAAGTGGCAGCCGTGATGCGCAGTGTCGATGCACCGATTGCGGAAAATATCGTGCAGCTGAACTGGGACAAACTCCACAGCATCGAAGCCGGCATGAAATCCTCCATGCAGCGTGACATGGAAAAAGGATTATCCGTTGAGGCGGACCACTTTTTCGGATATTTGCTTGGGATAGCGGCAAACAAAGAGATTTCTGTCCCGACTTTGGAAAAAATCTACGCCAATTTACGGATTTATGATGGGCAATAGCGGTTTGAAGGGTGCTTCCTGGGGGACAGGGGCACCTTTCTATTATTTTTAAGTAGGTAATTAAGGGGTTTTAATTGGTTTGAACTTGGTTGAACTTTCGATTACCGGGATTATTCGATCCAAAATCATGAATAATCTATCCACTTCATGCAGTAATCTGTCCAAAACCCACCGCAATCTATCCACTCTTCGCATCATTCTGTCAACTATACAAAAAATGGAAAACCCTAGCTGCCCAAAACCGTATTTAGAAAAAAGAAAGCGAACCCTCACACAAAATAGTGCGACAGTCCGCCAAACCTTCGCATGCATGAAGCTAAACCCGAAACCGAAAAACAAAGTTACCTAAAACCTTATTCCAACAAAAAAACGACCTCCCACACAAAAAGTACGGGATGTCGCCCTCATTCTTCCTCATGCCCTAGTAAGCCTTCGCCCAATATACCATTTGCTTCGCTTTCTCACCGCAGCACACGCACTCCTCGGAGAGCTGTTCCTGCTCAAACGGCATGCAGCGCGAGGTTGCGCTCGTTTCTTCCTTGATCTTGTCCTCGCAGCTCTGCTCGCCGCACCACATCGCCTTGATGAAGCCAGCCTTTTCCTCGAGCTGTATCTTGAACTCGTCAAAATTCACTGCGACACTTGTCTTCTCCTCGCGATGCTGCCTTGCTTTTTCCAGCAGGCTGTTTTGGATATCCTCAAGCAAGGAGGCAATCGTCTCTTCCAATCCATCCATCGCAACAGTCAGCTTCTCACCCGTATCACGGCGCACGAGCACGACCTGGTTCTGTTCGATATCGCGAGGGCCTGCTTCAAGGCGAAGTGGGATTCCCTTCATTTCATACTCATTGAATTTCCACCCTGGCTTCTTGTCGCTCGCATCAATGCCGACGCGGAAATGACCAGACAGACGCTCCTTCAGGTCATAGGCAAAATCAAGCACTCCCTCTTTATGCTGTGCGATCGGAACGATCATCAGCTGTGTCGGTGCAATCCGCGGCGGGACGACCAAGCCGCGGTCATCGCCGTGGACCATGATCATCGCGCCGATGATGCGCGTCGTAAAGCCCCATGAGGTCTGCTGGACATACTGCTGCTTGCCTTCGCGGTCAAGGAACTGGATGCCGAACGCCTTCGCAAAACCGTCACCAAGATGGTGGGATGTTGCGGATTGAAGCGCCTTTCCATCATGCATCAAGCTCTCGATCGTGTAAGTATGCTTCGCTCCGGCAAACTTCTCCTTCTCCGTTTTCTGGCCCTTCACGACCGGAATCGCGAGGAACTGTTCGCAAATCTCAGCATACACCTCGAGCATCTTCACCGTTTCCTCCTGTGCAAGCTCATCTGTCTCATGGCATGTGTGCCCCTCCTGCCACAGGAACTCAAGCGTGCGAAGGAATGGTCGGGTCGTCTTCTCCCAACGCACCACATTCGCCCATTGGTTGTACAGCTTCGGCAGATCACGATAGGAATGGATGATGTTTTTATAGTGCTCGCCAAACAGAACCTCGGATGTCGGGCGCACAACCAGGCGCTCCGCGAGCTTCTCGTCACCGCCATGCGTCACCCAAGCCACTTCCGGTGCAAAGCCTTCGATATGATCCTTTTCTTTTTGCAAAAGGCTCTCCGGAATGAAAAGCGGCATATAAACATTTTCATGTCCCGTCTCCTTGATGCGGCGGTCCAGCTCATTCCTGATATTTTCCCATAGCGCATAGCCGTAAGGACGGATGATCATCGACCCGCGCACACTTGAATAGTCCACAAGCTCCGCCTTTGTCACGACATCGGTATACCACTGCGCGAAATCCTCATCCATACCGGTAATTCTCTCTACAAACTTCTTGCTCATTCCAAACACCCTCTTTTATTAAAATAAAAAAAGCCACGCTCGTATAAGGGACCATTTCTGGCGGTACCACCCTCATTCAAAGCATCGCTTTACACTCTTCCATGGTAACGGTTTTGAACCGCTGCATCTTCAATCGATACAGAACTCCGAGGCAGGTTCGGATGAACATCCATAGGCACCTTTCACCAATCGGCACCCTCTCTAAATAGACGCGACCATCCTACTGGTCCTCTTCCACGTTTTCATATTTGAAAAGATTATATCCACTTTGGTATGTATTGTCAATATTCTAAAAAGGAAGCTCATGCGACTTATAGTCGATGCCCATCTCATCAAACCAAGAATTGAGTCCGGTCCATAAATTTTCACAGAGCAAATAAAGGGTTTCTTTATCACGAATATCCCCAGTCTCAAGAAACTCCACTAGCTCCCGGTATCCCGATGGCTTTGACTCCAAATCCAGCGACTCTTCAAAGGTCCTGGCCCTTGTCGTGTAATATGCTCGGTTCGCAAGGCCAATCAATTTTGCAGTCTGCCAGGCTAGGTCTCTTGCCCCCATCTGGATGTACCGAAAATTGCCGTTTTCATGATTGTTCCTTATTTTGCCCATCGTTTCATACGGCTCCCAGATCATGAATGTCCGCATCATCTCGCGCACCGATTCCTTCTTTGCCTGAAACGGCACGCTCTTCAATTGTTCAAAAATACCTTCCGGATCATGTATGGCCAGAACATTGACGAATGACCCTGCCCAGATGGACCAGCTATCATCGACCCTGGCTGCCCGTTCAAAAAGCTTGCTCTTCTCACGGCAACTGAGCTCCAGCTTGAATTTGCCATATATGAATTCTTGAACCGGAATCGATACGCCGTCCTTTGTCACCACGTGCATCTCGATATCGGAATGACGGCCCTCTTTTTGATAGGCTGTGGATCCGTAGACGCCAACCGCAATGATGTCCTCCCCGTACCTATCCATCAACCTATCCGTAACGGTCCGGATCATCTTCATCTTCTCTTCCCTTGAAGTGGGTGAAGGGTATGCCAGCATGTATTTAATCCCCAATCTCAATCAATTCTGTTTTTGAGCCGATTTTCACCGCCTGATAGCTTGCTCCCGCTACCGTACGGAACAGGATTCCTTGCACCGATTCATCCTGACTGGCCAATTCCTGCATTTCTTTTTTTGAAAGTTCACTAGAATCAAAGAGTACAGTACCCTTAATTCTCAGGAGGTTATCCTTCAAGGTTTCCAGCTCCAGAATGTCATGCTCCACGATCCGCTCTTCAATCCATCCCGCTATCAACGGTTCCACACTATCTACATTTATCGTCATTCCCTCGCTATGGGACATGGTGATGTCATATGTCATAAGCTGATGCCCATTTTCCTCATTTCCTTCAAAGGAAAATGCCGTGTCTGTAATTTTCACTTCTAGAGGCTCGACCGTCTGTGGCTCAGAAATACAGCCGCCCAAAAGAATTGCCATGACGACGCTGATAATAAAGCCCTTACAATTAACCGTACTCATCGAACTGCCTCCTCTTTCGCAAAAGAATCGTTCCTGTAAATCTTAACATATTTTTCCTGATATAGTGAGTGACAGCTTCCCTATTTTCAGATTTTTTGAAACTTTGCATTTATAGTTCCGTATTACTAGAATAATAGTGAGGGCTACATCCTCCAATCTGAATACAGGAAGAAGGACAACGTATGAATAAATCAGAAATCATTCAACACCATCAAACATTCATGAATTTTGCCCGATCGCTCGACGGACTTTCTGAATCTCAATGGAGAGCTCCCATTTCACATGAAAAATGGACCGTCGCAGAAGTGATCGGCCATCTGATTCCGTGGGATGAATTTGTCCTACATAAAAGAATACCTTATTTTCTGACTGGTGAAACATTACCGGCAGCACCAAATCCGAATGTTGTGAATGAACTAGGTGCAAGGGATGCGAGAATGGAAGAAAAAGATGTGACCATCAGCCGCTTTCTTTCTACAAGAAGACAGCTTATGGAGGAGATAGAGCAGATCGAGGAACACTATTGGGAGCAGGAGATTACCATCGGTACCACCACGATCAACCTTTTTGATTATTTTGTAGACCTTGCCAGGCACGACGGGCATCATGCAGCTCAGATAAAGGCCCTCCTTTGAAACTTTTTCATGAAAAAGACGTCTAGAGGAGTAAAGGAGTGGGACATATGAAATCAAGATTTTTATTATTTATCATTATTGTTGTTTTTTTAACAGGCTGCGGCAAAACCGGCTCTGCGGATAGTAAGCTGTTTCCGCCTGATGAACAAGGTTTTGTAGTAATGAACGGGAAAGAATATAAGATGGAAAAGGGAAATTACTATTGGGAAGTGAAAAAGGGCTTAACCACGGAGGTCACCCAGACAGATGCGGCTTCTCCCAATCAGATAGCAGAAAGCTTTGAAGCGATATCGGCTCCGCCAGACACAGAGATGTCCTTCAACCTGGTCGGCGAACCAACACTAACGGCCTATCTCTGGAATGAACAGGAACGGGTAAAAGAAATGGAAGTGCAGGAAGGGACATTCCGGACCCCAGCTGAAAAGGGCCGGTACATCTATGAGGTGCTGGCGAAGTGGAAAAATGGGGAAGTGTCCTATACCTATGTGATCGAGGTGGAGTAACGTAATAAAGCAGCAGGTCTATGACCCGCTGCTTTTTAGTTACACTTATTCATTTCGATCTCTTTGCGCTTTTCCGTCACCAATACATCCAGGTGGCGGTACAGGTTGACGAATTCGCCCGGCAACAGTCCGCCGTACTCTCCGTCAAGGTTCAGCTGCATCTTTTCGTCCGTATGTACCTTTACACGGTTGGCTTTTGTGTAGATCACATGCGGATCCTTCACGTGCTCGCCGCGAAGGGCCAGTGTCGCGACACGGATAAAGTCGGCGATGTTTGCCTTCTTCAAGATGATCAAATCAAACATCCCGTCGTTCATGCAGGAGTCAGGTGCAAGCTTCTCGAATCCACCAACCGAGTTGGAAAGGGATACGAGGAACAACATGATTTCTCCTTCAAAGATCTTTCCATCATATTCGATCTGTACATTTGTCGGTCTGATGGACGGCAGCATTTCCATACCCTTCAGATAGTAGGCCAGCTGCCCGATGATCGTTTTCAGCTTGCTTGGCACTTCATAGGAAAGCTCGGTCATTTTCCCGCCGCCAGCAATGTTCATGAAATATTGATCATTGGCTTTCCCGATATCGACCGGCATCGGTACGCCCGTAGCAATGACATCGGCACACGCGATGATGTCATCCCGCGGAAGGTCAAGGGCGCGTGCAAAATCATTGGTCGTCCCAACCGGGATGATCCCAAGCTGCGGACGGTAGTCCTGCTCTGCAAGTCCGTTGACCACTTCATTGATCGTTCCATCTCCACCAGCCGCGACAACCAGGTCATATCTGCGTTCAACCGCAAGCCTTGCAGCCACTGTCGCATCTCCATGACCAGTGGTAGCATGACAGGAGGCTTCATATCCAGCCTGCTCCAACCTCACTAAAACCTCTGGCAAGTGTTTCTTAAACAGTTCACGACCAGATGTTGGATTATAAATAACTCTCGCTCGTTTCATTTCCCATCATCCTATATTTATATTTAAACGCTTCTATATTAAATTCTGTCGATGTATGATAGCACTCATGCTTGTAGTCACTCTAAATCTAATTTAACTATAATTTCCAATAAGGCCTGGGTCAACCTCAAAATGACCCCAGATAACATATTAGCCTATTCCACACACCAGATGCAATAAAAACGAAAATTGCGAGAACCGTAAACTTTGTAACAAAAATGGCCAGACCCCAGGGAGTACTACATTCTGTAGCAAATTCCTGCCGGGGTCTGGCCCTCTTTTTTAATTTATTTCAACCCGCCTGCTTATTTTTGCTCTTCGACGTTTGTTTCTTTTTTGTCGGTGCTTTTTGTGGTGCTGATTTCGTTTGTCAGGCTGTCGATGCTGTGGCGGATGTTGCCTTTGCCAGAGAAGTTTTCGATCAGCTCTTTGACGTCGATGCCTGAAGATGCTTTCAGGGATTCCTGAAGCGTGGACATCAGGTTCGTTGCGTAGCCTGTGATTTTGTTGGCACCGCCGTTTTCACCGCTGCTGCCAGTGTCGACAACCGTGATCTTATCGATGTTTCCAAGTGGAGCTGCAACCTGCTTCGCATATTCAGGAAGCATTTTGATGATCATGTCGAGAATAGCCGCTTGGCCGAACTGTTCGAATGCTTCTGCAATCTTTTCCTTCGCTTCCGCTTCTGCTAGACCCTTCAGACGGATGACTTCCGCTTCGGATTCCCCTTGCGCTCTTTGTGCGTCGGCTTTTGCGATACCGTCGATACGGACCTTTTCCGCTTCGGCTCTTGCCATTGCCTCGATGCGGTATTTGTTTGCATCTGCTTCTGCCATTTGCTTCGCCTTGTCTGCTGCCGCTCCCTGCTCAACAGAGTAACGGTCCGCGTCTGCTTTCTTTTTCACTTCGGAATCATACTGGCGCTCACGACGCAGGATCTCTTTTTCTTCAAGCTCGATTTGCTTTTGACGCTCGATGATCTGGATCTGCATCTGCTGCTCGGTTACTTCCTGCTTTGCGCGCGCTTCCTCAAGGTGGTAAGCCTGGTCGGCACGTGCTTTTGCGATATCTTGCTCTCTGCGGTATTCGGCAATTTTCATTTGATTTTCTTTTTCCGCTTCCGCGATTTCCGTTGCACGCTCAAGCTCCGCACGTTGCGCATCCTTTGCCGCTTCCGCACGCTTGATGCGTGTTTCTTTATCCGCCTCTGCAGTCGCAATGTCCGCATCACGCTTTACCTGCGCAATACGTGGCTTACCTAATGATTCTAAGTATCCATTGCTGTCACGAACATCCTTGATTGTGAAGGAAACGATGATAAGACCCATCTTTGCCAAATCCTGAGACGCGACACGTTGTACTTCCTGTGAGAACTTCTCACGATTTTTATAGATTTCTTCTACAGTCATGGAACCCAAGATCGAACGCAAGTGACCTTCCAGTACTTCACGCGCTTCGTTTTCCATGTCTTCTTTAGCTTTTCCTAAAAATTGCTCGGCAGCTGTTGCAATATCACCGATCGAGCTGCCGATCTTGATTATTGCCGTACCGTCTGCCATAACCGGTACACCTTGCTCTGTGTATACTTCCGGAGTTTTTACATCAAGTTTGATAGATAGCAAGCTTAGTGGATCGGATTGCTGGAACACCGGCACGATGAACGCACCGCCGCCTCGTACAATCTTGATCTTGTTGCCTGATTCGTCCACGTGTACATTTTTTCCGCCTAGATAACTACCAGTGATAATGAGTGCTTCGTCCGGCCCTGCCGTCTTATAGCGTGCTACAAACACGACTATCAGTGCAAAAATCAAGATGGCGACGACTGCGATAATGATGGCGATTTCTCCAAATACCATGTGCTTTTTCCCCCTATTGATTATAAGATTCTAATACTTTTTCGTACGGGGTCACAAAAACTACCCCTTTTTGGACATCGATGATCAGTACTTCCGTTTCGTATGGGATTGCTTCATTTTCAAAGCTCTGCGCCGATTTGGATACCGTGCTTCCGCCAATGCTCAAAACCACTTCCCCAAAACCGTCCTTCGGTATCGAAATGATGACCTTGGCAAGCTTCCCTTTCATGTCGTCATCCGAATACCCGAGTGAAGCCTCGGCAGAACGGATAGGCACAAAAACGAAAACATGCAGCAAAGTGACCAGGATACTGGAGATAACGGTGGATGCGCCCAACACAAACCAATCTGTCAGTGGTGAAAACTTATCCAGCAGATAGCCTGATGCACTGAACACCGTCAAAAATGATAAAATAAGTGCCGGATCCACAGGTATTACATCAAAGATTCCATCCACAATATCAGACAGCAAGATATAAATTAGTGTCAAGCTTCCAAAAACAATGAGGCCCCAAAAGTAAAGCTGCATCATTTCCATTCCAAACAACGTCATAGGCAATCGGTCCTTTCTTTTAGGGACAGGTTCCTTGTCCCACTTTTCCTTCAGAGCATTCAGGCCACCCCAAACTTCACGTCAACTGATCTCCTCCCCCATTTGTACTTCCAATAGTTTATACGGAAGAAGCGCCTCCCAGGTTTCAAAAATCGGCAAAGATTATTTACCAACTGTTTAAAAGCTTGTGGAAGGTGTAAAATAGATAAGAGACTATTGTGAATATACGAAAAATTAACCACGTCTCTTCCATAATAAACCAAACTAGAGGGGAAAACCATTGAAAATGATAAAAAAATTACTGATCGGATCATCCTGCATCGCACTCCTTGCTGCATGCAACCCACTTGAAACCTTGTCCGGTGAAGAACCTGTAATGATAAGCAGTAGACATGCTTCAAAATCGCCTGACCTTTCCCCGGCTAAAGAGAAATGGGAAGGATTTTTCAACAAGGAGGTAGCGGTTGTGGAGGAAGAACCCGAAGAAGAAACACCAGCAGAGCCAGCTGAAGAAGAGCCGAGCGAACCCGTGACCGGGGAACCATCGGATGCACCTCCTGAAGAAGAAGCAATCCCGGTTGTCGCGAACCCGACAGCAATCAATGTGATGGTCAATAAATTCTGGGCCTTGCCGGATGGATATCGCCCACCTGATTTGATCCGCCCGAATGTACCATTTTCATTTGGCAACGAAAACAGCGACCGCGCCAAGCTGCGCCAGGAGGCTGCCGAAGCATTGGAGATGATGTTTGCCGGTGCTGCTTCTGAAGGCATCGAGCTCTACGCACGATCCGGATTCCGATCCTACGAAACACAGGAATCCATTTTCAAAAATGAAATTGCCACCTATGGCTACGAACAAGCCGTTCTATATGTCGCGCGCCCTGGAACAAGCGAACACCAGACAGGACTCACGATGGACATCACCGCCAAAAGCGTAGGTCTGGAGCTAGTCGAAAGCTTTGAAAACACCGCCGAGGGCAAATGGCTCGCCACAAACGCCCATCAGTACGGTTTCATCCTTCGCTATCCGAAAGGGAAAACGAACATTACAGGATATGCCTTCGAACCGTGGCACTACCGATATGTCGGGGTGGAAATTGCAACGGATATATTCAATAGAGGAATTACGTTGGAAGAGTATATGGGTGATGTTCGGGAGTTTTAGGGTTGAAATGGCGAGGTGCCGCTTGAGGGCGGTGCCTTGCCATTTTTGTGTGTATGGGGATGTGGGTTGGTTGCGGTTGGTGGATGTCGGGATTTTGGGAGGATGATGGGCTTTTTGCCCCGCTCAGTTAGTGAAAAAGCCCTTCATCGGCTTTATGATGGGCTTTTCGACCAGCTCGTTTAGTAAAAAAGCCCGTCATCCAACCCGACGCCCCCCATTCTCCCAGGTTAAACAAAATACCAGCCGCCCGCCCCCACTAAAACAAAAAAGAACCCCAGCCCAAAGCCGGAGTCCCACTACATCATCTCTGCTTAATCTCCTCAAGCAACAGCTTGTTGACCATTGGAGGGTTTGCTTGTCCTTTTGTCGCTTTCATGATCTGCCCTACAAGGAAGCCGATTGCGCGTTCTTTTCCGCTTTTGAAATCCTCGATGGATTGAGGGTTTGCATCAAGCGTTTCGCCTACGATTTTGCGAAGGGTACCTTCGTCAGAGATCTGTACAAGACCTTGGTCCTTGACGATTTGCTCTGCATCCCCGCCTTTTTCGATCAGCTCTTTAAATACCTTTTTCGCTATTTTCGAAGAGATCGTGCCTTTTTCCAATAGCTTGATCATGCCGGCAAGTCCGGCTGGAGTCAATGCTACATCCTCGAGTTCTTTCCCCTCGGAGTTCAAGTATGCGGAAACCTCGCCCATCAGCCAGTTGGATGCAAGCTTCGCATCCGCTCCTTCCGCGATTGTCTCGTCGAAGAAATCGGACATTTCTTTTGTCACGGTCAATACTTGTGCGTCATACGCAGGCAAGCCGAGCTCTTCCACGTAACGGCGTTTTCGCACGTCCGGGAGGGCAGGGATTTCTGCACGGACACGCTCCTTCCACTCGTCATCGATGTGAAGGGAAACAAGGTCCGGCTCCGGGAAGTAGCGGTAGTCGTCCGATCCTTCTTTTACACGCATCAAGATCGTCTCTTTTGTCGCTTCATCATAACGGCGCGTTTCCTGCTCGATCACTCCGCCAGATAGGAGGACCTTCTCCTGGCGGATCACTTCATGCTCTAGGCCCTTTTGGACGAAGTTGAAGGAGTTCAGGTTTTTAAGCTCCGCTTTTGTACCGAACTTCTCCTGTCCAACAGGACGAAGGGAAATGTTCGCGTCACAGCGAAGGGATCCTTCTTCCATTTTGCAATCGGATACGCCTGTATATTGGATGATGCTCTTTAATTTTTCAAGATAGGCATACGCCTCTTCCGGAGTTCTGATGTCCGGTTCGGATACGATCTCGACAAGAGGTGTTCCTTGGCGGTTAAAGTCGACAAGGGAATAGCCGTCTCCTGTGTGCATCAGTTTCCCTGCATCCTCTTCAAGATGAAGGCGAGTGATTCCGATGCGTTTCTTTTCACCGTTCACTTCGATATCGATCCAGCCGTTTTCGCCGATCGGCTTGTCATATTGAGAAATCTGATAAGCCTTCGGGTTGTCCGGATAGAAGTAGTTTTTTCGGTCGAATTTCGTGTCGGTCGCAACCTCGCAGTTCAACGCCATCGCGGCTTTCATTGCATACTCCACCGCTTGTCTGTTGAGGACAGGCAAGGTTCCTGGATACCCAAGTTCCACGACACTTGTATTGGAGTTCGGTTCTGCGCCGAATTCGTTCGGGCTTGCCGAGAATATTTTTGATTTTGTTTTAAGCTCTACGTGTACCTCTAGTCCAATTATCGTTTCAAAGTTCATCGTCTCACCCCTTACAGTTGTGGTTTTTTTGTATGATGGTCGGTTGCCTGCTCGAACGCATGTGCAACACGATAGATGGTGCTTTCATCAAAATGCTTCGCGATGATCTGCAAGCCAACAGGCAAGCCATCCACAAATCCTGCCGGGACAGAGATCCCTGGTACGCCCGCAAGGTTAACCGGGATGGTCAGGATATCGTTCGCATACATCGTTAATGGGTCCTTCGTCTTTTCGCCCACCTTGAATGCAGGGGTCGGCGTTGTCGGTCCGATGATAACGTCATATTTTTCAAAGACCTTTTCAAAGTCCTGCTTGATCAATGTACGGACCTTCTGCGCTTTGATGTAGTATGCATCATAGTGTCCGGCACTAAGTGCATATGTTCCAAGCATGATACGGCGCTTCACTTCCGGACCGAATCCTTCTGCACGCGTCTGCTTGTACATCTCCAAAAGGTTTTTCGCATTATCAGTACGATAGCCATAGCGGACTCCGTCAAAACGGGCCAGGTTGGCTGATGCTTCAGATGAAGACAATAGATAGTAAGTGGCCAATGCATATTTGGAGTGAGGCAGAGACACCTCTTCCCAAGTTGCGCCGAGTCCTTCCAAGACCTTCAGTGCATCCAACACGGATTGACGCACTTCTTCGCTGACACCCTCACCAAGATATTCTTTTGGCACACCGATCTTCAGCCCCTTCACATCCCCGGTCATGCCGGATAGGAAGTCAGGAACCTCGGTATTTGCAGAAGTGGAATCCATTTGGTCCACACCCGAGATCGCCTGTAATAAATAGGCGTTGTCTTCGACGGTGCGTGTGATCGGTCCGATCTGGTCCAGGGAGGATGCAAAAGCAACCAAACCATAACGGGACACACGGCCATATGTAGGTTTTAATCCGACTACCCCACAGAATGCCGCCGGCTGACGGATCGATCCGCCTGTATCAGAACCAAGGGAGAAGAAGACTTCGCCTGCAGCCACTGCAGCTGCGGAGCCGCCACTTGATCCACCTGGAACACGGTCCAGATCCCATGGATTGCGGGTTGCAGCAAACGCGGAGTTTTCATTGGAAGAACCCATCGCGAACTCATCCATGTTGATTTTTCCGATTGTAATCGTTTCTGCCTTTTTAAGCTTCTCTACAACGGTAGCGTCATAAATCGGGTTGAAATCGCCAAGTATCTTACTTCCACATGTTGTACGGATCCCTTTTGTGACGATGTTATCCTTCACACCGACAGGAAGCCCGAATAATAGGCCATGTTCTTTTTCCTTGCCAAGCGCTTCATCAAGCACCTTGGCCTGCTTGCGTGCATTCTCTTCGTCAAGCGTCAAAAATGCCTGCACTTTGCCATCCACTTCACCTATGCGTTTGTAGGATTCATCGACTAGATCTGAAACAGAGATTTCTTTTTTATGTAAAAGGCTATGTAATTCCGATAGCTTTTGATCAAACAATGACATGGTATCCCTCCTGACTATTCTATAATTGACGGTACGCGAATCTGGCCATTCTTGTGGTCAGGTGCGTTCTTCAATACCTCATCCACCGGCAGGCCTTCTTTTGGTACATCGTCCCTCATGATATTCTTCATAGGAAGAACATGAGTGGTAGGTGGAACATGATCTGTATCTAATTCATTCAGCTGCTCTGCAAATGAAATGATTGCATCCAATTGACTTGTGAACATGACCGCTTCCTCTTCGTTGATTGCAAGACGGGCCAAATGTGCCACGTGTTTTACTTGATCCTCTGAAATACGGGACATCCTCTTTCACCTCCGCAAAATATCGAATCTTGCACAATATCCATTAATCATACTAAACTTTACCCCGCTCAAGCAATAGCGAGGCCCTGCTACTTCACAAAGACAAAAAATTCTCCAGGACTTATATGTATTTCATCCGTTTTTGGGGAAAATAACCGTGTGGAAATAGTCCTGAAATTGTCAGTATCATTACAGGAATATTACGTGATTGAAAATTATGAATAGTTTTACTTTAATTTCTTCCCAATGTACCGCTATCCCCCAAGCCTCAAGGGATACGACTCTTTTCTTCCTATTGAAAATAGTTTCATTCGCTTGAATTAAGGGAAATACTTTGTTAGCTTAGATACTCGTAACCGGTATCAGAGCAATTTGGGGCGCCGAAATTGCTGAAAAAAGAGAGAGAAAACAGGAGTTGATTTTGTTGGAATTTGAAACATTTATATCACTAGGCTTGTATTTCATCGGGATGTTGGCGATTGGATACTATGCCTATAAAAAATCCACGGATAACATTTCCGAATATATGCTAGGTGGCCGTCAATTAGGTCCAGGTGTTACTGCATTATCCGCAGGGGCATCCGATATGAGTGGCTGGATGCTGATGGGATTGCCTGGAGCCATGTATGCAACCGGTATATCAAGCATTTGGCTCGCCATCGGTTTAACCATCGGGGCATACTTGAACTATATTCTCGTAGCACCTCGTCTTCGAACCTATACGGAAGTGGCAAATGATTCAATCACAATCCCAGATTACTTCGAGAATCGTTTCTACGATGGTACTCGAATCCTTCGTTTTGTATCTGCAATCGTTATAATCATTTTCTTTACGCTATACACTTCTGCCGGTATGGTTTCCGGTGGTACACTTTTCGAAAGTGCATTCGGCTTGGATTATCGGACAGGACTATTTGTGACAGCCGGGGTAGTTGTTGCATACACCCTTTTCGGTGGATTTTTAGCGGTAAGCTTAACTGACTTTGCACAAGGTGTCATCATGCTGCTTGCCTTGGTCCTTGTACCTATCGTTGCTTTTACAAGCTTAGGTGGAGTTGGTACATCGTTAGATGAAATCCGTGCAATCGATCCTTCTCACTTGGACTTCTTTACAGGTACGACCGTCCTCGGGATCATCTCCCTGTTAGCATGGGGGCTTGGCTACTTCGGACAGCCGCATATCATTGTCCGCTTTATGGCAATCAAGTCGATCCGTGACTTCAAGGCTGCACGCCGCATCGGGATGAGCTGGATGATCGTATCCATCATCGGTGCGATGGCTACCGGTCTTGTCGGTTACGCATATGTAAACCGAACTGGAATGGATTTGGATAATCCCGAAACCATTTTCATCGCCTTTTCACAGGTACTGTTCCATCCATTGATCACTGGTTTCTTACTGGCAGCAATACTGGCAGCCATCATGAGCACGATTTCCTCCCAGTTGCTCGTAACATCCAGTGCCTTGACGGAAGACTTCTATAAAACTTTCTTCCGCCGCGAAGCATCAGATAAGGAACTTGTATTGATCGGTCGTATGTCTGTACTTCTGGTTGCCATTGTTTCCATCTTGCTTTCCTACACGCCAAACGATACGATCCTTGATCTTGTAGGACAGGCATGGGCAGGATTTGGTGCAGCATTCGGACCGGTTGTACTGCTAAGTCTTTACTGGAAACGCATGAACCGTTGGGGAGCACTTGCAGGTATGATCGTCGGGGCATTGACCGTCCTTATCTGGATCTATGGTCCCTTTAAGATTAATGGTATTGCGACAACCAAATACTTGTATGAAATGATTCCAGGGTTCTTCCTAAGTGCACTTGCAGTCATCATCGTAAGTTACTTGACAAACTTCCCTCGTAAGATGGTCCGTGAGACATTCACGGAAATGGAAGAGACAATGGTAGAGGAACATAATAAAGAAGATTAATGATTTATTGAGGAGGGCCACTACGGCTCTCCTTTTTGTTATATCAAAATTCCTTTTTTAAAATTTAATTTGTTAAAAATATTTCAATCCCGTGTGCCAGTTCAGATGGCAAAAAAATTAATCAAACGTTTGTTTAAAAAATACTTTCCCGGGAAAATATTTTCGACATCCCCCCTAGAATTCAGACAAAAAGGGACATAATTTCTACTATAATTTCTGAAAAAGCTAATTTGTGTACGGAGCGCCGAACCCTTTGCCATTCCTCACTTCCAACCATTGCTTAATCAAACGTTTGTTTAAAAAAAGCTATCTCAATAAAAAAAGCCTTACTCCGTCACGAAACGAAAGTAAGGCCCTTCCTCTTATTTTTCAGAATCAATCAGTACAAGTACT
The DNA here is from genome assembly GCF_016908565.1 of Sutcliffiella tianshenii. Taxonomy (GTDB): domain Bacteria; phylum Bacillota; class Bacilli; order Bacillales; family Bacillaceae_I; genus Sutcliffiella_A; species Sutcliffiella_A tianshenii. The sequence continues at coordinate 51,860 of NZ_JAFBED010000012.1, forward strand.
TCCAATTGATTTGCCGTGTTCACTGCAAGAACTGTGTAAACTGTATCTGCCTCGAGCTTTGTTCCGGTAAGGTCCAATACCTTTTTCCCTTCCGGTGTCCTGATTTCGAGGTCATACGTTCCAGGATCAACTTCCTTGTAATCGGTGATTCCCTTGAAGGAAGCTCCAGAGAATAGGGCATCCCCACCTTTTAGACCGACATCCACTGTTGGAGCGTCAGGGGAAAGATGGCCGACACGCACCTTTGCCTTGCCTGGGGAGGCTTCTGTGGAATCCTCTGCGATCACCAATTCAAGGTTGGCAAGCTTGTTTGCTGCAGCAACCGTATAAGCTTTGCCTGCTTCGACTTTCACTTTTTGGGTAAGAACCGCCTTGTCCTTTTTCCCTGCAGGATAGATTTCCACTTTGTACTCGCCTGCTTTAAGCGGGAGATAATCTGTTGCGTCCTTGAATTCTGCACCCTGTACCACTGCCGTTCCATCGACATACACATCAACAGCAGGGGCATCAGGCGATGCGTGGACGATCCGCACCTTTGCATCCGCTCTGTTTTCAGCGGCAAGTACGCCGGTTACCGTTCCAATTGCCAGCGTGAAAAATGCAACAACCAATAAAAGTTTTTTCATCCTTTTTCCTCCTTCACTTCATGATGCAAACGTATTTTGCACAATAGTTAGTATGGAAGAAAAGATGGGGATTATGTGTATTTTTGTATAAATTAACCTCTATGAATTACGTGAATCCGATAAAAGACAAAAAGCCTGGGAATGTCCCAAGCTTTTTGTGTATGTCTAGATTTATAAAGTTTCAGATGTTGTCTTCGCTTGAAGGTGAAGCAACAGGTAATCAGGTCCGCCCGCTTTGGAGTCTGTCCCTGACATGTTGAATCCGCCGAACGGCTGATATCCAACGATCGCGCCTGTGCAGCCACGGTTGAAATAAAGGTTTCCAACGTGGAAGTCTTCACGTGCTTTTTCTATTTTTTCACGGTTGTTTGTGATAACCGCACCAGTCAAGCCGTACTCTGTGTTGTTGGCAATCTCAAGCGCATGATCGAAATCTTTCGCTTTGGAGAATGCTACAACCGGTCCGAAGATCTCCTCTTGCATCAAGCGGCCTTGTGGATCTACGTCAGCTACGATGGTAGGCTGAACGAAGAAGCCTTTGGAGCTGTCTCCTTCTCCACCTGCAAGGATGCGTCCTTCTTCTTTACCGATGCCGACATATTTCATGACCTTATCGAATGCAGCCTGATCGATGACAGGCCCCATGTAGTTGGAGTTGTCAGTAGGATCTCCAACCGTCAATTCTTTTGTCAATTCTACTGCACGGTTCAACACTTGGTCGTATACATCTTCCACGATTACCGCACGGGAGCACGCAGAACATTTTTGACCGGAGAATCCGAATGCAGATTTTACGATGGATTGAGCAGCCAATTCAAGATCGCCTTCGCTGTCTACCACAATCGTATCTTTTCCGCCCATTTCAGCGATTACACGCTTCAGCCAGATTTGGCCAGGGTTCACTTTGGATGCACGCTCATAGATGCGCAGACCTACATCACGAGATCCCGTGAAGGAGATGAAACGAGTACGAGGGTGGTCAACAAGATAGTCTCCCACTTCCGCACCGCTACCAGGTACGAAGTTAAGGACGCCTGCAGGTAAGCCTGCCTCTTCCATCACTTCTACAAATTTAGCCGCTACGATCGGAGTCGTAGATGCCGGTTTCAATAGTACTGTGTTACCTGCCACAATCGCAGCCACCGCTGTACCAGCCATGATTGCAAATGGGAAGTTCCAAGGGGAGATGATGACACCCACACCTAGTGGAATATAGTTATAACGGTTATATTCGCCCACACGGCTCTCAACAGGCATACCGTCCTTTAATTTAAGCATTTGACGAGCATAGTACTCAAGGAAATCGATTGCTTCCGCTGTATCCGCATCCGCCTCATTCCAAGGTTTACCCGCTTCTTTTGTTAATAATGCAGAGAATTCATGCTTGCGACGGCGAATGATTGCAGCCGCACGGAACAGGATGTCCGCTCTTACTTCCGGCTTCACTTTGCGCCAGGTGTTGAACGTCTCATCGGCAGCCTGCATTGCCTTTTCCGCCAATTCGCGATCAGCTTTTGACACACGACCAATAACTTCCTCTTTATTAGCAGGGTTCACGGATACGATTTTATCTTCCGTCGTAACACGCTCTCCTCCAATTACCAGGTCATAATCTTGTCCTAAATAGGAGTTTACTAGCTTTAAGCCTTCTAGATAGGCCTGCTTGTTCTCCTCGTTAGTGAAATCTGTAAATGGTTCATGTTTGTAAGGTAATACCATTACATTCGCCTCCTTCGCATTCTAAAGCGCTTGCATACAATTCTCATTCTACCTTATCCTTTCTGGTCTTTCAAATATTGTTTAGAAAATCCAATATGTAACAGAATGGAGCTCCCATTTATCGAAAAATAGAAAAAAACCGCCATCTGTAAGATAGCGGCTATTTCTCTATTAATAGATATGGACGAACGGTTCATCCGCGCCTGCGTCCCTGACGATCAGCGCTTCCTCGCCATTTATGGAAGTGATGGAAACTTGTAGATTAATATAATTAGGGAAGTGCTCCATGACAAGTCCCGTTACATACTGTGTAAATCCGATCAGTTCGGATTTTCCGTAAAAGTCCATATTGACTTCGATGTTGAGCTGCTGGAGCTCCTGTTCACGGTAGTATCCTTTTGCAATGACCCCTGTATGGTTTGGAAAATAATCATCGATGTCGAGCTTGAAGTTATCAAACCGGACCGCATCGTCCCGGTACTTTTCCGTCGCATCCTTTGATGGGAAAAGGTGATATTCCTCATTCAGTTCTTCCCATTTGCTTACAGACCCTTCACCTGAGGGAATGTTAGCTTTTGCAATGAAATGTCCTGGCACAATGGATGTTGCAGGGCTTTGTTTGAAAAGCCCCACTACAATCGGCACATTCCCGAGCCCCTCGATTTTACGCATTCTGCGGACAACCTCTTCGGCTATTTCCTTTCCGGCCTTTTCAAGCTCGGCATCAGGGATTGGATACTCCCTTGGGTAGCCACCATCCGCTGCCGGCAGGTTGTAATAGTGCACGGAATTCAGGGCGATGCCCACTGATACTCCGCCAAGCTCCACGGTCCCGTCATCTTTACGGACGAGATAATTCTGCTCCATGATATGAGCCAGATAGATCGGGCTTTTTTCATTCGTTTCTTCGGTTGTTTTCCCTTTTATCAGTACAGGGTTTAGCCCATTATTAGGGGTTTTATAGTCTTTATCAGCCGCTTTCTTTTCCTCCAGCTGAGCATCCGTCAGTTTACGCGAGAGCCATTGACTCACCGTTGTGCGGTCGATGTATTGCCCTTCCTGATACAAATACTTGTCGGAAGGGAATGGCTCTTGAGATAAACGCATGAGCCCCGTTTCGAACTGCTCGACGTCCACTCTGCTATTCAAGCGTGCCACTACCTGTCCACGGGTCTGTCCCGCTTTGAAAGGGAGGATCGTCTGGTAGTAGTCGTCTGAAATTTTGTATCTTGGCACTATCGCCTTTTCCATGGTTTCCTGTTCGCCTGGATCTTGAATCACTTCTTCTTCTTTCTCAAAGCCCGGAACACAGCCCGTTGCCGCAAGAGAAACAACAAGGAGAATCGCCAAAAACCTATTCACCTTACAACACCTCTTATGATTGTATTTCTTCAAGCATTTGCGCCTCGTTCCATACTTCAATGCCAAGCTCATTCGCCTTTGCCAGCTTCGAGCCCGCATCTTCCCCCGCGATGACGAGGTGTGTATTCTTGCTTACACTGCCTGTCACCTTGCCGCCGAGCTGTTCGATCGCAGCCTTGGCATCATTACGGGACATCTCCTCAAGCTTACCTGTAAGGACGATGGTTTTCCCGGCAAAATAGGAATCCACATCTTCTGCACGGACCTTCTTCGGACCTTTGTATTCCATATTGACACCGGCATTTTTCAGCTCCTGCATCAATTCCATCGCTTCAGGCTGCTCGAAATATGCCACGATCGAATCCGCCATTTTATCACCGATCTCATGAATAGCAGTCAGCTCTTCCTTAGTAAGGGACGCAAGGCGATCCATATCGCCAAACTCCTGGGACAAGGTTTTCGCTGCCTTGGCTCCAACGAGGCGGATCCCAAGTCCGAATAGGAGGCGCTCCATGGAGTTCTCCTTCGTCTTTTCGATGGCGGAGATCAGATTGTCCGCAGATTTTTCACCCATCCGCTCAAGTCCAAGAAGCTGTTCTTTAGTCAGCTTATAGATGTCAGCCACATCTTCTATAAGATTTTCACGGAACAGCTGGGCAATCACTTTTTCACCGAGGCCATCGATATTCATGGCATTTCGGGAAACAAAATGGATCAATCCTTCCCTGATCTGTGCCGGACATTTCGGGTTGATGCAGCGGAGTGCCACTTCCCCTTCAATGCGGACAAGCTCACTTTCACATTCCGGGCAATGCGTCGGCATGTGGAAGTCCTTTTCTTCCCCGGTACGTTTTTCCACAAGGACGTTCACTACTTCGGGAATGATGTCCCCTGCTTTTTTTACAATAACATAATCGCCAAGCTTTATATCCTTTTCGCGGATCAGGTCCTCGTTATGTAAGGACGCGCGCCCGACTGTCGTTCCAGCTACACGGACCGGCTCAAGGATGGCAGTCGGTGTGACGACTCCCGTCCTTCCGATATTCAATTCGATATCGAGTAGCTTAGTCGCCACTTCTTCCGCAGGAAACTTGTATGCAACGGCCCAGCGAGGACTTTTCGCAGTAAAGCCGAGCTGTTCCTGCTGCTCCGTCTCATCGACCTTGATGACAATTCCATCTATATCATACGACAAATCCGGGCGTTTTGTGTGCCAAGCTGTCACATATTCAATCACTTCATCAATGGATGCGCATTTTTTACGCTCTTTATTTGTTTTGAATCCTATTTCCTCTAAATAATTCAGGGCTTCGCTATGGGATTCGATGCCTGTTTCACCGGCATCCGCCAAGCTGTATATATACACATCAAGGTTGCGCTGTGCTGCAATTTTCGGGTCCAATTGACGCAGGGAACCGGCTGCTGCGTTGCGGGGATTTGCAAAAGGCTCCTCTTCACGCTCAAGCTTTGCCTCGTTCAGCTTTTCAAACGAGCGTTTTGGCATAAAAGCTTCCCCGCGCACTTCGATGGAAACGGGATCCTTCAAGCGCAAAGGAATGGAACGGATCGTCTTCAGGTTCATCGTGATGTCTTCCCCTGTTGTTCCGTCTCCTCGGGTCGCACCTTGGGCAAATAATCCGTCTTCATAGCGGAGGGATACGGCCAATCCATCAATTTTTAATTCACATACATACTTGACATCTTCCCCGACAGCCTGTCTGACGCGGCGATCGAAGTCGCGCAGGTCGTCTTCGTTAAAGGCGTTACCAAGGCTGAGCATCGGTGTACGATGCTCGACCTTGTTGAACATCTCCAAAATATTACCGCCTACGCGCTGGGAAGGGGAATCGGGAGTCTGCAGCTCCGGGAAATCCTTTTCCAGTGTAAGAAGCTCATGCAAAAGGGAATCGTATTCGGCGTCAGTTACCGATGGCTTGTCCAGTACATGATACTCATAGTTGTATCTATTCAGCATATCATGAAGCTCTCGAACCCGCTTTTCTGCTTTTTCTCTTTCCATGCTTGTCGCCCTTTCTTTTCTAAACTTTCGTAACTGGTGCGAATTTCGCCAACAGCCTTTTGACACCGGTCGGACTAGGGAATGCGATATCAAGCTCCTTGTTGTCGCCTTCTCCCTTCACGCTTACAACGGTACCGACTCCCCACTTTTTGTGCTCCGCCTTGTCACCGACACCCCAATCAAGGCTTTCGCCGCCTGTTGCCTTGAGGCCACGGTTGACAGCTGCGGACGTTGCACGTCGCTGCGGCTGCGCCGGATTAGACGGAGAACCGCCAAATGGAGAACGACTGCCGCCTCCGAATGGCGTCGGTCTTGATGCCGATCTTGTTTCCTGTTTTGCATAGTTCTCGATCAGGTCTTCCGGGATTTCCTTGATGAAACGGGAAGGTGGATTCATGTTCGTACGTCCAAACAGCGTCCGCATCTGGGCGTTTGTGATGAACAATTCCTCTTCCGCACGTGTAATTCCTACATAGGCCAGGCGGCGTTCCTCTTCCATCTCCATCTCTTCAAAAAGGGAACGGCTGTGAGGGAACACGCCTTCCTCAAGCCCGATCAGGAATACGACAGGGAACTCCAGGCCTTTTGCAGCATGAAGGGTCATCAGGATGACGGATTCCTGCTGCGCTTCATCCTCTTCATCCAATTTATCGATATCCGCTACAAGCGCTAGGTCTGTCAAGAACGCCAGCAGACTCTTATCATCATATTTTTCTTCAAAGTTCTTGGTAACAGACAAAAACTCGTCGATATTCTCAAGACGGCTCTGGGACTCGATCGTCTTGTCCGCCTTCAGCATGTCGCGGTAGCCTGATTTGTCCAATATTTCCTCTACGAGCTCCGTCACGGAGATATATTCCTGCATCTGCACATAGTTGTTGATCAGTGCATGGAACTCTTTTAAAGCAGCTGTTGCACGTCCGCTGACCCCGATCAGGTCGATTTCGGCCAATGCCTGGAAAAGGGAGATGTCATGCAGTGCAGCATATTGTGCCACTTTATCGACCGTCGTTGCACCGATCCCGCGTTTTGGTACATTGACGATACGGGCAAGGCTGATATCATCATCCGGGTTTGCGATCAGACGCAAGTAGGCAAGAATGTCCTTGATCTCTTTTCTGTCATAGAACTTTGTGCCGCCGACGATGGAATAGTTGATGTTGGACATCAACAGCATTTCCTCCATCACACGGGACTGGGCGTTCGTACGGTACAGGATCGCAAAGTCGGAAAGCTTACGTTTCGGGTCCTTTTGCAGGATCTCCCTCATCTTCCCTACTACAAATTGCGCTTCTGATTTCTCTGAATCGGCCTGATAGTAAAGGATCTTCTGGCCTTCCACATTTTCCGTCCAGAGATTCTTTTTCTTCCTGCCGACGTTGTTTTCAATCACTCGGTTTGCCGCTTCAAGGATGCGTTTGGTGGAACGGTAGTTCTGCTCCAACAGGACAACCTCGGCATTCGGGTAGTCTTTTTCAAAAGAAAGGATGTTGGCGATGTCCGCCCCGCGCCAGCGATAGATGGACTGATCGGAATCACCCACTACGCATAGATTCTTCAGGCGGTCCGCAAGCATTTTTACCAATGTATATTGCGCACGGTTCGTATCCTGATACTCATCCACGTGGATATACTGGAATTTGCGCTGATAATACTCCAACACTTCCGGCACGCGCTTGAAAAGATGGATCGTCGTCATGATGAGATCATCAAAATCGAGCGCCTGGTTTTTCTTGAGGCGCTTCTGATAGTCAGTGTAGATTTCCCCGATCTTCTGTTCATAAGGGCCCATCGGCTGCTTCGCATATTCCTCAGGGGTCATCAATTCATTCTTCGCAGAACTGATGGTTCCAAGGATCGTACGCGGTTCAAATTTCTTTGGATCGATGTTGCGGTCCTTCAGGATATTCTTGATGACGGAAAGCTGATCGGTCGTATCAAGGATCGTAAAGTTACGGTTCATCCCAATACGGTCGATGTCACGGCGCAGGATCCGCACACACATGGAGTGGAACGTCGAGATCCAGATATCCTCCGCTGCCGGTCCAAGCAATACCTGCACACGCTCCTTCATCTCGCGGGCCGCTTTATTCGTAAATGTGATCGCAAGGATATTCCACGGCGCCACTTCCTTTTCCGCCATAAGGTATGCGATTCGATGCGTCAGCACCTTCGTCTTGCCACTGCCCGCTCCTGCCATGATCAACAGGGGACCATCCGTTTTCTTTACCGCTTCCTGCTGCATCGGGTTCAACCCTTCGAGCAGTCTTTGACTTAAATATTGCATGTTTTCCCACCGCCTATACAAACGTATGTTCTTATTTTTATTTTACTAGATTCTATTGGTTTTGTCTCTTATATTTTCTTGACGGCCTGGACTGTTTTCAAGGCCTCTGATAGATTGTCATATACGATATTCCCTACCACGACGGTATCGGCGAACTGTGCCATTTCCGCTGCACGTTCGGCTGATGTGATCCCGCCGCCATAAAATAAACGGGTAGTTTCAAGCGTCCTTTTCGCCGCCTGTACCATTTCCACGTCCCCGTAAGTCCCACTATATTCTAAGTAAAAGATAGGAAGATTAAACATTTTCTCGGCAAGCCTCGCATAGGCGATGACGTCGTCTTCTGAGAGGTCCGTTTTAGCCTCGGTCAATTGCGCCGCCTTGCAGTCTGCATTGAGGATGCAATAGCCTTCTGCTACAATTTCCTCCCAGCTCATGATATCCCCGTATTCCTTGAGCGCCTCCACATGCAGGTCCACGACCCAATCGGTTTTGCGGCTGTTCAATACGGTCGGGATGAAATAAAAGTCAAAGCCCGGTGTGACCGATTCAATGTTGGACACCTCAAGCACACATGGCAACGAATATCTGCGAACCCTGCTCATCAGGTGCAGGACATTGTCCAAGGTCACGCCGTCCGTCCCACCGACGAGGATGGCATCCGTCCCGGATTCGCACACAAGCTCCAAATCCTCATCCGATATCTCTTTATTAGGATCCAATTTAAAAACGTGCTGCCATTCACGTATTTCCTGTAACACTGCAAACGTCCCCCATTCTAATTTTCCATTTGTCTATTATAACAAAATCAGAGCGAATACGAAAAAGATGTAGGAAGAATGTTTTCTGGAAGATGCGACCTATTTTTTGGGGGTGTTGCTTTGCGGGGCGGGGTGCTGCGCGGGGGTGGTGTGCTGCGCGGGGGTGTGGTGGTGTGCGAGGCGTGCGGGGCGGGGGTGGTGTGCTGCGCGGGGGTGGTGTGCTGCGCGGGGGTGGTGTGCTGCGCGGGGGTGTTATTTTTTTACTTTATTTGGAAAGTTGACAGAATAAGTGAGGTTTTGGACAGAATAGCAAGGGAAGTGGACAGAATGTGTTACATTTTCGCTAGAGTAATGAGGCAAGTGGATAGAATACCGTCGCTTTTGGATAGAATCGCTTCCCCTGGATTGCTGTTAGCAGTCTTACAGTCGTTTACGTACGCCTGTTATTTCCTTCATTTGGAAATCGGATCGATAAAGTGTAGTTTCGGACCGATTAACCTAATAAACGGACCGATTGAGGCGCGTTTCCGCTCGATAAACCCGGAAAGTTGACCGATAATGACCTATTTTGGATCGATAACCCCACCGCGCCTTGCTCAGCTACCCCGGCTACAACCTAACCCCACCACCTCGCTCAGCTACACCAGCTACCCCTAACCCCACCACCTCGCTCAGCTACCCCGGCTACAACCTAACCACGCCTCCCCGCTCAACAGCCCACTCAAATCAGCCATCAAAAGTATTAAGATTACATTACAAAGGCTATCCGCAGCACACCACGGGGTATATCTATTAATACAACGTGAAAAACAAAGAATTTTCCAACAGCTTGTTTCATACCTTTTTCAAAAGGAGGTGTCCTAAATGCCTGTTTGGCTTTGGTTCGTCATTGGATTTGCCATTCTGTTAGCGTTCGGAGCGCTGGTGGACTTTATGGGAAAAAGAAAGCGGAGCACAGACCCGGCAAGTGTGCAGGAAGGCGTCGAGAGGGTAAAAACGAAGCAGGAGACTTTTTATAGGTAACGGAAGAAGGCGGCCCAGCATCCTAAGATACGGGGCCGCCTTCTTTATGTAGGGGGAAATTACTCTCCCACTTCTTCCTTCTTTTCGTCACGGATACGGTCCAATGCCATTTCGTATGCATCGTTTCCGTAGTTCAGGCAGCGCTTCACACGGGAGATGGTCGCTGTGCTTGCGCCAGTTTCCGTTTCGATCTTGTGATACGTAAAACCTTCCTTCAGCATTCTTGCCACTTCAAGTCGCTGTGCAAGGGATTGGATCTCGTTCACCGTACATAGGTCATCAAAGAATCGATAGCACTCTTCCAGATCTTTTAGGGAGAGGACCGCTTCAAATAACTGATCCAGCTCTTTTCCTCTTAATTTATTTATTTGCATATGTTTGTCTCCTTTTCTAATAGGTCACGTTAGATAAATCCGGGACGATCTGAATCCACGTTTTTCCCGGTGTGAACGGTACGGGACTTCCATTCAGGTATGGAAGGATCCGTCCTTCATCCTCTTTCCACTCCACTTCGCGGCGGACACCGTTCTGTATGAGGATTGCCCGTCCTCCGGAAATGATATCTATTTCCCTGCGGCCGGCATCGTCCACAATCTGGTGGTCAGATTCTACGATGAAGATGTTATGGGCCACGATTTCTTCTGATGTGTCGAGGTCGATGTTCTTTTCCCCGCCACTGGAGCGTACATAGTGGTTTTCATTTTCCTCATAGCTGTATTCCACATGGGTAGCGGCTCTTTTGGAATAGGAGATTTTCACATAATCTGTTTCATCTCCTGCTGGCGTATCCCCTTTTTCATGAAAGATTAGCGCAGGTACTGCTTTTGCCAAAGAATAGCCTAGCCGGTCCGAACCTTTTTCTATATTTTCATGCGTAATATAGGAATTGTGCGGCGCAACGCGGAAGCTCGCCCGTTTGAAGAGCGTCCCGTCATAGGTCAAACCGTTGATCCCGTCCACTTCACCCGCTTCTATTTTCTCACGGGCTTCAGGACTCCAGCCATGGAACACGAATATCGGGTCGTAGCCTTTTGCCAAATCGATAAAATAGGACCTGGCACTTCTGACTGGTCCGATGGAATCCGGTGGAACCTGACTTTGGAAAATCGCGAGCAGTCTTGTGATATCGCCTTCCGCTAAAACCTCATAGACGATATCGGCTTTATGCAGCCCGGATTGGGGTCTGGCCTTTACATCATTATTTATGACAACCGCAAAAGGTCTTTTATCTATAGCTGTTTCTCCTGGTGTGCCTGTAAGTGGGAAGATTTCTTTTTCTTCCTCTATTTCTTTCTCTTCTTGTTGTCCGCTTCCTGTTTCTTTGGAAGGGCTTTCGCCTACCGGAACTTCACTTGCATCAGGACTTGAGTCATTGTTGGAACTGCATCCTATTAAAAGGATCATCATCAAGGCTATCAATTGTATTACTTTTCTATTTATCATTTTCTTACTCACACAACCTTTGTTCAGTTACTTTTATATTTTAACGCATTATTGACGGAAAGAGTACCGTTTTATTCATCACGTCGTATATTCCTCTAGGAGTTATCCTGATATAAGGAAGATGTGTGGATGATAGGAACAGCAAGGTATAGATCGGATCATTGAAGCCATAGCCCCGTGCAAATAGATGATTACGAAGCGTGGTTTCCTGCTTTATCAGTTCCTCGAGCGGTTCCTTGGACATGCCCCCGCCGATCGGTAATGGTATGTCGCAGACCACCTTCTCATCCTCCACGAGCACCATGCCTCCGCCGATTGCCTTCATATGCTGGAATGCCTTCATCATATCGGCTTTTCTTTTTCCGATCAGTACTATATCACCTGTATTCGAATAAGAGCTCGCAAAGCCTTGCACATGTGAGCCGAAGCCTTTGATGATGGTGTTGACGCGCCAGTTTCCGGCCCTGTCGATCAGCATCAGGAAGGACTGGTCATGCAGCTCCGATAAAGTGTCACCGGATACGTCACACGTAATGGAATATGGCTTTATGATGACTTCATTCATCATTTCCATTCCAAGTGCCATCGAAAACTGCAGATCATCGATCGTCAAGTCCCAATCAAGCTTCAGTGGCTCCAGGCCTGCTTTTTCCCAGTTCACGGAAGGGAATGCCTCCTCTATTGGCTCGTGTTCCTTTTTGATCCACTGGCCCTTGGAAAGGACAGAAACAGGAACCGGATCTCCCATATCCGCCAGGAAGTTGATGTTGGCAATGCGGCCCGGTGCAATGCTTCCATGGAGGCCCTCCATATGAAAATGCTTCGCCACGTTGTACGACGCCATCCGGTACGCTTCAATTTCAGGTACACCCTTATCAAGCGCTATGGCAAGGGTGCGATCGATGACACCGTTTTCATAAAAACTCGGCGTGGAGCCGTCAGTTGTGAAGAAGGTCTGGTCATAATAATGGATGCCCGATTTCTCCAGTTCCTCCAACATGACAGGAAGGTCCGGACGGATGGATGAATAACGCAGCGCTGCAGTATAGCCTTGCTTGATGCGCTTTTCCACATCTGCTCCTGTCATCGCTTCGTGGTCGCTGTCGATGCCAAGCAGCTTCATTTTCGTCAAGGTCTTTTCGGATGCTCCTGGAAAATGGCCCTCCACCGGCTTGTTCCTTACCTTCGCCTCCTGGATCCAGTGAAGAAGCAGGTCGTCCCCAGCCATCAGCTTCGGCCAGGCCGTCAGTTCGCCCCCTTGCAGAACGGAAGGGTGATTGAGCCAATCCTTCATGGCAGGTGTCGTAAAAATGGCGTCCTCCTGCTGTATTTCCGTCTGTGCATCAAAACGGCACCACCAATACATCGTGGCCGCGGTTTTGTTCATCTCATCGATAAAAGAAAACGCTTTCTTTTTTGTCAATTGTAAAATAAGCATCAAATTATCATTCACAAAGGTGGTTGTGCCTGATTTGGATGCATATTGGGCAAACGAAAGGGGATTATATAATTGAAATGGATGCACATGCGGTTCGATATAGCCTGGCACAAGGTATTGATTGGTGCAGTCCACCACTTCAGTATCCTGTGAGCTATCTGGCATAAGGTCACCGACATAGATGATGCGATCCTCGTATATCCAAATATTTGCCTGGAGCCAGGCCTTAAGGTGAACATTCAGGTAAGTGGCATTGGTCAGGACGATGCTTGGCGCCTTTTTCCCGTCTACCACAGCTACATGTTCTCTTAGCTTTTTACTTTTCCATCTATATTTCTGTTCGTGCACAAATATCACCTACTTTTGGTTCATTATCAATCTATTTCCGACAATTTATTATCGTGGTATAACCTCTTTTTACCATGGTACCATATCGCAGTCTTTACCGCATTAACGTTTTTGGAAATTTTTCGAATTCTTTACACAGTAAGTTCATGTTAAAACACATTAGGAGGTCATTTTTATGAAACCGAATATCGGCATCATCAATGCATTGATCCGAATCACTGCAGGATTTGCGATTCTTGCATGGGTCACCGGCAAAATGGTCAGAAAGCCGCATCGTGATTCTTACATTCTAGTTGCCCTGCTCGCAGCGATGAAAATCGGGGAAGGCATTCTGAAATATTGTCCTGTAACAGACCTGTTTGAGCGCTATCAAGGCAATCGCGACCACAAGGATGACTTTGACTTCGGAAGCAGTTTTGGCAGCAAATTCGGTGACGAGCAAAAGCACGAAAAAAGCTCCAACAAAGACTTCCAAAAGACCGCCACCGAATTCGATCTCGACTTCGACGACCTTCGCCAACAGCTTGAAGGCGACGGTGACGGAACTGGCGCAAGCTCCTATAATCCATCATAAGAGCAACATTAGGCAAAAAAATTTCCTTTGGGGGCCAGACCCCCAAAGGAATTTCATTCTACATGTCGAACCCTATAAAGTTTATGCTTATTTATCCCATATCCCCATTGAAGGAGGTTGGTCTGTATGTTCTGGGAGTATTTGACGGATATGTCGTTTGTGTTGGCTTCGTTGATCGGCGGTATTGTGGCGATTCTGTTTGTGTTTGTTAAACGGAAGAAACGCCGGCCGCAATAGCTTTGTGGGCTATATCCTTACGATGGAAGAGGTTGTCGCTCTTCACCTTTTCAAGCTCTGCATATACCTTTTGCTGAGCAGTTTCCAAAGATGGGTCCTTTGCTGCCACAAGCAGCACCCTTCCGCCATTTGTGACGAGGCGCCCTGCCTCATCCCTGTCTGTGCCGGCGTGAAATACCATCGCCCCGTCGACCTCTTCGATACCTTCGATCACTCCACCGTTCTCATAGGTTTCCGGATACCCCTTGGAGGCGGACACGACACCGACAACGGCTTCATCGGACCACGCAAGCTCCAACTCCTCCTGCTTCAATACCTTCAAGAACACTTCGCCCAGATCTGACTCCAGCCGCGGCAATACCACCTGCGTTTCCGGATCGCCGAAGCGCGCATTGAATTCGATCACTTTCGGACCTTTCTTTGTCAGGATCAAGCCTGCATACAAGATCCCCACAAACGGTGTCCCTTCACTGACCATCGCTTCAGCAGCAGGAATCAGGATCGTTTCCAGCGCCTCATCCAAGATTTGTTTCGGTATATGAGGGACTGGTGAATAGGCACCCATCCCACCGGTATTCGGCCCTTGGTCGCCGTCGAACGCACGCTTATGATCCTGTGCAATGACCATCGGATAGACCTTTGTGCCATTCACAAAAGCCATGAACGAGAATTCTTCTCCAGCAAGGAATTCCTCGACCACCACTTTGCTTGAGGCTTCCCCGAATTTCGATTCTGCCATCATCTCATGGATCGCTTCAAGTGCTTCCTCATCCGTCATGGCAACGACGACCCCTTTACCTGCTGCCAATCCGTCCGCCTTCAGCACAATCGGAGCGCCCTTACTTTCTATATAAACCCTTGCATCCTCATAAGATTCGAATGTCTCGTAGCCTGCAGTCGGGATGCCGTATTTTTTCATGAGATCCTTTGCAAAGCTTTTGCTCCCTTCGATCAGGGCCGCGGCTTTGCTCGGGCCGAATATCTGCAATCCCGCTTCTACGAATGCATCGACTATCCCATTCAATAAAGGGACTTCCGGTCCAACGACTGTAAGATCGACCGCTTTTTCTTTTGCAAAAGAAATCAGGGCGGACGTGTCCGTTTCATCGATTGGTACATTTGTGCCAAGGCCTTCCATTCCTACATTGCCTGGTGCGATGAAGATTTCTGTAACGGATGGGCTTTGAGAAAGCTTCCAGACGATCGCATGCTCTCTTCCACCTTTTCCAACTACCAATACTCTCATTGAAACTCCTCCAGTCGTGAAAGTAATCTAGGATTAATGCTTGAAATGACGAACTCCCGTAAACACCATTGCGATTCCATATTCATCTGCTTTTTTGATGCTGTCCTCGTCACGGATGGATCCACCTGGTTGGATGATGGCTGTGATGCCTGCTTTTGCAGCAGCTTCCACGGTGTCATCCATCGGGAAGAATGCGTCAGATCCCAGTGCTGAACCTACCGCTTTTTCTCCTGCCTGTTCCATGGCGATCTTTGCTGCGCCAACACGGTTCATCTGTCCTGCGCCGACACCTACTGTTTGATTTCCTTTTGCAAGGACAATGGCATTGGATTTCACATGCTTAACCACTTTCCAGGCAAGCTTGAGGTCCTCCCATTCCTTTTCTGTCGGCTCGCGCTTTGTCGGTACGGTAATATTCGCTTCATCAAGACCCGCATAGTCCTCTTCCTGCACAAGCAATCCGCCGCGGATGGAAGCGTAACGGGTCGCAGTGCCACCCTGATCGCCCATCTCCAGTGTCATCAGGCGAAGGTTTTTCTTTTGCTTCAGCACCGTCAATGCATCGTCTGAGAAGGATGGTGACACAATGATTTCAAGGAACAGCTCATGTAAAAGCTCTGCAGTCGCTTTGTCCACTTCGGTATTGAATGCGACGATGCCGCCAAAGATGGATACCGGATCTGCTTCGTATGCACGCTGGTAGGCTTCAAGTGCAGTCGCCCCGACACCCACCCCACAAGGATTCATGTGTTTGACCGCAACAACCGCAGGCTCGGTGAATTCCTTCACGATCTGAATCGCAGTGTCGGCGTCATTGATGTTGTTGTAGGATAATTCCTTCCCGTGAAGCTGGGTTGCAGAGGCGATCGAGAACTTGGAAGCAAGTGGCGCTTCATAGAATGCCGCCTTCTGATGCGGATTCTCCCCGTAGCGCAGGTCCTGTTTCTTTTCAAAAGTAACGGTCAGTGATTCAGGATGTGCTTCTTCCACCGCTTCTGTCAGATAGCCTGCAATCATGGCGTCATACGCAGCTGTATGGCGGAAAACCTTTGCTGCAAGGCGACGGCGCGTCTCCGGTGTCGTTTTGCCGGATTCCTTGATTTCATTCAAGACTCCCTCATAATCGGCCGGGTCGACCATCACCGTCACATCCTGGTGATTTTTCGCCGAAGCCCTCAGCATCGCAGGGCCGCCGATATCGATATTTTCAATTGCATCTTCAAACGTGGTGCCCTCTTTTGAAATCGTTTCTTTAAAAGGGTACAGATTCACGACGACCAGATCGATCGGCGTGATGCCATGCTCGGAAAGTTGCGCTTGGTGCTTTGCGTCCCCTCTTCTTGCCAAAAGTCCCCCATGGATCATCGGGTGAAGCGTTTTGACACGTCCGTCCAGGATTTCCGGAAAGCCTGTAACCGCGGAGATTCCCCTTACTTGAACGCCGTTTTCCTCCAGGATCGATTTTGTCCCGCCTGTGGAAATGACCTCCACACCCAGTTCAACCAGTTCTTTTACAAAAGGTACGATTCCTGCTTTATTCGAAACACTGACTAAGGCTCTCATCTGATGATTTTCTCTCCTTTATTTAAAAAAAGTTGGTGTAATGTCTTTGGATAAAAAATATGCTCTATTGCCTGTATCTTTTTCTGTAGGGATTCTCTTGTCTCATCCTCGGCCACCTCAATCGCAACCTGCTCGATGATCGGTCCCGTGTCCATGCCTTCATCTACAAAATGAATGGTGATGCCAGTGACCTTCACCCCGTAATCCAGTGCCTGCCCGATTGCATCGAGTCCTGGAAAAGCGGGTAGAAGTGAAGGATGTATGTTCACAATACGATTCTTGTAAGCAGAAAGCAATGTCGGTCCGATCAGCCTCATATAGCCGGCAAGGACGATGAAATCTATCTTGTGTTCCTGAAGCTGATGTAAAACGGCATTTTCATAGGCTGCCTTATCCCCATACTCTTTTGGGACAAAGGATATTGCCTGTACTCCTGCCCGTTCCGCTCTCTCGACTGCATACGCACCAGGCTTATCGCAGATCAAGAGGGCGGGTGTTGCGTCCAAGCGACCTTCCCGGCAGGCATCCAAAATCGCCTGGAAATTGGAGCCGCTCCCTGATGCAAAAATGGCGATCCGGTTCATCTGATTTCTCCCCCGCCGAACGTGATGCCCTCGCCCTCTTTTACACGACCGATAAGATATGCTTTTTCTCCGTTCGCCTCGAGGATCTGTACCACTTCCGGTAAAATCTCTTCATTCACCGCAAGCACCATTCCGATTCCCATATTGAAAATATTGAACATCTCCTTGCGGTTCAATTCTCCCACTTCCTGCAGAAGATCGAATATCGGCGGGATCGGCCATGTGCCATAATCGATTTCCGCCTGCAATCCCTCCGGAAGCATGCGCGGGACATTTTCGATGAAGCCTCCGCCTGTAATATGCGCCATGCCGTTAATATCATACTTTTTCAGCACTTCGAGGATCGGCTTCACATAGATTTTTGTCGGTGTTAAAAGCTCTTCTCCAAGCATTCGGTCAAGTCCTTCATACTTTTGGTCCAATTCCAATTGGCCTTTTTCAAAGACAATTTTGCGCACGAGTGAGTAGCCGTTGCTGTGGATCCCGCTTGAGGAGAGTCCGATCAGCACATTGCCTGGCTTGATATTTTCACCGGTGATGAGACGCTCCTTGTCGACTACGCCAACCGTGAATCCGGCCAGGTCGTATTCCTGCTCATCATACATGCCGGGCATTTCCGCCGTCTCGCCGCCAACAAGAGCACAGCCTGCCTGCTCGCAGCCATCGGCGATCCCTTTTACAATCATTTCGATTCTTTCTGGATCTGCCTTCCCGCATGCAATATAGTCCAGAAAATATAAAGGCTCGGCGCCCTGGACCACTACATCGTTGACACACATCGCAACTGCATCCAATCCTATTGTGTCATGTTTATCAAGATGAAAGGCAAGCATCAGCTTCGTTCCAACGCCGTCTGTCCCTGAAACGAGCACAGGGTTCTTCACGTTCACTTTTGATAAGTCAAAAAGGCCGCCAAATCCTCCGAGACCCCCCATTACCTCAGGTCTCATCGTTCTTGCAACATGCTTTTTCATTCGTGACACCGCTTCGTAGCCTGCTTCTATATCTACACCTGCTTGCTTGTATGCATTTGCCATATGTGTCTCCCTTCCTTGGAAAAAAGTAATATTATTTGCGGGTTTTTGACGTGATGGCCGGTGTGTTTTTGCAGATAAGGTAAAAATGTCTCTAGTGTCGATGGAGATTTGCTTAGAAAAGGGTCGGCAGTTCTCGAGTTCTCGCCCTGAGACCGCAATCGATCCATTTTCGGGTAAAATCGAGCGAAAAACCGTGATAATCGATCCAAAACTCCAGATTATCGATCCGGAATGAAGCATAATCGATCCAAAACCACCCATAATCGATTAATTTACCAAATAACACCAAAAACAAATACACATCTCACACAGACAATCCTGCAATCTCCCCGTAACTCAAAGCTGCTGCCCACACCTACACACACGACACTCCATCAATAGAAAAGCGACGAATCACCCCGCCGCTTTTTTTTAAAAAAATCAGCACTTCTCATGCGGCAATACTGTATCCGGGAAGATCTCGGTCGGATATTTGCCTGTGAAGCATGCCATGCACGCTCCGCCTGTTTCGCCTTCATACGGTCTTGCGATTGCTTCCACCATGCCGCTTGGCGTCAAGAACGACAGTGTATCCGCACCGATCAGCTCGCGCATTTCCTCGATCGAATGGGACGAGGCGATCAGCTCTTCATGGGTGGAGGTATCGATGCCGTAGAAGCATGGATTCTTGATCGGCGGTGAACTGATCCGGACATGGACCTCTGTTGCCCCCGCTTCCCGCAGCATGCGGACGATCCGTTTGCTTGTGGTGCCGCGGACGATCGAATCATCGACCATGACGACACGCTTGCCCTCGACCACGCCGCGCACCGGTGATAGCTTCATCTTCACACCCTGCTCGCGGAGGGATTGCGATGGCTGGATAAAGGTCCGGCCGACGTATCTGTTTTTGATCAGGCCAAGCTCATACGGTATGCCGGAAAACTCTGCATAGCCGATGGCCGCTGAAATGCTGGAATCCGGCACACCAGTCACGACATCCGCTTCGATCGGTGCTTCCATCGCCAGCTGCTTGCCAAGGCTTTTGCGTGCAGTATGAACATTGATGCCATCGATATTGCTGTCAGGTCTTGAAAAATAGATGTATTCCATGCTGCACATCGCACGCTGGGTATGCATCGTGAAGCGCTCCGTGTGAAGGCCGCCGTTATCGATGATCAACAATTCGCCCGGCTCGATGTCACGGATGAAAGTAGCTCCCACCACATCGAATGCACAGGTTTCGGATGCCACCACATACGCATCATTCAATTTTCCAAGAGATAACGGACGCAAACCATTCGGATCGAGCGCCACCATCATTTCCGTTTCCGTCATGATCAGGAATGCATATGCCCCTTTTAGCATAGAAAGGGCATTTTTCACGCGATCCTTTAAAAGGGTATAGCCGCTGCGCTTGATCAGATGCGCCAGCACTTCTGTGTCGGATGTTGTCTGTAAAATGCTTCCCATGCTTTCAAGCTGATGCTTCAATGCGTTGGCATTCACCAGGTTCCCGTTATGCGCAAGTGCGAGACTGCCAGTTTGCGAGTGGAACAAAAGCGGCTGGACGTTCTCATAGCCGCCGCCACCTGCCGTTGCATAGCGCACATGCCCGATCGCCGCTTTTCCATGCAGATCATTCATTTTTCCATTTCCGAACACTTCGTTCACAAGGCCTTCCCCTTTTACTGCCGAAAGCTTCTCCCCATCCGTTGTGACAATTCCCGCTCCCTCTTGGCCACGGTGCTGCAGGCTGTGCAGTCCGTAATAGGTGATTTGGGCGGCTTCGGGATGTCCCCAGATCCCGAACACCCCGCACTCTTCATTTAAGCCTTTCAGTTCAGCAAGCATGGAATTGCTCCTTTCCAAGTACTTCTCATATCATCTACTAAAAGATGGACGGCAACCTCGCGCGACTTCGTTTCGATATGCAACGTGTTCGTCGACGTCACTTCCCCGATAAGGGTCGCCTTTACCATCTGTTCGAACTTCTCTTTGTTTTCAGGTTTCACACTTAAGACAAAACGGGATTGCGTTTCGCTGAATAAGGCTGAAGTCAGCTCGCCTTCCACTGTCACTCTGGCACCAAGTCCATTTGCACCCATCGCACTTTCAGCCAAGGCTACACCAAGTCCGCCTTCTGAAATATCATGGGCCGATGCGACAAGGCCTGCGCGGATCGCTGCGAGCACTTGCCCTTGACGGAATGCTTCCACCTCAAGGTCGATCGCAGGTGCTTTTCCGAAAATCTTGCCGTATGTCATCTTCTGCAGCTCACTGCCGCCAAATTCTGCGCCTGTTTCGCCGATCACATAAATCAGGTCGCCAGCAGCTTTAAATTCCTGTGTCGTGATATGTGAAAGGTCTTCGATCAATCCGACCATCCCTACGACAGGTGTTGGATAAACCGCGACACCGTTTGTTTCGTTATATAGTGACACGTTTCCGCCGATGACCGGTGCCTCTAGTGTTCTGCACGCCTCGCTCATTCCGTCCGTCGCTTTCTCGATCTGCCAGAAGATCTCCGGTTTTTCCGGGTTTCCGAAATTCAGGCAGTCCGTGATCGCCAAAGGCTTCGCGCCGGAACAGACGATGTTGCGCGCCGCTTCCGCTACAGCGATTTTCCCGCCAACTTCTGGATCAAGATAGAGATAGCGAGAGTTGCAGTCTGTTGTCATCGCGAGCGCCTTTTCTGTTCCACGGATGCGGACGACAGCAGCGTCGGAGCCAGGCACGACCACTGTATTTGTGCGTACTTGATAATCATACTGATCATAGACCCATTCCTTGCTTGCGATGGTAGGCTGCTGCAAAAGGGCAAGAAGCGTATCCTCGTAATTTTCCACTGCCGGAACATCCACTTCCATCTCCTGAAACTCTTTATAGTAAAGTGGCTCAGCGGAAGGCTTGTGATAGACAGGGGCTTCCTCGGCCAGCGCATCCACAGGGACGTCTGCGATTACCTCGCCTTTATGAATTAATCGAAGCATTTTATCATCTGTAACTTTTCCAATTGATACTGCTTCTAAGCCGTATTTCGATACAATCTCCTGTGCTTCATGCTCGCGGCCCGCTTCGACCACGATCAGCATGCGCTCCTGGGATTCGGAAAGCATCATTTCATAGCCTGTCATGCCAGTTTCACGCTGTGGTACAAGGTCGAGGTTCATTTCGATCCCTGAACCAGCTTTTGAAGCCATCTCAGCTGAAGAGCTCGTAAGACCAGCCGCTCCCATGTCCTGGATCCCGACCAAGCCGTCCCATTTTACAATCTCAAGGCATGCTTCAAGTAAAAGCTTCTCCATGAACGGATCGCCGACTTGCACTGCCGGGCGCTTTTCCTCTGATGCATCGGATAGCTCCTCGGAAGCGAAGGTTGCACCGTGGATGCCGTCACGCCCTGTTTTTGCCCCAACATACATGACCGTATTGCCGACGCCCTTCGCCTGGCCTTTTTTGATATCCTCATGGTTGATCAAACCGACACACATCGCATTGACCAGCGGGTTGCCGTCGTAGGAAGGGTCGAACTGGATTTCCCCACCTACAGTCGGGATCCCGACACAGTTCCCGTAGCCCGCGATGCCTGCCACTACTTCTTCAAACAAATATTTCACACGCGGAGATGTCAGCTCCCCGAATCGAAGCGAGTTTAATAGCGCAATCGGACGCGCGCCCATCGAGAAGACGTCACGGATGATTCCGCCGACCCCTGTTGCCGCCCCCTGGTATGGTTCAATCGCGGAAGGATGGTTATGGCTCTCAATCTTGAACACTACTGCCTGATTGTCACCGATGTCCACGATCCCCGCTCCCTCACCAGGACCTTGCAAAACTTTAGGCCCCTCTGTCGGGAACTTGCGCAGGACCGGCTTTGAGTTCTTGTAGCTGCAATGCTCAGACCACATTACGGAGAAAAGGCCAGTTTCCGTATAGTTCGGCAGACGCCCAAGAATCTTTTCCACCATTAAAAACTCTTCATCGCTGAGTCCCATTTCTTTATAGATGCCCTCAGACTTGATCATCTCTGGATTTGGTTCAAGAAGTAACGACATGTGATTCCCTCCAATTACGAACAATAGATTTAAAGAGTTTTAACCCATCATCACTGCCCAAAAGCTTGGAAACTGCTCTTTCGGGATGCGGCATCATGCCAAGCACATTGCCTTTTTCGTTTACAATCCCTGCGATATCCTGTAGACTACCATTTGGATTATCACCATAATAGGAGAAAGCAATTTGCCCATTGCTCTTTAACTTCCCAAAAGTTATCTCATCACAGTAATAATTTCCTTCCCCATGTGCGATGGGGATGGTGATAATCTCACCTTTATCGTAGCTTGATGTGAAAAGCGTTTCATTGTTTTCCACTTTCAATTGAACAGGTCGGCACATAAACTTCAAGTTCTGATTTCTTCTCATTGCCCCCGGAAGAAGACCTGACTCAAGCAAAATCTGAAATCCGTTGCATACTCCTAAAATCGGCTTGCCTGCCTCAGCAGCCTTTTGCACCTCAAGCATCACATTGGAAAAGCGTGCGATGGCGCCTGAACGAAGGTAATCTCCGTACGAGAAACCGCCAGGAAGCAAGATCCCGTCATATTCATCCAGGTTCGTGGCATCATGCCATACGTATTCCACTTCTTCACCTAGTTCGTCCTTGATTGCATGATACATATCTACATCACAGTTTGATCCGGGAAACACGATGACTGCAAATTTCACGATCCCACTACCTCCTCCACCTCATAGCGGTAGTCCTCGATTACTGTATTCGCCAGCAATCTCTCACACATTTCCTTCACAAGCACATCCAGGTCACGGTCCGTCTTTTCAATCGTAAGCTCGAGGAACTTCCCGATGCGCACTTCCTCCACCTCTTTGTAGGAAAGGCTATGAAGCGAATTTTTAACAGCTGTCCCCTGCGGATCTAGTACACTCTCTCTTAACGTTACGAATACCTTCACTTTATACATGCTGCTCTCCTCCGATACGCGCTAGAATTTTTTCATATGCATCTGTCAAACTGCCTAAGTTCCTGCGGAAAACATCCTTATCCAATTTCTCATTCGTCTCTTTATCCCAAAGGCGGCATGTGTCAGGTGAAACCTCATCAGCCAGGATGATCGTGCCGTCTGCCGTTTTGCCGAACTCAAGCTTGAAATCGACGAGGGTCAGGCCCCTATTCGCAAAAAATTCCGATAATAAAACGTTGACCTTCTGCGCCAAATGCTTTAACACGTCCACTTCTACAGGTGTTGCAAGCTTCAGGAGACTGATGTGATCTTCGGTGATCAACGGGTCCCCGAGGCTGTCATCCTTATAGTAGAATTCCACGATCGGCTGCTCCAATGCTATGCCTTCATCAATGCCGAGGCGTTTTGCCATGCTGCCTGCGGTCACGTTGCGGACTACCACTTCGAGCGGGATGATGGTGACTTTCTTTACAAGCTGCTCGGTTTGGGATTTCTTTTCGATAAAATGGTTTTCGATGCCGGCTTCATGAAGCATGGAAAATAGTAAACTGGTAATCTCGTTATTTAAACGGCCTTTGCCATCGATTGTTGCCTTTTTTTCCCCGTTAAAAGCGGTTGCAGAATTCTTGTACTCAATCCAGACAATGTTCTCATCTGTTGTTGCATACACCTTTTTCGCTTTGCCCTCATACATAAGGTCTGCTTTTTGCATTGGGGTTGCCTCCTTTTTATGAAAAAGCGGGGACTCAAGCAATCCGTGAGCCCCATCACTCTTTTTTAAAGTCCTAGACGGGTGAAGATTGTATCTACGTGCTGCAGGTGGTAGTTGTAGTCGAAGCAGTCTTCGATCTGTTCTGCTGTGAGGCGGGAGGTGATTTTCTCTTCGCCTTCCACCAACTCGCGGAAGTGGACCTGCTTTTCCCATGCTTCCATCGCTTTTGGCTGGACAGTGTCGTAGGCTTCCTCGCGGGACATGCCTGTGTCAATTAAGGCCAACAGTACACGCTGGGAGTAGATAAGGCCTAGTGTGCGGTCCATGTTGCGCTTCATGTTCTCCGGGAATACCGTCAAGTTCTTGATGATGTTTCCGAAGCGGTTCAGCATGTAGTTCAATGCAATCGTTGAATCAGGCAGGATGATGCGCTCCGCTGATGAGTGGGAGATGTCACGCTCATGCCATAACGGCACGTTCTCATAGGCAGTCATCATGTAACCGCGGATCACACGCGCCAAGCCTGTCATATTCTCAGATCCGATCGGGTTGCGTTTATGCGGCATTGCTGAAGATCCTTTTTGACCTTTTGCGAAGAACTCTTCCACTTCACGCGTTTCACTCTTTTGCAATCCGCGCACTTCCACGGCAAACTTCTCGATGGATGTTGCGATCAGGGCAAGTGTACCAAGGTAGTGGGCGTGGCGGTCACGCTGCAGGGTCTGGGTCGAAATCGGTGCGCGCTGCAAGCCCAATTTTTCACACACATACTCTTCCACGAATGGATCGATGTTGGCATACGTTCCAACCGCTCCGGAGATCTTTCCGAACTCGATGCCTTCTGCCGCCTGCTTGAAGCGCTCGAGGTTACGTTTCATTTCCTCGTACCAAAGGGCAAGCTTCAGGCCGAATGTCGTCGGCTCTGCATGCACGCCATGTGTACGTCCCATCATGACGGTGTATTTATGGTCTTGCGCTTTTTCTTTTAAAATAGTGACAAAGCGTTCCAAGTCAGCCTGAAGAATCGCATTTGCCTGTTTCAGCTGATAGGATAATGCCGTGTCCACCACGTCAGTTGAAGTCAATCCGTAGTGCACCCACTTCTTTTCTTCACCAAGTGTTTCAGATACCGCTCTTGTAAAAGCAACCACGTCATGGCGAGTTTCTGCTTCGATTTCTTTGATGCGCTCGATATCAAATGACGCTTTTTCTCTAAGTACCTTTACGTCTTCCTTCGGGATGTCCCCAAGCTCCGCCCATGCTTCACATGCCAGTATCTCTACTTCCAGCCATGCCTGGAATCTGTTTTCCTCTGTCCAGATAGCGCCCATTTCGGGTCTTGTATAACGTTCAATCATGTTAAAATCCTCCGTTCGTCTTTCTTCCAGATCTCTAGTGTTGCCTCTCGCCCCAAAGCCTGTTCCATTGTATCAGCAAGTATCGTGATGTGTCCCATCTTGCGTTTTTCCTTGTTTTCCTTTTTCCCATAAAGATGAAGCTTCACGTCTTTGTAGTCCGAAATCTGCGCCAGTGCACCTTCGACATGCTCCCCTAATAGATTAACCATTACCACAGGCTTCCATAAGGAGGTTTTTCCAAGCGGCAGACCGCATATCGCGCGGATGTGCTGCTCGAACTGCGATGTTTCACAGGCGTCTATCGTAAAATGCCCTGAATTGTGGGGGCGCGGTGCCAATTCGTTGATGTAGATTGTGCCGTCTTCAAGGAGGAACATCTCCACAGCAAGCGTCCCGATCAGCCCCAGGCTCTCTGCAAGTGCTTCAGCATGAGCAAGCGCTTTTACTTTTACTCTATCATCCACTCTCGCAGGTACGATCGATTTATATAGGATGTTTTCCCGGTGTTCGTTTTCCGCAACAGGGAAGGCTGCTATCTGTCCGTCCGTTCCCCTTGCCACCACAACCGAAATCTCTTTTTGAAAAAGGATCCATTTTTCCAGCACGCACTCCCCATGTGCAAGGAGCTCTGCTGCCTGCTCTAGTGCCGCCTCATCCTTCAGGACAACCTGGCCCTTCCCGTCATAGCCGAAGCGGCATGTTTTCAGTACGGAAGGATAACCAAGCTCCCCGATTGCTTCCATAAGCTCTTCACGTGTTTGGACTTCCCTGTATGGTGCAACCTGAAGGCCCGCTGCCTCGATTGCCCTCTTCTCTGTCCCGCGATGCTGTGTAGCCTGGAGCACCCGGCTTCCTTGAGGAAGATACGCGTTCTCCTCTAACCAGGTCAAGGCCTCGTAATCGATGTTTTCAAATTCATAGGTCACCACATCGGATATCTCCGCGAGCTTCCTGATCGCTTCCTTGTCATCGAAGGCTGCCGTGATTTCCACATCGGCAAGAACACCACACGGGGAATCCGGTGTCGGGTCCAACACTGCAATCCGATAGCCCATCGCCCTTGCCGCAATCGCCATCATCCTGCCAAGCTGTCCGCCGCCAATTATGCCAATCATTGATGAGGGTAGGATTTTCTTAAACAAGATGCTCACTACTTTCCAACACTTGTAAGCGTGTTTTTTCTCGTCTTTCAGCAAGGCGATCGGCGATCTGTTCATCAAAAGCCCCAAGCATCTGTGAGGCTAAAAGTCCCGCATTCGTTGCACCCGCTTTTCCGATTGCCACTGTTGCAACCGGCACGCCGCCTGGCATCTGTACGATCGATAGCAGGCTATCGAGACCATTCAGGCTTTTGGATTGAACCGGGACCCCGATCACAGGCAAGGTCGTTTTCGCTGCGACCATCCCTGGCAGATGCGCTGCACCGCCGGCTCCCGCAATGATCACCTTCAAGCCTTTTTCCCGGGCACCTTCAGCATAGTCAAACATCAAATCCGGGGTACGGTGTGCCGAGACGACCTTCTTTTCGTATGGTATATGTAATTCTTCCAGCACCTCGCAAGCATGCTTCATCGTTTCCCAATCAGACGTGCTTCCCATGATAACTCCGACTTGTGCGTTCATCCCGTCCCATCCTTTCAGGTGCTTTTTTTTTTGAAAATAGGAAAAGCCCAGCATGGACCGCCCCCTTCTAGAGGGAAAGCGATCCACCTGGGCTCTTGCCATGACAAAGCAGACCTATTGCCATGACAAACGAAGATGATCGTAACTTCCCCTCATAGTCCGACCAATTTACGGCGGTCAGGTAGAGACTTATGGGCCATATTCCCAAAATTATATGAGGTTTCATTATTTCGTTGTTATCTACGTTTATCTTATCGGCAAATGCGAATTTTGTCAACGGATATCATGAACATTAAGGTCTAATTATTGAATAACGTTCGTATTTTGGTGTTATTTCTCCACCAATTTACCTTCGAATATGATTTTTTTGCCAATTGGCAGTATTTCTTTATGACCATCCTTTACTACCTCCTGGAAAATGGGCTCTTCCATCCTCCGGGACGGCTTGTATCCCTCTTTTTCCATACGGTTGAGGCACTGGTCTATGCTCTCATTTTCCATCACTTCAAAGCTTCGTTTTCGCGGCGTCTTTCCCATTCTTTGATTTTCCTTTCTTTCACAGCTTTCACCCAGAATCCTCCATGGATGGTTTTCGGTTCATATGCAATGATGAATGCCTTTGGATCATGCTCTTTTATTGCATGGTATAAGCCGACTTCATATTTCCTTGGCGTTAATATCTGCATCGCCATGCGGTCACCTTCCAGACCGTTCGCCTGCCAGTTTGTCACCCCATAGCCTTTTTCCCTTAAAAGCTTTGGCAGATCCTTGTCATATTCTTTTGTGATCACATTGACAGTTGTATAACCAAGTGCAAGCTTTTCCTCAATTTTCATACCGACGATGACCCCGATCCCATACCCTAAGGCATAGGCAATCAGATTTTGTATTTCATCCAGGTTATCCAATACAAGCCCTAGACCGACCACATAGATCACGACTTCCACCATACTGATCCCCGCCGCCAAGTAGCGCTGCCCCTTGAGCGTAAGAATCATCCTTATTGTAAAAAACGACACATAGACAATATTTATTAGAATAATGATTGCTACCATAACCAAGCTGTTTTCTAGCAAAATAAACTGCCTCCCTGTTGCAAATCTAGTTACTAATTTTACGGGAACCTGCTATCTCATGTAAATACCAAAAGCAAATTAGTTGGACTTGCCCACCTTAAATGTTAGGGTAGTATAGTTGTCCGTTTGGAAACAAATACTTTTATCAGAGAGAAGTGATGATCATTTTTAAAGGAGTGAAGACAAATTGAAGAAAACGACCCCTGTATTTATTGTTTCTATTATTGTTGCAGTCTTATTCATCATCTGGGGAGTCCTGCCTGCCAGTATGCTTGGCGACGCAAGCCTGAATGCTGTCACAGGCGATGTCCAGGGCTTCATCGTGGATAAATTTGGATGGTTCTACTTATTGACCGCCACCTTTTTCCTATTATTCAGCGTTATTCTTATATTCACTAAGTACGGCCGCATTAAACTTGGCAAGGACACAGATGAGCCAGAATACAGCTATCTGACCTGGTTCGCCATGTTATTCAGTGCCGGTATGGGTATCGGATTAGTATTTTGGGGTGCCTCAGAACCGATGTATCATTTTTATGCCCCGCCAACAGGTGAAGGGCAAACTGCTGAGTCAGCCCGGGTAGCAATGCGCTATTCATTCTTCCATTGGGGGCTCCACCCATGGGCCATCTATTCGGTGATAGCCCTTGCGCTGGCCTACTTCCAATTCCGCAAAGGAACACCTGGTGTCATCAGTCAGATCCTGCGTCCGATTTTTGGTGACAAGGTGGATGGAAAAATCGGTATATTCATCAACTTCATCGCGGTCTTTGCGACCATTTTCGGTGTGGCGACCTCTCTTGGCCTTGGTGCCATTCAAATCAGTGGGGGACTATCGAGCATCACGCCTGCCATCACGAATAATATCGCGACACAGCTTGTAGTGATTGTGATTGTGACGGTCCTTTTCATGCTTTCTGCACAGACGGGCCTTAACAAGGGAATCAAATATTTGAGCAATCTGAATGTCATCCTGGCAATAGGGTTGATGCTGTTCCTGCTTTTCGCCGGTCCGACCAACTTTATCATGGACCTGTTCACGACTACGGTCGGAGGTTACCTGCAAAGCCTTCCTTCGATGAGCTTCAGAATGTTCCCATTCGATCAGGACAACACCTGGGTACAGGACTGGACCATTTTCTACTGGGCATGGTGGATCGCATGGGCGCCGTTTGTCGGCACCTTCATTGCGCGAATCTCCAAAGGCCGCACCATCCGCGAATTTTTACTCGGGGTACTTTTGGTACCGACGGTGTTCGGCGGACTATGGTTCTCCGTATTCGGTGGTTCCGCGATCTTCCTGGAGTACTTCAAGGACATTCCGGTGTATAGTGTCATCGAATCTCAAGGTATGGAAGTTGCATTGTTCTCAGTGCTGCAGAATTATCCGCTTGGCATGGTCATGTCAGGGCTGGCGATCTTCCTGATCTGTACGTTCTTTATCACATCGGCAGACTCTGCGACCTTCGTATTGGGGATGCAGACGACGAATGGAAGCCTGAACCCGCCTGGATCCGTGAAATTCACATGGGGAATCATCCAATCGGCAGCAGCTGCCATCCTGCTATGGACAGGCGGTCTCGAGGCACTGCAAACCGCCTCCATCATCGCCGCCTTCCCATTCGCCATCATCATGATCCTGATGGTATTCTCGCTGATCAAGGCATTCAAACACGAAAGATTCACAGAAATAAAACCTGATGAGAGAAAGATGAAATAACATGGAAAGGGGCCTGACCCTCAGCGCTTTAAAGCGTTGAGGGTCAGGCCCCTATTTTATTTACCCTTTCGCACCTTACCATAAAGCACTGCCGCAGGAATAATCAGCAGTCCACTGAGGACGATGGCGCTTCGGATGTAGAATCTCGTTGCGACCACTCCGACAAACGGTCCGCCGAATCCTTGCCCGACCGCGTTTCCCTGCCCCATGATGGAGAGGACCGTGGCCCGTGAGCCGCTTTCAAGCTGCTGATTCAACCATGTCTGATAGATCGGCGCAGTGATGGAACCGATGATACCAAGCACCCAGAAGCTGAATATCGCCCAATAGAAGGATGAAGCGAGACCGAAGATGATCGTGAAGGCTATCTGCCCAAGTGTAAAATAGAATAAACTGTTTCGAATGACACGCGGCTTATTCACATCAAATTTCCTTTGATACCATTCCATGGCGCCGATGCTGATCAGGGTACCCACGAAATGGATGATGCCGAACCAGACAACCGGACTTAAGTTACCGAGCTCAGGAAAAGCATACGCCTCCAACAGATGAGCTTCCCAAAGACGGTCAACCCCCTCCGAAGCGGCTCCCATCAATACCGTCACAAGCAGGAGCATCCAGAGTATCGGCTTCTTTTTTATAAAACCGATCCCCGAAACAAAAGTGGATTTCATGGCACGGAACGGCATTTCGACCGCAGCAGGTGCTCTTTCAAACTTATGTTCTTTCATAAAGAAACATAGGAAAATCCCGAGTATTACGTATATGCCTCCCCCAACTATATATGGAAGATTCAATGCGAAGCTTGCCAATACGACACTTACCACGATTCCGATCAGGCTTGCAACTAGACGAAGCTGATTGGCTCTCACAAAAATGGCTGCTATTGTCCCTTCCCCCGCTTCATCCGCAAGCCATGCCTGATCGGCTCCGCTTAGAAATGTCTCACCAAGTCCCCGGATGATCTCCGCCACTAAAAGCGATGCAAAAATAGCCAAAGCCCCAAACGCGAATGCATCCGAAAAATAAGGGATCGAGCCCTCCAGTATAAACGCGCCACCAAGTATGAAGGTCGCAGTGATCACCGAAAACCTCCTGCTATAGGTATCAGCCACCACTCCTGTTATCCCTTCAAAAAGGATGATCGTCACCTCAAGGAAAGTCCCGATGAGAATGAGCTGAAAGGGATTGAGCCCAAGCTCCTCTATATAGTAAATGGCATAGGTTGTGAACATAATCGCGCTCGCAAGCGAGATCAGAAAATGCAAGGTGTAATAGATATGTTTTGTTTCAAGTGAATTCATTGTTACCTACCTTCCAATAAGTAACAACACTTCTTCATTTATGGTCCATGCTGTTACTTATTATTTTGTCGTTCTCCCTGTGTTTTGTTTTCTTGCACATGTAAAGTTTTTTGACATGTTAAACACCTCCAATCTGAAATATATCAAAATGGGAAACCATTGTATTCAAAAATTATTCGACATATTTCTTAGTAGGCACTTACCCATTCCCCCTCGCATAGGCTAATGGAAAGATATTTATGGGTAGAAAGGAAACGTGATACGTGATGATGCCTTTTAATCAATTTAAGAACATGGGGGATTGGCGCAAGCAATGGGATCAGTTTTTCGGGGATGAATTCTGGAATGGATTTGAACCATATTTCCAGAACATGCAGACCCAGACGAACCTCTATAAAAAAGAAAATGAACTCCTATGTGTCATGTGTCTCCCTGGACTCGTCAACCCGGAACAGGTCCAGCTATACGTCCGGCCCCAGCAGCTGGAGGTAAAAGGACAAATCAACCTCGGGATACAAGGCTATGAGCTGATAGAGGAAGGCATCGCCCAAGGCGACTTCCAGCGCAGCTTTGAACTGCCATTTCCAGTACGCGATGACAAAGTCGACGCCACCTACGAAAACGGCCTCCTCTTCATCCAGCTCCACCGCCACATCCCAAGCGACACCAAAAAACAAATCATCATCCAGCATGGAATAAAAAAAGGATAAAAAAACCCTGTGGAGGGGCCAGACCCCCACAGGGTTTTTCTGTTCTATGTCGAATATCTATCAGGTTGGTCTTTTTTACCAATATATTTTTTTATGTTTTTTTATTTTCTTGTGAACGATATTAAATTTAGGAGCGTCTCATGGTTGAACGCATGGAAAGGAGGCATCGAGTTTGGAGCAGGAAGATGATGTTTCTCTAATCAAAAAAGCAATATCCGGGAATGATGATGCTTTTACGCTGCTGTTTCAGCGCTATTATACTTTCTTATACAAATATCTTTTGAAGCTAACCCTAAATGAAGATACCAGCAGCGAACTAGCTCAGGAAACGATGGTCAAATGCTATCGGAATCTTTCCTCCTATAAAGGGGACGGAAAATTCTCCACATGGATGATTTCCATTGCATCCCGGCAATACATTGACACAATCCGAAAAAAAGATCGGGAAAAAAAGAAAATCACAAAGATCATGCACACCTTATCACGACAGCTGAACTGGAATTCCAAAAACAATGGGATGGATTGGAGCGATACTTTTACAGACTTCAATCAGCTCGAAGTGGAAGTCAGAACACCGATACTCCTCCGCCACTATTACGGCTACACCTATGAGGAGATAGGAACCATGCTTGGAATCAAACCTGGAACGGTAAAGTCCCGTGTCCACAATGGAATCAAAATGCTGCGAAAGGAGTGGGACTGCGATGAGCATACAGGAACATGATAAAGACAGCCTAATTTCAAAGCTCCAAAAAGACTGGAAACAGCTTGATAAACTTGGGACGCCACAGATCCCCACCTTGGAAACATTGAACGAACAGCTATATGCTGCAAAAGTCGAAAGAAAAAGGGCATTTCACAAAGAACTGAGCATATTCATCATAACGGCGCTTGTCATCTTGACTGCATTGACTGCCGCGGTCCTGCAAGCACCTGTCATCTTTATCGTCATGCAGGTTACCGCACTGATCGTAGCACCACTCGTTTTCTATATGTTAAGCAAAAGAAAACAGGAAGGCAGCCTTCCATCATGACCGATAAAGAATTATACATTCTCTTGCCGTTGTTCATTCCCATTCTACTGGCGCAAAGTATTCTGTTATTCATCGACGCAAAAAAGAAAGGAAGCTACGCCTGGTTCTGGGGAATCTGGGGACTGCTCGGAGTTCCTACGCCCACTGTGTTCTACCTATTGTTCGTTGTTTGGCCATATCATAGAAAAAAGAAAAAGGAGCTGTAATTTATGATGGAATTAAACTGGGCAATTCTCACACCTATCATCATTCTGCAAGCGATCCTCACGATTGCTGCACTTGTAAGCTGCATCAAGCAGGAAGAAACAAACGGACCTAAATGGTTGTGGATCATCATTATCCTCTTTATCAATATCCTCGGTCCGATCCTATACTTCGTCGTCGGACGAAAAAACTAGTAAGGGGCGAAGATTGTGTTAGCAGAAGTAAAAAACTTAACCAAAACATATAAACAGCATCAAGCAGTGAAAGGCATTTCCTTTCAAATCGAAAAAGGTCAGTGTGTCGCACTCCTCGGCCCGAATGGCGCCGGTAAGACTACCTCCCTGCAGATGCTTGCGGGACTCCTGACACCGACTTCCGGCACGATCCAGTTTCCGGAGCATGAAAAAAAGGACTATCGAGAGCTGATCGGCTTCCTGCCGCAGCATCCCTCCTTTTTTTCCTGGATGACGCCAAAGGAATTCCTAACATTCGCCGGCAAACTCTCCCATCTTCCTAAAAAGCAATTGACTGCCAAAATTGACGAAGTACTGGAGTTTGTAAGCCTTACGGATGTGAAAAATAAAAAGATTGGCGGCTTTTCAGGGGGGATGAAACAGCGTCTCGGATTGGCACAGGCCCTCCTGCATGACCCTGAGCTTCTCATCCTCGACGAACCGGTTTCCGCACTTGATCCAAACGGCCGACGTGATGTATTGAGAATCCTTGAAGAATTGAAAAGTAAAATGACCATCCTGTTCTCCACCCATGTCCTGCACGACGCCGAACAGGTTTGCGACAGCGTCATCATGCTTAAAGATGGAGAAATCAAATGGGACGGCAGTCTTGCCTCCTTAAAGGAGAATCACTCCACCTCCGCCATCAGGATCAAAACTGCGGAATCACTGGAACAGACTTTTACAGGTATACCGAAACTGACCAATATCGACTACCAGGATTCCCACACAGCAACCCTCTACTATGAAGAAACATCATTTAGCACCCATCATCTTTTAAACAGATTAGTAGAAAACAGAATGACTCTATTACATTTTGAAAAATTACAAGATTCCCTAGAGGATGCGTATATGAAGGTGATGAACTCATGAGGAACTTCCTGACACTATTTCAAAAAGAACTGACAGAAAGCATGCGTAACGGAAAGTGGATCTGGCTACCGATTGCCATCATCCTGATCGGCATCAGCCAGCCTATCACCACCTATTACATGCCACAGATTCTTGAATCTGCCGGCAACCTGCCAGAAGGAGCAGTAATAGAAATACCAACTCCCTCAGGTGAAGAAGTGCTCGCCTCCACCTTAGGCCAATTCGGGTCAATCGGGACACTATTATTCGTCCTTGGATCCATGAGTGCCATATCCATGGAGCGTCAAAACAGCTCCCTTACACTTGTGATGGTCCGCCCGGTCAGCCCGTTCCAATACATCGCAAGCAAATGGGCATCCCAGCTGCTCATTGCGCTGGTCTCTTTCATCGCAAGCTACGTGCTCGTCTGGTATTATACAAATCTTTTATTCACTTCTGTCGATTGGAAGTTCATGCTCTCCAGTCTCGGCATATACAGCCTGTGGATCCTGTTCATCATCTCGGTCACCACACTTGCAGGAACCCTACTTAAAGCATCAAGCGGAATTGCCGGTATTAGCATCGCCCTACTTGGCGTCCTCTCAGTATCATCCGGTCTGTTCACAAGATTCATGGAATGGAGTCCGACAAACCTGAGAACCCATGCATCCGGTGTACTTATGAATGGGGAACTATTGGAAAACGGCATGCTGGTGATCCTTACAACTGTTGGATTATCTTTGATTTTCGTTTGGTTTGCCACTCTTAATTTCAAGAGATTTGAACAGTTCTAAAAAAAGAAAGGAGGATTGCTTAGTTTGCAATCTTCCTTTTTTGATTTTCGATCCTACTTATGTACGCTTCTATTTCCTTTTGGTTTCTCAGTACTATGATGGTCCTGCCATTTCCATATTGACGGAAACGCTCTCTCATCTTTCTTTTTCGAGCATGATAGGTGGTATAAATGAATTTTATGAATGACCATTCCATCTTCTCTTCGCAGCCTTCCCCCATGTCAGGCCTTGTCTTGCCAAGGTTTATCAGCCAGCGCTTGATCACCCGGTATAAGCATGTATAAAGTGGAATCTCCAAGTATATCATCGTATCTGCATGCTTTGCCCTTAAATCGAAAGTGCCAGTGTAGTTACCTTCTATAATCCATCCCTGCTTATGCTTGATGATGTCCTGCTGCGCTTGTGCAAATTCTTCCTTGCTCGCTTCCACCCAATTCGGCTTCCAATAAAGCCGGTCAAGATGATGCACCTCAATCTCCAATGCCTTACCTAACCTCCGCGCAAACGTAGACTTCCCAGCTCCCGCAGATACCCCTATGACCATGATCCGTTTAATGGAAATCCCCCCCTTTGTTGTAGATTATTAGTATAGCTTAAATTATTGTTGGTGGCGACAAGTAGGAAGTGAGGTTATTTGAGCAATTTCATTATTTGATTCAGAAGACAGATGAACTTATGAGCGGGAGATTATAATGGCTTGTATCATACCCTCGATAATTAGTTTTTAAAGAAGTGAAGACATCATCCAACTTGATTGCTCCCCCCATTAACTGGTTTTTGGTTGAGTGGAGGTATCATTCTGCTTT
The DNA here is from genome assembly GCF_016908565.1 of Sutcliffiella tianshenii. Taxonomy (GTDB): domain Bacteria; phylum Bacillota; class Bacilli; order Bacillales; family Bacillaceae_I; genus Sutcliffiella_A; species Sutcliffiella_A tianshenii. The sequence continues at coordinate 87,512 of NZ_JAFBED010000012.1, forward strand.
TTTGATACCTTCACTATCTGGTTTTTGGCTCAGTGAGGGTATCATTTGGTCTGATTGATTCCCTCACTGCATGATTTTGAGTGGTGATAGGGAATCATTCCGTCTGATTGATTCCCTCACTGCATGATTTTGAGTGGGGTTAGGGTATCATTCGGTCTGATTGATTCCCTCACTGCTTGATTTTGAGTGGGGTTAGGGTATCATTTGGTCTGATTGATTCCCTCACTGCATGATTTTGAGTGGTGATAGGGTATCATTCCGTCTGATTGATTCCCTCACTGCATGATTTTGAGTGGTGATAGGGAATCATTCCGTCTGATTGATTCCCTCACTGCATGATTTCGAACAAAGTCAGGGTATCATTCCGCCTGTTTGATTCCCTCGCTGCTTGATTTTGAGTGGGGTTAGGGTATCATTCGGTCAAGTAAACAACTACCTGACCCCGCCACCCACCAATCCTCCTCTTCACCAGTGCCTGGCCCCTCCATCCACTATCAACCTCTTTCTCCACCAAACTAAAAAAGAGGTGCCTGGCACTGATGAGCACCATCCCCTAACTACGCCAATCCAAAGATGCAAACCAAAAACCAAACACAAGAAAGACCAGCACCTCTTTCTTACCGTCATCCCCACTCTTTACCCTCTATCACGGTACGATTCACTCCCTTTCTTACCGTCATCCCTTCTGTTTCACTGTTATCTCGGCACGAATAGCTCCTTTTCTTACTGTCATCCCTTTTATTTCCCCTCTATCACGGTACAAAACACGCCATATCCTTCCTTCACCCTCCCACACACACACCAGTGCCTGGCCCCTTCACCCACTAACCACCCACTTTCTCCCCCAAACAAAAAAAGAGGGGCCTGGCACTTATCAGCACCGCCCCCCACAACAAAAAATACAAAGTCAATCACCAACACAACACCCCATCCAAACCCCAAACCCAAACCAACACAAAAAAAGACCAGCACCCAAAGCGCTGATCTCTCCTCTAAACTTGCCTGGCAACGTCCTACTCTCACAGGGGGACAGCCCCCAACTACCATCGGCGCTGAAGAGCTTAACTTCCGTGTTCGGTATGGGAACGGGTGTGGCCTCTTCGCCATCATTACCAGACATATTCAGTTGAAGGATGTTCCTTCAAAACTAGATAACGTTTTTCTTATCAAGATTCACTAGTGTCGTTCATTGTTTTTGGGTTAAGTCCTCGATCGATTAGTATTCGTCAGCTCCACATGTCGCCATGCTTCCACCTCGAACCTATCTACCTGATCATCTTTCAGGGATCTTACTTGCCGAAGCAAAAGGAAATCTCATCTTGAGGGGGGCTTCATGCTTAGATGCTTTCAGCACTTATCCCGTCCGCACGTAGCTACCCAGCTATGCCTTTGGC
>NZ_JAFBED010000013.1 GCF_016908565.1 Sutcliffiella tianshenii
TGTACAGCTTGATGTTTTACTTCTCGTGTAAATTTAGTCAACTGAAGTACACCTCCTATTGTTAGGTGTGTGTCCAACAAAAGGGGTGCACTTCTGAAGCCGAGGAGGCTCCACAACCGCCCCGCGGAAAGCGTAGCCTAGTGCGGAAATCAACAGCGGTGTTCAATGGAGGCAAAAAAGTTAAAGACTCCCCAACATATAATGTTGAATGGGGAGTCTTTTATTTTCTGAATCCTCGAAACCGGTCCTTATTATTAATCAAGATCATCAACAGGAATACAGAAAAAAATAATAGAGGAGAAGTAAAATAGATAGGATATATTTTCATCAGTCCTAAAATGTTGATATAAAAGCAAAATGCGATAAACAGCAAAGCAAGAATAAAAGGCAGTTTATTCATGGAAATAGTCACCTTCCCGCAGTTTTGTCCACTCTTATTAATATGTATGTGACAAGTCCGAAATCATTTCCTAAAAAATGAATTGCTGATGTTTGTGACAATGTTGTGAAATAAAAGGCAAAGGACTTGTCAAAAGTCGACAAAATTTGTTATATTAATATCGTGAAACGATTCACAAACAAACATATACCCCTTTGTTTGACCGTGAAAAATTTCTCCCATCCCCTTTGTTGTCTATATGACAAGAAGAAAGCCTTGGTCCCAGACCAAGGCTTTTCTTTATATCAGGAAAATAGTTTAAGCAAGATATCTCCAAAAAGTTCCGTATTTGACAGGAACCTGCTCCACCTTCTGTGCAAGCTGAAGTTTTTTGAGTTCCCGTTCCACTTCGACAATGGGAAGATTATAAACGACCGAAATTTCCTTTGTAGCAACAAATTGGAACTGCTGCAAAAAGTCCTCTAAAGGGGGCAGCATGGTCGGAAAAGGATACTCTCCAAGCATGTCCTGTAAAATATGGACATACACATCATAGGAATGATATCCGGAAACCTTTATTCCTTCCTCTTCAATATTTTCATTGAAGAAAACGAGTGTCGGTATTTCACTGACTTCCATTTCATTTGTAACTTTCAAGTCGCATTGAAGAGCTTTAGCTGCAGATTCCCCATTAATATCACTGATGAATTCTTCTTTATCCAAGCCAACCGATTCTGCACAGTCTATGAGTACTGGAAGCTCGGATATATTCTGTTTTTCAAGGAACAGAACCTCCTGCAATTTCCTCAAAAACTTTATCCCTGCTTTTTTCCCTTGCAATTCCGCCGCTTTGATCGCCATGGAAGCGGCATGTGGGGTTGCGATAGGATTTTCGAGCCAGAGTGAACCGTCACAGGACATACCGGAGCGGGTAGCCGTCCTCTCCCACACTTGGGCCATCGAAGCGGCATAATGCTTTTTTGACAAATTAAGCGAGGTCAGCCTCCCGCTAAGTACGTGCTTGATAGTAAAATACTGACCGTACTGCATCTGCAATTTTTTCAAGATCGGCTCCAATGCCCAGCATTCCGGGCAAAGGGGATCGATGAAAAAGTATACTTCAATCGGCTTGTTGGTTGTATGTCGGATATTATTCAAATAGAAAAGTTGCTTATCGTTACAGGTCACATGAATCTTCCTTTTCTTCAGGTTTGTCTGGGGTATTAACCATATGATGAGCCGTTAAAACTAAACGCTGAAAAAATTCTTTTCGATATGAACCCTCAAGTCCAATTTCATCCATTGCTTCTTCCATACAGGCGAGCCAAGCATTTGCACGTCTCGGAGTTATATCAAAAGGCAGATGTCGTGCACGCAGCATCGGATGTCCATGCTCACTTGTGTAAAGGGAAGGACCACCGAGATACTGGGTTAAAAACTGCTTTTGCTTTCTTGCTGTTTCCGTCAAATCATCAGGGAATATTGGAGCTAAATCAGGATGGCGACTTACACGCGAGTAAAATGCATCTACAAGTTCATGAATAACCTGCTCTCCGCCGATAAGTTCAAAGGGTGATTGTATGTTATTCATATTCTTTAACTCCTTATTCAGTTCATTGTGTGGATTGTATGTATATTTTAGCAATGTGCTTATTATATCTCAAATATTTCGATTCCAATCTTACAAAAAATAGGTGGGAATATCAGAAAAAACGAGCAGGCGCAATATGCACCTGCTCGTTTTAGACTTTTTTTCTGCTACCCGATCAAGCTGCCCGTCACTTTGTGGACATAATTGAGTGTTTCCTTAAAAGGCGGGATTCCATTATACTTATCGACATTTCCCGGGCCGGCATTATAAGCTGCCAGTGCAAGGGATACATTACCATCATAACGGTCGAGCATCTGGCGGATGTACTTAGTCCCACCCATGATGTTCTGCCTTGAATCTGTTGCGTCATGTACACCGAGTCCTTTGGCGGTTTGTGGCATGAGCTGCATCAATCCGACGGCTCCTGCATGACTTTTGGCATTTGGATTGAAATTCGACTCGTGCTTGATGATGGATTTAATCAAGACGGGATCGACTCCGTACTTATCCGATGCCTCCTTGATTAGGTCATCAAAATCGGATCGTACGACAACACTGGATACATTGCTTGTCCGATTATCGGTGAAAGTCAGTTCCGGAACATGGGATGACAGGCTGGAAAGGTGCGCCAGGTTCAATGGATGGGAAGAGGCAAAACGGCCCTCATTCTTGGCTCCTATACCCGGTTGTTTCAACAACCCCTCCAACATATCAGCAAAGGATTGGTAACCAACACTCTGAGAAGCTGTTGTTTTATTGCCTTGCAGATTCTGCAGGGCTTGCAATTGCATCATGGAACGGACTTGATCAATATTCATCGCTAATCACCTATTCATTCAGCCTGCACACTTTAACATCATAAAAGCGGGCAATTTTATTTTTTGTTTCACGGATAGGGATGTGATGTTCCCTTAACAAATCATAAAAAAATTGTTGTCCTTCTTGGTAATTACTGACCTCGTACTCCATTTCGAAATCGCTTGTCTGCAGGTAGTGGCTTTCATCCAATACAAGAAGTCCGCCTTTATACGGAATCTCTACACGATTGGTTTTAAGCGAACCGAAATATCGGATGTTTGATGCTTCGATTCCAAGTTCATCCTTCAAGATATCAGCGATGACCCCGGGAATGAGTCCGAGCCCTTCATCAAACATTCCGGCCTTTTCATCTTCCGTTATGGATTGGTGGGTCTCAAGCAAGCCTTCATTTGCAGGCTGTTTTAGGGTAAGGGTGTAGGTGTTGCCTTTTTTCCGGATGCGGAGCGCACAGCCACATTCCTTCAATTCAAATTTTTCTGTATCAAAATAATGGTTTTCCTGAGAAAAGAAATCTTCCGAATGTACCTGAAAGCTAGAACAAAGTGCCGTAAATTCCTCAAAGGTAAGGATATTTTTAAATTCTATTTCGATTTCCTGATGGCTCATATAATTACCTCTCATAATTGGTATACTTCCATTATCACTTGCTTTTATTTAGATAGCAACGATAAACTGTTATTCCTGTAAGAATGAAAAAATCAAAAAGTAGCGTTTCCATTTAGATGATAACTGGGAATTATGATAAAATGAATGTAGGATTTAGGTTGGAAGGAGATTATTATGCAAAAAAGAATTGAAATCACACAAACATCATGGAATGAAGAACAACTTTTACTTCAAGCGGATCCTGTTTCGTTTTCATTGGAGGAAGTGGCAGCGGGCAACAGAATGCTGGTGGACTCCGATAATTTATCCTTTATTTATATCTTGGAAACACCTTCGGAATTCATCTATGTAAGCGTGAAGGATACATATTGGCAAGATTTGAAAAAAGCGCTGGAAGAAAAGAAGGCGATTGTCCTTGTCGTGGACAAAGTGGCATTGCTTTTGACGAACATAGAAGAAGAGCTTGGTTATTTGATAGAAAACATAAAAGATAACGCCAATTATGGCGAAGAGATGGAGAAGCGAGTAAACGATATTTTCTAAGGGGTTTGGCCAATTATGATACAGCATTGGGATTTGTTTTTAGCACCTTATAAACAGGCAATAGACGAAATGAAAGTGAAATTGAAGGGGATGCGCAGCCAGTTTACCATGCAGTCTGAGCATTCTCCAATCGAGTTTGTGACAGGCAGGGTAAAACCGATAGCAAGCATCCTGGATAAGGCAGCAAGAAAAGGTTTTTCCCTTGAGAAGCTGGAAGAGGAAATGCAGGATATAGCCGGTGTCAGGATGATGTGTCAGTTTGTGGATGACATCTATCGCGTCGTGGAATTGCTGCGTATCCGGAACGATTTCGAGATTGTCGAGGAAAGAGATTATATTTCTACAAAAAAAAGCAGCGGTTATCGTTCCTATCATGTTGTGATCAGATATCCGGTACAGACCATCGACGGGGAAAAGAAAATACTTGTCGAGATACAGATCCGTACGCTTGCGATGAATTTTTGGGCAACCATCGAGCACTCCTTGAATTATAAATATAGTGGGCAATTTCCAAAGGATATCCAAGAGCGTCTGGTTCGTGCCGCAGAAGCGGCCTATCTGCTTGACGCGGAAATGTCCCAGATCCGTGGAGAGATCCAGGAAGCACAGGCCATCTTCTCGAGGAAGAAGGAAAATAAGGATACAGATTAAGTTTCACCGAAAATTATGGAACATTATTTTATTTCAGGGGTGGGAGTATGAAGTTTGCAATTACCTCCAAAGGGGATTCCGTGTCAAATACGCTCATGCATAAAATGCGGACGTACTTGCAGGATTTTGAATTGATCTATGACGAAGACCAGCCAGACATCGTCGTGTCAGTTGGTGGCGATGGAACATTATTATATGCTTTTCATCGATACCGTAGCAGGCTCGATAAAACGGCATTTATCGGGGTGCATACGGGACATCTGGGTTTTTATGCCGATTGGGTACCCGAAGAAATAGAAAAGCTTGTCATAGCGATTGCCAAAACGCCATATCAGATCGTCGAGTATCCTTTACTAGAAGTAATCATCCGGTATATCGATGGTGGTCGGGAGGCAAGATATCTTGCGTTGAATGAGTGTACCGTAAAGAGTGTGGAGGGTACGCTCGTGATGGATGTGGAGATAAAAGGACAGTTGTTCGAGACGTTCAGGGGCGATGGACTTTGCATTTCCACCCCATCAGGCAGTACAGCTTACAATAAAGCGCTTGGAGGAGCCATCCTCCATCCTTCTTTGCCGGCGATCCAATTGGCTGAGATGGCCTCCATCAATAATCGGGTTTTCCGTACGATCGGTTCGCCTCTTGTCTTGCCTGACCACCATACCTGTCTGTTAAAGCCGGTCAATGATGTCGATTATCAGATAACAATCGACCATTTGACTTTGCTTCATAAGGATGTAAAATCCATACAGTGCAGGGTGGCCAAAGAGAAAATCAGGTTTGCGAGATTCCGTCCATTTCCGTTCTGGAAACGGGTCAGCGATTCATTTATCACGGACAAGTAAGAAAGTAAGAAAGAGGGCATAAAGTGACCGTGTTTACTTTAAAATATGTAGTTGATGAAGTTGATTCCGGTAAGCTTCTTCGTGAATTTTTAAAAGAAAAGCAGATTAGCAAAACGGCTCTCACCGAGATTAAATTTTTCGGTGGGGGCTTGTTTGCGAATAACGAGAGAGTGACTGTCAGATATCCGTTAAAAGCGGGAGACGTGATAATGGTGCAGTTCCCCAGGGAAATCCCAAGCGATGATGTGGTGCCAGAGGCGATTCCGCTGAATATTGTCTATGAAGATGATTATTTATTGGTGATCGATAAACCTGCAAATATGGCTTCCATTCCGTCACGGGAGCATAGGCGTGGCACGTTGGCCAATGCGCTGCTGCATTACTACCAGTCTTCCGGGTATGAGGCAACGATTCATATCGTGACAAGGCTTGACCGCGATACAACCGGTTTGATGCTGGTGGCAAAGCACCGTCATGCCCATCATCTCTTTTCCCTTCAACAGAAGAAATATGCCATCAATAGAAGATATGAAGCGATCGCCCATGGGATGTTGGAGATTGGAAAGGGGCGGATAGAGGCTCCTATAGGCAGGAAGGATACGAGTATCATTGAACGGGAAGTCAGGTCGGATGGTCAGCAGGCAATTACAAACTATGAGGTGCTTGGAAGTTATCGTGATTTATCTCATGTTTCGTTAAAACTGGAGACAGGGAGGACACATCAGATCAGGGTACATATGGCGCATCTTGGTCATCCCTTGGCAGGTGATACTCTTTATGGCGGAAAAAAAAATCAAATTGCCAGGCAGGCCCTTCATAGCTGTGAGCTGTCTTTTTATCATCCAGTCAGGGAAATGCAACTGACATTCCATTCAAATCTGCCTGAGGACATGGCAAACCTGGTGAAGAAATAAGAAGGCCAGGCCTTCTTGTTTCTGACTGCTAGTCCCATAATTCCCGGAATTTTTCTTTCACGAATGGCATGCTGGATGGAACCGATTCGACTGTCATTTCCGGATATCTCAATGCTGATAGCTTGCCTCCAAAAACGGCGCCTGTATCAATATTGACCGTCCTATTCACCACCCTTACTTCTCTTACCGGAGTATGACCATATACAATCCATGCTTCCCCATCATAATGAAGAGCCCAATCTTTCCTGACAGGCATGCCATTTTCATGAAACTCCCCTGTTATATCCCCGTACAGAACAAATGACTTCACTTTGTTGCCGCTTTGACCGATGTACTCCTTTTTGATTCCAGCATGTGCAATCACAAGCTTTTTATCATCCAGGACATAATAAAGTGGTGCATTTTCATATAGATCGATGAATCGCTTTTTTATTTTTTTCTGATCGCTTTTAGAAAGAGATTCATATTCGGCAACCGTCGTTTCAAGACCATGTGTCTGCTGCACTTTATTCCCAAGGAAGAAACGGTAGAGCTTATTGCAATGGTTCCCGGGGACATAGTAGGCCAGGTTGTTCGCAACAAGGTCACTTACAATGGTCACCACTTTTAAAGAATCTGGCCCCCTGTCGGTAAGGTCGCCGACGAAGCCAAGCTTTCTGCCGTCTGGATGTATGAAGAGATTGTCACGTTTCTCATAACCCAACACTTCCAATAACCGTATGAATTCCTCATAACAACCATGAATATCACCTATCATATCTATTTTCATTAACAATCACACCTTTTAAAGTTTCTGAATGAGTGAATAAAAAAACCTGGAGAATACTAATTATAAAAACCAATTCGTTAAGAGTTTGTTACATCCTTTAATATTTCTGTTAATTTTTTGTTTATTTATACTCCGGATTGGTAAAGCGTGGTATAATTTCTGCTTATTACATAGAAGAATGATTGGAGATGAGATGGATGTTTGAACTGCCAATCAAAGAGCCTGTTCTTGTATTTACGATAGCCATGATCACATTTTTCATATTTCCCTATTTTATGAAATTATTGCGGATTCCCGGACTGATCGGACCGATACTTGCTGGTGTGATCATCGGGCCAAACGGGCTTGGCCTACTGGAAAGAAGTTCGACCATAGAGCTTTTAGGTACAGTGGGGCTTGTTTTCATCATCTTTATTGCAGGACTGGAAATGGACCTGGACGGCTTTAAGAAATATAAAAACCGGAGTATTGTTTTTGGGATGCTATCCTATTGGATACCTCAAACTGTAGGGATTGTCATAAGCCTACTCCTGGGATACAATTTGGCAGCAGCCATACTGATCGGCTCGATCCTTGGTTCACATACTTTATTGGGCTATCCCATTGCAAGCCGCTTGGGGATAGGAAAAAGCAAAGCAATCACGACGGCCGTGGGCGGAAGTATCCTAACTGATACGTTTGCCTTGTTGGTATTGGCTGTCATAACAGGTGCAGCAGCAGGGCAGCTTGATATTTATTTTGGGGTCAAGTTGACGATTTCACTCATCGTGTTTGTTGCGATCATTTTCCTTGGTACACCTTTCATTTCTCGCTGGTTTTTCCGCAACGTGTCAACAGAAGGACCGACTGAATTCATTTATGTCATGGTTTTGCTTTTCACTGCCGGGTCGCTGGCATTAATTGCAGGATTACAGCCAATCATCGGAGCATTCTTGGTAGGATTGGCATTGAATCGCTTCATCTTTGAACAAGGACCATTGATGAATCGGATCCGGTTTACTGCCAATGCGATTTTCATTCCATTTTTCCTCTTGTCGGTCGGGATGCTCATGGATCTCAGTGTGCTTGTCGCTAACCCGAGAGCCTGGCTTTTGACAGTGGCGATAGTGTTTGGATTATTGTTCAGTAAATATATGGCATCTTTCATCACAAGCAAGTTTTATCGTTATTCAAAAGATGAGCGCATTGTCATCTTTGGATTGACGACTCCACAGGCTGCAGCCACACTTGCAGCAACGTTGGTAGGATTTAATGTCGGGCTGCTCGATCAGGCGACAGTGAATGGTGTCATTATCATGATTTTGATTACTTGTATCTTCGGACCTTATCTTGTAGAGAAATATGGCCGGAAGCTTGCCTTGATCGAGGAGCAGCGCCCCATCAAGAAAGGGGATGCACCGGAAAGGATCCTGATTCCCATTGCCAACCCAAATACGATGGAATCCCTTCTAGACCTGGCGTTTGTCATAAGGCAGTCCTTATCAAAAGAACATCCGCTATATGCACTGAGCGTCGTTCAAAGGGATATTTGGGCTTCTGAAGGGGATGTTGCAAAGGCGGAGAAGATGCTAGGTCAGGCTGTATCATATTCGAGCGGTGCCGATGTCCCGATCCGGGTCACGACAAGGGTGGATCGAAATATTGCCATCGGGATCAACAGGGCGATTGCGGAAGAAAGAATTACCACACTTGTCGCCGGATGGAATGGGGAGAGACGTGCCCCTCAAAAGATTTTCGGCGGCGTTATCGATCAGGTGTTGGATCAATCCAATGTAACGGTCCTCATCTCAAAGCTAGGCCACCCATTGAATACGACAAAGCGCATTATCCTCGTTCTTCCGAATGGAATTGACCATAAGCCTGGCTACTGGGATGCGCTTGCCACAATCAAACAGATTGCAAGTAATCTGGGCGCGACGATTCATTGTTACGCCATCAAAGGATTCCCTGACACCTATAAAGCACATATGAGGGAAATCAAACCTAACCCTCCAACAGAAGTGGAGTGGGTGGAAGGATGGACATCCCTGTATGAGGACCATTTACCACGGCTGATGGAAGATGACCTGGTAGTGGTCATCAGTGCCAGAAAAGGTACGACAGCATGGCATCCCCAGCTTGAAAAGATACCTGGCAAGCTAGCAAAGATCAATCCAGAAAGCTTCATCATCTACTATCCTGCCGAAGCGAAAGAAGATCTCCGCGGAACGCGTGGAACAGAATTGCCGAAGGAAGTACTCCTTGAACGGGATTATGACAAATAAAAACATAGCCGCCGATTCTTCTTGTAGAGGAATCGGCTTTTTAAATAAAAAAGAAAAGTTCGCATTTCGACAGGATTATGCTATAATTATGACTAGGTACTAATAACTTATATAAATAGGAGGATATAAAGATGACTTTATCCTTGAATGGTCGTACATACGTTGTAATGGGTGTGGCGAATAAAAGAAGTATTGCATGGGGAATTGCCCGTTCCTTGCATGATGCAGGAGCGAGACTTGTATTTACTTATGCAGGTGAACGTTTAGAGAAAAGTGTCCGTGACCTGGCAGAAAGCCTCGATAGGAATGACTCTTTGGTGCTTCCATGTGACATAACAAAAGATGAAGAAATCCATACTTGCTTCCAACAGATCAAAGAAGAAGTTGGAACTATACATGGAATTGCACATTGCATCGCTTTTGCCAACAAGGAAGAGCTGCAGGGCGATTACATGAATACGACAAGAGAAGGCTTTCTGCTTGCCCACAATATCAGTTCGTACTCTTTGACTGCAGTGGCAAAGGAAGCAAAGGACCTTATGACTGAAGGAGGCAGCATTGTAACCCTGACTTATCTTGGCGGTGAAAAAGTGGTTGCCAACTACAATGTCATGGGTGTTGCAAAAGCAAGCCTTGATGCAAGCGTGAAATACTTGGCGAACGACCTAGGCAAGGCTGGCATCCGAGTCAACTCCATTTCCGCAGGTCCAATCCGCACTTTATCAGCTAAAGGAGTCAGTGACTTCAATTCCATTTTAAAAGAAATTGAAGAAAAAGCTCCGCTTCGACGAGTAACCACACAAGAAGAAGTGGGAGATGCTGCATTATTCCTCTTCAGCGACCTTGCACGAGGAATTACAGGAGAGAACCTACATGTGGATTCCGGATACCACATACTCTAATATGAACGATAGCACCACCGAGGACTTACCGGTCTTCGGTGGTTTTTATTTGTGTCGGAACTTTCATTATATAGAGGTAAGCTTTATATTTCTGAAGCCATGCTGCAAAAATATATGTTGAATAACGCAATTATTTCATTTTATCAACTGATTCAATGCGCCGGATTTGATTCTTTCATATTCAAAAGCCTCTGCCAATTCCGATTCCAATAGGGGAGTTTTTCGGACATATCGCTCGCGAATCACGTCATAAAGTTCGTATGGGAAAAGCATGTCGATGAACATGATTTCCTTCTGCTTTTCTGTTAATGGAGAAACGGATTCATAGGCATTGATCATGACATGGAATTGTTCCTCATTCCAGACTCCGGTTGTGTCAAGCAGAGGGATGATCATTTTGCGTAGGTCGCGAATGGGAAGGTCAAAGGAAACAGTGTCCAGATCGATAACCCAGATTTGACCGTCATCGCCAAGAAGGGAATTTCCCGTTCCGTAGTCCTGGTGACAGAGAGTCGGGGAAGCTTTCAGTCTTGATACCCACGCAGGGTATTCGGATTCCAGCAGGCGTTTGAGTGTGCTTCTGCCTTCATGGATAAATGGATCGATCTCAGCCAAATAGAGCTGGGAGAATGGATCCTCTGGCATTGATTTGGCCGTTAGTTTCCAGGTTTCCATCTGCTGGCAGCGCTTGATATAATGGTTCGGCCAGCGACCGAGTTTGGTGAATATCGGTATTCCATCTGGTGGCCGATAGCCCATGGAAGCCGTATGGAATTCCGCTAATCCTTTCATGATGAATTCAAGGTCTTCCTGGACGGTCAATTCAAAAGGTCGCCCTTCGATCCATTCATATACAACAAATAGGAAGGGGCCATGCTTTGTATAGAGCACGCCGTGTTTATTTGGAATGATGCCAGGTACTCGTGTCCCTTTCAATGCCAAATAGTTTTGTGCATTGATGGAAAATAACGCCTTCTTTTCAGGACGATGAATTCTTTTGAGACAAATCGGTCCTTCGCTCGTATGTATTTTCCATACAAGCGCCATTTGCCCACCTTGTACTACATCGATTTGATTAACGGTGACCTCCCAGTTCTTCAGTATTGTTTCTGCCAAGGTAATCAGTCGTTGTTCTTCTTCTGGTGATAATACATATTCCTCTTCTACTGATTCATTAGGAACTTGCTTGTTTTCTTCTGACAAACGATCCACCATCCTCTAATTAGCAGCAGTTTTTAGATTGCTGCAAACATTTAAGATTGTTTCCGCACCCGTTTTGGGAATTGCATTTTCTTTAAGGTATGGTTTTTTATGAGAAAGTGTTAAAGAACAAGAAGAATTTGTTACAGTGAATACGCCCTTTTTCGAAAAGACAAGAGGGAAAAGCTTCAAATATGGCGGCTCATCCATACGATACTTGTAAACTACCGTTTTTAGGTGAATGGAGGTAACATATGAAAATTGCATATATTGCAACAGAAAAGCTTCCAGTGCCGGCTATTCGTGGTGGTGCGATCCAGATCTATATTGATTCTGTTGCAAAAATCATTGGTGCAAAGCATGATGTCACAATATTATCCATACAGCATGAAGAGCTGCCGCAGCAAGAAAGAAGAGGGCATGTCCGTTATATCCGTTTCGATGAAAAGAAGTACCTTCCTTCCATTCTTTCTCATATCAGCCAGGAGAACTATGACGTGATCCATTTATGTAATAGACCGACTTGGGTGAAGCAGGTTAAAGAAGTGGCTCCACAAACAAAGATTGTTTTAAGTGTCCATAATGAGATGTTCACCTATGAAAAATTGAGTGATGCAGAAGGAAAGGAATGCCTGAACCTTGTTTCAAAGGTCGTTACAGTGAGTGATTTTATTGGAAAAACAATCACAGACCGATTTCCTTTTGCAAAATCCAAAGTCCGGACCGTTTATTCGGGAGTGGACCTTGATGCATTTCAACCATTGTGGACAACAAAAGGGAAACAGGCTAGAAGTCAGGTTCGGGAAGAGCTGGGTCTGACGAATAAAAAAGTGATTCTGTTTGTCGGAAGGTTAAGTAAGGTAAAGGGACCGCATGTGCTTTTGCAGGCTCTGCCTTCCATTATTCAGGAGCATCCCAATGTCATGATGGTCTTCATCGGATCCAAGTGGTTCGGGGATGACAATATCAATAACTATGTAAAGCATCTATATACCCTGGGGGCCATGTATCCCGAGTACGTAACTTTTATAAAATTTGTCAAACCGGTGGATATTCCGAAATTATTTGCCATGTCCGATGTTTTCGTTTGTTCATCGCAATGGCAGGAACCACTTGCACGTGTTCATTATGAGGCTATGGCTGCAGGATTGCCTATCGTGACAAGTAAAAGGGGAGGAAATCCGGAGGTTATCGATGAAGGGCGAAATGGTCATGTAATAGCTGACTTTGAAAACCCAGAGAGCTATGCAAAAGTAATCAATTCTTTGCTCCATCATGCAAACACTCGTGAAGGTATGGGTAAATATGGGAGAAACAAGGTAGAAAGGGAATTTTCTTGGAAAAATGTAGAGAATAACTTGCTTGAGGTATATGAAGAAGCAGCAAAATATTAAGAAAGAAAGGTGATGTCTTGTGGAAGAGCATCAAGAGGTGGAACAGCATCACTTGCAACAGGTACTGGAATTTTATCCATTCGAGATAAATGAAGTGAAGCTGCTTTCGAGCAGAAGTGGGAGAACGACATGGGAAGTGGATACTAATGAAGGCAAGAAAATTTTAAAACAGGCAAGCATGAAGCCTGAGAGGATGCTGTTTATCGCAGGCGCTCATCAGCATTTGTATAATAATGGATTGGCTATCACGCCAATCCATGAAACAAAAAGTGGGGGAATCTGTATCGGTGCGGGTTCATTGGGGTATGTGCTCTATGACAAAGTGGAAGGTAGTGAAGTGATTTACTACAACAAAGAGCAGATGTTGAAGGCCATGGAATTCGCAGGGAATTTCTATCAAGCGTCCATTGGATACCTACCGGCTGAAGAGAGTAAAACCCGTGGAAGATTGGGTAAATGGCATAAGTTGTTCCGATGGAAGCTTCAAGAGCTTGAAGGAAATAAAACAATAGCGGAGTCTTATCCGACGGATGCTTTCTCACTGCTTTTCCTACAGCATGTGGATGAAATGATTCAGCGGGCAAAGGAGGCATTGGCAGCACTGGATGAACAGGTCTATCAGGAAGCATCAAAAGAAGTAAGCAGCCTAAGAGGGTTCTGCCAGCAGGATTTTACCTTGGCTAGATTCACTGAAGTAGATGGCTCACTATTCATGAAGGAACTGCATTCCATTACGTATGATCTTCCAACAAGAGATCTTCGTATCATTTTAAATAAAATGATGAAAAAGTTTTCGGTTTGGGATGATCAACTTGTGTTTGACCTTCTTCGGGCATACCATAAAACAAATCCTTTATCGGAGAACTATTATAAAATACTCAACGTAGACCTTTTATTTCCGCATCTGTTCTGTGCAATCGGCCATAAATACTTTCTGGCACAAAAAAGATCGTGGTCGGATGAAAAATATATCTGGGCCTTGCAGAACATCATCGCTCTTGAACAGTCCAAAGGTGATTTCCTGAAGAGGTATCCTTTCATTTACAGAGACATCATATCTGGTCACGGGGAGGGAAATTAAATGTCAGAAAATCCGAAAATACCAAAGCTGGAGCTGGATAAATTCACTTTCTCCCCTCCAGGTCCAATGGGATGGAATATGGCGGAGTATGAACAGTTGCTGGAGAATCCCGATCAGCTTGTTCTCAATGAGGACACAGTCAATTCACAGCTACACTCTTTAAAAGGAATTCAATTGGTGGAATTTTCAATGAGTGGTGAATTAAGAGCAAAGCATACCGCAAAAACATTGCGACCTACTGAAGAAATCCCAGAAATCATAATGGAGGAGCCTGGATTGGAAGGGAAAGCTTCAGAGGAAGAGGCTGCAGAAGAAATTATTGAGGTTCCCACACCTTCTAGAAAGAGAGTTACCATTATCATTAAAGAAACTTCCTTGAAAACGCCATGGATCTCCCCGATTTTCTCCAAAACTCAAAAAAACAGGTAATATATCTGAAATTGTTACACATCAAAATCGGGCACTCTAGCATATGTTATTTATGTATTAATAAATATATAGATAAAGTAGGAGTGATAAGGATGACCAATGAAGTGCGTAAAGCAAAGCTGAAGCTGGATTTTGAAAACGGCTTTAGCTTGGCTCCCGATCTAAATTCTGAAGTAGCTTTACAAGCAGTGCTGAAAGCTTTAAAGAACGGCGATGTTTCTGAAGTGAAAATCGCTGTTGAGTACAATGATGGCACCGAAGTGGACTTTGAAGAAGAAGACGAAGTCGATGAAGCAGTAGAAGCAGAAAACAACGACGATGACGACGATGAAGATGAAGACGACGATGACGACGATGAAGATGAAGACGACGATGACGACGATGAAGATGAAGACGACGATGACGACGATGAGGAAGAAGACTAATGCAGTAAAGAAAGTGCCAGGACCTTATCAAGAGGTCCTGGCACTTTCAGTTGTTTCTTTAAGTTTCGACTTGAGGCGGGACTGAAGAAATTATTTGGTCGTAGACCCTTATCAGTCTATCTGAAACATGCTTATAGGTGAAATTAATTTCAACGAATCTACGACCATTATGGCTCATCCAGCGTGTCAGTTCAGGTTCGGTCAGGCAGTAGTGGATGGCTTTTGAAAAAGAACTTGGTTTGTTGTAGTCGTCAATGATCAAACCATTGTACCGATCAAGAATTACTTCTGCATTGCCCCCTCTATTTGTAGTGATAACAGGTATACTTGCAGCCATTGCTTCGTAGTGGACCCTTGCAAGTGGTTCATTCCATTGGGAACTGCAAACAAATACATCTCCTCCAAGAAAGGCTTCATGGATGAAGTCCGCTGGAATATATTTGGTGAAGATAATTTTTTCTTTAAAGGGTAGAGCCTGTTGGTAGAGGGAATATACATATTTATTTATTCCGTTGTCACTGAACCACTTGCCGCCTACCACGAGCAAAACAATGTCCTTGTGTACTTTTAGCAATTGTTCCATTGACTTTATCAGAATATGGGGACCTTTTGTTTTACTTAATCTGCCGACAAAAAGGATGACTTTTTTATCTTCTATATTATATCTTTTACGGAAATTGCTTCGAATCTGTTGCCCTAACTTGGTTTGACGTAAGGGGAAAGATTCGAGGTCTACTCCCGAATAGACAATGCTTATTTTCTTTTCCGCTTCTGGAAAACGCTCTACAACCGTCTTTTTGATGAAATTGCTCACCGTAGTGATGGCGCTTACCGTTTCCACTACATTTGCTCCCTCTTCATCGGAAAGCTTATGGTCTGCAAACATTTCATTATGAAGGCTTAGTACAAATTTACTTTGTGGAGAGGATTGGTGGTATAGAAGCACGTTTTTTGGCCGGTTGCAGACATGTATAAGGTCAAAATGATGAAGGGTAAGTTCATTGGCAACATGCTGCCTGTACTCGCTTCTTGGAAAGCGGATGTAGTGAACCCCATCTACAATTTCCCGGTCTGGAAGTTCATCGTCTGCTACAGAAATGATCGTAAGTTCGTATTTTTCTCTTAAAAATGGGGTGACGCCATCGATCATCATCTGGATGGCGCCACCTTTAATAGCTGGTGAGGGAAGCTTTTCTGTACAGATGATGGCAAGTTTTATGTTGGATTGGTCCTGTACAGCTCCTGAATATAATTCCATTCTTTTTCTAGCCCTCCTTTTAAGGGTATAGCAGGAGAATATTCTAGAAGTCTCTCTGCTTTTGAAATATCTGCCCATGTATGATGCGGCTCTCCTTTCAATCTTCCAGAAAATGAAAGCAATGCCTTCCTTCCGGTAACTTTTTCTAGGGTGGAGATGATACCCAGGATGGAAGAGCGTTCTTTTCCACCTATATTGATTGTCTCCCCAATCACTCCATCGGCTGTAAGCGCCTTTTTCGTACCGGTTATGCAATCATCGATATACGTGAAGTCCCGTGTCTGCAAACCGTCCCCGAATATGGTTATCGGCTGGTTGGTATAGATCTGCCTCATGAAGCGATGAAAAGCCATATCAGGTCGCTGTCTCGGTCCATAAACAGTAAAATAACGGAGCACTACAAGCGGAAGACCAAAACTGTTTTCGTAAACTCTGCACAATTGTTCTCCGGTAAGCTTGGTGATTCCATAAGGGGAAAGGGGATTAAGAGCTGCATCTTCACATACTTTGCCCACCTTTTCTCCATAAACGGAGGACGTGGAGATGTAGATAAAGCGTTTGATATTAATGCTTTTCACCGATTCCAACAGCTTTTGTGTGGCAAGGATATTATTGTCCATATATGGTGCAAACTCATCCCCCCAACTGGACCGGACACCTGGAATGGCTGAGAGATGATATATGGCATCCACTCCGTTAAGAAGCTGTTCGAGGTTCGTATTCAATAAATTTGTTTGCATAAAACAGAATCGGGGATGATCTAACAGATTTTGCAAATTCATCCTTTTAAATGAAGGTGGAGTTGGCCCGATGAATGTATCGACTCCGGTAACATGATAAGTAGGTTCCTCAAGTAGACTTTCACAAAGATGAGAACCGACAAACCCTGCGGCACCAGTTACTAGAATGTTCATCGTCGCCCCACCCCTTTATAGACAAGTCCATGCTGTTCGACTACATTTTTATCAACACAGTTTCTGCCGTCAAGAATCAGAATGCCCTTAAGTGACGCTTTGACATGCTTCCAGTCCATTCGGCGGAACTCCGGCCAATCGGTAGCGATAACAATGGCTTCCGAATCCAAATAGGAGGATTTCAATGTTTTGTGCTGAGTAGCAAAATGGCGCTTATCAAGAGGAAGATGTGCCTTAGGGTCAAACACATGAACATCCACGCCAAGCGTGTGAAGGCGGGTAATCAGGTCGATGGCGGGTGAGTGTCTAATATCATCTGTAAGGGGCTTAAAGGCAACACCAAGGACAGTTATCTTTTTACCTTTTAGTAGAGATAGATGTTCTCCAAGTTTTTTAATATAGGAATCTATTTGTGTTCGGTTAATCAACTGGACCGCCTCAAGGATGGGGGTATGCACGGACTTGACGGAAGCGGAATAGTTGAGCGACTGCAGATCTTTCGGAAAGCAGGATCCCCCGTAGCCGATTCCTGCCTGCAGAAATAATGCACCAATCCGCGGGTCAGTCCCCAAGCCATTTGCAACTTCCATTACATCTGCATCATACTCTTCACACACCCGTGCTATTTCATTGATGAAGGAAATCTTCGTTGCTAGAAACGCGTTGGATGCATATTTGATCATTTCCGCTCCATTCCAGTTTGTTACGATAAAGGGGGCATCCAGTCTATGGTAAATTTTTCTTAATATTGCTTCTGAAACCTTGTCATCATTCCCCAATCCAATGACTGTCTTGTCAGGATGAAACATATCATATATGGCAGAACCCTCCTTAAGGAATTCAGGATTAGAAACAATATTAAATAGAGATACGGAGATGCCTTTTTCCGCCAGGTATTCGCTCATGCTTTTATTGGTACCAGGAGGAACGGTGCTTTTGATGATAATAGTTTTAAACTCTGTTAACCATAGGGAAATTTCATCAAATGCCGAGTACAGATAGGTCAGATCTGTACTGCCATCCTCTCTGCTTGGGGTTCCCACTGTAACAAATATAACGCTGCATTTATTGATTGATTCACCTATATCTGTGGTGAATGAAATTTTTTCCTTATTCTTTTGAAGTAGCTCTTCAAGTTGCGGTTCGTAGATGGGCACTTTTCCCCGCTTAAGGTCATTGATTTTTTTTTCATTCACTTCTATACAATAAACGGTATGACCGAACTCTGCTAAAACCGCCGTGGTGGTTAGGCCTACGTAGCCTGCTCCGATAATGCAAATTTCCAAGAATGACACTCCCCTCATCGCTACTAACACTGTGAAATATCCTTATTATCTTATTAATGGACAATGTTGACTTGTGACGAAAACCCAGCCCAAATGTAAAAAGGGATGAAGAATGGGAAGGAAAAGTGATGAAGACAACTTTCTTGAACTCAGTATTTGAATAGGATAAAAAAAACGCAGGATTTGAGGGGTTAATTGTGGTTAAAAAAGCGATAATTCCAGCGGCAGGGTACGGCACTCGCAGCTTACCCATCACAAAATTGCTGCCAAAAGAAATGTTTCCAATCGGTGTTAAACCTGCGATTCACTATGTTGTCGAAGAGGCAATCGATTCAGGAATAGAAGAGATCCTGATGATTGTTTCGAGGAAGAAAAACATGATTGTAGATTACTTTGACCATTCATTAGAGCTAGAAGCCTTTCTGGAAAGGGAAAATAAACAGCATCTCATAGATCTGATCCCCATCCCATCCGTACCGCTCCATTATGTTCGGCAGCCTTACGCGAAGGGGTTGGGTGATGCGATAAGGTTAGGCAGAACATTTATAGGAAATGAACCTTTTGCAGTATTGCTTCCAGACGATATTATGGTTTCAGAGCAGGAGCCCGCATTAAAGCAACTCATCGATTCTTATAATGAGACAAAAAGATCCGTGGTAGGCGTGAAAGAGGTGGAAGAGTCTCTCTTGAAAAATTATGGTGTCATCAGTGGAGCTGAAACAAAGCCGGGTCTATTCCATTTAGATGAGATCGTTGAGAAGCCAAAAAGCAATGCACCGTCCAAGCATGCCGTTATAGGGAGGTATGTGTTTACTCCCGCAATCTTTACCATGCTTGAAAAAGCCATACCAAAGGAAGGAGAAGAGATTCAGCTGACAGCTGCCATCAAGGAGCTTTTAGCAGTGGAAGATTGCTATGGAAAGGTTGTTAAAAGTCAGCGATATGATATCGGAAGGACCGAAGAATATGTTGCGTTGATCAATCGTATTCATCAGCTGGAAAAAAGGTCTGACTAATTGCTGCCAGGTTTGTGCCTGGCCCTTGTTTTCCGGGAAAAAGAGACAGGCTTCATGCATACATATAAAAGATGAGTGGATAATTTGGAGGTGCCGATAGTGAAGAAACAGACAGATAAAATAAAGCATGAGCCGCTCCTTTATATTCATACCAAAACCAATTCGAATGTAGAAGTTGCGATGCAGAGTTCCTTGCTGCTAGAGGTGAAGAAAAGGAAAGCAGAGAACGCAAAACGGGGGGGGGAAGAAGGAAAGGCTATGTCCTCCAAAAAAAGCGGGAAAAAAGGAGGGGAAGAGAACAAAAAACTGAAAAAACCGTTTCATAACTTATCGCTCGAGGAAAAGATTCATTATTTGTTAGTGCCCCCTATCGATTCACAAAAGAAAATGTGCAAAATCATCACAACCGAGCAGGAATATATAGGGAAAGTGGTGGGCTATCATAACGAAATTTTGGCGGTAAATACACCTAATATCCCTGAATCAATCTTTCTGACGCTACAGGAAATCAAGGAAATTCATGTGATCGGTATATAGGCAATAAAAAAGGATTTTTCATTAAATTTCAGAAAAAAACCTTAGTAAATGTTAGTTTACTAAGGTTTTTTTGATACTAGCAGGCTTCCCGTCTAATCCTGACGATATGTTTGCAGCAGATATAATCTACAGCTAAATCATCACACTGTCTTTGTTTTGGAACGAGAATGACAATGCCTGATTCTTTATCAAACCAAGCAATTAAACCACTGACGTATTTACCATCTTTTGTGAAGATTTTTACTTCTTGACCGATGAACTTTGTGATGAATTTATCACAAAAACAATCCTGATCATGATCCTTCTTGTGGTCATCCTTACAATCATCCTTCTTATTGCAACATGACTTATTCTTATAGGATGAACTCATAGTTATTTCCTCCCTCAAATTTAGATTTAGGAATTTTATTCCTATAATAATGTATTCTCTGGAGTGTGTTTGGAAAGGGCGAATCTTTTAGTACAAGCGCCTTTTTTCTTGTATTTTAGTAGTTTTACTATCTTAATTTTAGTGTTATTTTTGTTTTTACTAGGCAAGGGAATTTTTATTTTTATCCATATGCAGGGAAGCCGGTGCTCGTTTTTTCGGTTGCTGCTGTTATGGCAGCAATCATCGAAAGTAGCGTAAATCAAATAATCACATGACCTAAAGCGGCCCTATATGAAGGCTGCTTTTGTTTTATTACATAATTTTCATCAAGATAAGAATATTAATGGATAGAGTATTTTTTAGGAAGGTGAAAAGATGAACTACTGGAAAGCATTTTTTGTATTAACTTTATTACTTCAGGTACTCAGTGCATGTGGTGGGGGAGATGTTGAAGAAAGAGTGGAGGATACTGTCACCCAGACCTCCACAAAGAAAAAAGAGAAATCTGATAAGGAAAAAAAAGCTGAAGAGATTGCGATTGGTTTCAAAGAAGTAAAGGGTGCAGTTGCATTTGATTCAGAGGATGAGCTGCTTGTCGCTTTTCATGTCACCCAATATCAAAAGTTCTTCACGGAACAGATAGAAATCAAGGTGAAAAAGGCTTTGGAAAAAGAGTTTCCGGATGAGAATGTGATCGTTTCCCATGACTTGAAAATACGTCTGGAAATAGAACGATTGCGTAAGGACATCAAGGAAAAAAATCTAACCGAGAAAGAAATTGATGAGCGAATCAAAAAAATAGAGGACCTTCGTAAAGAGAAGGCATAGAAAGGGTGGAACCAATTGAGTAAAAAAAATAATCAGCCAACACCCGAGCAGAAAGAATACCAGCAATTTGAACAGCAAAGGGAACTAAAAAGACCGGTCTGGAAGAATTGCCTCATCGCCTTTTTGGTTGGGGGAATCTTTTGTATTGTAGGGCAGGCCATACAGCTTTGTTATATCCATTTCTTTAATTTTACTGAAGTTACAGCGGGTAACCCTACAGTTGCGACGATGATTTTTATTTCCATGCTTTTGACCGGATTTGGAATATATGACCGAATTGCCCAATTTGCAGGTGCAGGAAGTGCGGTTCCGGTAACAGGCTTTGGTAATGCGGTTATTTCTGCCTGTATTGAACATAAAACAGAGGGCCTTGTTCTTGGAGTGGGTTCCAACATGTTCAAGCTTGCAGGTTCTGTCATTTTGTTCGGCGTCTTTTCCGCATTTGTAGTGGCACTGATCAAAACAATTATTATGGGGATAGGAGGCTTATAATGTTACAAGGAAAGCAGTCTTGGGTATTTGCGAATAAGCCTGTCATTCTAGCCGGTGCCGCAGTAGGCGGTCCATTCGAAGCAAATGGCTCATTGGCAGATGATTTTGATCTTTTACATAAGGATTTATGGCTTGAAGAGGAAAGCTATGAGAAGGCACATAAGATCCTGCTCGAGGAAGCATGTAACAAAGCAGTGAAAAAAGCGAATATGGAGCTTTCCAATGTGCAATTCCTATTTGCAGGAGATCTACTCAATCAAATGACTCCGACAAATTTTGCCGCCGAAGCCTTGGAATTGCCATATTTAGGTGTGTTTGGGGCCTGTTCGACTTCCATGGAAGGTCTTGCACTTGCAAGCTTTATCGTCAATTATGGCGGGGCACAGTATTGTCTTACAGGCGCCTCCAGTCATAACGCTGCGGTTGAAAAGCAATTCCGATATCCAACTGAATACGGAGGGCAGAAACCTCCTACTGCACAATGGACGGTAACTGGAGCTGGAGTGGGACTAGTAAGTAATGTTGGAATTGGTCCGCATGTGACCTCTGCTACCATAGGGAAAGTGATCAATATGGGCCTGAAAGATCCATTTAATATGGGAGGAGCAATGGCTCCGGCCGCAGTTGATACTATCAAGGCGCATTTCAAAGATCTTGGAAGGGATCCGTCCTACTATGATCTCATTGTAACTGGGGACCTAGGGAAAATCGGCAGACAGGTTTCCATGGATATGCTGAAGGAACAAGGAATCAATTTGAGTGAAGAGCAGTATCAGGACTGTGGTTTACTTATCTATAAGGAGAATCAGCCCGTTTTAGCAGGGGGAAGCGGGGCAGGATGTTCGGCTGTCGTATTGTATGGTCATCTTTTAAATGAAATGGCAAAGGGTAAGCTTAAGAGGATATTGGTAGTTGCAACAGGAGCCCTATTATCCCCATTATCTTTTCAACAGAAGGAATCCATTCCATGTATTGCGCATGCTGTTTCAATCGAGATGGGAGGTAATTGATATGCTACTATCCTTTTTTTGGGCATTTGTCGTCGGGGGACTCATTTGTGTGATAGGACAAATCATGTTTGATGTTTTCAAGTTGACCCCAGCCCATACCCTAAGTATTCTTGTGGTGGCAGGAGCGGTTTTGGACGGCTTGGGGCTATACGAACCTTTTATTGCTTTTGCTGGTGCCGGTGCAACAGTCCCGATAACAAGCTTCGGGAACTCTTTGGTACATGGAGCATTAGAGGAGGCTTCCAAGCACGGATTGGTCGGAGTCCTTACGGGGATGTTCGAAGTGACAAGCTCAGGGATCTCTGCTGCTATCGTCTTTGGATTCATTGGGGCGCTATTATTCAAGCCGAAAGGATGAACCGGCTATGAACGAAAATCTGATCCTGACATACAATTTGGCCTCCTTAAAAATGATCAGGGGCAGTCTGCATGTCTTCGCTATGGAAGCTGAGGATGAACTGGCACAGAGGAAATATCATGAGTCCATGATGAAGATTGATGAAATCATTCATACTATCGATATGGGATTAAAAAGTCGAGATAGCTAACGTGATGGAGAAGGAGTGATATTGAATGCCGGAATGGATAGAGATAGGTATACGATCGTTTTCCATCATTATCGGCCTTTTTATCATCACAAAGCTTCTTGGGAAAAAGCAGCTTTCGAAGCTTTCCTTTTTTGAATATATAGTAGGAATCACAGTAGGGGACATCGCGGGAACATTATCGATGGATTCGGAATTGGACGTTACAAACGGGATAACGAGTATCTTGATTTGGTCACTATTTCCTCTGGTCATTTCGCAAATCTCTTTAAGGTATAAGGGATTTCGCGATTTAATAGACGGACATGCTACAGTTTTCGTGGAAAACGGGAAGATCCTGGAGCGTAATTTAAGGAAAGAAAAATACTCCATAGATGAGTTTATGGAGCAACTGAGGAAAAAAGATATTTTTAACATTGATAATATTGAATTTGCAACACTTGAGTCAAACGGAGATTTCAGTGTCCTTTTGAAAAAGGAATGCCAACCAGTGACTTATGGTGATTTATTTTCTGAAATTCCACATGTGAAAGAACCTCAAACTGTGATAATGGATGGCATTATCTTAGATGAACCACTCGCCAAGCTTGGGTTGAATCGAGGTTGGTTAAAATCTCAATTGGAAAAGCAGGGAGTAATCGTTGAATCCATTTTCCTTGCACAGGTGAACTCGAAGGGAAACGTTTCGTTCGATTTATATGACGACAAAATGAAGCCCCAAAAAATGAAAGAAAAAACCCTGGTGCTGTTAACATTGGAAAAGGGCATTACTGACTTTCAATATCTGGAAAAAATAACTTCATCGCCTGAGAGAAAAGCTGTTTATACAAATATTGCTGAGAGCTTGAAAGATATCCAAATGAACTTGGCTGAATTATTAAAATCATAGCCACACAATAGCCGCCAGGGATACATATAATATTCTTGAGGTGAATCATATGGGTGACTTTGATTTTGGAGAAGAGCATTTGAAATTTATGTTTGAACGGTGGAAAGTGTTTGAAAATCTAAAAGAAACACAAAAATCAGGTGAAGCCGGTATTGCTGATGCAGAAGAGTTCATTCAGCAGGCACGATGGTTTGAATCCAGGCTGAACCGTTATATTGGAGACCTGGAGAACTGGATGGAAGGTACAAGCAGTAAAATAAACGATCTGGATTATAAAGAAGTGGAAGAAACACAAAGTGATAAACTTTAGTTCTTTCACTTCTTTTTATTTGGCTCCATTCTAATGGGGGTTTTCCTTCACCCATAACCTATTTGCATAGCCCTCCAAATTATTCTGTACATTCCCTGTAAAATAGCCCATACCGATTTACTATTAATACATATAGTAATAGGGAATCTTCATTAAGGAGGTGCGAGATTATGGGTTACTATGGAGGCTATCCTTATGGCGTAGGTGGAGCTTACGGATACGGTTGTGGCAACCAAGGCAGCACATTCGTGTTAATCGTTGTTCTATTCATTCTTTTAATCATCGTTGGTTGTGCGTGCAAAGGTTATTAATATCTAATAGGAATTAGAAAAGTACGGTTGATCCGTGCTTTTCTGTTTCTTTTTTTGTGTTATTTAAGCCTGTACAAAAGTGAAGTGTTTCGTGTCACCATCATAGGCTCTCACACATACAATGAGATATATCCGAGAGGAGGATGTAAAGTGGAAAATAATTTATTCAAGGGCATAGAGAAGAAAACGGGTGTAAATATGAAGGATGTGTTTGAACTCGCAAATTCGATGCAAAATGCAAATTTCAAGGATGAAACCACAGTACGAAACCTTGTAAGCAAGGTGGCTGCCTTGGCGAATCGCAAAGTACCTAAAGAACTCGAAGATAAGATTGTAAATACATTGATTAACGGAAATAAGCCTGTTGATATGGGAACCATTTCGAAAATGTTAAATGAAAAGAAAAAATAAGAGAAAAAAATCTGGCTCTCAGAAGAGTGCCAGATTTTTATAGTTCTATATAGTTTCCAAATCATTCAAAACCAAATTTTTGTCGCCTTCTTTTTCAATATGTGCAGCTGCTTCATGTGCCAATTGCAGATAGTTTTCCTTCAATTTCTGTTCCCCGCAGATACTATAGGCACGGGCCAAGGCCTCGTATGCAAATGCCAAATCAAAGTCCCCTATCCCATGCTCCAGGCAGATGGCAAGATTGCGCTTTGCATGATAAAGTGATGGCTCTGGTCGGTTCAGAACGGCATAGACCCTTGAAATCTGCCATTCTCCGCGGGAAAAATGGACAGGCTCGCCTATCTCATTCCAGTGATAGCGGGATGCATGTGCCTTATGTACCATTAAATAATCTTCCTCTTCCGTACGGGCTTCCTTTTCCATCAGGTCCCATACTTGGTTGAAGAGGGAAACGGCAGTCTGTCGATGGAATGGTGTCCACTGTTCTACATCTTGAATTGTCTTAGTCATCATAAACCCCTTTGTTAAACTAGTCTGTATATTTTATATAGTACCATTTCTGAGCCATTTTGTACTATCAATTAGGAATTTTTGTAGATTGAAGCAATGTGTCAATTTGTCTTTTGACGATTTCTTCCTCCAGAAGCTGAATGAAGTGCAGGTCCAGATTTTTTTTTCTTGCATTTTCATATGCAAATACCAACGATTCATCTGTAAGTTCTGTAATAGCGCAATTTGATTTTATCGATTGCATCAATATATCATTCCCCTTTCCTACCCAAAAGGACTGTCTGAATATTCAGCACTATTTTACTCATACGTGGTACATACCCTAAACTAAATAATTTAAACGTTATTAAGCACAAAAGAAATAATAAAAAAGCAATCCCACTTTAAAGGGATTGCATGATGATTTATAGAATATCTTTTATGAATCGTGACATATAGGCTTTCTTTCCTCTCCTGTTTTCAGGGATTGAAACGAGCAATGCCTCCTGTGCACGTGTCATGGCTACATAAAGCAATCTGCGCTCTTCTTCAAGGGCCAGGTGTTCTCCATTGCGAAAGGCTTCCAAGGAAAAATCATGTGGAAGACTCCCATCTACTGCACTAAGGATATACACATTCTTATACTCCAAGCCCTTTGAGCGATGGATGGTCGAGAGGTGAACGGCATTATTGTACTTTTTACTGAGCTTTTTCATCTCATCCGTTTTGGCGATCATATCGTCCACATGCTCAAGAAAAGCAGAAATAGAATTGAACTTCTTTGCTACAACCTTTAGGTCCCGAATATCATCTGAGCCCTTCTCAAGTGCATTGCCTTCATTACCGCGTTTTTTAATATAGTCATCAAAGCCCATATCTTTTTCGATCATTTCAAGTGCAACAAGGGGAGTCACTGTTTTCAGTATGGAAAACAGCGGCACGATCCTTTTTATTTTTTTTAACTGGAAAGGTTGTAGATTAGACAGTTTACTCAATGTTTTTACTAGGCTGCAATCTTCAAGGATGCTCAACGCTTTCGCATCCTGCAGGCTCGATTGTTTCAAGAATAGGGAGGGTAGTATGTCTGAAAATGCCTGTACATCATTCTGGTCCTCGCTTAACCTTAGAAAACCCAGTATTCCTTTAACAATACGACGTTTATAAAAACTCTCATAGTCCTGATCTAGTGTAAAAGGCAGTCCTGATTGGGAGAGTCGTTCAAATATCGCTCTTGCTGCACTGTGAGTGCGATATAGAATGGCGAAGTCAGTTGGTTGTTTTCCCATTTCAATCTGCTCTTTCATATCCTGAACAATCATGGTTGCTTCTTCCTCTTCATCAAAAGGAAAGAACAATACGGGCGAGGTTTGATTATCATATTGCGCTACCATTTTCTTTTGCTTGCGGCTTTTGTTTTTTTGGATAACCTGATTGGCCGCCGAAACAATGCTGTGAGCCGAGCGGTAATTTTGGGAAAGGGTGACAACCTTGGTGTCAGGGAAATCAAGGTGATAATTCAGTATGAAGTCAGGATTACTGCCCCTGAATGCATAAATGCTTTGGTCATCATCTCCGACAGCACAGATGTTTCCTTCAGGAGCCAGGAGCTTGATCGTTTCATATTGGACTTTGTTGATGTCCTGGAATTCATCAATCAGGAAATAGCGGAACCGTTCCTGATATCTGCTTAAAAGAGAGGGGGTTTCCAACAGTAGCTCATAACAGCCAATGAGCATATCATCAAAGTCAAAAAGCTGTTTCTCTTTTTTCCAGTCCTCATAATCGTTGTACAAGCTGGCTATCTGTTCTTCAAGTTTATTGGCAGGGGTAATCATTTTAGGTGTAAGCATATTGTTTTTCCAAAATCCGATCTGCCCAATAGCCTGATCAAATGGGAAATCCTTCTCATCCAGACCGATCTTCCTGCCGGCCGATTTAAGGAATTGCTCTTTTTGCCAATCCCACTTGATGAGGTTATCCCCATTCCAGCGAGAGTGGTGGTGATGTGCCAATATTTTGTAGAAGATACTATGGAAGGTACCAGCAACTAGGTTTGAGAATCCCCTTGTGTTGTGATCTTCATACATCTGCAGTCTTTCTTTCATTTCATTGGCAGCCTTGGCGGTGAAAGTAATCAGCATAATGGAGCGGGGATCTATTTCTCTTTCCTGCACCATATAAGCCACCCTGGTTGTAAGGACCCTTGTTTTGCCGCTACCCGCCCCGGCCAGAACTAAGAGCGGTCCATCGATGGAGACTACAGCTTGCTGTTGAGCTGAATCTAGGAATATATTTTTCTCTTTCATTTTTTGAAAAAACCCGCCTAAAGTTGAAATGGGAACCGAATTCTCTTTAATAAAGATAGGCAGCTTGGAAAGCAGCTTTGGATTTTTCCATTTTAATTGTTTGTCAGTTTGAGCGGAGGAATCGACCGCGATTGATCTGGATTTCGGAATGCGGAATCCATTTCGCTCTATGTAGGCTTCTTCTGAAGAACCGGTGGTCGGAACGGTCTCCAATTCATCTATAGGCATTTCATGTGTAATGGATGTATGTGAATGATAAAAATGAGGTTCTTTGCGAAGACCGAGATAAAGTTTGATGGGTTCACCACAAACTGTACACTGGAGCTCGCCTTTAAGACCTGCTTCATAAATTTCTTGATAGCGTTCCCTCGACATTTTTTCTAAATGTATGGATCGTTCGTTCCAAATGGCAGACTTCATTTGTAAAACTCCTTTAACAGTCAATCCTTCTCATAGTAACACATAATATATCAATAGGACATGTGACATTCTTAGTTTGTAATTTTCTAATAAGGGAAAAAATGAAGAAAGGAGTGATGGATGATGGGCTATGTCTTGCCTGTTCAAATGGATGCATATACACAGTATGCGAACCGCATTAATTCAACAAATAAACCTATCAAATTGGATCCGGTAGTAAGGCCTGCATTTTATCGGGTTGATCCGCAGTATTCCTGGGAGGACATCCAGAAAAACACTAGATCCAGCATGTACAGAGGGAAAAAAGAAGAAAGAGCTTCTTCCCATATTTCTGATCATTTATTGGCGGAATTAACAGGAAAGGGAAGGTATGTAAACGAATCTATATAGTAGGACGAACATAAAGGAAGTGCTCGTAGTGGATTTTCAATGGATAACAGATAGGGTAGGTTATTTTCAAGGTGCAGTGAATATAGGTTATGTCAAAGTTTCCCCACAAGAGGGGCTGCTGGTTGATGCAGGACTTGACGATCAGGCGATCAAAAAAGTGTTAAAGAGCCTGAAGATGCAGAACTTGCCACTCACACATCTTTTCATCACGCATGCTCATGCCGACCATTATGGAGGGGCGGCTTATCTTCAGAAGATGAGCGAGGTTAATACACTTGCACCTGAACTTGAAGCAGCGATCTTGCAAAATCCAATGATAGAGCCACTATATTTATATAATGGTGCATACCCTATGGACGAATGGCGCAACAAATTCTTAGAGGGAAAACCCGTCAGGATTGATACTGTTTTAAAAGCAGAGGGGGAATTTAGGATAGGGGAGGCTATTTTCCGTACAATTTCCTTATCTGGCCACAGCTATAATCAATCGGGTCTGTTTTTTGATAATATTCTGTTTGCCTCAGACGGCTACTTTGGTGTGGATGCACTTGAAAAACATGGTATCCCATTCATAGTTGATGCAGAAAGAACAATGGATAGCCTGGAAAAAATAAAAAAACTTCCATGCAGGGGGGCAGTTCCCGGACACGGAAGATTTGAAGAGGATCATTGCTACACGATAGATAAAAACATAGCACTACATAAAGAGATAGAACGGGAATTATATGAAGCGGTAAAAGCGAAAATTGGTGGGATATCGTTGGAAGAACTTGTTTCAACCATTTGTACAGATAAAGGGATCATCATAAAAAACCCACCATCCTATATGCTATTTCGTACGGCTATAACTGCATACTTAACGAAATTGATAAAAGAAAACCAGGTTAGATTCGTGATGAAGGATAATCAGTTATTGATCGAACCATTATCAAGATAAGGGATGACATATAATGGTTTACCTTCGTCCCACTCCGCAAAAATCAGGTCCTTTGGTGAATGATATCCTAGTTTTTTCAGCTCGGATAAGAGCCATTGCTCGCTTAGATTGATTTCTTTCAGGTTATCAGATAGTATCCTCCCGTCGGTAATGAGAGGGGTTGAAAGTGTTATCTTTCTTGGGGCAATATTAAGATCTTGGTTGATTGGAATTTCATAGGAATGTTTTTTTAGTACGCTGACTGTCCCATCTGTTTCTAAAATTGCATATTCCACTTCCTGTAAAGAGAAAGCACCTTTAGAGCGAAGCAAATGGCGAAGTTGATCAATATCAAGTTTCGCTTTTTTTAATTCCTTCCGATTGATGTTACCCTTATGAATGACAATGGAGGGACGACCTTCCATCCATGCCCGTGTTCGTCCCCATTTCTGAGTGATGATTTCCAAAAGATAAATGAGGGAACCCCATATCAGTACGGCAAAAAGGAGCTTAGGGACACCAATTTCATTGTCATATAATCCATTCCCGACCAATTCTCCAAGAACGAGTGCAGAAATGAAATCAAAAGGTGTGATCTGGGTGATTTGGGTTTTTCCTAAGAGTTGAGTCAAGGTAAAAAGCGCGATAAATCCTACTAATAATTCAACAGCAATCCTGATATAATCCGTCATAAATTTGTCGTCATCCTTTAATTGGTTTCCTTGTAGTAGTCTGTCCAAATTTGGATGAATTATAAAAAAAGCGGAGGACCCTTTACTTTGAGTAAGTAAAGAGTCTTCCGCTTATATTTTTTTTATCATGGTTACATGTGGTATTCCTGCATCCAGGAAAATATCAGACACTGTTTGATAGCCGAGTTTGGAATAAAAGCCTTCCGCATGAGTCTGAGCATTCAATTTCAGCGAAGTGATGCCTTTTGAAAGTGCATATCCTTCAATGAAATTCATGATTTTGCGGCCGGAACCTTTTGCGATGCGATGGGTAGGAAGCACGCAGATTCGTTCAACCTTGCCAAAGCCGTCTATTACCCGAAAGCGTCCAGCACCTATTGCCTGATCATTTTCATACAGGACAAAATGGGCTGCCTCCGCTTCAAATTCATCTATTTCTTCTTCGATTGGTACTAGCTGCTCTTCTACAAAGACCGTTTTCCTAACGGAATAAGCATCCTCGAGCTGCTGTTCATTTTCCACTAATTGTACGTGCAAGGGTTAGCAGTCCTTTCCAAAACGAAAAGTTTCATATACTGTCCACATGCCATCTTCAAGCTGGTATAGCAAATGGAAGCGATCCACGATTTCTTCGTGCGTGATGTCTGTCATTTTTAAGGAGCCAAGTACATCAGAATGCTCATCATCGGATAATTTTTGGCCGATTGTAATATGCGGTACATAGGAAAACTCACGGTTATCATTGAAATACCCGGTTCCATTGTGCAGTTTTTCGTGAAGGGACATGAGCTCTTCATTAGGATCCACTTTTAGATAGATCACATTATTGACTGGGGCAAAAGAGCTGACCTTGTAAATGTTCAAAGGGATAGGAGCTGTATCTTTTGCAATGGAAGAAAGCTCATCAGTGACAGTTTTCATGTCGTTTTCGTCAATTTCAAACGCCGTCTTCAAGGTGACATGTGGCGGAATTAACGCATAATGCGCATCATAACGTTTTCGATAAGAATTTGCAAAGTCCTGTAATTTTTTTGTTGGAAAAATAGCGATTCCATATTTCATCCAATATCCCTCCTACTTATGTTGATATTATATAAGAAAAATGACTATTTCTTTTCCTTATTTTATCGTAATTTTAAGGAAATAGATAGAAAAGAATTCTGATAGTTATGAAAGCATTTTTGGCAGTGCTTGTCTAAGATCTGGCTGCCAATAGGTCCAGGTATGAGTGCCTTCGAATTCTTCGTAGAATACGGAGAAGTCCTTTTCTTTCATGAGTTCATGCAGCGTACGGTTTGGACCGATAAAATCCTTCTTCTTGCCATCGGTGGTAGGAACTTCGGTTTCCTTCGTGCCAACCACATGATATAAGCTTAAAAGGGAAGCCTGATGGAAATCCTCGACCTTGTTCAGCAAAGTTTCATCCACATATGGTGACTGCATGATGACTTTTCCGAATGTATGCGGGTAGGAAAGAGCAGTCATGAGTGAGACAGTTGCCCCTAAAGAATCTCCGATTAGCGCCCGTCCCATCCCCATTTGATATGTCGGATATTCCCGGTCGATGAACGGTGTCAGTTCGTGGGCAAGGAAACGGATATATGCGGCCTGCTTGCTGCCTTCTGGGTGATACTTATCTCTGCGATCCGCCACACTCCTATACGGTATCCCGATGATAATGGTGTTTTGGATTTCCTTGCTTTCTAAAAGTTGATCAGCAATCGTTCCTATCCTGCCTAGTGTAAAGTAGTCCTTTCCATCCTGGGCGATAAGGACGTTGTATTTATAGAGCGGCGAATAGTTTGGCGGTGTATAGACCATCAAGGTCATTTCTTCTTGCAGTTCCTTGCTATATAGTTTCAGTTCTTCGATTTTTCCAGATATTTTCTTCATTATTTTGAGCCTCCTAGGATGTCTTATTCCACTCTCGTAAGCGCTTTAGTCATTATCATATCATAACTTCCCGAAAAAGTAGGAATCTTGCGCACAGGACTTTACTTGAAAAAAGATAAAAATAATTTGATTTTTTGCTGTCAATATATTGACGAAAAAAACATAGGTTATATAATAGTTCTTATTCCAATTATTCCGATTAAACTTATAAGAATTAAAAAGCGGGTGATATTT
Organism: Sutcliffiella tianshenii; assembly: GCF_016908565.1. Classification (GTDB taxonomy): domain Bacteria; phylum Bacillota; class Bacilli; order Bacillales; family Bacillaceae_I; genus Sutcliffiella_A; species Sutcliffiella_A tianshenii. The sequence goes on from NZ_JAFBED010000013.1 coordinate 32,330, forward strand.
TTGTTTTTGCAAATTTCCGATATAACAAAGCAATATGTTCAAAATGATGTAGCAAATACAGTTCTTTCCTCCATAAATGTGGATATAGAAGAGGGGGAGTTCGTTTCCATCTTAGGGCCTTCAGGTTGTGGCAAGTCCACATTGCTCTCGATGGTGGCAGGTTTGCTGAAGCCCACTTCCGGTGAAATCCGATTACAGGACTCGGTAATTACAAAGCCGGGGAAGGATAGGGGGATGGTGTTCCAGCAAGCAGCCTTATTCCCATGGATGACGGTCGAGGAAAATGTCCTCTTTGCCATCAGGGACATGAAGAATAAAGAAGAAAGAGTGAAGCGGGCACATCATTATTTGAAAATGGTCCAGCTTGGAAGCAACCTCAAGCAATATCCTCACGAACTTTCTGGCGGAATGCAGCAAAGAGTATCCATTGCACGTGCGCTCGCCATGGATCCCACAGTGCTTTTGATGGATGAACCTTTTGGCGCATTAGATGAACAAACAAGATTGAGGCTACAGCAGGAGCTTGAAACAATCTGGCTTCAAACGAGAAAGACGGTCCTATTTGTGACGCACAGTATTCATGAGTCAATCAAGCTATCTGACAGGATCCTTGTCATGGGAACCAGACCCGGAACGATTATTGCAGATATAAAAGTGAATCTGCCTCGTCCTAGACTGAGAACCAGTGAAGAGGTTGCCGAATTGGAGCTGAATATCAGCAGAATGCTTGAAAAAGAGATAGATAAAGTCGTGAAAGAGGAGTTAAAGCAATGAAACCTGGAATGAAGCGCTTAATATTTTTTGCGACCCTATTCATTGTATGGGAATTTGCAGTGAGGATCATCGGTTGGTCACCCGACCTCATGCCTAAACCCACCAATGTAGCGGATGCACTTATTGCTGGATTTGCAGATAAAACGCTGATCTATGATCTATTGGCAAGCTTTAAGCGTTTGGCTGTAGGGCTCGCCATCGCCTTGATCATCGGGACACTGCTTGGCATTTGGCTTGCGAAATCCAAGACTGCAGATGAAACGCTCGGGACGTTGGTGCTTGCCCTGCAAAGTGTACCAAGCATTGTATGGCTTCCCTTGGCAATCATCTGGTTCGGATTCAATGAAACAGCCATCATTTTTATTGTCACACTTGGTGGTACCCTGGTTATGACAATTAACATGAGGATGGGAATAAAAAGTGTCCCGCCTCTATATATAAAAGCCGCTTCCACCATGGGGGCTACAGGCATTGAAATGTTCTGGAAAATCATCCTCCCAGCATCCGTCCCTTATGCGGTGACAGGAGCCAGACTGGCATGGGCATTTGCATGGAGGGCTTTGATGGCCGCAGAGCTTCTGAGTATGGGACCAGGACTTGGCTACACATTGAAGTATGCAGCAGACTTCGGTCAGATGAGTCTTGTGTTTGGTGTCATCATCATTATCTGTGTCATCGGTTCAGTTGTTGATTTAGTCATCTTCCAGCGCTTTGAGAAAAATGTCATTCGCCGCTGGGGCTTGGATTCATAAATAGAGAAAATATTGGGAGGAATGAAGATGAAAAAAAGTTGGTTGGCAGTCAGTGCACTATTTTTGCTTTTGATGGGGGTTCTAAGCGGCTGTGGTTCATCAAGCAGTGGTTCTGGAGATGGAAAGGAAAAAGTGGTAATAGGATATTTCCCTAATATCGATCATGTTCCGGCAATGGTTGCAAGAGAAAAAGCATTATATGAAAAAGCCCTCGGCGAGGAATATACAGTGGAATATAAAACTTTCCCTGACGGTGGGGCATTCATGACAGCATTAAAGACTGGGGATATCGATGGTGGACTTGTGGGTCCTGCACCTGTCATGAATAACTATTCAAGCGGAGCGGATGTGAAGATTGTTGCTGGCGCATCTTCTGGGGGTACCGTCATCATTGCGAGCAAAGAAAGTGGGATCTCTTCTGTTGAAGAGCTAGACGGGGCCACTTTCATTACACCTGGAATAGGATGCACGCATGATGTACAAATGGAAACATTCCTGAAGGACTTTGGACTAACATCTGCACGCATCGGTGGCACGTTAAAGCATGTAACAGGTAATCCTGCTCAATATGCAGGCATGTTCGAATCGAAGAAGGTCGACGCTGCAGCTGTTCCTGAACCGTGGGCATCTGTACTGTCCATTGAGTATGGAGCAAAGATCCTGGTGGACAGCAATGAGATTTCCTATGGTACTACTCTTCCGAATACGGTATTTGTAACAACAGGCAAACTGATCGACGAAAAGAAGGACCTAGTGGAGAAACTGGTTGCGGCACATCAGGAATCTGTTGCTTTCATTGAGGGGAATCCGGAAGAGTCCAAGGAGATAGCAATCAAATCCATCAAGGAATCGACCAATCAGGAGCTTTCCAAAGAGGTTGTCGATTCAGCTTGGGAAAGAATCCGCTTTACAAATGAAGTGGATGCAAAAGTTATCCAGGAATTCGCAAACTCATCCTTTGACCTGAAATTCCTCAAGGAAAAACCAGATTTCAAAGATTTGATAGATACACAATTCATAAACTAGCAAATAGAGGGGTGTCGGGCTATAATAGTCACGACACTTTTTCTTTAGTTAAATAGGGGGTTCATTTTTATGAAAAAATTTTTGGCTATTTGTGCAATGATCATTCTTTCCGCATGTGGTGCAGATAAGGAAATCAATTTAGATGAAGAGTTTTCCATGAAGCTTGAGGTAAGCGAGCTATCAGGTACCAATCAGGACGAAGAGGCGTTCTCCACATCAGATAAAAAAGGGGAATTTTGGCTGGCCAATTTCATCTTCACTAATTGTGATACAGTATGCCCTCCAATGACTGCCAATATGGCAAAGGTGCAGCGCGAAATGAAAGAAGAAGGGCTTGATATATCCATCGTTTCCTTTAGTATCGATCCAGATGAAGATACCCCGGGTGCTTTAAAGGATTATGGAGATCAGGTGGAAGCAGATTACAGCAGCTGGGACTTTGTGACAGGATACTCGCAGGAGGATATCGAGAGATTTGCAAATGTCTCTTTTATGGTGCCGGCAGCAAAGGACGAGTCCTCGGACCAGTATAATCACAGTACAGGAATTTTCCTTGTAGACAAAGAAGGGTACGTCCGGGAACAATACAGCGGAATGGATGTACCGTTAGAGGAAATCATGGAGGACCTAAAAAAAGTCAGTGAATAAGGTTGAACCGTCGAGAGGGACTGTATGAAGGAGCCGGATTCTTAAAAATAAGCGGCTTCGACTATCTTTTATACAACTCTAAAGTAAGGGTTTTCATAAAGGTTTATTGAGGTGGCAGCATTGCTACCTCTTTTATTATCAGATTGTTTTTTCATGGGTATTTAAGTGTAGTTGCTGTTTAGGAAGGTATTGGTCAACAAGTTGATCGAGCTTTTGGATCTTTTTTAGGGCGGTTAACTTATCGATTTCTTTGTAGTGGTGATTTCCACCTTGTTCTTCGTCCATCTCATCGGCAAGCTTGACAACCTTTTGAAGTGGGCTGCGCTTGATATCGGATTCAGGAAGATAGGAGTCGGTATGAAGCAGGATGGCAACGGAAATTTGTTTAGCGATTCGTGGGTTCTCTCCTAGTCTGATTAACAGCTTATGGGCACGCTCAGCACCTTTAATTGCATGGATGTCATTTTCACGATACAACTCATAGTCCCATTTGCCCTGGCGATACCATTCGTAATGCCCAATATCATGTAAAAGGGCAGCCTTTGTGGCCATATCGACACTGACATTATATTTGAAAGCCAGATGAAAAGCATGGTTGGTCACTTCGAGTGCATGCGCAACCCCGGACCGTTGCATGAATTTCTGTGTGATCGGGTGTAAAAATAGATCGGTTAGTGTAACTTCTCTCATTAATATCTCCTCCCCTGTTAGGTTTTGTGAAAAATATATTACTGTATAGAATACCACATTGGACAAAACTAAAACAAGAGGACAAAAGTGGAAACTATGATGAGAGGGTGTTTCTATTGTCTTTTAATGGAACAAAAGATAATATGTTTTCCAAAATGAATGTACGCTTCCTATTTCGTAAGTGACAATAAGCGAAGACCGATTGTCCATTTAGTTGCAACAAGGATACTTTCCTTTGGGTAATCTGGCCGCTTTTTGCCAGGTAGATCATTTCAATCGATGTCTGTTGTTTAGCATATAGTGATAATAATCTTTGCATCTCATTCTGACCTCCTTTCAATAATTATTATATGCGAACATACGTTTTGTATGCAAGGAAATATGCGAACGTATATTCTTTTTTATTAAGGGTTAAGAAGAAAGGAGAAAATCATTATTTAATGGTGTCAGCCGCACTCGATTGAAGGGCGGCTATTATTTTTTAAAGAAAAATTAAAAAATCCTTTACAAAGAAACCCGTCCTAACTATAATTAATATTACACCTTATAAATTGCGATCTGATAGTTCAGCGGGAGAATACTACCTTGACAGGGTAGGGGTCGGGGGTTCGAATCCCTCTCAGATCATCCTATAAAATGCCCGGATTCATTTCTAATGGAATCCGGGCATTTTTCAATATTTATTTTCCTCTTAAAAGTGGTCGGTCCTGCAAATATAACTCTATATCAGGGCTACCGCCTTCAAGGATTTCTGTAGCGATTATTTTGGAGAGAAGTTGGCTATATACTGTTCCATTGTCCCCAAATCCAAATACAAAATAGCTGTCAGGATATTCATCGTATTTTCCTATGATGGGAAGGCCATCTATTGTACCGCCATAGAACCCCGCTAAGTAATATTCTGGTTTTACATCTAAGTGAGGGAACATATTTTTTAACTCTTCGATCAGTTTGTCTTTTTTATGCATAAGCTTACTGTCACGCTCTTCGGCAGAAGAAGTATTTTCATCGAGTCCTCCGATGATGATCCTATTGTCGGCTGTGGTGCGCATGTATAGGTACGGTCTGGCCGTCTCCCAAATCAATGTTTGATTATACCAATCCGAGAAGTCTTTCACTATATTTGTAGTGACGGTATAGGTACTTACAAAGGATACTTTCTTTTCTTTTTTTTGCTCTGTTCCCTCGTACCCTGTTGCAAAGATCACTTTGGATGCTTTAATGGTATTTCCGTTTTTTGTCGTGATGATCATGCGTTTTTCCCGATTATCATAATGGTGCCCATTCATTTCCGTCTTTTCATATATACGCACCTTTTTCTTAGCAGCATAGTCAAAAAGTGCATGAGTAAATTTGAAAGGGTTGAGCTCACCATCTCCATATGAATAAATCGCTACCTCCCTGCTGAAGGGATACTTTTTTTCTACTTCCGCTTCCGTGAGCAAATCCAGCTGAAACCCACGCTGTTTAAGGAATTCAAACTCTTTTTCCAGCCGTTCTACATCCTCTTTGCAGCTAGCAAGGTACAGTGTATCCCTTCTTGTAAATTCAGTATCCATTTCGACTTTTCGGGAAGCCTCTTCTATTTCATCTATCGCATCTTTCAATAATTGCAGATGCCTTGTAATATACTCCTCACCAAAGGTATGTATGAGATCGGTGAACATCTTTTCCCCGGAATATTGAATGAGTGCTGTGTTTGCGCTTGTACTGCCGGACCCGATCCTTCCTTTTTCAATGACGGCAACTTCCACCCCTTTATCAGCCAGGTAATAGGCACATTGAGCAGCAGATCCTCCTCCGCCAATAATCAGTACATCGCACTCAAGATCCTCCTTAAGCGCGGGATATGCCGGAGCTTCCGGTAAGGTGGTGGGCCAATAATAGGTTCCTGATTGTAGATTCATGTTACTCCTCCCTTTTAATGAATGCATACTGTTAATATTTCCTCCTCAACAGCTTGCATGCACCGTTTTTAAAAAGTAATCAAATGGGTAAAGTATACGAGGACAAGACTTTTCAATTAGGAGGAGCTTAATTTGGAAACAAAAAAGTTTAACAACATAACTGTAAAAGATTTAGTAAGGAAAATTTTTGAACATAAGCACTTATTCATTGTGGATGCCAGAAAAACGGATGATTTTGATGATTGGAAAGTAGAAGGAAAGAATGTGGAGATCCTAAATGTCCCATATGCAGAGGTGAAAGAGAGTGGAATAGGGGGATACCTCGAAAAGTTGCCTGATAATGAAGACATCTATGTAATCTGTGCAAAAGGTGGTTCTTCCCAAAAGGTAGCTCAAATGATTGTAGATGCAGGGTATTCCAAGGTATTTTCAGTGGAAGGTGGGATGAATGCATGGAGTGAACATCTGGAACCGATTAAAATTGGTGAGCTGACAAGCGGGGGGAGTATGTTTCAGTTTGTCCGGATAGGAAAAGGTTGCTTATCCTACCTTATTGAATCTAACGGAGAAGCTGCAATTATTGATACTAATCGAATGTTAGCTCCTTATGAAGCGTTTATAAGTGATAGAAAACTTGCCGTCACACATGTTCTGGACACCCACTTACATGCTGACCATATATCTGGAGGCAGGAAAATAGCCCAAAAATACGGTGCTACATATTTTTTACCACCTAAAGATGCAGAAGAAGTCACATTTGAATTTGAACAGATAAATGATGGAGACGAGTATGAAATTGGAGGCATTAAAATCCGTGCGTTTTATTCCCCTGGTCATACTATTGGAAGTACTTCATTTATTGTAGATGACAAGTATTTACTTACTGGGGATATCTTATTTATCGATTCAGTCGGGCGACCAGACCTGGCGGGGAAGGCAGAAGACTGGGTAGGTGATTTAAGGGATACCCTTTACAAACGGTACAAGGAACTGACTGATGAATTGCTTGTCTTACCGGCCCATTATATGAGTATTAAAGAAATGAACGATGACGGAAGTATTTCAGCAAAGCTTGGTGTTTTATATGATAAGAATCAGGGACTCAATATCAAGGATGAAGGAGAGTTCAGGAAGAAAGTGACGGAAAACCTGCCACCGCAACCTAATTCCTATGAGCAGATCCGGGAAACAAACATGGGCAAATTGTCGCCGGAAGAGGAAAAGCAACGAGAGATGGAAACCGGTCCTAATCGGTGTGCTGTTAGTTGAGGATTATCTTAAACAAAAAAAGACGTGGAAACACGTCTTTTTTGTTTAATGAATATTCTCCGTTAGATCCTTCATCATTTCTTCATCCATGGGACCTACAACTTTTTTCTGGATAATACCATTTGAGTCGATGACATAGCTGGTTGGAATGGTAAAGGCTTGATACTGCATGCCAATCATACCTTCCTCATCCAGCGGGATCTCAAATGTGAGCCCATACTCCTCCACAAAGCCCTTGATGGCATCTTGTCCTTTATCCACGTTTGTCAGGTTTACAGCTAAAATCTCGATCTCATCGCTGTTTTTTTCATAGAATTCTTGCATATGAGGCATTTCCGCTTTACATGGTGGACACCATGTTGCCCAAAAGTTCAGGATGATTTTTTTACCTTTATAATCGGAAAGCTTCATTTTTTCTCCTTCGAGGGTAGTCAATTCAAAGTCCGGTGCAGGATTTCCTTCTTGTACTTCTGATAGGTCAGCTCCTGGAATATCCTCCATGTTTGTAATTTCCTCGTCAGAATTGTTTTTCTTCGCTTCTTCAGTAGCAGAAGGCTTCCATAGGTTCACGAAGACAATGGAGACCGCCAATATGATAATGGCAATTGAGAGTAGATTTTTATTCAAATCCTTTATTCCTCCTTGTTAGTTGTTGAAGTATGAACACTGTTAAACCTATCCATAGAAAGGTCATGGTTTCCATAGAAAATATTGATTGGAATATGCTTCTTAGCAATAATTCCAAAAAAATAAAGAATATCAAGATTTGAGTTTCTGGCACTATCTTTTTCCTCATGATAGCTACTATAGATAAAAATACGGATAACATGATGATATAAGTATTCATCTCTGATAATTCGCTTTCCATATAGCTGATCAATAGATGGTAAGTGAAGAAAAATAGAAGAAACAGACGAACAGAGTCGGTCCCAATTGAGGTTGTATCCTTCTTAAATACTTTCATTAGATATAAAGTTACGGAAGCCAACGCAAGCACATGGCCTTTTACTCCACCATTAAAATAGAGGATGGAAAAAGGCGTATGATAGAACATATTATATTGAAAGATGATATAGCTGAGTTTCCAAACTGACAGATAGATCAAAAATGCATTCCAATACCAGTCATCGGTGGATCGCCTTGAAAATATCCTGTTTAATAGTGCTGTGCCAATCATTGCAAGCACGGTAGCGAGCCATATAGCAGGAAATGTTACATTCCCTATGGTGTAATAAGTCAATCAGACCCACCTGAAGGCAAGGAGTATTTAATTGATAATTTAACGTCAATGGCAGGAATTACAGATTGAATCATTCCGCAATTTTGAATGACCAGGTTCACAATCTTTTCAGTTTGGATCTCTGTCAACCCTTTATCTGCACTTATGTAAGCGGTAATGGATATGCTTTCTATACGATTAGCGTGAGCAGCATTTCTCGTTGCAGCTGCCTCCATTCCAATCCTTTCATAAGCAAATCTTTTCTTCGTCAAAATGTTTCTTAGCAAAGTGCCGCTGCACCCAATAAGTGAAGATATAAAAAGCTCATATGGCCGATAGCCATTTTCCTCATTGGGTGAAATTGATAGTGTACGGAAACCCGAATCACTGAGGATCCGATCCTGTTCAATGATGAATTTCATATACCTCACTCCTTTCACTATGAGTATGAACACATAATGTTAAGGAATGATTAAAAAACTCATCCTTTATTCTGAATGGGAAGTCTGATCCAAAAAGTATGGTGTATTCCATCCGTATCTATACCGACCATCCCTTTATGGGCAAGAATGATACTCTTGGTGATCGCCAGGCCAAGGCCCGCACCATGGGATTTTGTTGTCCGTGAACTCTCCATCCGATAGAATCTTTCGAAGATCTGATCCTTCTTATCAGGTTCAATATATTGCCCTTTATGGATGAAGTAGATCAAATAACAATCTTGATTTATAGTTCCCTCGATTTTAAGGGCTTCTCCTGTGTTATAGTCAATTATATTTTGAAGAATGTTCGTGAACGCCTGCATGAGGCCGTCCTTATACACTAAAACAGAGGTATCTTCTAAATTGATCTGAAGATCTGTAAATCTTTTCTGCAATTTTAGCTGAAAAGGATTTATTGCTTCAGTGAGGAGCTTTTTCACATCCAGTTTTTCCAAACATTTTTCCTGAAAAAATATGCCATTATGCCAGGAGTTCAATTCCGATATCAACTCTACAATCCTGGTGATTCGCTTTGATTCCTCCAATAGAGAAGTGAATATCTCCGTATTTCCTTCAATGACACCATTTTCCAATGCTTCTAAATAGCCGTTTATATTTGTGAGGGGGGTTCGCAGCTCGTGGGCGATATCACGAAGCATTTCTTCCCGTTGATTTTGCATGACAACGAGCGACTCGGACATGCTGTTGAAATTTCCAATCAGTTCAGCCAGTTCACCTGATGTGGAAGCAATGACTTTTTCAGGAGCTTTCCCTTGTTGTATATTTTTTGCTGCGTGTGAAAGAAGCTTAATGGGATTGATCATTTTTTTTACAGTGAAGTAGTGGAATAAACCGATAAACAGGAAAGTGAGGATACCGACTTTCCAAAGAAAGGAGTTTAAAGTCTCAACAAGCTCCTGACCTACAATTTGTTCGGAATTCACCAAAAAACAGGCATAATCTTTAACAGATGAGCCTGCGATGATAATGACTAGTAATAAGATCATGCTGTTTAGGAATATCAGTTTAGTCAATAAATTCGTCATCCCTTTAAAGCCCAACAAATTTATACCCCATTCCTCTTACGGTCTGAATATATTCTTTAGATGAATGTGCTTTGATTTTTTCTCTTAGGTGCTTTATATGAACATCTATCGTTCTATCCGATACTGCTTTTTCATGATTATCATATATGAGATTCAGGATTTGCTCCCTTGATAGTACCTGGTCTGGGTGTTGCATGAAGGTATGGATCAGTTTGAATTCGAAATGAGTAAGTTCCAATTTTGTACCGTCTATCCATGCCTCTCCTTTAGCGGGTTTCAGCGTAAAACCTGAAAAACTTATCTTTCCGCAACGACTGGCTGTCCTTCTTAATACCGCTTCAATTCTTCCCATTAATTCACCTGGACTGAATGGTTTGACAACATAATCATCTGCCCCTAATTTAAAGCCTTGTATGCGATTATTTTCGGTAGCTTTAGCTGTCAACATAATGATAGGCATCATACTGTTTAGATCCTCCCTAACCCATTTGCATATTTCTTCCCCGCTTATTTTGGGCAGCATGAGATCTAGAATCAGGATACAAGGATCAAAGTCCTCGATTTTATTTTTTGCATCGAGCCCATCTACCGCTTCCATTACCTCATATCCCTCATTAAGCAGATAAATTTTCAACAGATTGCGGATTTTCGGATCATCTTCTACTATTAAGACTGTCTTACCGATAAGTTTTTTTGTATTCAAGATTGTTCATCCTTTACTAAAGAGAAAATAAACTATAGAAAGAAAGCCATGCGCTTATTTTTTGCATTTGGCCGGTTAATACAAGAAAGCCAAGCAATATCATGACCATTCCATTAATGAAAGCTAACTTTGAAAGATATTTGTTTATCTTTCTCATCGTCTTCAATGATTGAGAAATAAGGATGGAAATGATAAAAAAAGGGACCGCCATACCCAATGAATAGGCGCTTAACAAGAAAATACCCTCCATTAAAGTTTCTGAGGAACTTGCCAATAATAGGATGGAAGAGAGTGCCAGTCCGACACAAGGAGACCATCCGCTCGCAAAAGCCATCCCTAATAGAACTGAACCTGCAATGTTTTTAGATTCGTGGACCGATTGAAACTTTTTTTCCTTCATAAGGAATTTCAGCTTTAGCAGCCCCGCCATCTGTAATCCAAAGATGACAATTAGCACCCCGGCAACCTGCATGAGGGCGATTCTGTAATTCATCAACCAACTGCCAATGAAACTTGCCGATGCTCCAAGTGCAATAAAAATAGCACTGAATCCGAAAATGAAACCGATGGAACGCATATATAGTTTCGTTCGGTCGACATGTAGCTTCGCATCTTCTATTTTCCCGCCTGTTAAGTGTGTTATGTAAGCGGGCAATAGAGGAAAAACACACGGGGAGAAAAATGAAAGTACACCTGCGGATAATGCAAAAAATAAACCAATATCATTCATGAGTACCACTCCTTTTCTCCACAATTATGATAACTATTTGTTAATGTTTTATTAAAATCAGAAAAAAATTGTTGATTGCATAACAATTGATTATATACCCCTCAGGGTATATAATCAATTAGTGTAGTAAATGAATTACCTTTATATGGAGGGTGAAAATGGATGATATGGTTCTTAATGATTATTATTAGTATTATAGCTTTTTTCATATATTTAAGATACGTCCCTGTTCAAGGGGTTCCTTGTATAGCAAGTGTATTTCAGGATAAAGATGTGAAAATCCTGGATGTCAGAGACTATAACCAGTCCTATAAAAGTCCTGTGAAAAATTCCATCAACATTCCTGTTGCATATTTAAAAAGGAATTATCATGAGTTGGCCGATTCAAAAATTATAGTAGTAGCTTCCGATTCTTTGGAGAAGAATATCAGTATTCGTTTCCTAAAAACTAAAGGGATAAATGTCTTGGGATATACCTTTACTAACTGTCCATGTAAAAAACAAATAAGACAAACAATGGCTTGATATTGTGGAGAGAACTTCATCATAAGGATACCTTGAAAATTAATTACTTATGAAAGAATGTGGTTAACATGAAGCAAGAAAAAACGGAAGGAACAGAACAAAATAAACAGACGATAGATTCCCGATATATACAACAGCATCTGGCAAACGAACGGACATTTTTAGCTTGGCTGCGAACAGCGATTGCCATTATAGGAGTGGGTTTTCTGGTCACCAATTTGCACTTTACGATGAAAACGAGCCTTTCCCCATTCAGTGATCTTTTGGCGAGTATCATCGGGCTTTCCTCTGTTGGTTTAGGGATTGTAACCATCATCATGGCGACAGTTACCTACTTCAAGAAGACGAAAACCATAAATGATCAAAGCTTCCGCACCACTAAAACAACTGTTGTTACGCTTGCAATTTTTGTTATTACCATTGCAATTGTTTTTGGAGTTTACTTTATTTATATATAAAATTTTATTTGGTTAAACCGACTAAAAAACCCTCATCTCTATGGATAAGGGTTTTTTAGATGTCATTTAATTTTAACCTCCAAATGCATCCAGAATATCATCTACTTCTTTCATGTTAATCGTTCCATTATTTGAGGACTCTTGATCAATGTTTGGAACTGATTTCAACGATGCAGGGGAATAACTGGATATTATCATCCTTTTTATCGCTGATAGCTCTTGAAGTATCTCTTGGTTTGCCCCTTTTTTCAAGGTCGTGGATCTGGGGTTAAAATACTCGTAAAGTGCAGAAAGGAGTAAGTCAGCTAGTGTACTGTTATTTGCATGATAGTCCAGCTGCTCATGGATTTTGCCTGAGACTTCCAATGGGTTACCAGTTTTTACGTCAATGAATTGATCGGGAATCGATAGTGCTATTCTGTTGACATAATCGGTGTATGTTTTTGTCACAACACTCACCCTCTAATCGAAACTTTACTTGCCTTAGTGTGGGCTTTTTTTAATTGGTTCATCTTTGCAAGAACTAATAATCCTTGCACATTCAGCTTCTCCAAATTCTCTGGGAACACTAATTCAATTGGGCGGCCTTTCTGTTTCCATCTGATTGCAGCCTCCTGGATTTGACGTTGCGCAAGCTTGGCGGCCCCACCTACAGCGATATACTTTACAGCACCTTTCACTTCATTCGAGCTGCTACGAACTTGATCAAAAAGCTCCAAATATTTGATGGCCATTGCCTTCAGTTGAGGTGTAACATATTTACTGATATCCTTTTGGACACCAGCAAAAGGTTCAACGTACCACTCAGATACTCCTGCCAGTAACTTTTCCTCCAGTTCTGAACGCGAATCAAATTTGTAAAGTTCATGTTTACTTATTTTCCTTATGATGTTATCAAGAAACTGGTTTATCCCAAACGGTTCTCCCTCAACTGATGCAACAGGCTTATTATTTTTTATTCCGACAAAGTCTACAGAGTCCCCTCCAAGGTCACCAATCAGTATCCCTTTTTGAGAATCTTTCACAAGAGATTCATCTTTTATTGAAAGGGTCTCCACATCTCTGGTCAATCCCAGATACGCACATGCCCCCTCAGAACCGACAATAACATCCATTACTTCGATTTTAACGAATATTTCTTTTGGTTCTTGAAGACCGGGAACTTTGTGAAAAATAATTGTATGTGACCCTAAAAGCTTTTGTTTCATCAACTCTTTCATCTCTTTATATTGAGTTGTCGGCAACGAGACAGCAAGCTGATCGATCGTGTAGTGAATTTCTGTTTCTTCCGGGTTACATAAGATTGCATGATATGCTGCAAACCCGAAAAGTAAAATGAAAGTACGATCTTCCTCAGCTTTTTGATTATTGTAAGATGTTAAACTGACATTTTTCTGTCTTGTGGCTGATTTACCAATATAAAAGGTATCTCTTTTGTTGGAAATCGCCTGGCTTTTCACCTCTACAATAAGGTTTTCTTCAAGAGGAACATCCTCTTCATCATAATGCTTCTCATAAAAGCCTTCATCAAACTCAGCGATGGCATTCGGCATTTGGTACTCTTTTATTTCTTCGTTTTCAGATGTCATAACCTTATACCAGCTGTTTCCTAAGTCAACGGCAAGAAAATTATGTGTATTCATCATATCCTCCTCCTTCTGAATTCTATGCTCTGTGGTTATTGTAAGGTGCAAGTACATGATAAATTTCTGGGCACTTCAATCAATTTATAGGAAGAAGAATGAAATTCCGGAACCATAATAGGGACATGAGTCCAAATTAATTTTAAGGAATCTGGGCTATTGCCCAGTCATGGTCATTTGCCCGGCATAGGATGAATTATCTTAACTCTAAGGAGGAGTATGAATTGACAGATTCATATAAACATAATAAAGTCCTACCGCATTGCAAATCTTCACAACATCAGTGTGAAAGCAAGGAGTGTCACCCTAAAGTTAATATTGGAAAAATCTTCACGAAGGTACCAGTGGTTCTTGCCGAACTCACCCTTCAAATAAATATGGATGCCTTCATTGATTTTCCAGAACCGGTCCTTGAAATCAAGGACATAAAAAAGAGGGTCAAATTGACACAATGCAGACTATTACTACCAACAAACAAATTGTTTATCAAAGGATTTGTGCGCAAAAACATTCAATATGCCAGCCCTTGCAAGGAAATTGAACAAAGCACTTCCGCTTCTATTGCATCTGACTTGCATTCCTATACAACAGATATCCCGTTTGAATGTGTGACAGAAATTAAGAAGTACTTAACAAAGCCTGTAATGCCTGTAATAAATACACGTCAGGAATTTGATTTCTTTGTTTCCAAACCATTGTCCCAGGGCTACCCCGAAAAGGATGAATACCAATCGAGTGATCTTTCCCAGTTTCACCAGGAAAGCACTCAGCATTACAATGAACTACCTTTCTGTGAATTGATTTCTAGTAAGATTATTGAATGGGATGAAGCAGTGAACAGATTACCACTTCCAACTGCCTCTCCCGTAGAGGAAGGTTACTTTACCAGAATAGAAGAAAAAATGGTTCTAGATATTACGGTTAAGGTTCTTCAAAACCAGCAGATCCGTGTAACTTCTACAACTAACGATGAATGCTATGATGATTGCGATTGGACTTGTGATTGTGATTACGAATAAGTAATCTATACAAAATCAATAGAAGGAATTCGCATTCCTTTGTGAATTCCTTCATATCAATCTGAACTGAAGATATATCAAAGGAGGGGGGAAAGGAAAGGCTGCTTTAAGAAGCAGTTACTTTCACTAATTATGATTAATTTTTCGAGAAATAATGTTGAAGCTTCTCAGTACCTACATCCATTTACTTCTTTAAGTAAAAATGCCTTGAATGGAGTCCGAGAGGAGCAAACCAAGATGGATTCAAAAGCTGAAGAATCCAGAAAAAATATTAGTACTGGTTCGAAGAGGAAATCTACCACAAAAGTTGCTGCAGGGCCATTAATTCTTCCCCCTCCAATTATAGTTAGTAAGCAAATAAAGAAAAAAACAAGCTCCAAAAAGCCACAAATTATTGTAGATGGTGGATTGTGTATTGGGGGAGAAATTCCTCCATATTTACAAGATGAAGATACTGTATCTCAAACATCGTTATCTTCTGATGAGTCAATCATTGAAAACGATATTATGGAAGATCAAAAAGCATTCCCTGAAGAACAGATATTAGAAGGTGAAAAAGAGGAAGCTAATCATCTTGTTTCAGAAATGTCCAGCAAGGGTAGGGAAGAAGTTCAACTGGAGGAAACAGAGGGATTTGAGCAGGGGACAGAGGTTCAACTAGAACATCTGGAGTCAAAAAAGCAGCCTGAGGATAACCCATTTTCGGAAGAAGAGAATATATTTCTTGAAAATTCAGGGGAATGCAGTTCTTCTGAGCCTCAAACAGAAATTGGCAAAAAAGTGAGAAAATTAAGGGATTACCAATTATGGATTGAGGAATTTCTCCTTGAACAGGAGCTGGAAGTAGCTTTCTGTAAAGAACTTGGTGAAGGTGACGTAGGAAAACAGGTTGGCAATGAGCCCAAGGAATCATTGAAACCTGTCAACCCAGTCAAACCTAAAGATTATTCACTAATCAGGCTTCCAGTCATTCTTTCAGAAACAGATTTGGAATATGAAATTTTCGACTCCTATCCATTGCCTGCACCCATATCAACTATCATTAAAAGTGAATGGTCCGTGCATTCTATCGAAGCGCGTGTTCCGCTTCCGTCCAACATCGCATTTATTAAAGGTACCCTTGTACTTATATTGGATTATACATGTGAAAAACAAACATTGCATTCTGTAAAAGTACAAGTGCCTTGGTCTCATACGTTGGAGGTGGATTGGCTGGTGAAACCTGAAATTTCAAAATCTGAAAAGAAAGAATACATGTTCAGAGCTTCAGACTGCGATGAGCCATCCTTACATTATGAGTACTGTGCGGAATATGCAAAACCTGTTCACTTTGACCTAAGCGAAGTAAATTTTGTATGGCATGAGGAATTGGATAAGCCTGTTAACAAGAGCAAGATCGCCATTCATGGAATAGCAAGATTTTCACTGAATCTACTTCAAGAGCAATATGTGAAAATTTCTCTGGAATAGTTCTTAGAACGTCACATTTGTGTGGCGTTTTTGTTTTGAAGAAATCTAAAATTGGAAAGCTATAACTTTTAATTTAATTAATCAGTTAATTGACTATACGTAATTTTAATCCCTACATATTATATTAGTGTTCATTTCAATTAGTTTATTATTTATAAATAATGATTTAAATATTTTTGAAGGAGTTGAAGTAAATGAAAGGCGTAATTCTTGCGGGGGGGACGGGTTCACGTTTAAAACCCTTCACATTGTTTCTAAACAAACATCTTTTGCCAGTGGGACATTATCCCATGATATATTGGCCGATCATTACCTTAAGAGATGCAGGAATTAGAGATATTTTAATTGTGACAAATAAAAGCCATCTTGCTTCTTTTATAGAATTATTGGGTGATGGAGAAGAACTGCAGGTATCCCTTCAGTATAAAGTGCAAAGGAATGAGGGGGGAGGTATTGCGGATGCTCTTAAAAGTGCAAGTAATTTTATCGGTAAGGAAAAATTTGTTCTGATATTGGGGGACAATATCTATTTCGATTCCATTGCTCCTTATGTTAATGCGTTTATGGAACAACAGCAAGGAGCAAGAGTACTACTTAAAGAAGTGAAGGATCCTACGCGCTATGGGGTTCCGGAATTGGACGAGAATAACAAAAAAATATTATCCATTATTGAAAAGCCTGTTCATCCACCGTCAACATATTGTGTGACAGGCATGTATTTGTATGATTCAAATGTGTTTTCTCTAATAGATGCGATTCACCCTTCCAAACGAAATGAACTCGAGATTACAGATGTCAACAATTTATATATTAAAAAAAATTTATTGGAATACGATATAATTTCTGGTTGGTGGATAGATGCAGGCACACATGAGTCATTAAATCAGGCATCTAATTATTTTTTTGAAAAGTCAGGTGAAGATGAATGAATAACAAAAAACACCTTCTGATTACAGGTGGTGCAGGATTTATCGGATCAAATTTTATTGAATATCTCCTTCATAACACTAGCTATTTAATAACGAATGTAGACTCCCTCACTTATGCTGGAAAACTTGAGAATATGGTGCAATTTAAGCAACACAAAAACTATCGTTTTATTCAAGGAGATATTAGTAGTAAGTTGGAATTATCAAAAGTGTTTGATCAGGAATATGAAGCCATTATCAACTTTGCGGCCGAATCTCACGTGGATAGGAGCATTGGTGATGCTGAACCTTTTATCCATACAAATATTTACGGTACTTTTAATCTTTTACAGGCTTTACTCTCAGGAAAAGCCAAAAAAATGATACAAATTTCTACAGATGAAGTTTATGGGTCACTAGAACCAAACGCCCCATCCTTTACAGAACGCACCCCACTAGCACCAAATAATCCCTACTCTGCAAGTAAAGCCAGTGCAGATCTTCTTGTACGGGCATATTTTCAGACACACCAGCTTCCTTTGATGATAACGAGATGCAGTAATAATTACGGACCCGCACAAGATAAAGAAAAATTCATCCCAAAAATAATTTCCAATGCCCTTAATGACAATGAAATACCATTATATGGAGATGGTTTGAATGTCCGTGATTGGATCTACGTAGAAGATCATTGTAGAGCTGTTCACAAAGTCTTGGAAGAAGGAGTGCCCGGCGAGGTTTACAACATAGGAGGACTTGAAGAAAAAACAAATTTGGATGTAATAAAGACCATCCTTCATCTTCTTGGAAAAGGGGAGCATCTTATTAAATATGTAGACGACAGGATCGGTCACGACCGAAGATATTCTATGAATTCTGCTAAAATTTCAAAGAACCTTGGGTGGAGCCCAAATATTTCTTTTGAAGAAGGAATTAAGAGAACCATTGACTGGTACAGAGAGCAGTCGATAAGATGATTATTTTAATTACCGGGGCAGGTGGACAGTTAGGGAAAGATTTAATACGGAAATTAAGCCAAATGCATTCTGTCTACAGTTTTAATAAAAATGAATTAGATATTACTAATAAAGCATTGGTCGAACAAACAATTAACAATATATCACCTGATATTATCATTCATTCAGCTGCGTACACTTCAGTTGATGATAGCGAAATAAATAAAAATCTGGCATTTGAAATTAATAGCATTGGAACTGGAAATGTCCTCAATACAGCAAGAAAATCAGGTGCCAGATTTATATATATTAGTTCTGATTATGTATTTGATGGCAAGAAAACAACACCTTACTCAGAAGAAGATAATACTAATCCCCAGTCTGTTTATGGATGGAGTAAGCTTTTGGGTGAAATGATAACTCTTCAATATGATAATTCAACCGTTATCCGTACATCTTGGTTATACGGACATGACGGGAGAAACTTTGTGAAAACAATGTTGGAACTTGGAAAGCAAAAAAGAGAAATCAGGGTAGTCCATGATCAAATAGGTTCTCCAACCTATACCAATGATTTGGCAGAATTTATTTCTGTACTATCCAAAAGTGATAAAAGAGGAATCTTTCATTATAGTAACTCAGGCGCTTGTTCGTGGTATGAATTTGCTAAAGCCATCTATAAAGAAGCGGGTTATGATGCTGACTTGGTCCTTCCAACAACCTCGCAGGCTTACAACGCCTTGGCACCGAGACCTTCATATTCCGTACTGGGACATAATAGGCTTTTAAAAGAAAAATACCCACTTCCAAGACATTGGCATGAAGCCCTTAAAGAATTTATACAGAAGGAGAAATCTATATGATTAACGGAGTGCAGATTAAAAAACTTACAAAACATTGTGATGATCGTGGTTTTTTTGCAGAACTAGTGCGTGATGATGAACCGGAATTGTTATCCAGGTTCGGGCAAGCATCATGGTCCATGAGTTATCCGGGAGTTATTAAAGCATTTCACTACCATGAAAAACAGGATGACCTTTGGTTTTTTCCATCAGGAAATGCTCAAGTAGTACTTCATGACTTAAGGCTGGACTCCACTACTGCAGGAGAAACAGACGTCTACTATATGGGAGATAACAATCCCATCATGCTGCTGATCCCAAAAGGAGTAGCACATGGATATAGAGTGCTTGGTGATAAGCCGGCTACAATCATTTACTTTACGACAGAATCTTATGACAGGAGTAATCCAGATGAAAAAAGGATAGAGTGGAATGATAAACGAATAGGATTTTCCTGGGAAACTGAATTTAGATAAAAAAAGCTGAAATCTTTTTTGTATTTTAGAGATTCAATAATTATCGGTTTATATTTATCTACTAACATTTAGCTTACCATGTTTAAATCTAAAGTTTGATAATATTCAAAGGGATGAGTGATATGAAAAAAGCATTTATTACAGGTATTACCGGTCAGGATGGATCATACCTCGCGGAACTTTTACTTAGTGAAGGCTATGAAATATACGCATTAAGAAGAAGAAGTTCTGTGCAAAAAAATGAAAATATTGAACATATAATGAGTCGTATAAAATTTATTTCTGGCGATCTTATGGATTTGCCTTCTTTAATAGAAGCAATAAAAATTGCGAAACCTGACGAAGTGTATAATTTAGCTGCGCAATCCTTTGTTGGTGAATCATGGGTCCAGCCCATCTACACAAGTCAAGTAACAGCATTAGGTGTAACAAATCTACTAGAAGCAATCCGATTGGTTAAACCGGACGCACGTTTCTATCAGGCATCAAGTAGTGAAATGTTTGGTAAAGTGGTAGAAATACCACAAACTGAAAAAACTCCATTTTATCCAAGGAGCCCATATGGAGTTTCAAAGTTATATGGCCATTGGATTACGATAAATTATCGAGAAAGTTTTAATATGTATACTTGTTCTGGAATTCTATTTAATCATGAATCACCCAGAAGAGGTCATGAATTTGTTACAAGAAAAATAGCCAATGCTGTAGCAAAAATAAAGTTGGGCATTCAAAAAGATCTGCCTTTAGGGAATCTAGACGCAAAACGTGACTGGGGGTTTGCTGGTGATTATGTAAAAGCAATGTGGCTTATGTTACAACAAGACAAACCAGAAGACTATGTTATTGCAACAGGAGAAACCCATTCAGTTAAAGAATTTTTATCGGTTGCTTTCAGACACGTTGGGTTAAATTGGGAAGACTATGTGGTGATAGATCCTACTCTATATAGACCTGCAGAAGTGAATTTGCTTTTAGGTGATTGCAAAAAAGCAAAACAGGAATTAGGATGGCAAACTACTGTTTCATTCGAACAACTGGTTGAAATGATGGTTGAAAGTGAATTAAGAAAAATAGAGGGAGGTTCATGATTGTTTTAATTACAGGAATTTGTGGATTTGTAGGTCCATACCTTGAAAGGTGCCTACTTGAAAAGGGACATATTGTATTCGGAACATCCCGCATTAAAAGAAGCAATCCGAATTATTTCTCCCTCGATCTAACATGTGAACAAGATATCATTAGTTTATTAAATAGATTAAAACCAACATGCATTTTTCATTTAGCAGGAATAAGTAATGTTAAACAATCTTGGAACTTAAAGAAAGAAACTTTCGAAGCAAATACCATTTCGACAATAAATCTATTGGAAGCTGTAAAAAAAGTCGATCAGAATATTAGGGTAATAACTATTGGTTCATCAGAGGAATACGGATATTTAAATCATACATCCATACAGGAGAATGCACCGCTGAAACCAGTTAATCCTTACGGTGCTAGTAAAGCAGCAGTAAGTATGCTAGCCCAACAGTATTATAACGCAGATAATCTAGATATAGTTCATACTAGACCCTTTAATCACATTGGACCGGGTCAGAAGCAAGGTTTTGTAACAACTGATTTTGCATATCAGATAGCATTGATTAACAGTATTTACAAGCATAATAAAAAAACAATGAAAATTGGGAAATTAGATGCAATAAGAGACTTTACAGATGTCAGGGATGTTGTTGATGCCTATTACAAGGTTGCACTTCAAGGGAGTGCCGGTCAAACATACAATATCTGTTCCGGGCAGGGAGTAGAAATTAAAAAAATTCTTGAAATACTTCTCTCTTTTTCTAAAAAGAGGATAACTATCAAGGAAAATGAATCACTCATGAAGGGAATCGAGGTTCCTATCATGATTGGAAACAATGATAAAATCGTTACGGAATTGAACTGGTCTCCGCAAATTACACTGGAGCAATCATTATACAATATCTATCAGTATTGGGTGAATAAAATAAACTCCAATCCTTAAGAAAATAGATATTTAGCTAGATCAATATAGATTGCCTTAACATATTAATAGATAAATAGATTGAATAGGAGGAATAGAATAAAGTGAAAGTAATTATAATGGCAGGAGGTCAAGGAACGCGCTTCTGGCCATGGAGTGTTAAAAAAAAACCAAAACAATTTATGTCTTTGAATTCATCTAGAACCATGATTCAAGAGACTTATGAACGGTTCAGTACTTGGCTTCCCCCAGAAAAAATCTATGTAATAACTACAAAAGAGTATCTTGGTTTAGTAGCTCAGCAATTGCCCCAATTATCACCCGATCAGATAATTATAGAACCAGCAAGAAAGGACACTGCGCCTTGTGTAGCTCTTGCATCATTATATTTCATAGAGAAGGGTGAAAACGAAGTTTTAGTATTTACTCCATCTGATCATTATATTTCGGATACTGAGGTACTTTTCAATACGTTAAAATCGGCAGAAAAAGTAGCGGAAATAGGGAATTCTATAGTTACCTTAGGTATAAAACCTGAAAAACCCGATACAGGTTATGGTTATATTTCAGCATCAAAAGAAAACACGATAGATTCCAATGTATTAAAAATTAGTGAATTTATTGAAAAACCGGAAATAGAAACGGCAAAGAAACTCTTGGAAAATAAAAATGTGTATTGGAATAGTGGTCTATTTATAGGCAAGCCTTCCACAATAGAGTATTTTATGAAGAAATATCAAAAAAATATTTGGGATACATTAAAAGATAGTACCGATTTAGTAAAAGCATATTCTACATTACCTAAACTATCAATAGATTACGCAATTTTAGAGAAAGCTGATGAAATCTATACAATCCCTACAGAGTTATCCTGGGATGATTTGGGCACATGGAGATCATTGGAGCATTTCTATAATAAAGACAGTGACCAAAATATTAAGATTGGTAACGTGAAAACCATTTGTACAAATAATTGTCTGATAGTTTCAGAGATTTGTCCGACGCTGGTGCTTGGTGTCAAGGACATAATAATTGTTTTAACAGATGATGGATTGTTGGTATGTCATAAGTCTTTAGAACAAGAAATCAAGAAACTGATAAATATGGAGGGAGAGAAATGACCCCAAAAGTATCCATTATTTTAACAAGCTATAACAAGCCAGAGTATATTAAGAATTCTATAGAAAGTGTATTAAACCAGACGTATAGAAACTGGGAGCTTTTTATTATGGATGATAATTCTGACAGAAAGACAGTTGAAATCATCAAACTTTATTTAAGTGACAAGAGAATCAAGTATCACAATAGTCTTATCAAAAATGAAGATAGATATAAAACTACAAGATATGCCACACTTATTAATGATGCTTTATCAAAAACAAGTGGAAAGTATATTACCTATTTGACTGATGACAATATATACCTCCCATCACGCTTAGAGATAATGATAAATCTATTAGAGTCAAATGATGATATAGATATTGTTTACTCTAATCAAAAAGTCATTTATGTAGATGAGCAGAGGAAGATCCAAAAAGAATATATCAGAGAGACTCAAGGAGTTTTAACAAAGGCCGAAGGTTTAGTGGATCACTGCTCCATCATGCATAGTAAAAAAATAGCTGAGAAAGTATATAATAGATTTGGTAAGTACTGGGATGATGATTTTGTTCATTGGAATCATGGAGACGCTGCATTTTGGAAACGTCTTACATTATTCAACTCATTTCATCCCATAAATATAATACTGGATATTGCGTATAAAGATTATTATTCATTTCAAAATCTATATGAGCACTTACCTAAGCATATACCTGATGGAGTACTTGTTAAAGGCCCTTCAACTTCCATTTATTTAATTCAAAATCAACGGAGGAGAAGGGTTTGTGAAGAAGTTTTTAGTAGATTGAAATATAAAGAAAAAGATATCGTCAATATCCCAGATCCTTTTATATACAAATATTTAGAAGATTCCCCACTAAACATCCGAATTTTCGACTCTCTCCCTTTTCCGTCTCATAGACTTATAAAATCTAAGCAAAATCCAACCATATTTCTTATACAAAACAATAAAAAACATCCAATATTGAATCCGGATGCATTTGGTGATTATAAATTTGATTGGCAAGACATAGTGGAAGTTGATGATAAAGTAATTTCCCGATTTCCTGAAGGGAATCCGATAACTGAATTAAACTCAAATATTTCATTCTTGCCTGAAGGGGTATTATACAGTTTTGATTCTAATTTTTATATATTTATAAATAATCAATTGCATAGAATAAAAAAAGATATTGCGATTAAGCTCAAGATGCCAGTTCATGAACCTGTCTTGCTTGATTCAAGGATCATTTTAAGAATGTACAAGGGCCAGGATATTTCATGATGCTGCTTTTTCTATTCACAGCAATTAAAAAAGGAGATTAATATGAAATTATATAACATAGCTCAAATTGGCACTTTCGATGTAGAAAATTATGGTGATCTGCTATTTCCAAATATGTTTTACAATGAAATGTCAAAAAGAATTGCTTTACGAGAGCATACTTTATTTTCACCAATAGGTGGAGCAAAGCCGTTTGAAACTAATGTTGAGGTTTTCCCAATGAGTGATCTGGAAAAGAAGATAAATTTTTTTCATTATGATGCAATTGTAGTTGGTGGAGGAGATATCATCCGCAATGACACAGAATATTTCAGGTCATTATGGTTAGCTAAAGAAATGGGTCAAAGATACAGAATACCTGTTATATGGAATTGTGTTGGAGTTCCTTTTTCCTTTAATGGTTCTGAAGATAGAAAAAATATTCAAGATTATTGCAATCAATTAGTCTATTTAAGTGTAAGGGATATGAATGCCCAAAATAAGTTAATCCATGCAGGGGTAAAAAACATTAATGTTGTCCCTGACTCAATTATCAACCTTAATAGACTATATCGAAAAGATACACTGCAAAAGAGGTTTTTGGAATTGGGTAGAATTGGAGCAGTTCCTGCTATTAAAGACTATATTGCTCTACAAGCTTCTCCTGGGATCTTTCATAGGGAGAATGATTACGAGGAGCTTATAAATACTATAAAGAATATATTAGAGAAAACAAGACTAAATGTAGTTTTATTATCTATTTGCCATTGTCATAATGACCTCTTGTTATTACAGAAAATTAAATCTTCATTTCCAGAGAGGGTTTTTCTAATCAACCAGAAGTTGAATACAAAAGATATTGCATCTGTCATTGCTTCTTCAAGATTTTTTATAGGTACTAGCTTACATGGTAACATAACGGCGTATTCTTATGGAGTAAAACATTTAGCTCTCAATATTGCCAATATAAGTAAAATAGATGGTTTTTTTGACTTGATACACCAACAGGAAGCATGTATTCATAAAATGAAAGATGTAGAAAACATGTTCTTTAAACAAATTATTGCTACAGAAGATGAGGATAAACACTATGAAAAAAGAAAAAGCCAATTAGCTCAACAAATAGATATTCATTTTAATAATATTGCAAACATAATCGTAAAAGGTAAAAAATGATTGAAAAATAAGTCAGAGGTGAAAGAAATGCAAAGGCAAAATAAATGGACACCACCCGAATCAACTGTCTTGAAAACAAAAGATTGGTTATTACAGAATTTAAAGGATGAAAAGAAGTTAAAGGCGTATTATCAGGAGATTTTTCCTGAACAAAGAATTAATCTGAAAAAACCGATAAGCCTGGATCAACCTTTATGGAATACAGTTTGTGAGCATCCTTCCGCCTTTGTTTCCGTCATTCCTAATGGAAGAGTATGGGGTGAATACACAATAATTAGCCCGGATAATAAATTATTGTGGGATGTATCTTATTCCTTAAATGATAAACCGGAAGCTAGCCCTATTTTTCAAGAGAAAGAGTTGCCACCGATAAAATATTTAAATGAAACGGTTGCAGTAATAGCGTGGGCAGGACAAGGTAATTTCTATCATTGGTTTTATGATATTTTACCAAGAATCTACTTGCTGCGTAAAAGCGGGATAAAAATAGATAGATACATTGTGAATGCATATCCCCATCACCCTAAAACACTTGAGTTGTTGGGTATTCCAATAGAAAAACAGATTCACATTCACCATCCTTCCAAAAATTTTCATCTGCAAGCCAAAAATCTGATTGTACCCTCCGCTAAATTTAACAATGCCAAGTGGACAGTGGATTTTATTAGGAGCGAATTTTTATCAAAGTATAAAGTTAGAATACTACCAGGCTATGAACGTATATATATAAGTAGAGAAGATGCTAGTTATAGAAAGATTCAAAATGAAGATATCGTTTATGATATCCTAAAAAAATATGGTTTTAGGAAAGTGCATCTAGGGTCGCTTCCACTAGATATGCAGTTCAGTATTTTTCATTCTGCAAAAGTAATTATTTCTCCCATGAGCGCGGCTCTATCAAGTATTGCATTTTCTCAGCCGGGTACTAAAATAATTGAAATGGTATATGCAACTGGGCATGCTTTTAATGGCTTTTGGCAAACATGCAATTATTTAGACATGGAATATTATTATTTCACTTGTCCAATAGTCCCGCCACAAAAAGAACATTATAATCATAATGATTTGACTGTGGATATCAATAAATTATATAAATCTTTAGAGCTAGCAGGAATAAACAAAATCAGCAATTAGCAATAAAAAGTAGCAAGGGAATGAGAAGGATGAAAAAAAATGGTTTCAAATTCACCGGTGATCAGAAAATATCTTTACAACCATTAATTTCTGATATTTCAAATAATTTTACCTATGAATTTTGGGTTAGACCTCAAACTGAAATAATGTTTGCAAATGAATCAATTAACCAAGTGGAAATGTTGAAATCACAGAACTGGTTGGTCGGCCCAGGATATGGTGGGGAAAATGGAACAGATGCTGGCTTTGGGATATCTATTGGTACAAATGGAATAAACGTATTTGAATATGGAAAAAACTATTTTCCTACCTCACTGGAATATAATTTTGATAATACATCATGGAATCATTATGCAATAGTTTATAATAACAAAACTCCATATCTGTATATCAATGGCTACTTCGTAATAAAGGGGAAAACAAGTAATAAAGATAAAGTTTATCCTTCAGGAGTGTTAGGGGCCCTTGACTCCTATGGATTTTTTACAGGGGAATTCGCGGATGTAAGGATATGGGATTATCCTAGGTCCAAATATGAAATCAGGCAGTCCCGGGACAGCCAGATAACCGGTAATGAAACGGGGCTGCTTGCCTATATTGATATTGATGAAAAAGGAGCTACATTAAAGAAAGGGTACTATTTTAACGAGGTGGTTTATGAAGATAAAAATTTGTATCCTATACAGACTAATAGAAACAAGGAGATAACGGTTTCCATTATAATTCCGGTTTGTAATAAGTGGGAATATACTTTTTCTTGCGTGAAATCAATCATTCAGCATACTTTAAATATAAATTATGAAATTATTGTTGCGGATGACATGTCAACAGACCAGACTTTAAACATAAAAAACTATTTCAGGAACATCGTTGTAGTGAAAGATGGTAAAAAGAGAGGCTTTTTGAAAAATTGTAATAATGCAGTTAAACATGCAAAAGGGAGGTATCTATTATTTTTAAATAACGATACCTTAGTCAAGAAAGACTGGTTAAAATATCTTTTGGAATTATTCGAAAAGGATAAAAGAGTAGGGGTGGTCGGTTCGAAATTAATATTTCCTGACGGAAGGTTGCAGGAAGCTGGAAGTATAATATTTAAAGATGGATCTACCTTAGGTTATGGTAGAGGGGACTCTCCCGATAAACCGGAGTATTCCTATGTTAGAGAGGTGAATTACTGCTCGGGTGCTTGCATCTTGGTGAAAAAAGAATTATTTTTCTCTGCAGGTATGTTTGACGAACAGTTTTCTCCTGCTTACTATGAAGAAGTTGATCTTTGCATGAAGATAAGAGAATTAGGATACAAGGTGATGTATCAACCTTTATCAGAAGTAATACATTATGAATTTGGTAGTTCATCTTCAAATGAAGCTGTTGAATTGATGAAGAAAAATAGAGAAAAGTTTTGTAGAAAGTGGAGTAAGGTATTAATAAATTACAAAACGGCAACCCAAGGGCAAATTTTGTCTAGAGATCATAAAAGTAATCCAATAAGAATTTTATACATTGATGATCGCATTCCTGATCCAAAACTTGGATCAGGATATCCTAGGACTTTTTCGATTTTACAAACCTTATCAGAGCTTGGACCACAGATAACTTTTTTTCCATTACAAAACCCTGAACCCAATTTAATTCCAATGAGAACACTCCAACAAAAGAAAATAGAAGTGATTTATACTAATTCAAACAGAAAAATAAATTTTATGGATTTTTATAAAAATAGAAAAAATTATTATGATGTGGTGTGGATAAGTCGGCCGCATAACTTAAAAGAAGTTTTTAGTGTCATAAAATCGGTGAATCCCAACCAAAAAATCATTTATGATGTTGAGGCATTATTTTCGCAAAGGGAAATTCTTAGATTTCAAATAGAAGGAAAGTTGCTGTCGCCTCAGGAAAAAGAAAAAATAATAAATAGTGAAATGGACTTAATCAAAAAAGCTGATATTCTAGTGACAGTCTCCAATCAGGAAAGTGTTTTTATTAAAAAGTATATCACTAAACCTATATATGTAATTGGGCATTCTGTAAAACTGAATATAACACCGAAACCTTTTCAGGAGAGAAAAGATATTTTATTTGTTGGGGGATTTTTAACTTCGCCATCTCCGAACGAGGATGCAATATATTATTTTGTAAAAGAGATATACCCTAAAATATTTCAAAGAACAGGTGCGAATTTATGGATAGTTGGGGTGAATAATTCAAAACTTGTCCAAAGCCTTGCTTCATCTAATATAAGAGTGACCGGCAAGGTGGAGAATCTATGGGAATATTATAATAAATGCAAGGTATTTGTCATTCCTACGAGATATGCTGCGGGTATTCCCCTTAAAGCCTTGGAAGCTTTTTCTTATGGTTTACCTTCCGTTGTTACTCCATTGATTGCTAATCAAATGAATATTAAAGAAGGAACTGTTCTGATAGGAAATGAGCCAATTGACTTTGTTAATAAAGTTGTCCATTGCTATAATGATTCAAAGACATGGCATAACCTTAAAGAAAACGCCATTGGATACATTAAGAAAGAGTATTCAGAAACAAGGTTAAAAAATACCTTGGGCAGCATACTCAAAACACTATAAGTTAACATAAATTATTCATGAATATGGTAAGATAATAATTTTCCAATTTAAAAGGAGTATGTCATGGAAATAGTTTCAATAATTTTAACAAGCTACAACAAACCACGAACGGTTGGATTGGCTATTGAAAGTGTCATAAACCAAACCTTTCGCAACTGGGAACTTTTTATCATGGACGACAATTCAGATCAAGAAACGGTACACATCATTAAAAAATATCTGGATCATCCAGATATTCACTATCATAACAGTAATATCAAAGACAGCGAGAGGTATAAAACAACACGATATGCTACATTAATCAATAATGCGATCCCCTTATCCAAAGGAACCTATCTAACGTATCTCACAGACGACAATATATATCTGCCTAATCGACTGGAGGAAATGACCAAGTTTTTTTCGAAGTTCCCAAAACTGGATATTGTCTATTCGGAGCAACAAGTTCAAGGTGTGGAACAAAACGGGAAAATATCGTGGAAAGGCACAAGAAAAGCAAAGAATATTTTAACAAACCCTGTCGGATTGGTTGATCATTGTTCTGTCATGCATACCAGGAGAATTGCAGATTTGGTGTTTCAAAAGTTTGGCAGCTATTGGGATGATGATCCTTCTGTCTGGCAATTCGGTGATGCAGCTTTTTGGAAAAGGCTGACTGCGTTTCAGCCATTTTATCCAATACCTAAGATTTTAGATATCGCATATAAAACTCCTCAATCCTTTCAAACTTTAAATACTCATTTACCCAGCCATTTACCTGACGGCACACTCGTAAGAGCGCTATTGCCCGACGTATACCTAATAGATAACCAGTTGCGTCGAAGAATTTCTTCAACCGCTTTTTCTGCATTGAAATATGATTCCAACCAGATTGTTGACATTCCAGATCCTTTTCTTTTTAAATACAAGGAAGGCCTTCCTTTGAATAAAGACGCATTCTCGAATCCATGGCTCTTCCCTAACATGAGACTGGTATACTCTTCTACGAATAATCAGCTTTATTACATTCAACAAAATAAAAAGCATCCCATTAATGACAAATTGATGAAAGAATACAAATTCGACCTCCGCCAAGCCATAAAAGTTGATGATCAATTACTAGGTGGAATTCCTGAAGGTGGTACATTTGAAGCAGTAAGTAAAACATCATTGCTTCCTGATGGCATACTGTTTTTCGATGGGAAAGATTACTATCTAAGTATGAAGAACAAACTACATCCAATCGATAAGGTAGTCATCATAAAATTGCGTCTTCCGGTATCCGAACCGGTTAACCTTGATGAGGAATTTAAAAAGAAGTTTAAACAGGGGGAACCTTTTTCATGGTCCATCCAGAAAAGACTAGACTAACATTTTATTAGTCTGGTCTTTTTTATGTTTTTTACCTTATATCTTTTAGAAGGATAGAAAGCATTGCTTTTAAACGGTTGTGTATTGTATGCTCCTTTAACACTCTAAATCTTGCTCTGGAGGCAATCGCTTTTCTTTCCTCTTCATTATCCAAGTAATAATCTGTCTTATTCATCAGGTCTTCAAAGCCCCTGAAAGAGACAATCTCCTCCCCTTCAATAAAGTGTTTAGATAGATCCTCTTTGTGCTCTATCAACTGGAATGCACCGCATGCTGCTACATCAAATGTCCTGTTATTGATGCACCTTCCAATAATGCCGAGGTGGTTCTGGTTGTATTTAAGATTATATGGCCGATGAGTATTTAGTACGATTTTTGAAGTTGAATAATAGTAAGCAACCTTGGCCGGTTCCACCCATCCTTCATGAATCATCAGGTTGGGATTACGCTTAAAAGACTTCATATGGCTTTTCCAACTACCGACAAGGATGATGTTCCTCTTTGTATAGTGTAAAAGGAGTTGTACGAACTTTATTCTATCGGGATAAGGATAGCCCACTAGACAAAAGTCACTGATATAGCCAAAAGTATTATTTGGTTTATATATATGCTCGTTTGTTCCCAATGGAAGGTGGAAGCTTTTCTTGTATCCTTGCTGTTGATAATAGTGAAGAGCAGCAGTATCAATTGTAAACAAATAATCGTAATGTTCACCAAGCGAAGCTGTTCTGTCCATATAATAGGGGTCTTCCGTCAACCACGCCACACTTTTAACTTTATGCTCCCTTAAAATATCCAGTATCTCCAAAGGCAGTTGATAACCGATAAGAGTAAGGGCAACCTGAGGCATAAATTTATGAAGTATTACTTTTAGAGTAGGAACACCATCTTTGAAATCAAAGAAGGTAACATCATGCTTCTTTCGTAGATCCTGATGAATCCAGGAATCAAAGTGTTTGTATATACCTTTATTTCCAGAAGAAATCAGTAATATTTTCATCGTTTATCACCTTCACGTTTAAGCATTCACTTAAAAGAGAACAACTTCCACAATAAATATAGGCTTATCATATGAACCTATTTCAATTTTTGTGAACATTAATTGAATCAGATAAAAATAAGCAATTTGTCTAAAGACACTAGTCCATTCCAACTCACTCTTGTAAACATATATATAAGTATGTCAAAAGAACCAGGAAATCATGAACCTCATTCTGTTAATTCGATCTGGATTCTTTTGATAAAATCATTAAGGAGTGGATTATATGAAGAAAAATACTGGCTGTGGCTGTAATGGCCATCACGAATGTCCAGCAGGACCTGCTTGCGATAAAGCAAAATCCAGAAGCACATTCTGTGAAGCAGCATCCTTCCCAGGACCGTCTGAAGTAACAAATGCTGTAATCGCTGATGTTCTGATGGAAACATTGGTGGAAGCGGACATTACTCTTCCTACTTATGCTTCTGATATCAAGCACATTAGAAAGAATGTGCACTTGACTCAGTGTAAAGCATTAACAGATGCGGCAAATCCGAATACGGTAAAATTATTTGTGGAAGGTTACGTTCACAAAAACATTCAATACGTGGAGGATTGCAGTGGAGTAGTAAAAGATTATAGTGTGAACATCCCGTTCAGATGCTATGATCGTGTAACACCTCTTACAACAGAAGTATTGTATCCGTTCGGCAGTGAATTCAGCAACAAGAACAATACCTTTGAAAGAAAAGAAGTTTCAAAGAATGGAATGGGAGCTGACCGTTGCACTACTGGTTCCTTGACATTCGAGATCTACAATGAGCCTATTAAATGTACTTTGATGGCATCTGCGGTTAATCAGTGGGATCTATTGGAAGGCTTTGACAACTGGGGCCGTTTCAACAAAATCACAGAAAAAATGGATGTATATCTAGTAATCAAATTGACTCAAAAGCAACAGCAAGGATTTGTACCTCCAACTGGTTTCCCAACTGGATTTGGAGATGACGCGGCATTCGGCGTTCAAGAATCCGTCTATGATAGATTCAGAAGATTAACTGGCCAATAATCCATGAAGTGGAAGGGTGTCTATCATTAGGCACCCTTTTGTTTTATTCTCATATTAGTGTATGAAAATGATAACAATTTTTAGACTGCAGAATATCTTTATTATTAGTAACAAAATAAAAAAGCAATATCACAAACCGATTCCGGTCAATGATATTGCCTCTCAAGGATCCTATCCAGCTCGCCAAAGTCAGAGTAGGATTCCAAATTTATTGTGGAGGAATTACTGCCACGCGTACCTGTTGATGTTGAAGTACTTTGATATCAAAGGTCAAAAACATCTTTTCCACTACTTCTTGGAATGTTCCTTCCTGGAATGGGGCATTCCCTGAAAGTGGTGTACGGTCGATTGCTTCATCCCATTCAATGATATTGCTTGCAAGCAGTTCACAGAACGTGTAGTTGTTGTAGTACTGGTTGCTGACCTGATGAAATTGGGAGATGTCACTGGACAAGAATTTTTCCTTTTCAGGGTAACCTGGACCCAAATCCTGTGCTCTGAAAAAATCGAATTCGTTTCGGCTGTTGAATAATGGTAATTGTGGTGGAGAAGTGAATTCTCCTGCCGGGATGGTTGTAACACATTCAAATGGGATTTTTGCTGTCAAAGACTTGATTTCAGAAGAAATGCAAGAATCTCCTTTTGAATGCGGGCAAGGTGTTGCATACGTTATATTCTTGCGGACAAAGCCTTTAAGGAATAATTTTAAATCCAGGTTTTGAAAAAACCCATCTGCAGCAGCTGCTTCTGGAGAAATTCCAGGCAATAGAAGACGACATTGGACTATTTGAATAGATTTTTTGATATCTTTGATTTCTAGGACCGGATGCGGAAACTTAATGTTAGCCACAAGACTTGTGTTTACTCTTCTTTCTGCGATTGTAACAGGAACCCTCATTACAACTTCATTATTGCTATCACCAGGCGTTGTTTGAGGGTCGATATCTACACTCTCACACTGTCCAATGGTAGCAGAAACATCTACCTCAACACAATTTTTATCTTTATTCATTATGTTAACTTCCTCCTTTAATTTTGGGTACAGTTTATGTTATGCACACCCATGGTTAAATGCAGTAGTGCAAACGTGGAATTTTAGTTGATTTAGAAGGGGGATTTAATAAAAAGTGATGGGACAGCCTTACAAGTTGCTAATTAATTTCATTAATTTTGGTTTCTACATTAAAGATAAGCATATTGCCGATGCCTAAGATGTAATACAATAAGTGAAAAAGAAAACTTCAATGTGATGAAGTGGGGAGAATGTCTGTGTTTGTAAGAAATGCATGAATAACAAATTTCAAATGGCCTTTTATAAGTAGGATTTTTGCAAATCAAAAAACACCTTCATTTTCAGGATGAAGGTGTTTTTTCTGGGATTTGGGGAATCAGTCGCAAATCCGAAAAAAGGACCGAAACCGGTCTCTCTATTTTTCAATTTCAAAATATAAATGATAATGCAATTGGCAGCCCGGATTAAAGGGAGAGCTGCATTTGGGACATGTGGAATTACAACCTAAATATTCATGGATGGTCAGTTCATTCTGACAGACTCCGCAAAGTATCGCTTTATCACCAAAGTTCTGTTTTGGCCAGACCTGTGCGGGATGATCTGAATGCTCATCATGGCATTGATAGCAAGGGAAATATGTTTGACAGCAGTAGAATTTTATCGCGATAATGTCTTTCCGTGACTGATAATGAACACATCTTGTTTCGTTATCAACGGTTTGTCCATAAACGGTAGCTTCCTTTCGGTCATGCATCCGATGTGATCACCCCTGCATTTGTTTCCTCCATCAAAACATAATTCGAAAAAAATTTCTAGTACATTCAGTTTAATTATACGGCTGCCAAACAATTTCTCCGGATTTTGCATCCTTATCGATGTCAATGTGGAAGTCATGCTTTTTATAGAAATGTACAAGTCGGTCTACGTGGTCCCAATCCCTTTTGGCAATATCTCCTGTGATGTAACGGATGTTTTGCTCCTTCGCCACTTCTTTAAGATAGTTCATACAAATTGTCCCGAAACCCTTGTTTTCCGGGCCTTTGATGTCACCGATAAAGATGGTATCCTCATCCTTATAGGTGGCTTGGATGGAATAGTCCCATTGCCCACGGTAGGCCGATTCGCAATCATTCAGCATGATCTTGCAAGAGTGATTGTCATAGTTGGTGTAGACGACTACCCAAGTATCGTCTTTTGTTTGATCAATACCTATGACCTGCCATTTTTTTGCGATTTCTTTCATGTTTTCTTTCATGCGGAACATCTGTAGTTCAAGCTCATCCAATTCCTTCTTTATCTCTTCTTTATTTTTTGCAGTGTCTAATGTCTCTTCTTCGGCTAAGAATAAGCTTGTAAAAGACATCCAATCCCCCCTAATTACCAGAAAATACTTTATTTCGTTAAAAATTTTCGACGGTTTTTGACAATCAGCATTAGATTATACAGGTGATTTGGAAATTTATCAAATTTGAATGCATAACAACATAATAAAAACGGATCGTCCCAAGGATCGACCCGCTTTTATTTTTCGTAAATGGAAGCGCAATTAGAAATGATGTTCATGCGCTATTAGTAACTTGCTTCATCACAAGCATTATCATTGACATAAAAGTGTTTTAATTCGTTTGCCGCGGTTAAAATTCCATGGTAGTTTTCCTTACTTAAACAACGTAAGCCCTACCTCTCATACGTCCTTACGGCTCCTAGGCCGTGCCAGTACGATTAAGCTTTGCTTAAAAAACTATATGGAACGCCAGTGCATCCTTGTGCTCTGTTTGAAAAACTTAAGAATGTCATAACGTCCTTCCTTTCAATATCAAGTTACTAACTGTTTTGGGCCAGTACCCAAACTCTTATTATACATCAAATAAAATGAAAGTCAAATAAAAGACGATATAACTCGATTTTTGTAAAAAAAAATTTCACAAACGAAAAATACTTTTTGATATGATATTAAAAGAAAGAGAATATTGTTGAACTTTTCTAAAGGGAGAGCAGATATGGTCGTACAAAATTTCGAAGGTAATATTACGGTTAGTGCAGAAGAATTTTTACCAAACAATGAGTTGGCAACTTACATCCAAGAGAATGTGATCAGCAGAATCGTAAAAGAAAAACAGGAAAATGAACGGGAAGAGATTAGATTGTGGGTGGCTGGTTGTTCTACCGGACAGGAAGTATATTCTCTGGCCATTTTGTTAAATGAATATCTAGAAGCACATCCAGAGTTGGAATTTAAGATTTATGCAACTGATTTAGATAAGGATTCCATTCGCATTGCGAGTGCCGGAATTTATCCTAAACATGCATTTGAAAATGTTTTACCTGACATACAAAATAAGTACTTTGATAAAAAAGATGATTTTTATGTTGTAAATAAGGAAATTCGTAAAAGGATCATTTTTGCACCCCATAACATCGCCAAAGACCCGATGTTCCAAAATCTTGACTTTATCAGCTGCAGAAATGTCATTAACTACTTCATGCCATTACAACAGCAGAAAATAATTTCTATGTTCCATGGGGCTTTAAATCACAATGGTTATTTGTTTCTTGGAAAAAGTGAAACAGTGGGGGAATCAAAGAAATACTTTTCTGTTGTAAGTAACAAGTGGAAATTTTACCGTAAACTGAAAGTGGACTTGCACCAAGCAAGTGCACATGAAGCGGCGCTGCATACATCAAGGGATGAGTTGCAACAAGTAAACATGGACCAACTGAAGCTTAAACCTCTGCAGTTGCAATTAAGTGCAGCAGAATCGGAACTAAGGAAAGCCAATGCAGAACTAGACGACCTAAAACGGACTCATCATAAAAAAATGGAGAAACTGCGGGGCGAATTGGCAGAACCAACGCTTTTCATTACAGGGCTGTTAGACCTTCTGGAAAAAGAAGATGTACCTTTTAAATCGGAGTATGCAAAAGCATTGCAATCTGAAATGGGCAAGCTTGGTAATGCACTTCAAGAGTTCTACCTTAAGCAATAGGAATGAAAAAACAACCGGCATTAGCAATATAGCTATCAGCCGGTTGTTTTATTTATTTTAGAAATATATTCTTTGATGTCAGCCAGTTCGGAACGGATTAATTCCGCGTATTCCTCTTTACCCGCGGACTGCAAATCATATTGTATGATATTTAACAGATCATTGATAGTGGAAATTTTCCGGGATGCCTGCTGGAGGTTAACATTGTGTGCTGTGTCTTCGGTTTCTTTCGGAATGACTTTTTCCCATGAACCGCTTTGGATCTTTTCTCTGATCTGTTGGAATTCGAAATGAATGTGATTGTAGGAATCTGTTTCATTTAAACAGACAAGATGGATGGTATCCTCTTTTTGTTGATAATTGAAATGAATGGTAAACAGTGTGGTAGGCGACTCTATAGTTTTCAGGTTTAACTCCATCTTTCCAGGTGAAGGGACATTTAGCAGTCTCTTTATCTTGTTCCTGCTTTCCGAATCCACTAAATGGAGAAAAGAAGTAACAGGATAAAAAAGATGGGTGACCTCCTTTGAAACATCGAGTATGGAAAAGTCGCCCCTTAATTTAAAGTAAGGTACCGGTATCCGATACATTATGATAACACTCCTTTTTTTACGAAGGAAGCTTCATTCTGGTATTGATTCAACCACTGATACAGAAATGCTGCATCTTTTGCAATGATTGTTTCTTCCGTACAACAGGAGCGGAAAGCAGCTTCGTCGTGGAGCCGACTCCCTACAATGATTGTTGCTTCAGGATGAATGGCTGCCAGTCGTTTGATTGTATCTTTTAATTTCGGCAACAAATGTCTGATTGTAATAGAAATACAGATGACTTCCGGTTGCCACTTTTTTATGCTAT
Source organism: Sutcliffiella tianshenii (assembly GCF_016908565.1). Taxonomy (GTDB): domain Bacteria; phylum Bacillota; class Bacilli; order Bacillales; family Bacillaceae_I; genus Sutcliffiella_A; species Sutcliffiella_A tianshenii. The sequence goes on from NZ_JAFBED010000013.1 coordinate 69,390, forward strand.
ATTCCGCATATTCCAAAGGTAGGTTGGAACCAAGATCATATACATCCCATCCGAATTCCTCAAATAGGGAAGAAGCCATTTTCAGGCCAAGGTAATGATCTTCACCTTCCACACAAAAAAACATTGCCCTGCCGGTATTAGTTATGGGAAGGATGCCTTTGTCTGAAATGTTCCTTTCCTTTTTTTCGAGATGGTATTTAGATAGAAGGAGATCGCTGACACCAGTGGCTAGGTGTTCGTCGGCCACAGTGATCTCATTTTTTTCCCATAGTTCCCCAATGTGGTACATAGCATCCCGAAAAAGAAAATCATATATATATGAACTATTGTATCCTTGATCTAATAATTCTGTTATACTAGCCCATCCCTGAATGACATTCTTTTCAAGAAAGTGGGCAGAAAGCTTTTTTGCAACTTCATGCATACTAATCCCCCTTATGGATGTCTAGTAGTTATTTACAGTATACTATATTTTGGAGAAGTCGATAGTCGGCAAGTATTGTTGTCACACAACAAATTCCTAAAAAGTCAGATTATTTCCTCCAAATGATATATACATGGTATGAAAAATATTTTATGCTAATAATATTCTAGGAATTTAAAGGGAGTGCTTATTTGAACTATCAACCAAGTGTACAGGAAACCTTCACATTAATCAAAGAGCTTGTTTCCATTCCAAGTCCTTCAGGTAACACAAGCAAGGTTATCAGCTATGTGGAAAAATTCTTGCAGGAGTATGGCGTAGATACAAAAAGGAATCGAAAAGGCGGGCTAATCGCAACCGTAAAAGGAACTAACGAGAAGGAACACCGGATGCTGACTGCCCATGTCGACACATTAGGAGCGATGGTCAAGGAAATCAAATCAAATGGCCGGTTGAAGCTTACCATGATCGGTGGATTTCGTTGGAACTCGGTTGAAGGCGAATATTGTGAAATAGAAACCTCCTCTGGGAAAATATTCACTGGAACTATCTTGATGCATCAAACCTCTGTCCACGTCTATAAAAACGCTGGAGATGCCCCGAGGAATGATGAAAATATCGAAGTGCGGATCGATGAGAAAGTGTCATCACGCGAGCAGGTGAAGGAACTTGGAATAGAAGTGGGGGACTTTGTCTCATTTGACCCGCGTGTACAAATAACAGATAGCGGATACATAAAATCAAGACATTTAGATGATAAAGCCAGTGTTGCCATACTGCTTAATATGATCAAGCATATTCAAACAGAAAAGATAACATTGCCTTACACGACACACTTCCTGATTTCCAATAATGAAGAAATCGGATATGGTGGAAATTCCAATATCACACAGGAGACGGTCGAATACCTGGCAGTGGACATGGGGGCATTAGGTGACGGGCAATCTTCTGACGAATACACGGTTTCAATCTGTGTAAAAGATTCTAGCGGCCCTTATCACTATGGCTTGCGAAAACACCTCGTGGAGCTCGCACAGAAGAATGAAATCGGTTATAAAGTTGATATCTATCCGTTTTATGGATCGGATGCTTCCGCTGCCATCCGTTCCGGTCATGATATCATCCATGGACTGATTGGACCTGGAATCGAATCGTCACATGCATTCGAACGGACACATGAAAGTTCCATCCTGAACACGCAGAAGTTGATTTATCATTATTTATTGTCTGAGATGGTGGATTACTGAGTAAGCAAAAGAACAGCCAAAATTGGCTGTTCTCTCTTTTTTAAGTAAAATACTCTATTTTTGCTTGTGGAAAATAAGAATGAATATATTGTGATAATGTTTCCTTGATTTCTGTTGCTTCATCCTTGGTGTAGACATATTTGCCGATTCCATAGCGACCCCATTTGTATTGCCTTTTTGCTTCATCCAATTCAAGTTTCGTCATCGGATAATTCTGTTGGATCACCCGTTTGGCAGGCTTTGTGAAGCGATGCTGGATAAGTTCAAAGGTCAGATCTTCCGTAGCATGAGCCGGCAGCTTATCGTACAGCTTTTGGAACAAGGTTTTATACCCCTCCTGCCAACCTTCATGCAAGTAGATCGGTGCCACGATGAAGCCCAATGGATAATCGGCACCTGCAACTTTTGCCGCGGCTTCGATTCTTAAATCAAGAGATGAAGTTCCAGGTTCAAAATTTTTGATTACATAATCTGCATTCACGCTGAACCTAAATCTCGTTCTCCCTTGATGATCCGCATCGAGCAAATGATCGACATGGTGGAATTTCGTGACAAAACGCAGCTGGCCATGCTCGGATTTTCCGAAATATTCAATAGCCCTTTTTAATGAATGGGTGAGATGGTCGATACCCACGATATCTGAAGTACAGGAAGCTTCGAACCTTGTAATTTCAGGGGCGCGCTCCTGCATATATTTATCTGCTGCATCAAAGATTTCATCCAGATTCACATAGGTACGAATATATGGCTTGCTGCCCATGGTCGTTTGCAGATAGCAATAATGGCAATGGCCCATACAGCCTGTTGCAAAAGGAATGGCATATTCTGCTGAGGGCTTCGAAGAATCAAACTTCAATGTCTTTCTCACCCCGACAACGAGCGTGGATTTAGCGATCCGATACTTTTGAAAGTCGTTATCACCAGGAAGGTTTCGTATCTGGTTATGGGAAGTGGTTTCCCTGATCTCAAGCCCCATTGCTTCAAATTTCTGTTTAAGTTCCCTTCCAAGCTCGTATTCCAATGCTTTAGGTTCTATATAGACAAGTTGAGGGACAAATGGCTTCAAAAATAACACCTCCTATTCATATGTAGGACCGAAATAGTCATTATACAAGGCTTCTGCATCCTCCAAAGATTTGAAGAAAACAAACTCATCTGATAGTGGATAATAGGTATCATAAAGAAATAAAGCTAATTGACCAGGATTATACGGATCAGGAACCACTTGGGCTTCCTGGACGGTTGCGACGTTTTGTGTATGCGGATTGCGATAGAAAAGATAAACCGAATCCCCGATTGATACATCAGAAGAAGTAGAGGGTTGTGGTATGTCCATTGTTTTCACCTTCTCAAATAGAATTCATCTAGTGTTATTCTTTAATGGGATCCAAAAATTATTCATGAGAAATAATGTTAAGGGTGTTATTTTTGAAAATGGAGAAAATTAGAAACTTTTAATCATTTTGTTCGTCTATATATTAAAAGGAATATTCTGGGGGGATATCTTTGAATAATGTAGACATAAGGCCAAAACCAAGATCGGCACTCCGAATTTGGCTGGGAACTCAATATTACATAGCTAAACGTTGGTTAAAATGGAAGACGGACTCAGTGCAGTACGCAGATTTTCAGACAGATGAAGTGCTGCCATACTTATCAATCAAACATTCCACTCCCACTTTAAGAAAATTAAAAGATGTGGATATGTGGTATCAGCATAATAAAGTGATAAACCTTCGCATAGCTACCCAAAAATTAAACGGCGTGGTTCTGAAGCCAGGAGAAACCTTTTCCTACTGGAAACTTATCGGCAAGCCTACTAAAGAAAAAGGCTACGTGGATGGGATGGTTTTGTTTTACGGAAATTTCAAGCCAGGGCTTGGAGGCGGATTATGCCAGCTCTCAAACTTGATATACTGGATGACGCTACATACACCTTTAACAGTGACAGAACGTTATCGTCACAGTTTTGATGTGTTTCCCGATTCAAAACGGACACAACCCTTCGGAAGTGGGGCTACATGCTCCTACAATTATTTGGATCTGCAGATCAGGAATGATACAAACCAAGCTTTTCAACTTTGCGTGATGGTCAAGGGGGATCAATTAGTCGGAGAATGGAGGGTGGCTTCCCCTCCACTTGTCACCTATAAGGTATATGAAAAAGATCATAGGATAACCCCTGCCTATTGGGGGGGCTATCTTCGCCATAACATCATTCATCGAAAAGTACTGAATTTGAAGGGGATAGAGGTGGATGATCAATATGTAACCGAAAATCATGCTATCATGATGTATGAACCGTTGCTTGAAGCATCTGAGAACAGCGGTTAAATCTACTGCAAGGTGTGAATGAATGTATGATTAAACTGCCAAAAGAAGCAAAAGATCAAATGATCAGCAGAATCCAGACGTATTTTGAAATGGAGCGGGATGAAACAATCGGTGAGCTGGGAGCGGAAATACTGGTTGATTTTTTTGTGAAGGAAATTGGTCTCTACTATTATAATCAAGGTGTGGCAGATGCCAAACTGATGGTTGAGCAAAGATGGTCTGCTGTCGAAGAAGACCTGGAAAGCTTGAAGCGCTCAACAAGGTGAATAAGTTAAAAATGATATTAGCCTCCACTGATGAATCGTGGAGGTTTTTTAGTATCCAAATTTAAGACAAAACTTTACAGAGTGTTCAAAAGTTTCACATCTGTAGAATAGTGGAAAGAAAACTATAGGTGGTGACGATTATGAAGACGAATGTATTGGTGATTGGAGGCGGAGTAGGAGGTTTAACGGTCGCTCTCAAGCTTGCAAGGTGCGGCATTGGAGTTACGTTGGTGGAGCAGATGAAGGGAAGCCCCCATCTTTATAAAGGAGAACTCGTACAGCCCAAAACATTGCAAATCTTTGATAGTATCGGCCTTTTACCACCTGTATTGGAGAATGGTCATATCATCAATGAAATAGATCTGGTTGAAAGAAGAGACCTATCAGATGCCAGCGAAGAAGTGCCTTCTCAATCAATGAGCTATAATATTCTGCCTAAACCCTATCATCACGCGCTAATGATTCCGCATGAAACATTGAAATCCATACTGCTGGAGGAGGCGGAGAAATATCCATCTTTCAAATATATACAGCCTGGCAGGTTTATGGAGTTTGAAAATGGGCTCGCAAAAGTAAAACTATCAGAGGAAGAAGTTCTGATTGAGGCTGACTATTATGTGAGCGCCGAAGGTAGAAAGTCGAAGGTCAGGGATTTCATGCAGCTTCGCCAAAAGGAAAAGAAATATGATCATCACTTTTTGACTGTAACCTTCCCTAGGCCAAAAAGCCTGACAGAAGGAAAAATAATTTCGAACCATCATACCTTCCTGGGACTATTCCCCCTTCCAAACAATTTGGTGAGATCTGTTTATATGATTCCAAAAGGTTCTTATAAAACAATGATAGAGGAAGGCTTGGAATCTTTTTATGAAAAATACTTAGAACTGTGTCCAGCATTGGATGGTTATGTACAAAAAATAGACTCATGGAAGCAGATTCAACTGATGATCCCGGTCCATTATCATGTGTCCAGCTATGTAAAAGATAATATCGTCCTATTGGGGGATGCAGCACATAGTGTCCACCCCATGGCAGGCGAAGGCATGAACTTGGCAATACAGGATGGGGATGTTTTAGGGGAGCTTTTTTGTTGGATGTATGAACATAACCGGCATTCAAGCGAACTTTTATCATTATATGAAGAAGTCAGAAGGCCCCGTGTCCACCATATCTTAAAGCTGAGTCATTTATCTGCCCTCGCTTATTCCCGCCCATTGCGCTCTTTGGTGACTTGGAGGAGAAAAGTGATGGATCAGCTGACAAATGATCCGGTCCTTCATATCAAACATATGCTGAACATTTCAGGACTCGGGATGTGGAAGGAAACAATCATCGACAGGGCCATTCAGACCGGAGTTGTTCCAATTAGAAAAGAAGAGGTGGATTATCACTTGGAAAAACGTCATCTATTTACGAGTAGAGATGATTATCCTTGGAGATACATGGAGGAGGAAGTAAAGAGATGATAAGTGAGTATATTCGGCTTTTCAAAGCTAGAGGATATATGAAAAGGAACTTGCCTTTTTTATACAGTTGGCATGCATATGTAGGTTATGAATTGGATTTATACGAAGCATTTAAAAAGCCGAAGACAGTAAGCGAGGTTGCCCGGGAATTCTCGCTGAAAGAGGATCTTCTTGTCAGATGGGTGGAAGTCGGTGGGGTGATCGGCTATTTGAAGCAACGGTCCAAACAAAGGTATCAGACGGTCAAGCGCTTTATGGTACCTTCAAGCAAGAATAACCCAAGATCGACGGGTGTACTTTTAAAGGAAATGATGGAGCTTCATATTCCAACGCTCATCAAATACCCGAAAATGATGCAGGAGGATCAAAAGGAAAGCTTTAATCAGGAACAGCATGGAATGGTAGTAGCGCAGACCTCTTCCTTATTAGAACAGTTGGCTGTACCTAGAGTGATGAAGGTTATGAAGAAAGCGAACCCGAATCGTGTAGTGGATGTTGGTTGTGGAAGCGGCGGATATCTGTTGAAGCTATCGAAAAGATTTCCGAAAGCCTCCATGCTCGGGATAGAGTTGAATGAAGATGTCGCAGAGGAAGCAAAAAGAAATTGCAACGAGCAGGAACAAATAGAAATACTTTGCAGGGATGTTCAGGAGTGGACTCCGGAATCGAAAGTGGATTTTGTCATGTTGAATAATATTCTTCATTATATATCCCCAGAGGATAGAATCACTCTGTTTAAAAATATCAGTGAATGGTTGGAGCGAGGAGGGACACTATCAGTCGTAACTCCAATTCACAATTCTAAGCATGGTGGGCAGTTCTCAAGCGTATTCAATAGCTTTTTTACCGCATTTGATAATCTATATCCCCTGCCCTCAGAGGCTGATTTGGAAGAATTGGCCCGACAAGCGGAATTAAAAGTGGGGAAAATGAAGCCTGTCATCAAAGAAGGCGGCTGGTATCAGATTACTCTCCATAAAACGAACTAGGCATATAAAAGCTTCTGCGGCGTTTTCAAAACGATCCGCAGGGCTTTTTTTTGGTTGGAAAATCCTCTGTTAGAAGAGTATTCCTTAATATTCTAATATAAGGAAACTTTGTAACAATCCCTTAATATGCCCGTCACTCCTGTAATGAAACTGTTAATCCACTGTTCTTTTAATCTAGCAATATCATGATATGATTGTAAACATTGAGTCAGAATACATAGGAGGTATTTCTTATGAAGAAAACCATGTTTTCATTGGTAACAGCAGCGGCCCTTGCAGGTACGTTCAGTCTAGGTTCAAATGCCTCTGCTGCAGAAGTAACGGTGAAAAAAGGTGATACCCTTTGGGACATCGCCAATGCAAATAACATAACAGTACAGGAATTAAAAGACTGGAACAATCTTTCCAGCGATCTGATTCACCCGGAACAAGGATTAAAAGTAGCTTTATCTGAACGCTACAAAATTGTAAAAGGTGATACCCTTTGGGGGATATCCCAAAACTATGATGGAATTACCTATCAGCAACTAGCACAATGGAACTCCATCGAGAATCCTGATTTAATCTATGCAGATGATGAAATAATCATCTATACAAAAGGAAATCCTGAATCTGTACAAACAGAAGCACCGGCTGAAGAGCCGGTAACAGAGGCACCGGCAGAGGAAGCACCGGCTGAAGAGCCAGTAACAGAGGCACCGGCAGAGGAAGCGCCGGCTGAAGAGCCAGTAACAGAGGCACCAGCAGAGGAAGCGCCGGCTGAAGAGCCAGTAACAGAGGCACCAGCAGAGGAAGC
>NZ_JAFBED010000014.1 GCF_016908565.1 Sutcliffiella tianshenii
TAATGGCTTTTTTGAACGATTCCTCCAATGAAAAAGCCAATAGCGGCGTGCTAATGGCTTTTATAAACGATTCCTCCAATGAAAAGGCCAATAGCAGCATACTAAGCTAAGGTCTTTCTATCACATTCTCCCTAATAGAAAGGCCACTAGCCTCATGCTAATGGCTTTTCAAACAAGTTACCTTTTCCATTAAATACCTTTGCTTTTCCTATAGTGCCAAAATACAGCAAGGGTAGCCGATAATAGGACGGTCAGTCCAATGAAGATGTTGCGGTATGCTGCATCCACCGATATACCGGATTGCCATACTAGAAGCAGCCCGGTTAATGCGACCCCGAATGCCCCTCCGAAAAACTGGACAAGCTGGGCGATACCCATTCCTGCACCAAGTTGCTTTTTGTCGAGGATCCTCGAGATTTCATTGGAAATGCTTGAGGTCAATGCCGAAAATCCGGTGCTCATGAACATATAGGTAAATAAAATGGCGTAAGGAGACAGTCCCCCGAAAAACGCAAAGGACACTGTTGCAACAATCAAAAATCCCTCACCAAACAATATCAGCGGTATATTCCCGAATCGATCGATCAATCTCCCTATGAATTGAGCCGCAATTGCTGACAGGATTGCACCTGGGAATATTAATAATCCGATGGTGGCCGGCTCTTTTTCAAAAAGGACCGAAAGCATGATCGGCATCAGGAAGAGTGATGAGAAATGGGTGACAAAAGCGCCGAACCCGATAAAGAGAAGCTTTGTAAATTGCCTGTTCTTTAAAAGTGCCGGTTGTATGAAAGGCATTGGAATCCGGTGGATATGCAACCAGAGCCAACCAAGTATCAATATGCTACCAATTAAAATGGGAAGGGAAAAGCTCGATAGATAGAGGAGAAGGCCTGTCACACCAAGTCCGATCAAGATGCTGCCGAGTATATCGAATTTTCCTTTCTGTACCTCCTCATATGGCAATAACCGCCTGAATATTGGAAGTAGGAGCAATACAAAGCCTGTCACCATGAAAAGGTAGTGCCATCCTAAATATTGCGTAATAAGCCCGCCGATAACGGGACCAAGGCCAAAGCCCAAGCTTGCTGCAGAAGAAATGAAAGCCATCGCCTTCCCTCTGCGGGAGATGGGGATATATCTACCCGCAAGCACCATTGCAAGGCCAGGTACTGCCCCCGCACCTCCAGCCTGCAAAAGCCTTGCAGCCAAAAGCATATAAAAATTAGACGAGATAAATCCAATGATAGAGGAAATCGCCAATAAGCTTAATCCGATAGTCAATAGCCGCCTGATAGGGATGAAGTCGGATAACCGGCTATAAGTCAAGGTTGCAATCGCAAATACAATTGAATAACCTGACACTATCCAGGAAGCAGTGGAAGAGGAAAGTGACAACTCCTTAAGTACACTTGGAAGTGCAACATTGAACATTGTTGTATTCATGACCACCAGCCAGACGGTGATGCTCCAGAAGATGATCACTTTGCTTTCTTGAAGTACAGGCTCTTCTACTGCCTGTGTATGGGCCGAATCCATCGACATTGCGATCACCAAGTTTCTCTTATTTTTCTATAAAAGCGAGAAGCTGCTCATAATTGTTTTTTGCATCCTGCCATCCAAGCTCATATAGGTCTATCAGCCTCTGCTGATTCTTTTCAATCCGGCTCACCTGAAGCGTCTTGCTTGGTTGGATCAGAAAAGTGGTACCTTGATCTTTTTCTTTTTCAATATAGTCCAGGGTGTCGTTATAAAGCTGATAACGAGTCTGCAGCTTTTCAGAAATGATCGGATATTGCTTGTATTTGAAAAGAGAGGAAAAGCGGCTTGCTTTCTTTTTATAGCCAACGGGCTTGGTCATGATGACAACATTCTTTTGGAAACCATCCAGTTGCGCTTTTCTTATGGGGATGGGATCGATGATTCCTCCATCGAGCAAAAATTTATCCTGATAGGCCACAGTTGGTGCCACAAAAGGGAGTGAGCTGGATGCACGGATCAATTGCAGCATGTTTTCCCCATGCTCATCCATATGATAATAAATGGGCTCCCCTGTCATGCAATCCGTTGTCACCACGACAAATTGCTCGGTTCTTTGCAGGAATGTTTCATAATCATACGGCACAAGCTTGTTGGGAATCTCATCAAAAACGAAATCCATATCGAAAAGCTGTTTCTTCTTCCAATAGTTTCGATAGGATAAGTAACGCGGATCTTTCACGAAATCGATATTCACTTGTCTGTTCCGGCCTTTTTGCCTTGAAAGGTAAGAGGCTGCCATACAAGCGCCGGCTGATACGCCTATCACATATGGAAAATAAAGATCCTTTTCCATGAAGTATTCCAGAACGCCTGCAGTATATACGCCTCTCATTCCGCCGCCTTCCAATACAAGTCCACTATTCAGCATATGATACCCCTCTTTTTTTAATAAGTGTTATTGTACCAAAACATGTTCCGACTTGTCAGAATGGATGCTCGAAAATTTTTTTGCCGTTTCAAAAGGTGGATTTTGAAAATTCGGGTAGTGACAGCAACCTTCAAGCTGTTGTACAATGATTCACAATATTCCGATAGGCTTGAAAGGAGAGTGCAAGTTATGAAAGTGCTACATAATGGGGTACGGGTAGAAGGTATTGAACATGCCAGGGAGGTGTTGCGGGATGTTGTGGTACGGACTCCCCTGCAGTTGGATCCCATTTTATCCGAGCGTTATCAGTGCAAGGTCTATTTGAAAAGGGAGGATCTTCAGGTTGTGCGTTCTTTTAAAATCAGGGGAGCCTATTATCTTGTTCAGAGCCTCACGGATGAACAAAGGGCAAGGGGCGTTGTTTGTGCGAGCGCGGGAAATCATGCACAAGGTGTGGCTTATGCATGTAAAAAGCTTGGCATCAAGGGGAAAATCTATATGCCGACAACCACACCGCGGCAAAAGGTTTCACGGGTTGAGTTTTTTGGCGGTGAGTTTACGGAAGTCGTCCTGACTGGGGACACATATGATGACTCCTACCAAAAAGCCTGGGAGGTCTGTGAACGGGAAGGCATGAAATTCGTGCATCCATTTGATGACCCTCTCACCATAACCGGACAAGGAACGGTTGGTCTGGAAGTGATGGAGCAGCTTGACGAGGAATGTTCCCATGTGTTCATGGGGATCGGGGGTGGCGGCTTGGTATCCGGAGTTGGATCCTATTTTAAAAGTGTTGCCCCCCAAACAAAAATCATCGGGGTAGAACCGATGGGTGCGCCCGGAATGAAACAATCCATCACCATGAATGAAGTGGTCATCCTAGAGGAAATTGACAGCTTTGTGGACGGTGCTGCAGTAAAACAGGTAGGGCAGCTCTCTTTTGAAATGGCAAAAGAAATTGTGGATGATATCATCCTTGTTCCGGAAGGGAAGGTATGTACCACGATCCTTAACCTATATAACGAAAATGCGATCATAGCAGAACCAGCCGGAGCCCTTTCAATTGCCGCACTTGATTTCTACAAAGAGGAAATCAGGGGAAAGGCGGTTGTCTGTGTGGTGAGCGGAGGGAACAATGACTTGGATCGGATGCAGGAAATGAAGGAGCGATCCCTTATCTATGAGGGATTGAAGCACTATTTTATCGTCAATTTCCCTCAAAGGGCGGGTGCGTTGCGTGAATTCATGGAGGACGTCCTTGGAGAGACAGATGATATTACCCGTTTTGAATATACAAAAAAGAATAACAGGGACAAAGGTCCTGTTCTCGTTGGGGTGGAGCTCAGGGTGCCACAAGATTATTTCTCCCTGATCGAACGGATGAAAAAGAAAGGTTTCACTTATCTGGAAATCAATAAGGATAAGCAGCTATTTAATTTATTGATATAATTTGAACGGGGGAATGAAAAGGACGGGATATCCCGTTCTTTTTTCTGTTTATACACAAGAAAAAGAGGGTATGTAAATTTTTTTTACAAGGTTTTTGTAACCGTTTTCTTTGTTGATGGGACAAAAATGAAAGCGCTTTAAAATAGTCAGTAAAATTAGAATTATCTGAATTTAGGTGTTGACCTAGTGTATGGACGGTATTAAAATAACAACAACTCAAACAAACATTGAGTAAGGATATAACAATTCCCTTATCAGGAGGGTATCTAGGGTTCCGGTGTTTTCAGGAAAATAAAGTGGTAAAAAAACGAAACAATATCTCGTTTTTACAACTGGATTTCTTGAGGCATGACTGGTCCAAGCGATACCAGCATCATCTTGTACGATGGTGTACACCGTGAGGAAAAAAGCCTCTACGGATAGGTTCTGATTGACGCACAACGTTTATTCAACCTGTCTAAGGGGCAACTTTTTAACATTTATTTATCAGAATATTCCAATAATAAAACAAAGAAAGAGGAGATTAGCTATGTGTAGATACATCTATATGAATGGCCAATTAGTAGAAAAAGAGAAGGCAGTTGTATCTGTATATGATCACGGGTTCCTATATGGAGATGGTATCTTTGAAGGAATCCGAATGTACGACGGAAATGTTTTCCGCCTTCGTGAACATCTTGAAAGACTTTATGACTCTGCAAGATCCATTCTCTTAAACATCCCCTATACCATGTCTGAGCTAGAGGATATTATCGTCGAGACCCTGAGGAAGAACAAGCTGTATGACACAGCCTACATTCGATTGGTCGTTTCCAGGGGAGTCGGCGATCTCGGTTTAGATCCCACAAAATGCAAAACTCCAAATCTGATTGTCATTGCCGAACAGTTGGCATTATTCCCAAAAGAACTGTATGACGTTGGTATCAGCATGGTTACCGTCCCAACCAGACGTAACCGACCTGATATCCTGAGTCCAAAAGTGAAATCCCTCAATTATTTAAATAACATCATGGTAAAAGCAGAAGCCAACATGGCAGGCGCGAATGAAGCCCTGACCTTGAATACGGAAGGCTATGTTGCAGAGGGATCAGGACAGAACATCTTTATCGTGAAAGGGAAAAAGCTTCTGACTCCACCAAGCTATGTGGGAGCGCTGGAGGGAATCACCCGAAACGCCATCATCGACCTAGCGAGGGACCTTGGCTATGATGTTCGCGAGGAGCCGTTCACAAGACATGACGTATATGTGGCTGACGAAGTATTCCTGACAGGTACTGCAGCGGAGGTCATTCCTGTAGTGAGCCTGGACGCCCGGATGATTGCAGATGGAAAACCGGGAAAAGAAACACACAATCTACTAAATCATTTCCGGAAACTAGTAGTGGAAGATGGACTGAAAGTATATCCGGAAAAAAACCAGGTTGGATGGGAAATCAGCGGAGGCGTTTTGTTAGGTGAAGCGCTGAATCACTAAAGAGGGGCCTGACCCCAATCTTACAAAGCAGCAATGAAGGAGGTAATCGACTACCATGAGAAGTAACACTATCAAAAGAGGAATCGACCGTGCCCCGCACCGCAGCTTGCTGCGGGCGGCAGGAGTGAAGGATGAAGATATGGATAAGCCGTTCATCGGCGTTTGCAATTCCTATGTGGATATCATCCCGGGACATATGCACTTGAATAAATTTGCAGAAGTGGTGAAAGAGGCGATCCGGGATGCCGGAGGGGTGCCTTTTGAATTTAATACTATCGGAGTGGATGACGGAATCGCGATGGGGCATATCGGAATGCGTTACTCGCTTCCGAGCAGGGAGTTGATTGCAGATTCTGCAGAAACGGTAATCAATGCCCACTGGTTTGATGGGGTATTCTATATTCCCAACTGTGACAAAATCACTCCTGGAATGCTGATGGCGGCAGCGAGAACCAATGTACCGGCCGTTTTCGTATCCGGAGGTCCGATGGAGGCTGGCCGGACAAAGGATGGTGCCCCATTGTCCCTTGTGTCTGTATTTGAAGGGGTCGGAAGCGTGCTTTCCGGTAAAATGAGCCGTGAAGAGCTTCTGGAAATCGAATCAAGCGCATGTCCGACCTGTGGCTCCTGCTCAGGGATGTTTACGGCAAATTCGATGAATACCTTGATGGAAATGCTGGGAGTGGCACTCCCTGGGAACGGTACCATGGTCGCCACTTCAGAAGGCAGACACGAGCTGATCAGGGATGCTGCCAAGCACCTGATGAGACAAATCGAAGAAGATGTGAGGCCGCGCGACATTATTACAAAAGAAGCAATCGATGATGCTTTTGCTTTGGATATGGCAATGGGGGGCTCAACGAATACTGTCCTACATACACTTGCCATTGCCCATGAGGCTGGGATTGATTATAGGCTCGAAGACATCAATAAAATCGCAGAGCGAGTGCCTTACCTTTGCAAAGTCAGTCCCGCTTCAGACTATAGCATGGAAGACGTCCATGAAGCAGGCGGGGTCAGTGCCATCATCAAGGAGCTTTGCCAGATTGAAGGAGCCATCCATCCAGGGCGCTTGACGATTTCAGGACAAAGCATCCAGGAAGTAGTCGACCATGCCCAGATAGTCAATGACAGGGTGATCAGAAGGAAAGACAATCCATACAGTCCGGTTGGCGGGCTTAGCATACTATTTGGGAATTTGGCCCCAAATGGAGGGGTAATCAAGGTTGGAGCAGTGGATCCTTCCATCAAGACCTTTACCGGGGAAGCGATCATCTATGAATCCCAGGAAGAGGCACAAAAGGGAATCGATAGTGGCCAGGTCAGGGAAGGGCATGTCGTAGTCATCCGTTATGAGGGGCCAAAAGGCGGGCCGGGAATGCCCGAGATGCTGGCACCGACATCATCCATTGCCGGCAGAGGACTATCAACAAAGGTAGCATTGATCACGGATGGAAGGTTTTCAGGAGCTACAAGGGGGATATCTATTGGTCACATTTCTCCCGAAGCTGCAGAAGGAGGACCCATTGCATTTGTAGAGAATGGGGATACCATTCAGATAGATTTAGAGAAACGCACCATTTACCTGCTTGTGGAAAAAGAAGAGCTGGCAGCCCGAAAAAGCAATTGGCAGCCTCCTGAGCCGAAAGTGAAAAGCGGATATTTGGCAAGATATGCAGCACTCGTCACTTCTGCCAATACAGGCGGTGTATTGAAAGTATAAAAATAAGGAGGTGGAGAACAAATGAGTACAGCAGAAACTACTGGCACAAAGGTTGCGCAAAAGATACTGACAGGATCCCGCATGATAGTGGAGGCCTTGAAGGAAGAGAAGGTGGAGGTGATCTTCGGCTATCCTGGGGGTGCAGTGCTTAATATTTATGACGCATTATATGATGGAGGCATTCCTCATCTTTTGACAAGGCATGAGCAGGGAGCGATACATGCAGCAGAAGGATATGCCCGCATTACAGGCAAGCCCGGGGTTGTGATCGCAACCTCTGGCCCAGGCGCCACGAATATCGTAACTGGCCTTGCGGATGCAATGATAGATTCGTTGCCGCTTGTAGTCATTACGGGTCAGGTCAATTCCCAGGTTCTTGGATCGGATGCTTTCCAGGAGGCACCGATTCTTGGGATTTCCATGCCGATCACCAAACATAATTTCCAGGTCCAGGATGTAAAGGAATTGCCTCGAATCTTTAAGGAAGCTTTCCATATTGCATCAACTGGCAGGCCTGGACCGGTGCTGATCGACGTCCCAAAAGACATAACTGCTACCTCGGGAATCTATGATTATTCCAAACAGGTCCATCTGCCTGGATACAAATTACAGACAGATCCAGATCCCGACGCGATCAAAAAGGTGGCGCAGGCCATCCAAAAAGCCAACAAGCCTGTCATTCTTGCCGGCGCAGGAGTTCTCCACAGTAAAGCAAGCAATCTGCTAAAAGAACTGGTTGCCAAAACGACCATTCCTGTGGCCAATACCTTGCTCGGACTGGGAAGTTTCCCGCACAATCATCCGCTTTTCCTCGGAATGGCAGGGATGCATGGAACCTATACGGCTAATATGGCTCTATATGAAGCCGATCTGATCATCAATATCGGGGCAAGATTTGACGACAGGCTGACAGGCAACCTGCAGGAGTTTGCCAAGTTTGCAAAAGTGGTCCATTTTGATATCGATCCATCGGAAATCGGAAAAAATGTCCCGACAGATTATCCGGTAGTAGGGGATGCCTCAAAATCTCTTAAACTCTTATTGAATGAAGCATTGGAAACTGGTGATAAAGGGGAATGGTTGGAACGCTTGCTTCAATCAAAGGAAGAATTTCCACTATGGTATGTGGAAGATGGAGCGACATTCAAACCTCAGCGATTATTGGAACTGGTACATGAGTTATCCAAAGGGGAAGCAATCATCACAACTGATGTAGGACAGCATCAAATGTGGACTGCACAGTTCCATGGTTTCACACAGCCCGACAAATGGGTGACTTCCGGCGGGTTGGGGACGATGGGATTTGGCTTGCCAGCGGCAATTGGTGCCCAAGTAGCCGATAAGGATGCAGCAGTCATAGCAGTCCTTGGGGATGCAGGATTCCAGATGACTCTTCAGGAGCTGGCAGTTTTGAAGGAATATAAGCTCCCGGTTAAAGTGGTGCTTGTCAATAATCAATCGATGGGAATGGTACGCCAGTGGCAGCAACTTTTCTATCAGGAAAGATATTCAGAATCCCTTTTGCCAAATCAGCCGGATTATGTAAAACTATCGGATGCTTTTGGAATCAAAGCGGCCGTAGTAGAGAACGAAGAGGAGTTCCGGGCGGCTTTTACAGAAGCACTTGCAACGGACGAACCTTATCTCTTGGACTGCCGGGTGACACAGGCGGAAAACGTCTATCCGATGATTGCCCCTGGAAAAGGAATTCAACAAATGGAAGGTGTGAAGCCATGAAGCGGACGCTCTCACTGCTTGTAAACAATCAACTTGGCGTATTGAACAGATTGACCAACCTCTTTTTACGAAAAGGATTGAATATTGAAAGCCTGGCGGTTGCACCTGTCAATGAGTCTTCCATCTCCCTTATGACCATTGTCGTCAATGTGGTGGAGGAGCAGGAAGTCGAAAGGATAAAACTCCAGCTGGATAAGCAGATCGATGTTATTCAAATTACAGACATTTCCGAGCAGATTGCTCTTTCTAATTAACTGAATTTTACAAAAAAGGAGGAAGTAAGATGACAGCTAAAATGTATTATAACGATGACATTTCACAAACGGCATTAAACGGGAAAACAGTAGCAGTGGTGGGGTATGGTTCCCAAGGTCATGCACATGCCCAGAATCTAAGGGACAGCGGAGTGGAAGTGGTAGTGGGTGTCCGACCCGGGGGATCCTGGCAAAAGGCCCAGGAGGATGGTTTTCAAGTATCTTCTGTAGCCGAGGCAGTGGCTAAGGCGGATGTCGTGATGGTCCTGCTCCCGGATGAAAGGCAGCCGGAAGTGTTCAAACAGGAAATCGAGCCACACCTGACTGCAGGAAAGGCGTTGGCATTTGCACATGGGTTCAATGTCCATTTCCATCAGGTTGTACCGCCGAATGATGTCGATGTATTCTTGGTCGCACCTAAGGGACCGGGCCATCTGGTAAGACGTGTTTTTGAAGAAGGTGGAGGAGTACCAGCCCTTTTTGCGGTCCATCAGGATGCATCAGGTGAAGCAAAGGAAGTTGCATTGGCATATAGCAAAGCGGTTGGAGCCGGCAGAGCGGCAGTCATGGAAACGACGTTTAAGGAAGAAACGGAAACAGACCTATTCGGTGAACAGGCTGTACTTTGCGGCGGGACGACTGCGCTCGTGAAAGCAGGTTTCGAGACACTCGTGGAAGCGGGATACCAGCCGGAAGTCGCATATTTTGAGTGTTTGCACGAGCTGAAGTTGATCGTGGATCTATTATATGAGTCCGGTTTGGAAGGCATGAGATACAGCATCTCAGACACTGCTCAATGGGGCGACTTTACAGCAGGGCCCCGTGTAGTAAATGATGGGACAAAAGAAGAAATGAGAAAGATCCTATCCGAAATCCAATCCGGTCAGTTCGCAAAAGGCTGGGTGCTCGAGAACCAGGCAAACCGTCCGATGTTCCACGCAATCAATGAACAGGAAAAACATCACCCACTCGAAGTGGTAGGAAGGGAGCTCCGCGCTAAGATGCCATTCATCCAATCGAAGAAGAAGGGAGTGGTCGGCAGTGCGAAAGGTTGACATTTTTGATACCACATTAAGGGACGGGGAACAGTCAGCAGGAGTGAATCTTCATCCCCATGAAAAGCTTGAGATCGCCCTTCAATTGGAAAGGTATGGCGTAGATGTGATGGAGGCAGGTTTTCCTGCTTCCTCCTATGGGGATTTCCAGGCTGTCCAGAGAATAGCCAGAACAATAAAGAAAGCTACAGTGGTTGGACTGGCAAGGGCAGTAAAGTCTGATATTGATGCAGTCTATGAAGCAGTGAAAGATGCAGCTAAACCTGGGATACATGTTTTCCTGGCAACGTCCCCCATTCATATGGAATATAAGCTGAAGAAAAAGCCGAAGGAAGTGGTGGAAGCAGCTGTTCAGGCAGTGGAATATGCTTCCCGATTTTTTTCACATGTGCAATGGTCGGCAGAGGATGCAACGAGGAGTGAATGGCCATTTTTGGCACATATCATTGAAAAGGTCATTGATGCAGGGGCGACTGTCATCAATCTTCCGGACACGGTTGGCTATACAACTCCAGTTGAATATGCTCAGTTAATCACATACATTAAAGATCATGTTCCCAACATCAGTAAAGTGAAACTCTCGGCTCATTGCCATGATGACCTGGGGATGGCCGTCTCCAACTCCTTATCTGCCATTCAAAGTGGTGTCGATCAGATCGAAGGGACCATAAATGGGATCGGAGAGAGGGCCGGCAACGCTTCCCTGGAGGAAATCATCGTTGCACTGCAAATCAGAAAAGATGTCTACAGAGTGGAAACGAATATAGATCTGACCCAGACAGTCAGAACAAGTAATCTTGTCAGTAAACTTACAGGAATGATTGTTCCGCAAAATAAAGCGGTAGTGGGGGCCAATGCATTCGCTCATGAATCCGGAATCCACCAGGATGGAGTCTTGAAAAACAAGAGTACCTATGAAGTGATCAATCCTGAGATGGTAGGTCTCCACTCAAACAAGATGGTCTTAGGTAAACACTCCGGAAGCCATGCCTTCAAGCAAAGGTGCGAGGAACTTGGTCTCTATTTAAATGAAGAAGAAGGCAAGAAACTATTCAAGGCGTTCAAGGATCTGACGTTAAAAAAGAAAGAAGTCACAGAGGACGACATATTCGCCCTTATGATGGATTCTTCAGTAAAGGGCTTGTTTCCGCACTATCGAATGGAAACCCTGCAGATCTCCTATGGTTCGAATATCATTCCTACCACCACCATTGTCATCCAGACGGAAGAAGGAGAAGTCCTGCAGGAATCGGCTACCGGAAAAGGGAGCGTCGAATCGGTCTATAACACGATTTCCAGAATCCTTCAAAAAGATATATCCTTACTGGATTACCGGATCCAATCTACAACATATGGCAGCGATGCCCTCGCTGAAGTATACGTGAAAATAAAATGTGATGGCGAAGTGAGCAGCGGGAGAGGCATCGAACATGATGTGTTGGAAGCATCCGCAAAAGCATATTTGGATGCAGTGAACCGGCTCTCCATCAAAGAAAAGTTTGCAAGGTATTCAGCCAAAGGAGTGGAGGTCAGTTGAGCAACTATAAAATTGCCGTGTTACCTGGTGACGGAATCGGTCCTGATGTGGTCAAGGAAGCAGTCCAGTTACTTGAAGAAATCGGAAATCAATATAATCATCAGTTTGAATTTGTGTATGGGAAAATAGGAGGAGTTGCCGTGGATGAAGCGGGAACTCCTCTTCCTGAAAAAACGGTTGAAATTTGTAAGGAAAGTGATGCAGTTCTTTTGGGAGCGGTTGGTGGTCCGAAGTGGGACAATGAATCACCGGAACTAAAGCCGGAGACCGGATTGCTTGGCATCAGGAAAGCTTTACAGCTATATGCCAACCTGCGACCTGTTACCCTATTTTCCTCCTTGATCCACAGCTCCCCCCTCAAAAGGGAGGTAGTCCTGGACACTGATATCTTGATAGTCCGTGAGCTTACTGGCGGAATCTACTTCGGGTCTCCGAGAGAGCGAAGAGTCGGGGAAAAGGGAGTGGAAGTGATAGATACACTCTTTTATACGGAAGCGGAAATGGAACGCATAATCCGGAAAGGCTTTGAACTGGCACAAACCCGTAAAAGGAAGCTCACTTCTGTGGATAAAGCGAATGTATTGGAAAGCAGCAGGCTCTGGAGGGAAGTGGCGAACCGGGTTTCCTGTGATTATCCGGACGTCGCCCTGACACATATGCTTGTCGATAATGCAGCGATGCAACTGATC
This sequence comes from Sutcliffiella tianshenii, assembly GCF_016908565.1. Lineage (GTDB taxonomy): Bacteria > Bacillota > Bacilli > Bacillales > Bacillaceae_I > Sutcliffiella_A > Sutcliffiella_A tianshenii. The sequence goes on from NZ_JAFBED010000014.1 coordinate 12,329, forward strand.
CGCAATCCAAGGCAATTTGATGTCATTGTGACGGAAAACATGTTTGGTGACATCTTGAGCGACGAAGCATCGATGCTGACAGGGTCACTTGGCATGCTGCCCTCAGCAAGTCTGGGAGTGGAAGGTCCGGGTCTTTATGAACCTATTCATGGTTCGGCACCTGATATTGCAGGAAAGGATGTGGCCAATCCACTTGCCACCATATTATCGGCAGCCTTGCTTTTAAGGCATTCACTGGGACTCTCAGAGGAAGCGTATGCGGTGGAAAAAGCCGTGGAACAAGCCCTCGAACAGGGATTTCGGACGCATGACATAGGCGGGGAATGGGAGAGGGTGCTGAGTACCACGCAAATGGGGGAAGTGGTGAGAGGCAATCTGAAGGCACCCATCATTAGCTGATTGAAGAAATGAGAATATAATGCGGAAGGTGAGTGACATGCAGCCGAGAACATTATTCGAAAAGATTTGGGACCAGCATACGGTCGTGAAAGAAGATAATAAGCCCAACTTAATATATATTGATCTGCATCTCGTGCATGAGGTAACATCTCCTCAGGCATTTGAAGGATTACGATTGAACGGCAGAAAGGTCAGGCAGCCGGAACTGACTTTTGCCACCATGGACCATAATGTGCCGACGATTGATCCTTTTGATGTTAAGGATGAGATTGCTGCGAAACAGATGAGTACTTTAGAAAAAAACTGCAAGGAATTCGGGATCCGATTGGCTGACCTGAAAAGTGCCGATCAGGGGATTGTCCATGTAATCGGCCCCGAATTGGGTCTGACCCTTCCCGGGAAAACGATTGTTTGCGGTGATAGCCATACCTCTACACATGGGGCATTCGGTGCATTGGCTTTTGGAATCGGCACAAGCGAAGTGGAGCATGTCCTTGCAACGCAATGCCTATGGCAATCCAAACCGAAGACGTTGAAGATCGATTTCCAAGGACTCCGGCCACTAGGGGTTGCAGCAAAAGATATTATCCTGGCTGTAATCGCAAAATACGGGACGTCTTTCGGAACAGGATACGTCCTCGAATTTACAGGAAAAGTCATCGAAGACATGAGCATGGAGGAAAGGATGACATTATGCAATATGGCAATTGAAGCTGGCGCACGGGCAGGTCTTGTTGCCCCGGATGAAACAACCTTCTCCTATCTGAAAGGAAGAAAATATGCACCTGTCGGGGAAGAACGGGACCGTGCCGAGGTGGAATGGTTCAATTTAAGGTCTGATGCAGGTGCAGTGTATGATAAAGTGATTGAATTCGATATCACCAACCTGGAACCACAGGTGACATGGGGGACCAATCCTTCGATGGGGACGTCTATCAGTGGGTTGGTGCCAAATCCTGCTGACATACAAAATGAAACAGAGAAAAAATCTGTTGCACAGGCAATTGAATATATGGGCTTGCAGCCTGGAATGAAAATAACAGATATCACGATAGATTATGTATTTATAGGCTCATGCACCAATTCACGTATAGAAGACCTGCGCCAGGCAGCTGAAGTTGTCAATGGAAGAAAGGTTTCTCCAAACGTGACAGCACTGGTGGTTCCAGGGTCTAAAAAGGTTAAATTGCAAGCCGAGGCAGAAGGCTTACATGAAGTGTTTTTAAGTGCAGGATTTGAGTGGAGAGAAGCAGGATGCAGTATGTGTCTCAGCATGAATCCGGATGTTGTTCCAGCCGGAAAACGTTGTGCCTCCACCTCTAACAGGAATTTTGAAGGCAGGCAGGGCAGGGGTGCCCGCACGCATCTTGTCAGTCCTGCCATGGCGGCCGCTGCGGCAATAAAAGGACGCTTTGTTCATTTGAATGAGTCAACGTTCGAAAAAGAGGGGGTTGTGTAATGGAGCCACTTGTCACTCATACAGGAAAAGTCATCCCCTTGGATAAAGCGAATGTCGACACCGATCAGATCATCCCGAAACAGTTTTTAAAAAGAATTGAACGTACAGGCTTTGGGCAATTCCTATTCTACGATTGGAGATTTGACGAAAAGGGACAGCCGAATAAAGGTTTTGTGATGAATCAAGCAGCATACGCCGGGGCATCCATCCTGATGGCACGCAACAATTTTGGCTGCGGATCCTCCAGGGAGCATGCTCCATGGGCCTTATTGGATTACGGGATCAAAGTGGTGATTGCCCCGTCATTTGCAGATATCTTCTATAATAACTGTTTTAAAAATGGGATATTGCCTATCTGTTTATCTGAAGAGCAGGTAGAGGAACTTTTTAATAATGCAGAAACAGGCAACATGAACCTTACAGTAGATTTAGAGTTTCAAGAACTTACCACAAGTGAAGGTAATACCTACTCCTTTGAAACAGATCCTTATCGAAAAAAGTTGTTGCTAAAAGGTCTTGATGATATCGGCTTGACGGAGATGTATGCCGATCGGATTGCTGAGTATGAAAATAAGAGACCATCAAATAGATTTGTGGAAATCAGAAACTGAACGTTATCTATTAAATTATGTATTGTTAAAATGACCCTGAAATCGTAACAGGGTCATTTTTTTCTGTGAAAAATAAATAATAGATGAAACTTTTAGGCAAGTAAGGCGTAAATAAACTGTCGGCTAATAGTGGTATATTGAAAAAATGTTATATTTACCCTATTTCAGGGTAAGAAGTAGGGTGGACACAAAAGTAAACGGGAACAGGAGAGGATCTAGTGAGAGTATTGAAAATGTGGATGATTGGAATTCTGGCAGTACTGATGTTGGCTGCGTGTGGAAATTCAACGACCGGAAACGGTGAAGACGGTAACAGCAATAAAGAGGCCAACAATGAAGCAGATGCACAAGAGCAGGATGATTCTGAAAACGGATCCATGACAGCCGATGATGTTCTACAAAAATCAATAGCAGCAATGTCAGCATTAAAGAGCTATAGCATGGAAATGACTTCAGATCAGCAAATCACGATGGCAGGGGAAGAACCAATCAATATGGTCACCTCCACAAAAACGGACATGACACTCGATCCTATGGCAATGTATCAAGTAACCTCTATGGAAGATGCAGAAAATATGATGGAGGGCATGGAGTCGGAATCTTACTTTACTGAAGACGGATTTTTCATCTTTGACCAGATGGCAGGGCAATGGTTTAAGATGCCAGATGAGTTTGTTTCAGATCTGAGCTCCTTGTCTGACATGCAGGCAGATCCATCCCAGCAGCTTGAGATGCTGAAGGGCTATTCAGAAGAAATGAAACTGACCGAAGAGGGGGATGTGTATATTCTTAACTTCTCTGGCTCCGGTGAGCAATACAATGATATGATTTCCGCGTTCGGCAATATGATGGGTGAGGGAATGGGAGGCATGATGGAGGAAATGATGTCCATGATGTCGATCAATCAGTTGGACTATGAACTTCATATAGACAAACAGACCTTCTACCAAACGAAAATCGTGATGATGATGGATATGGAAATGGATATCGAAGGGGAAAAAGTCTCGAGCATCCAGAACATGGATTCTACCCTCTCGAACTTCGATGAGGTCGGCGATATCAAAGTTCCACAGGAAGTGCTGGATACAGCTGAAGAAATTTCCCTTGAGGATATGCAACAGATGGAAAACACCGGTCAGGATGGCGGTGTGTAAGCCTCGAACGAAGGACGAAGAGCTCGTATCTGCTCTCCGTCCTTTTTCATTTCACCCGTGATTTTACAGGCTCATAATCATACAGTTTACCTTCATATATCCATTCCAGGCGATCGCTCTGGCGAAAATCATCAGGTGTGACAAGGGAAGGGAGTTTATCCCACAGCCTGATGCCGCTTCTGTGCAGTACATCTGATACAAACTGAGAACAGAAATAGGTGGAGTCGATTTCAACAGGTTCATTGATGGAAACCCCCAGCACACCCAAAAGGTTATAGAACCACTTCTTTTCCTTCTTCTGAAAGACCCCTATGATGCGCCTCATTTTTTCTACCTCTCTTGCAGTTACGGGCAGTTTGTATATGACACAAGTAGTGCCAGGATAATTTCGGTAGGTTCCGAACTCCACATCCTCTCTGACAAATCCGCCATTCAAAGGATTACTCGGTTTCTTGCGTCCGAAACTGTATAGCTCCATCAAACCCGGATCAAACGATAAAGATACATGGTTATAGGGTGCCTTTGTATATTTTTTTATGGAACGCGTGAAAAGGGTTCCGGTATCCGTCAGTAAAATATAAACATATGCTTGATTCATCATTAATCAAACCCCAGACTTATAGAATGATAGAAAGAATTCTCCCTCTTATTATACAATTTCCCTTGACCAAAATTAACCATTAATTTAATAATAAAGGGGAGATAGGGGGAAAAACATGTTTGAAATAGAAGCGGTCATTACTTTGCTGGTCATTGCTTCAGGACTGATTATTTTCAGCCTTGCTTTATTTATTGTGAAAAAGAAGAATCCATCAAAGGATTTCTCGGATCTTTCTGTCCGGTCCAAAACCTGGTGGGGGATGCTAGTCGTCTTTAGCATTGCCACACTCTTTCATCCTATGGTTTCATTATTTGCCCTGATGTTTTTATGTTTCTTTTCATTAAAAGAGTATTTTTCCATCTTAAAAACCCGGAAGGTGGATCGACAGTTGTTCCTATGGGCATATCTTTCGATACCTCTTCAATTTTATTGGATCTATATAGGCTGGTATGGAATGTTCATTGTGTTTATCCCTGTGTATGTATTTCTCTTCTTGCCCCTGCCTCGGATCCTCGGAAAAGGGACAGTCGGTTTTCTTCGTTCGGTGAGTTCGACTCAATGGGGCTTGATGCTGATGGTGTTCGGATTGAGTCATCTGGCATTCTATCAGACGGCATCACCGGAATACGGTGCCAACCTCGTACTCTTTTTGGTAGTCCTTACACAGCTTCATGACGTAGTCCAATTCCTTGTTTCCGTCTTTATCGGCAAAAAGAAAGTCGTACCTTCCTCCAACCCGAATATAACCTGGGAAGGATTTATAGTTTCCACCTTTGTTACCACAGGGGTATCCTATAATCTCTACTCCTATTTGACCCCCCTTGATGAACTCTTCGGAATATTGTCCGGTTTGATTATCAGTGTGGCATGCTTTGGAGGGAGTTTGGCTGTATCCGTTTTGAAGCGTGATCTACTGATCGGGGAAAATGAAAAGGCTTTTGTCCTTAAGAAAAGCTATCTGACACGTGTGGACAGTATGGCATATTCGGCACCGATATTCTTCCATGTGATCCGTTATTATTTTGACTTCATGTAGGATTCAATCATGCTAAAATAGATGCATATTTAAGCTTTGGAGGGATAATCGCCATGAAAACAGAAAAAGAAAAAATGCTCGACGGAGAATTATATGAACCTTGGGATGAACAGCTTCAGGCTGAAAGAATCGAAGCGAGAAGGCTTGTAAGGTTAATAAATGAAACAACAGAAACAGAAGGCGACAAAAGGGTGCAGCTCTTGAAGCAGCTTTTCGGTTCAACTGGGGAGAATGTATTTCTCGAGCCGAGTTTCCGCTGTGACTACGGCTACAATATCCATGTGGGGGAAAACTTTTTTGCCAACTTTGAATGTGTCATTTTGGACGTATGCAAAGTGGAGTTCGGCGATAACTGCATGCTTGCGCCTGGTGTACATATCTATACAGCTACCCACCCGATCGATCCTGTGGAAAGAAGCAGGGGACCTGAATATGGCAAGCCCGTCAAGATCGGGCATAATGTGTGGCTTGGAGGCTCATCCGTCATCAACCCTGGAGTGACAATAGGTGATAATGTCGTGGTAGCGTCAGGGGCAGTCGTGACGAAGGATGTACCCGCAAATGTGATTGTTGGGGGAAATCCTGCACGGATCATCAAAGAGATCGAAGTAAAATAAAGAATATATCATGAATCAGGGGAATCGCTGCATATAATGTAACGATTCTTCTTTTTTATGCCATTAAGAGCAAAAGGAATTTCACCAGTACTTATCGAAACATACATACTAGGAGATTTGGAGCGGGAGGGACGAGTTGTTGGAAAAAGAGGAGCATTCAATATTTGATCAGCCGGTCATCGCTTTCGGTTTACCCATATTAATCATGCTTTTCGGCGTTTTTCTGCTTGTGGAAGCCCATAGTTCCGGAAAGCTCAAATACATACCTGTCGTCTTCATTCTGCTTGGCTTCTCAGAGATCATCCGGGCCATCATGCGACGCCACTACCGGCCAACCAAGAAGAAGCGTGCTGAAATCAATCAGAAAAGTGGACATGTTGCCTATATACTGATGGCTACAAGTGTAGTTTTTTCCGTGCTCCTATTGATAATGGAAAAAATATCGGTGGAAATGGTCCTGTATGTGCAGCTTTCCATGGCGATTGTGGTATATCCGCTATTGAAGCTGATTCTGCTTGTTCGCCATTTTGACTGATAAAAAAGAAATCCATATAAACCGCCGCCTGCGGGTATATGGATTTCTTTTTTGTATAAGCTCTATTTTTTTAATTCTTCCAATGAATAGAAGGTGCCCCTCCAGATGATTCCACCCCGTTTGGCTGTCAGGATGGTTGCTCTTATAATACTGTAAATAAAGAGGACAGCTGTGAATGGGAGGGAGATAAAATACTTGTTGGCGCCCTTCGTCATTTTATCGGCAGTCTGATTATAGGACAAAAACAACGTCACGATGCTGATTGCGTATAAAACCCTTGTAGATCCGTCTGTCAAGAACAGCGCCAGATAAGGCCAGACTTGTGAAATGAAAAGACCGCAAACCGCAATCAGGACCATCAGGTAGCTATAGAATAGACCGGCAAATGTATTCTTTTCAAGTCCTATCAATGCCGACTTCAAGGACGGATACCATTCCACGGACAAATTCGCTTGTGCAAGCGCCAGGTGTTGTTTTTTGCCTGCCCGTTTTATTTCCTGACCGAGAATAAGATCATCATCCGGGCGCATTTTCAACTGTTCATGTGTGCCAGCATGTAGATAGGCTTCCCGGGTCAGGAGATTAAAGGCGCCGATCCCGATAGCCGTTTTACTTTTAGGGTCATTTGATTTCCAGGGTCTTTTGAAATAGGAAAAACCAAAAAGGAAAAAGGCAACAAATGCATTCGTCCAGTAACCTTTCCCTTTCAGGTTAGGTGCCAAGGTCAAATGATCAAGCTTTTCTTGGTGCAGGTAGCTGAGTGCTTTGGTTATCGTGTCCTTCTCATAATAAATGTCTGCATCAGTAAAAAGAATGAGTTCACCTCTGCTTGCTAGAAATCCCTGCAAAAGGGCGTGGTTTTTGCCTAGCCAGCCTGAAGGAAGAGATGAAACGTGTATCACGTTCATCCTGGGCTCTGTTCTTGCCATCTGATCAAGTATGATTTTTGTTTTATCTGTAGAACGATCGTTGACGACAATCCATTCAATATTAGGGTAGGACTGTGAAAATTGAGACTGAAGGCTGGCCTTGATATGCTCCTCTTCATCTCTTGCAGCGACAATAATGGAAAGCAGTGGTCCATTTTCTAAGATATTACGGTCAATAGGAACCTGTTCAAGCTTGGTGATTTTATTCATGCCGATGCTTGCATCGACCCATACAATTAACCAGAATAAGCAGGTGAAAGCCGCTAAGTAGATCATCCTTCCACTCCCCCTTGTCCATCTATCATAGCAAATGAAAGAGGCAGCAACAAAATCCTAGGTTTTTATGGTAGAATATAGAAAAAGGTATAGGCGGGATTTCAATGATTTGGATATTTTTTCTCACATTTACTTTGCTTGTTGCCATTTTCTTTTATTTTTTGGATTTATCATTAAGGAAACATCATGAAATATATGGATCGAAATTCATTCGTCCTTCCATGTGTGTGGCATGCGGAAAAGAGTTTTTTAATGGCAGCTCCAATTTTTGTGATTCCTGTAAAAGAAAAAGGTCCATATAAAAAGGGAACGCCTGCATGATAAACAGGTAGTTCCCTTTTTGTTCGCTCAAATGTTATATTCTGCTTATTTATATACGCTGGCACAGGTTCCAGGTTTTGGTTCGTAATAGCAGTGTTGTTTGAATTGGCCTGCAAAAGGCTGATCATACCATGTTGGAGGACAAGGTGCATAAGGATTGAAATACCATAGTGCATATTTCCCTGGATGCTGTCTCCAGAAATCCAAATTCTTTTTAGCCAGTCTTTTTTCAACACCTCTTGCTCTGTTATAAAAAACATTACCCTTTTGGACCGCTTCAAATGAATAATTCCCGCCTTGTACTTGATAGATTACTTGTGGAATTGTCCTCACTTTTGTAAAATCCAAACAATCCGCTACTGCCCTGTTAACAATTACATTCCCAACATACAGCATTCCTTGCTTTCCTTCACCCTCTGCTTCCGCACGCATCATCCTTGCCATTAAAGCCACGTCAGAATCGGTATATTTTACTCTTGCCATTTATCTCACCCCACCCATATTGTATGAAAAATGCTTAAATTGATGTCTGTATTAAAGCATTTTTACAATATATGCATCCATTTTGAACCCGTTATCGTTGAAGCTTTTATTGTAATTAAGAATTTTAAGACAATTGATTGTCTTAAAATGGTACAATATTCATAAAAATGGATAAGCATTACAAATGGAGGGGAATTATGGAATTAAAAAAAGAAGCCTTGAGGCTATTATCAGCTGTCATCATTGCCGTTGTACTTTTGATATTGATGGTATTCTTTCCAAGGACACAGGAAGTGATGGTATTTGGACCTGCAGGGACGCTGGATTTTGGATATAGATTGGACGTACACCAGTATAAGGCAGACATCGTCCAATACTTTCAAATGGTCTGGCAGGAAAAAACCTTGGGTGGGACAATGTTTCAGACTGTCAGTGTGGAGGATGAGATTGCCCGTTATTACCCTAAAAGTCTCCTGATAATCTGTATCTCCTTCTTATTAAGCATCGGTTTTGGGGTATGGAAGGGGATTTTCGACTATAGGAATATGAATACAAAAAAAAATCTACTTGGTAATGGCACAACGTGGGCGTTTCAATCGATCCCGGATTTCTTTGTCGTGTTCGTCTTCTTTTGCATATCTTTTTATTTTCTCCCCCATGAAAGGATTTTCAGTAACAGCAATTGGTATAGCTTCCTGGCGCCCGCCCTTCTCGTAAGCATCTATCCGATCATGTATGTGGCAAGGATCACTTGCGTGTCCCTGCTGAATCAGGATGGACAAGATTATATCCGGACCGCATTTTCCAAAGGCTTTAAAGCCAAACAGGTCATCTATAAGCATATCTTGAAAAATAGTTTGATAGATATGGTTGGCAACCTTCCTACCATCATGATAGTCATTGTCTCCAACTTGTTGATGGTTGAGTACCTGACAGGATTTGAGGGAGCTGCAAACAGGCTGTTCGTAGCAATGGGAGGCAGACAGATATCAGGCTTTACAGCTCCTATAGAAGCAGAGCTTGTTCTGGGTCTGGCATTCTGCTTTATGCTCACGGTCCTTGCTGTACATATCCTTAAGCTGGCATTATTGGCTAAACTGGTGAAAAAGGGGTGAGGTATGATGTTTCATAATAGATATTTGTTTGCAGGTACATGTTTATTGTTAAGTCTGTTTGTCATGGCAGTGGCCGGACCTTTTATCCCTTATGTAAAAGATGGGATAGAAGGCTCAAGGGTGCTTTTTCCAGAGCGTGGGGTGATTGAGACTGCCCCATTTCCACCCTCGGCAGATTTCCCGACAGGTTCTGATCGTGAAGGTAGAAATCTAATCAGTGTACTTGTCATGGGGGCAAAGGATACACTGACTGTCATCTTCTGCATCGCACTAATCAGATACACCTTTGGAATAATTTTAGGGACGATCGCTTCGTTCAAAGGAAGGTTCCTTTCCAATCTTCTTAATATTTGGGACCAGACCTTTTCAAGCCTTCCGGTCATCTTTTTCACGATTCTTTTTCTCAATCTCCCATTTTTGATATTTTTAGAGACCCGCTTTTGGGTCGTCATCATCAGTATCGCATTGGTGGAGGTAGGAAGGGTGGGAGTGCTGATCAGGGATCAGCTCATCCAGATAAAAGGGACTCCGTATGTGGAGGCAGGGATCGTAGTGGGGCTTAAGCCAATCGGCCTGGCGAAAAACTATTACCTTCCCAATCTACTGCCTACCCTTATAGTGAATTTCTGCTTTGATGTGGGCAGGGTCGCATTGATTATCGGCCAGCTTGGAATTTTCTCGATATTTGTGACCCAGGAATTTGTACAACTTGGAGCAGGGTGGGGAGAAATCAGGAATACAAGCTTCAATTGGCCAACCATCCTTGGTGAAGCGAGAAAGGACATCTACACAGCCATCTGGATTCCCATAAACGCCGCAGTTGCTATCATGTTTGTAGTGTTCACTTTCAACATCCTTGGTGAAGGGCTGAGAAAATACTTCCATCGACTAGGTGCATAACCTTAGCAATGCTCTTGTAAGTGCATGTTTTCCGATCTATAGGGTAAATATGAGAGAAGGATGATAACCTGAGCAGTTTTTTTGCATCTGGTTGTCTCGTCTGAAATAATGGCTAATAAATCTTGCAAGGAGTGTGATAGGGATGAGAATACTAGTCGTCGGTGCTAATGGGCAAATAGGTTCCAAGCTGGTGAAGATGCTCAAGGAAGATGATAGATATACGCCTGTTGCCATGGTAAGAAAAGAAGAGCAGTCGGAGAAGTTCCAAAGTGAAGGCATTGAAGCGGTTCTTGCCGATCTGGAGGGACCGGTAGGAGACCTCGAAAATGCAGTGAAAGGCAATGACGCCATCATTTTTGCAGCGGGATCAGGCGGCAGTACGGGATTGGACAAAACCTTGCTGATTGACCTTGATGGTGCAGTAAAGGTGATGGAGGCAGCAGAAAATTCAAATGTCAACCGGTTCATTCTAGTAAGTGCCCTGCAGGCCCACAATAGGGAGAACTGGAACGAAGAAATAAGACCATACTATGTAGCAAAGCATTATGCGGATAAAATGCTGGAAGCAAGCAGCCTCGATTATACAATCGTCCGTCCGGGGGGGCTTTTGAACGAACCTGGTATGGGCAGGATCCAACTGGGCCTGAACTTGGAAAGAGGCTCCATTCCACGTGAAGATGTTGCAAGGACTTTATTGGAGATCATTTCAGCGGAAAACAGCTATCGTACTGCGTTTGATCTCATTTCAGGTGAAGTGGAGATCCAAAAGGCGGTAAAAGAAATTTAATTTTTTGAAACTAAAGGCCCTGTTCAATCGTTAAAGTAATAGACGGATGAATAGGGGTTTTTTATGCATGAAAAAGAAAAAATGGAAAAAGTGGCTATTAGCATGCGGTTCTGTACTCGCCTTATATATTTTGATTGTCCACTTCTTCATCTATCAGGCTGCAAAAGAACAGCCGCCAAGTGACCTGGATTATTTGATTGTACTTGGTGCTAGGGTGAGAGGGGAACAGATGACTTTGGCTTTGCGATTTCGCGTCGAAGCCGCCCTGAAATATCTTGAAGAAAATCCTGACACGAAAGTCATTGTCTCAGGAGGGCAGGGACCAGGGGAAGATATCACTGAAGCCGAAGCGATGGAGCGTTTTTTCCTTGAGAATGGTGTGAGTCAGGAGCGGATCATCAAAGAGGGCCTTTCTACGACCACCTATGAAAACCTGAGCTATTCCAAGCAATTTTTAGAGGAAGGTAACTCTGTTGCCATCGTAAGCAACGACTTCCATCTATTCCGGGCAAGCATCATCGCTGAGCGCCTCGGTTTCGAAGAGGTATATACCCTTCCTGGCAAAACGCCAAGAATAGCCATATTCAAGCTTTGGACAAGGGAGTATTTTGCAGTTGCGAAGACGTGGTTGGTGGATCGATAGGGAGGGGAAGGCAAGACTCTTTTATCATCCGCCATATCTTGACATCAGGATCAATTTGCCTGATGTTTTTTTGGGTCTTTTAAAGATTTGCTTTATAATAGGCTTTATCATATAAGTAGGGGTGAAGCAATGGAGTATCTACTTTCACAAGTCATTTTCAGTTTTATTGCTTCGGCCGGGTTCGGAGTCATCTTTAATGCACCTCGAAATTCCTTGATCCATTGCGGGTTTGTTGGAATGGTCGGGTGGATTTCGTACATACTTTTAGCAGATTCGGGAGTGGATCCCGTCATCGCTTCCTTTGTAGGAGCTTTTGCAGTGGCATTGGTCGGCCATATCATGGCGAAAAGATTCCGGATGCCCATGATCATTTTCAGCGTGGCAGGAATCATCCCCCTTGTCCCTGGTGGACTAGCATACAATGCGATGAGACAGGTTGCGGAAAACGATTATCTTGGAGCGATTCCCCTTGCCGCCAAAGCATTTATGATTTCAGGTGCGATAGCAATGGGACTTGTTTTTGCCGAGGTTTTGGTGCAGATTGTTATGAAGGCTTTCAGAAAACAGAGTGTAGCTGCTGGTAACGAGGTGGGAAAATGAAAGAAGTCGTGGGACAAAGTGAAGAAAAAGTACTGAAGGTTTGCCTTCTTGCCGGCAGGATCATGATGGAAAGCGGTGCAGAGACATACAGGGTGGAGGATACGATGACACGCATTGCCGCAGCTTATGGCATCACCGAGGCACACAGCTTTGTCACTCCCACTGGAATAATAGTTTCCTTACAGGGAGTAAGTCCGACTCAACTGGTGAGGATCAGTAATCGTACCACTGATCTGGAAAAAGTGGCAAGGGTGAATGCTATTTCCAGGAGGATAGCTGATGGAAGCCTCGACGTGGATGAAGCTTTTGTTTTATTAAAAGAGCTGGAATCAGCACACTTGTTTTTTTCGAATTGGCTGCAGATTGCAGCTGCTTCACTGTTAAGCGGATCGTTCCTCATTATGTTCAAAGGTGTCTGGACAGACTTTTTCCCGGCTTTGCTTGTAGGTGGAGTCGGATACTCGGGCTTGTTGGCCATTCAACATTATACAAAAGTAAAATTCTTTGCGGAGTTCATTTCCTCATTGATTATCGGCATTATAGCGTTCGGGCTTGTCGGGATCGGGTTAGGGCATGAACTGGACAAAATAATCATTGCATCCGTCATGCCACTTGTACCGGGACTCCTGATTACCAACGCCGTCCGTGACCTGATGGCTGGTCACTTCGTATCAGGACTGTCGAAGGGAGCGGAAGCGTTTCTTACCGCGTTTGCAATTGGTGCGGGTGTAGCGGTGGTGTTTTTGTGAGAGGAAGCTTGGGGCTTCCTTTTTTTTGTTGTAGGTTTTGAGCCGGGTTTGGTTTAGGAGCCGGAGTGCACAATTTGTCGGATTGTGCGTTTTATCGATATCTTGGGTGTTTTCGTTGATATCCGAAAATTCTCGTTGATAAAAAGATATTTTCATCGATATCGCGTACTGAATCATTGATATATTAATATTTTCGTTGATATCTCAAATCGACGCTAAAAGTAACAGTCTTTTTTTGGGAAACTAGCAGGACTTTATGCCTATTTTCGAGAAATACACCAATAGAAACAGAAAGGTGTGAGCAAATGATAAAAAAAGTGAGAGAAAAATCGATCAGACTCTTAACAATGGAGGCAGGAGGAAGGCGAGTGTACAAAAACCACCCGGTGTATGCACAGATTGAAAGGGAGCTGGGTAGGCAGACGGCAGGCTATAAGGGTGAGTGTGCATTAGACTACTATTTAACGTTTCTACCAGATGATAAGTATTTTATCTTCCATGGTTTGCGCCTAGAGGATCCTAAAAATAGACATTTTCAGATGGATACCTTCTTGTTTTCCCTTTCACATGGCCTAATACTGGAGTCGAAATACATATCAGGCGAGTTGGAGTTCGATGAGAAAACCTCCCAGCTGATAAGAAAAGTTCCAGAAGGACACGAAACGATGGGAGATCCCATTTCGCAGGTGGAAAGACATAAAGAGCAGCTGAGAAGCTGGATGGAAAAACATTTGGGTAAAGTGGTCCCGATCACTGGACAGGTGGTACTAACCAACAAAAATGCAATTCTCCTAAATGCCTCTCCTTCAATAATGAAGAAAGTCACCTTTCTAACAAACCTTCCAAATAGAATGAAGTCCATTAATGAAAATTTACCAAACCCTATTTTATCTGAAAAGGAACTGCGTAAAGCTGCAAGAATGCTCAACCAAAAACATGCGCCTGACCAGTTTGATTTTATGGGATATTTCAAGCTCTCACAAAAAGAAATAATTACAGGAGTCATTTGCCCTGAATGCTCACACTCACCCATGATAAGGAAAAGTGCAAATTGGATATGTCTGGAGTGTGGATGTAAGTCCAAAAATGCACATATAGAAGCTCTGCAAGATTACGCACTTTTATGTGGTAAGTCCATTTCGAATAAGCAGGCAAAAGAATTTTTACACCTTTCCTCAAGTTCTGTTACTTTTCAAATTCTCCAATCCATGAACCTCCGCCACACAGGCACAAAAAAAGGTAGGGTATACTTCTTGGATTAAAATACAATTACCGACGCCTTCCACACTCCAAAACTTCCCATTACAAATAATACGTACATTTCATAGGTGTTTATACTATTTTACAATAATTTCATCTTTAAAATTTACGTGTTTCATATTACTGTAATAGTATGAAAACTTTACAGAAAGTCCTCATAACCTTGTCGATTGTCGCTATAGTCTTAGGTGGAAATACTGCAGCACTTGCCGCAACTACCCATACGGTACAGGCCGGTGATACGATGTGGAAGATTGCAGTGAAATATCAGGTAGGAGTATCGGAAGTGATTCAAGCCAATCCGGCGGTCAAAAATCCGAATTTGATCTATCCTGGTCAGAAGCTTAATATTCCAGAATTAGGAGAGGTGAAATCAGCAGAAGAGCAGGTTGCAGCTTTGGTGAATCAAGAGCGCAGCAAGTATGGGCTCCAGCCATTAAAGCTGAACTGGGAGTTATCAAGAGTAGCAAGATATAAGTCTCAGGATATGATTGATAAGAACTATTTCAGCCACACTTCGCCAACATACGGATCTCCATTTACGATGATGAAGAACTTTGGTATTTCTTACCGAGCAGCAGGAGAAAATATTGCTGCTGGGCAAAAAACACCACAAGAGGTCATGAATGCTTGGATGAACAGTGAAGGTCATAGAAAAAATATCCTTTCAAGCCAATACACTGAAATCGGTGTTGGATATGCGAAAGGCGGCTCTTACGGCCATTACTGGACACAAATGTTTATCTCAAAATAATGTTTAAAGCAGCGAAGCGAGTTGAGCTTCGTTGCTTTTTTTTATGGAAAAATCTGTTTTATATTTCCGAAATACTATAAAATATTATTATCTTATCTGGAAGGGGTGATGACAGGATGGCAGGTTGTTTCAAAAAGCAGGGTCATGCCTTGTCCCACCAGTTGTTAAACCTAAATTAGTAGGCAAGTGCATGTCCCCGCATATAACAAAAAGGGGATGTTGTTGATGATGAAATTGAGCACAATGAAAAAGGTCGCGGATACTGTATGTGAGGATTGGCGCAGTCCGGTCGCCGTGCAGATCATGAAAAATTGGGAATACGATGAAGGTGAACTATACTACTTTCGTGCCAGTGCCAATTTTGTGTTTCTATTCAAAAAAGAGGGGCAAGTTTACTATTTGCGTTTTCACGAAGCCACTGAGAAACCTATCAGCCAACTTGAATCAGAAATGAACGTACTTCACTTTCTGAATGATGGCCCCGTTAAGGTTGCGCAGCCATTATTATCTAAAAATGACCGGTATATCGAAATAGTGGAAACAGACGTTGGGATTTTTTCTGCAATGGTTTTTGAAGGAATTCCAGGTAAACAGATGGAAACAGAGGAATTGGTAGAAAAGCAGTTTTACATTTGGGGAAGAACCCTTGGAATGCTGCATGAAAAATTGAAAATGTTACCTTTGGAGTATAGTTCCAAAAGACCAAGCTACACGGATCACTTGCACTGGATCGACTCTCATCTTCCAAAAGATGATCTGCCAGCAAGGGAAGAGCTGTCAAGAATAAAAGAATGGGCCTCTACCTTACGGAAAACTCAAGGGAATTTCGGTATCATCCATTTTGACTTTGAAGTGGACAATCTGCGGTGGAATGGGGATAGGATTGGTGCATTTGACTTTGACGAAAGTGCAGGGTATTGGTATGTGGCTGATATTGTATTTGCGCTGCGGGATGTCCTTTCGAATAAGGAAGACATCAAGAAACCACAAGTGAGAAATTTCTTAAGTGGGTATAGGTCAGCAACAAAACTGGATGAAGATGACCTCCAACAAATAGATGGATTTCTTCGGATGCATCAATTGTATACGTATACGAGAATCCATCGGTCTGCAGATATTCCGAAATCCAATGATACTCCTGAATGGTTGAGTACCCTAAGCGGAAAATTGGATATAAAGTTATCATTCTATCGTTCCAGATTATGTCGCTTGAAGAATTAGTATAGAAGAGAGGAGCCGGGAGCAAACAACTCCCGGCTTTTTTTCTGCAACTCTAGCGTTCCATCTCCACAAAAAACTTGTAGCGGTCACCCCTGTATCGGGAAAAAACCAGTTCCAGTGGGGTCCCATCGGATAGATAGGTGTTCCTTTGGATAAAAAGCATCGGATGGTCTTTTGGGATTTGAAGTAATTTAGCTTCTTCCTTTGATGCCTTTGTAGCCTCAATTAACTGATCGGCACGTGTAATTTGGAAACCGAGATTTTCTTCAATATAGGAATAGATCGATGCTTGTACAATCTCTTCTGACAATCCTTTAACCAGGCTCTCGGAAAGATAATTCGTTTCAAGGGCCATCGGGACATTGTCGGCAAGACGGATACGTTTGATTTCATATACTGAATCCCCGTCACGTATCCCGAGCTGATTGGCAATAAACGAAGTGGCAGGGACCACTTCAAATTGGAGCAGGGAAGAGCTTGGAGACATGCCTCTTTTTTTCATATCCTCAGTGAAGCTCGTCAGGCCTTGGAGTGGTTGTTCAATTTTCCTTTCAGAAACGAAAGTGCCGCTTCCTTTTTTTCGATACAGGAGACCTTCATTCACCAATGAATTGATTGCCTGTCTGACAGTCATTCTGCTGATTTGATAGGTTTCGGCATATTCTCTTTCTGATGGGATGGTGTCCCCGGGACTTAAGGCTCCCTGTTCAATCAACCCTTTAATGTGAGATTCCAGTTGATAGTAGATGGGAAGAGGTGAGTTTTTATTGATGATCATGTTCCTTCCCCCTTCACGCAATGATATTGGTGCGACTATAGGCACTTTTATCGGCAATTATCTTTACTTTCGGATGCTTCTTTAAGATGGAGGCAGGGAAATCCTCTGAAACCGGACCGTCGAGTAATCGTTCCAGAGCATTTTTCTTGTTTTTTCCTGACACAAGAAGAAGGATTTCCTTTGCTTTCATGATGGACTTTATTCCCATTGTGACAGCATGTGTCGGGACTTCATCCATGCTTCCAAAAAACCTGGCATTTGCATGACGTGTGGATTCTGTCAGGCGGACTATATGTGTTTCACTTTCAAAGGAGGTGCCAGGTTCGTTGAAACCGATATGGCCATTTTCCCCCAACCCGAGAACTTGAAGGTCGATTGGGCCCATATCTTGCAAAAGCTGGTCGTAACGGGCACATTCTTTCTCAAGGCTTTCTGCTATCCCATTCGGAATGAAGGTGTGTTGTTGTTGGATGTCCAAATGCATGAATAAGGTCTGATTCATGTAAGAAAAATAACTATTTGGATGATCCTTCTTCAATCCTGCATATTCATCCAAATTAAAAGAAGTCACGTTCTTGTAGCTGGTATGATGGGCCAGATGGTCTTTGATTAATAGTTCATACATCTTTGTCGGTGTACCACCGGTTGCAAGTCCCAGAACCGAATGGGGATTAAGCTTAACCAGATCAATAATTTGATTTGCAGCAGCCTCGCTCATCGCCTCATATGAAGGTGCAGTAATTATATCCATTCCTTTTCCACCTCATTTCTATAAGTTACAACTCCTTTGCAGATGGTGAGATGAACATTCAGCTGCTCATCCAGAATGACTATATCTGCATCTTTTCCAACATGGATGCTCCCCTTTCTGTCCCAGACATTTAACTGTCTGGCGGGGTTGGAGCTTGCCATCTGAACCAGTTCAGGTAGGCTGCAGTTGGTGAATTCTTTCATGTTTCTTAAAGCTTCATTCATTTTCAATAAGCTTCCAGCAAGGGTTCCATCCTCAAGTAGGGCAGTATTGTCGGAAACGGTGACCTTTTGACCGCCAAGTTCATATTCTCCATCTTCCAGCCATTTTGCGCGCATCGAATCGGTGATGAGGATAATGCGGTCCGCACCTTTAGTGTGGTAAGTAGCTTTTATTACTGCAGGATGAACATGAATTCCGTCTGCAATCAGTTCAACGAACAGCTCTTCGTGTGCGAGGCCTGCACCAACCACTCCTGGTTCACGGTGATGGATACCCCTCATCCCATTATAGAAATGGGTAACATGAGTTGCGCCCGCCTGTATCGCTTCTTCCATCACAGGATAGAGAGCGTCTGAATGCCCTATTGAAGCTATCACTCCGGTTTCATTCAAATGCTTCACTAGCTGGATGCCGCCTCTTTCTTCCGGAGCCAAGGTCACTACTTTAATCAGGTTCCCGCTTATTTCCTGCCACTTCATGAAGGTATCCTTATCTGGCTCCATGATATGTGCAACCGGTTGGGCTCCGGCTCTTTTTGGGGAAATGAAAGGACCTTCAAGATGGATTCCCAGCAGTTCAGCGCCGTTTGCTATGGTCTTGCTATACTGATTCACATTTTGAAGGGCTGCTTCAATTTCAACCGGGTCCTGAGTTATGGTAGTCGCCAGAAAGCTTGTCGTTCCTTCCTGAGGCAGGGTTACTGTCATATTTTCGATCGCTTTTGAGGAAGCATCCATGACATCCGAGCCGTTGAGACCATGAATATGGATATCGATGAATCCCGGTGAAGCAAATAGTTTCGAGGGAAGGCGCACCTCCTTGAAATCTTCATTTTTTTGGTATTCACTCATCGTACCGACTTCTGTGATCTTTCCATCTGAAATCTTAATATAGGAATCTTCCATCACCGTCTTATCCAGGATGGCTTTCATTCCCATTAGTACAAAATTATTTGTCATGGGGAGGAACTCCTTTACCACTGTATTATTAACTAAATAATACCATGTTACTTGTATAGTTGTATAGACCACTTTAGCGGAAAGAAAAATAAACTATATCCCATTTTCCCGTAACATATTATACTAATACCAGAATAAAAGCATAGAATACTAGAAAGGTGAATCAGCATGGAAAATTCACATTTAATAATCAGAAATGCGGAGGAAAAAGACCTTCCTGCCATTGTGGCCATATATAACTCGACCATTGAAAGCAAAATGGTCACAGCCGACACGAATCCAGTAGCAGTGGAGGACAAGCTGGCCTGGTACCACGATCATAATGAGGTGAACAGGCCTTTATGGGTTGTTGTAGACAAGGAGAAAAATGAAATCTGTGCATGGTTGAGCTTTCAATCCTTTTATGGTAGGCCGGCATATCAGGCAACGGCAGAGGTAAGCATCTATCTGCATGAAAGTACCAGAGGCAAGGGGCTTGGTGCCTATCTGCTGAATTACGCATTGGAAGCCTGCCCAGGTCTTGGGATTGAAAATCTGCTTGGGTTCATTTTTGCACACAATCTCCCAAGTATTGGACTGTTTCAGAAATTCGGTTTTGAAAAATGGGGCTTTTTGCCGAAAGTGGCAGAACTGGAGGGAATAAAAAGGGATTTAGTAATCTTGGGTAGAAAAATATAGAAGCAAAGGTGAAGTGAATGAAAATAAAATGGCCATTACTGATCGTTGCAGGTGTATTGTTGGTTACTGGTATTCTTCTATCATTTAATGAGAATGTGAGAGGTGCTGTTAAACTTGCAATTTTGAGAAAGGAAGTCGTGACCATCTCCACTGAAAATGAGACAATAACTGTAATGGCCAGGATGGAAGAAGGGGCAGGTTTTCAGGAGGTCCTTTCGCTCATTGAGACGGAAGGCTGGCTGCTTACAGATCAACTTGGCTCCACTTTCGTTTTTACAAGAGGGGAAGAAAGCCTCGTTTTGATGCTTAAAATGTGGACAAACAACTATATTATTGCAGAGATGACAGAAGGGTAGGGGAGACTTTTTGAAGCCAGTACCGATGCTCAGGACAGAGCGCCTGCAATTGCGCAGCCTGTCTTTGAAAGATTCTGATACGATTTACAGCTATTTTTCCAATCCGGAGATGACGAAGTATTATGGGATGGAGCCATTCCAGTCAAGGTTGGAGGCGGATAAGTTCATCAAAGATTTCCTGGACGATTATAATATGCTATTCCGATGGGGCATTGTGGAGAAGAGTACCAATAAACTCATTGGTACTTGCGGATTCCATGCCATTTCTGAAAAGCACCTGCGTGCCGAGATCGGCTATGAGATAGAAGTGGGGCACTGGGGGAAGGGCTATGCTACTGAGGCAATCCGGGCGCTAGTGCATTATGGCTTTGATACCATGAAATTTCAGCGCATTGGTGCAAATGTATATCCGGAAAATGTAGGATCCAGGAAAGTGTTGGAAAAGGTAGGATTCACGCATGAGGGAATGCTTCGCAGTTACCTGTTTCAAGGAGGAAGCTTCCATGATGCCAATGTTTTCTCCATTTTGAAAAAGGAAATGCTTGAAAATCGGGAACAGTAATCCACGGGTTACTGTTTTTTTTATGAAATTATATATTCCTGCTGAAAGTAAAAGCAGCGGCCAATATATATTGGCCGCAAAAAGAATGTCATCAATCATCCTGTGATGTCAAGATCAATGGCCCATCCTTTGTGATGGCGATGGTATGTTCATATTGTGCAGAGAGCTTGCCATCGGCTGTTCTCGCTGTCCATCCGTTTTCATCCATCAAAGAAAACCATTCCCCGACATTGACCATCGGCTCGATCGTTATTACCATTCCTTCTCTTAGGCGAATTCCCCTGCCTTTTGTTCCATAATGAAAGATTTGCGGCTCCTCGTGTATGTTCCTGCCAATCCCATGGCCGGTGAAGTCCCGTACGATCGAATAGTTCTTTCCTTCCACATACTCCTGGATTGCATGACCTATATCGCCGGTCCTGTTTCCTGCAATGGCCTGAGCGATGCCTATATGGAGAGCTTCCTTTGTAACAGTGAGTAATTTTTTGGCATCATTGCTTATTTTCCCGACAGGATAGGACCAAGCTGAGTCTGCAAGCGCTCCATTCAGATTGACCACGCAGTCGATAGTCACGATATCACCTGCTTTTAAAGGTTCCGCCCGAGGGAAACCATGACATATTTCATCATTGATGGAAGCGCAAGTGGAATAAGGGTAACCCCTGTATCCCTTTTGTTCCGGGGTTGCCCCATGGTCTGTTAAATATTCCTCGACAAATCGATCAATTTCAAGAGTAGTGATCCCAGGTTTTATTTTATTTCTCAATAACTTATGGCAAGAGGCCAACAGTTTCCCCGCTTCGTGCATCATGGTAATTTCACGGTGACTTTTTATCGTTATCACACAGTTTCCTCCTTTCCTTCCTTCATTATAGGAAGCACATATTCAAGAGGTTCTACCATCAGAGAATTTTCTTTCTCTTTAGAATTTACTGATATCAGCAGATGATGTATGATTGGAATAATAAACCGACTAGTCGTTTATATAAAGGAGGGAATGGAGATGCCGCCAGCAGTTTCCGAAGAGTATAAAGAAAAGAAGAGAAAATTGATCCTGGAAAGTGCGCTTGCTTGTTTTGCGGAGAAAGGATTCCAGGTCGCGACCATAGACGATATTGTGAAACACTCCGGAATGAGTAAAGGGGCGATTTACAATTATTTTAAAAGTAAGGATGACATATATATTGAGCTGATGAACGTCAATTCCAATCAAAGCTTTGATGTACTTCGCGAAAAGCTGGAAAGGTTGCCGACAGCAAAGGAGAGACTGGCCCATTTTTTCGAAGTATTCCGCTCACAGGTAAAAGTGAATCCCAACTGGGAAAATACAAGCAGGGTCCATATTGAGTTTTGGCTGAGTTCTGTTCGCAATGAGTCAACTAAGGATTTCATGTACAATCGCTACCAGATGGTTTACAAAAAGATACTGACGGATATCATTCAATTTGGAGTGGATAGAGGGGAATTCCCAACCACGATTGACGTAGATTTTATCGGCAATGTTTTTTGGAGCACCTTCGATGGAATATGCTTCTATCAATGTGTAATGGAAAATGATGAGCTTTATGTAAGGCTGGTCAACCAACTCGAACGCGTAATAAACTCCTTGGTGACAACGGTAGAATAAAAGGATAAATCGAGAGGAATTTGTCGAAAAGATTAAATTGAAGTTTTTGAAAATTCGTGCTTAAATGAAAATAAACTGAGTGGTCGGTTTGCTTCCGCCTTTTTTTACTCTCAAAATAGACTGTCTGGTCAGTTTTAAATTTTATAAAAGAATCTGACAAGGTAGGGGATCACCCATGTGGATTATCCGTATAAAAGGCTATCTGATCATTATTGAGTGACGAAGAAAGTTGGCGTATAAAGAAATAAAAGAGTAGCGCTTGACTTACAAAAGGGGGAAAAACATTGTTTACCATCAAAAAATTGAGTGAGTGCAAATTGGAAGAAGCTGTAGCTGCATGGAACACCGGCTTTCAAGGCTATTTTTTTGATGCAACGATGGATGTAGACCGTTTTACAACTAGACTTGGGCTTGAAAACCTATCAGCCTCATTATCCATTGTGGCATTTGATCAACAAAAGCCGATCGGGATCCTGTTAAGCGGGGTCAAAACCGTCGATGGGAAAAAAGTTGCCTGGAACGGTGGAACAGGAGTGGCAACTGAATACAGAAGAAAAGGTATAGGGAAGCTATTGATCGATAAAGCACTGGAGATCTATGAGGAAGCTAATGTGGAAGTAAGCACCCTTGAAGCAATAACTGAAAACACAAAGGCAATCAGTTTGTATGAAAAAAAGGGATATAAAATTGTAGACGAAGTGGTGCACTTACGTTGTGAGGAAATGCCTGAATTTTATGGGGCATTGGACTACCAGGCTGTTTTTACATCTGCACAAGAAGCGCAGTATCTACCCATTTATAAGCATGATACCCCATGGCAAAGCCAGTGGTTTTCCATGAAGGAGGGTCAGGCACTTCAGTTGGTGGATAATGACGGGGAAACAGTTGCATATGGACTTTTCAAAAGGGAGTTTGATGAGGACGGGACTTTGAAATCCGTCACAGTCACGCATTGTTATATACAGGAGGGAAAAGGAAATCCTGATTACTTGATCGATTCCTTGTTTTCCTATTTGTTTCCACCATCTTCAGTTAATTATGTTTGTACGGTGGCATTCTTCGCAACCTCCAACAAACGGGTTCATCAATTCTTGCTTGATAAGGGCTTTACTAAAAGAGTTGGGCAGGTCTGGATGAAAAAAGCAATAAAAGAAGGTGTCCAAGGAGGGGTTTAGAGTGGGAAGGATACGATCATTATCAAGGAGTGATATTCCTTCCTTTGTAGAGGTTGCAAGCCTTGCATATCCCGGTATGGGTATCTTTACACCTGAAGATAAACAAAAGCTTATTGAGCGGCTTGAAAAGCAGACAGAATCTGGTGCCAAAAATCTTTTTGGTGCATATTCGGGTCCAACGCTTTTGGGGGGCATGCTTTTACATGATTTCAGGGTGAATTTCCTTTCAAATCAACTTGATTTAGGTGGAGTAGGATTTGTGTGTGTAGACTTGCTTCACAAAAAAGAAAAAATCGCCAAGGAATTGATTACTTATTTTGAACAGTATTATCGGGAAAAGGGAACTGCCATTGCAGCTTTATACCCGTTTCGTCCAGACTTCTACAGGAAGATGGGCTATGGCTATGGAAGCAAGATGAATCAATACCGCTTCGCCCCGAAAGAATTGCCAAAAGGAGCATCCAAACAGAACGTCAAACGACTTTGTGAAAAAAATAAGGGTGAACTTCATCAATGCTATACCCGGTTTGCATTAAAGAACCATGGCATGATAGAAAGGTCCGAAGAGGATATGAAGAGACTTTTCCAGGATCCGAAGAATAATATTTTTGGAGTCTGGCAAGAAGACGTATGCAAGGGGTATTGTGTATTCTCTTTTGAAAATAGTAAGGCTGATAATTTCATCTCCAATCATATCCTGATGAAAGAATTTGTCTGGGAAACAAGGGAGGCATTGATGGAGCTTTGCACATTTATACACTCACAGCAGGATCAAATCCATCAGGTTATCTGGAATACTCAGCAGGAGGCCTTCCATCACCTGCTGATTGACCCAAGGAATGGCTCGGATAATCTGATGCCACATGTGTACCATGAATGCAACGCATCAGGTGTGGGACTCATGTATAAGGTATTGGATATCCGAGGATTGTTCGAACAGACAGATACGATGTCCTTCGGGTTGGGAAGCTTGAAAGTCAAATGGTGTGTGACGGATTCTTTTGCAAATAAGTATCATGAAGTTTTGGTTCAATTCCATGAAGGGTATGCGGCCGTAAGGGACGATATGGAACCTGACGTGACTGTAAGTCTATCAATCAGTGAATTTTCCTCATTGATCATGGGTGCCATCTCCATCACAAGTTTATATCGTTTTGGATTGGTTCAGCTTTCGGATGACCACCATCTACAAACATTACATCAGATTTTTTCGGCATTACCAACACCAATATGTATGACAGGATTTTAATCGGGAGGGAAAATTAATGAATGTAGAGCAATTTTTAAAACAACAGAATGAACAATTTCAGATCCTATTGAAAAAATCATCCTATGCAGGATGGATGGCACAAACGACAGGGGAGAAAAAGTGGGCAGAGGAAGCAGGAAAAGCTTCCAGTGAGTTCAGCCTTTATTATTCAGACAGTGAGCGATTTGAAAAAGTGAAAGAACTGCTTTCCAAAGAAAATCTCAGTCCAGAACAGCAGCGTCAATTGGAGCTATTGGAAACGGAAATGAAAGAAAATCAAATGTCCAAGGAAACGATCGAAGAGCTCGCTTCCATGTCTTCAGAATTGAACTATCTCTTTAATACGTATATGCCCCAAGTGGATGGCAGGAAGCTTTCAGCAAACAGTATCCGTGATATTCTGGTTAACAGCACAGATAATGTAGAACGGGAGAAGGCATGGAAGGCCAGTAAGGAGGTTGGTGCAGAAGTATCGACCAAACTGATTGAGCTTGTTAAAAAACGCAATGAAGCTGCCAGAAACCTGGGATACGAAAACTATTATAAAATGGCCTTTGCCAACCAGGAATTGGATTTGGAAGAGATCTTTACGATATTCTCCAATCTTGTGGAGCAGTCGGATGAGACCTTCCGTAAGCTGAAAAGCGAATTGGATGCGTCTCTTGCAGAGAAATTCAAAATAGATGTAAAAGATCTTCGTCCTTGGCACTACTCAGACCCATTCTTTCAGGAAGCGCCAGCCAACGAGGATGCAAACCTGGACCCATTTTTTAAAGGGCAAAACTTAGAAACCTTGACTGCCGAAACATTCAATTCAATGGATATGCCGATAGATGGGCTATATGCGTCCTCTGATTTGAATCCGCGAGATGGTAAAAATCCGACTGCATTCTGCATGGATATGGATCGTGAAGGGGACATCCGGGTATTATGCAATAATGTTGATAATACATACTGGATGGGGACGATGCTTCATGAATTTGGCCATGCAGCCTACAATAAATATACCAATCGTGACCTGCCTGCGTTGCTACGCAGTCCAGCGCATATCCTGACAACAGAAGCCATCGCGATGCTATTTGGAAAGATGACAGAGAATAGGGAATGGTTATCAAAATTCCTGAAGCTTGATGAGGCTACTTTGGATAAATTAGCTCCAAGCCTTGAAAAGCATGAGCAACTAAAGATGCTCATATCTGCAAGGTGGATCATCACTTTCGTTTTCTTTGAAAAGGCGCTTTATGAAAATCCAGACCAGGATCTGAATGCATTATGGTGGGAAACAGTAGAAAAGATTCAGCTTGTCAATCCTCCGGAGAATCGAACCAACCCTGATTGGGCTGCGAAGATCCACTTCACATTGGCACCAGTGTACTATCAGAATTACCTGTTGGGGGAACTGACTTCCGCACAGCTTCATCAATATATATTGAACAATATTTCAGAAGAATTCTTCACTCCGCAAGTCGGTGCCTATATCCGTGATGAATTCCTTGCGCCAGGCAGCTCCTACCACTGGAATAAGAAAATTGAAATGGTCACTGGCGAACCATTGAATCCGGCATTCTTTGTTAAGGCCTATTGTGAAAAAACACCAGTAAAACGATAATCAAAGAGAAGAAAACCAAGAGCATCATTGGTTTTCTTCTTTTTTTATGCCTATTAATTTTTCATTACAATTTTTACAAAAATGATATTTACTATGAAAATAGTCTCATTTTACGTTACACTATTCAATATGGAGTTTTTTCGAGTTTTTTTGACAAATGTTATTTAAGAAGAATACTAGACTTCAAGTAGAAAGGTATGTCTCCTTCATGATAAAAAAATGTAAAAATCTTTTGCTGATAGCCATTGTGCTAGTACTAGGGCTTCCTATTCATCATACAAATGCAAATTCTAATCAGAATATAGAACTATTCAGTGAATCGGCCATACTGATAGACACCGAAACCGGGGATGTCCTCTATGAAAAGGACCGTGATAAAATCATGTATCCGGCAAGTATCACCAAAATTGTCACTGCCATCATTGCCATAGAAGAGGGGAATCTCGAGGATATTGTAACCGTCAGTGAAAAGGCGCGTAATCAAGATGGCTCTAGAGTTTATCTGTTAGAGGGCGAGAAGGTTACACTTCAAAAGCTCGTACAAGGTTTATTGATCAATTCAGGTAATGATGCAGGAACTGCCATAGCAGAGCATATGAACGGCAGTGAAAAAGAGTTTGCGAAACGGATGACAGCGTTTGTCGAAAAAGAAATAGGCACTGAAAACACCACGTTCAAAAATCCTCATGGACTGTTTGATCCGGAACACGTGACTACAGCCGAGGATATGGGAAAAATTGCCCGATATGCCATGAAAAACGAAACGTTCCGTGAAATTGTCGGGACAAAAGAAATGGAGTGGATCGGCGAGGGCTGGGAAACCACCCTATACAATCATCATCGTCTTTTATGGGATTATGAGGGTGCGACCGGGGTGAAAAACGGATATGTGCCTGAATCAGGCCATACACTTGTTACTACAGCGGAGCGGAATGGAAAAGAACTGCTTGTGGTGACATTAAAAGCGGCTTCCAAATATTATTCATATAAGGATACGATGAATCTCCTGGATTATGGGTTTCTCAATTTTGAAACCGTGACGGTTGAAAAAGGTAAAATGATCAGTGATGCTGCGGGCAGGGATTTTATGCTGACAAAGGATATACAAGTTTCCAAAAAGTCGGATGAGGAAATCAGCCTTGCAGTAAACAATGCAGATCAGCTTATCGTGAAGACAGGTGACCGGGAAAATATTAAAGAAGGCGTCATAGTGGAACAGGTGAAAAACGAAATCACCCCATTGGCTTCTACCGAAAAAACAGACAAGCATGAGTCTGCCAACCAGGCTGAAAATCAGAAAAGCAGTTTCTTTTCCATGGGCATTTTTCTTGTTATCCTATTTTTCATCGTTTGGATTTTAGGATGGAATCAAAAGCGCCGCAGAAGAAAAAAGAATCAAGGAAGATTTTCAGAATCCGTAAGCTATGCCAGAAGAAGTAAATATTATCACTAAAAGCCACGACACACCAACTATCAGAAGGTGTGTCGTTTTTTTATGGTTCCTTTTTTATTTTTTATATAGCAAATAATATCTAACCCGTGAGGTGATTGTAGCGGAGGACACTTGACTCCTGCGGGAACGTAGAGGGCATG
Organism: Sutcliffiella tianshenii; assembly: GCF_016908565.1. Lineage (GTDB taxonomy): Bacteria > Bacillota > Bacilli > Bacillales > Bacillaceae_I > Sutcliffiella_A > Sutcliffiella_A tianshenii. The sequence continues at coordinate 40,338 of NZ_JAFBED010000014.1, forward strand.
GGAGACCCCGAAGGCGAAGAGCCGAGGAGGCTCCCATCCGTCCCCGCGGAAAGCAAGGGTCAGGAGCGGAAATCAACGGACTTCATTTGATGTATACATTTCTCAATAATAGCTTTATTATTTCTAAAATAGGGTAATGAAAGTAATATTTGGATTAGTAACCATTCCATGTATATAATATGAATATGTATTTTAGAGGAGGTTTTCATAATGGCAAGAGTAGAAGAAACACTTAAACAGGAACTTATCGACTTATTGCAGGGTGAAAAAATTGTATCATTGATCACGACGGATAAGAAAACGAAGAAACCGAACCTGAGCATCGTTTCTTGGCTGGTGGCACATCAGGATGGGAAGACCATAAAATTTGCATTGGGTCATAAAGCGGAAAGCGCGTTTAACATTGAAGAAACACCGGACCTTTTATTGGGAGTGGTCGGAGCAGGCAGCTGCTATTCCATTAGCGGAAAAGGGACAGTTTCAGACGTGATTGATAAAACGATGAAGTATCGTATTGTAACTGTGGATGTAGAGTCTGTCGAAGATGTCATCTTCTATGGTGGACAAATCACGCAGGAGCCGGATTATATTAAAACATATGATGCGGAGCTTGCGAAGAAGTTGGATGAAGAAGTATACGAAATGCTGAAGAAATAATTGTAGAAGGGACGTATCCTAATCGGAACGTCCCATTTTTTATGAGTCGGAAAAATCTTAATGGCTTTTCACTTCAAAAAATTTCCTTGTTAATGGTAGAATATAGATTAGTAAAACTTGACTATAGGAGGGTTTACAGTAATGGATATCGTTTTCACCGACCGAGTAAATCGGATTCTCGAAATGGCGACTGATAAAGTGGATGTTCATCAAGCTCTTACTCCTCTTCACCTGTTCCTCGCAATGTGTGAGGAGAATAGCGGGGTATGTGGAGAATTGTCCTCCTATTTAATAAAGCAATATGGATTTAGTTTTTTGCATGATTTTTCTAAAAATCTTCAACCGTTCCATCCCGCTCCTATAACTTTACCATGCTGTTCTGTGCCGGTTTCTCCTGAGGTGGAGACTTTATTTACTTACGCGGCAGGCAGGATGCACAGATACAATCAGATTCGCTTGAATGAGGGGCATCTCATGCAGGCAATACTTAAATTTGAACCCACCGTCCACTCTCTTCTGACAGAAAACGACATAGCATTCGTTGAAAAATCAGTTTGCGCATCCCGGGATATGCTCGTTGCAATGGATCACTACCGGTCACCAGATAGTGTTGGGGAATCATCCTACATACGAAGAGCAATTAGTACAGACCTACCGGCTTTAATGGAGCTGGTGGAGGAGCAGTTTGGTTCAGGTTGGATAGAGACCGTTCAAAACGGCTTTAATAAAGATGAGATATCCATCTTTCTAGCAAAAGATAATGATAGAATTATAGGATTTGCATGCTATGAGTCCTTTGAAAATAAAAAAGGAACCTTTGGACCGATGGGGGTTGTCAAAGGGGAGAGAACCAAGGGAATTGGGGCACTCTTGCTGCACCATAGCTTGTCTGAGTTGAAGAAAAAGGATTATCGATATGTAGTGATAGAGGGAGCAGGGCCCATAGAGTTTTATGAAAAAGAGTGTAAGGCAGTGTTGATACCAATCTATGAATCTAGATAGAAGCAATGAATAGGGAAAATACTTCTGAGGGGAAGAAATAATGTGAACGCGCCAAAGAACATTCTGGAGGTTTGGAGAAAATTTGATGATGTAGGGATGGATACCATCACTAAAGCATTCTTTTATGATAAGAGGAAAAAGAGGCAGCGTACAGTCGCTGAAATGAAGGAGCATTATGAGGGTTTTGGAGCTGGTGGCAATTGCTTTGATTTGGCAATTTGGCTTCTTGCTGAATTGAACGAGGCTGGCATTGAGGCCTATCCGATAGGTCATGATTTCTTTGATGAAAAGGCACATGTAGCCTTGATTGCATTGGGAGAAGATGGTGAAAAGTACTATTGCGATCTTGGGGACCAATGGATTCAACCCATCCTTATAGAGAAAAATGATAGGTTTATCGAAGGGAAGTTGGCGGGCTTTTTTCCAGGAGCATACGTAAAAGTAGAAACGAAAGAAAAAGAGTTCAATATATCCTATATAAGGAATAATGGGAAAATTTCAATGCAGACATTTCCTTTAACTCGATATACTAATGAAGATTTACTCAGAGCTGGTGAATTGTCCCAAGCTAGGATATGGAAAGCTTTATGTGAAAAGAGGGTTAGAAGGGAAGGGACGGATGAAGTTACCCATTGGGAATTTTATAACTGGAAAAGCTTTGAAAGCAGTCTTTCCGGCTTGAACAAAGAGCCTGAGCTTTCTTCAAAAGACGAATGGGCAGAGAGGATAGCATTGAACATGGGTATGGACCTTGAATTTGTGAAAGCAGCACTTTCCAAGTTTGAGTACATCGAAAAATGATAGACTCTTGACTTAAAAAAAGAGCCTTGATTGAAAGGCTCTTTTATATTGCTTAGAATATTTTTGGAAATGGAGAAGGCTATTCATACAGGTGACAGGCAACAAAATGTGCCGGCTTTACTTCCTGCCATTTCGGCTTCACCACTCTGCATGTATCCATGGCTTGCGGGCATCTTGTATGGAATACACAGCCTCCGGGAGGGTTCATAGGACTTGGAACATCTCCCTCCAAAACAATCCTCTCCCGTCTCCCATTAGGTGATGGTGTCGGTACTGCGGACAACAAAGCTTGTGTATAGGGATGCAAAGGCTCTTTGCATAGCTCATCGCTATCTGCCAGCTCGACCATCTGCCCCAGGTACATAACAAGTATACGATCTGATATGTAGCGCACCATTGAAAGGTCATGAGCGATGAATAAATAGGTTAAATTAAATCGGTCCTGCAATTCCTTAAGCAGATTGACTACTTGAGCCTGGATTGAAACATCCAACGCGGAAATCGGTTCATCGCAGACGATGAATTTCGGTTGAAGGGCAAGGGCCCTGGCTATCCCGATACGCTGCCTTTGGCCTCCTGAAAACTCGTGTGGGAACCTTTGCATGTGGTCCTCGTTCAATCCTACTAATCTCAGCAATTCTTTGATCCGATCCTTTCTTGCTTTGCCCTTTAATGTTTGATGGATATCAAGGGGTTCACCTATAATCGATTCAATGGTCATCCGTGGATTGAGCGATGCATAAGGGTCCTGGAAAATGATTTGTACCTCTTTGCGCAACGCCTTCATTTCCCTCGGTGATAAAGAGAAGATGTTCTTTCCTTCGAAAAGCACTTCACCGGCAGTGGCCTCTAGTAATCTAATCGCTGTTTTGCCAATGGTAGACTTGCCGCAACCGCTTTCCCCGACAAGTCCCACTGTTTCCCCCTGGTGGATGGTGAGATCGACCCCGTCCACCGCTTTGACCGTTCCACCATTGATAGAAAAGTATTTTTGTAATTTCTTTATCTCTACTAAAGCATTACTTCCAGCCATTCACAGACCTCCTAGCTTTCCTTGTACATACGCTTGGCAATGGGGTGGTGTAACCAGCATCTAGCCAGTTGCTTGTTTTCTATTTCCAAAAGTTCCGGTGTCTCTGACTGACATATCTTCATGGCATATGGACAGCGGGCAAAAAATGCACATCCCTTTGGCGGATCCAACAGGTCTGGTGGAGTCCCGGGTATCGGTTCCAAGGTTTGCTTTCTGTCCAAGTCTATTCTTGGTATCGTTTTTAAGAGACCTTGCGTATATGGGTGAAGGGGGGTGTTGAAAATATCCTCCACTTTACCTGTTTCCACCACCTGGCCGGCATACATGACTACGACCCGTTCACATGTTTCTGCAACAACCCCCAGGTCATGAGTAATCAAAACAAGGGAAGTCCCAAGCTTTTGCTGCAGTTCCTTCAATAGTTCCAGGATTTGAGCCTGAATCGTGACATCCAAAGCGGTGGTCGGTTCGTCAGCAAGCAATAGCTTTGGTTGACAGGCAAGTGCAATGGCAATCATCGCACGTTGTCTCATTCCACCTGAAAATTCATGAGGATATTGCCGGACCCTTCTTTCCGGTTCCGGGATTCCTACCATCCTCAGCAGTTCAACCGCTTGTACATCAGCTTTTTTTGATGATATTTTATTGTGCTTCATAAGCCCTTCTGCTATCTGATCACCGATTTTCATAGTAGGATTCAAGGAAGTCATTGGATCCTGGAAAATCATGCTCATTTCTTTTCCTCTGTATAATTGCATCTTTTTCTCGGATAGATTAAGCAGATTCGATGAATTGAAGGTAATATCCCCTTCTTTTATATCCGTAATCCCAGGTGGGAGCAGCCGCATGATCGCTTTGGCAGTCACACTTTTGCCGCAGCCGGATTCGCCGACTATGGCCACTGCCTCTCCCTCCTTGATCGAGAAGGAAACGCCTCTGACTGCTTGAACCTCCCCGGCGTATGTGTGAAAGGATACATGTAAATTTTCAACCTCTAATAGTTTTGCCAAAAAAGATTCCTCCTTTATTTCCGCAAGCGTGGATCTAGTGCGTCACGAAGCCCGTCTCCAAAGACGTTAAACGCAAACATGGTTAACGAGATGAGGATGGCAGGAACTAGAAGTTGGTAAAAATTCCCTATCAGGATGCTTCCGAGCGCATCACTGGCCATCGTACCCCAGCTTGCTTTTGGTGCGGGGATTCCCAATCCCAGGAAGCTAAGTGTAGCTTCAGCAAAGATGGCGGTCGGCACAGTCAATGTCATATTGACCAATATGGGACCCATTGTGTTCGGGATCATATGTTTACGCAATTTCCAGCCTGTTGTCCCCCCCATCGCATTTGCCGCCTGGACAAATTCATACTCCTTCAATTGAAGCATCTGTCCCCGTACCAGTCTGGCCATTGGAATCCATCCGGTTATTGTCAGGGCAATGATGATGGATAGGAGGCCCCGGTCCAAGATGACCATCATCAGTATTGCCATTAATAGAAACGGTATGGCATAAAGCACTTCAGCAACCCTCATCATGATGTTGTCCAATCTGCCACCCTTCAAGGCGGAAACCCCTCCGTATAATACTCCGAAAACGAAGTCGATCAAGGCAGCCATCAGTCCTATCAGCAAGGAATAACGGGCTCCATACCATGCCCGGGTAAATAGATCGCGGCCTGAAGAGTCGGTGCCGAACCAATGCTCACTGTTTGGGCGGAGGTTCTTTTTGGTGAAATCCTGTTCGAAATAGGAATAGCCGCTTATAGATGGTCCGATTATAGCCATCACAATCATCCCGATAATAAGGAAGAATCCGATCATGGCAAGTTTGTTCTCTTTTAATCGTATCCAGGCATCCTTCCAGTACGATATGCTTGGACCTGCAATTTTTTCCTGTTCGGAAGGGGAATGCTCGATACGTTCGAACATAGCTTCAAATTCTTTCGAATATTGTCTTTCTCCCATCATCTATTGCCTCCTGTCACCTTAATTCTTGGGTCAATCCAGGTATAAGCAACATCCACTACAAATATAAGGAAGATTAAAATGGCACTGTAGAAGATGGTGGATCCGAGAATGACAGGGTAATCCCGGTTGAATATTCCATTTACAAACATATCTCCCATGCCTGGAATTCCAAATATGCTTTCTACAATGAAGCTGCCTGTCACAAGGTTTGCTGCAATGATTCCGATTACAGTTACAACAGGAAGGATTGCATTGCGTATCGCATGCTTCACTACAATTGTATTTTTGGACAATCCTTTTGCCGTTGCTGTCAGAATATAATCCTGCCCCATCACTTCGAGCATGCTCGAACGCATCAATCTTGCGATATATGCCATCGGCAGCATTGCAAGGGAGATGGAAGGGAGGATTGTATGAGACCAGGATTTCCATGTGGCAACAGGGAGAAGCCTCCATTCAACAGCGAAATAGTTGATGAGGATGGTCGCAAGGATAAAGCTTGGTACTGATACGCCTATAATGGCAAGGATCATTGCCAGATAATCCGGCCACTTGTTTCGGTTGAGTGATGCGATGATGCCCAATACCAGGCCGAATGAAATGGCGATGATAAGAGATTGTATGCCAAGATGAAAGGATACCGGAAAGCCTTTACTGATATAATCATTGACTGATAGTGTAGAGGATTTTAAGGATGGTCCAAAATCCAGATCTATTACAACGCTTTTTAAGTAAAGTCCGTATTGAACGATTTTCGGTTTATCCAAATTATAATAGCGATTTAAATTTTCCCTGACGGACTCAGGCATGGTCCCTTCCCTGGCAAATGGGTCCCCAGGGACACTATGCATCAGGATGAAGGTAAGGGTAATGATGGCCCATAAAGTCAGGATTGCCCATCCCAGCCGCTTTAACGTATATTTCAGCATGAATTGTGACCCCCATATACTTGCTTTTTAAAAAAGGAAGGGAGGGACTCCGAGAAGTCCACTCTCTTCCACTCTCATCCTTACTTTATGTCGGCATATTTGAATTGTGGATAGCTGTTGATCGGATCATAGATGCCTGTTACGGACGGCTTTAATACATAAGGTTTTGTATAGAAATAAATAGGGATGATCGGCATTTCATCCATTAGGATCTTTTCTGCCGCGTGCATCGCTTCCATGCGTTCCGCTTGGTCCAACGTGGATTTAGCTGTTGAAATAAGCTTGTCATATTCGCTGTTTTTGAAGCGGGCATCATTGTATGGCCCATCACTTACCCAAAGATCAAGGAATGTCATCGGATCTACATAGTCTCCAACCCAACCTGCACGGGAAACGGTGTAGTCACCGGCTTGCTCGCTGTCCAATTTAACTTGGAATTCAACGTTTTCAAGAGTTGTTTCCACGCCAAGGTTTTTACGCCACATTTCCTGAACTGCCTCGGCAATGGCTTTATGTCCCTCGGAAGTGTTATAGAGATACTCAAAGGAAGGAAGCTTATCCAGTCCTTCTTCTTCTAAACCTTCAGCAAGAAGCTTTTTGGCTTCTTCTACATTTTCCTCGAATAACTTACCCGTATTTTCCTGATAGTCTCCGTTTACATCAGGAATTCCTGGAGGAACGATGCTGTAGGCAGGTGTTTGACCGCCTTGTGCGACATGTTCCACGATTGTCTGGCGATCGATGGACAAGGAAAGTGCTTTTCTGATTTTTGCGTTATTGAACGGCTTTTCCGTATTGTTGATATTAAAATAGTAGACTGCAAGGTCAGGTCCGATATGGAATTCAGCGTCGTCGCTTGCCATTAATTGACCTTGTACATCCTGTGGCAATGGATACACAAGATCAAGTTCATCAGCCTGATACATTTGCCAAGCTGTATTCTCATCATCAATAATGACAAACTGAACCTCATCAAGCTTGATCATGTCTTTTTCATAATATTTATCATTCTTCTTGATTGCGATGCTTTCTTTATGCTTCCAGTCAGCCAAGTAGAATGGACCGTTTGAAACATGCGTTTCCGCTTCCAATGCCCAATCCTTGTTTGCTTCCTGAACTTTTTTGTTTACTGGATAGTAAGTATAGAAGGAAGTAAGGTCCAGGAAGTAAGGAGTAGGCTGTGCCAGTGTCACTTCCAAAGTCTTGCTGTCTACAGCGTTTACCCCTACTTCAGCTTCCAATGCTGCTAGATCTGCACCTTCTTCGGCAGAGTTATAAGCTTCTGCGCCTTTTAAGTAATAGAGCTGATAGGAGTATTGGGCTGCAGTAGCAGGATTCAATACATGCTTCCAAGCGTACTCGAAATCCTCAGCAGTTACAGGGTCACCGTTGGACCAGTAGACATCATCCTTCAATGTGAACGTCCAGGTTACGCCGTCCTCGGTATTCCATTCCTTTGCCATACCAGGTTGAATATCACCTTCAGCGTTCTTTTTGGTCAACCCCTCGAAAGTGTGCTCAAGGATCCAGGAATCGTGCGTTCCCTGTGCCAATGCAGGATGAAGGGAACCGGGTTCTGATCCATTGTTAAGGCGAAGCACCTTTGGAGAGGAGTCCTCTTCATCAGTGGTGCCCTCATTTTCAGAATCAGCAGGACTCTCTGCTTCGTTGTTGTTATTATTGCTCGTGCTTTCGCTAAAGCTGCAAGCAGACAATAAAAGTGCAACAACTAACAGTAAAGCGGAAAAAAGATAAAACTTGCTCTTCACAAAAAAACCCCCTTGTTATTTACAAAAATAGAAATCTATGAAGATTTCATTTTTTATTGTACTACTGAAGATTGAAAAAAAACATAGTAACTGAAAAATAATTCTCTATATTTAAAATATTTCGACATCTAATGTGTTTTTTCTACAAATATCTGTTTTCTAGTAATATCCGACTAAATGGAAGGGAATAGGATGGCAGTGCTAAATTATGAAAGGATTTCATTGTCTTTGTGATAAAATGATAGAAATAATAAAAAAGGGGAATTGAGCATGAATTACCTTCCTACTTTTGAAATGAATCGGTCACAGAAGGATCTTCTTGAATCAGCCAAGAATTTATCCGCTTCTTTTGCAAATCGTGCTGCTGATTACGATCGGCAAGCAAATTTTCCTTTTGAAAATTTCAATGATATTAAAAAGGCCGGCCTTCTGGCTGCAACCATACCTGAATCCTATGGAGGCAAAGGATTCGGACTATACGACTTCATTCTTCTTCAGGAAACGATCGCACAGGGTGATGGTCCTACAGCCCTCAGCCTTGGCTGGCATCTGGGGACCATGATGAATATATCAACATACCGAAGCTGGCCTGAGGAGACTTTTAAAAATATCTGTACATCTATCACTACAGAAAATAAAATCATCAATTCGGCACATTCAGAAGCCGGTACAGGCAGCCCGGCAAGAGGGGGACTTCCAGAAACCTCCGCGAAAAAAACGGATAATGCGGGATGGGTCCTTAATGGAAGAAAAACATTCACTTCCATGGCACCGATACTTGATTATTTCATTGTTTCAGCGACGATAACAGATACTGGTGAAGTGGGGGAGTTCCTATTACCAAGGGAATCGAAGGGTCTCTCGATTTCTGAAACATGGAACTCTGTGAGTATGCGTGCTACAAGAAGCGACGATTTAATCCTGGATAATGTTAGAATTGATCGGGACGGCCTGCTCTACATAAAAAAAAGAAAAAGTGCGCCAAAACCTCAAGGCTGGCTATTGCATATCCCTGCCTGCTATCTGGGGATTGCCATAGCTGCACGGAACGAGGCGGTCCATTTTGCAGAAACATATCAGCCAAACAGTCTGCCCCATCCTATATGCCAAGTCCCAAAAGTGCGTGAGCAGATCGGCAGGATGGATATTGATTTAACAGCTGCAAGACATTTTTTATATAGTGTTGCCAGGAAATGGGACGAATCAATTGACTCTCGAAATGAGCTGGTGGAGGAACTTGCTGCCGTAAAATATATTGCGACAAATACGGCATTATCGGTGGTGGATGAAGCGATGAGGGTGGTAGGTGCCCAAAGCCTTCATGAGGGACATCCGCTTCAACGCCACTACAGGGATGTGCGTGCAGGCCTGCATAATCCTCCGGCAGACGACCTGACTGTGGAAATGATGGCCAAAAGGGCTTTTGATTCAAAGTAAATAGATGAAATTAGTGAGGCGTGGGATAAGTGAACAGTACTATCAGAAAATCGGATCATCATTTAGAAATCAGCTTTTTTCTCTTGCGCTGGCTATTTTTAATATCGGCGCCAATTGTTTTTTATTTTTTACATCAAGATGCACCAGCGTTTTATGATTGGTCCATGTTTGGGGTGCTATGGCTATTCGGATTCATTTATATGGCGGTAACTCAAGCGATCCTGCATAAGTCCAAGCAGGGGACTTCCCTCTATTTCTGGAATACAAAAGGAGGAGTCATTTTTGACTTTGTGGCATTTATTTGGTTGATTGCCATAACTGGTGGAGTCTACTCTCCTCTGTTTCCCATTGCGTATCTCATCATTTTGCACGTAGCTATTTATTGGGAGTTAAAAGGAGCTGTATTGTTTTCTTTCCTATTAAGTATAGGGACCACTTTCATCACAATAATAGGAGGAACGCCATTTTCGACTAACCTTTGGCTTGTTTATAGCATGAACCAACTATTCATGCTGTTAATGGGTCTATTGGGAGGCTTTCTGGTTACGAGGGAAAGAAAGCATTATTTCGAAAAGAGGGCTTTGGAGGAAGTGGCGAAGATGGACTATTTGACAAATCTGAGAAACCATCGTTCCTTTCAGGAAACCTTGCAAAACTATCTACATACCAATCAGCATTTCTGGTTGGTACTTGCTGATTTAGATAGATTCAAATGCGTGAATGATAAATATGGACATGAAATGGGAGATCAGGTACTGGCAAAAGTGGGTTCCGTATTGGACTATGGTGTGGAAGGTTATTCAGGCACTGCATTCCGTTACGGAGGAGAAGAGTTCTCCATTCTTTTCAAATCAACCGATCGAGATCAAGTGGCAGCAGCCTTGAAAGAGTTGAAGGACAAAATCGAAAACCTCCGTTTCCTCGCAAATGAAAATGAATTCAGTATTTCCATGAGCTTTGGTTGTGTGGAGTGTACGGAAACGGAATCTTCCAATTTAGTGAAAATGGCCGATGATAGATTGTATGAGGCGAAACGGGCCGGGAGAAACACGATCATCATGAACAAAACATGGATAGGGACCGAGCAAAGCCATCTTGAAAGAGAATATAGTGAGGGAGAGTATCGAGTTGAAGGGAAATGAAGATAAGAAGATAGAAAAGGATTGGCGATATCCTGTGGCGCACAAGGAGGCTTGGATCGGAGTAGGTTTGGCTGTCTTCCATTTTATCTGGTGGTATGGCTTCGGTTATGGACTCGGTTCAAGGCCTGTGGAATCCTATACATATATACTGGGCTTTCCGGACTGGTTCTTTTATAGTTGTATCCTGGGCTTTATCGTTATTGTCGCAATTGTCATAGCTGTAGTGAAACATGTATTCCATGAACTTCCGCTGGAATCTGAGAAAGGAGAGAAAGGATGAATATAGGGGTGATTTTACCACTAATTGTTTTCTTGATTCTCATTTTCCTTATCGGAATCGTGGCGTCAAGAAGTCTCTCCAATTCCAATTCATTCGTTCAGGATTATTTTCTTGGAGGGCGGGAGCTTGGGGGACTGCTTTTGGCCATGACGATGGTTGCTACATATGGAAGCGCATCAAGTTTCATAGGCGGCCCGGGTATCGCCTACCATATGGGACTCGGGTGGGTCATGCTTGCGATGATTCAAGTGGTGACAGGTTATTTTGTACTGACCATACTCGGGAAGAAGTTTGCTATCATGACGAGGAAGATGAGAGCAATCACCTTGATTGATTTCCTGAAGGAACGGTATCAGAATAGGTGGGTGGTCATTCTGTCCGCTGCAAGTATCATCATTTTTCTATTTTCCGCCATGACAGCTCAATGGATTGGCGGTGCCATCCTCATTGAATCGATTACAGGCCTTTCTTATACAACCGCGCTTTTCATCTTTGCAGTTTCTGTCTTAATCTATGTCATCATCGGAGGCTTTAGGGCGGTAGCCTTAACGGATGGAATACAGGGTGTGGTGATGGTGATAGGGACGGTGATCATTTTAGCCGGGACAATTTACGCTGGTGGGGGAATCTCCACCATAATGGGAGAACTCTCTGCAGAAAACCCAAACCTGATCACTCCATTTGGTGCTGATGGGACGCTTACCCCTCTTTACGTTTCCTCCTTTTGGATTTTGGTGGGAGTGGGGGTAGTGGGATTGCCGCAAGTCGCAGTAAGGGCAATGTCCTATAAAAATTCAAAAGCCATGCATATTGCCTTGATTATAGGTACTATTGTGGTCGGATTCATCATGCTTGGAATGCATTTGACAGGAGTTTTTGGAAGAGCGGTGCTCCCAGGTCTTACAACACCTGACACAGTGATGCCTCTCCTCGCCATGGAGGTGCTTCCACCTTGGCTTGCGGGCAACGTATTGGCTGCACCCATGGCTGCTATCATGTCTACTGTAGACTCGCTTCTTTTGATCGTCAGTTCTTCCATTGTGAAGGACATCTATCTGAACTACATAAATCCTGCTGCCCCAGAAAAGAAGATTCGCCATATGAGCCTTGGAGTCACTGGCGTCGTCGGCATTCTAGTGTTTTTTATGGCAATCAGCCCCCCTGACTTCCTTATCACTTTAAATTTATTTGCATTCGGGGGTCTTGAGGCTGCATTCATTTGGCCTGTTGTACTCGGTTTGTACTGGAAAAAAGGGAATGCTTATGGAGCACTTGGTTCCATCATCGTCGGTGTACTATCCTACATCTTGATTGTAACCTTTAAGGATGGAATCTTCGGCATGCATAGTGTAGTGCTGCCAGTCATACTTTCCTTGTTGGCATACCTCCTTTTAAGTCTATTAGGAAAAGACAAAAATAGTGAAGGGCAAAGACAGATTATAGAAAAGTATATGATATGAATGAATTCACTCAAATTAAATTAGGGGACTATAAATGAACGCATTAAAAAGGGCATTATCAATCTTTGAAAAAACGGTGGTCGGCTTTTTTGAAAACAATTGGAGAGCGAGTGTCATTGGATCATTTGCCTATATACTGGCATTGGTGCTCACAATGGGCTTTTTCTTCTATACCGGGGCTGGAAAATGGTTTGATTATTCTTTTACACTCATTACTGCAGTCCTTGGCATCCTGTTGGGATTTATTATTAGCTTGTTTGTTTTTAAGATTTTGTTTTTGCTGCCAAAATATTTTGTCGCTTGTATTGTAGGGGCGGTTGTAGGGATTTATGCTCTTGGAACATACTTAGGCCCGTTTTTTACAATGCTTGGGATTGGCACCATGATACTTGGTGCGTGGACAGGACTTTCTATTAAACTTGTGAAAAATGAAAGGAAAAGAAGGGGGCTCCTTATTGCGGCTCTAGGAATGATCACTATCATCACCCATGGTCTTTTTCTTTTCCCCATTTTTTCAGAAGGGGATCAAGGGGCCTGGAGCCTGGAATTGACAGAAGAATCGATCAATTCACCCCTAGTCAATCCTGCATCAGACGGCGGGAACGCCATTCAAAATTTTACATATGGAAGCGGGGAGGACCTGAGGAGGGAAGAATACCGTGATGTTGCATATAAAACGAATGCTGTGAATATGTCTTCATTTGTTGTTCACCCCAAAGGCTTCAACAAGTGGTACCGAGATTGGTTTTGGGGCTTTGATTTAAATCGGGCTCCATTGAACGGTAGGGTATGGATGCCAGAGGAATCTTCTGAAGGTCCCTTTCCATTAATATTAATGGTTCATGGAAATCATAATATGGCAGATTTCTCGGACGGTGGATATGAGTATCTCGGCGAACTTTTGGCGAGTAAGGGATACATTGCCGTATCTATTGACCAAAACTTCCTTAACTCAGGTAAATCGGGACATATAGGATGGGATAATGCAGGAAGGGCATGGATGTTCCTGAAGCACCTGGACCAATGGGGGAAATGGAATAATGATAAGCAGCATCCCCTTTACGGAAAAGTGGATATGGAAAATATCGGATTGATCGGCCATTCACGCGGAGGGGAGGCTGTCAGTCTGGCTGCATTGATGAATGAGCTGGATCGATTGCCAAACAATGCGAAGGTAACCCTTAATTTTGATTTTTCCATTAAAGCTTTAATCGGTCTCTCGCCAGGTGACGGTAGGTTCAAGCTTGGTGACCAGCCAGTAGAATTGAAAGATATCAACTATCTTACCATTCAGGGGGCTAACGATACAGACCACACCAATAATTACGGAGTCAGACAATATGAGAGGGTCAGTTTCTCGGATGATTTCGATGGCTTCAAAAGCAGCATTTACCTTTATGGAGCCAATCATGGGCAATTCAATTCCGATTGGGAGGTGGACCAGCCTTCCCCATATTGGTGGTTCATGAATCAGAAAGAAATCATGGAGCCCGAGCTTCAGCGTGATATGACAAAGCTATACGTAGCAGCCTTTCTCGATGCAACATTAAAAGATAAAGAGGAGTACCGTCAAATCTTCTCCAAAAAGGAAACCGCCTCGTCGTGGATTCCTACCGATCCTGTCAGGTTGAAATACGAGGCTAGTACATTTACTCCACTTGCAACCTACGAGGAGGATGTGGATGTAACCACCATGACTCTTGATGAGGGAGAACTCCATGGCTATAACCTGCAGGTCTGGAAAGAGGTAAACCTGACCTTGAGGAATAATGAGCCACAGGGGAATGAAGCGGTAAAATTGGGGTGGCGCGGGTCGAGCGGAAGATATACGGTTAAGATTCCGGACAAAGTCGCACAAAGCCTCAGTCCCGATAGTGTCCTGAGTTTTGATGCAGTGCAGCTGCATCAGAGTCTTTATGACTTCTACGGAATCCGTGTTCCAAAGGGATACGAAGAAAAAGCGATCCCCATCACTGTCATGCTAAAACCAAAAGGTACGATAAAGCTTGATGGCCGCAATGGTACTTCAGTGGAAATCGAACCGACCTATTCATCAAAGCTTTACAAATTCGGGTGGTGGAATGAAAGATTCGGTAATGATTACGAGCATATGCTTCAGACGTATGAAGTGCCATTGGCATTCTTGCAGGATAACAATCCAAATATAAATTATCAGGATATTGAAGAAATCATATTCGAATTCAATCAAACCGGAAGCGGCTTGATTTTCTTGGACAACGTAGGTTTCCAAAAATGACCCAAAAGCTTTAAGAAGAACGAATAATATAGCAGCTTCTCCCTCATAGTAACAATACTTAGGTAAATGTTCGAGGGGGGAGAAGTTTTCATGAAGAAGGTCATTTTGACACTTATGGTTTTAATTACATTTTTATACAGCGATAGACCTTTAGATGTATTTGCTGCAGAACTATCTGCCAACATTCAAATACAACCCCATAGCAGCTCTCCCGTTTATACGACTACATACCCTCAAAAATCGATTGCAACCGACAAGACGCTACCTGCATTGAAGGTGCACTATATTGATATCGGACAGGGTGATGCCATACTCCTTCAGACGCCCAATGGCACCCAGGTAATGATAGATACCGGCCCTAGGGAGTCGGCTCCAAAATTGATCAGTTACCTGAAGGAGCTTTCCGTAGACGCCATCGACCTGCTTGTCATCACACATCCGGATTATGACCATATAGGCGGGATTCCGGCATTACTTGAAGAAATACCTGTGAAAAAAATCCTTGATAGCGGAAAAGCGCATTCCACCCTGTCCTTTATCCAATACAAGCAGTATGTTTGGAACAATATTGTCCCTGTCCAATATGCAAAGGAAAAAATGAAGCTAGAATTTGACCCGGATTTAAAAGTGAAAGTGCTGAACAGCGGTGCCGGTAAAAAGGAAACAAATGACGCCTCCATCGTCCTCCAGGTGGCCTACGGGGATATCAAATTCCTCTTTATGGGGGACACAGAGGAGATGGAAGAAAAAAGGCTTAGCAGGAAATATAATCTTGAATCAACCATTCTTAAAGTGGCTCACCATGGTTCCAACAGTTCCTCTACAGCTGCATTCCTGAAGGATGTAAAACCGAAAATAGCAGTTATTTCCGCAGGAAGAAATAATGATTTTGGACATCCACACCAGCCGGTCCTGAATCGGCTGATTGAAAGTGGCGCAGATATCTATAATACGGCAGAAGCAGGGGATATTGTGTTCTCAACGGATGGAACATTGTTGTTTGTCAATGATCGACCATGGCTGTATGCAAACAGCAACGAAAGAACCAAGACAAATACCATAACCATTACAGATCTCGATGTAAGAGAGGAAACAGTAACCTTGCAGAACCAAGGGACAGAAACAATCGACCTGACAGATTGGAAGCTCATCAGCCAGAAGGGATATCAAACATTTGATTTTCCTAAGAATTACAAGCTTGCCCCAGGTGAAATGATGTATATTACTTCTGGAGCCCAAAAGAAGCACTTAAAAAAATATATCCATTGGTTGAGCGATCATCTATGGAACAACAAAGGGGACAAAGCACAACTTTTTAATGAAAAAGGAGAGCTTGTCGATGAGATGGAAAATTTCGAAGAAGCTGAAAATGAAGAATGATGTTTAAATTGATGTGTATAGTGATATGTAAAAGGGAGGTTATAGTGAATAAGCCATAGAGTTGGGAGCGATACCTTAATGAAACTGCGTAAGCCATTTCGAATTTTACTTACTCTTATTATTTTTTCCCTTTTGTTTATTGCGTACATTCATTTTACAAAAGATAAAATCGTTACCGCAGCTGTACTCGATAAAACAAATGATGCAGTTTCAGTAAACATCCAGAACCCGTTTGTTGTTCCCATTACCATCTACCATTCAAAAGTGGTCGATCAGGAAGATAGGGAAATGCCTGCAACCTCTTATAATATCGTGATGAATGGTTCCTTTGGCAGTCTGGGATCGACTGTCGATCAAGCAATGATTTCCCGGAAAACGGATGTGTTCGAGGAATTGAAGGAGGTTGTCATCCCGGGCTCAAGCAGCAAGAAGGAGAAAAACTACACGTTGTATATGAGAGAAGAAGAGAGAAAGTCGGATATGGATACTGCCAAGGAAGTATCGATTTCATTTAAGGTATTTTCCTTCCTTCCTTTCCATACTAAAGTAAAACTGTGAACGGACGCTGACTGAAAAGCGTCTTTTTTTGTGTGGATTTGTTAAAGAATGTTGTTGATAAATCACGTTGAAAAGGTCTTCATCTGGGTTATGAAGACCTCTTCTCTACATAATGGCCGGAGTCTTGGTCTTCATCTGGGTTATGAAGACCTTATTTCTCCGCAATGACAAGCGTCTTGGTCTTCATTTGGGTTATGAAGACCTTTTATCTATACAAAGGCCGTCATTTTAGTCTTCATTTGGGTTATGAAGACCTTTTATCTATACAAAGGCCGTCATTTTAGTCTTCATCTGGGTTATGAAGACCTCTTCTCTACATAATGGCCGTCATTTTAGTCTTCATCTGGGTTATGAAGACCTCTTCTCTACATAATGGCCGGCGTTTTGGTCTTCATCTGGGTTATGAAGACCTTATCTCTCCACAATGACCGACGTTTTGGTCTTCATCCGGGTTATGAAGACCTTATCTCTCCTCAATGACCAGCGTTTTAGTCTTCATTCTGTTTATTGAAACATTCTTTCCCCATCCATAGTGTCGATCCCCTTAATTCTGGAAGATGTAGTGGTTGGTGGAGAATTAGCGAGACAAAGTCCGATCCAGAAATCAACAGGGGGATTTAACAGATCATTTTGTTTATATGAAAGTATAAACGTCTCTAAGAGTAAAAACCGCCATTAAAGGAAAAAATAACTTGAGTTGTGACAGGTTTCGACAAAAAACCGACACCTCAGGCGTTTAGGGCAGGAAAGAGAGGGAATGTACATAGTGGAGCCACTTAGCTTAATGAACTTTTATCATTGGATATTACTAAATAATATTGCTGACCCAAGATGGTGGTTGTTATTCATTTCCGTTTTTTGGCCTTGGATCGTTTGGTGGAAGCTTGTCATCAAAAAGCGCCTTTTTGAAATTCTCACATATGGGCTATTATGGGCAGCGATGGCTACCTGGCTGGACCTGCTTGGTACTTCAGAAGGAATGTGGGAGTATCCTTTCAAACTTTATGGCAAGGTATCCTGCCTGCTTCCTGCCGATGTTTCTGTCATTCCAGTATTGTATATGCTTCTTTATCAGTATGGAGAAAGATGGAAAACCTTCTTATTAGGCAGCATGTTAGTATCTTCCTTGCTATCTTTTGTATTCGAGCCCCTTTTTCTTAAGTTGAATATGCTTAACCTTATTACATGGACGCACATTAAGTCATGGTTTGCTTTTATTTTTCTTGGCCTAGTAACAAGATTAATAATTATCATGTTGAAGAAAGCTCAGCAAAAGTTTTTGGTTGACTAACATGTATATACAAGTTAGACTGTAATCAAAACATGTATATACAAGTATTTTCTATTAAATGTAAGCGTTTTTGTCAGACTATAAATTTGGAGGGATATATATGTTTAAGAAACTTTTCGGTATAAAGGATACAGAAACAAAACCGACGGAGGAAGTTGTGTTTGCGCCTTTAAGTGGCAAAGTGACGGAACTGACAGAAGTTCCGGATCCAACATTTTCACAAAAGATGATGGGGGACGGACTTGCAATCATTCCGACTGAAGGAGAAGTAGTCTCTCCAGTAGATGGGGAAATCATACAATTTTTCCACACTAAACATGCGATCGGAATCCGTTCTGCAACTGGAGCGGAAATACTTATACATGTAGGACTTGAGACTGTTTCCATGAATGGTGAGGGCTTTGAAGGCCATGTAAGTGAAGGCGATAAAGTAAAGGCCGGGGATAGGCTCATCAGCTTTGATCTGAATCTGATCAATGCAAAAGCGGCAAGTACCATCACCCCTATAGTAATCACCAACGGGGAAGTGGTGGAAAACCTTGATAAAAAGCTTACAGATAATGCTATTAAAGGACAAACAGAGCTATTTCATCTGAAAGTGAAAAGCTAGCATAGAGATAACGGGAGGATACAAAAATGGACATTAGAAAGCAGGCAGAAGAGATTGTCCATGCCATCGGGGGAAAAGAGAACATCAGTGCAGCAACTCATTGTGTGACACGCCTCCGTCTGGCATTGAATGATGAAAGCAA
The DNA here is from genome assembly GCF_016908565.1 of Sutcliffiella tianshenii. Classification (GTDB taxonomy): domain Bacteria; phylum Bacillota; class Bacilli; order Bacillales; family Bacillaceae_I; genus Sutcliffiella_A; species Sutcliffiella_A tianshenii. Next base: position 59,049 of record NZ_JAFBED010000014.1, read on the forward strand.
GGTAGACCAAGAAGCATTGGAAAGTATCGAGAGTGTAAAAGGTTCCTTTTCCACAAATGGACAATTCCAGATTGTCATTGGACAAGGCACCGTCAATAAAGTGTATAAAGAGTTTGTTGATATTACAGGTGTTGGGGAATCCTCCAAGGATGAGGTGAAAAAGGCTGCTGAGCAGAATTTGAACCCGATCCAGCGTGCAGTAAAAACATTGGCGGATATTTTCATTCCAATATTACCTGCAATCGTGACAGCCGGTCTCTTAATGGGGATCAACAATTTGCTGACGGGAGCGGGGATATTTTACAATGATGCTTCCATCATTGATAAACACCCGCAATGGGCCGATATTGCAGGGATCATCAACCTGATTGCAAATACGGCATTTGTTTTCCTGCCCGGTCTTATTGGGTGGTCTGCAGCCAAAAGGTTTGGCGGCAGTGAGCTCCTAGGTATCGTACTTGGTTTAATGCTGGTGCATCCAGATCTGTTGAACGCATGGGGTTATGCAGAAGCACAGAAAGAGGGAGACGTGGATACCTGGAACTTCCTTGGTCTTGAAATCGAAAAGGTGGGTTATCAGGGACAAGTATTGCCAGTCCTCGTAGCAGCTTTTGTATTGGCCAAAGTGGAACGATTCCTGACAAAACGTGTCAGTGACGGTTTTCATCTATTAGTGGTTCCACCGATTACATTATTGCTTACCGGATTCATTACATTCGTAGCAATCGGTCCAATCACATTTGCAATCGGTAACTTCCTGACAGATGGATTTGTATCCATATTTGATGCGGTCCCTGCCATCGGTGGGTTGATCTATGGCGGATTGTACGCTCCCCTTGTCATCACAGGGATGCATCATACGTTCCTTGCCGTCGATCTGCAACTGATATCTGCAATAGGAGGGACTTTCCTTTGGCCGATGGTTGCGCTTTCCAATATCGCACAAGGATCTGCGGCATTCGCCATGATGCTTGCTACAAAAGATGAAAAGCTGAAAGGATTGGCTCTGACTTCCTCCATATCCGCATGGCTAGGAATTACTGAACCTGCGATGTTCGGTGTAAACCTTCGCTACCGTTATCCCTTCTTCGCAGCAATGATCGGTTCTGCTATTGCAGGTGTGATCATTACGATTGCTGGTGTAATGGCACCATCTATCGGGGTTGGCGGGATTCCGGCATTCTTCTCGATCCTAAATGAATTCTGGCCTATATTCTTTGTAGGTATGGCAATCGTACTAATCGTACCATTTGGACTTACATTCTTGATTGCCAAATTCAAAATGAGAAAAGAAGCACAATAAATTAGAATGTAACACTGTAAAGGATTGTAAAAAGGGGTCAGGCCCCGACTTACAATCCTTTACAAGTTTGAACCTGAACAATATGAAAAGGAGAGATGAGAGATGCAAAAGGCTTGGTGGAAAGAAAGCGTTGTTTATCAAATCTACCCTAGAAGCTTTATGGATTCCAATGCAGATGGAATAGGCGATATTCAAGGGATCATTTCCAAACTTGATTACTTAAAGGAACTTGGAATCGATACCATATGGCTTTCTCCTGTATATGAATCCCCAAATGATGACAATGGCTATGATATAAGCAACTATTTATCCATCATGAAAGAGTTCGGTTCCATGAAGGATTGGGAAGAGCTCTTGATGGAGATACATAGGCGTGATATGAGGCTGATCATGGATCTTGTGGTCAACCATACTTCAGACGAACATGAATGGTTCATACAGGCAAAGACTTCAAAAGAAAACCCATACCGGGACTATTATATTTGGCGGGATCCAAAAGAGGATGGCTCCGAGCCGAATAACTGGGCGTCCAACTTCGGCGGATCCGCCTGGGAGTTCAATGAAGAGACGGGTGACTATTATCTTCATCTTTTCTCAAAAAAACAACCCGACCTCAATTGGGAAAACAAAAAGCTGCGTGAGGAAATCTACACAATGATGAAATGGTGGCTTGATAAGGGGATTGATGGATTCCGTATGGATGTCATCAATTTCATTTCCAAAGTGGAAGGGCTGCCGGATGGCGAACTGAAACCAGGTAAGCAGTATGCATCAGGTAGCAAGTATTATCGAACAGGGCCATTTATCCATGATTACTTGCAGGAAATGCACAGAAATGTACTCTCTCACTATGATGTCATGACAGTCGGGGAAATGCCTGGTGTTACTCCTGAACAGGCCATTGATTACACAGCTGAGGAACGAAATGAACTGAATATGGTGTTTCAATTTGAACATGTAGGCCTCGATAATGGTCCGAACGGCAAATGGGATTTAAAACCCCTAAATCTACATGACCTAAAAAAAAGCTTATCCCGTTGGCAGGAAGCATTAGGTGATAAGGGATGGAACAGTCTTTATTTTAATAATCATGACCAGCCACGTGCCCTTTCCCGCTATGCAGATGATGGGAGGTACCGGATTCAATCAGCTAAAATGCTTGCAACTCTGCTGCACATGATGAAAGGGACACCTTATGTGTACCAGGGGGAAGAGCTTGGGATGACCAATGTCGCTTTTGAAACGATAACGGATTATCGGGACATTGAGACATTGCGGGTATATGAAGAGTTAAGAAACCTAGGCTGGACAGAAGAGATGATCATGATGAGCATCCACGCCAAAAGCAGGGATAATGCAAGGACACCGATGCAATGGAGTGCTGATGAAAATGCAGGGTTCACTACAGGTACGCCTTGGATAAATGTGAATCCGAATTATCAAAAGATTAACGCTGAAAATGAGCTGAATAATCCGGAATCGGTTTTCTATTACTACCAAAAGCTCATCAGGTTAAGAAAACAAAATGAAATAATAGTCTACGGGGATTATAAATTGATATTAGAGTATCACCCGGAAATCTATGCCTATATCAGAACATATCAGGATAAAAGGCTTTTGGTTATCTGTAATTTCTATGAGAACAATCCTGCATTCGAGTTGCCAAGGGATATCCATTTCATGACAAAACAGCTTCTGGCTAGCAATTATGAAACGGAAGAACAGAGCGATATTTCAAGATTCACTTTGCAGCCATATGAGGCGAGGGTATATCTATTGAATTGAAAAAATGATTTTTTGAAAATAGTACAATTTAAATGAGGTGTTTTGATGAGCAAGATTGAAAAGGAACCATGGTGGAAACGTTCGGTTGTATATCAAATCTATCCGAAAAGCTTCAATGATACTACAGGAAACGGTGTAGGTGATATCCAGGGGATCATACAAAAACTTGACTACTTGAAGGAGCTGGGAGTGGACGTAATCTGGCTGACTCCGATCTATGCGTCTCCGCAAAAGGATAACGGCTATGACATCAGTGACTATTTTGCCATCCATGAAGAGTATGGAACGATGGAAGACTTTGACCAGCTCCTTAAGGAAGCCCATGACAGAGGGATAAAATTAATCATGGATATTGTAGTCAACCACACTTCAACAGAGCATGAATGGTTTAATAAATCCCGGGAAGCAAAAGAAGACAATCCTTATAGGGACTTCTATATTTGGAAGGACAGCAAGGGGGATGGAAGCGAACCGACAAACTGGGAGTCCAAATTCGGCGGCAATGCATGGGCATTCGATGAAAAGACTGGACAATGGTATTTGCATCTTTTCGATATAACGCAAGCCGATTTGAATTGGGAGAACGAAGAAGTGCGAAAACAGGTATATGACATGATGACTTTCTGGTTTGAAAAGGGAGTGGACGGCTTCCGGCTTGATGTGATCAATCTTATATCAAAAGACCAACGCTTCCCAGATGATGATGGCTCCGTGCCCCCGGGAGATGGCCGTAAATTCTACACAGACGGTCCAAGGGTTCACGAATATATGAATGAAATGTATGAAAAAGTCTTTTCCAAATACGATAGTATGACTGTAGGGGAAATGTCCTCTACCTCGATCGACCATTGCATCAAGTACACACGTCCGGATCGCAACGAATTGAGCATGACCTTTAATTTCCATCACTTGAAAGTCGATTATCCTGGCGGTGAGAAATGGTCAGTCGCGGATTTTGATTTTCAACAGTTGAAAGATATTCTATCCACCTGGCAAATAGAAATGAACGCAGGGGGAGGCTGGAATGCCCTGTTCTGGTGCAATCATGATCAGCCACGTATTGTATCGAGATATGGAAACGACAAGGAGTACCGAAGAGAATCGGCTAAAATGCTTGCAACCAGTGTGCATATGATGCAAGGAACCCCTTATATTTATCAAGGGGAAGAGTTTGGGATGACCAACCCCGGATTCGTGAAAATTTCCGATTACCGTGATGTGGAATCGTTGAATACGTTTCGTTTGAAAAAGGAGGCTGGGATGACAGAGGAGGAGATCCTTGAAATCTTAAGGCATAAATCCCGTGATAATTCCCGCACCCCTGTTCAATGGAATGACGAGAAGCATGCAGGGTTCACCACAGGCACTCCCTGGATTGGCGTAGCGGGGAACTACCCGGATATCAATGCAGAAAAAGCTGTAAGTGACAAGGATTCGGTCTTTTATCACTATAAAAAACTGATTAGGCTTCGCAAGGAATACGACATTGTGACATATGGCGATTTTCAGCTGATATTGGAAAAGCATCCTGACATCTTCGCATACATCCGCAATGGAAAGGATGAAAAGCTTCTTGTTGTAAGCAACTATTATGCAAAAGAAACGGTCTTTACATTGCCGGAGGATGTGGACATCGATGAGTATAAAGGAGAAATCCTGCTGAGCAACTATGAGGATTCCAGTGAAGCGTTTAACCAAATTACCCTCCGTCCCTATGAATCCATTATTTATCACCTGAAAAAGTAGTGATAAAATAAAATGGTGATAGGTGGTTAAATATGAAAAACAATAAATTTCAAGCGATCTATCAGGAACTTGCAAAAAAATTGGAAGAAAAAGAACTAAGGGTAGGGGAAAAGCTCCCATCAGAACATGAATTGATGGTCCAGTACCATACATCAAGGGAAACCATCCGGAAAGCATTGAACCTCCTTGCACAGAATGGTTATATCCAAAAAGTCCGCGGCAAGGGATCGATCGTGCTTGACCGTGCAAGATTTGATTTTCCGATCTCTGGCCTTGTCAGCTTTAAGGAACTCGCAAAGAAGATGGGGAAATCCTGGGTAACAAAGGTCCATGAGCTTAACGTGGTAAAACCATCCGATGTATTGAGAGAAAGCTTGGGAGCGGAAGAACTTTGGAAAGTGGTTCGTTCCCGTCAGGTGGATGGTGAGCGTATCATTTTGGATACCGACTACTTCCAAACAAGACATGTGCCTCTATTAACAGAAGAGATAGCTGAGCAGTCCATCTATGAACACCTGGAGAATGAACTGGGGCTTTCAATCAGCTTTGCCGATAAGGAAGTGACGGTGGAGGAAGCGAACCCGCTTGATCGGGAGTTGCTGGATCTAAATGGCTTATCGCATGTTGTAGTGGTGAAAAGCCTTGTTCATCTCGATGACGCCAGTCCTTTTCAGTTTACAGAATCACGTCACAGACTGGATAAATTCCGCTTTGTTGACTTTGCAAGAAGGATGAAATAAAAACAAGCACCATTACTCTAGCAATAGGGTGAGGTGCTTGTTTTTTTAGGCTGTGTTTGCATTCATTCTTTCATAAGATAAATGTAAACTTCAAATGGAGCCCGTTGATCTCCGCTTCGGACACTTGCTTTCCGCGGGGACGGATGGGAGCCTCCTCGGCTTAGAAGTGCACCCCTTTTGTTGGACACACACCTAACAATAGGAGGTGTACTTCAGTTGACTAAATTTACACGAGAAGTAAAACATCAAGCTGTACA
>NZ_JAFBED010000015.1 GCF_016908565.1 Sutcliffiella tianshenii
TCACACCCGTTCCCATACCGAACACGGAAGTTAAGCTCTTCAGCGCCAATGGTAGTTGGGGGCTGTCCCCCTGTGAGAGTAGGACGTTGCCAGGCGTATAATTACTATACATATTATTATCGCGGGGTGGAGCAGTCTGGTAGCTCGTCGGGCTCATAACCCGAAGGTCGCAGGTTCAAATCCTGTCCCCGCAACCAATAAGGTCCCGTGGTGTAGCGGTTAACATGCCTGCCTGTCACGCAGGAGATCGCCGGTTCGATCCCGGTCGGGACCGCCATTTTTAAAGAAAACGAAACTTGGTTTCGTTATTTTTTTTGGTCTTTTTTAATGAATGACTAGGCAAAGCGAGCCCTTCTAGACAACATATAACAACACATATAAAACCTCGCCATCTCAAGATGGCGAGGTTTTCTGCTTAATTGTAATTAGATTGATAATCGGTTTCTTCGAAGATCTCACTTGCAGGCTTTGCTGCCCATTCCTCGATTGGAGTGTCTGGGTTTGCATCAAGGTACGCCTTGACCATTTTGTAACCTTCGCTTGCGCCATAGCTTTTTGGAAGCTGCTGAACCTGTGCTCCGCCTTTTAGGATCGCATTTCCTCTGTCAGGATCAGAATTGCCAAGATCTTTTTCGATCTTTGCCCATTGTTCCTTTTTGAAGGCTTCATCAACCGGTGTCAAAGAGAAATTAGGGAAAACAGTCTTTTCAAACATGACAGCTTTTCCTTTATTGACCAGTTGATCCAGGACAGTCGTTGTATCGGCAAATTGCTTTTCATAAGCGACACTATTATAGTATTCATGTGCTACTGCAGATTTGATGATTTCAGGTGAATAGTTGCGATTGTATAATAGGATGATCTTCCCGGATCCCGCTGTAAATGATAAAGTGGTGGAGTCATTGGTAGGGAAAATACAAACGGTTGTATCTTTTCCAGATGGTAATAGTTTTGAAGATTCAATAAGTGCTTCTTTAACTGCTTCATTAGTGCTTGCATAGTCGATTTTCTTGATAACATCCTGAACGGCAATACGATTCTTAGGTTCCTCGTTCAAGATGGTTTCCGCCATTTGAATATTTTCGCCATCTTTAAAACATTTATCGTTGACCTGGTCAATGATACTTGATTTATATAAAGCCAAAACTTCTTCTTTTGGAAGACTCTTAGATTCTTCATAGTATGGGTTGAATAACTGGTATGCATGAATTACTTCGAAGTTTTGATCATTTTCCTTAAATGTTGAAGTTAACCCTTCTTCCCCACTTACCGTACCTGCACTCTCTCCGTTGCCACAACCTGTCAAAGCTAAAACAATGATGAAAAAAAACAAGAAACCCTTCAAACGCATTAATTTCCCTCCTAAACATAATTTTGTCCACAATTGATACTTATTTGTGCCTGAGGATAAGTATTCTACAAAATACCTGAAAATCCTTTATTTTCAGAAAATTTTTGTTGTAAGGAAACTTCCCACGCCAAATGCCCTACCGGTTAGGGTAGGGCTATTGTCTCAACTGTCATTATGTTAGTTGGGTTTCTCTGGCTGAAGCTGTCTAGCAGACTGTTCGTCCAAAAACTTTTCTATTAATCTACCAACTTCACCAGCATATGAGCGAGTTTGTGGCGTTCGTCTTTGTCTCCGACTTTCCAGAGTTCCTGGAGGAGTTTTTCTTCGCTGTTTCTTGGCTCTTCGTGTTTGGCCAGGTAGTCTGCGACTTTTTCCGCTGCCATGGCTAGTTGCTCTTCGCCGAGGCCGACTCTTTTCCCTGCTGATACTTTATCGTTCAGATAGCTCTTAAAGGTATCGAAATCGGCCAGGATTCTTTCTTTCTTGTTTTCATCCATGTTCTCTACTGTTCGTTCCACTTTGCTTTGGGTTTCTTGATCAGTGTGTGCCATTATTGATTTCCTCCTTTAATTTCCTTGAATTAGTGCATCCCTAGTCCATATCCTTTTTTTGGATTGGCTAAACCTTTAAATGTGGGGCAGGATTTATTTTCTTTCTCTTTCTTCTTTCGTTATAATAGTGGATAGCATAAGGAAGCAGAGGGGTGTCGTCTCTTGTCGGTTTCGGATGAGTTTGGATTCATAAGTAGTATTCAGCCACAGGCTCTGTTCCATGGGGACAAGGTTGTGGGAATAGGCGATGATGCAGCTATCGTCGGGATGGATGAGGGCTTTGAAAGCGTGGTTTGTGTCGATACCATGGTGGAAGGGGTCCATTTCAACCCGGATACGATGAAGCCGTATGATATCGGCTATAAGGCACTGGCAGCAAATATCAGTGATATTGCTGCGATGGGTGGCATACCGCTCTATTACCTTGTATCGATTTCGATTCCAAAAGCATGGCCGGAGGAAGAGCTTTTGGACATCTATAAAGGAATGAAGGCTCTGGGTGATCAGTACCGGATGGATCTTATCGGTGGCGATACAACTTCGGGGAAATCCCTTGTTCTGAGTGTCTTTGTCATCGGGAAGGTGGAGAAGGGAAAACGACTTCTCCGTTCGAACGCCACGCCTGGTGATCTTGTGTTTGTTTCTGGGACATTGGGTGATTCTGCAGCGGGCCTGGATGTTCTTTTGCAAGGTCATTCCGGGTGGGATGAGTTGAAAAGGAAGCATCAGAATCCAGCACCTCAAGTGGAACTAGGCAGGATCCTGACAGCATTCGATCGGGTTGCATTGAATGATGTGAGTGATGGCATTGCAAGCGAGCTGATGGAAATTGCGGAAGCAAGCCATGTAGATATTGTGATAAACAAGGATACACTACCATTAAGTACATCAATGGTTCAATATAAGGAAGAAAAGGCACTGAAGTGGGCGCTTGCCGGTGGAGAGGATTTTGAGCTGGTAGGTACGATCAGTGCGAAAGATTGGTCTCTTTTACAAAAGCGGTGCCAGGATGCCGATATTCAAATTACCCAGATCGGTGAAGTGACGGCAATCGGAAAAGGACAAGTCTTTTTGAAAGATGAAGGTCAGAGCGTATTAATGAAAAAAGAAGGATATAATCACTTTTTAAAAGAGTAGGAGCATGTTATATGATGCAAGTCGAGTTGAAGACACATTCTTCAGAGGAAACGATGACTATCTCTCAAGGACTAGGGAAGCTCCTGAATGGGGGAGAGGTCCTTTTATTGGAGGGAGACCTTGGTGCAGGCAAGACAACATTCACCAAAGGGCTGGCAAAGGGATTGGATATCAAGCGCAATGTGAACAGTCCTACGTTTACCATCATCAAAGAGTATGAGGGGCGCTTGCCTCTTTACCATATGGATGTGTACCGCCTAGCGGACAGTGAGGAAGACCTCGGGTTTGATGATTATTTTATGGGCAGTGGCGTCACGGTTGTGGAGTGGGCCCATTTGATAGAGGATTATTTGCCGGAGGAACGGTTGGAGATCTATATCTACCACCTTGGCGATGATGAAAGAAAAATCGTGTTGACTCCAAGGGGAGCACGCTATGAAGATATCTGTAAGGAGCTAATGGAATGACTAGAGTATTGGCCATTGATACATCAAGCTATGTGCTTGGTGTGGCGGTTGTAGAGGAAGACAGAGTGATCGGGGAGCTTGTAACCAATCTGAATAAAAACCATTCGGTGCGTGCGATGCCTGCGGTGGAGAGGCTATTGAAAGATTGCGAGATAACACCGGATACGATTGACCTGATTGTCGTAGGGAGGGGGCCAGGCTCCTTTACCGGTGTACGTATCGGTGTCACGCTTGCTAAGACTTTGGCTTGGTCGTTGAATGTGCCGCTTGTGGGCGTATCAAGCCTGGAGCTGTTGGCAGCAAATGGCCGCTATTTCAAAGGGATGATCTCTCCCCTCATGGATGCAAGGCGCGGACAGGTGTATACCGGTTTATTCTCATGGGAGAAGGCGGGCGTGCAGACCTTGGTGGAAGATGTGAATATCGCATTGACAGATTGGCTTGGCATGCTGAAGGAAAAGAATGAGGATGTATTATTTATAGGCAATGATGTGCACCTGCATAAGGAAACCATCATAGAGTATCTTGGGGAAATGGCTCATTTTGCACAAACAAGTGAAAACAGCCCTCGACCGAGTGAGCTTGCTCTTATCGGACTTGATAGGGAAGCGGAGGATGTCCATAGCTTTGTTCCGAACTATACCCGTTTGGCGGAAGCGGAAGCAAAATGGCTAGAAAGCAAAGAAAAATAGGTGAACAAGATGGAATCAATGATTGATATAACGAAAATGACGGTCCATGATATTGAGGGGGTCCATGAGGTGGAAATGCTTTCGTTTGCCACTCCCTGGACAAAGGACGCCTTTTACTATGAGCTGACCAATAATCCATATGCCCATTATTTTGTCATGAAGGAAGATAACAGGGTGATTGGGTATTGTGGGATATGGGTGGTCATGGGAGAGGCGCAGATAACCAATATTGCGATTCATCCCTCGTGTCGGGGTCGGAAGCTTGGGGATATACTGATGGGAAATGCCATTCAGTATTGTCGCATGATCGGGGCAATCTCGTTATCACTTGAGGTGAGGGTCTCCAATATCGTGGCACAGAACCTGTACCGGAAGCATGGTTTCCAAAATGGCGGAATTAGAAAAAAATATTATGTGGATAACAGTGAAGACGCATTAGTGATGTGGGTGAGTTTATGATAAATGAGCAACAAAAAGACGAATATATATTAGGTATTGAAACGAGCTGTGATGAAACGGCTGCAGCTGTCATCAAGAACGGGACGGAAATCGTGGCAAATGTGGTTTCCTCCCAGATTGAAAGCCATCAGCGCTTTGGAGGGGTTGTTCCAGAGATCGCCTCTAGGCATCATGTGGAACAGGTCACCATCGTGCTCGAGGAAACGATGAAGCAGAGCGGCCTCACCATGAATAGTATTGATGCCATCGCCGTGACGGAAGGGCCAGGTCTTGTAGGAGCGCTCCTGATCGGTGTCAACGCAGCGAAGGCTGTGGCGTTTGCCCATCAGAAGCCGTTGATCGGTGTTCATCATATTGCGGGGCATATTTATGCCAACCAGCTTGTTGCGGAGCTGAAATTCCCGTTATTGGCCCTGGTCGTTTCCGGAGGTCATACTGAGCTTGTTTACATGAAGGAGCACGGTTCCTTCGAGGTAATCGGTGAAACGCGTGACGATGCAGTAGGCGAGGCCTATGATAAGGTTGCGAGAACGCTACAGCTGCCTTATCCGGGCGGTCCTCATATCGACCGTCTGGCTATGGAGGGACAACCTTCCATCAAGCTTCCAAGGGCGTGGCTTGAGGAGGATTCCTATGATTTCAGCTTCTCAGGCTTGAAATCGGCAGTTATCAACACGCTCCACAACGCCAAGCAAAAAGGGGAAGAAATCAGCCCACAGGATTTGGCGGCAAGCTTTCAAGAAAGTGTCATCGAGGTGTTGGTCGGTAAAACACTGAAGGCCATGGAACAATACAAGGTGGATCAAGTACTGCTTGCAGGCGGGGTGGCGGCCAACAAGGGATTACGCAGTGCCCTTATGACTGCTGTGGATAATGTGGGGAAAGAGCTGGTGATTCCTCCACTATCGTTATGCACCGATAATGCAGCGATGATTGCAGCGGCAGGAAGCGTCCTATATCGAAAAGGAAAACGTTCCGGTATGGACCTTAACGGAAACCCGGGGCTTGATATCGAAAAACCTTTCAATTGATTCTTCAGTTGAAAGGTTTTTTATTTGTCCAAAAATAGAAAGCGCATACGTTATACACAGTCTTGTGGACAACTTGTGGATAAAAGTCTTACTTTCCCACATATTCAATCTTGTAATTGTGAATAAAAATTGTGGATAACTTTAGATGAAAATGTGGATAGTGTGTATAAACCTCTTGATAACTTATTAATTAAGGGTTGATATGTGAATATGTATGTGGAAAAGTGAGTTATATCGACAAAGTTCTTAAAATGAGGGCTATGTATCGACAAAATCAGCTAATTGATATTTTTATCCACAAAAAAGCTACTCCCCTTTTAAGGAAAGTAGCTTATTCATCACACCAACTCTTCCCATTCCTCCATCAGTGCCATCAATCTTTCCTGCAGCTCCTCATTATGCGTGTTGAGCTCCAGTACTTTTTCATGATCCTGATAGACTTCCGGGAGACAGAGCTGGCTCTCATTTTCTTCGAGCCTGTTTTCGATCTCTTCTATTTCTTTTTCGATTTCTTCAAGACGGCGCTTTTTTTGCCGTTCGAGTCGCTTTGCTTCTTTTTCCTGTTCATAGCTCGGCTTTTCCTTTTCAGCCTGAAGAGATCTGACGGTAGTTGCGGAAGATGCTTCGCTTTCCAGCCTTGCGAGCTCCATCGCCTCTTCTTTTTTCTCTATATAATAGTCATAATCCCCGAGATATTCAGTTGCCCCAACCCGGCTCAATTCATAGACCTTCGTTGCCAGGCGGTTGATGAAATAGCGGTCATGGGAGACGAATAGGATGGTTCCAGGATAATCGATCAAGGCATTCTCCAGGATCTCCTTGCTGTCGAGATCCAGATGGTTGGTAGGCTCGTCCAGGATGAGGACATTGGAGCGCTGCAGCATCATCTTGGAAAGTGCCAATCTCGCTTTTTCACCGCCGCTTAAAGTGGAAACGGGCTTCAGTACATCATCCCCGGAGAAAAGGAAGTTTCCGAGGACAGTCCGGATTTCCTTTTCCATCTTGCTTGGGTATTCATCCCAAAGCTCGGCCAACACCGTCTTATTGGAAGTGAGGTCCGCCTGCTGCTGATCATAGTAGCTCACAGAAACATTTGCCCCGAATGAAAAGCTGCCTTCGAGCGGATCAAGCTGTTTGACCAGCGTCTTTAACAGGGTGGACTTCCCGATTCCGTTTGGCCCTACTAGCGCCACGCTATCTCCGCGAGAGAGGGAAAGGTCCACATGCTGGAAAATCGGTGTACGGTCATAGGAGACGGCCAGGTCCTTCGCTTTCAGTACATCATTGCCACTCTGCCTATCAATATCAAACATGATGCTGGCGGACTTTTCGTCCCCTTTAGGACGATCCATCACCTGCATCTTATCGAGCTGCTTTCTGCGGCTCTGGGCACGCTTTGTGGTGGAGGCCCGTGCAAGGTTGCGCTGTACAAAATCCTGCAGCTTAGCAATTTCATCCTGTTGCTTTTCAAACATCTTTATATCACGTTCGTATTGCTCGGCCTTTTGTGCAAGGTACGCACTGTAGTTGCCTACGAACTTCGCAGACTGTTTGCGTGAGATTTCATAGACGGTTGTGACTACCTTGTCTAGGAAGTAGCGGTCATGGGAAACAATAAGTAATGCACCAGGATAACCCTGCAGATAGCCTTCGAGCCAGGACAGGGTATCGATGTCGAGATGGTTCGTCGGCTCATCGAGAATCAATAGATCCGGCTTGGTCAGAAGAAGCTTGGCAAGCGCAAGACGCGTCCGCTGACCGCCGCTGAGCGTCTCGATCTGAGTCTGATAGTCAAATTCTGAGAAGCGAAGTCCGTGAAGCACAGAGCGGATATCCGCCTCATATTGAAAGCCGCCTTTTTGCTTGAAGCTTTCCTGGATTTCGTCATATTCCTTTAAGATGCGGGCGTAAAGCGGGCCATCCTCAAAATATGCGGGATCACCCATTTTCGCTTCCAGCGTGCGCATCTGACTTTCCATCTCTTTCAGGCCGGAGAAGACGGTCAGCATTTCATCCCAGATGGAACGCTCGGTCTCAAGGCCGGTATCCTGCGCCAGATAGCCGATCGACACGTCCTTAGGCTTGATGATGTCACCGGAATCATAGGAAAGTTGATTGGATATGATCTTCAGCAGGGTGGACTTCCCGGCCCCGTTCCGCCCGACAAGCGCAATTCTGTCTTTCGATTGTACTTCTAGTTTTATATTCGATAGAATAAGGTCAGCACCAAAATATTTCGTTAATTGATTTATCTGTAAAATAATCATCATTTTCACCTCATGCAATTCTAATGTAAGTGTATACTTCTTCAAGCCCTACATCAAGAATTGGAAACGGCAACCCCTTACAAAATTGCAGAGAATAAGGTAAAATGAAAGCGATTTAAAATCGAAGAGCGGAGCCGGTATCCGTTATATATAGAAAAGAACCGCAAACTGGTTGGACAATGGGGGAGTAAGATGAGTAACGAACCGATGAAAATACCGCAGGCGACGGCCAAGAGATTGCCCTTGTATTACCGTTTCCTCAAGAATTTGAATACATCCGGGAAGCAGCGGGTTTCTTCCGCAGAGCTGAGTGAAGCGGTGAAAGTGGATTCAGCCACCATCCGACGGGACTTCAGCTATTTCGGGGCATTGGGGAAAAAGGGATATGGATATAATGTTCAATATTTGTTAACTTTTTTCCGGAAAACGCTCGACCAGGATGAATTGACTTATGTTACTCTTATAGGTGTGGGAAACTTGGGAACAGCTTTCCTGCATTACAATTTCATGAAAAACAATAACACGAAAATCGTGATGGCCTTTGATATCGACGAGTCGAAAATCGGCACGGAGATCGGCGGTGTACCGGTGTATCACCTTGATGATATCGAAGAGCACCTGCCGGAGGATGTGACGGTGGCAATCCTTACCGTACCTGCGCCAGTAGCGCAGCCGATAGCAGACAGATTGGTGGAAAAAGGGGTAAAGGGCATCCTGAACTTTACGCCAGCACGCATCAACGTGCCGGAAACCATCCGTATTCATCATATCGATCTAGCCGTGGAACTACAGTCATTGGTATATTTTCTCAAGCACTATCCAACAGAATGAAAAAGTAGTAGAATGAGTATATTTCAAGTTGGGGTTCAAAAAGGAGGATAAAAAGAGCAAAGAAGTTCGAGGAAGCGAAGTCTCGAGCACCGCAGCGTATGGACTTATACGTGAGGAGCGGAGAGGCAAGCTGACGAAGAAATTCAAAGCTATTTTTACCGGACTTTTTGAACATCCTCTTCAAGGAGGTGGCAAGAATGGGTCCAATCGGAATGGGTAGCCTCTTGTTAATCGTTTTCGTAGCATTACTAATCTTCGGTCCAAGCAAATTACCTCAATTAGGTAAGGCAGCTGGAAACACATTGCGTGAATTCAAAAACGCAACTAAAGGATTAGCGGATGACGACGACACTAAACCAGAGAAAAAAGAAGAAACGAAGTAATGTAAGGATGAACATATATGCTAGATAGAGAAATGTCGGTGTACGACCATATAGGCGAGCTCCGGAAAAGAGTGATCATCATTGCATCCTTCTTTTTCGTCTCAGCGATCGGCGGTTTTTTCCTCGCGGAACCGATCATTGTCTATTTACAGCACACAAATGAAGCGGAAGCGCTGACGATGAACGCCTTTCGCATTACAGATCCAATCAAGATCTTCATGCAGTTTTCATTTTTGATTGCATTCATCATCACGTTCCCCGTCACGCTCTATCAGATTTGGGCATTCATCAGCCCCGGTTTGTATGAGCGGGAACGGAAAGTGACGTTAAGCTATATTCCTATCTCCCTTTTCTTGTTTCTGAGCGGATTGACTTTCTCTTATTTCATTCTATTTCCGTTTGTCGTGAAATTCATGAGCAATCTGGCAGACCGCTTGGATATCAACCAGGTAATCGGGATCAATGAATATTTTCAATTCCTGTTCCAGCTGACCTTGCCGTTTGGCATCCTGTTTCAGATGCCGGTTATTGTGATGTTCTTAACAAGACTGGGGATCATAACCCCGGCTCTGCTTGTAAAAATAAGAAAATATGCGTACTTCGTATTACTGGTGATAGGGGCGCTCATCACGCCGCCTGAGATCATCTCCCATCTGATGGTGACGGTACCGCTTCTTATCCTTTATGAGATCAGCATCATCATTTCCCGCTTCGGCTACAAAAAGGTCAAGCTTGCAGAAGCGAAGCTGAATGAGGAATTAAATAAAAAATAGGCAACCTACCGGAAAGGTAAGAAGCCTATTTTTTTTGCATACTTTTAATTTTTTTATGAAGCAGATATGCCCGGATGCTGACGCCGAAGTCGAAGGTGGCGATCAGCATCAGCAGCATCGTGTGCCATTCAAAGACGCTTTCCTTGAATGACGCGACTGCAAGATACGTAAATAAACATCCCATGATGGCATAGAAAAAGACCATATTGATCGGTTTTATTCTCATTGTGCTAGTCCTCCAGTTGTAGATGGCCTTACCGTTGTTTCTTTAATTATAAGAAGAAGGAGATAAGATTCGGTAACGTATTCTGCATCTCTTCCATCTGCTTGATCATTTCTTCAATATCTTCCCTGAACACATACTGCACAATGACAACAAAGCTGTTCATGGCAACATGGGCGATGATCGGAACGATGATGCGGTTTGTTTTCACATAAAGGAAGGCAAAAATCCCACCCATCACAAAGTAGATCAACAGATGCTTGAAATCATTATGGACGACAGCAAAAAGCAGGGAGCTGACAATCAGTCCGACAGCAAAATTGAAGCGTTTGTAAAGGGAACCGAAAATTATTTTACGGAAGATGATTTCTTCTAAAATAGGCCCTGCAATCGTTATCGCAAAAATCATGATCGGGGTCGCCGTCACAAAGGCCATGATTTCCTGCGTGTTTTCTGAACCAGGTTGGATCCCAAAAAGCTTGAGCTGGATCTGGGCCGCTATACCCTGCCCGAAAAGAGCCATCGGAAAGCCAAGCACCGTCCAAAGAATGGTTGTCGGGACAGAGGCCGTCTCGCCCCTGAAGTCGCCTTCCTTCCATTCATCCCGCAGAATGAAGCAGACAATCAAAAGACCGATCGTAAAACTGACAAACGTCCAATACCCCACAATATCTCCACGTTCCACACCAAGAGCCATCAAGATCGGAAAGCCGATAAATCCGGACAGCTGCATCAACACATAGGTCAAAATCACATACCAATACTTTTTCGTCATAGTAAACTCCTCTAAAGTCAATTATTCGCTTTCCGTATTGTATCATATTCTAACCCTACCCTTATAATGATAAGGTTCCCACATTCACCGCTCCTTACGAAAATCATGTCGATATTTCGGTTTATATGAAGGCCAGGGGGAGATAATGGAAAAGTGCTAAAAAGGGTGAAAAATTTTAAGCAAAGATACTTGCAAAACAGGAAGAGATTCATTATTATAATAATTGTGTTAGCACTCAAGACTATAGAGTGCTAATAAATAAAAATATTACATATGAAATCAAGGAGGTTGTTTTCATGTTAAAGCCAATAGGTGATCGTCTAGTAATTGAGCTTGTTCAGTCCGAAGAAAAAACTGCTAGTGGTATCGTATTACCTGACTCCGCTAAAGAAAAGCCTCAAGAAGGAAAAGTAGTGGCAGTC
This sequence comes from Sutcliffiella tianshenii, assembly GCF_016908565.1. Classification (GTDB taxonomy): domain Bacteria; phylum Bacillota; class Bacilli; order Bacillales; family Bacillaceae_I; genus Sutcliffiella_A; species Sutcliffiella_A tianshenii. The sequence continues at coordinate 11,363 of NZ_JAFBED010000015.1, forward strand.
GGTACAGGCCGTGTATTGGACAGCGGTGAGCGTGTAGCGCTTGAAGTAACTGAAGGCGACAGCATCATCTTCTCCAAATATGCCGGTACTGAAGTGAAATTCGAAGGCAAAGAATATCTGATCCTTAAAGAAGCAGACGTACTTGCAGTAGTAAGCAAGTAATCCAATAAAAAATAAATTTTAACTTTACTGAGGAGGTCTATCAATTATGGCAAAAGAGATTAAGTTCAGTGAAGAAGCTCGCCGCTCCATGCTGCGCGGTGTAGACAAATTAGCTGATGCGGTGAAAGTGACATTAGGACCAAAAGGACGCAACGTGGTACTTGAGAAGAAATTCGGTTCTCCACTAATCACAAATGACGGTGTTACAATCGCTAAGGAAATCGAACTGGAAGATTCCTTCGAAAACATGGGTGCGAAGCTTGTTGCTGAAGTAGCAAGCAAAACAAACGATGTTGCCGGTGACGGTACAACTACTGCAACAGTTCTTGCGCAAGCGATGATCCGCGAAGGATTGAAGAACGTTACTGCCGGGGCTAACCCAATGGGTATCCGCAAAGGGATCGAAAAAGCGGTTGCAGTTGCAGTGGAAGAATTGAAGAACATTTCGAAACCAATCGAAGGCAAAGCTTCCATCGCACAGGTTGCAGCTATCTCTGCAGCTGACGAAGAGGTTGGCCAACTGATTGCAGAAGCGATGGAGCGCGTTGGTAATGACGGCGTCATCACATTGGAAGAATCCAAAGGCTTCACTACAGAGCTTGAAGTAGTAGAAGGTATGCAATTCGACCGTGGATATGCTTCTCCATACATGGTAACAGACTCCGATAAAATGGAAGCTGTATTAGACAATCCGTACGTGTTGATCACGGACAAGAAAATCACTAACATCCAGGAAATCCTTCCGGTACTTGAGCAAGTTGTACAACAAGGCAAGCCATTGTTGTTGATTGCTGAAGACGTTGAAGGTGAAGCGTTGGCTACACTTGTAGTGAACAAATTACGCGGAACATTCAATGCAGTAGCTGTTAAAGCTCCTGGATTCGGTGACCGCCGTAAAGCGATGCTTCAAGATATCGCTGCCATCACTGGTGGTGAAGTGATCACTGAAGAACTAGGCTTAGACCTTAAAACTGCGAACATCAGCCAATTGGGACGCGCAGACAAAATCGTGGTTACAAAAGAAAACACTACAGTTGTCAACGGACACGGAAACACAGAAGAGATCCAAGCTCGTGTTGGCCAAATCCGTGCGCAATTGGAAGATACAACTTCTGAATTCGACCGTGAAAAATTACAAGAGCGCCTAGCAAAAATCGCTGGTGGCGTAGCTGTAATCAAAGTTGGAGCGGCAACTGAAACAGAACTAAAAGAGCGCAAGCTTCGCATTGAAGATGCTCTTAACTCCACACGTGCTGCAGTGGAAGAAGGAATCGTAGCCGGTGGTGGTACAGCGCTTGTAAATGTCTACAACAAAGTATCCGAAATCAAAGCAGAAGGCGACGAAGCTACTGGTGTGAACATCGTATTGCGTGCAATCGAAGAGCCAGTGCGTCAAATCGCTCACAACGCTGGACTTGAAGGATCTGTAATCGTAGATCGCCTGAAAAAAGAAAAAATCGGTGTTGGATTCAACGCGGCAACTGGCGAATGGGTAAACATGCTTGACGCTGGTATCGTAGATCCTACCAAAGTAACTCGTTACGCACTTCAAAACGCAGCAAGCGTATCTGCAATGTTCCTGACTACTGAAGCAGTAGTAGCCGACATCCCTGAAGAGGGCGGCGGCGGAATGCCAGATATGGGCGGCATGGGTGGAATGGGCGGAATGATGTAATACCGAAAAGCAGAAGCGGCTTGTTCAGCCCCGACAAGCATAAGACGATCTAGGAAAGAAGGCGCTCTTTGTCTTCATTCCTAGAGTGGCTAGCCGCTGGAGCTAGACAGTACGCCCCCAAACCCTTGATATAAAAGGACTTGTTGGTAAGATGAGAATGGTTTACTAACATTTTGCAACATAGAGGATAACGGAAGAAGCTTCTCATAAGTTGAGTAAACTTGTGGGGGGCTTCTTTTTTAATTTCTTCGGTGACATGAAGGTAATCATTTTTCATTGTTTGATCGTCCGTATGACCAAGCCGGAAAGGAAAAGGACGCCCCCCTATATGTGAAACTGCGACAACAGTTCCACGGGAGACGTCCCACACTTTCTTCAGAGTTGGATTCATCAGTTTTTGATATCTGTTAGCGGTTGGATATTAATGTCATAATCGACTGTGACCTCCATCTGCTCCCACCTGTTTGACCATTCTTCCCCATTAAGAGGTTTTGAGAAAGGTCTCAAGGTATACTTTCTTAATTGTAAAGGGTCAACCTTATTCTCTTGAAGCTTTTTTAAAAACTTGGTAGTCTGTTCTTCTAAATACAATTCAATTTCCGTCTCGAATTTTGAAAATTCATCCCGGGTGAGCAAGTTATGTTCCCTGGCAATCTCGTCAAGCCGTCCATTCAATTGAACGGTGAGCTTCAGTTCAGAATATTTCTTATCCATATACCATTGAACATTGGCTGTCACATGGCCTAGAACAAAAGATAAGTCACGGATCGGAAAATACTTTAAAAAGTGATCGTTGTCGATAAGCTGGTATATTTGCTCTTCCATTTTGTTCGTGGTTTCGATCAATTTGTCATTTTTAAAAATGCCAGTACCTTGATATTGGAAATTACCACTACTGGCTTCAAATACAGGCACTACAGGAGAATTCGCTGGTGAATGAAGCATTTTCATGAATTGATGCAAATTCACAACAGTCAACTTCCCCTGACCATCGTAATGCTTGAACATCCGATAGAGATAATAATCCAGGTCTTCTTGCACTCCCAATTGACTGTTCATGTACTCATCAAAATCCCCTCTGACAATGGCTACATACAAACGTTTAGAAATATCAGGATCTGTCAAAATCGTATCGATCAATGGACTGATCCCTTCTTTTGCAATTTCTTCACTGATCAACAGCATCCGGAGTTGTCCAACTTTCAACTCTCTATAATACTTTAAATTGAAACCCTTCATGCCTTCTTTTAACAAGTCGACTTGAACAGTCAAAAGGCGTTTCTTTTCTTTTACAAGGGGAGGTATCAAAGTGCTCATTCTGTAGTTCTCCTCCTCTCCTTTCTGAATCGACCAAAAAGTCACAGGTGCAATTTCTTCAATCAGATTTTTTTCTGCAATAGGAGAACAACCTGATAAAACGATTATATTAACAAAAATGACGAAAAGTATTTTGGTATGTTTATGTTTCATACTAGTCACGGACCTTTCGCTTAAAAGAGATGAAAAGAAGTAATGGTACGAATAAATAAGTGAGTGCTCCTGCCCATATCTCTAGCTCTAACAAAATATTTTGGTTAGTTGCCTTTTTCCACAACCATTCATTTAGTAGCATTAAACAAAGGATGAATATAAAACAACATAATGCAAATCCTGATCTAGTCGTTTGAACTTTCGATTTCTTCAGAGTGATACGAATTGCACCATAAAAAAGTAACAGGAAGATTGAAATGGCGAATACAAAGTGAAATAAGTATACAGAGATAAAAATTATATCAATTCGCTCAAACACTGGAAAATTCAGGTAGCGTATCATTTCCACCACCGGCAATTTGATTTCTCCAAGATAATGTGATCCGAAAAAAAACAAAGATGCAATGAATATAAACACATATTCAAAAACGGTAAATGCATTTCCGATTGTCATGTATTTGAGGATTTTTGCTCTCGTATTGAACCAAGGGGCAAGTAAAACCAAATATTCTGGCCCAGAAAAGGCTGACCATATAAACAGCACACTTTTCCATGATTTCATCGTCCATTCATATGGTATTAACGGAAATAGATCATGTATAGTAGCATAAGGCTGAAAAGGGAATTTCAATAATAACAAGAGCATTGGAGCTGTAAACAAAAAAGCGATGACGATGAAACGGATCGTACTGTCCATCCCTAGTGAAGCAACATACCAGCAAATAAGCAAAATGAAAAGGATCATCCAATTCGTATTTAATGAAGGGAAGATAAATTGTTGTACTACTTCTACATATCCGAGTGTTATTACCGTTACTTTTAATAAAATGAAACCGATTCCGATGAAAGAAAGTAACCGTACCATAGGCTCACCGAAAAGATCTACAAAACCTTCGTAGCCTGAGGATGCATACTTGGAAGTAAACCATTTTGATAACATGAATATACTGATCTGTGATAGTGCGCCTACGATGATAATCATCCAAATCATATAGGGGTATATGAGAAAAACTGGCATGATGATCGCAAAATATAGCATTTGCATCCTGTTGACCATCAAAGTCATATAAACACCATTATATGAAGAGGTTTTCTCGAACAATGAAAGTTCAGTCAATGGGATTATCTCCTTCGGCTATAACGCCATTTCTGTAAAGGATGAAGAGCCTCAGGCCTTGTTTTCATCCATTGCAATGGTCCTCTAATAAATAGATCAAGCCAATCTTTTCCATAAAAAGGTGTAACAGGGACTAAATATGGCTGCTTCAAGGAAGTAAGTGCATTCATATGGACAAAAAGTAAAAGGATGCCCATAAAAATGCCCATTACTCCAAGAAAAGAAGCAAGGATCAATAGTATGAACTGTATCAAAGTGTTGGCTTTGGACATCAAATAATTCGGCACTAGAAACGAAGCGATAGCAGAAATACCAACCAAAACGATCAGAACTTGACTAGCGAACCCTGCTTCTACAGCTGCCTGCCCAACGACAATACCACCGATGACGCCTAATGTTTGACCAGATTTCGTAGGCATTCTTAGACTTGCTTCTTTAATGATTTCAATTGTCACCAACATAATGAGCGATTCCCAAAACGGGCTTAGTGGCAATTGACTTCTTGTATCCACAAGGACGAATAAAATTTGCAAGGGAATCATCTGATAATGATGTGTCGTTAACGCAACATATATTGGAACCATCAGTAAGGAGAGCATGAAACTTAAATATCTTATGATCCGCAAGAAGCTTGCAACAATCCAACGATTAATATAATCCTCAGGAGATTGGAATAAATGGAAAAAGGTGATTGGAGCATTCAGAGCAAACGGTGTATTATCGACCAGTATGGTAAGTTTACCAACGCCAAGTGCGAAGGCACACACATCAGGACGGTCAGTTTGTTGAAATTGAGGAAATACAGTATGTGTGTGATCTTCCATAAAAGCTGCTAGTTGGGAGGAGTCAAGGATTTGGTCATAATTTACATTTTTGATTTTCTCCCTGGCAATCGTAATGAAATTAGTATTCGTTATACCTTCAATATACATCAAGACAACATTTGTTTCAGTTAGTGATCCTACCGTGAATTTTTCTGTTTTTAAGGTTGTTATTGGCAGCCTTCTGCGAATCAATGCTATATTCTGTTCTATGTTTTCAGTGAAACTGTCCTTGGCTCCATAAAGAATTGTTTCTGTTTCAGAGGTTTCTATCCCTCTACCTGATGGATCTTTAAGATTGACTGAACACCATTCATTTTCATCAGTGTCAAAAATAAGGATGGATCCCAGCATCAATTGTTTTTCGGCCTCTTCCACCGTTAAAATTTCTGTAATTTTGGAGGCGGAAATACATTCAAAATGATTTTCATTGCTGCAGCTCCGTAATGGTTGAATTACAGATTCATTCAACCTTGCGCTATCAATCAATGTTCTTATGTATACCAGTATAATTGTCGAAACATTAGGTGTTTGATGTTCTATTATTTCAGCGTCTTCCATATTGTCTACGCGTTCAAGGAGAACCTCTAGTGTGATAGGTGTATTTTGGGCTTTCCCTGTGCTGTTTCTTACCCCTGTACTCGTCCTCTTCCAAAACATAGACATCAATCTCCTAATAAGATAATAATGAATTTGCACCATTGATATTGTGTTCAGACTCAGCCAATTTATACCATCAGAAAAGACATAAGAACCAAAAAACCGCCAAGTGATTTTAGCGGTTTCTCGTCCCTTTGGTATCTATATCAATGTTTCTTACAAAAAAGGATGTGTCCATTCTTTCTGAAGTTTATAACAAATATAATTTATTGTTATTGGTTAACCTATTCTGTAAAAGTAAGGAGGGTTTAAAAAATGGATCAGGTTAATCACCAGGATAATATTAATGCCTCAGAATATGGCATCATCTGGTCGCAATATGTAAATGATAGTATGTCACGTTGTGTTCTTCGCTATTTCTTAAATAATGCTAAGGATGAAAATACTCGTGCTTTACTTCAATTTGCCTTAGAATTATCAGAAACTCATATAGAAAGAACGAAACAATTTTTAATACAAGAAAACTATCCCATTCCAATAGGGTTCACAGAGGATGATGTAACTGTAAACGCCCCTAGTTTATTTACGGATACATTTAAGGTTATTTATTTGCAGATTATGGCGATACACGGCTTGACGAGATATGCTGGTGCAACAAGCGTTTGTATTCGTGAAGATGTCAGAAAATATCTTATTGAATGTACTTCTCAAACGCTGCAATTATATGATAGGGTCACTACCCTTGCTTTATCAAAGGGAATTCTTAGCAAGCCGCCTATATTGAATAACAAACAAAAGGTTGATTTTATTAGGAAACAGAACTATTTAACTGGTTGGTTCGGAAAGCGAAGACCGATAAATGCAATCGAAATCAGTGGTGTACATCTTAATATGCAAAAAAATATGGTGAAAATGGTTTTAGAGTTAGGATTCAGTCAAGTATGCCAATCTAAAGAGGTACGAGAGTATTTCGAACGTGCTCGAAAACTTTGTAAAAGACACTTTCATATACTGGGTGTAATGTTAGAAGAAGAGAATCTCCATATACCAAGGATATTTGAATCAGAAGTAACAGATTCAACCGTACCTCCCTTTTCTGATAAGCTTATGCTTTTCCATATAGCAACACTACTATCTGCGGCACTTGGTTATTATGGGGAGGCTTTATCAATGTGTCAAAGAAGAGACTTGTCTGCTGATTACGCTCGAATGAATATGGAAATTGCTTTAATCGCTGAAGATGGTATGAATCTTTTAATAGAAAAAGGTTGGATGGAACAACCCCCTACTGCCACTGACCACGAAAACTTGGCGAAGGATTAGAACAAGGTGTTGATAATGTCCTTTTATCACTGATACATATAAGAGTATTTTGTACGAACTAAAGAAGCAGACCCCACTGGATCTGCTTCGGTTTATGATGGATTTGTTGACCATAATCCAGCTGTTTTAATGAATACTCTTGGATTGAACTTTAAACTAGCCACGACTAATTCTGCAAGGTCTTCTGGGTGCATCACGTTTTCTTCATTGCCTTTAACAAGATTTGTATCAATTGCTAAATCTGTAACGACAGTACTTGGTGTTAAAGCAGTAACACGGACATTATGTTTTCTTACTTCTAGCATAAGTGATTCTGTTAGTCCTAATACAGCGAATTTAGAAGCACTGTAAGCACTTGTAACAGGAGCACCTTTTTGGCCAGCAGATGAAGAGATATTGATGATATCTCCTGATTTTCTTTCGATCATTCCTGGTAATACTGCTCTTGTTACATTATACACACCCATTAAATTGACTTGGATTATTTTTTCCCATTCTTCTGGTGTTAGATCAAGGAACCCACCAAATTTAGCAACACCAGCATTGTTGATTAGGATATCAATTGGGCCTAAGTCGGATTTGATATGTTCAACAGCATGGGTAACGGATTCAAGATCGGTCACATCTGCTGTTGCTGCAGAAACCTTAACATCAAATTGTGCGAGTTCAGCAGCTACCTTTTCTAGATTAGACATATTTAAGCCGATTAAGCCTAAATGAACGCCTTCTTTGGCTAACGCGATAGCAGTTGCACGGCCAATGCCTCTTCCTGCGCCAGTAACTATTGCAGTTTTTCCATTTAAAGAAATCATTTTATCACTCCTAAAATTATTACAAATAGTAGTTCATTCTAGCAGAAAGACCGCAAACTTGCATGGAAACAGTTGCGGTCTTTCCTATTTAGAACTTGAGGATTAATATATTTATTCTAAGTTGGCATGTTTACCGTACATTTTATTGGTATCCAAACCTTTTTTCTCCATGAACCGAAGAATCACAGCGTCGTAAAATAGTAAAAGTGTTTGTTCGAATAATGAGCCCATTGGTTGAATCGTCTTAAAATTACTTTCCGACTGATCTTTAGGTGAGCCAGGCAACTTAATGGTGATATCCGCTAATTGTCCAATAGTGGACTCAGGGAAAATCGTTACAGCTGCAATTGTCCCACCGATGCTTTTTGCCTTCTCAGCCATGGAAACTAAACCTTTCGTTTCTCCTGAACCTGATCCGATGATCAAAATATCATCTTTTCCAAAGTTAGGGGTTACTGTTTCGCCAATCACATAGGCATCTATCCCCATGTGCATCATTCGCATGGCGAATGATTTGGCCATAAATCCGGATCTACCTGCGCCAGCAACAAAGATTTTTTTTGATTCAAGAATCCCATTAACTAATTTTTCAGCTTCATCATTGGAAATTAAATCTACGGAGCGAATTAACTCTTTTATTATTCTAGCTAGGTATTGAGTTGTATTCATGATTTGAATTACCCTTGATTAATCATTTGTTGCATTTTTGCAGCAGCAGCTTTTTTATCAGCTTGTCCAGTAATCCCGCCACCTACAATGACAAGGTCTGGTTGTACTTTTATGACTTCTGGAAGTGTGTCTAATTTAATACCACCTGCGATTGCAGTTTTAGCATTTTTCACAACACCTTTGATGGTTTGTAAATCTTCAAAAGAGTTCTTTCCAACTGCTTGAAGATCGTAACCAGTATGAACGCAAATATAATCAACGCCCATAGCGTCCACTTCTTTTGCACGTCCAGCAAGGTCTTTTACAGCAATCATATCAACAAGGATTTTTTTACCTTGTTTTTTCGCTTCTTCAACAGCACCCTTAATGGACATATCTTCAGCAGTTCCAAGAATTGTGACGATATCTGCACCTGCTTCAGCAGCTTTCATTACTTCATAACCAGCTGCATCCATGATTTTTAGGTCTGCTAATACCTTTAAGTTAGGGAATGCTTCTTTTACTGCTTTTACTGCATGAAGTCCTTCATTGATTACAACCGGTGTACCGATTTCAACGATATCAATGTGATCCTCCACTTCTTTCACTAACTCAATTGCTTGTGGAATATTTACTAAATCTAAAGCTAATTGCAATTCCATCTATATTCACTCCTATAATTTTTTTTGTTTTTGTACAGTGCAATAAGGAATATCATGGCCTTTCACTGAACAATTGCAAGTATACAATGTATGTTTTAAAAATAAAAGTACGCACTTTTATTTTACATAGTGCTAAAAAGTATACTGTAAAACAGACCGTTTTTAAATTCTTACTATTAACTATAAATCTACCATGCACCATTTGAGGCCAGGGAGAGGATGCTCACCCTGGCTTTTAATTTTTTTCCGCGCATAAATAGAAGAGTTTATTTCCTATAGTATACATATTGTTACTATGTTATTTTTTTAACACTATTTAAATAAAAAGTGCGTACTTCCATTTGAAAAAAGTAGGTATTATACTTACATCTTGTTGATGCATTGTTTAACGAAATACTGAAATTTATTTTTAATTTTGGAGGTATGTAAAATGGAGGCAATGACATTTGTCTTATTTGGGGCGACCGGGGATTTAGCAAAAAGAAAAATCTTCCCGGCTCTATATAATTTATTTTTGGATAAAAAATTACCTCTGCCCATCTCAATTATTGGGGTGGGCAGAGGAGATTTATCAGATACTGATTTCCAAGACCATGTAAAAGATTCTTTAAAAGCTTTTTCTAGACGATCACTACATGACGATACAAACCTTGAAGTGTTTATCCGTGCCTTCAGGTATTTCCATGTAGATGCTATCGAGACTGAAGGATATAAAGGATTACTTGAACTCGTTAAACAACGTGAGGAAGAATTGAATATTCCAGAAAATCGTATGTTTTACCTGTCTGTTGCTCCAGAGCTTTTTAATGTGATTTCTTCCAACATTAAAGAGAGTGGTCTAGGCTCTACTAAAGGTTTGAAACGTCTTATTATCGAAAAACCGTTTGGACATGACTTGAAATCAGCTCAAGAATTAAACGATAAACTAAGTAAAGCTTTTGATGAAGAAGAAATTTTTCGCATCGACCACTATCTTGGAAAGCCGATGGTACAAAACCTGGAAGCGTTAGGATTTGCAAATCCAGTGCTTCAAGCATTAAGAAACAACCAATACATTGCAAATGTGCAAATAACTGCAAGCGAAACAGTTGGGGTTGAAGATAGAGCCGATTATTATGATAAAGCTGGGGCTATTCGCGACATGTTTCAAAATCATATGCTGCAAATGTTGATGATGACAGCAATGCAGCTGCCAAAACAAATTAGTGCAGAAGAGATACGCAATGAAAAAAGAAAAATAATAGAATCACTTCGTCCATTAAAGAAAGAAGATGTAGTGAATCATGTGATTCGAGGTCAATATGGTCCTGGTGAAATCCAAGGTAAACCAGTTGTTGGGTATACAGGAGAACCTGAAGTTGCTCCTTCTTCATTAAATGACACATTTGTGGCTGCCCGTCTATATGTGGATGATGATTTTTGGAGAGGGGTTCCTTTCTATATCCGTACAGGAAAAAGAATGACAGAGAAATCCACCCGAATTGTGATTGAATTCAAAAATACTTTAAAGGATTTGTATAGGGATCATCAAGAAGAAACTGCGCCAAATCTTTTAGTGATTGAAATCAATCCAAACGAAAGTGTTTCATTACAATTAAATAGTAAAAACCCATTAAACAATGGAAAAATCGAACAAGTCAGTGTTGATTTTTCTGCTAAGCAAGCAGATGTTCCTGAAGCGTATGAGCGTTTAATTTACGATGCAATGCGTGGCGACTCTACATTCTTTGCGCATTGGAAAGAAGTGGAGTTGTCTTGGAAATGGGTACAGCCTATCTTAGAGGCTTTTGAGGAAAATACAATTCCCCTTCAATTATATCCATCCGGGTCAACGGGACCAGATGCTTCCCATCGATTATTGGCAGAGGAAGGATATAAATGGTGGTAGTAATAAAAAATGCAGAAAATTTTTAGATAATTAAGGAGGAAATGAATATGAAAGTTGGATTAATTGGTTTAGGAAAAATGGGATTAAACTTAGGTCAAAATTTAATTGATAACAAGCATGAAGTAGTAGCTTACGATGTAAATGGAAGTGCCGTTGAAGAAATGAAGAAATACGGTGCTCAAGGTACATCTGATTTAAAAGAACTTGTTGAATCATTAGAAAAACCAAGAGTTGTATGGATTATGGTTCCGCATGCAGTGGTAGATTCAGTAATTGATGAAATGACACCATTATTAAGCGCTGGAGATATCGTAATTGAAGCTGGGAATTCTCACTATAAGGAATCCATTCGCCGATATGACCAGCTAAAGGAAGTAGGAATTCATTTTATGGATGCCGGAACTTCTGGTGGAATGGAAGGTGCTCGTAATGGAGCGTGTTATATGATTGGTGGAGACCCTGAAGCCTGGAGCATCGTGGAACCTATTTTCAAGGAAACATCTGTCGAAAACGGATATATTTATGCCGGTAAAGCAGGGAGCGGTCATTTCTTAAAAATGGTTCACAATGGAATTGAATACGGTATGATGGCAGCGATTGGCGAAGGATTCGAGGTATTAGAAAAAAGCAATTTCGATTTTGACTACGAAAAAGTAGCTAGAGTGTGGAATAACGGCTCCGTTATTCGTTCATGGCTCATGGAGTTGACTGAACGTGCATTTTCAAAAGATGCAAAGCTGGATGAAATTAAAGGGATCATGCACTCTTCTGGTGAAGGGAAATGGACAGTTGAAACAGCTTTAGATTTACAAGCAGCCACTCCTGTTATCGCAATGTCTCTTTTGATGCGCTATCGTTCATTAGACAGCGATACTTTTACAGGTAAAGTGGTAGCTGCATTAAGAAACGAATTTGGTGGACATGTTGTTGAAAAAAACTAACAGAATTACATCTGTCCCATTTAATAGAAAAGGATGTGAAGTCCATGAATGTATTGGATGCAAAAATGATAAATACTCAGTATGGAATAGAAACTTATCTCGATCTATTGGAAAATGTTGAAGTGAAAGACATTCAATATGTTACAGAGACACCTTCTTTTTACGAAATCACTATGGGTGTAGAGTATTTTCGATTAAGGAATGAGAATTATTATAATAGTGAAAAGAGATATTTTAAGATGCGGATGAATGCTGATTTAAATGCTATAACTATAATAGAAACAAAAAGAGAAAGTTTATTTGCTGTGAAAAATGAATTTGAAAGATCTGCAACAAAGGAACTGATTGGAGAGTGGCTAATAAAAAGCAGTGCCTTCAGAAAGGTTCTTAATGATTTGATAGAGGATAAAAAAATGGAAAACGTAAAAACGGAGGAAGAGGAAAATATAATAGGAACAATAAGGTTCCTGGAGAAATTACTTGAAATCACAACAGAAGATATTTTAAGTGCTCGTGTTGAGAGATCTCACTAGCTTCCCAAATAACCATTAATTGATAGAGAATTATATATTCACTGAAAATATATTATGTATGGAAGGATATAACAAGTACAGACATATATATTATATAGTGAAAAAAGTATACTATGGGCTATAATAAATATGGAGGTGATGATAAATGTCGCGAATGGAGGAAAAGATGTTTAATTGTGAAAAAGAATTAACTCTTTCCGTTATCGGTGGTAAATGGAAGATGCTAATACTATGGCATCTAGGAAAAGAGGGAACGAAGCGATTTGGTGAATTGAAAGCTCTTATGCCAGGAATCACGCAGAGAATGCTAGTTAATCAATTGCGAGAACTGGAAGAAGACTTGATAGTAAAACGCGAAGTCTATCCCGTGGTTCCTCCAAAAGTAGAATACTCCCTTACTGAACAAGGAAGAAGCTTGATGCCGATTCTCGATGCTATGTATAACTGGGGAAAAGATTATATGGAAACTGCTGGATTGAATCCTTTAGTAAGATAAGAGTCGATCAGGTGAATTTTAATAATTAATTTAAGGTTGATTCCGCCCAAAGGGGTCAACCTCTTTTCATGATAATTTAGTAATTATATTTAGTGCTTTTTTTGATAATGACACTCAATGGGATTGAATCTGGCGGAAATTGGCTAAGAATTTGAGGCATTAAAAAAGTAAATTAAATTTCCACTAAAATTTGTCATGAAAGCAACTGATTATTTCATTGACTTTTCAAACTGTATTAATTAATATTACAGTACAGGTGCCAAGAGGAAGTGAAATTCAGTGAATAGTGAATTTACGATAGCCGTTCATAGCATAGTTCTCTTAGCGCATTTGCCTGATCATATATTTGAAGAAGTTGTTTTATTTTCGAACTAAATGTAATGTATTTTGTTACAGATGGTAAATGCTATTTTGGTTAGATGGTTAAGTTTCTTTTTGTATAAACTGTAACTAATTTCATTTCAGTTAGCTTCGATAAATCCTATCAATACTTGTTAGCTTTTACATCGTAAAGGGTTTAATTTAATGGAATATATATACCTGATTAATCAAGGGAATGATTGAGCAATCAGGAGAAATTAGGGGTTCATTCAATAAAATATAGAAAGGTATGATAAAAGTATGGTTATGTCAAATGCAAAATATAGACTCGTTTGCGACAGATGCCTAACAATAACTAAAGAAATTAGTCATTGTCCTAAATGTGGTCATTCCGAACTACGACCATTCATGTTTTCTTTACAGAGTGGGGTCAAATATCATGTCGCAAATCCAAATTCAGTGAAGCAAGAAACTGCATAATAATCAGGGAAGTATCCCAGGTATGGATGTAAAGCATCAGATAGATCAAAAGGTGGTGAAAGGTATGAAGAAACGACCAGAAGATACAAGGGTAGTAGTCGGTATGTCTGGGGGTGTTGATTCATCGGTTACAGCTTTGCTTCTTAAAGAGCAAGGATATGATGTAATTGGAATTTTTATGAAAAATTGGGATGATACTGATGAAAGTGGTTTCTGTACAGCAACTGAAGACTACGAAGATGTGATTAAGGTTTGTAATCAAATTGGAATCCCGTATTATGCTGTAAATTTTGAAAAACAGTATTGGGATAAAGTCTTCACATACTTCCTGGAGGAGTACAAATCAGGTCGGACACCTAACCCTGACGTCATGTGTAATAAAGAGATCAAATTTGAGGCGTTTTTAAATCATGCGATGTCAATTGGGGCTGACTATATCGCAACAGGTCACTATGCACAAGTCGAAGAAAAAGATGGACAATTCCGATTGCTGCGAGGTGCTGATCATAATAAAGACCAATCATACTTCCTTAATGCTCTTTCTCAAAAGCAATTATCGAAAACCATGTTTCCGCTTGGGCATTTATCCAAACAGCAAGTGCGTGGGATTGCGATAGAGGCAGGTCTTGCAACAGCAAAGAAAAAAGATAGTACAGGTATATGCTTTATCGGTGAACGAAATTTCAAGGAATTTTTAAGTGGCTTTTTGCCAGCTCATCCTGGTGAAATGCAAACCTTTGATGGTGAAATTAAAGGTCACCATGATGGTCTTATGTATTATACTATTGGTCAACGTCAAGGTCTTGGTATTGGCGGATCAGGGGAGCCTTGGTTTGTCATTGGTAAAGACTTAAAGCGAAATGTTCTGATTGTTGAACAAGGGTTTCATAACGAAGGACTTTATTCAGAGGGTTTAGAGGCTATTGGTATGAATTGGATTAAAACAGAACTAACTTTTAAGCAAGAATTTAGTTGCACCGCCAAGATGAGATACCGTCAAGAGGATCAAGAGGTAACAGTGTATCCGCAAGAAGATGGAACAGCTAAGATTTATTTTCACAAAAGACAGCGGGCTATTACCCCAGGACAAGCTGTTGTTCTGTATGATGGTGATATTTGTATTGGTGGGGGAACAATAGACCGTGTTATTAAAAATGGGAAAATGCCTAAATCCGTGAAAGTTCAATCATTGCTACACTATTAAAATGAAAAGTATATCGGGGGAATAATACATGAAAATGTTAGTTACAGGAGCAACAGGAAAATTAGGTTCTAAAATTGTAGAGTATTTATTAAAAAAGGTACCAGGAAACCAAGTAGCTGTTAGTGTTCGTAATCCAGAGAAAGCAGAAGGATTACGTGCTCGAGGAGTAGATGTCCGAAAAGGTGATTTTGATTATCCGGAAACACTTGATGCGGCTTTTGCTGGTGTTGATCGCTTGCTGATTATCTCTGCAGATGGGGAAAATAAAACAAGAATACGACAACACGCGAATGCAATAGCTGCGGCTGAGCGTGCTGGAGTGAAATTTATTGCTTATACTAGCATAGCGAATGCAAAGGCAAGTGAAAACTTCCTTGCTCCAACGCATAAAGCAACAGAAGAAGCTATTATGAAAACAGGTATTCCTTATTCTTTTTTAAGAAATAATTGGTACCTGGAAAATGAAATTTCAAGTATTCAAGGTGTTCTAGCAGGTGCTCCTTGGGTGACAACAGCAGGAAATGGTAAGGTAGGATGGGCATTGCAACAAGATTATGCAGAGGCTGCGGTTGCGGTATTGACTGGTAATGGGCACGAAAACACTATCTACGAGCTTTCCGGAAAATTATTAACACAGGAAGAGTTTGTATCAGCTCTTGGTATTGTATTGGGCAAAGAAGTACCAGTACTACAAGTAGATGACAATACTTATGCAGACATTATGAAAGGTGCAGGTGTACCAGATTTTCTTATTCCTTTTCTGGTGGAAATCCAAAAAGGCATTAGAGAAGGTACGCTTGAAGTCGAAAGCAATGACTTCGAAAAACTTCTTGGGCGTTCAGCTACACCAATTAGTGACGGACTCAATCAAATTGTTAATGGTATCTCTTAAACAGAAAAATCGACTTAGTTTAAACCGACCTTTATTATTAGAAAGGTCGGTTTTTATGTTGATGTTAATGCCAATGAAATACTTATCAGTTAAATTACAGGTTGTTCTATTGATTCAAACTCAGGTAAATCAGATCTGAATTATTTAGCTGGGCATCAAAGATAGACTATTACTCTGAGTATTATCTTAGAGGCAAATGAGAATACAGAATTTTCATTGGGGGTCTCAAAAGCAACTAAAATTCATTTGATGAGAAATGATCTGCATGAAGCAACCAGGGATTATGTGCTAGAAAACATAGAAGCAGAGTTTACTGAAGACGAAAAAATAAAGTCGATAAATTAGCTCGAAAAAACAACCTATCAGTTAAATTTGTTTTTAGAATCCTATGATGATTCTATAGTCGATAAAGAAACCTTGTATCAGTTGTTATCTAAATTAGAAAACCAATTAACCATCAATGGTTCTTCTACAGATGAACTCAATTTTTATAACTTATTAAGGAATCCTAGGGTAAGTTCAGATGCTTACTCGAAATCAGACGTTTATCTATGATTGAACAATTAAGTGCGGACCTTACAAATTTAGATCAGCTTTTAAAAGAAGGTTAAAAGATAGAGAGTTACTAATGAAACCAGATGATTCTTTTGAGATGCTAACATTTTGCTAACGCAATCAAATGAATAACAGTAAATTCCGGTTAAAGGTGTTACAGTGGAAATTTAGCAAAACCCTGATATACTGAACTCTACGCACACCCAGTTAAAGATATTACACGCTCTCACCTTAGGGGCGGCATGATGTAATTAAGGTTTTAAAAACCTTGTTATACCAACGTCTAAAATGAATATATGCTTCGAGAAGGTCTTTCATCAGTTTGCTAAACTGTTGGGAGGCCTTTTCTTGCATATTGGTGGTCATAAGAGCATAGATATTCAATGTAGTATTAATATCGTAGTATTAATATCCGTATGTCCTAGCAGCTGTTGTATTTCTTTAATACCTACTCCAGGTTAAATCAATTATGCTTTTTTTTCAAAAATTGTTCACAATAAAGAGATAAACATCAGAAGTCCTTTATTGTTAGACAGGATTTCTGATGTTTAATTTTATGTAAATGAAAATCCTTATTTATAAATTAATAAAAAACTAGTAAAAACGTCTATGCATTTATAGTACAGTTGTCATAATTATATAAAACAGACTGATAAAATTTCTATTTAAACAACAATAAATCAAGAAAGTTCTCCTGCCTTTGTAAAAAAAATATAGTGATAAATCCATATCAAAATATAAGAAGTGGAATTGCAGAAAAGCAAGAAATATAATCAGTAAGCAAACTATAACTCTACCTGAACTGTCCAATTCAACAAATATCCTTTTAAAAAATTTCAAATATAGAACCAGAACTCTAAATTAAACATTTTTAGAATTTTAGGTCTGCATTATCCAACACTTTGGAGTAAATACCCTCTGAATTTAGAAGAGAATTAATACTGGCTATTTCAAAGAAATTAAAATAAGTGATAATTATGACTCTAAAATTAGGAGTAATTGATAATAAATTTAGGGGGATATAAAATGGATCAAGAGTTATTACACTTTAGTGGATATAATTATATAGAATTCGAATCAGTATTTAAAAATTTAATAAATAACTTCACTTATGAGTTTTGGGTGAAACCTGAAGAGAGTCATCGTGTAATTAATCAATCAAATAGTGGGACAGAAGGATTGAAAGGTCAACGTTTCGTCGTATTTCCAGGCCATACAGGTAATCATCGTCAATCAGGTCTAGGTATATCCGTTGGTACAAACGGTGTCAGTATTTTGGAACATACTCACAATTATTTAACGGCAACTCTGGTATATACAACAAACATTATAGAATGGACTCATATAGCAGTTGTGGTTAATAAAAAGATTCCTTCCCTTTATATAAATGGAAAGTTTATCAAATCTGGATATAAGAGTCCTAAAATTAATGTTTATGCATCTGGTATAGTTGGAGGATTTGAACCATATGGTTTTTTTGTTGGAAAGTTAAAAAAATTCCGGATATGGGATCATGTAAGAAATGAAAAGCTAATAAATGAACATATGAATAATGAGTTAACTAACAGTGAAAAAGGTCTTTTTATAAATTGGAGTGGCTATCCTAGTAATGAGGTTAGCGAGAGAACTTCAATAGATATCTCTGAACAAACGGATACTCAACAGTTGGAAAACTCAAAAGAGACAAAAAATAAAAAGGATATATTTCGGGAACGAAATATGAAATTAATTGCTTTTTATTTACCTCAATTTCACGAAATTCCTGAGAATAATCAGTGGTGGGGAAAGGGATTTACAGAATGGGTGAATACAAGAAATGCAGAACCATTATTCCATGGTCATTATCAGCCAAGGGAACCATATAGTGATTTTTATTACGATCTAACAGATCCTTTAGCGAGAAAATGGCAAGCTGAGTTAGCAAAGGAGTACGGTATATATGGTTTCTGCTACTATCATTATTGGTTTAATGGAAAGATGCTATTAGAAAAACCATTTAATGAGGTTTTAACTTCTGGTGAACCAGACTTTCCATTCTGTCTCTCTTGGGCGAATGAACCTTGGACTAGGAGATGGGACGGAAGAAATGATTTGGTGTTGATGCCCCAAGACTATGGGAATGAAAAGGATTGGAAAGAGCATTTCGATTATCTATTAAAAGCATTTAAAGACGATAGATACATTCGTGTAGAGGATAAACCCTTATTTCTCATTTATCGACCAGCAATCATTCCGAATTGTTCAGAAATGTTATATTTTTGGGATAATTTAGCAAAACAAAACGGTTTAAATGGTATTTATTTTGTCGAGACATTAAATGGATTTTATCCACTTACGAATATTAAAGGGTTTGATGCATCTGTTGAATTTGAACCTCATTATTCAATTGCTCATGGTAACTGTCAGAATATCTGGAGAGAGGGCAATGGATACCAGGGAAGAATGAAGGTAGTGGATTATGATTCTATGTGGTCTTGTATTTTAAATAGAAAAATAAATACAAATAAAAAAGTTATTCCAGGAGCATTTATTGATTGGGATAATACTGCGCGAAGAGGGACGGAAGCAACAATTTATTATGGTGCTAACCCAGCTAAATTTGAAAAGTATTTGAGCAAGCAAATAGATAGAGCGGAGACCGTATATAAAAGCGATTTTCTGTTTATTAATGCTTGGAATGAGTGGGCAGAGGGAACATATTTAGAGCCTGATAAGAAATTTCAATATCAATATTTAGAAGCTGTTCAAAAAGCATTAAGAGTAAATGGTATAAATAGAGTGAACAAAAGCTCCTTCTGACATTTTATAAATGCCAGAAGGAGCTTTTGTTCTTTTTACTCTGTTTATAGTGGTTTTAATTTTCATGAAATTTCTTCCTGAATATAACCAAAATAAAAAACTCCCTGGTAAGGACACAAATTACATTAGGAAGTTGAAAGAATTTAAAGTAATATAAAAAAATGTGGCAGGTTCAAACAACTTAAGGATTCTAATGGATATATTTTTTAAGCTTTTAATAAATATAAATTAGTTGTTTTGTAAAGTTTTAGTCAAAAATATATCTATAATCAAATACATTTTTTTTTGCAATACTTTCTCTACATTCAATAAAATCATCCCATGCTGTTAAGATGACAATGTGTGATACTTTATCTAGTACATCTTTCAAAGTATCGCCATAATCAATATGAAAGTTATATGTCTTTTTAAAAGTATCAATGGCCAGTGGATCATAAGCAATTATTTTATTATATCCATTTTCTATCAGCAATTTAATAATTTCATTTGCAGGTGTATCTCTTACATCATCTGAATTAGGCTTGAATGATAGTCCTAAAATTCCTATATATTCATTTGTATTTACCTTACTCATAATTTCTTTAATAATATGTTCTTTAATTTGTCTATTTACTTTTAGAACACTTTGAAGGATTTCTGGTTTATAGAAGTTTTTTAAAGAGTGATTTATTAATGCATTTGTATCTTTTGGAAGACAGTATCCCCCAAACCCGCAGCCAGGAAAAACATAACTAGTCATATTTGCTGGATTTCCATTCCATCTCTTATCAAGATGTAAAATCTGAAATGATTTTTTTATATCTATATCACCTATTGATTTTCCAATCATAGATTGTTCATTCGCAAAGCTAATTAATGTGGCTAATAATGTATTAGACAAATACTTAATATATTCAGCGCTATTTAGAGAAACTTTAAAAATCTGACTATTAAAAGGTTTATAAATGTCTTCGACTATCTTTACACTTTTACTATCTTCATAACCAATAACAATACGATCTGGATATAAAAAATCTTCCCACGCGTAGCTTTCTCTTAGGAACTCAGGATTATTTGCTAACCCTATATCTTCACCAACTTTAAAACCTAATTTTTCAATATAAGGCTTAAGGAAGTAACTTGTTGTAGAAGGTGGTACTGTTGATTTAATCACTAAAATTTTATAATCTTTCTTATCTATACTGTTTACTGTATTTTTGATTGCAGAAAATAGAAAGCTTAAATCTACACTTCCTTCATTGTTACTTGGTGTACCTACACATAAAAAAATAATTTTGCTGTTATTTACAGCTTCCTTTAAGTCATGACTAAGTTTAAAATTATTGTTTTTATATTTATTTAATTTGTCTTCCAAATATGGCTCATAAAAAGGTACAATACCGCTTTCAAATTTTTTTATTTTCTCTTTATCAATATCATATCCATATACGTTGAAGCCTTTTTCACAAAAACCCAGTGCTGTTGTTAACCCAACGAAGCCAAGACCAACTACTGTTATCAATCAATGATGCCTCCTTCATTAATGAACTTTAAAAATCTGAAAACACCATTATCGATTGATATTGACGGGGAATAATTTAGAATGGATTTAGCTTTAGATAAATCTGGTCTTCTTCTAGATGGATTATGAATCAAATAATTCTTGTCCTGTGAAACTGTAATTTCAATGGGACAATTATAACCAAAAATCTGTGTTCCAATGTTTTGATAAATTTGAGCTAATTCATTAATAGATATTTCAGGTTGATCCATCCCGATATTAAAATAATCAAATGGTTCGTATAATAATGATTTTAGATAGCCAATAATTGCATCTGATACATAACAAAAGGTTCTAGTGGGTGAACCATCGGAATACATAATAATCTTCTTATTTTCGCTTACTGCTTTGGCAAAATCTGCAGGGACTCTTTTATCATTTAGTTTCATACCTGGACCATAATTATTAAATGGTCGAACAATAGAAACTGGCATATTAAATTGTTCTGAATAAACATAACACAACGTCTCGCCAAATCTCTTTGCTTCATCATAGCAAGCTCTAGGTCCAATCATTGATACATTGCCTTTATAATTCTCTTTGGTTGGGATGAATTCGGGATGAGGATCTCCGTAAACTTCACTACTTGAAAAAAATAAAAATCCTTTTATATTTTTATTTTTATAAAAATCAAGTAAAGCTCTTAATCCCCATACATTTGCATCTATTGTTGCAAGTGGATATTTTCTATAAAAGGTTGGTGAAGCGATTGAGGCCATATGGATAACATAATCAATATTTGCAAGTGAATCGATGTCTAAAGAACCTAAATTAGTGATATCTAAATCATGTAATTCAATTCGACTATTTTTTTTATATTGTTTGATCCAATTGGGTAATCCTAATTTAAAATTATCAATACCAACTATTTTTTTTAGTCCTAACTTTTCGAATTTCTCTAACAAAAACGATACAAAATAAAAGCCTAAAAATCCTGCACATCCAGTGATTAATATTTTTGAATTTCTTAATTTCTCCAGTTCAGTTGAATTTAAACCTTTAAATATATAGTCTATATCAGAATAATAGATACTATTCTTATGCATTTTTATCCACCCTTGCATAATAATTAGGATAATTAAATTAGATGAGACCTTTTATTTTTTTCCCAGTCTTTTGTATATCAATAAGAATCGAATAGTTTGGATAAAATATATTATGGAAAGGAACAAATTCTAGTCTATAATAAATTTTTCAAACCCAAATTCTTTTTCTTCTTGTATTACTTTTTTAATACCTTCATTCAATGGAACTTTATCTTGCCATCCTAATATTCTTAATTTCTCATTATTAGCTTTGGATTCCATAATTTCATTCTCTCTATAAGAAAGTGATCCAAATATTAAATTTGTATTTGATTGTGTTATTTTGTGGACTTGTTCAATAAAATATCGAATAGTCACAGTTTTATTAGTACCTAGTTCATATTCACAAAAGAAATCGGAATCTTTTTGTTTTAAAAGGGTATTATATGCCGAAACAACATCGTCAATATAAATAAAATCTCTCTTTTGGTTTCCAGGTGTAAGGGCCAGTTCAGTAACATTCCTTAAGCAGCTCTTTATGATAAAAGTTGTAAATTTTGTATCGTCATCAAATGGTCCGTAAATATGCTCCAATCTAACATTTATAAATCGTATTTTACTTATGGCAGCAAACTGTTTGCCCCATTCTAAAAACTGTCTTTTTGTTAACGCATATCTCAATAAATGCTGGTATCCATTGTTATTTTTATTTATAAAGGAATCAGTATTAATAAAGAATCCAACTTTGTATTTTGTAGCAATCTCAAGTAGTCTCAGTGGAAATAAAACATTTGATTCAACTATCTCTGAATACTTTTCTCCATGCCTATCATATTGTGTTGCAGTATGAATAATTGCATCAATATTCTTATGTTCACGAAAAATTTTTTCAAGAGTATATTTATCAATATCATAGGAAGAAATTTGTAATAAAACATCTGATAATCTCCATGTATTTGAAAAACTCCGTTTTAGAATAATTACCTCATGATCATCTTTTAAAAGTGCCTTTACCAAATGACTCCCCAAAAAACCTGTAGCTCCTGTCACTAATATTTTCATGAATGTAATCCTCCAATATTACAAAGCTTTAAATCGATAATAAAAAACTATTTTCCCCATATTTTCCAAGGGGCTTTTCCACTGTTCCATAACCTTAATAATTCATTTTTGTCACGTAATGTGTCCATTGGATGCCAAAAACCTGTATGTTTATAAGCATATAATTGCCCTTCTTCAGCGAGTTTTTCTAATGGTTCCTTCTCAAAGATGGTATGATCTCCATCAATATAATTAAAGATTTCAGGCTGTAAAACAAAAAAACCACCATTTATCCAATCATCGTTTTTCTTAACTTTTTCTTCAAATTTATTTACTCTTGATTCAGGTGTTAGATTTAAGGTTCCGAATCTACCTTCATATTGTATTGCAGTAACTGTAGCTAATTTTCCATTTACCTTATGATGTTCTATTAAATTTTTTATATTGATATTGGCTAGACCATCGCCATAAGTTAACATAAATGGCTTATTTTCGGTATACTTTTGAATCCGCTTTACACGTCCCCCTGTAAAAGAGTCATCCCCGGTATTCACCAGGGTAACTTTCCAAGGTTCAACACAATTAGAATGAATGACTTTTTCATTTGGATTTATTAGATTAAATGTTATATCTGAATGATTTATAAAGTAATTAGAGAAATACTCTTTAATTACATGGCCTTTATGTCCTAAACAAATAATAAAATCATTAAATCCATAAAATGAATATAATTTCATGATGTGCCAAATAATTGGGTAATTACCGATCTCAATCATGGGTTTCGGTTTTGTAGCCGTTTCCTCACTTATTCTTGTTCCAAGTCCTCCTGCTAAAATAACCACTTTCATTAAAAAACTCCTTTCTACCTTTCTGTAAAGTTAGGAGTCTGACAAATTTAAAAAGGAAAAGATCGTATTTTTTATTCTTAAAATATGGTATGCAAATCACGATGGAGTGTTCGGGTGGAATTATTGTCAAAAAAGAGAAAGTGGAATGGTCAAACGGATATAAAAGCGACTTCAAAACTTTGATGAACATATAAATACAGTATCAATATAATGTATATATAAATTGATATCATTGGATAATGGAGGAAATGAAGTGGATAAGAATGTTGAGCATCCTCAGAATTATTATGAAACAATGCTTGATTGGCTTTCTTCTAATAAAAGGCAGGATAATACGTACAAGGGAATTTATCATGCTGAAAAAATGAACGGGTTAGAACCAAAAAATATAACAAAAAGCGACCGTTTATATAAACCTGTATTTGCTGCTTCCACAGCAGTTTCTCCTGAGGCGTTTGTCACTGTTTTGGAAAATGGGCGATTATACGGTGATAAGGATAATTTTGCGATTATTTCACCTGATAATAGTTTAATTTGGGATGTTTCTCGGGGATATGAGAAAAATGCTGCCGACCATTGGCTATTTAAACAGGAAAAACTTCCTGATGTTGAGAGTTCTGATGAGACCATTGCAATTATTAGTACAGTTCCAGGCTGGCAAAATAATTATTATCATTGGATGTTTGAGATCATCTCGCGATTTCATTTAATAAAAAAGTCTGGCATTAAAGTAGATAAGTATATTATTCCGACCTGCAGCATTTCATATCAATTTGAAAGTCTTGCTGCATTAGATATACCAAGAGAAAAAATCATAGAAATTCATCAATCTTTTCATATAAAGCCTAAAAATTTGGTTATTCCTTCGATGCTTTTCCATGGATTGGTCACAACATGGGCATGTAATTTCTTAAGGGAACAATTTTTAACAAATGAAATGGCAAGTATTCATAATACCCAAAAATTTGAAAGAGTTTATATAAGCAGGGAAAAGGCTGATTATCGTAAAGTAATAAATGAAGATCATGTTATGGAAATATTAAGTCAATACGGCTTTATTAAAGTTAAATTGCATGATCTTTCATTTTCAGAAAAGGTAAACATTTTTTCTTCAGCTAAATACATCATTGCCCCTCATGATGCTGGACTTGCAAATCTTGTATTCTGTAATCCTGGAACAAAAATAATCGAGATTTTTAATCCCCGATATATTAATCCCATCTATTGTTGGATCAGTAATCGAAAATCTCTAGATTATCATTACATGTTGGGGGAGGGGAAACGCCCGTCAGTCAATTTATTTTATAACAATGAACATTATCCATATTGTGGTGATGATATTTTCGTTGATCTAAACAAGCTTAAAAAGGCTCTATAATATATTTCTTAACAATGCTTTTTTAGATGATTAGATATAAATTGATGTTTAGTTCACCTAGAGTAATAGGAGTAAATTCACAAAACAGCAAAAACATGAATATATTTTTCAATATTAGTTTCTGTAATACATGATGTGTTTTAATCAAAAAAGTCATCATATGAAAACGATCGTGGGAGGTTTACTCGTGACTAAGTTTAAGCTAGGGAGTAAGTTTGATGAAATGGTTAGCACGTTAACTGATGAAGAATATTTAAAATTATTAGTTGATAGTTGTACACATACTAAAATTAATGGGGTTAAGATGCCGGAATTTCCCGACGGAGAATTTCAAAGACAATCGGTGGGATCCTCCGATGTATCTACTCTATATGAGGCATATAACTTTTATCTTCATGTTAAAGGTTATGCTGAAGGATTAGGGTTACCGCTTAGTAAGGAAAGTAAAGTTTTAGACTTTGGGTGTGGCTGGGGAAGGATCATACGTTTTTTCTTTAAAGATGTGGCGGATGATAATTTGTTAGGTGTAGATGTTGATCCAACGATGATTTCCATTTGCAATGAAACATTAGGAAAAGGGACTTACAAGGTAGTAAATCCGCATCCTCCTATTGAGTTCATTGCTGATAACTCTTTAGATATCATATTTGCTTATTCAGTATTTTCCCATTTAGCTGAAGATGCTGCGAAAAATTGGATAAAAGAGTTTTCGAGGATATTACGTCCAGGCGGAATTGTGTTGGCTACCACACAAGGTCGTCATTTTTTAGACTATTGTAAACAATTTAGAGAGGATTCAAAGCTCATTCAAATAGAATGGCAGAAGTTGTTAGCAAATTCTTTTGTGGATATGAACCGTGCTATCTCAGATTATAAAAATGGGAAGTTTCTTTTTAGCCCAACTGGCGGCGGAGATTATCGTGATAATAGCTTCTACGGTGAAGCCATCATTTCTGAGTTATATATTAAGAATAATTTTGAAAAGTATTTAAAACTAAAGGACTTCTTTGATGATTCAAAAAGATTATCTCAAGCCTTATTTGTTCTTAAAAAGGAGTAGTTGAGCTATTTGTTCGAATTTAAATGAACTTTTATCAGATGATTTTTTAAAAACGAATCACGTGAAGTAAATAGTTACTTGCAACTCTAAAAAAAGCTCTCTACTCAAATGTGAGTAGAGAGCTATTAATTGTAATGAAACTTCTATATTTATGGATTTGATGGGATTATTGGAGGTGATTTTTTCCTTCCGTATAAATTAATCATTGATTTCGAAAATAAAGAAGTGCGAAATAACTAGGTTAAAGTTAGAGATCCTCATAACAATTGAAGGTCTTTCATCAGTCAACTCAACTGTGAAAGACTCTTTTTATATGCCAGCAGGAGAACCGTCCTCCCTGCTCATTTTTTATTTTGAAAAACAAAAAAATGCAGCATACCCAACCCCTCCGGATTAAGTATGCTGCCATGCCTGTTCCTCTAAAACCTCTAAACCTTAATAAACCTTATCCCCATTAAAAATAGAGTTCTTCACAATCACATAATCTACGTGACGGATGGAGTCTAAAGTGGTTCCACCAGCGTAGGAGATGGAAGATTGAAGGTCTTGTTCCATTTCGGTTAGTGTGTCCTGTAAGGAGCCTTTATGCTCGACGAACATTTTTTTGCCTTCTACGTTCTTCTTTTCGCCTTTTTGGAATTCGGAAGCGGAGCCGAAGTATTCTTTGACTAGCTTTCCTTCTAATTCGATCGTTTCTCCTGGTGATTCTTCATGGCCGGCAAAAAGGGAGCCGATCATGACCATTGTTGCACCGAAACGTACTGACTTTGCGATATCACCGTGTGTACGGATTCCGCCATCGGCAATGATCGGTTTGCTTGCAGCCTTTGCACATAAACGAAGTGCTGCCAACTGCCAGCCGCCAGTTCCGAATCCTGTTTTAATTTTCGTGATACATACCTTACCAGGGCCGATCCCGACTTTTGTTGCATCTGCACCCGCATGCTCCAGTTCACGCACTGCTTCAGGTGTACCAACGTTACCAGCAATGACGAAGCTCTCTGGCAGGTGTTTTTTTATATGCTGGATCATATTGATGACGGCATTGGAATGCCCATGGGCAATGTCGATCGTGATGTATTCAGGAGTAAGCCCTGCTGCCGCAAGCTCTTCAACGAAGGAATATTCTTCTTCTTTCACTCCAACACTTATGGAAGCGTAAAGACCTTTTGCGTGCATGTTCTCAATGAATGCCTGGCGCTTTTGTGGTTCAAAGCGGTGCATGATGTAAAAATAGTTGTTTTCAGCAAGATAAAGGGCAATCTTTTCATCGATGATTGTTTGCATATTTGCTGGTACAACAGGAAGCTTGAATTGACGGCCACCCAGTGTCACAGTGGTATCACACTCAGAACGGCTGTTTACCACACATTTATTTGGGACTAACTGAATATCTTCATAATCAAATACATTTTCCATGAGACACACTCCTAAAAGAATAATTTTCATAGTAATGTTCGGTTAAATATTTACACAACAAAAAATCCGGACTAAAAATGGGCAGAGTGAATCCACCCATTCGTAGTTAGGATTTTACGGCTCCTAGTAGAAACTCTTAGACCATATCTCTAAGAATATACGAATGAAACTATATGAGTTATTTCAACACAAGTTCGATTATAAACGAACTTTTATAATGTGTAAATGTTAATCGTTCGTATTTTATTAAAAAATAGTTGAAATTTCATTTGATATCCACTTAGAACATGAATTTTCACTAATGAAGTAAAGAAATCATTTAATATTAATTCCGATGCGAGAAAACCCAATTATAAACAATTTTTACAACACCTTCATACTCACTTAACATTCTATCGGTAGTATTTTAAATGTTCAAAAAAGTTCGGTGGAGGTTAGTGATGAGGAAAGAGAAGCGTAAGTTTGGAAGGAAGCTGCTGTCGTCTTTGATGATTTTTTCTATTGTGGGAACGAGTTTTCAGCCTGTTGTGCCCCGCCGAGTGGTGCATGCGGAGGAAGAGGTTAAGGAAATGGAAACCACTCCTGTAGAGGCAACAAACCAGGAGGAAAAAAGTGAGCCGGTGGAAAGTACGGAGCCACCAATTGATGAACAGGTAGAACCGCAGCCAACTGAAGAGGAACCGGTGGAAGAAGAGGTTACGGAAGAACCTGTTAAAGAAGAACCATTAGTGGAAGAGCCACTAGTAGAAGAACCACAGACAGAAATCGCCCCTCCAGCAGACCAGGAAGAAGAAATCATCACAGAAGAGCTGGATTACAACCTGCTCCCGCATCTACTCATCACAGAAATTTCTCCAAACTCAGCTGGTGCCGGGACTGATTATTATGAGTATATTGAGCTTTACAATAATACAGATCAAGCGATATCTACAGCGAATCTTAATTTTATCTATACATACACGGATACAGGGAAGGAGATTCCTTTCGCTGTACCTGAAACGACTATTGGATCACAGGAAACCCTTGTGTTCTGGTATAACAACGGAGACCGTAGTTTGGCAGAATTTAACCAGAATTATGGGTTGGCGTTAACGGAAGCGCAGGTGGTTCCTTTTAAGGATGCCTTCAAGGGTTTTTCTAATGGTGGAAACCGTGCCTTGGTTATTAAGGATAAGCAAGGGAAGGAATTAGTCTCTGCCAGTTATCTTGGAAACGAGAATGATAACAACGGAGCGGGAATTGAGTATAAGTTTCCGGCGAGCGGGACGGTGATGGACAAGCATGCGGTTCTTGCCTTGCCAACGCCGGGTTCCATTGAAGCGGTTCAAGTTCCCGAGCAGCCGGTAACCGTGGAAGAAGAGGAAGCACCTGCTCCTGACCAATCACCGCCAGTGATCGAACACACTGCCGTTACAAAAGTGGAAAGATTCACTGCCATCCCCGTTAAAGCAACGGTAACGGATGACGTGGGTGTAACTGCGGCGACATTATTTTATAAAAAAGAATCAGAGGAAAGCTTCACGAGTCTAAGCATGCAACAAACAGAGGCAGCATCTATGTACACCGCCGAAATCCCGGCTTCTAAGGTAGATGGACCAATCATCTACTATATCGAAGCAACGGATGGAACCAACACAGTAGCCACTGAGCCATATACGGTTGAAGTTGGGGTGCCAGAGGAAACATACAGTGAGCTGCCGCTGCTTATAACCGAGCTGTCCCCGAACTCTAAAGGCGGAGGGACGGATTACTACGAGTTTTTTGAGGTGTATAACAATACGGATCAGCCTATGAATCTAGCAAACTATTCTTTTGTCTATAAGTACACGGACACAGGAAATGAGCTGCCATTCCAGGTGCCTGCCGTGATCTTGGCGCCGCAGGAGGAAATCGTATATTGGTATAACAACGGAAACAGGACGCTTGCTGAGTTTAATGAAAACTTTGGGCTCTCACTAACGGAAAATCAGGTTGTGGAGTTCAAGGATGGTTTCCCTGGCTTTGCTAACCCAGGCAATCGTGCCCTTGTAATCAAGGGTGCAGAGGGTGCGGAGGTCGTGTCAGCAAGCTATCTTGGCAGTGACAATGATAATAATGGAGCGGGCATCGATTATATGTTCCCGTCTAGCGGAACGGCAATGATGAAGCTGGAAGGATTGGCTGCGCCGACACCAGGTATGGCAAAAGAAAGCCAGGTGCCGACCAAGCCGGTGGAACTGGAGGAAGTTCCGGAAGATACGGTAGCACCTGTGGTGGAGCATACGCCTGTTACCAATGGAACAGCGTATACGTCAATCCGAATAGAAGCAACGATTACAGATGATATGGCAAAGCCTTTTGCGACTTTGTTTTATAAAAAGCAAGGCGCCGAGACGTTCACTTCGTTGTCCATGAATCCAACGTCAGAAGGGTCTTCTGTCTATATGGCGGAAATACCTGGGGCAGATGTTTCGGGGGATGTCGTTTATTATGTGGAAGCTTCGGATGGTTGGAATGTTTCCAAGACGGAAGCGTTCACTATAGCGGTAAAACAAATCGAAGTGGACTATCAGTCTTTGCCGCCATTTTTGGTGACGGAAGTGGTTCCGGATTCCACGAATGTTGGGTCGGCGGATGGTTATGAGTTCATTGAAATCTATAATAATACGAATCAGGATCTGAGTTTTAAAGATTATAAGCTTTATTATCGTTACGGGGCGGAGAGTGCGACAGATGTTGTGTGGCCTTCCATACCGGATGATGTGGTGATTCCATCCAAGGAAACGCTTGTATTCTGGATCATCAATGCGCAAAACCGCGAGCAGACGGTGGCCGATTTTAATGCCAATTACGGTTCGAGTTTGGTGGAGGATCAGAATATCGTCCGCATCTATAGCGACGGCATGGCCAATGGTGCGATGCGCGGACTTGTAGTCGCAACGAACTCGAAACAGGAGCTTGCGGTCGCCTATTACAATGATGTTCCGAATGTGAAGGACACGGCAGCCAATATGGGTGTGTTTTATCAATACCCGCTAGACGGCTCCACTCAAATGATCAAGACGAGTGCTGCGGAAAAAGTGGCAACGCCTGGTGTGGTGGATGCTTCACAAGTGCCTGCGGAAACGGTTCAGATCGAAGAGGATACGATAGCACCGACATATGAAAATTTAACGAAAGTAACCGAGGTTGATCAGACGGAGAATATCGAGGTTCTTCTGGATGCGCAGGACGACAAGGAAGTGAAGACAGTCCGTTTATTTTACCGGACGAACGACGAGACGGACTACAAACAGGCCATCCTGACAAAGGATTACAATGACCTGCTTTACCACTATACAATCTACTCGCCTGAAATTATCGCGAAAGAGTATGTGGAATATTATTTCGAGATTTCAGATGGCATGAATGAAGTGACAACAGAGACCTATAAAGTGAATGTCACTACGGAATTGGATTTCTCCAGTCTCCGCTTGAATGTAAAAGAAGGAGAGATTATTGCTGGGGAGAAGGTTTTGAAAGGGACCTCGAGCACGGATGCCCCGGAAGATGTGAAGCTTTTGATAGACGGCGTGGAAGTGGAAGGAGAGACGTTCCAAGCTGTAGAGCATACCTCTTATTTTGCTTTTGAGGTGAGCGGCATCAACACCTTCTTCCAGAACGGGGTCACCATGGGAGATGAGGTGCTGCACATTTTTGATGATTGGATCAATGAATGGCAGACAATCACCGTTCCGATCAATCCGGACAAACTGGATCTTGGCGAAAATACGATTACAATTCGGGCGGGTAACAAGGCGTCTCCGTTTGACCTGGAGTCCGCGGACAACCGTGATGACTATAACTTGAGAAACGTTCGCCTTGTCTTGGCAGATGGAACTATTCTGCGCGATACGGCGAAAAATGACCCGGCCCAAGTGTTTGACATGGGGGATGACGGAACAGACCGTATCTTTGAAGACTTTACTTTTACCGTGACAGGCGAGCAGGCTCCGTCCAAGTCGTATAAATGGGACACAAACTCCGTCTCGGATGGGGAGCATGTGATCTCAGCCATGGATGCGGATGAGGAAATCTCAACAACGGTGATGGTTGATAACACGGCTCCAAGCATCACCACTTCCTTGGAAGAAGGGAAGGAATACAAGGGTGCTTTTACAATCGATGTGACTGCAACCGATGCAATTGCCGGTGTAAAAGAAGTGAAGACGCTGCTTGATGACAAGGAGATTGCGATACCATTTGAAACGGCTTCTTCCAAGCTTTCGGCTGGCGGGCATACGTTGAAAGTTGTGGCGATCGATGAGGCAGGAAACGAAGCGGTAAAAGTCGTACATTTTTCTGTTGTGAATGAAAATCCGTTGAAGCCAGAGCTCGTTTCTCCAGTGGATGATGCAAAAACCCCTGTTGACGGAGACCCGACATTGAAGGTGAGGGTGGCCGATCCGACTGATGATCAACTAGATGTTACTTTTTATGGTGGATATAAGTATGACGTAACACAAAATGATCGGATGAAGGGCTTTAAAAATGCCAATGAAGTAGAGCCGCCGCAAACGATGGTGCCAGAGGGGGAGGAAGCTTTCACAGAAGAGGATATTGCGCTTGTTTCTAAAGAAGACGGGGAATATCTGATCACGGACTCTTCCACGGAGTTCCCGTACCACCGATTTGATGTGACAGTGGATGCTTCTATTCAGGAAGGGGATAAGGTCGAGCTTGTATGGAGAGGGAACTCCCTTGAAGGCAGGAAGGTAACAATGTATGCCTGGAACCATACGTCCAACAAGTGGGAGATCATTGATTATAAGATTGCTGGAACGGAAGACTTTGGCCTGCAGGGTGAGGTCGCAGTCGCTGATTTTGTAAAAGACCATAACATCAACGTGCTTGTTCAGGATGAAATTCCAGCGTCCTCTGAAGATTACGATTATACCTTTGTCTGGATGTCAGACACGCAGTATTACTCGGAAAGTTTCCCGTATATCTATGAAAGGCAGACCGAATGGATAGCGGAAATGGAAGAGGAATTGAAGATTGAGTATGTGTTCCACACGGGAGACCTCGTGAACATGGCCGATCAGGAAGCCCAATGGAATTATGCGGACCAGTATATGAGTGTCTTGGACGAGCGTGAGATTCCATATGGCGTGCTTGCAGGGAACCATGATGTGGATCATAAAACAAATGACTACACGCAGTACTATAAATACTTTGGCGCGGACCGTTTTGAGGACAAGCCTTATTACGGCGGGACATATAAAAATAACCGCGGACATTATGACCTTATTTCCTCGAACGGAAATGACTATATCATGGTCTACCTCGGCTGGGGTGTGGAGGAAGAAGGAATTGCCTGGATGAATGAGGTGCTTGCTGCCCATCCGGACCGCATGGCTATCCTGAGTTTTCACGAATACTTGCAGGCAACAGGCGTCCGTCATCCGCTTGGCGACAAGCTGTACGAGGAAGTCGTGCTGCCAAATGAGAATGTTGTTGCTGTCTTGAGTGGCCACTATCATGAGGCGCAGTTATTAGTGGATGAAGTGGATGATGATGGAGACGGTGCGCCGGACCGCCAAGTCTATCAGATGCTTGCCGATTATCAGGCGGGTCCTGAAGGTGGACAAGGCTTTATGCGACTGCTCCATTTTGATACGGATAATAACCGGATTGTCGTGAATACGTACTCTCCGTACCTCGATCAGTATAATTATTATGATACTGAAACATACCCTGGCAAGGATGAGTTTGTACTGGATCTCGACCTACAGCCAAAAGAAAAACGAGTGGCGACTGACTACTTTGCTGTGAACGTTTATACGGAAGTGGAGATTGGCAAGCAAGAAGCTGTTTCAAGCGGAAGTGTGGCGGAGATGGTGTGGGAGGATCTCGAGGAAAACCAACGCTATTGGTGGTATGTAGTGGTAGAGGATGAGCACACGGGACGTACTGTTTCAGATATTTGGACCTTTACAAAAGGTGCCGTGGCAGATGTGCCGTCTACGCCGGTTCCAACAGATCCCGATGATGTGCCCGATCCTGTTGACCCTATGCCTGCCCCTGTGGATCCAATTCCGGAGCAACCTGTTATTCCGGAAGACCCAATGGAGGAAAACATGCCAGGCAAACCTGGTGAAGATGCTAAGGAACAGGAACAAAAACAAGAGAAGAAAGAGAATGGGGAAAAGCTTCCGAATACCGCAACCAATGTATATAACTTCTATACCATTGGACTTATTCTGCTGGTAATGGGAGCAGGCTGCTTGGTTTATATAAGAAAAAGAAGAAGCGAAGTATCCTATAGGTAGTTCAGTAAGACACAGCGAAGAAGAGTAAGAGAATTAAAATGGATGATAGTTTACCTGATATCAGTTTAATGGGGGCTTCTCATAAGTTGAGCAAACTTGTGGGAGGCCTCTTTTTCATTTATTGGTGAACAGGGGGATAGTAAATTATCATAAGAATATCGGATACAGATACATAATTGTCGGTTCAAGATGTTGTGTAATAACTGTTGATTTTTAATAATAGAAGTAAGCGAATGGTGAAACCAACGAACGAGAAAGGGTGGTAAAAATGGAATCAGTAAAAGAAAGGTTAAGTCCCCTTACAAATGAGCAGGTTGAACAATATGACAGGGATGGATACATTCTTATTAAAAAAGGGTGTAGTCATGATTTAATTGATGTGTTTAACGCACATATTCACACAATCCGTTCAGCAGATGTGATGCCGGAGTGGGCTGCAGTTGAACCTGAGGACCGTTTTAAGCTTCGCGTGTTTAATCCGCATTTGCATGATGGCTTTGCACTGCAAATGATGAAGCTTCCAATCGTTCGGGGAGCGCTCGCTCAGATAATGGGTGATGAAGCTGTCGGGGTACAAAGCATGTACTTCTATAAAGAGCCGGGTTCTAAAGGGCAGGCAGCACATCAGGACTATTTTTATATAAGAAACAATCCGAATACAATGGTTGCAGGATATATCGCCTTGGAAGAAATTGATGAAGAGAATGGCTGTTTATGGGTCATTCCAGGGTCACATAAACATGGCTTATTGAAGCATGGTAAAGTGAAGAGAGTAAATGAACATGAACCATGGACGGATGAGACAGAAGGTATAGATCTATCAAAAGAAATTACGATCAGAATGGAAAAAGGGGATATTCTTTTCTTCCATAATTTATTGGTACATTCATCAGGACGGAATCGTTCAGAGAACAGATGGAGAAAGTCTTATGTTTGTCACTACATCAGACAGGATTCTGAAATTGAACGGGAAGATTTAAAGAGGAAAATCCCTTTATACGATCGTTTATAATCAATGTCATAGGAATGATGAAGGTGGACAGGTACAATGGAAGTGAATTCTTTAAACATTTTAAGTGCAGGTGCAGGAACAGTAGTTTATCCGCCAGGAGGTCATTTTGGGCCAAGAAAGCAAGTGAATTATCAACTCGTTCTTCTTCATACTGGTAAAATGAGTGTTTCGATAAATCAAAAACATCATTACGAAGTGCCACAAGGGAACCTATGTTTATTGCAACCAGGAAATCTAGAAGAATTTCAGTTCGCTAAAGATCAGGAAACATGGCATAGGTGGATTGATTTACACATAAAAAACATGCCATCCGAAATGGAAAATAAATTAAAGTTTCTCCCTTTTTATATGCCGATTTCTGATGCCATGAATCAAATAACCGATCTGATGTTACAGATTCAACAAACAGGACAAACAGGAATATCCAAATCGAAGTGTACACTAGGAGCCGCTGTTTTAGAGTTATTCATGGAAGAAACACTAAATCAATCAAACTTTGATCGACTTTACCATCCAGTTGTCCTGAGGGTAAAGTCGATTATTCATAAGCGTTTTAATGAAGAAATAACCATAGCGGAACTGGCGGAAAAAGTCTCAATATCACCGGATCACCTTGTTCGCTTATTTCGCAAACATGAAGGAGTTACGCCTAGTCATTATTTATGGGAAAAGCGCATGACTAGAGGAATTGATTTACTTCGGAATACAGGATTAACGGTTAGTGAAATTGCTTATCAATCAGGATTTAAAACGTCACAACATTTTGCACGGCTAATTAAAAAACATACAAGTCGTACACCAACAGAAATCAGGATGGAGTATAGGGAAGGTAGAAATAAATAGTTGCTTAAATCCCCGTTCCCAAAACTATACAGGCTTCACCTTTATCTTGTATGGAAGGGTTGGATGATATATTAGCTGTCCGGATGCATCTTCACTTGCAACTTCAAGTGTTACTGGGCTGATATAGGCGCTTTTTTGAGTGGGGTACCACGGCCGGCCGGTTTTGGCTAGAACAAATACACCGTCGTTTCCCCCGAAAAATCTAAAGGTAGAATGAATAGATGGAAATCTGTTTGGTAAAGGTGATAGAAATTGACTCATTTCACTAAGGTCCGGTGCGGGTAAGCCGATTTCGCCGATATCATAAAAGCCTATCAACCGATTTGTCGCGGGAATTGGCCTTTCTAAAATTTCCATAATGTTTCCTTCGGGATCATGGAAATATAGCTGCTTTCCTTTCCAGAACATACTTGTTTCTCCCTGCTCATTTTCTAGCAAAACCCCGAGCTTCTCTAATCTTCGATACATATGGTTAAAGTGTTCCATATCCGTTCGAAAAGCAGCGTGATAATAGGGTTTTTGCTCCGAATGAATGAATTTGAGCCTTGTACTTCCGACCCCGACCGTAAAGTAGTCCTCAAAATCCTCCAATAGAGGAAGCTCCATAACCTCATGGTAAAAAATTTTCATTTCTTCTAAACAGGTGGTCTCTAAAGTGATTTTTATTAATTTCATGATAAAAACTCCTTCCTTTACTATTAGTTTATCTGTTGATATGAATGAAGGAATTGGATGTTAGAATGGTCTTCTCTCGTTCTTTTGGAGTAGATAGACGCTTGGCTTATTGGCTTAGTGAAAAAGGGTCTTTCATCTCCCAATGAAAGTTCTTTTTCCACTAAATGCTAATTGTTCTGATGAGAATAGATGGCTGGAAAGTCGCTGGAATTCTCAATAGTGCCCTGGTTTTTCAGATCGTTTTGGATTGTCTGCAGCTATATGAGGCATGGGGAGTAGGCGTGGGGTGATGATCTTTTTAGTGAAGGCGAGTCTTTCCAGTTTCCATAGCTCATATTAGTTAATGTTGTTGATCAGCATGTTGCCAAAGTGATTTAGCAAGCTAGCTGGTGTCATCGACGCAATAAAATCGCCCGGCTCCACGTTAGGAGCCGGGCTTTAAGGTGAAAAGAAAAACATTGGAATGGAAAAAGGGAAAAAAGTTTGCGAGATTTGTTTAAGAAAAGATGTAAGGGGTAAAGGATAAGAAAGAGGACGTTTTACCTATCAGAGGAGCAGTCAATTTTTCAACCATTTGACTACTCGTATTTGTGTGCCGTTGTCCACTTGGCTATCAATTAAAAATTCATCCATCAGCCTTTTCACTCCCGGGAGTCCGGCTCCCAAGCTGTTGGAAGTGGTATATCCATCCTCCATGGCTTTTTTGATGTTCACGATGCCTGGCCCATCGTCACGCACGACAACCTGTAGACCGGGAACATACTTATGGATGATTTCAATGCTGATGGTGCCTTTCCCTGCATACTTGACCACATTTCTGGCCAATTCCGATATGGCGGTGGTGATCCTCGCCTGATCGATATGATTGAAGCCGAGGTCTGTTGCAACCTCACGTCCTAGTTTCCTGACTACAATGATATCTTTCTCATTTTTGATTTTCAGCTGGTGCTTAACAGTCATTCTGCAACCCTCCAAGGGTGAGACATAAAATTTCCTTTGGCTAAGCAATATCAGCTAATAAGGCTCTTTTCGCAGTGTCTGTTGCTTATGTCCGTAAAAAATCGGCATTTGGATTTTTTACAGCATACTCCCCTGTATCATTAATTGAAATGAAACCTCTTACACGGGAAAAGAGCACGAAAGCAAGCAATGTTACGTGTTTGTGTTGAATACGACAAATGCAACAGGATTTGCGAAAACATACTCCATTAAAAAAAGCCAAAAAGAAGGTCGGTTTCCACCTTCTCTTTGGCTTATGTCTAGTTCCATGCCTAGATCATTACTGCCTACTTGTTAGGATTCAATATGAATACGATCGTGCTTTTGTCCAGGGTAAAATCCCAATTTACAAATATGTCATCGATTTGTACATCCAGATATTCCTCGAACAGTTCTTTTCGTTGAAAGAGAAGACCTTTTTCAAGTTTTCTTTTTGCAATTGTCAATTGTTCCTCAAAGCCGAGTTCAATGAGCATTTTCTCAATTTCCACCAGGATCCCTTTTCGGATGACGATCAAGGTCCGGGGGTTTAACTGATGGGAATAAATTTGATTTGGTGCTTTTTCTGCTATCTTGCTTACATTGGATATTTCCATGTCCACTTTGATGCTTTCCGGGTAGGAGTAATCGGCCCGAAAGTCATCATCCGCGCAGATTCCAACAAAGATGCCCGATGCATTTGCCAATGTCCAATCATAATAGAATTCTTCTATTTTTAAACCAGACACATTTTTTATCAGTTCCATCATTTCCGGTGCAAGTCCAAGCATCAATTTATCCCGCGTCTCTTCAACGGTCAATTCATGCTTTTCATTTATTAAAGCCTGTTCCATTGGAGTAAGGAAATGACGCAAATAAACGGTGATATACGGCCGTGATATGGTTACGAAAATGGATTCAGGACCTTTCCCGAAGTGATCCCTCAGAAGTCTCCCGATATTGCTTGCTAACTCCAATTGGCTTTTCTTTATCCCCATAAGTTCATTCCTCTTGGAACGAAGCATCATATCTTCATTCCATAAAATTTAGGGTTAATTTTTCCAAAAATAAAGAATTATCTAAAGTACATTATAACGCATATAAGGGGACAATCCCACCATTACGCTTATATCCCAATAACTCCCTCTTTTAAGAACACTAACCGCACTTGTATTTCTCTATTGGTAATATTCTACACAAAAGCTTGGATACCTCTTTTAAAAGAGCGATTACTACCCATTAATCCAATTTTTTTGTTATTCTATAAAAAGGGAATATTACAAAAATAATCCGTTTGCCTAAAAAAGGAATTTCACCTAGGTCAGGCGAATAGTATGAAGGTTAAGTGTCTTTACGGAAAATGCTAGAAACATAGATTCTCTAGGGGGTACATAATCAATGGAAACTTCTCAGTTACAAGTCAAAAGAATTTTGGATAATATCGGAAACGTCATGATCGGGAAAGAGCATGTTGCAGAATTAAGCATCGTAGCACTCTTGGCTGGGGGCCACGTTTTATTGGAGGATGTGCCTGGTGTCGGAAAAACACTGATGGTGCGCTCATTGGCAAAATCGGTCGGCGCGGAATTCAAACGCATTCAGTTCACGCCGGACCTATTGCCATCGGATGTAACGGGAAGTTCCATCTATAATCCCAAGGAGCTGCGCTTTGAGTTCCGTCCTGGACCGATAATGGGGAATATCGTATTGGCGGACGAGATCAACCGTACCTCACCTAAAACCCAGGCGGCCCTGCTCGAGGGGATGGAGGAAGCGAGTGTGACGGTGGATGGGAATACGCTATCCCTGGGCAGTCCTTTCTTTGTCATGGCCACCCAGAACCCGATTGAATATGAAGGAACGTATCCTTTGCCGGAAGCGCAATTGGACCGCTTTCTCTTTAAGATGAATATGGGCTATCCGACACCGGATGAAGAGGTTCAGATTTTACATTCCACAGAAAAACGCCAGCCGATCAACGAACTTCAATCTGTTATCACGTTGGAAGAGCTCCAGGAAATGCAGAAGAGAGTAAAAGAAGTGCATGTGGATGTCACGGTAAAGGAATACATCGTGGACCTCGTGAACCGTACGAGAACCCATCAATCTGTCTATCTCGGTGCGAGCCCGCGTGGATCTGTCGCACTCATGAAAGCCGCACAGGCGTATGCCTTCATACATGGCAGGGATTATGTGCTGCCGGATGATGTGCAGTATTTGGCGAAATACGTATTGCCACATCGAATTATCCTGAAATCGGAAGCGAAATTTGAGGGAATGACAGCGGAGCAGGTAGTCAAAAAAGTGATCGACCGGACACCTATCCCTGTCCAAAGGTCGATGAGCCGCTAATGAAACAATTTTTCCAAAAAGCCAAAAAGGTTTCAAAGTTAATCAGCTTCCTATTTTTGGTCATCATCACCTTTGTATATGCCATGTTCCAGGGGGGCTTTGTGAGCTGGTTCCTATTTTTCAGCTTTCTGCCATTTGCACTTTTCTCCTTGATGGTCCTGCTTTATCCGCTTGGCGATTTCAAGGTGGAGAGGACATTGAATCAGGAGAAGTACAAGGCTGGTGACCGCTTGATCGGAACCATCACATTAAAGCGGAACATTCCTTTTCCGCTCACCTATTTACTTGTGGAGGAAGTGCTGCCAAGCAATCTTTTGTTCAGTCAGCAGACGAAGCAGGCGAAACGGATCATCTTCCCTTGGTTCAAAAACACCATCACATTTCAGTATGCGCTTGACCGCATTCCCCGGGGGGAGCACACCCTATCGGCGATCCGCTTTAAGACCGGGGATTTTCTGGGGCTGATGGAAAAGGAACGACTGATTGAGATGAAGCGTAAATTCCTGG
This sequence comes from Sutcliffiella tianshenii, assembly GCF_016908565.1. Taxonomy (GTDB): domain Bacteria; phylum Bacillota; class Bacilli; order Bacillales; family Bacillaceae_I; genus Sutcliffiella_A; species Sutcliffiella_A tianshenii. Next base: position 51,730 of record NZ_JAFBED010000015.1, read on the forward strand.
TCTACCCGCACTATTCAGAAATGGTCTATAAGCAGAATGAAAACAAGTTCGATCAGGGTTCCACTTCTTCAAATATGAGGCTGATCCGCGATACATCGATGACAGTCGGGGTCAGGGAATACCAGCCGGGCGACCGCTTTTCCTGGATTGATTGGAAGGCGACCGCCAGGAGGAATGACATCATGACAAAAGAGTTCGAGCAGCAGCAAAGCCATGATGTGGTCCTCCTTTTGGATCGGTCGCAGGCGTCATCCTTTGAAGCGGCAGTCAGCTATACTGCGACACTGACAAAAGCGGTTTTGAAATACGGATCCCAGATCGGTCTCGTATCCGTCGGGGAAGATCATTCCGTATTCCCTTTGCGAAGCGGGGAGGAGCAGTTTTCACAAATCTACTATCATCTTGCAAAGGTGCAGCCTAACAGTAAACGCAGCTTTGCGAAAGTGATAGAAATGGAGATCGGAAAGTTCCAGCCGACGGTGACCTTTCTTTTCCTCACAGGAAAATTGACAAAGGAAACGGTGGAAAGCCTCGAAAAATTATCACACCGCCACATCCATCTGCAGGTGGTCATCACCAAGGATGAAGGAGCGAGGTTATCGAGGGAAGAGCATTCGTATCTGGACCTCTTGAAACGAAGAAACATCCAAGTGAAAATCATTCATGCTGGTCATTCAACCGAGACAATAAGTGAGGTGAGCTAATATGGCCACAGCCAATCCATATCAAAGAAATGTGTATGCTTTCCTTATGCATGTATTCGGCTTCATCCTGCTGCTTGAGTGGGTGCTTCCATTGGAGCAAGTGACAGACACGGCAAATCTCTATGTCTTCATCGTGTTCCTGATAGTGGCGTTTGCCCTGTCCTTTCTGCAGATCATTCCCATTCTGAGCATCATCGTACAGATGGGATTTATGATGTATTTCCTTCATATCCTGTACATGGATGGCGTGTTCCTGAGCAGGGAATGGCTCTCCTTTTTATGGCAGGATCTGACCTTTAACTTCGATATCATATGGGCAGGGGACTGGACTTCCATGACCGGCCTGTTCCGAAGTCTGCTCCTGTTCGTTTTATTATGGCTTGTAAGCTATCTGGTGATCTACTGGATCCTATATCGCAAGCAGATGCTCCTGTTTGTCGTATTCACGGTCACTTATGTGGCAATCCTCGATACCTTTACGGTGTACGAGGGGAATACGGCGATTGTCCGCCTGATGATCGTCGGATTGCTCATCGTCGGGTTTGTCCATATGGAGCGCCTGAAGGAGAAAGAGGGAATCTATAAATCAGGCAAAATGCTCTTGGCGTGGGGAATCCCCCTAACCGCTTTTGTTCTGCTATCTGCAACGGTCGGGTATTTGTCACCAAAAGCAGCACCGATCTGGCCGGATCCGGTTCCGTTTTTGACTTCATTCAACAAGGATAGCGGCGATGGCTCGGGCGGCGTGAAAAAAATCGGCTACGGGGAAAATGATTCACGCCTCGGAGGCCCGTTCGTGCCGGATGACACGGTGGTATTCCAGGCAGAGGTCACACAGTCGCACTATTGGCGGGTAGAAACGAAGGATATTTATACGGGCAAGGGCTGGGATGCGACAGAGGCAGACCCCGTGCCACTTGAAGGCGGAAAAAACACCCTTGTGGAATGGATTGCCGAAGGGGTGGAAAAAAGACCGCTGACCGCAACGATCATGATGGAAAAAACATATCCACATGTCAACTATCCGCTTGGTTTTACCGGTGTGGAAACCGAGGAAGAAGTGTTGTATGAAATAAATCCGATTACAGAAAAGATAACCACCCGGGATTCTGATGAGGAAACCTTACGTTTGGAAGAATATCAGGTTACCTACAACTTCCCTAGGTATTATATTGAATCGTTGAAAAGTGCAGTACCGGGAACCGGGCAAGAAAGCGAAGAAGAGTTCGTCAAGCGGTACACACAATTGCCGGAAAGCCTGCCTGAACGGGTAAGGGAGCTTGCTGTCGACATCACCGACTCCTATTCCACAAGGCATGACAAAGTCCAGGCCGTCGAGCGCTATTTCAGGAACAATGGCTTTACGTATGAAACCACGAATGTAGCTGTCCCAACTGGAGACGAGGATTACGTCGATCAATTCCTTTTTGAAACACAAATGGGGTATTGCGACAATTTCTCCACTTCCATGATCGCCTTATTGCGTGCAGTCGATATTCCTGCAAGATGGGTAAAGGGATATACCGGAGGGGAAACGGCCCAGGGCGTACAAGCGGTGAACAGTGCCAACAGGGTGGTCGAAGTTACCAATAACAATGCTCACTCATGGGTGGAGGTCTACTATCCGGAGGTTGGCTGGGTCACTTATGAACCGACAAGCGGCTTCAGTAATCCATATAGCTTTGTTTATGAAGCGGTGGACCGCAATGCAGCAGGCGAAAATGGGGAAGAACAAACGCCTGAACAGCCAGAAACCCCGGAAACACCTGAAACTGAAAGACCGGATCCTGCTATGGAGGACATAGAAGAAGGAGGAGGATCTTCCAAAGGCACGAATGCGACATTCGATTTCGAGCTTTCCTGGAAACCCGTCCTCATGACACTTGGGGTAGCGATTGTCCTATTCTTGGTCGCCTTTTTCACAAGAAACAAATGGAAGCCGTACTTCTATATCGCGCGCTTTAAAGGCAGAAGAGATGAGAAGGCTTTCGGAAAAGCCTACAACACCTTACTGAAACAATTCCACTCGATCGGCTTGGTGCGGGAAGATGGCCAGACCTTAAGGGAATACGCAAAGTATATCGACAATTTTTACCGTAGCAGCGATATGCAGAACCTGACCTCCCACTATGAACGGGTGCTATACAGAGGGAACTCATCAAAGGATGAATGGGAGAAATCGGTGGAATTATGGGAAAATTTAATTAAAAAGGCATCATCTTGACCTGCTGAAGACTCATTGTTAGAATAAGGACAAATTATTTAATCAAGGCTCTTTTCTTAAAGATTGTTGCCTATGTCCGTAAAAAATCGGGTTTTGGATTTTTTACAGCATTTAGCCCCATAATATACAAATGGAACATTAATATATTTTATGGGAAAAGAGCACGAAGGCAAGTAATGTAATGTGTCTTCGTTAGATGCGTCAAAAGCAACAATGGATGCAAAAAGCTTAAATTTAATAAGTATTGGCTTCATATATCCTCGATAATATGGTTCGAGAGTCTCTACCGGGTTGCCGTCAACTACCCGACTATGAAGGCAGTTTATTCTTTTGGGGATTTTATCCTCTATTAAACTAGAATTCTGCCTTCTTATGTATATATGAGGGGGAAATTCTGGTTTTTTTGTGTTTTTCAGGCATATCTTCCTTCTTTAAGGTCAAAATAAGCGGAAAGCTGTGCTCGAAATAAATATTCTATTATGAGGTGAATAGGGTTGGAAGGTATTCAACAGATGGTCGTCGTTCTAGACTTCGGTAGTCAATATAATCAACTAATAACTCGTCGTATCCGTGAGTTCGGTGTTTACAGTGAACTGCATCCACATACGATTACAGCAGAAGAAATCAAAAAGATGAACCCGAAAGGAATCATCCTTTCAGGTGGCCCGAACAGCGTATACGGAGAAGGCTCTTTCCGCTGTGACGAGGAAATCTTTGAACTTGGCATCCCGGTACTCGGAATCTGCTATGGCATGCAATTGATGACCATGCATTTTGGCGGAGTCGTGGAAAAGGCAAGTCACCGCGAGTACGGCAAGGCGCTTGCAACCGTTTCGAACAAATCGGCATTATACAATGAACTTCCTGATCAGCAGGTAGTGTGGATGAGTCATGGAGATCTTGTAGTAGGAGCTCCGGAAGGATTCGTAACAGATTTAACAAGTCCATCATGTCCGATCGCCGGCATCAGTAATGAAGAAAAGAAAATGTACGGCGTTCAATTCCACCCGGAGGTACGTCACTCTGTGTACGGAAATGACCTATTGAAAAACTTCGTCTACAACGTTTGTGGCTGCACAGACAGCTGGACGATCGAGAACTTCCTTGAAATTGAAATGCAAAAAATCCGTGACATCGTCGGGGACAAAAAAGTTCTTTGCGCGCTTAGCGGCGGTGTAGACTCCTCTGTTGTGGCGGTTTTGATCCATAAAGCAATCGGCGATCAGTTGACATGTATTTTCGTCGATCATGGTCTGCTTCGTAAAAATGAAGCAGAGCAGGTAATGAAGACCTTCAGCGAAGGCTTCAATATGAACGTAATCAAGGTGGATGCAAAAGACCGTTTCTTGAACAAGCTAAAAGGCGTATCCGATCCTGAGCAAAAGCGTAAAATCATCGGTAACGAATTCATTTACGTATTTGATGATGAAGCGTCCAAACTTGAAGGGATCGACTATCTGGCACAAGGGACACTTTATACAGATATTATCGAAAGTGGTACAGCGACTGCGCAAACAATTAAATCTCACCATAACGTAGGCGGCCTTCCTGAGGACATGCAGTTCCAGCTGATTGAACCGTTGAACACATTGTTCAAGGATGAGGTCCGTGCTCTTGGGACTGAGATGGGTATTCCGGATGAGATCGTTTGGCGCCAACCTTTCCCAGGACCGGGACTAGGTATCCGTGTTCTAGGAGAAATTTCTGATGAGAAACTGGAAATCGTCCGCGAATCCGACCATATCCTCCGTGAAGAGATTAAAAAAGCGGGTCTTGACCGTGACATCTGGCAATACTTCACGGTTCTCCCTGATATCCGCAGTGTAGGGGTAATGGGAGATCAACGTACGTATGATTACACAATCGGTATCCGTGCCGTTACTTCCATTGACGGAATGACTTCCGACTGGGCTCGTATCCCTTGGGATGTTCTCGAAATCATCTCCACTCGTATCGTAAACGAAGTGGACCACATCAACCGCGTAGTGTATGACATTACAAGCAAGCCACCAGCAACGATTGAGTGGGAATAAACAGAAAAAGCTGACCGGATTCATGCCGGTCAGCTTTTTAAATTGCCAAAAAACGAATAAATATCGATTTCGTGTCGAAAATGTTCGTATTTTGTATTGACGTAATTCTGATTGCTTGGTAAAATAAGAGCAGAAATCATATCTTATATAGTTCAAATCTCGTATAAATTTGGGAATATGGCCCAAAAGTTTCTACCAGGCTACCGTAAACGGCTTGACTACGAGGTGTATGGAATGGTGTATGGACTGCCCTTTGATGAGGAAGCCATATCTATTTCCTTATCCTCGTCTGTTAACGTCCCTGGTATCTGGGGGCGTTTTACTTATTTATACGTTCATCTGCGTCACACATTCGAGGAGGATTCTTATGAAGAAATATTTTGAGTTTGAAAAATTCGGAACAAGCTATAAAACAGAATCCATTGCAGGTTTGACGACGTTCCTTGCAATGGCCTACATCCTGATCGTCAATCCATTGATGCTTTCTTTGGCAAGCGTAGGGGATTATCCCGACGCCCTTCGCATGGATCAAGGAGCGGTCTTCACGGCTACAGCATTATCAGCAGCTATCGGTTGCTTAGTCATGGGGCTATACGCCAAGTATCCGATCGCACTTGCTCCCGGTATGGGACTTAACGCGTTCTTCGGTTATACGGTAGTTCTTACAATGGGCATCCCTTGGCAAACTGCTTTGGCGGGGGTTTTGGTTTCTGGATTGATCTTCATCGCTTTGACACTTACAGGATTACGTGAAAAAATCATCAACTCCATTCCTGCAGAGTTAAAATATGCAGTCGGAGCTGGTATCGGATTGTTCATCACCTTCATTGGTTTCCAAAATGCAGAAATAATTGTTGCGGATGGTGCAGTTCTTGTAGGACTTGGAGATTTAACATCAGGGAATACTCTGCTAGCGATCTTCGGATTAGTTTTGACAGTGATTTTTATGGTTCGAGGAATCAAAGGTGGAATCTTCTACGGTATCGTGATTACGGCTGCGGTCGGGATGATGTTCGGTCTCATCGATACGCCTGCCAATGTCGTCAGCGCGCTACCACCAAGTTTGGATCCGACATTCGGTGCAGCTTTTGCTCACCTTGGTGACATCTTTACTATTGAAATGCTGGTTGTTATCCTGACTTTCCTTTTTGTAGACTTCTTTGATACAGCAGGGACGCTTGTAGCGGTAGCAAATCAGGCTGGACTTATGAAAGATAACAAGCTTCCTAGAGCAGGCAAGGCATTATTCGCAGATTCAACTGCAACAGTAGCAGGGGCAATCCTTGGAACATCCACTACTACTTCCTATATAGAATCATCTGCCGGGGTGGCAGCTGGTGGGCGTACTGGTTTCGCATCCGTTGTTACAGCTTTACTTTTCATTCTTTCTCTTTGGTTCTTCCCGTTGTTATCTGTCATCACAGAACCGGTGACAGCACCAGCGCTAATCATCGTAGGGGTACTTATGGTATCTGCGCTTGGAAAAATCAAATGGGACAATTTCGAAATCGCAGTACCGGCTTTCCTGACCATCATCGTGATGCCATTATCATATAGTATCGCAACAGGTATTGCGGCAGGCTTCATCTTCTACCCGATCACAATGATCATGAAGGGCAGAGCAAAAGAGATTCATCCTATCATGTACGGTCTGTTCGTCATCTTCGTCTTGTACTTTGTGTTCTTGGTTGAATAGATTACTAGAAACCTACCCCTGCTCCTTAATGGAGCGGGGGTTTTTATATGTAGATAGATAGATGGAAAAAACTTCTGGAGATTAATTGGTTTATTACGTTTAGATAGAGTGGGTGCCGGTAATTACATATAGTACATAGACAGAAAAGCTGAAGGGAGTTTGATAGAGAAGGAGAAGTTTTAGTCTCTTAGATATTATTTCAGAAAAACAGTTGACGTGGTTATAAGTTAGATGGTATATTATTATTCGTTGCCGCAAAACACGAATTTACTATTCGAAACAAAGGGGCAGCAAAAAAATTCAAAAAACATGTTGACCTTCGGTGGCCATCATGGTATAGTAATTAAGTCGCCACGGAGCGACAAGCTAAACGGTTGAAATGATCTTTGAAAACTAAACAAAACAACAGCGTCCACGTTAATCTCATAGAGATTAACAAAGAACGAAAATGTAACACAAGCTAGTCAACATTTGAGCATAAGCTCAAACTCTTTATTGGAGAGTTTGATCCTGGCTCAGGATGAACGCTGGCGGCGTGCCTAATACATGCAA
>NZ_JAFBED010000016.1 GCF_016908565.1 Sutcliffiella tianshenii
GCAGAGGAAGCGCCGGCTGAAGAGCCAGTAACAGAGGCACCAGCAGAGGAAGCGCCGGCTGAAGAGCCAGTAACAGAGGCACCAGCAGAGGAAGCACCGGCTGAAGAGCCAGTAACAGAGGCACCAGCTGAAGAAACGCCTGCTGATGAGGAAGTTGTAAAAGAGTTAACCATGACTGCAACTGCTTATACTGCTTCATGTGAAGGCTGCTCAGGGATTACTGCAACAGGTATCAACTTACTTGAAAACCCTGACATGAAGGTTATCTCCGTTGATCCAAGTGTCATTCCATTAGGTTCAAAAGTATGGGTTGAAGGCTATGGAGAAGCGATTGCAGGAGATACTGGTGGGGCAATCAAAGGCAACAAGATTGATATCTTCATCCCGGACAAGCAAGATGCAATCAACTATGGTGTTCAAGAGGTTCAAGTAAAAGTATATAAATAATAGATTTAAAGAGGCTGCCCTTATTGGGTGGCCTTTTTGTGCTGAGTGAAAGACTAGATGGTGAGGAAGGCAGATCGAGAGGTACTAGTTGATGCGGATGAATGACTTTGTCGGGGTGAAGGTGGTTTGAAAAGTCCATCATTAAGCGGAATGAAATGAAGGCCCTTTTCGCGGTGAAGGCTGGTCAAAAAGTCCATCATGCAATCTTTTCTTCAAAAAACTCTTCCAACAACCACGACTCTCAAGTAAAATATGAGAATATTCTTTTTGGTTGGAATTTTCCGACCTTGTATAGGGGGAAATGTAATGATTCGTCAATTAACGGAAGCAGATCATGCAATCTGCTACGAGCTTGTGAAGGAACAAGCTGCAGAGAATTTATTCATTATTGGTGATATTGAGGCGTATGGCTATGAACAGGATTTCCAAAAGCTATGGGGGGACTTCGACGAGAATGGAGAACTGCGTGCGGTCCTGCTCAAATATCAGGAAAATTTCATCCCTTACGCAAAGCCGCAGAGGGATTTTGATGCGAAAGGATTTACGGAAATTATGCTTAGCGATCCGGATTTTAGCATGATGTCCGGCCTAAAAGATATAACGGGAAAATTGGAGCCGTTTCTAAGTGATCGACTTAAACGTAAAAGAGAGACTTACTATGCGAAATGTACCAAACTGAATTCTGCGACAACGGAAAATGTATCAACGGCAGAAGTCTGCCAGGCTATCCCCGAGGATGCAGAGGACTTGGTGGAGATGCTGAATGGTGTTCCGGAATTCAGCGATTCCATCATCACAGTCGAACGGAAGCGCAGGGGGATAGAGAATGGGTCATCTCGATCTTTCTTTATCAAAGAAGATGGAAGAATGGTTTCTACGGCTTCCACAACAGCGGAAAATTCCTTATCTGCAATGGTTGTAGGTGTTGCTACCCTTCTTGAATATAAGAAAAAGGGGTATGCCACGCAATGCATGGTAAAGCTTTGTCATCAATTACTGCAGGAAGGGAAAGAACTGTGCCTGTTTTATGATAATCCAGCTGCGGGCGTTATTTATAAACGTATCGGTTTTCAGGACATCGGCTTCTGGATGATGTATTCATTTAATAAAATGGAAGACTGAGATAGTTCATTCATTCTAAGCGAAGTTTATCAATTTCTAATAGTGGAATATAAGAAATACTATGAAAAAATTGATGCGATAGGATGAAGTGTCTTGAAAATATCGAATGAGATGATGAAATGGTTGAATACGGGCTATCTTAGAGAGAAGTGGATGGCTATCCTCCTTGTACTGCTCGGCATGGCAGTCAGTGTATCAGCGGGAGTATTATTTCTGGAACTGGCAGAAGAAGTCCTGGAAGAAGAAAAGTTTGCGTTCGACCAGGCGATAATGAGCTTCCTTCGATCACACGAGTATGATCTCGTATTTGAAAAAATGAAGATAATAACAGAAGCTGGATCTGTATGGTGGATATCTTCTGTTACAGCAGTCACCGCCATATTCCTCTGGTTCAAAATGAAGGATAGATGGATTGTATTATTTTTCATCATCGCCAATGGTGGTGGGGGGCTTCTCGTCCTGTTGTTGAAACATGTGTTTCAGCGTCCGCGTCCCTCGCTGAATCCGGCTTACGATGGGCATGGGTTCAGTTTCCCCAGCGGCCATGCCACAGGGAGCATCATCCTCTACGGCTTCCTGGTTTACTTGGTTGCCCGTGAAAGAAAAATGATAATCGGTAGAATCGCTGCTATTATCGGGCTGCTTCTGCTTACTCTCTTTGTTGGATTTAGCAGGGTCTATTTGGATGTCCATTATCCGAGTGACATTTTAGGGGGATTTGCAGTAGGAACGATATGGCTATGTTTTTGTCTATTTTCATTGGAAGTTTCCAAGATAAAAGGAAAACGAGCCTTTATAGGCAACTTGATTTCCCATAGAAATTGATAAAGACGACAGGGTTTGCATTTTGTCCCCTGTCGCCTTTTTTATATGCTTGACGCCTCTTTATCCACTTGCTTCATGAACTTGTCCAGCAATGCTTCTTGATCTTCTGTTTCATATTTCTTCTCCAGCACCGGTATCAATTTTTCCCACAATAGTGTTTGTTTATATAGCTCGCGATCGAATTCATGGTTCAATTCCACAAGTGAAAGCTCCAATGCATCAGCAAAAGCTTTCTGTTGAGGTATTTCACTTTGATCGGGACCTTCTGATATCCACTGATCCAGTTCTTCTTCTGATACTTTCACATCATATTTCTCATTTGCGACTATTATCCAGGCTTGGTTTTCTGCTAGATTTTCCTTGGCTATCTTCAAAGCCTCATCTTGCGTCAAATCCCTCTTGTTGGATAGTTTCTCATCTCCAAGGGCTCTTATCACCCATTTTTCCAAGGATTTATCCTCAAGCCCCATAGCATGGGCGCGCGCTACAACATCCTCAAAGATAACGACGTATTCCCCGTAATTAAGTTCAGTGTTAGCAAAAAAATTATCGAGTGGGGCATCACGAGTTGGTTCATTTCGTTCCTGACAACCTATTAACAAAAATAGAAAAATGACGATATTAAATATACCTGATAGTTTTTTCATAAAATTCACCTGTTGTTTTTCTTTTATCCTATCAAGAAACTGACGGATGAGCAAAAAGAAACCTATAAATACAAGAAAGGGACTGATTTCCTTGATTAAATATATGATGAATCTATTACTTATTTTAATATTGGGCCTTGTAGGATATCATTTTTTCGATTTTATGGATGAAGGCGCCCTCTTTTCCTCGACCACTTTAGCTTCTGTACAGGAAATCGAGCATAAGGAGTATGAGGAGAGTGTTCTGTATCAGCCAGATCGTGAAGTAAGCACGCTAGAGACGTTGAGTGTCCAGCATGCCTTTCTGAATGACATTACCGGATGGGGAGGCGTGGAAACGACGAACATCCGAAATCTGATAACTTCCGACGAGTGGAAGGAGCTTAAAGCTGCAGTTAATTGGATGAAAACTGAAGGTTTTGCTCCATCCAAGATCCTCAATGATATGGAAAATGCTCATGGATTTATTTTACTGGTTGAAAGGGAGGGGGATAGAACGGCCCTAAGATATCTCCACCGAATATTTCATGATTTGGATGTAACGTTGAACGAGGTGACGGAAGAAGAGGGTGATACAACTATCTGGGGTGTCACGCACGCATTTGGAAATAACCGAGATATAAGAAAAGCCAATAACCATTTAAAGGACAACTTCTGAGGAAGGCGAGATTTTTCACGCCATCCTTTTTTTAAACTGAAAAGTTTGAAAAATTAGAAAAAATATAGAAGAATTAAAAGGTTTTTGTCCTTCTTTGTAGAAATAGTAATGTGTTGAAAGGAGAGAAGGAGGAATCATAGTGAAAATCACAGAATTTATGGGAAATAAGGTATGCACCCTTATTATGGAATCCGATGGTCATAAAGTGAAGATCGAATTTATGTATTCAGAACATCATCCAGAAATTCTTGACTATAGCTTTAGAATCAATGGCAATCCTTCCTTGCAGACAAGAAACAAAGTAAATGACATGGCGGAAAAGAAAATGCACGCACTTTTCTTTGAACTTACACAAAACGTGATCTAAGCGACCCTTCTAAGGAGGGTCTTTTTTTAATTCATTTTTTAAGCCATTTTTAGTGTCTTGCTTGTTTGCGTTGACTGAAAAATGAGATAATGGGGGCAAAGGGGAGGAGTAAGTATAGATGAATATTACATTTGAAGAAATGAAGCAGTGGGATAGCAAGGATGAATTAAAGGACTTTCGCAAGGAATTTTACATAAATGAAAATAGTATCTATCTTGATGGCAATTCACTCGGCTTATTGTCGAAAAGAGCGGAACAAGCATTACTGGATATGCTGGAATCATGGAAGAATCTAGGTATCGACGGATGGATGAAGGGGAAAAACCCCTGGTTCTATTTTGCAGAGAAATTGGGAGAATTGAGTGCGCCACTGGTCGGGGCAAGAAAAGAAGAAGTCATAGTAACGGGATCTACAACAAGTAACTTGCATCAGCTTCTTGCGACATTTTATGAACCAAATGGACGCAGAACAAAGATTGTTGCTGACGCATTGAATTTCCCTTCTGATATCTATGCCATACAGAGTATGCTGAAGTTGAAAGGGTACGACCCTTCGGAACATCTCGTTCAAGTGGAAAGCAGGGATGGCAGGCTGATAGATGAGCAGGACATCTTGTTCTCATTGAACGAAGAGGTTGCCCTCCTGATTTTGCCGACAGTCCTGTATCGTAGCGGCCAACTTTTAGATATTCAAAAGATTACACAGGAAGCACACAAACATGGAATCCTTGTGGGGTGGGATGGCTGTCACTCGGTTGGGGCCATTGCCCATCAATTTCATGATTGGGAGGTGGATTTTGCCTACTGGTGCAATTATAAGTATTTGAATGCAGGGCCTGGTGGGGTAGGTGCGCTTTTTGTCCATGAAAAGCACTTCGGGAGGACCCCGGGGCTAACAGGTTGGTTTGGATCAAAAAAAGAAAAGCAGTTTGATATGGAGCATCACTTTACACCTGCTGAAACGAGTGGGACATATCAGATCGGTACACCGCATATTTTCAGTATGGCCCCACTATTGGGATCACTTGGAATGTTCGATGAGGTCGGAATGGAGAAAATCCGAAAAAAATCGTTGCATCAAACGAGAATCCTGATGGATCTAATTGAACAGGAGCTGTCGGAATACCATTTTGTCATTGCAAATCCTACAGAGGACGCCCGACGCGGGGGACATGTCAGCCTTGAACATCCTGAAGCAGCAAGGATTTGCAAATCTTTAAAGGAGTATGGCGTGGTCCCGGATTTCAGAAAGCCCTCCATTATCCGACTTGCCCCGGTTGCCTTGTATACTACATATGAGGAAATATTTCAGACCATCGAAATCCTGAAGAAAATCATGAAGGAAAAGCATTATGAAAAATTTTCTAATGAACGGGAAGTAGTTGCATAGGGGGATTAAAATGAATATATACGATATTTCACGGACACTACATTGCAAAACGCCTACATGGCCGGGCGATACACCATTTTCCTATTCACTTAATTGGACGAAGGAAGAGACGGGTTCTGTAAATGTTGGGAGAATCGAGATGAGTGTCCATACTGCGACACATATAGATGCACCGTATCACTTCGATGAAAAGGGAGCCAAGGTAGATCAACTTGATCTTTCTGTCTTTATGGGACGGGCCATTGTAGTGGACGTATCAAGGCTAAAGGAGCTAAACCGTGTCAGCCTGGAAGCACTGTTAAAAGGGCAAGAGAAGAAACGGGTGCTTTTCAAGACAAATGCCTGGGAGGATGAGGAGGTATTTCCGGAGGGTATCCCCTCGTTGAAGCTTGATGCAATAACTCTCTTAAAAGAATTGTCCGTACCTTTGATAGGGGTGGATCTTCCAAGCGTCGACCAGTTGGAAAGTAAGGATCTGGAGGTTCATCACCTGTTACACGAAACGAACATCTCCATTTTGGAAGGAATCGATCTTCGAAATGTGGATGAGGGAGAATACCAATTGGTTGCCCTGCCCTTAAAGATTGAGGGTGCAGATGGAAGTCCTGTCAGAGCGGTACTTGTTAAAGAATAAGTTCATGTGATGACCTCGGAGTATTCGTCCGAGGTCAATTGCCTTGTAGTGATCAGTTGATGATGCCTGTCCCTGTTATTTTCACACTAACCTTAGGGATTATTTTGATATTTGGATATGTCTCCCGCCATTTTAATTCTTCCCAGATAGAATGGTGGTGCACTCGAATTTCTTCACCTATTTTCAGCACATCGCTGTTGGCACCTTGGATTGTTTCGATGATGGGTTGTGAATTCTCTTCAATGATTGCAGCAGCTTTTTCTGCGAGCTTGTCCACTTTTTGTTTATCTAGCGGACTGTTCTTTGGATATTCTGCAATCGATGTGCTTAACTCCAGGTGCACCTCAGCCTTTATTGACTCTGGAGAATCTGCCTGGATTGTAATGGTTCTTTTAGACTTATTAATGTTTAATGTCATATACTGATTCCTTACGATCTTTTCATCCTTATGAACTTTAAGGACCATTTGGGTTTTCTTCCCCTTATGGCCTGCCATCAACAGCAGTATTGTTGCATCATGAGGGGGCAGGATATCCCCGGTAAAGACTTTATCGCTGATCAGTCCGATTCCGCTTATTTGTATATCATGAGGTTCTATTCTCTCGATAACAGGTAAAACAAAATCAGAAGAGGGATCAAACATGATAGGGCAAATCGTCTGGACAGTTTCATTTGCAATAATGGTATTTTCTTCGCCGTTTTCCAAAAGGTCTGTTACAGCTTCCGTCAGCAATGTTTCTTTAATGGTGCCCATCTCAATGACACTGGAAGCATCACTTTTTGTGATGGCAAGCTTTGCGCCAAGTGGGGCACGTGGATCACGGTATAGAATATCTAGTATCGAATACAAATCCTCTTTTGCCAGATTTTCTCCTATTAAATAGACCCTCATCTTGCTGGGAGAGAATTCACCTGGTATTTTCCTGTCCAACTGTAACCTGGTATCCCTCAAGGTAATCCCCGAAGCCTTTACAACCGCAACTGTCGCCTCTCCTGGCTCACCGCCGATGCTGACTTTCTTTGATTCCCTGATTGCAATTGTTGAAAGGATTTCATCGTTTTCCCCTTTGTCAAACCCAACTGTGAATACAAGCTTTAAATCTTTTAGTAAGCGCTGGTCCCAGCAGGATGTAAGAAGCAAAAGACAAAATATCATGATGAGGGTGACAGAAAGCCTACGTAGTCGGGACATGTTTTTTTTCCTTTCCGTTCTTTTTCTTGATAAATCCAAGAATCAAAAAGGCGATTGGCAAGAAAAAGACAAATGAGTAAATGATATATTGGAATATGGAGTCTATCTTCTGGATAACAAATTTATCCTGCAAAAAGAACCCTGAAATAAATATAGGAATAACAATGATAGGTACAAACGGGGAATGGGAATCAGTATGAAAAAGCTCCTTCAACCCTTTACTTGCTTGATATAAATAGATGATAAACGAATTTGTCATCGGTATGACCCAAATGGAAAGAAAGATTAGGTCAAGCCTCTCAATAATCTCAAATGATATAGCTTTTAACATATAGAGAACGGGCTCAGGCACTAGTGTCAACTCTACCGGGCTAAATATAATAAAGCTCGTGAAAACAAGAAAGGTGTAAATGGAAATGGTGGTGACGTTTGCCAAGGTGAGTGTTTTGAATGTCTTCTTTTTATCCTTTAATAGTGGATAAACCATCAGTATTATTTCAAATCCTGCCAATGCGATCAGTACATCCTTTGTCGCGATGAAAATGTTTTTAATCCCGCCATCCCCGATTGGCAGTATATAGGATAAATTTGCATCGCGATAAACGGTAGAAACCAGGAGAATGAAGAATAGAATAACTCCCGTGGACAAACTGAAAAATCTTGCAATCGTCAATATGTTATCAGTAGCCAGGTATACAGCAACGATGATAATCAACACATAGATAAGCCAAAAGGGTGTCAAAGTGAGGATCCATTTGTTGATGAGACCTGTTTGAAGGACTGCTACAAGGGCTGCCACTGCAGTAAAGTAAAGTATATAGGCAACAACAAAAATCGAACCAACGAATCTTCCAAACAGATGCTTCATGATTTGATAAATGTTTTTCTCGGGAAACCATCTGGATATAGTAAGAAATATAAGCAACCATATCTGCAGAACAATGCCTGCAAGAATCGTGGAAATCCAGCCGTCCCCCTTGGCTGTACTATGAACAGCAAATGGGAGGGAGAGAATTCCTACCCCCATTTGCGACTGAATGATAAGAAAATAAAGCTGACCTTGGCTGATCGATTTCTCACTTGCCTTTAGCATGCATATTCTCCTTAAGTTCTCGTCTTTTTCTTCTCTCTTGGCTGTGTGTCACTTGGTCGGGATTTGAAAAAAGGCAGTGGTGTCCTGATGATGGTATCTTTCATTTCCGAAAATCTCAAGGTCGAAAATGGTGCGAAAAATGGCGTGCCGAATGATTCCAATTTGCACAGATGGATAAGTACAAACATGAGAAAGAAACTCATGCCAATAAAGCCGAACAGGGATGCCAAAATCATAAAAGGAAAACCAAGCAAGCGAATGGAAGAGCCCATTTCAGGGATTGGAACAACGAACGAAGAAATGGCAGTGATGGCAACAACGATAATCATCGTATTGGATACCAGGTTTGCTTCCACTACGGCTGTTCCGATTACAAGTCCACCGACCACCCCGATAGTCTGGGCAATTGGATTTGGAAGCCTGATAGATGCCTCACGCAAAATCTCCAACGTTATTTGCATTGCCAATGCTTCCACCAGTGGCGGATATGGTACATATTCCAGGGAAGATTTAATGGAAACCACAATCTCCGTAGGCAGTACTTCATAATGATAGGAAACTATCGCTATATAGGTTGCAGGTAGTGCGATGGTGATAAGGAAACCCATAATTCTTAAGAACCTGATAAATGAACCGAAATACCACCTGCTATTATAATCATCAGGCGATTGGAAGAAAGAAAAAAATGTCACGGGTGCAATCAATGCGCTCGGGCTATTATCTGCAATGATCGCGATCCGACCATCCATGAGATTTGCAACAGTCCTGTCAGGCCTCTCTGTACTTATCAAGGTGGGGAATATGGACATATTATCGCTGATATATTCCTCGATATGCCCTGGCGCAAGAATGAAGTCTGTATCGATATCGGATAGACGCTTTTCCAGATTGCCGACGGTTTTCCTGTTTGCTAAATGATCCAGGTAAATCATTGCCACTTTTGTATGGGAGTCGTTACCGATTGAAAAGTATTTGATTTTTAATTTTGGATTTTGAAGCCGTTTTCGTATCAGATAGATATTGGTACTTAAAGTTTCGACAAACCCTTCATGTGCGCCGCGGATAATGGTTTCGCTTCCGGGTTCTGTAATGTTTCTTTCGGTCAGCAACTGTGACTGGTAAATCATTGCCAACGGGTTATCTTTTTGCAAAAGTATCGAATTTCCTTCTAACAGGAATTTAGATATTTCTTTAATACTATTTGTTTCTTTGATGAATGCTTGAGGGAGAAATGTGTTAACATTATCCGATTCGCTGATATGAATGGGTTTGATTATCTCTTGCTCGATTAATTTCCTTTCCGTAATGCTTTCAATATAAATGAGATACGCATCCTTCTTCTGATAGGGGGTGTAATCCACAACGAAGTCTTCGGAATGGACAAACGCTTCCCTAAGAATCATGATATTCTCATCAAGATTTGTAGAAAGCACCCCAGTCGGTTCCTTCTGTGTCATGAAAATTACACCTCCAATTTAACGAAACTACCCAATTACTATATTTTCCTGAGTACATGAAATAATTATGCATTCCTTATCAATATTCTTTTGTTATACTTGACGTATTATGTGACGGTAGGGGTTATGGAATGGATAAGAATGTTTCCCTAAAGGTATCTGTGAGAAAACTTGTGGAGTTTGTAGCGATGGGCGGCAGCATAGACTCCCGGTTTGTCGGGACGAATATCATGCAGGAAGGGACGAAAACCCATCAGCGGCTTCAGGGGAGTCGAGGTGAGGATTATGAAAAAGAAGTGCATCTGTCAATGGGATATCCATATCAATCTATTCTTCTCCAAATCGAAGGAAGGTGCGATGGGATATACCGGAATGAAAAAGTAACAATAATCGAAGAAATAAAGACAACTGCAAGAGATCTAACCGAATTAACGGAAGAGGATTTTCCGACTTATTGGGCCCAGGTCAAGGTGTATGCATACATATATTCCAAGCAGCAGGAGCTTGAAGAAATTTCTGTGCGCCTCCTTTTTGCCAAACGTGAAAGCCTGGAGGAGCGACTTTTCACAAAGACATATTCCTTGCTTGAACTAGAAGAATATGTGGAAGGCATTGTAGTGGAATATATGGACTTTATGGGATCCATCCTTGATTCCGTAAACAAGAGAAATGAGACCTTAAAAAAGCTGTCTTTCCCTTTTCCAAGCTACCGGAAGGGACAAAAGGATTTGGCCAAAGCAGTATTTAAGACGATTAAAGAAAATAAACGACTTTTCGCCAAAGCTGCAACCGGTATCGGAAAGACGATTTCTACGATTTATCCCACTCTGCTTGCAATCGGAGAAAATAAAGGACAGAAAATGATTTATCTTACAGCTAAAACGGTCACTAGACAGGTGGCGGAAGAAGCTTTTCAACGGTTAGTAGAAAACGGTTTGCACTTGAATGTGGTCACGATAACGGCAAAGGAAAAGGTTTGCTTTCAGGAAGAGGTTCGATGCCAAAAGGAATTCTGTCCTTTTGCCGATGGCTATTATGACCGACTTAAAGCTGGTTTGAAAGACATCCTGGCAAATGAGCTGATCATGAGCAGGCAGGTAATCGAGGCATACTCGCGCAAGCACATGCTTTGCCCTTTTGAATTTTCGCTCGACCTTGCTATGTATGCAGATGCCATTATCTGTGATTACAACTATTTTTTCGACCCGAAAGTGAGACTGCAAAGATGGAGTGAGTTCCATAGGGACACCATCGTCCTGATTGATGAAGCACATAATCTTGCAGACCGGGCCAGGGAGATGTACTCAGCTTCCATTTCAAAATCAACTTTCCTGCAAACAGGCAGAATCATAAAAAACATAGACAAAGAGCTTTATGGAAAGCTGAAAGCAGTAAATGATGGGCTGTTGGAGTGGAAAAAAGAGCTGCTTGAGAAAGATTTGTTTGTATTAAAAGAGAAGCCGCATCACATTGTCGAACTGGTGGCGGCTCTTGTGGAAGAATATGAAAGATGGCTCAAGGTCAATCCCTCAGGTGTAGGGTATGAAGAAGTGCTGACCTGCTTCTATGATGGACAGGACTTTGTCAGGGTCGCAAAAGAATACAATGGGAACTTTAACACGATCGTCACCATTCATAAAAGTGAGGTGCATGTGAAGCTTGCATGCCTCGATCCTTCTGCTGCAATTAGATCGTTAACGAAGAAGGCTTATGCAACGGTGTTTTTCTCAGCTACGATGCAGCCGCTCGGCTATTATCAGACAGTGCTCGGTGGGGAAAAGGAGGATTATCATATCTCCATTGATTCTCCCTTCAAAGCGGAGCAGCTTGCGGTATATGGAAAAAAGGTTTCAACGAAGTATAGGGATCGGGATGATTCCATTGAACCGATAGTCCGGTCAATCATTTCAACTTTTCATTCAAAAAGGGGAAACTATCTTGTCTTTTTCCCTTCCTATGAGTATCTATTACAAGTATACGATGCCTACATGAAACGGGAATTGCCCGATCATGTAAGGACGATCATTCAACAACCAGCCATGACCGAAGCGGACAGGGAAATCTATTTAAGTAATTTTCAAGCACGGACCGATACATTGATAGGTTTTGCGGTATTGGGCGGGATCTTTGCCGAGGGTATCGATTTAGTTGGTGACAGGTTAAATGGTGTTGGGATCATAGGGGTAGGCCTTCCCAAAATCACCTTGGAGAGGGATGTAATGAAGCAACACTTTCAGGATCTGGGATACAACGGCTTTGATTTTGCCTACGTATATCCCGGTATGAATAAGATTCAGCAGGCAGGCGGAAGGTTGATCAGATCCGAAATGGATACAGGTTTTATATTGCTTATCGATGACCGTTATTACACGCCTAAATATCGAAGTATCCTACCTCCGGAATGGCAGAACTTCATAGACGTGAGAGGTTGATATATTTCCTGATGGAAAATTTACAATCCCTTCACGGCAAATCAATATTCCTCGGATATGATATGGTTAAACAATCTTCCGGGGTGATGGCTATGAAGGGGAATCTGAAAAAGGCATTGGAATTGCAAAGGGATTATTATATAGATAAGCTTCTCCTGATCGGAGTATATGACTCGATGATACTGGATGGCATGACGACAACCGAATTAAAGAATGAGTATCATTATTTTTATTATGATGTGCCCAGCAGGAAACGAAATGTATTACGCAAGGAAAGTTAAAAAACCTAGTTTCTCATGGAGAGAACTAGGTTTTTTCTTTTCAGTTTACGCTATACTCTTTTTTTAGTTCCTGCTGTGCATCTTTCCCGATGTGAAGAGTACGGGTTGGGAAAGCGATGACTACATTTTCCTCTTCCAGGATCTCCATTATCTTAAAGTTGACATCTTCCTTCACTTTCAGGAATTCTGCCCACATAACAGTGCTTGTAAAAAAGTAAATGAATACATTCATGCTGCTTGCCCCAAAATTATCAAATCGAACAAGGATAGTTTCCTGATGTACTTCCGGATGATTACGGAGGAGTTGTTCAATCCTCCGCGTGACAGTTTCAAGCTTCTCCCTGGAAGTATCATATTGGAGACCTAGTTCGAAAGTGATCTGACGCTTGCCCATTTTCGACCAGTTGGTGATGGGCTCATTCGAAAGCGTGGCATTTGGCACAGTAACCACAGCCTGGGCAAAGGTTCGGATCCTTGTGCTCCGGAATGAAATATCCTCAACAACACCCTCAACACTAGGAGTCCTAATCCAATCCCCCATCGTAAAAGGTTTTTCAGTCACGATGATGAATCCACCGAGTAGATTTTTAATGGATTCCTGGGCAGCCAGTGCAAATGCCAGGCCTCCGAGTCCAAGGCCGGCAACAAAGCCGCCAACATTATAACTCCACTCTTCAAGAACAATGCTGAGTGTCAGCGCAATCAGTATGAATCTGAATATCTTGGTGAAAAAGGGCATCACGATCTTATCCACTTCAAAATCCAATTTCGTGGATAATTTCGAAAATAGGACGGATGAAGAAGGGATAAAGTTGAATATCCCCCAAGCTATCAGGAAAATGATAGAAGAACGCATCAATCTGGATAGTGTGGTTCCCTCCATTATTTCAAATGGAGCGGCCTTCAAGGCAAAGAATAGACCAAGTATCACAAAAAATGTACGTACAGGCTTATTAAAAGCTATTACGATATAAGTAAATAAATCGGTTGGTGTCTTTTTGGAAAGAGATAAAATCATTTTGAAAAAATATTTGGTGAACAGCTTTCTCCATAAGAGAAAGAGCAGCAAGATCATGAGTGCGACACCAAGATCCAGCCAAAAATCCATGTCTGTCCAGAATTCATAGGTAAACATGTCAGTAATGCCGTTTAAGAATTTGCTCAAAGGTTTAGACCTCCCATAGATCATTATGTCCCAAGCGGAATAGCAATAGCAGCTTCATTCATAAAGTCTATCCATCTATTATAAAGCACTATGATACTACTTTCGCTGCCGTATTTCAATTGATAAAGAACTCCGTGTTTTTTGAAAAGTTCATATTTTTATAGAATTCAAACAAATTTAGTGGTAGTATTTTACTATATTTATTTCGGGTTTCGTAAAGTGGGGGATACTATGCAGATATCATGGAATATCACTAAATCGCTGCTGTTTTTTCTATTAATTGGAATTCTGCTGACTTTGGCGGTTCTTTTCCCTAGATCACCAGAGATAGGGGTATCAGGAAAAGCGATGACGCTTGAGTATGGTTACGAGTTTTCCTGGAAGGCGTATGGCCATAATATCTCCACTTTTCTGGAAGATATAACAGATAGGGGAACACTTGGATTTACCCGTTACAATAACCCCGCTGAAGAGGAAATTATCCTACATATGGCACGGAGTCTAAAGGTGATATTCACCGCTATTATGTTCACGATGATCTTTGGGGTGCTGAAGGGAATTTATGATTTTTATGATCGATGGGGCGGGTGGAATATATTTGGTAAAGGGTTGACTTGGATTGTTCAGTCGATACCTGATTTCTTCCTATTGATCTGTCTGCAATGGCTGATCATTTTTTATCTGCCGGCGATAAGGATTTTCGGGCACGATCATTGGTACAGCTTTTTGCTGCCAGCCTTTCTTGTTTCCTTGTATCCGATGATGTACGTGGCGAGGATCACATCCGCCTCTCTGAGCAATGAAAAAGGTAAGCCCTATATCCAAGTGGCAAGGTCAAAGGGACTTACGAGTAAAAAGGTGCTTTGGAAACATATGCTGCGCAATAGTTTCTATCCCATACTTTCAAACTTGCCTGCCATGATGCTGTATCTTTTATCAAATCTGTTGATTGTCGAGTATTTGTTGGATTACCGTGGAGCAGCATATCGGATGTTCCAGGCATTTGATGTAAACAAGGCGCTTTCGGGAAGTATGAATTTTATCAATGAATCAGGCCTGATCATCGGGTTCGGTTTAAGCTTTATGACGATTGTATTTATTTCGCAGCTTATCAGTCTTTTTATGCTGAAGCTTGTAGAACCAAAGTAGGTGATTGATGAATGAGACGGAATTGGACATTGATAGTGGGAAGCTCCTTTTTGATTTTTTTGATGATGGTAACTTTGGTCGGCCCTTTTTTACCCTTCATTGATACGGTCCTTGAAAGCAAACGGGTCGTCTTTACGAGTGATGGTATTGAAACCGCGCCATTCGAACCTTCGGATAAACATATATTTGGGACAGACAGGGAAGGCAGGGACCTTTTAAGTGTCATAGTCGTGGGTGCAAAAGATACACTTTTCCTGATTCTCGGTATTGCTTTATTGAGATATGGGATAGCCATGGTGTTGGCATTGCTATCGATCAATAAAAAAGGTCCAGCCAATTGGATACTCCAGGGCTGGCATCAAGTATTTTCAGCACTGCCTGTCATTTTTTCTGCCATCATCCTATTGAATCTGCCGATCTTTGTGTTCAATGATAATCGCTTCATCTGGGCCATCATCATACTATCCTGCATCGAAGTGGGGCGAGTGGGGACAGTCCTTCAAAATCAATTTTATCGTATCAAGCGCACCCCGTATGTGGAAGCGGGTATTACTGTCGGGGTTTCCCCATTTACCCTGTTTACAAAGTACTATTTTCCTAATGCCTTACCCGAGCTGATCGTTCAGTTCTTTCTTGATCTGGGAAGGATTGCGTTGTTGATCGGACAGCTGGGGATATTCAGTATTTTTATCACACAGGAATTTGTTCAGCTTTCCTACGGCTCGGGAGAAATTGTGAATACGAGCTTCAACTGGGCCACGCTTCTAGGTGAAGCGAGAGGGGATGTTCTCCGCTCGTTCTGGATACCGTTCTTCCCGGCTTTTGCACTGGCATTTGCTGTACTTACATTCAATATTTTCGGAGAAGGATTGAGAAAGCATTTCCATAGGTTGGAATCTTGAAGACTGTCGAAAATTTCTCGACAGTTTTTCTTTTGTTCTTTAAAATAATAAAGGTGTCTGCAAAAAAGTCCGTTAGGAGAAATAACGATGGAAACAAATCAAGATAATCTGCAAAGGTTCATTCATAAATTTCCTTCATGGTTGCCTGGAACCATTCTCGTCTTCTTGATTGCAATGGGAGGGAAAGCGTTTGGAAATCTATTTCCGGCCATAGGTGGGGTCATTTTTGCGCTGCTGCTTGGAATAGTATTGCGGAACAGTTTGAGCTTGCATGAGGTGTTTTTTCCAGGAATCCAGTTTGTTGTAAAAAAATTGTTAAAGGTCTCGATAGTATTGCTTGGTGCTACATTAAGCATAGGCAGCATACTGGATATAGGCTCCCAATCCATATTTGTCATATTACTGGTCGTGATCGGCGGCATCCTGGTGACTCTTTTAGCTGGAAAGATGCTTAAAATCGATAAAATGCTTAGCTTATTGATCGGTGTGGGTACAAGCATTTGTGGGGCAACTGCGATTTCAGTAGTAAAAGGGGTCGTTCAGTCAAAGGAAACAATCACGGCCTATGCAATCTCCACAATTTTCTTCTTTAATATTTTGGCTACGTTTCTATATCCATGGATCGGTCAG
Organism: Sutcliffiella tianshenii; assembly: GCF_016908565.1. GTDB lineage: Bacteria > Bacillota > Bacilli > Bacillales > Bacillaceae_I > Sutcliffiella_A > Sutcliffiella_A tianshenii. The sequence goes on from NZ_JAFBED010000016.1 coordinate 16,392, forward strand.
TGGCTAAATCTCACGGTACTTCAATTTGGAATATGGATCGGCACCTCCATCCACGATACCTCATCAGTTGTTGCTGTCGGTTATCTTGTGGGGGAGGACGTTGGGGAAGTGGCTACCACCGTAAAACTTGTGAGGACCCTTTTCATCCTTCCATTAGTGCTTGCCATTTCTTTTATCATTATAAATAAGAGTGATAAAAGTGCCAGTATTAAAGGGGCGTTTCCTCTATTTATTATCGGATTCCTTATAATGAGCGCTTTGTATTCAGTCGGTGTGGTTTCAGAGGGAGCGAGCAGTTTACTTGGAGCGGTTGCGAAGTTTCTGATCATCATGGTCATGGCTGGTGTGGGCCTTCAGGTGGAGTGGCGGAAATTTAGGGCATTGGGCTTGAGGCCATTTCTTGCCGGTTTTATCGCCTCTGTCTTTGTAGCGGCAATAAGCTTGATATATGTCATATATATGATTGTATAAATGAAAAACGAAAAACAAGCTCACCAACATGCGGTCAGCTTGTTTTTTTATGAAATGATATCCTCTCTTTTTGCATGCCTATCGATCTGCTGCAAAAGGACGTTGCGCAGGGATGCCAGATAAAATGGGGACAGCATGGATGTAATGTCCTGCCAGTTATCCAGATTCGGCCGATAAACAATCAGCTTGATTTCCTGCATCGTGTTTTTTTGGAGAAAAAGCCGGTACCTGCGACTTTCAACAGGTTCCGTTTCGTCCACAAATTCCAATATTAAGGTCTGATCCATTTCAATGATAGGATGGACAATCGCAAAGGACTGCAACTTGATCACCTTTCCAAATCAGAAGCAGATTCATGCATTGAAACATAAACATTCCTTGTCAATCATGAGATGTGCTTCCTTGTTTTATTGTCCATTTTTTCCAAACACTTGCCATCCTATACTTTCTTCAAAAAGGTAAGAACCTGACCAAATGGTTGATTGGCTTGGATTTTCAGGTAATCCTTGAAGGGGTCGCCTTTTTCTTTCAGGCGCTCCATCACACTGAATATCGTGAAAAACTCCGGTTTTAGTTTTGTATTTACCTCTGGCCAAAATAGTGGAGCGGCCACAGTCGGCAAGGTATTTCCTCTTAAGGAATATGGGGAAATGATGGTTTTCCCCTCTCCATGCTGGATATAGTCTACATATATTTTGTTTCCCCGTTTCTTTTTTAAACGCTCTATCGTAAACAACTCCGGCTCTTTCGATACAAGGTAATTTGCAATGAATTCCGTGAAGATTCTCGTGTCTTCATAAGAGAACGTTTTCTCCGGGATAGGGAGATATACTTGCAGTCCCTTTCTTCCAGAGGTTTTCACGAAGGTCTGAAGCCCCAATTGTTCAAATATCTTTTGCATCATAAGTGCACCTTTGATTGCCCCATAGAAATATTCCGCAGACGGTGGATCTAGATCAAAAACAATTTCACAAGGGAGGCGGTCCCCTATCTTTTGAAAAGGAATATGAAATTCAATCGCCAGTTGATTTCCAAGCCAAAGAAGGGTTTCGAGATTGTTGCATACTATATATCTGATGCCATCCTCAAGGGTTGTTTCAACAAAGGAAGGGGCATAGTCCGGACAGTTTTTTTGATAGAAACTCTCACCAAACATTCCATGCGGAAACCGGATAGTGGTAAGAAGTCGATTTTTCAAAAACGGAAGGATGTATGGTGCAACTTCCTTTAAATAATGTAGAAAATCCAACTTTGTAACAGATTCATCCTTCCAAAGGGGTTTCTCAGGGTTTGTGATGCCAACCGACTTAGGGAGGTTGATATCCGATTTTTGGAGCTTATCAAACGTGCAATCCTTCACTTGTACGTCAAACCTGAAACGGTGGAATTCGGGATGACGCAGCTGTGACTGATAAAGTTCAAGGTAGAATAGATCTAAACAAATGCCAGGCTCTACGTGGATGAATTGACTATCTTCTTTATAGCTGTTCGCTTTGATTACTGATAAGAGTGCCTGGCGCTCATCCTGATTCATTCCGTGTGAAAAGAGGCCGATCGGAACTATGCTTGAATTTTTATAAAGTCCCACATGAAAGAAACCATTTTCTTTTTGAAAAGAAGTTATGAAACAAGTGATGACCTTATAGTTTTTTATTTTGATCCAATCATCGGATCTCTTGCCTTGACGGTAAGTACTCCTGATCTTCTTGGCAATCATGCCTTCCCCATTCTCCAGTTTTATTTCATCCCAAAGGGTGTCTGCTTTTTTATGAAAAGGGACATATTGTAGAGGGAAGGGGATATCTTTACTTGGAGATAATGGCAGCTGCAGGGTTGAAAAAAGCTCTTTTAGGATTTCCTTTCTTTCGAAAAGCGGGGTATCGTAAAGCGTCTCGTTACCCACCTGCAAAATATCAAAGACGAGATATGTTGCCGGGTTGGATTGAGAAAGTGCTTCAACTTTTTCTGTTTTTTTGGTTCTGCCCCGCTTCTGGATGGCAGCAAAGTCCGCTTTCATGGGAGAGGAAAGAATGGCAATTTCCCCATCGAATATTAATGGGAGCTTTTGCTTGATATCCTCTTTTTCAAGCAGGGAGCCCATGAAGTTCACCACTTCAGGAAACTGATGGTTCAAAGTCTTTCCATTTCTGCTCTGTAATGAAATGGTGTCCTTATCAAGAGATGCAACACATCGAAACCCGTCGTATTTGACTTCATACACCCAATCCTCCCCGATAGGAGGATTGCGGTGTAAATTTAATAGCATTGGTTTTATCATCATAGAAATCCTTTCAGATTGTCATGTTTACATTATTTTGCATTAGAAAAATTAAAACTATGTCAAGAAGGTGATGTTTTGTATCAAGGAGTCTTTCTCGACAGGGATGGCGTAATCAATGAAGTACTCTCCAAACGGGTCAAATTTGTAAATGAGCCTGGTGATTTTCACTTTCTTCCCGGGGCTTTGGAAGGAATGCGGATATTGACAGAGGGAGGATTCAAGCTATTTGTCGTTACCAACCAGGGGGGAGTGGGGCTTGGCTATATGAAGAATCAAATGCTCGAGGAGATCCATTCCCACATGTTAAAAGAAATCAGTGCAGCAGGTGGAGAAATTGTGGAGGTGTCTGCTTGCATTCATAAACCACATGAAGGATGCCTGTGCAGAAAGCCCGGTCCGAAGATGATCATGGATTTGGCTAAAAGGCATAGTATCAATTTGAAACAGTCCTATATGATAGGGGACAGGGAAGTCGATATAGAGGCAGGAAGGGCAGCAGGGACTAAAACCTTATTCATCGGTGATAACGCGGGCATGGCGGATAATTATTTTCCCTCCTTGCTGAATGCAGCAGAGTGGCTTGTCAGTCAAAAGCAAAGCGACCAGCTTTTTTAGCTGGTCGCTTTCTTTCGTGTGGTACGCTTTTTGGGCTTTCCTTTTTCCTTCTCGCTTTTGGGCTCGGGGGGGTTCTTTGCTTTTGATTTTTCTTTTGCGGGTTTCAATTCCTGATCCTTTGTACGCTCTATACTCGCCTGAAGGGCACTCATAAGGTCCACGACATTGGTCTTGCCCTCCACATTTTTTGGAGTTGCAGTCCCATCCTGGTTGTTGACCTTTTCCTCAATCAATGCCAAGACCGCTTCACGATAGTCATCATGATATTTTTCGGGATCGAATTCAGTGGTCAACTGGTCAATCAACATGATGGCCGTCTTCAATTCCTGTTCGTTCACGTCCGCCTTTTCCGGAACACTTGGTACTTCCGCAACATTTCTTACTTCATCCGGATAATGAACAGTTTCCATGACCAGGCAGTTTTGGTATACCCGGACAATCGCAAGCTGCTGTTTGGAGCGGATCGTTATTTCTGCCACCCCGATCTTTTTGGAATCTTCCAGTGCCTCTCGGAGGAGGGAATAGGCCTTGCTGCCATTTTCTCCGGGTCCCAGGAAGTAGGAGCGGTTAAAATAGATGGGATCAATATCCTCAAGCTTGACAAAGTCGATGATTTTCACGCTTTTATCCTCGTGTTCCTCTTTCAATTGCTTCAGCTCTTCGTCATCCAAAATGACATATTTCCCTTTTACATATTCATATCCTTTAACAAGGTCGTTTGTATCCACTTCCTTTTCGCAATTGGGACAGACCTTTTCATATTTAATTGGGCTATTGCACTCTTTATGCAGGGTCCTTAGCTTGATGTCCTTATCTTCGGTTGCAGAATACATCTTAATGGGGATATTGACAAGTCCGAAGCTAATAGAGCCCTTCCACATTGTATGCATGATTTCACCTTACTTTTCGAGTGTATTTTAAAAGTTTGGAAAATTTAGATAAAAGCACTTTATTTGTGCTTCCTGTTAGTTTATCCTGAAAAAAAGAGAAGAGTATATCAAATTTTGGTAGGGGGTAAAGTATGAGCGGTTATTTTTTTACGGGCTTTCCCGGGTTTATCTGTCAGGAATTGGTGAAGGAAGTGCTTAAAGAAGAAAATAGGCTGAAAAAGTTGTTTTTATTGGTGCTTCCAACAATGAAAAACCAGGCAATCACAGTCATCCAAAAGCTTGAACAACAATATCCGAATATAAGCTTCACCCTCATCGAAGGAGATATCACCCAGCCCGATCTGATGATCAAGGATGAAGACCTGGCCATTTTAAAGCAGGAAGTTCACTTTGTATTCCATTTGGCGGCGGTATACGATTTGGCCGTAAAAAAGGAAATCGCCTATCAGGTAAATGTCAATGGTACAAAACAGGTGCTTGATTTGCTCAAAAAACTGACCAATCTGAAAAGATTTATCTACTTCAGTACAGCATATGTAGCCGGATTAAGAGAAGGAAAGATCTATGAACATGAACTTATGCATTCTTCAGGGTTTAAAAATCATTATGAGCATACCAAATATTTAGCGGAAGTTTTGGTCGAGGATGAAAAACGAGTGATCCCAACCACAATCATCCGTCCGGGGATCGTGAAGGGCCACAGCCAGACAGGGGAAACCAATAAGTTTGATGGACCATATTTTATGCTGAATTTCCTTGACGCGCTTAAGTTCCTTCCGTTCATTCCACACCTGGGAAAAGGGGAAGCAGAGTTTAACGTTGTCCCAATCGATTATATTGTAAAAGGTACGTGTCATCTTGCATATTCGGAAAAGGCTGAGGGCAAAACTTTGCACTTGACGAATCCTTCACCGATCTCCATTAGGGAAGCTTATAGTATTGCAACTGAGATCCTGCTTCAAAAGGCTCCTAAAGGGTCGATTCCTCTTTCCCTTGCAAAATCATTTCTGCGGGTGCCGACAGCAAGAAAGTGGTTGAAGGTCGAACGACAGGCGTTGGACTACTTCACCTGGAAGGGCAGTTTTGAGTGTCCGGAGGCAAAAGGGATTCTATCAGACACCAATATTCATTGTCCATCGTTCAAGGAAACGGCCGATTGTATGGTGAAGTATTATAATCAGCATAAAAGTGATGAGTTGAAGCATGTTCAGATTAGCTAAATCAGGAAGGAAGTTAGCCTTAATGTCAGGGTTGGCTTCTTATTTTTTGTAATTAAGTAAACAATTTGACACAGGAGGGTTGGGTAATTCGAAGTATTATAAAATTATTTTTTGTTTCTCCCCCGCAAAAATTGAAACATTCACGTAACATTTGTTGAGAGTGAAACAGCTTTCATAAAATGTAAAAGGAGGAATAAAGCAGAAATAGTAACTTTCATGGTTCAGATTGGCAATATCATCCTGGTTTAGGGTCATTACATAAGAAAGGGAAAGGAAATATCAAAAAGGGTTCATGCAACTTTCTTGCATGAAGAATGTCTTAACAGGTTTTTACATTGACATTTTCTAGAGAAAACGTCACCTTTATATATAGAAAGGTGTCTTTTTCAAGATAATGAAAAAGCCTCCTTCTTAATATTTGCTTATAAAACGAATCTTGGATAATCCTTTTCATGGTTCCTTAAGCAGGGAGAGAGGTGAGGCCAGTGCTGAGCCTACTTTTTAAAATCGGCAAGCGACGCACCAAGTCCCTCGAGGATGAAGTGCTTGAGATTCAAGCTGGCAATTTCCAATTACAAAACCAATTAATCAATAAATATAAACCATTCATCGCAAAGGCTGTATCCTCCGTCTGCAAGAGATATATAAATGAGACAGACGATGAATTCAGCATCGGATTGATTGCTTTTAATGAAGCCATCGAAAAATACTCAAAGGACAAGGGAAGCTCCCTTTTATCCTTTGCAGAATTGATCATCAAACGCAGGGTGATCGATTATATAAGAAAAGAAAGCAAAAATTTAACGGTCACAATGTCGGAGCAGGATGTCGATCAGGATGATTATGCTTCAAATAAGATCGAAGCGACATTATCGGTAGAAGAGTTCCAGAAACAAATCGATCAGGAGCAGCGAAAAGAAGAAATTCTTTTCTATCAGACGGTCCTTAAAGATTTTGGACTAACCTTTTCAGATCTGCTGGAATGTTCACCAAAGCATGCGGATGCCCGCCAAAATGCTATAGAGGTTGCACATACATTGGTACAGAATCAGGAGTTGAAGAAGCATCTTTTTGAGAAGAAGATGCTGCCGATGAAACACCTTGAAGGCTTGGTTGATGTAAGCAGAAAAACCATAGAGCGCAACCGTAAATACATTATCGCGGTATCCATTATATTATCGGGGGATTATATATATTTGAAAGATTATTTAAAAGGGGCGGTTTTGAGTGAAAAAAGGGATTGTGCTCGAAGTTCATGACGACTATGTCACAATGCTCACCCCGGATGGAGAGTTTTTGAAGTCCAGAAAACAAAAGGGGCAAGTGGATATCGGGGAAGAAATCATTTTTTTTCCTTTGCATAAGGGGGCAGCGGAAAAGAAGAGATTGGCTGCACTTTTCAAGATGAAGTGGGCTATTATAACAATGCTTACTGCCGCTGTATTATTTATCTCCTTCTATCCAAAATACGTAAACAATCAAGTTTACGCGTACGTTTCTTTGGATGTAAATCCAAGCATGGAGTTGGGTCTAAATAAGAATATGCAGGTTGTTTCCATTGATGCCTTTAATGATGAGGCAAAGCTGTTGTTACCACTCTTGGGAGATTGGAAAAATGAAGATCTTAGTAAAGTCTCTTCTGATATCATGGATTTGATCCGTCAAAAAGGGTATTTAAAGTCCGGTGGGGAAATAATCATTGCCTCCGTTTTGGCAGACGGTGAAAATTTGGTGTGGAAAAAGAAAATGCAAAATGAGTTATCTTCATTTTCAAAAAATATCCAAGTGGAAAATGTCAGTATCACTACCATCGAGACTACTAGTGAAAAGCGTGATGAAGCAATTAAACATGGAGTTTCACCTGGTACATATGTTCAAAACGAGCGCAAAACGGAATTGGTCGATTCTGAAGATACTTCAAAGGCAGCAGAAGAACTGCAAATTGCACCAAGCAAAGTCGAGGCAGAACAATTAAAGGTGAACACAGAGCCTGAAAAGCCGGGACACACTCTTGAAGTACCGAACACAGACACGAAAGATGCTGAAGGAAAACAAGAGCGGAAACATCTGCATGAAGAAACAAAAGATCAAAGAAAAGAAGATCGTAACATTGGTAAAGAAGAGAAAAAAGAATACCGTGAACAGGTGAAGGAAGATAAACGGGAACAAAGGGAAGAACGAAAGCAAGAACGTGAAGAAAGACGCGAGGAAAGAAAAGAAGAGCGGCACCAACATAAGGAAGACAGAAAAAATGACCGTGGTCAAAACAAGCAAGATCATCATGACAGTGAAAAAGAACGACACTGATTCTTACTAATGCCATCATACTATTTTAAATGCAGAAAGGCTCCTGAATACAGGGGTCTTTCTTCTTGTTTTCTCCATGCCTCTCCTTTACAAAAAAAATAAGTCCCAGTGCCGATAGCTCTGGGACTTGCCATTATATTTAACTATTTTCCTTTAAGTTGAGATTGTGCTTGAGCTACTAGACGCTTGGTGATTTCTCCACCTACAGATCCGTTGGAACGGGATACTGTATCGGAACCAAGAGTTACACCAAACTCTTGAGCGATTTCATATTTAATTTGATCTAAAGCCTGTTCGATTCCAGGAACCAATAACTTGTTGCTGCTTCTTGCCATGGTAATCACTCCTTTTTTATATACAACTTTTGTAGGAAAAGTTGTATAGTTAGTATGAGGAAAAAGAAACTATCAATACTAGTAAGTATCAGTCAAAACATGTAATATAATGAGGATTATGAAACTTTTACATAATCATATCGTACATAAAATAAACGAACAGAAAACAGTTTCAAATTGAAAGGGTTCATATGATAAAAATTAAAAATGCATTCAGTAATAAAATTCATCATTTTTCACCAGCACAGTTGATCTTTACTTTCTATTTAGTTGCGGTAGTGGTCGCTGTATCCCTGCTTAGCTTGCCGGTGGCCAGACAGGAGGGGGCGGACTGGTCATTCATCAATGCCTTATTCACTGCAGTCAGCGCTGTCAGTGTAACTGGACTTACAACTGTAAGTATAGTCGATACCTTTACAGTACCGGGCATCATCATTTTGGCTTTTGTTCTGCAGTTTGGCGGAGTCGGCGTAATGGCTGTCGGGACGTTCATCTGGCTGCTCCTGGGCAGGAAGATCGGATTGAAAGAAAGAAGATTGATGATGATCGACCAAAATCAATCTAACCTGTCTGGAATTGTGAAGATGATAAAACAAATCCTGATTCTCATCCTTACCATTGAGATCATAGGGGCATTGACATTGGGTACTTACTTCTTATCCTATTATCCAACATGGCAAGAAGCCTATCTGCATGGTTTTTTTGCATCTGTCAGTGCGACGACAAACGGAGGTTTTGATATCACGGGAGAATCATTGGTGCCTTTTGCAAAAGATTACTTTGTTCAATTCATCACCATGATTCTAATCATTACCGGTGCGATCGGTTTTCCCGTTCTGGTGGAAGTCAAAGAATTTATCACACATAAGGGTGGGCGATTCAGATTTTCCCTTTTTACAAAAATCACCACAATCACATTTGCCTGCTTGATCACCTTTGGGACAGTTGCCATTCTTTTATTGGAATTCAGCCGCTTCTTTAAAGATATGTCCTGGCATGAATCCTTTTTTTATGCCCTGTTTCAATCGGTTACAACCAGGAGCGGTGGGCTCGCAACGATGGATGTGAGCGAATTTACGCTTCCTACCTTGCTGATCATGAGCGGACTGATGTTCATCGGTGCCTCGCCAAGTTCAGTGGGGGGTGGTATAAGAACAACCACCTTTGCGCTGAATATCCTGTTTCTGTACCATTTTGCACGGGGCAATAAAAGCATTAAGCTATTCCGCCGGGAAATCCATGAGGAGGATCTGATCAAATCGCTCGTAGTTTTACTGCTGGCAATATTTATCTGCTCTTCAGCCGTGATCATATTGACTATCACAGAGCCGTTCACCATGATACAAATCCTATTCGAGGTGTGCTCAGCCTTCGGAACAACCGGGCTTTCCATGGGCATAACCCCAGACCTGTCCACAATCGGAAAATGTGTCATCATGTGTCTCATGTTCATCGGAAGAGTAGGGCTGCTTACATTCCTATTCATCCTCGAAAGCAGGCAAAAACCGCCTAAATACCATTACCCAGTAGAAAGGGTAATCATAGGATAACTATACGATCATAAACGGTTAAGGCCAGCCACTCGAAAAAAGAGTGGCTGGCTTTTCGACGTCATGGAGGAAATTCCTGCCGGGGTCTGGCCCCTAAGAGTAATATTTTTTGACTTTTGGATTCATATTAAGAGGGATGAAATAATTTAAGGTAGGTACGCGAGATGGAACATGAGAAAAAATGGGCAATTGCTTCGCTGGCATCGATTCCATTGGTCATGACTCTTGGTAATTCGATGTTGATTCCTGTTTTGCCTACTATTGAGAAGAAGCTTAAGATTTCTTCTTTTCAGGTAAGTATGATTATCACGGTGTATTCTATTGTTGCGATTATTTTAATTCCTATTGCAGGATACTTGTCTGATCGATTGGGAAGAAAAGCTGTCATCATCCCAAGTTTGATCATTACGGCAATCGGAGGGGTCATTTCCGGCTGGGCAGGCTGGAAGATGGATGACCCTTATTGGATAATACTTTTGGGTCGGACCTTGCAGGGGGTCGGAGCTGCGGGGGCAGCGCCGATTGTCATGCCGCTTGTCGGTGATATGTTCAAAAGTGACACTGAAGTAAGCAAAAACCTAGGGATAATCGAAACCTCGAATACTCTCGGAAAAGTTTTAAGTCCGATTTTAGGTGCAGTATTGGCCGGATTCGTATGGTTCCTGCCCTTTTTTTCTATACCGATCTTTTGTCTGGTTTCCATTCTACTAATGATTTTTCTAGTCAAATCTCCAAAGAAAGAAGAAGAGCCACTGCCATTTAAAGAATTTCTTCAAGCTGTGAAAGCAATCTTTAAAAAGGACTGCAAATGGCTATTAGCCATTTTCTTTATTGGTTGCGTATTGATGTTTGTCCTATTCGGGGTTTTATTTTATTTATCCGATCTGCTAGAGAAAAAGCATCAGATCGATGGAATCAAAAAGGGACTTTTCCTGGCAGTTCCATTGGCATCCCTATGCATTGCCTCTTTTCTCACAGGAAAGAAAATCGAGAAAAATAAAGTACTGATGAAATGGCTCATCGTCATCAGCATTGGGGTGCTTGGCGGGGCTGTATTTGCCAATAGCTTCTTTTCGAATGTATGGGTTACAATGGGACTTTTCCTTATTGGCGGCATCGGAATAGGGGTGGCATTGCCGAGTCTTGATGCACTCATCACCGAAGGGATTGAAAAAGAGGAGAGAGGGACGATAACATCCATTTATAGCTCGATGAGATTTATCGGCGTGGCATTGGGGCCGCCGATCGTCGCATTATTAATAAAAAGATCGGACAATATGATGTTCTATGTCCTTGCAGGTACATGTGCCGCAGCCCTGCTGATTTCCTTCAAGGGAATCGATCCTCCAAAAGGAGAGGAAACTCCTCCTGATAAATGCTGAATGAAAAAGAGAAAAGCAGCAAGAGTTTATGCTCTCGCTGCTTTTTGATTTTAGTCTCTTCCGTAACTAACATCCTTATCTGGATGTGTAAAGGGTACACCTTGTGGCTTCTTAGCCTTCTCCACTAGGTCGCGGTTCTCGCTTGAATTCCATCCAATATCATTAGTCGGATGCACCCATTCGTCTCCTGCCATGACAGAAGGGTCCACTTCATCGCTCCAATTGTTCAATGGGGATTCTTCGGAATTATAAAGGCTATCCCCGATTACGACACCATGCTCATTCACAAAAGGAGGCTGCATTTTAATGCCGGATCCTTTAAATGATGGAGAATTTATTTGATGCGGCATGGTCTCCTCGATAAACGGGTTTTCAAGGTCTTTATTTTTCTTCTTCACCAATTTTCACCTCCGAACGGGTATAGTTTTAGCATTTCTATAAAATAAATAAGTATGTAAGAAATGATAAGGAGCTGATTATGATGAATAAGGAATATGGCTTTGCAGACATTCCAGAAGAAAAACTTTTGGCCATTACAGAACTTGAAAACCAAATGAGGGAGCAACTTGGGGAAGAGATTGTATTAATCGCTTATGAAAAGAACGGAAACGGGCAAGATAAACTTAATTCAAGGGGGTGAAGAGTATGGCAAAACGAAAAGTGGCACATGATGCGGCTAAAAATAATAATAAAACACCGAAGGAAAGTCTGCCTGACACAGAGTTTTCAGCAGAATATCAATCAGAGGATATGATTCGTGGAGCAAATCGCAACTCGAAAAAGGGAAGACAGGGCAGTTAAGGAGGATAAATAATTATGGACAAAGGTGCAAAACAGAAAAAGCAGAAGCAGGCCCATAAAAAGGACCATGCGATTCCTGAAAACAGATTGAAAGAGGAATTCGGACCTGAGTTAGGCGATCCGAATGCGGCGAAAGCATTTGAGGGTGCCATCGAGTCTAAAAATAAAAATAACAATAAAAAATGCTAGCATCAGCTAGCATTTTTTATTGTTGATTCCGGAATTGGAAACACTTCCGTCCTATTAGTCGACTGATTGAAATATACAAGCAGGTAGCTTTCCGCCTCCATGATTTCACCTGTCTTCAGATAGTGTGAAAGATCGAAGGAAACAGATTCAAGCATGGTGTGTTTGTACAATTCTTTTTCGTTAAGCTTCATGGCAGAGAATTTTTCCCCCAATGCTTCTGGTGACTGCAGGAGATGTTGATATAATGAAGAACGATCCTGCTTTGACAGCTTGTCCTGCCACCAAGGCTTACGTGGTTTGAATTTCTGATGAAGAAGGTAGTCATATTTCATTAGACTTTCTACTACATTAAGCGATTTAGGGTCTGATTCCTCAAGGAAGGCATATAGGCGTTTGTATAGATCTTCCAGCTGATGGCCGATTCTTGCCCAGCCTTGCTTATCCCAAAATGAGCCAAAGTCCTGGAAAAAGTCAAAAGGAGTCGGGAAGACATTCGTCACCAAATGCTCCACGGTCGTATCCATCCTATGGTCATTCCAAAACTTCTCCAAAACATCCTCCACCTGTTTGATCCTGATGATATCATCAAAGCTCAATATGTTATTGCCGAGGATTTCATAAGGAGCATGATCCATATAGATATAATCATGCTCCTTGGCACGGATTCGGAGCCCTGTTCCTCGTAGCATCTTCAAAAAGCCAAGCTGCAATTCCTCAGGTCTGAGCGCAAATACATCATTGAACGTATTTTTGAAGCTATCGTAGTTCTCTTCAGGCAGGCCCGCTATCAAGTCAAGATGCTGGTCAATCTTTCCGCCTTCCTTGACCATCGTCACAGTCCTTGATAGCTTAGCGAAATTCTGTTTACGCATCACGAGCTCATTTGTTGCATCGTTTGTGGATTGTACCCCGATTTCAAAACGGAACAAACCTGCAGGGGCTTCATCGTTTAAAAATTGAATAACCTCAGGACGCATGATATCTGCTGTTATTTCAAATTGGAATACCGTGCCGGGCTTATGCTCGTCAATTAGAAAACGGAACATCTCCATCGCATAGCTGCGGCTGATATTAAAGGTACGATCGACAAATTTAATTGTTTTTGCCCCGTTTTCCATTAAAAATCGGATATCATCCTTTACTTTTTCCCGGTCAAAATAGCGAACCCCCACTTCGATGGACGATAAGCAGAATTGACAGCTGAAAGGACAGCCGCGGCTTGTTTCAAAATAAGTGACGCGTTTTGCAAGCTGTGATAAATCTTCCGCAAAGCGATATGGGGAAGGAAGTTCCTTTAGATCTACTTTGTTGCGCTGTGGAGATATTTTCTTTTCCTTGTCTTTGCGATATGCAAGGCCGCTGATGGAAGAAAAGTCTTTGTCCCCATCTAATTGCTCCAAAAGTTGTTTGAACGTAATTTCCCCTTCGCCTATCACGATGAAATCCACATCACACAGGCGGTCCAGCCAGTAAGAAACATCATAGGTGACCTCTGGCCCTCCAAGAACGATGATGAGTTCTGGATTTACCTTTTTTAACATACTCATGACTTTTATGGTCTCTTCTATATTCCAGATATAACAGCTGAAGCCTATAACATCAGGCTTCTTCTGAATGAGGTCTGAAACGATGTTCATGACGGGATCCTTGATCGTATACTCAACAAGGTCCACTTTATATTCAGGTTCGGCATATGCTTTCAAATAGCGAATGGCAAGATTCGTATGGATATACTTCGCATTTAAGGTTGTCGCAATAATTTTCATCTTAAATCCATCAAACTCCTAGTAAAATAATCATGTTTCAAAAATTAACTATAACTAATATATCTTATCATAATTAGTCTTGCAGGGTAACGAATTCAGTATGGATCTCCATCAGATTAATAATGCCACCACTTCCATTAACTACCTACCATTATCTACAAAAATACTCGTAATATTACAAATATATTTCTGAAATGACTTTTTTATTGCTTTGGGTGTCGAAGAAAAGGAATTTCACGATAAGCGTAGAAGTTGTAAGGAGAGAGAATAAAAAACTTTTTTTATGGGGGAAGAGTGATGATCCAACACATGGTGAAGGAAGAAACCAAAAAGTTGGAAGCAAAAGTGGAAGAGCTACAGCAGAAACTCCGTACCATGGAGAAGCAGAATATGTTTTTACAACTTACTTTTGAGCACGCCAATGACGCAATCATATTATTTAATAAAAACCTTGAATTTTTTCAAGTCAATAATAAAGCATGTGAGCTGTTTGAGCTTTCCAAAGACCATTTGCTTCAAAGGAACCTTTATGAATTCCTTGACCTGATGTCAAAAGAGGAAGTGAATTATCAAGAGGCGCAATTAGATAGATTAGGCGAAACAGAAAATGAATTGATACTTCGTCTGGATAATGGAAATGTAAAATTTGTGGAATATTCAGCTGTGCGAAATCCTGATGAAAGTGGACTGGATATCTGTATCATCAGAGACGTCACCTCCAAAAAAAATATGGAAAATGAAACGAACAAAAGTAAACAGATGTATCATGATGTTTTCAACAGAGCGGTCGATGGCATCGTCGTATTTGATAAAGAGGGTTTCTTCATTGATGTGAACCCTGCTTTTTGTTCCAATTTTGCCATGTCTAAATTGGATCTGCTACAGGCAAAGCTGGATGATTTTGTAGAAGACGAAGTGAGGTATAAAGTGGAGAAAATCTGGCTTTTGCTGGATAAATATGGGCGGGTAAGAGGTGAACTCCCTGTCCTGCTTCATAATGGGGAAAGAAAGAGATTTGAGGTCACCATCACCGCAAACATATATGATGACTATTATTTGGCGATTATGCGCGATGTAACCGAAAAGCGGAATATGGAGCTGCAGCTTCAAAAAAGCGAAGAACGCTTCCGTGAAATGTTCCAGCATGCATTGGATGCCATCGTACTAGTGGACAACTTCGGGAATATTATGCGTGCAAACCCCGCTGCCAGCAGGGCTTTCGAACTGCCTCTTGAAGAACTGGAGAAATCGAAGCTGCAGCAGTTTGTCCAAAAAGGGACAAGCAAAGTGCCTACCATCATTAAAGAGTTCAACAAAAAGGGCGAGATCCGTGAAGAGCTGGAATTCCATATGCCGAATGGACAAAAGAAGCTTTTGGAATTTACCGCCAACAAGGGAATCATAGATGGATATAATATGATCATTTTCAGGAATGTCAGTGAGCGAAGGAAGATGGAAAAAGATCTTCGGGAAAGTGAACAGAAATTCCGCAAGATTTTCAATAACGCAATGGATGGGATCATACTTTGGGATGATACATGCACGATCATTGATGCAAATCCAAACGCAAGCAAGATCTTTGAACTCTCACGGGAAGAGCTGATGGCACAATGCCTGAAGCAGTATATTCCAATGGAACGTATAGAAGAAATGAAGCATCTATGGAATCAGTGTGAAGAGAATGAACAATTGAGTGGAGAACTTTGTCATGATTATGGGAAAGGACCTCAAATATTCGAGTTTTCGGCGAAAAAGAATGTAGTGGAAGGTCTTCATATGACGATATTCCGGAATATTACGGAGAAGCGTGAAATGGAGGACCAGCTGCGCAAATCGGATACACTGACAGTGGTTGGGGAGCTCGCTGCAGGAATCGCACATGAAATAAGGAATCCGATGACAGCATTGAAGGGGTTTATCCAGCTATTGCAAAATAGTATGGAAGATGGCCAATATGCCATGTACTTTGATGTCATAACATCCGAATTAAAACGGATAGAGTCGATCATTACTGAATTTTTGGTCCTTGCCAAACCGCAGGCCATTTCCTATCAGCAAAAGAGCGTAGTCAAAATCATGCAGGAGACGCTGGATCTATTAAGTGCGCAGGCTGCACTTGAAAATGTCCAGTTTGCAAGCCACTATGAAGATCAGCTTCCAGACGTCTATTGTGAGCCGAATCAGTTGAAGCAGGTATTTATCAATATTCTAAAAAATGCGATAGAAGTGATGCCGAAGGGCGGGACGGTCACAGTCAATATGAAGCAATTGGAAAACAGGAATATGCTGATCTCCATTAAGGATGAGGGACTGGGCATACCAGGGGACAAGATAAAGAAACTAGGGGAACCTTTCTACACGACAAAGGAAAGGGGAACGGGCCTGGGCCTTATGGTAAGCTATAAAATCGTGGAAGAGCATAATGGTACCATAGAAGTGGAAAGTGAATTGGGTAAGGGGACCACGTTCCATATCAACCTTCCAATCACCCAAGCCTTTAAAAGCTGATGCAGGCAAGCCTGAAGAGATAAAATTTAATTGTTATAGAAAGAAATGTACGGTAGGTAATCCCCTATCGTATTTTTTTGTACAATCTTTTATATGACCTGTATCAAATTCCGTTTTAAATCATATAATTTACTAACACTAAAAAAGTTGCACCGGCGCAAAAAAGAAGGAGTGAAACAAAATGGGGAAAAGTAATAAAATTTTATTTTACACCAATGTTTTAACGAAACTTCAAATAATCAGTGAAGAGGAAAAAGAAACAATTTTAAAGAAAATGACAAAAAAAGGTTGAAATCATCAGTTAGTTTGATTATTATCTAATTAGATGCATATCAAACTGAAAGGGTGTTTCCTCTGCAATTAGATAAATTGGTCAGTTTTCATAAGGTGATGGGGGATCAAACTAGAATTAAACTTCTCGTATTGCTGGCTGCCGAACAACCTTTAAGTGGACAAGTGCTGGCAGAAAGGTTGGGTGTCAAAGCACCAACCATTTCCCATCACATTGCAAAACTGAAGGAAGTTAGTGCCGTATATGAAAGAAGGGACAAGAATACAATTTATTATTTTCTGAATGAAAAATCACTGAAACAGCATTCGGAGGCACTGTTTCATGTACTGAACAGGGGGAGAAGTGAGGTGGAGACCATGGAAAAGGATAATGAAAAAACTCAAATACTACAAAATTTCTTATTGCCTAATGGTTTGTTGAAAACAATTCCGGCACAGAGAAAAAAGAAGTTGATCATTTTTGAACATATCATCAAGGATCTGGTAATAGGGAAAAAATATACAGAAAAAGAGATAAACGAACATATCAAGAAGTTCCATGAAGATTACGCAACAATCAGACGGGAGTTCATCATCAACCATTTCATGTATCGAGAAAATGGAATCTATGAATTGAATCCTAAAGAGATGTGGGCAAAATAAAGGACATGGCGCAGGGAATTGCGCCATGTCCTAATTCATTTCAGATAAACAACTCTTTGATTTTTGATAGATAATCACCCTTTATGACGCCTTTTTCTGTAATGATGGCAGTAATGAAATCATTGGGTGTTACATCAAATGCAGGATTGAAGACGGATATACCTTCTGGGGCAACCTTTCTTCCACCGATACTTGTGACTTCTTCGGGGTCTCTTTCCTCGATTGTGATTTCGCTTCCGGTATCCTTCGACAGGTCAAAAGTAGAAAGAGGGGCTGCAACATAGAAAGGGATCTGAAAAGCCCTTGCCAGTATAGCAAGTCCGAATGTCCCGATTTTGTTGGCAGTGTCACCGTTTGCGGTAATTCTGTCTGCACCAACAATGATTGCGTCGATTCCTTTCGATTGGATGGTGTGAGCAGCCATACTATCCGTAATCAGCGTAACATCCACACCGGCCTGTTGCAGCTCCCATGCCGTCAGTCTTGCTCCCTGCAGAACCGGTCGTGTTTCGCATGCATAGACACTTAATGGGAAGTTCCTTTCTTTTGCAAGGTAGAAAGGTGAAAGGGCTGTTCCGTATCTAGCCGTTGCAATGGATCCGGCATTACAGATGGTAAGAACTTTATTCCCTTTTTGGAAGAGGCCTAGTGCATGCTCGCCTATATCCCTGCATGTTGCTTCATCTTCCATCTGGATATTGATTGCTTCGTGAACTAGGATCGTTTTTGCTTCATTCACGGAACAGGCTCTTTCTGAAGCAGAGAGAAGCCGCTCAAGTGCCCAGAATAGATTGACGGCAGTCGGTCTAGAGCTTGCAAGGTAATCACTGTCGTTTTTCAGCAGCACCCGGAATTCAGAAATATTGGAAGTCTCGTACCCTTGGGCGGAAAGGGCAAGGCCATATGCTGCCGCGATGCCGATAGCCGGGGCACCTCTTACTTTTAATGTAACAATCGCATCGAATACATCCTGGATGGTCCGCAATTCCAGAAAAATTGTTTCCTGCGGCAGTTTTTGCTGATCGAGTAATCGTATATGGGTATCTTTCCATTCGACGGAAAGCGGTATGTTTGTCAGGGTAGTCATGGTGATTTATGCTCCTCTTTTTACTTTCTCTAATAGATGTACAATCTCATTTGTACGGCTGATGGATGAACGTTGCAATATCAGTTCACGCCCGAGTTTGATCGCAACCTCTTTACATGCCAACCTTCTTGAAGAATCCTCAATGCCATCCAAGTCCGCAACATGAGCCAGACCGATTGTGCGCCTGATCAGTTCGCAACCGGCAAAGCCGATTGAATCATGGAAAAAACCTTCTAGTACATGCTCAAGATAACCCTCTGTTTTCGTAAAAGGCTCCACGCTTGCAGTTTGCCAAAGCTCAGTGAATGTCTGTATGAATGTATCCCACACCTGATGAAGATGGAAAAGGATGATATCTTTCTTTTCGTCAGAACGGGTAATGGCCTGGAATAACAGGTTTGCAAAAAATTGCCCGATATCAAATCCGACTGGCCCGAAGAAGGCGAATTCGGGATCAATCACTTTGGTTGTTGTTTCATTTGCAAAAATACTGCCTGTGTGAAGATCTCCATGAAGCAAGGCTTCTCCACATGTCAGGAATTTATATTTTAACTTTGCAACTTCTAGTTTCAGTGAATCATCCTCCCAAAGAGTTTCGACCGTCCCGATCAGTTCAGGTTCAAAATCATTGGTTTCGCTCACATGAAATGGATCTGTGAAAACAAGATCTTCTGTTATCTTACAGAGCTCAGGGTTGCTGAACGCTTGCTGCAGTCCTTTTTTGACTTGTTGATTACACCCGAAATCGGAAGTGAAAAACAATGTTTTAGCCAAATACTCTCCGATATGCTGGGATAAAATAGGGTAATCTTTTCCGGAAATGAATCCTGTTCTCACAATATCCAGATGCGAAAGGTCCTCCATGATGGTCAATGCCTTGGCTTCATCGGTATGCTGGACTTGCGGAACAAGCTCCTGAACCAATGGAATCGCGTTCTTAAGATAATTTCCCTCTATGGTTGCCCGGTGCAAGGTTAAAGGCCAGCTTTCGCCTACAACCTTGGCATAAGGCAATGCCTGTTTGATGATGATCCCTTTATCGTTCTCATCCAATATGTGAAACACAAGGTTCAGGTTACCGTCCCCGATTTCCTTGCATCGGAGAGAGGAGTGGGCATCGAAGTATCCCAAATCCTTGATTAATTGAACAGCGGTAGCTTCCGTTAACGGCTCATAGCCTTCTTTTAGTGCAATTGTCATGTTTATTCCCCCAGTGTATAAAGTGTCATTGGAGGGGCGGTGAATAAATAAAAGCCCCTTTCCATAAGAAAGAGGCTTGAAGATTTGTTCTTCTCCCCTCTTATCTGCCAGAAATGATTTCTGCTGGAATTAGCACCGTGCCTTGTGGAACTCAAGGTTCCGGCGTTAAAAGTTAACGCCCCGTCTCGCGACAGTATTACAGTCGGTTGCTGGGTTTCATCGGGCCAAATCCCTCCACCTGCTCTTGATAAGAGATCGTGAGAAATATCTCACGAATGTATTGAATTGTTGGAAAATTATCACTTGTTGAAAATAATACCAAGTAGAAAAGAAGATTGTCAATGATTTTTTTGGAAGCTTATGATTTTGTTGTATCTTTGAAGGAGACTTTTGCCACGAGAAAACGGAGGTCTAACAACTAGAATAGTATGAATTCTTTGGATAAAACCTTGAAAAAAATTTTATCACCTGTTATTATTAAACTATTATTTTTGTTCGTCATGATGGATAGTCAGAAACAAGTTTTCGTCTTGAAGTGGAATGTAGAGCAAGAATAGTAATATTATTTACGTGGGTAAACCACAAGGAGGAACAAACATGTTACAAGGTAAAGTAAAATGGTTCAATGCAGAAAAAGGTTTCGGTTTTATCGAAGTTGAAGGTCAAGACGATGTATTCGTACACTTCTCCGCTATCCAAGGCGAAGGCTTCAAAACTTTAGAAGAAGGTCAAGAAGTTTCTTTCGAAATCGTTGAAGGTGCTCGTGGACCTCAAGCTGCTAACGTTACAAAATAATGCTAGCCAAATAGAAAAGGATCCCAACTTGTTGGGGTCCTTTTTGTTTTGGGATTTATGGGTAAAAAAACTCCACCCTCAACAAAAAGGTGGAGCCAAAAACCGATATTTTAATAGTATTGCGGTCTTCTATCCTCGAATATAGGAATCTGCTTCCTTACCTCATCCACCTTAGCCAAGTCGATGGTGGCAGTGATTGTTTCAGCGCCATTTCCTGCTTCAGCAAGGATTTCCCCCCAAGGATCGATAATCATCGAATGGCCGGCAAATTCATTTTTGGGATCCGAGCCAGATCGGTTGCACGCAATCACATAGCATTGATTTTCAATTGCCCGGGCTATCAATAATGTTCTCCAATGCTCGACTCTCGCCAAAGGCCACTCTGCAACCACAAATATTGCTTTGGCATTCTTTGTGGTATGCGCGCGGATCCATTCCGGGAATCTGATATCATAACAGATGAAGCCAGCGCAATTCTCACCGTCCAGCTTGAACATTCCGTCCGTTTTTCCTGGCTGCAGGAAATGATGCTCATCCATCAGGCGGAAAAGATGCAGCTTGCTGTATTCCCCTGCAACTTCTCCGTCTTTGTTGACTGTAAGCATGGTGTTGTAAATTCCGCGATTGGTCTTTTTAGCAATGGACCCCCCGACAATATGGGCATTTTGCTCCTTTGCGAGTGATTTCAGGAACTTGGTCGTAACAAAACCGCCAGAGTCGGCAATCTTATCAAGTCTCCCCAAATCATAGCCTGTGGACCAGAGTTCAGGCAGGACGATAATGTCCGGGTTATCTTTCCCGGCTTCTTTTACTAGCTCGCACACCTTTTCTATGTTGGCTTCGGGGTTACCGAAGGCGATATCAAACTGGATGCATGCAATCTTCCATTTCATGTTGTGGCCCCCTTTTAGACGATAAATTATTTTTAATATTTGAAAATATTACTTTACAAGTTGATTTTAACAATATATGATTTGTGACTAGGATTTCAAGAATTTTTTAAGTAGGTGAGCAAAATGAAACATTTCCAAAAATCTGAACTATTGGATCGGCTGCCGACCCAATTCTTTGCCTCGCTGGTGCAGAAGGTCGGAAAGGTAGTAGCCGAAGGTCATGACGTCATTAATCTTGGTCAGGGTAATCCTGATCAGCCGACTCCTGAACATATTGTCCGTTCTTTGCAAAAAGCTGTGGAGAATCCCGTTCATCATAAATATTCACCATTCAGAGGCAACGACTTTTTTAAAGAGGCAATTGCGGCATTTTATAAAAGGGAATACAACGTAACGATCGATCCGAAAACAGAAGTGGCGGTCCTGTTCGGCGGTAAAGCTGGACTGGTTGAGATTCCCCAATGCTTGTTGAATGAAGGGGATACGGTTCTTGTACCAGACCCGGGGTATCCCGATTACTGGTCAGGGGTAGCCCTTGCAAAAGCAGAGATGGAATATATGCCATTAGAAGAAGTATATCATTTTTTACCAAATTATGAAGCCATAGATGAAAGTGTTTTGGACAAGGCAAAGCTGATGTTCTTGAACTATCCCAATAATCCCACTGGAGCAGTTGCAACCCCGGAATTTTTTAAAGAGACAGTAGAACTGGCGGAAAAGCACGATATTTGCGTTGTGCATGATTTCGCATACGGTGCCATAGGTTTTGAAGGGAAAAAGCCGATAAGCTTTCTACAGACCCCTGGAGCGAAAGAGGTTGGAATCGAGATTTATACGCTATCGAAGACGTATAATATGGCCGGTTGGCGTGTAGGATTTGCTGTCGGCAACCCCAGTGTCATCGAGGCGGTCAATCTTTTGCAGGACCATATGTATGTGAGTATCTTTGGAGCCGTTCAGGAAGCTGCGGCTGATGCACTGTTGGAATCGCAAAAATGCGTGGATGATCTGGTGGAGCTATATTCTGAAAGAAGGGAAGTCCTCATTTCAGGACTTCGGGAAATCGGCTGGGAAGTATCTGCGCCTAAAGGCTCTTTTTTTGCCTGGTTAAAGGTTCCACAAAAATATACATCCACTGAATTTGCCGATAAACTGCTAAGTGAAGCTCATGTGGTAGTTGCGCCGGGGGTGGGATTCGGATCCCATGGTGAAGGATATGTCCGTGTAGGGCTGCTGACAAGTACAGAACGTCTGAAGGAAGCGGTGCGAAGAATTCAAAAACTGGATATTTTCTGAATAGTTTGTTGACAACTGGCCGGAAGGATGTCATAATTCCTGTTAGATTTCCTTTATTTTAACGTTAAATAAAATTTATATATTGCGTTTTCTTATCAAGAGCAGGTGGAGGGACTAGCCCGATGATACCCGGCAACCGACTTATGTCTATAAGCACGGTGCTAATTCTTGCAGCTATATGCTGGGAGATAAGAGGATGTTAGCATGCCTAACCTCTTCTTGTAGAAGGGGTTTTTTGTATTGATATACCATTTCACATGTTTGAGAGGATGACAAGGAATGAGTGAAATTATCGCAACATACCTGGTGCATGATAAAAAAGGCAACTTGGAAAAAAAAGCGGAGGGTATCGCCCTTGGTTTGACAGTGGGATCATGGACCGATTTACCACTGTTGGATCAGGAGCAGTTGAAAAAACATAAGGGCAGGGTGGTTCATGTCCAGGAACTTGAACAATCCGAGAAGGTGAACAGCTATTTCGGTAGCTCCATTACGAGAGGAATCATCCAGATAGCTTACCCAAGCTTGAACTTCAGCAATGACCTGCCTGCAATTTTGACAACTGTGTTCGGGAAACTCTCCCTTGACGGTGAAATCAAGCTGATAGATTTGGAGTTTAGCAGTGAATTGAAAAGCTTGTTCCCTGGACCAAAATTCGGTGTGGAAGGTATAAGGGAACTGACGGGGGTAACAAATCGCCCATATGTCATGAGCATTTTTAAAGGAGTCATCGGAAGGGACCTCGCATTCCTTGAAAATCAGCTAAGGGAGCAGGCGCTCGGGGGAGTCGATTTTATCAAGGATGATGAAATACTATTTGAAAATCCGCTAACTCCATTTGAAAAGAGGATTGCAGTAGGAAAGAGGGTTTTGGAGGAAGTTTACGAGAATACTGGTCACCGTGCCCGATATGCTGTCAATCTGACAGGCCGGACGTTTGAACTGAGGGAAAAGGCGAAGCGGGCGGTGGATCTTGGGGCGGACATCCTACTGTTCAATGTTTTCGCTTACGGGTTGGATATTCTGCAAAGTCTTGCTGAGGATGAAAGCATCAAGATACCGATCATGGCACACCCTGCTGTAAGTGGAGCCACTACTCCTTCTGAGTTTTATGGTATCTCAAACGATTTGCTTCTTGGAAAACTAGTCCGTTATGCAGGAGCAGATTTTTCCCTCTTTCCTTCCCCCTATGGCAGTGTTGCCTTGCCAAAGAAGGAAGCACTGGGAATCAGAGATAGCTTGACCAGGGTGGAAGAAGGAATGAAAGCCTCCCTGCCGGTTCCATCAGCTGGAATCCATCCAGGCCTTGTTCCTCAGCTCTACCAGGATTTCGGTTTGGATTCTGTGATTAATGCAGGTGGTGGGATTCATGGACACGCATCAGGTGCCATAGGCGGCGGTAAGGCTTTTAGACAGGCAGTGGATGGAGTGAGGCTTGGGAAATCATTGAGCGAACAAGCTGAATGGAACCCCGAACTGAAACTTGCAATTGAACAATGGGGCAGTTTGGAGGATGCAAAATGAGTTCAGGACGGCCCATGATATTTTGTGATTTTGACGGGACAGTAACTGACAGTGACAACATTATCGCCATCATGAAGAAATATGCCCCGTCTGAGTGGAATGAACTGAAGGATAGAGTTCTTTCACAGGAGATTTCCATCAGGGAAGGAGTGGGGAAAATGTTTTCCTTGCTTCCTTCTAGCCAAAAGGAAGAAATCAGTACTTACATTTTAGAAAATGCCGTGATCAGAAAAGGGTTTCGAGAATTCGTGGAATACACCGATAATCAGCAAATCCCTCTCTATATTGTGTCCGGGGGAATAGACTTTTTTGTGAAACCCATGCTCAGAGGAATAGTGCCCGATGCCCGGATTTACTGTAATGAATCTGATTTTTCCGAAGAAAGCATCAAGATCAACTGGCCTCACTCCTGTGATGAAGAGTGCCAAAACGAATGCGGGTGCTGCAAACCATCTGTTATTCGTAAACTTGCAGACAAAGAGACGTATAAGATTGTGATAGGTGATTCCATTACAGATCTGCAGGCAGCGAAAATGGCAGATAAGGTAATCGCAAGGGATTTCCTGGTTGAAAAATGTGAACAGGAATCCATAACCTATGAAGCATTCGAAGACTTCTTCGATGTGATAAGGATTTTGAAAAACCAGGAGGTGCCATCATGAGTATCCAAATCTTGAGATGGAATGAGCTTGCAGATGTGAAGGATGAATTGGCTGGCCGAGATTGGTTTTTTGGCACAAGTGGAAATCTTTCGATCAAAGTAACGGATGACCCATTGACTTTTTTTGTTTCAGCGAGTGGTAAAGACAAGCGGAAACGGACTCAAGAAGATTTCCTGCTTGTCAATGATGCTGGGGAAGCGGTGGAAAGGACACACCTGAAGCCTTCCGCGGAGACACTCTTGCATGTGGAAGTGTATGGAAAGACAAATGCAGGTTGCTCCCTTCATGTTCATACGGTCGATAATAATGTCATTTCGGAACTTTATGCCGATCAGAAGGAAATAGTTTTTACAGGGCAGGAAATCATTAAAGCCTTGGGAGTTTGGGAAGAGGATGCCTCTGTCAGTATTCCGATCATGAGAAATCATGCTGACATTCCAAAGCTTGCAAGGGAGTTTGCAAAGCATGTATATGGAGACAGCGGTGCTGTGCTGATCCAAAATCACGGAATCACTGTCTGGGGAAAAAATGCGTTTGAAGCGAAAAAACAATTGGAAGCTTGGGAATTCCTGTTTTCCTATCATCTAAAACTACTAAGCGTGAAAAACAGTAATATAGTAAGCTTGCAGGTCCAATAAAAATAAACCTTGAGGAGGAAAAGAGAATGGCTGAAATCAGAGTTCATCAAACAAACGAAAGAATCAGTGTGCAGGAAGAAGTGGAGTCCTTTTTGACAGAAAATGAAGTAATCTATGAAAAATGGGATACTTCCAAGCTGCCTGATCATCTTCAGGAGAATTTTGCACTGACAGATGAAAATAAAGAGGAGATACTAGCTGTATATCAAAGTGAGATAGCCGACATTTCTGCACGACGCGGTTACAGGGCACAGGATGTCATCTCCTTATCCGATACGACTCCAAATCTGGAACAGCTGCTGCAGAATTTCAATAAAGAGCACCATCATACAGATGATGAGGTCCGCTATATTGTAAGCGGGCATGGAATCTTTGTCATTCAAGGCAGGGACGGTAACTTTTTCGATGTGGAACTGGAGCCTGGTGACCTGATATCCGTGCCGCCGAATGTCCGTCATTATTTTACCCTCATGGAGGACAGAAAAGTCGTAGCAGTACGGATTTTCGTCACAACCGAAGGATGGATCCCGATTTACGAGTCTCAGACAGAACAGGTGAATAACTAAATAATCAGAGGCAAAAGAGTGGCAAGATATTCACTCTTTTGCCTCTTTTTTATGAGTAATCACCCCAATAAGAGGGAATATAATGGGAAGTGGTGAACTGTTGCATTTAGGAGGGTATTTTATGGAGCATATAGTGATAATCGGTGGGATAGCGGGAGGCATGAGTGCAGCTTCCAAGCTTAGACGATTAAGGGAAGATGTGAAAATTACCGTTTTTGAAAAAGATGAACATATTTCATATGGAGCTTGCGGACTGCCATATTACATATCTGGGGTAACAAAGTCGCACAAGGATCTGTTGGCACGTACTGTCGAGGATTTCGAGAAGCGGGATATCAAGGTGAATACCCAGCATGAAGTAAAGAAAGTGAATCATGAGCAGAAAATGGTGCTTGTCCAAAATCTCAGAACCGGGGGGACGGAGGAAATCAACTATGATAAACTGCTGATAGCTACCGGTTCAAAACCAATCGTGCCTCCTTTTGTACCAAAGGAGGCAGAGAATGTCTTTACATTAAAAACCCTAAGCGATGGAATGAAAATGAAAGAATATTTTCAGGAAAGGGAAAATGTGAAGAGGATAGCGATAATCGGCGGTGGGTATATCGGAATGGAACTGGTCGAGACGATGAAGGAGTTACAGAAAGAAGTGACGGTCATCGAACTGCAGCCACACATTCTTCCAAACTATGATCAGGATATGGCTGAGATCTTGGAGAATTCCCTAAAGGAAAGAGTGAATATACTGACTGGAGAAGAGGTCCAAAAGCTTCATATTGAAAATGGCCGGGTAACCAGCGTAATCACGGATAAAGGAGAGTATGAGGCGGATGCAGTCATCGTGAACATCGGGAACAAACCTAACACGGAGTTTGTTCAAGATATTGGGCTCGAGATGTTGGACAATGGTGCCATCATTGTCGACAAACAACAGCAAACAAGCATTCCCTCCATCTACGCTGCAGGGGACTGTGCCACAAGCAACCATCTTCTATTGCAAAAACCTGTAAATATCGCCTTGGGGACGACAGCCAATAAACATGGTAGAGTGGCAGCGGATAATTTGGCTGGCATTTCTAGTTCCTTTCAAGGAATACTTGGCACAAACGTAGTGAAAGTGATGGAATGGACAGCTGCCATGACTGGTCTGACGGAAAAATCCGCCAAACAGAAGGGGCTGAATTTCAAAACGGTAAAAGTTGAAACAAATAGCCATGCATCCTATTATCCTAATGCGTTGCCTTTTCACATCAAACTTGTCTATGAAGAAAAGACAAAGAAATTACTTGGCGCACAAATTCTCGGACAGGATGAGAGTGCGGCAAAGCGGATAGATATTTATGCTACGGCCATTACATGCGGTTTGACGACAGAACAAATCGGAATGCTGGACCTAAGTTACGCTCCTCCATATGCAACTGTATGGGATGCGGTCCAGGTCGCTGCAAATGCGGCGAAGTAAGAGGGTTAATACCGGGAAATAAATGTGTTAATATTATGAATTTTCTTTACCTTCAGAACGGAATATGCTAATGTAAAAGTAGTTTTATCTACATAATCAGAAGTGTTTTGGAGGAGTGAGTGCATGAAAGTACGTTATAATTTTGTACCAAAGCAAGAAGTACAGTATTGTGAACCGAATTATTCGGTGAAAAGTGCATATGAAAAAATTAAAGAGACAGGTTACCGTTGCATCCCCATCCTGAAGGATAATGGGAGAAGCTTTGTAGGGCTTGTCTATAAAGTGCATTTGCTGGAATATCTATTTGAGGGAAAAGGATCTGAAAATGATTCCGTTGAGTCCCTCATTCAAAATAAAGATGCATTCATTTTTGAGGAGGACTCTTTTTTCCAGGCGTTCTTCACAATCAAGCGATTGCCATTTATAGCAGTCCTTAATGAGGATCATGAATTTCTCGGAATTCTGACGCATGCCAACGTCATGGATGTACTTGCCGATTCATTTGGGATGAAAACAGGCGGATATACCCTGACCATCGCAACGATAGAACATAAAGGTGCAATCAAAGATCTTGTATCCATGCTGAAGGACATCAATATCGATGGCATGTTGACACTCGATAACGGAGAGAAATACTTAAGGCGGATCATCGTGAATCTGCCTGCGGAACTGCCGGAAGATAAGCTTAAAAGAATTGTGAAAAAGCTTGAAGAAAAAGAGTTCCGGGTTACCCATGTCGATCAGATTGATGTAATGAAATAACCCAGACAAAAAAACGAGCATCTTTCCCATGTGGAAAGGTTGCTCGTTTTTTAATATGGGGTTGTAATCAATTCTTTTTCAATGAGGATAGTCGATAAAGTGACAGGTTCCGCTTTTTTCTTGAGTGCGGGAATATATTGTTTCAGAACACTCGCTGTCTTTTCTCCGGCAATCCCTACATGTCCGATGGCAATGATGCTATCATCGACTTCGGTTTTTCTGATCAACTGGTTCGTCTGCTTTACGATGTGGTTGGTTGTGTAGACCTCATCAAAAAATAATTCATTTTCCAGATAGGGAACAGAAAGTTCTGTGGCAATTTTTGAGACGACACTTTTCCTTGATGTTTTACTGTCAAGATAGTAGAGGTGCCTTTCTTTGCATATTCCAAGGATAATGCGCATCACACGCTCATCTGCAGTGGCTTTCGACCCCATGTGGTTATTGATGCCAACTGCATGGGGAACCTCGTCGATGGCTGCATTGACACGTTTGGATATTTCTTCATTGGAAAGGTCCGTTGTGATGGCCCCGGGACCAAGCCAGCTTCTCTTCCCTTTGAGAGGTTCCATTGGAAGGTGTAAAATGACTTCATGTCCCAATTCGTGAGCAAGCTCCGCATCCTTTTTTGTTGTAGAAAGAAACGGCATCACTGCAATCGTCAACTTAACCGGAAGGTGCAGGATTTCTTCAGTCCCCTTCATATCATTTCCAAAGTCATCAATGACAATGGCTACCCTATTGTCATGTTCGTCTGCCCCCTCTGCATGGATGACGATACTGCCAAAAAAAATTAGGAAAATGGATAAAATAGCGATGAGATTTTTCAATGTTACCACTCTTTTCTTAGGTGCTGTATAAGGTTTGTAAAGGAATCAGAGTCTGGCTGCGCTCTGCGATTCGACAAAATTCTTGCTTTTTTCTTAATATCCTTGCGAATATCATGCATCATTACCTACATTTTGTACAAAACCTGTGTATTCATGCGGGGTGATGAAAAAACTTTGTAAAAAGATTGTCTAATATTGCGATTCTATTTACATTAATAGAAATTTTTGTAATAATTCGAAAAGGAGAGCAGAGAGATAAAAGGAGCGAATTACATTGTCGTATGAAGGGTATGTAGAGAACCTACTGATTCTCATCAAGGAGAAAAGGGACTCTATGATTGTGTTGGCCAATAAAACGGGCTATATCAGTGATCAGACAATTAAATGCAGCCAGGATTTAGACAAGCTAATTTATGAGTATCAAAAAATGATCTATCAAAAGGAGTCCATATAAAAAACCATTCCAAAAAGAATGGTCAAAAGATTTGAATCAGCCAGATCATGAATAATAGGCCAAAGATGAAAGAGTAGGTGGAGGTGGTTTCGTATCCATCACCATGGCTCTCAGGAATGAGTTCTTTATAGATGATATAGAGCATCGCACCTGCCGCAAACGCAAGGCCATAAGGCACCAAGGTGGAGACGATGCTAGTAAGGTAAAAGCCCAACAAGGCCATCGGAATTTCCACTGCTCCGGTTAATGTAGCTACAAGGAATGCTTTAAATCGATTGATTTTTTGATTCATCAGGAAAAGTGCAACAAGAAAACCCTCAGGAGCATTTTGTAAGCCAATTGCAAAAGCTATTAGATTTCCCGTGTCATTTGCATCCGATGCATAACTTACCCCAACAGATAACCCCTCCGGTATATTGTGGAGCGTGATGGCTGCTACGATAAGCATCGCTTTCTGGTCAAACTCGATACCCTTTCTATTATGCTCGAGATCTATATGTGGAATTGATTTTTCAAGTAGGGTCAAGGTAAAGACACCCAATAATAGCCCGATCGATAAGGGGAGAATTCCTCCGTAATTCAGTGCCTCAGGTATAAGGCTTAAGGTGGCTGCTGCCATCATGATGCCGGCAGTGAAAGCTAAAAGTATGTCCTTCCATCTGTGTGAAATGGAATTTTTGAGAAAGAGAATCGGCAATGCTCCGATACCTGTAGACATGGCAGCAAGGACGCTGCCGGTTAATGCTTCATTCATCACAATGTTCCTTTCAAGACAAATTCATTTTGTTTTCGATAAATCCATTTTAGCATAGTTTCTTCATTAAAATGTAATGACATCCAATCACTGGATGATAAACTGGGATTTTTAAGACGAAAGTATATTTTACAGGTTGGATTGACGAATGGGGAAGTTTACTATAACATTGGTCTTAATTCAAGATATTTGAAAAAGGAATGAAGATCATGACAAATAGAAACGATTTAGATGTATCATTAAAATTGTTCATTGTCCTTTCCAGGGCATATCGGGCAATTACGGATAAAGCCAATCAGTCCATACAACGATTTGACTTGAATCCAACTGAATTTGCAGTGTTGGAGCTTCTGTATCATAAGGGTGATCAGCCTTTGCAGCAGATAGGTGGGAAAATCCTTTTGGCAAGCGGAAGCATCACTTATGTAGTGGATAAACTAGAGGGAAAAGGCTTGCTTGCCCGCAAAGCTTGTGCGAAAGATCGCCGCGTGACATACGCTCAGATTACCGACGCTGGGAAAAATCTCCTTCAAGACATATTCCCGCAACATGAACAACAAATACACAACCTGCTTGCAGGACTTCAAACAGAGGAAAAAGAACAAGCAATCGACCTCATAAAAAAACTCGGGCACTTTGCCGCCCAAACAGAAAAAAACTGACGCGGGTCAGTTTTTTTGTTTTATTAAAGGGTCATGTTAAAGGGCTATATTAAAGGACAATATTAAAGGACTATATTAAAGGGCCAGACCCCGGCAGGATTATGCCGATTTATGTAGAATATTTAAAGGTGAATATTGTTTGAAAAGGGGTAGTCCATTATGAGATTTGAAGAGTTTACGTATACAAGGCCAAATATGGATGAGGTCGAGGGCAGGTATAATGCTGCACTGGAAAGGTTTGAGGGTGCGACTTCCGTTCAGGAGCAGGAGGAAGCCATCAAGGAGATCAATGATATCAGAAATGAGTTAAGCACGGATTTTAATCTTGTGTACATACGGCATTCCATTGATACGACAGATGAATTCTATAAAGAAGAACAGGATTTCCTGGATGAAGTGGAACCACTGACAAAGGCTTTGGATACAAAATATTATAAAGCACTTGTAAAATCGCCATTCCGCAGCGAGCTTGAAAAAAAATGGGGCACCCAGCTTTTTTCATTGGCAGAATGTGAATTAAAGACCTTTAATGATTCCATCATAGAGGATCTTCAGCAGGAGAATAAGCTTACAACCAAGTACTCCAAGCTGATCGCATCTGCGAAGATCCATTTCAATGGCGAAGAGTTGACGCTTGCACAGTTGGACCCGTTTACGGAGTCCACTGACAGAGAAGTGCGCAAAAAGGCCAGTGAGGCAAAATTCGGCTTCTTTAATGAGAATAAAGCGGAATTTGATGAAATTTTTGATTCTCTGGTCAAGCTCCGTACGAAGATTGCTCAAAAGCTTGGTTACAAAAACTTTGTGGAGCTTGGATATGCGAGGATGACACGAACGGATTATGATGCAGAAATGGTTGCCAAGTTCCGTGATCAGGTGAAGGAATATATTGTCCCGTTAACTGAAAAGCTAATGCAAAGACAGCAAACGCGAATCGGTGTCGAGGATTTGAAATATTATGATGAAGGATTCAAATTCAAAACCGGCAATGCGACTCCAAAAGGTACTCCTGAATGGATCATTGAGAATGGAAGCAAGATGTACGAGGAGCTTTCAGAAGAAACAAAAGAGTTCTTCCAATTCATGATCGACAAGAACCTGATGGACCTTGTGGCAAAAAAAGGCAAGGAAGCAGGAGGATATTGCACTTACATCCCGACCTATAAAACACCTTATATCTTCTCGAATTTTAACGGTACTAGCGGCGATATTGATGTACTGACACATGAAGCGGGTCATGCTTTTCAAGTATACATGAGCCGGGACTTCGATGTTCCTGAATATAACTGGCCTACCTATGAGGCATGTGAAATCCATTCTATGAGCATGGAGTTCTTTACATGGCCGTGGATGGACCTTTTCTTCAAGGAAGATACGGAAAAGTATAAGTTCTCCCATTTGAGTGGTGCCATTTCCTTCCTGCCATACGGAGTCGCGGTGGATGAGTTCCAGCATTTCGTTTATGAAAATCCAGACGCAACACCAGCAGAAAGAAACAAAGCATGGAGAGAAATAGAACATAAATATATGCCTGGCCGTGACTATGACGGTAATGAATACTTGGAGTCAGGCGGTTTCTGGCAACGCCAAGGCCATATTTATCGTACTCCTTTCTATTATATTGACTATACGTTGGCACAAATCTGTGCGCTTCAATATTGGAAGCTTTCCCAGGAGAATCCTGAACAAGCATGGAAATCCTACTTGGAGCTCTGTAAACTGGGAGGAAGCAAATCCTTCACGGAACTGGTCAAGTTTGCTCAACTTCGTTCCCCATTTGAAGATGATTGCGTCGAATCAGTGGTAGGCGAAATTAAGAATTACTTGAAAAAGGTAGACGATAAAGTATTGTGATGATGTAAGCTGTCGATTTCTCGGCAGCTTTTTTCTACAGAATGAGGCCGCTTTTGACAATATTCTGCTTTCCCTTTTCCCTTTACTTTTGTAGAATGATAGTTATATAGTGTATAAATGACTTTAATATTGATGAAATTTTATGTTTGTCAATATTCGGTTAAATACATATCCAACTATTTGAAGATACTATACAATAAAACGCAGTTAAGTTCGTTTAGATAAAACATTTAGTATCAGAAAAGGAAGTGACCCTATGAATACAAATTCTTTGTTTTCAAAAGTGCAAACACAAAAAATCTATGGGGAATTCCCGATTTCCATTTCTAATATTTTTTCGGATTCCAGGCAGGTTACAGTGGATTCCGTCTTTGTATGCATAAAAGGATACACCGTTGATGGCCATCGATATATTCCTTCAGCCATTGAAAAAGGGGCTAAGGTGATCGTAGTGGAGGACTTGCCTGAAATGCTGCATGAGGACGTCTGCTATGTGAAAGTGAGAGATACGGAAAGGGCATTGGCCCAGCTAGCGAATGCTTTCTTTGACTATCCTTCCACCAAACTTAGAATTGTCGGAGTTACAGGGACGAACGGTAAAACGACTGTGACAAGCGTCATCAATAAAGTGATGAGAAATGAAGGCTATAAAACCGGTCTGAGCGGTACGATAGAAATTGACATTGATGGCGAGAAATTTGAAAGTAAAAACACAACCAGTGATGTCCTCACCATGCAGCGTATGCTGAAGGATATGGTAGATGCCGGAGTGACGGATGTTGTTATGGAAGTATCCTCCCACGGGCTTTTGCTTGGACGACTTGCAGGGGTGGAATTTCAAAATGGTGTCTTTACGAACCTGACACAGGATCATTTGGATTTCCATGGGACAATGGAAAATTATAAATATGCAAAAGGCCTGCTTTTTTCTCAGCTGGGACAAGATCTCAGAAAAGACAAGGCGGCCATTCTCAATATTGATGATGAAGCAACAAAAGACTACATCAGCATGACAAGCGCAAGGATCATTACTTACGGTATTAAAAATGATGCCGATTTCAGAGCATCGGACCTTGAATTTTTTGAAAACAAAACTGCTTTTACCCTCCATACGGATTTTGGCGAGTTCAGAATGGAAGTTCCGTTTGTAGGAGAATTCAACGTATACAATATACTTTCCGTAATCTGTGTACTATGGGACAAAGGAATGCCATTTGAAAAGATACTACAGCATTTGAGTGAAGTGACCCCACCTAGCGGGCGCATGGAAACCCTGCATACTGGAGATCAAAGAAACGTCATTATCGATTATGCACATACAGAGGACGCAATCGGGAAAGTACTCGACAGCATCAAGATGTTCTCGAGAGGGAACATCATTTCCATTATAGGGACAGGTGGCAACAGGGATAAAGATAAACGCCCTAAGATGGGAAGGATTGCAACGGAGAAATCAGATTACGTCATCTTCACCACCGATAATCCATTGGACGAGCCATATGATGAAATCATCAACGGAATGGCAGCCGGTGCAGTGCATGACAGATTTGAATGTATCGGTGACCGTGAACAGGCGATTTTCAGGGCCATCGAACTTGCTAAAGAAGAAGATGTTATATTGATAGCCGGAAAAGGGCATGAAAATTACCAATTGATCGGTACGGAATCCGTTCCTTTTAACGACGGGGAAGTAGCATTAAGAGCAATCAGAACATATCCACTTACAGAAAGTATTCCGACAACATAGAATATACACATACCCACTGACTGAAGTGCATGGATTTTCCATGATTAACGCTTCAGTCATTTTTTTGTTATTTTTTATGAAAAGGGATGTTGAAATGAAGGGAACCATTGGGGGAGTTTTCTTGATCTGTTTCTTATTGTTGGTTGCCTGTGGTGTGGAAGTGAGCACAACAAAGGAACCTGTAAGAGAGGATGAGAAACTGAATGAGGAGAAACCTATTCAAAAAATAGAAACAATAGTGGAGGACTTGCCAGAACCGACCGAGGAAGATCAACAAAAAGAAGGGGCATTGGAGGAACTGGAAAAAAGGAGAATCAATGTACTGAACAGCAGTGATTATGGGGAGTCCACTCAATTCCACGAATTTGTTGCAGGCGTAAAAACAAGGATGAAAACCGAGGAAAAAGTCATTGCATTGACTTTGGATGCTTGCGGGGGAGAAACCGGCAGCGGATATGATGATGAGCTGATAGGGTTTCTTGTTGAAAATCAAATCAAAGCGAATCTTTTTGTCAATGCCAGATGGATAAAGGCGCAGCCCACCACTTTTTTGGAGCTTGCAAACAATCCGTTATTTACAATCGATAATCACGGAACAGAACACCGTCCTTTATCCACCGTCCCACGTTCCGCCTGGGGCATAGAAAGTACCGGTTCAGTAGAGGAAATCGTGGACGAAATTATCGGGAATCAGAAATTGATATTGGAGCAAACAGGAAAGCTTCCTAAGCATTTTCGCTCCGGGACTGCGTATTACGATGAAGTATCAGTCAAGATAGCACAGGACCTCGGTTTGGAAGTCGTGAACTTTGATATTCTCGGTGATGCAGGGGCCACTTTTACCGCTGACCAGGTAAAGGATTCCATGCTACAGGCAGATTCGGGATCGATTGTGATCCTTCACATGAATCACCCGGAAAGCGATACTGCAGATGGTGTGAAGATGGCAGTTCTATCCCTCTTGGAGCAGGGGTTCAGCTTTGTCCATTTAAATGATTATGAACTGGAATAATGATCTCTATAAAAAATATATTCGGTATATTTAGAAAAGTTTGTTGACTTCAACTTGGTGCTGTTGTTATAATTGCAAAAAGTATCAAACTTACAAAAATAATATAGTTAAACTTCTTATTAAGAGTGGTGGAGGGACAGACCCTGTGAAGCCCGGCAACCTTCAATGATGTTGAAAAGGTGCTAATTTCTGCAGAATTTTTCTGGGAGATAAGAAGAGGACCTTAATTTGGAAGCCTCTTCTTATCGGAGAGGCTTTTATCTTCCCAAAAGGGGGAAAAAAATTTAAGTCATATTATTTTTATTTACTCAATATGGTAGATAGTAAATCAATCATGCATTTAATGAATTAACGTGTTGAAAAAAAACTGAATATCTCTTATCTAGAGTGACCGAGGGATCAGGCCCTATGAAGTCCGGCAACCATCAGAAAAGTTTCTTTTTCTGAAAAGGTGCTAATTCCTGCAGGCGGACCATGCCTGACAGATAAGAGGAGGAAAAAAACCTCTTCTTATGAAGGGGTTTTATTTTTTTATAAAAACGGAGGTAAGACAATGACAAATACAAATGATGCTTATCAATT
Organism: Sutcliffiella tianshenii; assembly: GCF_016908565.1. Classification (GTDB taxonomy): domain Bacteria; phylum Bacillota; class Bacilli; order Bacillales; family Bacillaceae_I; genus Sutcliffiella_A; species Sutcliffiella_A tianshenii. The sequence continues at coordinate 52,420 of NZ_JAFBED010000016.1, forward strand.
AGAAACGCTTTTGTTACACGGGGGGCAAACTCCTGATCCGACAACCGGTTCCAGGGCGGTTCCCATCTATCAAACAACATCCTATGTGTTCAATGATACAGAGCATGCCCAGAATCTTTTTGCGCTGAATGAATTCGGTAACATCTATACGAGAATCGGGAATCCGACAGTCGATGTGCTGGAAAAAAGAATTGCCCTGTTGGAAGGGGGAGTGGCTGCAGTTGCAACCAGCTCAGGCATGGCTGCCATAGCCTTTGCCATTTTGAACATAGCGCACGCAGGTGATGAAATAGTCGCAGCAGGCAATTTGTATGGCGGAACCTATAATCTTTTTGCCGTAACATTGCCTAAGTACGGAATAAAAGTGAACTTTGTGGATGGAACGGATCCCGAGAACTTCAGAAAGGCGATAACACCAAAAACCAAAGCTGTTTTCGGCGAAATCATTGGTAATCCAAGCTTGCATGTTTTAGATGTTGAAGGTGTTGCCAAGGTTGCACATGACCATGAATTGCCACTCATTATCGATAATACTTTTGCCTCTCCATATCTTTGCAACCCGATAAAATGGGGAGCTGATATTGTGGTACATTCGGCAACCAAATGGATTGGCGGCCATGGTACGACAATCGGAGGAATTGTGGTGGATGGCGGTACATTCGACTGGGATAACCCTAAATTCCAAGACTTTACTGAACCGGATGAAAGCTATAATGGCATACGCTACGCAGAAGCCTTCGGTAATCTTGCATATGCCGTTAAACTGCGGGTACAGCTTTTGCGTGATTTTGGCGCATGCTTAAGTCCCCAAAATGCTTTTCTCCTTCTACAAGGTTTGGAGACGCTTCACCTAAGGGTGGAAAAGCATAATGAAAACGCGACAGAGCTTGCCAGATTCCTGCAAGATCATCCAGCTGTAGAGTGGGTGTCCCATCCGAGCCTTCCAGGACATCCGGCACACACATGCGCGAAAAAGTATTTGAGAAACGGGTATGGATCCATTCTCAATTTTGGGATAAAGGGGGGAAGAGTAGCTGGCAGAAAAGCCATTGATTCAATCAAGCTCTGGTCTCACGTAGCAAATGTAGGTGACGCAAAATCCTTGATCATCCATCCAGCGTCGACCACTCATCAGCAGCTAACAGGAGAAGACCTGAAAAAGACCGGTGTAACAGAGGACCTGATCCGTCTATCTGTAGGAATTGAATCCATCGAAGATTTGAAAAAGGATTTAGACCAGGCACTTTTCACAGCAACCGGGAAATCCGCATTGAAAGTGGAACGAGTCTGAGATGAAAAGGGTGAAAGGACATTGACAGATTGTGAGTTCAAAGCAATTACAGGTAGTGTACGGATCGATCGATTGGAGCTTGTGAACGGAGAAGTGTTGGATAAGGTGGAAATAGCCTATGAACAGGTTGGAAATAAGAATGGAGAATTGATCATCGTCTGTCATGCCCTGACAGGAAACCAATTTGCTAAAGGAACGGAGACGGAAAAAGGGTGGTGGCATTCCTTCATTGGCCCCGAATCTTACATTGATACAAATGACTATCAAGTCATCACCATGAATGTCCTCGGCGGGTGCAATGGCTCTACTGGCCCAACTTCCTTGAATCCTGACACTGGTGAAAGATATGGAAGGGATTTTCCGTCAGTGACCGTAAGAGATATGGTGCATGCTCAGTATTTGGCACTAAGGATGCTTGGGTATGAAAAAGCGAAGGCAGTCATCGGAGGCTCTCTTGGAGGGATGCAGGTGCTAGAATGGGGAATCTTATATCCGGATTATGCGGATATACTTATCCCAATGGCTGTAACCCCTTATTTTACTGACTATGCTCTTGCTTTTAACTGTATTGGAAGAAGAGCCATTATGACAGATCCACTTTGGAACAATGGAAATTATCGAGAAAATGAAATGCTTAATGGTCTTGAAATTGCAAGGATGGTCGGTCTTGTAACCTATCGATCAGCGGGTTTATTCAATCACCGTTTTAACAGGGAGAGGAAACATACCGAGGATTCTGTCACGGAATATCAGGTGGATTCCTATATGAAATACCAGGGCGAGAAATTCACTCGACGTTTTGATGCCAACTGCTATCTTTCTCTCCTTGAGGCAATGGACCAGTTTGATATTGGCTGGGATCGAGGCGGGTGGAGGCAAGCGCTTAGCCAAATAAAAAGTAGTGTCTGCATGATCGGTTTTTCAAAGGATTTGCTCTATCCCACCAGTATGATCAGGGAAACAGTGGAGGAACTGAAAGCCCATGGAAAATCTGCAAGTTATGTAGAGGTCGAAACAGAGTTCGGACATGATGGGTTCTTGGTTGAGTTTGATAAATGGGGATTCGAAGTGAAGCGATTGCTTGAAAAAAAAGAGAGAAGGGAAGTGACTCATGTCTAAAATAAATGTGGCTCTTTTGGGATATGGAACAGTTGGCAAGGGTGTATACCGCACGATAGAATCACATCAGGACCGTTTGCAGAGGTTATTGGGAAAAGAGGTGAAGGTTGTCGCCATTCTTGTCCGAAATATTGATAAACACATCGCACCGGATGAACATGTCCTGCTTACCACAAACTATGAGGATATCCTGTCTCTTCCCGAACTTCATATTGTCATTGATGCAATCGTAGGAAGGGAACCTGGATTTTCTTATCTGAAAAAAGCAATCGATAAAGGTTGTCATGTTGTAACGGCAAATAAGGAAATGTTTGCTTTTCATGGAACAGAACTGCAGGCATTGGCTTTGGAAAAAGGAGTAGGGCTGGGCTATGAAGCGACAGTGGCTGGGGGCATCCCCATCATCCAGACGATCCGCCAACTTTTATCTGTCAACCATTTTCTTGGCATAGAGGCTATCCTAAACGGAACCACAAACTTCATTTTGACGAATATGAGGAAATTGGGCAGCACCTTTGCCGAGGCGCTTCAGGTTGCAAAGGAAAATGGCTATGCAGAATCCGATCCTACCAATGATATTGAAGGATATGATGCACTATATAAAGGGATGGTATTGAGTCAGCTTATTTATGGAGGCAAGCCTAATATTAAAAGTGTCAAAAGGAAGGGCATCACACACATTCAGCCCAATCATATGAAGATTGCAGAGGAAGCGGATCTGAGATTCAAACATGTGGTGACCCTCTCCAAATCAAATAATGAAATCCAATGTAAGGTGGAGCCCGTCCTTGTACCAGACTCCCATCCTTTCTATCAGGTCGAAGGGGTCCAAAACAGTGTTTCCCTTGCAACCGATCTATTGGGGACTCTGCAGCTGCAGGGGCCAGGGGCTGGCATGTTTCCTACAGCGAGTGCAATCCTGGAGGATATCATTCAATTGGAGAATGAACATAAAGCACCTCCTGCTGCAAAAGATTCAGTTACTGATCAGGATGCTTTATCGCAATGGGTGATTTTTGGCGGGTATCTTGAATCAGAAAAGCTTGGAAGTGATATTAAGATTATCGAAAAGCTGGATGATACAGCATGGGTAATAGAAGCTGAGTATATACCTTTAGGATTATCACATAGTTCAGATGTAACCATATACCCATTAAGAGGGAAATATGAAAGAAAGAAACTGCCCATCCAAGTTTAATAATAGCTTCTCAAAAAAAGCGCTTCTTTCCTGACTGCCTGTCTCATATAATGTGACAAGCAGTTTTTTCATTTTCATTTTGGAGGACGCAAAAAAACAGTTTAGGGGTGGGGGCGCGGTTGAGTAGAAGTTGGCTTGGTGCCTTTCAGATCGGTGCGGTGTATGTCGGGACGATTGTTGGTGCCGGTTTTGCAACTGGCAAAGAGATTGTCCAATTTTTCACCCAATATGGTTGGATAGGTTTCTTTTCCATCTTAATCAGTGGATTTTTATTCATATGGCTTGGAACGAAAATGATGCTCGTTTCCAAAAGGATAAAAGCGAATTCATATAAAGAGTTTAATGAGCATCTGTTCGGGGTGTCCGCAGGTACAGTGGTCAATCTCTTCATGCTCATCATTTTGACTTGCGTTGGAGCTGTGATGCTATCCGGTGCAGGAGCTGTATTTGAGGAACAACTTGGGTGGAATTATCAAGTCGGACTATTGCTGACAGTCGGTTTGGCTGTGTGTGTTGTTTTAGTGGGTGTCAAAGGCTTGGTTGGCGTCAATATTGTGGTGGTTCCAATAATGATCGGATTCAGTTTTTTCATTGCAGGAAACGCGATAATGGAGAATGGCCTTGATTTCCTGACCTTGGCATCCCAGCAGCCTTCATGGAAGGGGTGGATATCCCCTGTTACCTATGTCGCCTTCAATCTGGCGATGGCTCAGCCTGTCCTTGTGCCTCTTGCAACAGAGGTCGATGACGAATGGGTCATTAGGCGTGGCGGCTTTATAGGGGGCCTTGTTCTTTGCTTCATCTTGCTAACCTGTCATATCTCCATTGCCTCACTGCCGAATTTCCAAGATTTCGAAATACCTATGGCAGAGGTTGTGAAGCTAGGTATGCTTTCTTTTTTCGGAATGTATGTATTTGTCATCTACGGTGAAATATTCACTTCCGTTGTCAGTGATATTTTCGGATTGCAGAGACAGTTGGAAAGCATGTTGAATATTCCCCGGTTCATCATTACGGTTGTATTGGTATCAATCATCTATACAATCAGCCAGATTGGCTATGGCAGTCTAATAGAACACCTCTATCCGCTATTCGGCTATATAAGCATCGCTTTTTTAGTACTATTGATTGTAAGGAAATGAAAAAAGGCAGAAAACCGTTCATGGTTTCCTGCCTTTCTTAAATTTTCTCTATTTCCTATTCATTGTTGCTATTTAGATAAAATGTAAGCATTAAATGATGCCCGTTGATTTCCGCTTCGGACACTTGCTTTCCGCGGGGACGGATGGGAGCCTCCTCGGCTTAGAAGTGCACCCCTTTTGTTGGACACACATCTAACAATAGGAGGTGTACTTCAGTTGACTAAATTTACACGAGAAGTAAAACATCAAGCCGTACA
>NZ_JAFBED010000017.1 GCF_016908565.1 Sutcliffiella tianshenii
GGTAGTTGGGGGCTGTCCCCCTGTGAGAGTAGGACGTTGCCAGGCAAGTTTAGAGGAGAGATCAGCGCTTTGGGTGCTGGTCTTTTTTTGTGTTGATTTGGGTTGGTTTGTTTGGATGGGGTGTTGTGTTGGTTTTTGACTTTGTATTTTTTGTTGAGGGGGGCGGTGCTTATTAGTGCCAGGCCCCTCTTTTTTTGTTTGGGGGAGAAAGAGGTTGGGTGGTGGATGGAGGGGCCAGGCCCCGCCGTCTGTGGTGTGAGGGGGACAATGCCCTTTTTAAAAAACAGCCCATTCTTTTTATTTCAAGACAAACACAGACTAGTAGGCGCTACATACACTAATTGTAAGAGTTTGGTAGGCTGTGATATTCGTAATTTTGTATAGAGTCGAAGCTTTTGGATAGACTAGTGGATGGAGGTGGAGAAAGAGATATGGAGTCCATTCATTCATCAGTTGGGGAAATGTGTATTGTGTGTGAAGAGAAGAAAGATAGAGGGATCCATCTTTATACGGAGTTTATCTGTACGGACTGTGAAAAGGATATGCTTCAGACGGATACAGAAGATCCGAAGTATAGGTTTTATCTGAAACAGCTCAAAAAGATTACGATTCCGAAAATTTATTCCTGAGTAGAAAAGTCCTGATCGCGGGGCTTTTATTTTTGTTTATGGGGAAATGGGGATAGGCTTTTAGATGGCAAGGGTAGGAGAAGGCACGGCTATCGGCTATAATGGGTAATAATAATGAAGGAAAAAGAGTGAAGGTTATGAAGAAGATGGATCAACAGAAAACACCGATTTATTCTCGATTGAAGGCTCATTGGGAGACAGACCCTGTTTCGGGTCATGTGCCTGGACATAAGTATGGAAGGGTATTGCCAGAGAAGGGCCAAGCTTTTTTTCGGGATATTTTAAAGATAGATGCTACGGAAATTTCCGGTTTGGACGATTTGCATAGTCCGGAAGAAATGATAAAGGAAGGCCAGGAGTTGGTATCCGATCTTTATGGCTCGGATGCTTCCTTTTTCCTTGTGAATGGTTCGACTGTCGGGAATCTTGCCATGATATTGTCAGTTTGTTCTAGGGGAGACAGGGTGCTGGTGCAGCGTAATTGTCATAAATCCGTATTGAATGGGTTGGAGCTTGCGGGAGCGGAGCCGGTATTTTTATCATGTGGATATGATCCAATGATGGAAGTCTCGACCTCCGTCGAACTAGATGAATTGGACGAAGCATTGAAAACCATAGAGGATGTACAGGCGGTCATTTTGACCAATCCGAATTATTATGGCCTTTCAATTGATCTGAAGGCGATCATCGAAAGGGTTCATGAGGCAGGAATCCCAGTTTTGGTTGATGAAGCACATGGCGCCCATTTTGTGCTAGGATCGCCATTCCCTGTCTCGGCATTGGAGCTTGGAGCGGATGTTGTGGTCCATTCTGCACATAAGACATTGCCTGCCATGACGATGGGTTCTTTTTTACATATCAAGGGGAGCCTCGTGAGCCGTGAGAGGATCGCATACTATTTAAGGATGCTTCAATCAAGCAGTCCTTCCTATCCGATAATGGCATCGTTGGATCTGGCAAGAAGCTATATCGCTGCTTTAAGTAAAGAGGAGATAGATGCCATTGCAAAAGAGACTGCAAAGATCAGAAGAGAACTGGACATGCTGGATGGCATAAGAGTGGTAGTCCCTGAGAATAAAAGTATAGCAGTGGACCCATTGAAGGTCGTGATAAGGTCGACGAGTGGCCGGAGCGGCTTCGAATTGCAGCGGGATTTGGAAAGAGAAGGCGTGTTTTCTGAGCTTGCAGATGCTTGGAATGTATTAATTGTTTTGCCATTAGCGGTTATGGACGCAAAACATGATATGATAGAGAGAATAGAACGAGCTTTGCAAGAGAACGCCGGTGGTACAACTGACAGGAGATACACCAGACAAGGGGGTGTTCCCCTTTTCCCGAAGAAAATCAGTCAGCTTGCGATCCAACTTGATCAGCAACAAGAGCTTCCCAGTATGGAGTGCAAACTGGAGGACGCGATCGGAAGGGTTGCGGCAGAATCTGTTGTTCCCTACCCACCAGGGATCCCTGTACTTTTGAAGGGGGAAAGGGTGACGGAGGAAGTTGTGGAGTACCTAGGCGAGCTTACGAGGCTCGGCGCAAGATTTCAGGGAAATGAGAGAATGAAAAGTAATTATATTTCTATATATAAGGAAGTAAAGGAGTAACAGGCTAGTGAGTGGATTATTTATTACGTTTGAAGGACCAGAAGGCGCAGGGAAGACATCGATTATCCAGAAGTTGGCGAGAGAGATGGCCGAGGAGGGATTTCCTGTTCTTTTAACACGCGAGCCTGGGGGCATCAAGATTGCCGAGCAGATCAGGGGTGTCATTCTGGATTGTGATAATACGGAAATGGATGCGAGGACAGAGGCTCTTCTTTACGCAGCTGCAAGACGACAACATCTGGTGGAAAGGGTGCTGCCCGCCATGAAGGAAAATAAAATCGTTTTATGCGACCGCTTTATAGACAGTTCATTGGCATATCAGGGGCATGCACGCGGAATTGGCGTCGAGGAAGTGTTAAGCATCAACGAGTTTGCGACAGAAAAGCAGATGCCTTCCCTGACAATTTACTTCGATATCGAGCCTGAAGAAGGACTTAAGAGAATTGCAGCGAATAATAAACGAGAAATAAACCGTTTGGATCAGGAAGAAATGGATTTTCACCATCGTGTAAAAGAGGGCTATGATCAAGTGATTAAAAAGTATCGGGAACGTTTTCTGATGATTGATGCGTCGAAGGACTTTGATTCTGTGTATGCGCAGGTGAAAGGTGAACTTACTGGATATTTGAAGAAACAGGGATATTGAGAATTTCCAATAATGAAGTAATGAAGATACGTCATATTAATGGTAAAATAAAGGAGGTAACAAAAAGATGAAAATGATAATGGCTGTTGTACAGGATAAAGATAGCAATAAGCTCATGAATGCACTTGTGGAAAATAATTTTCGCGCGACCAAGCTTGCCAGTACAGGAGGGTTCCTGAAATCCGGTAATACCACATTCATGATTGGTACGGAGGACGTTCGCGTTCAGAAAGCGATGGATATCATCAAAGAGAATTGCCAGCATCGTCAACAGCTGGTTGCCCCGGTTTCTCCGATGGGAGGAAATGCAGATTCCTATGTTCCTTATCCTGTTGAGGTGGAAGTCGGTGGGGCCACGGTCTTTGTGTTACCGGTAGAGCAATTTCACCAGTTTTAGTTTTTTTGGCGGCTTGATCTGGGCTGTTTTTTATAAGAAATCTTTTCAGGCATTCTATGTGAAAGGGACGTTTTCATTTGAAAATTTCGTCTGAGCTTCGAACGAATTTGGATAAAGGCAGAATGGATGTAAAAGGGGACGCAGCTTCCCGGTCGGGTTTCGGGGAAATCATGCAAAAGCATTCCTCCAAGCTGCAATCGGAACAGCTGAATATCCTCATGAGAGATATAGATATTGTCGGAAATAGATTGGGTAACTCCAGGACATTTCAGGATCTTGCAAAATATAAGACACTCGTCAAGCGGTTCATGGAAGAAGCGGTGGGGTTCGGGATGGAGCTTCATCAGTCCCATCACTGGACCAATGAAGGGCAATCCAGACATCTGCAGATTGTGAAACAGGTGGATGAGGCGTTGATCAGCCTGACCGAGGATGTAATGGATCAAGAAAAAACAAGAATAAATATTTTGGGCAGTATCGGAGAAATCAAGGGCCTGCTCATCAATTTATATATGTAAGTAAGTGAGTGATAAATGTGATAAAAAGTTGGTCAGACTTGGACTACCAACCTACCGTTGCAAGAATCGTAACCAATAGCCTGCAAAGGAACCGGATTGCCCATGCTTATTTGCTTGACGGGATGAAGGGTACAGGTAAAAAAGACGTCAGCTATCTTTTTGCAAAAAGCCTGTTATGCAAGGACCGTAATGGGGTGGACCCATGTCAGGGATGTTCAAATTGTAAGCGGATAGATTCACGGAATCATCCGGATGTGCATGTGCTTGAGCCGGATGGGAACTCGATCAAAAAGCAGCAGATACAGTTTCTGCAGGAAGAGTTTACGAAAACAGGTTTGGAGTCTAAAAGAAAAATATACATTATTGAGCATGCAGATAAGATGACGACCAATGCAGCGAATAGTCTGTTGAAATTTTTAGAGGAGCCAAACCAGGAAACCTTCGCATTTTTGCTGACGGAAAATGTCCATCAAATGCTGAACACCATCATTTCACGCTGCCAGCCCTTGTCATTTCGGGCATTAACCTCCACCAGGATGGTAGATAAGCTTGTGGAAGAGGGTTTTTCCCTACCATTGGCAAGGACTGCTTCCCATTTGACGAACAGTTTAGAGGAAGCGGTAGAATTATGTCGAGATGATTGGTTTGCGCTTGCTAGAAATTTAGTGATAAAATTGTATGAAGCGTTATTCACGAGACAGCAGCAGGCGTTGTTGTTCATTCAAGAAAAGTGGATGCCTCATTTTCAAGATAGAAAGCAATTGGAGATAGGTTTAGATTTAATGCTATTTATTTATAAAGATATGTTATATGCTCAAGTGGACAAAAGGGAAGAGTTCGTATTTGCGGATGAGAAGGAGCAGATTGAAAAGTTTGCACTCCAGACGACCCAGCAACGTGTGACTGAGCATTTATCCTATATTTTACAAAGTAAGTCTCGGCTAGCATCGAATGTAAATCCGCACCTTCTCATGGAAAGATTAGCTTTAAACTTGCAGGAGGGATATTAGTTTGTATGAAGTTGTAGGAGTACGATTCAAAAAAGCAGGGAAAATATATTATTTTGACCCAAATGGGCTTGATATAACTGATAATGAATATGTCATTGTCGAAACAGTACGCGGTGTGGAATTCGGTAAAGCGGTTATCGGTAAGAAAAAAGTGGATGAAAATGATGTTGTCCTTCCATTGAAAAAGGTGCTGCGCATTGCGGATCAAAAGGATCGTCTCATAGTGGACGAAAACAAAAAAGCTGCCCAGGAAGCGTTCGATGTATGCTTCACGAAGGTGACCGATCATGGATTGGATATGAAGCTGGTCGATGTGGAATACACGTTCGACCGCAATAAGATCATCTTCTATTTTACAGCAGATGGCCGAGTGGATTTCCGCGAGCTGGTAAAAGATCTGGCTTCCATCTTCCGGACACGGATCGAGCTGCGTCAGATCGGGGTACGTGATGAGGCCAAGCTTCTTGGCGGAATCGGGCCATGTGGACGCATGCTATGCTGTTCTACCTTCCTGGGGGACTTTGAACCTGTGTCCATCAAAATGGCAAAGGATCAAAACTTGTCTTTAAACCCTTCCAAGATCTCAGGTCTATGCGGACGCCTCATGTGCTGTCTGAAATATGAAAATGACGAATATGAGTCTGCAAAAGAGCAATTGCCTGATTTGGACGAGGTGATCCAAACTCCAAGCGGTTCTGGCCGTGTAGTAGGGTTAAATATCCTGGAACGCGTGTTGCAAGTGGAGTTGGCAGGAAAAGAACGAGTGGTAGAATACACGCTGGATGAACTACTACAAGAGGGAGCCGTTTCATCACAAGCCACAGATTAAGAGGTGGAGAATTTGGACAAGAAAGAGATTTTTGATTCTGTAAGCAATATGGAAGAACAGATCGGACATTTATATAAACAGCTCGGAGAATTGAAAGAACACCTTGCCCTTATTATCGAAGAAAACAACAGTGTCCTCGTCGAGAACGGCCATTTGCGGAACCGTCTGGAACAAATGTCAAATGAGTCCGTTACGCAGAAGAAGACAAAAAAGAAACAGAACGAGCATAAGGAGCAGAACAAGCAGAACGATGTGGGAGAAGGATATGATAACCTTGCACGGTTGTATCAAGAGGGGTTTCATATCTGCAATCTCCATTTTGGGAGTCCCCGAAAAGAAGGCGATTGCCTGTTTTGCCTGTCCTTCCTTAATAAAAAGTAAAGTCGCCTCCTACAATGCGTGGCGACTTTTTTCTATTTAAAAAGAAGTCTAGGTTATAATAAAGGTTAAGATAGGAAAGAAAGGGTTATGGAGAAATGGTACAGCTTGTAGAAGATGAGCGTTTAGATTACTTATTGGCAGAGAATTTACGAATTATACAGAGTCCTTCGGTGTTTTCCTTTTCCTTGGATGCAGTCCTTCTGGCGCGATTTGCATATGTGCCTATTCAAAAGGGCGCAATCCTTGACCTTTGCACAGGAAACGGAATCATCCCATTATTATTGAGCACAAGGACCAAGGGAACCATTACGGGAGTGGAAATCCAAGAACGGCTTGCAAACATGGCACAAAGGAGCTTTGCCTATAACAAGCTGGAAGACCGGTTAAAAGTGCTGCATCAGGACATCAAAAATATCCCGGCAATTCTTGGGCATGGGAAGTTTGATGTAGTGACGTGCAACCCGCCATATTTTCTTGTACCGGAAAAGGAAGAGAAGATCAATGCGAATATCCATTATGCGATTGCCCGTCATGAAATCCATTGTACGCTGGAGGATGTAGTTAGGGTGAGCAGTCAAATGGTCAAACAAGGGGGCAAGGTTGCTTTTGTCCACCGTCCGGGAAGGTTTTTGGATATTGTGACGTTAATGAGGAAGTACCGCCTGGAGCCAAAGCGCATCCAGTTTGTACATTCGAGGGTCGATAAACCCGCCAATACGCTGTTAATCGAAGGAATAAAGGATGGCAACCCTGATATGAAAATACTTCCGCCGCTGATTGTATATGACGAAAAAGGGGAGTACTCCCCGGAGGTGCGATATATGCTCTATGGCGAAAATGAATAAAGCATGGAACCGGCGAAAAAATGGCAAAAAAGAAAAGTAACTAAATGAGGGATGGAAAGATGGATATTTGGCAACAGAACAGTTTTTCAGATAAATATCAGGAAGGGCGGCTTTATCTTGTGCCGACCCCGATCGGGAATTTGGAGGATATCACCTTTCGCTCCCTTAGGATGTTGAAGGAAGTTGACTTCATAGCAGCAGAGGATACAAGGCAAACGAAGAAGCTGTGCAATTATTTTGAGATAGCCACCCCGCTGATCAGCTATCACGAGCATAATAAGCAGCAGAGCGGCAAGAAAATCATCGAACTCTTGAAAGAAGGCAAGGATGTGGCGCTTGTCAGTGATGCAGGGATGCCCTCCATCTCAGATCCTGGATATGAAATTGTGGTCGAGGCGTTGGAAGAACGCTTGTATGTCGTTCCGATGCCAGGGGCAAATGCTGCGCTGACCGCGCTGATCGCATCCGGACTGGTAGCTCAGCCGTTCTACTTTTACGGCTTTCTCGACAGGCATAAAAAGGAGAAGAAAAAGGAGCTGGAAAAACTTCTGCGTTTGCAGGATACCATTATCCTTTACGAATCTCCACACCGTCTGAAGGATACACTATCAGCAATGCTTGAGGTCCTAGGGGACAGGAAGATTGTTGTAAGCAGGGAACTGACGAAGAAGTTTGAGGAGTTCACCCGTGGAAGGATTTCCGAAGTGATCGCATTGCTGGGTGACCAGGCTGTAAAAGGGGAATGCTGCCTGATTCTCGAGGGCAATGCAGAAGAAATCACAGATGAAGGGGAAGCATGGTGGCTATCCTTCTCCCTACAGGAACACGTGGAACATTATATGAAGGAAGGCAACCAATCATCCAAGGACGCGATCAAACAAGTCGCAAAAGATAGGGACCTCCCAAAACGGGAAGTTTATCAGGCGTTTCATGTGGAAGAGTAACAAAAAAAAGAGGTCGCAGTCGCGACCTCTTTTTTTATTTTGCTGTTAAGCTGTTTTGGATCTCTTCGATGATTTTTTCTGCACCTTCACGGCTCAAGATGATTTTGCCATCTGCAAGTGTAAGGTTGTTATCAGAAACTTCGCCAGTAACTTGGCAAGTCATGTTTGGCTTGTATTTCTTTAAGATGATTTTTTCGTCATCCACATAGATTTCTAAAGCATCTTTCTCAGCAATTCCTAATGTTCTGCGAAGCTCGATAGGAATAACCACGCGGCCTAGCTCGTCAACTTTACGTACAATACCAGTAGATTTCATAAGAAAAATACCCCTCTCAAATAGAAAAATTGTAATATTATAAGAATCTAATTATCTATCATTTTCGTCATTATTCGACAAATCTAATGTAATTTCATCATAACAATATTTACAAAATACGTCAACAGATTTAATTGAAAAAAATTGTATTTCTATAAAAATATGTATTTGAAAAGCGGGTTTAAAGCGCTATATATAGGGATTTCGGGATTAAAGATTACATTTTGTTTACAGATTATTACTTTATAAATATTTGAATGATAATAATATTATATACATCATTCGACAAATTTCAACTTTTTCCTCAAGCGAAATTTCGACAAAGTTCACTATTGTTTTGGAGGGGATCCGGGGAAACGCATTGCACTAATTTTTTTGCTCAATCCTTAACAATACCGGCCTAAACCATGTATAATAGTAATAAAAATTAGGTTAAGATGTACATAAATGAATAAGTAGAAGTCGCTCAATGCTCTCGTCCCATGGGCGAGGGCTTTCTGCTTTATATGTTTCGATTAAAGGGAGGTAATTTTGGTGGTAGAAAATAAAAAAACATTCTATATTACAACGCCTATCTATTATCCAAGTGGTAATTTACATATCGGCCATGCCTATACAACGGTTGCTGGGGATGCAATGGCGAGATACAAGCGTCTGAAGGGCTATGATGTGATGTATCTGACCGGTACGGATGAGCATGGACAAAAAATCCAAAGAAAAGCGGAAGAAAAAGGGATTACGTGCCAAGCATACGTGGATGAAATCGTATCCGGCATCAAAGATCTCTGGAAAAAGCTCGACATATCCTATGATGATTTTATCCGCACAACGGAAACCAGACACAAGGATGTCGTAGAGAAGATTTTCAAACAGCTGTTGGATCAAGGGGATATTTATCTGGATGAATATGAAGGTTGGTATTCTGTTCCTGATGAAACCTACTATCGTGAACACCAGCTTGTCGATCCTGTCATGGAAAACGGAAAGGTTGTCGGCGGAAAAAGTCCCGACAGCGGGCACCCCGTAGAATTGGTAAGAGAACAGTCCTACTTCTTCAGGATGGGTAAATATGTTGATCGACTTCTTCAGTATTATGAAGAGAATCCAGGGTTTATCCAGCCGGAATCCCGCAAGAATGAGATGATCAACAACTTTATCAAACCAGGATTAGAGGATCTTGCGGTATCGCGTACTTCCTTTGATTGGGGAGTAAAAGTGCCAGGAGATCCGAAGCATGTCATCTATGTATGGATTGATGCGTTGTCCAACTATATCACGGCACTCGGCTATGGAACGGAAAACGATGAGAAATACCTGAAATACTGGCCGGCGGATGTCCATCTTGTAGGAAAGGAAATCGTGCGTTTCCATACCATCTATTGGCCGATCATGCTGATGGCCCTTGACTTGCCGCTTCCAAAGAAAGTTTTCGCCCATGGCTGGCTTTTAATGAAGGATGGTAAAATGTCCAAATCCAAAGGGAATGTGGTGGATCCTGTCACATTGATTGATCGCTATGGATTGGATGAACTGCGTTATTACCTATTAAGGGAAGTGCCATTCGGTTCTGATGGTGTATTCACTCCGGAAGGCTTCGTGGAGCGGATAAACTTCGATCTTGCAAATGACCTGGGGAACCTGTTGAACCGTACAGTTGCGATGATTGATAAGTACTTTAATGGGGAAATCCCTGTATATAAAGGAAATGTCACTGAGTTTGATCAGTCGTTGAGTGCCCTGGCGCAGGAAACGGTTGTCCAGTATGAGGAAGCAATGGAGAACATGGAATTTTCCGTTGCATTGTCAACAATTTGGCAGCTAGTGAGTAGAACGAATAAATATATTGATGAAACAGCGCCTTGGGTATTGGCAAAGTCTGAAGAGACGAACGCGCAGCTCGCTTCCGTAATGGGACATCTAGCAGAGTCCCTGCGCTATGTCGGAATCCTTCTTAAGCCGTTCCTGACTAAAACCCCAGGCAAAATATTTGATCAGTTAGGCATAAACGAGTCCTTGACGAGCTGGGAGAGCCTGCAAAGTTTTGGCAGCATCCCGGAAGGAACACGAACG
Organism: Sutcliffiella tianshenii; assembly: GCF_016908565.1. Lineage (GTDB taxonomy): Bacteria > Bacillota > Bacilli > Bacillales > Bacillaceae_I > Sutcliffiella_A > Sutcliffiella_A tianshenii. The sequence goes on from NZ_JAFBED010000017.1 coordinate 10,190, forward strand.
AAAAAAGCAGATCCGATCTTCCCGCGTCTTGATGTGAAGGAAGAAGTGGAATATATCAAAACAATGATGCAGCCTGCACTTGCAACGGAAGAAAAACCGGAAGCGAAACAACCGGAAGAAGTACCTGCTGTAGATGAAATCACTTTCGATGATTTCATGAAAATCGATTTGCGTGTGGCGCAGGTCACCCATTGTGAACCAGTGAAAAAAGCGGATAAACTCCTCAAGCTTCAACTGGATTTAGGCTATGAAAAGAGGCAGGTCGTTTCAGGAATCGCGAAATTCTATACACCTGAGGAACTGGTTGGAAAACGCGTGATTTGTGTGACGAACTTGAAGCCTGTGAAACTTCGCGGGGAACTATCCGAAGGAATGATCCTTGCCGGAGAGAAAGACGGGATCCTATCCTTGGCTTCGGTGGATGAAAAGTTGCCTCTCGGAGCAAAAGTGAAATAACTAATTCCTATCAGGGAATAATAAAATTTAAAAGTAAGAGATGTTTCACGTGTAACAACGGGTTGCATCTCTTATTTTCTTATCAAGAATAATATTGATTAATAATATTTCAAAAAAGTTATTTTCTGAAGCTTGTTCTCGTTTAAAATGTTTCCCGTTCCTTTCCGCTGCAGGCACTTGCTTTCCGCGGGGAGAGATGGGAGCCTCCTCGGCTTTGCCTGTGGGGTCTCCCATTCCCTCTATTTTCCCGCAGGAGTCAAGTGCCTTCCGCTACAATCCACTCAGGACATAAAATATTTTAAAAATAATAAAGTTACTCTAAAGACTATTGTAGTAAAAATATCTTGTTAAAGAATTTTTTTAGAAAGTGATTTTGTTTTAACAAAGAGTTGAATTTATACCGTTTCTAGCTTTTGATTGGAGCGCAAGTCGTAGACTCCTGCGGGAGAAGCGGAGTATGGGAGACCCCGCAGGCGTAGCCGAGGAGGCTCCCTACCCGCCCGCGGAAAGCGAAGACTGGCGCGGAAATCAAAAGCGGTGCATACCATACCAATTATAAAACAGGAGTGTTATAGATGTTGTTTGATACACATGTTCACTTGAATGCAGATCAGTATGAGGAAGACCTTCAGGAGGTAATCGAGCGGGCGCGGAATGAAGAAGTGATGAATATGGTGGTGGTCGGCTTTGACCGGAAAACGATCCAAAAAGCGATGGAACTGGTAGAAGAGTATGACTTTATCTACGCTGCTGTCGGCTGGCATCCTGTAGACGCAATCGATATGACAGAAGAGGACCTTCTTTGGATAGAGGAGCTAGCCTCCCATGAAAAAGTGGTGGCCATCGGTGAGATGGGCTTGGATTATCATTGGGACAAATCCCCGAAGGACATTCAGAAAGAAGTGTTCCGGAAACAGATTCAATTGGCCAAGAGGGTGAAGCTTCCCATCGTGATCCATAATCGTGATGCTACATCGGATGTCGTGCAAATCCTGAAAGAAGAGGATGCGCAGGAAGTAGGGGGCATCATGCATTGCTTTACCGGAAGTCTGGAAGTGGCAAAGGAATGCATGGAGATGAATTTCTATATATCCTTTGGTGGACCGGTCACATTCAAGAATGCGAAAAAGCCGAAGGAGGTAGTGAAGGAGATTCCTTTGGATATGCTTTTGATAGAAACGGACTGTCCATACTTGACACCGCATCCCTACCGCGGAAAGAGAAATGAACCTGGCTATGTCCGTTTTGTGGCGGAGGAGATAGCAGCCTTGAGAGGAATGAGCGTGGAAGAGGTAGCAGAAAAAACAACAGCAAATGCAAAAAAACTATTCGGCATAAACTGACAAGAAAGCCTGACATATTTAGGGGATACTTGTCCAAAAGCCTCAAAAAATAAATGGGTTCTACCATACTTCTTCTCTTCATAGGATAATCGTGTCGATATATTTCACTTCCCTTTTGTTGAAATATTCTGCATAATAGACATTACGGTCAAGCAAGTGGCAAGGGTTGACAAGATACATACATGTCTATATAATTCCATCCGAGGAGAAGGAGGCGTTTTTTTACATGTTACAAAGCATGAAAAAACTGTTTTCTGGTTCGATGAGCAAGACCAGACTAGCTATTATCATTACTAGTTTCATAGTCTTTTCATCCATACTTGGCTTTGGTGTCTTCCATGGCACAAAGGCTGCTGTAAAAGTGAATGTTGACGGAGAAGAAGTGTCATTACGCACTCACGCTAAAACCGTAGCGGATATACTGAAAGAACTGAATATCACAGTTCGCGCGGAGGATCATCTGCATCCTTCAGAGAATACAAAAGTAACCGATTCGATGCAAATAGTATGGAATCCAGCCAAAGAAGTAGAGCTCGTCATCGATGATGATAAGCAAAAGGTTTGGACGACAGCCAAAACAGTCAAGGAATTACTTAATCAAAAAGAAATAAAGCTAGCAGAGCATGATAAATTGAATGTGAGTCTGAATGACTCCATCAAAGATGAGTTAGTCATAGAAATAGAGAAGGCATTCCAGGTAACCCTGAATGTCGCTGGAGAAGAGCAACAGGTATGGTCTACTTCGACTACGGTCGCTGACTTTTTAGAACAGCAAGAAATTACATTGAATGATCTTGACCGAGTGGAGCCAAGCTTAGAAGAATTGGTAGCAAACAATTCTGTAGTTAACGTTACTAGAGTTGAAAAAGTCACCGATGTAGTGGAAGAGACTATCGATTACGGTGTTGTCACAAAAAATGATGGCAACCTCGATAAAGGGAAAGAAAAAGTTGTTCAAGAAGGACAACACGGTACCGTTGCAAAGCATTATGAAGTGGTTTTTGAGAATGGAAAAGAAGTGTCTCGTGAATTGGTCAAGGAAGAGACGTTAAAAGAGACGATGGATAAAATCGTGGCAGTCGGAACGAAAGCTGCTCCAAAGCCGGAACAAGTTGTTTCCCGTAGTACGGAAAGCAGCTCGAAGGAATTCTATGTGTCCTCCACAGCCTATACTGCGTTTTGCAATGGTTGTAGTGGAGTCACAAGCACAGGGATCGATTTGCGCGCAAATCCGGGTGTGAAGGTGATTGCCGTGGATCCTAGCGTGATCCCGCTGGGTACAAAGGTCTATGTAGAAGGATACGGCTATGCGATTGCCGGAGATACTGGCGGTGCCATCAAAGGAAATAAAATCGATGTGTTTTTCGCTGACAAAGAATCTGCGTATCGCTGGGGAAGAAAAAGAGTTAAAATCAAAATCCTCGATTAATATGATTTATTTATTTTTGGTAAATAACGGAGCAGGGGTGAACAGCCTCTGCTTTTTTCTGTTATTCTGTTAGAATGGAAAGAGTGAAATGGCTTATTGCCGTTCCTATTATTCCATACCCGCTACTAATATTAATTAGTCAAGATAGATAAAATAAAGTAGAATACATACTATTGTCACCGTTCATATAGTTAGACGAATCAAACTAAAGAAAGTTTCACCATTTTGGAGGAAAAAATGAAAATAAAAGAAATAATTGTGGTCGAGGGAAAAGACGACACAGTTGCCATAAAAAGAGCGGTGGATGCCGATACGATTGAAACGGGCGGCTCTGCCATCAATGAAGAGATATTGAATAGGATCAAGCATGCCCAAGAGACGCGGGGGGTGATTGTATTCACCGATCCTGATTATCCCGGTGAAAAGATCCGGCATACCATCAGACAGTCTGTTCCTGGCTGCAAGCACGCGTTTTTGCCAAAGAGCCTGGCGCGTGGAAAAAACGGCAAAGGGATTGGAGTCGAGCACGCTACGGTTGCTTCCATCCAAGAGGCCTTATCCGGACTTCATCAGGAATATGAGCAGAACATGGAACTGATATCCTTTGACATATTGTTATCTTTCGGTCTGATAGCAGGTCCTTCTGCCAAGAAAAAAAGAGAGCGGTTAGGGGAGTTCCTGAATATAGGCTACACAAATGGAAAGCAGCTTCAGAGGCGCTTGCAGATGTTCCATATCACCCAGGAGCGGCTTGAAGAGGCATTAGTTCAAATAGAGCAGGAGGAGCAATAAATGCAAAAGGATATCGCCACACCGAAACGAACGAAGGAAATACTCGATAAATACGGCTTTTCATTCAAGAAAAGCTTAGGGCAAAACTTTCTGATCGACACAAACATCCTTAATAAGATTGTGGACTTTGCAGGGGTTTCAGAAAACACTGCCGCGATCGAAATCGGACCGGGTATTGGCGCCCTTACCGAACAGGTTGCCAAAAGAGCGGGTAAGGTCATCGCCTTTGAAATCGATCAGCGTCTATTGCCAATCTTAGCGGACACACTATCACCGTATGATAATGTAAAAGTGATCCATCAGGATATCCTGAAGGCAGATGTAGAAAACCTGATACGTGATGAGATCAAAGGCTTTGAAGAAGTGAAGGTGGTAGCGAACCTTCCTTACTATGTAACCACGCCGATCATCATGAAGCTCTTAACGGAAGGTTTGCCTTTAAACAGCATCACCGTCATGTTGCAAAAGGAAGTGGCCGATAGGATGGCTGCAAAACCGAGCACCAAGGAATATGGATCCCTTTCCATTGCCGTGCAGTACTATACCAAGGCTGAAACGGTCATGATCGTTCCTAAGACAGTTTTTGTGCCGCAACCTAACGTAGATTCAGCTGTTATCCGCCTCACCGTCAGAGACGAGCCTGCAGTGAAGGTAGGGGATGAAAACTTTTTCTTTGAAGTGGTCAGGGCAAGCTTCGGACAACGCCGGAAAACCATCCTGAACAACCTTACAAGTCACCTCCCTGAAGGAAAGGCAAAAAAAGCACAAATTGAAACTGCCCTGGATTCAGCATCCATCGATCCGAAGAGAAGGGGCGAAACACTCTCCATCGAGGAGTTTGGCAAGCTAAGTGATGCACTACTGGAAATCTATCCAATATCAATAAACTAAACGGCCTTTAGGGTCGTTTTTTTGTGTTTTGGTTTTGCTATTTGGAATTTTTGTTATGAGGGACGGTACTTAGTAGTGCCAGGCCCCTCTTTTTTTGTTTGGGGGAGAGAGAGGATGGGTGGTGGTTGGAGGGTCCAGGCACTGGTGAGGTGGGGAAGTTGTTTGTTTTATCGTATGTGCTCCAAAGGCATATTCCCTCTCACATTGAAACGAGGTGTTGCATACTCTAGGTTAGATAGTCAGTTGGGATAGGTGCAGCCTCCCAGTTGGAGGGGAAAATATGAAAATTAAGGTTGGAGATATTGTAGCCCGCAAATCATATAACTATGACCTTCTCTTTCGCGTCATGGATATTCATAAAACGGAATATGACCAATTGGTCGTTTTATTATATGGGGAAGATGTGCGATTGATGGCAGATGCCCCATACAGTGATCTCGAAATAATGGATGGCAAGGAACAACTGATGCGAAAAATTCGTGCCGAAACAAAGGCTAACCGCTCACTTCAGCTGTTTCAACAGGATTATCAATTGATCCGCGAGAAAAATGAATACCAGGCAACAGGAGGGTACAGTACGGACCAAAATTACTTTCAGATGCCTGGAAGGGTGCTTCATATCGATGGAGATCCCCTGTATTTAAAAAAGTGCCTGGAGCTATATGAGCGGATCGGCGTACCTGTAAATGGCTTTCATGTTAATGAAAAGGAAATGCCGCAAAAGATTGCAGGGCTGATGGAAGAGTATCGCCCGGATATCCTCGTCATTACCGGGCATGACGCCTATTCCAAAAGCAAGGGAAAAGTGTCGGATATCTCAGCGTATAGGCACTCACGCCATTTTGTACAAACGGTTCAAAAAGCCCGTAAAATCCAGCCGAACCTTGATCAGCTTGTCATTTTCGCAGGAGCCTGCCAGTCGCATTTTGAGTCGCTGATCAGGGCGGGGGCCAATTTTGCAAGCTCTCCTTCAAGGGTGAACATCCACGCCTTGGATCCTGTATATATTGTCGCCAGAATTTGCTTTACCCCTTTCATGGACCGCGTAAATGTCTGGGATGTCCTAAAAAATACACTCACAGGGGAAAAAGGGCTAGGCGGAATCGAAACACGGGGCGTGCTAAGGACCGGCATGCCATTCAGCCCTCCGTCAGATGACGACGATGAAGACTCTTAACATCATGATGTTAAGGGTTTTTTTACGCCCTATAAACTTTTTCCGGATATTATACATATTCCAATAACTAGTAGCACATCATAAATGTAGACATATGGAGATAATTGTTGAAGGAAAGTTATTGACAGGTTGCTTTTAGGGTTGTTATAATTTTAAGTTTTATTTGAATTTTTCTTTGTGATGTGTTATACTATGTATAGTATAGTGAGGTGGAGTGAAATGGGAAAAACGTTGGTTGATATCAAAAGGACGTTAGATTCTAATTTAGGAAAAAAGTTAACTCTTCGTGCAAACGGTGGTCGGAGAAAGACGATTGAGCGCATTGGGGTTTTGGCAGAGACTTATCCATCTGTATTTGTAATAGAACTAGATCAAGACGAAAATGCTTTTGAACGCGTATCCTACAGCTATGCAGATGTCCTCACAGAAACGGTACAACTTACATTCTTCGAAGAAGGCAATATGGCAATTAGTGGGCAGTAGACAAATAGTTTGCTGCTTTTTATTTTGCCCAAAAAATCCCCATACATATATATCCGCTTATAAAAGGACTGATTGGTACCTATACTAATACTGTCACCATTAAAATCATAAAGGGGGCTGTTCATTTTGGGCAGAAGACGTGGAATGATGTCTTACCAGCTGAAAGAGGAACTTGCAAAAGAGCTTGGCTTCTATGATGTGGTGCAGCAGGAAGGTTGGGGCGCCATTCGCGCCAAGGATGCAGGCAATATGGTCAAACGGGCCATTGAACTTGCGGAGAGACAATTAGGACAAAATCAACCTAAGTGACACACAGTCAAAACCGGAGTGCGAGACACTTCGGTTTTTTCACGATAAAGGGAAAATGCCGGTTGATATGGTGCACTTTTTTAAGTGGCATAATATTTGACATAATATGAGATATTTCTACATCAAAATGTGGTACAATACAGAAATAATTGGAGACGATAAAAGTAGGTGAAGAAAGTGAGACTGTTAGAAAAAGCGCCAGCGAAAATCAACTTATCGCTAGATGTGCTACATAAGCGTCCGGACGGCTTTCATGAAGTAAAGATGATCATGACCACCATCGATTTGGCTGATCGCATTGAGCTGACAGAAAGAAATGATGGTCAGATCCATATTATTTCCCATAACCGTTATGTACCGGACGATAATCGGAATCTTGCTTACCAGGCAGCCTCTCTCTTAAAGCAGAGATTCAAGGTGGACAAGGGAGTGTCGATTGCGATTACCAAAATGATTCCTGTTGCTGCAGGATTGGCCGGTGGAAGCAGTGATGCAGCGGCAACGCTCAGAGGGTTGAATAGGTTGTGGAAATTAGGGCTTACGCTGGACGAGCTTGCGGTGATCGGTGCCGAAATCGGATCGGATGTCTCTTTCTGTGTATACGGGGGAACGGCCCTCGCTACTGGACGCGGGGAGATCGTGGAGCATCTGCCCGCACCTCCACATAGCTGGATTGTCCTTGCCAAGCCGACAATCGGTGTATCCACAGCAGAAGTCTACAACAACCTGGATTTGACAAAGGTGTCTCATCCTGATGTAGATGGCATGATAGCGGCGATACAGGAAAACGATTATGACCGGATGACAGGACTGGTCGGCAACGTATTGGAATCTGTTACCCTGAAGCTTTATCCGGAAGTGGCACATATCAAGGATCAGATGAAAAAATTCGGTGCTGATGCTGTGCTGATGAGCGGGAGCGGGCCGACCGTGTTCGGGATTGTACAGTACGATTCCAGAATGCACCGCATTTATAATGGCCTAAGGGGATTCTGTGATCAGGTATTTGCCGTGCGAGTGCTTGGAGAGCGAAACACCCTTGATTAAATCCGTATATTAATGTTATATTTACATTAAAATATTCGGATTTTAGGAGGAAAAGTCATGAAATTACGTCGAAGTGGTCGTCTTGTGGATATGACGCATTATATGCTGCAGCATCCGCAAGGCCTTGTACCACTTTCCTTCTTTGCTGACAGATACGGTTCTGCGAAATCATCCATCAGTGAAGACCTGGGAATCATCAAACAGACTTTTGAACAGCAGGGAATCGGGACCCTCATTACGGTACCAGGAGCTGCCGGTGGTGTGAAATATATTCCATTTGTCAGCAATGAAGAGGCAGAAGCTTACCTGGAGGAGCTATGTACCATCATCGCCAAACCGGAAAGGCTGCTGCCCGGTGGATACCTGTATATGACCGATATATTGGGTAATCCAAAAGTGCTGAACAAAGTCGGAAAAATGTTTGCCACAGCCTTTAGTCACAAAAAAGTGGATATCGTCATGACGATGGCCACCAAAGGCATTCCTCTTGCCCATGCGGTTGCGAGCTACCTGGATGTACCTGTAGTGATCGTCAGAAGAGACAGCAGGGTAACGGAAGGCTCTACGGTAAGCATCAACTATGTATCAGGTTCCTCCAAAAGGATCCAGACGATGGTCCTGGCGAAACGAAGCCTGGCAACAGGTTCAAATGTCCTGATCATCGATGATTTCATGAAGGCAGGCGGCACCGTGAGCGGAATGGTCAACCTGCTGGCAGAATTCCAGGCCAATGTGGCGGGGATCGGGATCCTGGTAGAATCGGAGCATATCGAAGAACGCCTGATCGAGGATTACGTGTCCTTGGTGAAGCTTGAAAAGGTAAATGAAAAGGATCGTCAAATCGAAGTGCAGAAAGGCAACTATCTGCAGCACGTCAAAACGAACACTAATTTAAAATGATAGAGGTGTGTGAATATGAAAGTCGTGCATACTGACAATGCGCCAAAAGCAATAGGACCATACTCTCAAGGTATTGTTGTGAACAATTTATTTTACAGCTCCGGACAAATTCCATTAAAAGCGGATGGGGAACTGTTAAACGGAGATGTGAAGGAACAGACACATCAAGTGTTTCAAAACCTGAAGGCCGTATTGGCTGAAGCGGGTGCTTCCCTTGAAACTGTCGTAAAAGCTACTGTATTCATAAAAAACATGGATGAATTCCAACAGATCAATGAAGTGTATGGCGAGTATTTCCACACACATAAACCTGCAAGATCATGTGTAGAGGTAGCCCGACTGCCGAAAGATGTCCTTGTAGAAATCGAAGTAATCGCGCTAGTAAAATAGTATCTATTCTTTTTTCACCAATTCGCCCAAAATTTTCAAAAAATATTTTTGAAATAAGAAGGAATTATTAAAAATTTAGAGAATTTATAATACTAAGTTTTTTTATTGGGGAAAAGGTGGTGAACAGAATGGAAGTAACTGACGTAAGATTACGCCGCGTTAATACCGATGGTCGCATGAGAGCTATCGCGTCTATTACACTTGACCATGAATTTGTTGTTCATGATATTCGTGTAATCGATGGGAACAATGGCTTATTTGTTGCGATGCCTAGTAAACGTACGCCTGATGGAGAGTTCCGCGATATCGCGCACCCTATCAATTCAGGCACTCGCGGAAAGATCCAGGAAGCGGTCTTGGCCGAGTATCATCGTTTAGGCGAACTGGAAGTAGAATACGAAGAAGCAGGCGCTTCTTAATCAATAGAGCAAAGCAGGCGATCAACATTGCCCTGCTTTTCTTTTTTTTGTAAAAAAGCACTTGATAAAACACCTCGATCATCCTCAACCCACCCACTCAAAATCTGTCCTCTTTTTGTCAAAATATTGTACTTTCGCGTACTTCCTTGAAATAGCCCTCATTTTAAGATATATTCGTAATGGATAATTAGGTAAAAATGGAGGCTTGTTATGATAAATCGTTATGCCGTAATTTTAGCAGCTGGGCAAGGCACTCGGATGAAATCCAAATTATATAAAGTATTGCATCCTGTATGTGGCAAGCCGATGGTCCAACACGTCGTGGATCATGTTTCTGCATTGAACTTTGAGAGCATCGTTACTGTCGTGGGACATGGGGCAGAAACGGTCAAGAGCCATCTTGGCAGCAGAAGTGAATATGTACTACAGGAAGAACAACTCGGTACGGCTCACGCTGTCATGCAAGCAGCACCTATTTTAAAAGATAAAAAGGGCGTAACCCTGGTCATATGCGGTGACACTCCTCTTATCACTCCTGAAACCATGCAGGAATTGCTGGACTTGCACCAAAATACGGGGGCAAAGGCAACCATCCTTACTGCATATGCGGAAGACCCTACCGGATACGGCCGTATCATCCGCAACAGCGAAGGTCATGTAGGTAAGATCGTGGAGCATAAGGATGCAAGTGAAGAAGAGCGTAAAGTCACAGAAATCAATACAGGCACATACTGCTTTGATAACGAAGCGCTATTTACAGCGCTCAGCAATGTTTCCAACGACAATGTCCAAGGGGAATACTACCTGCCGGATGTAATTGAAATCCTTAAAGAAAAAGGAGATATCGTTTCCGCCTATCAAACATTGGACTTTGATGAAACGCTGGGAGTAAATGACCGCGTCGCTCTATCTCAAGCGGAAGCTACCATGAAAAAGCGAATCAACAAAAAGCACATGATCAATGGCGTCAGCATCATCGACCCTTCTAACACTTATATCTCTGTAGATGCTGTGATTGGGAGAGATACGGTGATATATCCTGGCACAGTCATCCATGGCGCAACTGTTATTGGAGAAGATTGTGTAGTTGGACCGAACTCGGAGATCAAGGACTGCCAAATCGGCGATCGCACTTCCATCCGTCAATCGGTCACTCATGATAGTGAAATTGGGAATGATGTAAATATCGGTCCTTTCGCACATGTGCGACCTGACTCCAAAATCGGGAACGAAGTGAAGTTAGGTAACTTCGTCGAAGTGAAAAAAGCTACATTTGGAGATGGAAGCAAAGCCTCTCACCTAAGCTATATCGGTGATGCAGAAGTAGGAAAAGATGTAAATCTTGGCTGTGGTTCGATTACCGTAAACTATGATGGGAAAAATAAATACTTAACGAAAATCGAGGATGGAGTGTTTGTAGGATGCAACTCCAACCTGGTTGCACCTGTAACAATCGGGACCAATGCCTATGTGGCGGCGGGATCGACCATTACACAGGATGTTCCGGGTCAAGCATTATCCATCGCACGTGCACGTCAAGTGAATAAAGAGAATTACGCAGAAAAGATTCATAATAAAAAATCCTAACGGAGGGTTCATGTAATCATGTCTAATAAATATGCCGACTCTAACTTAAAAATATTTACTCTGAATTCAAATACAGCCTTGGCGGAAGAAATTGCAACCAAGGTAGGGGTTCCTATCGGAAAGTGTTCTGTGTCACGCTTCAGTGACGGAGAGGTTCAAATCAATATTGAAGAAAGCATCCGCGGTTGTGATGTGTATGTGATCCAATCCACAAGTGCGCCTGTAAATGAGCACATCATGGAAACCTTGATCATGATTGATGCATTGAAACGTGCATCAGCCAAAACAATCAACATCGTGATGCCTTATTACGGCTATGGCAGACAGGACAGAAAGGCGAGAGCGCGTGAGCCGATTACGGCAAAGCTTGTAGCGAACCTTCTAGAAACTGCCGGGGCAGACCGTGTCATTACACTTGATCTTCATGCACCACAGATTCAAGGTTTCTTTGATATCCTCATTGACCACCTAATGGGTGTACCTATTTTGGCTGAGTATTTCCAAAGCAAGAACCTAGAGGATCTAGTTATCGTATCACCTGACCATGGTGGGGTGACAAGAGCAAGAAAGCTGGCTGATCGCCTGAAAGCTCCAATTGCCATCATCGATAAACGCAGACCGCGTCCGAATGTTGCGGAAGTAATGAACATCGTTGGTCATATTGAAGGAAGAACGGCTATTTTAATTGATGACATGATTGATACTGCTGGTACCATCACACTTGCGGCGAATGCCCTCATCGAAAATGGAGCAAGAGAAGTGTATGCGTGTTGTACACATCCAGTCCTTTCTGGGCCGGCCATCGAGCGCATCGAAAACTCCCAGATCAAAGAGTTGGTTGTGACAAATACCATCGCGCTTGCTGAAGACAAGAAAATCGATAAATTGACGCAACTTTCAGTGGCAGAGTTGATTGCAGAAGCAATTGTACGTGTCCATGAAGAGAAATCGGTCAGCACGTTATTTGATTAATTGGAGATTTTAGGTTTAACCTTCTGGAAATAGGGGAAATTGTTAGAGAGACAAGTAATATATTTTCCCAGGAAGGTGATTAGATGACTTCAGTATTACATGCAAATGAGCGTACGGAATTCAAAAAATCTTCAAGAAGAAAAACCCGTGAGGAAGGCCAAATTCCAGCGGTTGTATATGGGAACGACACGGAGAACAAATCAATCAGTGTCGATAGCAAGGATTTCATTAAAACAATCAGGGAAACCGGAAGAAACGGCATCATCGATCTGGAAATCGGTTCCGATAAACGAAAAGTGATGCTGTATGACTATCAGGTAGACCCATTAAAAAGTATGGAATTCGTCCACTTGGATTTCCATGTGGTAAACTTCAAATCCGAAATCGATGTAGATGTTACTGTACATGTTACAGGGGACGCTGCGGGAGTGAAGGATGGAGGAGTGCTGCAACAGGTACTTCACGAAGCATCTGTAAAGGTACTGCCTGGCGATGTGCCAGATAGCATCGAAGTGGATGTTTCGAACCTGCAGGTAAATGAAACCATTACTTTTGGCGACTTGGATACTTCAGGAAAATATAAGTTCAACCATGAGGACGACGAAGTGATTGCGTCCATCCTTCCTCCACGTCAGGAAGAAGAAATCGACAGTGGGGAAGAACAGGAACCAGGTGAACCTGAACGTGTCGAAGGCAGAGAAAATAATAACGATTCAGAAGATGAGGCGTAACCCCTGGGGGTTGCGTCTTTTCTCTGGTTGGCTGAACTTAATGCTTTTTTGCAGAATATGTTGAAAGCTTACGAAAGCAGAAATGTAATAGTGCCCCCCTTCTTGTGTTAAAATAGAGATACCTTACTAATTTATGGAGGCCTTGGATGAAAAAATTCTTTCGGTCGCTCTTTGCAAAAGAGGAAGAGGCAGTTGCATCAGGAGGAGAAAAAATGAAAGTTCTAGTAGGCTTAGGGAACCCGGGCCGCCAATATGAAGAAACAAGGCATAATATCGGCTTTATGGTCATAGATGAGTTAGCGGACCGCTGGAGCATACCCTTGACCCAATCAAAATTCAAAGGGATATTCGGCCAAGGAGTGGTAAATGGGGAAAAGGTATTGCTGGTAAAGCCCCTTACATACATGAACCTTTCAGGTGAAACCGTTCGTCCTTTACTGGACTTTTATAAACTGGAAATAGAGGATCTTGTTGTCATTTATGATGATCTGGATCTTCCTGTCGGAAAACTGAGATTGCGCCAGAAGGGTAGCGCTGGAGGACACAATGGTATCAAGTCCTTGATTGCCCACCTGCAGACGCAGAACTTTAACCGCATCCGGATGGGAATAGATCGCCCGACAAACGGCCAATCCATTTCGGACTACGTATTGGGCAGGTTCTCCAAGGAAGAACGCCCGGACATCGATGCCACCGTCAAAAAAGCGGCTGAAGCATGCGAAGAGGCTCTATCCAAAGACTTTCTGCAAGTGATGAATACATTTAACCAATAATTGTATAACAATGAGAGCCCCTGTTCATACTATTCCTAAAACGAATGGGCTAGGAGGAAAACAGTGGCTATTCATTATAATTGCAGGCATTGCGGACATAGAGTCGGTTCGATTGAGAATAAATCGGTCTATACAGAACAATTGGGATTTCACCAATTGACAGATTCAGAACGGCAGGAAATGATCGCATACCAACAAAACGGTGATATACATGTTAAAACCATATGTGAAGATTGTCAGGAAGCGCTTGAGCGAAATCCATCCTGGCATGAAACAGAGAGCTTCATACAATAATAAAAACGCTTTGGTTTGATGCCAAGGCCTTTTTGCGTATATGTGTTCAGAACAGAGCACTTTTATCAGGAGAGGAGGGGGTAGTGCCTTGAAAGGTTTTATTCCATATTTTACAGAAAACGAAGATTTTGAGTCGATATTGGCAGGAATAAACGAAGGGTTGGAAGAGCAGCTTGTTTCCGGTATATCAAATTCCGCGAGATCCCTGTTTATCGCATCCTTATATGAGGAGAGAAAAGCGCCGGTCCTATTGGTGACGCATAATCTGTATCACGCCCAAAAGGTTTATGATGACCTTGCAAGCTTCCTGCCGGAGGACGAATTGTACCTGTATCCGGTCAATGACGTTCTCGCGGCAGAAATCGGAATCGCGAGCCCTGAACTGAAAGCACAGAGAATTGAAGCCCTGAATCACTGGGCGACAAAAAACAACGGAATTATCATTACCCCGATTGCAGGATTAAAAAGGATGCTTCCTTCTAAGGTTAAATGGCAGCATTCCTTGCTTCATATAGAAGTGAACAAAACCATCCCCCTTGATAATCTGGCGGACCGGTTGGTGCGTTTTGGCTACCAAAGGGTGGGGATGGTAGCGACACCGGGAGACTTCAGCATCCGTGGCGGCATTATCGATATCTATCCGCTTACAGAAGAGCTGGCTGTCCGAATCGAACTGTTTGATGATGAGGTGGAATCGATCCGTTCCTTCTCTGTCGAGGATCAACGGTCGCAAGCGCACAAGGAAAGTATTGCAATCGGCCCTGCCACAGAGATCCTCCTCACAAATGAAGAGCTTGAAAGAGGCAGGGAGCTACTCCAGAAGGAGCTTTCGAAATCGGTTGCTAAAGTGAAAAACGACAAGGTAAAGCAGCTTTTGATGGAAAATATCACCTATGAGCTAGAACAGCTGGATAATGGTCAGGTGTTTTCTGAGCTGTATAAATACCTTAGTATCTTCTATGAAAAGCCAGCTAGTTTACTAGATTTTGTTCCGGAAAACGGGGTTGTGGTGCTGGATGAAATCAGCCGCATCCAGGAAACGGCAGAGAGCCTTGATAAAGAGGAAGCAGAATGGCTGGTGGAGCTTTTGGCGGAAGGAAAGGCCGTTCACGACCTGAAATTCTCGCATTCCTTTGCACAGCTGGTTCATAGCAAAAAACTGCCTTTCATATATTTGTCCTTATTTCTAAGGCATGTCCCGCATACCCATCCGGAAAATCTGATCAATCTATCATCAAAGTCGATGCAGCATTTCCATGGTCAGATGCATTTGTTGAAATCGGAAATAGATCGCTGGAGAAAGGCGAATTATGCGATCGTCGTCATGGCATCCAATGAGGAGCGGATGGATAAATTGGAATCTGTCCTGGCTGATTATGAGGTGGATGTCAGAAAGCTCTCTGGCGGATCCGGCTTCTCCCATGGTGAGGTCCAAATCATAGAGGGTGATCTCCAGTCGGGCTTTGAGCTGCCGATGCAGAAGCTCGCAGTACTGACAGAAGAAGAGTTGTTTAAAAAGAAAGCGAAAAAGCCAAAGAACAGGCAGAAGCTTTCCAATGCAGAACGGATAAAAAACTACTCCGAATTGAATGTCGGGGATTATGTAGTTCATATCAATCACGGGATTGGGAAGTATTTAGGAATAGAGACGCTTGATATCAATGGTCTTCACAAAGACTATATCCACATCAAGTACCAGGGCTCTGATAAGCTTTATGTTCCGGTAGAACAGATTGATCAGGTGCAGAAATATGTGGGATCCGAAGGCAAGGAACCTAAAGTCTACAAGCTTGGGGGAACAGATTGGAAGAAAGTGAAATCCAAGGTGGAATCATCCGTCCAGGATATTGCTGACGACCTGATCAAGCTTTATGCAGAACGCGAGGCAAGTGAGGGCTTCTCCTTCTCGCCTGATGGAGAAATGCAAAGGGACTTTGAGGCTAGTTTCCCTTATCAGGAAACAGAGGACCAAGTACGTTCTATCCATGAGATAAAGCTCGATATGGAGCGGACTCGCCCGATGGACCGTCTATTATGCGGGGATGTCGGGTACGGCAAGACGGAGGTGGCGATACGGGCAGCCTTCAAGGCGATCGTGGATGAGAAACAGGTTGCCATCCTTGTGCCGACGACCATCCTTGCGCAACAGCACTATGAGACGATCCGGGAGCGTTTTCAGGACTTCCCGATCAATATCGGGCTGTTGAGCCGCTTCCGATCAAGAAAGCAGCAGACGGAAACGATGAAGGGGCTTGCAAATGGTACGGTCGATATTGTCATAGGAACGCATAGATTGCTTTCAAAAGATGTGAAATATCAGGACCTGGGTTTATTGATCATCGATGAAGAACAGCGCTTCGGGGTGACGCATAAAGAAAAAATCAAGCAGTTGAAGGCTAATATAGACGTATTGACCCTGACTGCCACACCTATCCCGCGGACGCTGCATATGTCCATGCTCGGGGTCCGGGATTTGTCGGTCATCGAAACACCTCCTGAGAACCGATTCCCGGTCCAGACCTATGTCATGGAGTATAATGGAAATCTAGTAAAAGAAGCGATAGAACGCGAGCTTGCCCGCGGGGGTCAAGTATATTTCCTTTATAATCGCGTGGAGGACATTGAACGGAAAGCCGACGAAATCTCGATGCTCGTGCCGGACGCAAGGGTCGTATATGCCCATGGGAAGATGACGGAAAATGAGCTGGAATCGGTGATGCTTCAATTCCTTGAAGGGGAGGCCGAGGTCCTTGTAAGTACCACGATCATCGAAACAGGGGTGGACATCCCGAATGTGAACACGCTCATTGTCTTTGACGCGGACAGAATGGGCCTATCACAGCTTTACCAGCTGAGAGGAAGGGTAGGAAGATCCAACAGGGTGGCCTATGCCTACTTCACCTATAGAAAAGACAAAGTGTTGACAGAGGTTGCTGAAAAACGCCTTCAATCCATCAAAGAGTTCACAGAGCTTGGTTCAGGATTTAAGATAGCCATGCGTGACCTATCGATCCGTGGCGCCGGAAACCTTCTTGGAGCCCAGCAGCACGGGTTTATCGACTCGGTCGGATTTGACATGTACTCTCAGATGCTCAAGGATGCCATCGAACAGCGAAAAGGGAATCCTGAAAAGAAGAAACAGCGCACTATGGAAATCGATGTCGAGCTTGATGCCTACATCCCTGAATCATATATAGGGGACAGCAAGCAAAAAATCGATATGTATAAACGCTTCCGTGGCATAGAGTCGCCGGAGGACCTGAACGAACTGCGGGATGAGATGAAGGACCGGTTCGGAGAGTATCCGCAGGAAGTCGAGTATCTCTTCTTGGTGTCGGAAATGAAAGTATATGGCTTGAAGGAGAAAGTGGATTCGATCAAGCAGACAAAGCAGGAATTGGTCTTACTGATTTCCGAAGAGGCAAGTAATGATATCGACGGGCAGAAGCTCTTTTTGCTTGGAAATGAATTTGGGCGGATGGTCAGCCTTGGCATGGAAGGAAAGAGGCTGAAGATCGTCATCCAAACGAAACGGACAGAGCCGGATAAGTGGATCGAGGTTGCCATATCCATGATAAAAGGACTAGAGAATGTGAAAAAAGAAAGTGTTAATGCATCGTAAAAGGTTTAAGTATGTGAAATCTTGTCTATATAAATACTGGGGGATTTTACAAACTAAAAAAAACTTTTCCAACATGTATATAACTTACGGTGTGAAGGATACTAATTTCAACAAATGGTGAATTCTTCAAAAGCAGGACATCTTGATCAATTCCACCAATTTAACTCATCTCTTTTTATCATCGGATGAAGGAGGCAACCTAAGAAATGAAAGCAACTGGTATTGTACGTCGTATTGATGATCTAGGTCGAGTTGTAATTCCCAAAGAAATCAGAAGAACGTTACGCATTCGTGAGGGTGACCCGTTGGAGATTTTTGTCGATCGGGATGGAGAAGTAATTCTTAAGAAGTACTCTCCTATTTCAGAGCTAGGTGATTTCGCAAGAGAATATGCTGAGGCTCTGTACGATAGTTTAGGACACCCTGTATTAATCTGTGATCGCGATACGTTCATTGCGGTAGCTGGCGGCTCCAAGAAGGAGTATCTCAATAAGAGTGTCAGCGATGTAGTGGAGAAATCCATGGAAGAACGCAATTCCGTATTGAAAACAGATGAGCAGCAGCTGGCAATTGTGGATGGTCATGTTGAATCCCTCGCATCCTATACGATTGGACCGATCGTTGCGAATGGAGATCCAATTGGAGCTGTGGTAATCATGTCCAAGGACAAGTCGCTGGGAGAAGTGGAACAAAAGGCTGTGGAAACGGCTGCAGGCTTCTTGGCAAGGCAGATGGAGCAATAATATCGTAATTGGAAGCAGCAGAGGCGTTCTGCTGCTTCTTTTTGCTTTTTACGGTCTGTAAGAGGTGTAATGGGACCGCGGTAAAGGAGAAAAGAGGAAATGACGGTTTCAAAGAGGTAGAATGGGACCGCGATAAAGGAGAAAAGAGGAAATGACGGTCTCAAAGAGGTAGGATGGGACAGCGATAAAGGAGAAAAGAGTAAATGACGGTCTCAAAGAGGTAGAATGAGACCGCGATAAAGGAGAAAAGAGTAAATGACGGTCTCAAAGAGGTAGAATGAGACCGCGATAAAGGAGAAAAGAGGAAATGACGGTCTCAAAGAGGTAGGATGAGACCGCGATAAAGGAGAAAAGAGTAAATGACGGTCTCAAAGAGGTAGAATGAGACTGCGATAAAGTAGAAAAGAGTAAATGACGGTCTCAAAGAGGTAGAATGAGACTGCGATAAAGTAGAAAAGAGTAAATGACGGTCTCAAAGATGTGTAATGAGACCGCGATAAACAGAAAATAGAGAGATGATGGTCTAAAAGCAGAGGAATGGAACCGCCAAAAAGAGAAAACGAGTGACCCACTCGAGGTCATAAGAGATTTTTCTGCGAAGGTTAAAGTGCAACCTTCTCCGAAAACTGTCTTATGCTTGTCGGGGGTGACCAAGGCGCTTATGCTTTTCTTATGGTACAATAATACAATTGAACATTAGGTTGAAAGCGGGTACTTTAATGAAACATCAGACAGACCATCATCTTGAAGCAATCTGGAAGGGTGCCATGATCTTAACGGTAGCAGGGATACTTGTAAAAGTATTGAGTGCGGCATATAGGGTCCCATTCCAGAATATTGTGGGAGATGTCGGTTTTTATATTTATCAACAGGTCTATCCGTTCTACGGCATAGCCATCATTCTTTCTACATATGGATTCCCGGTGGTCATATCGAAGCTCATTGCAGAGCATCCGGAAGTGAACAAAACGGAAGCTGCCAAAAAGATCGGGACCATTTCCTTTGTTTTTCTCCTTTTCCTTGGAGGGCTTCTGTTTTTGGTTCTTTATTTTGGAGCGGACGCAATGGCAGGGATGATGGGGGATTCAGAATTAACGCAGTTGATTGGAATAGTCGCTTTTTCCTTTCTGCTCATGCCCTTTCTTTCTGTTGGAAGGGGGATGTTCCAAGGCAGGGGCGAAATGACACCAACTGCTGTTTCGCAGGTAAGTGAACAGCTGATACGGGTTTGTACGATTCTTGTGCTCTCTTATTACCTTGTGAAGCATGGCCATTCCTTATACGAGGTTGGCTCAGGTGCCATGGTTGGTTCCGTCGGTGGCGGCCTGGCAGCTGTTGCTGTTCTGTTCTTTTTTTATCATAGACATCAAGCGACAGTTAAACATCAAAAGAATCCCCCTGTATTCTTCTCTACGGGGAGCATAGTCAGGGCTCTTGTGCTCCAAGGATTTACTATTTGCATCAGCAGTCTATTGCTCGTGCTTTTTCAAATGGTGGACTCCTTTTCCGTCTATGCCTATTTAGTCGAAAACGGCAGTTCGCCTGATGAGGCCAAGCTCCTCAAAGGCATATATGATCGGGGCCAGCCCTTGATCCAACTCGGGACGGTTGTGGCAACAGCTTTTTCTTTATCACTGGTCCCTTATATTACAAGGGCAAAGACACATGGGTCCTTGAGTGAGATGAAAGATAAAATGATGATATCGATCCGGGTAAGCATTGCAATCGGGGCAGCAGCTTCCGTCGGCTTGGCGTGGCTGATCTGGCCTGTAAATACGATGCTGTTTTCCAATGGAAATGGATCTGGTGTATTATTGGTATTAGGATTTTCCATCCTTTTCTGCTCTATCGCGCTTACGGCGTCCGCAATTTTGCAGGGTCTTGGACATGCCTATCTGCCGGCCTTCTATGTACTTGCTGGAGTGTTGGTGAAAATTCTGCTGAACGTCGCTTTCATACCTGGATCCCAGACAATGGGTGCGGCACTCAGTACGCTACTGGCAAGCGGCGTGGTGGCAAGCGGCCTGCTATTGGAGATAAAAAGGAAAACAGGCATAACCATAATGGAGAAAGCATACATATATCCACTCCTCGTGAGTATCGCCCTTATGTCAGCGACGCTCGCAGTTTTCTTGGAGGGAAGCCTTGCACTAGTCGGTTCAAACCGCCTTTTGGCTTCAGCACAGAGCTTAATCGGGGTCATGCTTGGTGGTATTGTGTTCCTGTTTGTGTTGATAAAAAATAATTATTTTACAAAAACGGAGCTTTCCTTCCTGCCTTTGGGAAAGAAGCTCGGCAAACTAATCAAATAGAGTTGGTGAAAAAATGGCGAAGATAACTGTACTAGGTTTGGGCGCTGGTGATCTTGAACAGCTTCCAATGGGCATTTATAAGAAGCTGATTTCCAGTGAACACCTGTACCTGAGAACGAAAGAACATCCAGTCATCCAGGAGCTGACAAAAGAAAACCTATCCTTTACATCCTTTGACAGTGTTTATGAAAAGCATGATTCCTTTGAGGATGTATATGAAGAAATTACAGGGATACTGGTGGAAGAAAGCAAAGAAAAGGAAATAGTCTATGCCGTACCGGGCCATCCGCTCGTAGCGGAGCGGACCGTTCAGCTTTTGCTGGAGAAGGCTAATAATAATGAGATAGCACTCGATATAAAAGGTGGACAAAGTTTTCTCGATCCGATGTTCACGGCAGTGGGAATGGATCCGATCGAAGGCTTTCAGTTCCATGATGCGACCTCACTTGTCAAAGAGGCGATCGTACCAACGCAACACATGATATTCTGTCAGGTGTATGACGCGTTCATTGCCTCTGAAGTAAAACTGACTTTGATGGATATCCTGCCTGATGATTATCCTGTCACGATTGTGACTGCAGCAGGATCTTCACAGGAGAAAATAACGAAGGTTCCTTTATATGAACTTGACCGTGTAGCAGAAATCAACAATCTTACAAGTGTTTATGTACCACCGGTAAAAGAGGACAGTCTCTTGTACAAGCAATTCACCCATTTCCGCCAAACGATCGCGATCCTAAGGGGGCCTAATGGCTGCCCATGGGATCAGAAGCAGACGCACGAATCCTTGAAGAAGTACCTGATCGAAGAAGCGTATGAATTGATAGACGCCATAGATGAAGGTGATGTGGACGGGATCATGGAGGAGCTAGGGGATGTATTGCTCCAGGTGATGCTGCATGCACAAATCGGGGAAGATGAGGGCTACTTCACTATAGAGGATGTCATTGAAGGCGTAAATGAGAAGATGATCCGCAGGCATCCCCATGTGTTCGGCGATGTCTCTGTCGAAGATGCAGATGAAGTGGTAAGCAACTGGGAGCAGATCAAAAAGGCCGAAAAAGAGGAAAGGGCGGAGCAATCCATTCTTGATGCCGTGGCTAAAGGACTGCCAAATTTGACCAAGGCCTATCAGTACCAGAAAAAGGCTGCGAAAGTGGGATTTGACTGGGCCGACGTAGCACCTATGTGGGACAAGGTCTCAGAAGAAATCCAAGAGCTGAAGGAAGAAATAGCAAAGAGCGGCAGCACGGAAAAAGTCGAAGCGGAGTTCGGCGATATCCTTTTCGCGTTGGTGAATATAGCTAGATTCTATAAAATAGATCCGGAAGAAGCGGTTTCAGCAACCAATCGCAAATTCTATCGCAGGTTTACTTTTATTGAAAAAAAGGTAAAAGAGTTAGGGCTGGAATTCGAAGCACTATCGCTTGAACAGCTGGATGAGATCTGGAATGAAGCGAAGAAGCTTGGTTTATAAAGACAGCCTATAAAACAGGGGGAAATATTTATGCGTTTAGATAAATTTTTAAAAGTATCCCGTATCATCAAGCGTCGTACACTTGCAAAGGAAGTGGCGGAGCAAGGACGAATTTCCATCAATGGCGTTCAGGCGAAGGCGAGCAGCAATGTAAAAGCCGGTGATGAGCTGACGATCCATTTTGGACAGAAAATCGTGACGGCATCGATCGACCATGTGCAGGAAACAGCGAAGAAAGAAGAAGCGACCATGATGTATACCATTATAAAAGAAGAGAGAGTCACACAAAGCGAGGAATAGGAATGGCAGGCTTGTTCTAAAAAAGAATCCCTTTCATATACATGTACTATCTTCAAGTAATGGATAGGTGAGGGATGAAAATGAACCAATACTATGAATCAAATCAGGCGAATAAACAGACTGTCCAGGAACAGGACATCGTGATGAGAAGCAGAAGGCTGCTTGATATTACAGGGGTAAAACAGGTGGAAAGCTTCGATAACGAGGAATTCCTGCTTGAGACGGTCATGGGCTTCTTATCTGTCCGGGGCCAAAACCTCCAGATGAAGAACCTGGATGTGGAAAAAGGGGTAGTCTCCATCAAAGGCAAGATCATGGAGATCATTTACCTCGACGACCAACAAGGAGAGAAAGCTAAAGGATTCTTTAGTAAGTTGTTCAAATGAGCCTGACCACTCAACTTTACACCATGCTTGCCATGATCGGGACAGGCGCGTATCTTGGAGCGGCCATTGATACGTATGGAAGGTTTTTGAAAAGAGACAAAAGGGCGAGATGGATCGTGTTCCTGCACGACCTTCTCTTTTGGCTCTTGCAGGGACTGGTTACTTTCTATTTTCTGCTTCTCGTAAACGAAGGAGAGCTCCGGTTTTATATCCTCATTGCCCTGGTTTGTGGTTATGCAGCGTATCAAGCCTTGTTTCGATACTTGTATTTAAGTTTGCTAGAGTCCTTGATTCGTTTATCGATCAGCTTATACCGCTTTTTGGAAAAGTTGGTGAAGATGTTGATCGTGAAGCCCGTTCAATTATTGGTACAAGCTATTATTCTTATTTTAGTAGGAATCTATAAAGCCGTTTACTCCGTGGGGCGATTTTTGCTTCTTTTGGTATGGAAAATAATCAAACTTTGTACTCTACCATTCAAATGGATCAGTATGCTAGGATGGAAACTGCTTCCGAACGCCTGGAAAAAATATTTACAAAGTCTTTTCAAGAAATTTGCAGGATTTTTCTCACTAGTAAAGAATAGGAAACATAGTATAATGAATAGAGTAAGGAATTTCTGGAAAAAGCGCTAGGAGAGGAATGATAAGATGAGCGCGGCAAGAAACGAAAAAATAGCAAAAATCCATTCGGACTATTCAGACGCCAAACAAGAACAGCATATACTGATGCAAAAAAAACGCCGTGGACTTTATCGCCGTTTGTCATTATTCTTTTTGGTTGTAGTAATTTTTGGAATTCTTATGGGTAAGACGCTTCTGGAGCAAAGGGCTATTTTGCAGGAAAAACAGGATAGAAAAGAAGCGGTGGAACAGGAGTTAGTACAGTTGCAAAAAGAACAGCAGCGTTTGGAAGAAGAGATTGTGAAGCTGAACGATGATGAATATATTGCGAAGATCGCACGCAGGGATTATTTCATGTCAGAGGACGGGGAAATCATCTTTAATTTACCAGAGGATTCCTCAACGGATTAGTCGTTGTATTGACACCTCACTTGCTCTAGGTATAATGATAGGTAAAGTGATTTATTTTTTATGATTTTAAGGAGGAGCATTTTTTTTATGTCAATCGAAGTAGGCAGCAAGTTACAGGGTAAGGTAACAGGAATAACTAATTTTGGCGCGTTTGTTGAATTGCCAGGAGGAACAACCGGTCTAGTTCACATCAGTGAGGTTGCAGACAACTATGTGAAGGATATCAACGACCACTTGAAAGTTGGCGACGAGGTACAAGTGAAGGTCATCAATGTGGAGAAGGACGGCAAGATCGGTCTTTCCATTAAGAAGGCAAGCGATACTTACCGTGAGCCTCAGCCACGTTCCGCTCAACCGACTCAACGCCCAAATAACCAAAACCGTCCTAACCAAGGAGGACGCCCACCAAGAAAAAGAGAAGAATTCCGTCCAAAGGAAAACTTCGAGCAAAAAATGGCAAGGTTCTTAAAGGATAGCGAAGATCGTTTGACATCCCTGAAGCGCAGCACGGAATCAAAACGTGGAGGTCGTGGAGCTAAAAGGGGCTAACTTGCTGCTGAACATCACATATATATAAACGTACGTGTAACGTTATGAAGCACGCCTCAGAAAATGGGGCGTGCTTTTTGTATTTATTGCGGATTAAAAAAATAAAAAAACAAAAAAGCTGCCTCCGATTAGTGGGAACTAACCGGAAACAGCTGAATTGTATGACCCATACGGGATTCGAACCCGTGTTACCGCCGTGAAAGGGCGGTGTCTTAACCGCTTGACCAATGGGCCTTATTAAGTTGGTAGCGGCGGAGGGAGTCGAACCCACGACCTCACGGGTATGAACCGTACGCTCTAGCCAGCTGAGCTACACCGCCAAAATAATAAGTTGTCATATGCGTGCGTATTAGGCACAAAAAATATATTACTAAGATATTAAATATATGTCAATACATTTTAAAAATGTAAGAATAATTAGAACATTATCCATGGTTATGCGTAGCGAATTTACAAAAACTGATGGGCACCAGTAGCAAATGCGATGTTTTTGTGACAGCTTTTCCCCGATTTCCTTGTATTACGTCGAACGTTTTTTAGGAACGCCACTGCTCGTTTGACAAAACTTTTCCTTTTTCCTTTGTATAATGACCTCAATGAACCGAAACGGGAGTGGATATGATGGAGAGAATAGAAGGGAATATGGGGGAGCCGGTTTCCAATGTTCAACTTGGGAAGCTGAAAAAGGGACTGACGAGAAATATTCAAAATGCCAGGAGCAGGATTGCATCCATTCTGTTTCATCAAGGATTCCTGTTGGTCTTTATCGGATTTTTGTTGGGACGGGCCCTGATACTCGGAGAAGTGACGCCATTCGCCCTGCCATTTTTTGCAGCAGTTTATTTTATGAAAAAGAAGCGTGCGGGCCTGACCTTGATAGCGCTGCTTGTCGGATCGAGTACGGTATCGCTTATGACGGCAGCTTATGTGTTCGGCGGGATGATTCTTTTTGTGCTCCTGTTCAGGTGGACGCTGGCATTGAAGTTCGAAGCGCTTAAAGCTTTACCGTTTCTCGTCTTCCTGTCGGCATTCCTTTCCAAGTCGGCCATGCTGTATTTTACAACCGGGATTGTGGCCTATGACTGGATGATGATCGGGGTCGAAGCCGGGCTTGGCTTCATCCTGACACTTATCTTCTTTCAAAGTATCCCGCTGATCATGATGAGAAAGAAGCGGCAGGCATTCAAGACCGAAGAAATCATCTGCCTCATCATCCTATTGGCATCTGTACTGACAGGAACTATCGGATGGACCATGTACGACATGGCCATTGAACATATTTTATCAAGATACCTCGTACTGATCTTTGCGTTTGTCGCCGGTGCCACGATCGGATCGACGGTCGGTGTGGTAACAGGCTTGATTTTGAGCCTTGCCACCGTCTCGAATTTATACCAGATGAGCCTGCTTGCTTTCGCCGGGCTGCTAGGGGGCCTGCTGAGAGAAGGGAATAAGCTTGGTGTATCCGTGGGACTGCTCCTCGGGACTCTTTTGATCGGCATTTATGGCGAGGGGACCAATATGCTGATGCCGACCATCCTTGAATCGATGACGGCGGTGGTACTCTTTTTACTAACCCCGCAAAAAGCCATTTCCAATCTGGCGAAGTTCATCCCGGGTACCGCGGAATATAATGCTGAACAGCAGCAGTACCTAAGGAAAATACGGGATGTGACAGCCAACAGGGTCGAGCAGTTCTCCCATGTATTCCAGGCGCTGTCGAGCAGCTTTTCCAAGTTTCAGTTTGAACAGCCTGATTCCGAGCAGGAAATGGATCTATTCTTGAGCAATGTGACGGAAAAAACGTGTCAGAACTGCTTTAAGAAGGACCAGTGCTGGACCCAGAATTTTCATAAAACCTATGAATATATGACGAAATTGATGGAGGACACCGAGGAGGGGACTATTAGTTTAAACGTCAAACTACAAAAGGAGTGGGATCGCCATTGTGTAAAATCCGAAAAAGTGAAGACAGTCATCAAGCACGAGTTAACCCAATTCCACGCGAGTGAAAAGCTGAAAAAACAATTAATGGAGAGTAGGAGGTTGGTAGCCGATCAATTATTGGGAGTATCCCAGGTGATGGAGGATTTTGCGAAAGAAATTCAACGGGAACGGGAGAACCATTATCTCCAGGAAGACCAAATACTAGATGCGCTGCAAGCGTTCGGTATCCAAATTGAACAAGTGGAAATCTACAGCGTCGAGCAAGGGAATGTCGATATTGAAATGACTGTTCCTTATTGCCAGGGAAGAGGCGAATGTGAAAAGCTCATTGCTCCGATGCTTTCAGATATATTGAATGAAAATATTATGGTGAAAAAAGAAGAGTGTAATGCAGACAACAATGGATACTGTTACGTATCATTCGGTTCTGCGAAAGCATTTACGATAGATACAGGAGTGGCGCATGCAGCAAAAGGGGGAGGGCTTATATCGGGAGATAGTTTTTCCACAATAGAGTTGGGACATGGAAAATTCGCCATCGCCATCAGTGATGGGATGGGAAATGGGGAGAGGGCGCATTATGAGAGCAAAGAAACCTTAAAATTATTACAGGAAATCCTGCAATCGGGAATTAAAGAGAAGGTCGCGATAAAATCGGTGAATTCCGTCCTGTCGTTGCGGACGACCGATGAAATATTTACGACGTTAGATCTTGCGATGATAGATCTTCAGGACGCTTCTGCCAAGTTCCTGAAGGTCGGATCCACGCCAAGCTTCGTCAAGAGGGGGGACCGTGTATTAAAAATAGAAGCCAGTAACCTACCGATGGGTATTATTCAGGAATTCGATGTGGATGTCGTCAGCGAACAGCTGAAGGCCGGAGACTTGCTCATTATGATGAGTGACGGAATCTTTGAGGGTCCTAAACATGTAGAGAACTATGATCTATGGATGAAACGGAAGGTGTCGGAGATCCAGACGGATGATCCGCAGGAAGTGGCAGATATCATTATGGAGGAGGTCATCAGAACCCGCTCGGGGCAGATACAGGATGACATGACGGTAGTGGTGGCAAAAGTAGAGAGGAACATCCCGAAATGGGCAGCGATCCCTGCCTATCACTATCTATCAAAAAATCAGGGAATGAAGGAGGCGTTGTGAAATATAAGGTATAAATCCATGTGATTTCGTCCATGATGGCTAATGTAAATTATACGCATTAGGAGGGGACGAAACGTGTATAAAGGAACGTTAAAGCAAATTCTACTGATCACAGATGGGTGCTCGAACTCGGGGGAAGATCCGATTGCGATGGCAGCCCTTGCCAAGGAGCAGGATATTACGGTAAATGTCATTGGGGTCATGGATGAAGATACGATAGATGAAAGAGGCATGCAGGAAATCGAGGGCATTGCATTGTCAGGTAGCGGGGTCAGTCAGATCGTCTATGCGAAAAACTTGTCCCAGACCGTACAGATGGTGACGAGAAAGGCAATGACCCAAACCTTGCAGGGTGTAATCAACAAAGAGCTCCAGCAGATCTTGGGTTCCAATTCTTCCATGGAGGATCTGCCTCCGGAAAAGCGCGGCGAGGTCATGGAAGTGGTGGATGAATTAGGGGAAACAGTATCGCTTCAGGTATTGATACTGGTGGATACGAGCGCAAGTATGAAATCGAAGCTTCCGACGGTAAAGGAAGCCCTGCTCGATCTTTCCCTTAGCTTGAATGCCAGAATGGGAGACAACCAGTTTTCAGCCTTTGTCTTTCCTGGAAAGCGCCAGGAGGTGGAAAATATCCTGGATTGGACGCCGAAGTTGGAATCCTTGTCTAGCATTTTCCCTAAGTTGGCGACAGGGGGAATCACGCCGACAGGACCTGCACTTAAAGAAGCCATTCCTTATTTCAAGAAAACGCGTAGCTTAAGGAGCTTGATTTCCGATGATGAACAATACTATGAAGAATCAGGTAGGTAACCTGCCTCAAGGAACGAACATCTTCGGGAAATGGCACAAAAAAAGCTACACGATTCTTAAGATGCTTGGATATGGCGCGACAGGATACGTGTACTTGACTAGAAGCGCCGATGGGTTGGCTGCACTAAAAATCAGTGAAAATAGTTCATCCATCACTTCTGAGGTTAACGTCCTACGTCATTTTTCGAAGGTCCGGGGATTTTCCCTCGGGCCTTCTTTGTTGGATGTGGATGATTGGGCAATAGCCAATGGCCATAAGGTATTCTCCTTCTATGTCATGGAATATCTGGAAGGGGAAGCATTCCTCTCTTTTATTCAGAATAAGGGAATGGAGTGGGCAGGCATCCTTGTTCTGCAGCTGTTGACCGATCTCCATACCTTGCATGAGGAAGGCTGGGTCTTCGGTGACCTGAAGCCGGACAACCTGATTGTCACTGCAAACCCTCCTAAAGTAAGGCTGATTGATGTCGGTGGGACCACAATACAAGGAAGGGCGATCAAGGAATTTACCGAGTTCTTCGATAGAGGCTATTGGGGGTTGGGCTCTAGAAAAGCAGAACCGACCTATGACCTTTTTGCTGTTGCGATGATCATGATCCATACATGCTACCCGAAGCAATTCCAAAAGAATGGAGAGGGCGGAATCAAGCAGCTGTCCTCCTATATACAGGGAAATCTTTGGCTGCGCAAATATGAAAAGGTGCTTGTCAGGGCTTTGACCGGCGAGTATGCCACTGCAATCGAAATGAAAAGGGATTTTCTCCAGGCGATGAGCGATGCCAAGTCATATGCCGCACCGCAGGCTAAAGCAAAAGCATCCCCTAAAAGCTCGTCAACTTCCTATACCAATCGTAAGCAAAATCGTACGCAAAAAAACCGGGCACATCAGCAGACCGCACAAAGACAGGTGGTACCGGCGAAAAGCAAGTCCAAAGGCTTTATTGAAACAAGTGTCCTGATCACCATTGTGCTTGCCGCATATTTTTTCTATATATATGGAACATTGCTCTGATCTGATGGCGTTTAGGGCAAGGAGGAATGGGTATAAAGGGATATGGAGTTTTTTACCGGTAAACGGAACGAGCTTCTATTTTGCAGGCTATTGCCTCAAGTGGTAGGATAAAGGAGAAATTATACGTGTAAGTTCAAAGGAATGGGTATGATATATGTGGAACAATGTTTCTGCCTTTATTCAAAAGCATAATTTACTGCCTGAAGGTTCCAAGGTGGTCATCGGGGTCAGTGGCGGTGCAGACTCCATCAGTCTATTGCATTTTTTTGACACCATCCGGGTGGAAAAGCATTTGGAACTGATTGTTGCCCATGTGGACCATATGTTCAGGGGAAGGCAATCGGAGGAAGATATGCTTTTTGTGAAGGAGGAATGTGAAAAAAGATGCATTCCTTTTGAAGCATCACAGATCGATGTGTTGTCATACCAAAGGGAAAACAAATGGAGTGCACAAGTTGCAGCAAGAAAGTGTCGCTACTCCTTCTATCAGGAAGTGATGGAAAAGCACCAAGCGAACCTCCTGGCACTTGGTCATCACGGAGATGATCAAGTGGAAACGATGTTGATGAGGTTGGGAAGGGGCTCCTCCATCAAAGGATATGCAGGGATCCTGCCGAAGCGCCAATTCGGCAGAGGGTGGATCATCCGCCCGCTCCTTTCTGTCACCAAGGAGGAAGTGCTGGACTATGTGAAGGAAAACGGACTCTCCTACCGTCACGATCCAAGCAATGATAAGGATGCCTATCGCAGGAACAGATTAAGGCATCATGTCCTTCCTTTGCTGAAAGATGAATTTCCTTCCTTGAATGAGAAATTCCAAGCCTTCAGCGAGCATTTACAAGATGACAATTCTTATTTGGAGGAATTAACCAAAAAAGAATGGAATAAAGTAATTAAAACCAAAAATGAAAGCAGAGTGGTCCTAAGGATAAAACCTTTGCTTTTAATGGCAAAACCTTTACAAAGAAGAGGGTTTCAACTAATATTAAACTATCTCTATAATAATGAAATTCCTCCATCTCTTTCCTCTATACATATTGATAATTTGTTATCCTTATTGGAAAGCGAACACCCTTCTGGAATGTTACATTTCCCTGATGATCTGCAGGTTACTCGGTCCTACAATGATTGCACGTTTTCATTTGAAAATGAAAGGGCCATTCCCTTTCGTGCCATGATTGAAGTGCCTGGGAAGATAACATTGCCGACAGATGATGTAATCATTAGCGAGGTTTGGACACACTACAATCATGAGGTTCAACCAGAGAAGAACCAAGCTATCCTAGATTTATCGAAAGTAGCATTTCCGCTTCAAGTCAGGTCGAGGCTCAACGGTGACCGGATGAAGCTGAAGGGGACAGCGGGCTCCAAAAAACTGAAAAGCATCTTTATCGAAGCGAAGATCCCGATTGCAAAGCGGGATTCATGGCCGATTATAGTCGATGCAAATGAAAATGTTTTATGGGTGCCCATGTTGAAACGTTCGCCTTTTGAAGTCACAGAGGAAACGATGGGTCCAGTTTTAGTTTTAACAATTAAGAAGAGCTAACAGTTTGGGAGGCAACAACGAAATGAACAAAGACATTGAAAAAGTACTCTTTAGCGAAGAAGAGCTTCAAGCAAAGGTAAGAGAATTAGGTGCTCGATTAACAGAAGACTATAGTGACCGTTTTCCATTGGCGATTGGTGTCCTTAAAGGCGCTATGCCATTCATGGGCGACCTGATTAAACGTATGGATACATATCTGGAAATGGATTTCATGGATGTTTCAAGCTATGGGAATTCCACTGTCTCCTCAGGAGAGGTGAAGATCCTGAAAGATTTGGACACATCTGTTGAAGGCAGGGATATCCTGATCATCGAGGATATCATCGATAGTGGTCTGACTCTTAGCTATCTCGTGGAGCTTTTCCGCTACCGCAAAGCAAAAACCATAAAAATCGTTACATTGTTAGATAAGCCTAGCGGAAGAAAAGCTGATATTACTGCTGATTATGTCGGGTTTATCGTACCGGATGAATTTGTAGTGGGTTACGGACTCGATTATGCAGAAAGATACCGCAACCTCCCTTATATCGGAGTGTTAAAACCTGAAATCTACACAAATAACGAAGAGTAAACATCAAAAACCTGATTTCTTGAATTGGATTAATTTTCTATGATACTATTGGTTTAGTTTGTCTATCGTGGGAGGAGGTAAGGGATGAACAGAATATTTCGAAACACCATATTTTATTTACTGATATTTTTAGTGGTCATTGGGGTAGTGAGTTTCTTTAACAGCCCTAATTCGAAAGAAGACCCGATCACCTATAATACATTCATCCAAAATCTTGAAGAGAATAAAGTGGAAGAGTTCACCATACAACCTACTCGTTCCGTCTATGAAGTGCGCGGGAAAATCAAAGGTGCAGAAGAAGGCAAGACGTTTGTCACTGCCGTACCGAACAGTCCTAGTGCCCTGGAACGTGTGGAAACTATTGCTGAAGCTAACAAGATTGTCATGAAAGTGGAAAAAGCGGAAGAAACGAGCGGTTGGGTAACCTTCTTCACTTCCATCATTCCTTTCGTCATCATCTTCATCCTATTCTTCTTCTTGCTCAATCAAGCACAAGGCGGCGGAAGCCGAGTGATGAACTTCGGTAAAAGTAAGGCGAAGCTGTACAGTGAAGAAAAGAAAAAAGTGAAGTTCAAAGATGTTGCCGGTGCGGATGAAGAAAAGCAAGAGCTTGTAGAGGTAGTAGAGTTCCTGAAGGATCCTCGAAAATTCTCTGAGCTTGGCGCACGAATTCCTAAAGGGGTCCTTTTGGTGGGTCCTCCTGGTACAGGTAAAACTTTGCTTGCAAGAGCGGTGGCCGGTGAAGCTGGCGTGCCATTCTTCTCGATCAGTGGATCTGACTTCGTCGAAATGTTCGTAGGGGTCGGTGCATCACGTGTGCGTGACCTGTTCGAAAATGCAAAGAAAAATGCACCATGTATCATCTTCATTGATGAAATCGATGCAGTAGGTCGTCAACGTGGAGCGGGACTTGGCGGAGGTCACGATGAGCGTGAGCAGACGCTTAACCAATTGCTCGTCGAGATGGACGGTTTCGGTGCCAATGAGGGAATCATCATTGTCGCAGCAACGAACCGCCCGGATATCCTTGACCCTGCATTACTGCGTCCTGGACGTTTTGACCGTCAGATCACGGTGGACCGTCCCGATCTTAAAGGCCGTGAAGCAGTACTTCAAGTACATGCCCGCAACAAGCCTTTAGATGAGAACATCAATATGAAAACCATTGCGATGCGTACACCAGGCTTCTCAGGTGCCGATTTGGAAAACCTGTTAAATGAAGCTGCATTGGTTGCGGCAAGACATGATAAAAAGAAAATCGATATGCTTGATATTGATGAAGCGATTGACCGTGTCATTGCAGGTCCGGCGAAAAAGAGCAGAGTCATTTCCAAGAAGGAGCGAAATATCGTCGCCTATCATGAAGCAGGCCACACCATTATCGGTGTCGTCCTTGATGAAGCGGATATGGTACATAAAGTTACCATCGTTCCTCGCGGGCAGGCTGGCGGTTATGCGGTGATGCTTCCGAAAGAAGATCGCTATTTCATGACAAAGCCAGAGCTGTTAGACAAGATCGTCGGATTGTTGGGCGGACGTGTAGCAGAGGAATTAGTATTTGGAGAAGCGAGTACAGGGGCGCATAACGATTTTCAACGCGCGACTGGCATTGCCCGAAAAATGGTAACGGAGTACGGTATGAGCGAAAAGCTTGGACCGTTACAGTTCGGCCAGGCTTCAGGCGGCCAAGTGTTCCTTGGACGCGATATCCAGAACGAGCAAAACTACAGTGATGCCATTGCACATCAGATCGATATGGAAATCCAGCGCTTCATCAAGGAATCTTATGAGCGTGCAAAACAGATCCTTACAGAAAACCGCGATAAACTTGAGCTTGTTGCCCAGACTTTATTAGAGGTTGAAACACTTGATGCAGATCAAATCAAGCACCTTGTGGAAAAAGGAAAACTACCAGACCTTCCTTTAACACAAGCCAATGGCCAAGATGATGTAAAAGTGAACATCAACACTAAAAAAGAAGCGGACAAATTGGATACAACTGACGATAAGAAAGAATAACAAAAAGATGCCTGGTCCCAGGCATCTTTTTTTATGGGGCTAGTTATACAAGATTACTTATTATGTGTATTCTAGCTGTTGATTGGAGCAATAGGCGGAGACTCCTGCGCCTAGTGCGGAAATCAACAGCGGTGTTAAACAGAGCATTATGTGATGAGATTTGTCGATTTGTGTATTTCCCGAGGAATAAGAATTTTTTCTGGAGTTGAATAAGGCGTTGTGTGGTATGATGTAGCCATGTAAATAGTTAGTAAAGTGGGGATTATAATGATATTTGTCTTGGATGTTGGGAATACAAATACTGTTATTGGTGTATACGAAGGAGAAGAACTTAAGCATCATTGGAGAGTGGAAACGAGTCGGAATAAGACGGAGGATGAATTTGGGATGATCATCAAATCCCTGTTGGAGCATGTCGGCCTTTCCTTCAAGGACTTTGAAGGAATCATCATTTCGTCCGTAGTACCGCCAATCATGTTTTCTCTTGAAAGAATGTGCCAGAAATATTTTCATTTAAAACCATTAGTAGTCGGACCTGGGATCAAAACAGGCTTGAACATAAAGTATGAAAATCCGAGGGAGGTCGGGGCAGACCGTATCGTCAATGCGGTAGCGGGTATCCATCTATATGGGAGCCCATTGATCATTGTTGATTTCGGAACAGCTACCACCTATTGCTACATTAATGAGGACAAGCAGTACATGGGCGGAGCGATTGCACCGGGTATCAGCATTTCAACCGAGGCCCTATATTCCAGAGCTTCAAAATTGCCAAGAATCGAGATTGCCCGACCTGAAGGTGTTATAGGGAAGAACACGGTAAGTGCCATGCAGGCAGGCATCCTTTTTGGATATGTAGGGCAAGTGGAGGGAATAGTGGAACGGATGAAACGTCAATCTCCTATTCCTCCTAAAGTCATCGCAACAGGCGGACTCGCTTCCCTTATCGGAAATGAATCGGATGTCATCGACATTGTCGACCCGTTTTTAACACTTAAAGGATTACATTTGATTTATACAAAGAATACAAAAGAAGATTGAGATTAGAAAGGAGCAACAACCATGTCAGACTATCTAGTAAAAGCACTCGCCTTTGAAGGGCAAGTCCGCGCGTATGCAGTAAGAACAACAGACACGGTATCGGAGGCTCAAAAGCGCCATCAAACATGGCCGACCGCTTCGGCTGCACTCGGAAGAGCGATGTCCGCATCTGTTATGCTTGGGGCAATGCTAAAAGGAGAAAACAAACTTACCGTAAAGATCGATGGTGGGGGACCGATCGGGGTCATCCTCGTGGACAGTAACGCAAAGGGACAGGTAAGGGGATATGTGACCAATCCACAAACACACTTTGATTTGAATCAGCATGGTAAATTGGATGTTGCGCGTGCAGTGGGAACGAACGGTAACCTTTCGATTGTAAAAGACCTTGGCTTAAGAGAGCATTTCTCCGGCCAGACAGAATTGATTTCGGGAGAGCTTGGTGAGGATTTCACCTATTATCTTGTATCCTCTGAGCAGGTTCCTTCTGCAGTCGGAGTAGGGGTATTGGTTAATCCGGATAACTCGATCCTTGCATCAGGCGGGTTCATCATCCAATTGATGCCGGGTACATCAGAGGAAACCATCACAGTGATAGAAGAAAAGATAAACAATATGACACCTGTTTCGAAGCTGATTGAAAAAGGGCTGACACCTGAAGAACTTCTGAATGAAATATTAGGTGCGGAAAATGTGAAGTTCCTGGAGACGTTGCCGGTGGAATTCAAATGTCAGTGCTCCAAAGAACGGTTTGAACGTGCCATCATCTCATTAGGTGAGCAGGAAATCACGGAAATCATCGAGGAGGATGGTCAAGCTGAGGCTATGTGCCATTTCTGTAATTCATCCTACAAATTCTCCAAAGAAGAGCTAGAAAGTATGAGAGAGCAAGTTAAAGGTTAGGTGACATTTATGCAGCAAAAGGGGCATTTAAAGAGAAAGTGGTTATGGAATATCATTTTTGGACTTGTCATTATCAACTGTTTGACCTTGGCCTTTTTAGCCAAGCAATCTTTTTCACTGAAAGAGGCATCGGAAGCGGCAGCCTTTGTCAATGGCAATGATAATGTGGTGGCCACTGTCGGTGATACAACAATCACGAGAAAAGCATTGCTTCAAGAATTGGAAAAGATGTATGGCCATGAAGTATCCCGTTCATTGGTGAACCAGGAAGTCGTCAGGCAGATGGCCAAAAAATATAAAATCACGGTATCCGATGAAGCGGTGGAAAGGGAATGGAACATGATCAAAACCATGTACACCCGTTCCCCGATGCTTCAGACATCCTCAGAAGAAGCAGTGAAGCAACAGATCAAATCAAGCCTGCTACTGGAGGAGCTGCTTGTAAAGGATGTAACCATTCCGGAAGAGGAAATGGAATCCTACTATGAACAAAACAAAGAGACATTCGCCCTGGATGAAGCTTTTCACCTTTCGCACATTGTAGTGGAGACGAAAAAAGAAGCGGAGGCCGTCATTAAAGACCTTAAAGGCGGTTCTAGCTTCTCCTCCCTTGCGATGGAAGTTTCAACGGATGAGCTTACCGCCAATCAAGGTGGCGACCTTGGTTTCCTTTCTGCAAAAACAGAAATGTACCCAAGCGCCTATCTTGAAGAAGCGCAAGGGATGAAGAATGCTTCTTGGAGCGATGCGATATCTGTAGATGGCCATTATGTGGTGTTGTATTTGCATGAAAAGGTTGAAGGTGTTACATATTCCTATAAAGAAGTGAAGGACCAGATCAGACGGCAGCTAGCTTTGGAGCATATGGAAGGAACGGCCGATCCCTCTATTTTTTGGGAAGAGGTTGGAGTGGAATGGAATCAAACCTCCGCACAATAGGAAGAAAAACGTCGATGCAAATAAATTGACAATTCAGATTAAGTGGTGTTAAATGGAAGTAATTCCGACAAGAACACTAAGCTTTAAACGAATGGGGGAGTTCAATTGGTACGAGTGGCAAATTCCATTGATGAGTTAGTGGGGCAAACACCCATAGTAAGACTGAATAGAATTGTTGAAGAAGGTATGGCGGATATCTACCTGAAACTTGAGTTTATGAACCCTGGTAGCAGCGTCAAAGATCGAATTGCTTTGGCAATGATTGATGCGGCGATCGAAGAGGGGACTTTGAAAGAGGGAGATACCATTATCGAGCCCACCAGCGGTAACACCGGGATTGGTCTCGCGATGGTGGCCGCTGCCAAAGGACTGAAGGCGATCTTGGTCATGCCTGACACAATGAGTATAGAACGCCGAAACCTGCTTCGTGCGTATGGAGCGGAATTGGTATTGACACCGGGTGCAGAGGGCATGGGTGGTGCAATCCGAAAAGCGGAGGCAATCTCCAAGGAAAAGGGCCTCTTCATGCCACAGCAGTTCAATAATAAAGCCAACCCTGAAATTCACCGTAAAACGACTGGGAAAGAGATTGTGGAACAGATGGGCGGGCAGCTTGATGCTTTCGTTTCAGGGATCGGAACAGGCGGTACGATCACCGGTGCAGGGGAAGTGCTGAAGGAAACGTACCCGGGCATCAGGATCGTAGCGGTGGAGCCTACTGATTCTCCCGTTCTTTCAGGGGGCAAGCCTGGGCCGCATAAAATCCAGGGGATCGGAGCGGGCTTTGTTCCTTCCATCCTGGATACGGAGATCTATGATCAGGTTATTACAGTCAAAAACGAGGAAGCTTTCGAGTATGCCCGGCTTGCTGCAAAAGCTGAGGGTATACTTGGCGGGATATCTTCCGGGGCTGCCATTTTTGCCGCATTGAAAGTGGCAAGGGAGCTTGGCGAAGGCAAAAAGGTTTTAGCGGTCATTCCAAGCAACGGGGAACGCTATTTGAGTACCGCGTTATATCAATTTGAAGAATAGGAAATGTTAAAGGAAAACAGGCATGAACTGTTTTCCTTTTTTTATAGATTTATTGAAGTGCAATAATCGACAAATTTCATGTAGAATATAGGTAATATGCAAGTTAGGAGCGTGACAGCAAGAATGCAAAAAGTACCTGTTGGACGAAAGATCTCTTTGGATGAGAATGAATGGTTCACCCGATATAAAGCTTTGGCTGAACATAAACCTTATCATATTCTATTGGAAAGTGGCCGGGGCGGGAGGTATTGTATCATAGGTCTGGACCCCGTGGCTTCATTGAAGGGAAAGGATACCACACTTGAGATCACAGATAATGAGGGGAAAAAAGAAGTAGTGAATGGCCAACCCTTAAAAAAGCTGAAAGAGTTCGTATCAGCGAGGGCCTCAAAGAAACTTGAGGGTTTTCCTGACTTTACAGGTGGTGCCATCGGTTATTTGACCTATGATTGTGTAAGGTTCATTGAAGACCTCCCTACTGTTTCCGAAGACGATCTTGCCATACCGGACTTGTATTTCCTGTTGTTTGACGATGTGTTCGTTTACGATAAAGAGGAAAAGTGCCTTTACATGATTGTCCATGTACAAGAAGGGGAAGAGGGATCTGCTGAAGAAGCACTGGATAGGTACCAAAAACAGTGGAGCAGTGAGATGGAGTCTGTCATCTATCCTTATGCAGCTGCCAGCACTTCCTTAAACAGGGAGGTTTCCTTTACAGAAGAATCCTTCATGGATGCGGTAGTGAAGGTGCAGGAGTATATCGCGCAAGGTGATGTATTCCAGGTGAATCTTTCTGTGAGGCAAGCGGAGCCGCTTTTGACCCATCCGATGGAAATCTATACTGCACTGAGAAAAATAAACCCATCTCCATATATGGGCTATCTGCAATTTCCCGATTTCCAGCTAGTGAGCGGGTCTCCGGAGCTTTTAGTAAAGAAAAAAGGCGATGTTGTCAGTACGAGGCCCATCGCCGGGACCCGTTCCCGTGGAAAGACGGATGCCGAGGATCTGCAGCTGGCCAAGGAACTGATAGAAAATGAAAAAGAGCGCGCAGAGCACGTGATGCTGGTGGATCTGGAGCGCAATGATCTTGGCAGGGTGTGTCAGTACGGCACGGTGGAAGTAAATGAATTCATGGCCATAGAAAAGTATTCGCATGTGATGCACATCGTTTCCAATGTCCAGGGAGTCCTAGCGAAGGATAAAGATGTGGATGATATCATTGAAGCTGCGTTCCCGGGTGGGACCATTACTGGTGCACCTAAGGTCCGGACGATGGAGATCATTGAAGAACTTGAGCCGGTAAGGCGTTCTGTTTATACTGGTTCTATAGGCTGGATCGGTTATGACGGTGACATGGAACTGAATATTTCCATCCGGACGATGATTGCAAAGGATGGAATGGCCTATGTGCAAGCAGGAGCAGGTGTGGTGATCGATTCTGTTCCAAAAAGAGAATACAAAGAATCCCTGAAAAAAGCGGCAGCGCTTTGGAAGGCAAAAGAGTTGAGCGAAGAAGAGCAAAAATTACGAGCTGAGGTGAGAGTATGATTTTAATGATTGATAATTACGATTCCTTCACGTATAACCTTGTACAGTATCTGGGGGAGCTTGGTGAAGAACTTGTTGTAAAAAGAAACGATGAAATAACGATACAGGAAATAGAGGAAATGGACCCGGAATTCCTGATGATATCCCCCGGTCCTTGTTCTCCGAATGAAGCGGGAATATCCTTGGATGTAATCCGGCATTTTGCAGGAAAAAAGCCGATCTTTGGCGTCTGCCTGGGGCATCAGTCCATTGCCCAGGTATTTGGCGGTGATGTTGTTCGCGCAGAAAGGCTGATGCACGGGAAAACCTCGGAAATGCATCATGATGAAAAAACAATCTTCCGTACCCTTGCCAATCCTTTCACCGCAACAAGGTATCATTCCTTGATCGTGAAAAAAGAAACCTTGCCGGACTGCTTTGAAATCACGGCATGGACCGACCAGGACGAAATTATGGCAATCCGCCATAAAGAGCTGCCGATCGAAGGGGTGCAGTTCCACCCGGAATCCATCATGACCTCCGTCGGTAAGGAATTGCTGCGCAACTTCATCGATACCTATTCTGTAAAGAAGGTGTAGCATGATTGTCTACAAGGATGGAGCATGGCAAGGGCTTGAAGAAACGAGCATCCCTGTCATGGATCACGGATTTTTATATGGAGTAGGGCTTTTTGAAACATTTCGGACCTATCAAGGATCCCCCTTTCTTTTTCAAGACCATTTGAAAAGGTTAAGAGAAGGCCTAGCGTCCGTTTATATAGAATGGGAGGAAGATGATGACTCCCTTCTGCAAATGATCGGGACAGCACTTGAAAAAAACAATCTGACAGACGGTGTCCTTCGCCTGAACGTAACAGCAGGCATCAGTAATTGGGGGCTGCCGAATGAAACCTATACAAGGCCTTCCACCCTTCTATTCACAAGACCCGTTGCCCCGGTTCAGGATGAAGGAAGAAGAGCTATATTTCTGCAGATTCCCCGCAATACCCCGGAGGGATCTGTTCGTCTTAAATCGCATCACTATCTTAATAATCTCTTAGGAAAACGGGAACTCGGGAATCTTGCAGATACAGAGGGCATTTTCCTAACTAGAGAGGGCTATGTATCCGAAGGGATTGTCTCCAATATATTTTGGGTGAAGAACAGTACCCTTTATACTCCAAGTATTTCCACGGGAATCCTGAATGGGGTAACAAGGCAATATGTGATCCACTTGGCAAGGCTGCTTGGAGTCAAAGTGGAAGAGGGGACTTTTACGAAAGATGAGCTCCTGCACAGCGAGGAAGTGTTTGTGACCAATTCAACACAGGAAATGGTCCGCATCAATCAAGTGGATGAGGTTGAATTCCCAAAAGCGGGCTGGCACTCCCTATTCGAACGGTTAAGAGAGCTTTATAAAGAAAGTACCTACAGACAGCTGCAGTCCTAC
The DNA here is from genome assembly GCF_016908565.1 of Sutcliffiella tianshenii. Classification (GTDB taxonomy): domain Bacteria; phylum Bacillota; class Bacilli; order Bacillales; family Bacillaceae_I; genus Sutcliffiella_A; species Sutcliffiella_A tianshenii. The sequence goes on from NZ_JAFBED010000017.1 coordinate 50,572, forward strand.
CAACAGGCAAAGAGGGTTGATATTCAAAATGGCAAAGACAAACTTATATCAGAATAAATTAACGTGCGGTCCCTACGAGCTTCCGCTTGGAGAGAGAACGCTCATCATGGGTATCCTGAATGCCACCCCGGATTCTTTTTCGGACGGCGGAAAATTCAATCATCTAGATGCCGCGGTAACGCGTGCCAAAGAATTGATCGGGCACGGGGCGGATATTATTGATATCGGCGGGGAATCGACCAGGCCCGGCAGCCAGTATGTGGAAGTGGAGGAGGAGCTCGAGCGGGTCCTTCCGATCATTTCTGCATTGGCAAAAGAAATAAAGGTGCCGATCTCCATCGATACGTATAAAGCGGAAGTGGCAAAGCGGGCCATTGAGGCTGGTGCGACCATCATCAATGATGTATGGGGGGCGAAAGCGGACCCCGAGATGGCAAAGGTTGCGGCCGAATACGGGGTACCGATCATTTTGATGCACAACCGAAAAGAGCGGGACTATGCCCAGCTTATTCCTGATATGATCAGTGACCTATATGAAAGCATCACAATCGCAAAACAGGCAGGTGTACAGGAAAAGAACATTGTTCTGGATCCGGGTATCGGTTTTGCCAAAACACAGGAAGATAACCTTGAAGTGATGAAAAGGCTCGAACATTTCACCGGACTTGGGTACCCGGTTTTGCTTGGAACCTCGAGAAAGTCCTTCATCGGACATGTGTTGGATCTTCCTCCGGAGGAAAGAATGGAGGGTACTGGGGCTACTGTGTGTCTTGGGATACAGAAGGGCTGTCAGATTGTCCGTGTGCATGATGTAAAAGAAATCAAGAGAATGGCCCAAATGATGGATAGCATGCTGCAAAGGGGAGGGAGCACTCATCGATAAAATCTATGTGAATCAGATGAAGTTTTACGGATACCATGGTGTTTTTCCGGAAGAGACGAAGCTCGGTCAGAGGTTTGTGGTAGATCTGATGGTGGAGCTGGACCTCTCCAAAGCAGGACAAACGGACGACCTGACACAATCGGTCAATTATGCAGACCTCTACAACACATGCCAGCAGGTGGTGGAAAAGGAAACCCACAAATTGGTCGAGACGGTTGCTGAACGCATTGCATCAGAAGTACTGGGAAACTTTCCTATTATTGAACGCTGCACAATCAAGGCGATCAAGCCGGACCCTCCCATACCGGGACACTATGAATCTGTGGCGGTGGAGATCACAAGGAGCAGAGGCTGATGAATACTTCCTATATTGCACTGGGGTCCAATCAAGGGGACCGTGCGGAATTGCTGTACCGCGCAATCAGAAAGTTGGAAGAGGATAAGGAAGTGGATATAGAGAGAACTTCCTCCATATATGAAACAGATCCGGTCGGCTATACCGATCAGGAAAAGTTTTTGAACATGGTAATTAAAGTGAATACCTCGTATGCCCCCCTTGAATTATTAAAGGTCCTGCAAGAAATAGAGCATTTTTTTGGCAGGGAAAGAAAGATAAGGTGGGGTCCTCGAACTTTAGACCTTGACATTTTATTGTATAACCAAGAAAATATTGAAAATGAAGAGCTAATCATTCCCCATCCGAGAATGTGGGAAAGAGCTTTTGTATTGGTTCCGTTGATAGAGATTGCGGATAGGGCAGCTATCCCAAAAATTATAGATGAAGAAGCACTTCTTGAATTACAAGATAGAGAAGGGGTACAAGTATGGAAGCCGAAAAATGGGGAAGACGTATCCGTGCGTTTCGAAAGCTGAAGGGATATACCCAAGAAGCCTTTGCTAAAAATCTAAACATATCTGTCTCCGTACTTGGAGAGGTGGAACGCGGCAACCGTATGCCAAAAGAAGAATTCCTTCATACCATAGCGGCAGAACTGAAGGTTCCGTTAGAAGAATTGACACCACCAGAACTAAGAACAAGAGAGGAGGTCAAAAGCTAGTGTTGAAAATCGGTGATATTACATTGAAAAACCAAGTGGTACTGGCACCGATGGCTGGAGTATGTAACGCAGCATTCCGTTTGACGGTCAAAGAATTCGGAGCAGGTCTCGTTTGTGCGGAGATGGTCAGCGACAAAGCCATTCTTTATAAAAACGCAAAAACAATGGGCATGCTCTACATCGATGAAAGAGAGAAACCGCTAAGCCTTCAGATTTTTGGAGGCGAAAAAGATACATTAGTAGAAGCGGCAAAATTCGTGGATAAAAATACGACTGCTGATATTATCGATATTAATATGGGATGCCCGGTCCCGAAAATCGTAAAATGTGATGCAGGGGCAAGATGGCTCCTCGATCCGAACAAAATCTACGAAATGGTTTCTGCGGTAGTAGATGCAGTGGACAAACCGGTTACAGTCAAAATGCGTACCGGCTGGGACGAGGAGCATATCTTTGCGATCGAGAATGCCCAAGCGGTGGAGCGTGCCGGCGGACAGGCGGTAGCGGTACATGGACGTACCCGCGTCCAGATGTATGAAGGACATGCGGATTGGAGCATCATTAAGCAAGTAAAAGATAACGTGAAAATCCCGGTTATCGGAAACGGCGATGTAGAAACCCCTCAAGATGCGAAAAGGATGCTCGAGGAAACGGGAGTGGACGGTGTGATGATCGGCCGTGCCGCACTAGGCAACCCGTGGATGATCTACAGTACCGTGCAATACCTTGAAACAGGCAAGCTGGTAGGAGAACCATCCGTTCGTGAAAAAATGGACGTATGCAAGCTTCACCTGGATCGTTTGATCGACCTGAAAGGTGAAAATGTTGCCGTTCGTGAAATGCGCAAGCATGCCGCGTGGTACCTCAAAGGGATCCGTGGGAATGCAAAGACGCGCAACGGCATCAATGAATGCAATACAAGATCTGATCTTGTCAGTCTTATAGACAGGATGGTCGAAGAAAAAGAACAAGAGGAATTGAACATCCAGGTAATTTGACATGCCCATGAGGCTATCCTATAATACCCCTAGATTACCCTTCTAAACTGCCAGTAGGATGCTGGCAGTTTTAGCTTTATTTATAGTTGGCGAAAATATAAGATATAGTAATAGATGGAACGTGTTAAAAGATATGTAACGAGACATGTACATAGAATAATTATGAAGTTGGAGTTGAGTGCGATGAGTCAAGAAGAATTAAACTTGAATGACCAGTTATTGGTGAGACGTGAAAAGCTGCAAAAGCACCGTGATAAAGGTTTAGATCCATTCGGAACTAGATTTGAGCGTACAGGCGATTCAAAACAGCTGATTGCTGAATACGGAGATATCGAGAAAGAGGAATTGGATACAAAGGAAATCTCGGTTACGATCGCAGGCCGAATCATGACTAAGCGCGGCAAAGGGAAAGCGGGCTTTGCCCACATTCAGGACCTGACTGGCCAAATCCAGTTATATGTCCGTAAAGATGCGGTTGGAGACGATGCCTATGAGACATTCAACTCAGCTGACATCGGGGATATTGTCGGAGTTACAGGCATGATCTTTAAAACTAAGGTTGGCGAGCTTTCCATTAAAGCCACTTCTTTTGAATTGCTGACAAAAGCATTACGTCCACTGCCAGAAAAATATCATGGACTGAAAGATGTGGAGCAACGATACCGTCAGCGCTATCTTGACTTGATCACAAATCCGGAAAGCAAAGAGACGTTTATTGCGAGAAGCAGAATCATTCAATCCATGCGTCGCTACCTTGATGACCATGGTTATCTGGAAGTGGAAACACCGATGATGCACTCTATCGCGGGTGGAGCTTCTGCACGACCATTCATCACACATCACAACACCTTGGATATGACGCTATATATGCGAATTGCCATAGAGCTTCACTTGAAACGCCTGATTGTCGGTGGACTTGAGAAAGTCTATGAAATTGGACGTGTATTCCGTAATGAAGGTGTGTCCACTAGACACAACCCTGAATTTACGATGATCGAACTGTACGAAGCGTATGCGGACTACAAAGACATTATGAATCTTACAGAAAATCTGATTGCCCATATTGCCAAAGAAGTTCTTGGCAGCACAAAAGTCATGTATGCCGATACAGAGGTGGATCTGACTCCGGAGTGGAAGCGACTGCACATGGTTGACGCAGTGAAGGAAGCCACGGGTGTAGACTTCTGGCAGCAAATGACGGACGAAGAGGCGCATGCCCTTGCAAAAGAGCACGGCATCCAAGTGACCGAGCATATGCAATTCGGACACATCCTGAATGAGTTCTTCGAGCAGAAAGTGGAAGAAACACTTATACAGCCAATGTTCATCTATGGCCATCCGGTGGAAATCTCCCCACTAGCAAAGAAAAATGCCGAAGACCCACGTTTCACAGATCGTTTTGAATTGTTCATTGTAGGACGTGAGCATGCAAATGCCTTCACGGAGTTGAATGATCCTATCGATCAAAAGGAAAGATTCGAAGCGCAGCTTAAGGAAAAAGAGCAAGGAAACGACGAGGCGCATGAAATGGATCATGACTTCATTGAGGCGCTGGAATACGGAATGCCTCCTACAGGCGGACTTGGAATCGGTATAGATCGCATCGTGATGCTATTAACCAATTCTCCTTCCATTAGAGATGTATTATTATTCCCGCAAATGAGACACCGTTAATAGAAAAGGGATCCTTCTTCCGGAGAAGGGTCCTTTTTTGTTGCTCAGAGACATATATCTTCCAGTGGGATTTGCTGGCATTTTCTGCTTAGAATAATGCGATTATTACAACATTAAGGTTTCGTAAAATATATTACAAAAAGCTATTGCCTTTAGGGTTGTACGGTGGTATATTTATAAACGTTGTCACGAACGACAGCGTTTCTTCAAAAAAAGAAATGAAAAAAGTTGTTGACACAGAATGATGATTTTGGTAAGATAATAAAGTCGCCTTGAGAGAGACGACGAAAGAAAATGATCTTTGAAAACTAAACAAAACAACAGCGTCTAAGTTAATCTTTAACGAGGTTAACCATAAATGATTTATGTAACATAAGCTAGTCAACATTTGAGCATAAGCTCAAACTCTTTATTGGAGAGTTTGATCCTGGCTCAGGATGAACGCTGGCGGCGTGCCT
>NZ_JAFBED010000018.1 GCF_016908565.1 Sutcliffiella tianshenii
AAAGTTGTTCCATATCCACGCTCAAGTGGCTCGACGACGAATTTACCAGAGTTGGCGTCATCGCTGATTTCAACCGTTTCGAGGTTTGGTTTTTCGATTTCTAACATTCATAACCCTCCTTCAAAACGTCGAAACCCCGGAAAGACAGTGATGTCTAACCGAAATTCCCCATAGGTATGTCCCGATTGTGCACAACAACAACATTTAATTATCTGTATAATTTACAAACTGTATCATCAGCCATTATTGACATGTATACAAATTCTATACAGACAAATTAAACACGGCGACGTTTTGGTGGGCGGCAACCGTTATGAGGTACTGGGGTTACGTCTCTGATAGCAGTTACTTCAAGACCAGCTGCTTGTAAAGCACGGATCGCTGCTTCACGACCTGCACCAGGACCTTTAACTGTAACTTCAAGAGTTTTCAAACCGTGCTCCATGCAAGCTTTAGCTGCAGTTTCAGCTGCCATTTGTGCTGCGAATGGAGTGGATTTACGAGAACCTTTGAAGCCAAGAGCTCCTGCACTGGACCATCCAATTGCGTTTCCGTGAGAGTCAGTAATCGTAACGATTGTGTTATTGAATGTAGAACGGATATGCGCGATACCAGTATCAATATTCTTTTTCACACGGCGTTTACGTGTATTAGTTTTACGTGCCATATTTCTTACCTCCTTACTTACTTGAAATTATTTCTTTTTGTTCGCTACAGTACGACGAGGACCTTTACGTGTACGAGCATTGTTTTTAGTGTTTTGACCACGAACCGGTAAACCACGACGGTGGCGAAGACCACGGTAGCAACCAATCTCGATTAGACGTTTAATGTTAAGAGATACTTCACGACGAAGGTCACCCTCAACTTTAATTTTATCTACGATATCACGAATTTTTCCTAATTCTTCTTCCGTTAAGTCGCGTACACGAGTTTCCTCAGAAACACCTGCTTCAGCTAAAACTTTCTCAGCTGTTGGACGACCAATACCGAAAATGTATGTTAATGAAATTACAACGCGCTTGTCGCGAGGAACATCAACACCAGCAATACGTGCCATATATGCGCACCTCCCTCAAGTTATCCTTGTTTTTGTTTGTGTTTCGGGTTTTCACAAATAACCATAACTTTGCCTTTTCTACGAATAACTTTACATTTTTCGCAGATCGGCTTCACAGATGGTCTCACTTTCATCTTATATTACCTCCCTGATAGTACGGAGTGCTAAAATAGGTTTATTTAAAACGATACGTAATTCTACCGCGTGTTAAATCGTATGGAGAAAGCTCCACCGTTACTTTATCTCCTGGCAGGATTCGAATAAAGTGCATACGAATTTTCCCAGATACATGAGCCAATACCGTATGACCATTTTCCAATTCTACTTTAAACATAGCATTTGGTAAAGTCTCAACGACCGTACCTTCTACTTCAATTACATCGTCTTTCGCCATTAATTAAGTTCTCCCTTCTTCAAATCAGTAACAAGCACATCGACAAACTTTGTTAGCACGAACCTAAGTTTCCCATTTGTCACACGGCCTGTTTCGATCACTGTTCTGAACTTCTGGAGACACGTAATCATAACATTCTGCGCAAGCCTTTAAGGCATTAGGCTTTTGTTAAGATCTCGTAGCCTGTTTCTGTAATAGCGACCGTATGTTCAAAATGAGCACACATTTTACCGTCAACAGTAACAACAGTCCAGTCATCTGCTAACGTTTTAACGTAGCGGGTTCCTGCATTGACCATTGGCTCAATTGCGAGGACCATACCAGGTTTTAACCGTGGACCTTTATTAGGAGGTCCATAATGTGGAATTTGCGGGTCTTCATGTAAGTCTTGACCAATTCCATGGCCTACATACTCTCTCACGATTGAAAAATCATGTGCTTCTGCATACGTTTGGATCGCATGAGAAACGTCAGAAAGACGAGCGCCCGGTTTTACTTCCTTGATGCCTTCATACAATGATTGCTCCGTGACTTCAAGTAATCGCTTTGTTTCATCGGAAATGTTACCGACAGCATATGTCCAGGCGGAATCGCCGTGGTAACCATTATACTTCGCACCAATATCTATGCTAATGATATCACCGTCTTTTAATACTCTATCGCCGGGGATACCATGAACAAGTTCTTCGTTAACAGAAGCACAAATGCTTCCGCGAAAACCATTATACCCTTTGAACGAAGGAATTGCATCATGTTTGCGTATGAATTTCTCAGCAATATCATCCAATTGTTTCGTCGTTACGCCAGGTACAATATGTTTTTTCAATTCTTGATGGGTAAGTGCAACGATTCTGCCAGCTTCTCTCATGATTTCAAGCTCACGAGGAGTTTTACAGATGATCATTACGCAAGACCTCCAAGAAGTTTTTCAATATCAGTGAACACTTCGCCGATTGGCTGCTGTCCATCGATGTTTTGAAGATAGCCTTTAGACTCATAGAAGTCCAATAGAGGCTTTGATTGTTTCACATTCACTTCCAAACGGTTGCCGACAGTTTCTTCATTGTCATCAGCACGCTGATAAAGTTCACCGCCGCACTTATCACAAACCCCTTCCTCACTTGGAGGATTGAATACAAGATGATAAGTAGATCCGCAATCTTTGCAAATCCTTCTTCCAGTAAGACGTTCCATCAAGATGCTTTGGTCCACATTAACATTGATCACATAATCAATTTTGCGGCCAAGATCTTCAAGCATTTGCTCCAAGGCTTCTGCTTGAGGAACCGTTCTTGGGAAGCCATCCAATAGGAATCCGTTTTTGCAATCTTCTTTTTCAAGTCTTTCACGAACGATACCGATCGTCACTTCATCAGGAACAAGCTGACCTTGATCCATAAAAGACTTTGCTTTAAGGCCTAGTTCAGTTCCTTCCTTCATAGCAGCACGAAACATATCTCCGGTTGAGATATGAGGGATATTGTACTTTTCGACAATTCGTTCTGCTTGAGTACCTTTACCGGCACCCGGAAGTCCCATTAGAACTAAATTCATCTTAATGCCCCCTCAGTCTCTTGTGAAGTATATTGGGATAATGCTATCCCAATTACTTCATTACTTGATAAACCCTTTATAGTGACGCTTCACTAACTGACTTTCAAGTTGCTTCATCGTTTCAAGTGCAACACCTACAACGATGAGGATACCAGTACCACCAATCTGAACGGCTGGCGGAAGGTCAGCTATTTTCATAAAGATTACAGGTAGAACAGAGATTCCAGCCAAGAACAACGCACCAACAAAAGTCAGTCGGTAGATGATCTTAGTCAGGTATTCCTGTGTGTTCTGACCAGGACGAATTCCTGGAATATATCCGCCTTGCTTCTTTAAGTTTTCTGCCATCTGCTCAGGATTAGACTGAACAAACGTATAGAAATAAGTAAAGGCAATAATAAGAGCTACATAAACTACCATACCGATCGGCTTCGTGTAATCGAATGTGCTTTGGATCCACTGAGTTACATCATTAGGCCCAAAGAACGACGCGATGGTAGGTGGTGTGATGATAAATGATACTGCAAAGATAACCGGAATTACCCCTGCTGCATTCACTTTTAATGGTAAGTGTGAGGAATGTCCGCCAACAGGATTGCGTCCCGAAACTTTCTTTGCATACTGGATCGGAATTTTACGCAATGCTTGTTGGATAAAGATTACTCCTACGATAACAGCCAGGATTGCAAGGATAATAAGAGCAACGATAACTAGATTTAGGAACAACTGATCTCCAGCATCCTGAATTTGTTGTGCATAAATCTGGTTGGCTCCATTTGGAATGGCAGCGACGATACCAGCGAAAATCAGGATGGAAATACCATTCCCGACTCCGTGTGCTGTGATCTGCTCACCAAGCCACATTAAGAATGCCGTTCCTGCTGTCAACACTAAAGCGATTAAAAGATAAGTAGTGGGTGTCGGGTTGGAAATAAGCTGGCCTTGAGCCAAGTTATTAAACCCGATAGACATACCAATTGCCTGGATAAATCCAAGCACAATAGTAAAGTATCTAGTGAATTGAGCTAATTTGCGACGTCCAACTTCTCCTTGTTTTGACCATTCCGTAAACTTTGGAACAACATCCATTTGCAATAGCTGCACAATGATTGATGCTGTGATGTATGGCATTATACCCATGGCAAGAATTGAGAAGTTTTGTAAAGCTCCACCACCGAAGGTATTCAAGATACCGAACACACTAAACTCATCCTGAAATTTCAATATGTCAGAGTTTACCCCTGGTACTGGGATAAACGTACCGATACGGAATATGATTAACATTAGTAGGGTGAAGACTATTTTCTTTCTTATATCACCCACGCGCATAAAATTGGAGAATGTCTGGAACATTAGATCACCTCAACTGAACCGCCAGCTGCTTCGATAGCTTCTTTAGCTGCTGAGGAGAATTTATGAGCACGAACTGTAAGCTTTTTCTCGATAGAACCGTTACCCAATACTTTCAAACCAGCGTTTAGTTTGCTAACTAAACCTGTTTCAAGAAGTAATTCAGGTGTAACTTCTGTACCATCTTCAAAGCGGTTTAACGCATCAAGGTTGATGATTGCATACTCTTTACGATGAATGTTCGTGAATCCGCGCTTTGGTAAGCGTTGGAATAGAGGTGTTTGACCACCTTCGAATCCAGGACGAACGCCACCGCCTGAGCGTGCATTTTGACCTTTATGACCTTTACCAGAAGTTTTACCGTTACCAGAACCAGTACCGCGACCAACACGGTTACGTTCTTTACGAGATCCTTCGTTAGGTTTTAACTCATGAAGTTTCATTGTGGCACCTCCTTATTTAAAAAACCGTTTCTTTTATTGCTCTTTCACAGTAACAAGGTGAGATACCTTGTTAATCATTCCACGGATAGCTGCGTTATCCTCATGGACAACTGTTTGGTGCATCTTCTTCAAACCAAGAGTTTGAACAGTCGCACGTTGATCTTGTGGACGACCGATTACACTGCGAGTGAGGGTGATTGCTAATTTGTTCGCCATTTTGTTTCCCTCCTTATCCTAACAGTTCTTCTACCGTTTTACCACGCAATTTAGCAACGTCCTCTGCACGTTTCAATTGCTTCAATCCGTCGATTGTTGCACGGATCATGTTGATTGGTGTGTTAGATCCTAAAGATTTAGAAAGGATGTCTTGAACACCCGCTAACTCAAGTACCGCACGAACTGGTCCTCCAGCGATAACCCCAGTACCCTCAGAAGCAGGCTTCAATAGGATTTCCCCAGAACCGAACTCTCCAAGTACTTGGTGAGGAATTGTTGTACCAACGATAGGTACAGCAACTAAGTTCTTTTTCGCATCTTCAATTGCTTTACGGATAGCTTCAGGTACTTCTTGAGCTTTACCAGTACCGAAACCAACATTACCGTTCTTATCTCCTACTACTACTAGAGCAGCAAAGCGGAAACGACGTCCACCTTTTACTACTTTCGCAACGCGGTTAACCGTAACAACGCGTTCTTCAAGTTCTAATTTGTTTGGATCAATGCGACGCATCAGTGTCCCTCCTTTTCCGATTAAAATTCTAAACCAGCCTCACGTGCAGCATCTGCTAATGCTTTCACACGTCCGTGGTATAAGTATCCACCGCGGTCGAATACTACTGATTTAATTCCTTTTTCAATTGCGCGCTTCGCAACTAGTTCTCCAACTGCTTTAGCGGACTCAACGTTACTTCCGTTAGCCTCAACGCCTTTATCAAGTGTAGAAGCACTCACGATTGTCACAGAGTTCGAATCATCGATCACTTGAGCATAAATGTGTTGGTTTGAACGGAACACATTTAAACGTGGACGAGTTGCAGTTCCTGATAACTTAGCACGAACACGAGTGTGTCTTTTCTTACGAGTAGAATTTTTATCAGGTTTTGTAATCATCTTGCAGTCACTCCTTTCTATCTGCTTATGCGGTCTTACTTCGCAGTTTTACCTTCTTTACGACGTACATGTTCACCTTCATAACGAATACCTTTACCTTTGTAAGGCTCTGGTGGGCGAACGTCACGGATGTTAGCTGCTAAAGCACCTACGCGCTCTTTATTGATACCTTTGATAAGGATCTTTGTGTTTGTTGGAACTTCGACTTCGATACCTTCTTCTGGTGTGATTTCAACCGGATGAGAGTACCCAACGTTAAGAACTAGCTTGTTACCTTGCTTGGAAGCACGGTAACCAACCCCGATAAGTTCTAATCCTCTTTCGAAACCTTTTGTTACACCTTCAACCATGTTGTTTAAAAGTGCACGAGTTGTTCCGTGGATTGTACGGTGTTCTTTGCTTTCAGAAGGACGCACAACTGTTAGTACGTTTTCTTCTATTGTAATAGCCATATCTTGGCTGAATGTACGAGTTAATTCACCTTTAGGACCTTTTACGGTAACTGTGTTGTTGTCGTTTGTAATTGTAACCCCAGCCGGGATTTCAATAGGTTTTTTACCTACACGTGACATTTAGTTACACCTCCGTTCATTTAAAGAAATTATTACCAAACGTACGCTAATACTTCTCCACCAGCTTGTTTTTGACGAGCTTCTTTATCAGTGATAACACCTTGAGAAGTAGAGATGATCGCAATACCTAAACCGTTTAATACACGAGGTACCTCGTTAGCTTTTGCATATACACGAAGACCAGGCTTACTGATACGCTTAAGACCAGTAATAACACGCTCGTTGTTAGCGCCGTATTTCAAGAAAATACGAATGATACCTTGTTTGTTGTCTTCGATAAATTCAACGTCACGTACGAAACCTTCACGCTTTAAGATTTCAGCAACTTCTTTTTTGATTTTAGAAGCAGGAAGTTCAAGCTTCTCGTGACGTACCATGTTCGCATTGCGGATGCGAGTAAGCATATCTGCAATAGGATCTGTCATAACCATTTAATTTACCTCCTTCCCAATTATCGGGTTTTACCAACTTGCTTTTTTCACGCCAGGAATTTGGCCTTTATAAGCTAATTCACGGAAACAAATACGGCAAAGCTTAAATTTACGGATTACAGAGTGGGGACGACCACAACGTTCGCAACGAGTATAAGCTTGCACATTATGTTTAGGTGTGCGTTTTTGTTTCGCAATCATTGATTTTTTAGCCACATTTTCGCCTCCCTCTACCACACGCTGGTATTATTTTTGGAATGGCATTCCGAATGATGTCAAAAGCTCACGAGCTTCTTCATCAGTGTTGGCAGTAGTAACGATAACGATATCCATACCACGTACCTTGTTAACTTTATCGTAATCAATTTCCGGGAAGATAAGCTGCTCTTTAACACCAAGAGTGTAGTTTCCACGGCCGTCGAAAGACTTCTTAGAGATACCACGGAAGTCACGAACACGAGGTAAAGATACAGATACTAACTTATCTAGGAATTCGTACATACGCTCACCGCGTAATGTAACTTTCGCGCCGATTGGCATTCCTTCACGAAGACGGAAGCCCGCGATAGATTTTTTCGCTCTAGTTACAACAGGTTTTTGACCAGTGATAGAAGATAATTCTTCTACAGCAGCGTCTAACGCTTTAGAGTTAGCAACAGCTTCACCAACACCCATGTTGATAACGATTTTCTCAAGCTTTGGAGCTTGCATCACAGATTTATAGTTAAACTTGCCCATTAGAGCAGGAATAATTTCGCTTTGATACTTTTCTTTTAGGCGGTTCATCAAAAGTACCTCCTTTCTTCAAAAGTCTATTTATCTAATTGTTCACCTGATTTTGTTGCAACACGTACTTTTTTACCGTCAACTACCTTGTATCCTACACGAGTAGGTTCACCGGATTTCGGATCTAAAGGCATAACGTTTGATACATGAATAGGCGCCTCACGGTTGATGATTCCACCTTGAGGGTTTTCTTGTGATGGTTTAGCATGCTTTTTCACGATGTTAATACCTTCTACAAGAACACGGTCTTTCTTAGGAAAAGATTCAAGGATCACTCCTTGTTTACCTTTATCCTTACCAGAGATAACTACAACTTTATCACCTTTTTTTACATGCATCCTTTCGCACCTCCTTGACACATTCATTTCTTATATTAAAGTACTTCTGGAGCTAAAGATACAATCTTCATGTAGTTGTTATCACGTAATTCACGTGCAACTGGTCCGAAGATACGAGTTCCACGAGGGCTCTTATCATCTTTGATAATTACGCATGCGTTCTCATCAAAACGGATATATGAACCGTCATTACGACGAACTCCACGTTTAGTACGAACTACTACAGCCTTCACTACGTCACCTTTTTTAACAACGCCTCCTGGTGTTGCTTGTTTCACTGTACAAACAATAACATCACCAATGTTCGCGTAACGACGACCAGATCCACCTAATACTTTAATTGCCAGTACTTCACGAGCACCTGAGTTATCAGCAACTTTCAAACGAGATTCTTGTTGAATCATGCATGGTACCTCCCTTCGGAATTACTATCCGAACTTAAATATTAGATAATTACAGCTTTCTCTACTACTTCTACTAAACGGAAACGCTTTGTTGAAGATAACGGACGTGTCTCCATGATCTTAACGATATCGCCAGTCTTAGCTGCGCCAGTTTCATCATGCGCTTTGTACTTTTTAGAGTACTTAACACGTTTGCCGTAGAGTGTGTGAGTTTTGTAAGTTTCAACTAGTACTGTGATTGTTTTATCCATTTTGTCGGAAACAACACGACCAGTGTAAACTTTACGTTGGTTACGTTCACTCATTTTCGCGAACCTCCTCTTAATTATTTGTTAGAAGCGATCTCTCTCTCGCGAACTACTGTTTTCATACGAGCGATTGACTTACGCACTTCGCGAATACGAGCAGTGTTTTCTAATTGACCAGTCGCTAATTGAAAGCGTAGGTTGAATAACTCTTCTTTTAAAGATTTCACTTTTTGTTCAATCTCGGCAGTGGTTAAGTCGCGTAGTTCATTAGCTTTCATTAGTTTCACCACCAATTTCTTCACGTTTTACGAACTTACATTTAACTGGTAGCTTGTGCGCAGCCAAACGTAATGCTTCACGTGCAATTTCCTCAGATACACCTGAAATTTCAAACATAACCTTTCCAGGTTTAACAACTGCTACCCATCCTTCAGGAGCACCTTTACCGGAACCCATTCGGACCTCTAGAGGCTTTGCAGTGTATGGTTTTGAAGGGAAAATTTTAATCCAAACTTTACCGCCACGTTTCATATAACGAGTCATCGCACGACGTGCTGCTTCGATTTGACGGTTAGTGATCCAAGATGCTTCAAGAGATTGTAATCCGAACTCTCCGAAGTGTACCTCAGTACCGCCTTTCGCTTTACCACGCATTTTTCCACGATGTTCGCGGCGATATTTTACGCGTTTTGGTAATAACATAATTATTTTCCTCCTTCCTCAGTTTTCTTCTTCGTAGGAAGGACCTCTCCACGGTAGATCCATACTTTCACACCTAATTTACCGTAAGTTGTATCAGCTTCTGCTGTACCATAGTCAATATCAGCGCGAAGAGTATGAAGTGGAACTGTACCCTCACTATAATGTTCAGAACGAGCGATGTCTGCTCCGCCTAGGCGACCAGATACCATCGTTTTAATACCTTTCGCACCAGCGCGCATTGCACGTTGAAGTGATTGCTTTTGTGCACGACGGAAAGATACACGGTTTTCTAATTGACGAGCGATGTTTTCAGCTACCAATTTAGCGTCAAGATCAGCTCTCTTGATTTCAAGGATGTTGATGTGTACACGTTTACCAGTTAATTGGTTCAATGCTTTACGAAGTGCTTCAACTTCAGTACCGCCTTTACCGATAACCATTCCTGGTTTAGCAGTGTGAACAGTAACGTTTAAGCGATTTGCAGCACGTTCGATTTCTACTTTAGATACAGAAGCGTCATTCAGACGTTTTGCGATATATTCACGAACTTTGATATCTTCATGAAGCAGGTTAGCATAATCTTTTCCTGCGTACCATTTGGACTCCCAGTCACGAATGATACCAACACGAAGACCGATAGGATTTACCTTTTGACCCACTGATTATCCCTCCTTCTTTTCTGATACCACGATTGTAATGTGGCTAGTGCGTTTGTTAATTTGACTCGCACGACCCATTGCACGAGGGCGGAAACGTTTTAAAGTTGGTCCTTCATTCACGTATGCCTCAGTAACGATTAGGGCGTTTGCGTCCATTTCAAAATTGTGCTCTGCGTTAGCAATAGCGGACTTGAGAACTTTTTCGATTACTGGTGAAGCAGCCTTTGGAGTTAACTTCAAAATAGCTACTGCTTCGCCTACTTGCTTGCCTCGAATTAAATCCATAACTAGACGAGCTTTACGAGGAGCAATACGAACTGTTCTTGCAACAGCTTTAGCTTGCATGTAAAAGCCTCCTCTCTAATTAGCGTTTTGTTTTCTTATCATCATTAGCGTGACCTTTGTAAGTACGAGATGGAGCGAATTCTCCAAGCTTGTGACCTACCATGTCTTCTGTCACATATACTGGTACGTGTTTACGGCCATCATATACAGCGATTGTATGTCCGATAAATTGTGGGAAAATAGTAGAACGACGAGACCAAGTTTTTACGACTTGTTTACCCTCAGTTTCATTTAACTTTTCAATCTTTGTCATTAAATGATCATCTACAAAAGGCCCTTTTTTCAAGCTGCGACCCATGTGGAAACCTCCCTTCGTGATTGCTCTACGGCTCCTGTGAACCGTAGTACAACCCCGTTATTTTTTACGACGACGAACGATAAATTTGTCAGACTTGTTTTTCTTCTTGCGAGTTTTGTAACCAAGAGTTGGTTTACCCCAAGGAGTCATAGGTGACTTACGTCCGATTGGTGAACGTCCTTCACCACCACCGTGTGGGTGATCGTTAGGGTTCATTACAGAACCACGTACAGTTGGGCGAATACCCATCCAACGGGAACGTCCTGCTTTACCAATGTTGATAAGTTCGTGCTGTTCGTTACCAACTTGACCTACAGAAGCGCGGCAAGTGGAAAGAATCATGCGAGTTTCACCGGAAGTTAAACGTACAAGTACGTATTTACCTTCTTTACCAAGTACTTGTGCAGATGTACCTGCAGAGCGAACCAATTGTCCACCTTTACCTGGTTTTAATTCGATGTTGTGGATTACAGTACCTACTGGGATGTTGATTAGTGGTAGTGCATTACCCACCTTGATATCTGCTTCAGGGCCAGACATTACTGTCATTCCCACTTCTAAGTTCTTAGGAGCTAGAATGTAGCGCTTTTCCCCATCTGCATAGTTGATTAACGCGATATTGGCGGAACGGTTTGGATCATACTCAATTGTAGCAACGCGTCCTGGTATACCATCTTTATCACGTTTGAAGTCGATGACGCGGTATTGACGTTTGTGTCCACCACCTTGGTGACGTACAGTCAATTTACCTTGGTTATTACGACCACCTTTTCTGTGTAACGGTTGTAGCAAGCTTTTTTCTGGTTTGTCTGTAGTGATCTCAGCAAAATCAGAAACTGTCATGCCACGACGTCCATTAGAGGTTGGTTTGTATTTTTTAATCGCCATCATGTTCCCTCCTTTTCGTTGATGATTTTATTTTTTTATTAAACCTCGAAGAATTCGATTTCTTTGCTATTTTCTTTTAATGTTACAATAGCTTTTCTACGACGGTTAGTTAATCCGCTATGACGACCTACACGACGGAATTTACCTTTGTAGTTCATGATGTTTACTTTCTCGACAGTTACGCCAAAGATCACTTCGACAGCATCTTTAACTTCAGTCTTGTTAGCTCTAACATCCACTTCAAAAGTGTATTTCTTTTCTGTCATTAAATCAGTAGAACGCTCAGTAATCACGGGGCGCTTAAGAACATCACGATGATCTCTCATTATGCAAGCACCTCCTCTAATTTTTGAACAGCGTCTTTCGTAAAGATTACTTTGTCATGGTTTACAACGTCTAGTACGTTTACACCATTTACAGTAACAACAGTTACTCCAGGGATATTACGAGCAGATAAAGCAACGTTTTCGCTGTCGTCAGCTGTTACGATTAACGCTTTACGAGTGATTTCTAAACCTTTAAGTACAGAAGTCATTTCTTTTGTTTTTGGTGCATCAAAAGCTAATCCTTCTAATACTAGCAATTCGTTTTCCAATACTTTGGAAGACAATGCAGATTTGATAGCTAAGCGACGAACTTTCTTAGGAAGTTTGTAGCTGTAGCTTCTTGGTGTAGGACCGAATACGATACCACCACCACGCCATTGTGGAGAGCGGATAGATCCTTGACGAGCACGGCCAGTACCTTTTTGGCGCCATGGCTTGCGTCCACCACCTGCTACTTCAGAGCGTCCTTTTACTTTTGCAGTACCTTGACGTTGAGATGCTCTTTGCATTACTATCGCATCGAACAATACGCTGTTGTTTGGCTCAATACCGAACACAGCATCTGCTAATTCAATTTCACCGACATTGGAGCCAGCTTGATTGTATAATGCTACTTTAGGCATTTTGTAGTTCCTCCTTTCCTAAACAATTAGTTTGCTTTTACCGCACTTTTAATTGTGATCATTGCTTTTCTAGGACCAGGCACGTTACCTTTTACTAATAACAGGTTACGTTCTGTGTCTACTTTCACGATCTCAAGGTTCTGGATAGTGATGCGCTCTCCACCCATGCGTCCAGGTAAAAGTTTACCTTTGAATACGCGGTTAGGAGCAACAGGTCCCATAGAACCAGGACGACGGTGATAACGAGAACCGTGAGTCATTGGGCCGCGAGATTGTCCGTGGCGCTTGATTGAGCCTTGGAAACCTTTACCCTTTGAGATTCCTGTTACATCTACTACATCGCCTTCTGCGAAAATATCAACTTTGACTTCCTGACCAACTTCGTAAGTTCCTAAGTCTACCCCACTGATTTCACGAATGAAGCGCTTAGGTGCTGTGTTAGCTTTAGCAACGTGTCCTTTTTCAGGCTTGTTCGCTAATTTATCACGCTTGTCAGCAAAACCGATTTGAACTGCTTCATAACCGTCTGCTTCAACAGTTTTAACTTGAAGTACTACGTTTGGAGTAGCTTCGATTACTGTTACAGGGATAAGATCGCCGTTTGCAGCAAAAACTTGAGTCATACCTATCTTTTTTCCTAAGATTCCTTTGGTCATTAGTCACACCTCCTGAATAATTAAGTATTTATTGATTAAAGCTTGATTTCGATGTCCACACCAGATGGAAGATCTAAGCGCATTAAGCTGTCAACCGTTTGTGGTGTTGGGTTAATGATATCGATTAAGCGCTTATGAGTGCGCATTTCGAATTGCTCACGAGAATCTTTATATTTGTGTACCGCACGTAAGATAGTGTATACAGATCTTTCCGTCGGTAACGGAATAGGACCAGAAACAGTAGCACCTGAACGTTTTGCAGTTTCAACGATCTTCTCAGAAGATTGATCTAGAATTCTGTGATCATAAGCTTTTAAACGAATGCGAATCTTTTCTTTTGCCATTATTTTTCCCTCCTTTTTTCGCCTATATTATTGATAGACATTCTCCGTGAAAATTAACCTGCCACACTCGCCATGGCAAAGCGGCCGGGTGTGTCAGCAACCTTTCACATCATCGCAGTCAAAGACCAACATTACCTATTATACAACTAACCAATAGACAATGCAACTATATTTCATATAAAATCTCTGAGCACTTTTCATATTATAACGAGAAGTTGTGTTTAATGCAACACGCACTGTAAGAATTATTCATTTCAGTTTTTTCCAGTATGGTTTGTTGTTATACATCCTTGATTTGTTGTGTTTATTTATATAGAAGAAAGTCGTTTTGTTTGAACTCTGAATCAAAATAATTTTTCAATTCTTACTAAGCCCCCTGTTGATTTCCGTTTCAGGGGTTCGCTTTCCGCGGGCGGTCTCTGGAGCCTCCTCGGCGCTTTGCGCCTGTGGGGTCTCCTTCGACGCGCTGCTTCCGCAGGAGTCTCACCCCTTGCACTTCAATCAACAGGGTGAGAGTGGGAATTCATTATGTGTTTCACTGAAAGGTGAGAATATACTTTACCTTCACTAATGAAGATCTAAATAAATAATGAACATTGCATTTCTTAAAATAAAAAATTTCTACATATAAAAAAACCGGCACCCCATTGGGATGCCGGCTTTGAAAGATCTATTCAGGTCAAGAATTACTCTTGGATAGTAGCAACTACGCCAGCGCCTACTGTACGTCCACCTTCACGAATAGAGAACTTAGTTCCTTCTTCGATAGCGATTGGAGCGATAAGCTCAACTGTCATTTCGATGTTGTCACCAGGCATAACCATTTCTACGCCTTCAGGAAGGTTACAAATACCAGTTACGTCAGTTGTACGGAAGTAGAACTGAGGACGGTAGTTTGTGAAGAATGGAGTGTGACGTCCACCCTCTTCTTTAGACAATACGTAAACTTCAGCTTTGAACTTTGTGTGTGGAGTGATTGTACCAGGCTTAGCTAATACTTGTCCACGTTGGATATCGTCACGAGCAACCCCACGAAGAAGTGCACCGATGTTGTCTCCAGCTTCAGCATAGTCAAGAAGCTTACGGAACATTTCTACTCCAGTTACAGTAGTAGATTTAGGCTCTTCAGTTAAACCGATGATTGCAACAGTGTCACCAACTTTAACTTGTCCACGCTCAACACGTCCAGTAGCAACTGTTCCACGTCCAGTGATAGAGAACACGTCCTCAACTGGCATCATGAATGGCTTTTCAGTGTCACGAGCTGGTGTTGGGATGTACTCATCAACTGCAGCCATAAGCTCAACGATTCTTTCTTCCCACTCAGCGTCTCCTTCAAGAGCTTTAAGAGCAGAACCTTTGATTACAGGAACATCGTCTCCAGGGAAATCGTACTCAGAAAGAAGGTCACGAACTTCCATTTCAACTAATTCTAGTAATTCTTCGTCGTCAACCATGTCGCATTTGTTCAAGAATACAACTAGGTGAGGTACACCAACTTGACGAGAAAGAAGGATGTGCTCACGAGTTTGTGGCATTGGGCCGTCAGCAGCAGATACTACTAGGATTCCGCCGTCCATTTGAGCAGCACCAGTGATCATGTTTTTAACATAGTCAGCATGTCCTGGGCAGTCAACGTGTGCATAGTGACGGTTTTCAGTTTCGTACTCAACGTGAGCTGTAGAAATAGTGATTCCACGCTCTCTTTCTTCTGGAGCCGCGTCGATCATGTCATAAGCCATTGCAGCACCTTTACCACTGCGCTTTGCAAGTACAGTTGTGATTGCAGCTGTTAAAGTTGTTTTACCATGGTCAACGTGTCCGATTGTACCGATATTAGCATGCGTTTTGGATCTATCGAATTTCTCTTTACCCATTAGAATATCCTCCTTAGAGTTTCATTAGTTTTTTTATTTTTATATGATACATTAACAAGTGATGTCCACTTATTAACCTACATACTATTTATAAAACAAGATTAGGTGAAAATCAATTATTCACCTTTATTTTTTTTGATGATTTCTTCAGAAATCGATTTTGGTACTTCTTCGTAGTGATCGAAATGCATTGTGAACACTCCGCGTCCTTGTGTGTTAGAACGTAGGGATGTTGCATATCCGAACATTTCGGATAGTGGAACCATTGCGCGAACAACTTGAGCGTTACCGCGAGCTTCCATACCTTCAACGCGTCCACGACGGGAAGTGATACCACCCATGATGTCTCCCATGTACTCTTCAGGAGTTACAACTTCAACTCTCATGACAGGCTCAAGGATTACCGGGCTACATTTTGATACTGCGTTTTTAAGAGCTAATGAAGCAGCTACTTTAAACGCCATCTCAGAGGAGTCAACATCATGGTAAGAACCGTCAACCAATGCAGCTTTTACATCGATTAGAGGGTAACCAGCAAGAACTCCGTTTTTCATGGAATCTTCAAGACCAGCTTGAACAGCAGGTACGTATTCACGAGGAACTACTCCACCTACGATTTTGTTTTCAAATTCGAACCCTTTTCCTTCTTCGTTTGGTTCGAATTCGATCCAAACGTGTCCGAATTGACCGCGTCCACCAGATTGACGGGCAAATTTACCCTCGACTCTTGCAGATCCACGGAACGTTTCACGGTACGCTACTTGAGGAGCACCAACGTTTGCTTCTACTTTGAATTCACGTCTCATACGGTCAACCAGGATGTCAAGGTGAAGCTCACCCATACCTGCGATGATTGTTTGCCCAGTTTCCTGGTCAGTATGTGCACGGAAAGTAGGATCTTCCTCTTGAAGCTTTTGAAGCGCAGTAGTCATCTTATCTTGGTCAGCCTTGGATTTAGGCTCAACGGATAATTGGATAACCGGCTCAGGGAACTCCATGGACTCAAGGATTACTTGGTGTTTATCGTCACATAACGTATCACCAGTAGTAGTGTCCTTTAATCCAACCGCAGCAGCGATGTCACCAGCATAAACAACTGGAATCTCTTCACGGCTGTTTGCGTGCATTTGCAGGATACGTCCTACACGCTCACGCTTACCTTTTGTTGAGTTGATTACGTAAGATCCGGAGTTCAGTGAACCTGAGTACACACGGAAGAACGTTAATTTACCAACATAAGGGTCAGTCATAACTTTGAACGCTAAAGCAGCAAATGGGCCATTATCGGAAGATTCAAGAGCTACCTCTTCATCTGAATCCGGTAAAGTTCCTTTGATTGCTGGAACGTCAGTTGGTGCTGGCAGGTAGTCAATTACAGCATCAAGCATTAATTGAACACCTTTGTTTTTGAATGCAGAACCACAGATAACCGGGTAGAATTCAACGTCACAAGTACCTTTACGGATAGTCGCTTTCAACTCTTCAGTTGTTAGCTCTTCTCCTTCTAAGTACTTCATCATCAATTCTTCATCCAATTCTGCTACTGCTTCGACTAAGCGTTGACGATACTCGTCTGCTTGGTCTTTGTACTCAGCCGGGATTTCTTTCGCTTCGGAACGAGTACCTAAATCGTCTTCGTAGAAGTAAGCAACCATTTCTACAAGGTCGATGATACCTTCAAACTCATCTTCAGCTCCGATTGGAAGTTGAATTGGATGAGCATTGGCTTGAAGGCGGTCATGGATTGTACCTACAGAATATAAGAAATCTGCACCGATCTTGTCCATTTTGTTAACGAACACGATACGTGGTACACCATAAGTTGTTGCCTGGCGCCAAACTGTTTCTGTTTGAGGCTCAACACCGGATTGTGCATCAAGAACAGCTACCGCACCATCAAGTACACGTAGGGAACGTTCAACTTCAACAGTGAAGTCTACGTGACCAGGTGTATCGATAATGTTTACGCGGTGGCCTTTCCATTGAGCTGTTGTCGCAGCAGATGTGATCGTGATTCCACGCTCTTGCTCCTGCTCCATCCAGTCCATTTGAGATGCACCTTCATGAGTTTCACCGATTTTGTGAATACGTCCTGTGTAGAACAAAACACGCTCAGTTGTAGTTGTTTTACCAGCATCAATGTGTGCCATGATACCGATATTACGTGTCTTATCTAAGGAGAACTCTCTTGCCATATGGTATTTCTCCTTCCTAAGTATCGAAATTTTGTTGTTTATACCTAAAGCTGTTAAGTACTTGTCTTAACAGCTCTAGATAATATGTGATTTTACCAACGGTAGTGAGCAAACGCTTTGTTCGCTTCTGCCATTTTGTGCATATCTTCACGCTTTTTAACTGATGCTCCAGTGTTGTTGGCTGCATCTAGGATTTCGTTAGCTAAACGCTCTTCCATAGTTTTCTCTCCGCGTAGACGGGAGTAGTTAACTAGGTAACGTAGTCCAAGAGTAGTACGACGATCTGGGCGCACCTCTACAGGTACTTGGTAGTTCGCTCCACCTACACGACGTGCTCTAACTTCAAGAACAGGCATGATGTTTTTCATCGCTTGTTCGAACACTTCCATAGGTTCTTGTCCGGAACGCTCACCAACTAGTTTGAATGCATTATAGATGATAGCTTGAGATTTTCCTCTCTTACCATCGATCATTAATTTGTTTACAAGACGAGTTACTAACTTGGAGTTATATAACGGATCTGGTAATACGTCTCTTTTTGCAACAGGGCCTTTACGTGGCATATTAATATCCTCCTTTCGCATAACTTAATGTTAAGCAATTCTCATTCTATTATTTTTTAGGCGCTTTTGGTCTCTTTGTTCCGTACTTAGAACGACCTTGCATACGGTTGTTAACTCCCGCAGTATCAAGTGCTCCACGTACGATGTGATAACGTACTCCCGGTAAGTCTTTTACACGACCGCCACGGATCAACACTACGCTATGCTCTTGTAGGTTGTGACCGATACCTGGGATATAAGCAGTTACCTCAATTTGGTTTGTTAAACGAACACGAGCATATTTACGTAATGCGGAGTTCGGTTTCTTCGGAGTCATTGTACCAACACGAGTACATACACCACGTTTTTGAGGTGAAGACACATCAGTCTGCGCCTTCTTGAAACTGTTATAACCTTTGTTTAAAGCTGGAGATTTAGACTTTACAACTTTGCTTGTACGACCTTTACGTACTAACTGGTTAATAGTAGGCATTTATTTTTCCTCCTTCCTCATGTTTTAAGACCACATATCCAGGTGGTTCATTTTAAGGCAAAAAACAAAGTCTTTGCGAATCTTTACTCACAAAAACAGTTTTTATTGAATGATCGCAACAGCCGAGGCACCTACTTCAATCCCGCAAGCCTTCCCGAGTTTTTTCATCGAGTCAACCTTCACAATTGGAATATTATGTTCCTTTGCAGTTTGGACAACCTTCTGTGTTACTATCACATCGGCATCCTCCGCAATGACAACCTCTTTTACTGTTCCGGATTTCAGCGCCTTCACTGTTTGCTTAGTACCAACAATGAAGGTGTTTGCCTGTATCACTTTTTCATAAGACATTGATATCCTCCAAAGCAACAGGTTATATAAGCACCTTTGCTATAGTACCATCTCTTTTTTTAGATGTCAACCCGTTTCTTGAATAACATTGAAAAGATTGTCGGGTCGCCCCGACAATCCTTCATTTATTCTACCGTTACAAGTTCTTCTTTTCCGACTTCTTTCGTCAGATCGAATTTGCGGTAACGGTTCATACCAGTACCAGCTGGAACCAGCTTACCGATGATTACATTCTCTTTCAATCCTAGTAGCTCATCGCGCTTTCCTTTGATGGCAGCGTCTGTTAGGACCCTGGTCGTTTCTTGGAAAGATGCCGCAGACAAGAACGAATCTGTTTCAAGAGATGCTTTCGTGATACCGAGTAAGACAGGACGGCCTGTTGCAGGTGTTTTGCCTTCAATCAGTACACGTTCATTTGCATCAGTGAATTGGTGGACGTCAAGCAGAGTGCCTGGCAATACATCTGTATCACCAGCGTCAATGACACGTACTTTACGCAACATTTGACGTACCATAACCTCTACGTGTTTGTCCCCGATTTCTACCCCTTGCATACGGTATACTTTTTGAACTTCAAGCAGTAGGTACTCCTGTACAGAGACCATATCTTTTACCTTCAGAAGCTCTTTTGGATCAATCGAACCTTCTGTCAGCTCCTGACCGCGAAGCACTTCGGCATTAACGCCTACTTTCAAGCGGGCAGTATAAGGTACTGTATAGTTTCTCGTTTCCACTTCACCTTGTACAGTGATTTCTTGCTGACGATCTTTTCCTTCGTTGATGCTAGTGACAACACCATCAATTTCAGAGATGACCGCTTGACCTTTCGGATTACGCGCTTCGAAAATCTCCTGGATACGCGGTAAACCTTGTGTAATATCGTCTCCAGCAACCCCACCTGTATGGAAAGTACGCATCGTTAACTGAGTTCCCGGCTCACCGATAGACTGGGCAGCGATGATACCGACTGCTTCCCCTACTTCTACCTCAAGACCAGTTGCCAAGTTACGGCCGTAACATTTCTTACACACACCATGACGGGTGTTACATGTGAATACAGAGCGGATCCAAACATCTTCCACGCCTGCTTCTACGATGATTGTTGCGATGTCCTCTGTAATCAAGTCGTTTTCTGCTACAAGAACTTCACCAGTTTCCGGGTGTTTGACAGCTTTTCTAGCATAACGGCCGATTAGACGCTCTTCTAACTTTTCGACTACCTCTGTGCCATCTTTTAGAGATGTGATGTGCAATCCACGGTCTGTCCCACAGTCCATTTCACGGACGATAACATCCTGTGCTACGTCAACAAGACGACGGGTCAAGTAACCTGAATCGGCAGTTTTAAGTGCTGTATCGGCAAGACCTTTACGCGCACCATGTGTGGAGATGAAGTATTCCAATACCGTCAGACCTTCACGGAAACTAGATTTGATCGGAAGTTCGATGATACGTCCAGACGGGTTGGCCATCAGTCCACGCATACCTGCCAATTGTGTAAAGTTAGATGCGTTACCACGGGCTCCGGAATCACTCATCATGAAGATGTGATTCAAGCGTGGCAGAGATTGCATCAGTTTGTTCTGAATAACATCCTTCGCTGCACTCCAGATGGAAATAACGCGATCATAGCGCTCTTCCTCTGTGATAAGTCCGCGACGGAACTGCTTAAGAACTGTATCTACTTTCGTTTGTGCTTCAACCAAGATTTCTTCTTTCTCTTTAAGAACCACGATGTCAGCTACACCAACCGTAATACCGGCTTTGGTAGAGTATCGGAATCCAAGGTTTTTCATGCGGTCAAGCATTTTGGACGTTTCTGTGATCTTGAAACGCTTGAATACTTCAGCGATGATATTCCCAAGGATTTTCTTCTTAAATGGATCGATAAGCTCTTGTTGTTGAATCGCTTCTTTTACATTCGCACCCTTTTCAACAAAGTATTTGTCCGGAGTATTAACCTCAAGATTATGCTTTGTCGGTTCGTTGATGTAAGGGAAAGATGGCGGCAAGATCTCATTGAAGATCATTTTTCCGACAGTTGTAATAAGAAGCTTCTGCTTTTGTTCAGGAGTGAAGGTTTCGTTATCAAGTGACCCTGCATGAACCGCTACACGTGTATGCAAGTGAACATAGCCATTTGCATAAGCGATCAACGCTTCATTTGTATCCTTGAATACCATACCTTCCCCAACTGCATTTTCACGCTCTAGGGTTAAGTAGTAGTTACCAAGTACCATATCCTGTGAAGGAGTTACTACAGGCTTACCATCCTTAGGGTTAAGGATGTTCTGGGCAGCAAGCATAAGGATGCGCGCCTCAGCCTGAGCTTCTGCAGAAAGCGGTACGTGAACTGCCATTTGGTCTCCGTCAAAGTCCGCATTGTATGCAGTACATACTAGTGGATGAAGACGGATAGCACGGCCTTCAACAAGTGTAGGTTCAAATGCTTGAATACCCAGTCTGTGAAGGGTTGGTGCACGGTTCAGTAATACCGGATGCTCTCTGATGACAGATTCCAATACGTCCCAAACCTCTGGCTGCACGCGTTCTATCTTGCGTTTCGCACTTTTGATGTTATGCGCAAGGCCGCGTTCGACAAGCTCTTTCATTACGAATGGTTTGAATAGCTCAAGAGCCATTTCTTTTGGTAAACCACACTGGTACATTTTTAAGTTTGGCCCTACTACGATAACGGAACGACCGGAATAGTCAACACGTTTACCAAGCAGGTTCTGACGGAAACGTCCTTGTTTCCCTTTCAGCATATGAGAAAGAGATTTCAACGGTCTGTTACCAGGACCCGTTACAGGACGGCCGCGACGGCCATTATCAATCAATGCATCAACAGCTTCTTGTAGCATACGTTTTTCGTTTTGTACGATGATGCTTGGAGCACCAAGATCCAACAAACGTTTTAAACGGTTGTTACGGTTGATTACACGACGGTATAGATCGTTCAAGTCGGAAGTCGCGAAACGACCGCCATCCAATTGAACCATCGGGCGCAATTCAGGAGGAATGACCGGAAGGACATCCAGGATCATCCAAGATGGCTCATTGCCGGATCCCCTGAAGGATTCCAATACTTCCAATCGCTTGATCGCTCTAGTACGACGTTGTCCTTGAGCAGTTTTAAGCTCTTCTTTCAAGGAGTCTACATCCCTCTCAAGATCGATGTCATGAAGAAGCTTTTTGATCGCTTCTGCACCCATGGATGCTTGGAAAGTCTGGCCATACTTTTCACGGTAAGCGCGGAACTCTTTTTCGGAAAGAAGTTGTTTCTTTTCCAAAGGAGTATCCCCTGTTTCCGTTACTACATAGGACGCAAAGTAGATTACTTCTTCCAACGCACGCGGGGACATGTCAAGAACAAGTCCCATGCGGCTAGGAATACCTTTGAAATACCAGATATGGGATACAGGGGCAGCTAGCTCGATGTGACCCATGCGTTCACGACGAACCTTCGCTCTTGTTACTTCCACTCCACAGCGGTCACAGACAACACCCTTATAACGGACACGTTTGTATTTACCACAGTGACATTCCCAGTCCTTTGTCGGACCGAAGATGCGCTCGCAGAATAACCCATCTTTTTCTGGCTTTAATGTACGATAGTTGATTGTTTCAGGCTTCTTCACTTCTCCGAAAGACCAGGATCTGATCTTATCCGGAGAAGCTAGGCCTATCTTCATATACTCAAAATTGTTAACATCTAGCAAGGGGCCTACCTCCCTTATAATCTACAGGTTCTACCCAAATGCTTATCTTTAAAGTCCTGTTGGTCATTAGTCTTTAGCGACAGTTTCTTTTACTTCTTCTACTTGCTCTGAATCTAAAGAAATTCCTTCGGAAGATTGCTCTTCTTCATCTTCCATATCTCTCATTTCAATCTCTTTTTCATCGCCGGACAGGATTTTGACATCCATACCCAAACTTTGAAGTTCTTTGATAAGTACTTTGAAAGATTCAGGAACGCCAGGTTCAGGAACATTTTCACCTTTTACAATCGCTTCGTACGTTTTCACACGTCCTACCACGTCATCCGATTTTACAGTCAAGATTTCTTGAAGTGTATAAGCAGCGCCATACGCCTCAAGTGCCCAAACTTCCATCTCCCCGAAACGCTGTCCACCAAATTGCGCTTTACCGCCAAGTGGCTGCTGTGTAACTAGAGAGTAAGGTCCAGTTGAACGGGCATGCAATTTATCGTCAACCATGTGGGCAAGTTTGATCATATACATGATCCCGACAGACACACGGTTATCAAACGGTTCACCGGTTCTTCCGTCATAAAGGACAGTTTTTGCATCTCTTGCCATGCCAGCTTCTTCTAAAGTGCTCCAAACATCTTCTTCACGCGCGCCATCAAATACGGCGGAAGCAACGTGGATACCAAGTGTTCTCGCTGCCATACCCAAGTGAAGCTCCAATACCTGACCGATATTCATACGGGAAGGAACCCCTAGTGGATTCAACATGATGTCGATTGGTGTGCCATCTGGCAGGTAAGGCATATCTTCTTCCGGTAAGATACGGGAGATTACCCCTTTGTTACCATGTCGTCCGGCCATTTTATCACCTTCAGAAATTTTACGCTTCTGAACGATGTAAGCACGAACAAGCTGGTTTACGCCTGGAGGCAGTTCATCTCCGTCTTCACGGTTGAAGACTTTAACATCAAGTACGATTCCGCCACCACCATGAGGGACTCTCAGTGATGTATCACGCACTTCTCTTGCTTTCTCTCCGAAGATCGCGTGCAATAGACGCTCTTCCGCTGTAAGTTCCGTTACACCTTTAGGCGTTACTTTTCCTACAAGAAGGTCGCCATCCTTCACTTCGGCACCGACTCTGATGATTCCGCGATCATCCAAGTTCTTCAGGGCTTCTTCCCCTACGTTTGGAATATCGCGAGTGATTTCTTCCGGCCCAAGCTTTGTATCACGCGCTTCTGATTCATATTCTTCAATATGAATGGAAGTGTATACATCATCTTTAACCAGACGCTCACTCATGATGATCGCATCCTCATAGTTATATCCATCCCATGTCATGAATCCAACCATTACGTTACGGCCAAGCGCTAGCTCGCCTTTTTCCATGGAAGGACCATCAGCAAGGATTTCACCTTTTGTTACTTGATCGCCAACAGAGACGATTGGACGTTGGTTATAGCAAGTACCTTGGTTGGAACGAATGAATTTTTGCATTCTGTACTTATCAAGATTCCCTTTAACCTGCTGCCCATCTACTTCTTCCATGCGGCGAACCCATACTTCACGTGCTTCAACGCGTTCTACGACACCTGGGTGCTTACAGATGACTGCCGCCCCTGAATCTCTTGCAGATACGTGTTCCATACCTGTACCGACAATCGGTGATTCCGGTTGCATCAATGGTACAGCTTGACGTTGCATGTTCGCTCCCATAAGCGCACGGTTGGAGTCATCGTTTTCCAAGAAAGGAATACACGCTGTCGCAGCGGAAACAACCTGTTTAGGAGATACATCCATATAGTCGATTCTTTCGCTGATTACAACGGTGTTCTCTCCGCGGAAACGGGCAACAACATTCTGATCAAGGAATGTTCCATCTTCCCCTAAACGGGCATTCGCTTGGGCAACTACATAGTTGTCCTCTTCATCCGCCGTCAAGTAATCAATCTGGTTTGTCACTCTTCCACTTTCAGGGTCGACCCTGCGGTATGGAGTTTCAATGAATCCAAACTTGTTTACTTTTGCAAAAGAAGAAAGGGAGTTGATCAATCCGATGTTTGGTCCCTCTGGGGTCTCGATCGGACACATACGTCCATAGTGGGAATAGTGAACGTCACGCACTTCAAAGCCGGCGCGCTCACGCGTCAATCCACCAGGTCCAAGCGCGGATAATCTACGTTTATGTGTTAACTCTGCCAATGGATTCGTTTGATCCATGAACTGAGAAAGCTGTGAGCTACCAAAGAACTCTTTGATCGATGCGATAACCGGACGGATATTGATCAATTGTTGAGGCGTGATCGTGTTAGTGTCCTGGATGGACATTCTTTCACGGACTACACGCTCCATTCTGGATAAACCGATGCGGAACTGGTTTTGAAGAAGCTCTCCAACAGAACGCAAACGACGGTTACCAAGGTGATCGATATCGTCTGTATCGCCTACACCATGTAAAAGGTTGAAGAAATAACTGATGGAAGAAATGATATCCGCAGGTGCGATATGCTTCACCTTCTCTTCGATGAAACCATTGCCCAATACCAGGATTTCCTTCTCGCCTTCTGCATCATTAGGTGCATATATCTTAATGGATTGCATAGCAACCTCTTCTTCCACTACTCCCGCATGCGGGTGGAAAGAAGTCAGTCCGATGCCATCTTCAAGGTTAGGCAAAATACGGTCCAGGGTTCTGCGATCCAACAGTGTACCTTTTTCCACGATAATTTCCCCTGTTTCAGGGTCCACTAGCGTTTCAGCAATACGCTGGTTGAAAAGTCTGTTCTTGATATGAAGCTTTTTATTAATCTTGTATCTTCCAACACTTGCTAAATCATAGCGTTTAGGATCGAAGAATCTAGATTCCAATAAGCTTTTTGCGTTCTCGACCGTTGGCGGTTCACCAGGGCGTAGACGCTCGTATATTTCTAGTAATGCCTTTTCGGTACTTTCTGTGTTATCCTTATCTAAAGTATTGCGGAGGTACTCGTTTTCACCTAGAAGATCAATGATCTCCTGGTCGGATCCGAATCCAAGCGCACGCAAAAGAACCGTTACTGGTAGTTTACGAGTACGATCAATACGAACATATACAACATCTTTTGCATCTGTTTCATACTCTAACCATGCACCACGGTTTGGAATAACAGTAGCCGAAAAGCCTTTTTTACCATTTTTATCTACTTTTCCGCTATAATACACACTTGGAGAACGTACTAACTGAGATACAATAACACGTTCTGCTCCATTAATAACGAATGTTCCTGTATCCGTCATTAACGGAAAATCACCCATAAATACATCCTGGTCTTTTACTTCACCAGTTTCTTTGTTAATGAGACGAACCTTCACACGTAAAGGAGCTGAGTATGTAACATCTCTTTCCTTTGATTCTTCAACGGAATATTTAGGTTCCCCTAAGCTATAGTCGATGAATTCTAACGATAGATTTCCAGTGAAGTCCTCAATAGGAGAAATATCATGAAACATTTCTCTCAAACCCTCATCAAGGAACCATTGATAAGAAGAGGTTTGAATTTCTATTAGATTTGGTAATTCTAATACTTCACTAATGCGAGCATAACTTCTGCGTTGGCGGTGTCGTCCATATTGAACTAGTTGACCTGTCAACTCATTCACCCCTCGTATCAAGCGTTATTAAAGCCAAACAAAAAAATTTTTCAACACAGCATAAAACTACCGTGTTAAAAAAGAAAAATGGTTTCAATACAGAAAACCACATTTTTTTACATTCGCTCTATTGATTTTACTATCTTTTCCAAGCGTACTAATTTTATACATGTGATTGACATAAAATTATTATTGCTCAGAAAAATACATATTGGCATTAAACAATGCTACCACAACAAAAAAGTGACGTCAACCTTTTTTTGATCTAATAATATAGTAGCCTTTTTTCTTCACAACCACGTCAACTTCTTCAAATAGTGACTCCAGCTTCTCCATTGCCGATGGCGCACCTTGCTTTTTCTGGATCACGATCCACAGTTCGCCACCAACGGCCAAATGCTTGAATGATTTCTCCAGGATTTCATGCACCACTTTTTTTCCCGCACGTATCGGCGGATTGGAAAGGATTGCCGCGTACTTTGTCGAAGTCACCTTTTCAAATATATCACTTGAAAAGATGTTAACATTTTCGATTCTGTTTCTGTCGGCATTGATTTTCGCCAACTCCACAGCTCTCTCATTGATATCTATCATATCTACTCGTCTTTCGGGAAAAGCCTTGGCAAGCGAAAGGCCGATCGGGCCATATCCGCAGCCGACATCCAGGATATCCCCTGGAATTCCGGGTTCCGCAAAAGCTTCGATCAGGACTCTAGATCCGAAGTCCACTTCTTTTTTTGAAAAGACACCAGCATCCGTAGTAAAGATGAGCTTATGGCCTTTCAGCTCGAAATCCCAATGTTGTCTGTTGCTTTCCACGGAGGGTTTACTAGTATAATAATGATCTGCAGCCATAGTCATTCTCCTTACTCCAAGTTTTGATGCAAATAATACGTTTGAAAAAAACAGTAACTAAACTATCTATCTTTTTGTGGTGAATCGATAGTTTAAAAAAAGCTCGCTAACGGGTAGCGAGCTTTCTAAGAGCCTGTAATTACTTAACTTCTACAGAAGCTCCAACTTCTTCAAGTTTAGCTTTGATTTCTTCAGCTTCTTCTTTAGCAACGCCTTCTTTAAGAGCTTTAGGAGCGTTGTCAACTAGTTCTTTCGCTTCTTTCAAACCAAGACCAGTAAGTTCGCGAACTACTTTGATAACCTTGATTTTTTGTCCACCAGCGCTAGCTAGTACTACGTCGAATTCAGTTTGCTCAGCAGCAGCTTCAGTAGCTACACCAGCAGCAGCTACAGGAGCAGCAGCAGTTACACCAAATTCTTCTTCGATTGCTTTTACTAGGTCGTTTAATTCTAAAACAGTCATATTCTTAACCGCTTCAATGATTTGTTCGTGTGTCATTGTTAATTTCCTCCTTAAATATTATAGGTTTTATTGTTTTTCTTACTTAACTTGCTAGATGAATATTAAGCGCCTTGCTCTTCTTTTTGCTCTGCAACTGCTTTTGTAACAAGAGCGAAGTTACGGATCGGAGCTTGAAGGACGCTAAGCAACATAGAAAGTAGACCTTCGCGGGATGGAAGTTCAGCAAGAGCTTTCACTTGTTCCACAGTCGCTACATTTCCTTCGATTACACCAGCTTTGATTTCCAATGCTTCATGCTTTTTAGCGAAGTCATTCAAAATTTTAGCAGGAGCCACAACATCTTCAGTAGAGAACGCAATCGCGTTAGGTCCTGTAAGTGCGTCGTTTAGTCCAGCTAGTTCAGCTGCTTCAGCCGCGCGGCGAGTTAAAGAGTTTTTGTAAACCTTGAACTCAACACCTGCTTCACGAAGTTGTTTACGAAGTTCAGTTACTTCGGATACGTTAAGTCCACGGTAGTCAACTACGATTGTAGAAACGGAACCTTTGAACTTATCGGCGATTTCTCCAACAATTTCCTTCTTGATTTCAACTGCTTTGCTCATCGTTACACCTCCTATATAGTTGGTTACTACTTATACCGACCGGTGTACATAAAGAATGCCTCCACGTAACATGGAGGCAGAAATTTTAGTTTAAAAAAGCATAAAGCCTTTTATCGTAAAATCTACACCTCGGTAGGGAATTAAGCTCATATTCGAGCACCTACTGTCTACGGTACAAACAATATCATTTTATAAACACAACGATTATTATAACCGTGTAGTTAACTTATGTCAATATGTTAGTTTTTTACAGCTACAACAGTAGAAGTATCAACTTTTACGCCAGGGCCCATTGTTGAAGTAACGGCAACGTTCTTCATGAATGTACCTTTAGCAGCAGCTGGTTTAGCTTTTTGTAATGTTTCGAAGATCGTACCGAAGTTCTCAACAAGTTTGATATCTTCGAAAGAGATCTTACCGATTGGAACGTGGATGTTACCGGATTTATCAAGGCGGTATTCTACTTTACCAGCTTTGATTTCGTTAACAGCTTTCGTTACGTCGAATGTTACAGTACCAGTTTTAGGGTTTGGCATTAAACCTTTAGGTCCCAATACGCGACCAAGCTTACCAACTTCACCCATCATGTCTGGAGTAGCAACGATTACATCAAAGTCGAACCAACCTTGGCTGATCTTTTGGATCATATCTGCATCTCCAACGTAGTCAGCTCCAGCAGCTTCCGCTTCTTTCGCTTTCTCGCCTTTAGCAAATACTAGAACCTTTTGAGTTTTACCAGTTCCGTGAGGAAGAACTACTGCTCCACGGATTTGTTGGTCGTTTTTACGAGGGTCAACTCCAAGGCGGAATGCAACTTCCACAGTAGCGTCGAACTTCGCAGTGTTTGTTTTCTTAACTAATTCGATAGCTTCGTTAACAGAGTAAGCCGTTTGACGGTCTACAAGTTTCGCAGCTTCGATGTACTTTTTACCTCTTTTAGCCATTTTAAATGTCCTCCTTATGTGGTTTTAGCGGAATAACCTCCCACGAATAAAGGTTGCGAATTGGCAATAGACCGAATCCGCAACCCCGAACAGCAGTTAAATCAATAGCGATGGATTAGTCTTCGATGACGATACCCATGCTACGAGCAGTACCTTCAACCATGCGCATTGCAGCTTCTACACTGGCAGCGTTAAGGTCTGGCATTTTCGTTTCCGCAATCTCGCGTACTTTGTCACGCTTAACTGTTGCAACTTTATTACGGTTTGGTTCACCAGAACCAGACTGGATACCAGCTGCTACTTTAAGCAATACTGCAGCAGGTGGAGTTTTCGTAATAAATGTAAATGAACGGTCTTCAAAAACCGTAATTTCAACAGGGATAATTAGACCAGCTTGGTCCGCTGTACGAGCGTTGAACTCCTTACAGAAACCCATGATGTTAACACCTGCTTGACCTAGTGCTGGTCCAACCGGTGGTGCTGGGTTAGCTTTCGCTGCTGGAATTTGTAGCTTTACCATTTTGATTACTTTTTTAGCCACGAGACACACCTCCTTAAGTCCGTGATGTGGTATCTGGGATTGCTCCCTCCCACTCAACTCATTCTTTATATATTAGATAAAGAATATTTTTTTATTGATAGTCTCTTTTCAGAGACATACTGACCTTTGAAATAATATCACTTTTACGAAATTATTTCAAGTTTTTTTACATTATAATTTTTCGATCTGTGTAAAGTCAAGCTCCACAGGGGTTTCACGGCCGAACATATTAACAAGGACTTTCACTTTGTGCTTATCTTTATCCATCTCAGTGATGTGTCCGGTGAAGTTTGCGAAAGGACCTTCTTTTACACGTACCGTTTCTTTCATTTCGAAATCCACTTCGACCATTTTCTCCGCCATGCCCATTCTCTTGAGGATGAATTGGATTTCATCATCCAATAGAGGGGTAGGTTTTGATCCTGATCCGCTTGAACCTACAAATCCGGTTACACCAGGTGTGTTACGCACTACATACCAGGAATCATCTGTCATGACGATTTCCACAAGCACGTATCCTGGGAATACTTTCTTCTTGGTTACTTTTTTCTTGCCGTTCTTGATATCTGTTTCTTCCTCTTCGGGAACAACGACACGGAAGATCTTGTCTTGCATTCCCATAGACTCTACTCTTTTTTCTAAGTTCGCTTTTACTTTATTCTCGTAACCGGAATAAGTATGAACGACGTACCAGCTTTTTTCCATGTAATAGGACTAACTGTCCGTCCCTCCCCATTAATCTTTATTTTTTGTTGATTGATTCTTATTTGCATTGCTGCCAACTAATCATAAAAGATAGGCTTACTAGCTACCTATTTTTCTCCAAATGAAAAAACCCGTTGGACGGGTTTTTTTGTAAACAGTATTAATCACATTATACCATGATATAACATGACTTATTCAAGTGTAAAAGGAATAAGTGCGAAATTTATCGTATTACTAGACGAATAAGCTCGGAAATCCCTAGATCTACAACATAGAAGAACACTGCTGCGAAAACAACGGTAGTTACTACTGTGATTGTATAGCGAGTTAATTCCTTACGTTTAGGCCAACTGACCTTTTTCATTTCACGGTTCACACCACGAAAGAAGTTAGTTAAACGTTGCATCCATGTAACCTCCAACCCCATAAATACTATTATCTATTTTGTTTCCCGATGAACGGTATGAGCATTGCAAACCTTACAAAACTTCTTTATTTCCAAACGCTCGCCACTTTGCGCGTTCCCTTTTACAGTAGAGTAGTTCCTAGAACCACATTGCGCGCAGGCAAGCACCAATTTACTCTGCATTGAGTACACCACCACATACATAGATGTCCATAAAAATGTAACATACCTGTAACATGGATGTCAACGGTACCAAAATGGAGCCGGATACTTATTAAAGCGTAATCTCCCTTAATTCTAGGTATCTCTCAAGCTTTCTTTTCACCCGCTGCAGAGCATTATCGATCGACTTCACATGCCGGTTTAAATCTTCTGAAATTTCCTGATAGGATCTTCCGTCCAGATAGAGAACAAGCACCTTTCGTTCTAGGTCACTCAAAAGCTCTGCCATTTTGACTTCTATATCATCAAATTCCTCTTGGTTAATGATCAGTTCTTCAGGGTCCATCACCTTTGCCCCTGAGATCACATCCATTAACGTACGATCTGATTCCTCATCATATATAGGCTTGTCCAGTGAAACGTATGAATTAAGTGGAATATGCTTTTGTCTCGTTGCTGTCTTGATCGCTGTAATGATCTGCCTGGTAATACAAAGTTCGGCAAACGCCTTGAAGGAGGTAAGCTTGTCCTCTCTGAAGTCGCGTATTGCCTTGTAGAGACCTATCATTCCTTCCTGCACAATATCTTCGCGATCTGCACCAATGAGAAAGTAGGATCTAGCCTTCGCCCTTACAAAGTTTTTATACTTGTTGATTAAATAGTCCAGCGCTTCACTATCACCCATATGCACGTGTTCGACTACCTGCTCGTCTTCCATTAATTCCAATACCCTGCTAGTTTTTCTTGGGTCGCTCACTATCACACCTATCCCTCCGACCGAAACAGTAGATAGAAATATTATACAGTAGGCTTAAATTGACCGTCAACCACTCATCGCTGCCCTCTGCGCCATTTTTCGAAAATTGCTGAAAGTTCAGTGTTTAATTCAATGCGTTTTGAGGGTTTTTCGTTGGTAAAATTTGTTACTTTCTTTTTTATCCGATTCTCAATGGCATTGGTTTCATTCAGCAGTTCGCGTGCCGATTTTCTCAGCGCTCCCTGCCCGAATATCGCCCACTGCTCGGTGAAATCGGACGTTGCTACATGGATCTGTGTGCGAATATCGCTGAGGCTGATTGCCAATTTCTCGATCCGTTCGTCTGCGGTTTCATTTTCCCTAGTATAGATGACTTCCACGCGATGGTTTTTATATTTCGTTTCAATGCCTTGGGATAGGTGGGCATCAAAGACCACCATCACCCGATAGCCGGTATAAGCCTGGTATTCCGCCATTTTTGAAACAAGGATATCACGTGCCAGAGCAAGATCCTGATCCTTCAGTTTCCTCAGCTCCGGCCACGCGCCGATAATGTTGTAACCATCAACTAGCAAGATATCCATTGCTAGTTATACTCCTGCCGGCTGTCGTTTGCGGTATACCTCATACATTAAAAGACTTGCTGCCACAGATGCGTTCAGGGAAGTGACCTTTCCTACCATCGGCAAGGAAATGAGGAAGTCGCATTTATCCTTTAGCAGCCTTGCCATCCCTTTTCCTTCACTCCCGATGATCAATCCAGTCGGCAAGGTCCCGTCCATGTTCCGGTAATCTACGGTTCCTTTTGCATCTGTACCGAAAATCCATAATCCCTTTTCCTTGAGCTCGTCCACCGTGCGAGCCAGGTTGGTGACCCGGACCACCGGAACATGCTCAATGGCGCCTGTTGAAGCTTTTGCTACCGTTGCAGTCAATCCTACCGCACGCCGCTTCGGAATGATGATGCCATGTGCCCCTACTGCATCTGCCGTCCTCATGATCGACCCCAGATTATGAGGATCTTCTATTTCATCCAAAATCAGAAAGAATGGTGTTTCCTTTCTTTTTTCCGCCAAGAGAAAAAGGTCGTCAAGTTCCGCGTAGTCATATGCGGCAACAGATGCCACCACACCTTGATGGTTTCCTTCTGCCATTTGGTCGATTTTCTTTTTTGGTACAAATTGCACCAGTACATTCGCTTCTTTTGCAAGGTCGATGATCTGTTGCATGGATCCTTTTTGTGATCCTTCGGCTATCCAGAGCTTATTGATTTCCCGTTTAGATTTCAATGCCTCTAAAACAGGGTTTCTTCCGATGATAAATTCTTTTGACATCCTCACTCACCTCTTTCTTCATCTACGATTCCAATGCAATCTCCGATGACTTGTTCCATTCTGTCTGTTGCCCCCGATAAGTATAAAAATCCGATCAATGCCTCAAAGGCAGTGGAGTAGCGGTAGGTTTGAACATCCGTATTTCGCGGTACCGAACCTGACTTCGCATTGCGTCCCCGCCTGATCACCGCCTCCTCTTCCTCCGTGAAAAATCCCGCTTCGGCCAACTTGTGCAGCAAGCGTGCCTGCGCTTTGGCAGACACATAGCTAGTTGCTGTCCGATGTAGCTGATTGGGTCTTATTTTCCCGAGCTTCAGGAGGTGATGACGGATATAAGTCTCATATACCGCATCACCCATATAAGCAAGGGCAAGGCTATTTAGTTGCTTTGCATCTACATTGTTGGTGCTCATGTATGTGTTACCCTCTTTTCCATCTCGTACCTTGTGCCGTATCCTCCAAGATGATATTTCTTTCTTTCAATTCATCCCTTATTTGATCTGAAGTTGCAAAATCGCGGTTCTTCCTTGCATCTATCCGCTTTTGTATCAATGCTTCTATTTCTTCGTCCAGCAATTCCGCTTCTTCTGTCAGCGCTACACCCAGCACACCGAACAGCTCTTCAAACTGGGTGATGAATGCCTGAAGCACTTTGACAGATGTATTCTTTTCACTCACATAAAGGTTTGCCTGTTTCGCCAAATCAAACAGGACGGAAATGGCATTGGCTGTATTGAAATCGTCGTCCATCACCGAGATGAACTCCTTCTTCAATGCATCCACCTTCTCAAACCATTGATTGTCGTCGCTCTCCTCCGTCAGGTTGGCACTGCTGTCCATGCGGTGCTTCAGGTTGGAGTAGGCGGTCCTGATTCTCTCCAGACCGTTTTTCGTGCTTTCCAATAGTTCATCATTATAGTTGATCGGATGACGATAATGAACGGAAAGCATGAAGAAACGGATCAGCTGTGGATCATGCTTTTTTATGATGTCATGCACAAGGATAAAGTTGCCGAGTGACTTAGACATTTTCTCATTATCGATATTAATATACCCATTATGCAGCCAGTATTTCGCAAACGTCTTGCCTGTAAGCGCCTCGGTTTGGGCGATCTCGTTTTCATGATGCGGGAAGGAAAGGTCCTGTCCGCCTGCATGGATATCAATCGTATCGCCAAGATACTTGCGCGCCATGGCAGAGCATTCGATATGCCATCCCGGACGCCCTTTCCCCCAAGGGCTTTCCCAGAAGATTTCCCCTTCCTTTGCCGCTTTCCAAAGAACAAAGTCCAGAGCATCCTGTTTCTTTTCCCCAACTTCGATGCGGGTACCTAGCTGCAGGTCCTCGATCGGCTGATGGGAAAGCTTTCCGTACTCCTTGAATTCCCGCGTCCTGTAATACACATCCCCGCCGGACTCATAGGCAAAGCCCTTTTCAATCAATGCTTCGATGAACTCAATGATTATATCCATATTTTCCGTCACGCGCGGGTGTACGGTTGCCTGCTTGCATCCCAAAGCGGAAACATCCTCATGATAGGCTGCAATAAAACGCTCCGCAATAGTCGGCACATCCTCGCCGAGTTCATTCGCCGCTTTGATCAGTTTGTCATCGACATCGGTGAAATTGGATACATAGTTCACTTCATATCCGCGGTATTCAAGGTATCTTCTTACTGTATCGAACACAATCGGCGGTCTCGCATTACCTATATGAATATAATTATAGACAGTAGGCCCGCACACATACATTTTCACCTTTCCCTCTTCAAGCGGGGTGAATTTCTCCTTCTGGCGGGTCAAGGTATTATAAAGATGAATCGTCATCTGTTTTCTTCCTCTCTTTTAAAAGTTGCAGCTCTTTCTGCAATTCGACAATCTGTTTTTCCAATGCGATGAAACGGTCTCCGGTCGGGTCAGGCATGTTCTGGTGATTGAAATCCTTCTTTATCCTTACCCCATCCTGAATGACAATCTTCCCCGGAATCCCTACGACCGTGGAATTATTGGGAACATCCTTCAGTACGACCGAACCTGCCCCTACTTTAGAATTCTCCCCAACAGTGATGGAACCTAGTACCTTTGCTCCTGCTGCAATAAGGGCATTATCGAGGATCGTAGGGTGTCTTTTGCCTTTTTCTTTCCCCGTTCCTCCCAGGGTGACACCTTGGAAGACGGTTACGTTATTGCCGATTTCACAGGTTTCACCGATTACGACACCCATCCCGTGGTCAATGAAAAAACGGCGTCCTATCTTGGCTCCGGGATGGATCTCGATTCCTGTAAAGAAGCGGCTGATCTGGGAAATCAATCTTGCAATGAAGAACAGTTTCTTCCGGAAAAAGGCATGTGCCAATCGGTGGGACCAAA
The DNA here is from genome assembly GCF_016908565.1 of Sutcliffiella tianshenii. Taxonomy (GTDB): domain Bacteria; phylum Bacillota; class Bacilli; order Bacillales; family Bacillaceae_I; genus Sutcliffiella_A; species Sutcliffiella_A tianshenii. The sequence continues at coordinate 35,475 of NZ_JAFBED010000018.1, forward strand.
TGGCATGCAGGCCTGAATAGGTTAAAATGACTTCAAAATAATTCCTTGCTGCAGGATCCTGTTCGAAAATGACATCTATATCCTCTTTCAATGTTCGTAGCATTCATCTTTCCTCCTTTCTTTATATAAAAAAAGTCTCTGTGTCAAAAGACACAGAGACGCTGATGGCGCGGTTCCACTCTGTTTAGGGATGCACAAATACACAATCCCCACTCTTCCTCGTAACGGGAGGCAGCCGCTATCGCTTAGTAAGCATGAAGCCTTTCAGCAATAGACTCCGAGGTGCACTTCAAAGAATTCATCACATGAATCGTTTTCAGCCGGGGACGATTCTCTCTGGAACGGATGGAGTTTCTTCTACTCTCCTCATCTACATTCAAATGATTTTTCAGCCTGATATATAGCCTACAATATTTAAGATAGTTCTATCATATTATGTTTTCTTGAAAATGTTAATTAATTAGCTTCTCCAAACGGGCAATAACTGTTTCCTTGCCCAACAGATGGATCGTTTGTGGCAAGTCGCGGCCATGAGTCTGCCCTGTTGTTGCCACACGGATTGGCATGAACAGCTTTTTCCCTTTTTGGCCTGTCGCTTTTTGTACCGCTTTGATGGAAGCTTGGATGGATTCAGCAGAGAAATCCTCCAATGCCAACAGCTCCTCACGGAATGCCGTCACCACTTGTGGTACCTGCTCTTCATCAAGTACAGCCTGCGCTTCTTCGTCATACTCAATATGGGTTTTAAAGAAGATCTCTGTTAATTCCACGATTTCCGCTCCAAAGCTCAGTTGCTCCTGATACAGGGAAATCAGCTCTTTGGCCCACTCTCTCTCTTCTTCCGTCATGTTTTCACTGAAACGTCCAGCTTTCACAAGGTGAGGCAGGGAAATACCCACTACAGTATCCAGGTCCAATTTCTTCATGTACTGGTTGTTCATCCATGCCAATTTCTGTGTATCGAACACTGCAGGAGACTTGGAAAGGCGGGAAGCATCAAAGATCTCTGTCAACTCATCCTTGGAATAAATCTCTTCTTCCCCAACCGGCGACCAGCCGAGCAATGCAATGAAATTGAACAAGGTTTGCGGCAGATATCCAAGCTCCTCATACTGCTCGATGAACTGGATGATGGACTCATCACGCTTACTCAGTTTCTTGCGGCTTTCATTCACGATCAACGTCATATGGCCGAATGCAGGAACATCCCAGCCCAATGCGTTGAAAATCATGATTTGCTTTGGTGTATTGGAAATATGATCATCACCACGTAGCACATGGGAAATCTTCATCAGGTGGTCATCCACCGCGACTGCAAAGTTGTAAGTCGGCGTGCCGTCTTTTTTCACAATAACGAAGTCACCGATCCCATCTGTTTCAAAGGATACTTCACCTTTAACCATGTCATTGAATTTGATCACTTCTCCTTGAGGGACAAGGAAACGGATGCTCGGCTTTCTTCCTTCGTCTTCAAAAGCCTGCTGCTCCTGGGCTGTCAGGTTGCGATGCTGGCCGGAGTAACGCGGCATTTCCCCGCGTGCAATCTGACCTTCCCTTTCCGCTTCAAGCTCTTCTTCCGTACAATAGCATTTATAGGCAAGCCCCTTCTCAAGAAGCTCTGTATAATATTTTTCATAAAGGTCATTGCGCTCGGATTGGCGGTATGGCCCATATTCCCCACCAACATCCACGCTCTCATCCCATTGCATGCCAAGCCATTTAAGATATTTCAGCTGGCTTTCTTCTCCGCCTTCAATGTTGCGCTTTTTATCGGTATCTTCTATACGGATGATAAATTGCCCATTCTGGCTGCGGGCGAAAAGATAATTGAATAATGCGGTACGTGCATTTCCTATATGTAAGTGCCCTGTTGGACTTGGGGCATAGCGTACGCGAACTGTCATAGTGAGGTTACCTCCATTTTTCCGTCAGCCGCCGGGCTTCTGACGGGGGTATTTTCAAAATCCAAGCATTATTCTACCATAAAAGTAAAGGGAAAGCCTCTATTTCTTTATTAATAAAACAGCGGCCTGGGCTGCAATGCCTTCTTCTCTTCCGGTGAATCCGAGTTTTTCGGTGGTGGTGGCTTTCACATTCACCTGCTCTATATCGGCTTCGAGTAATTGCGCGATTCTTGCACGCATCGTTTCGATATGCGGGGCCATTTTCGGTTTTTGTGCAATGATCGTACAGTCCACATTCCCGAGTGTATAGCCTTTTTCTTTTACTATCTCCCATACCTGCTGCATTAACACTGCAGAATCTGCATTTTTAAAGGCGGGATCCGTATCCGGGAAATGCTTGCCGATGTCCCCTTCCCCCACAGCACCGAGGCACGCATCTGAAATGGTATGCAAAAGCACATCCGCATCAGAGTGACCTAGCAGCCCCTTTTCGTATGGGATCGTGATTCCACCCAGTATCAGCGGTCTTCCTTCTGCAAATTGATGTACATCAAATCCTTGTCCTATTCGAAACATTTGGTTTCTCCTTTATACGAGGCTATTCTGCCTTTTGTTTTTTTAATATAGCTTCTGCAACAATCAAATCTTCCGGAGTGGTCAATTTGATATTTTCATAATCACCCTCGACCATGTGCACGGGCATGCCGATCCGCTCTACAAGGCTTGATTCATCCGTCCCCATGTATTGTTCTTCCTTTGCCTGCAGATGGGCCTTTTGGAGAATGGAATATTGAAAGGCTTGTGGCGTCTGGATCATCCATAATGCGGCGCGCTCGACCGTCTCCTCGATCAGCAGGTCAGCATTCACCTTCTTTATCGTATCCTTTACCGGCACCCCTACGATGGCCGCTCCATCCCGCTTCGCCTTTTCCACCAAGCGGTGAATCACCTCTTGTCTGATAAACGGCCTTGCCCCATCATGTACAAGTACAATTTCCGCATTTTCCATGCGAAGCAATCCATTGTAGACGCTATCCTGCCGCTCCTTGCCCCCGGGCACCATTTCGCTTACCTTGGATATCCCGTAGGATTCCAATAGCGCTTCAAAAAGCGGGACCTCTTTTTCATTGATGACAAGTTTGATTTCTTTACACATAGGGTCATTCTCAAACACTGTCAACGTATGGATAATGACCGGCTTCCCTTCAAGCTCGATAAACTGCTTGTTCTTGCCTGCCTTCATCCTTTTCCCCTGACCGGCAGCCAGAACCATCACTTCGTATGTCATCTTAAACTCTCCCGTATTATATCTATGCTAAAATAACTTCTACCCTCTTAGCAATGCTTGAGAGGGTAGTTTTTTCATATAGTTGGATGGGTGTGTCCTGCTCCATCCGCATATTATAGTGCTGCACGCTCAAGCTGTTTGGGCTTGGCAAATATCATTCGCCCGGCAGACGTCTGAAGTACACTTGTGACAAGGACTTCGATATGCTTGCCGATATAATCACGGCCTTCTTCCACCACGATCATCGTACCGTCATCAAGATAGGCAACCCCTTGATTATGCTCTTTCCCGTCCTTGATCACTTGGACAGTCAGCTCTTCACCAGGAAGAACAACAGGTTTTACGGCATTAGCGAGGTCATTGATATTCAATACTTCCACACTCTGAAGCTCACATACTTTGTTTAAATTGAAATCATTGGTCACGACCACACCGGAAGTGAGTTTAGCCAGTTTTACAAGCTTTGAGTCCACTTCCTGAATATCTTCGAAGTTACCCTCATAGATCTCTACTTTTATTGCCAGCTCTTTTTGGATCCGATTAAGTATATCGAGTCCGCGTCTACCACGATTTCTTTTCAGGACATCGGATGAATCTGCGATATGCTGCAGCTCCTCCAGGACAAATCGCGGAATGACAATGGTCCCCTCAAGAAACCCCGTTTGACAGATATCTGCCACTCTTCCATCGATGATGACACTTGTATCCAAGATTTTCAGCTTTTTGGACGAAAGATCCAACTCATCTTCATCACTAGCTTTTTTCTTTCCGAATTTGCTAGAGATCGAAAATAGATTTACAAGCTCGTCACGTTTTTTGAATCCTACCTGAAACCCGAGATATCCCAATAAAATAGTGATGAAGATCGGGAATATCACGCTTACGAACGGGATCCGCTCCAATGGAATAACGGCCAAGTAGGCGACAATCAAGCCAAAGATGAGACCCAAGCTGCCAAACAGCACGTCTGTGACCGGCGCTTTTACGAGCGACTCCTCTATCCACTTGATAATTCCGACCACATAATCCACTAACCAAAAAGTAAGGATATAAAATATGATTGCTCCTAGTATCGCAACAGTATAAGGCTTTGTAAGAAAAGGAATATCTCCTATGTTTAAAAGGGAAAATAGTTCCGGGATAAAGAAAATCCCCAATGTCCCACCAAGGATGACAAAAAATAATTGAACCATGCGCCTTAACATTGCCTCACCTCCCTTTATTCATTATAAACAGTTTCTTCTAAATAAAACGTCCAAACGCGCTTAATTTTACATTTGTTAGAAATTTGACACGTAATTGCAAACAACCTGTCACCGTTGTCCAGCCTAGATTTGACGATCGATCAAAAGCTGATCCTGGATCCGTTTAAGGCCTTCTTTTATTTTCCTGGCCCTCACTTCCCCGATCCCATCCACTTCATCCAACTCTTCTACGGTTGCCATCAGGATTTGTTTCATATTTTTGAATCTGCATATCAAGTTTTCGATAACAAGCGGCGGAAGCCTAGGAATCTTATGCAGGATACGGTATCCTCTCGGAAGCACGAAGTCATCCGGATTGATGAAGCCCGAATATCCGAGCATCTTCAAAATGACGGTATCATCCAGCAGATCTGTATTGGCAAGCTCCTGCAGTTTTTTCAAAATGACAAATGCATCCCGGTCTTTGTCCACACAATAGTCTTTAATCAAGAGAATCGCTTCTTCCTCTATATGCGCCAGAAGCTCGGTCATCTGCAACCGGATAAGTCTTCCCTCAGTTCCAAGCTCATTGATATAACTGATAATCTCATTCTTGATGCGAAGCACCATTTCGATCCGGTGAATCACCTGCAGCAGCTCCGATAAAGAAACCTGTTCCTCAAATTCGAGTGCCCCAAGATTTGTGATGCCCTGATCCAGGACAGACTTGTATTTTTCCAGCGTTTGGATGGCTTGATTCGCCTTTGTGAAAATAACGCCAATGTCACGCAGCGCGTACCGGAAATCACCCTTATACAAGGTGATCACATTCCTTCTTTGTGAGATCGCAACAACAAGACAGCCTGTTTGCTTTGCCACCCGCTCCGCCGTTCTATGGCGCATCCCGGTCTCCGTGGAGATGATGGTCGGGTTTGGCGTCAGCTGTGCATTGGCGTATAAGATCTTTGTGCCTTTTTCATTTAATATAATGGCTCCATCCATTTTTGCCAACTCATATACATAGGCAGGGCTGAATGGACAGTTGATGGAGAAACCTCCGTCCACCATGTCTTTCACTTTGTCATTAAATCCGACTACCACCAAACCACCTGTCTGCGATCTGAGAATGTTGTTGATCCCTTCCCTGATCGGTGTACCCGGTGCGATAAATTGCAACGTATCCGCCATCATTTTTTCGTTCAGACGTAGTTCCTCCATCCCTATCCTCCTAGTACATATTGCAGCGCTTGGTCAATGGTGGCAACGCCGATTACATTGACCTCTTTTGGAACAGTCCACCCGCCAAGGTTCTTGGAAGGTATAATGACACGCTTAAACCCAAGCTTTGCAGCCTCCTGCACCCTTTGTTCAATTCGGGAGACCCGCCTGATTTCCCCGGTCAGTCCGACTTCCCCTATCACCACATCCGTAGGCTCTGATGCCTGGTTGCGGAAACTTGACGCAATACTGACGGCAACAGCCAAATCGATGGCCGGTTCGTCCAGCTTCACGCCACCGGCAACCTTCAAATAAGCATCCTGATTTTGCAGAAGTAGACCTACCCTTTTTTCCAATACGGCCATGATCAGTGACACACGATTATGATCGATCCCAGTGGCCATCCTTCTCGGATTTCCGTATCCAGTCGGGGAGATCAGGGCTTGTATCTCCACCAGCACCGGGCGTGTACCTTCCATCGAAGCTACAACAGTAGAGCCTGCAGCCCCTTTGGAGCGCTCTTCCAGAAATATTTCAGAAGGGTTCTTTACTTCCTCCAACCCCTCCTCCTTCATTTCAAAAATGCCAATTTCATTTGTAGAACCAAATCTATTTTTAACAGATCGCAGTATACGATATGTATGATGACGCTCTCCCTCAAAATATAACACAGTATCTACCATATGCTCCAACAAACGAGGTCCGGCAATAGAGCCTTCCTTCGTTACATGCCCTACTATGAATACCGCAATATTCTTCGTTTTGGCAATCCTCATAAGCTCTGCCGTACATTCCCTGACCTGAGATACACTGCCTGGTGCAGAGGTGACTGCCGGGTGATAGACCGTTTGAATGGAATCTATGACAAGAAGGGTCGGCTGGACGTCATCTATCGCCTTTCCGATCAGCTCAAAATCGGTCTCCGATAATACAAACAGCTCATCTGCCTGCACACCCAGACGGTCCGCCCTGAGCTTCGTCTGCTGTACAGATTCCTCTCCGGAAATATAGAGCACACGATGCTTTTTCACGGCAAGCTGACAGCATACCTGCAGCAGGAGTGTGCTCTTCCCGATACCCGGATCTCCACCGATCAGGACGAGTGAGCCTTGTACCAACCCACCGCCGAGTACACGATTGCATTCAGCCATATCAGTTTGGATCCGTGCTTCCTTTATCGTTTCCACCTTTGTAATGGATTCCGCTTTTCTCACAAGTGTCGGGGAGGAAGTTGTAAAACCGCCTCTTCTTGGAGTTTTGGATTCTTCCATTTCCTCGGTCATTTTATTCCATGTTCCACATCCAGGACATTTCCCCATCCATTTGGCAGATTCGTAACCGCACTCCTGACAAATGAATTTCGTCTTCCGTTTTGCCATGAAAAAATCCTCTCTATGTTAAAATACCATTGTTTTCCTCTTTTTATGATACCTTATTTCCTATCGTACAAGCCAATTTTAAGCCGTAAAATCTGCATATACAAGAAAGGAGGCAAAGCCCTGAAAATAAGGGCCTACCTCCACTATGATTTTGGTCTTGGAAAACCAAGGACATCTTCTTTATTTTACTATTTCCACGTCACGGACTACAAACTCTCCATCTACCACATCCATGACAATCTTCTTGCCTTTTTCGATATTCCCTTTCAATAGCTCTTCGGACAGCTTATCTTCCACATGCTTCTGGATAGCCCGGCGCAAAGGTCTTGCCCCGTATTCCGGATCGTACCCCTCCTCGGCGATCTTCTCCTTCGTCGCATCGGTCAATTCCAGCTCGATATCCTGTTCCTTCAGACGCTTTGTCAACTGATCGGACAGAAGTGTCACAATTTCCTTCAGGTGCGTCTTTTCTAGGGAATGGAAGACAATCATCTCATCGACACGGTTCAGGAACTCCGGACGGAACGCTTTTTTCAGTTCATCCATCACTTTCCCTTTCATGTCCTTATAGTTCTGATTATCATCCTGTACATTGAATCCAACATACTTGTTGCGCTTTAATGCGTCCGCTCCCACGTTGGATGTCATGATCACAAGTGTATTGCGGAAATCCACCGTACGTCCTTTTGAATCCGTTAAACGCCCATCCTCAAGCACCTGCAGGAGAATGTTGAACACATCCGGATGCGCTTTTTCTATTTCATCCAATAGAATGACGGAATATGGCTTGCGTCGGACTTTCTCTGTCAATTGTCCACCTTCATCATATCCCACATATCCAGGAGGAGAGCCTACAAGACGGGAAGTGGAGTGCTTCTCCATATACTCGGACATATCGATGCGGATCATCGCATCCTCATCGCCGAAAATGGACTCTGCCAACGCTCTTGCAAGTTCCGTTTTACCTACCCCAGTAGGGCCGAGGAAGATGAAGGAGCCGATTGGACGTTTCGGATCTTTCAATCCGGCGCGGGCACGGCGCACCGCTTTGGATACTGCCTTCACCGCTTCATCCTGGCCGATGACACGGGAGTGAAGCAACTGTTCCATATTCAATAATTTATCTGTTTCCGTCTGGGCAAGCTTGGATACCGGAATTCCCGTCCAGCTGGACACGACCATGGCAATGTCCTCGACTGTCACCTCTGAATTTTCCTGACCCTGCTTTTCCTTCCACGTTTTCTTCGTATCCTCAAGCTGCTCGCGCAAGCGCTGCTCTGTATCACGCAGGGACGCCGCCTTTTCAAATTCCTGACTTTGAACAGCTGCATCCTTTTCGTTGCGGACGGATTCTAGCTTCACTTCCAGTTCCTTTAGATTAGGAGGTGTAGTGAAGGAGCGCAATCTCACTTTTGAGCCAGCCTCATCGATAAGGTCAATCGCCTTATCCGGCAGGAAGCGGTCCGAAATATAACGATCTGATAGCTTTACCGCCTGCTCAATCGCTTCATCCGTGATGGATACACGGTGATGCGCCTCATAGCGGTCACGAAGCCCTGTCAGAATTTGAATGGACTCAAGCGCTGTTGGCTCATCCACCTGGATAGGCTGGAAGCGTCTTTCAAGCGCGGCATCCTTTTCGATATATTTACGATACTCATCCAAGGTAGTGGCACCGATACATTGAAGCTCTCCACGTGCAAGGGATGGTTTCAAAATGTTTGATGCATCAATGGCACCTTCCGCCCCTCCTGCCCCAATCAACGTATGAAGCTCATCGATGAACAGGATGATGTTGCCTGCCTGGCGGATCTCATCCATCACCTTTTTCAGGCGATCCTCAAACTCACCACGATACTTTGTACCAGCTACCACTGTTCCCATATCAAGGGTCATTACACGCTTATCACGGAGGATCTCCGGCACCTCATTATTGACAATCTGTTGTGCGAGGCCTTCTGCAATAGCCGTCTTACCTACCCCTGGCTCACCAATCAGGACCGGATTATTTTTTGTTCTTCTGCTAAGTACTTCAATCACACGCTGGATTTCCTTGCTTCTTCCGATTACCGGATCCAGGCTGCCTTCTCTTGCAACAGCTGTAAGGTCACGTGCAAGACTATCAAGTGTAGGTGTGTTCACATTCTGTGACGACCCACCCTGATGGCCTCCCGAAGACTCATTGCTGCCAAGAAGCTGAAGCACCTGCTGGCGGGCCTTGTTCAAGCTGACACCAAGATTGTTCAGCACGCGTGCCGCCACTCCCTCGCCCTCTCGGATCAATCCAAGCAGGATATGCTCTGTCCCGACGTAGGAATGTCCAAGCTTACGGGCTTCATCCATGGAAAGTTCGATAACTTTCTTCGCGCGTGGTGTGTAGTGCGGAATGGATTGTCCGCTATCTTGTCCACGTCCAATCAAATTCTCCACTTCTTTTTGGATTTTCTCAGGACCAAGTCCAAGCGCAATCAACGCTTTTGCGGCAATTCCCTCGCCCTCTCTTACAAGACCCAACAGGATATGCTCAGTTCCAATATTATTATGGCTTAAACGAAGTGCCTCTTCTTGTGCTAATGCAAGTACTTTTTGTGCTCTCTCTGTAAATCGACCGAACATCATATATAATCGCCTCCCGAGTAATTTAAATATTTAATCGAAGTCTTTCCCTAATTAAGCTCGCTCTACGAATATCCCGTTCATCTGGTCTTAATGGACCTCCAGCATACTGCTGCAAAAAGCCTGGCTGCGTCAAAATCATCAATTCATTCAAGATGGATCTCGATATATTTTCGATATAACCCAAATCAATGCCAAGTCGTACATCTGATAAGCATTTTGCCGCTTCCTTCGTTTCCATCACCCGGCTATGAGCCAATATGCCATAGGAACGAAAAACTCTGTCTTCTAATTGTATGTTGGAAGTTTTAACTAATGCTTCCCTTGCCGACCTCTCCTGTGCAATTAGTTGCTGCACCACACTGAGCAGATCATTTACAATATCCTCTTCCGATTTTCCCAGTGTAAGTTGATTGGAAATTTGAAAAATGTTTCCTAAAGCTTCGCTGCCTTCCCCGTAAATCCCTCTAACAACCAAACCCAATTGGTTGATCGCCGGAATAATCCGGTTCATTTGCTGAGTCATGACCAGTGCCGGCAAGTGCATCATCACTGAAGCCCTCATCCCTGTACCAACATTGGTCGGACAGCTGGTCAAGTACCCCCGCTTCTCATCAAACGCATAGTCTATCTTTTCCTCCAGCCAATCATCGAGCCCATTGGCCAGCTGTAATGCTTCAGTCAACTGCAGTCCTGGAAAAAGGCATTGAATGCGAATATGGTCCTCTTCATTTATCATAATGCTCACTTCTTCATTCTGTGATAGCAAACATGCACCATACGTCGAATGTTCCGCAAGCTGGGGACTGATCAGATGCTTCTCCACCAGCACCCTTTTCTGAAGCGCATTAAGATCCTCCATCACAAGAAACTCCAACTCACCGAGCTCCTGAAAGGTCCGCTCGGAAAAATGCGTTCTCATCGTTTCGACGATTTCCTTTGCTTCCTCGTTGCTGGAAACAGTAGGAAACCGCATTTCCTCAAGATTCCTGGCCAGCCTCACCCTGCTACTAAGCACAATATCTGATGCGGGGCCCTCCTGCTTCATCCAGGAACTTACTTCATTATTTAAAAAGTGTTCAAGAGACATTTATTGCTCCTCCCCTCTTTTATCACTTAATTTCTTTTCCAACTCTCTGATCTTATCTCTTATATTCGCTGCGCTTTCGAACTCTTCCTGTAAGATGAGTTCTTTTAATTCTTCTTTTAATGTATCTATCTCTTTTCTGACATGCATGCTTCCGCCTATCCGCTTTGGAATCTTCCCTGCATGCATTGTATTGCCACTATGGAACCTCTTCAGTATCGGCTGCATCTTATCCTCAAAGGTGCGATAGCATTCCGAACAGCCAAACCGCCCAATCTTGGTGAACTGCGCGAATGTCATCTTGCATCGTTCACATTGCAGAACCTTGTTCTCCTTGAACTCCTCCGGCTTTTTGTTCGAAATCACCTGCTCTGAATTTAGCAATCCAGCAATCAGATTGTTTAAAGAAAACCCCGATCCGCCGGTGAACATCGACATATTTCCCTTTTCCTGTGCACACTGCTCACAGATATGGACCTCCGATTTCTCACCATTGATCACTTTCGTTACATGCAACGTTGCAGGTCGCTCCTTACATTCCTGACACACCATCGTGTTTTCCCCCTTAACGGTACTTAAGAGTAGTAAGCATTGCTTTTAGCATTCTTGCCCGCAGCTCATCTCTCTCAGGTAACCCTAAATAGATAACAGAACGATCCATCACACTAACCATTATCTTCGCCTCCCGTGCAGAAAGCACCTTCTCCTCCACCAATCGGAAGATCACATCCTCTGCACTCGACTGCGAAACTCGCACATCTATCATTTCAATTATCTGGTCAATAAGATGCAGTTGATCATGGGTCTTTATCTTGATGATCCGTATATATCCCCCACCACCGCGCTTACTCTCCACCAGATATCCACGTTCAATTGTAAATCTAGTATTTATCACATAATTAATCTGAGAAGGTACACATTCAAACTTATCAGCAATCTCACTCCGTTTTATCTCCGCAGAATTTTCCCTGCTTCGCTCTAAAACCTGCTTTAAATATTGTTCAATGACATCAGATATGTTCCTCATGCTATCCCCCCATCTGACCTTGACTATCTTTGACTATAATTAAAATATATAAGACCACCAAAAAAATTTCAATAAATATCTCTCACAACAACAGAATTCCACTTTTGGGCACGATGTAAACATCAATTGGTCAAATTTGTTCAGAGAATTGGATAAGTGTGTACTAGAGGAGTTGTTCTGCCTGAGCTAAATGTTGATTTGGTGGGGGTGGGTATTGTGTAATGTGGTGTGCCGGGCACGGGGGTGGCTCAAGTAAAATCAACGTTTCACAACGCACCAGTGCCTGGCCCCTCCACCCACTAACCAACCAATTTCTCCTCCAAACAAAAATGAGGGGCCTGGCACTGATAAGTACCATCCCACAACTACGCAACTCCAATGATGCGAACCAAAACACAACTCCCACAACAACACCAGTGCCTGGCCCCTCCATCCACTAACCAACCAATTTCTCCTCCAAACAAAAAAGAGGGGCCTGGCACTGATAAGTACCATCCCACAACTACGCAACTCCAATGATGCGAACCAAAACACAACTCCCACAACAACACCAGTGCCTGGCCCCTCCATCCACTAACCAACCAATTTCTCCTCCAAACAAAAAAGAGGGGCCTGGCACTGATAAGTACCATCCCCTAACTACACCAATCCAATGATGCGAACCAAAAAACAACTCCCACAACAACACCAGTGCCTGGCCCCTCCACCCACTAACCAACCTCTTTCTCCTCCAAACAAAAAAGAGGGGCCTGGCACTGATAAGTACCATCCCCAAGGACGCAAATCTAAAGATGCTGCAAACCAAAAAAAACACAAAAAAGGCCAGCTCCTCTTTCTTACCGTCATCCACCTCTATCGCGGTACGATTCGCTCCCTTTCTTACCGTCATCCCTTCTGTTTCACCTCTATCGCGGCACGATTAGCCCCTTTTCTTACCGTCATCCCTTCTGTTTCACCATTATCGCGGTACGAATAGCTCCCTTTCATACCGTCATTCCTGCTGTTTCACCATTATCGCGGCACGATTAGCCCCTATTCTTACCGTCATGCCTGCTGTTTTACCGTTATCACGGTACGAATCCCCACTTTCCTTACAGTCACCCGCACTTTTTCACCGCTATCACGGTACCAAACACGCCATATCCTTCCTTCACCCTCCCACCATTCGCTAGTGCCAGGCCCCTCCATCCACAACCCAACCTCTTTCTCCCCCAAAACAAAAAAAGAGGGGCCTGGCACTAATAAGTACCGCCCCCCACAACAAAAAATACAATGTCAAACACTACACAACACCCCATCCAAACCCAAACCAACACAAAAAAAGACCAGCACCCAAAGCGCTGATCTCTCCTCTAAACTTGCCTGGCAACGTCCTACTCTCACAGGGGGACAG
>NZ_JAFBED010000019.1 GCF_016908565.1 Sutcliffiella tianshenii
ACTGAAGTACACCTCCTATTGTTAGGTGTGTGTCCAACAAAAGGGGTGCACTTCTAAGCCGAGGAGGCTCCCATCCGTCCCCGCGGAAAGCAAGTCCGGAGCGGAGATCAACGGGCAATATTTGATGGATACATTTAAGGTTACTCCCTTATATAAGTGCTAAATATCCAAATATATTTCATCCGATTGAGGATATATAGAATAAAAACCACGAATAATAAGGGCACAGATCAAACTTGTAAAAAGTATTTTTTGATTAAAAGTGAGAAGTGTGGTATAATTTTTTATTGCGTTCAATGTGTATAAAAATTATAATATTTAGGAGTGTTTTCATGTCTAATAAATTTGAATTAGGTACTGTTTTAACAGGTAAAGTAACAGGTATCCAACCTTATGGTGCGTTCGTAGCGCTTGACGAAGAAACTCAAGGTCTTGTGCATATTTCCGAAATTACACACGGTTATGTGAAAGATGTTAACGAACATTTGAAAATGGGCGATGAGGTTCAAGTGAAAGTTCTTTCTGTTGACGAAAAGTCTGGAAAAATCAGCTTGTCCATCAAAGCTACTCAAGAAGCACCTGCAGAAGCTCCTCAAGCTTCAGCACCAAGAAAGCCTAAAAAGCGTCAAGCTACTGTCGTGAAACAACACACAGAAACAGCTCCAGGCGGATTCAACACTTTGAAAGACAAATTAGAAGAGTGGATTGAGCAATCCAACCGCGAAGATCTAATCAAGAAATAATATACGAACGTTCGAAGGCACCTGCAGTTGTAGGTGTTTTTTTATTTGGTAAAAAAAACCGCCTCATCCGTAATGGAGAGGCGGTTTTGGCTTATCTTGTGGTTTTTGGTTCTACTTCTCTTTCGTGCTGTTCGGATGGTACGAACAGAAGTCCAAGGTTGATCAGTCCGGCGATTCCAACTAGACCGTAGATGATTCTGGATAGGGCTGCATCTTGGCCACCGAAGATAGCTGCCACAAGGTCGAATTGGAAAAATCCAATCAGTCCCCAATTTATTGCACCAATGATGGTAAGAACTAAAGCGATGCGTTGAATTGTACTCATAACATTCCCTCCTTTGAGAATATAAGTGCTTCCTTCATATGATTTGTAAGTATGAAAAATATATTCATAAAGAGAATAATTTTGTTGGATGCTAGGAGGGTGTAAAGCTGATTCTTTGCATAGGCACAGAAAATCAGCCATAATCATGAAAAAAGGAGGCTTTTATACAATGGAAAATTTCATTTTTTATAATCCAACTAAATTGATCTTTGGAAGCGGACAACTGGCTGCACTTCCACAGGAATTAGAGAAATACGGAAAAAACGTATTGCTTGTATATGGTGGAGGAAGCATTAAAAAGAGCGGTCTCTACACAGAGGTCACTGAGGTTCTACATAAGGCTGGCGCAACCATAACTGAATTAGCTGGAGTGGAACCGAATCCACGACTAACGACTGTAAGAAGGGGCGTGGAGTTTTGCCGCGAGCATAACATCGATTTCATCCTTGCAGTCGGTGGAGGAAGTGTGATTGACTGTGCAAAGGCAATTGCAGCGGGGGCTAAATACGATGGGGATGTGTGGGATATAGTTCTTAGAAAGCATATCGCAACAGAAGCACTTCCTTTTGGAACGGTCCTTACATTGGCGGCAACAGGATCGGAAATGAATTCCGGTTCGGTTATCACTAATTGGGAAACACAAGAAAAGTATGGTTGGGGCAGTCCTGTAACTTTCCCTCAATTCTCAATCCTGGACCCAAAGAATACCTTTACCGTTCCACGTGATCATACTGTTTACGGTATCGTTGATATGATGTCCCATGTTCTGGAGCAATACTTTCACCAACCAACCAATGCTCCGCTGCAGGATAGAATGTGTGAATCTGTCTTGATCACTGTGATGGAAACGGCACCTAAGCTTTTGGAAGACCTTGAGAGCTACGAACATCGTGAAACAATCCTCTATAACGGTACCATCGCTTTGAACGGGATGCTGCAGATGGGGTACCGTGGAGACTGGGCTACACATGGTATCGAGCATGCTGTTTCCGCCATTTATGATATTCCGCATGCAGGAGGTTTGGCTATCCTGTTCCCGAACTGGATGGAGCATGTGATGGATGAGAATATCGATCGATTCAAGCAGTTGGCAGTCCGTGTCTTCGGTGTACAGGATTCAGGTTCAAGCGATAAAGAAGTTGCACAAGAAGGAATACGAAGGTTGCGTGAATTCTGGTCCAGCCTTGGAGCACCGACACGCTTGGCAGATTATGATATTGATGCGACGAATATCGAAAAAATGGCAGAGCACGTCATGTCCAGAGGACCTGTTGGCAACTTTAAGTCATTATCCTATGATGATGTGGTGTCCATCTTAAAAGCATCCTTATGATCACCGATCAAAAAAACAGCTAACGGAATTTCCGTTAGCTGTTTTTCATCTGTTGGACTATGTTGGATTGACCTTTCTTCTTCAAGTCGTCCTGTACCGAACCTTTCCAAAGTGGGACATCTGTGTAATATGCAGCTCTTATGAGTAAATGGCCAGCTACTGGTGAAGTGACAAATACAAACACAATGCCCAAAACTAAGCGTGCACTGAAATAGTTGTCTTCAAACCAGAAATAAAGCAGGGCAGCGACCAAAACAAGGAGAACACCCAATGTAGCGCTTTTGGAAGCTGCATGGCTGCGACAATAGACATCTGGCAGGCGCAATAGCCCAAATGTGGTAATAAGGCTAAGGAGAGCGCCTAACAGGACAAGTACACCAATAAAAATGTTAACTGTTTCTGTCATATTCGATGGCATCCCCTTTCTGCAGAAACTTAGAGAAAGCTACGGTACCGACAAATGCGATGACCCCTATCAAGAGGATTACCTCTAAAAAGGCATCAGTTTTTAATAGTATGGAAATGATGGCGGTTATAGCAATTAAATTGATACCAATCGAATCAAGTGCCATGACCCTGTCAGGCGTAGATGGCCCTTTGATGACACGATAAACAAGCCCTAATGTGGAGACGGATAAAATCAGTAAGCTGACTGTCAGCAATGCTTCCAATGGAGTATCAAACATTTTATCTCGTCACCTCCATTATTGCCTTTTCAAACGAGTTTTTTATATCTGAGATAGCCTGGTCCGCATCAGGCATATTGATAGCATGGATATAAAGGATCTTATTGTCATCAGAAATATCCATGACGAGCGTACCGGGAGTCAACGTGATAAGAAGTGAAAGCAAGGTGATTTCCCAATCGGTCTTCAGGTCGGTCGGGAGCGCGAAAATACCAGGCTTGATGTCAAGCTTCGGTCTGAGAATATCACGTACAACTTGGACGTTGGCCAGTAAGAGTTCTCTCAGGAAAAGGAAAAACAATTTTCCTGCCGCAATGATCCGGGAAAAATAAAAACGGCCGGGAATAAAGCGTCTCATCGCCAGGATCAGAATAAGCCCCCAAAAATAACCTACAAAAAAGGAAGGAAAGCTCCAGTCATTTTTCAAAAACATCCACGTTCCCGCAACCATAATATTAATAAGAATTTGAAAAGCCATTAGAAACTACTCCTTTAAAACTGCTTGGATATAGATGGATGGATCCATCAGTGTTTCTGCTGCCTGCCACACATATGGGTATACAAATTCCGCGCCTAAACCTAGGAAAGCAGAAAGTGCCAATAGAATGACAGATGGGTAAATGAGTCCTTTTGTAGAACCTTGTTCTTCTTTTTCAGATAATACCTCAGCTTTGAAGAAACAATTCATGAAGATTTTCATGACCGAGTAAAGAACGAGTAAACTCGATAATAGCATCACACCGACAAACACATAGTGATCAGCCTCTAATCCACCTTGTACCAGAAGGACTTTTCCGACAAAACCGCTCAGTGGCGGAATTCCTGCTAGTGCCATGGCAGCTATGAAAAACATCCAGCCAAGTAGCGGGTGACGTTTGATGAGGCCTCCCATTTTCTTGATATTATCTGTTCCGGTTACTGCAAACATAGCTCCACCTAGAAGGAAAAGTGCCCCCTTGATGACCATATCATGTACAAGATAGTAGATGGAACCGGCATAACCGGTTTCATTGGCAAGTGCGACGCCATATATGATGACACCAACCGCAGTGACGATATTATAAATGAGAATTTTTTTGACATCCCAATATGCGATAGCGCCGATCGCACCAATCAGAATGGTGATCCCTGCCAAAATGGCAATGATCGTATGGGTGATTTCCGGTTCATGATAGAAAATAAGTGTGAATGTGCGGAAAATCGCATAGACACCAACCTTTGTCAATAATGCTCCAAATAACGCTGTAATAGCATAAGGTGGAGCATGATAGGAACCAGGAAGCCAGAAGTACAAAGGGAATATCCCGCCTTTTAGTCCGAACACGATCAAAAACAAAATGGCTACAACTGTTAATATCCCGCTTTGACCTGATTCCGCCACTTTGTTAGAGATATCCGCCATATTGAGCGTCCCCATAAGCCCGTAAATATAAGCAAGTGCCAGTACAAACAGGGCGGAGGATATGACATTCACGAGGACATATTTCAAGGATTCACGCAGCTGGCTGCGTGTGCCCCCGATGACAATCAGTGCATAGGATGCCATCAGCATTACCTCAAAGAAGACAAATAGATTGAATATATCTCCTGTAAGGAATGCACCCATCACACCTGTTAATAGGAATTGGGTGAACGCATAATAGTAATAGCTCTCCCGTCCTTTTCCTATGGAGCGGAATGCAAACAGGATACACATAAAGGAGACGATGGTACCGGTCAGCACCAGCAGGGAGGCAAACATATCCGCCACAAGTACGATGCCGAAGGGCGGTCGCCAGTTTCCTATTTCAAGTGTTTGGATTCCGTCAGTGTAAACCTTATGGACGAGAACGATAGAGGCAATGGTTGCAAAAGATAATGAAATGACACTAATCAATTTTTGCAGCTTGATTCTCTTTGGTAACAGTAAAAGAAGAGTAGCTGTAATTAAAGGGATCAGTATCGGTAAGATCACTAGGTTATTCATGATTTTCATTTCCCCTTAATTTATCCATATCATCTGTCTTAAGTTCTTGATAAGCACGGTATGCCAGGACCAGGAAGAATGAGGTGACACCAAAACTGATAACGATTGCCGTCAATATGAGAGCCTGTGGCAAGGGATCGGTATAGGAAGAGGCTTCCTGGCCAAGGAGCGGGGCGGCACCCCGCTTCAATCCCCCCATCGTAAGAATCATCAGATGAGCACCATGTGATAACAGTCCTGTACCGATTACAATTCGTAAAATACTTCTAGAAAGCATCAAATATACAGCAGTTGCAATTAAAATACCTGCAACTATGGTCATTACTATTTCCATTATTCGCTCTCTCCTATCGTTTGAATAATGGTCATCGCGATACCGACAACAACTAAATAAACACCTAAATCAAATGCAAGTGTAGAGGCAAGGGCAGTCTTTCCAAGAATGGGCAGTTCGATATATTGAAAGGCGTGTGTCAAAAATGGGACGTCGAAAAGGAATGCCCCCACTCCGGTCAAGATTGAAATCATCAAACCGACCGCTGCCACTGTCAGGAAATTAATTGGCAGAGCCTTTTGCATTGTTTTTATATCATAGGCCAGCAACAACAGGACCAGGGCTGCGGAAGTCATCAATCCTCCGATAAAACCGCCTCCTGGTGTATAGTGACCGGCAAAGAAAAGGTAAATGGAGAAAATGAATATGATAAACGCCAAAAAGGTCGTAACGGTTTGTAGGATCAAATCATTTACCTTCATCATTGACTCCCCCCTTTGGTTAGCCGCAGCTTGATCATGGCATAAATACCAAAAGCTGCAATGGTGAGAACTGCAATCTCAAAAAGGGTATCAAAGCCTCGGAAATCTACCAATATGACATTGACCATGTTCTTTCCGCCTGCTTCCTCATAAGAAGCCTTAACGAAATAATCTGAAATGGATTCGGCCACACGTGAACTGTTGACAGAAAGCCCGATCAGAATGACAACGATACCGACACTGATGGAAATGATGAAATTTGTCAGTCGGAATCTCAGCCTGTTCACCTTTTTTGATATTTCAGGAAGGTGATAGAAACATAACAGGAATAGGGCTACCGAAACTGTTTCAACAATCAGTTGTGTCAATGCCAAATCAGGTGCCCTGAATAGGACGAAGAACAAGCTCATGGAATAACCCACTACCCCAAGTGCGATGATTGCAGAAAGGCGTGATTTGGTAAAGAGAATGGTGATGGCAGCAATCACCATGACAAGTGCAAGGATCAGCTCATACACGCCAACTTTCGACGCATTATCCAAACTGAAATTGAATGCCCCAGTTTGTCCCATTACAAGTAATAGTAACAAGGCCATGAATCCAAATATCATAACAAGGTAATTTCGGATAAACCCTGTCATATAGAATTTTGTAAAGGCGAAAGAGCCACGTTCGAGGCCCACAAGGCCGCCATCATATAGCTTGTTCAGAGTGAGGCGTTTTGGGAACCATTCGTAGATATTACCCCATTTAGCCAATGTAAGGTACAGCAGGGAACCAAAAGCAATGACCCCTATCGTCATGAAAAGCTCGGTTGTCCAGCCGTGCCAGAAATAGATGTGTACATCCTCGACTGTAAAGTTACTCGGAAAAATGGAATGAAGGGCTGCTTCGATCAAGCCTTTCAGGATTTCCGGGAAAAATCCGAAAATGACAACCAGGGAAGCAAGGATAATAGGAGGAATCAACATCCCAAGTGGAGCTTCATGTGGCTTTTTATCCAATTTCTCCGGCTGATACTTTCCAGTGAATGTTTTGAATATTAGCACCATGCTATAGATGAAAGTAAAGATACTGGCTATCCAAGCAAGCACAGGGAATATCATCCCGAATGTTTCCATATTCCACGCATCAATTTGCGTCGCGTTGACCATTCCGGTAAAGAACATCTCTTTTGAGAGAAATCCATTGAAAGGGGGAAGGCCGGCCATAGAGAATCCACCTATGATGGCAAGTGTAAAGGTGATTGGCATCAGATTCATCAATCCACCAAGCTTCCTGATATCCCTTGTCCCGGTTTCATGGTCGACAATCCCGACAACCATAAAGAGACTCCCTTTGAAAGTCGCATGGTTGATCAGGTGGAATACGGCTGCGAGTGTCGCAACGGTATAAATATTTTCCTCAAGATAGTCATAATAGACGGCAGCACTGCCGATTCCAAGCAGGGACATGATCAATCCGAGCTGGCTTATTGTGGAGAAAGCCAAAATGGCCTTCAAATCTGTCTGCTTCACTGCTGAGAAGGAACCCCAGAATAACGTAATGATTCCGAAAATGGAAATCAACCAGAACCATTCAGGTGCTCCGGCGAATACAGGGCTCATCCGTGCAACCAGATAGATACCTGCTTTCACCATCGTTGCGGAATGCAGATATGCGCTGACAGGGGTCGGAGCTTCCATCGCATCAGGTAACCAGATATGAAAAGGGAATTGGGCTGATTTTGTAAATGCGCCTAAAAGGAAAAGAATGAGCGCAGGTACAAATAATTCATGAGCAGTTACGATATCGACACTTGCGATTGTCTCGCGGACACTGAACGTTCCTGTCATTGTGTAGAGTAGGATAATTCCGGCAAGCATGGATAGTCCGCCGAAAACGGTAATTAGCATGGACTTAAGGGCACCGTAGCGGGATTTTTCCCGGTGATACCAATAACTAATTAATAAGAAGGAAGAGATACTGGTCAATTCCCAGAAAGAGTATAGTACCAGCATATTATCTGATAAAACGACACCAAGCATGGCCCCCATGAACATCAATAGATAAACATAAAAAGTGTTCAAGGCTTCTTTTTCCTTGGATAGATAATAAATGGAATACAGAACTACCAAGGAACCGATCCCCGTTATTAACAGAGCGAATAATAACCCCAGGCCATCAAGGTATACTGCAAAATTTATCCCCATGGAAGGAATCCAATTCATGGTGCTTAAATATGTATTTCCGGCCATCACGTTCCCTAAATTACCTATAAAGTAAATGAACAAGAGAATGGGAAGTGCAAGGACGAACCAACCAGTATGTATACGCTTAAAATACTTATGCAGCAATGGCACAAAAATCGCCAGCAAGAAAGGCGATAAAATCACTAAGTGAATCAGTGACAAGACACAAACCTCCTCTATTTCAACTAAACTCCCTAACATAAGAAAACAATGCAAAGCGCCACTTTTTCAATAAGCACCCGCAATGTATTGTTGAGAGTAATTATTTATAAAGAAATATTACTAAACCAAATTATATACTAAATCAAACCTCGATGCATCCATGTCGATTCTTAGTATAGGCCAATTTTCCTTTCTATATTAAATAAATAGAAACTCGTCTAAAACAAAGCAAAAAAATTTTTTCTGGATGCATAAAAAACGTCGTATTTTGCCATTCTATAAACAGGGTGGTGGTAGATATGATGAAAACAAAAGCAGCTGTTGCTCTTTCAATATTTTCCACATTATTTGCTGGTGCATGGTGGATGAATACGGAGCAGAAAAGAGAATTTGACGATAGTATGCACACCACTGATTCTCAGATTGTACTGATTGGAAGCAACCAACTGAACGATCAAGGCAGCTTGAATGTCATCAAACCATTTAAGCCACGCGAGTATATTCGTGTAGTAGTGGCGAAAAATAAAGATGAAAAAGACGAAGTGGAGCCAACATGACGCACCTGTCAGTAACCCCTCGTTTTAAATAAGAAACGGTTATATACGTAGTGTATAGCCGTTTTCTTATGTCACGAATCCTTTTTGAAACTGTATCCGCTTTCAGAGGGTGACCTTCTTGAATTATTGTGTTTTATTAGGTAAAGTGAAAATTGGCATGGCAAATATGTTTTTTGGAGGGTAAAAACAATGACACATATTCGCTTCGATTATAGTAAGGCATTATCATTTTTCGGCGAACATGAAATTACATACTTAAGGGATGCAGTGAAAGTGGCGCATCATTCTCTACATGAGAAAACAGGGGCAGGTAATGACTATCTGGGATGGATTGATCTCCCGACTGCTTACGACAAAGAAGAATTTGCACGAATCGTCAAAAGTGCAGAAAAAATCAAATCTGATTCAGACGTACTATTAGTGGTCGGAATTGGCGGTTCCTATCTTGGAGCCCGTGCTGCACTTGAGATGCTGAATCACTCGTTCTACAATGCATTGTCAAAAGAACAGCGAAAAACACCACAGGTGATTTTCGTCGGAAACAACATCAGCTCCACTTACATGAAAGATTTGATGGACCTGTTGGACGGAAAAGACTTTTCCATCAATGTCATTTCAAAATCCGGTACTACTACAGAGCCTGCGTTGGCTTTCCGCATTTTCCGAAAGATGCTTGAAGAAAAATACGGTAAGGAAGAAGCACGCAAACGCATTTATGCAACAACAGACAAAGCACGCGGTGCATTAAAAACGCTTGCGACGGAAGAAGGATACGAATCCTTCATTATTCCTGATGACGTTGGGGGCCGCTATTCGGTTCTGACGGCAGTTGGATTATTGCCTATCGCGGTTTCTGGTGCAGACATCGAGGCAATGATGAAGGGTGCAGCACAGGCAAGCAGTGACTTCGCAGAATCTGAGTTGGAAGACAATGCAGCCTATCAGTATGCTGCAGTCCGCAATGTTCTTTACAACAAAGGCAAGACGATTGAAATGCTCATCAACTACGAGCCGGGACTTCAGTATTTCTCTGAATGGTGGAAGCAACTGTTTGGTGAAAGTGAAGGAAAAGACCAAAAAGGTATTTTCCCTGCATCCGCAAACTTCTCGACAGACCTCCATTCCATGGGTCAATATGTACAGGAGGGCCGCCGTGACTTGTTTGAGACAATCATCAAGGTGGATACTCCTAGACATGAGCTTACAGTGGAAGCTGAAGAAAACGATCTGGATGGCTTGAACTATCTTGCTGGTGAGACTGTTGATTTTGTTAACACGAAAGCTTATGAGGGTACATTACTTGCACATACAGACGGTGGAGTGCCGAACCTGGTTGTGAACATTCCTGCAATGGATGCCTATACATTCGGCTACCTTGTATACTTCTTTGAAAAGGCATGTGCGATGAGCGGGTACCTGCTTGGCGTCAATCCTTTCGACCAGCCAGGGGTGGAAGCCTATAAGGTGAACATGTTCGCTCTATTAGGCAAACCAGGCTTTGAAGAGGTAAAAGCAGAGCTTGAGAAGCGATTGAAATAATGTGAGACATACAAAAAGCTGCCGGGTTTGCGGGCAGCTTTTTTTCATGCTTTTGCATGACAACCACTCCATAAGGGAACTCTACCTATTATAAAAGGAGGGATTTCCATGATTCCAATTCCTTCTAAGCTGGAAGGTACGGAGTTTCATCTATACAAGCTGGAGCAGGAACTAAAAAGTCTCGGCTATTCGATCGGCGGTGGCTGGGAATATGACCATGGCTATTTTGATTATGAAATCGACAGTGAAGTAGGCTACCAATTCTTACGTGTTCCCTTTCAGGCGGTAGATGGGCAGCTTGATTCCCAAGGTACGAGCGTGAGATTAGGGAGACCTTTTTTACTATCCCATAAGTACCAAAGAGGTTTAGATGATAATGTGCATGTGGACAATGCAACAGCTTCATTTGATCAGTTTTCCGAACCGGTGGACCCGGACGCATCTTTTCCAAAAAAATACATCGATTTAGGCAAAGACCTTGTAAAAGAATTGGAAGCTGTACTTATCCGCGATTAATCTTTAATGACCAAAAGGCTATCATCAGCCTGAATAAGCGTGAAGAGGGGAGGGTTGACCATCGTATCCTCTCTTCTTTTTATGCCTATCAATAGTATTTTGTCTTGTAACAGTTGGTTGCTCAATTTCTCAAAAGTCGTCCCGATATACGATTCATCCGCATCCAGATACTTAAGCTTGCTGCCTTTTAGTTGGTCGAGCATATTCAGGACAGTATTGGACATGCCATATGAAACCATACTATTGATCATGACATAACTGGATAGCATGTTGGTCTGGATGATTTCATCGGCACCTGCCCGCCTGGCATTCTTGACCTGGGCTGAGGTCAGTATCTCCACAATGGTATGGACGTCAGGATTCAACCCCTTAACAGTCAATAATGTCAAGACGGCATTCATGTCTGCCTGGACTTCATCCTTGCTCTGGTCGGATGTGATGACAACGAGTGAAGCTTTTTTAACATTGGCTTTCAAAAGCACCTGATCATATATCGGATTTCCTTTGATATAGTGTACATTTTGGTCATGTAGCGGGTTTTGCTGTAAGGTCTGATCAATCAAGACAACCGCCACAGGCTTCTGTATCAGCCCCCTGATCTGCATCAAAGATTCTTTGACCCTTTCATTCCAGCCGACAATAATGATATGTTCCTCACCTTTATATTCCACTTTGCCCTCCAAATATGCATTTTGTGTAGCCACAGCACTGGCTGCAAGCGCAACAAAATACGTAGTCACAAAACCTGTCCCGAAAAATATCAATAGAATGGCCAATGATCTTCCTGTAACCGTAACAGGCACGTAATCCCCGTAGCCCAGTGTGGCTGTTGTTACAACAGCCCACCATATCCCATCGAATATTCTGGGGAACTCTGCCGGTTCGATGAAATGTATCAACACTCCAAATGAGATATTTATGATGAAAATAATACAAAGAATCCTAGTGATGACAGGCCAATGTACAAAAGCGAATAAAAAAGAAGTATTACTTTTGAAATTCTTCATGACTCCGTTTCCTCATCAGAGACAAAAGAAAGTACTTCTTTCAATATCAGATTGATTTTTTTCGTCAAGGCGCTTTCTCCAAACTTCTCTTTTCCAGCCTGTATCAGTGCGATGACCTCCTCATCAAATTCAATGATGGCTTTATCTGCTTCTGCTTCATTATAGAACTCGATAAAGCGGTCCAGGCTTTCATTCATCTGGTCTATTGCATCACTTAAGGCTTCTTTTTCATCAGGTTTCAGCTTCATTATGTTCACCTCTTTTTCTATTCTTGACAATAGAGGCAAGGGCTTAAACTTTTGTGGCATAAATATGGGGAAAAAAGCAAAAATATAAAGATGAAGAACCAAGTTAAAATGCGGGAGTGATAAATATGGAAGCAAAACGTGTGAAACAGATTCTTTCCTCTTCAGCGGATATAAATGTAACTTTTCAAGGAACAGAAGTATGGATCGACGCCTTGAGCGAGGACGGCAGAACAGCTACCGTCCATCTTCGCGGACCTGGTGAAGAAAGAACGACCGTAGATATACATGACTTGCAGGAAGTGGAAAGATAACATGAAGGAGACTCGATGTTGAGTCTCTTTTTTAATGTGCTCACAAGAGTTTGTCTGCGGGGGAGAGGGGGTAAATTCTTATTAAAACGAAGAGGTGAGATTTATGACATCATTTAACGAAACAGCAATCATTTCCTATGTGGAATCGAGGATCAAAGATTATAAGATGGAGATGGAAGCGGCGACACCGGGTGAATTACAGCACGATATCATAGTAGGGAAGATAGAGGCATTTAACGAATTTTTAGAGCACTTTGGATATGAAAGAATTCAAAGGTAAAATAAATTCACCAACTCCATTAAATAAAGAAAGCGGAGGACTCAAAATTTGAGCCCTCCGCTTATTTTACTAGTTGGTATTTCCCGTCAATCGATCAACTGCGTTAGCAATTGCTCCATCCCCGGTCACGTTACAAGCCGTGCCGAAGCTATCCTGTGCCAGATACAGTGCAATCATCAAGGAAACGAGTGTCTCGTCAAAGCCGAGCATGGACTGCAATAGTCCCAATGCCGCCATTACAGCACCGCCAGGGACGCCAGGAGCGGCAATCATCGTCACACCGAGCATAAGGATAAATTGCAGGATGGTCGCGAACGAATAATCCATTCCATTGATAAACATGACTGCCATCGCACAGGAGACGATGGTGATAGTACTCCCTGATAGATGGATGGTTGCCAGCAGCGGGACAGTGAAGTCCGCTGCTTTATCTTTTACGCCCATTTTCTTTGCACGCTCAAGCGTAACCGGTATCGTAGAAGCTGACGATTGGGTGCCAAGGGCAGTAAAATAGGCCGGCATCATCGTCTTGAGCATTTTAAAAGGATTTTTCTTGGAGATTGTCCCACTTAAAGTATATTGGAAAAGCAGCATGACGAGATGAAGCAGAATGATCAGGATGAAAACCTTGGCGAATACAGAAATGATAGTTTGGACTTGACCGCCATAGGTCATATTCGCAAAAATCCCCAATATATGAAACGGTAAAAGGGGGATGATGATTTTCGAAATAACAAGCTCGATAATCTGCCTGAACTCAACCATCACTGTTTTAAGTGCATTCCCTTTGATAGCAGCCATCCCTAGACCAAGAGTGAAGGCGATTACCAATGAGGTCATCACTTCGAGCGGTGCCGGGATTTCAAGCTTAAAGAAAGGTGCAAGCAGAGATTCTTCTGGATTCTCAAAAGCTTTGGACAGATTTGCATTTTTCAAAAGGGTTGGAAAAAGGAAGCTTGCTGCGAAAAATGCCAAAAGACCTGCCGCAACAGTGGATAGATAGGCCAATCCGGTAGTGATCCCCAAGAGTTTTCCGGCCCCCTTGCCAAGTTCCCCGATACCAGGTGCGATGAATGCAATGATAATAAGTGGGATGGCAAAGCCGAGGAAATTCCCGAAAATTTCATTGAACGTTACAAAAACCTTTATAAACCACTGTGGTGCAAAATTCCCAACGATGATACCTAAAGAAATTGCTAATATGATTCTTGGTAAAAGTCCGAATTTTTTCATGGTGTCCTCCCTAAAAGTACAGTTGTCTCTTTTCGGAAAAGCTATTGTATTATGTTACAACATATAATCATAAAAAGGAAAGAATAAAATTCCCTGAATATCAATTATTTTTTTCCAGATAAAATTTTTTTTTGGAGCAGGTTTATAATTTGGATTATCTTGGGTACACTACTACAGAAATTCACCATCGTTGCAGCTTTTTGCTGCATAATCTTCATTGCCGCTTTCCAGCAACACCGTCACATTCAGATGGAAGTTACTAGCAAAACCAAATAAAACTTGATTTTTAAAAGATTAACCTCTATGATTAAGTTAATTGTTTTTGTTCGGTAAGGCTGATAGAAGGAATTTACTTCAACGTTTTTCGTCTTGAAAGATTATGCAGAGCAAGAATGGTAATACAATTGTGGATTCATCCACTGTAGGAGGAAACATTATGTTACAAGGTAAAGTAAAATGGTTCAACGCTGAAAAAGGTTTCGGTTTCATCGAAGTAGAAGGACAAGACGATGTATTCGTACACTTCTCTGCTATCCAAGGCGAAGGTTTCAAATCTTTAGAAGAAGGTCAAACTGTATCTTTCGAAATCGAACAAGGCGCTCGTGGACCACAAGCAACTAACGTTCAAAAGTAATAGTTTTTGACGAGAAAAAGCTCCCTTTATGGGGGCTTTTTTTTTGCGTTTTTTTAGAAGGCAGACTAATTTTGGTTGGATGTAAAATGTATTTTTAATCATTTTGCTCACGTCTCTAGCATTTCCTTTCTATAATATATGGAAGTCTTATTTGATTAAATAGAGTTTGAATGGGAGTAAGTCTACCGATTTTGAATATGGTATCCAGCGCAGATAAACGTTGTGAAATTTTTCAGGGAGGACTTTTCATTCCTTGAATATAATAAAATTATGGATCGATATCTTGAATTTATGGGAATTTAAACAGTTTTTTATTGGATATCAAGTAACGAAAAGGGGAGCCAAAGATATAAAATCTCGGCTTCCTTTCAAATTACTCATTTATCGGTAAATTATGTAATAAAATGAAACGGATTTATTATATTACCCAAAAGTTTATCTTCTGAGGTTGAGAACACCAAAAGTAGCGAAAAGCAGATGAAATAAAGGTTTTTCGGTATGAAAAGGGTAGAAAATGTAGGCGAAAAGCAGTCAATTGAGTGGTAGTATAATAGCTTTTAGAGGTAAAATATCAAAGTATACCTAAATTTTGGAGACAAATCCAAGAGTAACAAGGTGTAAAAAATATATTTTAAAAGATATAATATGAATAGGACAAGTTTTAATGTGCTATACTAATCATCTTTTTCTTCAATCTTCCTATGCACCAAACTACTAGATTCTATATTCTAGTTTTCTTAATCATATGTCATAGATGGGGCATCTGAGAAAGGAATGAAAATGAATAAACTACTTAAAGTCAATCGAGCCGATGATACGATAATCAATAGTAAATATAATAAGACGAATTCTTTTAGCACCACATCTAATGGATTTATCCTATTTGATGCGGATAAAACAATCAGTTTTATTAATGAAGAAGCAAGGAATCTATTAAAGCTTGATGTGCACCCAATGAAAGACCAACATATATTATCCATATTTCAACATGACATATCTACTATTATTGATGACCATATAGATAATGTAATCAAGGAAAACAGACTCGAGCAATTCGATCTTATGATTTCTGAATTTCCTGTACAGTGGATGAGGTTTATGATGTTTCCCTCTCAGACAATGGAATTCACACTTATCATTCTGGACATTTCAGACGAATACATAAAAAAGGGAAAAATCTCAGAGACCCAGGAAATCAATTCGATTATCAATGAAACAGCGATGAAGCTGAACAAAACAGAAAAGCCCAAGGAATTACTTGATTCCCTTTTTCATCGCCTTTCGAGTACATTGGATTTGGATTTCTATTTCAACTACCTTTGGAATAAGAAAGATGATAAGCTGCACCTCATGAATTATTATGGGATATCCGAAGCTGCAGCAGACCGGATGAGGGTACTTGCTAAAGGCGAGGCGATTTGTGGTTCAGTGGCAAGTAAGATGACATCTGAAGTAGTGGAGCATGTAGATCAATCCGATGATAGAAGAGTTGATAAGCTGAAGTTTTTCGGAATAAAGGCGTATGCATGCGAACCACTGATTTCAAATGGGAAACTGGTAGGTACTTTATCATTTGGTTCAAAAAAGCGGGGAAGTTTCACGCAGGAAGAACTAGATTTAATACATACCATTAGTCAACAGGTAACCCTTGCATTGAATAAAATCAGTATTGTGGAAGAAATGACACATAACACTAACTCACTGCAGAAGGCCAATATTCATCTTATGCAGAATGAAAAGAATCTACGTGATATCTTCGAAGGCGCGCAGGTGGGAATCATCATTCTGGATAACGAAGGAAATATAGTTGATACAAATCCTGCTGCCTGCTCCATTCTTGGGATATCGGAAGAAGAGTGCAAATCTCTACAAGTGAAAAAATTTGTGAGTGATTCAAACGAGATCCCTATTGAGGTGCATTGGAGTAATCTATTGACTTTAGGAAAAACGAATTCTGATGAGTACATGATACATCGGCCGGATCAGACGGAAAGAATCATTAGTTTTTCTGCTTCCAAAGACATTTATCATAAGCATCATATGATCATCTTTCATGATATAACGCTGCAAAAAAGTATCGAGCAATCACTTATCAATGAAAAGAATGTTGCGGAAAAATCCAATAGGACGAAAACGAATTTTCTTGCCATGATCAGTCATGAGTTACGTACACCATTGAATTCCATTATAGGTTTTGCGCAAATATTGGATGATGATAAAAAGGATCCACTTACTCCCAAGCAGGAATATCGCTTAGGGAAAATTCTATATTCCAGTAAACACCTGCTTCAATTAATTAATAACATCCTTGAATTGGTTAGAATTGATTCCAAGCCTGATAAGTCGGATAACAATAACAAGCCTGTCAATGTCAAAGATGCGATTCAAGATTGCATACAATTGGTGAAAAATAATGCATCAAACAAAAGGATCCAAGTCAGTGTGGAAGAAGGCCAGGAGGATGTGACCATACTGGTTGATCCTATCCGGTTTCAACAGGTCGTCGTCAATCTCCTGGCAAATGCCATTAAATATAATAAACAAGAAGGTTCTGTTTCTCTATATTGGAAGGTGACTGGACATTATCTCGCGTTATTTGTAAAAGATACCGGAATAGGAATTCCACAGGAACTGCAGGAAAAGATTTTTGAGCCTTTTTATCGAATCTTCCATGAGGACTTTAATATTGAAGGAACAGGTATTGGTTTGACCCTGGTGAAACAAAATGTACTGGAGATGAAAGGTACAGTGGGGGTGTGTAGCCAAGAGCATGCAGGAAGTACATTCTGGGTGAAGATCCCTATATAATTTTACGGAAAGAAAGGGGTTTTCTTCGATTGAAACCAATAAATCTCATTATTGTTGATGACAATCAGGATTCTCTTGAAATACTTAAATTTTTTATAAGTCAGTTAAAAGACTTTAATATAATGGATACTTGTAAAAATGGAGAACAGTTGATTGATAGTGTAATGAAAAACAAACCGGAGTTAGTAATTGCGGATATTAATATGCCAAATAAAAATGGACTGGAAGCCATCAAGGAGTGCCTCGTATTTGCGCCGGAATTAAAATTCATTTTTGCCACAGGATACAATGAATTTGCTGTCGAAGCATTTGCACTATCCGCAGTGGATTATTTGGTTAAGCCGATTGAAAAAATAAGGTTGTACAAAGCACTCGAAAGAGCAAAGACAGTCATATTGAATGATCGGGAAGGGGCGGAACCCTCAAGCTACAAAAGGCTTGCCGTCCGTTCTAACAGTTCTTTTTATTATATTGCATTTCATGATATCATTTTCATCGAAAAATCAGGAAAAAAATGCATTATTTATACTGTCAACCAGACAGTGGAAACTTATGAAAATATCAGTGATATCTATAAGCAGCTAGACGATAATTTCTATCGGACTCATCGTTCCTATATAGTGAATCTGCGTATGTTATCACACATCACGCCTAAAAACGAAACCTATTTTGCATATTTTATCAATCACGAAAAATATGCACATATTTCTAAGCTCAAGATAAATGAGGTTCAAGAGATGCTTGCCCAGATTACGAATATATAGTCCTATGGTTCGTAAGCTGGGCTTTTTGGTTAAAATGTAAGCTTTTCCCCAAAATGTTGGTGCAAAAGGGGTGAAAAGCTAAGGAACAGTACTGAAATGCAATGTTTTTACACTCAATGGCTGGTAATTTATTGGACAAAGGTGAAACGTTTCCGATAAGATTTAATTATAGGGTAAGATAGTTTACCAGCACTTCCGTTCCACTAATTTAGGATTTTTAAAAAGATGAAAAGCTATCTTATTTAAATGTTCGTTCACTACAAACTAACTAGCGAATGGTTGTCAGTCTTTACAATACATAATAAGATACCTTAAATCAGCTATTTAGAAAATCCTAACGATTGGGAGGGAATCCAATGGATTTATTAAGTAACGAATCACTCATAGAAGTATATATGGCAGCCAAAAACAATGATCTTAATGAAGATTTCTTAAAGTTAGTTTTAGAAGAAATCAAAAGAAGGAATATTGAACTGCCAATGACCCATACATAAAGAACGTTTGTTGAAAAAGATGTACAGGAATAAGGGCATCTTTTTTTGTCATATTAAAAATAACTTCATTCACGAAGGTTCATTCATCCAGAAGGAGGATTTTTATGTATATTGTTCATTCAACATTTAAAGTACCACCAGAAAAAGCTGATGAAGTGATTGCCATTTACCATAATCGTTCCGGACTGGTGGAAAAAGCGGAAGGATTCCAACGTTTTCTCTTGCTGCAAAATGAAAAGAAAACTGGTGAACTGACTGTGTTCATGGAATGGGATACTAAGGAAGCGTTCCTCACCTGGGTACAGGGAGAAGATTATAAACGGATCCATGAGTTGGAAAAGAAATATCCTGACCAGCAGTTGGCATCCATTATACCCACCATCACCAGATATAAGGTTGTGGCAACATGACCAAATTGATACTTTCCCCAACCGTTCAAAAAATTAAAGCCGATATTGGTGATATAGATGTTACGCCAATTGTTGAAAAAGTGGTGGCTACCATGTATAGCGACTTTCCATTTCTAGAAGAGAAATTTGGAGAAAAGGGAAAAGAACGGACAATAGAAGACAACTTCTATCATTTCCTATATCTGAATACCGCTTATAAACTGAATGACACAGACACTTTTATCGATTATGCAACATGGCTGAACAGTGTTTTGGTCAGCAGGGGGTTAAAGACGGACATGATCATCTATAACTTCGAGAAAATCCAGGAATGCATGCCAGGAATATTGGAGCCTGAGGTAGAAAAGAGATTCATGGACTATTTGGAAGCAGGTATCCAAAAACTAAAACAATCCACGAATGAAGATTAGTAATAAACAGTGCGATTTATAAATGCACTGTTTTTTTGCTTTAGGGTTATTTCGAAAGATCAATTAATACAATGAATAACAAAGCCTTTTGATCTGAATATGAACGAGGGGGACTAGCATGAAAAAGTATAAAATCATGTTTTATGGTGTACTCATCAGTTTTTTTCTCTCTGTACTCTATTCCATTTATATTCACTTTTCAGACCCTACCTGGGGGGATTTGGCTGCAGTGGCTTCCTTTATTGTCGTCTTTCCATCTGCCCTGTTACTCACCCTATTGATTCAGCTGGGATATCTTATATATAACAGGAAATCAAAACGAAAATAAAAGGTCCAATATTCCGCAGCGTTCCACTTCACAGGATTGTCAACTTTCCATCCGCTATCGGACCAGGAAATCCATTATAATACTTAAAACAACCAGTAAATAGTAAGGTGGTTATTCTATGAAAAAGACGCCGATCGATCGATTCCGAGTCATGGGGCTTATTGAAGGAGGCTCGTTGCTTCTGCTAGTGTTTATCGCCATGCCGCTAAAATATGGCCTGGATATCCCTCAGGTGGTTAGTGTAGTCGGGGCAATCCATGGATTTCTCTTCATCACTTACCTTTTTGTCATCGCATATGTGACGTACAAAGTCAGATGGTCCTTTAAATGGATTGCCGGTGCGATTATCGCAGCGTTCATCCCCTTTGGAAATATTATTTTGGACTCCTATCTGAAAAAATCCACGTTAGTAAACTGACCCTTCATCTCAGGGGTCGTTTTTTTTATGCAGTTTATTATAGGTTTCCGTTTGAATGACTTATAATGAATGCAGATATAATCATTAAAGGGGTTGTCGTATTGAAGCTTCGTCCAGTCTTATCGATTATTGCATTTTTTTCATTGTACAA
This sequence comes from Sutcliffiella tianshenii, assembly GCF_016908565.1. Lineage (GTDB taxonomy): Bacteria > Bacillota > Bacilli > Bacillales > Bacillaceae_I > Sutcliffiella_A > Sutcliffiella_A tianshenii. The sequence goes on from NZ_JAFBED010000019.1 coordinate 20,311, forward strand.
TATTCTTGTTTACTATATTGGCTGGAATGTGTGGATATGGGGAAGTACCTTTTTTCATTGGGAACACCCCATCCTTTTTAGCCTTATTATAGCAGTGATCGCATATTCCTATATTCTAGGAAGATTGTCAAAGGGGCTAAGTTTCCTTTCCATAATCGGTTCCTATTGGTTTGCGGTGGTGCAGTACGGTCTACTTTTGTTACCTATATGCAATTTAACTGTATTCCTATTGAAGTGGAGCCCATTATCAGAAGAAGCTGCGATCATTTGGACCGGTAATGTTACCTTGTTCATTTTTCTACTGTTGATGGCATTAGGTACTTTCAATGCATACAGTCCGGTAATTCGAAGCTATGAAATATCTATACCCAAAAGGGGAAACCACCATAAGGAACTGAAAATAGCAGTGGCTTCTGACATGCATTTTGGGAAACTCTCTGGTAGGGCCCATGTTAGCCGACTCGTAAAAACGGTGGAAAGAATAAAACCGGACTTGATTTTGCTTCCCGGAGATATAATTGATGACGATCCAAAGCAATTTGTACGGAAGCAAATGGGGGGAATTCTAAAAAGAATGCGTGCTCCATTGGGGATTTATGGAGTGCTGGGCAATCACGAGTACTACGGAAGGGAAATTCCCGCATTTTTAGAAGAAATGAAAAAGTTGGATATCCATATCCTGATGGATGAAGTATGGAAAGTCGGGGACAGCTTTTACATATTAGGCAGGAAAGATAAAACTGATTCTAAAAGAAAATCAATAAAGGACTTGGCAGAGAACCTCGATCATAATCTCCCCATCATCGCGATGGATCATCAGCCGACCCAGCTCCAAGAAGCAGAGGAAAGCGGTATCGATTTAATTTTGTCCGGACACACCCACAGAGGGCAAATGCTGCCCAATCACCTTATAACAAAAAGGATGTTCGAACTGGATTGGGGTTATCTGCAGAAAAACAGTTTGCATGCCATTGTTTCCTCGGGCTTCGGTTTTTGGGGACCCCCGATAAGGATCGGGAGCCGTTCAGAGGTAGTTGAAATAAAGATATCCTTCTTACAAGAAGATAAAGTCTGAAAAATAGACACTATGTGGTCTATTTTTTTTGTGGGGGAAAATGAAGTATAATGACACTAGACTAAAAATAGAAAGAAAAATGAGGCTACAACATGAAAAATAGTTTTAGAGACTTCCGTTTAAGCGAGGAGATAGTTTCCGCACTAGAAAAATTGAAATATACCGTGCCTACGGAGGTACAGGCAAAAGTCCTTCCAATAGCAATGGAAAAGAAGGATCTTGTCGTAAAATCACAGACAGGCAGCGGCAAGACTGCAGCCTATGGCATACCTCTTTGTGAACTAGTAGAGTGGGAGGAAAATAAGCCCCAATCACTCGTTCTGACACCAACCCGAGAACTCGCAGCCCAGGTCAAAGAGGACATAACGAATATCGGAAGGTTCAAAAGGATAAAAGCTACCGCCATCTATGGCAAACAACCTTTTGAGAGACAGAAGCTGGAGTTGAAGCAAAAGTCCCATGTGGTTGTGGGGACACCTGGCAGGGTGCTCGATCATATGGAAAAAGGGACATTTGACGTGACGCGAGTAAAGTATCTCATAATTGATGAAGCAGATGAAATGCTTAATATGGGCTTTATCGATCAAGTGGAGGCCATCATCCAAAAGTTGCCCACTGACAGAGTGACCATGCTTTTCTCGGCTACACTGCCCGAGGATGTGGAGCAACTATCTCATCGATATTTGAAAAGTCCAACTCACATAGAAATAAAAGGTACCGGTATCACTACAGAAAAAATTGTCCATGAAATGATTGAAGTACAGGAGAATGATAAGTTCTCTATTCTGAAAGCTGTCACAACAGTGGAGAACCCGGATAGTTGCATCATTTTTTGCAGGACGCAGGTTCAGGTGGATGATGTATATCGTCAGCTTGATCGCGCTGGCTATCCTTGTGACAAGCTACATGGAGGTTTGGTGCAGGAGGACCGCTTTGCAGTCATGAATGATTTCAAACTTGGGAAATTCCGTTACTTGGTTGCGACAGATGTTGCAGCAAGAGGAATTGATATTGCCAATGTTTCACTGGTGATCAATTACGATCTGCCGATGGAAAAGGAGAGCTATGTCCATCGAACAGGACGGACGGCACGTGCAGGAAATTCCGGTAAGGCAATCACCTTCACCACTCCTTTTGAAGAAAAATTCCTGGCTGAAATCGAATCGTATATAGGATTTAAGATAACAAAAAGAGAAGCTCCGACTAGAGAATCGGTCTTTGGGGCAACACCACAATTTGAAGCTAAAATAAATTCACGTCCTACCATTAAAGAAGTAAAAAGTGCGAAATTGGACAAGGATATCATGAAGCTCTATTTCAATGGTGGCAAGAAAAAGAAAATCAGGGCGGTCGACTTTGTCGGCACCATTTCGAAAATACCTGGAGTGGCTGCTGGTGACATAGGCATCATTACGATCCAGGATAATGTCTCTTATGTGGATATTTTAAATGGGAAAGGTCCTCTTGTACTTAAGGCGATGAAGAACACCACGATTAAAGGGAAAATGCTGAAGGTACATGAGGCACGTCAATAATTAATATGATATCAATCCATCAGAGAATCAAAAAAGAGGGATAAGGAAGATACGGAACTGCAAAAATTGGGTTAAGGTGCAAAACAATCGAATATTCTTTTGTAAGAGCCTTGAAAAAGGGAGGACAAAAGATGAACGAAAACACCAAAGTAACCCAACTTACTAAATTTGTAGACGCACTTCCTATTCCTCCTAAATTACAACCAGTAACAAGAAATAATGCTTATACCTATTATGAAGTGACGATGAAAGAAGCGAAGCAATCGCTTCATCGCGATCTCCCCCTCACAACGGTATGGGGATATGATGGGGTATTCCCGGGACCGACCATAGAAGTCGACTCCGGGGAGAAGGTTTTCATTAAATGGATGAACGCCCTGCCCAGGAAGCACATGCTGCCTGTGGACTTTACGGTTCACGGTGCCCACAAGGATGTTCCCGAAGTCAGAACTGTTGTTCATGTGCATGGCGCGGTGGTGGAACCTGAAAGTGACGGATATCCGGAATCCTGGTTCAGTGCAAACTTTAAACAGGTTGGTCCCACATTCACCCAAAAAATCTACCGGTACGATAATTACATGAATTCCTGCACGCTCTGGTATCATGATCACGCACTTGGTATTACGCGTCTCAATATATATACTGGACTCGCTGGGATGTATCTAGTACGAAGTGCTTTCGAGGGTTCCTTAAATCTTCCCTCATCCTCCTATGATATTCCTCTTATCATCCAGGATAGATCCTTTCGACCGGATGGTTCTCTCTACTACCCGACACAACCGGATGAACCTGTATCAGACCTGAAAACATCTGTTGTACCAGAGTTCTTTGGCAATACGATCCTGGTCAATGGGAAAGTATGGCCCTTCTTGAAAGTAGAACCTCGCAAGTATCGATTCCGAGTAGTCAATGCTTCCAACAGCCGCTTTTACCGGATAAAATTGGGCTCAGGACAGCTCATGTATCAGATCGGCACGGATCGAGGTCTGATGGAGCGTCCGATAGGCATCAGGTCCATCACTCTTGCACCTGCAGAAAGGGCAGATTTAGTCATTGATTTTACTAACCTCAAAGGAACAAGCATCATCATGACCAATGATGCACCTGCTCCATTCCCTGAGGGGGACAAGGAAAATGAAATAATGGAAATAATGAAATTCATCGTAGATTTGCCACTTCGGCATATAGACACCAGTGTCATTCCATCATACATGGAAAGTATTCCGAAACTCCCGCAGCAAACTCCGGCTAATAAACGGTTTTTGACATTGGATCATACGATGGATCAATTTGGTCGTGAAATCATGCTATTGGATAACAAGGACTGGGATGCTCCGATATCAGAGAAACCGAAACTTTGGAGCACTGAAATCTGGTACTTGATCAATACAACAGAGGATACGCATCCCATTCATATTCATCTCGTCGACTTTCAAATCCTGGGTCGCAGAAAATATAATGTAGAACGTTTTATACGAGACCGAGTAATCGAGTATACTGGTTCAACCATTCCGCCGGAACCACAGGAATGTGGAAAAAAGGATACAGTCAGGGCAAATCCGGAAGAGATAACAAAAATCATCATGAATTTCGGTCCATACACGGGACTATATGTGTGGCATTGCCATATGCTAGAACACGAGGACTATGAGATGATGAGACCTTTCTTGGTCATTCGGAATGATTCGAACAAATGAATGGATGGCGGCTAATGGAACAGAAGCAGAAATTACTTATTGGATCTTGGATACAAGCTTTGGGCACTGTAATTGCTGCTATATCCAGCACGCCTTCAATCCCTAAAATGGACGAATATAGTAAGAGTTTGGATTTTATCGGCAATACCCTTCAGGCTACTGGGAATGCCCTAGAGGCTGATGGTGAAGAACCGCAATCTTACGGAAGAATTGGAAACCAAATTCAAGCAATTGGAAATCTGACCGTGATTTCAGGACTGTATCTAAATGAGGAGAATTTAAGCATTCCAAGCGAAAAGTTTTTTATAAGCGGAAATTTATTTCAAGCTTTAGGCGGAGTGGTGTCACTTGGAAGCGAATTTGGTGGAGGTTACAATTTTTATGCGGTTAATGGAAATCTGCTATCCGCTACAGGAAACTCGTTGCAGGCCCTCGGTGGTGCAAAGAAGAAGGCAGGGGAAATTAATTCGGAAGCAATCATAACTATTGGAAGTTGGATACAAGCAATCGGGTCCATCCTTATTGCAATAGGAATATCAAAAGAGCAAGAAGGTAAAGAAAAGTATGGGATGCCACCCTCATACTAAAACCCACATGAACATCATTCATGTGGGTTTTTGATGTAAAAATCTATACACCGATTGATTCTTCAATATTAATTTGTTTTAAATAATCAGCCAGCAATTCAGGAGCAGTTAAATAAACCAGCCCATTTCCTTCGAGACTCTTAGCGTATCCTAATGGAATGGTACGCTTAACAAGCTGTGCATACAATTCGGGCTCGGTAAGCTTTCGCTCAAACTCGCTTTCGGACAAATTCTTAACAAGGGATAGTGCCCCTGCTACGTGCGGAGCTGACATGGATGTTCCACTGAATACAGCATATCTGCCTCCGGGAATGGTGGAAATGATCTTTTCACCAGGTGCAACCACATCCACTTCATTATTGGAATTGGTGAAATAGGACGACTTGCGCTGAAGACTCACTGCCCCAACCGAAATTACTTCATTATAGCCTGCCGGATAAGAGAATTCCTCGGTAGAATGCTTTCCATCCCCTTCATTCCCTGCAGCGCATACAACCAAGATCTGATTTTTCACTGCATTCTTAATTGCCTCATGAAGCTCAGGGACGTCTATCGGCCCACCAAGTGACATGGAGATGATATCCACTTTCTGTGAAGTTGCATATTCAATTGCACTTGTCACCCATTCATAGGACCCAGAGCCTTCTTCCCCTGCAAGAGCTTTTAAGATTAGCAGTTTAGCTTCTGGTGAAACACCGATCACACCTGATTCGGCATTGATGGCAGCGATGGTTCCGGCGACATGTGTGCCATGTCCGTTATAGTCGGTAATCTTGTCGGGATCGCCATTATCATCATCTGTAAAATTGCGGACTGCAAGGATTCTCCCTTCCAAATCCGGATGAGAGGTATCGCAGCCGGTATCAATGACTGCTATGACTGTATCTTTTCCTTTAAAGCCCTTGTTCCATAGCGAGGGAGCTTGTATCAAGTCAACCCCTTCAGGAATCTGTTGCGCCTCAAACAATTGATTGTCAACTTTGTACGGAATCAAATGAACCAGCTTTTCCATTACAACGCCTCCTAATCATTATTATAAAAAGGTAAGACGAGTTTCTTTCTGAAAATTCTACCAATTTAACATGGAAAGTTCAAGTGCCAAAATGACTACGGATGCTTTCTTTCATAAAAAGCTGCTTCCGCATGATGGTCGTAGCTCCAATAAGCCTCAGGTCTTATTACAAAATATAGCTCAGGCTCGTTATAGCAATCCTTAAAAGCAGATAAGATAGAGACATGAAAGGAGGAAACACAGATGAAAAAATTTGGATTGTTATTAGTGGGTGTCATCGCGTTCTTCGTATTATTGGCGAATATCGGACCGTTACTGGGATTGGCCTTAAGCTTGGTGGTTTCCTATTATGCAGTGAAGGAATTCATGAAAACAGATTCTACCGCAAACAAGGTACTGTGGGGAATCATCGGGCTGATCGCCATCGGTTTCTCGATTGCAAATGTCCCGGCCGTCCTAGGGCTTGTAGCAGCGTATATCTTATATCTAGTCTATAAAAACTGGAACAAAACGAAAGACACCATCATCGAATCAAAAGAAAGCAGTGACCCATTCACAAACTTTGAAAAAGAGTGGAATGCATTAACCAACAAATAAAAAAGGAGTGTTAGAAAATGAGTTTATTTACGAGAATAAAGAATAGTATTGCAGCGGATTTCCATGAAGCGCTTGATAAGAAGGAACAAAAGAATCCAATTTCCATGCTTAATCAGTATTTACGGGATTGTGAGAAGGAAGTGGAGAAGGTACGCCTGTTGGTCGAGCGCCAAAATATATTGAAGGATGAGTTTCAGAGAGAGATCCATCAAGCTTCCCAGCTGGCGGAAAAAAGAAAGCATCAAGCTGATATAGCGTCCAAGGCTTCCGAATCAGAGCTTCATGAATTCGCTGTAAAAGAATATCAACAATATGAGGAGCGTGCAAATCAGCTCAAGATTTCCTTAGAAAAGGTTTCTCAAGACCTAACTTCCCTGGAGCAAAAATATGAAGGGATGAAACATAAGCTAAAGGACATGTACATCAAACGGATGGAATTGATGGGCAGAGAAAATGTGGCTAGAGCCAACCACAGGGTCAATAAAGTGCTCGAATCCAATGATGGAGTGCAATCATCCTCCAGATTCACTGAAATGGAAGGTTATCTTGACCGTTTGGAGCATCAAGTGAATTCTTCTTATCGCCGCCATACAATCGATGCGCGCATTGCAAAGATTGAAAAAGAATTATCAAACGAAGAGAAAACACATTCTCTTTCATCCTAATAACTGATATTCTAAAAAAGGCGGCAATGTACGCCTTTTTTATCCATTCATTAAGTTTGTAATATGCCATAAAAGGAGGGGAAACAATGCCAAATTTGAAGAAAACCGATCTGCTAAGCTACATCCTAATTATCGGGTTTTTTATTTTCATCCTTGAAATCTCATTTTTTGATCCCGGACTCATTTTTTCCCTTCTTATTTCTGGCATATGTTTATATTTCGGTAAAAAGAAATGGAATTGGTTTTTAGGTAAGGTCTTATTTGCCATAGGTGCATTATCTTTATTTTTCACGATCATCGGCTCTTTTACATTCAGATTCGTGTTATTGGCATCCATTGTTTACTTCTTTATTTTGTTTACGCAGTCGAAACAGAATCCATCCTATATCAGACCGGAAATAGCGGCGGAGAATGGCATAAGACTGATGAAACATGAACAGAAGTGGTTCCAGAATAAACTTTTGGGTAGGCAGAAAACACCGGAACAATCCTATACATGGGAGGATGTCAATATCCAGACAGGTATAGGGGATACCATCATAGACTTAAGCTATACGGTCCTCCCTAAAGGGGAAGCAGTCATTTTCATACGAAATGTCGTAGGCAACATCCAGATTCTTGTTCCCTATGAATTGGATATCAGTGTCAATCATTCCGTAATGGTCGGCTCCACAGTGATCTTGGAGGAGGAAGAGTCGAAGCAGTGGAATCGGACTGTTCACTTCCAAACTTCAGGATATGAGGAATCCAGCCAGAAAATTAAGATCATCACCTCCTGTTTGGTGGGAAGCCTCGAGGTGAAAAGAATATGAGTATATTGCAAAGGCACTTCCTGTTGGGGGTCACCACTGCCTTCATCAGTTTTCTTGCATTTGGTATCGTGTACTTTCTTTCTTTTCCCTTGGTGGAGTGGTCATCCTTATGGAAAGTAAAAGTGTTTGATCTTCCATTTGCCGTGTTTGCTTTATGTATTTGTATCCTGCTGGGCTTACTGGTCGGCCTATTTTCTGGACTGTACTGGAAAAAACAGATAGTGACAATCCATTCCCATCTATTGCAGCTGGAACAGGGAAGAAATATCGCGTGGGATAATAGGAATCCTGTACAGGAAATAGGGGAGATAGAAAGGGAACTGGAAAAGATACAAAAGCAGATGAAGGAACAAACCAAGCTTTCTCAAAAGCTGGCAAATGAAAAAGCGGTGGACATAGAAAGCAGAATACAGGAAATTGTATCACAGGAACGCAACAGATTGGCGAGGGAATTACATGATTCGGTCAGTCAGCAGCTTTTTGCGGCATCGATGCTCATGTCAGCCTTGACGGAGCCAAAAGAGGCACTCGAAGACAGGGAAACCAAGCAGCTCAGGATGGTCGAGGAGATGATACATCAATCCCAATTGGAAATGCGTGCCCTTCTTCTCCACTTGAGACCAGTGGCTTTGAAAGGGAAAACCCTCCAAGAAGGGGCAGAGGAGCTTTTGATTGAATTGATGCAAAAGGTCCCGATGAGCATTGCATGGAAGATAGAATCCTTTTCCATCGATAAGGGAGTGGAGGATCATCTGTTCCGGATCCTTCAAGAAAGCCTTTCAAACACGCTTCGTCATGCCAAGGCATCTTCTGTTGAAGTGCTCTTGATCAGCCGCGATGATTTTATCATCCTGAGAGTGGTAGATGATGGAAAAGGCTTTGATGTGGAAAAGGAACGTGCAGGCGCATACGGATTGCAAAACATGTATGAGCGGGCCGTGGAGATAGGCGGCACATTAAAAATAGTGAGTGTAGAAAACCAGGGTACAAGATTGGAAGTTAAAGTTCCAAAGCTTGATTTAAAGGGTGGGGAAAATGATTAGAGTATTATTTGTAGATGATCATGAAATGGTTCGGATCGGTGTCACGGCCTATCTATCCGCACAGCCTGATATAGAAGTGATTGCAGAGGCGGACGATGGGAAAATAGCGGTAGAGTTGGCGCTTTTGCATAAGCCTGATATCATCCTCATGGACCTTGTCATGAAGGAAATGGATGGGATTGAAGCAACCAAAAGGATAATCGATCAGTGGCCCGATGCCAAAATCATCATTGTCACAAGCTTCCTGGATGATGAAAAAGTGTATCCGGCACTCGAAGCCGGTGCAACGAGCTATATGTTGAAAACTTCCAAAGCAAGTGATATAGCGAATGCAGTACGCTCCACCTATAAAGGTCAATCCATCCTGGAACCTGAAGTGGCAGGGAAAATGATGAAAAGGATGCGTCAAAAAAATGACCACTTCCTGCATGAAGAGCTCACCAATCGTGAAATGGAGATTCTGCTTCTTATGACACAAGGGAAGACAAATCAGGAAATCGCGGATGAGCTGTTTATCGCCCTGAAAACAGCAAAAGTGCATGTTAGTAATATTTTGGCTAAATTACAGGTACAGGACCGGACGCAGGCGGTCATTTATGCATTTAAGCACAACTTGGCAAAGTAAGGGTGGCGGGTATTGCCATTCTGTCCCCCTGCTATCTTTGCCAAATTTTGATTTATCGGCTTTCATTGCTTTTTAATAGTTTTACCGATAAGCTTTAGAAGGTAAGGACTAAGAAGTTAGAGGATGAGTAGTCGTTGGAAATGGAATTGAATACCCAGGAATTTATATATACATATGCAAGCAGCCCAGAAGAGCAATCCTTGAGTCACTTGGAGATGCGCTCTTTTTTTGGCCTGGAATCACACCATAATATAATAAAGAGCGCTGTAAAAATAGATCCAAGCAGAAGCCCTTTTATCAGGGAGCGGATCGAAGTCCTATACGGCGGCGACACTTTTATCGATATCGTGGAGCAGGTCCAAGAAATCGATATGAAGGAAAAGACATTCAAAATAATCTTCATCAAAATCAATGACCTGAAAAAAGAGGACAAGATTGAATATGGCGAGAGAAGAGTCATGGAGCGGGATCTAGGAGCACGCATCCATGGAGAAGCGGATGTCCACAATCCTGAGCACATCTTTGGGATCGTGGCGTATGGCGGCAGATGGTACTTCGGAAATTATCGCAAAAATGAGGCTGTTTGGCTGAAACATACAAAAAAGCCTCACGAATATTCCACTGCACTAAGCACGCGGGTCGCCAGGGCGGTTGCCAATATTGCAGTCCCCCACCCAGAGGGAGTAAAAGCGATAGACCCTTGCTGCGGAATCGGCACCGTGCTTGTAGAGGCATTGTCCATGGGGATCCAGATCGAGGGTCGGGACATAAACCCACTTGTTACACAAGGCTCAAGGGAAAATATCGCCCATTTCGGCTTAACGGGAAATGTGACATTAGGACCGATAGCAGATATTGTGGAAAAATATGATGTCGCAATCATAGACATGCCTTATAACCTCTATACCCATGCAACTCCAGAGGATCAGGCTGATATATTAAGGCATGCCAGAAGAATATCGGATAAACTGGTCGTGGTCACGATTGAAACGATAGATGAAATGATTGAAAAAGCGGGCTTCGAAATCAAAGACCGCTGTGTCACGAAAAAAGGGTATTTTTCAAGGGAAATACTTGTCTGCCATTAAAAACCGATTTTTGACCAATCAAACAAGGAACCTGGATCCACCTTCCGGACAGGGGCATATTCGTCATGGCCGACGATATGTTCCCTGTCCTTTTTTATGGTTGGATGCCTTTTTAAAATGTCCTCCAATAATTTATCCAAGGCCTTATACTGGGCATCAGTATAACCTATATCATTTGGATTGATCCTATCAAAGATTTCTTCCGGAACGATGGGTAGCATCTCTTCCTTCGTACCTATGGCTAAAAGCTCTATTCCAATGGAATGGTCATTGAAGCTGTTATGGTAATGCTGATAGTTCAGGTCAATCCCTTTTCCCGCATGATAGGCAGCCCTGTTTTCTGGCACTAGATGAAAAACCTCCCCATCTCTTCCAATCATATAGTGCGCAGACACCTGATATTCTTCAAACAGCGCATAAACCTCATCCAAGTCGTAAGGGTTTTCCGGGTTTCGTAAAGCATTATTCGTAAAATGAAGCATCACATGGGTGATGGCACCTGATCGCACACGTGAATTCTGCTTTGGAAGCATCAGATCAGTAACCTTTATTCCGGGAGTAAAAGGATCATTTTTCGAATCTATTACCTCGTCATCAGATTTTTCCTCCACAATTGGTTCGACAGGGCCTTCTATTACAGTGTCAGATGTGCATCCTGCCAACAGGACAGCCATCGTACTACAGATAATCCAACATAATCTATTCATAAGTGTCTCCTACTCTAGTTGAAATACATAAAATGAATCTTCTTTATTAATTCCTTCACTGTGCATGTTTCTCCTTCCTGAAGATCGAAGTTTGTTTACCTTTCCCCCGAAAAGGAAATGGAAAAGCATAAAATCAAAACAAGGGAGGAAAATCAAATGCCATATGATTCATTGAAAGATCTGCCCAAAGGAGTCAAAGACAATTTGCCGAAGCACGGACAGGAAATTTATAAAGAAGCCTTCAATTCAGCCTCAGAACAATACGACAAGGAAGAAACCGCCCATAAGGTGGCTTGGGATGCCGTGAAAAATAAATATAAGAAAAATGACAAGGATGAATGGGTAGAAAAGTAAGGATCAGCGCCCTTATAAAAATCAGTTTCTGTATGGTAAAATGGAGCCATAACAAACATCAAGGAGGGCTTCAGATGAACAAGAACGTCATTGTCTATTCGGCAAAGGGCTGCAAGGACTGTGAATATGTAAAGGAATACCTGAAACAAGAGGAGATCCCCTTTGAGGTAAGGGATATCATGGCAGATCCTGTGTACCAACAGGAAGTGGAAAAGTTCGGATTCATGGGAATCCCGGTTACTGCGGTAGGTGACAAAGCGGTAAAAGGATTCAATCCGATGGAAATCAATAAATTACTAGAGTCTGTAAAATAAAGGGCTGCAGTCGATCCGTCGGCTGCAGCTATTTTTTATCCCGATAATCATAGTTAAAGTTAAGTGTTTCTACTTAATCCCATTTCCTGTATAATGATGTATAAACAGGAAAAATGGGGGAGAACGTCATTCATCTATTAAAAACTAATATGAAATGGGTTATAATCGTTGTTCTGCCATTAGCGATATTAACGCTTGTTTATTACATTTCAGTAATCGACCCGAATTCAGAAGGCATCCTTAAGCTGAAAAACTCATCAACCGAAGAAGTGGAACCAGGAGCCCAGATGAACTTTCAGGAAACCAATGCAGCCATTGAAGAGGATTTTACATTTGATATGTCGGAGTTGGCCGTTCAAAATGCCATTCACCATATGAGTCATCAAAAGGTGGAAGCGGATAAAAAGTGGGGCGTCCTTCCCTTAACAGAGGAAAGAGTGGATAGGCTGCTCGAAGTGGTACAGCACAATCGGGAGGACTACAAGCATGGCAGTATCTATGAGGAAATCCTCCTAAAATGGCAGAATAAGAATTTCACGAGTGTCGATGATGACCACAATGCTATCTGGGAGCTACAGGACGGTTCAGTCGGAAGGGCAACAGGGATAATGAGTGCAGAGGAAGAACAGGAGTTCATCGAGGAGAAGTTCAGTAACAGACAATAGATCAGCTAAAAAAGAGGCCCCTAAAGGCCTCTTTTTAAAATGGTTTGATTGTCATCAATATGATAAGAATGATAGCTGAAATATGTACGATGTTGTTGATAGGAACGAGCTGTTTGCTTATCTTCTGATATTCAGAAGGCAGTTCTTCCCCATTTGCCTGATCGAGAATCTGGATCTGAAGTGCATTCTTCTTCGGAAGGATACCTGCTACGATAGGTTGAACCAACACATAGATAACCAATGAAGCAATAAACCAGATTTCCTTGAAAAGGTAAGGGCTGACAGCTCCCATTGCAGTCCCAGTCACGAGTAATGTGATGCTTCCGATTTTGGCGAATTTCTCGATCCCGCCTGCAACAGAATGGGAAAACTTAGCCTGTGTCACCGTTTTAGCGGTGCTCATCAAGACTGGCATAGCAAAAGTGGCGCCTAGGCCGACTACTGCAGCAATAATGTGGATAAGTAATAAAAGACCATACAAACTCATAAAGATTTCCTCCTAAGTAACTTTTTTACACTCCTACTATATTACTAGAATTGAGGAGAAAGTCACAGGGAAAATTTAAAAAGTTTGAATCTGGCCTGAAAATAAACAACACCACAACTGCAAGTTGTGGTGTTGTTAAATGGAGCATAGGGGGCTCGAACCCCTGACCTCTACGCTGCCAGCGTAGCGCTCTCCCAGCTGAGCTAATGCCCCGTTAAGACTGAATTTATTTTACCAAAAAATTATTGTTTTGCAAATACTTTCTCAAAAAACTTTTAATCAATATTTTCTACTTCCGCCTGGAATACTCCATTCAGACTTTTTATTTCATAGTAAACGTCGGTCGTATAGATATTCTTCTTCGTCGTAATGATGCAGTTAAGCACGATGTCGTCTTTTTCTTCTTTAACTTTCACCCTTTTGACGTTGAGATTTTTACTATTAATCTCCTTCATGATGGTGGTAAGATGTACATCCTTTTCTATATAGATCTTCACCTTGATTTCCTTTTCCTTCAGTTTTTTCGGGCCGATTGCGTCAAAAAGCAGTGGGATGACCTTTACACCAAGGATGATAAAAATAACTCCGGTCAAGGCTTCGACAAAGAATCCTGCTCCGATGGTAATCCCTATACCTGCTGAAGCCAGTACCAAAGCAGCGGTCGTTAATCCGGAAATTGCTTCATTGCTTCTTCGAAGAATAACGCCAGCGCCTAAAAAGCCGATACCGCTTATTACATAAGAAGGAATACGTCCTGGATCCATGGGGCGCGAATATTCTTTGGAATACAGGAATGCAGACTCATAGGAAACTATGGTCAATAGACAGGCCATTACTGATACCACCACACATGTCTTCAGTCCCAATGGTTTTCCTTTCAGTTCGCGCTCTAGACCTATTATTACACCTGCTACTGCTGCCAGGGTAAGCTTTAAAATATAATCATTTTCTATGAAAAATTCCAAGATGTCTTCCATCGAACTCCTCCTCTGTCTATGAATGCCAAAAAAACAATAAATAAATGGTTAGAAAATTATAGCAATTTTAAGTACAATTAGAAAGAAATATCTACATCATGGAATCTGGACAAGGAGACTGAATAATGAACAAGTGGATGAATCCATACATGGCCTTGGCGATAGGTGTCGTAACCGTATCCACATCAGCCATTTTTGTAAAGCTTGCAGAAGCTCCAGCCGGCGTGATTGCCTTTTATCGCTTGCTGTTCTCTGTAATGCTGATCATGCCGATATTCCTATATAAGTATATGCACGAATTAAGAGTTATTACGAAACGGGATTGGATCTATTCCATCCTAGCTGGTATTTTTTTGGCTTTCCACTTTATTTTATGGTTTGAATCGCTTAACTATACGAGTGTAGCCAGTTCCACTGTATTGGTAACCTTGCAGCCATTGTTTGCATTTATCGGGACATATATTTTCTTCAAGGAAAAGCTAAGTGCAAAATCCATTATAAGTGGGGTAATTGCAATCATCGGTAGCATCATCATCAGCTGGGGAGACTTCCGAATCAGTGGGATGGCACTTTTCGGTGACATACTGGCCTTGGTTGCATGTGCATTGGTTACCGCCTACTTACTTTTTGGACAGGACGTCAGAAAAAGACTTTCTCTCATTACATATACCTTTATTGTGTATGGAGTAAGCACGATTGCGTTATTTTTTTATGTAGTGTTCACAGGTGATCCTTTGACAGGCTATTCACAAATGGATTGGTTATGGTTTCTGCTGCTTGCAATCATCCCCACCTTGCTTGGGCATTCCCTTTTCAATTGGGCGGTCAAGTATATCAGTACCAATGTGATTTCCATGAGTATTCTTTTCGAACCGATCGGGGCAGCCATTCTAGCCTATTTTGTATTAGAGGAATATATTACTTGGACACAGTTCACTGGAGGGATGCTTGTCATGCTCAGTGTCGCCTATTTTTTGAGAGACAATAAGAAAGTCAAGCCATTAGATATGGCGGAGTGAAGGGAGAGAAGCATATGATTATCAGGCTAGCCAAGAAAGGTGATGAAGCATCCATTGCAAGAGTGCATGTGGATAGCTGGAAGACTACATATAAAGGAATAGTGGAGGATAGCTACTTGGAAACACTCTCCTATGACAATAGAAAAAGCATGTGGGAGAAGGCGATACAGGCAGGACACGAGAAAAGTTGTCTATTTGTAGCCGAAGTGGAAGGTGATATCGTAGGTTTTGCAAGTGCTGGACCTGAACGGACGAAGAAATATAAGGTAGATGGAGAACTATACGCCATCTATATTCTTAAAGATTTTCAGAAAAGGGGAATAGGAAAGGCACTGTATAGTAAAGTTCGTGAATGCTTAATTAAAAACGGATATAAATCTATGCTTGTATGGGTACTGGCCGATAACCCCAGCAGAAATTTCTATTTATCACTTGAGCCACAGGAAATAGATACCGAAAACATACAAATTGGGAATCAAGCATATGAAGAAATAGCCTATGGGTGGAATTTTATTGGAGTGTGATGAAAGTGGAGCTTCTGAAGGTTCAAGATATAAATGATATATCGGCCTTTTTAGATGGCCACAATGTGAGCAGGCATCCAATCATTATGGGGGTACTTTCAGGTCAGCAAATAGGATTTGCTTTTATAGACAATCAAACTGACCCGCAGATGCTAGTTGTATATGCTGTCCATGAGATGATCTATCTGATAGGTGATATAGAGGAAGAAAGATTTGAAGAATGGTTCCAGGCGGAGCTGCTTCCAATTGCACGGTCGCATAGGGAAGAAGACATCAACATAGAAACATATCCTCAAAAAATAGAATCGGAAATGAAGAGTATCTTTCAAGTCATCCCTATTAAACAAGGAACTAGAGTTGCATTTACTTTTTCGGAGGAAGCGTATATTTCTTCTTATAAAAAAAACACAATACCCGAAGATTACACTGTCGCAATCATTGACAGGGGTATTTTACAAAAGGATAAAAATAATATACTGACCGAGGAAATATTGAAGTTCTGGCATTCCACTGACAGCTTTTTGGAAAGCGGATTAGGGGTGGCTGCCTTTTACAAAGAAAGTATAATCGGAGCCTGTCTGTCGGTCTATCAGCATAATGGAATCAAAGAAATTGGCATCAATAACTATAATACTTCCCATCGTGGAAAAGGAATTGCTTCCGCGATGGCAAATCTGTTTATCGAAGAATGTCTCAAACGAGGCGAAACTCCTAGTTGGACAACGGAACTATTCCGGAAAGATTCGATTGCGATTGCCAGGAAACTCGGGTTTATCAATGAACGCATCTATCCATCCTATTACTTTTTGCTTGAAGAAGCCTGAAACATGTCAATGAATAATGGAAGCCGACTCACGTGAGCCGGCTTCTTTATTTAGGAAACAAGATCATTTGCAATCAAGGCAAAAACCATCGCAAGTGAAAAGCCAATGATGACGCCTTCACCTCTGACTTTCCCTTCTTGGTTGCATAACGCCAGCCCCTCGAAGTATCCGTATAAAAATAATCCCATCGATGATAAGAGAGCCACAACCATTGCTATGTCTTTAACTACAATCATTACAGAACCTCCTACATTAGCTATTACTAGACTATATGTAGAAATCTTTCATTACATTCTATTAAAAATAAAAAAGCTAACCATGGAGGTTAGCTTAAGAAACTGTTTTGCTGAAAGAGAAAATCCTTGGAACTGCCTTGATCAATAGTAAAGTAACAATTGTCGAAATTACAAAACTAGGCAACATATATGTTCCGTTATAGATTAACGAATATATCTCTATCGGTTGTCCTGCCGGTGCAGCATCCCTAAAGAAAATGATCCCTGCAAGATAGTGGGATAAAAATCTAAGTGTGCATGCAATGAATGATGCAAAGGTTACAAAATAGATCGCTCTTTTGAAATCGTCGCGATTCACTGCGTTCACAACCTGACTGGCGAACAACCCTGCGAATCCCAACACTACAAAAGCTACTATATAATCCAACAAAATCTGGACTATATGAACTCCTACCGGCCCGAATGTGAGTTGCAATAATCCCAATATCAACCCTGAAAGCAATCCGCCTTTTAATCCCCAGCGAAATGCCATGATGAATACAGGCACCATAGCGATGGAGATGGAGCCTCCCTGTGCCCATATTTTTAATGACAATACTCCTGCAAGAACATCAAGCAGATAAGCCAAAGCTCCAAAAATAGCAACTTCTACAAGAAAAAGCGTATTCGATTTCTTTATGATAATCTCCCCCTTAAAATAAGAAAAAGCAATAAAAGAGAGGTTAGGCTCTTTTATTGCTTAAATAAAGTAAGTAATAAGATTGCCACATCCCTACGATAGAATTATCTAACAGGTTCAGAGGGTTAGAACAGCTTTGTTCAGTCTCAGCCAATAGTGGCACCCCTTGTGGATATGAAGTTATGTTGTGTGTCCAATTACCATCATACAAGAGGCAGAGTGTAAGAACAATATATTTTTCGAAAGACAAGAATTCCAACTGGTTGTTTTTTTGTTTATATGAAGAAAAAGTTTAAAACAAGGTTGGATTTCCAGTCTATTAAAATGGATTCTATTCTAATAGGAAAATTGCTTAGAAAATTGTTTAAAAAAGTATTGCAATATAGTTAGTGGGATGGTATATTTAATTTCGTCGCCAAGGAACACGGATGACTAATGTTGATTCCGAGTGACAACGGTGATAAAAAAACAAAAAACAGCTTGACACTTAACGGACAAGTTGTTATGATTAGGAAGTCGCTTTTAAGCGGTTTGCCGAATTGAATGATCTTTGAAAACTAAACAAAACAACAGCGTCCACGTTAATCTTATAGGGATTAACAAAGAACGAAAATGTAACACAAGCTAGTCAACATTTGAGCATAAGCTCAAACTCTTTATTGGAGAGTTTGATCCTGGCTCAGGATGAA
>NZ_JAFBED010000020.1 GCF_016908565.1 Sutcliffiella tianshenii
TTCATCCTGAGCCAGGATCAAACTCTCCAATAAAGAGTTTGAGCTTATGCTCAAATGTTGACTAGCTTATGTTACATTTTCGTTCTTTGTTAATCTCTATAAGATTAACGTGGACGCTGTTGTTTTGTTTAGTTTTCAAAGAACTTTTTTATGAGCCGTTCTCTCGAAGCGACTTTATTATCTTATCACACTGCCGAAAGCGAGTCAACAACTTTTTTAAAAAGAAGTTTTTTAGAAACGCAATTCGTTTGTGACAACGAAATCTAATATACCATTTTAATGATACCAGAGTCAATAAGAAAATATAAAAAAGATTCCTCTTTTTCGAGAGGAACCTAGACTTACTGAATGATATACATTTGGATGATCACCAAGGCTGCCACCCCGGGTATTCCAAGCACCCCTGAAATGGCAGAGGTGGCAAAGTTGATCGGGACATGTATCCCCATTGAATTTCCAAATGCATTCAAGAAAAACAAGAACAGCGCACCTATCATTATTTTAATGGCTGTTTGTCCGACAAACCGCAATGGTTTAAGGGGAGTCCCCACTATAAGAACCAATAATATGAGCGCTCCTATTACTCCAATCACAATCAATGGCTGCAAACCTGCTCCCTCCTCAGCTTGTACTATATTGTAATTGTATGTTCTCCTGCTGATTTCAGAACAATCTGCAGAAGTTTATAAGCGTTACCCTTCTAGGAATGCACAATGGGGATACCTTCTTCTTCTATATATATAGAAAGTTGCCCTTCCATCTACTACAACCTAAAAAAAATACCGCAGCCTGTCCGGCTGCGGTATGTAAGGAGCTTCTCTATTTTACTGTCATTCTTGCTCGAACTTCTTTTAATAGGAAAAGATATTTGGCTTCTGCCATTTTGAGCTGGCAGATTACCTCTTCGGATGGCTCCACACTTTTTTCAACAAGGCTTTTCTGTTTTGTCCAACGATCTTTGCACGACTCGGTTGTTTCCATGAGCTTGGCATCGAACTGTTTTTTCAAGCGGTCTTTTTTACGAAAAAACATAGCTAGTGTTAGCCCCTTTATATGGATTTATCAAATTTAAATTTCTCTTCTTCCTTCTAACGCCTTGGAAAGTGTCACTTCATCTGCGTATTCAAGGTCCCCACCAACCGGCAGACCATGTGCAATTCGTGTCATTTTGATTCCTGTCGGTTTTAGAAGCCTTGAAATATACATGGCTGTTGCTTCTCCCTCGATGTTGGGGTTGGTAGCCAAGATCAATTCCTGGACCACATCATCCTGTAATCGTTTGATGAGTTCAGGGATTTTGATATCCTCCGGGCCGATTCCATCCATAGGTGAGATGGCGCCATGCAGCACATGATAGAGCCCGTTATAGTCCTTCATCTTCTCCATGGCTATGACATCCTTGGTTTCCTGGACCACACAGATAACTGTCTGGTCACGTCGGTTGTCTTCACAGATATAGCATGGATCTTTATCGGTGATATGTCCGCATACGGAACAGTAGGATAAGTTCCTTTTCGCATTGACCAATGCTTTCGCAAAGTCCAACACTGTGTCTTCTTTCATATTCAATACGAAAAAAGCCAGACGTGCGGCCGTTTTCGGGCCGATACCCGGCAATTTCATAAAGCTGTCGATCAGCTTTGATATAGGCTCAGGATAGTGCATAAAGGTCCTCCTAGAAAAGTCCTGGCATGTTTAACCCTTTGGTGAATTGACCCATTGTATCATTAGTCAACTCCTCCATTTTCTTCAAGGCATCATTTGTAGCAGCCAACACTAGATCTTGCAGCATTTCGATATCTTCCGGGTCTACTACTTCCTCTTTAATATTCACAGAGATGATTTCTTTCTGGCCGTTCACGACAACTGTGACCATACCGCCGCCAGCACTGCCTTCTATCGTCTTTTCTGCCAATTCCTCTTGGGCTTTCGCCATATCCTTTTGCATTTTTTGCATTTGTTTCATCATTTTTTGCATGTTACCCATTCCGCCACCACGCATCATAAGTCATTCCTCCTGTTATTGGTTAATAGTTCATTCTTTTATTTCAATCAGCTCGGGACCAACCAATTTCTTGGCCTCTTCAATAAAAGGGTCCTCTTCCTGCTGGCCACCATCAGTCTCATCCTTCTGACCTCGTATGAAATCCTCACGGATCTGCTGCCACTCCGTTTCCGGTACAGCGAGCATATCGAAGGATTTTCCGGTAAGCTCCAGCAGGATCTGCTCGAGATTCTGCTTTACCTGATCATCGGATGCCATCTTGCAATGTATCTCATACTTGAATTTTAACACAAAAGCCTGGTTCGAAGCAGCCACCGGCTCACTATCTGTCAATAAAGCTGCATGGGACACCCTATTCTGTTTGCGGAGTG
The DNA here is from genome assembly GCF_016908565.1 of Sutcliffiella tianshenii. GTDB lineage: Bacteria > Bacillota > Bacilli > Bacillales > Bacillaceae_I > Sutcliffiella_A > Sutcliffiella_A tianshenii. The sequence goes on from NZ_JAFBED010000020.1 coordinate 2,377, forward strand.
TTTCCAATAGCTGGGCCCAACTGCCTTTGATACTATCCAGATCGCCTCTTGTCGCATTTTTCAACACTTCCTGGATACGCCCGACTGCAGGTTTGAACCCATTGCGTGAACCTCCACCAGATCTTACAGGTGTTTTAGCCGCAGCAGCCGCTTGGTTGGCTTCGACAAGTTTACCAGAAGACAGCTCTTTCACTTTGTTTTCCAGCATGGTGATTTTCTTTATGAGGATATTCACCTGATCTTGGTCTGCCGCTTCTTTCGAAGAACCCTCAAGTTGACAGAGTTTCACAATCGCCACTTCTAGGTAGATCCGAGGATGATTGGTCCACTTCATCTCCTGTTGGCTCTTATTGAGTATATCGATCGTTTCATAGATGGTCTCAGACGGGATTTCCTCCGCAAACGCCTTGAACCCTTCATCCACCTGTACCCTGTCAAGGATCTGCTCAAGCCTTGGTGCTGTCTTATAGAGCAGCATGTCTCGGTAATAGAAAATCAAATCCTCCAAAAACCTGGAAGGGTCTTTTCCTGAACGAAAAACGGAATTCAGGGAATCCAGGGCATCTGCGACATTCTTTTGATGGAGCGCACTCACAAGATCGGTAAGGAAGGTCTGGGACACCGATCCCGTGATGGAGAGCGCATCCTGGACAGTCAGTTTCCCGTCGCTGAAGGAAATGGCCTGGTCCATCAGACTCAAGGCATCACGCATTCCACCCTCGGCCGCTCTTGCAATGACTGCAAGTGCATGTGGCTCGCTTTCGATCTCCTGTGCATGCAGCACGGTCTCCAATCTGCCGACAATGGATTCCGCAGTGATCCTTCTGAAGTCAAATCGCTGACAGCGCGAAATGATGGTCAGCGGAATTTTATGCGGCTCGGTTGTAGCCAGGATGAAGATCACGTGCTTCGGAGGCTCTTCCAGTGTCTTTAATAGTGCGTTAAATGCTCCAATGGAAAGCATATGTACTTCATCTATGATATATACTTTATACTTGACCGCGCTCGGTGCATATTTCACCTTGTCCCTGATATCACGGATTTCATCGACCCCATTATTGGAGGCTGCATCGATTTCCATTACATCGGAAATGGAACCATCTGTGATTCCCCTGCAGGAGGGGCACTCATTGCAAGGCTCTGCAACAGGAGCGTGTTCGCAGTTCACTGCCTTTGCTAATATCTTTGCCGCACTCGTTTTACCGGTTCCTCTTGGGCCGGAAAACAGATAGGCGTGGGAGAACTTCTGTTGAAGCAGGGCGTTTTGTAAGGTTTTGGTTATATGTTCCTGTCCCACGACATCCTGAAAAAGCTGTGGTCGAAAAACACGATATAAAGCTTGATATGCCACCAATATGCCCTCCTTCTTTCTTATCCTTTCCATTATACCGTAGAAATGGAGTCAATTTCAAAAGCAAACATGAATTGGCTTGATTTATTTTCAGTCTAAAAAAGTACAGCAAAAAACCCACCCTGTAATAGAGTGGGTTTGAATGACTATTTATAACTGCCGTGCACCTTCTGTCGATTAGCCACCATAAGCGTTACTTAAGCAGTTAGCTCGACCCAGGCAACCCTGCGGCACATGAGAGAGTCCGCTTAATGCTGCTTCCTTCCGGACCTGACATGGTTCACGGGTTCCCATTGCGCAGGACCCAGGTGTCAACACCACTTACTTAAGGCAGACCCTACAGCCTGCTAACCTCGAGAAGGGATTCAGCCTCGCTAGAGCGGATTGCGAGTTCAGGGCACCGCTACCTCCCCGCTTAGCACGACAAAATTAAAACCAAAAGGTTTGTGCGTCTTTATGTCCGACGCATAATTTAGTATAAGGGAAAAAAGGAAAAAATGCAACCACAACCATCTGTAAAATTTTAGGCGTCTGTTTACTGCTGCATCTTTTTCTCCTTTTTCTTTTGGCGAAGCTTCCTGAAAAAATCGGAAAGCAATGCTCCGCACTCTTCCCCGAGCACTCCACTCACTATCTCGGTCTGATGATTGAATCGAGGTTCATCCAACAGGTTCATCAATGTGCCTGCACAGCCTGCTTTCGGATCCATGGCTCCAAACACCACTTTTTGCACGCGTGATAAAACGATGGCCCCCGCACACATCGGACATGGCTCGAGCGTGACATATAGGGTGGTATCCTCAAGCCTCCACGTACCCAGTCTCTTGCAGGCATCATCGATTGCCAGTATTTCTGCATGGGTAATGGATCTCTGGGTGGTCTCTCTCAAGTTATGTGCTTTTGCAATAATCTCTCCGTCCTTGACTATTACAGCACCTATTGGCACTTCCGCCAACTCCTCCGCTTTTTTTGCTTCTTCTATCGCCTGTTTCATAAACCATTCGTCGGTATTTTCCTGCATAACCCGGATTCCTTTCTTTTTGCATGCTCGTTTATATTCTTGTCAGAAGTTCCATACACTAATCTGCATGAGGTGATAATACTTGGAGCACACTGCTTTACTTATAATTGATATTATCAATGATTTTCAGTTTAAGCACGGAAAAACACTGGCAAAGAAGACCGCTGCCATTGCACCCAATATATTAAAGCTAAAAAAACTGATGAAGGCGAACGGACTTCCCATCATCTATGTAAATGATCATTATCAGCTATGGCAGGCAGACTATAATAAGATAATGGAGAAATGCAGTAATCCACTCAGTAAAGGCATCATTGAAAATCTCCGTCCAGAAGAGGATGACTATTTTCTGATCAAGCCGAAGCATTCCGCGTTTTTTGGCACTGCGTTGCATACCCTTCTTTCCCAGTTGGGGGTGAACTCTCTGATCCTGACAGGAATTGCTGGAAATATCTGCGTCCTTTTCACCGCAAATGACGCTTATATGCGGGAGATAAAGCTCCTTGTACCAACTGATGCCATTGCCTCGACAGCGGATGAGGACAATGAATATGCCCTCACGATGATGAAAAATGTCCTGAAGGCCACTATTTACACTACAGATGCGTTAGTGAACGGGTAAAGAACTTGCATGAATCCCTCCACCGCTTCATACATTGATAAAGGATGATGAATAGGAGGGACGAACCATGCAAATTCATGTCGTTAGGCAAGGACAATCAATTTACGGGATTTCGCAGGCTTACGCTACGACCCCTGAAGATATAATAGAAGCAAACGAACTTCCCAATCCCGATAACCTTGTAATAGGGCAGGCGCTTGTAATCCCGATTGTCGGACGGTTCTATTATGTACAGCAAGGCGACACCCTTTCTTCAATAGCAAGGAGATTCAATACAACACCACAGCGCCTGGCACAGATCAACCAATTGAATACCAATCAGCCACTCCGGCCCGGATTCAGACTCTATATCCCGCCACAGCCAAAAAGGGAAGCAGAAATCAATGCATATATTGAGCCCAGCGGAAATACAGTATCCCCACAACTCGAACAGAGTGCAAGGAACACGGCTCCTTATTTGACCTATCTTGCACCTTTCAGTTTTCGCGTGCAGCGGGACGGCTCTTTAAAGGAACCGCCACTGAACAACTTTCCGCAAATAGCGGAGGCCAATAACGTCACACTCATGATGGTCCTCACTAATCTGGAGGAGGACGGCTTCAGTGATGAGCTTGGCCGGATCATTTTGACGAATATGTCTATCCAGAACAAATTTCTTGATAACGTGGTAGCAACTGCAAAGAAATATAACTTCAAGGATATCCATTTTGATTTTGAATACTTGCGGCCAGCTGATAAGGAAGCCTATAATACATTTTTACGAAAAGCACGCGACCGTTTCAAAAAGGAAGGATGGCTCATTTCCACGGCATTGGCCCCTAAAACAAAAGCAGACCAAAAAGGTAAATGGTATGAAGCCCATGACTACAAAGCACACGGGGAGATTGTCGACTTTGTCATCATCATGACCTATGAATGGGGCTATAGCGGCGGACCGCCTATGGCAGTTTCACCAATCGGTCCTGTAAGGGAGGTACTCGAGTACGCATTGACAGAGATGCCTGGCAATAAAATCATGATGGGACAGAACCTATACGGCTATGACTGGACGCTTCCCTTCAAGCCAGGCGGGGAGTTCGCAAAAGCAATCAGCCCACAGGCTGCCATCCAGCTTGCCAGTGATAATAATGCTGCTATAGAATACGATGTGAAGGCACAGGCGCCTCATTTCAATTACTGGAAGGAAGGAAAAGAACATGAAGTCTGGTTCGAGGATGCACGTTCGATACAGGCAAAGTTTGATCTATTGAAAGAATTGAACCTGAGAGGGATCAGCTATTGGAAACTCGGACTTTCCTTCCCGCAAAATTGGCTTTTGATCACCGACAACTTCAATGTGGTGAAAAATCCGACAGCACGGTGGCATCAATCATATAAATAAAAAGGTTGGAGGCTGAATGGGATTCAGTCTCTTTTTTTCATAATTTCCTAATCCATATCGACAATATCTGTGATAGAATGTTAAATGTCTGTCAAAATATTGATGAGTGTTCGGTTTAAATAAGGGGGTTCGTTTAAGATGCAAGCAACACCATTTATTACTGTTGAAGGACCGATTGGTGTTGGAAAAACCTCGCTTGCAAAGAAGATTGCAGAGGAGTTCCAGTATCAGTTATTAAAAGAAATAGTAGACGAAAATCCTTTTCTCGGAAAATTCTACGAAGATATAGATGAGTGGAGTTTCCAGACGGAAATGTTTTTTCTATGCAATAGATATAAGCAACTAGAAGATATCGATCGGCTTCATTTAAAGAACGGGGCACCGGTTGTGTCGGATTATCACATCATGAAGAATCTTATATTTGCAAAGCGTACATTAAGGGATAAACAGTATGACAAATACCTGCAAATCTATGACATCCTGACATCGGATATGCCAAAACCAAATGTCATCATCTATTTGCATGCAAGTTTGGACACCTTATTAAGTAGGATTGAAATGCGTGGGAGAGATATTGAAAAGAAAATCGACCCGCTTTATCTCCAACAGCTCAGTTTGGATTATGATGAAGAAATGGACCGACTGGAACGACAATATCCATCCCTGCCGATATTACGCTTCAATGGGGACGAAATAGATTTTATACAGCGTGAAGAGGATAAAGAAAAGATCTTCAACCAATTGCGCGATACCTTGGAAAAAGGAGTTATCATTAAATGAATCTACGTGAAAAATACGGCATCCCATCCAATGCGGTCATTACGATTGCCGGAACAGTGGGTGTCGGGAAATCAACCATGACAAACGCTTTAGCAAACGCACTAGGCTTTCGTACCTCTTTCGAAAAAGTAGATACCAATCCATATTTGGACAAGTTCTATGCGGATTTTGAACGCTGGAGCTTTCATTTGCAGATCTACTTCTTGGCAGAGCGCTTTAAGGACCAGAAGAAGATTTTCGAGTATGGCGGAGGCTTCGTTCAGGATCGTTCTATTTATGAAGATACTGGGATTTTCGCAAATATGCATTATGAAAAAGGGACGATGACGAAGGTGGATTATGAGACCTATACAAGCCTGTTTGAAGCAATGGTCATGACCCCATACTTCCCTCATCCCGACCTCTTGATCTATCTGGAAGGAAGCTTGGATGATATCTTAGGAAGGATCCAGGAACGCGGACGTCCGATGGAGCAGCAAACACCAATCTCTTACTGGGAAGAAATGCACGAGCGTTATGAAAAGTGGATCAACAGCTTTCACGCGTGCCCTGTTCTTCGCTTGAATATCAATGACTATGATGTTTTGAGAAATTCCAATTCCGTTGAACCTATCATCGAAAAGATTTCCCATCATATGAAGCAGTCACTTCTGCTAAAAAAATAAGCCGCCTATATAGGCGGCTTATTTTATTGTCCCAGACGGCGTCGCTTCCATCTTTGACAATAAAAAAATCGTTACTTTCTCCAATGTAACGAACAATCTCCATTTTATGCGCTTTAGGTAAAATCACCTTTTATAAATAATGATGGAGGAGGAAGGGGGATTCGAACCCCCGCGGGTTTTGACACCCCTGTCGGTTTTCAAGACCGATCCCTTCAGCCGGACTTGGGTATTCCTCCGTATCAACAAAAAGTAATATATCATATTTCAAAATAACTTGTCAACGCAATAAAAAAAAAGGATGAAGAATTTTTTCCCCATCCTTTTTCTGTTCACTATTTAGTCATAATTTCCTTGCCGCCCATGTATGGACGCAATACTTCAGGGATCACGACAGAGCCATCAGCCTGCTGGTAGTTCTCGATGATGGCTGCAACTGTACGTCCAATTGCCAGACCAGAACCATTCAATGTGTGCACATGTTCCGGCTTCCCTTTTGGATCACGACGGAAACGGATGCCTGCACGGCGTGCCTGGAAGCTCTCAAAGTTACTGCAAGAAGAAATCTCACGGTACGTCTCGGCACTTGGGATCCATACTTCGATGTCGTACTTTTTCGCAGCGGTAAAACCAAGGTCTGCGGTACACATGCTCAGCACACGGTATGGCAGTCCAAGAAGCTGCAATACCTTCTCCGCATTACCTGTTAGTTTTTCCAGTTCTTCATAAGAATCTTCCGGCTTCACAAACTTCACAAGCTCCACTTTATTGAATTGATGCTGGCGGATAAGACCACGGGTATCACGGCCTGCAGAACCCGCTTCAGAACGGAAGCATGCACTGAATGCCGCATAGTTGATCGGCAGCTGATCGGCACTCAGGATTTCATCTCGGTGCATATTGGTAATCGGTACCTCAGCAGTCGGTACAAGGAAGTAGTCTTCTTTTTCAATCAGGAAAGCATCTTCCTCGAATTTAGGAAGCTGCCCGGTCCCTGTCATACTTGCACGATTTACGAGGTAAGGAGGCAGCACTTCCGTGTATCCATGCTCATCAACATGTAGATCAAGCATGAAGTTGAAAAGGGCCCTTTCCAATCTCGCACCAAGTCCGCGATAGAATACAAATCGGCTTCCCGTTACTTTGCCAGCACGCTCGAAGTCAAGGATCCCAAGCTCATCTGCAATGTCCCAGTGTGCTTTTACCTCGTGGTCAAATACCGGAACCTCTCCCCATTTGCGGACCTCCACATTATCATCCTCTGTTTCGCCGACAGGCACGCTCTCATGAGGGATATTCGGAATGGACAATAGAAGAAGCTCCAAAGTCTCTTCCACTCCCCTTAATTCATCATCAAGCTCTTTTACTTTGTCCCCGACTTCCCGCATTTCCTTGATCAAGTGATCAGCATCCTGCTTTTCACGCTTCATGACAGCAATCTGTTGGGATACTTCATTACGCTTGCTTTTCAGTTGTTCTGTCTGCCCCAAGAGATCTCTTCTTTTCGCATCAAGCTCCTCAAAACGGTCAAGATCAGTCAAGTCCTCCCCGCGGTGAGTAAGCTTCCCTTTAATTTCTTCAAAATTGGCACGCAATAATTTTAAATCCAACATTTTTCCTGTTCCTCCTTTTTTAAAAAACACAAAAAACCCCCGTCCCCTAATAGGGACGAGAGTTTGATATCCCGTGTTGCCACCCTTGTTGAAAAAGGCATATATAACCTTTTCCCACTTCATTCGATAACGGTAATAATCTTACCGAAGTGACTTACTATACCTATAAAAAGGTAATTCGGTTCACTGCTCAAGGATGGATTCTCAAAATGTCCTACATCGGTTTCCACCAGCCACCGACTCTCTAAAGTAAAACAAGCTGATACTATTTCCTCTCAACGCTTTGGCTATATTTTCTTGTTAACGAATAATTTACTACAAGTTTCTCTTACTTGCAATAGTTTTATACACAAATTTATTTAGACTCTTTCACCATATTGACGAAATACTGCGTAATCCGATGATCGTCCGTCAATTCCGGATGGAATGAACAGCCAAGGAATTGATTTTGTCTTGCAGCAACAATGCGGCCATTATGCTTACAGAGGACTTCGACATCCTCTCCGACCTCCACGATATGAGGGGCACGGATAAAGACGCCGACAAAGTCATTGGCAACGCCTGCGATCGTAAGCTCCGCCTCGAAGCTGTCGACTTGGCGGCCAAATGAATTACGTTCCACCTTGGCATCCATCAATCCTAGATGCGGCTCATCATATCCGACAATTTCGTTCGCAATGAGAATTAGTCCTGCACACGTACCAAAGACCGGCTTTCCACTTGCCCCGAATTCCCGCAATGGCTCCATGAAAGAATATTTATCAATTAAACGACGCATGGTCGTGCTTTCCCCACCAGGAATAATCAGACCATCAATCTCAGCAAGCTGTTCCACTTTCTTTACGACAATTGCCTCTGCTCCAGATGCCTCGATCGATCTTACATGCTCCCGAACTGCACCTTGAAGTCCAAGGACTCCAACTTTCACCATGATTCAAAACTCCTTTACTTACCAGCCACGCTCTTGCATGCGATTTTCAGGCAATAATGTAGAGATTTCGATACCTTTCATTGCTGCACCCAGACCTTTTGATAGGCTTGCAATCAATTCGTAGTCTTGGTAATGAGTAGTCGCTTCCACGATTGCTCGTGCAAATTTAGCTGGGTTGTCTGATTTGAAAATACCAGATCCAACGAATACCCCGTCCGCTCCCAATTGCATCATTAAAGCTGCATCTGCAGGAGTCGCAATTCCACCAGCTGCAAAGTTAACAACCGGAAGACGTCCAAGACGCTTGATTTCAAGAAGCAATTCAAATGGTGCACCTAATAGCTTCGCTTCTGTCATCAATTCATCTTCGTTCATTCCTACAACTTTACGAACTTGAGCATTTACTTTACGGATGTGACGAACTGCCTCTACGATGTTACCAGTTCCCGGCTCACCTTTTGTACGAAGCATGGAAGCACCTTCTCCGATACGGCGTGCAGCTTCACCAAGATCACGGCAACCACAAACGAACGGTACTTTATATTGACGCTTGTCCAAGTGATACTCTTCATCGGCAGGAGTCAATACTTCACTCTCATCGATGTAGTCTACACCCATCGCTTCCAAAATGCGCGCCTCCACGATATGTCCGATACGGGCTTTAGCCATTACCGGGATCGTTACAGCCTTCATTACCTCTTCAGTGATTGTAGGATCTGCCATGCGTGCAACCCCACCGGCTGCACGGATATCAGCAGGAACACGCTCTAATGCCATAACCGCTACTGCTCCAGCTTCCTCAGCGATTTTAGCCTGCTCAGCATTGACAACGTCCATGATGACGCCGCCTTTTTGCATTTCTGCCATTCCACGTTTTACACGATCAGTACCTGTTAATGTCATCGAGAATTCCCCCTGTATGTAGATTAAAATAGTTTTAAATAAAATAGACTTTATCCATAGGATTTTCTTACACGTCCTTTATTTTACCTCAATTCCGATAAAAATCCTAATAAATTTCTTTTACGTTTGGAAAATCCTCCAGGGTCCAGCGTGCCCGGCACATTCCCGTTATAAAAAAATAAGTGCAGTAAGACCTGGAAGTCTTTCCGCACTTATTTTGTTTGCTCTCTTATCAGAATAACCCTTTGATGGAACTAGCAATGGTGGACCATAAGTCGGAGAAGAATCCTCCAATACCACGCATCGTCAGGACGAACCAGTTTGCTTTTTCAACAGCTTCTGTCGTCACTACTTCTGCCTTTGCACCACTTTTATTTTCCTCAAATAGGTAGCCTGTTGTATCTTCCCCAGTATATTCAACTGTGAGATAACCAACCTTTGCCCCTTTTTCGATAGGAGCAGTGATTTCTTTCTTTTTGTTTACCAACTTTTCATCAAACACATATAACGGCTCAAAGTTTTCTTCTTCGCCACGTTTCACCAATACTTTTAACGGTTCACTTGTTGCAACTTCCACATTTTTCTCTTTCCCTTTTACTACTTTCAAATTGGAATTTTCATCTATTTGATAGTTCGCAGGGTAGATTTCTTTTACCGAGAAGTTTGCATAACCATAATCGAATAGTTTTCTTGTTTCGTCAAAGCGTGCTTCCACATCTGGATTTCCGCTTTCATTCTTCGCATTCATTACCACGGAAATAAAACGCATGCCGTCCTTCTGTACAGTACCTGTAAAAGAATACCCGGCAAAGTCCGTGTACCCGGTCTTGATACCATCTACACCTTCATATCCCTTTACAAGGGTAGGGATCATCCAGTTCCAGTTGGACATTTCGATTCTGTCTTCCGTATCTTCGCGGAATACTTTTTTGTCGATGCTAGAAGTATCCAGAAGTTCCGGGAAATCCTTCAGCAAGTGATAAGCAAGCTTGGCAGTCGCACGCGCTGACATCACATTTTCTTCATCGGCAGCAGTGTTTGCCGGATGCATTCCGTATAGATCTGTATTGTTCAAACCGGTTGTATTAACAAATTTATAATCTTTCAATCCTAATTCTTCTGCTTTTTCATTCATTTTTTCAACAAAAGCTTCTTCGGAACCAGCAACCATTTCAGCCAGTGCAATCGTTGCTCCGTTTGCTGAGTAGATGGCCATCGCCTCGTATAGTTCCCTTGCATTGTATGTTCCATCTCTGCGCAATGGAACGTTTGATAAACTAGTATCCTGTGAAATAGTATGAACATATTCAGTTACATTGTACTGATCGTCCCATGATAGTTTTTTCTCATGTACAGCCTCAAGAATCAGGTATTCTGTCATCATTTTCGTCATGCTTGCAATTCCTAGTACTGTATCGATATTCTTTTGGTAGATGATTTTCCCAGTGCTTTGTTCAAGTAGTAGAGCAGCTTCCGCATTTATGTTTAAATGGTCATTTTCCTCTGCTTGTACATCTTGTATGGATAGAATCGTCGTCAATAAAGTAATGGCTAATAAACTAGCAATAAAACGTTGAAGATTTTTTTTCACAATAAATAACCCTCCAGAAACTTTTTCACATAGTCGTTATTCTACCACACTATTTCCAAAAAAAATAGACAGAGAAAGACTTGTTCTTTCTCTGTCACATCTATGACTTAGCACCTATACTATTGTTATCAAATGGAATAGTTGGGAGATTCTTTTGTGATTTGGACATCATGTGGATGACTCTCACGAAGTCCTGCACCCGTCATCTTAACAAATTGGGAGTTTTCCCTTAAGGCTTGTAGGTCCTTTGTTCCACAATACCCCATTCCGGAACGAAGTCCGCCAACCATCTGGTAGATGGTATCGGCAACAGGTCCTTTATAAGGGATGCGCCCTTCGATGCCTTCCGGAACAAATTTCTTGTTGTCCTCCTGGAAGTAGCGATCCTTGCTTCCTTTTTCCATCGCACCGACAGAACCCATGCCGCGATACACTTTAAATCTTCTGCCTTGGAATATTTCCGTTTCTCCCGGGCTTTCTGTCGTACCGCCAAGCATACTGCCGAGCATGACAGCATGACCGCCAGCTGCCAAAGCCTTCACGATGTCCCCGGAGTATTTAATACCGCCATCCGCTATGATGGATGCACCATGCTTGCGTGCCTCAGTTGCACAATCATAAACAGCTGTAATCTGCGGTACCCCGACACCAGCTACCACACGGGTTGTACAGATGGAACCAGGTCCAATCCCAACCTTGATTACATTTGCCCCTGCTTCAATCAAGTCCTTCGTCGCTTCGGCTGTTGCCACATTCCCGGCAATAATATTCAGGTTTGGATACTTGCTTCTGATCTTCTTCACTGTATCCAAAACCCCTTGTGAGTGACCGTGTGCAGTATCAACAACGATCGCATCGACGCTTGCCCCAACCAGTTTATCGACACGAAGCATCGTATCGCCTGTCACACCTACAGCTGCCCCTACAAGCAGTCTGCCTTGATCATCCTTGGAGGAATGAGGGAACTCAATGACCTTTTCAATATCCTTTATCGTGATAAGACCCTTTAAGATGCCTTCATTATCAACTAGTGGCAGCTTTTCGATCTTATATTTCTGTAAAATGCTTTCCGCCTCTGCCAAAGTCGTACCAACAGAAGCAGTTACGAGGTTTTCTTTTGTCATGACATCAGAAATCGGAATGGAAAAATCTTGGATGAAACGAAGATCCCGGTTTGTAAGAATACCTACAAGCTTTTGCTCTTCCTTATTATTCACAATCGGTACACCGGAAATTCTGTACTTGCCCATTAAATGTTCTGCATCAAACACTTGATGATCGGGAGTTAAAAAGAAAGGATCCGTAATAACGCCTCTCTCGGAACGTTTTACTTTATCCACTTGCTCAGCTTGCTGCTCAATGGACATGTTTTTATGGATGATCCCAAGTCCACCCTGTCTTGCCATCGCTATAGCCATCTCAGCTTCCGTCACAGTATCCATACCGGCACTGATAATCGGGATATTCAATTGCAAGGTATCTGTCAGCTTCACCTTTAAGTCCACATCTCTAGGCAATACCTCAGACTTGGCTGGTACAAGTAATACGTCATCGAAAGTTAATCCTTCTTTTGCAAATTTGCTTTCCCACATGACAAAATTTTCCCCCTTCTTTTCCTCGAATATATTTATAGTAGATTATCAACTGGACAAAATACTGTCAAGGATACTAATATAAGTTGTATTTTTCTAAAAATTTAATTTATATCCAAACCAATCGAGGAAGTGGCAGAAAATCATGGCTCACTCTAACTTAAATCTATTTCATCCATTCCTGTCTGTTGAAACCGCCCAGAAATTACTAAAAAAAAGCTATAAAAAAAGGCAGGTCGAAAACCATGATCAAAAGAGCTATCAAAACGCTTACAGTTTCATCTACTTTATCGAACACGGATTAACCTACCTTCAGCAATCCAAAGTTTCACCCCTCTCCATAAAACCCGTTCTCTTATTTTATGGAATGATCCAACTGCTGAAAGCATGCCTGCTCACTGTAGATCCCTCCTATCCTGAATCAACTGCAGTCTTGGCTCATGGAGTATCTACGAGAAAAAGAAAGAAACAAAGCTATGAATTCATCCAGGATGAAGTAAAAATACAAAAGAACGGCCTTTTTTCTCACATAAGCGACAAAATGTTTCATGTGAAACAAATGGAAGGGACAAAATACTCCATGCAAGAACTTCTCTACTCCATTCCGGAGTTGGAAGCCGCCATAAAAATCACAAAAAATAAAATGTCTTTTCTGCCTATAGGCCTTGCAACCGATTCAACTGTTTCCATTCCCAATTCGATACTTGACGACTATAAAATGACCCAGGAACGGTTCATTCAGTATTTCGAGTCTAACACGTCCTATATACATTCAGGAAAAGAACAATCCAAGCAGATGATGACCTTCAACGGTAAGCAGGAGAATCAGTCCTTAAGCTATTCCCCTCTACTTTATCATCATCAAAAGTCGATGCTTTATATCCCAAGGAAAAAGGAGCATTTCACTTTCTTTCCGGAGGTGCTAGTACATTACCTCCTGCTCTATAACCTGAGCATGATCTGCCGCTACGAAACTGAATGGTGGGGAGAACTCCTCCACACCTTCAACAGCAGCGACCTATCACTCATCATCGAATTCCTGGATATCACCGCAGAAAAAACAACCCACTACCTGCACTCATTCCTAACGCGGGTATTCGATATCGAAGACTAAATTTATGTATGCCGGGCACAGGAGGCATTCATCTCCTCTGCCCATACCCCAATCCCCACACCTCACCAGTGCCTGGCCCCTCCACCCACTAACCAACCAATTTCTCCTCCAAACAAAAAAGAGGGGCCTGGCACTGATAAGTACCATCCCCCAACTACGCCAATCCAAAGATGCGAACCAAAAACAACTCCCACAACAACACCAGTGCCTGGCCCCTCCACCCACTAACCAACCTCTTTCTCCTCCAAACAAAAAAGAGGGGCCTGGCACTGAT
>NZ_JAFBED010000021.1 GCF_016908565.1 Sutcliffiella tianshenii
TGTATTAGGCACGCCGCCAGCGTTCATCCTGAGCCAGGATCAAACTCTCCAATAAAGAGTTTGAGCTTATGCTCAAATGTTGACTAGCTTATGTTTCTTTTTCGTTCTTTGTTAATCCCTATAAGATTAACGTGGACGCTGTTGTTTTGTTTAGTTTTCAAAGATCATTTCAATCGTTAAATCGCTCAGAAGCGACTTTATTAATGTACCACATCGACCTTGTTGAAGTCAACATGTTTTTTGTTTTTTTATCGTGCGATCGTTTTGTCTCTCGCAGCGACGAATAATAATATACCACGGTTTTCAAACGAACGTCAACTACTTTAGAAACATTTTTTCAAAAAGTTTTTCACTCTATTTTGTTATGTAGAAAAGCATTGAATTGAAGATCGGGCCCGTCCCCCAGGAAGTGCGGATTTTGTTGAAATATGCGTTTTATCGATATCCCCTTTCTTTTCGTGGATATATTGTTATTTTCATCGATAAAATTCTATTTTCGTTGATATCGAGGCCGGATTCGTTGATATATTGAAATTTCCGTTGATATACGGGTTTCAGCCCTCTGCTGCGGCTCGCATCATCGGCAACATCGGTAATATCGAATCGATTTGAAATTTCCACATAAAAAAGACTCCCGCAAGGCATATCACTCTGCCTTGCGGGAGCTTCAGTAGAATTTTGAACCCCTTAAAGGGACTCCCGTTCCCCGTATACCGCTTTAGAACGAATGTATTGCATGCATTCGGTTGGGTGGGCCACCCTTTTGAACATGTTGAAGAGAATCTGATATCGTTCCTCCATTGCATGTTTGACGACCCGATCTATGCGGTTATCTTCAAAATCATGAAGTAGCTCTTCCAATTCACGCTTCAGCAGGTATTCCATTTCTTTTACTTCCTTATTGTTGAACAGCATCCCTATCATTTCTTCACCTCGAAAAAAAATCGTTATAATGTATTTTTTTCCACCAAACCAGTTTTTATGAAACATTTTCCCAAATATTTTTTTATCATAAGTTTTGTCCCATTGAATAATTATTAATTAGATACCGTGGACAAGGGGGAGACGTATGAATTTTTTCTATGTGATTAACGGAAGAAAGTTCAAGCAATTATCCATCATCATTTTGGCTTCTTTCTTTACTGCAGGGATTTTATATATAGAGAATTTCACTAACTTACCGGTTTTTTCAACGAAGGATGGACAGCCGGTCGCATTCTATAAGGGCGAAGGGAAAGTGAAGGAAATTGCCTTATCCTTCGATATAAGCTGGGGGGATGAAAAGGCGTTGCCGATACTTGATACGCTAAAGGAGAATAACGCTACTGGTGTGACGTTCTTTTTATCTGCTTCCTGGGCGGAGAGGCATCCGGAAGTTGTGAAGCGGATCACAGAGGATGGGCATGAGATCGGGAGTATGGGCTATGCATATGAAAACTACCGTGATATGGATGACCTGAAAGTGAAACGGGATATGCTGAAGGCGATCGAAGTATTTGAAAAACTCGGAGTGAAGGAAGTAAATCTGCTGCGCCCGCCAAAGGGATCCTTCGATAAGAGGATCTTGAAGATTGCCAATTCACTCGGTTTTACGATTGTACATTGGAGTGTCGATTCCCATGATCTGATCAATCCTGGCAAGGATATCATCATTGATAATGTGACGAAGAATTTAAGCAACGGAGATATCATCCTGCTGCATGCTTCTGATTCAGCCAAGCAAACGGAGGCTGCCTTGCCGGATATCATCCAGCAGATTAAAGCTAAAGGTTATGAAATCAGCTCTGTTACTGATCTGATCAATAACACAAAAGCCAATAGCAAGGAAATACAATAATAACAAAGGGCGCCCCGTTGAGGACGCCCTTTGTTTTATTTTGCAGTTGCCGCTTTCCCTTTCGCCTGGTTCAGTTTGTGCAGGACCAGCAGCTGATAGGAGTTGCATGCCAGCAACGGGAAAAGCATCAATAGTAGCCAGCTTGGTTCATTTTCACGCAGCACCGGAAACCATTCCACTGTCGTTACCACTACCATGAAGAATAAAGCAGGGATAAAGGCATGATGGTTTGTCTGTGCCTTTTTTACGTAGGCTACAAGAAGACCATAGAAAAGCAGGAAAATCGGGAAAGCTAAGTAAGGCAATAAAGAATCTCCATCATTTGCAAACGCGATATAACGGAAATAGACAAGATCGAATAATACAAAGACGATCAGCACCACTTGAACGGCGCTCCATAATGATTTGAAGATGCCAAGTCCAAACCGGTGGACGGTCAGGTAGGCGAAGAAACCCATTTGGCTGATGATACTGAATATAAGTCCAATTCCTATATACCAGAAGATGACCGACAGAACCTGCAGATATTCTCCATTGGCAAATTCGGCTGTATGTTGATCCCAACGAACTATAAACGCAACAATAACGGTACTTACTGCTCCGATTAGTAGCGTGGAAAGAAATAATCGAACCCAATTACGACTGTTCACTTTTTCTTTTCCTCCATATAAAACAGTTTAACTACACTATAAATGATTGTACCAATCCAGCCAGTAAAAATCCATCATGCCCCTTGTTCAAATTTGTATATTTCATTAATTTTGTCACATATTAAGCATATGCGAAACCTGTTGGAAGGAGTTTTCTTATGAAAAACTACCTATTGCCGTTTTTCCTCTTATGTTTCCTGCTTTCTGGTTGTGCGCAGGGAGAAGAGGGTGGCGGCCAGATGGATTATGAACAAACCAAGAAAATGGTTGTGGATATATTAAAGACAGACGATGGCAAGAAAGCGATCGAAGAGATCATGACAGATGAAAAGATGAAACAGAACTTCGTATTGGACCAGGAGGTTGTAACTGGCGCCATTCAGCAGACGCTGGATAGTGAAAAAGGGGCGGAATTCTGGAAAAAGGCTTTTGAGGATCCGAAGTTTGCAGAGACCTTTGCAAAAAGCATGCAAAAGGAACACGAAAAGCTGATAAAAGACCTCATGAAGGATCCTGAATATCAAGGATTGATGATCCAGGTGCTGCAGGATCCCGAAATGGAAAAGCAGTTGGTCAAGGTTTTGACGGGCAAGGAGTTCAAGACACATCTGCAAAAAGTGATCACCGAAACGTTTGAAAGCCCACTTTTTAAAGCCAAACTACAGGAGCTGCTCCTTAAAGGCGCCTCTGAAATGCAAGGCGGGCAAAAGGAACAGGGTGGCGGAGGCGACTCCCAGCAAGGAGCCGGCAGTGAAAGCGGAGAGGATTCCGGTGGCGGTGGCGGACAATAACAAGAAAGGCAGACCAATTAATTCGTGGCCTGCCTTTTTCCCTTATGTCAGTTCTACTACTTTTGATGCAATATCCAGATAGATTTTCCCGAGGTTATGGTCATTCTGATAGATGGAAGGCGCAAAGTCCTCCTCGTCCCAATCAGGCTGTTGAAGCGGCAATTGACCGAGCAGTGGCGCCTGAAGCTCTTCTGATAGCTTCTTCCCTCCGCCTTGGCCGAATACGTATTCTTTTTCGCCTGTCTTCTTGCTTTCAAAATAGGCCATGTTCTCGATGACACCGATTACTTCGTGGTTGGTCTTGATGGCCATCGCCCCTGCACGCGCCGCTACAAATGCAGCTGTCGGATGTGGAGTGGTAACGATAAGCTCCTTACATGATGGAAGCATTGAATGGACATCGAGTGCCACATCGCCTGTCCCCGGTGGCAGATCAAGCAGAAGATAATCCAGGTCTCCCCATTCCACTTCATTGAAGAAGCTGTTCAGCATTTTCCCAAGCATCGGGCCTCTCCAGATGACAGGTGAATTGTCCTCCACGAAAAAGCCCATCGAGATGACTTGTACACCGAAGCGCTCCACAGGGATGATTTTTTCCCCTCGCACTACAGGGCGTTTAGTTATCCCCATCATATCCGGTACACTGAAGCCGTAGATGTCCGCATCAATCAGACCTACTTTTTTACCAAGGCGCGCCAAGGAAACTGCCAGGTTGACGGAAACAGTGGATTTACCGACCCCACCTTTTCCACTTGCTATCGCAAGGAAGGTTGTTTTGTTATTTGACAGCAGGTTCTCTTCTTTTCCTGCAGCCGCGGTTGCACCGAAGCGATCGATCACTTCTCTAGGCAATTCGGTGAAACGCAGTCCTACAGTTGCCGCTCCGGCCTCTTTCAGGATGTTGACGATTGCTCCTTGCAGCTGCATCTGTTCTGCCGTCCCCGTTTTAGCGAGTGCAATTTTTACACTGACATGGCTTTTCTCTTCCTTGATGGAAATCTCTTCGATTGCATTTGTCTCTTCGAACGTTTTATGTAAAATTGGATCATGTAGATCCTTCAGTAGTTGTACCACTTTTGCTTCTGTTAGCATGCTGACCCCACCCCTGTACATTATTGTCTTTATAAAGATGAATTCGTTTACAATTCTAGTATAACATATCTCCTGACGGGTTGAACGGATTAAAGCATGAAAGGGAATCATGAAAATGGCCTATAAAAAAGATCCCCTTTTATTCTGGAGGATCTTCAAGCTCTTCTTCGACGGTATAATGACGCATAATCCCGTTATAGACGGATGCTGCCAGCTTCTTCTGGTACTCTTCAGAGCTCAAAAGCGCCCGCTCTGAAGGGTTTGATAAAAAGCCCACCTCCACGAGTGCACCAGGAATTTCCGCCTTTTTCAAAATGTAAATGCCGTTGATGGACTTTGCATAGCGGTCGGTATTCCCCAGATTCACCCGGAGTTCATCCTGTATGAATTTTGCCAACCGCTCGTTTTCATTTGATTCGGAACGCTGATAGAAGGTTTGGGCCCCTTTCCACCTTGGCGAGGGGATCGCATTCAAGTGGATGCTGATGAACAGGTCCCCATCCGATTCATTTACCATCTCCACCCGCTTCTTCAGGTCTTGCACCTTCCGTCTGCTGTAGCCTTTTGTTTTCGGATCTGCCAGGTCTACATCCTCCTCGCGGGTCATCAGGACAAGCGCCCCCTGCTCCTGCAAATAATCCCTCAAATGCAGGGAAACCTGCAGCGCCACATCCTTTTCTAATATATCCCCTCCTACAGCACCACCATCCGGACCGCCGTGACCTGGGTCAAGTATGATTATTTTACCGCTTAGCGGAAGATTCCATTGTTCCCATGTATCCTCGCTAAAGAACTGAAACTGTATCGAAAACAGTAGAATAAGGCCTGTAGTCAAAAGCGCCCAGAACTTCCACCTTCGCATATGTATCCCTCCCGCATGTCCTCATGTTTCACTATATGGGACAAGACGGAGGATTATGATAATTAGTGAAGCCTCATCCGATACCTTTTTTCGCCCTTGTGGAAGCCTTCCCTCCACCAATAGTCGATGAAAGCTTCACAGGTCATATAAAAGGATTCATGGATAAGGTCATTCTCCCCGATCGCTCCCCAATAAAGGAAGTAATCGTACAACGTGTCTATCAAGTATTTCTCCTCGACATGGCAACGCGTCTTTACCTTTTCGACGTTTTCGCCATGGTAGCCGAACTTGCTATAGGACGCACCCAGAAGATAGGCCTCGATCGCTACATCCAGGCAGCCCTCTTCTATTGCGGTAATCGGTTGTCTTTTATGTTTTAAGTATGGATTGAAAAAATCCTTCACTTTTGTTCTCAAAATTTCCAGAGAGATTTCGCGAAGCATCTTGCGCTCGTATTTCATCTGCTTTTCTCTTCGCTTCTCTTTAAAGGTTGTCAGTACTGTCAACTTTTTCACACCCTTTCACCATTTAGTTTCCTAATGGTGCGGAGCTTTCATGCGCGGAAAGTTTGAGTACGTTTTTCCAAGTATGAATTTGGGGAAACCTGAATTATTTGTTGTATCCGGAATATAAATGCTAGGAGAAGGATAGAGAGTGAGGTATATCAACATGAATGATGATCAAAAAACCTTTACCAAATTGAAATCCTACATTCCTTATCACAGCCCTTTTGACCCTTGTCCTCCCATCGGGAAGAAATATTATAGTACACCGCCAAATCTGTATCTTGGGTTTCAACCACCAAACCTTCAACAGTATCATCCACTTGAAGCACTGAAGAAAGGGACGCTCTGGCCGGTTTTTTATGACTATTATGAAAATCCGTATGAAAAGAAAAGGAGGTAAGCCAAGTGACAAACTCTCTCCCTCCTGAGTATTATCAGCTACTTGAAGAAATCCAGGCAGTCGACTTTGTCCTGGTGGAATTGACCTTATATCTGGATACCCATCCCGATGATGAGAAAGCATTAGATCAATTCAATCAGTATGCGGCATACAGTAAGCAGATCAAGAAGAATTTTTCAGCAAAATTCGGCCCTCTCATGCAAGGTGATGTCAATTCCAGGGGTCGTTGGGACTGGGGAAGCGGTCCTTGGCCATGGCAGGTTTAAAGAAAGGAGGATGACCTATGTGGGTTTATGAAAAGAAACTGCAATACCCCGTAAAGGTGAGCACCTGCAATCCGACACTGGCGAAATATCTAATTGAACAATACGGTGGCGCAGACGGGGAGTTGGCAGCTGCGCTCCGTTACTTGAATCAACGGTATACGATTCCCGATAAGGTTGTCGGGCTATTGACGGACATTGGTACAGAGGAGTTTGCACACCTGGAAATGATTGCGACGATGATCTATAAGCTCACTAAGGATGCCACTCCTGAACAGCTAAAGGCTGCAGGTATAGGTGACCATTACGTCAATCATGACAGTGCCCTTTTTTACCATAATGCAGCCGGGGCGCCTTTTACCGCTACATATATCCAGGCAAAAGGAGATCCTATTGCAGATCTCTATGAGGATATAGCGGCAGAAGAGAAAGCGAGAGCTACGTATCAATGGATCATCAATATGTCGGACGATCCGGACCTCAATGACTCCCTTCGATTCCTGAGGGAAAGGGAAGTCGTCCATTCCCAACGTTTCCGAGAAGCTGTGGAGATTCTAAAAGAGGAGCGGGACCGGAAGAAAGTGTTTTAGCTCTTGTTATTTACTTGCCCCGTAAAAAAATGGTGGGCCATTATGTCCCACCATTTTTTCATTTAGTATTTATTGACTCCTAACGCCATTTTTAAATATTCCACAAACAGAGTGGCCTGTTCTTTTATCTTCAGGTCTTCCTTCGGTAATATCGCATCCTCCAAGGCTAAGCCATCAAAAAAGGACACAATGGACCGGGCAAGAACTTTACATTCATATTTCGCACTGAATTCCCCGCTCTGCTGCCCCTGTTCAATAATATCCGTATAGATTTTCAGCCCAGTATTATACCGGGTCGTGCCATATTCTCTTCTGCGTTGATTATTTCTTCCGGTAATGAAAAACTCCAGATTGGAAGGGGCCATGGGATCCATTTTATCGTTCGGCTGCTGATCGCTTCCAAAGATGGCTGTCATGAGCAGCTCCCAGTGGGAATGGATTTCCTCCTCAAACAAAAGCTCTGCTTCCTTTGTAGAATGTGCCAATCTTTCTTCCAGTAACGTTTCATATACATCTTCCTTATTGGAAAAGTATTGATACAAGCCTCCCCTGCTTACATTCGCAGCATCCATGATATGCTTCATGGTGGTCTGCTCGTATCCATGCTCCATAAAAACTTCCTTTGCCTTTTCCAGTATCAAAGCTCTACGTTGCTCCATGTGTAGCTTGCTCACTTTTGGACTCACGCAAATTCCCCCGCTCTATCTTGTTTCTAAAAATATACCCAACTGCCGAGATGACAATCAAAAGGGTTGCAGTAATGAGAAATGTCGGAATGACCCCTATAACTGTAGAGAGCCACCCTCCCAACAATGGACCGATAATGGTCGCAGTCGTGGTCACACTGTTTATCACGCCAAATACTCTTCCTGTCATGTGTACAGGTGTTCCGGTTTGGACAGATGCTTGGAAAGGTATAAAAACCAAGCCTGCAGCAAATCCTGCCGTCAACCCTAATGCCGGACCCCATACTGTGGACATGGCCAGGTCAGCGCCTGTAAATGCCGACAGCATCGAAAAGCTGATTCCTAAGCCGAAAACCCCCAGCAACATCAAGCTTAAGGCATGATAATCCGTTTTTTTCGCCAGCAGGCCACCAGAAACGAGCATACCCACACCAGATGCAGTAACAATAAAACCGAATAAATCTGGAGAAGCCTGCGTGAGCTCCCTTATCAGCACAATAATCTGCGAGTCCGAAAGCTGTAAAATTAAAAGGCTGATGCCTAGTACCAGCATCCCTACCAGCAGATAGCGACTGCTTTTGATAAACGCCAATCCTTCTAAAAATTCCTCTTTAAAGGTCGCTTCCCCTTTTTCTTCCGTATCTTGGTCCTTTAATACAGCAACCGTCTTTGGCAGCGCCAATAACAGAAGTGCCGAAACAAAGAACGTAGCAGCATCTATATAGAATACCGGCGCCGTCCCGAACGCCGTTACCAATAAACCGCTCAACAGTGGCCCTAAAACTTTCGTGCTCGCATCAATCATTGAAGTAAAGGACATGGCGCTTTTCATGCTTGCCTCCTGTACAAGCTCCTTGAGTTTCCCATTCTTGGCTGGCACAAACACTGCCGACAGCATACCTATGACAAACAAGCACACATAAACCGTCCATATCGAGCTTGCAAATGAGAGAATCAGGATCAAAACCCCTCTCCCTACATCTGAAACCACCATTAGCGTCCTTCGGTTCAAGCGGTCCGCAATTGTCCCGGTAAACGGCCCCAGAAGAGCCATCGGAATCGCCAAGCAAAGAATGATAAAGGAAACCTCCATCGGTGACGCTTCCCACTTCAACCCTACAAGCGTAATAATCGCTACAATACTAAGCCAATCACCAAGACTCGATATCAGCTGGGCAAGCATTAACGTCAAGAATCCCCTATTTTTACCTAACCCCTTCTCCATTCCCCATCCCCCCCTATAATAACGACACGTGTGTCTGTTTAATTTCATTATACTGACACACGTGTCGTTTTACTACAGTTTTTCAAAAAAAATCTGTTAAATACCACTGTTGATTTCTAGATCTGCTTTGCCCAGCGTACTTCCCCATCAAACGCTACATCCCCGCAGAACTAGTAATCGTGGATGGATAGAAGTATTCATAAGCCTCATGAAGACCAATACGCTTGCCATCTTGTGGAGAATATGTCTTCATAACTAAGATGATGACCTTTTCGCTTGCCATCAAGCAGAGAATAGGTCTTCATAACTCAGATGATGACCTTTTCGCCGGCCATCTTGTAGAGAATAGGTCTTCATAACTCAGATGATGACCTTTTCGCTTGCCATCAAGCAGAGAATAGGTCTTCATAACTGAGATGAAGACCTTTTCTCCGGCCACCATGTAGAGGATAGGTTTTCATAACTCAGATGAAGACCTTTTCTCGGGCCATAAGGTCTTCATAACTCAGATGAAGACCTTTTCAACAAAATTTATCAAAAATCTTCTTTACAAAGCAAAAAAACTCCCAGCCATAAGGCTGAGAGTTTCTGTATATCCGAAGATTAACGTTTTGAGAACTGAGGTGCACGACGAGCGCCCTTAAGTCCGTATTTTTTACGCTCTTTCATACGTGCGTCACGAGTTAGGAACCCTGCACGCTTCAAAGTAGCACGGAACTCAGGATCAGCTTGCAATAATGCACGAGCGATTCCGTGACGGATCGCACCAGCTTGACCAGTGTATCCTCCACCGTCAACGTTTACCAATACATCGTAGTTACCTTCTGTTTCAGTAACTGCCAATGGTTGTTTAACAACGTTACGTAGAGCTTCGAATGGGATGTAGTTTTCGATATCACGATCGTTGATCACGATTTGTCCGTTACCAGGAACTAGACGTACACGTGCAACGGAGCTTTTACGACGACCAGTGCCGTAGTATTGTACTTGTGCCAAAGTTATACCCTCCTTATTAATTAACCGCGAAGTTCGTAAACTTCAGGTTGTTGTGCTTGGTGTGGATGCTCACTACCAGCGTATACATTCAATTTTTTAGCTTGTTGACGTCCAAGACTTCCTTTTGGAAGCATGCCTTTGATTGCAAGTTCTAACATCTTTGTAGGATAGTTAGTACGCATTTCCAAAGCAGTTCTTTGCTTTAATCCACCTGGGTGCATAGTGTGACGGTAGTAGATCTTCCCGTTTAACTTGTTTCCAGTTAAGTGAATTTTCTCAGCATTGATGATGATTACATGATCTCCAGTGTCTACGTTTGGAGTAAAAGTTGGTTTATGTTTACCACGTAAAATGGATGCAACTTCACTTGCTAGACGACCTAAAGTTTGACCTTCAGCGTCTACCACGTACCATTTACGATTGATTTCGCTAGCTTTCGCCATAAACGTTGTACGCATTGATTTTTCCCTCCTAAAAATTTAAAGCTTTTTATTTGTCGTATCATATATTTTAAGTTATCACGATAAAACTCTTCCGGGGCTTGATCGTGGGGCTAAAATACATACCATGTGATATCTTATATCTTTTTTGGGATATTGTCAAGAAAATGTTACACCAGGTTTAGTTGTCATCATAAACGACGTCCCATAAGTATAAACCGTGGGCTGGTGCGGTCTTTCCTGCAGCCTTTCTATCCCTTGATTGAAGAATAGCTAAAATTTCCTTCGGCTGTTTTTTTCCTTGTCCCACTTCCAATAGTGTGCCTACGATGATCCGGACCATATTGTACAGAAAGCCGTTGCCGACGATACGGAAAACAAGCTCTTCCCCGCCTTCCGAAATCTCCAGTTCATATATGGTCCGGACTTTATCCTCCACCTCGGTTTTCGCAGAACAGAAGCTGGTGAAGTCATGTTCCCCCAAAAAGTGCCTGGCTGCCTCGCGCATGCCCTCAGAGTTGATGGGATAAGGATAATGGAAGACCTGATCCCGATGGAACACATCAAAATCCTTGCTTAAGCTCACCTTGTAACGGTATTCCTTCTTCACGACATCAAAGCGTGCATGGAAGCATTCTGGCACAGCTTCCACATGCCTTACCCAGATATCTTTTGGCAGATGGGCATTCATCGCCTTCTGCCAGGCTTCATCCGGAATGGAAAGAGGCGAATCGAAATGAATCACCTGTCCCATTGCATGGACTCCCGCATCAGTGCGGCCGGAAGCGGAAACCTTGATTTCCGTCCCCTTGTGAATCCTCGTTAACGCCTTTTGCAGTTCAAGCTGCACCGTACGCTTTTCTTTTTGTATCTGGTACCCTTCAAACCGGGACCCATCATAGGATATTATGCATTTCATTCTATTCATCGCATCTAGACTCCATTATGTTCGTATCAGAACCAAAATAAACGTAAGGGCACCAAGTACTGCCATTAAAAGCGTATCCTTTGTGCTCCACTCGAGAAGCCGGAATTTCGTGCGCCCTTCACCGCCTCTGTACCCTCGTGCCTCCATGGCTGTAGCGAGCTCCTCAGCGCGTTTAAAGGCAGAGATGAAGAGTGGGACAAGCAAAGGGACGAGCGCCTTTACACGCTCCTTTAAAGGCCCTGTCGTGAAGTCGACCCCGCGGGCACTTTGCGCCTTCATGATTTTATCCGTCTCCTGCATAAGGGTCGGAATGAACCTAAGGGAAATGGACATCATCAAAGCCAGCTCATGTACAGGTACACCAAGCTTCTTGAACGGGCCGAAAAGAGTCTCCATCCCGTCCGTGACCTCGATCGGTGTTGTAGTCAACGTCAGTAAGGTCGTAATGGTAATAAGGAACAGGAATCGCAGGGAAATGAAGATGGCCTGCCTGATTCCCTCTTCGTAGATTTCAATGAACCCTATTTTATAAAGAAGTGTCCCTTCCTTTGTCAGGAACACATGGAATATCATCGTAAAAATGATAATCCACAAGATCGGCTTGAGACCTTTCAATATGAAGGGGATGGGAATCCTGGTTAACAG
Source organism: Sutcliffiella tianshenii (assembly GCF_016908565.1). Taxonomy (GTDB): domain Bacteria; phylum Bacillota; class Bacilli; order Bacillales; family Bacillaceae_I; genus Sutcliffiella_A; species Sutcliffiella_A tianshenii. The sequence continues at coordinate 11,912 of NZ_JAFBED010000021.1, forward strand.
GACTACCCCTAAGGTGAAGGCACCCAATAGGGCATATCCCCACACATTATTTGCAAGGAAGACAATCAGGACAAAGATGAAGACAAGTAGCAGTTTTGCCCTGGGATCCATCCTGTGAACAATGGAGGTGCCAGGCACATAACGCCCGATGATCAGGTTATTCATGCTGTCCCTCCCCTTCTTGCACCATAGAGGCGATTGCCTCTGCGGCTTCGTCGATGGTCAGGCAGATGCCTCCAAAATTCCTGCCAAGCCGATCCTCAAGCTTTTTCATGAATAGGACCGTTTCCGGTACATCCAAGCCAAACCTCTGGATTTCCTCTGGATTGGAAAAAATCTCACGCGGGGTTCCCTTCATACCGACCGTGCCATTGTGCATGACATAGATCGAATCGGCATACATCGCTGCATCCTCCATGCTATGTGTCACAAGTATCGTCGTCAGATTCTTCTCCTTATGCAGGGAATAGAACAGATCCATGATCTCTTTACGGCCCCTTGGATCTAATCCTGCAGTAGGCTCATCAAGGACGAGCACCTCAGGCTCCATGGCCAGGACACCTGCGATGGCAACCCTCCGCATCTGCCCTCCGCTTAGATCAAAGGGGGATGACTCCAGATACTTTTCGGGCAGACCAACCAGTTTCAAGGCAGCTCTTGCCCTCTTTTTTGCCTCTTCCTCTGACACGCCAAAATTGATCGGTCCAAAACAGATATCACGTTCCACTGTTTCCTCGAAAAGCTGGTGTTCAGGAAATTGAAACACGACTCCGACCTTTTTGCGCAGCGCCTTGATATTCTTTTCTTTTTCAGAAGCTTTCAGGGTAAAATTCCCTATTTGAATCGTCCCTTTAAAAGGACGCAGCAGTCCGTTAAGATGCTGAAGGAGTGTAGACTTCCCAGATCCCGTATGCCCGATGACAGCACTGTAGGAGCCATCTGCTATTTCCATATCGACATCATACAGTGCCACTCGTTCAAAAGGAGTCTTCGCCTGATAGCGATGCTCTAGATTTTGTATGTTAATTTGCATAGCTCATCCATCAGCCTTTCACTCGTTGTCGGGTTTGACTCAAGGGTTACACCTATACTTTTTAGCTTATTGGCTAAGCTGATGGCAAAAGGCAGATCCAATCCTATTTGAACAAGCTGCTCGCCAAGCAGGAAAATATCGCTAGGCGTACCTTCAGCAAAGACTTTCCCGCCATTTAATACAATGATATGGTCGGCTCTTGATGCTTCCTCGAGATCGTGTGTGATGGAAAGGACCGTCACTCCCATTTCCTTTCTCAATTCCTCTATCGTCTGGATGACCTCTTTCCGACCGATGGGATCGAGCATACTTGTCGCTTCATCCAATATGATGATGGCCGGCCTGAGCGCGATGACACCTGCGATGGCTACACGTTGCTTTTGGCCGCCTGAGAGTTGATGTGGTTCTTGGGTTAAAAAAGATTTCATCCCAACTCTTCTAATGCTTTCTTCTACTCGCTCTATCATTTCACTGCGAGGGACCCCAATATTTTCTAAACCAAAAGCTACATCATCCTCTACTGTGGATCCAACAAACTGATTATCGGGATTTTGAAAGACCATCCCTACCTGACGGCGAATATCCCAAAGCTTCTCTTCTGATAACTCCATCCCATTAATGATCACAGAACCTTCTGTCGGCATCTGTAAACCGTTCAAGATCCGTGCAAGCGTGGATTTTCCAGAGCCATTATGCCCTACAATTGCAGTCCATTCACCCTGCTTGACCTCAATATTGATATCCTTCAGCGTATCCTCTTCCTGATTGGGATAACGGAAGAACAAATTCTTCACTTTTAGAATCGTGTCAGTCATGAATCTTTCTCCTCTCTTCTCACCTTGTCTCCACTCACTCTTACATATCATAACGTTTCAGTCACTTCCCTAAGCCGCGTATAGGGAAGTGAGCCGAGACTGATATTTCTGCAAAAAAATAAAGGGCATGATCAGTCATTACAACTGCCCGCCCTTATTTATGACTGAAAATAGAAAGTTTAAAAAGTCCGGTAAAAAAAGCGTTGAGGTTGATCGCAGCTTTTTTTGTCCTCCTTTTTAAACCACTATCACAATAGATTATACTAACTCGATGATTACCATTGGTGCTCCGTCTCCGCGACGAGGTCCAAGTTTCATAATACGAGTGTATCCACCTTGGCGCTCACCGTAACGTGGAGCGATATCAGCGAATAATTTTTGTACTGCGTCCGCACCAGTTTCCTCGTTTGCCACTTCATGACGAACGTAAGAAGCTGCTTGACGGCGAGCATGCAAATCTCCGCGCTTTCCAAGAGTGATCATTTTCTCTACAACAGAACGTAATTCCTTCGCACGTGCTTCTGTAGTTTCAATGCGCTCACTGATGATTAAGTCAGTTGTTAAGTCACGTAGCATCGCTTTACGCTGTGCGCTTGTACGACCTAATTTTCTGTATCCCATGTTGATGTTCCCTCCTTCTGTAGAAAGTAATGAAACGTCCAAACACATAAAGATGCCTAGTTTTACGAATAAAAACTAGTCATCTTTACGCAAGCCTAAACCTAGTTCTTCTAGTTTGTGCTTGACTTCTTCTAGAGACTTTCGGCCTAAGTTACGAACTTTCATCATATCTTCTTCTGTTTTATTCGCAAGTTCTTGAACAGTGTTGATGCCGGCACGCTTCAAGCAGTTGTAAGAACGAACA
>NZ_JAFBED010000022.1 GCF_016908565.1 Sutcliffiella tianshenii
AAAAACATGACAATTAGTTTGTCAACGGTTAAGTTATTAAGGGCGCACGGTGGATGCCTTGGCACTAGGAGCCGATGAAGGACGGGACTAACACCGATATGCTTCGGGGAGCTGTAAGTAAGCTTTGATCCGGAGATTTCCGAATGGGGAAACCCACTGCTCGTAATGGAGCAGTATCTTTACCTGAATACATAGGGTACTGAAGGCAGACCCGGGGAACTGAAACATCTTAGTACCCGGAGGAAGAGAAAGCAAATGCGATTTCCTGAGTAGCGGCGAGCGAAACGGAATTAGCCCAAACCAAGAGGCTTGCCTCTTGGGGTTGTAGGACACTCAACATGGAGTTACAAAGGAACGGGGTAAATGAAGCGATCTGGAAAGGTCCGTCATAGAAGGTAAAAACCCTGTAGTTGAAACTTCGTTCCCTCCTGAGTGGATCCTGAGTACGGCGGGACACGAGAAATCCCGTCGGAAGCAGGGAGGACCATCTCCCAAGGCTAAATACTCCCTAGTGACCGATAGTGAACCAGTACCGTGAGGGAAAGGTGAAAAGCACCCCGGAAGGGGAGTGAAATAGATCCTGAAACCGTGTGCCTACAAGTAGTTAGAGCCCGTTAATGGGTGATAGCGTGCCTTTTGTAGAATGAACCGGCGAGTTACGATCCCGTGCAAGGTTAAGTCGAAGAGACGGAGCCGTAGCGAAAGCGAGTCTGAATAGGGCGAATGAGTACGTGGTCGTAGACCCGAAACCAGGTGATCTACCCATGTCCAGGGTGAAGTTCAGGTAACACTGAATGGAGGCCCGAACCGACTCACGTTGAAAAGTGAGCGGATGAGGTGTGGGTAGGGGTGAAATGCCAATCGAACCTGGAGATAGCTGGTTCTCTCCGAAATAGCTTTAGGGCTAGCCTCATGATTAGAGTCTTGGAGGTAGAGCACTGATTGGACTAGGGGTCCTCATCGGATTACCGAATTCAGTCAAACTCCGAATGCCAAAGACTTATTCATGGGAGTCAGACTGCGAGTGATAAGATCCGTAGTCAAGAGGGAAACAGCCCAGACCGCCAGCTAAGGTCCCAAAGTATACGTTAAGTGGAAAAGGATGTGGAGTTGCTTAGACAACCAGGATGTTGGCTTAGAAGCAGCCACCATTTAAAGAGTGCGTAATAGCTCACTGGTCGAGTGACTCTGCGCCGAAAATGTACCGGGGCTAAACGTATCACCGAAGCTGCGGACTGTTCTTACGAACAGTGGTAGGAGAGCGTTCTAAGGGCGTTGAAGCTAGACCGGAAGGACTGGTGGAGCGCTTAGAAGTGAGAATGCCGGTATGAGTAGCGAAAGAAGGGTGAGAATCCCTTCCACCGAATGCCTAAGGTTTCCTGAGGAAGGCTCGTCCGCTCAGGGTTAGTCGGGACCTAAGCCGAGGCCGAAAGGCGTAGGCGATGGATAACAGGTTGATATTCCTGTACCACCTCCACTCCGTTTGAGCAATGGGGGGACGCAGAAGGATAGGGTAAGCGCACTGTTGGATATGTGCGTCTAAGCAGCAAGGCTGAGAAGTAGGCAAATCCGCTTCTC
>NZ_JAFBED010000023.1 GCF_016908565.1 Sutcliffiella tianshenii
GATTAAGTCCATATAATTGTGTAAAAAGAAAGAGTCATTTTATTCACTCTTGGCAACACTGTTTTCAACCACGATAAACAATGAAAAGAGGAATAAAGATGACTCAATTACAGTTTAACCTGAATGTTGATGTATTAAAAGAAGCTATTATGAATTCCAATCTTGATATGGTGATAAAATCAGCTATTGTATTGGTGTTGAACGAGTTTATGGAAAAGGAAAGGGATGAATTTTTACATGCTGCACCATATGAACGTGCTGTTGAGCGCCGCGACTACCGAAACGGTTACTACGATCGCGAACTATTGATGAGCATCGGCAACATAACGCTGAAGGTTCCACGAACACGTAATGGGGAATTCTCCACTTCTGTTTTTGAAAAGTATGCCCGGTGTGACCAAGCTTTGGTCCTCTCCATGTTAGAGATGGTCATTAATGGAGTTTCCACTCGGAAAGTGACCAATATTGTAGAACAGCTTTGTGGTAAAAATGTATCCAAATCGTTTATCTCTTCACTTACGCAGAAGCTTGACCCTATCGTTAACGAATGGGCCACGCGGCCCTTGAATACAACGTATTACCCTTTTCTCTTTGTGGATGCGATGTATATTAAGGTACGTGAGCACCACCGTGTTGTCTCAAAAGCTGTTTATGTTGCGACGGCAATTACAGAGAAAAACACACGCGTAATACTTGGTTTGAGTGTTGACCATGTTGAAAGTTTCGAAAGCTGGAGCCGTTTCTTTCAACTACTCAAGTCACGTGGTCTTCAGTCTCCAAAACTGGTTATTTCTGATGCCCATCAAGGACTCCAGAGTGCAATCCAACGCGAATTTATAGGAACTGCCTGGCAAAGGTGTAATGTTCATTTTAAACGGAATATTATCAATAAACTCCCTAAGAAGAATACCACTGAGATCCGCACAATGATTAAACGAGTCTTTGATGCTGTCACGATTGAGGATGTTCGCCAATTTAAAGATGAATTGATGAGCCAGTTTGGGTCAGAACCGAAGTTTGAAAAAGCCCTTGCCATTTTTGAAGATGGTTTCGAAGATACCATTCAATATATGAGCTTTCCACAAAATATCAGGTGCCACATTCGAAGCACAAACTCTTTAGAACGATTAAACCAAGAGATTCGCAGAAGAGAAAGGGTAATTCGTATTTTTCCGAATACCCAATCTGCTTATCGTTTAGTTGGTGCTGTTCTGATGTACTATCAGGAAACCATCTATTCGAAGAGAAAAACACTTCTTAGTAGATAGACCATAATCTTTTTAGCTTCACTTCCATTATGGATGATTTCAAATCTGGGAAGGGATGTCAAAGTGAAAAGCCTTTGACATCCCTCCCCAGATTTGAAGAAAAAAGTCCATGGAAGCTTCGCCAAAAAAATAATAGGGTTGAAATCATTGCCTGCAATTTTACACAATAATCAGGACTTGACT
>NZ_JAFBED010000024.1 GCF_016908565.1 Sutcliffiella tianshenii
AGAAGTGCACCCCTTTTGTTGGACACACACCTAACAATAGGAGGTGTACTTCAGTTGACTAAATTTACACGAGAAGTAAAACATCAAGCTGTACAACGTTATATAAATAATTTAGTAAGTTATCGAGAGTTGGCTAAGGAGGTTGGAGTAGATCACTCCGTTCTCCGTTACTGGGTGATGTTGGTCAAACATCATGGTGAACAAGCATTTTCCTTTCCCTATACAAAATATTCTCCAGCCTTTAAACTGAGGGTAATTCAATTTATAAAGGATTCGAATTATTCGGTTCGAGAGGCATCGGCGATTTTCCACATCCCAGACCCTTGTATGGTTCGTAGGTGGAAAATTAAATGGGAGACATGGGGAGATGCCGCCTTTAATCCAAAAGAAAAGAGGCCATCTACTATGACTTCCAAAAATAATAAAACTAATGAAGACAAAGCCATCAATCCATCTATGGAAGAGATGAAAAAAGAATTAGAATACCTTCGTATGGAGAATGCGTATCTAAAAAAGCTGAGAGCCTTAGTTCAGGAAGAAAAGTCACCAAAGAAATCAAAGCGAAAGTAATATATGAACTAAGGCATGCATTTCCTGTTAATCAATTGGTGAAGGTAGCTAAGATGTCTAGAAGTACCTACTACTTCCTTGTTCAAACATGGGAACAAACCGACCCTGATCGTAAGTGGAAAAGACGGATTCAATTCATTTACCGTAAACATAAAGGCCGCTTTGGATATCGTCGTATTACAGATGTTCTACAGGCAAAAGGCCATAAAATTAATAAAAAGAAAGTGTATCGTATTATGAGAGACCTAGGACTTCAATGCATCGTTCGGATGAAGAAGTATAAGTCTTATACAGGAGAAGTCGGGAAAGCTGCGCCAAACATCCTAAATCGCAATTTCAAGGCCGACAGACCAAATCAAAAATGGGTCACCGACGTTACAGAGTTTAAGTTGTTCGGGCAGAAATTATATCTCTCGCCTATATTGGACTTGTTTAACGGTGAAATTATTACGTATACACTTCAATCGAGACCAACGTTTGATCTAGTAGAAACGATGTTAACCCAAGGCTTTGAACGCATAAGTGAAGGTGATGATCTCTTACTTCACTCAGACCAGGGTTGGCATTACAGAATGCCTAAATACCAAAGGACTTTAAAGGAAAATAACATTACCCAGAGTATGTCTAGAAAAGGCAACTGTTATGACAACGCAGTAATGGAGAACTTTTTCGGTATCATGAAATCCGAATTATTGTACTTACAAGAATTTGATAGCATCGACCATTTTAAGGATGAGCTCGAAGAGTACATCCATTATTACAACCACCTGAGAATTAAATCAAGATTAAAGCGTAAAAGTCCGGTAGCTTATCGGGCTAGTTTTGAGCAAGCCGCTTAGAAAACAAGTGTCCAATTTTAAGGGTTCAGTACACT
>NZ_JAFBED010000025.1 GCF_016908565.1 Sutcliffiella tianshenii
TAAGGCTGAGCTGTGACAGCGAGGGAAATATAGTACCGAAGTTCCTGATTTCACACTGCCAAGAAAAGCCTCTAGCGAGGAGTATGGTGCCCGTACCGCAAACCGACACAGGTAGGCGAGGAGAGAATCCTAAGGTGAGCGAGAGAACTCTGGTTAAGGAACTCGGCAAAATGACCCCGTAACTTCGGGAGAAGGGGTGCTCTGTTAGGGTGTTAAAGCCCGAGAGAGCCGCAGTGAATAGGCCCAGGCGACTGTTTAGCAAAAACACAGGTCTCTGCGAAGCCGTAAGGCGAAGTATAGGGGCTGACGCCTGCCCGGTGCTGGAAGGTTAAGGGGAGAGGTTAGCGCAAGCGAAGCTTTGAACCGAAGCCCCAGTAAACGGCGGCCGTAACTATAACGGTCCTAAGGTAGCGAAATTCCTTGTCGGGTAAGTTCCGACCCGCACGAAAGGCGTAACGATCTGGGCACTGTCTCAACCAGAGACTCGGTGAAATTATAGTACCTGTGAAGATGCAGGTTACCCGCGACAGGACGGAAAGACCCCGTGGAGCTTTACTGTAGCCTGATATTGAATTTTGGTACAGCTTGTACAGGATAGGTAGGAGCCTGAGAAGCCGGAGCGCTAGCTTCGGTGGAGGCGTCGGTGGGATACTACCCTGGCTGTATTGAAATTCTAACCCGCAGCCCTTATCGGGCTGGGAGACAGTGTCAGGTGGGCAGTTTGACTGGGGCGGTCGCCTCCTAAAGAGTAACGGAGGCGCCCAAAGGTTCCCTCAGAATGGTTGGAAATCATTCGCAGAGTGTAAAGGCACAAGGGAGCTTGACTGCGAGACCTACAAGTCGAGCAGGGACGAAAGTCGGGCTTAGTGATCCGGTGGTTCCGCATGGAAGGGCCATCGCTCAACGGATAAAAGCTACCCCGGGGATAACAGGCTTATCTCCCCCAAGAGTCCACATCGACGGGGAGGTTTGGCACCTCGATGTCGGCTCATCGCATCCTGGGGCTGTAGTCGGTCCCAAGGGTTGGGCTGTTCGCCCATTAAAGCGGTACGCGAGCTGGGTTCAGAACGTCGTGAGACAGTTCGGTCCCTATCCGTCGTGGGCGCAGGAAATTTGAGAGGAGCTGTCCTTAGTACGAGAGGACCGGGATGGACGCACCGCTGGTGTACCAGTTGTCTTGCCAAAGGCATAGCTGGGTAGCTACGTGCGGACGGGATAAGTGCTGAAAGCATCTAAGCATGAAGCCCCCCTCAAGATGAGATTTCCTTTTGCTT